>NZ_CP139706.1:0-2600418 GCF_034373425.1 Idiomarina sp. OXR-189
ACAACAATATCTGGCGTCAGACCCTGAAATGCAAAGCCTGACGAATGATCCAGTAAATTATTCATATAAGAAACGGCTTTGGTGCTCAGTTGTGATGTCCGCATTATCAACGGCTGTCACCACAAAGTAAAACTCTGTCACCTGGCCATCTAATAAAGTCGGGGGTACCGCTAAGGTCACCGGCATTGTGCCCACTTCACCGGCAGAAACATCTTTTGTCGTTTCTCCAATGAGTTCGAACTGTTCAAAACCTTTGACTTCTATTCGGTATGTCTGGTCTTGCTGCGATTTATTCACTAATTTAAGGGTGAAGGCGTTTTCAATTTGACCTTCAATGTTCTCACGATACAACTGATTACGGTCACGAAGCACATCGACTTCCAATGGAATACGCGTCGCTACATCCCATATCAAGACAGCACTTACCGCCAGCAACATAATAAAGTAACCAATACTTTTCATGCGCCACGGGTTGGTCTTCTGCTTTTTCTCTTTTGCCGCCAGGTTACGTTCTGTGGTGAAACGGATGAGGCCGCGTGGGTAATTCATTTTGTCCATAACGTCATTACAGGCATCGATACAAGCCCCGCAATCTATACACTCGTACTGGAGCCCATTACGGATATCGATACCTGTGGGGCAAACCTGCACACACATATAACAGTCAATACAATGGCCCAAACCTTTTTCGGCAGGGTCCGCTTTTCGCGAGCGAGGACCTCGCGGTTCACCGCGTTCGGCATCGTAAGAGACTGTGTAAGTGTCTTTATCGAACATGGCTGACTGAAAGCGCGCGTACGGGCACATGTGCGTACACATAATTTCGCGCATATAACCGGCGTTTCCGTAGGTACAGAAGGTAAAGAAGAGCACGCTGAACGTAGCCCAAAAGCCGGCGTCTAATGTGAAGAAATTAATAAAGAGTTCACGAATATCGGTAAAATAGCCAACAAAGGTCATAGAAGTCAGCAAAGCGACCAGGACCCAACTCACCTGCTTAGCGGTTTTGCGCCACAGCTTGTCGAAATCCATTTTTCGTTCATCAAGCTTAATACGCTTATTTCGCGGCCCTTCAAACTTCTTTTCAAACCACATGAAAATAAAGGTCCAGGTGGTTTGCGGGCACATAAATCCGCACCAAACCCGGCCAAAAATAGTCGTTACGAAGAACAGAGCAACCGCCGCGACAATGGAAAACCAGGCAACTACGGTGAAGTCCTGAGGCCACAGGGTCAGTCCGTAAATTCGGAAGCGTTGCTCCATAATATCAAGCAAAATAGCCTGCTCACCCTGATAAGTGAGCCAGGGCAACAAAGCAAATACGCCCAGGAGAATAAAACCAAAGCTGCGCCTGAAGTACTCTAGAGCACCTTTTACGCTACGCACATAAATGCGGCTGCGGGGAGAGTAATTGTTGTTGTGCTTTTGTCCGTCGGGGCGCTGGATTTTAACTTTGTCCGCAGACTGAACCGTTATCTTTTGCTTTTGTTCCATGAACAATACCACTTAGTGTCACAGCGAGGTGCGCCTAGTATAACGGATCATACTGCCCTGCGCAGCTCACTGAGCTGAATCAATTATACAATCAAAAAGTATGTTACAACCTGCTTCCACATCATGCCAATGCGACCACTCGTCGGGCGCATGGCTGACACCATTAACAGACGGTATGAAAATAAGCCCGGCATCGGTTAATTCCGCCAAAAACTGTGTATCGTGACCAGCACCACTGGGCATTTTCAAACACGAATACTTACGTGCTTTGGCCTTATCTAAAATTTTCTGAGTCAGTGCCGTTGAACAGTCTTTAGGGTTCAGCCAACTGACTTGCTCATACTCAAACTTCAGCCGATGTTTACGCGCAATGGCTGACAAAGCTTTGTTGCATGAGTCAGCCAGCTCTTTCATCACATCGTTACTCATATCGCGGCCAACAATCGTAAAAATAGCCTCACCAGGCACAGTGTGTGGGCTGCCCGGTTTCAAATCGACTTTACCCACAGTGATACGGGTTTTATCGGTACCATCTTCAGCAATAATTCGGTCAATTTCATGGGCAAAGTCGGCCAATCCCATAAACGCATCGCTGCGCATATTCATCGGTGCTGTACCGGCATGGTCGGCTTTACCTTTTAAGTGCACTATCCATTTGAAAACACCGGAAATACCTTCCACAGCACCAATGGTTATTTCCTTTTGGAACAACACCGGCCCTTGCTCAATATGCAGCTCATAAAACGCTTTAAGTCGCTCCGGTGGCCAGGCTGCATCAAGCACATCCATCACATTCATACCGTGTGCAGCCATAGCATCTTTCAAGTACACATTGTCGGCATCGTGCGCTGACATTAACCAGTCCGGGTTTATAACGCCCGCTATTGCCTGCGAGCCCATCATACCACCAAATCGACCTTCTTCTTCGGCTGTACCGACTACCCAGACAGGATGCTTCAATTTAATATCGTTTTCTTTGATCGAGCGCAAAACTTCGAATCCGGCAAGCACGCCCAAGGCACCATCAAAAATACCACCAGCGGGAACAGTATCGAGATGAGACCCGGTTAGTACAGCCGGCTTTTGGGTAAAGTCGCCGATGCCGAAAAAAACATTGCCGGCACCGTCCATAAAAGTTTCAAAACCCTCGGCTTTTGCCTGTTCCATCATCCACTTTCGGGCTTCCATATCGGCGTCAGTAAAGCCCCACCGATACACGCCGTGATCCTTGTCGTTATAGCCAATATTGGATAATTCCAGGACAGATTTTTTTAAGCGATCAGCATTAATGCCTTGCATAGTTCCTCCTTCGCATTTGTTTTAAGCTTAGGACAAAACCTGCATAGCAACCAAACGAACATAAAAAAGCCCGCACCATAGCAGTGCGGGCAAGCGTTGCATGGGGCAAAGGGGAGCCCCTAGAGGGTTTACGACAGTTTGCGTGCAGTTAAAGCTGCATTAAGTACCGCCGCCAACTTAATGGATGATTGAATCGCTTGTGCTGTTACGTCGTGTTTCAGCAACGTTTGCACGTGCGAGTCAATGCACATTCCACATCCGTTCAGTGCTGACACTGCCAGTGAGAAGAGCTCAAAATCGGCTTTATCAACACCCGGATTAGCCATTGCGTTCATGCGCAAACCGGCTGGCATTTTGCCAAACTGCTTATCGCTCGATAAGTGCAGGAACCGGTAGTACACGTTGTTCATGGCCATTAAAGACGCTGCGGTTTTTGCCGCTGTCTTCACATTGTCTTCGATTTTACCTTCGGCTTCTTCTTCCACAGCTTCGATAAGTTCGTTATCCGCCAAGCTGTACACCAAAGAAAGCGCTGTTCCGTAGAACTGGTCAGCCGTTAAGCCTGACGCTTCCACATTCGAGAACAAACTCGACAGGTTCAGCTTGGTATCCTTGCTGTGGTCACCGAGTAATTGCTTGTAATCTGCAATTGCCATGGGTTAACTCCTATTAAAGCGTGTCGCCACCAACTGCGCGGTTACATGGGCACAGTTCGTCAGTTTGTAAGCCGTCTAAAATACGCAGAATTTCTGCCGGGTTACGGCCCACGTTCAGGTTGTTTACCGATACGTGTTGAATCACGTTGTGCGGGTCAACAACGAAAGTTGCACGCAAAGCGACGTTTTCTTCTTTGTCACGTACGCCTAAGCCGTCTACTAAAGAGCCGTTGTCCGCGAAAGAATACTGATTCAAGCGGTCAAGATCCGGGTGCTCACGGCGCCATGCTAATTTCACAAATTCGTTGTCGGTGCTGCCGCCCATAACAACCGCGTCACGGTCTGCGAAGTCTTCGTTCAGTTTTGCGAACTCAACAATTTCGGTTGGGCAAACAAAAGTGAAGTCTTTTGGGTAAAAGAAAATAATTTTCCATTTACCGGCAAAGCTGCTGTTGTCGATGGTTTCGAACGCGCTTTCGCCGTTTTCTTCAGGCATGTTGAACTTAGGTTTTGCTGCAACAACGCTGAATTCTGGTAATTTATCGCCTACTGTTAACATAAAGTGTCTCCTTGATTGGGATTTAAATCTATTCGTTCCTTAACGAGTCGAGAGCTAGTGTACGGATGGATACAGATTGGATAAAACGAATAAAACGGATTATGATAATCGAAAATACCAATTAAGTTCGTTGCAAAAGGAAAACCATGAGCAAATTACCCAGTTTAAAAAACCTCAGTTATTTGCTGGCGTTGCATCAAGAGCAAAACTTCAATCGTGCGGCGGCTGAATGTAATGTCAGCCAATCGACGTTAAGTAGCGGCATTCAAAACTTAGAAGAGCAATTGGGCTGCCAGCTTATTGAACGTGACCATAAGTCATTTTTGTTTACGGCATTAGGCGAAGAAATTGTCGAGCGCGCACGGCAAATTTTAAGTGCCGCCGAAGAGCTCAGCCATTATGCCCAGGGGCAGGGCAACGTTATGGAAGGCCCATTGCGTTTAGGCGTTATACCCACCATAGCCCCTTTTGTTATTGGTCAGTTAAGCAAACGGTTGCAGGACGCCTACCCGAAGTTACTGTTGCAGATTTCCGAGGACACCACGCAAAACCTACTGCTTCGCCTTAAAAACGGCGAGCTCGATATTTTACTGCTGGCGTTACCCATGGATATTCAGGGCAATCAGAAATGGGTACTGGGTCGAGACCCGTTTAAGTTGGTTGTGCATAAAGAGTTAGCCGATAACATCGGTGAGCCGGTTGACTACGACAAACTTCCGGACAGAAGCATCTTTTTACTGGAAAAAGAGCATTGCATGACCGGTCACGCAGTAGCTGCATGCCAGTTAACCGATTCCATAAAAATGAATCCGTTTACCGCCACCAGCTTACACAGCTTAGTGCAAATGGCGGACGCTCGGTTAGGCGCGACCTTTATTCCGCAAATGGCAATAGCTCAGGGTATTCTCAGTAACACCGACTTAGTGCCGTTAAAACCAACCGGGCAAGAGGCGTCTCGTGATATTGGCTTGGTATACCGCCCTACGACCAGTCGTCGTCAGACATTCCGCAAAGTTGCGGAGGAAATAGCCCAACTACTGCCAATTAATACCTTACGCTAACAGCGCCTGTTAGCGTCTTCTTGCCGGCGGCAATGGGTATCGCTCTGCCAGACTGATGCTCTCGCCGTCCGGCTTTATAACCCGGGCGTGGCGGCGGTTAAGCTGGCGCGGATCGGTGACGCCACAGGAATGCGCAATAATATTCACCCCATATTCCATGTACTTATGATAGTTCGCCACACGCTCGCATTTATCGGTCGGATCGAGCCCCTTCATCAATTTAGGATCGTCGGTCGTAACCCCGGTCGGACAAGTGTTTTTGTTACACTGCATGGCTTGTATACAGCCCAGGGAAAACATAAAGCCCCGTGCCGATGTGACAAAGTCAGCCCCCATTGCAATAGCCCAGGCGACATCAGCCGGGGTTATCATTTTACCTGAGACAATAACTCGCACGCGCCCATGCAACCCCGCTTCTGTGAGCTTATCTATTAACACCGGCAGGCTTTCAGATACTTTTAAACCGACGTAGTCCATCAATGGTTGTGGTGCAGCACCAGTGCCACCGTCAGCACTATCGAGCGTAATGAAGTCCGGCGCTGACTCAACGCCGCGTGTTAAAATTGAATCTATGAGCTCATCTATCCAGCTCGGATCGCCCATAACGAACTTAAACCCCGTGGGTTTGCCGGTAATGCGCCGAACCTTACCGATAAAGTCGAGCAGCTCTTCGTTATTACTGATTTCTGGATGGCGGTTAGGGCTAATAGCGTCTTTACCGACTTCGATGCCACGAATTTGCGCAATTTCCTCATTCACTTTGACGCCCGGTAGAATACCGCCTTTACCCGGCTTAGCACCCTGGCTCAATTTTATTTCGAACATTTTTACATAGTCGTGACGGCCAAGTTCCGCCAAACGGTTTTCATCCAATCGACCTTCTTTATCTCTCACCCCAAACTTCGCTGTTCCCATTTGGAATACTATGTCGCAATGGCCCATAAGGTGGTAAGGCGATAAACCACCTTCGCCAGTATTCATCCAGCAACCCGCCTTCGCAGCTCCTTGCGACAATGACTTAACCGCCACCGGCGATAAGGCACCGTAGCTCATACCTGAAATATGAAAATAAGAAATTGGGGAATAGGGTGTTTCACAGTACGGCCCAATAAGCACAGGCTCAGGAGCGGCCGCTTGCTCTGCAAGAGGCGGATAGGGCGCGTTACTGAAAATAATGGTGCCGGTACGGGTTAAGTCTCGTGTCGAGCCAAACGCGACATTTCTGTCTGAGTTTTTTGCCGCGCGGTAGACCCAGCTCCGCTGCGCCCGATTAAACGGCATTTCTTCGCGATCCATCGCGAAAAAATACTGGCGCATAAATTCGCCCATGCGCTCAAAAATATAACGAAAACGACCGACAACGGGGTAATTACGCCGAATCGTGTGCTTATTCTGAGTTTTATCCACCACATACATCACACCAACGGATACAATCAGCGTGATAATAAGAAGAACAAAAATGGCCGCTAACCATTGCGCTAACACCAGAAGAGAGTCCGTACCAAAAAGCTTCTCGCTCATTCCATTCGCACTTATTTTGAAAGTTAATACGTCTATTAACGACTAAAGCCATAAACAGGTCAAGCCAAGAGTCATCAAAATTTCAATGAATGACGTATACTGAAGATAATGAAAAACAAAGGAGACCCTTATGTTTAACCTAAAACTCGTATTAACCGCACTTCTGGCAGCCTCTGCCAGCATGACAGCAGTAGCCGATACCGTCGAAACAGAGCGCCATAAAGTCACCGTCTCCACCTTTGCGGATGGTTTCACTAACCCTTGGGGCATGACGTTTTTGCCAGACAACAGTGTCTTAGTCACCGAGCGCTCGGGTGATCTTTACTGGGTGTCAGAAAACGGTAAATATCGGGAAAAAATAAGTGGTGTGCCTGAGGTTGTTGCAAAAAGCCAGGGCGGTTTGCTGGATGTCACCATTGACCCAAACTTTGATGAAAACCAATGGGTTTACATTAGTTATTCGGAGCCGGCGCAAGACGGTGGCAAAGGTAATAGCACAGCCGTTATGAGAGCAAAGCTGGTGGACAAAGCCTTTACCGATAAAGAAGTGATTTTCCGCCAGGCTCCGAAATATGAAAGCAACGCACACTTTGGTTCGCGTTTGGTGTTCTCGCCTGAAGGGCATCTGTTCGTTACTTTGGGTGACCGTTATTCGCGTATGGATGACGCTCAAACTCTCGATAACCACCACGGTAAAGTCGTACGCATTTGGCCCGACGGCAGTATTCCTGAAGACAACCCCTTTGTTGGTGAAGATAACGCATTAGACGAAATTTGGTCTTACGGTCACCGCAATGTTCAGGGTGCAGACATTCATCCTGACACGGGCGAATTATGGACAGTAGAACATGGCCCGCAAGGCGGCGATGAAGTGAATGTTCCTGAAGCCGGCAAAAACTATGGCTGGCCAGAAATTACTTATGGTGTTGACTACGGCGGTGCCATTATTAGTGAAGACGCGGTGAAAGAAGGTATGGAACAGCCGTTTTATTATTGGGTACCTTCAATAGCTACAGCTGGCGCAACTTTTTACACCGGCGACGCCTTCCCTGAGTGGAAAGGTGACTTTTTCGTAGCAGCACTGAAAAGCTCGTTAGTGGCTCGGTTAGACTTGTACGAAGGTCGAATGATGCATGAAGAGCGCCTGTTCGAGGATGCTGTTGATGCGCGTATTCGTGACATTAATCAGGGACCGGACGGTTATCTGTATCTACTCACTGACGAGTCCAATGGCTCAATCATTCAAATTAAACCGGCAGATTAACGATGTTGTATTCAGCGGTATTTAGAAAATTGACTTACACGGGGCTGCCTTTACTGGCGGCCTCTTTCGTTGTGCAGTCCGCCGAAGTAGACGAAACCGTTGTCGTGACAGCAACAGAGAGCGAAACGCCCTGGCTGACAACGGCGGCGAGTATCGACCGGGTGAACGTAGAGAATACACTGCCATCGATGAACATTGATGCTGGCGATGCCTTAGCCGGTGTGGCAGGTATTCAGGCAGATAATCGTTATAACTACGCGCAAGACGCACGCCTCGTCGTACGCGGGTTTGGCTCAAGAGCCGCCTTTGGCGTGCGCGGTTTGCAATTGAATGTCGATGGTATTCCGTTGTCCATGCCTGACGGACAGGCACAAACATCCAGTTTCATTCTCGACAATGTTGATTCGTTAGAAGTGCTCCGTGGACCATTGGCGACTCTTTACGGCAACTCCGGGGGCGGAGTGGTTGAATGGTTTAGTCGCCAACCCACTGAAACGGCATTAAAGTGGGAAGGTCAGTTCAGTGAAAACGATACACAACGCTACAGTGTCAATGCGCAATGGGCAACAGACACCAAGCAGCTGCAGCTTATGGCAACCGACTTTCAAACCGACGGACCACGTCGCCATAATTCTGCAGAGCGCCAGCAACAGGCCGTACGCTGGTACCATCAATGGGACGACCAAAACCGGTTTATTCTGCGTTATGACAATAATGACGCGCCGCTACTGCAGGACCCCAGTGCATTAACACCGGAAGCCTGGCGGGAAGATCCGACACAGACCGTGCAGCGTGCTATCGACTTTAATACCCGCAAAGACATTCATCACCGACAAGGCTCTTTAAGCTGGTTTCATGAACGCGACAGCGGCGAAGGTTTAGTCTCTGTTTGGCAGGGCGACCGTGACATTGAGCAGTTCCTGCCATTTGCCGGAGACGATATTAATGAACAAGGCGTTTACACCAGCTCCGGTGCGGTCATTGATGTCTCTCGCCAGTTTGAAGGAGCGCACGCGCGCTGGCGTCAGCTAGGTCAGAACTGGTCAGCAACACTAGGCGCACAACTTGAACGACAGCAAGATCATCGTTTTGGTTATGTGAATGACAATGGTGAAAAGGGTGAGTTGCGCCGTGATGAGTTTAACTGGATAGATAACGCTTCGGCCTACTTGCGCTTTCAATGGCAGTTAAGTGCTGAGTGGTCAGCAACCGGTGGTGTGCGTTACAGCGATATCAGCTACGACGTTAAAGACTACTTTACGGAGCTTGATGGTGCTGATGACAGCGGCAGTAGTGAGTTTCAGGAAACCACCGCCGCAGCCTCTCTCACCTGGCAATTTTTGCCCAGCTCAGCCACTTATTTCAGCGTTGGGCAGGGGTTCGAAACACCGACATTAACAGAGCTTGCATATCGTAACCAAGGTTCCGGATTAAACCGCGAGCTAGGTCCTTCGACTAACGAACAGTGGGAGTGGGGTATTAAGCACCAACTGCCTAGAAACTGGCGTTTACACTTGGCCTTTTTCGGTATTGAGAGCGACAACGAGATATTGGTTGATCAGTCAACCGATGGCAGAACGACCTACCGAAATGCATCAGAGACCTCTCGCGAGGGCGCCGAACTAACCATTAACGGTGCGCTGACACAGCAGTTAAACTTACTGGTCTCGTACAGCTATATCGATGCGGTATTTGGCGAAGGTCCCTTACAAGGTAATCAGCTGCCCGGTGTTGCCGAAAGCCAGGGTTACTTGCGTTTAAACTGGCAGCCAACCGAACAATGGCTCGTTCAAGTTTCAGGTCAGTATCGTGACGATACCCCGGTTAATGATGCCAACGACACGTTCTCCCCCTCTTATACCACCTGGAATTTTGCCGCGAGCCGCGAGTGGCAATGGACAAACAGCGAATTAGACGTATGGGCTCGGGTCGACAATATCACCGACAAAGACTACGTCACGGCGGTTGTAGTGAATCAGCAGTATCGTCGTTACTACGAACCCGGAATAGGGCGACAAGCAAGCGTCGGCATAAGCTGGCGCCGACGCTTTTAAATGGTTTTAGACCATAGCTCTTAGTACATCGAGCAGGCGCTGAGCCGTCTGCTCCGATGACGCCGGGTTCTGACCAGTAATCAGCATACCGTCCTGAACAGCATAGGCTTGCCAGTCATCGACTTTACGATAGTGACCGCCTTTTGCTGTGAGTTCGTCTTCCAGTAAGAAAGGAACAACATTGGTCAACTCGACGGCAGCCTCTTCTGTGTTACTAAAGCCTGTGACGGTACGGCCCTGAACAATGGGGTCGCCGCTTGGCGTTTTCGCGTTCAGTAATACCGCTGGCGCATGACATACTGCCGACACCGGCTTACCTTTACTCCAGAAGTGCTCAATAAGCTTAATAGACTGCTCATTGTTGGTTAAATCCCATAAGGGCCCGTGTCCACCTGGATAGAAAATAGCGTCAAAGTCGTCAGGGTCAACATCGTCCAACGTGCAAGTTGTTTCCAGCTTGTGTTGCGCTGTTGAGTCTTTCTCTAAACGCTCAGTAGCCTCGGTTTGCGCATCCGGCGCTGTACTGTTCGGATCCATTGGTGGCTTACCGCCTTTAGGAGACGCCAGCGTTACATCGACACCTGCATCCACAAAGACATAGTAAGGCGCAGCAAATTCCTCAACCCAAAAGCCAGTTTTATGGCCAGTGTCGCCAAGCTTGTCGTGTGAGGTTAAGACCATTAATACTTTCACTGGGTACTCCTTAAATTTCGTGTGAAATTCTCTGTAAACTTACGTGCATTTTACGCAAAAAATCACCACTTTGATCACTCCGCTTCGTTATCAAGCCAGCGATACAGCGTACGGCGTGTAACACCGAGTATTTGTGCCGCCTGTGACTTATTGCCACCGGTATGCTCTAAAACTTTCCTTATGTACTGGCTTTGGTGCTCATCTAACGTTGGCCAGGCTGACGTTGCCGCCGGCTGACTGGTATCACTTTTCTCGACTATACGCTGCGGAAAGTCGTCTACCGACAGGGTCTCGTCACTGGAAAACGCAAACGCCCGCTCTATGGCGTTTTGAAGCTCCCGAACGTTCCCCGGAAATGGATACCGATACAGCAAATCTAATGCTTCCGCTGAAATTCCACGTACTGTTTTATCACTGCTTTTCTGTTGCTGCTGAAGAAAGAAGTTTGCCAGTCGCTCTATATCCTCTCCTCGTTCTCGTAAAGGAGGAACTCGCAGGCTAAACGTCTCCAGACGATAAAATAAATCTTGCCGGAATTTGCCCTCTTCAACCAACCGCTCTAAATCCTGGTGCGTCGCAGCAAGAATGCGAACATCAACTTGCTCTTCTTTGTCGCTACCAACGGCTCTTATCGTGCCTTCTTGCAAAACACGCAATAATTTGGCCTGAAGCGCCATTGGCATTTCGCCAATCTCATCCAACAATAAGGTGCCGCCGTCGGCTTGCTTTAAAAGCCCCTGCCGCTTATTCTGCGCGCCGGTAAAAGCCCCCGCCGCATGACCAAAAAACTCACTTTCCATTAAGTCGGCTGGAATACCCGCACAGTTTACTGCCTGGAAAGGTTTGTCAGATCTATCACTCAGTTCATGCAGGGCTTTAGCGACTAATTCCTTACCTGTACCACTTTCGCCGGTAATAAGAACACTACCGCCTGTTGGGGCAATGTGCTCAATTTGGTCATAAAGCTTGCGCATAGCCGGACTTTGCCCCACCAAGCCACCGGGGCCTTTCTGCTGCTGTTTATAACGTTTCAGTTCCCGCTGTAATGAGCGATGCTCTAATATTCGATCAACGCTCAACAGCAAGTGCTCAATATCCAGCGGTTTTGTCAGAAAGTCATCGGCACCTTTTTTCAGCGCATCAACCGCCTGGTCGACCGTGCCAAATGCCGTTATCAGCAGTAGCGCAGGCGGGTTATCGTGCTGCTTCAAGTCTTCCAGTAAGGTTAAACCCGATTCTCCGGGCAGGCGTATATCGCTGACAATTAAGTCAGGGCTTGCATTGCTGCTCTTAAAGTCTTCTAAACTTCCCCAGGCATCCACCTGGTAGCCTTCCGCTTCAAGTTCTTCGACCAAAAGCTCCTGTAATGCAGGGTCATCTTCAACAACACCTATGACAGCTTTAAGTACCGCCATTATTGACCTCCTAGTGCAGGCTTATCGGCCAGACTCGATGCCGGCAAACATAAAATGACGCGACAGCCACCCTTATCGTTATTCGTTAACGTCAATTCGCCCTGATGATCACTCAAAACATGTTTCACTATCGTCAGCCCCAGACCGGTGCCTTTACCTTGTGGTTTATTGGTCTCAAACGGGTGCAAGGCTTTTTCTTTCATATTGTCAGGCAGACCCTCACCGTCATCATCAATAATTATTTTCAACGTTCTATTGCTGTCGACCTCTGCGTTTATATTCACCACGTGCTGTGCTGCCTGTAGCGCATTACGCATCACGTTGACCAAGGCCAGTTCCAACCGTTTAATATCAACTTTTAGTGTGACAGCAGGTAACTCACCCAGTTCGACTCTGGCGGCTCCTTTGTCTTGCTCAAACTGAATGCTGGTTATTGCCGTATCTATCAAGGTTGCCAGCGCTATAGACTCGCGGTGCTGAACTGGCGTTCTGGAGAACGCGAGAAGTTGGTTGACCAATCCGGTTAACCGCTGCACCTGACCGCGAACGGCCTGCAATTGACGCTGACTTTCTTCATCTTTGTGGGTTCTTAGTAGCCGGCTGGCACGTCCGTCGATAACGGTAAGCGGAGCCCCTAGTTCGTGTGCAACGCCGCTGGCAACGCTACCTATTGCCGCCATTTTTTCCTGCTCGCGTAATGCTTGCTGAAGTGAGGCTTCGTGTTCTCGGCGTTGTTCTAGTTCTTTTTCGGCTTGCTCTATGCTGTCCAACATTCGGTTAAGCCCTTGCGCAACCTCCTGCAACTCAGAAGGTCCCTCAGGTTTTACACGGGCTGTACGGTTCCCCCCAGCCACTTGCAACATGGCGTCTTTCAATTGAACCACATGTCGCCCAACGCCTCGATAGTGTCCAAAAACCAGCACCGCTATGGTAATGAGCGCAAAGGCTCCCCAGGTTAGCCAAGCATATTGGCTAAGCTCTTCGAAAGACTCATCGAAATCGCTGGCACGTCGGTTAATTTGCAATAACCCGATAATTCGGCCGCCTCTGTCAACAATAGGGAGAAACTGGGAAAATACATCACGTCCCTCTACACGACGATAGTCATCTTGTTTAATGCCTGTTTGGACCGTTTGCAAAGCAAGGCGGCTGTTACTTAAATCGGTTTCCGTTACGCCCGCTTCAGCAACCTGCTCACCATAGACGTTATATACAGAGGCTCCATAAACCCGGCCAATGCTAAATACTGAGTCCAGGTTGGCCTGCACCGTATCTAAGTCGTTATTCAGCAACGCATCACTAATAGGTAAGCTAATCGCGCGTCCCAATAACTCTAAGTCGCTTTTCAGGCGGTCATTAGCATTTTCTGAAGCTACCTGAAGACCAACGGTGATTGCCGCGCCCGATATCAGCAGCATAGGAACCACAACATAAGCCAGTAGCCGCCGTTGCAGGCTCGATAGAGACCAATTGTATACTTTTGTCACACACGCCTCCTTTGACTGTGTCTTCAGGATACACATTTTTAAGGATTCTTTCTGTTGATTTTAATCGGACAACATAAAAACCTTTAAAAACATAAACTTGAAAAGTTGGCACAGTCTTCGCTTTAGTAAGAGCGTTAGTAACTCTGACAGAATCAACAAGGAGATTATCATGCAAAAGACAATTATCGCATTAGCAACGGTATTCGCACTGGGTAGCACTGCAGCTATGGCTCAAGAGCAACAAGCTCAAGGCAACATGGCTCAGCAACAGCAGCAAACTCAGGAAATTACTGAAGGCATGTTAGTTAAATTTGTTTCAGCAATGGAAGAAGTGCAAGGCGTTACTGAAAAGTATCGTGAAAAGTTCCAAAACGCTGAAAACCAGGAAGAAGCTCGTGGAATTCAACAGTCAGCTCAAGAAGAAATGATTGCAGCTGTTGAAGACGCTGGCCTTACTCCGCAAGAGTACAACATGATTATTCAGCAAGCTCAAAACGACGAAGAACTGCGCGCTCGTTTAGAAGAGTTAACCTCTGATTCTTAATTCGTTTTAGCGAAACCCCATTGAGAAACGGTCGGCAATTTAGTCGGCCGTTTTTGTTTGTAACTACGACTAAAGTCGTAGTGGTCCCACCATAATTACCACCTATCCCCACAATTTACCGTGTAACGCTTGATCATTTGTTAATTTGGTGTAATAACAACTAAGTACTATCATCGATAGTCACAACAAAAACAAAATGTTATCCATCGCGGGGAGAACAACAATGAAAACAGCATTTAAGTACTCATTATGTGCTCTAGCTGTTGGCGCACTGTTTCATTCGCCAAGCAGTTTTGCACAAGAGGACGCTCAAGCAGAAGATGAGCGTTTAGAACGAATTCAGGTTACAGGTTCACGTATTTCGAGAACCGATATGGAAGGCGCTTCTCCAGTCGAAGTTATCGACCGGGAAAGTATTGAAGCTTCCGGTTTCAACAACCTTCAGCAACTTTTAGAGCGTCTGCCATCAGCCGGCGTAGGCACTTTCTCAACTCAAGGTAACAGTCAGGACACCACTGCAAACGGTGCCGCTGCAATCAGTTTGCGTGGCTTCGGTGCAGATTCGACCTTGGTTCTGTTAAATGGACGTCGTGTCGCTGTATCTTCGTTCGCAGAAGGCGTTGCTAATTCATTTGTCGATATTAACTCGATTCCAGTCGCAGCCATTGAACGTATCGATATTCTTAAAGACGGTGCGTCGGCTATTTATGGTTCTGACGCCGTAGCCGGTGTTGTAAACATCATTCTACGCGACGATTTCGTCGGTACTGAATTAACAGCTAGTCACGGTGGTACCACCGGTGATGTGAACTACGAAGAAACCAGCATGAGCTTAGTCTGGGGTACCGGTGGTGATGACAGTAACACCACCATGATTCTAGACTACTGGAAAAACACCTCTATAGTCGGTGCTGAATTTGGTCGTAACGGCACAGCAAACCAAGCACCTTGGGGTGGTAACGATTTCCGTTCTTCTCGTGGTTTCCCAGGAAGCTTTATCGTTGACGGAGCTGAGCAACCCGATCCAGATTGCCCTCCTGGCTCTGAAGTAGGTACTCGCTGTGTATTTGATTACGGTCCTTATGCTCAAATCTTCCCTGAAGCAGAGCGTGTGGGCGCAATAATCCAATCTCGCAAAGAGTTTTCTCGTGACGTCGAAGGTTACATTGAAATAGCCGCTCAGCATAACCGTTCTAAAGCTGGTGGTGCACCAACTCCACTAGATGCAGACGCAGGCCTTTATGTGCCAGCAGACCACCCTAACAACCCTTGGGGTGAGCGTGTAGACATCAACTTTTTCCGTACCGTTGATGCAGGCCCTCGTATCTGGGACGTTGAGTCGGATACCTTACGCTTTATTGCTGGTTTACGCGGTGATTTAAATGGCTGGGGCTGGGATGTTTCTTACCAGAAAGGCCGCAGTGAAGGTATGCAGACAGGTTCTCGTGAACAAGGCTGGGTGCGCACTGACTTCCTACAAGAAGAAATTAACGCCGGGAACTACAATCCATTTGGCGGTACGATTAACGACCCTGAAGTCATTAACGACATAACAACCTCTTTGGTTCGTCGTGGTGAGTCACACTTAACGGCTATTGATGCAAGCATCGCGGGTGAAGCTTTCCAGCTAGGCGATCATTATGTGTCTATGGCGGCCGGTCTTGAGTATCGTGAAGAAGACGTATTTGACCAGCCAGATGATCAGTTCCAACGCGGTTTAATTTTTGGTACTGAGTCAGTACAGGCAGAAGCAGAACGCGATCAGTGGGCAGCTTACATGGAGTTCTTAATTCCAATTACTGACACACTCGAGCTGACTGCTGCTGGTCGTTATGATGATTACAGTGATTTTGGATCAACCTTTAACCCTCAGTTTAAGCTTCAATGGCGTCCAACAGAAGACGTAACCCTTCGCGCATCTTATGGTGAAGGTTTCCGCGCACCATCACTGGCTCAAATTGGTTTAGGTCCGTCTCAAGTATCGACATTCTTCACAGATACCTACCGCTGTGAAACGGATGGTGAAAGCTGTGTCCCGCTTGACTACACTATTGTATTCTCAGGCTCAGACGGCTTGCAGCCAGAAGAATCATCTAACTATAACTTAGGTGCTGTTTGGCAGATTACAGATGATTTCGATGTTTCAGCTGACTACTGGTCCATTGAGCAAGACAACAAAATTGTTCAAAACGATTTTGAAAACGTTTATGACGATAATTGTAATGACCAAAGTAGCGACATCTGCGTTCGCCGCGCCCCTCTACCTGGCGACGAGTTAGGTGAGCTCGCAACGCTGTATAACACTTATGTCAACTTATCAAGCCAGGAAGCTGCCGGTCTTGATTTATCAGCCAACTACAACTGGGATACTCAAGGTATGGGTACGGTTCGATTTGGCTTTGATTGGTCATACATGAGTAAGTTTGAAAAAGACGGTATCGACTACGCCGGTGAATATGAGTATCCAGAGCATCGCTGGACAGGTCGTGCTGAGTGGAGCCAGGATGCGTTAGGGGTTAATTTAAACCTTAACTACATTGGTGAGTTTGAAGACTACCAGGCACCGGCTTTAGTTGAGAGTGAAGAAACTCGTATGGTTGATAAACAACTACTGGTTGATTTACAAGCTTACTATGACGTGACTTCTCAGCTTCGCGTTACTCTTGGTACAACTAACCTGTTTGACGAAGAGCCACCAGAAGCGTTTAACACTGACCTTTACGGTTATGCTCCAAGCGTTCACAACCCTCGTGGTCGCTTTGTTTATACCAAAGTCAGTTACTCGTTTTAATAACTAAGTCTTAGCAGACTGTAAAATCCGCAATCAGTTAGGTCTGATTGCGGATTTTTTTGATCATATCTCCTATGCTTTACGTAACTCATTAAACTAAAAAGAATTAACGCAAGGAGACAGCGACGTGAAAGCATCCGATTTATTCGTAAAAGCTCTGGAGAACGAAGGTGTTGAATACGTTTTCGGTATTCCGGGCGAAGAAAATCTGGACTTATTAGAGTCTCTTTCAAAATCTAATATCGAGCTTATTCTAACTCGTCATGAGCAAGGTGCCGGCTTTATGGCCGCCACTTATGGTCGACTTACCGGCAAACCAGGTGTTTGTTTGTCGACGTTAGGACCGGGCGCGACCAACCTGGTTACTCCGGTCGCTTATGCGCAGCTAGGTGCTATGCCTATGGTCGTAATTACAGGCCAAAAACCTATTAAAGAGCGCCAGCAGGGCCAGTTCCAGATTATCGATGTTGTCGACATGATGACGCCCATTACCAAATACACACAGCCTATTATTAGCGCTAATAGTATTCCGGCACATATCCGCGAAGCCTTTCGCCGAGCGGAAGATGAGCGCCCGGGTGCTTCACACCTGGAATTATCGGACGACATTGCTCGTGAGGAAGTGAGTGCTAACCCAATAACTCCGAGTTTCTCGCGCCGTCCTATAACTGAACATAAAGCGGTTCGTCATGTTCTGCAATTACTGAAAGATGCAAAACATCCGGTGTTACTTATTGGTGCCGCGGCAAACCGTAAAATTACGGCGAAAATGTTAAGAGCCTTTGTCGATAAAACCGGCATTCCGTTTATTACGACTCAAATGGGTAAAGGGGTTATCAACGAAGATCACCCTCGCTGGCTAGGCAACGCTGCGGTTTCAGACGGTGACTACCCGCACCGTGCCATTGAAAAAGCAGACTTAATTCTTAATGTGGGGCACGATGTTGTCGAGAAGCCGCCCTTTATGATGAAAACGGGGGTAAACGACGACAGAAAAGTGGTTCACATTAATTTCCAGGGTGCCCAAGTCGACTCTGTCTACTTCCCGCACGCCAGTATGATTGGTGACATTGGTAACAGCATTTGGCAACTGAAGGAAGGTATTGAGCCACAAGAGCACTGGGACTTTGACTTTATGCTGAAAGTCCGCGATCACATGCGTGACCATACCGACGAAGGTGCCGATGACGATCGCTTTCCAATTTTGCCTCAGCGTTTAGTTGAGGATGTTCGTGACGTTATGCCAGATAATGGTGTTATTGCACTGGATAACGGCATTTATAAGATTTGGTTTGCCCGTAATTATCCGGCACGTGAACCAAATACCGTATTGCTGGATAACGCATTAGCTTCTATGGGTGCGGGCTTACCTTCGGCAATGGCTGCCAAACTGGTCAACCCTGAGAAAAAAGTCATGGCAATATGCGGAGACGGTGGGTTCATGATGAACTCACAAGAGCTTGAAACCGCAGTGCGCATGAATCTGGACATTGTCATTGTTATTCTTAACGACAGTGGCTATGGCATGATTAAATGGAAACAACAGCACATGGGTTTAAGCGACTATGGTTTAGACTTCAATAACCCTGACTTTGTGAAGTACGCTGAGTCCTATGGCGCTAAAGGGTATCGTGTGGACAGCACAGAAAGCTTGATACCACTGATGAAAGAGTGCCTGGACAAACCAGGCGTACACCTCATTGATGTTCCCATGGACTATTCACAAAACGACCTACTGCTGAACGAAGAAATTCCTGAACGCAGCCGGGCGATAAAAGCCTATTAAGCTTTAGATGGGTCGGTATCCGCGAAATAGGGGTAGTCGTTGAGCTTATCAACAAAAGCCTCAAGTCGCGGATACTTATCCAGATTAAAACGCTGACGGAATAATCCCCAACTTAAAAAGCAGCCCAACCGCAGCTCGCCATCACTGAATGGATGTGGACCCTCGTACGCCACTGCGTGATCTTTTTCTTCCATCAACTGCAATATATCATTGATGCGCTCTTGCTGGCGCTGCAAATAAGGCGCCTGTGAACTTTTTATACCATCTTTTTCCAGCAAGAAAATATTGATGGCAGCATCCATTGCCGTATTGACCAGACAGTATTGATCGAAGTCTTTTGTATCGGCAAAGAAGCGCTCACCGGCTTTCTCCCGCACGTACTTTAAAATACTGGTCGAGTCATGCAGTCGTAAATCGTTATGGTGCAAAAACGGGACCTTTTTCGCCGGGCTCAGTTTTGCGCTTGTGTCGAAGTCAGTCTCTGTTAGCGAAAACTTCGTGTCCGTTTCTAGCAAGGCAATACGGCAATGTCTTACATAAGGTGACGTATAACTGCCAAACAATTCCATGGTAAACCTCCGTTAATGATCACGACAGGCTTCGTCCGGATATTCCAGCTCTATAGTGGTATGAGCTAATTCAAACTCGGCCAATTGTTCTGATATCTTTTCTTTTAACACCGCTCTCTCAGTGCTGGTTAACTCCTTTGATACCACAATATGTGCTGTTAATACATGGCGTTCACCATCAAGCGACCAAAAATGTAAATGGTGTGCGTTATCGACTAAATCCAACGCCACCAACTTTTTATGGATTTGCTGATATATTTCTGGGTCAGGAGAAGCCTGAACAAATAGCTTAATAGTCGACCCTAAGTGGCGTATTACGTTCACTAAAATAAACAGGGTAAACGCAATAGACAATAAAGGATCTAAAATAGGCCAGTCGACAAACAGTAAGACAATAGAGACAACCAGCACTGCAACCCAACCGAGAACATCTTCCAGCAAATGCCAGTTCAATACCCGTTCATTAAGTGACTGACCTTTCGAGAGTTTGAATGCCGCATAACCGTTCACAATAACACCAAATACGGCCAGCAAAGCCATGCCTTCAGCCATAGGCATAACCGGATTCCACAGCCTTGGAATCGCCTCAAACAGAATCCAGATAGAACCGGCTGTAAGAATAACTGCATTGATAAAGGCGCCGACTAAGGAGAGACGACGGTAGCCATAAGTAAAGGTATTGGTCGCGTCTTTACGACTGAATTTATCCAGCAACCAGGCCATACCAATAGAGATACTGTCTCCTAAGTCATGAACCGCATCGGCAAGTATCGCGGTACTGTTGGTCAGCACTCCGCCAATAAACTCGATAACTGTGAAGCACAGGTTTAAGAAGAACGCCCAGCCAATGCGCTCTGAAGCCGTATCATGATGATGATGGTGATGCATAGTGCTCCTAACTTAACAATTCTTTGTTCTAATAAGACTCTCAAATAGTATAAGCAATCATACCGCCTGCTAGCCAAAGAACACTGACTACACACAAAGCATTCATTACTTTATCCCCAACAGACGACCCGCCGTGGTCATGATGATGGTGGTGCTCATGCTCTTTTTGTTTCTTACGCCAAAGTACAACCATGACAGCGCTAAGTAGTAAGAAAATAACATTCAGCACAAAACCATAATTGAGTTTGAAGTGTTCTTGCTTAGCCGGTGAGGACCATTGAGACGCATCGGGTAAGGCATCAAAGGCCAACAATCCGTAATGCATAGCAAGAGACGCCGCTACCAGGCAAATAAAAAGCATTAAAGCAATGTACAGAGCCATTTTCCAACCATAGTAGCGGGCATTAATTTTCAGCACTGGCAGCACAATTAAGTCAGAGAAAATGAATGCCATAACACCCGCAAAGGCAACTCCTTCGCCAAACAGAACAGCTGCCAGCGGAATGTTCCCCATGGAACCTATGAAAGTGAAAAACGCGGCAATAGGACCTACAACAGCCTGCTGCAATAATGACCAGAAACCTGGCTCGCCTTGAGTACCCACACCAATAAACAGCCACTCGAAGAAAGCACTGGGCACAAAGGCAGAAATAACACCAGCTACGGTAAAGCCGATAAGTACATCCTGCCAGACCATCTGCCATTCCATAATGTACTTTTGCCCGACTTTTTGCCAGGTATCCGCACTTAATAAATCGGAAAGCGTTGTTTCATGATGGTGCTCGTCTTCATCATCTTCCTCTTTACGCGCACTTTTAATCAGCTTTTTGGGGTTGGTGAGCGTTATGAATAACCAAACGAACAGAATGAGCAGCAACCCGCCGACGTATTCACCAACGACAAACTGCCAACCCAGAAAAATAGAAATGACAAACCCCAGTTCAATAACCAAGTTGGTAGAGGCCAGCATAAACGCCATAGACGCACTGAACGCCGCGCCTTTGTTAAATAAAGCTCTGGTGGTTGAAAGTGCAGCGAAACTACAGGAGCTAGAGATAAAACCAAAGAAGGTACCCAGCGACACAGACTTTAAGTCATTACCGCCCATCGCCTTGCGCATGCGCCGCTTAGTAATAAGCACTTGGATTAAGCTACTGATCAAATAACCTAATACAAACGCCCACAGCGCCATCCAGAAAAAACCCAGGCTGGTATAGGCCGACTCACCCCATAGCGATAGAAAATTCTCCATGCTGGCTCCTTGGTCTGGTCAAATTATTTTAGAATTCAGCAGATTAAAATAAAAATATGACTACATTCAAAATAGTAGCTTACGTTAAGCCTGTCCAAAATTGATCAAAACGCCTTGTTCCGTGACAGTCTCGTGACGTTTTCTTAAAAGAGCACTTTTGAGCCGCTTTCGTGTAGCCCCTTTTCATTTCCAGTTAAGCTGAGCTTTTAATAAGAGTCTTTGAGTGTTCTTTATAGAAGCGCTGGCGGAAAAACCAGGCGGAACATACCATCAACACGCTACCCAGAAGAGCCGTAAAGTAAGCGCTCTCTAATAGAAAGTTTAGCCAACTTAGCTTTATTTCAAAGAAGTTACGGTACAGCAGTATACCGACGGTTCCCGCATAACCCATAGCATCCGCGATATAAATAAGAAATCCGGCATTAGCTTTGTCGTTTATCATCGATAACATGCGATCGAAAATAAGACAGTTAAAAGGAACATAAGCCAGATAAATCCCAATAGTTAGCGCTATCATCCATGATGAACCTGAAATTCCACCGCTTTGATAGAATAAGCTGCTAACACCTAAGAGAAGAAATCCCCCAATAACCATCAGATGGTTAACCATAAATGCCCGAAAATTGTTTTTAATCCACATTATCGAGCTTAGCAAAAGTAGAACAGCCAATGACGTATACAGCGCAACGGAAGAAAATATTGCGGGTCTGTCGCCATACCCTAGTTCTATCCATATTTCTGCTGCAAAATTGTCACTGAAGTCGCGCATAGCGGTCAGTAACATATAACTGACGACCATGCAGCCCAAACCTATCGAGTATTTCCGCACTAATTGGATCCGATCTTCGGATGTCATTGGCTCCCTTTTATGGCGTTCCGCTTTATCCTGGTGTGTCGGCGGGGGAATCCTGGAAAGAAAATATACGGAAATAAATAATGGGATAGTAAAAATAGCGCCCGTGGCAGCCGGCATCCAGTATTCGCTGACTTGTAAGTCCAGCATCAGGTATTTACCGACGGTTTTTACGACACCAGAAGACACAATGAAACTAATAGATAAAATAGCACCCAAGACTTCCGTAGTTCTTCTTCCCTCTAAGTAACTGAATACCAGGCCCCAGATTATGCCTAACGGTAAACCGTTAAAGAATAGCGCGACTAGCTTCCAGTTCCCCGGCACAACGGCAAAAGCCATAAGTGAGCACTGTGCTGCCATTACCAACGTGAGAATGGCAACACTGCGATAATTTGCCGTCATTTCCGATACGACTTTAATACCGACAAACTTGGATAGGGCGTAACCTAATACCTGCGCAATAATTAATGCACTTTTAAAATCTATCCCGGCGACAAACTGAGCCTGTTCGTAGCTTGCCACGGCAAAAGGCTTCCGAAACGCATACATACAAAAATAGGTCGAGAAAGCGGCACTTGAGGCGTAGAGAATAAACCAGAAGGTGTTACTGCGCTTTGTATTCTTAGTGAGAGAAACCATAAGTGCCATTCCTACCATTGTGAGAACGGCCAATATTACGCGCAGAATATGAAGAATTTATGTTACTACCCGACGCTAACCTGATAGCGGGTTAACGGCTACAAATAACCTCCACTTGGGCATTATCGAGTGCAGATTTCAACGGGTCTTCGGGCGGTTTATCACAAACTATCGTATCAATTTGGTCAAAATCGGCCAGATGAACGGAACCAGCCCCACTAAACTTTGAAGAGTCGGTCAGTACGACTTTTCGGCGAGCTCTATCAAGAAGTGAACGCTTAAAATTAGCCTCATCAATACTGAAATCAAGTAGCCCTATGTCGGAATGAATACCACCGATAGACAGAAATAGCAGATCGGGTGTGAACTGCCGAGCCTGAATAATAGCTTCCCGCCCGAAAGCGGCCCGGTAATCTGGATCAATTTGTCCACCAGTAAATGCTAACCGCCAATCATCGCGACCAATGACTTCATTTGCTACATCCAGCGAATTTGTCACTACCAGTAACTTCTTAGGTTTGGTCAACATTCTTGAAAACCAGTAACTGGTTGAGCCACAGTCAATAAAAACCGTCATCCCATCTTCGACTAATTCGGTAGCTTTCTCTCCAACTTCTTTTTTAGCCGCAGCATTCAAACTTACGCGCCCTTGGTATGGGGGCTCTAGAGTTGAAGTGGAAAGACGAACTCCACCATGCACTTTAACCACTCTGCCGGTAGCTTCTAACTGCCGTATATCACGTCGTATGGTTTCTTCTGACACCTCAAAACGCTGTGAAAGATCGACAACAGACATTGATCTATGAAGCCTAATCAACTCCAACATAGTGATTAAACGCTCAGACATATTCACATCCATCCCCACACGTTTATTGGTTGCGCGCATGTAATTCAATGAGTTAACAAGTTGCTACTTTAGAGCAGAAGTAAATCTTAATCCACTTCCAACATTAAAAACCACATAAACTCACATTATTAATAATTAATACAACAAAGTATCACGCCACTGTCACATTTTAATTCTATATTGGCCTCGCTCAAAACCATAGCTGGGGGTGAAAGGTCATTTTGGTCCTATTACTTCCACGTTTAGCATACCTGGGGAGATACACATGAACGGCTACAAACGATTTGCACTTTCACCATTAATACTGGCAATAGCCTCAGCATCAGCGATAGCTGATCAGGATAAAGAAGAAACGAGTAAAAAAGACGAACAAATGGAAGAAATCATTGTTGTAGGTAAGAGACAGACCTTCGCCTCAAACACGGTTTCAATGGATATGATTTCACGTCGTCCAGCCAATGCTTCAGTAAACACTGTTGTACAGGAATTACCCGGAGTTATTGTACAGGAAGCTGATACCTTCGGTTCATCTGACTGGATGACTAACATCCGAATGCGAGGCTTTAATACCAATAACGGGCAAATTGGTACAACGCTTGATGGCTTACCAAACGGCGGCTCAAACTACGGCGGCGGTAGTAAAGCGAATAGATTTATTGACGTGCTCGATCTTGAAACCGTGGAAGTCAGTCAGGGAACGGCGGATATCAGCTCGAGATCAAATGAAGCATTAGGTGGAACACTGAATTTCATTACTTCCGATCCATTAATGGAAGAAAACTTAAGCTTACTCTATATGGCAGGCGACCAGGACGCGAGTAAGTACCGTTTCCGTTACGACTCAGGTGAAATTAGTCCAGATACCTACTTCTATCTCAGTGGTTCATCTTCGCAAAATAAGGACGTTTGGGATAATGAAGCTATCACGGAGAAAGATTATCTTACGGGTAAAATCACAACCATTATTGATGGGTTTCATATTACAGGCTTCGCTACCTACAATTCGGCTAATGAAAACGAATATGAATATGTTTCTTTAGAAGATTATTATGAAAACCCTCGTCACGACGGATTACATATGAACTGGACCGGAATTCCTGGTCTTGATGAAAACTATCGCGATGGCTGGCGTGCACTGCGCGATA
This sequence comes from Idiomarina sp. OXR-189, assembly GCF_034373425.1. NCBI lineage: Bacteria > Pseudomonadati > Pseudomonadota > Gammaproteobacteria > Alteromonadales > Idiomarinaceae > Idiomarina > Idiomarina sp. OXR-189. The sequence continues at coordinate 24,821 of NZ_CP139706.1, forward strand.
ATTCATTCTACAGTTTTCAGGTCGAAAAAGACTTTGGCAACTTTTCATTCAATACCGCCGTTTATTATCACAGAATGAAAGGCCGTGGTGACTGGATCCCTCCCTACATTACCGATGTCGATGGAGATGGAAACCTGGATAACGAACGCTCCGGTAACACAATTTATGGCGATTACGAGGGTGACGATATCTTTTTCGTTAACGCCGGTACAAATGTACCAGGTACATTGATTGACTCTTGCACTGGTCGATATGGTTTAGACGCTGAAAAAGATCCCAATTGTTATGATGGCAATGTCGAAGGGGTTGGCTCATATCGTACGTCAAATTATGCCAATCATCGTTATGGCATAACGGGGGATGTTTCCTACGACTTTGAAACTGGCAACATACAACATACCTTACGCAGCGGGTTTTGGTATGAAAACTACGATGCCGATGTAACGCGCTCATGGCATTTAGTTGAGAACTCGGCAATTAGCCCGGAATTCAATGAAACCCCTTACTGGATTCAATATAAAACCGAAGCAAACACTAAAGAACTCATGTACTACGCTCAGGAAAAAGCGGTTTTAGGCCCGCTGAGCGCAAGTCTCGGCGTAAAACAATATCAGGTCGATACTACGGTTGATCACTTCTATAACGATGACAGAACGGGTCAATTAGACTCCACTTCAGATCCATTACTCTACGCAGGGTTAACCTATACAACACCGGTTAATGGTTTAGAGTTATTTGCCGGCTACTCTGAAAACTATAAATCCATTGTTCCTGGTATCATTGATTCCGGTTTATCTAATTCAGAACTGGGTGGCATTGATCCTGAAACGGCGGAGAACATTGAGTTAGGCTTCCGTTATATCAACAATGGCTTTAACGCAGCGGTTACCTTATACGACATTAAATTCGATAACCGAATTGTGCAATTGGATACTAGTGTATTGGATGGTATCGATTACAAAGAAGAAGTCGACGGCAGCTATGTGAACGTTGGTGGTCAGAAGAGTCGCGGCGCTGAGCTGCTCACCTCATATCAAGTTACCAGCGGCCTGAGAGTTTCTGGGTCTTATACCTATAATGATGCTGAGTACCTTAGTACAGGTGATACCGGTCTTGACCAAGACGCAGAAATTCGTGCTGGGAACCAAGTATACGGCGGACCAAAAACGTTCTTCACCATCGCAGCTGATTATGTCGGTAGCAACATAACGAGTGGAATCTCTCTGCGCCATATTGGGGATAGATTTATCAACTTTGAGAACTCAGCCACCGCGCCTGGGTATGAAGTGGTAGACGCCTACATTGGTACTGATATTCAGGGTGTTTCCTCCAGCATATCGGCTCTTCGCCTGCGTTTGAATGTGAATAACCTGCTCGACGATGAGTATATATCGGCCGTTGGTAGTAACAGTGTTTATCCCGGTTCACCAAGAACGGTGACTTTCTCTGTTAGTGCTGATTTTTAACCAGATGTTAGGTAAGAGGCATTAGATTTCGAAATCTAATGCCTCTTCAAGGAGTTACTTCTATGGTCGATATTAGTCGCCGTCGGTTTCTTTTAGGGGCAGGAGCTGCCAGCGTAATGGTTTCTTTTCCCGCAATATCAAGAGCTTTGGCTATTCCTGCTGCGGTACGTACTGGCACAATTAAAGATATTGAGCACGTGGTTATTCTGATGCAGGAAAATCGGTCTTTTGATCATTACTTCGGTACCTTGTCAGGAGCACGAGGTTTTTCCGACCCTTATCCTGCACCAGCTAAATCGTTTGACCAAATCAAAGACCGTACGATATTCACGCAATTAAACCAAACTGAAATAGGCCCTAAATTTGTCACCCCATTTGCGTTAAATACACGCCAAACATTCGAACATATGCGTGTAGAAGGCACGCCTCATTCCTGGCCAGATGCGCAAGCAGCCTGGGATAACGGGCACATGGAACGTTGGCCAGAAGCAAAAAACCTGCATTCTATGGGTTATTTCGAACGCGCGGATATGCCATTTCAGTACGCCTTAGCCGATGCTTTTACACTTTGCGATGCTTACCACTGTTCTATGCATGCGGGAACCAACTCCAACCGTTTGTTCCTCTGGTCCGGAACCAACGACGGGCAGGCCCAATTTGGTGGGCCGAGTATTGGTAACTCACATGACCGTTTACCTGAAGATGGTGGTGCAGCCATTCCATACACCTGGACAACCTACGTGGAAAGGTTGCAGGAAGCAGGTGTAAATTGGCGTATTTATCAGGATATGTCGGATAATTTTACGGACAATCCGCTTGTCGGGTTTGCTGCGTTTCAAAACTCAGTAGCAGGTAAGCCAGGTTCAAATCCAGAGCTCGCAAAACGAGGGTTAACGACTCAGGCTTTAGACCAGCTGCGAGCAGATATTATGGAAAATAAGTTGCCTTCTGTATCTTATATTATAGCAACAGCGGAAGGTTCCGAGCATCCGGGACCATCCAGCCCGGCACAGGGTGCCGCATATACCTCAGAGGTATTAGACGCTCTAACGGCTAATCCTGAGGTCTGGGCAAAAACAGCGTTGTTTATCATGTTTGATGAAAACGACGGATTTTTCGATCACGTACCGCCACCAGCACCGCCTTCAGAAGATCCAGCATCACCCGGCGGATATGCAGGCCATTCTCAGGTGTCTACCCGAGGGGAGTATCATACTCATCGATCCGAAGCGGATGAGTCGTTGGAAGTACAAGACTACATGGGAAGACCCTACGGATTGGGACCTCGCGTTCCAGCCTACGTGATTTCTCCCTGGAGTCGGGGCGGCTACATTAACTCGGAAGTTCTCGATCATACTTCGGTTATTCGTTTTCTGGAACAACGTTTCGGTGTTTTAGAACCCAACATTAGCCCCTGGCGACGGGCTGTTTGTGGTGATTTCACAAATGCTTTTGACTTCGTAAATCCAAACAGGGACTTGCCGTTAGCTTTTCCTGACCCCACAACTGACGCAAAAAGGGCAGCAGCACTGCCAAAAAGAACAACGCCTAAACTTCCTATTCAACAATCGATGCCTGCCCAGGAACCGGGTATGCGTCCACACCGGCCTAGCCTCTATAAGCTGGATTTAGAGTGGGATGAGCTTCCGGAAACCAATACATTGAAGCTGACCTTCATTAATAAAGGCAAGCGCGCTGCCGTATTCCATGTTTACAACCGACTGAATCTGGACTCAATTCCGCATCGATATACTGTTGAAGCCAAAAATAAAACGAGCAGAGAATGGACGCTAATTGAAGATGCTTATGACTTGCAGGTCATGGGGCCAGAAGGGTTTCATCGTCGCTTAGCAGGAAAACATTCTGAAATACAACCCGGAAGAGATATTAGCTTTATCAGTGACGGCAAATACTGCGGCCTATTGGCTCGTAGTGACGGCTTTACCTACTATCTTGGACAAGACGTTGATACGAAAAAAAGGCTGCCTCAAGGACAGGTAGTTCATATACCGACGGACAGTAATCAACGCTACGATGTCTCAGTGACGAGCACCTCATCTGATTCTTTTCTTAGACAATTTGCCGGCCGCCTGAATCGTTAAGGTGTACTTAAGGACGTACTTTAATAATGACAAAACCAAAGCTTACTGTATTTGACCTTGATGGCACCCTGGTTGATTCAGATAGTGCACAGGACTGGATGTACTTTTTACGAAAAAACTCATGGCCTTACAGCAAAGAAGCGACTGAGATTTGCAGCGAAATTATGCAGGATTACAGTAGCGGACGAATGAATATGAAGGATTATATGCAGGCATGGGTTTTACCTATAAAAGGCAAACGGGTTACTGAAATCAGAGCTCTGGCTGCCGAATTTGCTGAACACTATATTAAGCCACGCATTTATACAGAAGGTATGCGTAAAGTCAGAGAGCATCAGAAAGCTGGAGACATTCTTCTGGTTATTTCTGCCAGCCCCACCATTATAGTAGAGCCCATTGCTGCTCTTTTTGGTATCCAGCATGTTATTGGAATCGATATTGAGGCGTCTAATAATAAGTTCACACAAAACCTAATAGAGCCATTTAGCTTTGGAGAAGGAAAAGTTGCTCTTTTAAAGCAGTGGCAAAAACAGCACGACTTAGAAGACTTGCCGTTAGGCTGCATATATAGTGACTCAATTAACGACGTACCATTACTGGATTACGCGCTTAACAGCCATGTTATAAATGGTAACGAACAAATGCGCTTAATTGCGAAAGAGAACGGCTGGTGCACCCACGAATGGAGTGTATGAGGCTCACAGGCCAGTTTCGTTTCTTTCTTCAAATGAAACTGACCTTTTCTTTAACGCTTTATTCGCCGCAGCTCAGAACGTTCTCCCCGTTAAGGTTAAAACCCTCTTTCCATAAAGCAGAAATTCCAGCTTCAAGGAAGTAAGGGCAGGCATTGTTTTCGAATTCCTGTTGACTGATTTCGCCCTCAGAGCCGTCTTCATAGTACTCTTGCACAAACACCGCTTTGTTATTTTTCAGGAAAGTGTCTTCGTAACTGACACATTCATTTCCGTAGGCATAACACTGTTCGTTTACGGCAAAATCAAAGTCATTAATCAGTTCATTCAGTTGGTCTACATCGTTCTTTAAACCAATGCTTAACCCCCGAGAATGTGCGGCATTTGCTAACCATTTATTGTAATTTAACTGATCATCGTAAGTGATAATGCCCTTTGTCTCGTCAGTGTTGATATAGCCGTCGACATTGTCGGGTTCAACCGCATCACAACCTGCAGATTGAGCTAAGTCCAGGCGCACTTCTATAATAGGCTTGATATTTTCGTTCAAGGCAACTTTATTCGAACATCTCTGCCAGGAACTTATTTTAGTCGGTGCTTTGCAAGATTCATTTTACTTTAGAAGAGTTGAGTAGCATCAATGACTTCACATTGATTTTTATAAACACCTGAATGATTTGAAATTTAATCTTCTTGGCCTTTTGATTTCAGGAATACGTAGATAAAAACGAGCAAACCCAAAATCACAACAAACATCAGAACCCATAATGGAATTTCATAGTACAAATTAAGCGTAGCTGTCCCAGAAAGAATTAATCCTACTAAAATTACAATACTGCCCAGAGTATCTTTTTTCATAAACTTCCCTTGTTAAATTACTCGCTCCCTCAAGAGCTACCTTAGCAAAATTTTAGAGGTAGATTAAAGACCTTAACTTTTGGCTACAAAGGCTGAAATAGGTTTGGAATGCTTCGGGAGACTCAATGCCCCAGAGGGATTCAACGAGGACTACGATATTCTTCAAGGAGCAGAAAAACTCAACATAGTGAATCTATAGCTATAGTTTTGAAAGCCATTGGAGATTCATGTAAAGCATTTCAGAGTTTTTCCCTTGCTCGGGACTGCTTTGCAATTGCAGCCAATAAATTTGAGCAAATCAATTCCAAAACTGAGTGGGCTGGTTGCCTTTTTGAGGGAAGATGTCACATACAACCAATCAATGTTTGCCTTGGCCACTGGATCGACTTCACGCTCAGTAACGACGTTCAATCTCTAGCGTCTCGATAGCGCGAGCATCACCAAGGTTATCCGTATGGGCTCTGATTTATCTGTGGAGTCTACTAACAAGTCTGAGAACATGACCATATCAACGGCATTATTGGCGGGGTGAGAGTAGACCTGCCGAGATCGACCTAAAGATGGAACTTCATCGACCCGCACCCAAGGGCTATAGTCCGCACCAGAGCCAGACCCGCGTCCTTTCTTTATTCTTTTCGCAATCTGCGCCTCGCTCAGCGAGTATTTTGAGTTTGCCATGTCATCAACTCGATTGCCTTTGCTCATAAACACCTCTCGTTTTAGTTACATTGTAACGGTTAAAAGTGTCTAGCAAAGTCTGGGAAGTCCACTCAGCTTCATTAGGGAGTACACCTGTATGCATTACCGGTAGTAGCTATAGTTGGCCTTGTAATGCTGGCCAAACTATCGTTGGTTTTCTTCGTGAGTATGATTTGAGTGGAAATCAAAATGGGATTTTTCGGTATCAGAACACATCTCTGAATTCCCCTTTTAATACGTTATCCGTTCAAATCAGTATTTTATAGTAGTAGGGGCTTTAGGCCCCCTTTTAATATCTACTAAGCTGACACATCAATCGCATTGCCTTGCTCTCGTTTCATAATATTAAGCACTGACTCAAGGCGTTGTTTAGTTTCCGGATCGTCATTTTGACTCGCACCTAAGATCCCGTCCCAGACCTTATCCAAAAAATTGATGCGTTTTGAATCATCCGGTTTAAGATCATCCGTCGATAGTTCTTTGTCGACAGGTATATCTAGAGCCATATATGCAAATGACCAAACCTCTTTGGGTGTCAACTCTCCTGACTTAGCTTTTTCATTAGTCCAATCAAAAAGCTCAGACTGAGTCATATTAGAAAAGTTAGGTTTAGATGACTCTTTACTATTATCTGAACTTGAGTTGGTTATTACTTCAGATTCTGTGTTAGGTTGGGACTTACTTGTGTAAGCCCCGATAACTGTTGGGGATGAATTAATGTACATATTATTTCTCCTAGCCTTAGCTCTCGTTAAAAGGTTAAAACCGCATTGAGCTTAAGCAAAAAATGTACCGAAAATTATTTTTGATACAAGCTAGAAGAATAAAATACTTTGATTTAACAGCTTAATGTACGCCAAAAAAAGGGCCTTTCGGCCCTTCCTTATTCAACTGTAACTGACTTAGCCAGGTTTCTGGGCTGGTCCACATCCGTACCTTTTATCAAGGCCACGTAGTAAGACAGCAGCTGCAGCGGAACGGTGTAAACAATAGGTGCTATCACTTCGTCGCAATGACAAACGTTCAGTACGTTCATTGTGTCATCACTCTTGAAGTGGGCATTTTTGTCGGCAAAAACGTACATCAAACCGCCACGGGCTCGTACTTCTTCCACGTTCGACTTCAGTTTTTCCAGTAAGTCATTATTTGGTGCCACGACAATAACTGGCATTTCTTCGTCAATAAGTGCCAGTGGACCGTGCTTTAACTCACCAGCGGCGTAAGCTTCGGCATGAATGTACGAAATTTCTTTGAGTTTCAGCGCGCCTTCCATTGCTATCGGGTATTGATTACCACGTCCCAGGAATAAGCTATGGTCTTTATTCGCAAAGTCCTGTGCCAATTCTTCAATTTCATCGGCTAATGCCACCGCTTCTTCCAGCTTAGTTGGCAAGGCTTGCAGTGCATGCACCACAGCTTGTTGCTGTTGCTCTGGCATGCCTCGGTATTTACCAATACCTAAGGTCAGCATTAATAGACCGGTAAGCTGGGTTGTGAAAGCCTTGGTCGATGCGACGCCAATTTCAGCACCGGCGCGGGTCAAAAAGGCCAGGTCCGACTCGCGCACCATAGACGAAGAGCCTACGTTGCAAATGGTGAGGCTGCCTTTATAGCCTAGTTCTTTCGACAAACGCAGTGCTGCTAAGGTATCTGCCGTTTCACCACTTTGAGAAATGGTGACTAATAAGCTATTCGGATGGACATAGGACTTGCGATAACGGAACTCTGAGGCAATTTCGATATTGCATGACACATTGGCCATAGATTCCAGCCAGTAGCGAGCAACCATACCGGCGTGATAACTGGTGCCACAGGCAACAATTTGCACATGCTCAATGCCTTTTAAAATCTCCGCTGCATTTTCGCCAAAAGCATCATCGAGTACGGTAGTTTCCGACAAACGACCTTCTAGTGTATTGCGAACGGCTATTGGCTGTTCGTAAATTTCTTTCAACATGAAATGGCGGTACTGACCTTTACCACCGGCGTCATAGCTGACATCAGACTCGACGACTTCGCGTTCTACTGAATTGCCTTCGGTATCGTAAATGGCAATATCTGTGCGGTTGATATCTGCGACATCGCCTTCTTCCAGGTAAATAAACTGACGGGTAACCGGTAATAACGCCAACTGATCAGAGGCGACAAAGTTTTCACCAATACCAACACCGATAACCAATGGACTGCCAGAGCGCGCAACGACCAAGCGCTCGGGGTGCTTAGTATCCATAACGACAGTGCCATAAGCGCCTTCTAACTGACGAACAGCAGACTTAACCGCATCTAATAAGTCGCCCTTGGTTTTGCGCTCATGATGAATTAAGTGAGCGATTACTTCGGTGTCAGTCTGCGAGTTAAAAACATAACCTTCAGCTTTAAGCTCTTCTCGCAGGCGTTCATGATTTTCAATAATGCCGTTATGCACTACAGCAATTTCATCCTCAGAGCGGTGAGGGTGGGCGTTTGCTTCCGTTACACCACCGTGCGTTGCCCAGCGTGTGTGCGCAATGCCAATTGTACCGTCCAGTGGGTTCTGCGCTATCGCATCTTTCAGTTCCTGGACTTTACCAGTTCGTCTAACGCTCTTTAATTCGTTATTGGCATCAATGACGGCAACGCCTGCCGAGTCATAGCCTCTGTATTCAAGACGTTTAAGACCTTCCAACAAAATACCGGCGACACGGCGTTCTGATGTTGCACCTACTATACCGCACATAACTTAACTTCCTTTTTTCTGAGGGCGTTGCCAGCCACTGATATTACGCTGTTTTCCACGCGCTACCGCAAGTTCTTCATCGGCCACTTCCCGGGTCACTACCGAGCCGGCCCCAACGGTTGCATTGTTACCTATTTTTACTGGCGCAACCAACGAGCTGTTAGAGCCAATAAACGCACCGTCACCTATTTCCGTCAGGAATTTATTAACACCGTCATAGTTACAGGTAATGGTTCCGGCACCTATATTGGCGTACTCGCCAACTTGAGCGTCACCCAGGTAGGTTAAATGACTTGCTTTGGAGCCTTTACCTAAGCGACTTTTTTTCATTTCGACAAAGTTTCCGACCTGCGCTTCATCGGCAAGTTCCGCGCCTGGGCGCAAGCGAGCAAACGGGCCAACTTTACAATTTTTCGCTACCGCCGCGCCTTCTATGTGTGAATTAGCACGAATCACCGTGTTGTCGCCAATAGTTGCGTCTTTAATCACACAGTTAGGCTCTACCGTCACGTTATTACCAATAGTGACATCACCTTCAATAACCACGTTGATATCGAAAGTAACGTCGTTACCGACAGTAAGTTTACCGCGACAATCAAAACGAGCCGGGTCAATTAAGGTAACGCCCTGTGTCATTAATTCATCAGCCTGACGACGTTGAAACGCACGCTCCAGCTGCGCTAATTGTTGACGGTTATTCGCTCCTTCAACTTCATAGGTCGCATCGGGTTGCGCAGTAGCAATTGTCACGCCTTGTTCAGCGGCCATAGCAACAATGTCAGTCAGGTAATATTCTTTCTGGGCATTGTCGTTACTCAAGTTCTCTAGCCACGCTTTAAGCTTAGCGCCATCGGCAATCATAATGCCGGTGTTCACTTCCTGAATAGCGAGTTGCCCGGCATTTGCGTCTTTTTGTTCGACAATGCCGGTCACTTGTTTATCCGTATTTCTGACGATACGACCGTAACCGTTAGGGTCGTCGAGAGTCATGGTTAGAAGACCTAACTCTGTCGTCTGGGTGGCAGTTAAAAGTTTAATTAAGGTCGACTCGGTTAATAGCGGCACATCACCGTACAAAATAACGACTTTTTCATCGTCTTTTAAGTAAGGAATGACTTGCTGAACCGCATGTCCCGTACCCAGTTGTTCGCGTTGTTCTACCCAGGTTAAATCCTCACCCTGAATTGTTTTTTGCAGCTGCTCACCACCATGGCCGTATATTAGGTTTATTGCTTCAGGCTTTAACGACCGAGCCGTGTCTATTACATGCTCTACCATTGGCTTATTCGCTACTTTATGCAGCACTTTAGGCAAGTCTGAGCGCATTCTGGTTCCTTTACCAGCCGCCAGAATCACAACGCGTAACTTCATAGTCATCGAGTCCTTAATAAAACTTTCATAACCCGCATTGTAACGACAAAAAAGGCCTTGTTGTACTCACAACAAGGCCTTTTACAGGTTATATACAAACTTTTAGCGTCTAAGCTTACGAATAACCTCAAGCTGAGCCAGCGCGCGTGACAATTCAGCAATTGCTTCTGCGTAGGTGACATCGGCACCTGAATCGGCAATAGCTTCTTCTGCACGTTTTTTCGCAGCTTCTGCGGCTTGTTCGTCCAGTTCGTCACCACGTACTGCTACGTCAGCTAGTACAATGACGTGGCCCGGTTGAACTTCTAAAACACCGCCAGCGACATACATAAGCTCTTCATCACCTGCTTCACTGACATAACGCACCATACCTGGCTTAATTTTTGTCAGTAGAGGTGCGTGACCCGGGTAAATACCCAGATCACCTTCGCTACCAGAAACCTGAACCGTTTGTACAGCGCCGGAGAAAAGCTTTTCTTCAGCGCTAACAACGTCCAGAGTTAATGTCTGTGTGGCCATTTAAACCTCCAGATTGGTTACAGGTTTTTGGCTTTCTCAACCGCTTCTTCGATGGTACCTACCATGTAGAAAGCTTGTTCTGGCAGATCATCGTATTCGCCTTCAAGAATACCTTTAAAGCCAGCAATCGTGTCTTTCAGCGATACATATTTACCAGGAGCTCCGGTAAATACTTCGGCTACGAAGAACGGCTGAGACAAGAAACGCTGAATTTTACGAGCGCGGGCAACAGTACGCTTGTCTTCTTCTGACAATTCGTCCATACCCAAGATAGCAATGATGTCTTTCAGCTCTTTATAACGCTGAAGTACTTCCTGAACACCCATTGCCGTGTTGTAGTGCTCGTCACCGATAACCTGAGGGTCCAACTGACGTGACGTTGAATCCAACGGGTCAACCGCAGGGTAGATACCCAATGACGCAATGTCACGGTTCAATACAACAGTCGCATCCAAGTGAGCGAAGGTTGTTGCAGGAGATGGATCCGTTAAGTCATCCGCAGGTACGTAAACGGCCTGAACAGACGTGATTGAACCCGTCTTAGTTGAGGTGATACGTTCCTGAAGAACACCCATTTCTTCAGCAAGTGTAGGCTGATAACCAACCGCTGAAGGCATACGGCCTAATAGTGCTGATACCTCGGTACCTGCCAGTGTGTAACGGTAGATGTTATCGACGAAGAATAGTACGTCGCGACCTTCGTCACGGAATTTCTCTGCGATAGTCAAACCAGTCAGAGCAACACGTAAACGGTTACCCGGTGGCTCGTTCATCTGACCATAAACCAGTGATACTTTATCCAGAACGTTTGAATCGTTCATCTCGTGATAGAAGTCGTTACCTTCACGAGTACGCTCACCAACACCTGCGAATACTGAGTAGCCGCTGTGCTCGATAGCGATGTTACGGATAAGCTCCATCATGTTAACGGTTTTACCAACACCAGCACCACCGAACAGACCGACTTTACCACCCTTAGCGAATGGGCAAATCAGGTCGATAACTTTGATACCAGTTTCTAACAATTCGTTAGTGTTTGACTGGTCTTCATAAGTTGGCGCTGCGCGGTGAATAGACATACGCTCTTCTTCACCGATAGGACCCGCTTCATCGATTGGGTTACCCAATACGTCCATAATACGGCCCAGAGTTTTCTTACCTACTGGAACCATGATTGGCTCACCGGTGTTCTCAGCGGTGATACCACGACGCAAACCGTCAGTTGTACCCATTGCGATGGCACGTACAATTCCGCCGCCCAGCTGTTGCTGAACTTCGAGAATCAGACCTTCTAAACCACCGTCGGTCACTTTCAGTGCGTCGTATACTTTTGGTACAGCGTCTTGTGGAAATTCTAAATCCACAACGGCGCCGATAATTTGTACGACCTTACCTTGACTCATGACGTTTCCTCTAACTCTTCAATTCTTTTTACCGTTGCCGCGTTATACCGCTTCGGCGCCGGATACGATTTCCGAAATTTCTTGCGTAATTGCTGCCTGACGCGCCTTGTTGTACTGCAATTGCAGCTGATCGATAAGATCTTCGGCGTTGTCGGTTGCGGCTTTCATCGCAATCATCCGTGCGGCTTGCTCGCTTGCAAAGTTATCTACGACGCCTTGGTACACCTGCATTTCTACAAAGCGGCGAATAAGCGTATCTAAGATACTTTCAGGATTCGGTTCATACAGGTAGTCCCAGCTGCCTGTTTGCACATCTTCTTCCGAACCTGTTTGCGGCAATGGCAACAATTGATGAATGGTCGGCTCTTGGGTCATCGTATTCACAAACTTGTTGAATACAACATACAAGCGATCGATTTTGCCTTCTTCGTAGGCATCCAGCATTACCTGGATAGAACCGGTAATTTCTTTAAGCTCAGGTTTTTCACCCATGCCTGATACTTGCGCCTGCAATTTACCAAAGCGCTTAAAGAATCCAGTTCCTTTACTGCCTATCGCAGCAAAATCAGCTTCTACACCTTGCTCTTTCCACTCGTTTGCGTGCTTAACGACTTTCTTGAACTCATTACCGTTCAAGCCGCCACACAAACCACGGTCAGTAGAAATCACAATATAACCCACGCGTTTTACCTGGCGCTCTTCCATAAATGGATGACGATACTCCAGATTACCGCGTGCCACATGACCAATCACCTTGCGAATGGTTTCAGCGTATGGGCGACTTGCTTCCATACGTTCCTGCGCCTTTTTCATCTTAGACGCAGCCACCATTTCCATAGCGCTGGTGATCTTCTGAGTATTACCGATACTCGAGATCTGAGTTTTTATCTCTTTACCGCTGGCCATGACGATTCTCCTGTTAACTCAACGACAAATGGCCGCGAATAGGGCGGCCACGTTCGATTACCACGATTGCGTTTGCTTGAATTTCTCAAGCGCCGCTTTCAACTGGGCGTCGATGTCGTCGTTATAGTTGCCAGTTTTATCAATCTCAGCCATTAGGTCGGCGTATTCACTCGCCATGAAAGATTGCAGAGACTCTTCAAAATCCATGATTTTGTCGACAGCAACGTCTTTCAGGAAGCCTTTTTCAACGGCGTAAATTGATACAGCCATTTGAGCAACGCTCATTGGCTTGTACTGTTTCTGTTTCATCAGTTCGGTAACACGTTGACCGTGCTCCAACTGCTCGCGAGTAGACTCATCAAGGTCAGATGCGAACTGAGCGAAAGCCGCCAATTCACGGTACTGAGCAAGAGCAAGACGGATACCGCCGCCCAGTTTCTTGATGATTTTGGTCTGTGCTGAACCACCTACACGAGAAACTGAAACACCCGCGTTAACTGCAGGACGAATACCTGAGTTAAATAAGTCAGTTTCTAAGAAAATCTGACCATCGGTGATTGAGATTACGTTAGTTGGTACGAACGCAGAAACGTCACCCGCTTGGGTTTCAATGATAGGTAACGCAGTCAATGAACCGGTTTGACCTTTCACTTTACCATCGGTGTGTTTTTCAACGTAGTCGGCGTTTACACGCGCAGCACGCTCAAGCAAACGAGAGTGAAGATAGAAAACATCACCCGGGAATGCTTCACGACCTGGTGGACGACGCAGCAACAATGAAATCTGACGATAAGCAACAGCTTGCTTAGACAGATCATCGTATACGATAAGAGCGTCTTCGCCGCGATCACGGAAGAACTCACCCATTGTACAACCTGAGTAGGCTGCCAAGTATTGCAGTGCTGCTGATTCAGAAGCAGAAGCCGCAACTACAATGGTGTTTTCCATTGCGCCGTGCTCTTCCAGCTTACGAACAACTGCAGAAATAGTGGAGTTTTTCTGACCGATAGCAACGTAAACACACTTAATACCAGAATTTTTCTGGTTGATGATAGCGTCAACGGCTAATGCAGTTTTACCGGTTTGGCGGTCACCGATGATAAGCTCACGCTGACCACGACCAACTGGAATCATCGAGTCAATTGATTTGTAACCAGTTTGCACTGGCTGATCAACAGATTGACGTTCGATAACGCCCGGTGCGATTTTCTCAACCGGCTCATAGCCGTCTGCTTCGATAGGGCCTTTACCATCGATAGGCTGGCCTAGCGTGTTAACCACACGACCTAGCAGTTTATCGCCAACCGGAACTTCCAGGATACGACCGGTAGATTTTACTTTGGTGCCTTCTTGCAAATCTGCATACGGGCCCATAACAACCGCACCAACCGAATCACGTTCAAGGTTCAATGCGATAGCGTAACGATTACCAGGTAGCTCAATCATTTCACCTTGCAGACAGTCTGCAAGTCCGTGAACACGAATAATACCGTCTTGAACAGACATGATGGTACCTTCGTTGCGAGCTTCGCTGGTGACTTCGAACTTCTCAATTCGCTGTTTGATCAGTTCTGCGATTTCATTTGAATTCAATTGCATGCTCAAGTCCCCAATTAGGATTGCAGTGCGGTGGCAAGTCTATCGAGCTTGCCACGCAAGGTGCCATCGATAACGGTGTCACCTGCTTCAATTACCAGTCCACCAATGATGGACTTATCAACACTGCAGTTCAGCTTAATTTTGCGTTGCAGACGTTTTTCCAGTGCTTTGCTTAACTCTGTTTGCTGCGCTTTGAGCAAACGAGTGGCTGATTTGACATCGACAGTGACTTCTTTGTCATATTCTGCACGAAACGCCTGATAAAGCTCACTAACCGCCGGGAGTGCCGGTAAACGTTCGTTTTCCGCCATAACCTTCAGGAAGTTTTTAACGTTTTCGTCGATTTCATCGCCGCAAACACCTAAAAATACTTCCGTGGTTTTCCCAACAGTCGCAGAGCTGCTCAAGAAAGACGCGATAATGTCATCTTGTGCTACCGAGGCAGCAAAAGAGAGCATTTCGTCCCATTTATCAAGCGCTCCTTGTTCCAAAGCAAAATCAAAAGCTGCTTTAGCGTAGGGGCGAGCGACCGTAGTCAATTCTGACATAAGCTCTAAACCCCTTTATTAAAGTTCAGCGACCAGTTTTTCAACAATGTCACTGTGAGCGTCTTTATCAATTTCACGCTCGATGATTTTCTGAGCCCCAGTTACTGCAAGAACAGCAACTTGCTTACGCAGCTCTTCGCGAGCGCGATTACGCTCAGCAGTCACTTCTTCGTGACCAGACGCAACGATTTTTTCACGTTCTTCGTGACCACGTTGAGTTTCTTCCTCAACGATTTTAGCGCCACGCTTTTTCGCCTGTTCAACGATTTCAGCTGCCTGCTGTTTCGCTTCTTTTAGCTGCTCAGCAATTTCTTCCTGGGCTTTTTCTAAATCTTTTTGAGCGCGTTCGCCCGCATTTAGACCGTCAGCAATTTTCTTCTGACGCTCTTCGATAGCATTGATGATCGGTGGCCACACGAATTTCATGCAGAACCACACGAACACGATGAACGCGATCGTTTGTCCAATTAGAGTTGCGTTGATATCCACAACGGACCTCCTTTATCTGGTGACCGTCGAATCGCGCTTAGCCTAACTGAGTTAAGAACGGGTTTGCGAAAGTGAATAGCAATGCAACCGCAACACCGATCATCGCGATAGCATCGATAAGACCCGCTACGATGAACATTTTAACTTGCAGCTGAGGCGCTAGTTCAGGTTGACGAGCAGCAGCTTCCAGGAATTTACCACCCAGCATACCGAAGCCAAGTGCTGTACCTAGTGCAGCAAGACCGATCATGATTGATACAGCGATAGCAGTAAAAGCAACTACAGTTTCCATTGATTTCTCCAGTTTTTCAGTAGATTAAAGTTAAAAAGTAAAACAAAAACTTTTTGGTTAAAACGTATTAAAACTTAGTGTTCAGATGATGCCATGCTTAAGTAAACAATAGTCAGCATCATGAAAATAAACGCTTGCAATGTAATGACCAGAATGTGGAATACCGCCCAGGCAAAGTGCGCTGGTAGCTGCCAAAAACCAATCATTGCAATAAGAATGAAGATTAACTCACCCGCATAAAGGTTACCGAACAAACGTAGCGCCAGTGACGCTGGTTTTGCCAATAACGTGATACTTTCCAGTACAAAGTTTACCGGGATTAACGCCCAGTGGTTAAATGGTGTGAACGTCATTTCTTTAGCAAAGCCTTTCACACCTTTGTACTTAATTGAGTAGATAATGATTAGCGCAAAGACGCTTAAACTCAGGGCAAAAGTTGTGTTCAAGTCTGTGGTTGGTACCACTTTCATGTACACATCGTGCGGATCGTCCACAAAGCCTAACCAATAACCGCCATACATGGCTGCTGTTGGTAACCAGTCGACCGGAATTAAATCCATCAGGTTCATCAGGAATATCCAGACGAAGATGGTTAAGGCCAAAGGCGCAATCAATTTATCTTTACCGTGAAAGGATTCTTTGACGCTGTTGTCGACAAACTCGACAATCATTTCGACAAAGCATTGCCACTTACCAGGTACCCCCGCAGAGGATTTTTTCGCTACTCTGCGGAAACTCCACAGAAACAGCACACCCAGTAACACAGACCAGAAGATAGTATCGACATTAACCGCCCAGAAACCGTCACCCACCGTCCAGTTTTGAAGGTGATGCTGGATATACTGAGTCGGAGTTTGCTCTCCACTTATCATGTTGTTTCCCAGTTACGTTGATTTTAAATACAAAATTGGTGCAATCCACTGCATGATGACGGTTAAAACAAAGCCCACCAGTAACCACACAGGATTAAAATTTGTTACCAGCAACGCTAATACGAGTAGCACTGCCGTTAAAATTAACTTTACGCCTTCACCCACAAAAAAACTCTGGACGACTTTTTTATTCGCTCTTGCCCCTGCATGGCGAAACGCAATGACTGCAAATAGAGCGTTGGGTATTACCGCTGACAGCCCACCAGATAAAACACCAAGGCCTGACTGTAAGCTAAAAATTGTTATCGTGACTAATGATGCAACAAGCAACACCACAAATTGTGTTGCAACGATTTTTCCTGCCAGTTGTTTGCCTACCGCATTTAATGCCTGTGTCACGATGAAAACCTTTTAACTGGCGGCGCTTGTTGCACAGCTTTTAAACAGCTGTAATGAAACTGGCGCTAGTATAAAGATCTACCCCGAAATTGCAAACAAATTTGGCTGTAGGCGTTGTTTTCTATGCCATTTAACAAAAGTTCTACACGTTTCAGTAAGATGCGGATTTTTACTTGATGTGAGTCAGTATTCCGTCCAATTCATCAAGACTTGTATAGTTGATAACCAGCTTACCTTTACCTTTTCGACCATGATTGATTTGCACTTTCGCCCCAAGTGTTTCTGACAACTTGGTTTCTAAATGTTCAATATTCGCGTCGGGTTCTGGTTTTTCAGGTTGTTTGGGGGGGTCGATAGTACGGCGGACTAATTTCTCAGCGTCACGCACAGTCATATCTTTAGCTACTATTTGCTGCGCAACATCAGCTTGCTGCTCACCTTGCAAAGCAAGCAATAACTTAGCATGACCAAGTTCAATGTCACCGCGCTCTAAAAGCACTTTAACGCCATCTTCAAGGTTATTGAGACGTAATAAATTGGTCACAGTAGTGCGCGACTTACCAACCGCCTGTGCTACATCTTGATGCGTCATTTGGAACTCATCGAGCAGTCGCTGTAATGCGGTTGCTTCTTCCATAGCGTTTAAATCTTCACGCTGAATGTTTTCAATCAAGGCAATAGCAACGGCAGCTTCATCGGGTACCTCTTTCACTAAGCAAGGCACCATATCAAGCTTCGCCAGTTGCGCGGCACGCCAGCGTCGTTCGCCAGCAATAATTTCATATTCGTCTTTAGCGGTCGGGCGTACCACAATCGGCTGAATAATGCCTTGCGCTTTAACCGACGCCGCTAGGTCTTCCAGCGCTTCCGGTGACATGTCTTTACGAGGTTGATAACGGCCCGGTTTCAGCTGCTCAATAGGCAGCTTTTGAAGTTCCCCTTTTGCTTCTTCAGAAACTTGTTCTGATGATTGACGCTCAGAGTTTTGCTGGTTACTCGTTAAAAGCGCATCTAAACCGCGACCCAGTCCTCGTTTTTTTGCCGACATGCTGAATAAATTCCCTTGTTAAGATTCTTCTACAACGCTGTTATTTTTTGTTTCTGCTCGCCGAATAAGCTCACCGGCCAGTGACAAGTAGGCTTTAGAACCCGTGGACGACTTATCGTAATACATTGCTGGTGCACCAAAAGATGGCGCCTCGGCCAAACGCACATTACGGGGTATAACCGTGCGATACACTTTATCGCCGAAGTGATTTTTTAACTGTTCTGACACATCATTTGCCAGGCGGTTACGAGGGTCATACATAGTTCGTAGTATGCCTTCAATTTCAAGCCCCGGGTTCACAACATCAGCAAGTTGACGGATGGTTTCCATCAATGCAGTTAGACCTTCCAATGCATAATATTCGCACTGCATAGGAACTAAAATAGAGTCAGCTGCCGCCATACCATTCACGGTCAACATGTTCAGTGAGGGCGGGCAGTCGATAAAAATAAAGTCGTAACTGTCATCTACGGACTTCAATGCATTTCGTAAACGCAGTTCACGAGCAAAGACTTCCATTAACTTTATTTCAGCGGCAGTAGCGTCTGCGTTAGCGGCAATAAGATGGTATTTACCGTTGGTGTCGGTGATAGCAACGTCTTTGACCGGCTTTTCTTCTATCAGCAGTTCGTAAATGGTGTTTTCAACGTCGTACTTATCGACGCCGCTGCCCATAGTGGCATTACCCTGTGGATCTAAATCAATAAGCAGCACTTTACGGCGAGTCGCAGCCATGGAAGCCGCTAAATTCACCGCTGTTGTTGTTTTTCCAACGCCACCTTTTTGGTTTGCAATAGCAATGGTTGTAGCCACGGGTTTGGTAACCTCTTGTTGTTGTCGTCGACTCGACGCTCGGTTTTACGACCGTTTGCTTATAATGACGATATGTCGGCTCGCGTCAATGCCCGGAACGTTAATTTGCTGAATATCATCGACTTCGAAACCCTCAGTCAACTCGTCCAACTCATCTTGAGGGTATAAGCCTTTCAATGCATAAAATTTACCGTTCTTTTTCGGTAAATGCTGACACCAACTCAGCATATCATTAAGCGAGGCAAAGGCTCTACTGATAACGCCATCAAACTGAGTTTCGTCCTGATATTCTTCTACGCGGGCCTGAACAGCCGTGACATTATCAAGTTTGAGTTCATGGCAAACCTGGCGAATAAAACGAATTCGCTTGCCCAAACTGTCCAGTAATACAAATTCTTTGTCTGGCTCCGCTATAGCCAGCGGCAGTCCCGGTAAACCCGGACCGGTTCCTACATCGATAAAGCGCCGTCCGTGCAAATATGGGCGTACTGTCACACTGTCCATAACATGCCGCGTTAGCATATCGTTCGGATTACGGACACTGGTTAAATTGTACGCTTTATTCCACTTGTCTATAAAACCAACAAGCGCGACTAGTTGTTGAACTTGTTGGTCTGTCAGGGTTATGTCAGCTTGCTGTAAATACTGCTTTAACTGCTCTTCCACACTCAATCCTTAAGCACTTTTGCGCAATAACCCTTGTTTTTTAAGATGCACCAATAACATGGAAATTGCGGCCGGCGTTATACCTGATATACGAGCTGCTTTACCCACGGTTTCCGGCTGATGATCATTCAGTTTCGCAATGACTTCGTTCGATAAGCCTTTAATTTTAGCGTAATCGAACGGCGAGGGCAGCAGCGTATTTTCATGTCGTTGCTGTTTTGCAATTTCATCCTGCTGACGAGAAATATAACCGGCGTACTTAATTTGAATTTCTACCTGTTCAGCAGCTGCAGGATCAGTTACTCCCGGGGCGAAAAATTCTGTTTTAGCCAAATCTTTGTAATGAATTTCCGGGCGACGTAACAGTTCTTCACCGTTAACTTCTTTCGTGACCGGACTTTTCACTAACGCATTAATTTGCTCGACCGCTGGATGATCTTTATGAACCCAGGTCGCTTTTAAACGTTGTTTTTCCTGCTCAACCGCTTCCATTTTTTCATTGAATGCTGCCCAGCGTTCGTCATCAACTAAGCCCAGGTTTCGACCAATTTCTGTTAAACGAATATCAGCATTATCTTCCCGCAGCAACAAACGATATTCCGCTCGAGACGTAAACATGCGATACGGTTCTTGGGTTCCCAGAGTCGATAAATCGTCGATCAATACGCCCATGTAGGCTTGATCGCGACGTGGTGACCAGGACTCTTTATCTTGTGCCTGTAATGCCGCATTAAGACCAGCGATAAGGCCTTGCGCTCCGGCTTCTTCGTAACCTGTAGTGCCATTAATTTGTCCGGCAAAGAACAAGCCATTAATAACTTTGGTTTCCAAAGACTGTTTTAGATCTCGCGGATCGAAATAATCATATTCAATGGCGTAACCCGGACGCGTAATGTGGGCATTTTCAAACCCTTTAATGGAACGAACCAACTGCTGTTGCACATCAAATGGCAGGCTTGTAGAAATACCATTAGGGTAAACTTCGAAGGTATTTAACCCTTCTGGTTCAACAAAAATCTGATGCGATCCTTTGTCGGCAAATCGCATAATTTTGTCTTCTATTGATGGACAATACCGTGGTCCTACGCCCTCGATTACTCCTGAATACATGGGCGATCGGTCGAGCCCTGAACGAATAATGTCGTGCGTATTTTCGTTGGTATGGGTGATATAACAAGGGATCTGTTCAGGATGATCGGCCTGAGAACCCATGTAGGAGAATACCGGCGTTGGATTATCACCGGGTTGTTCCTGCATCACTGAAAAATCAATGCTATGACTGGCAATACGTGGCGGTGTACCGGTTTTCAGTCGTTCTACTCGCAAAGGCAGTGAACGCAAGCGTTTCGCCAATGCGTTTGCCGGAGGATCACCTGCACGACCACCTTGGTAATTATCCAAACCAATATGAATTTGACCGCCCAGGAAGGTTCCTACCGTTAATACAACGGTTTTAGCCGTGAATTTAAGCCCCATTTGGGTAACGACACCGGTGACTTGATCGTTTTCTACGATCAAATCATCACACCCTTGCTGGAATATCGACAGGTTGGGTTGCGTTTCTAGTGCATAGCGTATGGCTTGCTTATAAAGCTGTCTGTCAGCTTGAGCGCGTGTTGCACGTACCGCCGGGCCTTTTGATGAATTCAATGTTCTGAATTGAATGCCTGCTTTGTCGGCGGCTTTAGCCATAACACCGCCCAAAGCATCAATCTCTTTAACTAAATGACCTTTCCCTATGCCGCCAATAGCGGGGTTACAAGACATTTGTCCTAAAGTATCAATATTGTGCGTAAGCAATAGGGTATTAACACCTGAACGTGCGGCAGCAAGCGCGGCTTCCGTTCCGGCGTGTCCTCCACCGACAACAATAACATCAAAGTGTTGTTGGCTCTGTTGTGACATTTAAATGACCTTTCGTTAAAGAAGAGAAAAATAGCCGAGTATTTTAACGTGCTTTGACTCAGATCGAAACGGTTAAATTTCGTTCACTGGTTTTGATCTAAAAAAAGATCAATAAAGGATCTTATTTAGATCTTTTATTACTATTACTACTAGTCAGCGGTTTTCTGTGAATAGATCGCTGAATGCTTTTATATTCAAGGCGTTCAGAGCGATCAAAAAGTGTAGATAACTGGATAATAACCCCGATCATAGATCGTGGATAACTAGGGTAGTTATACACAGATCGAATTGTCCCCACAGTTATACCCACCTCGTGGACAGTGCTTAACTGATCTTATACTTATCTTAATCACAGTTGTACAAGTCTGTGCAAAAGCCTGTGGGTATGATCACAGAGCCTTTAACGCATCCGTCATTGAAGGGATCCACTGTGCCGCTTTTTGTTCTGGATCGTCTTGCAGCATATCTATTTCTAATCGCTCTAACATTCGGGTACCACCAAGTTCCTGTACACGTTCGTCACAGTGACGACCAGCCTGGCAAAAGGTGTCATAAGAAGACTCACCAATGGCAATAACTGCGTAATTAAGATCGCTTAAATCCGGTGTTTGTGGAGCCGTAATTTCGTCGTAAAAATCGAGCATAGAGTCGGCATAATCGCCAGCACCATGACTGGATAACAGCACTAACCAAGGCTCTGAGGTTGGTAGGGCTTCCAGTTCAGGTTCGTAATGAAGTTCTGTTTCAAAGCCCTGTTCAATCAGCTCATCACTTATTGTGTCGGCTAAAAATTCAGTATTTCCAGAGGTTGTGCCAACTAATAGATGTAAAACAGCCATATTTCGCGTTACCTTTGCTATATTAGAAAAATACGAATCATACAGGAGAACAATTATGGTAAAAGCTTTCGTTAATGTATTAGTACTTATGAGTGCGGTTTTAGTTTCAATGAATGCTCATGCTGGTATTGAGTCACCTAAACAAGTCTCTGATAACCTTTGGGTTATGGGTACGCCGTCAGACGCGCAATTGTCTGAGTTCGCTAACAATGGTGGTGAGGTGGTTATTAATTTGCTGTCTCAAAAAGAAATGACGGACAGTAATGAAGCCGCTGTTGTCACAAAAAATGGCATGGCGTATTACCATGTTCCTGTCAACGGCGCTGACGGTGTGACGCTGGCAAATGCTCGTATGGTCGATCGCATATTACTTAAAAACAGTGACAAGAATGTATTGGTTCACTGTGCATCAAGCAACCGGGTCGGGGCATTAATGGCATTACGAGCAGGTTGGTTAGACGGCATGTCAGTTGATGACGCAATCGCTGTCGGTAAAGAGCATGGAATGACATCGTTAGAAGCGAAAGTAAAAGGTATGCTTTCTCAGTAAATAGTTAAAGAAGGTAAAAAAGCCAGTTCAAAAACGTGAAAACGCTATGAACTGGCTTTTTGTTTTATAAATGTTCTTTGAGTAACTCAGGCTGACGCTCTGGCGTAAATATCTCAATCCAGTAGCCATCCGGGTCTTTAATGAAGGCAATGCCTTTCATATTACCGTCGTTTGGACGCTTCTGAAATTCCACACCCATTTCTTCAAAACGCTCACAGGCGGCATCAATATCAGGTACCGCAAAGCCAATATGGCCAAACCCTTTTGGCTCTTCATTACCGCTGTGGTACGAAACAGAATCGTCGTTTTCGTCGCCCCAGTTGTGAGTCAGTTCTAACATGGCCGGGCGACCAAAGGTTTGCTCAATACGCTTATCGTGGTCTGTTGACCAGTCACTGCGCTCCTCCGGCGACATAGACGCCATAAAATACAGCGTAAACTTCATTTCCGGAAAGTCGAGGCGTTTCACTAATGTCATGCCCAGTACATCGCTGTAGAATTTTAACGTGCGCTCTGGGTCTTTAATGCGAAACATGGTTTGGTTGAACACAAAATCGTGTGTCGCCGGATCATGGTTTTCAGATAAACCTTTTGCTTCATCGAAATGTCTGCTCATAATGGAATCCTTCTGGGTCTCATATGCCTCTCTTGGTACACTGTTATCTGAGGTTGATTACCAAAGAGTTCAAGTCATGTCGTGGTACGTTTATATTCTTAAATGCTCTGATAATACTTACTACACCGGCGTCACAAAGGATCTAAAACGGCGTGTCGATGAGCATAACGGTGACGATAAAAAAGCAGCGAAATACACGAAAAGCCGTCGACCGGTTCGTTTATTTTGGTCCGAGCCACATGAATCACGTTCATCTGCCTGCCAAAGAGAAGCGGCGATAAAACGAATGAAACGTACTGAAAAAGTCGCACTAGCCAGTCGCGTTTAACCGGTTCTGGCCTTCCAGTAATTGTTGAATAATAGGACTTTTGTCCTTTATTGCGAGCTTGTCAGCCAATTGAGTGAGCTTAAATATACGATGGTAAAAGCGCGCTTTGCGGCGTTTGTATTGGCTTAAAGTAAGTGATGTTTGGTTTAGTTCTTCGATTTCCTTTTCCAGTAAGTCAAACAGTTGGTTATAGCGCTTTTTCAAGCTGGTTGGATAAATAATTCGATAAGCGAACATTGCTAAAAGTGGCGCAGATATAACTGCTAATGCAATGGTTATTGAGTGGCTCAAATTGAATATATAGGGCACGCTCGGTTGCATGAGCAGTAAAAAAACTAAGTTAAAATCCATGCTACCATTGGCCGTTTTTTGATGGGACATGGGGAAACCACCCAGTAGAATAATCGGCATAATAGCAATGAGCATCCACAAAACTGAGTCACTAAATTGCCAGACACTTGCTTGCATCATTACAGCCGTTAATGCCCCGACGCTTTGCCCAAAAAATACGTATCTCATGGTCAGGGCAGGGTTATCAGCGGTTGAAAACAGCGTCAACATGACCGATGCACCAAGCATTAAATAAGCCATTTGAAACCAATGGGTGTACCACCATAACGCCCCAATTATAGCCAGTATTATGCAGGTTCTAATGGCAGAGTGACGAGCGCCACGCCAGTCTCTGTGCAGTAATGTCGTTGAAAGTAACGTTGAATTAGCGGTTTTGCCCGTATCTTTGAACGATAAGCGCTCTTCGGTTGCATCGATAAACTCTTTAAAACGACGTTTTACTGCGTCATTTTGCATTGCCTTATAGGCATTATTTAACGAACTTAAAATATCCTTTCGGTGTACAGACGCTTTTATTTTATTTGAAGCTTCAAGTAAGTGGGTACTTACTTCGTTATTTTCTTCAAAGCCCTGTATTTGTAATTCGGTGATAAAACCAAGT
The DNA here is from genome assembly GCF_034373425.1 of Idiomarina sp. OXR-189. NCBI lineage: Bacteria > Pseudomonadati > Pseudomonadota > Gammaproteobacteria > Alteromonadales > Idiomarinaceae > Idiomarina > Idiomarina sp. OXR-189. The sequence goes on from NZ_CP139706.1 coordinate 49,469, forward strand.
TGGGTGTTGATAACCTGGCGAATGGTTTTTGCTGACTCGTGAGCGCTAACTGAACCGGTACCGTGGTCTAACAGTTGTGACTCTAAGTTAGCCAGTTCTGACAGTTTTTTATCCAGTTGAATGGCGGTATTTTTGGGGTCTGAGAAGGCTTGAGCAAGCTCATATAGGTTAGCGGCCGTGTGCCGACGTAACTCATTAATGATGGTTTGTTCAGCACGCTTGTAAGTGAATAGAAAACCAATGATTAAAGAGCAAATAATTCCAACGAAAACGGTCAGCAGGCGGTCAATACCCAGCGGAATAAGGGCATCCGGGCTTTGGGTTAGAAGCACCACCATAGAGGCCGAGTAGCCTGCCAAAATAGTACCGTAGGAGATAAGCCCATGCAGGAGATTGCCCGTGTAAACACACAGCGTTACCCACAATGTCAGCCCTGTGACTAACCAAAGAATATCACCGCCTGAGGTAACTACCAGCACCATACCAAATAAGGTTCCGAGCAGAGTCCCTAATGCCCGGTATGCGGCTTTTTCTATAAGAAGACCACGGGTAGGTTGCGATACCGCCCAAACCGTCATAGCGGACCACTGAGGGTGTTCCAGACCTAACGCCCAGGCAAAAAGAAGAGACAGACAGGCAGCAACGCCGGTTCGAAAGCCAAACCGTAAACGGACGTAGTCAAACCCCCATTGCGCTAAGCTGTCTTTCAAAAAAGAGTCCTTATTTGTCGGTTTGTTTATTTACCGATACAGAACGACCCAAAAATTTGGCCCAGTAGGTCATCAGAAGTAAATTCACCGGTTATCTCGTTTAGGTGTTGCTGCGTTAAACGTAGCTCTTCTGCGAGTATTTCGCCGGCCATATTGGCTTCTAACTGTTCCTGACCTTGCAGCAAATGTGTTTTCGCTTTGGCAAGTGCGTCTAAATGACGGCGGCGTGCCATGAAGCTGCCTTCCGACGTTGCATTGTAACCGACGCAATGCTTCAGGTGTTCGCGTAACAGCTCTATGCCATGGCCGGTTTTTGCTGACAAATGAACAACCGGAATACCGTTATGTTCGTCAATACCCGTGGGCTCTTCGGACAAGTCGACTTTGTTACGAATAACGGTGTAAGGCATGTCGTCGGGCAGTTGGGCAAAAAACTCCGGCCAAATATCGTCAGGGTGTATTGCCGAGGTTTCCTGACTATCGACCATAAACAGTACACGATCGGCTTGGCGAATTTCGTCCCAGGCACGTTCAATACCTATTTGCTCAACCTGATCCGGGCTTTCGCGTAAACCGGCCGTATCAATAATATGTAACGGCATGCCGTCTATTTGAATGTGCTCACGCAATACGTCGCGAGTGGTGCCTGCAATTTCAGTGACTATGGCCGACTCGCGTCCCGCCAGCGCATTAAGTAAACTGGATTTACCTGCGTTGGGGCGTCCGGCAATAACGATCCGCATGCCTTCGCGCATTAAAGTGCCTTGTCGTGCTTCCTGTTCTATATGGAACAACTGATCGATAATTTCAGCCAAATCACCTGATACTTTGCCATCAGAAAGAAAATCGATTTCCTCATCGGGAAAATCGATAGCGGCTTCGACATACATACGAAGATGAATAACCGCATCAACGAGCTGATCGACCCGGTGAGAAAATTCGCCTTTTAAGCTTTGTAATGCGGCTTTTGCGGCTTGTTCAGAGTTGGTGTCGATAAGGTCGGCAATGGCCTCTGCCTGAGTTAAGTCGAGCTTGTCATTCATAAAAGCTCGTTCGCTGAACTCACCGGGGCGAGCAGGGCGAATACCAGGCATTTCCAGTATCGCTTTTATAATCATGTCGATTAATACCGGTCCGCCGTGCCCCTGAAGCTCTAAAACGTCTTCACCGGTAAAGGAATTAGGACCTTTGAAAAACAGCGCTATACCCTCGTCCAGTAACTCATTGTTACTGTCATAAAAGGGAAGGTATTCAGCTTTACGAGGTGTTGGGCAGTGGCCTAATAGCTGTTCGGCGACCTGGGTGGCAGCCGAACCACTAACACGGACAATACCAACACCACCGCGACCGGGTGGTGTCGCTTGAGCGACTATGGTGTCATCGCTAAAGGTATCGTCCATGTTGCTGTCTATCATGTTTATTTCTTCTTATTACCTCTTACCATCATGCCTTTCTTCTCTAGCCCACGGTAGATAATCAGCATTTGTGCAATGGTAATTAAGTTACTGACTAACCAGTACAGTACCAGACCTGATGGGAACCACAGGAAGAATACGGTAAAGACAACAGGCATATACTGGAACAGTTTCTGTTGCATAGGGTCTGTTGCCGGCGTTGGCTGCAGACGTTGCATCAGGAACATACTCGCACCCATTAGTATAGGCAGTATGTAGTAAGGGTCTTTAGTCGATAGGTCCTGAATCCAGAAAATGAATTCTGAATGACGCAATTCGACGCTTTCCAGAAGTACCCAGTAAAGTGCCAGGAAGATAGGTAACTGCAACAGCATTGGCAAACAACCACCAAGTGGGTTCACTTTTTCTGTTTTGTACAGTTTCATCATTTCCTGAGACAGTTTCTGGCGGTCACTGTTGTAACGTTCACGAAGCTCAGTCATTTTCGGCTGCAGCATACGCATTTTCGCCATAGACACGTACTGTGCTTTGGTCAGCGGGAATAGCAGCGCTTTTACAATAACCGTGGTTAAGATAATAGCCAGACCCCAGTTAATAACGATACTTTGTAAGAACTGAAGTAATTTGAAAATGGGTTGCGCTAACCACCAAAGGAAACCGTAGTCGACGGTTAAATCCAGGTGCTCGACTAACTGCGCCATTGAGTCCTGGTCTTTCGGACCCAAATACAGTTTAGATTCAATAGTTTCAGTGCTGTTTGGATTTACCTGAGTAGCAGGGTAAACCACACCGATAATAGCTTGCGAGCCATTGGCAACACGCGAGAATAAACGATTAGTTTGTTGTTGCGTTGGAATCCACGCAGAAACAAAGTAATGCTCCAGCATTCCAACCCAACCCGTTTGAGAGGTGACATCCAAACGCTTATCTTGCATATCTTCGAAGTCATATTTCTCAAACTTGTCGTCGTCGTGAGAATAAGCGGCACCGAAGTAGGTTGGCATTATCATGCTGCCACTTTCGCCAGTTCCCATCGAGCGCTTTAATTGACCGTAAAACTGAGTGCTTAACGTTTCTGCTGAGTTGTTTTCAATTTCGAAACGAACATCGACGTCGTATTGACCCGGTGTAAAGGTGAATATTTTACGATAGACCACGCCGTTGTCAGTTGTGTAAGTCAAAGGCACTTCTAATTTTTCAGACGTCGATGAATAATCGGTTTTTTCGTAGTTGTATACGGCGCGGCCTTTTTTATTATCGATACCGTCAGCACCGATTAATCCAGACTGAGCAATATAAACGGCGTTTGATTCGTTTTGCAGTAGCTGAAAACGTTTATCAGAGTCGAGCTCTTTTGCGAACTGCAGCAATTTTGCAGAAACAATATCGCCGCCACGCGTATCTATTTGAACGTCTAGTACATCGGTTTCAACGTGAATAGTAGTAGCGCTTGACGTCTTCGGTACACCTTCGGCTTCAGGCACATCGCTGGATGCAGCAACCGAACCGCTTGGAACGTCAGTTGAGCCTGCGCTGTCAGCAGCTTGCAGCTGCGTAGACTCAGAATTTGTTGGAGCCGTTGTACCTGGTGCCGATTCCACAACCCAATTTTGGTAAAGGAAAAATGACACCACTAAAAAGGCAATAAATAATATTGAACGTGGCGAATTCATAGTGATTTCGTCTCTGTTGGCTGTTTCGTTAATGATTGACTGTTATTTTCTGTTTTAGCTTTTTGTTCTTGCTCGCAAGGAGGGACGGGGTCGTAACCGCCCGGGTGACCGGGGTGGCATTTACCGATTCGCTTGGTGGCAAGAAAAACTCCACGGATTGTACCGTGTTTTTCAATAGCCTCACAGGCGTAATGTGAACATGACGGATAAAATCGACAACGCGGTCCAAGTAACGGACTTATGACCCATTGGTAGATTTTAATTAGCGCGATTGGTACTGCACGCAGCGCTTTGCTAATTTTCGCCATAAATAATTCAACGTATCCCGTAAAGCGGCGTTATCTTGCTCAACGATACCTGGCTTGGCAATAATAACAATGTCAAAAGCCGGTAGTTTATGTTGGCTTAAGCGAAAAGTCTCGCGCATTTGGCGTTTTATACGATTGCGATCAACAGCGCGTTTGGCTCGTTTCTTACTAATAGTAACGCCGATGCGAGGATGGCCTTTCGTGTTGGGCGTTGCCAACATAGTAATGTGAGAAGTGACAGCTTTTACAGGAGGGTTTGAGAATACAGTCTGAAAGTCAGAGGGAGTTAGCAGACGTAACTCCCGTCCGTATGAGATACTCTTAAGCACTCAATACTTTACGACCACGAGCACGGCGGCGAGCCAATACTTTACGGCCGTTTTTAGTTGCCATGCGAGCACGGAAACCGTGAGAGCGCTTGCGCTTTAATACGCTTGGTTGAAATGTTCTTTTCATAACTAATCTTCCATCGGTCAGTTTGCTAGTTCCCACGCTGGCCGAAAAAGTTGAAACCAAACGTGACGGGAATTTTTTAGAGCGCGGATCTTACCGATCTTTTCCCCGCTAGTCAACGAATACGCGTGCATTTATTAGCCTTTTTCGCTGACTTTTTGACGATTTTCGCAAATTGACGTCATCCACAATTATATCGGTTAAGTTTTCTTTAATGTGGATAAATTTTGAGTTATGCACTTTTTCTAATTTTTGTTTATTTTGTAATAGCGCTTTTAAAGCAAAATATAAGCCAGAGTTATAGCTCTTTATAAAATAAAAAAATCCTTTATTTATGCCGTTTTCAACGCATTTTGACTAGCGGAAAGCGAATGACTGAAGTACAATCGATGAATACTATAATAAATAAACGATCCAGGAGAAGAGTGTGAATAATTCGCTTTGGCAACAATGTGCAGAGCGACTGCAATCGGAGCTTCCGTTACAGCAGTTCAACACGTGGATCAGACCACTTCAAGCCGAACAAAACGGTGACACGCTTACCTTATTTGCGCCGAACATCTATTCGGTTGACTGGGTGCGCGACAAATACTTAAAAACCATTAACGACTACCTTTCAAACCTTTGTAATGGTGAAACCGCCCCGAATGTGGTTTTGAAAGTCGGTGAAGTCTCTAACGGCCGCTCTTCTTCAGTGGCATCGGTGCAAAAGCGAGCAGCAGCTGTTCGTAAAAAAGCGACCGGTTTTTCGGGAAGTAGTAACGAGTCCGCGGAAGAATTTGAAAGCAATATCCACCCAGAGTACACCTTCGATAATTTCGTTGAAGGTAAATCGAATCAGTTAGCGCGCGCGGCAGCTATTCAGGTTGCTGAGAACCCTGGTGGTGTCTATAACCCGTTATTTGTCTACGGTGGTACGGGTCTCGGTAAGACGCACTTATTACACGCTGTCGGTAATGGCATTATGGCGCATAAAAAAGGTGCCAAAGTGTTCTATATTAGAGCAGAGCGTTTCGTTCAGGACATGGTTAACTCCATCAGAAATAGTTCAACGAACGAGTTTAAGCGCTATTATCGGTCGGTCGATGCTTTGCTAATTGATGACATTCAGTTTTTTGCGAATAAAAAAGGGTCTCAGGAAGAGTTTTTCCATACCTTTAACGCTCTGCTGGAGGGAAATCAGCAAATAATCATGACCAGCGACCATTACCCGAAAGAAATAGAAGGGGTGGAGGATCGCTTAAAGTCACGTTTTGGTTGGGGACTGACCATTGCCATAGAGCCACCGGAGCTGGAAACGCGGGTGGCGATTTTAATGCGCAAAGCCGAAGAACGTGGTTTAAATATGCCGCATGAAGTAGCGTTTTTTATCGCAAAACGACTACGTTCCAATGTTCGTGAATTAGAAGGTGCTTTGAATCGAGTTGTTGCAAATGTCCAACTGACCGGTCGTCCAATAACCATCGATTTTGTGAGAGAAGCATTACGAGACCTTATCGCAGCGCAGGAAAAACTGGTTACTATTGATAATATTCAAAAGACGGTGGCTGAGTACTACAACATTAAGTTGGCTGATATCCTGTCAAAACGTCGTAGCCGATCGGTGGCAAGGCCAAGGCAATTAGCAATGGCGTTAGCTAAAGAGTTGACCAACCACAGCTTGCCGGAAATAGGGGACGCGTTCGGTGGTCGGGATCACACAACTGTGCTCCATGCGTGTCGAAAAATACAAGAATTAAAAGATGCTCAGAACGACATAAAAGAAGATTATCGTAATTTAATACGGACGTTGTCGTCTTAAGCATGTCGTCATTACAGGGGAATGAGTCATGAAATTTTCTATCAATCGCGATGCGTTTTTAAAGCCACTGCAAGTTGTTAGTGGCGCAGTAGAAAGACGTCACACTTTACCTATTCTTGCTAACTTATTGTTACAGGTTGAGAACGGTCAGTTGAAACTGACAGGTACGGACCTGGAAGTAGAACTGGTGTCGTCTGTAGCGCTAGAGTCGGCAGATATGGATGCATCGGTAACAGTGCCAGCTAAAAAGCTAGTGGACATTGTGCGTAGTTTACCCGATGGCTCTGTTATTGAATTTACTGCTGAAGGCGACAGCGCAACCGTAAAATCCGGCCGCAGTAAATTTAAACTCAGCACCCTGTCTGCTGATGATTTCCCGAATATTGACGACTGGAAAAGCGATATCCAGCTGGTGACAGAGCAAGGTATTTTAAAAGACTTAATGGAGAAAACACATTTCTCCATGGCAAATCAGGATGTTCGCTATTATTTAAACGGTATGTTGTTCGAAACGGACAGCGGTATGCTGCGCTCGGTCGCAACTGACGGCCACCGTTTGGCGATGAGCACCTGTGCCATCGACCAGCCGGGCTTAACTCAAAGACAGGTGATTGTTCCAAGAAAGGGGGTGGTTGAACTACTTCGTTTACTAGGCGATGACGAACACGAAGTTACGGTGTCTATCGGTAATAATCATATTCGTGTTGAAACACCTGAGCTTATGTTCACCAGTAAATTAGTAGACGGCCGATTCCCTGACTACCGTCGTGTATTACCTAGCGGCGGTGATAAAGTGGTTGTGGCTGACCGCGATATTTTACGCCATGCATTCAGTCGCGCCTCTATTTTATCGAATGAAAAATTCAGAGGCGTTCGCTTAAACTTAAGTTCGGGTGAGCTTTGCATTACCGCAACTAACCCAGAGCAAGAGCAAGCGGAAGAAATTATTGAGGTCGACTACCAGGGCGATGACTTGGAAATCGGTTTCAACGTTAGTTACTTACTTGATGTCATGAGCAACATTGATGAGGAACAGGTATCTTTCACACTGTCAGACTCTAACAGCAGTGCATTGATTGAGCCGCAGCATGATGACTCATGTTGTTACGTAATAATGCCAATGCGCCTGTAATATCATCGTAGATGTTTATTGAATCTCTCAATTTAAGCCACTTTCGAAACTTTAAGGAAGTGGCTACCTCTCCTGATAGACATATCAATTTAATTACCGGCAGTAACGGGTCCGGTAAAACAAGCCTTTTAGAAGCGATTTATTTATTAGGCTTTGGTCGTTCTTTTCGGCCCGGTGGATTTCGTCAGCTGATAAATGAACATGCGGATCAATTCACGATATTTTGTCGTACGGAAAACCATTCTATAGGAGTTCGTCGGACTACTTCCGGTGATCAGACGTTGCGTTTAGATAATGCCAACGCAACAAAAATGTCTGAGGTCGCACGTTTGGTGCCGGTTCAGCTTTTGACTCCGGAGTCGGTCGATATTCTTTTAGAAGGACCTAGTTTAAGACGTCAGTTCTTAGATTGGGGAGTGTTCCACGTGGAACATTCGTTTTATAAAAACTGGGTTTCTTACACTCAAATACTGAAACAGCGTAACAGTTTATTAAAGCAATACTCAGCGTCTGCAACACAAGATAAGTACTGGCTCGAGCAACTTGCTTACTATGGTGAACTCATTAGTGTCAGTCGTGAAAATTATTTGAAAGAACTGTCGGATTATATACAAGAATTAGCGAAATCTTTCCTCTCAAATGTTACAATCGAGGTTCGACTAAAAAAAGGGTGGGATAGTACCCAATCACTTTTTTCGGCCTTAGAAGGCCATACAGAGAAAGATAAGAAATATGGCTTTACGTCAGTGGGTCCACACAAGGCGGATATTAAAATTTTAGCCGATGGCGTGGATGTAAAACACAGATTGTCCAGAGGGCAGTTAAAGACGTTGGTTTCAGCATTAAAGTTAGCGCAGGGGAAGCATTTTCAGTCTGTTAAGGGCGAATCTTGCGTTTACTTAGTGGACGATCTGACATCTGAACTGGATGCGGATAATCAACGATTGTTTTGCCAGCAGTTAGAAAAATTAAATGCGCAGGTGTTTGTCACAGCGATTACTGGAAAGCAGTTGTCGGATAAATTTCAAAAATCGCCCAAAATGTTCCACGTGGAACATGGGGCAATAAACGAATGATATCGAGATAATAACTATGGAAGAAAATAACTACGGTTCATCGAGTATAAAGGTCCTTAAAGGATTGGATGCAGTTCGTAAACGTCCAGGGATGTATATTGGCGATACGGACGATGGCACAGGTCTGCATCACATGGTTTTTGAGGTTGTCGATAACTCTATCGATGAGGCTTTGGCTGGGCATTGTTCAGAAATTCTCGTCACTATTCATTCTGACGGTTCCGTGTCAGTAAAAGATGATGGCCGTGGAATTCCTGTCGACATTCATGAAGAAGAGGGTGTGTCGGCCGCTCAAGTTATTATGACCGTACTTCATGCTGGTGGTAAATTTGACGATAACTCGTATAAAGTATCGGGCGGTTTACACGGTGTTGGTGTCTCAGTCGTTAACGCACTGTCTGAAAAGCTGCAGTTAACCATTCGTCGTCAGGGTAAGGTTTATGAACAAACCTATCATATGGGTGAACCTGAAAGCGACGTTAAACCTATTGGCGATACCGACTCAACAGGTACTGAACTGCGTTTTTGGCCAAGTGCTGAAACCTTCAGTGACACTGTTTTTCATTACGACATTTTGGCCAAACGTTTACGCGAATTGTCATTCCTAAACTCTGGCGTTGGTATTCGTTTACGTGACGAGCGCGATGACCGTGAAGATTTATTTAAATACGAAGGCGGTATTGCCGCTTTTGTTAATTACTTAAACCAGAATAAAACGCCTATTCATGAGAAAGCATTCCACTTTGCGGCGGAACGAGAAGACGGTATATCCGTTGAAGTAAGTATGCAGTGGAATGACTCTTTCCAAGAGAATATTTATTGCTTTACGAACAACATTCCACAGCGCGACGGTGGTACTCACTTAGCGGGTTTCCGTGCAGCTTTGACGCGTACATTGAATGCTTACATGGAAAAAGAAGGCTTCACTAAGAAGACAAAAACCTCAGCGACGGGTGATGATGCTCGCGAAGGTTTGACCGCTATTATTTCTGTGAAAGTACCAGACCCTAAGTTTTCATCACAAACTAAAGACAAACTCGTGTCTTCTGAGGTGAAATCAGCGGTTGAGCAAGCAATGAACGAGCAGTTGGCGGACTACTTGTTAGAAAACCCAACCGAATCGAAGCTTATTATTAATAAGATTATTGATGCCGCTCGAGCGCGAGAGGCTGCGCGAAAAGCCCGCGAAATGACACGTCGTAAAGGTGCGTTAGATATCGCTGGCTTGCCAGGCAAGCTAGCTGATTGTCAGGAAAAAGACCCGGCACTTTCTGAACTCTATATTGTGGAGGGTGACTCGGCAGGTGGTTCTGCGAAGCAAGGTCGTAACCGTAAGAACCAAGCAATACTGCCGCTTAAGGGTAAAATTCTGAACGTTGAAAAAGCACGCTTTGATAAGATGCTGTCGTCGGCGGAAGTAGGAACGTTGATAACGGCTATGGGTTGCGGCATTGGTCGAGATGAATATGACCCGGATAAAACCCGCTACCACCGAATTATTATCATGACCGATGCGGATGTTGACGGCTCTCACATTCGCACATTGCTACTGACGTTTTTCTACCGCCAAATGCCGGAAATTATTGAGCGTGGTTATATTTATATTGCTCAGCCACCGCTTTATAAAGTGAAAAAGGGCAAACAGGAAGTCTACATAAAAGATGACCCAGCACTTATTCGTTATTTGACCAGCCTTGCGTTAGATAATGCATCTTTGCATGTGAACGAGACTGCTCCGGGTATTTCGGGCGAGCGTTTGGAAACCTTAGTAAACGGCTACCAAATGGCACAAGAAAACATTAAGCGGCTAAGTCGTCGTATGCCTGAGAAGTTCCTGCAGCGTTTATTCTATGCGCCTCGTTTAACGGATGAGCGCTTGAAAGACCAAAGCTACATGGAAGGCTGGGTTAAGACACTTAATGATGACCTAACCGCTCGCGAAGTTGATTCAGCCACTTATACTATCTCTTTGCATGAAGACGAAGAGCGTAAGATGTGGTTACCGACAACGACCATTCGCCAGCATGGTGTCGATACCGATTACCCGCTAAATTACGAGTTCTTAATGTCCAAAGACTACGAGCAAATTGTCACCTTGGGTGAAGAAATTGACTCTTTAGTTGAAGAGGGCGGTTATGTCTTGCGTGGTGAGAAGAAACAGCCAGTGTCGCATTTCGTCGATGCCGTAGAATGGCTGATTAGTGAATCCAAACGAGGCATGTACGTACAGCGCTACAAAGGTTTGGGCGAGATGAACCCGGATCAGCTTTGGGAAACCACTATGGATCCTGAAACGCGTCGCATGCTTCAAGTAACTATTGAAGACGCGATTGGCGCAGACCAACTATTCACAACCCTCATGGGTGATGAAGTAGAACCACGTCGAGCATTTATTGAGTCTAATGCTCTTAAAGTGGCAAACTTGGACGTTTAGTCAGTTAGTAATGATACAAAAAAGGCGGCTTCCGTTTCCGGAGCCGCCTTTTTCTTTGTCTATTAAACGGTTATTGCAGTAATGAAATATCCGCTATTTCCAGGAACAATTGGCGTAAACGGTACAGCAAGTTCAAGCGGTTAAGCCGGATATCATCTTGTTCAGCATTCACCATAACGTGCTCGAAGAACTCATCCACAGGCTCTCTCAGATTAGACAGTTGCGTCAGGGCATCGGTGTAGTTACCGTCCTGAATGAGCGGTTTAACCGTTTGCTCTGTTTCGTCTAGCAACTGATACAAAGCTTTTTCAGGGGCTTCGTTTAAAAGGTTTGGTTGAACCTTACCGTCTATCGATTCCTTAGATTTTGCCAGTATATTACCTACGCGTTTATTCGCGGCAGCTAAGCTCTCTGCTGAATCCAGCGATTTAAACGTTTCAACGGCTTTAACGCGTTTGTCGAAATCGACCGGTTTTGACGGAGAGCGAGCAAGCACCGCCTGAATGACATCAACGGAAATACCTTGCTCTTGATACCATGGACGGAAACGACCCAGCAGGAAGTCGAAGACATCGGCTTTTACCGTTTGGTTAGACAGCTTGTCTCCAAAACCTTCGGCCGAGGCTGCTAAAAGCTCATTTAAGTCGAGCGGTAAATCACGCTCAACCAATGTGCGTAAAAGTCCAAGTGCAGCACGTCGCAGAGCGAATGGGTCGCGGTCACCTTTTGGCACTTGGCCAATACCGAAAATACCGACTAGGGTATCTAGCTTATCTGCAAGCGCAACAGCGCACGCTTCTTTGCTTTCGGGTAAATGGTCGCCCGAGAAACGAGGCCAGTAGTGTTGCTCTATAGCCTCTGCAACTCTGGCAGTTTCGCCATCATTAAGCGCGTAGTGTTTACCCATAACGCCTTGAGTTTCGGGGAACTCTGAAACCATATCGGAAACCAAGTCAGCCTTACACAGCAAACCGGCGCGTTTAGCTGCTTGAGCGTCCGCTTTAAGAAGCGACGCAATTTTTCCTGCCAATTTAGCGATACGACGAGCTTTGTCGCCAATACTGCCAAGTTGCTTCTGGAAAAGAACCGAATCGAGTTTGGCGACTCTCGACTCAAGAGACTGCTTCTTGTCGGACTCAAAGAAAAACTGAGCGTCAGCCAGGCGAGGGCGAATGACTTTCTCGTTGCCATGAATGATTTGCTGCGGGTCGCGACTTTCAATATTCGTAATGAATATGAATTGCGGCAGTAACTGGCCGTTACCGTCCTCGACCGGGAAGTAACGTTGGTCATCTTTCATGGTGACAATAAGCGGCTCTTTAGGTACGTCCAAAAAGCCTTTATCAAAACTTGCTGTTAAAGCAACTGGCCATTCGACTAATGCAGCCACTTCTTCGACTAAATCATCGTCCTGAATAACGCGACCACCAAGTTCGCTTGCTAAGCGCGTGACTTCGGACTGGATAATATCAATGCGCTCTTCGAAGTTAGCGATCACTTTCGCTGCACGCAGATTGCTTAAGTAGTTGTCGACATGATCAAGCTCGAAACCTTCTTTGGAATGGAAGCGATGCCCCTGAATAAAACGAGCGCTTTTTGTTTCCAATACTTCGGCATCAATGAGTTCATCACCAAGCATGACTGTCAGTGTGTGTACCGGACGAATAAATTGAGCGGTACTGTTTCCCCAGCGCATGGGCTTAGGAATAGGCAGTGTCTTAATCGCTGACTCAATAACCCCTTGCGCTAACTGCTTTAAAGACTGGCCTTTAACCGTTGCTTTATGAAGTAGCCATTCGCCTTTATCGGTCTTTAAGCGATCAGCCTGGTCAACCGTAATGCCATTAGAGCGAGCCCAGCCTTCTGCTGCCTTGGTCGGATTACCTGCATCATCAAAGGCAACGTTAACCGCAGGACCTCGTTTTTCTACAACTTTGTCCTGTTGTTCTGTCTCTACCTGATTCACAAGCACCGCTAAACGACGTGGTGTCGCATAAGCGTCTATGCTCTCGAAAGACAGCTCGGCCGATTCTAAACCGGCTTGTATGCCCGACTTAAAACTATCACGTAATGCTCTTAAAGCCTTTGGAGGAAGCTCTTCCGTGCCTAACTCAATCAGTAAATTGTCTTTATTCACAGCTATGCTCTCCTTAGTCTTCGGCTTTCGTGTCGGCCAGAGGGAAGCCTAATGCTTCTCGTGCCTGATAATAAGTTTCAGCAACTGCCTTAGCCATGGTACGTACTCGCAATATATAACGTTGCCTTTCGGTCACGGAGATTGCGTGTCTGGCGTCCAACAAATTGAATGCATGAGAGGCTCGCATGACTTGCTCGTAAGCTGGAAGTGGCAATGCTTTCTCTATGAGTAATTCACATTCTTTTTCACAGTCTTCAAAGCGCTGAAAAAGAACATCGACATCGGCATACTCGAAGTTATAAGTCGACTGCTCAACCTCATTTTGATGGAACACGTCGCGGTATAGAATTTTACCGCGTGGGCCGTCTGTCCAAACTAAGTCGTAAATGCTGTCCACGCCTTGAATGTACATTGCCAGGCGTTCAAGGCCGTAAGTAATTTCGCCGGCAACCGGGCGACACTCTAAACCACCCACTTGCTGGAAGTAGGTGAATTGGGTGACTTCCATACCATTGAGCCATACTTCCCAGCCTAAGCCCCAGGCGCCCAGAGTAGGCGATTCCCAGTTATCTTCTACAAAGCGTATGTCGTGAGTTAGCGTATCAAAGCCCAACAGTTCCAGAGAGCCCAAATAAAGCTCCTGAATGTCCTTGGGCGACGGCTTCATAATGACCTGAAACTGGTAATAGTGCTGAAGACGATTTGGGTTTTCGCCGTAGCGGCCGTCTGTTGGACGGCGGCAGGGCTGCACATACGCAAAGCTGGCAGGCTCTGGCCCTAAAGAGCGTAAGAATGTCATGGGATGGAATGTACCTGCACCCACTTCCATATCGAGCGGTTGCACCACCGCACAGCCTTGCTGAGCCCAGTAATCTTGTAAGGCTAAAATAAGCCCCTGAAAGGTTTTTACATCGTATTTCGACATACGCTTTCTCTGCTTTGTTATTTGTGGTTGACCGATGGTCGAAAAATATGCGTAGATTATACCCTCTGAAGCGCCTTGGTTATAGGGGATGACATGACAAATAATGCGCCAGAACGGTGTTCATGGTGTGAATCTGCTGACGATTACCGAGCTTATCACGACAATGTCTGGGGCAGACCAGTCAGTGACCCGCAAGAGCTCTTTGCTAAGCTTTGCCTGGACGGGCAGCAAGCAGGTCTCAGCTGGATAACCATTTTGCGCAAACAAGCTGGCTACGAGAATGCTTTTTTAAACTTTAACCCACAAGCTATTGTGGCAATGAGTGACGAAGATAAAGAAGCGCTGTACACCAATAGTGATATTATTCGCAGTAAGAAGAAAATAGACGCCATTTTTACCAACGCTGAAGCTTATTTAAAGCTGGAAGAGCAGGGTATTAAGTTTGAACAGTGGTTATGGTCTTTTGTTGGCGGAAAGCCCGTTATTAACAAGTACAAAACACAAGCGGAAATCCCCACGGAAACCGAAGCCTCGAGAACAATGGCAAAAGCGTTGAAAAAGGCGGGATTCAAGTTCGTTGGCCCCACCATTTGCTATGCTTTTATGCAAGCAGTTGGTATGGTTAACGACCATGTTATCAGTTGTCATTGTTACGAGCCCGTCGTAAAACAGATGAAACAATTTACGTTATAGAACGTTGTCAAAAGAGCGAAGGAAGAATGATTGAAATAACACTGGCGGATTACAATAATCCCAAACATCGCAGCGCGGTTATCGCTATGCTCGACGCTTATGCCAAAGACCCAATGGGCGGCGGCGAAGGTATCTCAGACGAAGTGAAAGAAAACCTGATAGATGAAATGGCAAAAAGAGACCATGTATTTTCATTGCTGGCCTACGATGGCGATACCCCGGTTGGCGTTGCAAACTGTGTGGAAGGTTTTTCTACTTTCGCAGCTAAGCCACTAATGAACATTCATGACATAGCCGTCATTCCAGAGTACCGGGGACAGGGCGTTGCGCGTAAACTGCTGGAAGAAGTGAAAACACTGGCAGAATTCCGTGGCTGCGTGAAGCTGACACTGGAAGTGCTTGAGAACAATGACCGTGCCAAGCAGGCCTACAAAAACTTCGGGTTTGAAGCTTATGAACTGGGCGATGTTGGACAGGCTGAGTTCTGGGAAATGTACTTAAATAAAGATAAAGCCTGATACCTAAACGTCAGGCTTTTAGTGGGATTTCCTAACCCAGTAGCGGTAAGGCATCTCTTCGGTTTCAGAGCCCACTAGTTCATGCTCCATAAACTCGCAAAAGCCCGGAATATCCCGGGTTGTTGCGGGATCATCCGCAATAATCAGTAACACCTCACCAACTTCCATTTTACGAATAGCCGCACGAACTAACATTACGGGCTCCGGGCATTTAAGGCCAAGGGTATCGAGTTCTTTGTCGCAGGTAATTTGAGTCATTAGCGTTAGCAAATTAAGTGGAATTAACAGAGAGTTTAACACTTTCGCGACTAAGAGGTGAGGGGGGAGTGATGGATTGCACCGCTGTTTGTTGGCGGGAAATACTCAGAAACTGTCTGCAGCCATGGATGGCTGCAGTCAAGCCCCCAGGGATGGGTTCACGGCGTGTTTCTGAGTATTTCCTGACAATAAAAAGGGGCGAGCCTTCGCTCCCCCCTTCCTCAGAGCAGTTAAAGTGTTAAACCGCTCTAGTTTTGCTGTTTCTTTTAAACGCGTTCGAAGACAGTAGCAATACCCTGGCCAAGGCCAATGCACATGGTGGCTAAGCCAAGCTTCGCGTTTTTCTCTTCCATCAGGTTAATTAGCGTCGTTGAAATACGAGCACCGGAACAGCCTAATGGGTGACCTAAAGCGATAGCACCGCCGTTCAGGTTCACTTTCTCTTCCATCTTGTCGAACAGTTTTAAACCTTTAAGTACAGGCAGTGACTGTGCGGCAAAGGCTTCGTTCAGTTCAACAACGTCGATGTCGTCAATAGACACACCAGCACGTTTAAGTGCTTTCTCAGTTGCCGGAACGGGGCCGTAACCCATAATGGAAGGATCGCAGCCTGCAACGGCCATTGAGCGAATCTTAACGCGTGGCGTCAGACCCAGTTCTTTGGCTTTATCAGCAGACATAACCAACATGGCAGCTGCGCCGTCAGACAAGGCTGACGATGTACCTGCGGTTACCGTACCGTTGGCCGGGTCAAACACCGGGCGAAGCTGTGACAGGCCTTCTGCGGTGGTTTCCGGACGAATCACTTCGTCTTCTGTCACACGCACTAATTCGCCGTCGGCATTGTGGCCGTTAATTGGGTAAATCTCTTTCGCAAAGCGGCCTTCAACAGTCGCTTCGTGCGCTTTCTTATGAGAGCGCGCGCCGAATTCGTCTTGTTGTTCACGGGTAATACCGAACTTGCGAGACAACAATTCAGCTGTCATACCCATGCTGCCTGAAGCTTTTGCTACAGACTTATTCATGCCCGGGTGAAAGTCGATGCCGTGAGTCATTGGTACGTGACCCATGTGCTCAACACCACCGGCCATAAAGATCTCGCCGTCGCCGTTCATAATAGCGCGGGTAGCGTCGTGCAACGCCTGCATTGATGAGCCGCACAGACGGTTAACGGTAACACCGGCTACTTTGTGTGGAATGCCGGCAATTAACGCTGAGTTACGCGCAATGTTGAAGCCTTGTTCTAAGGTTTGCTGTACACAACCCCAGTAAATGTCTTCCAGTTCTTCCGGGTCAACTTCCGGGTTACGCTCAAGTAAGCCCTTCATCAGCGCAGCTGAGAGGTCTTCGGCACGAGTATGGCGGAAAACACCATTTTTTGAACGCCCCATTGGCGTACGAATACAATCTACAATGACGATGTCTTTCATTTTAATAACCTCCTCAAGCCTTACTTCGCGCTGGTTGTGTCAAAGTAAGATTTACCGGCTTTAGCCATTTCGCGCATACCGTCAGTTACTTGGTAAATTTCACCCAGGTGCGCGTATTTGTCTGCCAGTTGAATAAAGTTGTCGATACCTACCGTCTCCAGGTAACGGAACGGGCCGCCACGGAATGGAGGGAAACCTAAACCGTAAAGCAGTGCCATGTCAGCTTCTGCCGCAGAGCCCACGATGTCTTCTTCCAGGCAGCGAACCACTTCGTTCACCATTGGGATCATGCAGCGAGCAATCACTTCGTCTGCGTCCAGCTTTTTGCCTTGTTCACAGCCTAGTAACTCATAAGTCGCCCGATCAGCTTCTTTGGTTGGCTTACCTTTTTTGTCGGTGCCGTAAACATAGAAGCCTTTACCGTTTTTCTGACCGTAACGCTCAGCAGCTGCCAACTTCGCAATAGCGCTTGAGGTGTCGCGCTTCATGCGGGTAGGGAAGCCTGCTTCCATAACAACGGTACAATGATCCGCCGTGTCGATGCCGACAACGTCGCTCAAGTACGCAGGACCCATAGGCCAGCCGAACTGCTTCTCCATAACCTTGTCGATGCCGACGAAATCAATGCCTTCATCAACCATACCGGCAAAGCCTGCCAGGTAAGGGAAGAGTACACGGTTCACTAAGAACCCAGGGCAGTCATTAACGACGATAGGGGTTTTGCCGAGTTTCAGTGCGTACGCTACAACAGCGTTAACCGTTTCGTCTGAGGTTTTCTCACCACGAATAATCTCAACCAGCGGCATCTTATGTACCGGGTTAAAGAAATGCATGCCGCAGAATTTTTCAGGGCGCTTCAGGTTCTTCGCTAATTCAGTAATCGAAATGGTTGAGGTGTTTGACGTTAAAATAGCGTCGTCACCGATAACGCCTTCAATTTCAGCCAGCACTGAGCCTTTAACTTTCGGGTTCTCAACAACGGCTTCAACCACAATGTCGACGTTTTTAACGGCGTCGTTCAGCAAGGTCGGGGTGATAGACGACAAGACTTTAATCATCTTCTCGTTGCTCACTTTACCGCGCTCAACGCCTTTTTTCAGGATCTTGCCAGCTTCTTTCATGCCCAGATCTAGGGCATCTTGCTTGATGTCTTTCATCACGGCCGGCACGCCTTTCGAGGCAGACTGGTAAGCGATGCCGCCGCCCATAATACCTGCGCCTAAAACACCTGCTGTTTTGATTTCTTTGGTTGCGGCTTTGGCGTATTTCTTCGACTTACCTTTAACGGCCTGATCGGCCAGGAAGATACCAACCTGTGCCTGACACGCGTCAGTTTGAGTCAGATCGAAAAACGCGTTGTTTTCTGCTTTCAATGCGCCTTCGCGATGCTCGCGAGCACCGTTTTCAATCGCTTCTAACGCCTTGTGCGGTGCTGGGTAGTGTTTACCGGCTTTGGCTGCAATCAAGCCTTTAGCGGTCACCAACGTC
Source organism: Idiomarina sp. OXR-189 (assembly GCF_034373425.1). Lineage (NCBI taxonomy): Bacteria > Pseudomonadati > Pseudomonadota > Gammaproteobacteria > Alteromonadales > Idiomarinaceae > Idiomarina > Idiomarina sp. OXR-189. The sequence goes on from NZ_CP139706.1 coordinate 67,920, forward strand.
ATCATTAACTCGGTGTCGTTAGCTTTCAGTGGGTCTAACTTAGGCTGACGCTTGGCTTTCCAGTCTTGCTCGCCGGCAGCAGCAGCTTTCGCTAAATTCAGCGCCGCTTTTGTCAGGTTCTCTGGCTCAACAATCGCATCAATAGCGCCAACTTTAAGCGCGTCTTCTGCTTTGTTGTTTTTACCTGTGGTGATCCACTCTAATGCGTTGTCTGGACCAATAACGCGTGGTAAACGCATCGTGCCACCAAAGCCAGGAATAAGACCCAGTTTCACTTCCGGCAGACCAATAGTCGCTGTGGTATCCGCTACACGGTAGTCACAGGCTAATAGTGCTTCACAACCACCGCCTAACGCGAAACCTTTAACCGCACCAACGGTGGGTACTGGCAGGTCTTCCAATTGGTCAAATACGCGCGATGCTTTTGCGACCCAGCTGCGGGTTTTTTCCTGATCAGAGAAAAGCGTCAGGAACTCGGTAATGTCAGCGCCGACAATGAAGGTCGACTTGCTGCTGGTCACGATGACGCCACGTAAGTCGTCCGTGTTTTGTAATTTAGTCAGCGCTTCGCTGAATTCTTCTAATGTTGCCTGGTCGAATTTATTAACCGAGCCTTTCGCATCAAATTGTAATTCTGCGAAACCTGGTTCGATAAAATCGACCCGAATGCTTTCACCTTGATAGATCATCTTGGGTCTCCCACGACTTCCATTAATTTGTTGCTGTAAAGAAACTGATTCTGTTATAGCTTTGGGTTAAGGTAGAGAGAGTTTGGCGTGAATACGCTAATTTTTCAACGGTTATTTAAACATGCGTTTGAATTAATGAACAAGCAGTCGTTTATCCTACGTTACAGTCGTCCTTTTATTTTCGCTTGCGCAGTTGCTATAGGCGGGCTTTCGCATGCAGAGCCGGCGGTTACCGAAGTGATGGGGTCAGAGCAGCGGGAACAGCAACGAGAACTCTTTAAAAAGGCAGAGTACGCAGCCAAAAGAGGGCGTTTAAATGAGTACCGGCAGTTACTCAAAGAGCTTGAAGGCTACCCTTTAAAACCTTATCTGGAGCTTGCTCGTCTGGAGCAGGTGGGCTACTTAGCCAACGAAGACAGAGTGTTAAAGTTCCTTGAAGATTATGAAGGCACGCCACTGGATTGGCAGCTGCGCCAACCCTGGTTAAGTTATCTGGCTGGCGAAGACGAGCACAAACGCTTCATTCGCGACTTTAGACACCCCGGAACCCTCACTCATCGCTGCCAGTTTATTCATGCGCGCCGTAAACAGGGCTTAGAAGACGGCCCCTTCAAGCGGCAGGTCGATGCTATTTGGCAACATGGCTTCTCTCTGCCTCAAGCCTGCGATCCGATATTACAAGAATGGACTGAGTTAGGCGGACGCACAGACGAGCTGGTTTGGAAACGTCTGCGATTAGCGGCTACCAGTGGTAATGCGACGCTTGTTCCCTACCTGACGGGCCTGCTTCCGGAACTGCAGCAGTATCTTGGCGAGTTTTATCATAAGGTGCGTTACTCGCCGGCTGCGTTAGAGAATGGCAGTTGGTTTAAAGGTCGTTACCCCAATAAAGAGGCCGAAATTGCGACTTTTGGTTTGAAAAAGCTGGTTTGGCGAGATGAAAGTATCGCTCTAAGGACTTATAAAAAACTGAAAGACAGCCTCCCTTTTTATGATGAGCAACTCGCTGAGATAGCCGAAGAATTTGCGGTGGCGCTGAGTTTAGATGACCACCCTGAAGCAAGAATTTGGCATTCGCGAGTACCACCTGAAGCATTGAATGAAAGGGTGTTGCAGTGGCGGTTAGCGGTGCATTTAAAGGATAATGATTTTGAAGGGCTAAGAACGGTTATCAACGCGTTGCCTATTGCCATAAAACAAGGGAACCAGTGGCGTTATTGGCTGGCGCGTAGTGAGGAAAAGCTTGGGAATGAGCTTGTCGCGCAGGAGCTTTATGAGGACTTATCAGACGAGCGTCATTATTATGGCTTTTTAGCGGCCGCGCGATTGCAAAAGCCTATTAGCCTCGAGCAGGAAAAGCTGGAAGTAAGCGTACTTCAGTTAGAGCAGGTGCGCAGTCACCCCAGTGTCCAGCGGGCTTACGAGTTTATTCAGCTCGAACGTTGGGTGGATGCTCGCAGAGAATGGAACCATCTACTGACCCAACTCGACGGTGAAGAGCAAAAAGTTGCTGCGTATTTGGCAAGTGAGTGGGGGTGGCACGATCAAGCCATTTGGACACTCGCGCAAATTGGTCATTTTGACGCAGTGGGTATTCGGTTTCCATTGGCCTATCAGGATATTCTAAGTCGAGCATCTCAAGCTGCAGGAATCGATGAAGAGTGGGCTTTGGCAATAACCCGGCGAGAAAGTGCGTTTCGACACGATGCCTATTCAAGTGCGGGCGCGCGGGGGCTTATGCAAATACTGCCAAGTACCGCTAAAAAGCTTGATGGAAAGGGCAATTGGCGACGCCTGAACAATCCGTCCGTTAATGTGCGTTTGGGCACTTATTATTTAGGCCGCTTAAAGCATCGTTTCGAAAACAATTGGTTACTGGCAACGGCGAGCTATAACGCGGGCTACTACCGGGTGAAAGAGTGGCTGCCGGAAGAGCCTATGGAAGCAGATGCATGGATTGAAACAATACCCTATTATGAAACAAGAGATTACGTTAAAGCGGTATTAAGTTATCAGCAGATTTATCGGATGTTAGGTGGTAAAGAAGATAATTTATTTGAAGACGTGATAGACATGAAAATTGTTGGTTCAGAATAGGACGACTTTATGACCACATCGGCCGGTTTATGGCGGTTGTTTCAAAGCCACATTGATGAATTGCAAAAGCGTGCAGAACGCTTGTTAGAAAGAGAGAATTTAGAGTTACTCGCGATTCATTCAGGTCAGCAAAAGCGCTGGTTTCTGGATGACATGAATTACCCGTTTAGAGCGAACCCTCACTTCAAAGCATGGTGTCCAGAAACGCAATTACCGAACGCCTGGATTATCGTTCAACTAAAAACAAAGCCGACCTTGGTTTTGCTGGCAGCTGATGACTTTTGGCATACCGTTAAATCGGTTGAGTCTGAAGATTGGACCGCGGCGTTCCACGTGGAACATTTAAAAACACCTGAAGCTATAGAAACGCTGTTACCTTATGACAAAAAGCACGCCGCTTATATTGGTGAGCATATCGAGGTGGCTAAAGCTTTAGGTTTTGACAATATCAATCCAGACCCGGTATTACACTTTTTCCATTATCACCGGTTATTTAAAACCGATTACGAACTTGCCTGTTTAGAAGAGGCGAATGAACTCGCCGCACGAGGGCACATAGCGGCAGCTGAGGCTTTTGCTGAGGGTGCTTCTGAATTCGAGTGCTTACTGAGCTATATGTCAGAAACTAAGCAAGGCCAGAACGAGGTGCCGTACAGCCACATTATTGGCCAGAATGAAAATGCCAGTGTGCTGCATCACTGGCAGCTTGCTACTGCAAATAAAACACCGTTGCGCTCAATGCTCGTTGATGCTGGCGCGGAGGTTTGCGGATACGCAGCAGATATTTCCCGGACTTGGTCGTACGAACATAACGAATACGAAGAGCTCATTGTGGCTGTCGATCAGATTACGTTGGCGCTGATTGATAAGTTGAAGCCTGGTGTCAGTTTCCCTGACTTGCACAAGCTTGCTCACGAACAAATAGCCAATTTGTTGTTTGCGTTTGGCTTTGTTCGTTGTAGTCCTGAGCAAATTATTGAAGAGGGTATTACAACGGTCTTTTTCCCGCATGGCTTAGGGCATCCACTTGGTTTACAAGTCCATGATGTTGGCGCAGCGCAAGCTGATGAGCGGGGCACTCCTATTCCGTCACCTAAAGGTCAACTCACGCTGCGGACAACACGAACGGTTGAGGCAAGGCAGGTTTACACCATAGAGCCCGGCATTTACTTTATTGAGCCTTTGCTGAATAAGCTGGCGTCGTCGAATAAGAAGCACCTGATTAATTGGAAGCGTGTCGAAGAGTTTCGCCCGTTCGGTGGCGTTCGAATTGAAGATAACATTGTGGTGTACCGTGAAAAAAATGATAACTTAACGCGCCGAACAGAGCTGAAAGACTTTAAATTAAAGGTGGGTTAAGTTGTCAGACGAGAGCTATTTAATTGCCATAAGTGATGCTGAAGCAGAAATTGAAGTGAAAGGCAGTCGGTTTATCGCGTGTATAAGCCCGGCGAAAAATCCTGAAGAAGCTAGCGACTTCAAAGAGTCAGTTAAGAAGCGCTACCCAAAAGCGAGCCACTATTGCACTGCTTCGGTATTTGGTCACCCTAATGATAGTAACGGTTATGCTTATAGTGATGATGGTGAGCCCTCTGGAACGGCTGGCAGGCCTATGTTGATGGCACTGTGTGACGTCGGTATAGGACAGGTAACTGCTGTGGTTGTTCGATACTTTGGGGGAACGAAATTAGGCACAGGCGGTCTTCAGCGAGCCTATAAAGATGCGGTACTTGAAGCTTTGCCTGACTTGGCTGCCGAAACCTTAATATTCAAAAAGCCTTTTTCAGTCAATTTTGACTATACTGACCAAGGTGCTGTTGAGCCGCTTTTTGAGCGTTATGACGCTGAGGTTTGGGAAGCTGAATACAGCGATATTATTAAACAAGAAGTACGAATAGAGCCGTCTAAGGTTGATGAACTACAGGAAAAACTAAAGGCCGCCACACAAGGGCGTGTGCAACTGCGGCCTTATGAACCCATCGATTAAAAGAACATCGCACTGGGTTGGAAAACTCGCTCAACCTGATCAATGTACTTCTTATCCAGTAAGAACAGAATAACGTGGTCGTCCGAATGAATGATGGTTTCACTGTGTGCCATAAGCACCTCGTTACCACGTACAATTGCGCCAATGGTCGTACCCGGTGGTAATTTGATGTCTTTAATGGCCTTACCAACTACTTTTGAGGTGTCTTCGTCGCCGTGCGCGATGGCTTCAATAGCTTCCGCAGCACCTTTTCGCAGAGAGTAAACATTAACAATATCGCCTCGACGGACATGAGTCAGTAATGCCGACACGGTTGCCCGTTGCGGCGAAATGGCAATATCAATTTCTCCGCCTTGCACTAAATCGACATAAGCGCTGCGTTGAATAAGCACCATGGTTTTGCGAGCGCCCATACGTTTAGCCAGCATAGCCGACATGATATTCGCTTCATCGTCGTTGGTGACGGCAATGAAAACATCAATGTCTTCAACGTGTTCTTCTTCTAATAGCTTTTGGTCAGACGCATCACCACGGAAAATTAGGGTGTGCTCCAGGCGCTGCGACAACTCCTCAGCTCGCGCTTCCGAGCGTTCAATCAGCTTAACCCGATGATCACTTTCAAGCTGCTTCGCTAAGCCTGCACCAATATTACCGCCGCCAACAATCATAATTCGGCGATACTTGTCTTCAAGCTTTTGCAGCTCTTGCATGACTGTACTAATGTGTCGGGTATCCGCGATGAAGAATATTTCATCGTCGGCTTCAATAACCGTTGTTCCGGTGGGGCGAATAGGCTTACCTTGACGGTAAATGGCTGCGACACGGGTGTCGATATTGGGGATGTGCTCGCGCAAGGTGGAAATAGCATGCCCCACCAGCTTACCGCCATAATAGGCTTTTACGGCAACGAGAGACGCACGGCCACCGGCAAACTCCATAACCTGTAAAGCGCCGGGGTAGTCAATAAGTCGCTTAATGTAATTGGTAACGAGCTGCTCGGGTGAAATGATGTTATCGACCGGCGCATCCTGGTTGTGAAACAGCTGATCTTTGTAGCGAATGTATTCTTCTGAGCGAATCCGGGCAATTTTCTTTGGTGTATTGAAAATAGAGTACGCGACCTGGCAGGCAATCATATTGGTCTCATCGCTGCTGGTTACAGCAATAAGTAGGTCGGCGTCGTCTGCCCCCGCACGCCTTAAAACGTCCGGGTGAGCGCCATTTCCTGCTACCACACGCAGATCATATTTGTCCTGCAAGTCGTCTAGCAAATCGGCATTTGTGTCGACAATGGTAATATCGTTGCGCTCGCCAACTAAGTTCTCAGCAAGCGTGCCTCCAACCTGACCAACCCCAAGTATGATAATTTTCATTGTGCTTTTTTGAGTCTCGCGTAAAAGAATCCGTCGCCGTCAGCTTCACCGGGTAGAATTTGCAACATGTCCCGATTCGCCTCTATGGGTATGAGAGTAGCATCGCTGTGCTGTTTTAGGAAAGCCTCAACCTGCGTTTGGTTTTCATCTCGTAATATAGAGCACGTCGCGTACAGAAGTTCGCCGCCAGGCGCTAATGTTTCCCATAACGCCCTCAATATTTTGCCCTGAAGCTCTGCAAGCTCGCTTATGTCGCTCTGGCGGCGCAGCCATTTGATATCGGGGTGACGACGAATAACGCCGGTCGCCGAGCAGGGAGCATCTAATAATATACGGTCAAAGGGCTTACCGTCCCACCAGGCAGAGGTATCTGCTGCGTCTGCGCAATGAACCTCTGCGAAGAGCTGCTGACGCGTTAAGTTCTCTTTAATGCGTTCTATTCGGTTTGCATCGAGTTCAACCGCTTGAACGGGAAAATCGAAAGCGTGTCTTTCCAACAGGTGTAACAATTTACCGCCCGGCGCTGCACAACAGTCGAGAACACGATGACTGGCGTCCACGTTTAAGTAATCTGCCGCAAGTTGGGCGGAACGATCTTGTACGGAAACGGCACCTTCGTGGAAACCGGGAAGTTTATCAACAGAGCAGGGGGTTAACAGTCTAATGGCGTTACGGGCCTGAGGGTCTGCAACCGATTCTATGCCCTCGGCTTGCAGCTGACGAAGATAATCATCACGAGAAAACTGCCGCTCATTGACCCGCAGCCACATTGGCGGATGCTGGTTATTTTCCCGAAGAATAACCTCTGTCTTGTTACCGTGGTCGTTTTCTAGTTGCTGAACCAGCCAGCGCGGGTGGTTTTGGTTGTTGTCTTCAGGTAATTGGCGTTCAAAGTTGTCGTTTGCCTCGGGCGCTTCTCGCAACAGCTGGCGTAACACCCCGTTAACCAAGGCTTTGTTATTCCGCTTTTTTAAAACGGCAGCCGCTTCAACCGTTGCGCTGACGGCCGCATGGTCTTTTATCCGCTGGCAATAGAGCTGATAAGCACCGACCAGCAACAGATAATGCAGAATTTTAAGCTTACCTTTAAGGGGTTGCTGAAGCTTAGCGCCTACTAATTTGTTTAATGTCGGCAGGACACGCAATACACCATAGCTTATTGCACTTGCTAAGCGTTTATCCGACGCAGAAAGCTTTGCTGTGGCATTGGGTAAAGCGGTCGATAGAGACTCACCTTTTTCCAACACCTGAAAAAGCGCAGTGGCAGCGGCGGCTCGGCTCGCGGCTCCTGAGCCTTTACTTTCGGTTTTATTCGGCTCACTCATGATAACTGTAGGCCTTCAGCAAATACTTTGGCGTAACCGTTTATCAGCGTAGCCGCGGGTTGTGGTTTCTTGCCCGGCATCTGCGCTTTAGTAATTCTTAGAACACCGTCTCCGGTGGCGACATCAATGCCGTCATTGGAGCTTTGTACGATGGTTCCGGGAGCCTCCCGGGTTGCTCCTTGGGAAATTTCAGCTTCAAGTATTTTAATGGTTTTCTGTTCACCCAGCTGGTCAGACTCGCACCAACTGACAGGCCAAGGAGTAAATGCGCGAGTACATCGTTCTATAAAAGCAGCAGACTCATTCCAGTCTATTTTCGCTTCTGCTTTGCTGAGTTTTTTCGCATAAGTGGCCTGTGTATCATCCTGAACGGTTGCGTTCGCCTGATATGCATCTAGGTCTCTTAGTGTTTCAACTAAAGCTTGTGGCCCAAGCGCTTCCAGCTTCTTATACAGCGATGCGGAGGTTTCGTTAGGGTCAATTACGCAGCGCTTTTCCAGTAGTACAGGACCTGTATCTAACCCTGCTTCCATTTGCATAACCGCAACGCCTGACTCTGTATCACCTGCCCATACCGCTCGTTGAATAGGGGCTGCGCCTCGCCATCTCGGTAGCAGGGAGCCATGCACATTCAGGCAGCCTTTGGCGGGAATATCGAGCGCCGCCTGTGGCAACAGTAAACCATAAGCGACAACAATCATGATATCCGGTTTTAATGCCTGGAGCTGCTCCTGTGCTTCCTCCGTTTTCAGCGACTCGGGCTGAAAGACGGGTAACTGATTGGCTTCAGCCAGCTGCTTAACGGCGCTAGGTTGTAATTTTTTCCCGCGCCCGGCAGGGCGATCAGGTTGGGTATAGACACCGACAATATCAAAGTCGGTGTCCAAAAGGTGCGACAAGTGCTGTGCCGCAAAGTCAGGAGTTCCGGCAAAAACGATGCGCATTATTGGGCTTCCGACGCAAACTTCTCTGCTAAACGCTGCTCTTTTTCAAGCTTCTTGCGAATGCGCTCACGTTTCAATGGCGATAGGTAATCTACAAACAGCTTGCCATTTAAATGGTCAATTTCGTGCTGGATACAAATAGCCAGTAAGCCTTCTGCATTCAGTGAGAACTCTTCACCATTTTTGTCCAACGCTTTTACGGTAATGGTTTCGGCCCGCTCAACTTTGGCGTAAACCCCCGGGAACGACAGGCAGCCCTCGTCATTTTTAAAATGCCCTTCGGCCTTGGTTATTTCCGGATTAATAAAAACCAGTGGTTCATTTTGATCTTCGCTGCAGTCAGCGACAAACAAGCGCTGGTGCACGTCTACTTGCGTCGCCGCAAGTCCTACGCCTTGTTCGTCGTACATGGTTTCGAACATATCATCGATAACCGCACGGATAGAATCGTCTACTTTCGCAATTGGTTGTGCGACTTTACGTAAACGTTCGTCGGGATATTTAAGAACTGTCATTTTTGCCATAGAAACCTCCAAAACTTCATCTACCCTATAGTTTACCTTAAATTGACCGGTGAAGGACAGGGCATGGATGCTGAGCAGTTATGTTTATTAATGGGGGCGTCAAAGGCGCCAAACAAGGTACAGAAAGCGGCAAGGGAATGTTCCTCTATTGCCGAGCTATCTGAACGATGGGGGCAATCGTTTAAACCGGTCGACCCTAAATGGGTGAAAGCGGCGAAAGCATGGACACAACCGGAGCGGCAGGGGGTTATTTCGTATTTTTGTGATGACTATCCTGAGTCGCTAAAGTCTATTCAGAATCCGCCGTGGTTGCTGTATTACCGGGGGCGCAAAGAATTACTGCAAGGCGTAGGTGTGGCTGTTGTCGGCAGCCGAAAAGCATCGCACAGTGGTTTGCAAATTACGGACTGGATAGCAAAAGACTTAGTGGCTGCTGGTATTGTTGTGGTGAGCGGTTTGGCAATGGGCATTGACGCACAGGCGCACAAAACTGCGGCTGATAAAGGCAAAACCATTGCGGTGCTTGGGACAGGAATAGATCAGTATTACCCACGTAGGAACAAGTCCTTACAAGACTTTATCGCTCATCAGGGGCTGCTGATTTCTGAATTTCCGCCGGGACAGACCGCCAGAATTGATCACTTCCCGCGCCGCAACCGTATTATTAGTGGTATTAGTCAGGCTGTTGTGGTGGTCGAGGCGGCTCGTAAAAGCGGCTCTCTGTCGACGGCTATTCATGGTCTTAATGAAGGTCGGGAAGTGGGGGCGGTGCCGGGCTCTGTGCTGATGCCGGAACATCAGGGGTGTCATTGGTTATTACAGCAAGGCGCTAAGCTTATTAATACACCACAGGATATTCTCGATTGGTTTGGGGTAAGCGCTACCGGCTCGGTCGATGACAACGAACCGCACGAAGAGAATCAAAGCTTGGCAAACTGCCGTTTGTTCGCTAGTCTGAATTCAGAGCCACGAACAATTGATGACATGGTACAATTGTCCGGACTCGAGGTTGCTGAAGTCATGGAGAAGATAGTGTTATACGAATTAGAAGGACTTGTGGCAGCCGTACCAGGCGGTTATATCAAAGTGGGGAGGCGCTAAATCATGTTTGATATCCTCATGTATTTATTTGAAAACTATATCCATTCTGAAATGGAAGTGGTGGTCGATCACGACGAGCTGACCAATGAATTAACGCGCGCTGGTTTCCGTGAACAGGAAATTCAAAAGGCGTTAGCGTGGTTAGAGCGCTTGGCCGACTTACAAGAGTTAGAAACTAAATCCTACATCGATGCATCAGCCACTCAGGCAACTCGTATTTATACGGCCGATGAAATGACTCGTCTGGACAGCCAGTGTCGTGGTTTTATCATGTATCTGGAAAACTTAGGCGTGTTGGACTTTGCTACGCGTGAAGTGGTTATTGATCGTGTCATGGAGCTTGAAACAACCCGCTTTACATTAGACGACCTAAAATGGGTTGTTTTGATGGTGTTGTTTAATGTACCCGGACAAGAAGCCGCTTATGATCAAATGGAAGGGCTTCTGTTCGAAGAAGCAGACGGACCCTTACATTAATGTCCGCTGATGAACGCTGCCCGCGTTGTCAGCGGCCGTTAGTTATAAAACATGTTGGCCATAACAGCTTTTTAGGCTGTACTGGCTACCCAGACTGCGACTACAAGCGTGGCTTAAGAGAACAGTCTGAAATAGAGCCGGAAAACTTAGGCGTTCCCTGTCCTGAGTGTGGCGAAGAATTGCAATTGAAAAGCGGTCGTTATGGCTTATTTGTCGGGTGCAGTAACTTCCCTGAGTGCGAATTCGTTACTGAGCCTGATGCGGGTAATGACGAGACCATTCAATGCCCTGAGTGTAAAAAAGGTCAGCTACGACAAAAAACCTCCCGCCGAGGCACCGTATTCTACGCTTGCGACCAGTACCCCACCTGCCAATTTACGGTGAATCAGCCTCCCGTGGATGAGTCTTGCCCCAAGTGTGGTTTTGCACTGCTAGTGAAGCGAAAAACGGCCTCCGGTGTGCGAAAAGTCTGTATACAAAAGCAATGCGACTATAAATCTGACACGCTATAATACCCCGCAACGATTTAACGAGAGAGAGTGCTATGTCTCACGACTGGGAAGCCGCGAAAGAGGCGGTAAAAACCGGGGTTATAGCGTACCCAACAGAAGCCGTTTTTGGGCTTGGCTGTGACCCGTCCAACGAAGTTGCTATTCAACGATTACTCAGCTTAAAACAGCGCCCTGCAGAAAAAGGCGTTATTTTAATTGCCGCTGACTACAGCCAATTGCTGCCGTACGTCGATGATACCGCTATACCGCAAGATAAACGGTTCTCCGTGCTTTCTCACTGGCCGGGGCCTGTGACGCTTATTCTGCCAGCAAGGAAAACAACGTCGCGGCTGCTGACTGGCGGGCGAGACACTATTGCTGTGCGTGTGTCAGCTCATGAAGCGGTAAGAGAGTTATGCCGTGAGCTTGGTCATGCATTGGTGTCCACCAGTGCCAACTTAACTGGCGAAGAGCCGGCACGTACCGCCGAAGAGGTTAAACAGCAGTTTGGTGATAAAGTCAGCTGGGTAATGGATGCCCCAACCGGCGGCGCTAAGAACCCGACTCGTATTATCGACCCATTTAGCAATAAGGTGCTTCGAGACGATGCATAGTAGCTATTTAACGCAAGTAAAAGACTACTTAATGGCACTGCAGGACAGTATTTGCCAACAGCTAGAAGAGGCAGACGGTGCAGAAAAGTTTCAGGAAGACAGCTGGGACCGCCCAGGCGGGGGCGGCGGACGCTCACGTATTTTGAAAAACGGCGCTGTTTTTGAGCAAGGTGGTGTGGGCTTCTCGCATGTCTATGGTGAAAAAATGCCGGCCTCTGCAACTGCGCATCGGCCGGAGCTTGAAGGTCGTGACTTTAATGCCTGTGGCGTGTCGTTGGTGTTGCACCCTAAAAACCCATTCGTACCCACTGTTCACATGAACGTGCGCTTTTTCATTGCACAAAAAGAAGGCGAGGAGCCGGTCTGGTGGTTCGGTGGCGGCTTTGACCTAACTCCATTTTATGCGTTTGAAGAAGACGTTGTTGGCTGGCATAAAACGGCTAAGCAGGCGCTAGACAGCGTTGATGAGGCTTTTTATCCAGAATACAAGCAGTGGTGTGACGACTACTTCTTCCTCAAACACCGCAATGAGGCGCGTGGTGTGGGTGGTGTCTTTTTTGACGACTTGAACGACCGACCGTTCGAAGAATGCTTTTCGGTAATAAAGGCGGTGGGTGATGCGTTTACCCGGGCTTATTTACCGATAGTTGAACGCCGTAAAGATACGCCTTACACCGAGCACCACCGAGACTTCCAGCTGTATCGCCGCGGGCGTTATGTCGAATTTAACCTGGTTTGGGACAGGGGCACCTTGTTTGGCCTGCAAACAGGCGGCCGTACCGAATCAATTTTAATGTCGATGCCTCCGCTTGTGCGTTGGGAGTACAACTGGACACCGGAGCCTGGTTCTCCCGAAGAGCTGCTAACGTCTTATTATTTGCAACCCCGAGATTGGCTGGCAGAGAAATGACGAACCCAGTGCGTTTAGGTGTTTTCGGCAACCCGGTGGCCCACAGTGTGTCACCAACTATTCATAGTTTGTTTGCAGAGCTTCGCGATGAACGTATTTTGTACGACCGAATGCTTGCAACGCCGGCTTATTTTCCAAAAGCGGTAGCGCAGTTTTTTCGAAATGGCGGTTCTGGTGCGAATGTTACCTTGCCGTTTAAAGAGCAAGCTGCACAACTGGCAAACATCTTAACGGAAAGAGCCCAGGTTGCTGGCGCAGTAAACACTTTAATGAAAGTCGGTTCAGGCTTTGTTGTTGGAGACAACACCGACGGTGAAGGTTTAGTTAAGGACCTAAATAGCAAAGGTTTTAGTGTAAGTGGGCGCTCACTTGTCTTGTTGGGTGCGGGCGGCTCGGCTCGCGGCGTGTTACCGGCATTACTGAGTTTGAATCCGGCGAAGGTGTATTTGGTTAACCGAACGTTGGAGAAAGCCCAGGTGCTTAAGCGACTGCTTGTCGATTTGAGTGCTCACGGTGCCGAAAATATTCAGGTTGTATCAAATGCCGACAGTATTAACGAACCGATTGATGCCGTCGTAAATGCCACCAGCAGCAGTCTTCACAATATCGACATTCCATTGCCGGGGAGCTTTGCAGACAATGCCTGGGGCTATGACTTAATGTACAGCGAAAGCTCCACTCATTTTCTTAAGCAACTAGAAAATGCTGGTGTTAAAAACCGCGCAGACGGCTTGGGTATGTTAATTGAGCAGGCGGCGTCCTCTTACCAATTATGGATGGGTGGTGAACGACCGGATACGACCTTTGTTATGTCTAAGCTAAGAGCTAAAACCTATTGATTTATAAGCAATTTACGAAAAGGTTTATAAGGCTCAAAAATTACCGAACAAAAGAATATAAAAAAATGGATTTTGGTAGTAGATCATCCCGAATTTTGTGGTAGTCTGTTTGACCGGTTTGGGAAAGTTTTTCAGTCTTGCTGAAACCTAAATCGACAAGTTTCCACAGTGAAGCTTGAATGATAAAAATAATAAGGTATGTCAGGGTACCTGCCGTTTTAAACCCCTCTATATCAATAAGTTAGCTATTTTAAAAGACACGGGGAAACTTTGTTTTCTGACTGTGGCGAAACTCGTTGTCAACAAACATATCAACAGCTTATGCACAGGGTGTTCAGTGGTGCGAAACCCTCAGATGTGGCATCCTATAGGAAATGCTTAATCGGACACAAAACCTATGTCGGCAACAGTTCCTGAGAACCCCTTTATTCTTGTTGATGGCTCATCGTACTTATTTCGTGCTTTTCATGCGCCACCACACTTAACCAACTCGAATGGCGAGCCTACCGGCGCAATATATGGCGTTGTAAACATGCTTCGAAGCCTTTTGAAAAAGTATCAGCCGTCGCACATGGCGGTGGTTTTTGATGCCAAAGGCAAAACCTTTAGAAGCGATATTTACGAAGAATATAAAGCTCACAGACCGCCAATGCCGGATGACCTCAGAAGCCAGATAGAGCCGCTGCACAATATCGTAAAAGCTATGGGCCTACCGCTGCTTTGTATTGATGGTGTCGAAGCCGACGATGTTATTGGCACATTAGCCCAGCAAGCGGGTGACCAAGGACGTTTCACCTTAATTAGCACTGGCGACAAAGACATGGCGCAGTTGGTAAACGAGCATGTCATGCTAATTAACACGATGACTGATACCTTGCTTGATACCGACGGTGTTGAGAAAAAATTTGGGGTTAAGCCTGAGCAAATTATTGATTACTTAGCGCTTATGGGCGACAGCTCAGATAATATTCCGGGTCTTCCAAAAGTGGGCGAAAAAACAGCGCAAGCGATGCTTCAGGGCATACCCAGTATTGATAAAATTTACGAGGACATTGAGGCGGTAACATCTTTGTCATTCCGCGGTGCTAAGTCGATGCCGGACAAGCTTCGTGAGTACAAAGATCAATTACTCATGTCGCGAGAGTTGGCCACCATAAAGCTCGATGTAGAGCTACCCATGCACCCGGATGATCTCGATATTCAGCCGGCAGACTCTGAAAAGTTGGCTGAGCTTTACGGTCAGTGTGAGTTTCGCCGTTGGTTAGGCGAGCTCATGGAGCAAGGCGCTGCAACAGACCAAGCGCTGGGTGAAGAAAGCTCCGATAAGGTCAGTAGCGATATCTCTTCGGAGAATTATAGAACTCTGCAAACGGAAAAAGAGGTAGAAGACTATTTAAACAGCCTTTCCTCGGCTGAGTTTGTTGCTTTTGACACAGAAACCACCAGTTTGAACTATATGCAGGCTGAGTTGGTAGGGGTGTCACTGGCTACTGAGCCAGGTAAAGCGGTGTATATTCCGGTGGGGCATGACTACATGGATGCCCCTGAACAAGTCAGTCGTGACTGGCTGCTGGAAAAGCTGAAACCCATTTTAGAAGGCGATAGCCCGAAAAAAGTAGGCCAGAACTTAAAGTATGATGCGCATATTTTACGCCGCTATGGCATTCGCTTGGGCGGTATTTTAAATGACACTATGCTGGCGTCTTATGTGTTTAATAGCGTAGGGTCACGCCACGACATGGACACTTTGAGCCTGCATTATCTAAACCATAAAACGATAAGTTTTGAAGACATTGCTGGTAAAGGCGCAAAACAGCTGACCTTCAACCAAATTGAACTGGAGAAAGCTGCGCCTTATGCAGCTGAAGACGCAGACATAACCTTACGCCTGCATGAAGTGCTTTGGAAAAAAGTCGAAGAAACCGGTAGTGAGCTGCAAAGTGTTTTAACCGATATCGAAGTACCTCTTATTTCGGTGCTGTGCGATATGGAGCAATACGGCGTTCGCATTGACGCTAATTTGCTGGGTAAGCAAAGCCAGGAAATTACCGAAAAACTGGCTGAGCTTGAGAAAAAGGCGTTCGATATTGCCGGTGAAGAGTTTAATTTAGGCTCGACCAAGCAGTTACAGCGTATTTTCTTCGAGAAGTTGCAATTGCCTGTTATTAAGAAGACGCCTAAAGGAGCACCGTCAACCGCGGAAGAAGTATTGCATGAACTGGCGCATGACTATCCGTTGCCGGATGTGATTTTGCAGCATCGTAGCCTGTCTAAATTAAAGTCGACGTACACTGACAAACTGCCGAAAATGATAAACCCGGATACGGGACGTGTGCATACCTCGTATCAGCAAGCGGTTGCCGCAACCGGACGACTGTCATCGACGGATCCGAACTTGCAGAATATCCCAATTCGAACCGCAGAAGGACGCCGCGTTCGCCAGGCGTTTGTTCCGGAAGGTGGCTATAAAATAGTGGCTATCGATTACAGTCAAATAGAACTGCGTATTATGGCTCACTTGTCGCAGGACAAGTCTCTGTTGAATGCGTTTGCCGAAGGACTGGACATTCACCGGGCAACGGCAGCAGAAGTCTTTGGATGCAAAACTGAAGAAGTAACTGATGAGCAGCGTCGACAAGCTAAAGCAGTAAACTTTGGGCTTATTTATGGTATGTCGGCATTTGGTTTGGCGCGTCAGCTTGGTATTGCTCGTAACGATGCACAGCATTATATGGACAAATATTTTGAGCGCTTCCCGGGCGTGTTGAAGTATATGGAAGACACGCGTAAACAAGCGAAAGAGCAAGGGTACGTTAAGACCTTATTTGGTCGTCGTTTGCCTTTGCCGGACATAAAAGCAAGTAACGGAGCGCGTAGAAAAGGCGCTGAGCGCGCAGCTATTAATGCACCAATGCAGGGCACTGCGGCTGATATTATTAAAAAGGCGATGCTGCAGGTGGCGGACTGGATAGATACAAATAACTGCAAGGACGATGTGCGCATGCTAATGCAGGTTCACGATGAACTGGTCTTTGAGATAAAAGAAGCGAAGTTGGACGACTATATTAAAGAATTAACGGCAGTTATGGAAAACGCTGCACGCCTTGATGTGCCTCTAATTGCAGAGGCAGGCAAAGGAAAAAACTGGGATGAAGCACACTAGATTCAAAAAAAGATGAACTTTTTTTGAGCACCCTAGTCAGATTAATTGAGGGAAATAATCCACCCTCAACAAATTGTTCTCCCTGGATTACTTTTTACCCGGCTCTCTTGAGCCGGGTTTTTTATGCGCTTTTCTTAGTCGAGCTGTTATTGCTTTTGTCCTGCGCAGGCATCCCCGCAAGCCCGGAGCGGCCCTTTCGGTTAGCAAACCAAACCCCAACCAAAATGGCTGCCATGCCGACACCATGCTGAAGCCAGAAAGGTTCACCGTCTAGTACACCCAGCAAAACCGCAACAACCGGAATAAGGTACGTTACTGAGCTGGTAAATACTGTGTTCGTTAAACGAACCACATGGTTAAAGATAACCAAGGCACCGGCCGTACCAATAATTCCTAAAACCAATATCGACACTAAAGACAGCATTGCGCCCGGTTGTTGAACTTGCGTCATAAAGTCAGTGCCAGCAAATAGATAAATCGTTGCGGGTACTGCAGCCATTAATAATGAAATGCCGGTTATTGTCAGTGGTGCGAGGTCGGTTATTTTATGCTTTATCAGATTCAGGTTAAGGCCATAGCAAACGGTTGCAGCCATGACTAACAGTGCGTAGAGATTAAAGTTCCAGCCGCCGTTAGCGGATGCGGTAATGAGCAACAGCGTGCCACCTAAACCAATAATAATGCCGATAACTTGAGCAATACGAGCAGACTGGTGAAAAAACAGGGCACCGATAACCAGTGTGGTGATAGGTGTAAGTGCATTCAGCACGCCGGTGACACCGCTGGCCAGTTGCGTTTGTGCAATTGCGAACATGAAAGCCGGTATGAAGCTACCGACTAACCCAACGCTGGCTAATTTCAACCAGTGTTTACGCGTTATTTTATTCAGACGCTTCGCAATAAAAGGTGCTAAAACAATGCCGGCCGAGCTGATTCTTAGCGCACCGACTTCCATTGGACCAAAAGCGATAAGCCCCTTTTTAATCAGCAAAAATGAGCTACCCCAAATAAGAGACAGCAGCCCTAACAGCAACCAGGCGCTTAATGGGTGTTGGTTATCCGTCATCTTGGCTGCCAAACCACTCATTAAGTTTGTTTTCGAGCTGCTCGACGCCAATGCGCTTTAATGACGAAAAGGCTTCGACCTGAACATCTCCGTTGAAGGCAATAGCGGCTTGTCGAGCTTGTAGAACGGTTGATTTGCGAGGACCTTGTTTTAACTTGTCTGCTTTTGTCAGCAACGCCAGTACAGGAATGCCGCAGTCAGCAGCCCAGTAGATAAGCTCTTGGTCGGTTTCACGGAACGGGTGGCGAATATCCATGAGTACTACAATGCCTTTTAAGCTGTCGCGTTTTTGCAGATATTCAGCCAAGGCTTTTTGCCATTTCTCTTTAACAGCCATAGGGACTTTGGCGAACCCGTAACCAGGTAGGTCGATAAGTCGCTCTCCGCTATCGAGCTCAAACACGTTAATTAACTGCGTCCGGCCTGGCGTCTTACTGGTTCTGGCCAGCGACTTCTGCCGTGTAAGCGTATTGAGAGCGCTTGACTTGCCGGCGTTTGAGCGTCCGGCAAAGGCAATCTCTATTCCCGTATCAGGCGGTAATTTGGTAATATCCGGCGCACTGGTAACAAAGCTGGCGCTTGCGTAGTTCAAAGGTTTCATCGACACAGATAGGGTCACTTATTGGTTAAAAAGGCAAAGACAGATGCCATTATGAATGATCTGAGCACGTCAGCCAACGATGAATTCCAGATAGATTAGCTATTAATCATTTAATCCACACAAGTTTTGTGTAAAATAGCAACCTGTTTAAGGTGATTTGTTGGGGCGCATGGCGCCATCCAGAACAGAAGAGAAGCAAACATGAAAAAATTCGCAATCTTATTGGGACTTTTCTTCGGTACCACGGGTATCGCATTAGCGCAAAGTGGCGATGCCGAAGCTGGTAAAGAGAAATCGCAGGTATGTGCGGCTTGTCATGGGCCCAATGGTGAATCTCCGACCGATATGTACCCGCACCTGGCCGGTCAGCATGAAAAGTATCTGTTAAAGCAATTAAAAGACTTTAAACTGGCGTCTGAAACAGGCGGCGAAGAAGGTCGAAATAACGCCGTAATGATGGGCCAGGTTGCTAGTCTGTCTGAGCAGGACATGGCCGATTTAGCCGCGTTTTACGCGTCACAAGACGAGCCAAAAGGTGAAACGCCTGAAGACTTAATAGCCAGAGGCGAAGACTTCTTCCGTCGTGGTAATCCTGAAAGTAACATCCCGTCATGTGCGGGTTGTCACGGACCTCGTGGTAACGGAATGGGCTTAGCGGCATTCCCGGACATTTCAGGTCAGCACGCAGCTTACACTAAGTCTCAGTTGGAAATGTTCCGCAGCGGCGAACGCGCAAATGACCCTAACGGTATGATGCAAGGCGTTGCTGAAAAGATGACAGATGAAGAAATTGAGCTGATGTCAAAATTCTTAAGTGGATTGTATTAAGCCTCTTAAAAAGTAGATAAACATTCTAAAAGCGGCTCCGGTTATATATAGTACCTTGAACTATGTATATTGTGTATTAAGGCAGAGAAATCTGCCTTTTTATTTGACAACAAACACTTTAGCATTATAGTGTATTGTATGTTTAATGTGTATAAAGGAATGAACCTTGTCATCGGTTAAAGTCAAAGCAACTATCGTAGAAGATAATACTGGCATTAAAAGTCAGCTCCCCATCTTGATCACCGAACAAGGTGAAGTTGGTTCAGTTACCGATTACTTGCTAAAGATGGAAGCTGAGGGTGCTAGTAATGCTTTAATGAATGGTTTTATACAAGCCACTTCTTTGCTCTTGGATTACATGGAAGCCAACAAAGGATTATTTGAAGATCCTAAAATGCTATTCCAAACCTTTGCTAAGCGTCTTTACACAGGCACCATCGGTGAAGATGGTTTAGATCCCTCTGGCTTGTACTGGGTGCCAAGCTCAACTGATAACGTAAATAAACATATTCATCGATTAACGGCATTTACTGATTGGCTGGCTAACAAGCTTGGCGAAGAGTCAATGAACCCTTTGCGAGATGCCACACCTCATGAGCAACGCTTGAATTATGCGGCATGGTATCGAAAAAACCAAAATGACTTCCTTGGGCATATTGAAGATAAAACCGTTAATAGAACCATCCGTAAAGCTCGCACAATGAAAGGACGCACTCCATTGACGAAAGCCGAAGACGATGCTTTAGCATTCCCAGATAAGCATTGGGAATCATTCTATAAAGATGGTATTGGCGGAGCAAAAGATCCGCGAGTTGCGTTGAGAGATAAGCTTATGTTGCTCTTAATGCACGGTGGCGGTTTGCGTGAAAGCGAAGCTATTATGCTGTGGGTGACTGATGTACTTGAAGATCCGTATGACCCTGAAAAAGCGATAGTTCGAATTTACAACGAAGTCGATGGTAAAGCACCCGAAGGTTGGCGTAGTCGCTCAGGGACAAAAACCAGAGAAGCCTATTTACAAGAAAAATACGCTCGTATACCACGCAAACGAATGAAAGGCACGGCATACGTTGGCTGGAAAACAAGAGTTGTAGACCATCGAGATAACTACATACAAGTTCAGTGGTTTCCAACGGATTATGGCAAGGTTTTTATGTCACTGTGGAAGAGTTACCAAAAATATCGAGCCAGTATTGACTGCCATCACCCCTATGCGTTCATTTCATTCCATCACAGCGCCCTTGGAAACCCATACACTTTGAATGCGTTTCACCAAAGCTATGCAGCGGGATTAAGGCGCATTGGCTTAGAGCCAAACAAATCGGAAGGGTTCGACCCGCACGGTCATCGTCATAGCTATGGCAGACGCTTAGAGCGTTCAGGACTTAACCCGTTGGTGATACGACGATGTATGCACCATAAATCACTGGAGTCTCAAGTTCCCTACACAGGTAAAGGGCAGCAGGAAATTTCCGATGAACTCAACAAGGCCACGCTACAACTGGCAAATCCTGAGTCCAAAGTAAAATCGCTAGATTGGAAAGAGTTGGTCGAGCACGGTTTTGACGATATTGACCCGCAAGGCTATTTCACAGGCAAGCATCCGAAATTACGAGGTAAATAATGGCAAAAAAAGGCAAGAAACGTGACGGACGTGCATCAGACTTAACGTTTAAATGGATGCTCACCACCCTTGGCCCTGAGTGGGAGCAATGGCAGGAATTAGCCGCTGAGTGGATGGCGACACAACATACGGGGGTTAACGACAAGCGTAAAGCGTTGAGCCGTTTTTTTGAGTCCTACCTGTTGGAGTACGCTCCCTATGCAGCTGATGTTGGTCTGTTTTTCAAGGGCTACAATGGCCATATCTGCTCCACTGAAGAGCTAGAAGCTAGATTGAGAAAAACTATTAACTCCCCCTGGCAAGTATCAATGTCTATCAACTACCCCTGTGACTTCATTAATTACGTCATTGAACATCATCTATCTGAAGAAGATGATAGCGGCAACTTAATACCACTGGTTCGCAATCCGCTGAACAAAATTAATAGGCAAGACTCACACACTGAAACCGTACGTAACCCACTTCCGTATCGTTACATCCAAGACCTGCGCCAAATTCTGTGTCCATTGCCAGACAAAGCGGAACTGACAGTGATTGAGCAAAACCTACCACAAGGCGAGTCGTTACTGCCTAGCTATCACTACCGCCATTTCAAGCATTGGGCATGGGCGCAAGAGCAGACAGGGCAAGGCAAAGCAGGTGGAAGTGGCGATTGGTTTGAAGTTGAGCCTGACTTGATTGATAAAACCGACCCCGATTGCGTGTGGCGTACCAAAGAGGTGACTAGAGATAATAAAAGAATCACCCTCCACCAAATCTGGTCACCTGTCAAAGCGATGGTTATATTTATGAAGCTGCATCTGCCACTGCGCACCTATCAGGTGTCCATGTTAGACAGCGGTGAAGCGGATACGTGGCGCTATGAAAGCGGTCATTGGAAGCTCAATGACAAGCATGACTTTGCGCTCGGTAGCGAAAAGCGTCCTTTTGGTAAAGGCATCTTTCGCCGTATCCATGACACCATGACAGGGCAATATTCCACAGGTTTGTATGTCAACACCAACAAAACCGCCGACCAGAATAAAGATGAACTAGAACGCGGCTACATCATCCCTTGGCAGAATGAGGAAGTATTATATTGGCTGGAAAAACTGCGTAACTGGCAAGAGAAATACAACCCAATAGCTAACCCTACCGACTGTGCTGCATTGCTTCACAAGCACATTGGGGCGAGAAAATCAGACAAGCAGTTAGAGAGCATGGGTGAAATCGCCTTTCTCTTTCGGGATGCGTCAGCGAAAGGAGATGACAAATACAAACCATCTTATGGGGGAGTGGCTCTGGCACCTCTTTGGTATCAACTCTTGCTAACACTGGAAAACCAGCTTGCTGAGCAAGGTAATACGCTTGATAATGGAGAGCGACTTAAACTGGTTGTGGATTACCCAGAAGACACTCCAGAAAATGCTAAGGTTGCCACAAATTTCCCCCTGCACAGTTTGCGAGTCTCACTCATCACGGCATATACGATGGACACGCAATTGCCACTACCTGTCATATCCAAACTACTGGCAGGGCACTCGCGTATCCTAATGACCATCTACTACAACAAAATCACCCCGTCCGTGATGGCGGAAAAAATGAGTGAAGCCGAAGGGGAGCTTGAGGGTAAAGCTAAGCAGTCAGTGCGCAACTTCCTCAAAGATGCCTCACTAGCGCAAATTCAATGCAATATGGTCTACCACAAAGAAGATAGCATTCAGGCGGCATTAGTTAACCGTAACCCCATCGGCTGGGAGGAGCGTTCATCTGGCCTATGTTTGGTCGGAGGCAACACCGTAAAATCCGATGAAGTCAGTACGCTGGGCGGGTGCTGGAACGGTGGTGAGTTAATTAGAAATGCAAGTGCTGCCGCTCATCGCACCTATGGCAGCGTACCGCATGGCCCTGAAAACTGCATTCGTTGCCGTTGGTTTATTACCGAGGCGCGATACCTGCCGGCGCTTAACGCGCAGTTTAATCAACTCAGTTACAAGGCGCACCAGGCGGCTAACCTATCGGTTGAAATCGAAGGTGAGCTAGAAGCACTCAAAGACGAGCAGTTCTTCTGTGAAGAGCAAGGTAAACCCTTCACCAAACACAGTGAGCTACAGACGCTGCAACGCCGCCATGAGAAGCAGCAAGTCGAAGCGGATGAGTACGCAAAAGACTGGATAGCGTGCTTCGAGCTAATCAGCAAAATCATTCGTGTCGAGGAAGCCAGAAATGAGGATGACACCAAAGATAAGCTGATTGCCGTGGGTGCGGAGCAAGATATCAGCTACGCCTTGAAGTTTATCGAAACCGACTCAGAGCTTTTACACCTCTCCTTGCTATGTGACGATGCCGAATTCTTCCCTGACTTGCAGGATGAACTTCGTAAAACGCCCGCTATTGAAAAGCGCTCCCGCCAACTTAGTCGTGCTCTGATAAAGAAAGGCTTTGAGCCTATCTTTATGGAAATGGATGAGAAACAGCAGCTAATCGCTGGTAATGCCATTCTACGCCAAATGGCAAAGATAGCCGACCCTGACGATAAAATGGAAGGCTACCGTAAAGTGGCTAATTACATCGAAGCGGGTGAATACCTTGAAGAAAACAAACTATTTAGTGCAGGTATGAGTGCGCTCACTGGTAAAGCATTGCACCTCGAAAATCTCACCCAACCTGCGCTCTTGGAGGGTTAATGGACATTAATATTGATATCATCTTGGCTGACTTAAAAGACGACAAAGTGCCAAGAACCCAAAAAAACCTAGATAAGCTTAACGACATCCTGAAAGCCTATGTAGAATCGGGGCAGCGTGATTTCTCCATTACACAAATGGGGCGAGTATCAGCAGCAGAGGGTGGCCCAGGTTACGAAGCGTTACGAGCAACCAAAAACAAGCACTACCGCACCTTGATTGAAGCATGGGCAGCAAAGTGCAAAACAACCACCAAAAAGCCGTTATCGTCAACCTCACGCTCTAAGTCTGTTCCACAGGATAATAAACTGCTTGAGCGTATTCCAGACACTGCGGTACGGGCTTTATTTGGTCAGATTATTGCCGAGCGCAACCGTTATCGCAAAGAGGTTAATCTGCTAAAACAGCACGCGAATATTACCATTGATAAGCGTCCTGTACGTCAGTTTGATGCAAGCGCAGAGCCGAGTGTTGAAGTCTTGCCTTCACTATCTGGCATCTTGACCGAATCCGAGAAGAAAGCCTTAGCCTACGCTATCTCTGACGAATGTATGGAAAAACATAACTGGCAAACCACACAAGCTGGCCAAGTAAAAGACATGGAATACAACATAGAAATATTCCCTAGAGGCTTTGCGACAGGTCTACGCAAGTTGTTAGGTGAGGTAGATGATTAATGGCGAACGGTCCGCAAAGAGCGCAGCAGAACCTCGAAGCATTTGAAGTATGGCAAGCCACTCAAACTGATGATGACTTTAAGCAGATCGCCTTTAAAGGCAAGCTCAACCGCATCGAAGTAGCAAAAGGGGTCGGTTGCGGCAAGTCTGCCCTTAACCAAAATCCAGCGCTTAGAAAAGCGCTCAAGGCATTAGAAGACAAACTGCGTGATAAAGGTATACTCCCGCCACTGACCGAATCTGCAAAGAGCAATGCTGACAAACCAAAGCAATACGACAACACGGCTAATCGCAAGCTGCTCGACTCAAAACGAGTATCGACCTTAGAGGCTGAAAACATTGAGCTAAAAGCCAGAGTTAAAGAGCTGGAAGGTAAACTGGAGCGGTTTGGCGAACTGAATGAAACCTTGTCAGAAATGGGGTTCATGCCACGATGAATGTTGCACTCCATCAAGACCAAATGCGTGTCACGAGTATTCCTTACAGCTCTACCAAAATGGTGATATTCAGTGGCGTGCCACTGAAAAAAAACTCATACAAAACTAACAGTGGCAAGTATTACGTCACCATCAAAGCTGATCCAGATGCCATCCCCGTTCAACCAGCCCTCGGCCAACACTGGTCGGTTAAAGGCCATCGTTTAATAGAAGAAATGGAAACGGGTGATTACGTGATGCAGCAGCATACCTATGAATCACCAGAACACATCGAATGCAGCCTGCCAGAAACGGGTGAACAGCTTATTCGCTTTATTGCCAGAGAAAGTGATTTCAAAGGTATCGGTGAAAGTAAAGCTAGAGCACTCTGGGAACTGTTAGGAAAGGATTTTCACCCAACGGTTGGAAAAGACACTCGTGAATCAAGAGAGCGCCTTAGAAGTGTCCTGAGTGAAGATTCTATCAATGCGTTATTTGAAGGTTACGCCAAATATAAAAATCTGGCCTACTGCAACTGGATGACCGAACACAAGATACCAGCAAGTATTCAGCAGCGCTTATTGAAGCATCATGGAGAAGAGTCCATTGAGGCTATTAAACAAAATCCGTATGTCCTTATTGGGTTTGGGATGTCGTTTACGGATGTCGATAAACTGGTTAATTTTGACCAGTTTAAGATCACAGCTTGTTATCACCGCAGACTAAGTGCCGCACTTGAAACCGCGATTCGCAAAGAGATTGAGAAAGGCCACACCTATACAACTCAAGCGTGCTTACGCCTATACCTAACCAAATTGCTCAAAGATAAGGAACTGGTGACGGAAGCGTTTAAAGCAGGTCACAACAAAGCGCAATACATCCTAAACCCCGACACAGGCTCTTATCATCCAACCGCCCAGTTGTTGATGGAAAATGTCGTTGCCAAACGACTTAAAGCACTAGCTAATCAAAACAACCTTTATGACGAAGTTGCAAATTCTGCATATTGCTCTTCGGTTGGTGAATTACCATACGAGCTAACCAAGAAACAGATTGAAGCAGTGACAACGTGTTTGGATAACGCCGTGAGCTGTATTACGGGCGGAGCTGGCACAGGTAAAACGACGGTACTTAGAACCGCACTTCGAGCCTACCATCAAATGGGATTTGAAATACATGCGGTCGCGCTGAGTGGCCGAGCTGCTATGCGCTTGCATGAGTCAATTGGCTTTATCACCTCAACTATCGCTAAGTTATTACGTAGAGAGCCTATTGAGCCAAGTTCAGACCAGCCAAAGCATTTACTGGTAATAGATGAAGCCAGTATGATTGACTTGCCAACCATGTATCGCCTGGTCAACCATATTCACCCATCGGTTCGTATTATCTTTACTGGCGACCCTGACCAGTTACCACCTATAGGGTGCGGCAAGGTTTTGGCTGATATCGTTCTATCTAAAGCCATTGCTAATACTATGCTAGATATCGTTAAGCGTCAGAAAGGCTCAACGGGTATTCCTGAATACTCCAAGCTCATTAATCAAGGTATCGTGCCTGAAAAACTAAGTACGGGGGCTATTCACTTCCACGAAACGGCAAAGAGCGACATTGCTCAAGCCTGTTGTGAGTTGTATCAGCAATCACCTGAAAATAGTCGCGTCATGGCACCGACCAAGGCACTCGTTGCTGAAATTAATAAACTGACCCAAGAGGCTGTTAATCCAAGCGGTAGAAGGCTTGAGTTTGAAATGCACGGTGAGAGATTCTTTCAAAACCTCAGATTGAATGATGCGATTCTATTTACGCAAAACCACTATGATAAAGGCATTCAAAACGGCTCTCTTGGTACGCTTACCAGTATTGACTCATCAGGTGAAAGTTATGGTGAAGTAACGCTGGATACGGGCGATAAAGTTGAGGTCACACAATCCGTGCTCGATTGCATGGAGTTGGGTTATGCAATAACTCTTCACAAAGCCCAAGGTTCTCAATTTCCAAGAGTAATCGTTGCACTTCAAGCGGGACGCATTGTTGACAGGGCTTGGTTATATACAGCAATCACAAGGGCCGAGGCTGAAATTCATCTTGTTGGCACAGAGGATGATTTCAAGAAAATTATAGAGACGATGAGCAACTCGCATAAACGCAATAGCTACTTGAGTGAACTACTACACCAAAATTAGCAAAGCTGCAAAACATCACCCAAATTTATCACCACGAACAATCGCGGCTTACAACCCGTTGCACTTTCATGTAACCACCAGCTTCAGCAGTCATACAATTAATTGATCGTCAGCTATGAGCGAGAAGCGGAAGTTCTTTTCCATCGCATACTAAAATTCAAGCCGTTTCAATAGATTTGCAGCAGACAAATGCGTCGTCTAGTATCAGGTTTTCCTAATCTGATTTTGGTAGTTATTAAGAGTGTAACGCAATAGGGGCTTTAATGAAGATAGCAGTCATACTAGGAAGTTCGCGTTCGGACGGAAATACCCGACAGCTCACTGATAAATTTGTAGCGCAAACCAATGCTGTCTTCTTTAACTTAGCGGATTACGAAATATCAGCTTACGATTATACGCACGAAAATAAAGGCGACGACTTTTTACCACTTATTCGTGAACTAGTTAAATTTGATCATCTAGTGTTTTCCTCACCCGTTTATTGGTATTCAATGTCAGCACTACTAAAGACTTTCTTCGATCGTTTGTCAGATCTTTTAACTGTGAACAAAGAGCTTGGTCGGCAGCTAAAAGGCAAGTCATGTTCAGTCTTGTCAACGGGCTTCGACATTGAATTGCCTCAGTGTTTTGCGCAGCCATTTGAACTGACTGCTAACTACATGCATTTGGTTTACAAAGGTTGTGACTATATTTCCATACAATCGGAATCAGACTTGTTGAACGTAAATAGATGTGTGACTGAAGCTTTAAAAAAGCTAAATTAAAACGGATTCGTAAAGGATTCATTAACAGTATAAGCGGCAACAGGCACTAACCGGACTGTCAGCTTTGAGCGAACAGCGGACCTTCTGACTTTCAGCCTACTCCAACTAGTGACTAGCCGTTCCGTTATTCGTCAGTGTGGGTGTCGCTAGCGGTGCACGGCACATTCACGTCGGCAATATTGCGCGTTTTGTTGTTGTGTTGTGTATTTAAGTCGTTTACTGTCAGTGACATAACAAAAAATGAAGGTTGGATATTGTGCGCTAGGTAGAGTGTAACTGAGCATTCTCAAATAGCCTTTGCTAACTCGGGACTTTTCAAGTCAGGAATGCCTGCTTGATCAGTAAGTTAAGAACCGAAAACTATCAATTGGACGAGTTTCTATATGCGCACGCACAATATACAAATGTTAAGTGGCCATAGATAAATCGGAGTAATAATGAAATTTGGGAACACTACGCCAATATTAAGAAGCTTCGATGAAATTAAGGCTAAAGAATTCTATTTGAAATTTCTGGAATTCGATTTAGATTGGGAGCATAGATTTTCTGAGGATTTGCCACTTTATATGCAAATTTCAAAAGGTAGTTGCGTGCTTCATATATCTGAGCATCATGGAGATTCTAGCCCCGGTACGGCGCTACGAATCCAAGTAAGTAATCTAGAGGCGTATCGCGAGCTATTGCTTGGTAAATGCTACAAGTATTCTAGGCCTGTCATACAAGAAATGCCTTGGGGAAGCAAGGATATGTCTATTTCAGATCCATTTGGTAATAAGCTTGTTTTTACCAGCGCAGTTAGCACTTAACAAACGTGTCATGTCGGAACTCCGTTCCAACGCTTCGCGTTTCCACTCCGTCCGCATACACGGGCGTTATACCGTACGGAGAGATCTGTGAGTAGTTCCATAAAGTCAAAAATTCCTTTCTTGTTTCTTGTTTGCATTTCGATATGGTGGGGTTTCTATTACCAATCTAACAGCAAGCTTAATGATTATGGCAGTGCAAATTTTGAATGGCTGTTTCTTTTAGATGCATTGATAATGCTACCGATAATCTGCTTCTTGTGTGTCAAAGATAAAAAAGAAGCCTTATTAAAATCTATTATTTTAGTGTGTTTGGCTGTGCTCGTCGGTAGTTACATTATTCCCGAACAAAGTAAGCTGATTTGGCATTATCTTGAAAGTGGGCGCTATTTTGTCTTGGCTGGTATTCTATTGTTTGAACTTGTTGCGATTTTAACAGTGTATCTTGCGATTAAAGCAGCCATCGGTAAGAGTGAAGATCCCGATCTGTCTATTGAAAAGCCAATTAAAAAATATTTAGGTGAAGGTCCTGTTGCAAAGCTACTGAGTTTCGAAACCCGTATGTGGACTTATGCACTTTTCTCTAAGCGAGTGAAGTCAGAAAATTTTAGTGGAGAGCAGCACTTTACTTACCATCAGAAAGATGGGGCACAAAGTAACCTACTTGGCTTTATATTTTTGATAGCGTTTGAAATGCCAATTATGCATTTATTTTTGCATTTTATCTGGTCACCATTCGCTGCAAATATCGTAACTTTACTGACTGTGTTTAGCTTAGTATTTTTCATTGCTGAGTACCGTGCGATTGCGAGACGGCCTATTTCTTTGGTAGGAAATAAATTGTTCATTCGATACGGCCTTTATCAGCCATTGGTTATACCTTTAGGCAACATTGCAAAAATTCGTAAGAACCTTGAGTTTGTTAAGCGCTCTAGGTTTGTAAAGCGTTACAACTACTCAGGCTTTCCAAATGTTGAAATTGAATTGATTGAGCCTGTGGGGAAAATTAAGAGCGTATTCATCGGTGTTGATAGTGCTGAACAATTTATCTCGGCTGTATTAGCTGAGGCATCAAGGTATAACAATGCATTGCAGCGGACAAGCCGCTGAATGCGGCGTTAACGTCTGCTAATGGCACAAAGCCGAGATCCGACGAAGTGGTACTTTCCGTGAAAGTTGTGGTGCGATTAATTTGCAACACGTGGTAAGGAGCGGTTGCAATGTGGTGGTAAATTAAGTGCAATTAATCAAGAAGGTGAATCAATGAGTGAACAACTGAACTGTCAAAGCCGCATGGATGCGGCGACAACTCTGTACTTGCCGCAAACAACTATCCCCGTCCTGCTAAACCAATGACGTAAACTCCTATCTCTCCCGACTTGTTGGAACAAGTCGCACTCACAAGGTGCAATTAAACACTGAACAAAAATTCATGGATGAATGGTTACCGCCGAAGGACTCGGCGCAAATAAAAAACGTACATACCATTATACACAGTATGTACGTTTGAAATAAGAGCCGCTGACCTTATATGTAAAGCCCTGTCACTCACTCACATGCGAATAGACACTGTTTTTTCTATATACTCCTATAAAGCCGCTTTTTTTATAACTAAACTCATAAGAAGTAAGCTGTTTTTTCCATTGTTAACAAAAAGTAATAAAAAAGTTGGTTTTTAGATCAAGAAAGTTGTTGAATTAATATTTGGTTCAAGTATTGTTAACAACGCTCGAGGACGGTGTAGCCTGACAAAAACAAAAATAATTGGCACAGAGTCCTTGAGAAAATAATAAAAAGACTGTAAAAATACAGCTGACTCGATACAAAAAAATAACAAGAGGTCGAGGAGATTATCGAAAAGTTAGATTTCGTTTTTATAAATGGTCATCTCATTTATCGATAATCCAGGGAGTAAATAGCCGAGAGGCTTGCGGTTGCTCCATTTAATAATAACAACAATAAAACCAGGTTACGGAAGACCGCAATAACAACTCGGAAGCAGTGACAACCATTCTCATAGTAGCAGTGCGCTGCCAATCATATGAGAAAGCAGGCGATGGAAACATCGCCTTTTTTCTTTCTATACCCTCATTACTATTCCAACAATGACGTTATACGCATTATTGCGTTACAATACCCCTATATCTTCATACAGACAGTTTTCCTAACCAGGAGCGACAATGACTCGCCGAAAGAAAACACGTAAGACAGGGCCTTTGGCGCCTTCGAAGCAGCCAAAAGACAAACGCCCAAGTGAGCCAACTACAAAAGGCAAAAAGATAGGTAAAGGTCAGCGTCCGGGTCAGCGGCACTTAGAGAGTCAAAAAAATACACTGACTCACAGTAAAAGTGACGATGAGAAAGATCCTCGCGTTGGTAGCCGCCGTAAAATAGAACTCGTAATGACGCCTGAGCAGGAGCTGCAACAGCTGCAAAATGACGAGCGACTGCAACGTCTGGTCGAGCGATTTGAGGAAGGAGAGACTCTCAACGCTGACGATCAACGCTATTTGGACGAAAAATCAGAGCGTTACGAAACACTTATCAGCAAGCTGGGATACGAGCTTGATGACGACTGGGATGATGAGGAGTACTAATGTCCAGTGAATTACTTTGGGTGATAGCCATAGTTGGGCTCGTTATTATTATCGGGCTTGGGTGGTATGCGGCAACGCTCATGCTGCGCTTGCGTGGTCAGAACGACCTGCGCAAAGCGGCTGTACAAAAGCGTGTTGATAGGATTGATGAGAGTATTACTACGATTGCTAAAGCGATGCAGCAAGAGCAATGCCCGCTTTCTGAGGGCTGTCTGCGCATTGTTGTGCTGCTTGATCACAGACCTGAAGCTGTAAAATATGACTACTCGCAGGATTACCCTGCGATGCACGACATGTATGAAAAAATAAAGCACATGCCGACGCATGAAAACCGTAAGAAGTTTCCTAAGAAGAAAATTCGCGAACTTGATGATGAGCGTGAAGGTTATGAGAAAACGATGCGCGACATTATTCTTGCAGACGTCGACAAGCTATTGAAAAACTTTCCCGCCGCCTGAGGAGGCCGCATGGCGTTTTTTAAAGGAATGAAAGAAGACATCGCCAGTGTATTCGAGCGTGATCCAGCTGCGCGAAACACAATGGAGGTGCTGTTCCATTATCCTGGACTGCATGCCATTTGGTTTCACCGCATAAGCCATAAACTCTGGACCTGGAAGCTTTACTGGTTGGCTCGTTTTCTTTCAAACGTCGCGCGCTGGTTGACCGGAATAGAAATTCATCCCGGAGCCAAAATTGGACGCCGTTTTTTCATCGATCACGGCATGGGTGTCGTTATTGGCGAAACCGCAGAGATTGGTGACGATGTGACCTTGTACCATGGCGTGACTTTAGGGGGCACCAGCTGGCATAAAGGCAAGCGACACCCGACTTTGAAAGACGGCGTTGTTATTGGTGCCGGTGCAAAGGTGTTAGGCCCTTTAACCGTTGGACAGCAAGCGAGAATTGGCTCGAATGCCGTTGTGGTACGGGATGTTCCTGAGTTAACAACGGTTGTTGGTATTCCTGCTCGCGTGGCGAAGTCGGGTGTCGATAAAGAGACCAGCGAACGTCGTGAGAAAATGGCAAGAGAGTACGGTTTCGATGCGTATGCCATTTCAGCGGATAACCCAGACCCTGTAGCGACCGCAATTGGCCGCATGCTCGACCATGTTCAGGTTCTCGATACAAAAGTTTCAGACTTGTGCCAGGCGGTCAATAAGCTTGGTGGGGATGTGTGTAGTGAAATTCCGGAAGTTGATGTCGATGACGTGGACTTTTTGGAAGAAACAGAGCGCGCCGCTGAGCGACGCACTCATCATAAAGAGCAGGATAACTCTTAGGACTTCAAGTCAAAGCGTTCAATAAGCGAGTAGAGCTGCTTAATGGTTGATTGCAGCTCTGTGCTTGAACTTTGAGTCTGCTCTGACGTTGCCTGAGTAGAGCGAGCGGTGTCAGCAATAGACGTGATTTGTTCACTAATGTGTTCAGCAACACCGCTTTGCTCTTCAACGGCTGACGCCATTTGTGTCGACATATCGGAAATTTCCTGAATAGCCGTTGATATTTCACCTAACGCGGCATCGGCTTCCCGAACCTTGTTAACTCCGTCCGCTGCGGCTTCTTCGCCTTTATTGGATACAGACACTGCGTTGCTGGCTTTGTCGCGCAGCTGTTGAATAACCTGATGAATGCTGTCTGTTGACTGCGTTGTGCGCTGAGCCAGGTTACGTACTTCGTCGGCGACTACCGAGAAACCCCGACCGTGCTCACCAGCGCGAGCGGCTTCAATAGCGGCATTGAGCGCCAGCAGGTTGGTTTGGTCAGCAATAGATGAAATTAAATCGGCTGCTTCGCCAATAGCTCCTGTTGACTGATCTAGCTCATGGACTGTTTGAGCAATCTCTTTAACTGCATCGTGCAAGCTGACAATGACGTCACTTGCCTGACGGGCTAAACGGACACTGTTCTCAACGTTCGCATTAGCAGACTCGGCTTGTTGCGCATTACGTTCAACGGTATCGGCGACCTCCTGAATAGCTGAGGACATTTCGTTCATTGCCGTTGCCGTTTGCTCGGTCGATGCTGTTTGTTTGTCAATTTGCGTCTTACTGTCAGCTGCTTGCTGATGCGTGTCTTCTGCAATAGTGAGAAGCCCTGAAACTGCGTCCTTCATGCGGCTTAGAGCGGTTCTATTTCGTGCGCCTTCACTTAGCAGCTGCATTGCCAGTTTCGCTTCACGACCCTGCATATCGAAGTAGGTCATGCCGACGAGCTCAGAGTCGAATGCTTCTGGGCGCAAGTTGAGTAACCCTTGCAGCATACGGCCAATATAGGCGCCGTAAGCGAAGGTCGTTACGGCGGTTGCCGCAAGCGCAATGAGCGCAGAAATGGGCTGGCCCATTAAGGCAATGACGGCACTGGCTACGGCGCCTGGTATTACTACGGGCATCAAGTCTTTGCAGCCAAGCCATAAACGCTGTGCTAAAGGTAATGCGTTCTTGCCTGCGTTTAAGCGATCATAAATGGCTTGCGCGCGTTTTTTACGATTGTCTGATGCGGCGACACGAACGGACTCAAACCCTTTAGGCTTTCCGTCTTCCATAATGGGCGTTACATACGCACTGACCCAATAGTGGTCGCCATTCTTACAACGGTTTTTAACAAGCCCCATCCAGGGTTTACCGCGTTTAATGGTTTTCCACATTTGCTCAAATACGCCGGCAGGCATATCCGGGTGGCGCAGAATGTTGTGTGGCGAACCGATAAGTTCGTCTCGCGTATAACCGCTGACTTTAACGAAGTCCTCATTGCAGTGCGTAATAACACCTTTGAGATCCGTTGATGAAATTAACCGATAGTGATCGGGAAAGCGGTGTTCCTTGCCGGTGACCGGACCGTTATTTTTCATAACAACCTTGTAACAAAATGTTGATTAACATCAATATTAGTAAGGTTATCGTATTTTTGAGCGGAAAGTTGAGGAAAAGGCGAAATAAAGTGGTTAGTTGCATAAAAAAGCGCCGCTTAAAAAGCGGCGCTTCGAAATTCTTAAAAACGCTTAATGCACAATGTGCACTAAGAGTTCCTTACATAGGAACTACGTTTTCAGCTTGAGGACCTTTAGGACCTTGAGCAACGGTGAAAGAAACTTGTTGGCCTTCAGCCAAAGTTTTGAAACCGTCTGCTTGGATAGCGCTGAAATGTACGAATACGTCTGCGCCATTTTCTTGCTCGATGAAACCGAAGCCTTTCGCTTCGTTAAAGAATTTTACTTTACCAGTAGTAGTAGACATGCTGATATTTCCTCGTAGTGCATGTTAAAAACAAAAATGCTCAAAAAACTTGGTATTACTTGGACTTACAAAACGAGGTACAGCAAAAAGGACTTCGTAAATAATCTCAAATCAATAGCCGAAATTTTCTCAGCGGCTTCGAGTATACGCTTAATACAGCCCGAGTCAACAAGACCTTGTTTTATTTTAACCAGTTACGACTAATGTGGCGGAAAGTATCGGTGCCAGACTTCTCCAGCCATTCAAATGCCGCCATTTCGGAGGTAATAATTTCAACGCCCGAGTTTCTCATGCGCTCTATCGCACACTCTTTGTCTGTGGGGCGTCGTGAGCCAACAGTGTCAGACGGCAAAAACACCTGGTAGCCGGCATTTTGCATATCAATAGCGGTTTGCATGACACAAACGTGAGTTTCCATACCCATGACGACAATGTGTTTTTTATTGTATTCACTAAGAACATCGCGAAACGTTTGCTCTTTCAATGCACTGAAGTGCGTTTTCTCAACCACACGACCGGCTTCAATAATTTCCTGTAGAGAACTGACGGTGTAGCCCAGGCCTTTAGGGTATTGCTCGGTAATTAAAATGGGTACGTCCAGCTGCATAGCAATTTCACCCAGCCAGCGCATACGAGAGGTGACAATGTCTCGCTGGTGAATGGCCGGTAACAGCCGTTCCTGAGCGTCGACAATAAGAAGCAGCGAATCTTGGGCTGAAAGCAACATGGAATACCTCATTAGCAATGTTTTATTGCATTCTACCTTAGCGGATTAACAAGGCGATTAGCAAAAAGTCGTAACCTGCTTAAAAAATCCGCAGTAAATTTGCAGTCGTGCCCGCCAATAGCTACAATTCCCGCCTTTCCAAATGCAGATGCACATCCAAACAGTAAATAAAAGGTGACACCATGGCTCCGGTATTGATTCTAATGGGTTCCCAGTCCGATTGGCCGGTAATGCAAAAAGCAGCAGAAATGCTGGAATCGCTGAACGTAAAGTGGCAGGCGAAAGTCGTTTCTGCGCATCGTACGCCGGACTTACTTAAGTCGACGATGGAACAAGCCGAGCAAAACGGGGTGCCTGTGGTTATAGCCGGCGCTGGTGGCGCTGCTCACTTGCCAGGTATGCTGGCAGCTTATACGGCCATTCCGGTGTTTGGTGTGCCGGTTCCAAGCAAGCAGTTAAAAGGTTTAGACAGTTTATTGTCTATTGTGCAAATGCCTAAAGGTGTGGCTGTTGGTACTCTGGCGATTGGTGATGCCGGTGCGGCCAATGCGGGCTTGTTGGCCGCTCAGGTTATTGGCAGCTTTGACAGCGAAGTGCGTAAACGCGTCCATGAATTCCGCAAAGCGCAGAAAGAGAAAGTGATGGCTAACTCAGATTTGGAGCTGCCAAAATGAAAATTTTGATCCTTGGCAACGGGCAGTTAGGCCAAATGCTGGGTAAAGCCGTTATTCAGCAGGGGCATGAATGTGTCTTATACAGTGACCGGCTGGATAAGGTGATGGCTCTAGGTAGCCAACAACCTTTGGCAATGACGTTAGCTGAGGCGAATGACTGGGCGGATGTAACCACCTGGGAGCACGAGCATTTAGGCGAAGAGCTGGTTGCTAAAACCGCCGATAAGTTCTTATTAAAAGCAGAGCGTTTCAACGGTTTAGTTGATCGTCGTACGCAAAAAGCGCTTTGTGATGAGCTGGATATTCCGACTTCGGCCTGGAAGGCTTATGAGAATGTGGCTGAGCTGACGGCTATTTTAGAAAGCTGTGACCATGCGGTTGTTATTAAGTCGGCGAAAGGCGGCTACGACGGCAAGGGCCAGTGGCGCTGGAAACCGGGTGAGGACACTGCTGCTGTCGCTGAAGAGGCAGGGCAACGCCCGGGTATTGTTGAAGACATGATTAACTTTACCGACGAAGTGTCGGTTGTTGGCGCTCGTTCGCATAAAGGCGAGCAGCGCTGTTTCCCGCTGACTTTGAATGTTCATACGAAAGGTATCCTGTCTTATAGTTTGGCGGGCGCAGAACACTTTTCTAAAGCGCTTGAGGCGTTAGCCAAAGAGCATCATAAAAAGCTGACCGATGCACTCGACTACGTCGGCGTTTTGGCTATAGAGTTTTTCGTGGTTGGAGAGGGTGACAACCAGCATTTGCTGGTGAACGAAGTGGCTCCGCGAGTTCATAATTCAGGGCACTGGACGATGAGTGGTGCTAACTGTGACCAGTTCAACCTGCACATTCGCGCCATTACAGGCTTACCTCTGCCTGAACTGCTCATTGCACCTACTCTGATGGTGAACGTCATTGGTGTTGCGGGTATTCCGGAAGCTTTATGGGAAGCCGCTGCAGCCGACTGCCATTGGTATGGTAAGGATGCGCGACCCGGTCGAAAAGTGGGCCACGTGAATATAATGATCGACTCGTTTGAGCGCGGTGAGAACCTGGCCTCAACCTGGGCGGATAAACTGCAACTGTTAGTGAGTTAACGCTCGTTGCGATGAGCGGTTAAAACCGCTCATCCAGCCATTTCTGCATATCCTGAACCTGCTCCAAGCACAGCGAGTGTGGCATTGGGTAGGTTTGATACGTCACTGAAAACCCTTTCTCTTTCAAAATTGCACAGGCTTTCTGGCCAAGAACTTCCGGAACCACAGGGTCCTGAGTACCGTGTTGAACCAAAATGGGCAGTTGTGCATTGGCTTCATTTACCTGAATGTCATCGGCTGTAGCAAAGTACGTAGAATGCGCCATTAAACCCGCCAGCGGTTTTGGGTAGGTTAAAGCGGCTTCATAACCCACGGCACCGCCTTGAGAGAATCCGGCAATAATAATGCGTTTACTGTCGATGCCCTGAGCAATTTGCTCGTCTATCATGGCGTGTACTTTAGCCGCCGACTCGCGTAGCTGTTTGCTGTCTATTTGGCGGTCGATGCTCATATCGGTAATGTCGTACCAGGCAGGCATGACCATGCCCTGGTTTATGGTGACCGGCATTTGTGGGGCATGAGGAAACAAAAAGCGAACCTGCGCGTTGGCAAATTTCAGGTGCTCGGTCATAGGGACAAAGTCATTGCCCGAGGCTCCCAGGCCATGTAACCAAATGATAACGGCATCGGCTGTGCCTGCCGGTTCGTGTTTTATGACTTCCAGAGACATTACTGCTTTCCTATTTCTGCGGCAGGGTAAGAACCCAGCCAGTGAATGTTATTCATAGCGGCCAATTCTTTAAGAGCCGAAGCGACACCCGGTTCGCTGCGGTGGCCATCAAAGTCGATGAAGAAATGATAGTCACCAAACTGACTACCCGCCGGCCGTGACACTATGGAGGTTAAGTTAATTTGCTGCTTCGCAAACACCTGCAAGCTGTCGACCAGCAAGCCGGGATGGTCGTTGTCATCAATGAGCAGCAAGCTGCTTTTCCAGCGCTCATCTTTTCTGTATTCCGGCTCTTCAGACGCTGCGGATAATACCACGAAGCGTGTTTCGTTGCGTGGGTTGTCAGCGATATTGTTACTCAATATCTGCAACGTCTGCGGGCAACTAATGTGTTGGGGAACTATGGCTGCAGACGCCTCTTCAGCCGCCAGCAGAGCTTGAAGCGACGCGGCGTTACTGGCTGTATGAATAATGGGCAGCCCGAGCTTGTGTAAGTACGAATTACATTGCCCGGCTGCGACAAACTGCGCCCATATCTGGGCAGGCTTCGCACTATTACTGAGACACTGGAAGCCAACAGGAATACGGATTTCCGCCTGAATGCGTAAGGGTCGTTGCACCAAATAGTCGACGACTGGAGAAACGAAGCCTTCGGTCAAATTTTCAATAGGAACAACGGCAGCGTCGCATTCTCGTCCAACCGACTCCAGGCAGCTAACCAGGTTATCCAGTAACTGAATGTCGTGATTTTGTTCCGGCTGGTAAAGCCCAGCGGCAACCTCCGAAAAGGTGCCGGCAGGGCCTAAAGTGGCTAGCTTCATTTCTTATATTGCTCGAACCAGGCCAGTGCATGCTCAATTTTGGCAATCATGTTGGAAGGACGAGCTGTAACGCCATGAAAAGCGCCCGGAACACGAACCATAGCTGTATCTACTTTTTGCAGCTTCAATGCCTGGTAGAACTGCTCGGTTTCCGATATCGGTGTGCGACGATCTTTCTCGCCGGTGAACAGCATGACCGGTGTTTCAACGTCACCGACCATAGACAGTGGCGAGCGCTGCCAGTAGTGCTCTAGCTCTTCCCATGGCATACCCGGGAATTGGTTGGTAATTTGACCAATTGAGCTGTCAGCCGTCAGTACTTTGCTGACCCAGTTAATAACCGGGTTAGTGGCGGCGGCGGCGTTGAAGCGGTTGGTCAGCCCGACTGCGTAGGCTGTGGCGATGCCACCTGCAGAGCCGCCGGCAATAAACAGGTTGTCTGAGTCGGCAATGCCTTTATCAATGAGTAAATCAATGCCAGTCATGTGATCAGCAAAGTCATAAGGTGACGAGTAGTTGCCGTCCAGCAGCATGGCGAAGTCTTTACCGTAAGAAGTACTGCCGCGGTGGTTTACATAAAGCACCACATAGCCCTCGGCGGCATAGCGTTGGTGTTCTGCGGCAAAATGCGGACCGTAAGACAGGTGAGGACCACCATGTATTTCTAACAGTAACGGGTACTCTTTGTTTTCATCGTAGTTTGGCGGAGTAATGTACCAGCCATGAATCTCTTCGCCGTCGTAGCGCGACTCATAGCGAATTTCGTGAACTTCACCCAGTTCACGGTGGCCAAGCAGGTCTTCATTTAGCTGAGTAAACTGAACCGCTTCGCCATCTTGTGGCTGATAACCGACATCGGCGGGGCGATATTCAGACCCTTTTGTGTAGGCAATAGCACCGGTTTTTGAGGCCGTAAAAGAGCCCATGGTATAAGGGCGGCTGACATAAACGCCGGAAACGTCATCCACTCGGTTTGTCAGTTCATTGCTTAAAGTGACATCAGCAACAACAGTTTTCCCCTGATCGGCGTATGAAACTGCTAGTGATTCATTGCCAGTCCACTGTGGCGAGCTAAAAGAACGGTCAAAGTCAGCTTGAAGTTCTGTCTCTGAGCGTTCGCTCCAGTCCATGACCCACAATTGTGACTTATGGTAAGGCACCGGCTCGTTCGAGCTGTGTAAGTATGCCAGGCGCTCGCCGTCAGGAGAGAACTGCGGTGACGACTCACGACCAGGCTTGTCAGTGACCTGTGTTACTTCTTTTGAGCTCAGGCTGACGCTGTAAAGGTCACTTTCATTCACCTGATACGCCCAGTCTTCAGAGCGGTTTCCGGAAAATACGATTTGGCTGTCGTCTTCTGCCCAGGCTAAGGGGCCGCCATGTCGATAAGGGCCGTCGGTCAGCTGGCGAGCAGTGCCGCCCTCAGCCGGCACTACGAAGAGTTGTGTGTGCGCCGGCTCCAGAACACCTTTACCGTCGCGCTGATAATAAGCTTCTTCAACAATAATAGGCGACTTGGACCACTTCGCGCCTTTCGGCTTCTTCGGTTTTTTTACGCTTTTAGCGAATGGCGTCGGTTCAGCATTCACTGACATGGTGAAAGCCAACTGAGAATCATCGTTAGACCAACTAATGCTACCCGGGCTATTGTTTACGTGAGTGACTTTGGCGGTGCGCTGCTCTTTAATCCAGTGCACATGAATTTGGTTCTTTTCTGAGCGGTTAGAGGCAAAAGCAAGGCGGGTACCATCGTTTGACCAGGCCAGGCTACCGTAGCTGAATTCATCGTCAAAAATTGGTAAATGCTGACCGGTTTCGGTATCAATCAGCCATAATGAACGAAGAGTATTGTCTTTCATGTCATCGAAGCTGTTGCGGATGTACGCAATATACTTACCGTCTGGTGAAATACTGACTTGATTGGCGTATTCAAGCTGGAAAATATCTTCCGCCTGAAAGGTCGTTTTGGCGGTTTCCTGAGCCAAAGTTGGCGCGGAAGTGAAAAGTAGCGCTAAGCTACCTGCGATAACGGATTGCTTTAACCACATTGTTGTTCTCCTTTTGGTTATGGCTTTACGTTACTCAAGCTGACGAAGCGATGCAAAGAGTTCCGTTCAAGTTCGCAGAAAATACGGTAAACTGACACTCTGTTCCCAAAGCAGGTATAAGGAAAACGCATGCACTACCGCCAAACTCGCGCCGAAATATCGACCGCAGCAATAGCACATAACGCTCAGTGGGTGCGTAAAACAATGGCGGGTGGCAAGCTTCTGGGAGTGGTAAAAGCAGACGGTTACGGACATGGTGTTGCTCATGCTGCCAATGCGTTAAAGCCACATGTTGATGGTATGGCGGCTGGTTTTATGGAAGAGGCGTTAGCGGTTCGCGAAGCTGGGTATCAGGGACCTTTGGTCATTTTGGAAGGCTGTTTTTCGGTGTCAGAGCTGGCTGTGTGTGCAGAATATAATTTAAGCCCCGTTGTTCACTGTGAGCAGCAATTACAGGCTATTGAACAAACTGCGTTAAATAAGCCGCTGTGGGTATGGTTAAAAGTCGACACAGGCATGCATCGCCTGGGTTGGTCTGAAGAGCAGGCTCAGCAAGCCTTGGTGCGATTAAATGCAAGCCAGAATGTGGCGGGTGTTACCCTCATGTCGCATTTAGCGAATGCAGACACTGACCACGATCTGAACGCAGAGCAAAAGCGACTGTTCTGCCAGTTGTCTGAGAGTACTAAAGGCTACCAAGCTCGCAGTTTCCACAATTCAGCGGGGGTATTGAACCCGGAAACCCAGTGGGTGTTGCAAGACAATGATTGGGTTCGGGCGGGATTGTTGTTGTACGGCGTTAATCCGTCAACGGTCACAGAAGTGCAAGATAGTTTGAAACCAGCCATGCGTCTGGTTGCTCCCGTTATTGCGTTGCATAAGCTCGAGAAAGGAGAATCGGTTGGCTACGGTAGTGCGTGGACAGCTCAGCGACCAAGCCTTATAGCAACCGTGGCAATGGGCTACGCTGATGGCTATCCGCGCCAAGCCGACAATGGAGCACCAGCGATGGTGCGTGGGCAAGCGGTAGGCTTAGCAGGGCGCGTGTCTATGGATATGCTGACGATAGATGTGACAGATGTTGCCGATGTTCAGATAGGCGACGATGTTGAGCTTTGGGGTCCAAATGTCGATGTGCGTGAGGTTGCGGCTCATGCCAGGACTATTTCCTGGCACTTGCTCACGGGTGTTAGCGTGAGAGTGCCCAGGGTTAAGGTATAGAGCAGCCTCAGGCTATTAGCCATACAAAAAGTATGGCGATTATTAGTATTTGTCCTGCAAGTGCACCTGATCTTTATCAATAAGGGCGTATACTGAAGGTAAACCGAAATAACAGGTGTTTACCATGTTTGAAAGTTTTGACGCATTGTTCCTGGCGCGCTTTCAGTTTGCTTTTACCATCGCGTTTCACATTATTTTTCCTGCGTTCACCATTGGTGTGGCTAGCTACTTAGCCGTGCTTGAAGGGCTATATCTAAGAACCAGAAATCCGGTTTATCAGAAATTATTCCGTTACTGGGTCAAAATATTTGCCGTTGCTTTTGGTATGGGCGTGGTGTCCGGCATTGTGATGAGTTACCAGTTTGGGACTAACTGGTCGGTATTCTCAGACAAAGCAGGGCCGGTTATCGGACCGTTAATGGGATACGAAGTACTGACTGCGTTCTTCCTTGAAGCCGGGTTCCTTGGTGTCATGCTGTTTGGTATGAACAAAGTGGGTGAAAAGCTGCACTTCTTCGCTACCTTGATGGTTGCAATTGGCACGGCTATTTCTGCCTTCTGGATTTTATCGGTAAACAGTTGGATGCAGACCCCAGCCGGCTACGCCATGAATGACGTTGGCCAATTTGTGGTGACTGACTGGTTTGAAGTGGTATTCAACCCTTCTTTTCCGTATCGGCTGGCGCATATGCTACTGGCCGCTTATTTAACCGTGGCCTTTGTTGTTGGTGCCGTCGGTGCATGGCACTTGTTAAAAGACAAAACCAACGCTGCGGCACGCAAAATGTTCTCCATGGCCATGTGGATGGCGTTAATTGTTGCGCCTCTGCAAGTCTTTGTCGGTGACCTTCACGGGTTAAATACTCAGGAACATCAGCCTGCAAAAGTCGCGGCAATGGAAGGACACTTTGATACTGAAGCCCAGGCACCACTGTATTTATTCGGGTTGCCCAACGAGGAAACGGCGGCAGTCGACTATGCCTTAAAAGTCCCCGGCCTTGCCAGCATTATTCTTAAGCATGATATTAATGCAGAAGTCACTGGCCTTGACCAATTTCCGCGTGAAGATTGGCCCCCAGTAGCGACCGTGTTTTGGTCATTCAGAATCATGGTCGGAATAGGACTTTTGATGGTGCTGGCGGGACTATGGTCAGGTCTGCAACGGTTACGCGGTAAGCTATATGACAATAGCCTGCTATTGCGCTTTAGTTTGTTTATGGGCCCTATGGGGTTTGTCGCTGTAATTGCCGGCTGGATAGTGACTGAAGTGGGACGTCAGCCCTGGGTTATCTATGGCTTATTGCGCACAGCCGATGCGGCGTCTCCTATTGATAAAGCGGGTGTCGCGGGCAGTCTGATAGCCTTTATTGTGGTTTACTTCCTCGTTTTTGGTGCCGGTACGTTCTATATTCTGCGCAAAATGGCAGCGGATCCTGCAAAAGTAACGATTCCCGAGTATGCCAAACATAAGCCGACAATGGCGGCTGAGCGCATTTACGATGAGGAGGCCTAAGCTATGGATTACGCACTGATTTGGGCAATATTAATTTCGGTCGCCGTATTTGCTTATGTTGCGCTGGACGGCTTTGACCTGGGAATTGCACTGCTTTTCCCCTGGTTCAAAAAGGAAGAAGATCGCGATGTAATGATGAACACTGTGGCGCCAGTCTGGGACGGAAATGAAACCTGGCTGGTACTGGGCGGTGGTGGCTTGCTGGCGGTGTTTCCGCTTGCCTACTCTGTGCTCATGCCTGCACTTTATATGCCGGTTATTGCTATGCTGTTGGGGCTCATTTTTCGCGGTGTGGCTTTTGAGTACCGCTTTAAAAC
The DNA here is from genome assembly GCF_034373425.1 of Idiomarina sp. OXR-189. Classification (NCBI taxonomy): domain Bacteria; kingdom Pseudomonadati; phylum Pseudomonadota; class Gammaproteobacteria; order Alteromonadales; family Idiomarinaceae; genus Idiomarina; species Idiomarina sp. OXR-189. Next base: position 110,988 of record NZ_CP139706.1, read on the forward strand.
TAAGCGAGCAAAAGGGGTTTGGGATTTATCCTTTATTATTGGTTCATTAATAGCGGCGTTGAGTCAGGGCATTATGCTGGGCGCAATGCTACAGGGTATTGAGGTAACAGACCGGGCCTATTCCGGCGGCTGGTTTGACTGGTTAACCCCGTTTAGCTTTTTCTGCGGTGTTGCTGTGGTTATTGGCTACATGATGCTGGGAGCGACTTGGTTAGTCATGAAAACCAAAGGTGACCTGCAGCGTCAAAGCTATCGGGCGGGCTGGTACAGCGCTATTCTTTTAGTGGCCTGTATTGCTTTTGTGAGTCTTTATTTGCCTTACGTTGACAGCTACATTGCAGAGCGTTGGTTTACTTACCCCGCATCGGTTGGCTTGTGGGTGTTACCAGTATTGTTGGTGGTTATTACTCTGGGCTTACTGCGATCGTTACAAAAACGGCAGGAAGGGCGGCCGTATTTGTGGGGCCTGGGGCTGTTTCTTCTGTCTTTTGCCGGGTTTGCGGTCAGTATTTTCCCTTACCTGGTACCGCGCAGCATTACTTTGTGGCAGGCCGCCGCGCCTGAAAACAGCCTGAAGTTTCTGCTGGTTGGTGCCGTGGTGCTCTTGCCGATTATCTTTGCTTACACCGGTTATACCTATTGGGTGTTCAGAGGTAAGGTAGACCCGAACAGCGGGTATCACGACTGATGAAACCGGTACTTAAAAAGTGGCTGTGGTTTATCGGTTTGTGGTGCCTGGGTGTGCTGGCTGTCACTTTAGTCGGTGGCCTTATCCGCTGGGCGTTGTTGTAGATATAGAAAAGGCACCCATTGGCGGGAGCCTTTTTATTTGAGATCTAATGTTGCTTAGTTTTCTAACTGATGAACCCACTCAGTTAACAAGCGCACTCCAAAGCCGGTTGGTCCTGCCGGATGAATACCGGTATCTGAACTGACCATCGCGTCAGCGGCCATATCGATATGGATCCACGGCGTGTCACCGGCAAAGTGCTTAAGAAACGCTGCACCGGCCTGTGTGCCCGGAGAGCCAATGTTACGAATGTCGGCCAGCGGACTGTCGATAATGCCGTCATAACCTTCTAAAGGCAGCTCCCAGACTTTTTCACCAGTGACATTGCCAGCCTTAATAATGGCTGAGCGTAAGTCGTCCTCAGATGCAAACAAAGCGGCGTAACCAGTACCCAGGGCGCCAACTTTTGAACCGGTTAATGTCGCAATATTGGCAATGGCGCGAGGTTTAAATTTGTCGTTGGCATACCAGTTACCGTCGCCAAGAATCAGACGTCCTTCGGCGTCGGTGTTGGCAATTTCTACCAAAGTCCCGTCACCAGCTCTAACGACGTCGCCCGGCAACGTTGCTGAACCAGAAATAAGGTTGTGCGACAGCGGTGCTACAGCAACCACATTGACCGGAGCTTCTTGTGCCGCTAGCGCCATAACCGCGCCAATAACGGCTCCAGCACCAGCTTTGTCGGTTTGCATGCGCAAAATAGAAGAAGAACTGGTTTTTAAGTTATAGCCACCGGTGTCAAAGGTGTTGCCTTTGCCGACCAATGCGATTGGGTCAGCGTTACTGCCCTTATAGTGGGCGGCCAGCAGGTATGAACCATGTTGGCTGCCTTGGCTAACGCTTTTCAATAAACCCATACCCATTTCGTCGACTTGCTCAGGCGTGACGATAGTCAGCTCAATGTTTAAGTTTTTCATGGCCTCCTGAGCTAACTTAACGATGGCTTCAGGGTAGCCGTCGCTGCCGGGCAGAGCGGTAATGTCGCGGGCAACAAAAACGCCTTCAGCAATGGCGCGCGAGGCCAGATACTTTTTCTCTGCCATGTCCGGGCTTTTCACTAACCAATGGTAAGCCGTTTGCGGACGCTCTTTTGGCTCGGACTGATAACGGTCAAAGCGATAGTTGCGCAAGTCGATACCATGAGCAATGTGCGAACTCAGTTCGGCGGCAATGCCCGGGTTGCTAATTAGGCGCATGTCGAAAACAACGCTTTCTAGCTCAGGCTTTAAAGCAGCCGCAATAGACGCGCCTAACTTCTCCGCTTCAAAGCGGGAAAGTTCAGCCGGGTTACCGACGCCTGCCAGAAGCAGGTGATTGGCTTTGGTGCCCTCAGGCGCAATAACCGTGGTTAACTGTGATGCCTCGCCTTCAAATTCTTCAATCTCTGCTGCGCGGCTAACGGCGTTAACGTCAGAGCCTGACCATTCTGGTAGCTCAACTGCCGTACCTTCCGGCACAAAAATAACGCGAGTTTTGGTGTGTTTGTTTTCATCAGAAAAGCTCGTGGACGTGTCCAGGTAGTCACTTGCCAACGCAGGCAGCGACAAAACCGAAGAAACAGCCAGAGCACTCATGACCTGTTTTAACGACATAGTGTTTTCCTTGAATTAGGTTTTCTTGAGTTGTCTGCGTTTACTATAAAACCATAACCCACTGACTGGCAAAACGATTAAGCCCAAACCCGATAAAAGCACGATGAACAAATAAAAAGCTCCACCAATAGCGGCGACATGCGTCGGGTAAATCATATTCGAAACTTGATTACCGAGAGGAGTTTCTCGCTCATCAATAACCTGACTCACCTTTCCGGTTTCAGAGAACTCAATATAGTTGCGGCCATTCGGGTGCCATTCGTTTGCGTGTTTAGCTCTAATTCGCGGCTCTTCCAGATAAAGCAAACGAGCCTCCGCCGTTGGGAGAGCTTGCTTTGCCAGCTCTAAACGTTGTTGCCAGTTATCGGCAGCCATAGAAGGCGGTACCGGCGTTTCAATTGACTGAGTAAACGGGAGTAGGAAAATTAGTGCTGATTTTACCGGAGCGGCGTACATGATGGCAGTACCTGTGATTAACACGATAGTGACAGGAGCGAAAAGTACCGCACCGATGAAACGGTGCAATTGCCATAAGGTTTGGCTACCGCGCTTAGTGAATGGATTAAAGAGCCGTACAGACAAAGCGCGCCGGAAACTGCCTCGACGCGGCCACCAGCGGATTAAGCCTGTGCCGATAAGAGCTAAGCTTAATAATCCGAGAATTCCCAGGATGTCCTTACCCAGTTCGTTGAGTACTAAATGATGGTGCAGCTCAACAAGCCAGCTGGTGAGATCCCCTAGATATTCTCGCTCAAGTAGCAGATTGCCGCTGGCGTCATAGTAAAAGTGTGTTTTGTCCGCATTAACCACTTCAAGCCAGGGACGGTCAGCGGTGGGCATGAGGGCGTAGCCGTTGTCGAACTGGTCTAAAGCGGCTGCAGCGTCTGTCGTTTCAACGGGCTGCGCTAAATTGAGCTGTGGATAAAAAAGCTGCAGCAGGTCATTTTTGTAGAGCAGCAGCGAACCACTTATTGCCATCAATAAAAGCCAAAGGCTGAGCGTTAAGCCCAGCCATCGGTGCCATTGCGTTAATGTCGGCAGCTTGCGCTTAAGCGACATGGCTTACCATTGGTAATTCCAGGTAACACTAATTGTGCGGCCGCGTCCCGTGAAGTTACGGTTATCTCCGCCGACCGTTTGCGCGTAGTAGGTGAAGTAGTATTTATCGAATACGTTCTCAATACCCAGTGAAAACTGACCCATATCGCGAGTTTCTAGCAACAGGGTTGCATCAACGGTATTGTAACCGTCGAAGTTGTTGATAGCGTCTTCGCCGGTGTAAATGTCTCGGTCGAACAGCTTATTCCATTGCACTCGGCTGCTTACCATACCCGTCCATTGTTGAGACCAGAACAGGTTAGCGCGTTTAGGTGCCATATTGCGGCCGCCTAGCTTGGTGTCGACTGAGCCATCATCATTGCTGTCATATTCGCCATTGGTGTCAGCGTAGTTTAGTCCGAAAGCGGTGTCGTTCGATAGGGCATACTCCGCGCTGAGCTCAATACCATCAATTTCCGTCTTTTCACGCTGCACACTATAGAAACCATCCGCATCGGCCTGCAGGCGAGCACCTAAGTCAGAACTTGAGCGGAAGTAACTCAGTGAAGCGTTCCATGCGTTGCCACGATACTCAATGCCAACCTCTTCGTTGTCAGCGATAACCGGCTGAAGATCCAAAAAGCTGCTAACGCTTAAGTCAGGCGTTGAAATACCGCGCAATACACGACCAACGTCCGGCATAACGAAGCCTTCAGAGTAACTTGCGAAGACACGCCATTCGTCGTTTAGAGCGTAAACGGCGCCCAGGTTACCCAGTAACTCATTAAAGCTTGGCTCACCACCTTCAACGACGACAGAGCCGTAAGATGCCAACGTGGTGAAGTCATCAGCTTTTAATTTGCCGTACTCGTAACGTAAACCGCCGCTTAAGGTCAGACCGTTTGCCTGATAGCGCAATTGTGCATACGGCGCCCAGTTTTCAAACTCAGTTTCAGGTACCCATTTACGGCCTGTTTGAGCCAGCTCCTGGAAGGTTTCGTCAGATAAAAAGTCCAGCCCGGCACTCACCGAGACTGGCGACTGCTGAATGTTGTTCCAGTTAAGTGTTAAGCGCGAGCCATACTTACGCGAGTCGTTGCGCGACTGGTCAAAAATTTCGTCGCCGTAAGCTGGATCCTGAAACGTGCCGTAAGTGCCTCCGCCATACAAAGCTGAGAAGTCCTGGAAGAACAGCTGCCAGTTTAAGTCGGCCATTAAAAAGTCGCTGTTGCTGTAAGTTAGACTTGAAGTGGTGACTTCGTTTTCAGGGGCCTCGCCCGGATATTCACCTTTAACGGATAACGCGGGGATGCCTTCAGCGCGGTTTCCGTCAATAGAGTAGTAGTCACCGTTGCCCGACATATCAAAGCGGTTGAGCATAAACTCAAGACGCTGTTTGCTATCTATGTCGTAGCCGATTTTCGTGAACAAGTCGTAACTTTTGGAATCCATGGTGTCGCCTTGAGTGGTATCAACACCAATCAATTGACCTTTTCCGTCCACATACATGCCGGTGTCACGGTATTGGGCGCCAAAAACAACGTCCCATTGGCCGCTGCCATGGCGTAGAAGGTAGCCAGCCTGATAGCTCAACCCTTCTGAGACTTCTGAATCTGGTGCGCTAAAGCCGGCGTTGACTTCGTGGCTCGTTCCGTCTTCGGCTTTTTTAGTAACGATGTTAATGATACCGCCGCTGGCGCCCATACCTTGAATCGCGCTGGCGCCGTGAATAACCTCAACGCGCTCAATCATGAAAGGGTCGATGGTGTAGGCGGCACGAGAGCCATTACGCAGAGGGTTTGACTGAGGCACACCGTCGATAAGGTATAAAGGGTCACGACCGCGTAGGGTTTCGCCTGAGCTTGTCAGTTTTTGACGAGACGGTGAATAAGCCGGAATCAGGTTGCCAAGGATGTCTGATAAAGATTCAGCTACGCTTAACTGCTGGCGCAATTCCTCACCTTCAATAACCGAAACGGTAGCCGGAATAGCACTTTGCGGAGTGCTGGTGCGGGTTGCTTTAATTTCGATGGTTTCATCCATTTTTGCTTGCTGTGCAAGCGCAGAGCCAGAAATTGCGGCGAGGATTGCAAGGGCAAGAGACTTCTTAAACATGAGAATCCTTATCATTTAAATAATTTGGCGCCAATGATAACGATTCGCATTATGGTGTCAATAAAAACTTAACTCAGTTTCCGCTATAGTTGATATCGGTAAAAGTTAATTCGGTTGTGGTAGTCTGAAAAAAACAAGAAAAGGGTCATATTATTATGAAAACACTATCCAAAATTTTGTGTGTTAGTGCCATTGCTGGCGCTTTAGTGGCTTGCTCTGACAGTGCAAAGGTCGAGCCAGAAGAAGGTACTTCACTCGAGCAAAAAATTCGCCAGACCGCAGAGCAGTCGTTGGATGCTTTTAACATTCCGGGCTTGGCGGTAGTTGCGGTAAAAGACGGTGAAGTCATTCTGGCCGAAGGCTTCGGTGTGCGCGATATGGAGTCGCAGCAACCGGTTACGCCAACCACCTTGTTTGGCATAGCTTCTCATACCAAGGCATTTACCGCTGCGGCTATGGCGACTCTGGTTGAGCAGGGCAAGTTAGGCTGGAATGACAAAGTCATTGAACACTTACCCAGTTTTAAACTGGCAGACCCGTACATTACTCGCGAACTGACCATTCGAGATTTACTGAGTCACCGCTCTGGTCTTGGGCTAGGTGCTGGTGACCTGATGATTTGGCCGAACACCGATAAAACCACAGATGAAGTGATTGCCGGGTTGGCGAATGTGCCTATTCAACACGGTTTTCGCGAACGCTTTGACTACAACAACTTAATGTTTGTGACAGCCGGCGAGGTGATCAGCGAAGTATCGGGTATGCCGTATCATCAGTACGTTGAACAAACACTGTTTGAACCGATGCAAATGGATGAAAGTACCATTGGCTTTTCCCGTATTGATGAAAGCTATGACAATGTAGCCGTCGGCACTATTGAAATGGACGGTAAGTTACATCGTTTTCCGCTCGACTTTTTGGAAGACTTCTCTGCCGCCGGCGCAACCGCAGCGAGTGTTGATGATATGAGCCGCTGGTTACTGACCCTTTTAAATGAGGGAGAGATGCCTAGCGGTGAACGTTTGTTTAAGGAAGAGTCGCTGCATGATATGTGGCAACTGACTACGCCATTGCCGGTATCGGCTAACGCTGCAGAGCAGGGTACCTACTTCCGTGGTTATGGTTTGGGCTGGTTTGTGAAGGACTACTACGGCGTTAAGCACGTGTCGCACAGTGGCGGTATTCTGGGCATGCTGTCCTTCACAACGGTTATTCCGGAAAAAGAGTTTGCTATTACCGTTCTGAGTAACCAGCAGGCGTTTGGTGCGTTAACCGCAATAGTGCAAGAGTCGTTGGAAGAAGTTCTGGGCGTGCCGGATCAGGACTGGGTTGCTAATGAAAGTAAGAAGTATCATGAGTTCATTCAGAAAAAAGCGGACTTTAAAGTAGAAGCCGTTGATGAACCACAGCCATCGCTGGCGTTATCGAAATATGCGGGAACCTATACCGACGCATGGTACGGCGACGTGGCTATTTCAGAGCAGGATGATATGCTGCGTATAGACTTTACGCACACCGATATGCTGAAAGGCTCACTGGAGCATTACAACGGCAATACCTTTATTGTGCGCTGGGATGAGCCCTTGTTGGAAGCCGATGCCTTTATTGATTTTGATGTGAACAGAAACAACGAAATAAAGACGGCAACCATGGAAGCAGTGGCAGACTTCACTGATTTCAGTTTTGACTTTCACAACCTGAAACTTGAGAAGCAGTAACCATGTGAACTCTGGACATAGCGGGGGCCAGTCCCTATAATGCCCTCGCTTTTCCCAAAGTATGCGCACCCTTAGCTCAGCTGGATAGAGCGTTGCCCTCCGGAGGCAAAGGTCATAGGTTCGACTCCTATAGGGTGCGCCATTTTAGCAACACTTTCCTTGATAGTACCCGCTTACTAAAAACGTCATGTGTCCAAATTGTGGTCGAATATTTTCGGACTAACGTTTCATAAACTAAACTCAGCTTGCCACTGTACCTTAATAAGGTACTACCATATTAAAAAGGCGAAAGAGTGTTAAAACCCAAAGCTTTGTTTCCTCAACAGTTCATAGACGGGCACCCTATTCATCAAGGGGAAGAGTTCGGTGTGTTGTGCTGGAATACACAAAAACTGACCGAAAAACCAGAGTTTCAGCGTACTTTAGCAAGCGTTTTAAAGGACTACCCCAGTTTGTTTTTGTTGCTTCAGGAGGTGAAGCTGAGTGCCCAAAATAATTGGCTGCTTTCTGATTGGTCTTATGCGGTGGCGCCGAATATGCAAACACGTCGCTCCGTGTATGGTGTTCTCACCGCTAGCGGTTATGCGTTTAAAGAAGCTCAGGCTCGACTGAGTAGCAAGCGCGAAGGCATGTTTGCAACCCATAAAAGTTACATGCTCTCTCATCACTCGCTGGCAGAGGGCGGTTCACTTCTAGTCGTCAATGTCCACGCGATTAACTTTGTTCGTGCGCGCAGATTTTCCCAGGAAATAGAGCTCATCAAACAAGAGATATTAGGACATAAAGGACCACTTATTGTGGCTGGTGATTTTAACGTTTGGAGTCGCCGGCGCCGCCTAAGCTTGCTGCAGTTCTGTCGTAGTGTGGGTCTTCGCCAAGCCATTATGGTTGACCCCCATCATGTTAAAGCCTACCGACAGCACCCTCTTGATTTTATCTTTTATCGCGGTCTTGCGTTGCAGGAAACAATAGCGATCGATACCAGTACAGTGTCTGATCACAACCCGCTTTATGCGCGATTTAAATTGTAACCACAAACCGGAGTTTAAAACGCTCGTGACGGCCCCCAAGAAAAGGTACTCGAATAACTACAAGCCCCTGCGGGTAAAAATGGGTTCTACCGCAACTATGGTTATACGGAACGCGATGACTTTAACCCTAGAAGTGCGACGTGTCGTTTTTTCGATATTAAGTCCACTGTAGATTGATTATGAACTGTACATAAATATATAAATTGTCGACAATATTTTGGTTATAAGTCAAATCTATTTCTATAGAATCGATTTAAGACGTATATTGTCGACAAATTTATCTGATTGAGTCTTTATGCTTTTCAACTTCTTTGGCACGTTGAATTCGATTTTAATTGTAGTGAGCCTAATTGGTGTCTTCTCACAAGTTAGGACGGTTTGGCTACGCAAGAGAAAAAGCCGGCACGGAGCAACTGAAATCCTTTCGCTAAATAAGTTCTTTGTTAGCTTTTTGGCTTACTACTCTTTTTTTGTGTACGGCATGTCGATAGAGCCTTTCAACCACTTCATTGTTTGGCCGAGATTGATAGCCGCTCTGCTAGTAGCTGTGGTTTTGTATGAAATATGGATTGATCGAAAAGCAGTTACTTCCTTCAGTCTTTTCGCTTTCGCCGTTATATTGCTCGTGTCAGGAGTTATCTTTGGTTTAATAACCGATGCTTACACCGATGATGGACGCCAGCTAATGGCGGCAATGATAGTTATTATTACTATTTTTCTTGCGCAAGGTTATATCCATCAAATTATGTTGGTAATTAAGCTAGGCAGTACTGGCGCACTCGATATAAAAATGAGTCAACTCATTCTTCTGATGGATTTTTCGACAATCGCATTTGCAATTGTCATGGGGCTTGAGGATGGCTGGCCCTTGCTGCTGCTCGCCATAGTTAGCGCGTCTACTAAGATTATTATCCTTTATCTGTTTCGGTGGGTCAGGATAAGTAAATCTGCAGAGCGCAGGCGTCTAGCTTTAGGCTCTAATTAAGTGTCAGAGCATTGTTTGCTCATGACTTAACGGAGAACTCTTTTGAATTTTGTACGATATATGATTCTATTACTGGGCAGTTTGATTTTGACGGGGTGTGCGTCAATCGTTTCGAATTATCTGCAATCAGCGGATAGCTTCGACTATCGCTCGATTGGCTCCTCTGAACAAATTGCCGAACTCGGCTTTACTAAGCGTGAATATTGCTCCGCGAACGAAGACCGTTGTACCCATTACTTTATCGGTGAGCCACTGACAAGTCGGCGTTTGCAATACCAAACTGAAATTTCATCAGCGCGCTCTACAACCGCTGTGGAGCTATCTATCACACGAGATAGTCTGCCCGTTTACGCGCCAAGCACGATTGTGTTGATACATGGTTTTCGCGCTTCAAAGGAATTCATGGTAAATACGGCACTCTACTTTCGCTTTTTAGGCTTCAACGTTATCGTTCCCGATTTGCTTGGGCATGGTGACTCCGCTGGGGCGAAGACTTTTGGTGTCATCGATAGCTATGTGATTAATGAAATCATCACCAAAGAACATGTTTCCCAACGAGATCTCTATTTACTGGGCAACTCTATGGGAGCGGTTACGGCGACGCGAATTGCTAGCATGCGGGATGACGTTCGTGGCCTGATCCTACAGTCCCCTATGCTCAACTTCAGCGAAGCCGTTTACCGTTACTCAAACTCAAATTATCCATTTCTCGCAGGACTTATTGGCGACGAGGCAATTCTCGAAGGCGCCTCCTCTGCGTTGTCCGAGGCCAATCTCACTGCCTCTGATACCGATATTATGCCGATACTTTCATCGTTATCGATACCGCTATTGATTTTGACCTCATCGGCTGACGAAGTGTCGCCATACGCTTCGTTTGCCCAACTGCGAGGCGAGCAACTTACTGTCAAAAATCTGCCCAATAGGAATCACCCAAGCATGGCAGTTATTGGCGATAAGGACAGCGCGATTATTTTAGACTGGCTTGAACGATGAGCGAAGTTAAAAATATTTGACATCAAGGCTCAGTGAACATAAATTAATCATGTAAAATATTTTTAACTTAGGTAGGTAAATATGGCTTTTAAAGAAAAATCAGCCTGGCTAATGTTGATTGCAACCTTGGTTGTTGGGTTTTATATGACGTATTCGGTGGTGCAAACGTATATGGAGCTTCAGCAGGTTCCTGCGGTGCTACCGGTATTTATTAAACTCACAGTTACCTTAATTATTTTTAGTGTGATTGGCCAAGTCGTGCTGGCGATCGCCAATCGCAAACAGTCCGAGCAAAAGGCTGACGAAAGAGAAAAGGTGTTCATTCGTCGGGGACAAGCTGCGGCAGGTGGTGTACTGGCAGTTGGCGTTGTCGCCTCACTGCTCCATTTCCTTGTCTTGAACGACGGTAACCTGCTCTTTTATAGCTGCTTGCTCAGCCTGGTAGTGGCGCAAGTCGTCGAATACGCGGTGCAAATTACTAGCTTCCGTCGAGGTTACTGATCATGTTGCCTATCGGCAACTGCGTACGCGAATTACGCGCAGAAAACGGTGATATGACCCAAGGCGAGCTAGGCGAGCGTGTCGGTGTAACACGTCAAACAATAGCGGCGATTGAGCAACGCCGCTATTCGCCGTCCCTTGAGACTGCTTTTCGTATTGCCAACGTTTTCAACAAAAGCCTTATTGAGGTATTTTGGTTTGATGAAACCTAATTCGGCTTAAATCACAGTCATGATGCTTGCACCTCTCGAACTACTGCCGGTCAATATTGTCCAGCTACTCATATTGTCTGTGAGCCTTCTGGCAATCGCCATGCTGCGGGGGCAACCTCGATACACCGGTTTGGTTTTGGCGTTTTTGGTGCAAGCACTCGCTGTGCTCTTTAATTTTTTAGAAGAACTGCGGTTTGTGCCAGTGTTCGTTACGCCTGCCATGAGCCTTGCCGGTGGACCAAGTCTCTATCTATTTGTCAGGGTCTTGGTGCGGCCGGAGCAACCGCTGGTATGGCGTGATGCCGTGCATTTTGTGCCGGCATTAATTGCCCTCTTTTTCGCAAGCTACATCGGTTGGGTTCTCGCACTCGGCGCATTGAGCCAACTCATTTACCTAAAACTGTCACTTGTGCTGTTACTGCGCTACGAGCGTGCAATCAAGGAGCGCAGGGCTGACACCGAGCGCTTGCAACTGCGTTGGTTGATGTGGCTGTTGTTCACTTTGATGGGTTTGATCGTCATTGAAATCGTGCGCGCCAACCTACAGCCTTTTCTTCCCTACGAACTGCGTAATCAGTGGTATTTCATCGATCAAGTCATTCTACTGTTATTGCTCGCCAGCTTTCTGGTTGGGATTGTTCGCCAGCCTGAAGTTTTCGATGATTTGCAGGAGTTCGAGGAAGCTGAAAAAGCCAACACGCAAACTTCGAATGGACAGGCAGTTAGTCTCTTCACCGAAATAGATGGCTTGGTCAAGCGCGAGGAGCTCTTTCTCAAGCCGCGTCTGGCGTTGCAAGATATTGCCTTACTCACAGGCCTCAATGCCAAAGATATCTCGTGGGCGATCAATCAAGGCGGACAAACAAGCTTTGCCGACTACATTAACCAATTACGGATTGCGAAAGTGGTTGAGGTGGCGCAATCACAACCACAAAAATCACTGCTGGATATCGCCCTAGACGCTGGCTTTAGTTCCAAGTCCTCTTTCAACGCGGTATTCAAAAAACAGACAGGAATGCCGCCAAGCCGCTATTTAAAAAGTCTAGAATCTTGATACTGGTCGCCGCTCGGTCGCCCGCAAACTAGACTACAGGCACAAACAACAGTGCTTGGAATCTACCCATATGAAAACTACCAAATTGAAAACCTTTCCGCGGCGTTGTCTGCGCGGCACTGCGATACTCTTACTCTCGCTTTTCACACTCGCAGCTTTGCTGTGGCTCTATCAAGATCTTGAGAGCGGTGGAACTGAGCTGAATCTCGATAGATCGCAAAGTTTCGTTCTTACCAACGTCAACGTACTGACAATGAATGACCAGCAAGTGCTTTTAGATCACGCGATCGTGGTGCGCGATGGTGTCATCACCGAATTAAGTCCCATGACGCAAGTCACCGCCGATGATCTATCAATCATCGATGGCAAACAAGCCTACGTCATGCCCGGGCTTATTGACGCTCATGTGCATGTCTTAGATCGTAGCTATGCCAAGTCGGCGTTGGCGGCTGGGGTGACCACTGTGCGCAATATGGGCGGCTTTCCTTACCATCTAAAGTGGCGCAAAGAGCTCGAATCCGGTGAGTGGTTTGGTAGCCGTATGGTGGTATCGAGTCCTATTTTTAATAGCGTCGAACAAGGCGATCCGCTCGCGCACTTCCGCGTGAACGACCCTGAGCGGGCGCGTCAAGCGGTGCGCGATTATATTGCCGAAGGCTACGACTTCATTAAAGTCTACGAAGGCTTACATGCGCAAACGTACAGCGCGATCTTAGCTGAAGCAAACACGCTTGGGGTGATGGTTGCAGGACACCCTTCTTATGACTTAATGCATAAGAGCTTAGATGAGCATGGCGCACTGCGTACCTTTGAGCACAGCGAAGAAATCTACGATGGCTTTTTAGCGCAAACTTTTGACAACGCAAAAGCAGAAACAGCAGCGCAGTTTTTTGTCGACAACGATGTTGCGCTCGTGCCAACCTTGGCCGTGAATCGGGAACTGACCCGCCTCAGCAACGAAAAATATCAATATTTGCAGCAAACCGACCAAGCGGCCATCACGCCGTTCGCCCGCTTTATTTATGAGCAGACATCATTCAAGCGTTGGCTCAATGCATCGCCAGAGCTAGCGGCTTATAACCTCGAGGTTGATGCTTACTTGCATTATCTCACACAGCTTATGCACGAGCGCGGCGTTACCCTTGTGCTTGGTTCGGATGCCGGCGCCTTAACTGGATTGCCCGGTCCAGCCACAATCGATGAGATAGAACTGATGGTCGCCGCGGGTATTCCGCCGCATGCAGCGCTGACCGCGGCCACAGTCAATGCTGCGCACAGCGTCGACATGGACCAACAACTTGGCCGCGTTACGGTAGGTTTTCAGGCCGATTTGATAGTGCTAAACGACAACCCCCTGAGCAAGGTAGAAACCCTGCGCGACCCGATGATGGTGATTCAACAAGGTCGCGCCTATGACCGTACAGATCTCAATCAACTGCAAGCAGAGGCATATCAGCATTCAAGCTGGCTGTTGAGTGTGGCTCGGCACCTGAGTTATTTGATATTGGGTTAGCCACAAAAGATGTGCTGAAGCGACGTTGACTGAACGTTGATTCAAAATCCTGGCTCGATTTGCTTTCAGTTACAAATAAATAGCCGTTATGCTGTGCGTAGTGTTCAATACTTTTGCCGGCAGCCTTTACATCAAAAAAGAAGTAGGCGCTGCCATCACCATAAAAGTTAAGCTCAGCTTTAACTGGGTAAAGCTCTTCGGTAACAGTTAAGTGATAGTCGGCCTCAAACTCGTTGACGTAACCACGCAATTCTTCGTCATCGATCAGCGCATCCAGAGGCAGCGCGTACTCGAACCGCAACTGTTGTTGTTCGGGCATAGCTACCACGCGAACAAGATTACCGATGCGAATTCGCTCGATAATGGCATCACGCGGATGGAACAAGTCAACCAGTTCGGCAACGTCAAAATACTCCATGGCGAACGCAGTTTCAGAGGGGGTGTCGTCACTGCGGCCTTGATTTAACAGGCGAATCACTTCCGCTGGGTAACTGACTTGTAGGCCGTCAGAGCTGGTCCGCACCGCTGTCGTGAGTTGTCCAAACTCACGTTTGTCGTTGCGCAGGTTAAGTGCCTCAAAACTGGCATTAAGATTAACCTGTAGTGTATCCGTTGGTGTGACCGGCAATTGGGCTAAGTGCTGTTCCAGCTTTTGCTGATAAGCACTGGTATCCAGTTCACTAGCCATGGCTGCTGCTGAGCCGAAGAGCATGGCGCTGCCAAGCAATAAGATAGAAGTGTGTTTTAACATTTTGAATACTCAATCGACATAATGAACTTACAGACCCTGAGTGTTTCAAAGAGTTCATAGGAAAAGGTAGGAAACCCGTTAGATGGCCCAAGATAATGCAACGCCCGTCTATTTTGACGACGCCACCGGCACCCTGGTATTCGGTAATGAGCGCATTGAGTTGCGTCCGAAAACCTATGCGGTAGCGAAGTTCTTAGCCGCACACCCACAACAAGTCTGTTCCAAAGAAACGATCATGAATGCGGTGTGGGAAAACAGCTTTGTTGAAGATCAGGCCGTGTTTCAATCGATTAACGAAATCCGGCGGAAATTTGCGCCCACCGCAGTGATTCAAACCTATCCGCGTCGTGGCTATGCGTGGTTACTGGCTACGATGTCACAACCTACCTCTCAATCGCAGCCGCAAACGCAAACAGCTATGAAGCCTTCCAAACCGCGCTGGCAGCTTTTGTCCGTTGTTGTGGCTGTATTAATGGGCGCAATGACTATCGGTTGGTTTTCTCTCACCGGTTACGGCGAGAAGCCTTTTTGGCTGCAGGCCGGAGCGCACTTCAACGCCACCGGACACCAAGCCCTGATGGTATTGCCCACGGATACTACGGCACTCACAAACGACGACCGCGGCCTTGGCTTTGGTGCCTTGCAGACGGTTATTCAGCGGCTACCGAGCGAAAGCAACCGCACCGTTTTTCAAGCGAGCGATGTACTGGATATTATGGATAGAGGTCCCGCAGACCAGCCCTTCGACTATTTTTCAGTTTCTGGGGCAACGCAAATTGTTAGTAGTAAACTCAGCGGAGTCCCCGGTGAGTACTCGTTACTTTTTACTATATGGCAAAAAGACGGAACGCAACGCCATGGCGTGTTGCATGGCGGGACGATTGAGCAGGTTTTAAGCGATTACACTGAAGCACTCATGTTACAGCTGCTCGGTGAGTTGGCGCACCCCAACCGTGGGTCTCCCTCGCTGTTAACCAGGACTTTGACGCATCGCGCCATGACTCTGCTGGCGCAGGGCGAAACGCAAGCGGCTATTCCGTACCTCGAGAGCGCTGTTATTGAGCATCCAGAAGAACCCATGCAACGCTTTTTGCTCGCACGGAGTTATTTACATTTGGGCCAAGTGGAATCCGCGTTACCACATATTGAAACGGGTCTCACGGCGCTTGACGCTCTGCCCTCCCAACCATTGCGTGGACGTCTCCTTTATTTGAAAGGCGTCGCGCTTATGGCCACGAACCTCCCAGCGGCGAGTCACTTTCTCGGTGCGGCGCAAAGCCGGTCCGAGGAACAACAAGACTGGCTTTATCATGCGTACGCCAAGGCAATGCAAGGGCAGGTACTGATCCAACAACAACGTTTTTCTGATGCGGAGCCGCTGTTGGCCGAGTCGCTTCGTTATCAACAACTCTTAAATTGCCCGCTTGGCATTGTGCAGGGGCATCTCGACTATTTTGACTTTCACTTCGCTCAAGGAAACATGGGAAAAGCTGAGAAAGAATTACAACTTGCTGAAAAAATTGCGCTTGAGCGAAACCTCGTTATAGTCGAGAAGCTCATTGCAGATTATAAAAATAAGCTCATAAAATCATAGCGTTATAAATTATAGAGTTCTTATAGAGGAATTCTAAGTTTTGTATTTCATGTTTTGTCATGCTGTTTCGACAACGAACAGAGGATGGAAACATGAAAATAAAATCACTCGCTCAACCACTGATATATTGTGGTCTTGTCATCGCGCTTACGGCATGTTCCAGCTCGGATAGCGACCGCTCAAATCTCGACCAAACGATTCAGCGCTATCATGCAGTGGTGCTAACCCAAGAGCCGGTAACTTTAAACTCACGCGTACCTGAAGGGATGGTAGCGGGAGCGAGTTACGGTTTATTCGATGAACTCGATGGTGACTCCGAAGATATGATTTCTGGCGTGCTCGCCGGTGTTCTAGTGGGGGGCGTTGCCAGTGCCTTGGTTGACGGCTCGAACGAAGCCATTCGCTATCGCCTTTACCATCAGGGTAGGGGCGAATTTGCTGTCATTAGTAAACAACAACTTGGTAAGGATGTTGACTGTGTTGAAGTGCGACAAGCTCAACAGGTCAAACTTTACGCTGTCGATGCGGCGTTTTGTCAACAAGCCCAAACCGAGGCCCCGCTAAAAGCAGTTTACGGCGCTCGCTTACAGCGACTGGGCAGCAGCGATTGGCATACGGCAACGGTCATCATCAAAGATGACGGCATCGCCGCGGTTACGGAAATTAATGAGGAAATTCCCGCCGGCGCACAGTTGATTGATGCGCGGGGTACGTGGCTTATTCCAGGCCTCATCGATGGACACGTACACTTATCGCAGAGTGGGAGTGCGTTTACGCGACCTGATATTATCGGTGCAACGGAGCTACACAGCTATGATAAGGACCAGGCATGGCTTACCGACCACTTGCCGGATATCTTGCACGATTACCTTCGCCTTGGAATCACGACAATCGCAGATTTAGGCGGCCCAACACAACGTCTTCACTCCCGTAATCAGCTTGATTGCATGTCAGGTTGTCCGACCATCTTAAGTGCCGGTGAATTGATCAGTGCGGCTCCCGTGGCTGCACTTACCGCTGCCGATGGCCCAACATTTTTGTCTGCCGCAACGCCAGCAGAGGCAACGGCCGCGGTCAAAATGCAACGCGGTTTTGGCGCACAAATTAGCAAGTTTGTCTTTACTAACGAAGCAGGGCTTAGTCCCCAGCAGCTAAAGGAACGCTTTGCCGAGGCCATCGCAGAGGCGAAAGCCCACGGTCAGATTATTGCCGTGCACGCGCAAGATTTGGATTATGCTAAGGCCGCAATACGAGCGGGCGCAGATATTTTGGTACATGGCGTCATGACTGCAGCTATCGACCACGAGTTTATCCAATTAGCGCAAGCACATGATGTTACCTACATGCCGACGCTTACCGCCTACGAGCATTACCTTTCGATTTTTAAACAACAACTCACGTTTACTGAATTCGAACGGCAATTTGCGGACACGTATGTGCTGAATTCCTTCGCCGAATTACAGGACAACCTTCCTGCGACGGACCAGATGTTTCAGATATTTACCCGCTATGTGCCTATGGTCGATAGCAACCCAGAAGAACGTGCTGCATTGTCAGCACAAGAGCAAGTCATCGTGCAACAGCTCGAAGTACTCTTCTCACAACGCATATTGCAGGTGCAATTCAGCAATTTGCGGGCCGCTCTTGATGCCGGTTTGCAAGTCGGATTTGGTACTGATGCAGGAAATCCCGGAACCTTGCATGCGGTTGCTGTCGCTGAAGAAATTCGCGCATGGCAGCGCGCAGGCGTTAGTGCCGCAGAGATTTTTCAGGTTTTAACCATTGGCAACGCCATGGCCTTCGGCATAGCACAGCAGCAAGGTGTTATCGCACAAGGCAAAGCGGCGACGTTTAACTTGCTTCCGCGTGATCCATTACAAGATCCCCAAGCCTTGTTAACGCCGACACAAGTTTTTCAGGGCGGTAGCCTTGTTTATGGCGTGGATGACAGCCAATGAACAAAAAATTCAATTTATCAGTTTGGCTGTATAGCGTGGCCGGTATCGGCCTGTGTCTCCTCACAATCAATGCGTTGGCGAAACCAATTGTAATCCGGCATGACGTAAAAGATGCGCACTATTTGGCTACACAGGACGATTTCCCGCCACTCGCGACGCTCTACAAGATAGGCGCTCACGGTACACTGGTAAAACCGCAATGGGTTGTTACCGCAGCGCACACGGTTTTTTGTATTACGCCAGGGACCGCGATTCGCATCGGTGACCAGGTTGTCGAGGTGAAAGCACGATACAGCCATCCTGACTACCAGCGCGGTGGCGACAATGATATCGCGCTCATTCAACTTGTCACTCCTTTAACGTCTCCCACTCCTGCCCGACTCTATGCGGGCAGTAACGAGGCAGGTAAAGACCTTTGGTTTATTGGCTCAGGCGCAACAGGCAACGGCCTGACCGGAGCAACGGTAAATTACAAAGCTAACGCTGGCACCTTACGCAAAGCACAGAATCGTGTGGAAAAAGCCGCAGGTAATGAGATTTCATTCGTTTTTGACCGTGGCAACAAAGCATTGCCTTTAGAAGGTGTTTCAGGCAACGGCGATAGCGGTGGGCCTGCATTTATGAAACATGGCAATGGCTACTGGCTGCTTGGTATCAGCTCGCGCGCGGACTCTTGGTTCAAAGATGTCGGCGAGTATGGGGTAAGCGAAGTCTATACCCGTATTTCTGCTCACTTACCTTGGCTCGAAGCCATGTTCGCTGCAACGCACGCGCAACGTTTACAAATGAGTTCAGCTGAACGGTTTGTCCAGCCTGGGATCGAGGATATCGATAGCGTGTGCAGCCAGATCAACTATACCCCTATTGAGGACGCCTAATGTGTAAACGACTTGTTTTAACGCTACTGTTGCTGCTGAGCACTATCGCATCTAGCGCGACATTAACAGCCAAGCAAGATGCGAAGTTTTATACCGGGGGAAGCTGCTTCAAGGCATTCCCCACCTACGATGCGTGGATCGACCTAATGCGTGAGCGCAATGGTTGGCTCAAAACGTGGGTCATCTCATGGCGCTATGACGAAGAACGCTTTAACGATGCCGTTGCGAGTGTGGATTGCACCGTTGGCATCTACCCCAGTACTGACGGCACTATGGTGCAAGCCTTTATCGTCAAACCCAAGCAGGTGACAGAACCGCTACCGATGGTACTCTACAACCGCGGCGGCAATCAGGGCTTTGGTTCGATAACCTTAGCGCAGCTACTGGACTTTATTATTCCTTTATCCAAACAAGGATACGTGGTTGCTGCAACGCAATACCGTGGCGGTAGTAGCCGCTCAGAAGGCCAAGATGAATTTGGTGGCCGCGACGTGCAAGATGTAATCGCTCTTAGCGAGCTGGTGGCAGCAATGCCTGATACCGATAGTTCGCAGCGCTTCATGTTAGGTGTGTCGCGGGGCGCAATGAATACCTTTATGGCCTTACGTGATGCACCAGAGGCAACGGTGAACAGCTACCGAGCAGTGGCAGTGATCGGCGGTCTTGTGGACTTGGTCGAGATGAAAAAATTTCGTCCAGAAATGGAGCGTGTCTATCGTGCACTCATCCCTAATTACGCCACGCAACAAGCAGAGCAGCTTTACACCCGCTCAGTGAACCTTTGGCCGGAAAAACTTCCAGCACATGTTGGTATTTTACAATTACATGGTGAAGATGACGAACGCGTTTCAGTACAGTCTGCACGAACACTTTCCGAACGCTTACATGCCCATGTTGGGTCGCATGCTCTCAAGGTTTTTAGCGGCGAAGACCATATGATTCGGGGTGAGCGCGAGACGGTTGTTGCAACGGTTGATAGTTGGTTCAGGCAACATCGAACCGACGTAATAACTCTTAACAAACTTGCAGCCATCGCTGCTGAAGGAGCAAAGTAATGTACGAATTAAGTGTGATCTTATCGTGGGGTTCGCCTATTGGGCTTGGGATATTTTTGTTGTTGATGGGATGTGGGTTGGGCCTGTTTTTTTGGGGGATTTCACGCTTGCCACAGAAGCAATAATGGTTACCAAAACAAAAAAAGAGCCCATCTTGAGGGCTCTTTTTTATTGGCAACACGGTTAACGTGTTTAAAGCGTTTTCAACAACTCATCCACCGCGCGTTTTAACTGTGGATCCACATTTTTAGCTTTATATGCGGGTGGATTGAACACTTCGATATCAGGCTGTGCCGGGGTAAAGTCCATGTTAGCGTCAGACTCTTTAACCCACCACCCTCTAAATGGCATTCTGATAATCGAGCCATCAACAAGGCGTTCAGCCCCGGTACTAATAACAGCGCCAAACGTGGGGCGACCAACCAACTTGCCAATACCTAACGATTTATAGGCATGCGAGAAGATTTCGGCATTTGAGTAGCTGTTTTCGTTACTCATAGCAATGGAAGGCTTGGTCCACGCCGATAACGGTAAGCGCTCAGAGTAGGGATATTTGTCTCTGAACTTTTTCTTATTTTCGTCAAGGTTGTCTGTGGCACCACGAGGAATCGTGTAAGCATGCTGTTCAACGTTTAATACCGCCATCAGGTAGTCTGTTGTCCAGCCACCGCCGTTGTAACGAACGTCAATGACAATCCCTTCTTTACCGTAACCAGCAGCCATGAGCTCCCGTTCGAAACGTTCAAAGCTGGTCCAGTTCATACCGCGAATATGCAAGTAGCCCAAACGGCCATCAGAGTATTTCTCAGTCATTGCACGGCGTGTGTCGACCCAGTTGTCGTACTTTTCGTCACTAAGGCTGGTGGTTGGCCAGAGTATGACTTCAGTATCTTGACCGTTGCGTTGCACGTTCAGCAAAACGCGTTGGTTGGCGTAGCCATTTAATGCCGCATAAAAGTTGATGTCGCTGACCGGCTGCTGATTCACGTGAGTAATCACGTCATTCACTTGCAGGCGGCTGTCATCGCGTGCCGCTGGACTATTATTCAGCACGGACGCAACCGAGAGTCCTTCGTTGGTCGGTAAGAGCTCGACGCCGACTAAGCCCGTCCGTGTCTTTTGCGTCTGCTTTTGGTTTTCACCGCGGTACAAGCCCATATGACTGGCGTTGACCTGGCCAAGCATTAAATTGAAAATGTACTGGAAGTCTTCTTTGGTTGATGCCTTCAATGCCAAAGGACGATACTTTTCCTTTAGCTCCTGCCAGTCATTGCCATGAAACTCCGGATCATAAAACCCGGCATCGAGTGCTTGCCATGCCTCATCGAAGATTTGTGCGCGCTCGGCCATATGCTCAATGTTTTGCTGCGACACGGTCGTTAACGTTTCGGACTCGTCTTTTTTCGTATTAACTTTGACCAGTGTGTCGGAGTTCGTCAGCGCGAACAGATGCTTTCCGTCATCGCTCAACGACAAGTCACGAGGTCGTTTATCGCCCTTAATGACAAGCTTTTTATCCTCTCCATTCCACTTAATTTTGAACAGGTCCCGATCCATTTCAAAATTCTGACGGCCTGCTCCGCCAATGGCGTAATAGACATGCTCGCCTTTGTTATCAAAGGCTAAACCCGTCTCATTACCGGCAAAACGAGTGACCTGAACCAGTCGTTCATAGATGCCATCTAAGTCAATTTGCATCGGTTCGACGACTTTATCCGCAGTTTCTGAGTCATCTTCGTCTTTTTTGGTCTCAGCGGGTTCTTCTGCAAATTCATCGCGCTTCCACTCTTCTTGCGAGCGTTGCCAATCACTTTCTTTTAACCAGGCAAACCAGATATCGTAGTCGCCATTGTTTCGCATTGACGTAAAGCCCAGCTTACTGCCATCGGGCGACCAAACAGGACTGTAATCTCCCCGGGGGTGCATGCTGACATTGACGGGCTCTTGCGAGTTGTCTGCAGGATGAATAAAGATCTCACTGTTAAACGATAAGTCAGAGATAGCATAAGCGAGCCAGTTGCTGTCTGGTGACCAGCTTACATCATTGGGGGTCGCCCACCCGTCTGACAATACCGTCTGGTTTGTGAAGGATTTGTCTTCGGCAACGTCAACGACAATCAGCTTACCGCGGCCCTCACGATAGGCCACTTTTTTGCCATCAGGAGAAACCAGAGGCTGGCGTTCTTGCGCGTCGGTGCGTGTAACAGGTGTTACGGAATGCTTCAGCGATTTAAACAAGTTCGGCTCTTCAGCGTCCGCTGATTTCACAGCAAAAATATCGTTTTGGCCGTCACGGTCAGACACAAACAACAGCGTATTATCGTCAAGCCAGGTGACATCTCTGTCTCGCGCCGCTCCAGTTGTTAGCCTGACCGAGCGATTGTCGTCTTTGTCGTTGCGCTTCACAAATAAATCACCACGGACGGCATAAGAAATCAGTTTGCCGTCAGGCGACACGCTGTATTCATCCAGTGAGTTAGTCGTTGATTTTGTTGTGACAGGGTCAAAGCGAAAGTCCGTAGGAATCGAGAGGTCGAGCGACGTGCTTTGACCTTCCGTAATCATTTTAACCTTATCGGCTGCCTGATAAACAAGATGGTTTGCTTGCTTATCAATACTAAAGTGCTCAACACCAAACTCGCTCTCATTAGTGACTTGCGTTGCCTTGCTAGCGTCGAGTTTTTGCTTAAACACGTTGTATTTACCTGCACGAGCAGAGATAAAGTACAGCTCGTTATTGCTCGACCACTTAGGCATAAAGTCATTGCCATCAAAGTCGGTTAGCTGTTCGTATTCACTGGTTTCGGTGTCATAAATCCAGATGTTGCGATTGGCAGGGCCGCGATAATCCTCACGTGACACTCTGGCCGTACTGCGCACAAAGGCAATCTTTGTGCCGTCTGGAGATACCACGGCATCAAAGCCCAGAGCGTCCATATAACGTGATTCGGTTGCGTCACTTGTCGGAGCTATACCATAGACTTCCCACTCGCGTTCAACTTCAGCGTATAAACGGCGAGTATTAAAGAGTACTTGGTTATCGTTGCTAAACCCTAAAACCCGATCGGGGGCACTGTGATAGGTTAAGCGATCGGGACGACCGCCCTCGCTTGGCATGACAAATACATCATCATTACCAAAGCGGTCACTGCTAAATGCGATAGAGCTGCCGTCTTTTGACCATTTCGGTGAGCTTTCATAGCCTTCATGAATGGTTAAACGGTCTGGATTGGTGCCCGATGTCGACATTGTCCAAATATCGCCCTGGTAACTAAAGGCGATTTGCGTCCCATCAGGACTAATCTCGGGTTGCATAATCAAAGGTCGTTCTGAGGTACCATTAGACGCAGATGCGCCAAATGCCGCAGAAACAAGGAGGCTTGTGACCAAACGTTTCATAGTAAGTTGCCTGTTTTAGTTAGTATTGTTCCTAAGGTAATACAGGCAACTTAATCTATTTGGTTTACATATTCATGCAGAGTCGTTAGAGCGACAACGAAAAGCGATAGAGTGCTACTGATGTTTGTGGTGCGTTAAAACAGTTGTGTAATGCCCAGCAAAATAGTGCAGCGTTCGAGATATTAGAGATAATGCCGCAAGAAGAGTTCAACCTGTTCAATCGTTTCGAGTTGTCCCGCTTGCGCTTGCTGAACAATCTGATGTTTAAGAGGGTGATCGCTGGTTTCTTCAAGGGCACTCAAGTTAGAAATAATATGGGCTAGAGCAGCATGAATGTTTCCTTCAAGCAAATAAAACTGGCAGCTTTGCACGATGCCGCTTATGTAATCATCGATATGCTCGTCTTCCATTCTTAGCCCTGCATGTAATTAAAGATGTCGCGTTCTGCTTCGTCTTGAAAATACTTAGATAAATTCAGCCAATACTCACCACAATCTTGTATGTTGTCGTCCTTGTCGAAGCGACATATTTCGTATATCGGCTTTCCGGAAAAGGGCTTACCGTAAAATTTAGGTCGGTATTGGTAAGAGTACCCATAGAGATTAGAAAGCCCCTCTTTATCAATAAAGGTCACCTTAAACGTATCATTATTATCAACACGTCTCGCATGTACGGTTGTCAGCTTTGCCGGAAAATCTTTCGACTTTAATAACGCCGTGAACTGATAAGGGCCGATTTCCTCCACCAACGTAATATGGATAAGATCAGCAGGTACTTGAGGGTGATCAAGTTGACCGTATGAACCAAACGCCTTTTCTGCTTTTTCTACGCTGCTTTTCACCACTCGTTTGGCTAGTGTTTGCTGAGACTTGGAGAGTTCACCCGCGACTTTAAACTCTAACAAGTCTTCATATTCATAGTAGTGCAGCGTAGAAGAGACGACTCTTGCTTTGCCAGAGGTAAATACGTGTAAAACCTGCCTCTCCGTTAAGTTTACAGGATCCATGTATTTTTCATCCCCCTCAATTTGCTCTAGCAGAGTATGGGACAGGCAAACGCGAAACTCAGTATAGGGTGGTTGCTTTAGGCACAGGGTTATTGTGCCGTTTAAATAGACATCAATAGGGTACTGGACGCCCGAGGTTGCTTCGACGTATCCCGTAAAGACCCCGGAGTCCTCAATGTTATCAATATAAACGGTTTGGTTGGTTATGGAGTTTGATAATAACGTAGCTTGCTCGGCTGGTTGAGGCAGACCGGTTTTGCTTTGCATAGCGAGCGTTGTAAAACTGATAAGATAGATAAAACTCGAGCACAGGGTCGTGATGTAACGCATTGAAAGCTTCCAACTCTTAATTTTTATAAGAGTTTAGTCGAGTGTTATGAAAAAGTTAAGCTTAACGCGTACTAAAACAGCTGCGTAATGCCCAGCAAAATAGCGTAACGACCCGATTTACTGACGAAGACCAGAATCAAGAACTGCCAGAAGGTGAGTCGAAGCATACCGGCAATAAAGGTAAGAGGATCGCCAATAAATGGCGCCCAGGCCATCAACAGCGACCACTTACCGAAGCGTTCAAACCAGCGATGACCACGGGCGAGAGATTTTGGTTTGAACGGAAACCAGCGGCGATCCTGATACTGCACCAAAAAGCGGCCTAAAACGTAATTAACCACAGACCCCAGCGTATTACCAATTGACGCCAGCCACCATATTGCCCAGACGTCATAACCCATCTGCTGAGCACCGACGACCACAAACTCAGACTGCGCGGGTAGTATTGTGGCGGCGAGAAACGCCGTTAGAAATATACTTAAGTACATTGGGCCATAGTTATTTTCAGTAGCTTACATCCGTCAAAAAAAGTATAACGGACAGGAGGTTGCTCGCCAGGCGGGTGTTATGTCTGCGTCGCAGCTTCAGCAATGGGCAGGCCGCAGTTCATAAGCGGCCATACCCTGTCTAATTAAAGACCCTGCTAACGCTTTTCTTTTTCTAATAAATCTAAGAAAAAAGCGTACTCCAGCGCCGTGTTTTTTAACCGTGCAAAACGGCCCGAAACACCACCGTGACCAGCTTCCATTTCTGTTTTGAACAGCAATAAGTTGTCATCGGTTTTGTAGTCGCGCAGCTTAGCAACCCATTTCGCTGGCTCGAAATATTGCACCTGAGAGTCATGCAGGCCTGTGGTCACCAAAAGGTTAGGGTAATCTTGCTTCTTGATTTGGTCATAAGGCGAATAAGACAGCATGTAGTCATAGTACATTTTCTCTTTAGGATTTCCCCACTCATCAAACTCATTAGTGGTTAGCGGGATACTTTCGTCCAGCATGGTGGTGACAACATCGACAAAAGGAACATGTGCAGCAACACCCCGATATAACTCGGGAGCCTGGTTAATTACAGCACCCATGAGTAAGCCGCCGGCACTTCCGCCCATGGCAAATACTTTGTCTTTTGCCCCATAACCTTGCTCAACTAAAGCTTTAGTCACATCGACAAAGTCATTAAAGGTGTTTTTCTTGTTTAGTTTTTTGCCGTCTTCGTACCAAGGGCGGCCAAGCATTTGTGAACCACGAATATGTGCAATAGCAAAAACGAAGCCGCGATCTAATAAACTCAGACGGTTACTGCTAAAGCTGGGGTCAGAGGTAGAGCCATAAGACCCATAACCATACTGATACAGCGGGTTGGTACCATCTTTGTTGAACTTATCTTTGCGGTAAACCAACGTTACCGGTACTTCTGCGCCATCACGGGCAGTCACAAATAAGCGTTCAGAGGCATAATTTTCGGCGTCAAAGTCGCCAAGTACAGGTTGCTGTTTTAATAGTGTCTTATCTAAACTATTAAGACTGACATCATAATGACTACCTGGGGTCGTCATACTGGTGTAGTAAAGGCGTAACGAGTCGTTGTCGAGCTCATTATTACCGTATAAGTAAAGCGTGTAAGCTTGGTCGCGGAAGGTTAGTTGTTGGTCGTTATTGGTATCTAGGTTGCGAACAAACACCTGAGTTTGACCGCGCTGGCGTTGTTTGTAAACCAAATGCTCGTCGAACAATTCAATATCTTCCAGGCGAGTATCGGCTTTGTGAGGAATGACTTCTTCCCAGTTCTGCTTGTCGCCGAGTTGGTCTGCGCTTACACGCATCAGGCGGAAGTTCACGGCGTCCAGATTGGTTAATACATAATAGTCGCTGCCGTGTTTGGCAATGCTGTATTCCAGTCCATCTTCTCTTGGCACAAACTCAACAGGCTTGGCGTTTGGATCGTTTGCGTCAATGAGCGAAACCCCAGATGACTCTGTGGCATCGTGAATAATATAAACTTTCGAATCGTCTTTGCTCTTGGCTATGCCAGTATAGAAGGTCGTATCCTTCTCTTCATAAACGAGTTCGTCTTCTTGTTGCTTGGTACCGAGTGTATGGCGGTAAACTTGGTAGCCTAATAAGGTTTGAGGATCCTTTTTAATGTAATAGAAGTGCTGACCATCGTTGCCCCAGACAATACTGCCTGACGTGTCTTTAATCTGGTCAGGGAGCAGTTCACCTGTTTCCATATCTTTCAGTTTGATCTGATACATACGGCGACTGACCGTATCTTCGCTGTAGGCCATCACTTTGTCGTCTGGGCTTATAGCGAGTGTACCTAGCGAGTAATAGTCTTCACCTTCAGCAAGTTTGTTGACGTCGAGCAGAACTTGCTTGTCAGTACCTTCGAAGTCGGTGCTTCTAACGTAAATTGGGTATTCGTTGTCGCCACGCATTTCAGTCGAGTAAAAATATTCGCCGTCGCGTGTGGGTACTGAATTATCATCCTTCGCTATCCGGCTTTTCATTTCTTCAAATAGCGTTTGCTGTAGCTGTTCTGTGTGAGCCAGTTTCTGTGCTGCATATTCGTTTTCAGCTTCGAGATAACGGAGAACTTTAGGATCTTTGCGTTCGTCGTCTCGCATCCAATAATAGTTATCGATGCGAGTATGACCATGAATGGTCATTTCGTACGGTATTTTTTCTGCGACAGGGGCTTGCACACTGTCAGAGCGAGAGCTTTGGCTCGCCGGTGAGCATGCCTGGAGGAAAGCCGCACCCAAAAAGGCAATATAAAGTGCTTGTCGTCTATGCATTGGAATTTCTCTTTGTGATTGTTGTTTTTTAATTAAGTTAGGTAGCAGTCGGTTCATTACCCGGTCGCTAAAACCGCTCTATTTCGACCGCTTTGCTTCGCTTTGAAAAGCGCTTCGTCTGCGCGAGTCAAATCATACTGGTAGTCCGGATGACCAGAGTAAACGGAGATACCGATACTGACGGTGACGTCTATTGTTTGTCCGTCTAATAATTGAAAACTTTCTTTGAAAACGGCCGCTCGTATTTTTTCCGCTAACATTTGCGCTCTTTTCTCATCAACATCGACGAGTAAGACCATGAACTCTTCACCTCCGAGCCGAAACGTATAATCCCCGCTTCGTGTGGTATTCGTCAGTAAAACAGCCAGTTGCTGTAAAACACGATCGCCGTTGTCATGACCATAGGTATCATTAATTTTCTTGAAGTGATCAACGTCTATAATGAGTGCGGCGTATTTTTCTCCGCGTCGTCGCGCCATCTCAAGTTGCTTTGACATAACGGCCGGCAGAAACTTACGGTTAAGTAACCGGGTAAGAACGTCTTTTCCTGCCTCTAGTTCTTCACTTCTTTGGAACAGGCTATCAACGCAATAAAGCACGTTTTTCAACGCCGCCCGTAATTCGCGTATATGCTTGATGGTTGGGCGTGCATCACCTTCTAACGTTGGAAGAAGGTTGTTATCGATATTCTCCATTTGCTCCAGCACCTGGTTACATTCCGGCGCTCCCTCAAAGGCATGCAGGCCTTTGTGACGGAACCAGAGTCCAAATTCGGACTGTGTAATGCGCATGACTTTATTTTTACCATCGGCTTCAGCATACGAATAAAGCAATTCATTTTCCCAATCCAGCAATGCTGCACGCTGAAACTCTTTCTCGCGACCGATATTTTGGGTAATTGAGAACAGTCGGTATGCCTCTTCTTCTCGGCTATTTCGCTCACTGTTTTTATGATACGCAATTGACATGATCTCTAAGGCTGTATCGATAAGCTGTGAAAAGAAGTTAAAATCTTCAATTGATGGAGAGTGTCGATTTAAATATTCCTGCTTCAATACTCTGCCGCCTCTTGAAACCAAATGTACGGGGATATTAATTCGACCGTGTACTTCGCCGATGTGAAGCTGGGTCTGAATGGTATTATCCAGGTCTTCCTCTCCCACATTTGGATCGAAAAGCTTTGTGAGCCAAGTTTGGAGTGAGCCTTTAAGGCGTGTCTGTACGACTTGGTTGTCTAAATACTGAGAGGCCTCTTTATGAGAAAGCATCACCTCATAAAAAGATTCAGCCAGTTCCGCTTTAATCTGACAGACGTTTCTCGCTATCTGTTGACGAGTTGACTGAGTCACGCTACTCAGCGTGACGGCGTAATCCTGTTTTAGCTGATCAAGAAACATCTATTACTTTATCCTTAACAAATTTTAAGCTGGTACTGCATTGTAAAAAGCTCAAGCGTATTGAAACTCAAATTTACCATGATTCCAGCCTGGTTATTACTCTTCTTTAGCCGTCGATTTAGCGATGACGTTTTAACCGTTGCCTTGCACATTTGAAAGGAACTTTGATCTAAATCATATAGCCTTACTTTTAACGTGGTTATTATGCAGTTTGTCGCAATCAATTAACAATTTATTAAAAAGATGGCTAATTTTTATACGTTTTTTTGACAATTTGAAGTGCGCTGAATACTTCGCAGCTTTGGGATGCCTTTATGAAACAAAATCTTCCAGTGACGGGAGTAGAGCAAGAGTTTTCTAATAGAGCGAATATTTTATCAACGACGAATTTAAGAGGGCAGATATCCTATATAAATCAGGACTTTGTTGACATTAGTGGGTTTTCCCAAGATGAGCTGATAGGTCAAAGCCACAACATCGTCCGGCACCCAGAAATGCCTCCATCCGTTTTTAAAATGTTTTGGTCCGATTTGAGAGCTGAACGGTCATGGATGGGTATCGTAAAAAACCGGTGTAAAAACGGTGACCACTATTGGGTTGATGCGTACGCAACGCCCATTAAAAAGAATGGAAAAATTGAGGAGTATCAGTCGGTCCGTCGCAAGGCTAAACCTGAGTTTGTTGAACGAGCACAGGCGGTATATTCCCAAATCAACAAGGGTAAAAAAACCTGTTGGCACTAAGCCTGGTGTATCGCTAAAAACAAAAATGCTTTTGTCGTTTTTGGCCATGTTATTATTGCCTGCTCTTTGTTTTCTTGTGTTTTTTGACGAACGTTTAGTTTTCTTAACAACCCTGAGCGCGTTGCTCCTTATTGCTGCCTATATTTGGATTTCTGTTCGCCCTGTGTTGGCTGCAATAGACAGCTTAAAGCCGATGGCATCAGACGACATTGCTCGCTACGTGTACACGGGACGCTAGGATGAAGCCGGAACTATTTTACTGAGCATTAAAGCTCTACAATCGGAAAATGCGGCGTTGATTGGACGGATTAATGATATGTCAGACACACTGAATGACAATGCTGCGAGTCTCAGTAGCGCTATATACCAGTCTGAAACCGTTACCACGCATCAGTTTGAACAGACGGAGCAGGTGGCTACTGCCATTGACGAAATGTCGGTTAGTATATCCGGAGTGGCGCACAGTGCAAAAGAAACATCATCGGCATCGACAAACGGTTTAGATAAAGCGCGACATGGGCAAGAGATTGTCGATATAAACGCTGCCGCTATTCATGAATTAAAAGAGCAAATAGCGCTCGCCAGTGCGGTGATTAATGACGTATCAAAAAGTAGCTCTGATATAGAACAAATTCTCGATGTTATTCTTGGCATTGCTGATCAGACCAACTTGCTCGCTCTGAATGCCGCAATTGAAGCGGCCCGAGCTGGGGAGTCTGGGCGAGGGTTTGCGGTTGTTGCCGATGAGGTTCGGTCGCTGGCTAATCGAACGCAAGACTCAACGATAGAAATAAGGGGAGTCATTGAAAAGTTACAAGCTGGGGTTAAGCAAGCAGTGGATGTTATGGGACAAGGCGAGCTCATGGCGCAGTCCAGCGTAGAAAAAAGCCAACAAACCGCAAGTTATCTTGAAGAGATTGTGGATATTATCAATACTATCTCAACGATGAGCAATCAAATTGCCGAAGCGGTGACAGAACAAAGTGAGGTAGCGCAGAGTATTGGCGAGAGTATTTCGGCCATTAAAACCAGCTCAGAGCAAAACCTTGAAGCGGTTAAAATGAATAGTGGCGTTGCGAATAGCACCGTCGGCATAACACGGCGTCTTGAACAGTTGACGTCTCAGTTTTGGGACTCTCAGCAAAAGAGCTGACGGTTTCATCCGCTAAACGTGCGCGTATGGATTTTGATAAAACGAAAGGGAAAGCATACTTTGAGTAAGACTGACCGCCGTATTCAGTTGGTGAATACGATGAATGAAGACGGTTTTATACAGCAAATACTCGACTCAATACGGCATCACATGAACATGGACGTCGCGTTTATTGCTCGCTTTACTGAGCATGATCGATTGATTGAGTTTACCGCAACCGAGGAAACAAACGCTGATCCGGCTATTAAACCAAACGATAGCAGCCCGAAAGACGAGACGTATTGTCAGAAAATAGTGAGCGGTGAAATGCCCGGTATTATCCCTGATACCTCTACAAACCGTATCACTCGCACTTTACCGGTCACCAAGAGTCTCAATATAGGCGCCTATATTGGGGTGCCTATATTTACCGATGGCTGTGAACTGTACGGAACCTTGTGTTGTTATAACCATTCCCCTAATGATGGCTTAAAAGAAAGTCACAGCGCTTTTTTGAATATGATGGCCGACTTTATAGGACACATTTTTAAAAAGCGGCTGGGTGATGCTGTTCTTCAAAACGAAGCGAGAGAGCAGGTTGAAGAGGTACTGGCTGACCAAAAAGTGTCGATTGCTTATCAAGAAATTAAATCGTCCCAGGAATCCAGTTTACGCCACTTTGAGGCACTCGCACGGTTTAATACAACGCCTTACCTCCCTCCTAATGAATGGTTGGATAAAGCCGAGTTGGTCGGATTATCTGACACGGTTGAGTTATTGATTATTAAGCAAATACTGAATGAACTGCCGGTATTAAAGGAACGAGTGGGAGAGTGTTGTGTATCGATTAACACAACACCCGCTTTAATCACTAGTGGTGCGCTGGTTGAGCTATTGGCCGACGCCTCGCCGAAAAATATCATTATAGAGGTCACCGAGCACTCTGAAATAGACGACTACACGTTATTTGCTGACGCGTTAATGCCTCTTGTTCAACGTGGTTTTAAGATAGCCATAGACGATGTTGGTGCCGGCTTTTCAAGCTTACGGCACATACTGGAAATAAATGCGTCCATTATAAAGTTGGACATGAGCCTCGTTTCAAATATTCATCAGGATAATAAAAAGCAGTCATTAGTTGCCGCCCTCGTCGCATTTGCGCAGATGTCTGATTTACGTATTATCGCAGAGGGCGTGGAAACTGAAGGTGAGTATAACCAACTTAAACAGCTTGGAATAGAGTACTTCCAGGGCTTCTATTTTTCGCGGCCAAGTGCGCTATCCCAATAAATCGGCAGTTAGCCCCCATAAGGTAATGTACCCTGGGGGCTCAAATACACGCGGATACTTTGCTGCTGATTAGTCTAGTCGCGATAATGCGGCCACGAGTTCATCAATTAACGTATCGCTTTCTTGAATGACATTGTTTATTTCCGATGCGGCTTGTGACGAGCTATTGGCTAGGGCTCTGACTTCATCGGCAACAACGCTGAACCCTCGTCCGGCATCACCTGCTCTAGCGGCTTCAATTGCGGCATTCAGAGCCAGCAAGTTGGTCTGATCAGACAAACCGTTAATGGTGGTGACAAACTTTGTAATACGCTGCGTTGAGTTAACCAGTTTTGTCGATGTTTCCTTTGTTTTTTCCTGTGCTCGGTGACGTTCCGTAATATCAACACCGAAAAATACCAGTTTAGAAATGTTTCCATCGCGATCATTGATGCGACATAAACGCCCATCAATTGAGCGGGAGTCTCCATTAGGTTCTTTAAATTGAACCTTCTGTTGAGCGAGCCCTTTTTCTATGCTGAGTTCGACGACATCGTCATTTAGAGAGCGCCATAAATTTTCCGCGGCTTCTTTCGCGTTGCCACTGGTGCAGGACTGATTAAACAATTCATTAATGTCTAACGGTTGCCCATCAGCTGAATACTCAATAGTGACCAGCGCAGATGCCATCGCATCGGTTTTTGCATAGTACTCGTCCCGAGCCAACTTGTTTTCGGTAATGTCGGTTTGAATAGAAATATACCGACTTATTTGACCATCTTCGAATACTGGGCTTATCGATAAGCTTATCCAGTAAGCATTTCCTTGTTTATCGTAATTCAGTATTTCCTCATAGGTAACTTCTTTGGAGGCGATAGCTTCGGACAAGCGCTGGACAGTTTCAGGATCGGTTTGCTGCCCCTGTAAGAGCATTTCTTAGACTTAAAACAGCTCTTGTTTACGGCTAAGACGTTAAAATAAGTTGTCTACCAAGGACATCGGCCTGAGCGGACAAAAGTTAATTCAAAAAATAGTCTATGTACTTGGTAAGCCAAGCTTTATATACCTTACAATCGATGAAGCCCGTGAGGACTTTAAGTCCTGTGATATCGCTTTTGAGTGCATAGGCTAGTTATGTCTATGATTTTATTTTTCTGTTTTACGCTTTTTATTTGAAGAAAGCTCATAAAAATATGAAAGTTTTTAATGAGGCCCCCCACTATAAGTTGTATGCCTTGAGTAACCGCTTTTCATGAGTGGTTCTGCTTGAGATTATCATTGGTTTTATAGTCGAGACGGCCTAGCAGCCGGTTGAGCCGGTTCAGTATGCGTGAGTTTTATCGAAAAAATTGAGATACTTATTAAGTTATGTTCTAAGCAAGGTAGCCTCATGCCCTACGGAAAATACCAAAACCTTCCTTTAACTGATCGCCTCATGATGATGCTTGAAGCCACTCAAGCAGGAACATGGGAATGGAATGTGCAAACAGGCGAGTGCTATTTTAACGAGCGCTGGGCTGAAATTATCGGTTATACGTTAGACGAGTTAAAACCTATTACCATTGAGACTTGGATAGACCACGTCCATGCGGAGGATGGGAATAATTCGGATAAACTGCTTAACGAACACTTTGATGGCAAACGCAGTTTTTACGAATGCGAAGCGCGAATGCGGCACAAAGATGGGCACTGGATTTGGGTACGAGACTATGGGAAGCTTGTTTCCCGCACAAAAGATGGTAAACCTGAGTGGGTGGTTGGCACTCATATAGATATTAGTGGACTAAAAGAGCTTAGCCAGCGTTTTGAAGCTTTTGCGGATCTCTTACCTGGTGTGGTCTATCAATATGAACAGCATCCCGACGGCAGCTCACGCTTTCCATTTGCCAGCCAGGGTATGAAGCATATATATGGCGTTTCACCTGATGCAGTTAAACATGATGCGTCACCGGTGTTTAAAGTCATCCACCCAGATGACTTGCCTCGCGTAGCAAAGACAATTACGGAGTCTGCTAAAAGAGGTGTTGACTGGATTTGTGAGTATCGAGTTATTCACTCTGGCATGATTCGATGGGTTTTCGGACACGCTCGTCCGCAATCTGGCCTTGATGACTCTACATTATGGTATGGGATGATCATCGACATTACAGGTCGGAAAAAGCTTGAGCTAGAGCTCGAAAAAAGCCAGGCCAACTTAAAACTAGCCCAAAGAATAGCAAAAACGGGCCATTGGGAAGCGAACATGGACTCGGGTGAACTATATTGGTCGGATATGGTTTATGAGATTTTAGGTTATGAGCCAGGTGAGTTGGAACCCTCTGTAGAGTTTTTTAGAAGTTTGGTACCTAACGAGGACATAGCCGCAGTTACCCGAAGTGAGAAGAAAGCCCAGAAGACCGGAATTCACGACGTTCAGCACAGGATGAGAACTCGAGACGGTAGCCTAATTTGGGTGCATGAGCTTGCAGAGCTTCAAAGCGACGGTATTACGTTGGTTGGAACGGTTCGTGATATTACTGAACAGAAAGAGCTGGAATTAAAATTAGAACAGCAAGCTGTTATGGATCCTTTAACGCAAATAGGAAACCGGCGAGCATTTAATAAAGCTTTGGATAGAGAGTTTAGTCGTTATTACCGTTACAAAACGCCGCTATCATTAATTAGCTTCGATCTCGATCATTTTAAGCGAGTAAATGACACATTCGGTCATGCTGCGGGTGACAAAGTGCTTTTAGAAGTTACTACGGCGGTAAAGTCAGAGCTTCGTAAGGAGGATGTTTTCGCTAGGGTCGGGGGGGAAGAATTTACTGTGTTGCTTCCGGATACAGGTGAAAATGAAGCGCTGCAAGTGGCTGAGAAAATAAGAACCCTTATTGAAGGATTGAGCATTAATTACGAAAACCAGACCATTCGAGTGACTGCAACATTTGGTCTGGCAAGTGTTTCTGGGCAAGTCGTCGATCAGGAGCATTTGCTGCAGATAGCGGACAGAGCATTGTACAAAGGCAAGACTAGTGGCCGAAATGTGGTTGTTTTGGCTGACGAAAGCTTGATTGAATCCGCTGAAAGTTAAGTGTTTTTCGGGGCGGTGTTTAACCGCCCCCTATCGTTTACTTATAGTTCTTGCTTAGTCGGACGAATAACCATTTCATTTACATCAACCTCGCCGGGTTGTTCAATAGCAAAGGTAATAGCTCTGGCTATCGAGTCTGAATCAATGGCGTCATTGTATAAATCATCTGCCATTTCTTTCGAATCTTTATGCGAGATATGATCCGTCAACTCGGTGGCTACTGCCCCTGGGGATATATTGGTTGAGCGAATTTGGCCATTAGATTCTTGGCGAATGCCTTCGCTAATCGCTTTAACAGCGAATTTGGTTGCACAATAAACTGTGGCGCCAGGGAATACGACGTGGCCAGCGACTGATGATAAGTTGATGATATGCCCGCTTTCTTGCTTACGCATAGTTGGTAACACAGCACCAACACCGTACATAACGCCTTTAATGTTCACATCAATCATCTGATCCCATTCGTCCACTTTGAGCTCATCCAGTGGAGCCAGTGGCATTAGACCTGCGTTGTTGACCAGCACATCAATGCGTCCAAACTCGTCGCGGGCAGCATTTGCCAAGGCCTCGACTTCGCTTCGTTTAGTGACATCAACGGTCTTATAAATGGCTTCACCGCCACTGTTTTTAATGTCATCAACCAGCTGTTTTAATCGCTCTTCACGGCGTGCGCCCAGAACCAGCTTAGCTCCCTTTTCGGCCAGCATTTTTGCGGTTGCTTCACCTAAGCCACTGCTCGCTCCGGTAATTACTACTACTTTTCCAGCTACTTCAGACATAACGTTCTCCGTTGCTTAAATATGTATTGAGGTAATACGGTTTTTGCAGTTTTTGGATTACCTTTCCTGTGGCTTTAGGTAGCCGACATCATTGTTTTAAGTTGATATCTAAGCACGGCCGAGGTACTTTTGCCGACTCTTTCACTCAATAATAAGCGTTTATGCAACGGCTCACTAACTGGTTAAAAACGCTCAGTGCTATTCCTTTGGCGCTGGGAGTTATATTTCTCGTCCTTTTACCCTCAGTTTTACTGTCGATGCTGGTAGTTGGCGTGTTCGACTTGTTGTTCCTGGAGCTTACCTGGATGTCCTGGAAAGCCTTTTGGTGGGTATTGGGCACTTGGTTTGTTTTGGCGTTTTTAATGGTAGCGAACAGTTCGGATAAAATCTTATTCGGTTTGTGGCGTTAATAACTAGCGCCGTTGGAGTAAAATAATCCGGTTGCTGACTATTTCAATGTCTAGCGCAAATTGTTTTGCTATCCAATGCATAGTTTTGGGCGAATAGAAACTAACATGTGTCGGATCGTTTTTATATTGCCACTGCTTAAAGAATTCGGGCGATTCTCTGGTAAACATGGATGTCATAATACCTAGCCACCCACCACGTTTGACTAAGCTAACCAGTTGGGGCCAGGCATCACTGGGGTTATAGAAATGTTCGACAACTTCCGTACTGGTGACAAAGTCGTATTGACGAGTCACCTTGTTCTTGTCTGGGGCATAGTAAATGTCGTATACCGACATACTCATGCCATATTCTTCCATCATCAGGTTAAGAACGGGGCCGGGTCCACAGCCAAAATCCAAACCTTCCATACCAACCGAAAGTTTATCCAGAAGTGGCGTCGCAAGCTGGTTTAGAAATTGACGGTAGCCATCGTCATTAGGGTCGTTCTCATGAAAGTCATAAATCGTTTTTTCGTCGCTATCGTTCAGGTAACTGTCGGGGGAGGCAAAGACTAAATCACACTCAGTACAGCGAAAGTAAGAGCGTTTTTTGTCTTCACAAAAGAAGACTGAAGGTGAGTGACATAAGGTGCAGTTCATGCGTTTATGGTATGTGAGTTTGAAGTTTTGTCAAAAGCAGGCTCGATCTTTTCCTTTCTTTGAGCTGTATCTATAAAACCTATTAAAGCAAACGGTATGTTGCCTTGGAGTAGTTGGCGAACCGTTGCTATAACTAATACAACGATAATTAACAGTTCACTTGAAAAAAGGAAGACGTAATGAGTAGCTCAAACGGTGGCGGTAAATGCCCAATCATGCATGGCAGCATGACGTCTGAAAAGAAAACGAACACCCATTGGTGGCCTAATTCACTGAAGCTGGAAATTCTGCGCCAGCACGATACTAAGTCGAACCCGATGGGCGAAGACTTCAATTACGCAGAAGAATTCAAAAAAATTAATTTAGAAGAATTAAAGCAAGACTTAAAAGATCTTATGACCGACAGCCAGGACTGGTGGCCGGCCGACTGGGGGCATTATGGCGGTTTAATGATTCGTATGGCTTGGCACTCGGCGGGCTCTTATCGCTTGGCCGATGGCCGCGGTGGCGGCGGCACGGGTAACCAGCGCTTCGCACCTATTAATAGCTGGCCAGACAACGTTAGCCTGGACAAAGCGCGCCGTCTGTTATGGCCAATCAAGAAAAAGTACGGCAATAAACTGTCGTGGGCAGATTTGTTCATTTTGGCCGGCAATATGGCTTATGAGTCTATGGGTCTTAAAACCTTTGGTTTTGCCGGTGGTCGCGAGGACATTTGGCACCCTGAGGAAGACACATACTGGGGTAGCGAGAAAGAATGGTTAGCGGAAACGAAAAACCGTTATAGCTCTGATGACGAACGTGAGTCGCTGGAAAACCCTCTGGCCGCAGTGCAAATGGGCTTAATTTATGTGAACCCGGAAGGCGTTGACGGACAGCCGGACCCAGCGCGCACTGCAAAAGACGTGCGAGAAACCTTCAAGCGCATGGCAATGAACGACGAAGAAACCTGCGCGTTAACGGCGGGCGGTCATACTGTCGGTAAATGCCACGGCAATGGCAAAGAGGAGAATTTAGGCCCTGAGCCGGAAGCGGCAGATGTTGAAGAACAGGGCTTTGGCTGGCGCAACAGCGGCGGTAAAGGCATGGGTCGCGACACTGTGACCAGTGGCATTGAAGGTGCCTGGACCACAGAGCCAACTAAGTGGGACAACGGCTACTTTTATTTGCTGTTTAACTACGAGTGGGAGCTGAAGAAAAGCCCGGCTGGCGCGTGGCAGTGGGAGCCTATCGACATTAAAGAGGAAGACAAGCCTGTCGATGTGGAAGACCCGTCTATTCGTCACAATCCTATTATGACTGACGC
Organism: Idiomarina sp. OXR-189; assembly: GCF_034373425.1. Lineage (NCBI taxonomy): Bacteria > Pseudomonadati > Pseudomonadota > Gammaproteobacteria > Alteromonadales > Idiomarinaceae > Idiomarina > Idiomarina sp. OXR-189. The sequence goes on from NZ_CP139706.1 coordinate 149,046, forward strand.
TGACATGGCCATGAAAGTTGATCCGGAATACCGCAAAATTGCGGAGAAGTTCTACAAAGATCCGGAGTACTTTGCGGATGTGTTCGCTCGCGCCTGGTTTAAGCTGACGCACCGCGACTTAGGTCCAAAAGACCGTTATTTAGGCCCTGATGTGCCGGAAGAAGACCTGATTTGGCAGGATCCAATTCCAAAAGTGGACTACACCCTGAGTGAAGCGGAAATTGCCGACTTAAAAGACACGCTGTTAAATAGTGGCTTAACCTCTTATGAGCTTATCTCCACCGCATGGGACAGTGCTCGCACTTTCCGGGGCTCAGATTTCCGTGGTGGTGCAAACGGTGCCCGTATTCGCTTAGCACCGCAGAAAAACTGGCACGGTAACGAGCCGGAAAAACTGCAAAAAGTGCTGGAGAAACTGGAAGAGGTGCAGTCATCTCTGGACAAAAAAGTCAGCATTGCAGATTTAATTGTTCTGGGGGGTACCGCAGCAGTTGAAAAAGCCGCGAAAGAGGCGGGCTACAACATTACTGTGCCGTTTGCTCCTGGTCGCGGCGATGCCACAGACGAGCAGACTGACGCAGAAAGCTTTGAGCCACTGGAGCCATTGCACGACGGCTATCGTAACTACCTGAAGAAAGACTATGAAGTTCCGGCAGAAGAGTTGATGCTCGACAGAACGCAACTCATGGGCTTAACAGCGCCGGAAATGACGGTTCTTGTCGGTGGCATGCGCGCTTTAGGTGCGAACTACGGCGAGTCTAAGCACGGTGTATTTACCGACCGTGTTGGCGTATTAACGAATGACTTCTTCGTCAACCTGACCGACATGAACAATGTCTGGAAAAAAGCTGGTGACCACTACGAAGTTCGCGACCGCAAAACAGACGAGCTTAAGTGGACCGCCAACCGTATTGACTTAGTCTTTGGTTCAAACTCTATTCTGCGTTCTTATTCAGAGCTTTACGCTCAGGACGACAACCAGGAGAAGTTTGTGAAAGACTTTGTGAAAGCCTGGACTAAAGTCATGAATGCCGACCGCTTTGATTTAGCTTAAAGGAGGAAGCATGTCGAAAGTTCTATTAATTACCGGTGCCTCAAGCGGCATCGGTGAAGCTACGGCGCGTAAAGCGGCACAGGAAGGCCTGAAGCTGATATTAACCGCTCGCCGAAAAGACAAGTTGGATGCGCTGGTTGAAGAGTTTGGCTCTGACAACGCTGTTGGTATTGCCGCTGATGCGGGTAACTATGATGAGCTTGAGCAGGCTGTTAAACAAGGCGTCGATAAGTTTGGTCAACTAGATGCGGTGTTCGCCAATGCAGGAACCGGTGTTTCAACGCCGGGAACGGAAGAGGGTGACCCGGACGAGTGGAAGCAGATGATTGATGTGAACATTAACGGGCTTCTTTATACCGCGAAACTGACCTTGCCGCATTTACGCAAAACGACGGGCCACTTTTTGATGACGGGCTCTGCTGCCGGACGTATTACGCTGAAAGGCTCGGTTTATGGCGCCACCAAATGGTTTGTACACGGTTTTGCACAGAACTTAGCCGAAGAAATGAAAGAATGGAATGGCCGCTGCACGACCATAGCCCCAGGTATGGTGAATACGCCATTCTTTGATGAGCCTAAGCCGGACAAGCTGGATCCGGATGATGTTGCAGACGCTGTGCTTTACGCAATAAACGCAAACCCGCGTAACTGTGTGCGTGAAGTGTTCTTAATGCCGGCATATTAACGGGCAAGTCTTAACGCCTTGTTTTGACATACTTTCTCCGCCCCCTCATAATCTCAGGCAGATACGAAGGGGCGGAGAATCATTAATGACAACCGAAAGTAAGGATACGCAAAAGCCCCAAACATCAGGGAAACGACTGCTTTTGTTCGCGTTGCTGTTCATTGCACTTACAGCCGCTGGTTTCTACGCCATTTATAATAACTTTTCTAACCGTGAGCTTACCTTCGACTTCCGGCTGTTTGCCCCTGAAGTTATCAGCCTGACGATTTTGTTGTTAATTGTGTATTTCGCCGCCGACGGATTACGACTTTATTACACCTTAAGAGCGCTGGGTTACCGAATACCCAAAAGCGCAATGACTAAGTTAGTGTTCATTAATATCTTTTTCTCGAATATTACTCCTATGGCTACCGGTGGCGGTTTCGCACAGGTTTGGTTTTTGCACAGGCACGGGGTTCCTATTGGCAGGGCGACCGCCGCAACCACCATACGAACGGTGCTGGCCATTTTCTTTATTTTTTCGCTGACGCCTGTGTTTTTACTGACTTTAACGCCCTTGCAAAACGAAGCCTTTATCAGTGACATTGGTGGCGCACTGGCTGTGTTCATTGTGTTGTATTTGGCTTTTTTCGCTATTGTTTTGCTTAGAGCACATTGGCTCATTGGGCCGTTAAGTAAGTTATTTCATGGCTTGCATAAGTTGCATTTAATGAGCGAGTCACGGCATCAGCGCTGGCAATACAAGGCTCGTCGGGAAATGCTGCGTTTTAGTCGAAGCTTTGCAGAGTATTGCCGTGGTTCAAAGTCAGCTATTGCGTTGTCGGTATTTTTCACCGCCGTGTTCCTCATCAGTTTATTCAGTTTTCCTGCGCTCTTAATGTGGGGGCTGGGCTACGATATAAATTACTTAGTGAGCCTTGGCTTACTGGTGGTGACTACCTTCATTATGTATTTCGCTCCGACCCCTGGGGCATCAGGCATATCAGAAGGTGTGTTCGGCAGTTTCTTTAATGAAATCTTGGCAAGTAATCATTTATTATTAGTTACGTTCAGCTGGCGCTTTTTGACGATTTATCTGGGAATGATCGTCGGTTTAATGGTATTGCAAAGGTATCTCGTTAAATCTGCTCATAAACAGGATGTATCATGACAAAAACCAAGCTTTTAAAAATCCTGTTTTATTTAAATATCGCCATTATTGTTGGCCTTATTGGCTATAAGGTTTACTTAAACCTAGTTACCTCAGAGTTTAAAGCGGAACACACCGATCAACTGGCTGCCATTAGTGCTCGTCTGGAAGGTCAGGACAGTTATAGCTTTGCGGTTGTCGGCAACATTAATAACTCGGTAGGAATATTCGAGCGCCGCATTATTCCTATGCTTAATAATGAAAACATCGACTTTCTGATATCTGCCGGTAATGCAGTGAGCAGTGGCGGTGAAGACAAGTACCGAGCGATACGGGGCACTTTGTCCCACCTGGAAATGCCTTACTTGCTTACGTTTGGTGAAAATGAATACGAGGAATTTGGCAGCTTCCGTTTTTATGACCATTACGGCCCGCATTTTTTCAGTTTTACAGCCGGTAACAGCCGCTTAATATTCTTGGATAGCACGGGTAAAACGCCTTGGCAGTGGCAGCTGCGTTGGCTTAACGACATTTTAAAAGCCGATAACTCCAAGCATCGGTTTGTGTTTATTGGGCATCCTCCTATGGAGCCCGCAGAAGAGTTTATTCTTGCGGAAGAGGATGACTATTTACAGCCCATCGAATTTCGTCACGCACTACAGCAGACACTCAGCAACCATGGTGTCGACAGGGTGTTTTCGTCAAACATATCCATTTATTCCGAGCGAGAACATAACGGCATCCCCTATATCACGACCGGTGGTGCTGGCGGGTTGGTATTGAATCAGGACGAGAGTTTTTATCACTACGTCAAAGTGACCGTGAACGCGGATGGTTCGGTCGACCACTCAGTTCAAGAACTGGAGATTGGCCAGCATCCGATACTAAAACAACTAGAGAGCTTTTGGTTTTTCATCCACTCGTTGTTTTACGTGGGCTATTTAAACTTCATTTTATTAGTGGCGGTGTTTCTGGTTATCAGTACCAAGCTCTATAACGCTGTTTTTATAGGAAAGGATTACTATCCGGACTATGACATTGATGCCGACCCATGGTTAAACCGCCACCTGAAAGTAGCCATGTTCACCAACAACTACCTGCCGTTTATTGGTGGTGTACCTATTTCCATAGAACGTTTGCGCTGCGGGCTGGAGAAGCTTAAAGACACAGTGCTCATTGTGGCGCCGCGCTACAAGAAAACACGAAAAAAAGAAAAGAATGTCATACGCATGCCGTCCATTTTCTCGTTTGGTGAAAAAAGTGAGTTTCGCTTCGCCAATATCTTTTCGTCTGCGGTGCGCAAAAAAGTCAAAGCCTTTAAGCCGGATATTATCCATGTGCATCATCCGTTTTGGATAGGTTCACTGGGTGTTTACATGGCTCGCCGCTTGAAAGTGCCGGCTGTTTATACGTATCACACGCGGCTCGAGCATTACGCGCACTTTGTGTTTTTACCGGGGTCTCTGTTTCGTAATATTATTGCGCACTTTCTAGTGCGTCGATTTGCGAACAAGTGTGATGCTGTCATTGTGCCAACCGACTCAACCGAAGAGTACCTGCGCATGATAGGGGTGACAGCGCCAACTTATGTGCAGCCGACAGGCATTGAATACGACCGCTTTCAGCACGTGGAACCAGCGCAAGTTGAGAAGCTTAAAAAGCGGCTGAAAATAAAAGATGAAACGGTTTTTGTGAGCGTGTCGCGACTCTCTAACGAGAAAAATATCGATTTTATGATAGACGCGCTGGCAGAGCTCAAGAAGAACACCGACAAGGCGTTCCGGCTATTAATTGTGGGTGATGGACACCAGAAGCAGCGATTACAAGCGAAAATAGACGAGCTCGGTTTAACGGAAACCATTCAGCTGGTGGGCTCGGTAGCGCCTGAAAATATGGCCAACTGGTATCAGCTAGGAGACGCCTTTTTGTTCGCGTCTCAGTCGGAAACGCAGGGCATGGTTATTTTAGAAGCTATGGCTGCGGGCTTACCGGTTGTTGCGGTTCGCTCTAGTGGCATCGATGACGTTGTGGAAGACGGATTTAACGGTTATAAAACGCCTGCTAAGCAAGCGGTTTGGTTGGAAAGAGTTGAGCGTATCCTTAATGATGAGAGCTTGCGTAAGGAGCTTTCTGACAATGCTGAAAGTTTTGCCAAAGCCTATTCAGTAGAGCGCTTCAGCCAGGATGTTCGCCATATTTATGCCGAAACCCTGGCTCGTTATCATGAAGCAAAGAATTAAAGAATATGATTCCCGAAAACTAATAACTCACAGACTATTACCGCTGACGTCAGTATTAAGCGAATGCGGTAATAACCCATGTAAGAGGTCATGGCTGAGCTTCTCGCCAGTTTCTGCTCGAAGAAAAGCAAGGTCGCGAATCCGGCCATCTGAAGACCTAGTGACCAAGCGGATGAGTCCAGCAATAGGGTTAGCCAGGCAAGTATGGCAAAAGCGTTGCTTAGAACCAGTAGCGCATTAGAGGGTTCGCTCTCTGCTCTGTGCAGCGCTCGGCCCCACAGCACACCACCGAGAAACGTCAGAATAATCGCACCGTAGGTAATGAGTAGATCAAGTGGTTGAAAGCCGAACAGTGATGTCACCTGCATAAGCTCCGCCAGCGAGCTAACGATAAAAGGAATGAGCCCGAGAAACCCGAGTGTGTATATCAGTTTGTTTTTGGCTGTGTTCATGGCAAGCCTCAATTATTGGAACTTTTAATTTAGATTCTAATTTAAACTTTATCAAAGTGACCTTCCAATACTTACGCTGGAAGGTCACTTCTTAGTTCACTGAGGCTAGCTGACTTAAAACATACAGCCAGTTTCCGGAACGTTTATCGTTCTGCCATTATTAATAAAGAAGCCTCCAAAACAGGGTTTCTTTTCTTTAGCTGCGACTCTATCGATTCCGCGGAAAATATAGAGAGTAGGGAACCCTTTGCTTGCTTCTATTAAAGCATTGGTCTCTTCTACATAGTCCATACCGAGTAGAGTAATTTTGTCCTGATAGTCTTTTGGTGTGTCATTACCCCAGATCTCTTTTCCTTGATATTCGGAAATATCGTCTAACTGCCTAACTAACATTAAGTTTTGGCTGTTGGTTCTGATACTGCCGTCATCAAGCGTATATTCCTGCACCGCCTTTCCTTCAAAGTAATCGAAAAAGAATCCAGCGCCTGAAAACTCAAACTTGTGAAAGTTATATTTTTCGCCCTTACCTGACTTATCGTAAATATCCGCCAGTTTTAGCCAAAACGCACCTAAACTCTCGTTAACGCAGTCTCGGCTTGTGCATTTGTCATCAATATGGAAAAAGTAATTATAAGTCCACTTGTGGTGGCGCATTCCCTTGTTGGTTAACGAATCTAAAACGAATGAGGTAAGAGCCATTCCATCGACAAAGCTACCCGTTCCAGCCCATACACCGGTATCGGCGAAGAAAATTGCAGAGCCAGCTAAACCTGAGCCAACAATAAGGTCAGAAGTACTTCCGCCTGTACTGTTAACCTCATTCAGGTTTTGCTTTTCTACCAACAGTGCGTTTTCGTATAGTTCGGTGTGGTCGCTAAGATTTGTAGCCACCATCAATTCAGCACCTTCGGAAAATTCAAAATTGTCAGGTACAGATGAACAGCCAGAAAGAAAAATAACAGATAAAAGAAAAAGCTTCGCCTTTGACATCATACTTCCTTTTAACAAAAACAAGTTATCCCCTTCTGAGGAGGAGAGTAATTTAAAAAGTTCTCGGAGAGTTATGCATCTTGGTTTGATGCACCGAAATAATACCACATGGGAGTTTATTACTATCTCAAATATTGAAAAGTGACAATCTCCAATTGATGTATTTTTGAGTTGAGGCAGTCTATTTCCGGTATTTTTTAGTAAGTAGTATTAAAGATTTAGAGAATGACCGCATGCACAAATACCAAACAAGCTTATTTGTTTTCCAAAACGACTTGCGAGTGACAGACAATCTTGCGTTACTGGAGGCCAGCAAGAGTAGTGAGTCACTTGTTTGCTGTTTTTGTTTGGATCCCTCTGCAACTCGTTATGGGCGTTACGGCATCCCGTCATTAGGCCAACACCGCTTGAAATTTTTGCAGGAATCACTTCAATGCCTTAGCGCTGAGTTAGAGAAAAGGGGTCAGAAGTTGCTGGTTTTGAGAGGATCTTTTGAAAAGGAGGTTACCCGGGCAATTTCTGAGCTAGGTGCTGATGCGGTATTCATTAGTGAACATCAGGGTGTGTATGAACAACGACACTTGGCTCTGGTTAAGAATCGTTTTCCATTTCTACCTTTTTACGAAATTTCTAATAACACACTATTTAATGAGCATGATTTACCGTTTTTATTGGATGAATTGCCGGCTACTTTTTCGCAGTTCAGGAAGCAGGTAGAGCCTTTAAAAGACAGCTACCATGTGGCTGATATTAAGAATCTTGCACCAGCACCTAAAAACTTTGACGTAGCAATAGTTCCTCCCTTTGAGAGCTCAACCACCTATCAACTGTATAGAGGTGGGGAGTTAGCAGGGGTAAGCCATTTACAGAATTACTTTAGTGAAGGCTATGCAAGTGATTATAAGCAAACTCGGAATGCTTTAGACGACTTTCAAAGTTCGACTAAGTTTTCGCCGTGGTTAGCACTTGGTTGTATGTCAGCTCGCCAAGTTATGTCTGCGCTTAGAAGCTACGAGCAACAGCATGAAGCGAATGAATCAACGTATTGGATAAGCTTCGAGCTATTATGGCGTGAGTTCTTCTTTTGGTATGCGAAAAAACATGGGGCTAAGTTGTTTGCCTTTAGAGGGCTTTCTACTACATCACCCAAGACAAGCTTTTACCCAGAGCGCTTTCAAAAATGGTGTTCTGGCAATACACCTTTTCCAATCGTTAACGCTTGTATGAAGCAGTTAAATGCAACTGGCTATATGTCCAATCGGGGGCGACAGGTAGTGGCAAGCTGCTTTGTGCATGAGCTAGGTCTTGATTGGCGATACGGAGCCGCTTATTTCGAGCATCAGCTTATCGATTACGACGTATCTTCCAACTGGGGCAACTGGCAGTATTTAGCGGGCGTTGGTGCTGACCCTAGAGGCCATCGTCGATTTAATTTAGAAAAACAGGCCGCTCAGTATGACCCTGAGGGTGAATTTATAAAACGCTGGGGTGGCAATATTAAGGCACAGCCAATAGACAGTGTTGATGCAGCAGATTGGCCAATAACAAATGAGAAATTATGACTAAAGAGTTGATCACTTTTGGTAATAAAACGTTAACCGTTGAAGATATCGTTAATTTAGCTAATAAGAACAAATGCGTTGAGTTGTGCAACTCTCCAGGATTTCGTAAGAAAATCCAAGCTGGGGCTGATTTCCTAGATGAAGTACTCCTCGATGATGGGGTAATTTACGGAGTAACAACTGGCTACGGTGACAGTTGCACCGTTCCGGTTGACTTGCCTTTGGTCGATGAACTCCCTATTCATTTATCGCGTTTCCACGGCTGCGGGCTTGGTAAACACTTTGATCAGCAAACAACGCGAGCCATTTTGGCCACCCGCCTGTGTTCATTATCAAAAGGGTATTCCGGAGTTAGCTTTGCTTTATTGGAGAGGCTGGTCCTTATGCTCAATGAAGATGTGCTTCCTCTCATTCCCGAGGAGGGAAGCGTTGGAGCGAGCGGCGATTTAACTCCATTGTCCTATATTGCCAGAGCACTCATTGGCGAAGCGGATGTTTTATTTCAAGGGGAGCTTATGTCTGGAGCTGAAGCTTTTGATAAGCTTGATGTTAAACCTTATACATTAAGACCCAAAGAAGCTTTAGCTTTAATGAATGGAACGGCAGCTATGACTGCGATAGCTTGCTTAAACTGGAGTCGTGCGGAGTATTTGACTCGGCTATCCAGCAAGATAACGTCTCTTTCTTGTTATGCTTTAGGTGGGAACCCTGAACATTTTGATGAAAGGCTATTCGATGTAAAACCACATTCTGGTCAACAAAAAGTCGCAGAATGGATAAGAAGTGATTTGGGGGCTGTCGAAGAAAAAAGGAACTCGAATAGACTTCAAGATCGTTACTCGATTCGCTGCGCCCCTCATGTTATAGGTTCTTTGAGAGATGCCTTACCTTGGTTAAAAGAGACGATAGAGAATGAACTAAATAGTTCGAACGATAACCCGATTATTGATCCTGAGAGCCGCAGAGTATTGCATGGGGGTCATTTCTACGGTGGGCATATTGCAATGGCTATGGATACTTTAAAAACTCAAGTAGCCAATTTAGCTGATTTACACGATAGGCAAATGGCTTTGCTGATGGATCAGAAAGTAAATAATGGCTTGCCGGCAAACCTGTCTGGAGCAAAAGCGGAGAGACAACCAATAAATCACGGCTTTAAAGCTATTCAGATAGGCTGCTCAGCTTGGGCGGCAGAAGCTCTGAAATTAACCATGCCTGCGAGTGCTTTCTCTCGCTCAACGGAGTGTCATAATCAAGATAAAGTCAGTATGGGGACGATAGCAGCCAGGGACTGTGTGAGAATTTTAGAGTTGACTGAGCAAGTTGTTGTATCAAGTTTACTCGCTGCTTCTCAGGGGGCACGGTTACGCTCAGAGATGAATCAAGAGCAACTGCCTTTGGCTATCTCTAAAATGGTAGAAGATGTGGGGCGAGATTTTGAGTTTTTGGAAGAAGACAGAGCGTTAGAAAAAGAGTTGAGGTTTTGGCTTGCTGAAGTAAGAGAAAAACGTTGGGACCTTTATTCTAGCCGTTGAACTTACTACTTTTTCACTTAAGACTCTGTTAGTTTATGGACGGTAATTATTAGTAATAAGGATAACAACAATGAAATACTTACTAGGAGCGGTTGCCGTAAGTTTGCTGACAGCCTGCTCACAGTCACCAAGCAATGATGAAGAAGTGAATAATCAGATGCAGTATCCGGAAACGCGTAAAGGCGATGTCGTCGACACCTACTTTGGCACTGAAGTAGCGGACCCGTATCGCTGGTTAGAAGACGACCGTAGCGAAGAAACGGAAGCCTGGGTAAAAGCGCAAAATGAAGTGACTTTTAGCCATTTGGAAAAAATTCCATTCCGCCAAAAAATTGAAGAGCGCTTAACGGAATTGTGGAATTATGAAAAAGTCAGCGCGCCTCGTTTTGAGGGTGACTACATCTATTTCTACAAGAACGATGGTTTGCAAAACCAGTACGTTGTTTATCGTAAGAAAAGTGAAGATGCCGAAGCGGAAGTCTTTTTAGATCCGAACAAGTTCAGTGAAGATGGCACAACGTCGCTGGCTCAGCTAACGTTCAGTGAAGACGGCTCTATTGCGGCTTATTCTATTTCTGAAGGTGGTAGTGACTGGCGTAAAATTATTGTGATTGACGCAGAAACTGGCGACCAGCATGAAGAGCCGTTAGTGGACGTGAAGTTCAGCGGTATTTCGTGGAAGGGCAACGAAGGTTTCTACTACTCAAGCTATGACAAACCGGAAGGCAGTGAGCTGTCAGCAAAAACAGACCAGCATAAGCTGTATTACCATGAGATTGGTACGTCTCAGTCTGAAGACGACCTAATTTTCGGTGGTACGGAAGCTGAGAAGCACCGCTATGTTGGTGGTTATGTGACCGAGGACGATCGTTTCTTAGTGGTCTCGGCTGCTAATTCGACATCTGGTAACAAGCTGTACATTAAAGATTTGACGCAGCCGGACTCTGAACTGGTCTTGGTTGACGGTAACATGGACTACGATACTTCAGTACTGACAAGTCAGGACGGTACCTTGTATCTAGAGACCAATATGGATGCGCCTAACGGTCGTGTTGTTACCGTGGATGCGAGCAATCCAACACCTGAAAACTGGCAGGACTTTATTGCACACAGCGAGCATGTGCTGAATCCATCAACCGGTGCGGGTTATATCTTTGCAGAGTATATGGTTGATGCGGTATCCAAAGTCGAGCAATACGACTACGACGGTAAGAAAGTGCGTGACATCGCATTGCCGGGAGTAGGTAGTGCGAGTGGCTTTAGTGAAAAGAAAGACGCTGAAAAAGTGTATTACAGCTTCACGAACTACAGCACGCCAAGCACCATATACGAGATGAACCCTGAAACGGGAGAGTCGACCGTGTACGAAGAATCGGGCGCAGACTTTGACCCTAACCAGTATGTGAGTAAGCAGGTGTTCTATACGTCTAAAGACGGCACTGAAGTGCCTATGATCATCACTCATAAAAAAGGTGTTGAGCTAGACGGTACGAACCCAACTATTCTATACGGCTACGGTGGCTTCAATATTAGTCTGACACCAAGTTTCAGCATTGCTAATGCAGCTTGGCTGGAAATGGGCGGTGTTTATGCGGTTGCCAACTTACGTGGTGGTGGTGAGTACGGTAAAGAGTGGCATAAAGCTGGCACTAAGATGCAAAAGCAAAATGTGTTCGATGACTTTATTGCGGCAGCGGAATATCTGATAGAAGCAGACTATACTTCGTCTGAGCGCCTGGCAGTTCGTGGTGGCTCAAACGGTGGCTTGCTAGTTGGTGCGGTAATGACACAGCGCCCTGAGCTGTTTGCGGTTGCTCTACCAGCGGTTGGAGTTTTGGACATGCTGCGCTATCACACATTCACTGCGGGTGCTGGCTGGGCGTATGACTACGGTACAGCAGAAGACAGTAAAGAAATGTTTGAATACTTGCTGAACTACTCGCCAGTGCATAACGTAGAACAAGGTGTTGAGTATCCGGCAACGCTGGTTACTACGGGTGATCATGATGACCGGGTGGTGCCTGCCCATTCCTTTAAGTTCGCAGCAGAGCTTCAGGATAAAGCGGGGGGCGATAACCCACAGTTAATTCGCATTGAAACCAATGCGGGTCACGGTGCAGGGACACCAGTTTCAAAAACGATTGAGCAGTATTCGGATATTTTCGGCTTTACGCTCTATCACATGGGCTTCGAGTCACTTCCTAACGAATGATAGGAGACTGATATGAACGCATTAAAATTAACCGCTATGGCAGGTGCAGCGGCACTGTTAGCCGCTTGCAGTGCGGAAGAAACGGAAACTCGTTGTACGACGGCTCCGCAATCAGAATGGATGGATCAAGAGCAGTTCCAGGCTGGTTTAAAAGAGCAGGGCTATGACATTAATGAGTTTAAAGTCACTCCCGGTAACTGCTATGAAATTTACGGCAAAAACCAGGCTGGTGAGAAAGTAGAAATTTACTTCAACCCAGTCGATGGCAGTGTCGTAAAACAAGAGAAAGAGTAAGTTAATGGGTAAGCCAGTGGTTATTTGGGATAAGTTTATCCGCATTTACCACTGGCTTATTGTTATTGGCTTTACGCTAAATTATTTTGTATTAGAGCCAGGTGAAGTGGTCCACCAGTGGATTGGCTATAGTGTTTGGGCTTTAGTATTTGCTCGTGTTGTATGGAGCTTCGTTGGGCCTCAGCGAGCAAGGTTGAGTGATTTTTTTCCGACCCCTAAACGAATATCTGAACATCTGCGTGAACTTAAAAATCGCAAGATTCCTAAAAAATCCGGGCATAACGCTGTTGGCGGTATGCTGATATTGCTGTTTTGGTTATTGCTTTTAGCGCAGGGCATTACCGGTTTTCTGCTCGAAGAAACAGACACCTTCTTTGGCAGTACGCTTGTCGAAAATATTCATGAATACATTGCCCATAGTTTATTTATAGGCGCTCTTATTCATGTTGCCGCAGTGCTTTTGACAGGTTGGTGGGGTCGCATTGAGCTTATAAAGCCCATGATTACAGGGCGTCGTAAATCTTAAATTTATAACAACCGTTCATCTTTTCTTTTATTAAAAACTACCGTAGAATTCAGCTAATAATCAGTGTTTAAAAAGTAGACAGATTTGGAATCCTCCCCTTTATTGGCTGCCCAGCCCATTTACGACAAAAAGAATCGGTTTTACGCAGTAGAGCTACTGTACCGAAGCGCCATTAATTTATCGGCTGAAACTGTGGGTGACACCGCAGCGACCAGTGAAGTCGTGTTTAACTTATGTGCGGGTATTACTGAGCAAACCACTCAGTACGACGCAACGGCCTTTATAAACGTATCAAGTGACTTTCTATTATCACAGAGCTTCCTGCCTATAGAGCCAGATAAGGTCGTTATTGAGCTTTTAGAGACCATAAAGCCAACGCGAGCTGTTGTGAATGCAGTAGCACGCTGGCATGAGAAGGGCTTTCGCTTTGCACTCGATGACTTCGAGTTTGACCCTGCCTGGGAGCCGTTACTAAAGTACGCGTCTTACATAAAGGTGGATGTGTCTACTGTCACTATTGACCAGGTTCGAGCCTTTAAACAGGAAACCACTACCTTCAAAGGCAAGTGGTTAGCAGAGCGAGTGGAAGACGAGGCGACCAAAAACGCTTACGAAGAACTGGGTTTTGACTTGTTTCAGGGCTACTACTTCGCTAAGCCGGAAGTCATCTATGGTACTCGCCTAGAGCCGTCTTCCCTGCAGCTCGCAAAAGTGCTGTCTTTATGCTTTGAAAAAGAGCCGGATTTGACTGAGTTGTCGCGAGTGATATCAGAAGATCCAAAGTTGTCTGTCAGCCTTCTTAAAATTGTAAATAGCCCTTTGTATCCAACGGCGAGCCCAATTACCCGGGTCAAAGATGTGATTATGCGACTGGGTATTGAGAAACTGCGCCGCTGGATAGCGCTTATAGGCTCCGTTGCTGCCAGTAGTCAGGAAGCATCACGCATGGTGCTGGTGAGGGCACAAATGTGCTATGAACTGGCTAAAGGGCAGAGAAATAAAGACTTAGATCCTGATCAATGCTATTTCGTGGGGTTGCTATCAGGTATTGATATTATGTTGGGGGTGGATAAAAAGGCGTTTTTTGAAAAGTTGCCGCTGTCACCTGAAACACAAGCTGCAGTGAATAACTTGAAAGGGCCTATGGGTCAGTGTTTGAGTATTGCGTTGAAACTGGAACGCCTGATTCAAATGAAGCAGCGACTGGAAACTATCCAGCCGCGTCTGTTATCAACCTACCGCTCTGTATCCAATAACGTACAAGAGTTATTTAATACCATTTAAGCGCTGGCGTTTTTGGCCAACTGCTGGATTTTTCCAACAATAGCTCTTAATCCATTCCCACGGGTTGGTGTAATGTGGTTTTCCAGGTCAAGCTGGTTAAAGTACTGGTCAATATCAAACGCCAAAATCTGTTCAGCCGTTTTATCATGGTAAGCCGCCATAACCAATGTCAGCAGTCCTTGCACGATGACCGCATCACTGTCGACGTGAAACAGCAACTTCCCGCCTTTCTCTTCACTAATAAGCCAAACATTACTCTGACAGCCGCGTACCAGATACTCTTCTTTATGCTGCTCTTCCGGCAAGCCTGGTAGTGCCTTGCCAAGATCAATAATGTATTGGTAGCGCTGTTCCCAGTCGTCCAGGAATTCTAAATCATCAAGAATTTCGTCAGTTGTTGGTAAGTTCATGGCTAATTCGGTATTCCTGTTTAGAAAAACACACCAGCTTCAAGCTGCGCTTCTTCGCTCATCATATCGCGCGACCAAGGAGGATCGAACACTAGGTTTACATTGACCTTGTCAACATTCGGCACCAGTGAGACACGATACTCAACGTCACCGACCAGTACTGGTCCCATGCCGCAACCCGGCGCGGTGAGAGTCATATCAATATTAACCCGCGAACTGTCTTGGTCTATATCGACTTTATAAATAAGCCCCAGAGACACTAAGTTAATGGGAATTTCCGGGTCGTAAATAGTTTCGAGCGCATCCCAGACTTGCTGCTCTGAAATGTTACCGTCCTCTGGCTCGGGAAAGTCTAACTTCTCCGGCTTCCGACCAATGGCATCGCCATCAGTGCCGTCAATGCGCAGCATATTACCTTGCCAGGTGACAGTATAGTTGCCGCCCAGGTCTTGGGTAATATTAACAAACTCCCCTTTGGGAATGACTTTTGGCTCGCCGGATGGCACCTTACGCGCTTTGACTTCGCGTAAGGTATTCACCATTTTCTGTTGCATGATGTCGTTATCTTTCCCGTTTAGCTAACGCTGAAGCTTTCGCCGCAACCACATTCGTTAACAACATTAGGGTTGTTAAACTTCACAATACCGTTAATGCCTTCTTTAACGTAATCGATTTCTGTATTACGTACTAATTCCAGCGCATTCGGGGCTATAGCAACCTTAATGTTGTCGTTAATTTCTACGACTTCATCACCGTCCTGAACCGCATCAACAGAGTCCAGAACATAAGCATAACCGGTGCAACCGCTTTGCTTTGTTGATAAGCGTATCAAGTTACCCGACTCGTTTTTCAGTCGCGACTCAAAATACTTAATGGCACTGTCCGTCATGGAAATAAGTGATGACGAAGGGCTAAAAGTTTCTACAGACATTGTGTCCTCCTGCCGTTAGGCTAGCATCATACGAGCTTTGTTGATGCCCGCAAAGAGCTGATCAACCTCGTCTAATGTATTGTAGATGGTAAATGACGCACGTGCGGTTCCTGGCACATTCAGGCGCTTCATCAATGGTTGCGCACAGTGGTCGCCGGTACGAATTGCGATACCCTGTTTATCTAACAGGAAGCCGATGTCAGCCGGATGTGCGCCTTCCAAAACAAAGCTGAGTACGCCAATTTTATTAGGGGCGTCACCAATAATTCTCAAGCCTTCGGTTTGCTTGGCTAATTCGGTCGCTCGTGCCAGTAACGCTTGTTCATGTGCACGTATTTCTTTAGCGTCGTACTGCTGAATCCAGTCGAGTGCTGCGGCTAAACCAATAACGCCCGCTATATTCGGCGTGCCTGCTTCTAAACGGTTAGGAAGCTCGCCCCAGGTTGCATCCTGATAGCTAACGGTAGCAATCATTTCGCCGCCAACTAGCCACACTGGCCATTCATTCAAAACATCGAACCGACCCCAAAGCACGCCAATGCCGGTTGGGCCAAATACCTTGTGGCCAGAAAACACATAAAAGTCGCAGCCAATGTCCTGAACATCTATAGCGCCATGAGCAACGCCTTGAGCGCCATCAATTAAAACTAAGGCGCCTTTGCTTTTGGCTGCGGCGGTTAGTTCTTTAATTGGGTTTACAGTACCTAGCGCGTTGGAGACATGCGGCATGGCAACAAACGCGGTGTTGTCACTCAATAACTCATGAAAGGCGTCAACGTTAAGCTCGCCATTGTCATGAACGGGCACCACTTTTAGGGTCGTGCCAGAGCGTTTACAAGCTTGTTGCCAGGTGACCAAATCAGCATGGTGCTCCATTTCAGTGACCATGACTTCGTCACCGGCTTTTAGTCGTTGCGCAACGCCGTTAGCGACTAAGTTAATGCCTTCAGTTGTGCCACTGGTCCAAATCACTTCTTCGTTTCGGTTCGCATTTATGTACTTTGCGACCGTTTGGCGTGCAGCCTCGTAACGGCGTGTTGCTTCGTCTGACAGGTAATGAGCACCGCGATGCACGTTAGAGTTGCACTGCGTGTAATAGTCCACCAGAGCATCAATCACCGCTTGCGGCTTTTGAGTCGTAGCGGCATTGTCTAAATACACTAACGGGTGACCATTAACCTCGCGTGACAGAATTGGAAACTGCTTGCGAATGTCTGCAACATTTAGGCTCATTGCTGCTCCATCATACGCTCGAAGCGTTGCTTAAGTATTGGCTGAAGCCAGTCTGCTAATGCGCGATTTGGCATTTGGAAAAGCAGTTCCTGTACAAAGCCGAAGTTCAGCATAACCAAGGCCTGTTGCTTATCGATACCGCGCGTCAGCATGTAGTAAAGTGCTTCTTCGTCAATTTCAGCAACGGTTGCACCGTGAGCACACTGAACATCGTCGGCGTAAATTTCCAGCTCAGGCTTGGTATTAATTTGTGCGCCACGAGTCAGTAGCAGATTGCGGTTGTTCAGCTCAGCTAAGGTTTTCTGAGCATGGCGATGTATGTGAATACGGCCGTTAAATACCGCTTTTGCCTTGTCGCCAATAATACCGCGCGCATTTTCCTCGGTGGTACCGTTAGGTTGCGCATGTTCTATGGTGCTGTGTAAGTCGAAATGTTCTTTCGGTGCCAACAAATAAATGTTGTTGAACTTCGCAAAGGCGTGCTCGCCCGCGTGTTCAATATCGACATCCAGACGTGTCAGCTGAGAGCCGTACCCAACTAAGGTGCTGTTAAGCTTCGACTCGTTGTGTAAGCGGAAATGGCTACCACCAACGTGAATAGCTTCGCCTTCGTGCAGCGCTAACCGGTAGTGTTCTAAAGTGGCTTTGTCCGCAATGTCATACTCGGCGAAGGCGGTATTCAGGCTATGACCATTACCCGCACCGTGCTCAATAATAACGGCTTTGGCGCCTTCACCGACACGAACCAATGAGCGCTGATGCGACTCAACGCCATCGCTGGCAAAGTTCACAATGCGGATTGGCTGTTCAACATTTGCGTTTGGCGCAATATCAATGACCACACCGTGCTGAGCGAGTACATCGTTCACCAAACCAAATAAATGATGCTGAGGCTTAACTTGCCCAAACACACTTTCTGCTGCATCGCTTTTCGCGTCCAGAGAAGCAATTGTGACGCCTTCAGGCAATGTCAGGTTGACAATGTCACTAACCAAGCGACCGTCAACGAAAACCAAGTCAATGCTGTTTAAGCCTTCTACTTGAGGCGCTTCAGCGGTTGTCTCGTTGCTTGTCGTTGCAAGGTTTAAGTCTGCGACTTTGTGCAAAGACGTGTAGCGCCAAGCTTCTGTGCGACGTCCTGGCCACTCTTTTTCTTTCAGCTCTGCTAACGCTTTCGAGCGCGCAGACGCTAACCAGTCGTCAACATTGCCGGCACGCTCAATAACTTGTGCTAGCCATTGACTCATGCGACTTCTCCTTCCTTAAGCCAAGCGTAGCCTGACTTCTCAACTTCTTTAGCCAACTCAGGGCCGCCACTTTTCACGATTTTGCCGTTTGACAGAATGTGAACATAGTCCGGCTCAATATAGTCCAGCAAGCGCTGATAGTGAGTCACAACGATAAAGCTGCGTTTGCCGTCGCGTTGACTGTTAACGCCTTTCGCAACAACCTGAAGCGCATCAACGTCCAAGCCAGAATCTGACTCATCGAGAATAGCCAGCTTAGGCTCAAGCATAATCATTTGCATGATTTCATTACGTTTCTTTTCACCGCCTGAGAAACCTTCGTTAACGCCACGTTTTAAGAAGTCGAGAGGAAGCTCAACCTGCTTGCAGGCTTCTTTTGCCTTTTTCAGGAATTCTGCAGAGCTTAGTGCGTCTTCACCGCGAGCTTCGCGCATCGCATTGACCGACTCTTTCATGAATTCCATGTTACTGACGCCCGGAATTTCGACCGGGTACTGGAATGCCAGAAATAAACCCGCTTGAGCGCGCTCTTCCACTTCCATGTCCAGTAAGTCTTTGCCTTCAAGGCTGACACTGCCGCTTTCTACTTCATAACCTTCACGGCCAGAAAGCACATAACCTAAAGTACTTTTACCGGCGCCGTTGGGGCCCATAATGGCATGCACTTCACCCGGCTTAATATCTAAATCAAGGCCTTTAAGAATCGTTGTTTCTTCCACGCGAGCGTGTAAATCTTTAATTGATAGCATGTCTTACCCCACTGAACCTTCAAGACTGATTTCAAGCAACTTACCGGCTTCCACGGCGAACTCCATTGGTAGTTCGCGGAATACTTCCTTACAGAAGCCATTCACAATCATTGAGACTGCTTTTTCAGGGTCGAGGCCTCGTTGCTGACATAAAAAGAGTTGGTCGTCACTCACCTTAGAGGTGGTGGCTTCGTGTTCAACAATCGCTGTTGGATTGCTGCTTTCGATATACGGGAATGTGTGCGCACCACATTGGTCGCCAATAAGCAGCGAGTCACATTCGGTAAAGTTACGCGCGCCTTCAGCGCCAGGGCCCATTCGAACCAAACCACGATACGCGTTATTGCTGCGTCCGGCGGAAATACCTTTGGAGATGATGGTCGACTTGGTGTTTTTACCTAAGTGGATCATCTTAGTGCCGGTATCGGCTTGTTGCTTGCCGCGAGTTAGAGCAACTGAGTAAAACTCACCGACACTGTTGTCACCTTTGAGAATGCAACTTGGGTATTTCCAGGTAACCGCGGAGCCTGTTTCAACCTGAGTCCAGGAGATTTTTGCGTTTTTCTCGCACAATCCGCGCTTGGTTACAAAGTTATAAATACCACCTTTGCCGTCTTCGTCGCCCGGGTACCAGTTTTGCACTGTTGAGTATTTAATTTCAGCATCGTCTAGTGCGACAAGTTCTACGACGGCGGCGTGTAACTGGTTTTCGTCACGCTGCGGTGCCGTACAACCTTCAAGATAGCTAACGTAGCTGCCTTCTTCGGCAACAATGAGTGTGCGCTCGAACTGACCCGTATTCTGCTCGTTTATACGGAAGTAGGTTGATAGTTCCATAGGGCAGCGAACGCCTTTTGGAATATAAACAAACGAGCCGTCGGTAAACACCGCGCTGTTTAACGCCGCGAAGAAGTTGTCGCCTTTTGGAACCACGGTCCCAAGGTATTTCTTCACAAGCTCTGGGTATTTGTGAAGAGCTTCGGATATTGGGCAGAAAATAACGCCTGCTTCTTCTAGTTTCTCGCGGAAGGTGGTCACCACGGAAACCGAGTCGAATACGGCATCAACCGCAACACCTGCCAGCATTTCTTGCTCGTGCAAAGGAATGCCCAGCTTTTCATAAGTGCGCAGCAGTTCAGGATCAACCTCATCTAACGACTTCGGTTTATCTTTCATGCTCTTAGGTGCTGAGTAATAAGAAATAGACTGATAGTCGACTTTTGGATAGTCGACATGCGCCCATTCAGGCTCGTCCATTTTTAGCCATTTGCGGTAGGCCTGCAGACGCCATTCGGTCATCCACTCCGGTTCACCCTTTATTTCCGATAAACGACGAATGACATCCTCGTTTAAACCGGGAGCAAAGGTTTCCGATTCTATTTCAGAGACAAACCCAGCATCGTATTTACGTTCTAGAGCCTGATCAATTTGTTCGCTCATGTTTACCACCTTACTTATATGCGAATACTGAGTATTATAAAATACCTGACTAAAACACTCAACTTTATCCGAGCCCTTGTTTTGGGCTGCGCGCATTATACGTTTGTTTGTATACTTTGTCGCCTTAGGTTGGAGTTTTGGGGCTGGTAGGATTTGGCTTTTTTTAAAATTAATGTAGACTTTAAATAACAAAATGAGTCGTATAATTTGCATTGCTAACCCTTTAATTTTTAAGGGTTGTAACAAATTGTTACATATTGTTTGCCTGCGCTACCTTCCAAGTGATGCTTTTTTGCTATTATAAAGGGTCATGACTTTCGTTTAAAAAAATGTAAATAAAAACTTGAAAGTCTTTGTAGTCGGTTTTAAGGGGTGTTATGACGCGCTTTTCTCAACTTGCTCTAATTGAACACCAAAAACGGACGCAGAACCTTGCTTTGCTTGCAGAGTCTCTTGAGATTGAGGTAATTCACCCAAGCTTAAGTGAGCTTCTTAGCCAAGCGCCAGATAAAGATATTATGGTTGCGTACTCGTTAAGTTCCGAGCAACTATCACGAACAAGTACAGCGAATGAGGTGGCTGCGCTTGCGAAAAGTTATGCCTTGTTTTTGGTCAATGTTAAGCCGGACTCGGTTAAGCCTTCGCAAGCACTGAATTTAGGTGCCCGCGGCATAATTTATGAGAATGAGCATTTAGACCGCGTGTTGACGGCTCTTAAAGTCATTAGCCAGGGAGAGCTTTATTACCCACGCTCATTGCTGTCTGACAAGATAGAAGAAATGATGTTGCGTCGTCATGCTGAAGATGATTCTGCGGCGTCTTTCTCGCAGCTAACCTCGTTAACGCCGCAAGAACTAAAAATTATTGAGCTTGTAGGCACCGGCGCCAGAAATAAAGAAATAGGTGAACAGCTTAATATCAGTGCGCATACGGTGAAAACGCACCTGTCTTCAATTTTCCGAAAGACAGGCGCGCGTAACCGCGTCGAACTTCTAAAGTGGGCGAGTTACGCGTCAACCAATTAACGAACTCTAGCTATCTGCCCGCCAAAAGCCGCGCTCCTGACCTTTTTCTATCAGTTCCACTAACGCTTTTTCCATCGCTTGTTTCACTGAAAGTTGCACAGGTTCATTGGTGGAGTAACCGCCTTCAAACTCCGCTAAACGATTTAATGAAACATAACGAAATAATCCTGCTCTTAGCTCTTGTGAAAATACCTTCTTGTTAGCTGACACCGATAGCAGCACTTGGCCCGTGTAAACGTCGACAGCACGTAAGTAAACAGATACCTGGTCTTCCCGGTAAAGTTCCGATGCGCCAATACCAAAGTATTCAGCACCAACACCGCCGGTACTGACGTTGGTGTCATAGCTGATAATTCCACCTTCGAGTAGCAACCTTGCTTCTCGAAGTGGGGGCAAGTCCGAGTCTTTACTGGAGTTGTGAATTTTACGTTCAGTCAGCAGGTTCTGAAGATTTTCTCGCTCCATGGGTAAAAACCAACCTGACTCAAGCAGCATCTGCGTTAGCATGGAGGTTGCGCCTTGAGTCACCGCTGTTGAGAAGCTTGAGACATTAGCCTGTGGTTTATATTGCCCGGTTTGATCACGAAAAGCGTAAACCGAAACCGGGATCCGGCTTTTGGGCACCGGCTGCTTCTGAAGCGTGACCATCATTGAACTTGGTGCGTCGATTTCAGCTGGGGTAATGTTTAAATCGGTTGGCTTTGGCATCATCGCACAGCCTGACACTGCCAACGTTAAACATAGTAAAGTAATAATACGAATATTCATGGTCACTCTCTTTTAAATCGCTGGCATGGTAATGACAGTTTGCTCACCGGTCTCGTTATGCGTTATGTAAACCAGAACGCTACCGTCTGGTTGACCGATAACTTCTACGGTGTACTCACCGGTGTCATAAAGACCTTCGACAATTTCCCCATCGGCTATGCGTCGGGTTAGAGAGTTAATGATGTTGCGCTCCAAAGCATCGCGAAACCTATCAACGAAAGAACGCCCCTCGTCTGGAGCTGTATGAGCATTTTGGCTTTGAGCTTTTTGCAGAAGGAAGCTGCCATTCATTGGGTTTCCGCCAAAGCTTGGGTTTATTGGCTGGTATACAATCTCAGTAGCACTAACGGATGCCGATGAGACAATTAAAGCCAGCATGGTAATTGAGAGTTTTTTCATAATTAACGCCTTTTAAAATTCATTATTGTTTGGCGAGTCGAAAACGGAGTCCGCTTTAATGCGAGCGACTTCGTTAATACTAATAAGGATGGCCTGTTCGGCTAATTTTTTAACGTCGTTCTGGCGTCGTCCAAAATAGGTCTCGAACACTTTCTTTTGTTCCATTTCCACCCACAAATAAGTTCCTGCTTGAGGGTAAACGCGTTCGTTGACGACGACGGTAATACCGTTAGTTGACGGAATGTCCCGCCAGTAACTCGTGTAATAGAAGAAAAAATCTTTACCAAAACGAGAAATCGTTCGGTCTAAAACCATACCGCCAAGCTCAATTTCATCGGCGTGGCTAAATGGTGTTATTAAAATTATTATAAATAATAGTTTCTTAATCATAAGAGCCTAAAAAGCGGCTACCTGAAAGTAGCCGCTTTACTATCGAGCTAATACTGAAATATTAGTACTGAACGACGGTTGCTACGTTGTAATCGCCTTGCTGATAAACACTCATTGTGTTGCTATCGCTAAACTGACCACCAGTTACAACGTTGTTGTTACCAATTTGTTGAATGTCAACATTACCACCATTACCACCAACAATAAATGAGCCTTCATCGCCAGCGATAACGTTGCTGTTACCTTCTTGAGTAAAGGCAATAACATTGTCACTACCACCGATAATGGTATCAATTAAGTTGATGTCACCTGTTTGCGTAGATTGCAGGTCGTTACCTGAAGTGGTTCCCGCATCGTAAGAGTAAGCAAGTAGCGTGTTGCTGTCGCCGTGCTGGCGAGAGTACACATCATTATCGTCACCAGCGATAACAATTTCTGCGGTATTTACATCACCAATTTGGCGGCTATCGGCTTCGTTACCTGAACCAATCAGGGCAACACCGTTAAAGTTCTCGTCACCGCGGCTGGAGATGTAGATATCGTTGAAAGAGCCATAAGATTCAGCGACAGCAATGTTGTCATCGCCGCGTTGATCCATTTCGATGATGTGATCATCACCCTCAGTCGCAAATACGGCGTAGTTGTTATCACCTTCTTGGTTTGCGTCAACGGTATTGTAGTTACCGACCATGCCTGTAGCCGCTTCTACAACGTTAGTATTGCCTTCTTGGTTAACAGCGATCTCGTTAACATCACCTTGAATTGGTTGAATAAGGAATTCGTTACTCGAACCATCTTGGTAAACGTCGACTAGATTCTCATTACCTGAAAGGCTTTGTGCGATGAAGAGGTTTGCTGAACCAAATTGCTGAACATACACTTCATTCATATCGCCGTTAGCACCAACAACACCGCCAACGTTTCCGTCACCTTCTTGATCCGCAATGAATGTGTTCATGTTGCCAGTTGCAGTGAAGTAACCGGCTTCGTTAGAAGAACCTGACTGGTTCGCTTCAAAATAGTTGTCACTACCTTCAATCTGAAAGCTTGCCCAGTTCAGGTCGCCTGATTGAGCAATAGACGCGCTGTTGTAATCGCCTGCTAAATCGATTGAGCCTGTGTTCGCGCTGCCAGACTGTTCGACAATAGCAGTATTAGCATTACCTTCAAGGAATACTTCAGCAACGTTGTAGTCACCTTCCTGGAAGCTTGATAGTACGTTTTCGTCACCTTCAATATTCGAGTCTAAGGTGTTCCAGAAGCCATACTGCTCACCTTCGACTAAGTTAAAGTCACCAGTGACATAAGCGTACGCTTCTTGAAGGCTGTCTAGCTGTAGCAAGAAAGTGTCGTTTCCTTCACCGTATTGGTCAGCGTAAGCCCAGTTTAAGAAACCACCTTGCTCGATATACATGTTGTTGCCTGATTCAACAGCTTCAGATGAATCTTGGTTCACAACTGCGATGTTAGCTTCAGCGGCCGCATAACCTGAAAACGCTAAGGTTAAAGCTAAAGCAACTGCACTTTTTTTAAGAATTGTATTAGACATGATTGTTCTCCATTGATTGTTCTTATTTGAACTGCGTGATGGACATTTCAGCGGCAGCACCCGTCTGCTGAATGGTTATTGAATTGCCATCACCAAGTTGTTGAAGCTGAATAACATTGTTCGCACCAACTTGAAGGATGGTCGCTGAATTACTGCGTCCAGACTGCTCTGCAGTGACAGAATTATTGAACCCTTGCTGCTCGACGGTGAGGGTATTTTCCAACCCAAACTGAGTGAGATATGCGTAGTTTTGCTCGCCTGCCTGGGCGAGTGAAGTGAGGTTATAAGAGCCTAGCTGAGCAATTTCCGCATGGTTCGCAAGGGACTGCCGCTCCAGTAACCCTGCTAAAGCAACAGGAATGTCGCCGGCTACTCCCGGAAGAGAGACCAACATAACGACTGTTGCTGTTAAAAGTTGTTTTAAAAAAGTCAAAGCGGAACACCTTTTGTTAATAATTCCGCTAACAAGAATAACGGCTGATTTTTACTCAACAATCGTATGAACGGTGTATTTTTAAAATCGTTTTTGAACGAAAATTATCAGCTAATACATGGTGTTATGTTTCTGTTGTGAGTTAACCCACCTAGATGTCCTAGTCCCTTTGTCGTATTTAGCGTTAAGAAACGTAAATATCTAACTTTTGGCGTAAATTGCTGTGGAAAATATGCTACTTATTTTTTTAGTGACGAGATGAGCAGTACGCACATTTGAATGAAATTCCTACAACAATAATGAGGAAGGAAGAATGACGAATTTAAAAAAATTAGTCGTCGGCGTATCCATGGCGCTAGCAACGGGTGCTGCGGCGGCTAATGGTAAACAGGCGGATGACGATTCATTGCTGGTAGTATTTAAGCATTCAGCGACGAAAGAGCAGCGTCAAGATTTAATAAGCCGCGCTGGTGGTACGCTAAGAGCCTTGGATAACCGTGGCCGTGACATCGCGATGCGTAATATCGCCGATGGCCGCATTGCACAGGTCAATGTTCGCAATGCAAAACAGCGTGATGCGCTTATTAAACGCTTATCGAACCACCCGTTGGTCGATGTTGCTGAACCGAACTACATCATCTCTATTAATGACACGAAAAGCTCTAACTTCAATATCTTAGCGACTCCTGATGATCCGGGCTTTGGCGATATGTGGGCTTTCGAAAATACGGGTCAAAGCGGCGGTACGCCAGGTGTAGATATTGATGCGCGTCCAGCTTGGGATATTACGACCGGCGACTCTAACGTTGTTATTGGTGTTATCGATTCGGGTGTTGATTACACGCACCCAGACTTAGCCGGTAATATGTGGGTTAACCCGGGCGAAGTTTGTGACAATGGTCAGGATGATGACGGTAACGGTGTAGTCGATGACTGTTATGGTTACTCTGCGGTTAATGGCAATGGTGACCCAATGGATGAAAATGGTCATGGTACGCACGTTGCAGGTACTATTGGCGCAAGTTCAAACAATGGTGAAGGCGTAGCCGGTGTTAACTGGGACGTTGAAATTGTTGGTTGTCAATTCTTAGATGCTTCTGGATCAGGTAGCACCTCCGCGGCTATTGAATGTATCGATTACATGACCAATCTGAAAGTGAACCACGGTGTTAACTTAGTTGCGACGAATAACTCATGGGGTGGCGGTGCATACTCTGAGTCACTTAAAACCGCTATTGCTGACAGCATCGACCAAGGCATCATGTTTGTGTCTGCGGCA
This sequence comes from Idiomarina sp. OXR-189, assembly GCF_034373425.1. Lineage (NCBI taxonomy): Bacteria > Pseudomonadati > Pseudomonadota > Gammaproteobacteria > Alteromonadales > Idiomarinaceae > Idiomarina > Idiomarina sp. OXR-189. The sequence continues at coordinate 174,862 of NZ_CP139706.1, forward strand.
GGTAACGACGGAATTGACTCTGATGTTACGGCAAGCTATCCAGGCGGTTATGACCTGGACGGTATTGTTAACGTGGCAAACACCACACGAACCGACTCAATGGCTGCTTCGTCAACCTATGGGGCTATTTCCGTGGACTTAGGTGCGCCAGGTACTGAAATTCTGTCAACATACTTGGATGGTGGTTACGCGACTGCATCAGGCACGTCTATGGCAAGCCCACACGTAGCCGGTGTTGCTGGTCTTGTTTGGTCTATTGCTCCGCATTTGAGCGTGGCTGAAGTGAAGCAAATTTTGATGGACTCTGGTGAGAGCATTCCTGCATTAGCTGGTAAAACCGTTTCAGGTAACCGCTTAAACGCATTAAATGCGCTAATTGCAGCTGACCCAGATCCGGCTTACCGCTTAGAGCTGAACCCATCAAACCAGGAGATTGTTGCTGGTGACAGCACAACCCTAACGCTAGATGTTGGCAGCATTGCTGACTGGTCTGGTGCGGTTGACTTAAGTGTTTCTGCTGAACCTCAGCTAGACGTTTCTCTGTCTTCGAACCAAGCGCAAAACGGCGAAACTGTTGACGTACAAGTGACGACAACGGAAGAAACTGCGTGGGGTGAGTACGTTATTACCGTTAGCGGTACTGATGTAGAAACAGGCGAAATGACTCGCGATGTAAGTGCTACGGTTTACGTACTTCCGCAAGGCCTTTCGGATTTCTATTATGAAGACGCCGCAAACGCAGATATTCCAGATGACGACAGTAACGGTATTAGTCGCGTTATTAATGTTCCTGAAACAGGTGTTGTATTTGGTGCTGAGGTGAGCGTTGATATTACTCACAGTTGGCGCGGTGACTTAATCGTTACTTTGACTTCACCTGAAGGTACGACTCAAACCCTGCACGATCGCGCGGGAAGCAGCGAAGACGACTTAGTAGCAACTTGGGATGTTGACTCGTTTAACGGCGAAGGCATGACGGGTGATTGGACTCTGAATGTGTCGGATAACGCTGGCGCAGATACCGGTACTCTAAACCATTGGTCATTAACTCTGACCGCAGTTGAAGAAGACGATGGTTTGCCAGATGCTCCGGTAGCAGGCTTTGAGGCTAGCGTTGAAGACCTAACTGTCAGCTTTACCAATACCTCAAGTGATAACGATGGCGACATTGAAAGCTATTTCTGGGAGTTTGGTGATGGCAGTACTTCAACCGAAGCCAACCCGGTTTACGCGTACTCTGAAGAAGGTACTTACGATGTGACTCTAACAGTGACTGATGCAACTGAGCTGTCAGATACTGTGACGCAGTCGGTAACAGTGAGCCTGACGGATATCGAGTTAGATGTTTATCGTTCGCGCTTATTACGCAGCGGTACTGCTTTAGTGGACCTTCGCTGGTCAGGTGCAGCAGGTGATGTCGACTTGTATCGTAACGGTGAGTTTGTTGAAACACTGTCAAATACAGGTCGCGCTCGTGACCGCTTTGACTCAGACGGTAGTGACGTTGTTTACCAGCTGTGCGAAGCGGGTACAGAAGCTTGTGACTCGGTGACTGTTAGCTTCTAATTAACATTGAGTTAACAATCTAACTGGCATTATAATAGGGGCCATTAGGGTCCCTATTTTATTTTTTGGTATTTAGTTATGCGACGTAGTAAAGGATTTACATTAGTCGAGCTTATTATCGTCATTGTTGTACTTGGCGTGCTATCGGCTACAGCCGCTCCTCAATTTATTAACTTCTCCAGCGATGCTGAGAAAAGCCGACTTCATGGCTTGGAAGCGTCATTTAAATCAGCGTTAGACATTACCTACAGTAAAGCTGCTATTCAGGGAATAGAGCAGCAAAGTGCGGCCTGCTTGGGTGGTAAGTTTGATGACGTTAATATCAGTTGCCCGGACGGAGGCACGCTGCTTTTTTATGGTTATCCGGCAGCAAAAGGGAATGTGCTTAATAATGTGATTAACTTAACCGACTGGACAGTGTCTGAAGTAGGCATTGGCAGTGTTATTCGTATTGCGGCAAGCAACGACCATATCGATAGTTGCTACTTAACATACTCAGAAGCAACCTCAACCAGCGAGCCCAGCGTACAAATTTATGCCGACAACTGCTGAGGTATATCGCTGTAAAACTTTTCTGTGACATCCGGGTGCGATCGCTTACGCCCTTTAAGAACATTCTCGCCCACCTGTCGCAGCAGTGGGTTCTTAGGATCGCTGCTAGGTCCGTGCGCCAAACGCTTTAAGTGCTCTGGCAGTTCCAATACCGGAATATCGGCATCAAGCTGTGCAGCCATGAAAAACGCCGAAGAATAACGCGTTACTCCAGCCGGCGGGCTAACAACTCTGTGGTTGGTTGCCTTTAAATAGCCGTCTGACGCTAATTCAAGTAACTCCCCGATATTAACGACGAGAGCACCGTTACGAGGGCTTACAGAGTGCCACGCATTGTTAATCTCAACTTCTAAACCGCTGTGTTCATCTTGCAGGACAAAAGTTAGGTAGCCAGGATCCTTATGAGCGCCAACGCCTTGGTTGTCAGTAGTCTTGCTACCTGGGTATTTAATCAGTTTGGTATGCCGGTAGGGTCCGTTTTCAACCGTTGGCTGCAATGCGTCCGCAGGTTGCTCCAATGCTTCACAAAGTGCCGACAATAATGTCAGCCCTACCTCGGTTAAACGGTCCTGCCAGGTGAGTAGTGTCGAACGCATACGAGGGAGTGCTTTTGGCCATTGGTTAGGGCCAATGAGCTTTTGCCATTCATCAGAGATTAAGTGGCTGTTTACTGCAGGCAACTCGTCCATAATGTCGAATTGCTCACGAAAGTCTGATGCTCCCGCTGTCACTTCTGCGTGTGTTTGGTTATAACCACGAAAGTGCGGTGAGTTTGCCATTTTCACTTGTTGTTTTTCTTTTTCACTCAAGGCAAAAAATGATTTTGACAGTGAAATAATGTCCTCTTGCTCTGTTTGAGTTAAGCCGTGATTTTCCAAGTAGAAAAAGCCAACATCTCTCGCCGCAGCGCTCAATTCCCGTATAAACGACATTCGCACTTCGTTATCAGTGCTTTTATAGTCAGCAAGTGACAGAGCCGGAACTGAAGAAGACATAACACCCCTAGACAAAGCAAATCGCTTTAAAGTTTGATCTGGATTCTACGCCCAGGTGGAGCGGCAACGAAGAATCAAAACGTTCTATGGTAGATATATTGGCTATATTGCATCGGCTGTGTAGAATTACCGACTTCTGTATTTTTTAAAGAGAGTAAGACGATGGGTCGCGCCTACCAAAACCGTAAAGAGTCGATAGCCAAAACTGCTAATGCGAAAAGTAAAGTATACAGCCGCTATGGCCGTGAAATTTATGTGTGTGCAAAACAAGGCGGGGCAGACCCTGACGCAAACTTGTCTCTTCGTTCTCTCATTGACCGTGCTAAGAAAGGCCAAGTACCAGCACACGTTATCGAAAAAGCCATAGATAAAGCGCAAGGCGGTGCTGGTGAAGACTTTTCTCCCGCTCGTTATGAAGGTTACGGACCAAGCAACTGCATGGTGATTGTCGAGTGTTTAACCGATAACCCGAACCGTACATTCGGCGACGTTCGTAACGCCTTCACCAAAAGCAAATCAAAAATTGGTGAGCAGGGCAGTGTCATGCACTCGTTTGAGCATTGCGCTATTTTCGCATTCAAACACGACAGTGAAGACGAGGTTTTAGAAGCGTTAATGGAAGCCGATGTTGATGTCACTGACGTTGAGTTTGAAGACGGTCAGGTCACTGTATTTGCTCCGCATACCGAATACGCAGCGGCTCGTCAGGCACTGACATCAGCTTTTGAAAACATTGACTTTGACGCTGACGAAATTCAATTCCTGCCGCATGTCACTACGACAATTTCGGAAGACGACCAACCTATGTTTGAGCGTTTAATGGATATGTTAAACGACTTAGATGACGTTCAGCGCATTTACCACAACGCCGAACAGTAAGTTGATAGAGATCAATACGCGCAAAGATTAAACCTTTTAAGCTTTATGGGTATTCAATAACAAGGAGTTACCCATGAAGCTTAAAGCGTTGTCTTATGGTGTATTGTTGAGCTTGCTAAGCACCCCTGCTTTAGCAAGTGATTTTTCCCTCAATGTTGGTGCCATCTCGGTCATGCCTGATGACAGCAGCTCAAGCCTGAATGTCGTTGAAGGCGTAGCAGGGTTGCCGTCTAACAGCACGGGCGTTGGAGTTAATACTAATACGCAACTTGGTCTGACTCTAGACTATGCGATTGACAACAACTGGACAGTTGAACTGGTTGCAGCAACACCGTTCAGTCACGATATTACCGCCACAGGCGCATTAGCTGGTTTGAAAGTGGGTAAAACTAAGCATTTACCCCCAACACTACTAGCGCAGTATCACTTTGATTTGAACAGCGATACGTTTAAACCGTTTGTTGGTATTGGTGTGAATTACACCGCGTTTTTCGATGAGCAGGTCGACCCGCAGCTGCGTTCAACGTTGGGTAGCCTGGGTGTTGTTACCGACAGCGACTCGGTTGACTTAGCGCTTAAAAACAGCTGGGGTTACGCATTACAGGCGGGCGTGAACGTGGCCATTAATAAAGACTGGGGTCTGCATTTTATGGTCAGCAAAATGGATATTGATACCACCGGTGACGTGCGTGTGAATGGCAACACCATTCAAAGCGTTGACGTTGATATCGACCCTTATGTTGCTATGGCTGGTGTGCGCTACAACTTCTAAAGTAACACTTAATGCGGCGAACGCTTTGCTAACTTACGTTGCAGCGTTCGCCGATGCATGCCTAAGTCTCTCGCTGTTTTAGAAATATTCCCGTCATTGTCGTGTAGCGCTCGCTGAATATGCTCCCATTCTATTTGGGATGGACTTAGCCGTTGTGTTTCTGACGCTTCTGTATCGACTTCTTCACCCCGTATTCGGCTTAATAACTCGGATGTCCCAACGGGCTTCGTTAGGTAATCAGTTGCGCCTCGCTTCATAGCTTCGACGGTGGTCGCTATGCTTGCGTACCCGGTAAGCACAATGAGGTGTTTGGGCTGAATGTGCCGGGTAATGGGCTCAATCAGTGATAGCCCGTTATCATCTCCAAGCATCATGTCCAGCAATACGACATCGAACTCGCTGCCAGCCGCAAGCGCCTGAGACGCCGAATGAGCAACAGCGACGTCAATATTGTGCTGTTCCAGCCGGCGTTTTAAAATGCGACAAAAACCTTCGTCGTCGTCAATAATAAGGAGCTTTATTTCAATCATTGTCCACTATGGGTAGTCGTACCTGAGTCATGGTGCCGTTGCCATTTGATTGCCAGCTAACTTTGCCGTTAAGACGCTCGATGGTGGCGTGACTAATGACGGCCGCGACACCCATGCCAGTATCACTTTTACTCAACGACATGCCAAGCTTTTCCTGATTCGAGGTGTGAATACCAGCGCCTTTGTCGAGGATTTGAATCACTAATTGCTGCTGGCCTTCTAACGTAGAGTCACCAAAGGTAATCTCTGTTTCTGCCTGCCCATTACGCATGCTGGCTTCTATGGCGTTCATAATTAAATTGGCTATTGCGGGGAAGAGCGTTCGGTCTGCTTTAACGGAGCAGTAACGTAACGACTCCGGTAACTCCCAGTGTAACTGAGCATCGGGTTTTACAACGCGCAATAACTGTTGCAGCTGCACCGACATTTCACCTGCAGTATAAAGGCGCTGGCGCTTGCTGCGAACATCATCGGCGGCTTCACGCCACTGGGTTAAGCTGAGTTCAACCTGCCGCAGGTATTCGCTAAAGTCTCGCTTAAGCTCAATATCCACATTGGTTTCCTGGAGCTCTTCATTTAATAAACGAAGAGACTGAACCGGCGTCGCGACGTCATGAGTAAGCTGCGCTGCAGCGGCGCCAATAGTAAGAAGCTGTTCGTCTCTAAGTTGCCTTTCCCGCATGGCTTGAAAGGCTTTTTCAGACTGCAGCCACTGCCGTTTCAGGTAGTACATCGATAGCGCAATAATCATAGCTGCAATGACAAAGCCAATGAGCATTCCCTGAGCATGCTGCAGCATTTCGGGGTGCATGGCATGAGGCAGCTCAATGGCTTTTGCTTGCAGTAAGGAAGGAAGCTCCAGCTGCGACACCTGACCGAGAATGCTAATACAAAGCGTGGCAACAGCCAGTGCCGTCGGTAGCAATAAAAATGCAATGACAATAAAAATCAGTAACAACGAGGTGAACGGGTTGCTAATGCCACCATTGTAGGCAACCCACAAATTCCCCAGAGCAATATCGATAACGAGCGCAACAAAGACGGCCCAATGTTGTTTTGAAACGAGTTTATAGGTCAGTAAGGTAATCATTGTCTGCCTCAAAAGTTATAATTGGTCTGTAACCAGAAAGTGCGACCCGGTTCGTTTACTTTATCAATTTGCTCATACCCTGAAATGCTGGATGCTGAACGGCTCAAATGTTCAGCATAGGTTTTATCGAGTATATTATCGACGCCCAGACTTATCTGCCACTGTGGATCAACTTCCCAGTCAATATTTGCAGAAAGAACACCAAAACCCGCGCTTTTCTCTAAGTCGTAACCAATAACATTCCCTTGGTTCGGTGCAACACGGTCTTGCTCTTTAACCAAACGCCACAACACAGAGTAGGTGAACTCCCTAAGCCGGTAATCACTGGCCAACCGCAGCTCATCAGCCGGTTGTTGGGGCAGGTAGCTGTCGTCCGTTGTATTGGTACCACGAACAATGGCAATGGCGGCGGAGACCGACCAGGGATCGGTTATTTGGTAACGGGAGGTCAACTCGCCACCCCAGCTGCGGGCGTCGATATTGCGCACCATTTCAGGTTGCATCATCATGCCCTTCTCCAGCAGGATAAAGTCATCCACTTCGCTGAAAAATAGCGAGCTTTCCAGGGTGAGTTTTTCGGCCTTCCAGTTCAGTCCGATATCCCACTGTTGATTGGTTTCAGCGTTCGTATTAAACGCCGACAGAGAGCTTGGTGAGCGGCGGTTGTTTCCTATAACTTCCCAGTAGTCTGGGAAACGCTCGGCTTGCCCCCAGCCGGCATACCAGTAGCCGTTGTCGAACTTTCTTTCAACACGCACAAAGGCGCTGTGTAAGTTGTCGCTGCGAATTTCATTGGCGGTTGGGTTGGGCTGTGCCGGGGAGCCCATGACCATTAACATGGCTCGCTTGTCAGTTATCGACCAATGATCAAGCCTGAAACCTGTCACTACCTTCCAAGCAGCGTCAATGGCGTAGCCGTACTCTGCATAAAAGGCGTCCTGGCTGAATTCGGCATCGTCGATGCGAGGCAGGTTTTGATAAGGCATGTTCAGCTGATTGCGGCTAATGCGGTCGCGATGCTCCGATTCGTGATGTTCAACGCCGACTTTTAGCCCACTACTGGCCGTTAGTGACCATTCAGACGTTACTTTTGCGCCACGTGAATGACGGTCTGGATTACGGGCGGTGGGGTTAGGCATCATCATGGACGGAGTGAAGTCACGTAATGAGTAGTTATCCATAACGTGGTCTATAGAGTTAAAGTAAGTATTTACTGACAATTCTTTCAAATGGCTGCCTTCGGGTTGCCAGTTGTAATCAAGAGACATGCTCTCCCGCTTAAATAACACACCGTCCATGCTGCGGTCTGCGTAAGCTGCCTCGCCGTCGCTGGCGCCAAACTTAAGCATAAGGCGCTGGTTATCTGAAGGAGTCCAGGCAAGGTCAACGTCACCACTCCAACGTTCATACTGGCTGTTAATTTCACGGTCAGAGCCATCCTGGTAGTCATCGGCAGTGGCGGCGGTTGCGTTTAAGCGCACAAACCCCGCCGCAGAGCCCCACGTCATATCAGCCGAACCGTTAACGCGCCCGAAGCTGGCGGTGGTACCGTTGAGAAACCCCGAGAACTCGTGGTCATCAAACCGGGTGATGTCTCTTTCAAAATGAATAGAAGCGGCAGAGCCTGAGTAAAGAACGGTCTGTGGGCCTTTAATCACAGTCACGCTGTCGTAGCTCTGAGGTGTAATGTAGGCTGTTGGCGGATCCATGCGGCTGCTACAGCCTCCTAACAACATTTGGTCATCGGTCACGATAGCCAGGCGCCCAGCGCCCATACCTCTGAACAAAGGGTCTGACGACGCGCCTCCTTTACGGGTTGAACTGAACCCCGCCAGGCTCTTCAAAAAGTCTCCCGCGTCATGTGCGGGCAGTGGCTGGCGCGGTTTCTTCGCGTCAACCACCCACTCACTGGGAGCCTGCATTGACTCGCCAATAATGATAATGCGCTCATCGACAGTGGTTTGCTGAGCCAAAACGGGCGAGGGTATTGCTAATGCTAAAACTAACGGAGTAAATGACTTCATACGACACAATCTCTAGCAAGATAATGTCGCTATTATCATGAAATTTAAGGCAAAGCGGGATGCGACAAAAGGTAGCATCCCCAAAGAGATATCACTTAAGAGACGGGCAGAACTTGCTCTTCAGTAACTTCATGAAGGCTTCGGTATCCGGATCTTTAATTGAATAGAAAACGGTTTGAGATTCTTTTCGAATAGTGACCAGCTCTTGTTCCCGAAGTACCGCTAAGTGCTGTGAAAAAGCAGACGCACTTAAATCAAAATGTTGGTGTAATTCACCCACACTTTGTTCTCCTAATGCCAGGCGGCATAAGATTTGTAAACGATGGGGGTTGCCCAGCGAGCGCAGAAAGCTTGCCGCGTTCTGCGCTTCTTCCTGAAGCATCTCTTGTGATTCAGTTGCACTCATGGTGTCTTTATTTCCTGCTTTTTCTAACTCGCGTTCGGTTTTAAGTCCAAAGGCCTTTTTCATCACCATACTGGCCGGGCAAAAGCCGGTAAACGATTGCTGGAATAAGTTAGCACCAACAAACACTGTTAGCCACATCCAGTTTGGGTGAACCCAGTAAGTTAAGGCTACAGACAACAATACCATAAAGCCGGCAAATGCGGTTAAAGCTCTTTCTACGCTCATCGTAAAACTCCTTCAGTTTCTCGCATTAAAAGGCGTATCTCATACGCAGATACGCATTGTTATTCTCCGTAAACTGACCGAAAAAGGTATTCGGAGTCTCGCGGAAGAACAGGTTAAAGCCACCGCTGAACGACCAGTTGTCGTCAATGCGGTAGTCAAAGGTCGGGCGTAAGTAGCCGTCGTTTTGATTCGGCGATACAAAAGCAAATAGTGATAGATTCAGGTCATCACGCTCGTCGCGCCAGGTTAAGCGGGTGGTGAGTACGGTGCGTGTTTGGGTGTCGCCTTTCTCAATGTAGGCTTGAAAGCCGCCGGTAAATCGTGTCCACAGCTCTTGCTCATAGCCAACCAGTGCACGCCAGTGGTCTGCTGCGTTGTGACGGTTGTAATTGGCCACCTCGGTGTTAACCAGGCCTGGGCCAAAGGTCATTCGCACTGACGCCCCAACCACAGTTAAACGGCCAAAGGTAGGCTGAAAGTTTTCAGTAACGGCTTCGGGGCTTTTGGTGAAGCCGTCGTAACCATAAACAGCGTATTCCACACCATCGTAATTACGGAACAGGCGCACTGCGTACTCGTCGCGCGTAGGCTCTATAAACTGAATAGATGGGTCATCACCGGTTAATTGCCCGGTGAGTGGGTTAAAATAGGAGAGGCGCTCACCGCGAATGTAGTTATCGTGATCAAACTCCGGTGACCAGACAAAGTCGATATTAAACCAGTCGAAATAGCTGGTAATTCGCAATGCATCAGAAGGTGCTTTTAAGTACTCCTGGTCACGCCCGACAAAGAAGGACTGCCAGTCTTTCGGGAACAGGTCGTTCAGAAATAGGTAGTCGCCGGTGCCCCAGGTGAGTACCTGACGGCCAACTTTTATATCGGTATTATCGAAAACCGTGAACTGGGCATTCAGCTCGCGAATTTGGCCATGCCAGGTTTCATCGAAACCGTCGTACCAGCCGTCGGCTTTTGCTGTCCAGGTAATGTCCTGCCAGCGCTCGTCAAAACCGAGCTGAAGTCGAGGTTCGGCAATAGACAAACGCTTGTGATAGGGGGAGGATTCAAACCGTCCGCCTATTGCCGCCTCAACGAAACCATAGACATTAATACTCTGGTCTTGTTCCGTTCCCCAGTCACTGTCCCATTGCTCATCGCCCCAGGAGTCTTGCGCTGACGCGGCCTGAGCCAAAGTGAAAAGAACGGTAAAGAGGGAAAAAGCACGATAGATCATAACTAATCTCTCAGTTGCAGCCATTCTGCCGGCGGGTTACGCAGGCTACGCTCGCTGAAAATGCTGTCAGGCAAACCGATGTTGTACTTCATAAAGCGAAACTGCATTTCAGTTTGTCCGCCATTAGTTAAGTCAGACATGCGTGAATGAGTTACGGTTGGGTAGCCCTGTACCGTTTCCACTTTCAGGACTTCCATTTTTCGGTAGGCCTCGCCGCTGTCGTTATAGAAAGTGCTTTCTATCGGCAGCATGTGCTCTTTATCAATAACGACTTCGTAGTAGCTGAACTCGACGTTGTCAGGGTGTTTCGGCGTACCTTTTAGTACGTAACTGTCTTCATTTTCAGAAATAAGCTCGTAGTTATCCAGCGCTGTATTGCGGCCGGAAACGTCTTCATAAAAAAAGTGTGACCCCACAAAAGAGGTGCGCTTATCGCCGGCAGATATGCGTTTCACCAAATCGAGATCAGGTAAATACAACCAACGGTCATCGTCGTCGTTGACTTGTTTGACCACACGGAACACCGTGTCGCGCACGTCGGCAGGGCGTGAGAAAAATATCATCATGTCTTGTACGCCGCCGTCCTGCTGGTCTTTACGCAAAATGGTGAATTGGCGCATTTGTTGGCGGCCCTGATTATCGGTAATGATCATGCGCGCGGCACTGCGACCGTCATCGCCCGAGTAATAGGCGTTTAACTCGGCTTGTTCGACAATGTCACGAGCGCTTTTTTCAGCGCTAATAGCCTGGCTACTAACAAATAAAACGGCGGTGGATAACGCGGTTAAAAATAAAGCTTTCATGATTGACCTCCACGGAATATCAGGCGGCTAAAGGCAGTCATTACCGCCGGGAGCATAATAAGTGTCACTATGGCGGATATCGCCATAATGCTGGCCAGGAATACACCCACTGTAATGTAGGGCACTAACGGTGCGAACAGCAGTGGCGTAAAACCAATGGCAATGACAATGGCATTGTGGGAAATGGCACGCGCGGGCTCGTCAAACATAACCGCCAGCGTGTCTTGCCAGTTACCGGTTTGCTTGAAGGTAGCGCGGGTGCGTTCAATGAAGTGAATGGCAAAGTCCACCGACAGCCCAAGTGTCAGCGACGACAACACCGCAATAGGCATGTCGTAGTCTTTACCGACCCAGCCAATAAGGCCATAAATAAAGGCAATGGTTAGACTTAGTGGTAGCATAGCCAACACACCGAAGACCACCGAGCGGAACAGCAGTACCATCATAATAAACACCACCACAAAGGCGCTGATTAAGCTGTCCAGCATGCCCTCGACCATGGCTTCCTGCCATACCACGTTCAGGTAAGCTTTACCGGCCCAGTCTATTTCAATGTTGGCGGGCAGTGGGTTGTCCTGAATGTAGCTATCGACAGCGTTGACGACTTTAGTTACGTGCTGGTTGTCACCACTGGTCAGCTGCAGCCACATTAAGCTGCGTTTGTAGTCCGGTGTAACAAAGTGCCAGAGGTCCTGCGGACGGTGCGATGACTGGTATTGCAACAGGGTTTGCGCAACACCGTTGGCATTGTCCGGCAGCTCGTAGTCTTTCTCTTCGCCCGAGCGTAACTCGCGGTTCACCGTCTTAACCACGTCGGACAGACTGTTTGACTTGCCCACTAAGCCTGTTGTTTGCAGATACGCTTGCATCTCGCTCATGTAAGCCAGTAACTCTGGGCTTTGGAACGCCTTGCTGGCGCTATTCAGTTGCTCGAGCTCAGTCATTAAGCGCTCTAACGGCTCTAATTGGTCAGAACCGACGCTGAAGAGCAGATCATCAATTGCGATAATCCACTGGTTAAAGTTCACTTGCTCTTGCTCTTGCTCTTGCTCAAGCAGAGCGCTTAAAGCATCGCGCGACTCTGCTGACAATGCGTCGTTATTCAGAGCGTTACGAACTGCTGAGCGAGCTTTTTCGGTCGCATCCAAGGAGTTTTCAAAAACAACGTAAGCGTTGTATGTACCAGCAAAGTGATCGTTTAATACTTCGTCAGCAATACGCACCTCGTGGTCAGGTTTAAACCAACGTACCGGGTTATCGTTAATGTTGATTTGCTGAATACCGAACCAGGCAAAGGCTAATACGGCCAGGAAAAAGGCTATCCATAGCTTCGCATGACGAGCGGCAACAGCGCCGACTTTTTGTAGCCAGCCGTCTTTATGTTCTTCATGAGTCGCCTGCGTAAAGCCTTCCAGCGTTGATGGTTTTAGTGCGCACACATAGGCAGGCACGAAAATAACGGTGATTAAGAATGCCAAAAGAATACCGGAACCAACGAAAGCGCCGAACACTTGTACCGGTGGAATCGGCGTTAGCATTAACGAGTAAAAGCCAATGGCCGATGTAACTGAGGTAAACAGCATGGGGGTAAATAAGTGCCCCAACACATCTTTTATCGTATCTTTCGCGTTTCCTTTTTCACGGTATCGGTCTGAGAACTCAGACATAATATGCACCGAGTCGACTACCGCAATCGGCATTAGGAAAATGGCTATCATTGACGACATAATGTGTACGGTAAAGCCAAACGCAATGAGCGCACCCATGGTGATGAGTACGGTCGACATCGCGACTATCATGGCAGCGCTTATGAAGCGGACATTACGAAAAAAGAACCAAAGCAATGCGAAAATAACCGCGGCCGCTAGCGGTGCAGAAATGCCCATTTGCACAAACATTTCAAAGCCGAACTGGTCTTCAGCTACCGGCAAGCCGGTAATATGCCAGTCGTCGCCGCTCTCTAAGGTACTGATTTTGTCACGCAGTTGCTCCGCCAGCGCATAGCTCTCGTCTTTACTTTCAATAGGCACATAAATAGCGGCGGCTTTGTTATCGCCAGAGACAATGGTGTTATAAAGCAGTGGCAGGTCTTCAACTTGCTGCTGAATGTAGCGAGCTTCGGCGTTATTTTCCGGAGGTTGCTTCATCATCCATTCAAAGCGAATGGTGCCGGGGCCTTCCTGAGTAATATTGTCAACGTTAGCCAGCGACATCAGGTCGTCACTAACCACCCCGTCCAAAGACTCGGCGTAACTCGACACGGTATGCAGGTCGGTTAATGTCTGTTGATTATAAACACTGTTCTCATTCACTACGCCAACGACAATCATGTCATGCATAGCGAAGGTTTCTTTAACCTCATTATGGAAAACCCGCTGCGGATTGTTGTCCGGTAGCATGTTCTCAGGATCGGTATCAATGGTAATTGAGGGGATAAAAGCAGCAACGCCAAGCGTGATCAGCGTCAATAACCAAAACACGCTTCTGCGGTACCCTGTCGCCAATTTTATAATGACATCGATCATATTATTTCCGTATTTGCTAATTTAGATAAATACGAAATATAGTCGATCTTTTTCATTTTGTCATCTATTTTGGTTAAAAAACTATCAGAGTAATTGCTATGACAACACCTCATATTGCTGCACAACCAGGCGCTTTTGCCGAACTTTGTCTTTTCCCTGGCGATCCGTTACGCGCTAAGCACATTGCCGACACACACTTGAGTGATGCGGTACTCATTAGTGATACACGCAACATGCTGGCGTTTACCGGCAGTTATCGCGGCGTGCCTGTGTCGGTGATGGGGTCGGGAATGGGTATGCCGTCCTGCATGTTGTATGCACAGGAGTTGTTTCAGCATTATGGCGTTCAGCAGCTGATTCGGGTGGGTAGCTGTGGCTCTGTAGCAACACAGTTAACGCTTGGCGATATTGTCGTGGCTCAGGGCGCTTGTACTGACTCTGCTATGAATCGCCATACTTTTGGTGACTACGATTTTGCGCCTATTGCTGATTACAGCTTGCTGAGTCGCTTTGTTAACCAGTGCGAAACAAACCATCAGCGCATTGCCGTGGGTAATGTGTTCTCTACCGACAGTTTTTATCACCCGGATAAAAAGCTGAACCAAAAAGCCGAAGCAATGGGGGCCTTGGCTTTAGATATGGAAGCGGCAGCCTTATATGCCGCTGCTGCGGTTCACAAACGTCAGGCGTTGGCAGTTATGACCGTGTCAGACGAGCTGCAAACCGGGCGAGGTCTGTCAGCGCTGGAACGTCAAACCGCTTTTAACGACATGACCGAAATGGTCTTAGAAAGTACGGTCATTTACTAAGTCGACAGAATTTTTTTGACAGAGATCAACTAACTGTTACCTATTAAGTTATAACCCTATATTTCATGTGACTAATGCCGATGATTAGGCACAATAGCGAGTTTGTCGCTCAATGTATTCACATGAAGTGGAGTGGTTATGAAGTGGTTGGATAGGCTAACGCGACCGATTCAAAAGTTGTTTAATGTGCTGAGCTTTCGCCGGAAGTTCAGCCTTATTGGTTTTCTGTTATTTTTACCGGTTATCGTGTTAAGCGCACTGACTGTTAGCGATTCCCTTAATAAGAGCGGCGCGCTGGAGCAGAAACAGCAGGTAGCAACATACTGGCCCGAGTTTAAAGGCTTATTTGAGCATATTGCGAAGCATCGGGGCATGACTGGAACGCCGGAGCAACGCCGCTCATTTTCAACGGACATTCAGCGTTCGGCTCAGCGAGTTGACCAACACCTAATGGCGTTAGCGGACTTAGCCAGCCGTAATGACAACCTTTCTGAAAACCGTGTCAGTGCATTTAAACGCAGTTGGCAGCAGTTGAAAGGATCTACCGGCCAGTTTGACTCACATTCGCAGCTTATTGCACAGCTGCACCAAGCGTTAAAACAACTTAGTACCGATGCAAAACTGTTACTGGAAGATGACTTGGTCAGCCTGCAGTTGGCGCGCTTAAGCACAGAGTCATTGCCGCAGCTGGTGGAGCTAAGTGGTCAGCTACGTGGTTTAGGTGCCCAATGGCTTAACAGCGCAAACTCGTCCTCTCAGCAGCAAGTTATGACCCTAAGTTACGTACTTGAAAGTGAAGTTGAGCAATTCGTGCAGGCCGTTGAGACGCTCACCGACAACAGCAACAACGAAACCCTAATGAGCCATGCTAAGGCGGCTGAGCAGCAGTTATCAATGTTCAGTGACTCTGCCGCCGAGCACTTAGCGCAGCGCACCATGCCGGCTGACGACTTTTTCCGTGAAGGGTCGGCAGCCATAGGCACCTTGCTGGGCTTTTACGACGCTATTATCCCAGTGTATCA
This sequence comes from Idiomarina sp. OXR-189, assembly GCF_034373425.1. Taxonomy (NCBI): domain Bacteria; kingdom Pseudomonadati; phylum Pseudomonadota; class Gammaproteobacteria; order Alteromonadales; family Idiomarinaceae; genus Idiomarina; species Idiomarina sp. OXR-189. Next base: position 190,291 of record NZ_CP139706.1, read on the forward strand.
GCAACGCCTTGACGCACGCCTGGCGGAATTGGACAGCGTTATCTGGAAAAATATTATTCTGCTGGCGCTGGTGTTGTTGCTGCAACTGCTGTTGTTCACGAGTTTGTATTTAGGCATTTATCGGGCCATAGCGGCTAACATCAACATGGCCAAACAATTGGCCAACGGTGACTTGAACAGCCTGGGCGTTGCCGAGGGTAAAGATGAACTGTCTAAAATTACCGACTATCTGAATTCCGTTGCCATAGAAACCAGCTACTCGGTTGATGCCATTCGTAAGTCCAGCGACGGTATGGATCACCTGGGTGACGGCAACTACCAGGCGATAAAAGCCCTAGCGGAGCGAGCGAAAGAACAGGCGGCGCAAATGCAAAGCGCGGCGGCAGCGGTAGAGCAAATGACTGCCGCCATTAGCGAAGTGTCCGAGTCGACACAACGAGCGGCCACCGAGGCCGACAATACCATGACCTCTGCGCAAAACGGTCAGCAGGTGGTCAATACTATGGTTGAGGCTATTCAGCGACTTGAGCAGGAAGTGTCTGAGTCTCAGCAGGTCATAAAAACCTTATCGGAAGACAGCCAGGCCATTTCGAAAATTCTTCTGACTATTAACGATATTGCCGACCAGACCAACTTGTTAGCACTGAACGCGGCTATTGAGGCGGCGCGTGCCGGCGAGTCGGGCAGAGGCTTTGCAGTGGTTGCCGATGAAGTTCGCCAACTGGCGCAGCGCGTGCAGGCATCGACGGGTGAAATTCAGAGCGTTATTGGGCGTTTGGAAACCAATACGGAGAACGCCGTTCATACCATGGAGCGGAACAAAGCGCTGGCTGGAGAAAACGTTGAGCACGCCAATAAAGCGTCGATGTCATTGACCGACATTGTCGAAAACGTGGGGGTGATTAACGACCTGAATACGCAAATTGCTTCTGCGGCCGAAGAGCAGTCCGCCGTCACCATGAACATTCAGGAAAACGTTAACTCGCTGTCAGAAAGCGCGAAAGTTATTGATGAGCGCTCTCAGGAGGCGTTGGAAAGCTCCGCGCAATTAACCACCCTGGGCGGCGAAATTAAGTCGCTGGGTGACCGGTACTACATTGAAAATGCAGTTATTGAAAAACGCCTACAAGAGCAGGATGTGCTCATCGAATGGTCGTCAAAGCTCGATGTAGGTATTGAAGAGATTAACCGTCAGCATCAGCGCTTAATTTATATTGCTAACGAGCTGTATCGACTGAAGTTGCGTGACGGCGACCAGCACGCCCTGCAACGCTTGGTGGACTCGCTAATAAACTACACCGCCACGCACTTTAATTATGAAGAGCTGCTCATGGAGCGAAACGGCTACCCGGACTTAGAAAACCACAAAGTGAAGCACAAAGAGTTGGTGCAGGATGTAATGCGCTTTAAACACCGCGTCGATAACCATGAAGACGTGATTGATGAGCTGTTGGACTTTGTGAAAGCGTGGCTAATGAACCATATTATGAAAAGCGATATGGCGTACAAAAGCCACTTAAACGGCAAAGGCATTCACTAACTTTTATAGGAACTTACAGCCCCAGGCTAATTACTGGGGATGCGTTTTTAAAATGCTGGAATGTCGGTTTGAGCCCGACCGAGAATTAATGCGTGAATGTCGTGGGTACCTTCGTAGGTATTTACAGCCTCTAAGTTCATGACATGACGAATAACATGATACTCGTCGGCAATACCGTTACCGCCGTGCATGTCGCGAGACTGGCGAGCAATATCCAGTGCTTTACCACAGCTGTTGCGCTTAATCAGTGAAATGGCAGTTGGGTTTAAGGTGCCGTTATCGAGCTCACGGCCGGCTTGCAGACAGCCCAATAGACCTAAGCTAATTTCCGTTTGCATGTCCGCCAGTTTTTTCTGTATTAACTGGTTTGCTGCCAGTGGGCGGCCAAATTGACTGCGTTCTAACGTGTATTGACGTGCAGCGTGCCAGCAGAACTCCGCGGCACCCAGCGAACCCCAGGCAATGCCGTAACGCGCTTTGTTGAGACAGCTAAACGGACCTTTCAAGCCTTTCACTTCCGGGAAAATATGGTCTTCAGAGACTTCAACACCATCCATAACAATTTCGCCGGTAATAGACGCACGAAGTGAGAATTTCCCGTCAATTTTAGGAGCGCTCAGACCTTTCATGCCTTTTTCCAGCACAAAACCGCGAATGTCTCCGTCCAGCTTTGCCCACACCACAAATACGTCTGCGATAGGCGAGTTAGTTATCCACATTTTCGAGCCGGACAGCACATAACCGTTGTCGGTGCGCTTCGCGACCGTGCGCATACTAGCAGGATCCGAGCCAGAGTCAGGCTCGGTTAAGCCAAAGCAGCCGACCCATTCGCCGCTGGCGAGTTTTGGCAAATACTTTTTACGCTGTGCTTCAGTACCAAAGGTATAAATAGGGTGCATGACTAAGGAAGACTGCACACTCATGGCACTGCGGTAGCCGCTGTCAACGCGCTCAATTTCGCGGGCAATAAGGCCGTAGCTAACGTGGTTAACACCGCTGCCGCCGTATTCTTCCGGTAACGTTGAGCCCAGCAGGCCCATCTCACCCAGCTCGCTCATTATGGCGCGATCAAAATTTTCGTTACGGTTGGCTTCCAGCACTCGTGGCATCAACTTTTCTTGTGCGTACTGATGCGCGCTTTCCTGAATCATTTTTTCTTCATCAGTGAGTGCGTTTTGCCAGTTGAGTGGATCGGACCAGTTAAACCCAGCGGATGACATGTAACCTCCTGCTTAGCGCTTAAGCGACGCGACGCTCCAATGCGCTTAAATCATTAATTGTTAAAATGGACTGTTTGGTTTGAATGAGCTCTTGCTCTTTCAATGCAGTAAATATACGGCTGACCGTTTCAACTGCCAAACCCAGATAGTTGGCAATGTCGGTACGTGTCATGGGCAGTCGGAATTCACTGCGAGACAGACCATGTTGCTGCATGTGCGTGCTTATTGAAAGTAAAAACGACACCACTTTTTGCTCGGCGCTGGTGTTCACAATGTTTAAGTAATGCTTGCTGTTATTACCCAGGCGCCGGCTCATTAGACGCATCAGGTTACCTTCTACTTTAGGAAGCTCTTGCGCAAATAGCTTGCCCAGCTTAATTTCGCACAGCATGGAGGTTTCCAGTGTTTCGCAATAAGTGCTGGCGTTGCCATTGGCAAGAGACTCAAGCCCGACAATGTCACCCACCATGTGGAAACTGGTAATTTGCTGCTTGCCATTGCTGTCTATGGTGTAGCACTTCACTGAGCCGCTTTTTATCGCAAAAACCGAGTTCAGTGCTTCGCCTTCGCTAAACACCACGCTGCGCTTATTGTATAAGTGCGGTTCACGGCTGCTTTTGTCGAGAATCTCGACATCGCTTGGAATAAGTCCCGCAGGTACACAAATAGATTGCATGCTGCATTGATTACATTGAATTGGAGTACGCATAGTCATCTCATCGACTGTATTATTGACCTGGCTCACTATACAAAACCCTCCAATTGATTTATGTACCTCTAAAGAGAGGGGGGACGTACCCCTTTGCTTATAAAATATCGACTGCCTCTACCGGGCAAACCGCATAACAGTTAGGTGTGTCGTAATACCCCTCGCACTCAACACACTTATCCTGATTAATTTCGTAAATGTCGTCGCCCATAGCTATCGCTTCTGTGGGGCATTCGGGTTCGCACATATCGCAGTTAATGCAACCGTCGTTTATCTTAATCATGCCGCTTTCCTCGCAATGCTTTCTTTGACCAGGAAACAGTAGGGGATGTCTTTTTCATCAATGGCGACCGGTGTGTTTAGCACCACTGTGTAGCCAGAGCCGGGCGCGCGAATCATGGCTTCGTCTCGTGTTGAAGTCATATCCGCCAGTTGAAAGCGATGATTCCCTTTCGGTGTCATTAGCAGAAGCTCATCGCCAATGGCAAAACCATTTTTTACCGCCACCTGATAGCGCCCGTCGCCGTGCGCATCACAAAGCTGGCCAACCAGTAAGTGTTGACCTTCGCTGTGTGAGCGTTCGTAATTTTGTAAGTCTTGCGGTGTATGACGTTGCAAAAAGCCCGCCGTGAACCCGCGGTTTGCCATACCTTCTAAGTCATTGAGCAACGCCGGGTTAAAAGGCTTACCGGCAACCGCATCATCAATGGCCTGACGATAAACCTGGGCGGTCCGGGCAATGTAATAGTCGGACTTAGTACGGCCTTCAATTTTCAGCGAATGAACGCCCATTTTCACCAGATCGTTAACGTACTCAACGGCGCGCAAGTCTTTTGAATTCATGATGTAAGAGCCGTGCTGGTCTTCATCGAGCAGCATTAAGTCTTGTGGTTTTTTAGGATCGCCAAGTAGCACTGGGTCGTACTGACCAACGGCATTTTCTTTGGCTTCGTGCACTTCATAACCCCAGCGGCAGGCATTGGTGCAGGCGCCTTGGTTCGGGTCGCGTTTGTTCATGTAACCCGACAGCAGACAGCGGCCGGAATACGCCATGCAAAGGGCGCCGTGTACGAACACCTCGACTTCAATATCGGGCACCTGTTGGCGCATTTCGGCAATTTCTTTCAAACCCAGTTCGCGTGACAGAATGACCCGCTCAATGCCTTGTTTCTGCCAGAACTTAAGCGCCGCCCAGTTAATGGTGTTGGCCTGAACGGACAAGTGCAGCGGCTGCTCGGGGAAGTGCTCCTGCAGCAACATCACCACACCGGGGTCCGATACAATTAACGCATCGGGCTGCATGTCGACAATAGTGCGCATGTGTTCGACAAAGCGCGTTAACTTTGTATTGTGCGGAGCGATGTTTACGACCACATAGAAACGTTTACCGCGCTGGTGGGCTTCCTCAATGCAGTCGCCTAAATTGTCCAGCGTGAAAGAGTTGTTTCGTACACGTAGACTGTAACGTGGCTCGCCGGCATAAACGGCATCCGCACCATAAGCAAAAGCCATGCGCATCGCTTCCGGGCTACCGGCGGGGCAAAGCAGTTCGGGACGGAAATGAGCGGCTGACGCAGACATAAAACACCTGTATGACCAAAGTGGCGGCAAAGATTAGCAAATTTCACGGGCGCTCAATTTGATGCAAATCAAAACCTATGGTTGGGGGAACCATAGCTATTACGTTTTCTTATTGGTCTTGTTGGTTTACCATCCAGACTGCAGCTTCGACACGAGAACGCAACCCGAGCTTTTTCAGTAAGTGCTTAACGTGTACCTTTACTGTACCCTCTGAAATATCCAACTCTCGAGCTATCATTTTGTTGCTCATGCCTTGAGCGATCAGGCTTAAAATTTCGTATTCGCGATTAGTCAACGAGCTTAGTTGTGAATTTATTGATTTTGGCTGGCGTAAAGCGGTGGCTAAAATTTCAGTAATGGCCTCACTTAGTACCATTTTCCCTGTCACTGCACGGTGTATTTGTTCAAGTAAGAGCTCTGGTTCCATGTCTTTTAACAAATAGCCGTCGGCTCCATTAGTAATGGCTGCTACTACGTCATCGTCTGCATCGCTAACCGTCAATATAATAATACGAGAGCTAACGCCTTTGTCGCGCAGTGTTTTGAGTGTTTGAATACCATCCATACCTTGCATGTTTAAATCGAGAACAATCAGATCAGGATCATATTCTTCGGCGAGCTTTAATGCATCGGCGCCGCTGCTTGCCTCAGCGACAACTCTCATGTCGTCTTCCATCGCAATCAGTTGCTTAAGGCCCTTACGTAACAGTGGGTGGTCGTCCACCAACATGATACTCGCCGCTTCGGTTGCCATTGTTTTCTCCCTAAATAACAAACTGTGGGTAGTTTGACATAGGTCGTGTGTAAATTCATTGCTAACACTCCGACTTGCCGATTTTGAACCAAAAACTACCTAAAAAATCTTGTTGCCTACCTCACAATAACCCGCCAACTAACTAATGATGCAAGTTGCGCATTTGTCGGGCACAGGTCAAAGTTTCACTATGATTCAAAACCCTACATTAGCCAATAGCGACCTGTATATGCAAAGTTCAATTTGTCACTGGATCCGTCACAGCTCATCTGTGGTATTGCAGTATTTTGTACAACATGACCTTTGGCAGTTTCATCGGTTTTGCCATGGTGTTTGTCGACTTTGTTGTCTTCTACTTAGCAGGTGTCATGCTCAATGGCTGAATGTACCTGCGTAAACATGCACAGTTTTATAATCCGTAGAGTCAGTAAATAAGTTGAGGTTTGACACGGGTCGTGTTTTATTTAAGTGGTTTAGCACTACTTTTTTATAAGGTCGCTCGTCATGAAAATAGATCGCTCCTTCAAAAAGCTATCGAAAGCACTGCCGTTCATGTTGGCGTACGTGGATAACCAACGTCGGTATAAATATGTGAATCAAGCTTACGAGCGTTTCTTTGGTGTCAAATTAAAAGAGCTTAAGGGCAAAACAATCGCCGAAATTGTCGGGCATAGTAGTTACGAGAAAATATCGCAGTTGCATGACAAAGTCCTTCAGGGAGAAGAGTTAAGCTTTGTCGATAAAGTCGTTTTGAACGATGGCAGAACGTTGCAGCTTGACGTTAAATATGTTCCTAACTTCGAGGGAGCAGAAAAAACAGTCAATGGCTTCTTTGCGGTTATCAATGATATTACCGATTATGCAAGCGCTGCAGAAGTACTGCGAGCGGTACATGATGTCGTTAATAGACAATCTAAAACGCTCTCCACTGACCGTATTAATAAGTTATTGCGGTTAGGCTGTCACTATCTCAACGCTCAAACGGGTATTGTGAGTTTTGTCGACGGAGACGACTACATCGTAAAATACGCGTACTCGGAAGGCGACCCTATTCCACAGGACACAAAGTTTGAATTAGGTGAGACTTATTGCTCGGTCACCCTCGCGGCTAACGAGGTGATTGCTACCGCTCACGCTTCCGACAGTGAAGAGTACTCAGGGCACCCTTGCTTTGATAAATTCAAACTTGAGACGTATTTAGGCCTTCCCGTAAGAATTAACGGTAAGGTTTGGGGAACGCTCAATTTTACCAGTCCTGAAACTCGCACAACGCCTTTCACAGAATTAGATATTGAGTTAGTCGGCCTAATTTGCTCTGCTATTGAAACCATCATTATTAACTCTTCAAAAACCAAAAGGCTTGAAAAGCTCGCCTACACCGACTTTTTAACCGGGTTGACCAATCGACTTTTTATTACGGAGCGCTTTGCTGAACTGCAAGCTCATAAAACGTCAGCAAATAATGTCTCTTGCTTTGCAATTATCGACATCGATCACTTCAAAAGCGTTAATGACACTTATGGCCACGACGCAGGCGATAAAGTTTTGCAGCAAACCGCTCGAACAATTGCTGAGTTGGTGAGGGTGAGTGATTGCTGTTCAAGAGTCGGGGGAGAAGAGTTTGCGATTATATTGGAAGATATCCCGCTTAAAACGGCAGCTGATGTATTAGAAAAGGTTCGAACATCAGTAGAGGATATGATTGTGGATATTGTAAATGAGCCAAATGTCTCAATTACCGCATCGATTGGTGTTACCCAGTTGACGGAAGAAGACGAATTTAATAGTGCCTACAAAAGGGCGGATATAGCGTTATATCGCAGTAAAGAAGGAGGACGAAACCAAGTCCAGTGGCATGAAGGGGGTGAGTGATGCGAGTAGTTGTTAAACCGAAGAGGTCACAACAGCCAAGGTCATAGCTAGTTACACTTTTCCATTGCTCGTATGCTGGCAGCAGGTAAAATTGCCTCCATCACTTACTTAATTAGTTAATGAAATGATTTTTAAAGTTATTTTGGCTTTCTCACTGCTTTTAATCTCCTCGGTGAGCTTCGGGAAAACATCACCGCAACAGGCAGAGCCTATTCGAGTTGTTACCTTAGGAACCTTTCATTTTAACTTCCCTAACCTCGATGTTGTGAAGGTTAAAGATGACAGCAAAATTGATGTTTTATCGAACAAGTATCAAAGACAACTTGAAGTTATCGCGCAGCAGTTAAAAACTTTTAACCCAACACATATCGTTGTCGAGCATAAGGCTGAAAAGCAAAATGAGCTGTCTGATAGTTACAAAAACTACTTATCTAATAAACCAACACAGACTGACCAACTCCCACGCAGTGAGGTTTATCAACTTGGGTTTCGGCTCGCGGAAAAGCTAGGGCATAAAACATTGTTCGCTGTAGATACTTGGGGAAAAAGGTATCCCCAAGTCGACAAAGTGCTTAACGATGAAGTTAAAGTAGCTGAGTTCGGTAAGTATTATAAAAATAATCCAGATAACGCAATGCGTTACGATACCGGAAATCCAGTGTATAAGTCACAAAGTATTACGGCGGAGTTATTACGTATAAACAATGAAAAACACATCAAAAAATCGCTTGGTAACTATTTGATTGGTCACTTTAAGTTTGAAAATGAAGAAAATGAAGAAAATGAGTACTTTGGCGCTGACTTTGAGACCGGTCGTTGGTTTAATAGAAATCTAAGGATCTTTAGAAATATTCAACGAGTTCCAACCCAGCCTGGAGATAGGATCTTAGTCATCTTCGGTTCAGGACATATGAATCTTCTGAACTTATTTTTTGATGCGTCGCCTGAGTATAAGAGAGAGCCTTTAGAAAAGTATTTGAGCATCTCCAAATAATAAGGATTAGTCTTTTATGCTGGCAAACTGGGTACCAGCATCACTGTTCGGTACCCGAACTTTCTAAAGGTTCGCCTTCTTCACCCTGCAGCCTGGCCTAGGGCGCATTTTGGGGTTACGAAAGCCATGGGGCCTAAATGTTTAGCGATCTAATGCTTGGAGCTAAAATGCTAACTCTCCCCGCAACTTACACTCTCCATAGATAAGCGATAAACCTTATGAGACCCATCAGTGGTACCTTTCGATATCAAAGCTACGCTGTTGTCGCCTCGCTTTATATCAAAAACTTTAAGCCAACGTGTTTTTCCTACCTTGATTAACTCGTATCGGTTAAAGGGGAGTGGGCATTTTAAATACACATGGTGATAAGCCGTTCCCATAGCACCGGGGTCAGCGGTGTATACGTAAAATGAATCTTGACCCGCGCTCTGTTCATAGTGGATGTAATCCTTCGGAGCTATTATTCCAAAGAATAAATTCCCCAATAGGAGCATAGGAATTTGAACCCATGAAAGTAAATAAAAAACACTGAAGAATGTGATTTTTAATACTTTTGAATGGAAAGCCTCAGCAATTATGGAACGATTTTTAACCAGCAAATAAAGGCCAGCAACGACGCTCAATAATTTAACTAAGCGAACGATATCCCCGAGTGTATCCATTGCTCTGGGCGATTCGTAATGTAACCCCCAAAGAGTGCCTTCTCCTAAAGTTTCTAGTAGAGGGATGAGAATGCATAATAAAGCGACAACAATGTAACGGTTCCTTTTTAGCACGATAAATTCCTTTTTAATTACCTTGCGAGAGAAAGCTGGAACTCATTTGGACTTTTGTAAAGTACAGTGGTTCCGTCACTTGGTTGGTGATTTCAAAGCAACCTTTTACTGCAACAAATAGTCCGGGGTAAAGGTAAAGAACACCTCGGTGCCACCGCTTTCCATTCGCTGCAGGCGAATGTCGCCGCCGAGGTTACGGCTGCGCTCTTGCATAATTGCCAGGCCGTAGTGGTTAATTTTTTCGGCGTTTTCAGGCAGGCCAATGCCGTTGTCACGAATGTGCAGTTCAACATCTTGTCCGCTGGGCTGTGACAGCGTAATGCTGACTTCGGTGCCTTCGCTGTGGTTTATCGCATTTTGACTGGCTTCGCGAATAATCTGTAGTAGATGAACTTCTTCGTGCGGCGCTAGTGGAATATTGTTCAGGCGATAGTCCAAATTAATGGCTATGTCGCTTTGTTCTGAGAACTGTTTGACTGTGGTTTGCAGCGCGTTGTATAGGCCAGAGCCGTCGACTTTCAGGCGGAAGGTAGTCAGCAGTTCACGCAACTGGCGGTAGGCTGCGTTCAGGCCTTCACGCAGTTCGTTGCTTACGTCGTCTATGGTGTCACGGTCGTCTTTATCGATGGCTTTGTGCAGCCGTGTTACCTGAATTTTTAAGTACGACAATGCCTGCGCTAGCGAGTCATGGAGCTCACGCGCAATAACGGTACGTTCGTGCATCAGTGCCAGACGGCGCACTTGCTCTTCTTCTGACTTGAGACTTTGCGACAAGGCCAGTTGGTCGGCGGTTGAGCTCATAAGCTGTTGCTGCCAAGTCGCCAGTGGTTCTGTTGGGTCACAGCGTACTATTAATACGCCGTAGTTTTGATCTTCCCGTTTTAACACAAAGCGATAGACCATTTTGTCCTCAATAACCGACGCGCCCGGGCCGGCTTTTATGCAGGTAGCGCAGTCGCCAGCTTCACAGGGCTCATGAGAATTTGGGCGTGGCTGCAATTGCAAGAACGGGCGGTTACCTTCCTCGGTCAGCAGACACAGCTCAATGTCTTCAACTTCGCCCACTTCGTAAAGCCTTTCAACAACTTCCTGATAATTGCTGTAATCGTAACCGTATTCGATGATAGAGCGGGCGGTGTCATACAAGAACGACAATACTTTGTTTTTACGCGACAGTTCTTCGGTTTGCTGTTCGACACGACGTTCCAGACCGCCGTAAAAGTAGCTGGCGGTTTCTGACATTTCATTCAGCGTTTGTGCCAGCTGACCAATTTCATCGTTATTATTAAGCTTTGATTTGGCGGTAAAGTCACCGCGACCTAACTGCTTAGAAACAGACATTAAGTGCGTGAGCGGCTCATCAATTTTGCGCTTCAGTACGGTTAATAGAAAAAAGACCACCAGGGCAATAACAAGCGACGCCAGCACTAAAGCAATGCGCACAGTGAGTATTCTTTGTTCTGTCTGAGCCTGCAGAACCTTTATAAGCTCGTTTAGGTCGTCGACGTATGAGTCAATTCGTTGTAGGTCGCTACTAGATAGTTGAGTAAAACCTCTGTTTTGAACTTCCTCAACAATGCTTTGCCATTCCCGATTTATACGAGCTGCGTAATTCTTAATCTCTGCATCGGCCTCTAATGTAAGAGAGCTCAGAGCGGGACTCCCCCAAAGCCGTTGAATCTTTTCTGCGGTCGCCTGAGCTTGTTCTTTTTGGTTACTTATAAACTCGGTGGTGAACTTATGGGTGTTAGTGCGTATGGCGGTAGTAGTATTAATAAGCTTGGTATCTTTCGCTGAACTTTCTAGCAGACAGAAAGCAGATAAAGAGGATGCGCTGGCGGCAACCACAATAATCGCAAGAAATATTCGAAAGACATTGATAATTGACGCATTGCTCAGCATAAATAACCAGCGTTCTGTTACTAACAGTTCAATGATATAGCAACAGTGGGTCTTGAAACAATAATTGGTAAATTTGGTTCGCTTATCTTAGCTGAGGGTTAGCAGTAGCTGATTTTGAGCGTTGAGCCTTAGAATAAGAAGCGGACATTAAAGGTTTTGATTTTGTCAGTACCGGGTCGCCGCTGTTACAGTAGGGCTCAGTACTACTGGATTTTTAATGTATTTAAAGGCACCCTTCGTGGGTGCTTTTTTATTGGTAGTAATCGTTTTTGATTTAAGGAGTCACCATGGAAGCCAGCTTTTGGCATGAACGATGGGAAAATCAGCAAATTGGCTTTCACCGCCCGGAAGCTCACGAGATGCTGCGGCGCTATTTTAAGAAAGTCGCCAAGCCGGGTGCGACGGTATTTGTGCCGCTGTGCGGTAAATCAAACGATATGCTGTGGTTATTAGACAACGGTTACCGGGTGTTCGGTATAGAGCTGAGCGATATTGCGGTACAGCAGTTCTTCAGTGACAACGAGTTAACGCCGACAGTGACGCAAAAAGGTAAGTTTAAGGAGTACGCACTGGATGAACTGGTCATTTGGGTGGGAGACTTTTTTGAGCTAACCGGAGCCGACATGACTGACGTTGACGCTTGGTATGACCGCGCTGCCATGGTGGCGTTACCGCCGGAAATGCGTACCCGCTATGTGAAGCAGTTAAGCGAGCAGTTGCCTGAACGCGCTCAGGGGCTATTGATAACGTTGCAGTATCCTGCCGGTTATCGGGAAGGACCACCGTTTTCTGTCAGTGAAGGCGAAGTGGAATCCGGTTTTGGTCAGCGTTTTAGCATTGAGCAGTTAGAGGCCGACGAAGGTATCGTCAATGGCGAGAAGCCCGAAGATAACCCGGTGACAGAGCAAGTTTACCAACTCACGTAATAGCCAGTGACATAAGGTAGGTAACTTGACATATCTACCTACAAAGAGAAAATTTAACTTCCACTTTTTTAATGCTGTAAAAAAGTGGTTTTGTGGTATTCTCCGTTCGCATTTCAAGTTCAGACTGGCATGATCAAACACTTTTTAACCATTAACCGACAAGGAGAGTTGGTGCAAGTTATGTAGTCCGGCATAGCTTGCGCTCAATAAGCGCCATGACAAAATTACTGCTTACCGTCATTTCCCTGTTATTTTCGGTATCAGTACTGGCAGCAGAGCCCTCTGCTGACCGTATCGATTTAACCTCTTCCACCGTTGGCTACGCCGCCCTGATTATTTTCGCTCTTGCATACATTCTGGTAATGGGCGAAGAAAAACTTCACATGAGAAAGTCCAAGCCGGTGCTGGTCGCCGCCGGTCTTATCTGGATTCTCATTGGCGTTGTTTATACAGGCGAGCATGCTGCTTTAGCCGAGTCGGCGTTTCGCCATAACCTGCTGGAATTTGCTGAGCTGATGCTCTTCTTGCTAGTGGCGATGACCTATATCAATGCGATGGAAGAGCGGCGCCTATTCGACGCCTTGCGTGCCTGGCTTTTGAAAAAAGGCTTCAGCTACCGCAAATTGTTTTGGATAACGGGCATTTTAGCCTTCTTTATTTCGCCTGTTGCCGACAACCTGACAACCGCATTACTGATGTGTGCCGTGGTTATGAAAGTGGCGCAAGATGACAAAAAATTCGTCGCTTTATGCTGTGTCAGTATTGTCATTGCCGCCAACGCAGGTGGCGCGTTCAGTCCCTTTGGTGACATTACCACGCTTATGGTTTGGCAAGCAGGACAGGTTACTTTTACCGAGTTCTTGAGGCTGTTCCTGCCATCAGTAGCGAACTATTTAATACCAGCGCTTGTGATGAGTTTCTTTATTGAAAACAAGAAACCCAGCACACTGCATACAGAAGTTGAATTGAAGCGCGGCGCACTGCGTATTACCTCATTATTTTTACTGACCGTAGCAACCGCCGTTATCTGTCATATTTGGCTGCATTTGCCACCGGTATTGGGCATGATGATGGGTCTGGGCTACTTACAGTTCTTCGGCTACTTCCTGCGTATGACCTTACCAGGCTCACTAGCGCGTAAACGTGCTATGGCCGAGCGAGAAGGCGACCAAAAGCGCCTGGAGCAACTAGGTGGGGTAGTACCTTTTGATGTATTCAGTCGTGTCTCTCGAGCCGAGTGGGATACCTTGCTGTTCTTCTACGGTATTGTACTGTGTGTTGGCGGTTTAGGTTTCATGGGTTATTTGAGCTTGTTGTCGGAGTCATTGTATGGCGGAATGAGCGCCACCCTGGCAAACAGTATTTTAGGTGTAGTGTCAGCAGTTATCGATAACATTCCGGTTATGTTCGCGGTGCTTTCTATGGAGCCCGACATGTCACACGGCCAGTGGTTGCTCATTACTCTAACTGCAGGTACCGGTGGTAGCTTACTCTCCATTGGTTCCGCCGCCGGTGTTGCCTTAATGGGTCAGGCGCGCGGCTACTACACCTTTGCCTCACACCTAAAATGGACACCCGTTATTGCACTAGGCTACATAGCCAGTATATTGCTGCACTTGTGGCTGAACGAAGCAACCTTCAATATTTAGGAGGGGAAAAAGCGTCGACGGGTTGGGTATCTGTTATCAGAGAGTGTGTGGCGCCAAGGATGGCGCCACGCAAGCCCCCCACGGATGGGTTAACGGCGTCTCTCTGGTAACAGATACCCGGCCCGGAGAGAGCGTTTCCCTGCTGTCCGCTAAACCACTTTGGAGTACCTATTCTGGCCGTGGTCCAGATATTCGTCGAAACAAGCACAAATGCTGCGTACCCAAAGGCGGCCTAATTCTGTGACGCGAAGTTTTTTGTCGGAGACGTCGACTAAACCGTCTTCAATAAATGGTTTCAGTAGCGGTATGGCTTCGGCGAAATGTGCCCAGAAATCATCGATATTCCACTGTGATTTAAAGGCTTCTATATCGAGCTCAAAGTGGCAGATGACTTGTGAAATAAGTGCTGCACGCACTTTGTCTTCGTCGGTTAATGCCATGCCTTTAACAATGGGCTTTTGTCCGCTATCTATCATTTTGTAGTAAGCCGGTAGCTCTTTTTCATGCTGCCATAGCACACCGTTAACCTGGCTAATAGAGGACACGCCTAAGCCTAGTAATGCGTCCTGACCGTCTGTGGTGTAACCCTGGAAGTTACGTTGTAAGCGACCTTCGCGTTGGGCAATGGCCAAGCCGTCGTCTTTTTTAGCAAAGTGGTCCATGCCAATAAACTGATAGCCGGCGTCGTTGAGCTGAGTAATGGCTTGTTCGAGCAAGCTCAACTTAACTGACGGCTGTGGAATGGACTCTTCGGGTATTTTCTTCTGACCGGCGAAGCGCTGTGGTAAATGCGCGTAGCTGAATACGGAAATGCGATCGGGATCCATTTCAATGACTTGCTCTATCGACTTCTTAAAGGTTTCCGGGCGCTGGTACGGCAGGCCATAAATTAAGTCGAGGTTAATTGAGTCAAAGCCCAGCTCTTTGCTGAGTTTTAACTGATGTGCAATAAGGTCAACATCCTGCACGCGGTTAATCGCAATTTGTACTTTTCTATCAAAATCTTGTACGCCATAACTAACACGGTTAAAGCCAAGATCGCGCAGGTGATGTAGTTTCTCATCGCTGCAGCTGCGCGGGTCTATCTCAATGCTCACCTCTGGGTTTTCGGCAAAGGTAAAGTGCTGATGAACCAAGTCCATCAGTCGTGTCAGTTGTTCCTCGGTCAAAAAGGTAGGCGTTCCCCCGCCTAAGTGAATTTGACGAATTCTCTTGTCTTTAACTAATGGCTGATACATCGCCATTTCTTGTGCGAGGTAGTCTAGATATTTGTCCGCTTTATGCTGGTGGCGGGTAATAACCTTGTTGCAGCCGCAGTAATAGCAGAGTTTATGGCAAAAAGGTAAGTGCAGGTATAAGCACAGCTCATCGCCGGCCGTCTTCAGTGCATTGGCGATGCGATCTTGAGAAAATTGTTCAGACAACATTAATGCCGTCGGATACGATGTGTATCTGGGGCCATTAATATTGTATTTAGCAATTAATTTTTTGTCCCACTTAATAACTGACATATGAACCTCAAATTCAGACTAACCTCCGTGTATTTTAACACCGAGGCCATTTGTACAGTTCCGAAGCAGGTGACTTAGATCAAAGTTCTTCCTTTTATAAATTTAAGGAGAATCAGTTTTTGTTTTCGGTGGTGACTCTGGTCGACTAACTAACCAACTTCCGACGGTAATTAAAACGAGTCCCACGATTACTTTTAGCCAATTTGCGACTTGAGGAACAAATAGCCAAAGGACTACATAACCACAAGCCATCATGATTAGGGCATAGACTTTAGAGCGTCGTTTAATGACTCGATACTCCCGCCATACCTGAATATCTGGACCGTACTTAGGGTGATTGATTAACCATGACTCGAGCCTTGGCCAACCCTTACTCGCGGCCCACAGCGCAGCAATGAGAAACGGAACAGTCGGCATAACCGGTAACGCAATCCCAATTAACCCCAGCAAAACAAAAAATGCAGCAAGTGATCGCCAAAGTATCTTAATGAATAGCTCTCGGGTCATTACTTCTTTTCCGATTAAATATGCATGTTTAGGGGTAATCAGTAGCCCTGCTTAAAGTACATTACTTTTTCTAAATAACGACGACTTTCTGCCAACGGGTGTTTCGATGTTAAGTCCCGGTACACAAGCCCGGGCTGGCTTCGGTTTATTATTTGTAAAGCTTGGTTGCGGTTGCTGGAAAATGTTTTTAATACATTACCGGCGCCGCCGTTGTAGGCTGAAACAATAGCATACTCTCGGCTACTCGGGTCTGAAACACCCTTTAAATACTGAGTTTTTAATATATGCAGGTACGCGCTGCCAATGTCGATATTTTGTGCAGGATCAAACAGTTGTTGAGAAGTGGGCTGTCCTGGTATTTTTCGAATACGCTCGAACACGTCACGACCGGCGGTAGAGGGGACAACTTGCATTAAACCATAGGCATTTGCATGACTTACCGCATAAGGGTTAAAACTGCTTTCCGTTTCAATAATGGCGTAAATCAGTTCAGGCTCAATGTTATACCGGTTAGCAGCGGCTATAACGTAGTCTGAATATTGGTGCTTGCGTAGTGACTTATGCTCGTCGACAAGTGGGATTGTTACCTCGTAAACATCTGTCTCCTTGGCCTGACGAACCCGAAGCTTATTCTTTACTAAATATTCCGCAAAACGATTCGCTCGCCATTGGTATTCAACCACGACACCATCATGGTCGACGACTTGCCCGCTTAAAAATGGTTTGCCCGAGGCCTGTGACTCTTTGGCCGTAAATATATCGACTGCTGTTAAATCTGACGGTGTTAGTAATGTACGCACGATTGCCGCTTGCAGCTTTTGTCGGGTCTGAGTTTTGGTGGCGCTGTCATGTAGAGTCGCAACAGTGAGTAACCCCTGCTCAAAGTCGACCACAGCTTTAGCATGAAAGTTATCGCTGTATTTAACGTACTTTTTCGCGCTGGGAACCGTGTCTTCCTCGTCACCCCATATGGCCTCAGCAACGGCACGCAGGTTGCTCAAAGCCTCGCGTAAGTCCTCAATGTCGGTAATAAGCAGTTGTGGGTTGTTGCGGTAGCTTTGCAAACGTTCACGTGCCATAGATTCCACTACGGCGGTTGGATCGTTACCGCTAAGCACGCCGGTATTAATCACGCGTTTTACGTTATTAGGTGTTATTTGGCATCCGGCTAACACTAACATTGTGGCTATAGCCACCAGCAGCGTGGTTAATTGAGTCTTTTTATTCATAGCGCCTAAATTGAGCTTCACTTCCCTTGTTCAAGCTTTTACATTAGGGGAACATAAAAAGAAACCCTAAACACTATTAAAAAGTGTATTGAACAACAGGAATGACCATGCGCAGTCTCAAAATTGCGGCTCTTATAGCCGCTTCTTGGTTTGCTTTTCCCTCACAAGCTCAGCAACTGGCTGGAGAAAGCTCACTACTACCTGAAGCTAACTATCCCGATTCTGAAGTGACGGTAGAGCAGGTGCTTGGGTATCCACTCGGCACCAAAATAACCAGCCCGGCGGATATGAGTCGCTATTTTGAGGCGCTGAAAGCGGCGTATCCGAAGCAGGTGAAGCTTTTGGAGTACGGCGAAAGCTGGGAAGGTCGCACATTGTATTATGCGGTTATTTCCAGCGAAGAAAATATTGCCGACTTTGACGGCTTTATGCAGGGTATGCAGTCACTCGCGGATCCGCGCAAGACCAGCCGAAGTGAAGCAGAAAAGCTAATTAACGAACTGCCGGGTAGTATTTGGCTGTCGTATGGTGTTCATGGCAATGAAATTTCGTCGCCGGAAGCCTCTATGATGACGGCGTATCATTTGTTGCATGACCAACGCGAGCAAACGCAGCGCTGGTTAGACAACACCATGGTCTTTATTGACCCACTGCAAAATCCGGACGGACGAGCACGTTTTGTTGACCGCTACTACATGAGTGTTGGCATGGAGCACTCGGGCGATCGCCGCAGTGCGGAACATAACGAGCCCTGGCCAAACGGGCGCACAAACCATTATTTATTCGATATGAACCGGGACTGGATTGCGCTGACGCAGCCAGAAATTAGCGGTCAAATTGATGCCTTGCTGAAATACTATCCGTTGGTGTTTGTAGACCTGCATGAAATGGGCGGTGATTCGACCTACTACTTTACGCCGGAAGCCCGTCCTTATAACCCGTTAATTACAGAGTCTCAGCGCGAAAGTCTGAACTGGATAGGCAAAAATAACGGCCAGTGGTTCGACAAAAAAGGATTCGACTACTTCACGCGCGAAATTTTCGATGCGTTTTACCCGGGCTACGGTGCCAGCTGGCCGCTCTATTATGGTTCGGTGGCAATGACGTACGAAATGGCGTCGGCTCGCGGGCATTTGTTTAACCGTAAAGACGGTGACGTACTGACCTATGCCGACGGTGTTCAACAGCACTTTATTGCGTCTATTTCGACGATTCAAACAGTGTCAGAACGTCGTGAAGCGTTACTACAGAAATTCTGGAATTATCGTAAATCCGCCGTGGAAGCGGGTGAAGACGGCGATGTTCGCTCGTTAATTTTACCGGCAACAGATGACCCGGCTGGCGCACGTAAACTAGCGTCTTTGCTGGTTGAACAGGGGGTCGAAGTGAAGCAGGCTGAGCAGGCCTTTGAAGTGTGCGACGTTGACTACCAACCGGGCGCTTATATCGTTGATATGGCACAACCGTCGCATCGTCTTATTCGCACACTGATGGACGAACAAGTCGACATGGCGGACGACTTCTTAAAAGAGCAGGATCAACGCCGCAAGAACAACCTGCCAGACCAAATTTATGACGTAACTGGCTGGTCGTTACCACTAATGTTTAACGTGGACAGCCACAGCTGTGACGACTTGCCTGACGTAAGAACAGCTATGGTTGAAGAAGGTCGCATTGCACCGGGTAAAGTGGTTAACCCAGACGCGGAAGTCGCCTTTTTAGTCAGTTGGGGTGACATGAACGCGGGGCGCTTCTTAACCTCTGCGCTTCGCGAAGGCCTGAGTGTACGTCAAAGTGAATTAGCATTTACCCATGAAAAAGCGGGTCAGTTCCCAAGCGGTTCACTGATTCTTACGGTTGCAGACAACGGTCAAGCTCTGCCACAAACCCTGCAAAAGCTGGCGGAAGAGTCCGGAGCCACAGTCGAAGGTATTGATACGAGCTGGATGACTGAAGGTCCAAACTTTGGCTCTCATAATGTCAGTCAGTTAGAAGCGCCGAACATTGCCATTGCCTGGGACGAACCGGTGAGTGCGTATAACGCTGGCCACACCCGCTTTGTGATTGAACGTCAAATGGGCTACCCAGTAACCGCAATTCGCACCATGCAGTTGATTCAGGATGATCTGAACGGCTTGGACGTGTTGATTTTGCCGGAAGGTGGTTATGACGGTGTGTTCACCGAAGGGACTGTAGAAAAACTGAAGCAATGGGTGTCAGACGGCGGTGTACTGCTGACCTTGGGCGGTGCGTCAGCCTGGGCGGTTGATGCCGGTCTGCTGAATACCAAGCTCGAGCGCAAAGTACCGGAAGAAGGTGTAGAAAAACCGGCCGAGGAGCTAAAAATTGACGGCAAAGTAATTGAAAGCCGTGAACAATTCTTAACGGAAATAAAACCGCACGGCGCTGATCCAGACTGGGTGCCTGGTGCGTTGTTAAATGCGCAAGTCGATACTGACCATTGGTTAAGTGCGGGTGTAAAACCGCAAGTCGTGAGCATTTATAACGGCAACGACGTGCTGACCCCTATCGACATTAACCATGGTCGCAACATTGCTTGGTTTGCCGATGCAGATACGATGCTGGCAAGCGGTTTCTTATGGGATGATATTGCTAAGCAGCTACCTTATAAGCCGTTGCTAATATGGCAACCCAGCGGAAAAGGTATGGTGATTAGCTTTACCCAGGAGCCAACCTACCGCGCTTACATGGATGGCTTGAATACCTTATTAATGAATGCGCTATTTTTGGCACCAGCGAAAGCGCAATAGGAGCGAACTATGGCTGAGTTTGGCGTTATTGGTTTAGGGCGTTTCGGCGCCCGGACTTCAATGGAGCTTTTAGGCCTTGGACACCACGTCATTGGTGTCGACTCAGATGAAAAAGCTGTTGAAGCCATGGCGGAAGTGCTGACGCATTCGGCCATAGCCGATGTGACCGATGAAAAAGCACTACAAGAGCTCGATTTAGCCAATTGCGAAGTCGTCTTAGTGGCTATTGGTGAGGATCTTCAAGCCAGCTTGCTGTGTGTTTTGCACCTGAAAAGCATTGGTGTAAAAGAAATCTGGGCCAAAGCCACGTCTAAGTCACACCATCAGATTCTCTCCAAACTGGGGGTAAGCCGCATTATTCATCCGGAAGAGGAAATGGGCATTCGTGTAGCGCAGTCACTGAACTACCCCATGGTGAATGAATACATGTCGCTTGGGCATAACTGGTTTTGTGTGGAAATCAGTATTGGCGAGTATTTAAAAGGTAAAAAATTGCGCGATGTTTCCTCTGAAGACTCTGAATTTTTTCACATGTTGCTGCTGAAAAAGCGTGATGAGGTAACAACTAATCCGTCAATGGATATGGAGTTGGAAGGTAATGAAACTTTGGTAATGGCAGGTAGTTTAAAAGCTCTGAAGTCCATTGCACCTAAACTGAAAGAGCCTTCATGAAACAGTGGGTTCCCTCGTTAGCTTGGTTATACAGAAAGCCCGCCCGGCGCAAGCGTCGGGCTTTTAAAGCCAGCCCGCCGGTCATTTTGTCAGGAGGCTTTGCCTGCCTGATTCTACTGGGTACTTTGTTGCTGAAAATTCCGGGAGCCACGGAGCAGCCTATCACTTGGTTGGAAAGCCTGTTTACTGCAACGTCGGCAGTAACAGTAACCGGGTTGGTGGTAGTGGATACCGGCGCGACATATAGCGTATTTGGGCTGACCGTGTTGGCTGTGTTGATACAGGCGGGCGGCTTAGGTTTTATGACCTTTGCGGTGTTGGCCGCTATGTCGCTTGGTGGCCATGTCGGACTTCAGCATCAGTTAATGGCTAAAGAAGCCATGCATCAAACCAGTCTTGCCAATATTGGTCGTACGGCTAAAGCAGTGGTGTCTTTGGCACTGACGGTTGAGGCCGTTGCCGTAGTGGGCTTAACACTCACCTGGTGGGGTGATAAAGGCTTTGTAGACGCCTTATCGGAAGCGGTATTTTACGCCATTTCTGCCTTTAACAGCGCCGGCTTTGTGCTCTCGCCTAATGGTTTAGTCGATTACGCTAGCAGTATTCCAGTGAACCTTATTGTCAGCATTTTATTTGTCATTGGTGGCTTGGGCTTCTCGGTTATTACTAACATTGCGGAGAAGCGGCGTTGGCATGACTTTTCGGTGTATACCCGCGCGATTTTAATCGCCACGCTAATTATTAATGTGCTCTCTGTGGCCATTATTTGGTTGTTAGAAATGAACAACCCGGCCACCTTTGCTAATTTGAGTATTGGGGATCAGGCAATGGCGGCCTGGTTCCAGGCAACAACCCCCCGTTCGGCAGGTTTTAATACGGTTGATACCGGCGCTATGACAGAAGCCAGTGCCGTATTCACGCTATTGCTCATGCTGATTGGCGGCGGCTCAATGAGTACTGCGGGCGGTATTAAGTTAGGCACCTTTATTGTGCTGTTAGTGGCAACCTACGCTTTTTTAAGACGCCGCGAACACGTGACTTTGTTGAACCGAACTGTGCCACAGGAAATTGTGATGAAAGCGCTGGCGGTGACCTTAGTTACGCTCACTTTAATGTTCCTTGGCATATTTATCCTAATGATTTTGAATCCGCTGCCGTTTATAGATATAACCTTTGAAGTTTTATCTGCGTCGGCAACAGTGGGACTTTCTCGTGGCATTACTGCCGATGTTACTGCCGCAAGTCAGGTAGTATTAGTATTTTTAATGTTTGCCGGCCGTGTTGGGCCACTGACATTGGCCTATTTTTTAGCGACGCCGCGTAAACGACACATACGTTTCCCTGAAACCGATATTCAGGTTGGCTAAGCAAAACTTATAATAAAAAGCGATTAAAAATCATGCTGAAGAAACTGAAGTTCACTCAAAAAGTCATTGTCGCTGCATCGGCGATACTGGTGTTGGTCTTAGGTATTTTTACCTTGACTAATTTTTTGCAAATGTCGACGCAAACTCGGACGGAGCTTCAGCAGCAAATGCAGGCATTGTCGGACTCGGTGTCGAACAATATCTCACAATGGTTTAACGACCGCATGAGCATCGTGCAGGCCACTGCCGATGCTTATAAAACCGCTGATTCAACCGAGCGTGCACTGGAGCGTGTGCAACAGTCAAAAGCGGCAGGCAATTTTAAAAACGTGTATTACGGGTTAATTGACGGGACCTTCTTGCTCGATGACACCAACATTGACTTGCCTGACGACTACGATGCCCGCACACGCCCCTGGTATCAGCTGGCGGTCGATGAAGGGCAGCCAACCTACACTACGCCTTATATTGACGTAACCACAGATGAGCTGACGATTACCGCCGTTGTACCTATGGAACGGAATGGTCGCTTGGTGGGAGTGGCTGGTGGCGACATGATGCTGGATGATATTTCCGCCATTATTAACGACATCGATTTCATGGGCATGGGACAGGCCTTTTTGGTCAGTGATAGCCGAAATATTTTGGTTCATCCGAATGAAAAACGAATTGAGACCTCTTTAAATGACTACATAGACAGCTCTGTGTCGTTCTCGTCGAGCTTTAAAGAATACCAAGTGGATGGCCAGGATAGCTTGGTCTCTTTTCATAAAATTAAAGGCATTCAAGGCGTTGACTGGTATTTGGGGGTCGTCATTGATCGCACAAAAGCCTATGCCGATGTGTCGACGTTTGGCTGGACTGCCGTTGTTTATTTAGTGCTTGGCATTGTCGCTGTTGTTGTGTCGATGAGCTGGTTGCTGAGGTTATTACTCAAACCGCTACGCCGTCTGAATGAGGCGGTAACGGATATTGCCCGAGGTGAGGGCGATTTAACGCAGCGGCTGCCGGTAGAGTCAGACGATGAGTTCGGTGTTGTGTCGCAGCGTATGAATGAGTTTATCGAGCGAATTCAGAATGCACTACAAGAAGTGACGAGCGCAGCAAAACAAGTCGAACAAAATATCAGTAGTATGACGAAAGCCAGCGACGATTCGATGCACATTGGTCATGAGCAAGCGAACAAAGCGAACTCTGTGGCTACGGCCATCAACGAGCTTGGCGCGAGTGCAACTGAAATTGCCGACAGTGCGGCGAAGGCGTCTGCGCAGGCTAGCACCGGTAGTGAAAAAACCACTGCGGCTCAACAGGCGTTGCAACACAATCGTCAGCAAATTCAGCACTTATCTGAACGAATGGACGCATCAGGGCAGGCGATTGGGAAACTCGACGAAGACACGCAGAACATTGGTCAGATTATTGAAGTGATAAAAGGCATTACCGAGCAAACGAACTTGCTAGCGCTTAACGCCGCTATTGAAGCTGCACGAGCGGGTGAAGCGGGCAGAGGCTTCGCCGTTGTCGCGGACGAAGTTCGAAACCTGGCACAACGTACCTCAGACTCGGCCGCCGAAGTAGAAAACATGATTGAAAAAGTACGTCAGGGCACCAAGTCAGCAGTTAGCGTCATTAAAGAAAGTCGTGAAATTAGTGACGCTTGTGTGCAGAGTGCGGAGGAGTCTGCTGAGCACATGAGCGAAATTGATGCCATTATTTCGCAAATTGACGAGGTCAACCATTCGGTTGCGTCTGCAACAGAGCAGCAAACCTCAGTGATCCAAACGCTCGATAAAGACATTATGGATATCAGTAGTATGAACGACCAAAGTGTTGCTAATCTGGATAATACCCAGCAAGCGTGTGGCGAGTTAAGCCGTGCATTTGAACGCTTGGAAGAATTGGTGACACAGTTTAAACTGAATTGATACATCTCAAATAACGGAGTTTTATATGAATAAGGCTTGGATGATTGGCGCAGTTGCGCTTATAGGTACGCCGGTACTGGCAACCGCTGAAGCCGCTCAAATGGAAAGAACGGAAGCGTCAGCGAATGCACAAGCTTATATTATTTCACCCCAAGACGGTGAAGTGGTTGGCAAAACCTTTAAAGTGAAATTTGGCTTGAACGGTATGGGCGTTGCTCCAGCGGGTGTTGATGTTAAGCATACCGGGCATCACCATTTATTAATCGATAAAGACGAACTGCCGGCTATGGACAAACCTATGGGTGGTGACGTTATCCACTTTGGTGGCGGCCAAACAGAAACTATGGTGACTCTGGAACCGGGCGAGCATACTTTGCAGCTTATCCTGGGTGACAAAAACCACGTACCACACGACCCTGCGGTAGTGTCTAAGAAAATCACCATTACCGTTAAAGACGACTAATCGAGCTCGAGCTCAAGTTGCAGCTGTTCACTGGGATCAGGTAATGCAGCACTGATCCCTAACAGCCTTACCCCTTTCCCTTTACCCCGTTGCCAGGCTTCGCTCAGCAACTCATAAAACAAACTGGGTGACACAAACTGAGTGCTTCTTGATACCGTCGTTTGAGTAAAGTCTGAGAACTTCAGTTTTAGCGTCTGGCTTCGTATGGGTTGTTCGCGCCAGTGTTTTACTTTCATGCGTTCACGAAGTTTTGGCAGTAAGTTTTCCTGAACGTAAGTTTGTGCGGTGGACTCTAGCTTCATGTCAGACGTTAATGTCTGCTCCACACCAACGCTTTTGCGGATACGTTCAGTAACTACTTCCCGCTTGTCGCGACCATGGCAGCGCTCAAACAAAACATAACCCGCTTTTTCGCCCAGTATTTCCTGAAGTTGTTGCAGTTCTATGTTTTGAATGTCCTTACCTGTCATTAAGCCATAGTTAGTAAGTACTTGCTGACTCTTAGGGCCAACGCCGGGTATTTGCTTGAGGTTGAGTTTGGCTATGTAGCCGAATACGTCGTCAGGAGGTACGACAAACTGACCATCCGGTTTGCGTTCTTCACTAGCGATTTTTGCGACCATTTTTTGATTGGAGATGCCTGCCGAGCCGGTTATTCCTAGCGAACGAATACGCTCTCTCACGGCGTTCATAGTTAGTGTCGCACTTCCCCGATAAAGTTCGTTATGGGTCAGGTCGAGGTAGAATTCATCAATAGATGCGGGCTCTACTCGGTGAGTGACTTCATAAAGAACGTCCAGTACTTGGTTGGATAGTTCGCGGTAATAACTGCCGTCGGGTTTGACGAAGGTCAGTTGCGGGCAAAGTTTTCGTGCCTGACTGCCGGGCATGGCACTGCGAACGCCGTATTGACGTGCCAGGTAATTAGCTGTGGCAACCACACCGCGCTCGCCGCCACCACCGACCGCAAAAGGCCGATTCTTAAGCTTTGGGTTACGCAATTCTTCCGCAGATGCGAAGAAAGCATCCAAGTCAAGAAGAGCAATTTTTCGGGCAATTTCAGCCAAGTGTTTATCCTTTGCGCATTTGTGGTTATAATCGCATCCACTAACTGGGCGTGCAAGAACACCAGCCATTTTAGGAGAAACCAGTGAGAGTTATGAATTCATTCTTTGTTAAAAGTGTTTTAGGTACTTTGTCTTTGTTGTTTACGCTGTCTGTAAGCGCAGCGTCAGTGCAAGACGACATGTCTCGTGAAGCTATCGCTGAGCGCATTAAGCCTATTGGTAAACATTATGTGGCTGGTGAGAGCAGTGCTGCGGAAGAAAGCAGTGGCCCGCGCTCAGGTCAGCAGGTGTATGATAAGTTCTGTACTGCCTGTCATACCAGTGGTGTTATGGGTGCACCGAAAATTAACAATGCAGCAGACTGGGAAGAGCGTCTGGCGCAAGGTATGGACACAGTATTGAAACACGCAGTTGAAGGTTTCAATGCAATGCCGCCCAAAGGCACTTGCAGTGACTGCTCTGAAGAAGAAATTCAGGCCGCAATTGACTACATGGTTGAAGATATTTAAGCATTAGATCTCTTCTAAATGTTATAAAAGGCCGCATTAAGCGGCCTTTTTAACGTCAATTGACGTGATCCTCGTAGTATTTCTTCCCTGAATATTCAAATTTTTTCGCAAAATCTTTCCAAACGCCTGACCACTGTCTATACTACTTACCTGTTAAAAAAGTTAACATCTGTTGATTAAGTGTACTTGGCAGGGAGAGTCGTGCTTAAAGGTAAGCAGAAATGACAAAAGGAAAGGTAAGTAACGCGCAAATTCAGCAATTACAGACTGAAAATGAGCGCTTACAAAAGGTCGTCGATAGGCTTAAAGGTCTGACCCAAAAATACCGATCCGCTGAAGTGGTTCAAAAGGCGCTGTTTCGTATTTCGGAACTGGCGGCTTCTGCGCGCGAGATGGATAATTTCTACCGTTCCCTGCATGAAATTATTGGCGAGCTGATGTATGCGCGTAATTTCTACATCAGTTTGTATGACGCGAAAGACGAAACTGTCGACTTTGTTTACTTTGTCGATGAAGTGGACCAGGACACCCTGTTTGAACAAGTACCTATTGACCAGCTAAGCAAAGGTCTAACTGGTTATGTGCTAAGGAAAGGTCAGTCACTGCGCTGCCCGCCAGAGGTCTATCAGCGTTTAATTGAACAAGGTGAAATTGAAGGGCTCGGTGCGGAGCATAAAGACTGGCTGGGTGTACCGCTTAAACATGGTGAAGCCACCATCGGCATTATGGTTGTGCAAAGCTACAACGAAGACGTGCGTTATGACAGTGCGGACGAGGACTTGTTAATGTTCGTGTCTCAGCACGTTGTTAATGCGCTCGAACGTTTGAAGCAACGCGACTTAATGCAAAGTGAAATTGAGCATCAAACGGCTGAGCTACGCCATGTCAACGAAAGTCTGATGAGCGAAATTACCATTCGCGAACGCGCGGAGCAGCAGACCTCGGTACTTTTTGCCATTTCGGAGTTAACCAATACGTCAGACGACATGGGTGCGTTTTACCGGCAGCTGCACCGACAAATTGGTAAGCTTATTCATGCTGACAACTTCTATGTTGCGCTACTGTCTGACGATAAGAAATTTATTCACTTCCCTTACCACGTCGATGAAACCGGTAATAAAGCAGAGAAAAGGCGGGTGGGTAAAGGCTTAACCGAGTACGTCATTAAAAAGCGGGAACCTGCTTTTATTGATTCAGGCAAACGTCAGCAGTTGCTTAAAACCAATGAGATAGAGCTAGGTTTTGGCGGCATGAAACTCGCCAAGCAGTGGCTGGGCAGCCCGCTGATGATGAACGGCCAAGTGTTTGGTGTTATAGCGGTCCAAACCTACGATGGTGAGTTCTTGTACCAAAGTGATGACCTGGAGCTGCTGAACTTCGTATCGCAACATGTTGCGGTGGCGATTGACCGCAAGCGCTCAGCCGAAGAAATACAACGCGTAAACCAATTCCTTGAAAAGAAAGTCGCAGAGCGCACCGAAGAGCTAGTCTCGGAAATTGAACGACGCAAGAAAACCGAGTCAAACCTGTTCCACGCTGCGCACCATGACAACTTGACTGGGTTGCCGAATCGGATTTTATTTAATGAACGCTTAAAGCAAGCCGTTACGCATAAACGACGACACCCGGAGCATCATTTTGCAGTGTTGTTTGTCGACTTAGACCGTTTTAAAAACATCAACGATACCCTGGGCCACTCAGCGGGCGACGAATTCCTGTTGGAAGTCAGTAAGCGTATTGGTAGCTGTGTGAGAGATAACGACATGGTCGCTCGTTTAGGCGGAGATGAGTTCGTTATTCTGCTGGATACCATTACCACTATTGAAGACGCAAAAGACGTCGCGAAGCGCATTATTCAGCAGATGAACGAGCCGTTTCAGCTTAACGGACAAGAGCACTATTCCGGTGCCAGTATTGGTATTGCCGAGTGCCTTGAGAAAACAGATTCTGCGGAGCGTCTGCTGCGTGACGCCGATGCGGCGATGTATCAGGCGAAAGGCATGGGACGTGGTCGCTATGTGCTATTCGATGACAGTATGCACGAGTCTCTGGTGGATAGCGTCAGAAAAGAAACGGCGTTGCGACATGCGAAAGTTGAGCAAGACTTTGCGGTAAATTATCAGCCTATTATGCAACTCGATACAGGCGAGGTCAGAGGTATTGAAGCGCGTATTGAGTGGCAAGACCCGCGTTATTCATTCGACAGCAGTGAACTGCTACCGCTTGCAGAGCGCACCGGGCTTATTGTGAAGCTCGACCGTTATGCACTCAAAACCGCGTGTCAGTGGGTTGCGAACAAAGGTCTTCCGCAAGACGTTTTGCTGCATGTGAATTTGTCCGTGCGTCATTTGCTTAAAACAAGTCATTTGAACGAGCTGGTTAACATTGTTCTGGATAACGGTGTTAAACCAGAGCAGGTGGCGTTGGAGTTTGATGAAACCTCATTAGTGCAGGACGGTCGCCGTGTGCTGGCCAGCCTGAGGCGTTTATCCGAGTTTGGCTTTACGTTGGCAATAGATAACTTTGGCAGCGGCTCAGGGCCATTACAGTTCTTATATAACTTCCCGTTCAGTATTTTAAAACTGGACCATCACTACATAGCACGCCTGGGTAGCAATTCGCGTGCGCAGGCCATGCTTAAACATATTGTGACGCTTTGCCACGAGCTTGATATTCAGGTTTATGCTGACGGCTTAGAAACCGAAGGTCAAAAGCAGGATGTCGAAGAACAGGGGGTTGTCATAGGCCAGGGCAGTTATATTAATGCTAACTATGAAGTGGAACTGAAAAAAGACGACGGCAGTAACTTCGTCTGCGCTTAAGACTTCTTCAGCGCATTCTTTAGCATTTCCAGCCCCTGACTTCTTTGTTCTTCCCGCTCTTCATCTGATTTCTGCTTGCGGTGTTCCCACTCTAAGTCATCCTGAGGGAGCTCTAGCAGGAAACGACTGGGCTGCGGCTCAAGCTTTTCCCCAAACTGGCGGCGCTCTTTCGCCATAGTGAAGACTAACTTATGCTGTGCCCGGGTTATGCCCACATAAGCCAGCCGACGCTCTTCTTCAATATTGTTTTCATCAATACTGCTTTGATGCGGCAGTAAGCCTTCTTCCATACCCACCAAAAACACGTAAGGAAACTCCAGTCCTTTGGATGCATGCAGGGTCATTAACTGTACCTGCTCAAACTGCTCGTCGTCTTCGTTACGGGACATCATATCGCGCAGAGATAAACGGCTGACGACCTGATGCAGTTCCATAGGCTCATGTTCGGCATCGCCTTTTAGCATATCGGACACCCAGCGATGCAGCTCATAGACGTTTTTAACGCGCATCTCAGCGGCTTTGGCACTGGGACTTTGTTCAAACAACCAGTCCTCATAGCCGATATCGCTCAGCAGTTGTCGTACGGCATCTCCCGCACTTTCTTGATGATCAGCCTGACGGGCGAGGGTATCTATCATATTGCGGAACACGTCTACATGCTGAAAAATACCGGTGCTGAGCTGCGTTTTTAAATGCGGTGACTGACAGGCTTCAAATAAGCTGCAGCCTAACTCTTGCGATAAACGACCAATGCGCTCCACGGTTTGCGGACCAATGCCACGGCGCGGCGTGTTAATAATACGTAGAAAGGCGGTGTCGTCGGTTGGATTCACCAACAACCGCAGGTAAGCCATAATATCTTTGACTTCCGCACGGGCAAAGAATGACTGACCACCGGTAATTTTGTACGGAATACGGTTGTTCATTAGCGCCTTCTCAAACAAGCGCGACTGATGGTTACCCCGGTATAAAATGGCAAAATGGTGATACGGCGTTTTACGTAAAAAACGGTGCTTCACAATCTCGGCCACCACACGCTCTGCTTCGTGCTCTTCATTTCGGCCAAAGATAACACTCAGCGGTTCACCGTATTCCATCTCGGAAAACAGCTTTTTCTCAAAGACGTGTGGGTTATTTTCAATGAGGATGTTCGCCGCCTTCAGAATTCGTCCGTGGGACCGATAATTCTGTTCCAGTTTCACCACTTCCAGCTGCGGAAAGTCCTGTTTTAATAGTGCCAGGTTCTTTGGCTGCGCACCGCGCCAGGAGTAAATGGACTGGTCGTCGTCACCCACCACGGTAAAACGGGCACGCTCGCCCACCAGTAATTTAACCAGCTGGTACTGACTGGTGTTAGTATCCTGATACTCGTCCACCAATAGGTACTGAAACTTTTTCTGCCAGCGCGCGCGGACGTTTTCGTTGGTTGCCAGCAATAAGGTTGGCAGACGAATCAGGTCGTCAAAGTCGACGGCATTACAGGCGCTCAGGTTATTCTGGTATTGCTGATAAACCTGAGCAAAGGCATTTTCCTGATCGTTCCCAGCTTTCTGCAAAGCCTGCTCGGGCGAGAGCATGGCGTTCTTCCAGTGTCCTATCTGATGCTGACAGGCTTGAATCAGCGCTTTATCGCCCTCAAATACATCTTCAGTAAGAGCATTAAGCAGGGCGTAGGTGTCCTGGTCGTCAAATAACGAAAAACCGGGTTTAAACCCTAGTGTGCTGAGTTCGCGGCGGATAATATTCAGCCCCAGAGTATGAAAGGTACACACGGTTAAACCGCGCAGCTGCGCTTTCGGCAAGGTTTGCGCAATACGCTCTTTCATTTCTTTGGCAGCTTTATTGGTGAAAGTCACCGCGCCAATTTGGCGTGCCGTGTAAATTTGCTGACGAATAAGGTAGGCAATTTTCTCGGTAATAACACGAGTTTTACCGCTACCGGCACCGGCCAGTACCAATAAAGGTCCCCGAGTATAATGTACAGCCTGGTTCTGGCGATCGTTCAGCATGGGCGCCGCGGAGTTCCTGATTCGTGAAAAAGCCGATAAGAAGCTCGGATTTTACCTGAATCTCCTGCTAAGCTAAATGAATAAGCAACGATTTACACAAAGAGAGACTTATGGACAACAAAACAATAGAGAATATTGCTCGCCAAATTAACGACAGTATGCCTGCCGGTGTTAAAGAACTGGCCGGTAATATGGAGCAACGTGTTAAACAAACACTGCAGTCACAGCTGTCAAAACTCGACTTAGTGACCCGCGAAGAGCTGGACGTACAGCAGCAAATGTTACTGCGCCTGCGTGAGCGCGTTGAGCTGTTAGAAAAAGAACTGGAAGCGACCAAAAACCAAAACAAGGACTAAGTCAGACGTATGATCCAATGGATTAGTGGAAAAGTTGTCGAGAATTACCGTTGGAGTGCTGGCGTTTTCAGTTTGAGAATTTTGGCCGAGCCGTTTGACTTTAAGGCCGGGCAGTTTGTTCGTTTAGGCCTGAATGTGGGTGGCGAGCAGCTATTGCGTGCCTACTCGCTGGCCAGTGCGCCGGGTGAAGCCATATTGGACTTTGTGATTGCCGAAGTGGAAGACGGCGAGGTTAGTACTAAGCTCGCTCAGTTGCAGCCGGGCGACAGTGTGGACATTACCCAGCCCGCCGGTGGCTTTTTCACATTGGACGAAGTACCGGACGGCGACAGCTTGTGGATGCTCTCTACCGGAACCGGCATTGGCCCGTTCATTTCCATGTTAAGAACCGAAAAGCCATGGGAACGATTCAAGCGCATTAACCTGGTACATGGTGTTCGTGTGGCAGAAGACCTGGTTTATCAGGGGCAAATAGAGCAGTGGCAACAAGAATACCCGGGCCAGTTAGGCTACCAGCCTATTATTACCCGTGAAAACATTCCCGGAGCTCTATCTGCACGCATTCCTGAACTGATTAGCTCCGGGCAGTTAAGCGACGCACTCGGTACACCGCTGGATAGCCGCGCACAAGTGATGCTTTGTGGTAACCCCGACATGATAAAAGAGTCACGCGCCGCACTGACTGAGTTAGGACTTGCCAAAAACACCCGCCGTAAGCCTGGTAACGTGACTTCGGAAAATTATTGGTAAGACGCCTACGTAAATGGAAATTGCTGCTTCTCATGCAGCACGCGCAAAACTCGTATGTTGGTTCCGTCAATAGAGTAAGGGACAAGCATAGAAATATCGGGGAGGATTAAAAGCCTTCCCTTTATATTCTCGCGTTTAACGCCAATATAGGGCTGCTCAAGCAATGTTTCGACTTTGCTTTGTATCAGTGAATCGGTTTGTTCGGCCACTATGGGGTTAAAATTGTAAAGAAACTCGAAAATCCTTTCTCTGTCTTTTAGGGCATCCTCTTCCCAATAAATCATTTGCGCGCCTTATTTACGAATTTGAGCCTTAAATTTTTCCATGCGGTTTTTTGCTTGTTCGTTATCCATGAACTCAGACTGGCCAGACTCCAACTTCTGGAATGCTTGGTTCACTTGTTCTGTAAGCCAGCTGTCCTGCGATAGTTGCTTTCGACGCTCCGATGCCAGCTGTTCGGCAAGCTGCCGACACGCGTCACTCAAAGTCCGACCTTCACTCTCCGCTTGCTGTTGCGCTAAGTGTTTTGTTTGTTCATCGATACGAAACTGAATTCTTGTTTCCATGATGGTTCTCTTTTAAATGTGTACTCACAAATGTTAGTACGCATTGAAAGTTTTATCAAATTACAGCTCTCAATTTATTCGTCAAACCTGGAAACTTATTACTATCGTTATATTCCAAAAAAGAGCAGATCAATAGCTGCGGTGATTCTATCTCTGTCGTGGGATAGGTCACCGACTGTGTTAGTGAGCTGAGCTTTAGAAATACTCGCCATATCTTGTGTCATCAATGCGAATGTCTTTCCCTCAACGGTAACATCCGGGTTCAGCTTGGTGAGTTGAAAGGATTCAGCCAGCGCAGTGGGTATCAAAGGTATAACTAAGGTTGTCGGTAAGGCTGACAGCAGATCGCTCTGCACATCAATAAGATAGGGGTAGGTTGTGCGTGTCGCTGTATTGTTATTAGCGTAGACGGTGAATTGAGCCATCAGAATTTTCGCACGCTCTCGCTGAATGTTCCGTTGCGCTCTACAAATTGGTTATACGCTTCCATTGCGTCAGAGTTTTCCTTCAGCCAATGCGCTTGTTCTTTCAAACGAATTTGTTCCTTCAATGCAGATTCAAGTGTCGCCGATAAATTGATATCAAGCGACTTTGCTTTTGCTAGAAGTTCAGCGTTAATACTGACATTTGTCGGCTTCTTTGAAGCAGATGAGGTTGTGTAAGCAGCCATTTTATCACCTGTTATTAACTCTGCTATAATTCATGCGCATTAACCATGCGCATGAATTATAGCAGAGTTAATTTCAGATGGTTAACCCTTTCTCCTTGAGGTTTCACACAAGGCTAGTGATAAAACGACACTGATTAATTCAGATCGAACTGTGTTGTCGCTATTTCTTCCAGCTTGTCATAAGGGATGTAACCGGGCGTTACCTGCTGACCAATGATAATAGTCGGTGTGCCGCGAAAGCCTAAATCACGAAATGCCGACATATTTTTGCGAATAACCGCCTCGCTCTCGCCGGACGGTGACAAAAAGGCCTCGGTACTCGTGACTTGCGCAACACTTTGCAGTGAATCGGCGGTGTGCATGCCTGACTTCTTCATCATTAAGTTGTGGGCTTCAAAGAACGCCTTAGGGTCATTGCGCCACAGATTCAGCCCATAAAGTGCGGAATTGGTTTTGAGCCCATCAACCTGCTGTTGGCGTAAAGGCACAAAAATGTTCACAACCTGAATAGACGGGTATTCCTCAACCAGCTTATGCAGGCCGGGCTCTAACTTTT
Source organism: Idiomarina sp. OXR-189 (assembly GCF_034373425.1). Lineage (NCBI taxonomy): Bacteria > Pseudomonadati > Pseudomonadota > Gammaproteobacteria > Alteromonadales > Idiomarinaceae > Idiomarina > Idiomarina sp. OXR-189. Next base: position 223,964 of record NZ_CP139706.1, read on the forward strand.
TGCAAAACGGACAGTTGTAATCGGTAAACACAATTATTTTATGCGGCGCATCTTGGTCACCTAAAATTGGATGTGCCGCCGACTGATACAGCCATTCCTGGTGGTTAGCAAAGGCGTTTTTCTGCTCACTTTGCTGTTCTAAAAAGCGCTGCAAGCCTCTGTGAATGTTCGGAATAAGCTGCGGGTTTTCACGCAATAGCTGTTCGACTTTCTCCAAATCTTCTTCTTGTTGTGGGTTTAAATCTTGCGCAAATACGTTGCTGCTAAAGATAAAAGCAACGATGAAAAACGTTTTATAGATAAAATTCATACAACTTTCCTACTTAAAAATGAGTTACTTCAAAAAAACTGGTGAAACCAAAGACGAATAAACAAACCGGGAGGTGTTGTGACCCCGGTTGTCGCCGAAACTATGTCACCGTTTTCAATAATGATGATGGTTGGCGTGGCAGATACCTGCCAGCCATTTGAGACGCGGTTGAGGTTGTCGTTAACAATAGGAAACTCATACCCTTTCGCCTGCGCGTAGCGCGTCAGTTTGTCGTTGTCGCCAGAGCGCAATGCCACGCTAATGGTCGGGTAGTGGCTACCAACGTAATCAACCGTCGGAGAGACCGCCGGGCAAACAGGACACCAGGTTGCCCAGAAATACAGAACAACCGGGCTGTCCTTGCTCATTTCGCGTAAGTTATATTGCTCGCCGTTTATGTCTGTTAATGACGACAGCTCGGCCGGCACAGACTCCGGCACGTCACTATTACGAAAGGCGTCAACCACGAACGCCACTGCCGAGAACAGCACAATATAAAACGCTGCGGTTCGTAGCCGCTTTGCCCACGACGGTTTCGCTTTGTTATTGCTCACGAGCATCCTCCAGCGCGTCCATGACTTTGTCTTTACTGAGCACTACGGGCAGCGTTATTCCGTCCGGAGCGCCGGGTCCGTAGACTTTGTTAAAGGGCACCCCAAAGGTATTGTTGGTTTTCAGGTATTGGGTAATGCTCTCGTTGGCTTTGGTCCAGTCGCCGCGCAGGCGGGTGACATGTTCCTGACCTAAGGCTGTAAATACCGGGTCTTGCAGTAATACGCCCACTTTATTGGCCTGGCAGGTCACACACCAGTCTGCGGTCACATCCACAAACACGGTTTGGCCACTGGCAACGGCTTCATCAATACGCTGCTGGGTTAGTGGCTGCCATTGGTGGTCCTGCGGTAGTTTGTTGACCCAACGGTCCGCGGTAAGGATCAATGTTGTACCGACAACGGCGGCTAATACCAAAAAACCACCTATGGATAAAAACAGCACCTTGCGGCCATGCACTTTACCAATAATCACCAATGTCAGAACCGACAAACCGACGGTTAGCGCCAGGAATAACTCGTTGCTGATAAAGTTTTTCAGCAAGGTTGTCAGCCAGACCGTGGTTGCCAGCATCATAATGGCGAAAACGGGTTTCACCCATTGCATCCAGCGACCGGGCTTGGGCAGTAATTTTGCGGTTTTCGGGAACACGGCTATGAGTAACCAGGGCAGCGCCATGCCAATGCCAAGAGCGGCAAAAACCAGCAGAATAACCGATGACTCAGCAGCTAATGCAAAGGCCACTGCGGTGCCTAAAAAAGGCGCTGTACAAGGTGTAGCCAAAACCGTGGCCAGCATGCCTTGCAGGAAGTGCCCTTTGTAGCTGTCATCGCCGGCGGTTGCGGCACTGGTACTCAAAGAAGACGGCAATTTAAACTCAAAGGCGCCCATTAAGTTCAGGGCAAATACCCAGGTAATAGCGACTAATGCGGCAATGAAGTAAGGGTTCTGAAATTGAATACCCCAGCCAACAGAACCGCCCGACCAGCGCAGAGCCATCAGCCCCAGGGCAATGACGAGAAACGAGCTGATAATACCTAGTGACGATGCAAAAAACTGCTTACGCACGACCTTAGGCTCTTGCGCCCCTGAAAGCATCAGGCTTTGAACTTTCAGGCCTAATACCGGCAACACGCAGGGCATAATGTTCAAAATAAGCCCGCCCGCTAACGCCATCAATAAAATGGCCCACAGCGGAGGTGCGTTATTTGCAATAGTGCCTGCGGTTAGCTGAACGTTATATTCAGCGGCAAACTTTTCATCACTGACTGTTGCTATAAGTTCAGCGCCGCTAAGGTCTGGCAGCTCCAGCCAGTGGCTAACGTCAATATTCGCCGTAAGCGTATTGTCTTCCACCTGAATAGCTGGTGATGAAAACTCTGCGTCGGCCAGAGCTTCGTTGTTGCTGTGTATAAACAGTTGAGGCTCTTGCCAGCCGCTGTCACGCTCTATGGTCAATTGAACGCGCTGGTTGGCGTCGGACCAAATAGCCTGCTTCACGTTATTGTTGTCGTACTCCCGAGGTACCTTGCCCATCGCCTGATTAAAGGCAAAGGCGCGATCACTGTCGACGGTCAGGGTGTCCAGATTAACTTGCAAGTCAATTGGGTAGTCCGTTAACACACAAACGGTGGTACAGGACGACATAGTTAGTGTACCGCTAATGCGTGCCTGCCTGGCATCCGGGCTTAGCTGTATCATTAACGGAAAGGTCAACGATCCCTGATACCCAACGGTATCAATACCCTGAATGCTGTAGCGCGAGGGCACCGGCCAGCGCCATTCAATATCGTTAATATTGGATGACTCGGACCAGTCAAAGGTTGGCGGAATGCCACCTTCACCCGGTGAGCGCCAGTAGGTTTTCCAGCCTTCGTCCAGCTCAACATGTAGCAGGGCGGGTAGTAGATTTCGCTCAGCCTCATAGTGGCCGGTCAGTTCCAGCTTCACCGACACCGGCGGATGGTCTTCATGACTTAACCAACCGGTAGACGGCGTTTCCGCGAAGCTTTGCGTGCTGTGAAGCAGCAACGCAACAATAAGCGATAGCAGCCAAAACGGTAAAATTTTATTCATACATTACTCCTGAAGTTAGTATTCCAACGATGAAAACCCGTTGGAAGCGCTACTCCAGAAAACAACAAAATACGGCGTGGGGTCGCCTTTTACAGGGAAAGAGAAAAAGTGGCGGGGCTAGCTGTTTGTTTACAGGGGTCCTCAGCGCCAAAGTTAGAAGAACAAAGAAAGACAGTGCCGCGTAGGTTATGTCGGACTGAAATTGCTGTAATAAATGCGCCGTTTTGTCGCAGTCAGCCTTGGCGCTTTCGTGTTTTGTGCCTGAGTCCGCATGGCTTCCGGCTAGCTGTTCAGCCGCTGGCGCGCCCTGATGTTTAGGGCAGCCTTCCAGCCAACCAAGGTTTTGTCCCCAACACAGCGCAAACACCAGTAATAGCAATGGTGCTATATACCGACCTTTTCGACACTGTTGATTCAGTTGGTGGAACATGTTTTTTACTGACCTTTGGTTATTCGGTTTGTTCTTAATTAGGGCAAGATGATGACAGAAGTGGGGGTAAAATCAAGAGAGGAAAGGCGCGATGTCGGTCAACGCTTGGCGGTCTTGGCTTACAGACAGCAACGCAGCTTGTACTTATAGTAACGCCGTTGTTTAGTCAGGGAGAGACACATGGCGTTAGCGCGAGTCTATACGAGGGCACTGATAGGTATTCATGCGCCGGAAATTCGGGTTGAAGTGGATCTTGCCCGGGGGATGCCTGGGTTTACTATGGTTGGCATGCCTGCAACCACGGTTAAGGAGGCGCGCGATCGGGTCAAAACCGCATTAATGAACGCAGGGTTTGAATACCCTCCTGCCACACGTATTACGGTGAATTTGGCTCCTGCCGATATACCGAAAACCGGGGCTCGCTATGACTTAGCCATTGCCGTGGGTATATTGGCTGCGTCAGGTCAAATACCCGATACCATTTTAGAGCAGGCGGAGTTTTATGGAGAGCTAGCTTTAACCGGTGAACTGCGAGCTGTGAACGGACTCATTCCTGCTTTGTTAGCCTGTCGTGAGAAAAAGCGACAGGCGTTTGTGCCAATTGCTAATCAGCAGGAAGCGGGATTAGTTCGTGAGCAAAAAAGTTGGTTAGCTGCTGACTTGGTCAGTGTGTACGAACATTTACATGAACATCAGCCGCTTCGAGAGTCCAAGCCAGTCGACTGGGCGTGCCAGGCGGAAAGTGATGAAGGCGATTTAGCCGATGTAGTCGGGCAGGAGCAGGCAAAACGGGCTTTGTTATTGTCCGCTGCGGGTAAGCACCATTTGTTATTTGTGGGTCCGCCAGGCACCGGGAAAACCATGCTGGCGCAGCGTTTGAGTGGGCTATTGCCGTCATTGACTGAGAAAGAGGCGATGGAAATAGCCGCGGTTAAATCGGTGTCTTTTGACTACCACGGGACAGAGGCATTAACTCAACGCGAAGTGAGAAGCCCACACCATACGTGCACTGCGGCTGCTTTAGTGGGTGGGGGTACTGTCAATTCGCATAATAAATTCTAAATTCGCACAATAGGCGCTACTGGTGATTTGCAAACGACGACTAACTGAGAGCCTAGCGTTATGGCGCTATAGGTTGTTTTAAAAAGAAGCTGTTAGCTTATCTTCTATCCCGCTCTTAACGTTGGGTGGGGCATCAGAGATATTTACTAAAATTTCGTATTTGTTTGAAAAAACTTGGTTGCGGGCCTGCGTTTTTCTGGTGAGTAATAAAGTTCTTACTAAATGGTTCTTGGAGGTCAGATTTTGACTTACGGAGTGTGCCAAGAGCAGACCTCTGAACTTTTTCTAATTAATATTCATTTTAGAAACACCCTCAGAAGGTTTGGGTTAAGCTATACACTGTATCTTTTGTAATCATAAACACAGAGTAGCCTGCGATAGCCAGTACCCTTTTTATCCGGCATCTTCTTTAAAAAAGCTTCAACTTCGTCAAGTGAAATTTTGTCATTCCACGTCGACCACATAATAGCATTCAACTCGTTTGGCCTTGTTACAGTGCCATCATCAAAAATTTCCTGTAACTTAGTATGCTCAGTCTCAACCGTCTTAGGCTGGGTCTCAAGGTAGCCTGTGATTTTACGAACTTGCTGCTCTTTTAGTCGGGCTGCTTCCTCGAGATCTGGGGAGATCGTGTCAAAAGCATAGATTGGAAACCACTGTTGTGCTGATATGTTGATTTTATCGATGAGTTTAATCAGGTTGTGGTTAGATTCCTCGACAATATCAAAGTACTCAGAGTTGAAACTTGATGAGTTTTTATGTTCATAAGAAATTGATTTAGCTGATCCAATTACCAAAATTTTGTCCCTGTTATCCAAGGCGTCAATATCTTCAGTAATGTTTACCTTGATGCTTGTTCCATCATCACTCGCACCTGAGTAAATGTCCTTAACTATGCTTTGTACCTTTCTGATATCCATTGCAGATACCGGCAGGCTAAGGTTAGATAGTGATTTATAGATTTCTTTAAAATCATCTGTTCTTAACTTATTAATTCTAATGGTTGAAAAGCCCTCTAAATCAATGTCATGGGCCGAAATTTCATGCGACATAGATCCTTGCTCATACTCTACCAACAAAAAGTTGTCGCGAATTCGCTCTGCATCCTCAGAGTTTGGCTCTACATAAGTAAAAATGGTCTTTAACAGGCTCTTGATGTTTTCATCTCCTATGCCATAGCCAAGGAAAATTATGGGGTTATGAATAAAGATAGAAAGCAGCTGTGCTCGGATAAGCTCATATTTTTCGTCAAACTGCTGATAGTCATCTTGCGTAACGATAATTTTTGACGGGTCAACATAACAACCGTGGATTTTATAAACAGAACCATAAGGATTGCTCAATAAGATGTCATTACCAACAAGTGCTTCAAAACCAAATACGTCCTCAATTAATTTATCGTAGTTAGTGGTAATTACTGAGCCTATGTTCTTACGAATTTTTTTAAGTTCACTTAACTCCTCGCGCATATCCTCTTTAAAGTCAAGTTGCTTAACCAATTGAGATATGTAGATTTTGAAACGACTAAGATAGTTTTCAGCTTCCATCTCACGATAGAAAATATCGTTAATATCTTTAAACTTGCCGTATCGGTCATCACTTAGGATTTTGTTGAATTCCTTTTCCAGCTTGGTCGCAACCCTCCTGTAATCGTACAGCCCGTTTTCCCGACTTTCAGCCTTGATATCAAGATAAAACTCATTGTTACCTTTGAGTTCATACGCGATATGTTTCAGTAAGCCGTCCCACGTAAATGCATTATCAAGGTAACGGAGACTAATACCAGCCCCAACGAATAGCACAGGATGGTTGCGATAGTGCCCAATGAATTCTTGTATGTTCATTTGTAACCCAGTCAAATAATTTCGTAACCACTTTAACATTTTCAAACAGTTACACCAGTTTCTAATTGTAGAGTTACCACTAACTGGTAAGGACTGATTTTTGTAAACTAATTTTTACCACAATGGTGCTGGTAATGTCCGCAGTTGGCACAAAGTCGGAGGTCAGCAATGAGCGAAGAGCAGGCGCTACGGCGGATTGCAATTCAGTTCGTTCTTCGCTCACAGCGGACTGACGGTGATATAAGGAACGCGGATACACATTTTTTGGCAGAAAATGGGAGCCAGTAATAATAGACCTTACCAAGGGTATAAATTAAAGGTAGAGTATAAAAAGCAGATATTTTTCTTCCCATGCTACTTTTAGGTGGAAAGCAATTAATTGAAAAGTATTTTCCTCGGCTTTAGAGGGCTTTTTATGGATACTGACATAGATCAAGCAAGCGAGCTGTACAGCGCTTTTGAATTGAACCGCGAGCGTCTTCAATTAACCCAGGAAAAGACAGCTAAAGCCGCAAAAGTAGTAACAAATATCCTTGAGTTCTGGGAGCTGAAGCACAGTCCTGTACACTCTCTTTTCAAAGAAGAGTTGTCTAAATATGAGCTGAGTTCCGAATATGAATTTTCCGATGAATTTGTTTTTGTCGCATCGCTTATACTTGGTATCTATGCCGACTTGCGTAAGTTGTTCTTGCAGAGTGTCCACCATCTTGAGTGGATGAATTCGCCACATAACCATCTTGAAGATGACCAACCAAGTAAACTGATAGCTAGCGGAAACCCGAAACATATCGAAAAAGTTAGAAATTTTATAAGGTCTTCCTTGTAAGCTATAAGAGTGTTGAAGTAAGATTGATTTGATGGTTAGCAGGTAGCTCTGGAGGTGTTTATGCATTCAAACCAAACTCGCAAAGTCTCTGAAAGAAAAGCGACCGGCTTGCGCATGCTTCACGCCGCTATTGCTAAAGCTAAGCAGGAAGGCAGAGTTCGCACAAAAACCCGTGCGTCATTGAAATGATGCTCTAACAGCTTTTGTTAAGTCGATACAATGTCGGTTTTTTGTTTCTGGCGCAAACTCATAAGTTTATTACCTCACTAGCGAAAACCATTCTGGAACATCGGCTCTACAACCTGTTGGAAGTGCGCCGGTAGCCATAGACCGTTCTTGGGGCGCCCCTTGCGCCGGTTGGATTTTTTAAAAGTGTCTTAAGCGCTTCGACCGTTAGATGCCTGCATACTCTTTACCTTATTCACTAATTCTTTGAAGCACCTTTCACATAAATCAAAATGGAATGAATCACCGTCCTGATTTGAGCCATAACCATACGACGCACGCAGTATTCCATACTCGCTAAAGTCGTTAAGGTTATCGCAGTGTTCTTTTTGAAAATTGGGAACAACGCTTGCACCACAGACATCACAAAGAATATCAGTAATCACCTCTGCTGACTGATTTGCTGTTTTTTTCATAGCAGGTCCCTCAATAACAGTGTTCAAATCCAATATAGTCCATCAATTGAATGATGGTTTTAATAGAGTAAGTACTTCCAGGCTAAGACCACCTGCGGTACCAAACTAGCATTTTGAGTTCATAATCATCTGAGCATGACGACGGACAGCTTCAGGAAATTCGTACTTCAATAGCACCCGGTAAAACCTTGTCATGTACTGACAGTGGAATTTTTCATTGGGGGCAACCAGCTATCAGGTCCCTGGGCTCGCTTACTGCGGTTTAAACTCGCGCTTACCGCGTGTAAGTTTTAAAGCTAGTTGAAAATGTACACTCTTAAGTGAAAGCATACATTTTTAACTTACAGTCAAAATGTCAAATCGCTTTTATAACCCTTTTATGATTTTCAAGTCGTAAATCTATCAATGAAACAGACCTCTGCGTAACATTTTTCAGATAACGCATATAGAACTAACCAGAGACCCCGTGCTCACTGAGCGTTTTACCTTTATACTTTATATACTTATAGGTTGCGCAGTTAGATGCCACTATATCCTGTCGCATTGCACTTGGATTCTCATAGCGACAACTTTTAATATTTAAACTCGGATTACTATACACAGTGATTTCTCCATCACTATGAAATTCTCCTTTGGCTATAGTTTTCCCACCTGTGTCGGTTATTTCAATATTTACCGGAAATACCTCCCCTTTTTGGCTAACTAGACTTTTCACTTGATCTAAATAACGCTGGCGGATTCTTCCCATATGAACACTCCTTTTTATCAGCAGATATTACACAAGCCATCGATTGCAAACAATTCGCCCTGAAATTCACTCGGCAAAGACTTACTCCGCGGACAGGTAAAACCTGAAATATATTTGTTATTGTAGGTGCAAATCGACTTGGTGTTATCTTTGACTTTCTTGACCACAGCGTTACAAGGAGCTTTGAGTTCCTCGATGAAAGGAGATTAGCAAAGCGCTGTAACAAGCAACGTAGCTCAAAGTTTGTTATTGTTTCCATTTGAGACTTCTGATTGGTTAAGTAAATAACATCACCAATGCCTCACTGAATACGGATAGGGCAACTATTTTGGAAGGAAAAGGCGGCTTCCGCCGCCCAGATTAACGTGCGGCCTCAAAACATGAACCCTGAAGGGAAAACCCCAACAAACGATAGCACCAATGCGACTAATGCGATGATATGTCTTACTTTAAAGCCCAAAGAGAACCATCCCTTAATCGGTAACGAGTAAAATTCCAGTAGTGCTAAATTTATAGACAAAGCAAAGGCAAGATAACCCGCAGCTTCCTGAAAAGAGAGCCCCTCTTCAGAGAGCATCTCATATATTGAGATTCCGGCCAAAAAGCATCCGATTAAACCTGCAATAACAAATAATGGTCTAACAACATATTTGTGAGTGCGCTTTTGGGCAGACGTTAATTTTTCAAAAGACTGAGTATCCATACTGGACTCCTTTCCTAATTTCAGTTTGAGTGTTTATCGTTAACTTAGTACCGTCATCGTTGAATTCATAAGCTTCACGACTTCCTTGCTGTATCAATTCCTCCGCTTCTTGGCGCGTCATCGAAACAATCAAGGCAAAATCTATAATAACAGGATTTTTGAAAAAGGAATTCGTAGAGTAAAAAAACTTATTTGGAATGCCCCCAGTATCATTGACACCCTGACGCTTCAATAAAAAAGCTTCAGCGGCCTATGGATATGCGAGATCAAGAGCTCAAACGCTATCGTTGAGCCTGCCTAATGTTTAGGTAAATGATGACCTTATCGAAAAAGCTGCAGATGAATTCTACTTTTCAATACTAGAAGTAGCGGATATGCATGCGAACAACATATTTTTAGGTTTTCATTATGCTTTTCAGGAGACCTGCGCATCTAAAAATACTTTAAATACATTCTGTTAAATTGACTTTATCCAATTATTGCTAATCATAGGTAGTACTTGTACGATGATTTCATAGATAACTACTGTGAGGTTAACGGCTAATGGCTCAGTCGAGGATTAATATGGAATGAGCGACCTAAAGAAACAAAATGAGAAGAGCCTATCAACTCTTTTGCTGATTAGTTTAATTCCTGCTTATTTGTCTATTTTAACTTATCACTGGGACTATATAGTTAGTTTAGCGCAAAGCCAGCCGTTTGTTGCTTTAGGACAGCTTGCCGCCGTCGGCCTTGGGCCTATTGTGTGCTTAAAGTTCTTTTTGCATTCAATAGTAAATATACTCAACAATAGCTTTAAAGAGCGCTTAGTACACTTGAGGTGGCATGATCCTCTGCCAGCAGGCTATACAGATAAATTAATACATAAAGATCCACGACTTCATGTTGATCACTTACCGGAAATAGTCAAACCCTTGTTGGCAAGCGATATGAGCCCGAAAGAGAGAAATTCGTACTGGTATCAGTATATTTATAAACGAGTGAGGGATCTATCGGCTGTTTCAAATACTCATAGACGCTACCTTCTGTATAGAGATGCAACTGCCGGCGTTTTTGTGGTGACCATTTTTTTATTTTTATCCGACATCATATGCCGGACAGCTTGGACCCTCCCTCTTATTTCACCCTTAGCATATGTTGTGTCCAGTCTTTATCTACTTCTTTTGCTAGGCTCCGCCAAAAATGCTGGGGAAAGAATGGTGACTGGAGCGATAGCTAACTTTAATAAATAATAAGAAAAGGAGCATTGATATGACTGCAAGCATAGAGTTTTTCCCTGTTGGTTCTGGCGATATGACACTTATTCGTTTGGCCAGCGGTAAAACTATACTGATAGATATAAATATTAGGCAAAATGCAGACAAGGAAAGTGAAAAAGATTATCCCGATGTAGCAAGGATGCTCAAAAAGCGACTAGACCGTGATAGTGAGGGGGGACTTTTTGTAGACGTATTCATGTTATCTCATCCTGATCGAGATCACATATCTGGTTTGAGAAATCATTTCCATCTTGGCGCCCCTTCTAGCATGGATAAGTCAGAGGGTAATGAGCCAGAGAAAATATTGATCCGGGAAATGTGGTCATCTCCGCTGACGTTTCGACGAAAGGACAAAATTGACGGTAAGTTGAATGAAGATGCGCAGGCCTGGCGAGACGAGGCTAAGCGTCGAGTCAAGCTATTCAAAAACGATGAAGAAAGAGCTAAAGAAAGCGGCAACATGATAAAGATCCTTGGAGAGGATGTGCATCATAAGTCAGATGGTTTAGAGGATATTTTAGTTAAAACAGGAGAAGGGACTTCTGATTTATGCGGCAGTGCAGATGATACTTTCTCAGCGCTTTTGCTTTCCCCAAAATTAGTGACAGAGGAAGAGGCAGAAGAGTTGTCGGGAAAAAATAACTCAAGCATCGTTATGCGATTTTCATTGGCACCAGAAAGTGGAGCAGAAGCTTCCGGTTTTTTCTTAACTGGTGGTGACGCTGAAATCAATATCTGGAAGAGGATTTGGTCTCGAAATAAGGATGCGTTAGAGAGTATTCAATATAATATTCTGCAAACGCCTCACCACTGCTCTTTGGGGACTTTGTCTTACGATAAATATAACGACGATAAAAAGAGTGGTCAGGAGGGGAAAGGTGAAGATTGCGAAATCGATGAAGAAGCCTATAAAGCTCTTTCTCAAACACTTGATAGAGCTCTTATAGTTGCCAGTACTGATGAGCCAAAACCCAAAAAGGAAGGTAAAGATTTAGCCAAAAGAGAATATGAGCAGATAGCTTCGGACGTCGAAGGACAAATGTTTATCACCATGAGGGATTCGAGCGAAGAGCCTTTAAAGATAGAAATTTTTGGTTCTGGGCCTAAAAAATCTGCTTCTCCAAAGGCTCTGGAGAAGGCACCTCCGAAGGTGAGAAAAGGGAAATCTGAACAACCATATGCCTGATAAAATTAGCTTTTTAGGTAAGTTATATGGACAATACCGAAGTCAGTTAAGCGCTTGGCTTCGGTTTCATATGCTAGAAGTAGAACCTCTAACAAAGAAAGTAATCGAGAACTTTCAGCATAAGGGGATTGTTAACGGTTGGCTAGTAAGTCTTCCGGATCATGAGAGTAAGCTCTATGTATTAATTGACTATGAATTTCCATATTCTCAAATTCATATTGCTCTATGTGGGGAGTCTCGATATTTAGAGTGGCCTCACGTTGAGGAACACGGCTACCTTTGTCTTCCTAGTAATAATTGGTTACCAATTGAAAACTTAGACGATAGCATTAATAATTGTATATACAATGCTCTCGAGCTCATAAATAGCTGCCAATCATCTGAATTTATAGAGCTAGAATCAAAAAGAGAGTTCTTATCGTATTGGGGACGCTCATCGAAAACTAAGTCAATAGGTTTAAGTATTTTAGACCTAAAGAATACTGAGACTAGGCTGGTCACATGCAAGAAAACTGCTAATTATTGGCTTTTCGGTGAAAGCGATGAAACTGTGGAGACATGGTTAAACAACTGCGGAATAAAAGGGAATAATGACACTTTTCAGGCTATATTCGGCTTTGTTGATGAAGCCCCTGCGCTTCCTTTTCCTTTAGGTAGTAAGAGGTTCATTAGGACGTTATGGACTCAATGCTCCAATATAGAAAAAATCGCTAGTCAATTATCTCCGCACAAAGAAATTTATGTAGTACTTGCAATTCGGAATGAGAATGGAATTGGTCTTATTGGTGGAAGGCTATCAGCCATACCACCTGATGGTTTCAGTGAGGGCCGTCTCCTGTTCTTTAAATACATTAAATGGCTATTGGCCCACATTAGTCGCTTTGATAGTTTTCGGGTTAAAAGAGCGGATAGTGATTGGAGTCATGGAAGAGCAAATGACCCTTATCACTCAAGACTTGCTGGAAGCAAGATTTTGGTAGTCGGGGCGGGCTCGTTAGGTTCTCAGGTAGCTTCGCGTTTAGCACAAGCAGGAGTAGGTTCTATTGAAATAATAGATCCGGAAATGCTTGAACCTAATAATATTGGGCGCCACACATTGGGAATGGAGAGTGTTCTTTTTAATAAGGCGCACGGTTTAGCTGCTCACTTAAGTAAAAACTATCCTCATAGCAAATTCGTTCCTATTCCTGAAAGCTGGGAACATCAAATAAGTAAGATAGAAAAAGATCTATCAGATTGCGACTTAATCGTTAGATGCGTTGCCGAGCCTTCAAATGATTTCATGTGGGATGACTGGTTTCGTAGTCGCCAAATTAACACCCCCACAGTATATGGATGGCTAGGAACTCATGGTACTACAGGTAATGCGTTGGCATTGACTTATGAATCTCCCGGGCTTTCTTGTTACTTTGAAGCAGAAGGTTTCTTGCGAAAAGCAGACACAGATTTCGAAGGCGATACTCAGGTGAAAACGGAACCGGGTTGCGGTACTGAGTTTCAGCCATATGGACCATTAACAGTAGGGAAAGTAGAGTTACTGGTAACTCGTCTTTGTGTTGATATTTTAGTAGGGAAAACAGCAGCTCCAGAACATCGCGTTTATGCATGCGCAACAGAGGATATTCACGATCTTGGGGGAAAATGGACACCTGAACACTTGCAATATCGCCCTAATGGTTATGACGGTCCATTTGAATACAAGAAGACAGTTGATTTCTGTGGAAAATGTTATTCATGCAAAGCTCAGTAACTGAAGATACTTCACTTTTTTATCAAACTCCAGATCGGAAAATAATTATCGAGTTTCCATCAGACGTACTAATGCACCTCACTCGTTACAGGCAGAATAGATGCTATAGCAAGGAGGCAGGGGGGCAGCTTTTTGGGAAGTTTAATGTAGAAGGACACATAACGATTGGTGCCATTACAGGACCAAGAAAAACGGATAAACGCTCTCGTCATAGTTACAAAGCAGATCATGCTCAAGAGCAGCGAGAAATCGATGAAAAATACAAAGATGGACTATATTTTTTAGGAGACTGGCATACCCATCCGGAAGGAGTTGCCACTCCTTCTCCATCGGATATAAAAGCTATTACCGAGATATATCAGTCATCAATTGAACCAGGCCCAGGCTTTCTATTAGTTATTGCTGGTACTGCTCCAATACAGGATAGCCTCAGTGTTTCTTGGTGTAACTCTAAAGTGACTACAATGCAAAGAGTGGACTTCCCAGCTTTCACTAGATAGCCTATAGCCCTGACCTCCCCCTTCTAAAAAAATTAAACGCTATTTATAAGGTGCTTGCAAGCTACAAGAGTGTTGGCGTAAGATTGATTTGATGGTTAGTAGGTAACCCCTACGATGGTAATTCTGGAGATTTTTATGCATTCAAACCAAACTCTTAAAGTCTCTGAAAGGAAAGCTACCGGTTTGCGCATGCTTCACGCCGCTATTGCTAGAGCTAAGCAAGAAGGTAGAGTCCGCACAAAAACTCGTGCCTCATTGAAATAATGCCCTATCAGCATAGAGTAGAGCCGACACAATGTCGGTTTTCTGTATCTGACGTAAACTAAGAAGTTTATTACCTTCTGGAACATCGGCTCTTTGACCTGTTGGAAGTGTACTGGGAGCCATAGACCGTTCCTCGCACTGGGTAGATTTATAAAAAGTGCCTTAAGCACCTTGAGCGTTACATGCCGGCATGCTCTTTACCTTACTTACTAACTCTTTGAAGCACCTTTCGCATAAGTCAAAATGGAATGAGTCACCGTCCTGGTTTGAACCATAACCATACGACGCATGCAGTATTCCATACTCGCTAAAGTCGTTAAGGTTGTCACGATGCTCTTTTTGGAAGTCAGGGACAACGCTAGCACCGCAGGCATCACAAAGAATATCAGCAATAACCTCTACCGATTGATTTGCTGTTGTTTTCATCGCAGGTCCCTCAATAAAAGTGTTTAAACCGAGTGTAGACTATCAACTGAATACTGGCTGTCGTGGATAGTAAGTTTCCCTGAGCTAACTCCATCTTATCAGTGAAATTTCAGTTTTTAAGCACCTGTTTTGCAAACTCTTCGGGCGTTAGTAAATAAGCACTTCTAATTAACAGTCATTTTTTATAGTAACGGGTAGCCTCAGGAGTGCGTATCTTAATAACACTCAACAACATAGAGTAGCGTACTATTAATTAAAGACGGCCGGGAACCCTTAATGCAATTTAACTCGCTACCCTTACCAAGGCAAAGAGTGATGAAAAAGCCAAGCTTCACCAACTAATCTGGTGGAGCATTATCCCAACCTCTCAATTCACCTGTCGAATCGCGGGTGTATTCGTTGCCAAATCCATCATAATAAACCGCGTCAGTTATACCATCGTCTTCATCCAGTGAACGTCTAGGCCTCTCATCATTATCTTCTTCGAAAAAAATCTCTAACAGTACTCGTATGAATCCAGCTAAGAACTTACCTAATACATTTTCCAATTGGAGAGCTCCCTGTTTTGATAAGTTGATATCAGGTCAATATGCTAATGCCTGAGTAACACTAAATTAACTAGAAACCTATTAAGAATCAATTCAATCCATGTTACTTCACTTAGGCTTTCACAAACTACTCAGAATAGTGTCCAATAAAAGCTTATATGCACTCAAAAGTCATTCATGAAAGAGAACTTCAGGCTACCTGCTCACATAACCGGTCCGCATTTAAAATGGGTTGATGCAGGGACAACGAATTGTGCCCTAAACTTAGAGAAAACTCAGCACTTTGAGTTAACGTGCGATTTTGCATGACTACGAACAGCTTCAGGAAATTCGTACTTCAATAGCACACGATAAAATCTTGTCACGTACTGACAGTGGAATTTTTCATTAGGGGGCAACCAGCTATCGGGTCCCTGGGCTCCCTTACTGCGGTTTAAACTAGCGCTTACCGCGAAAAGGTTGATAGGGTCGTTGGCGAACCTGTCTCTTTCTGATTCTGACCATGAGGAAGCGCCATTTCGCCAGGCCCAAGCTAGAGGTACCAGATGGTCAATGTCCATTTTAGAAGAGTCAAGAAAGACAGAGCCCGAATATGGGTCGTTCCACCGGCCTCTTATCACGCGACAACCGTCACTAGACTTAGTTGTTGGCCCCGTTGAAAGCTCCAACAAAAGTTCGTGGCGTGTATTGAGGCAATCCCCGTCTTCATCTATCCAACCGGCAAAAGCACTCCTAGAGTACTCGCTGGATGAGCTTAACTCAGTAGAGTTTCTTGCACCTAGTACTTTCTGCCTTTTAGGAAGTCGGCCTCCGGCATCAAGGCATGCGGTAATTGAATCGTATGCTTTGAAGTTCTTGGTACGCTTATAATAAGGACTGGAAGTATCGTGACATATCTTGCTGTTACTCATTTTAACTGGCGGGGTTTGAGCGTTAACCGTTACTGGTGTAACAGAAAGAAGTAAGGCAGCCGATACGATAACGACGGTAATGAGAGGCTTGTAGGCTCTTGTTATCACGTGTGTGATGCGTTGCAATTTTTCATATCCCTGTGAATCGCATTACAGCAACTATATCAGCGAGACTTAACGAACTCTACTCTTTCAAATCTTGTAATTATTTACCGTCCGTGGCGCTGGAAAATCAAGTAGCTGAAAACTGCAATTTGATTGATAAGATACTGTTAGTGTCAACGGTAATCTAATTTTGACCCACTTAGCGGTAAAGTAAAATTGACCCACCCTTAGCGGTTTACTCATTAATCTGCTGATTCGTTACCGGTACTATTCCAGCCGCTTTTTTCCCTCGTAACCGATAGCTGTTTCCGGCAATCTGCACGATGTGTGCATGATGCAGTAACCGGTCGAGCAGTGCCGCTGTCAGCGTCTGGTCGTCAGCGAAGGCCGTTGACCATTGTGAGAACGGTAAGTTACTGGTAACAATAACGCTGCCGTGCTCATAACGCTTGGCTATGACGTTAAAGAACAGATTCGCTTCTTCACGTCCGAAGGGTAAATAACCGATTTCATCGATGACCAGTAGTTTGGGTGCCATAACACTGCGTTTAATATAGCTTTCGAGCCGGTCCTGCTTCTTTGCCGTCGCCAGCTGCAGCATCAGGTCGGCAGCGGTAATAAAGCGCACTTTAATGCTTTTCTGAATGGCCTGATAGGCGTAACTTAATGCCAGATGGCTTTTCCCCACACCGCTTGGCCCGAGTAAAACGATGTTCTCTGCCCGCTCGATAAAGGCCAGGCTGGTCAGCTCCTGAAGCTGTTTTTTGGGTGCCCCGGTGGCGAACTTAAAGTCGTAATCCGAGAACGATTTTATGGCCGGTAATCCGGCGAACTTGAGCAGGGTTTCCCGTGTGCGTTGCTGCCGGGCTTCCAGCTCAACGCTCAGCAACTGCTCAAGGAAGTCAGCCAATGAGTCTTCTCTACCGGCGGCGGTGTCAGCGATTGCTGACCATTCGGTTGCCAGGGTGCCTAATTTCAGTGTGTCACAGGCACTCTGTATCCGCTCCATTTGCAGGTTCATGGGCGAGCGCCCAGTAATTGGTCGTAGACACTTAGCGGGTGCTGGAAGCTCTCTATCGGCATTGCGGTACGTGATGGTATTGGCCGGGTTTTATCGGACAACGGCCTTGCCGGTAACGGTGCTAACGCCAGTTGCTCTTTAACCAGCAATACCGCAGGTTTTTGCTTCGTGGTTCCGTGTTTTCTCTGATGCGCGACATCCTCGAGCCAGGGACCGACCTGAGCGTTAGCCGTTTCTACATCCAATGCCAGCCCGGCTTGCTTCAACGTCGCTGCCAGTGGCGTAATAAAACTGTTTTTCAGGTAGCCGTTAAACCGCTCGACCTTACCTTTGGTTTTAGCTCGATATGGGCGGCAGGCTCTTAGCCTAAATCCATAATCGGACGCCAGCTCAAGCAGGTGCTTATTCCAGCGATGACGACCTTCACCATACGCATCGCGCTCAATCATCAGGCATTTGGCATTATCAAACAAAACTTCTTTCGGCACACCGCCGAAGTAGTGCAAGGCTTCCCGAATACCGGTTATCCAGTCCTCCTGCTTCTCGTGAGTGCTGAACCGAACGTAAGAGCCGCGGCTAAAGCCCATGGTTGCAACGAAAGCTTTGAGCTTAAAGCGACCCCGCTTGATGGTCGTAAAGTCCACCTGCATTTGCTTCCCCGGTGCCGTTTCAAATCGGACAATTTCCTCTTCAGTCTGAGGCTTAAACTGACGGATATAGATTTTTACAATCCCTTCCTTACCGTCATAACCCTGCGTTTCAATTTCACGGAACAAGACGGCTCCCGGTATCCAGTAGGGCTTTGCGGCTTCAATACGCTCCCGCAGATAAGGCTTAAAGGGATCCAGTTTTGATGGTCGCTCAAGCCTTGGTCCATAACTCGGTGTGCGCGCTATGTCGCGCAAATAACTGCGAACTGTGTTGCGTGCTATGCCTAATTTGCGGCTGATAGCCCGGATACTGTGACCTTGTTGGTGTAACACATGAATATCCACTAGTGACTCCTGATTTAACATTGCATCTCAACCGCCGTTCTTTTTTTCAGATCAGGCGGTCATTGTGCCTCAGGTGGGTCAATTTTAAATTGCCGTTAGTGGGTCAGTTTTACATTGCCGGTGACAGTTAGTTCAGGGAGAGTGTAAGAATAAAATAATTGTTTATGTTTATTTGCCTGGTATGATCAATTCACATATAAAACGATAATAATAGTGAACCAATGGAAACAGGTGAAGTTCTTGTAATCGACCTTTTTGCGGGGCCTGGCGGGCTGGGCGAAGGCATATCTTCAGTCGCTGATGTTGATGGAAGTTACCCATTTAGAATCGGTGTATCTGTTGAAAAAGAACCATCTGCACACAAAACCCTCACTACTAGGGCTTTTTATAGAAAGATTAAAAATTCTGAATTAGGCCTAGATTACTATAATGGCTATTTGCTGGGAACCTATACGAGGGAAGAGCTGTTTGCTCATTTCCCGCTCGAGGCTGAAGAGAGTTTGCGGGAAACCTTGTATACGCCACACGCTCTTGGTGATGACAACAAGGAGATTCATTCGAGAATCTCAGAGCTGGTTAGAGCTCATGGAGACAAGCCAAGGGTGATCATCGGTGGCCCGCCGTGTCAGGCGTACTCGCTTGCAGGCCGCTCTCGCAATGCGGGAATAAAAGGTTACAAGGCAGAAAAAGACCATCGAAACTTTCTGTATAAAGAATATCTGAAAGTTCTGTCTATTGCGCAACCGGATGTATTCGTAATGGAAAATGTTCGCGGTATTCTCTCCGCTAAACTAGATGGGGAAGTAATGTTTCCTAAAATTCTAGAAGACTTGAGGGCGCCAGAGCGTGTTACAAGAATCGAGACTCCAAGATACAAGATCTTTTCGTTGGTTGTAGATGCAAACAACCCGGATGACCCAAAGTATGACGATTTTACTGATTTCCTTATAAAGTCAGAAAACTACGGTGTGCCTCAAGCCCGCCATCGAGTTATTTTGTTGGGGGTACGAGCCGATATCGAAGGTACTCCAAGGACCCTCAATCGATTAGAGCATAAATCGACGGTAGAACAAGTGTTAGGCGATCTACCAAAGTTACGAAGTGGTTTCTCAAAGCGTAAAGATATAGTGAAAGATTGGGAAAGTGTAGTTTCAAATAATGCTACTATTGTTAAGCGTCTTCTTAAAAAGCAGTTCAAGCAATCTCAAAGTTTAGATGTTAAGCCTCTAAAGAGGCTAGCACGTTCAGCTTCTCAGCCCATTAAGTTTCCGAGCCAAATGCCTGAGCATTTAATCGAATGGTACCGAGCTGTGGAGCCTCCTTGTGTATTAAATCATGAAACTCGCGGGCATATGGAGAGTGATTTACTTCGTTACGCATATAGCGCAGCTTTTACCAAGTTGAGTGGTGGGGTTTCACCTAAAGCACATGACTTCCCGGCTGATTTAGCGCCCGCGCATGAAAACTGGAATAGTGGCTCACATGCAGACCGATTCCGGACTCAAGCTGCAAACAAATACTCAACAACAGTAACTAGCCACATTTCAAAAGATGGTCACTACTTTATTCACTATGACCCTAAACAGTGTCGCAGTTTAACTGTTAGAGAAGCTGCGCGATTGCAGACATTTCCCGATAACTACAAGTTTGAGGGAACCAGAACTCAGCAGTATGTACAAGTTGGAAATGCTGTGCCGCCTTATTTGGCACAGCAGATAGGCAAGGTTGTAATGGAATTGTTGAACTATAATTATTCGGGATGCGAATAGTCTGGTGTACCAATTCGGCTGAAATATGCTCCTAGTCGTTCCACTAAAGATGGAACAAACTCATTGGACAATGTTGCTACTCGACGCTCGCTGAGCTCTGCTCTACTCTCAGTGGTTGCTTCCATGCACTTCATAAAATTAAATTGTGCATGAAAAGGACCTAAAATTTCATTGTCATTCAGCTTTATCTGGGGAAGAAAGTGAAGCTTAGGTGAACGGTCCCCATGGTTTATCAATTTGCGTAAATCCTTATCGGCTGTTTCTCTAGCCTTTCTATTAGCGCCGTTTACTTGTAGGTCATGCAATTCGTTCCATTTTTCTTGGGTTGAGACGAGTTTCACCAGCTGGAAAGTAGGGTTTTGTTCTCTCGCCAGATCACATCGCGGCGTGATAAGAATAAAGTACTCATTTTCTATCTGAACTATATCTCCTGTGTCCAAGCGTTCTTGAAGGGGGGGAATAAAATAATGCTCTTCTGGATGCACTGCACTTACTTCATTGAGGAAAGAAGCATGAAGGTGGGTAGCCATATGACGTGTTAGGGCTCTTTCTGCAAATTCTTGTTTGCTTACTTCATCTAACCAGTAACTCCAACGAGGCCAAATAGATCTAGTGAATGCTTCAGCCATAGACTTGTTAAAAGAATCTTGCATTGTCCTGATGGCTGATATCATTCCTGCTTTTGCATCTAGCCAATCTAGGACTTTTTCGATGCCATCCCCGTCGCCTTTTTCAAAAACTTGAACAAAATCTTTCTGATGTTCGGCGACAATCTCAGTGCCTGGTTCACCGGTATATACAGCACAGACAGTAAGTGAGTTTTCAGATAAGTTCTTAAGAATATCATTACCATGAGCTGTTTGTTCACCATCCTCATCTAAACGTATATCGATAACAGCCGCATCAAACTTGGTATTTTCTAGAAGTCGTTTAGCTTCGCTCAAATTAGTTACCGATTCGTGTTCTATGGAATATATGGGATTATCCCCAACTTTGTAGAATTGAAGCTTTTCATCCCATTGGTTTAGGACTGGTTGTGAATCCTCGACGATAAGTAAATTTAGTTTCATAGTTTTAATCTATTGAGAAATTGGGTACGTAATTACAAAGCAAGTATCGATGGAATCTTCGTCTAAGCTCAGGTCTCCATTGCTGTTTTTACATGCTTCTTTAGCAATTGATAAACCAAGACCATGCCCATCAGACTTGAGAGAAAATCCAGCATCAAATATGGCATTTTGATCCTGTTCGTCTATAAGAGGGCCATTGTTTGATATTGATATTTTCGCCATATCCCCTTCTACTTTAGAGGAGATTTCTACGATTTTTTTGTTGTTTTCGGTGCTTTTCAGCCAATGTATTGCATTGTGTATGATATTAACCATAGCTGACTGGAGATCGCCAGGGTACCCGTAGAGCTTCAGGTGTTCATCAACCTCTAATTCAACATTTACCGATGACATAATCAACGCTTCGGCGAGTAAGTTTAATGTGTTATTTATACTTTCGATTGCAGAAAATTCAACAGGACGTCCTCTCCGTCTTCCCGAGATAGGATCTAAGGATTTGAAGAGAGATGATAGGCCTTTTGAACCGTCTAATACAGCTTGCCCGTATGTGGGGTAAAATTTCCTGACTAGCTCCCCTTTAGGACTGTCTTCGAGTACATAGGGCGCGTTCTTGATTATTGATTTAGCGGATGAGTTAATAGGTTCTAAATAGGTGCGTCCATCATGAACAACTTGGGCTACGACCATACCTAGCGCGGCTCGAGATTCTAGTAAACGTTGATATGCCTCTATTTCATCAAGAGTTTTTGTTAGAATTTGAGATTCTTTTTCAATTTTAAGCAATAACGGTTTTTGCGCCTCTTCTGGAAGATTTCGCACAGCTCTAGTTATCGAGTCAAGTGACGATAGTTCACGCGCCTTTTCTATTCGTTTGACGGGTTTTCTACTAATTCCAGCCTTGGCCCTAAAATCAAATCTTTTCTGCTCTATTTTCAGTAAAACATTTGTTATCAAAGTAACAAGTCGCTCAAAGGCACTGTTTGTTTCAAGCCCCTCACGGCTACTCCGTTCAATAAGGTTGGACTCACTTTCTGAACCAACATTAATTGTCCCTGATATTTGACCGTGCCCAATTCTTTTAGAAGGATTCTGAACTCGCCGATTCTCGAGCTTTAACCAGTCATTATCGGGTTCACCATAAGGCCGAATTCTGAATCCAGTTCTGTATATTCCTATCCCTGTGTTTTCTGAAATCATTGCTCTTGCATTACGTAGACCAAAATCAGAGAAATTGAGCCCCATGCGTTCTAGTAATTTTTCGATTGATTCTTTCTCTAGATCATATAGTCGAAGGTCAACACCGATTGGACCACAAGGTAATTCTCCAATTTCGAGTGGAGGGGCGTCTAAGTTCAAAGGAATAGGCAGATTATCTCCGCGAACAATAGTGAAAGTACCTGTAAATTTTCCATCAGCATCAAACGAACCTTGCAGATGATAGTCAGACTCTTTACTGATTCTGTATGGTGTTATTAATGTATTACTAGTTTTTTTTGTGTTGTCTGCGTTCGAGTCCTCTATTACTTCTGCGATTCGATTTGTCTCAAAAAGCAGCTGTGGGCCATTGAAATTGTATGGTGCAGGGTTTCCTTTACTGAAGTGTTTAAGATCAAGATAGATATCAAATTGTGCAGTTTCATCGTGCTGTGGGGTAGCAAGGCGTCGTAATTCCCGAACTAGTTTGCGAACTTTTTTTTCATCCCAAATGGTAGACAACTCTGTAATCTCTATACTGACGCCAGTGTTATCTGCACTCGAAACCTCTGTCCGGTTAATATCAATATCAATGTCGTCCAAGTAAGTATTGGACTCGAATATACTCCAATCTAGCTTTAGTGAGCTTTTTTCGTAGCCGCTATGTAACCTTGCGGTAGACGTTAACTTTATTTTCTTACCCAAACTAGCGGAGGCGAATCTGCCGACTCCTTTAGCCCCGAGAACAGTCCTCTTTCCTGATTTGGATAAAGTGTTCTTAGTCTTAGTGTCAGTAGCAGGCTCCAGCCAGTCATTAAGAATGTTGTCGTATGTCATCCCATGACCAAAGTCCTTCACTATGATTTTTCCAGAGTGGCTTTCTGAAGGTGGGTCTATTGATATTTCTACCGAGGGTGAGTCTGCATCATAAGAGTTTTTAACTAGCTCAATGATAGCAGCCTCTGGACCGCTTATTAATTTATCACCGATAGTGCGTATTAATCTTGCTCTTGGTTTTAACTTCGCCATTATGACCTCAAAGTTTGTATTTTTTAAGCAGCTTTTTAAGGCCTTCGAGTGAATCCTCTACGATAACAGCCCCAAGAATACTTTAGGGAAGTTAATCTCTTTTTGTCGCCTCACTATTGTATTGCAGCTGACACATTGAACAAAGCATACCTATGGCGTACAGATATGGTAAGGGCTGATATTAGGCAGTACAGCCTTTATCAAAGCTAGCTTTATACTTCGGAGGTATGTTGCTTCTAATTGTTTGAAGATTTTGTGATTTCGTATTTCTGACAAACCCTAAGTCCTGCAACAACTTCAGAAAAGAGTTACAATTAATCCTAAACTGCACTTTCCCTACGCCTTTAGTGTGTGCGCTCTTAAGGGGAGCAGGATAGTTATTTGGCATTTGTAGAACATGAATCCGACCCTCACTTCCCCAAGCTCCTTGCTGCTCATTGTGTTCCCACTTGAGCATGAAAGTATCGGCTTTCGTCAGAAAGCCAATTGTGAAGAATAAGTCATCTTCATTTTGAAACTCAAGCTGACTTTTCTTGCCATAAGTCAAATTATAATTCGCCATAGCCTGCTGCTCTCTTCTTGCTGTAATAGGTCACATGACAACCAGTCATTTAACGGTATAGAATCCAATAAAATGAACATAGGAGCTCTGCTCAAGCATTGCATCCATTATCAAAGTTACTCAAGAACGGCTTTGGAATGTTGGACCTGATCGCTGGTACATTTTGAACCTTTTGATTGAGAGCAAAACCTAGCTTAAGTAGTTCTTCGACAAAATGGTTACAGTTGATTCTGTAAAGAACAGATGAACTATTACCTTTCGTGTGTGCATTTTTTAAGGGGGCTGGGTAATTGGCCGGGGTATTCAAAACGTGAATTCTTTTTTCTTTGCCCCAGGCTTTTTGTTCGTCATTATCTTCGTGCTTAAGCTCGAAATAATTAGCTTTTGTCAGGTATCCGATTATGTAATATAACTCAGCTTCATCGGCGAATTCTAATTGATCTTTCTTTCCAAAAGTTAGAGGATAACTAGCCATAACGATAGTCCTTTATTTCAGTATACGGTGGTCAAACTGTATGTTTCCACTACAAAAATTGTTCATGTTTGGAGCAGCAAGTGTATAGGGATATAGAGAATAAAGTAAAGCAGCACATCGATAGCCTTAACCTGGACTTAAGGGTAAATGAGAACCACCGGTTTACCGATCAAAAGTGCAAGCCTGACGTCATCAGTGCTGTGGCTGAGTCTATATTGTTCTACATTGATGATGAAACGGATGAGTTCACCTGTAGTGATATTAGAACGAGCAAGTTTTCAAATGACACAATGGTCAACTTGTTTCAAAAGCCTGATATTGGCAAGAAAACAACAGAAAAAGAGTACGATAAGGTGTTTTCTCAACCTATAAGGATGTTCTGGACAGCTGGTATACTGAGTAAAGTTGGTAAGCGTGGAAATGCTTATAAATACCAAGTTAGTAATCGTGAAATTCTTGAATACATTGCTATGAGTGACCAACGAGCATTGAGTTTTTTGTGTATATTTCTCGAAAAAGTAATACTGGACTCAGAGCTTAAAGGAGTATTCGATGAGTTCTTCAATAATCAGGATGCAGCTAGCTTTGCTAAGCTAAAAAATGAGTTTACTCAAACTTATTTTAATTACACTGGGGTCAAAAAGAAATTCGAGCCTGCACGAATTTTCACCCAAGTAATAAATCCACTGGCATTTTGTAGGAAATCAAAGGGCACGGAGAAAGGCAGAGTTTCTAAACTGCCTATTTCGTATAGTTCTCTATGCTACAACAGAGTTAACTTTCGAGACATTCAAAAACCAAAAGGGATGTCTAGGACTGAGTTTGCTAATACTCACACAGTTTTAGATACGGATGCCGAACGGTATCAAGTTGATCGCGCTAAAAGAAAAGTAAGGCAATACCATTCTCAGGACGATGTTGCGTCTAATGAGGTTTATATTCATGATGGTACTCCGCACATGCATGCGCATCACATATTTCCCGTCTCATTGTTCCCGGAGCTTTCAGATACATTTGAAAATCTGGTTTTGATCAACCCGACACAGCATAATGCGTATGCTCACCCCAATGGAGATACGCGAACGGTCTCGAGGTCTTATCAACTACTTTGCCTGATCGCCAAATTGAGCAGTATTAAATTGTCGGAAATAAAAAATGATTCGTTTTATTCAATCCATCGCTTTATAGAAATGGTCAATACAGGCCTCGACGAGGACCTGCTTGAGCCTAGTATGCCTATAGAGCTAATGCAAAAGGAGCTTGCTGAGCACTACGTGACAGATTGATGCTTTGACTTTCTTTTACGCCAAAATACTTAACTGATGAGTTATCTATATTCATAGAGCGCGTACTGTAATTTCGGGCGATCTGATAGAATTCTCGAAACTCAGTAGAAGAAAAGTATTCAATCTGTTCATCAGTAACTGGAACGCTAGGGACCAGCACTGCCGCCGAGCCATCTGGTATACAACCTTTAGGCAACCAAGCTGCTCTTGGATTGTAGGTAAGATTCGGTACCAGAAGCACCTGTTGGTTTAAAAACTTAAATACCGAGAGCTTTTCATCATGCTCAATGTACTTATCGTCATCGGTATAGATAATCTGGTTGTCACCAATATTCTTTGACTTGATAACCCGATATTCGCCAGCATCTTTCAAGATAGCTTTAGAAATTTGTCTGTCTCTGAAAACTGTAAACTTTCCGAAAGACATGGTTTTGGCCACACGGTCAAATTCGCTGTTTCTATAGATTAACCAAGCATCGAATCCGGTATTGGTTATATAACTCTGCTCTTTGTAACTGTGTTGAGACAGTCTATGGGAGTATACGTGCACCAATGAGTTTGCATTCGAATTTGATGAAATAACTAATCCGATGGTTTCGATTTTTACATCAAAAGCGGTTTCCCCAAAATCTACTATAGCGTTAATGGCTTTTTTACGAACAATCGTACGTGTTTCAGCGTACTGAGGTGAGTCTAAGAACGTTTTCGGTATTACGAGTGCGACACAACTGGACAACTGTAGGCTCTTCTCTACGAAGAAGTTGAACAGGTTTTTTGTCTTCTGGTTTACAAATTGTGTGCGGTAATTTTCCAACTCTTCCTTTGATGCTTCCTTATAGGGAGGATTGCCAATAACTAAGTCATAACCACCTGCATTCAGATTCTCACAGGTAAGATAATTTGAGTGAATAAAGTTAAGGTGGACATTCTTAGGTAGATACTTTTCCGCAAGTAACGCACATGTCTCGAGCGACGCTTCATCAATGTCAACGCAATCAACAATTACTTCTTTATCAAAGTATTTTGCTGCTATTGCATATAGAAAGTTACCTATGCCAACAGACGGTTCAAGAATGCGAAGCCTCCTCTTTGAGAAATCAGGAAGTTCGTTGACGATATCAAAACATGAATCTTGTCTTGTGTAATAAGCAGCGTTAGCTTG
This sequence comes from Idiomarina sp. OXR-189, assembly GCF_034373425.1. Classification (NCBI taxonomy): domain Bacteria; kingdom Pseudomonadati; phylum Pseudomonadota; class Gammaproteobacteria; order Alteromonadales; family Idiomarinaceae; genus Idiomarina; species Idiomarina sp. OXR-189. The sequence continues at coordinate 250,668 of NZ_CP139706.1, forward strand.
GCGGTTAGCATTAGAAACCTCACAAATCATCATCAATGACTGAAAGTGTAACTGTTCAGGGTTCTTGGAGATGAACTTATGAAGGTTTTCCTGCTCCTGTAACTGGTAGCTATCTATTAATTCATTAATCTTGCTTTTTGATAGTTTCTTCTGAGATTCAGTTGCTTTTATCTTATCAGCAATTGCTGAGAAAATGCTGGTAGGTACTGCTTCTCCAATACATTGACGTATATTGACGTCATGTTTCTTATGGAATTGCAAAAATGAGCTCTCATCTACAGGCTCTTCGCCTGAGGGGATCCACCGAAAATCATCAGGAATTGTCATCATCAGCATTAGCTCTCTAATACTAAAGACGCGGTTATCTTCTGGGTGGATGGTATTTTGGCTAGGCAGACAGTCATTTCTCGTATGAATGCAAGGGCCAACATCTTCCCATTTTTGTCTTTTGTATTTATCAGAGTTTTTACTTTTGTTTACAACGATCTTGCCATCTTTAACCTGGTGTGGTTTCAGATGCTCAGGTTCGTTATCGAAAGCGCTCATGCCATATTTAGTTGCAGCGATCCAAGGCTCCATGTGCTTTTTATATGGCCTAAACGAATGTAAATAGTCATCATTACTGAATTCACCCATTTTCTTTAACCGAGGAAGATGCCCGATGACTTCAGCTAAAGGCATAACTGGCTTCCTATCAGGGAATAACTGATCGGGTGAGCAATCTTTTATATCACGCCGGACGCCAATAACTAATGTTCTTGTACGGCTCGATTTTGAACCGAAATCTTTGAAGTTAACAACTCGAGATGAAAACCTATAAGTGTCGAAAAGGTGTCTTTGCAAAGCATTAAATATACTTTTAGAAGTACCATCGGTATCAAGACAGGCTGCTTTCAAAAACCCACGAACATTCTCCAGTATAAAATATTTGGGCTGGAGTTCGTCTATGATTTTTAAAGACTCCAACACTAAAGAGTTTCTGACTATCTCTTTATTATTTTTTTTATGGTTTGCCACGCTGATACCTTGGCATGGTGGAGTAGCAATAACCAAATCTATGTTTGCAACTTTCTTGCGGCTGCAATAGGAGTCAGCTTGCTTAAGCAATTCTGACTGCACATTTTTATCCGTCAGGTCTCCACAGATATATCCTGATTCATCTGAACACTTTTTGTTTGCTTTCTGGACATTAATGCGGCGTTCGATCAGTTCGACCGTGGCTGCGCAGTCAAAGCCTAAGCTTTTTAATCCATGGCAACCTACGCCTGCGCTGCTAAACAAACTGATATAGCTCAACATAATTATAATAAATTCCAGTTTTAATAAGTTAGTATAAGTGTACTAATAAAAGGCGTCGCTGAGAAGGGTATGCTGATAAATTTACACACAAAAATCGAGAGTAACTGTAGATGTTATATGCACTCAACCTAGCAATGTCCTGCACCAGGAGCTAAGACTTTATTTTTAAACTTCAACTCTTCGGCGTTTCTTAAGTGCAGCATTACATGCTCCCCTGAAAGAGATGCATCTGGAGAGGCATCAATATTCCAGCTATCCAGTAAATACCCAGCTAAAGCTTGTCTTACTTTTTTCTTCAAAATGCCAGATACCATTTGGTACTCGAACTCAATCATTGGGGCTATCTCGCTCAATCTAGGGTGTGGTTGTAGCTCAAGCTCGACTATTGTATTCCACTCGTCATCAGCTGCTCGCTCTTCATGAGTTAGAATTTCATCAGATTTGCAAGGATCCAATGAGCTCACTCGGTTAATTACGAAGTCACGAAACTCATTGCGTTTGCGGTCGAATGCCCTTACGTGCCAGCGTAGTCCGCTATCTGCAATCGAATGAGGTACAATTTGTCTTTTAGCGCCTAGTGGGGATGACTTGGATAGATAGTTAATGGATATCGGGTACTTCCGTTTTATGGCTCTAGTAATGCCAGCCAAAATATCCAAGTTTACATGAAATAAACTGTTTTTAACCGCAAATGGTTTATCTGTTGCGTGTGCAAAGCTGTCGCCGAAGCCATCTGTTAGTGTGCTCAGACATTTATTGATAGATACTTCGATAACAGGCGATGCATTATCTTGCCACTCATAGCGTCTGATATTCGGTCTGTAAATCAAATTATCAGGTGCTATCGAATTGTAAAGCTGGAATGTGCGGGTAGCACTTGCTTCGCTTATATCGAACCTTTTGACCAGATCAGCTCGAGACACGACTCCATAGAATCGACCTATAAACTCAATGTGAGCTAATAATTCTTTCTGATAACCTGAAAGTTCGCTAGTCATGACTGCCTCAATCTAATTAGTCGATCAGCACGATCAAGAAAGATCTAAAAAACTGATCAAAACGCTTGACGTGCTCAGATTGACCAGTATTATCGTAGGTATAGAAAAAAAGCTACTCTTTTTTAGAGCAGCTTCTTTTCTGAGTTCATTAACCGAAGTTAATGGAACTACTGTTCGACGACATAAGTTTCTATTAACTCCCGGTTAGTGTCAAACCTTTTTACACTATGAACTAACTGAGGAGGCCTACTATGGCTACCAATCCCCCTGTTGGTGATAACCAACGTCGCGGCGCAGTGCGCCAACGTTCTCAAACAGAAACCCAAAGTGGTCATTGGGTTAAGCGTGATGCAGTTACGGGTCGCTTCATGGATGTGAAGTCTGACAAAACTCCTTTCAAAGGCGTGAGAAAGGAGAAGTAACATGGCAGCACGGTATGAATTATTTAAAGGCATCGATAAGCAGTTTTACTTTCGTCTTATAGCCGTAAATGGTGAACAAATCCTTCGCAGTGAGGGGTATGTTTCGAAGCAAGGGGCTAAAAACGGAATAAGCTCAGTAAAAGTTAACAGCCCACTGGATGAGCAGTACGAGAGAAAAACCTCTACTAATGACCAGTATTACTTCGTGCTTAAAGGCGGTAACTGGGAAATTATCGGCGTGAGTCAGATGTATACCACTAGAGACGCCAGAGAAACGGGAATTGCTTCGGTTAAAGCAAATGGGCCGGACGCTCCGACCCACGATTTAACTGGAGAGTAATAACCGGAGGGCTGGTTTACTCCAGTCCTTTTATCAAACTGGCTTGGTTGTCTTATTTTCTTAATGTGGTGACGAACCTCTGTTGTGAGATAATAGCTTCTTGTTTTGTAGGCTCTCACTTAAAGCTCTGCAACTGCCTTTCTATTTTTTAAGGCTTTCGTTAAGCTTTAACTTTTTAACAGGGATAGTCGATATGTTAATTCTCACTCGCCGAAATGGTGAAACGTTAAAAATAGGCGACGATATCAGCGTTACCGTTCTCGGTATTAAAGGGAATCAGATACGCTTGGGTGTTGACGCGCCGAAAGATGTTGACGTTCACCGTGAAGAGATTTTCTTACGCATTAAGTCTGAGTCTGACGTAGAGAAAAAGTGACTACAGTTAAGTAGTTACTGGCTGACCGCCTAAATACTTACGACCGAGACAACCTAGCCTTTCATTTAGTTTTACACGTAGTGGAAGGTACGATTGTGGCTGACAGTATACAAATTGAAGGGCTCCCGAATGACGACCGAGAATGGCTTGTAAAGGAATATGGGGCATTAACCTGGAATGAATCTGCTTCTGATGAGCCATTGGTAGATGTTTTGTTGGAAGACAATGAAAGCGGTGAGTTTGCGCTTGTTCAGGTAGCGAAAAGCTACACGAGGATCTTAGAAAAAGGCAGTATTTGGAAAAACGGTGAGTACCATAGCGAGCGTGCTGACTTAATAGAAACCATATTTGAATTCTCTATCGATCCAAAAGATGACGGTAATTTCGTCAGTGCCTGGGAGCGGGTAGACGAAAGCGATAATTCCGGAGAAGACCCAAAAAAGCGTTATATATTACCTCCGGGGAAATACCAAATCCCAAGTAGCTTCAAAAACACAAAGTTTTTTACTGTAAGAACCGAGTGTGGCGTTGAGCTTTTAGCCAACTCGTTAACTATCTTTGATAATACTTATGGCGCCTCCCAATTTCTTCAGCAGACCGTCCTTAACAATTATGCAAACGCAGCGCTGGAGAAACTTGAATTCAAAAAATTTGATACCGCTGACTTCAGCAATACCCCTCAAAACGATGAATACAGGCTAGGCCTTTCAAAAGAAGTCTATGACGATGACCGTTACTTTATATGGGCTTTAAAATCACAACGATATACACAAAGAACTGTTAACTACATATCCGCGCAACTAGACTCCAATCGCGACAGAGCAACTTACCTGAGTGTTCGTCCGTGGTTTGCCGGATCTCACAAATGGCTTGTAGCCGGTATTTGGTTAGAAAAAGGAAAGCGGTTCCTGGTCCTAAAAATTCATAGGTACAAACTGCCGCAATGCCCCGACTTCTTTATCATTCGTGAAAACAGCAACATTGCTGACGAAAACGGAAACAGCTCCGAGAATGAACGCAAGAAACGCGCTAAGACGGCGAGTAAAAAGCTCATTGGTACCTCGAAGTCTAGGCCGTCATCGAGCTCTATGGGTGAAGATCTTCGATTGGGTGACATTGGGCACTGGGGCGAGACGGGTCTTCAAAAAGCGGTACCTAAAGAAAATAAGACAAAGAATACGCAAGTCAAAATAATGCCGACTCCACAAGGTAAGGTTTCACCGAGCAATCAAGGAGGCAGTGATCCTAATATCGGCAAGCTTAATCTCATCAATGAGAATGATGAGCCCAAAAAGGAACCGCCAAATACACTGAACTTGCTTTGGTCGGCGCTTAATAAACTGACTATCGAAAAGTCACAACACGTGTCTAAACCCGCATCTCTAAGTGGGGGTCATAGTGGTGCATTTATATCTGGTCAGCTAGCCCTAATAGAGCCTGAGCTTGATAATGTATGTAGCGTCAATTACCTTGGCCGGTTTTCCGGCAATTATCCTGGCCGGTTGATACCGATTTTTAACTACCGTTGCTCATTGCCATTTTGCGACGGTAACTTTCACCTTCACAATGAAGGATTGTCGCATGATGCACCAGCCGATCGATGGCGGCGATGGTCATCGTTGAGTCATCGAACAGTTCATCCCATTGCTCGAACGACTTATTTGATGTGATGATCATGCTGTGTCTTTCGTATCGATGTGCGATTAGCTCGAACAGCACACTGGTTTCCTGCTCGGTTTTGCGAACGTAACCTACGTCGTCCACGATAAGCAGGTTGTACTTATCCAGTTTCAGTAACTCATCCTGCAACCGAAGGTGCTGTTTCGCTTGTTGTAGCTGTTGCACGATGGCTGACGCCGCGATGAACTTAACCTTATAGCCCTGCTCGATAAGCCCGTAACCGATGCCACTGGCGATATGGGTTTTACCCAGTCCGCTGGCTCCGAACAGTAAGACGTTAGAGCCCAGTTTCAACCACCCGGGTTGGTTAACCAGATCGATGATCTGGTGTTTCGAGATACCGTCGACCAGATTAAAGTCGAAGTTGCCAAGGTTTTTTCCAGCCGGTAACTTTGCGTCTTTTAGCAGCCGCTGTAAGCGTTTGTCTTCACGGTTTGCCAGCTCGATATGGCAGAGCTCCGATAAGTATTGCTGGGGGCTCCACTGCTCTTTAACGGCTTTATTGCCCAGCGCATCCCACTCCTTAACCATGGTGGCCAGCTTAAGCCGCTTGAGCATGAGTGATAATGAGGCCGTTGTGTTATCCATGCAGACCTCCCGGTATCATACTGGCATACGAGCTTAGACTGTGTTGCTTGATGGTAAGTGATGGTGCTTTCGGCTCGATAACTAAAAAGCGCTCTTCGCATTCCCGGATGGCCGGTAATTGTCGCTGGGTAATTGACGCAGCAATAAATCGGCCTAATTGACGCTCACAGCCGCTTTGTTTGGCTAAATGAAGCAGTTTTACCATGTAATAGCTGGCTTTATCGGCCGTTAGCGTGTCGTCGACATACTCCCAGATGGTCTTGTAATTGTCGTCCGGTAATAGGTCATCGCGCAACTGTGAGTGGCGGAACGCACGCGGTTTCTTAGCCAGTGCATCAATAACATGCCGGTAATTGACGCTGCGGGCGCGACCACCTTTGTCGGCATAGACTCGCTCAAGCTCCATCACGAAGTCGGTGCCGTAAAATAGCGCTAACCGGTCATCATAAAGCCGTACCAGCAATCGGCTGTCAATAAGCCGTGATGGCACCGTGTAGGTGACGCGCTTGAGGCAAATCGTGCTTGTCCGCGACACCGTGACATAATGCTCGGTGTAATTGACGCTCATTGCCGTGGGCAGCGGCTGTAATTGCCGCTGCTCGAGTTGGTATTTGTCGCTGACGCGGCGATTACGCCGTGCTACCACACTGGCGACAAAGGCTTCATACGCATCACGGCTGTCGAAGTCATAACTGCCGCGGATTTTTAGTGCTTGCTCGACTTGGGACTTGGTGTGTCCGTGCGGACTTTCGATAGCACCGTTCTCATGCGCAACACCCGGATTATTGCGTGTTGCTTTAAAACCGTAATGCTTCACAAGGTCGTTGAAGCGCTCGGTTAAGTCATCAGCCGATGAGTGATTCTTATAAGCGGCACTCAGGCTGTCGGTACGGACTTCCCGAGGCACACCACCGGCAGCATGTAGCGCATTTTGTAATCCATCAGAGAAAGCCGCAAAGCTTTCACCACCGTAGATGACCTGCACGAACGCCCAGCCGCTGGCCGGCATCCGGTAATGAAACAGCATGTGCTTTAATGGCTCACCGGCAATGGTGACCGGCGATTTCACATGAGTAAAGTCGGTAATACCGAGCGCACCATATTCATGCGTTTGTATAAACACAACGTCTTTAGCAGGCCCGTGTAACGACCGCCATTTACGGATGCGGCGCTCAAGTGTACGACGCGAGCCGGGACTGAATTTATCAGTGTGATATTCGCAAAGGTGATCAAAAACGCCCACCGGCGTAATGTCATTATCCTGCTTGAGTATGGGAACAACAACGCTATCCCATACCGCTTCAAGCGGATCTTTGCGGGTGCGCCACTGGCGCTTACCGTCGTTCGTTTGTTGATTGGCTTTATCAAGGCGCCGGGCTGATCGCTCTGAAATGCCTGCCTTAGCAGCAGCGACAACTTGGCTATTTCGTGTTCTGTGTTTCATATAGATCATGACCTGTTGATCCGTGATTCGTGTTCCCGGCACAGTGAACTCCCTCCGTTCTGCTGTGCCGAACCTTATCAGATCAACCGGCCAAGATAATTGCCGCTAGACCGGCCACCGTAATTGTCGCTCAATAGATAATGACTGGCTCTTCAGAAAAGAGCACCGGAAATTAAACCGGCAGATATATACAGACTTATCCAAAAGACGATTCGGCGTATTTCATGTCACATTCGAAGGTATAAACTTCTTTTTCGTGTGTATTGAAAGGTTTAATAGTGACAAGTTTCGAACTGCGATTTTTCGCTTTTCATCTCGAAGTGATTTTCTAAATGCGTTACATCAAATACTTGTTGGTATCGTTGATGTTAAGGGGGTTTGGAAAAGAGCATCGGGTATTGCTGGCAGTAATGTTTCTTTGATAACGCATAGAGGCGATGAAGTAGCTATTGCAAGTCAGATTCGTGGGAAATTAGAAGCAGCTATTGAAAGTTAGTCGCTTTTTTCTTTTAAAATACGAGTTGGAGATGGTACCCAGTACGTCTGGCTTTTAAACGTCACTTCCAGGCCGTCTCCAACTTCCTTTATGTGAATGTGTGCATTTCTGGGAAGATAAAAGTCATGAAAGTAATCCAGTGCGAAGAAAGTATAAAGACGAAATGCTTTTTCGCTTGGTTTCTTTGAATAACGTTTAAGAGAGGCAACAACGCCATTTTCGGCGTTTGAGCCAGGCATGAAAATACCGAGGCTAGTGTTTTCTCGAGCGAAGCTGACAAACTTAAATATCGATGCACGCTGCCCTGGCGATTCTTTTAAGAGGTTTTCTAATGCGTTCTGAGGACTTTTCGCCCACTGGTTGTGGTCTAGGAGACTCTTCATCGCTGAGGTTTCAAAACGTAGCGTTCGTGTTTTAATATCCCCTTTTTCAAGCTGATGTTTTCTCAGGTTGGTATATTCGAGAATCGCTTTTTGGAAGGCAGATGACTTTGCTTTTTCAAAGATCAAAGTATTCATATCAATCGTTCGTAAATCCATGGCTGTGACGAGTAACTTCTCGTCAAATATAACTCCTTTACTCTCTAGAAATTGTCTAGGCATTGAAGAGCGCCTTAAATAGCCACCATCGATTTGCTTAAGTAAATCGAGCGTCAGGTACCAGTCTTTAGGGAACGATTCAATCTTTTCAAAAAATGGGATGTAGCGGTTTTGTTTATGGGCGGCATCGAAAGAGTTTCGAGTTTTTTCTAGCCAATTTACAAATTCGATAAACAGATTTTTGCCATTTAGCGTGTCGAATCCTAAAGCATTTTGTTTCTTTCTAATCTTATTAAGGCGCTTTGCGCTGCAAAGCTGGCAGATAGTTTTCTCTTTTCCGGTTAATTCTACGTCACATCCGGTACAGTAATATTTTATGTTATCTCGACATCGATAGCACATGAGCGCTCCGTTATCGAGTGTATAAAGCTTTCTGCGAATACCGCACTGCGGGCATTTAGGGCGTAGCTTATGACGGCACCCATCACAAATGGGTGAATTCACGCCTACGGAGAGCCCCCTGGAAACGACATCCTGTTTTCCACAAACTGAACACGTCTTGAGCTCTTTTATATAGCGGTAGCAACTGCTGCAGAATGGTCCGCTCGCGAGTATCTTACTTATTTTCCGACCGGTACGTTTGCATCGAACACAAGGCGTTACTCTGGGGTAACAGTCACAACATAAGCGCTTTTTGTCATCCTGGTGGATTCTTTTTTGCTGCTTGCAATTGCTGCAGGTTGTAAGTGGGAAACATCGCAGATAGCAATTGGCGCAGTAGGTTTGCTCTTTATAACGCCGAGTGAACTGGTCAACAAAACGACCACACTGATCGCATATTTTTGTTTTAGAGGTTTCCAAGGTTATGCTTCCTGATAAGGAGTTCCCATTTCTTCTCAACAACGGGCCGGGAGCAAGGCTTCTTACTGAAAACCACCGCAGGTTTGTTGTTCTTTTTCTCTTTGGGCTTTGATGACTGCTCTACTCCTAGAATTTTTAGGACTGGTGGTGGAGTAACTGTTAGAAGGGAGCGCATGAATGACTGGCTTAAACCTCTTGGAACCAGTTGGGCGATTTCTTTGCTGAATGAGTTGCTATCCATTGCTTTGCAATACTTAAGGAAAGTAGCTCGAGTTTCAACTGTCAGAAAGTCGAAGTTTACTCCTGAGCAAGATGCTATTAATGCCCGATCTTTCCTATTTACAAGATCTGAGAAGACTTCCCTATGTGCTTCTGTGCGCCCCAAGGATAACTTTCGAAGCATAGCTATCCAGAAATCCAATTGATGAAACCTGTCTTGAGTATCCGTATTGGGTTCATTGATTAACCGAACGAGCTCATGTGTTGTATTGACGAGCTCCTCGTTGGCTTTTTTAGCAGGATGACTAGAAATGTCTCTTTGGCAGTACTTACACACTCTCAGCTCTTTCTTTTTAAGCCGGTGAGGCTCTACTGACTGTCTACAATAAGGACAGCAGTCTTGAAGGAGGCATTGGTGTTTTGGACACATCGTAATGAAAGAAAGTCTCCACATACGTCTGAAATATGGCTCTGAATCATTTCTTAAGCATTCAGGGCAGAAAGGTTGATAACGGTAGGTATTTAAATTCCGGGTTCCCCTTGCTACGACCCAAGGCCAAGGTGTTTGTGAAATAAGTTTGGCGCGAGAAATTTTCTCTAACGTTGAACGCAGCATCATTTGCTCTATACGTTCCTCAGAGACTCCGGAGTATATGCTTAGTCTATGAAGGCGGGGCTTTGTAAGTTCTCGATCTAAATCTAAGGTCCAGGCTCTCCATTTATCCCAGAGGTATGATGTCAGTATCAATGGCTTTGTGAAGTTATCAAAACTAGCTCTTATTAACCAGGAGGACAATAACTCATCCTCAAAAGGCTTGGTTCGTATCGGCCAGGGCCTTAAGTGAGTTTGATTTCTCTCTGTCCTTTCGTTGGAGTGAACCATGAAAACGCTTCCACAATGTCTATGTCAATTTTCTCCTTACCACTATGTATAGCCTCAATTGCGCAAACTTTCAGCAGCTCATGTAAATTACCTAGGTTTCCATCAGAAATCTCGAGAATACGTTCGCCCAGCTCTTTACTTGTTAGATTGGATTTCTGTTTAAGGGGTAATGCCTTTTCAAAACTAGATAAGAGTTGAACAAAGTCTTTATTTCGCTCCCATTTCGGTAGCTTCATCACCCAAAAGCGGCTTTGTAGCTGGGGATCGTTTTGAATAACCGAGAGAGCATCTTTAGTGCCGGCACCGACAATAGGGATTTTTATCTTGTTAGAAATCATTTTTAATTCAGCTAAGGCATTTTGTCGTTGTTTAGCAGTGCCTGCCAACAACGTGTGAAACTCATCTAAAATGAGCATTTTCACCTCGCAAACTCTCATCAAGTCAAAGGCTTGTTTTCTGAGTTCGCTTTCCGTTTGTGTCGTCTTAAAAGGTGCCCAGAATTCTTCTAATATTGATATGTAGATATCTTTGACTTTCGGGGCTGATACTTCGGTGACTAAAACAGGCTTCTTAAGTATTTCATCCTCTTCATCAACAATAGGCTGCCCATAAACTTCGCAAAACTTCTCAATAACTGATGATTTACCGTTATTGGACTCGCCGATGAGAAGCGCCGAACGCATTCGTTGCTGTTTTGGCTGATCCATAAGGTTTTTAAGCTCTTGAATCGCTTTGATCGCTATTGGGTAGCTTATCCACCTCTTTTGATTGATAAAAGAAACACGCTCTTTGTTTGGTAAAAGGACTATCTGCCGATATTTTTTGTCAACGTGTTTGAATTCGTCCATTTGGCTCTCACTCTATTTCAAAACTTTCAATGTCCGTTCCCCAGATATCATCGGCTGGATCGTTTGGCTCACTAGAGGTGCGTTGAGGGCTAGAAGTGCTACTCCCCTTATTGTTAGTGCCTGTATATATCTGGGCCGGAGAAGACTGTGTTCTTCGGCGGGTGTTGGCCGCGCCGGCGCGCCTCGCCTTTTTAGTTGTGGCCCTGGATTTTTCTTCTATTTCTCTCATGCTCTCGATAGCCTGAAAAATTGCCTGCTCATTTATGAGCGTGTCATCAAGAGACTTTAAATATTTTCTTGCTTTCTCGAGTTCCCATTTATTCGTATAGGGGTGTGTCGGATCGGCATAAGGAACTTCGTGGTAGAGCTTCTGAAATGGGTCGTAGACCCATACTTTAGTTATATCCCTAGGATCGCGCCGAACAATATATTTTCGGTTTTTACCATGCTCGTCTCTCTCGCCAATAAGGTGCCGGATTCCATCCGAATAGTAATGTATTCTATCCCAAACCACTCCTTCTCCAGAGATACTCCTCATTGTTCGAGGGAGAAAGTCGAGCTCTAGTGTTAACGGATCATCAGGTATCTCCGGTAGTCCGGTCGCCATAATGCCGGGCGCTCCTTCTATACCCATCCGCCACTTCGTTATAGGAGCGACGCCTAGTGAGCTGTGCGGTGTGTGGTGATACTCAATTATTGCGTGAACGAGCCACCTTTCTATTTCATCAATAGTCATGGTAGCGTTCTTTTCCGGGTCATAACTCTCCCTCTTACCAGCGCTATTGAAAGTTTTACCATCCAACTCCGCTATTTTTTTAGAGAAAGCTCCCAGGTAACGTTCTACATGACCTCCATAATTAGGCTTCTTGACAGGTCTGAACTCAATATCAATCCCGTTGCTTGCACATGCTTCCGATAGGTTAATGGAGCGAAAGTCAGCACCGTTATCTGTGTGGATCTTTTTCGGAAAACCCCAGACATTCCACTCTCCCTCGACACCGATGTGCTTTAACCACTTATCCTTGGGCAGTATCGAATGAGATATGCACATAGCGACGGATGTTAGGCTAGGCGCATCCAAGGATAGGTATATCCCGGTGATGACTCGGGAAAACACGTCAATTGCGACTGTAAACCAGACTCTTTTGATACTTTGCCGAGTTTTTTCATCAACAATAATAATATCTAAAGGGGTGTGATCGATTTGAATCACATTCAGGATGGTGTCTGCACCGGGGAACCTCCCAGCCTTTACCGAAAAGCGGTTGTTTGCCGCTTCTACTCGTCCTCTACCGCGCAAACGCTTTTCCTCTGGAATTCTCTCAATTCGTCGGTAAATAGTGGCTTGATGCGGTGGTGTAAGGTCAGCTTTCAAACAGGCTCTTTTGATTTCTGAGTACACCTTTTTAGGACTTGGCTGTTTTATCGTCAGATAAAGGTTCTCAATATAGTGGTCAATTATCGCATTAACATCGCTATCGAGTCGTTTTCTGTTATAACTCCATCCTCTCCGCTTCGGAATAAGACTTGTGAGAGCCTGGGTTGATTGATAAGCCCTGAGCCAGTTGTAGAGTGTCGTGTAGTGGCAATCAACCTCAGCCGCACGTAAACGGACATCGCTTTTTTTGGGGTGGTCAAGTTCAAGTAGAGGCTTAATGGCTTCGAGTCGCTTTTTCGCTGTTTGGTAGTCAGCCTCTGAAATATCATCTAAATCAGGCTCGGCGGGCATCAAATCAGACGTAACGGTAGTGGCATGCTCTATGAGTTTACTAATTGCAACGATGTCGGCTGTGTTGGAGGCCACATTTTTGACGATACATTCTTTTTCGTTGAGTATCTCTTTTACTAGGTACTCTTCGCCACCCATGATAACCGAGGTACCGGGTGTCAATTTAAACCGGCGTCTTTTTAATTGATGTCCGTTAGACGTTGCCATGGTTAACTCCGACGATTTCGGTTTCCTCAGATAACGGCTCAGATAAGTTTAGCTCTAGTTTATGGTCAAGCGCCAATCGCCAAATATCGTTTTCTCGAATGCCAGGCGTTTTTTGCTCTGAATTAAACCTCTGAGTAAAACGCCTTACGGAAATTGGAAGAGGTATGCTCTCTAGTGTGCTTTTAACTTCACTTGCTATGTCACTACTTACTTTTCGGCTGGCAAAGTTCCTAAGCATCTGAAGGTTCTCGAGTATCGAGTCCCGGATGCGTCGTTCATCATAGATTTTAAACGTCCACCCGTTTAGCTTCGCAAACGCGAACGCTGCAGAAAATTTATAGCGCAGTTTTTGGAAGTCGCTTTCCAGTTCTTGCTTCTCTTTAACTTCTACCAGTAATGGCTTGCGCATAGGGTTAGTGAAGTAGACCAGGTAGTCCGGTGTATATCGACGCTCTATGCCATTTGCATCGATATAGAATAAGCGAGCAGGCTGTGAGACCACTCGCTCAACAGAGCGGTCATAATCCATCCGCATAACGAAGTCGCGCTCAAGGGTTGATTCGTAGGGCGTTGGCTCTTTGCCCCGAAAGGAAAAGTAACCAGATACGCTTCTGCGTGTAGGCTTGATTTTTCGAACCGGCGTTTTGAAGTCCATGATAGTAGCAGCTATTGTGCGAATATGGATTTAACATAGCAGGACTTTTGGTGGTTGCCAATACTGGACATTAAATGCCGCTAGAGCGGTCAGTCAGCAGTACTAACTCTGATATTTGGTTATTGTCATTATCGGCGAGTATATTGTTTTTGCGTCTACTAACTGGTTAAGTGTTTAATGGTTAGTTTAATGATTAGTTTAAGGGCGAAGTTTTCACCACGAGAGATACTTTATCTATGAGGAAGCTTAAGGGAGGAGAAATGGGCGAGTACGAAAGCAGGGAATTAAATGTTGGTAACTTAGGTGAAGGGATTTTTTCAATTTGGTGTACTACAGCCAGGCTGAGCGCTAACCGATCTTTAGATGAGGATTCTACGGGGTGGGATCACATCGTACGGTTTCCTTATGAAAAAACAACACTCCCGAAAGATCTTCAGCCAGCCCCAATTGAATGTAAAGTACAGGTAAAAACGACATTTAGTGATAATCGGAGAGGTTGGAATATTAAGTTATCAGCGCTAAAGCACCTTGTAGACTATTCTTATCCAGCTTTTATCATCTTTTATCAATACTCTAATAAAAAACAGCCGGAACTTGAAAATGTGTATTTGGTGCATATTGATGAAGCTTTGATAAAGCGAGTACTTAAGCGTGTACGCAAGGAGCACTTAGCGGAAAATCCCAAACAATTGTACGAAATAAAGTTATGGGTAAGCTACAACGCTTCCCACAAACTCAATGAACTGTCAGGTTATTCTCTGAGGGAGCGAATTGCGAGTTTCGTGCCTAACGGGATTATAGAATATCAAAGAGAAAAAAATGATTTAACTAAGCAGGTTGGGTATGGGGAGAACGGTTTTTACTTCAACTTTCAAGCGAATTCGGAGGAAATAGAAAAGCACTTTCTGGATGCAGCTTTGGGGCGTGCTTCCAGTGTACAAATCACAGACTCTGTTATAAAGGATAACCGATTTAACTTTCCAAATGGCGCTATAGAAATAAGTAGAGCCGATACAGCGGAAATTGAAATCTCGCCAAATGTAACAGATGAGTGTGAGTTTAGCTTTAAAGCTAGTGAGTTTTCTCCATGCATTTCTTTTGATGGTCAGCTTCTTAAAGTACCGAAGCTTTCGTCACAGGGAAATAATTTGTACTTTAGGGCAAAGTTATTTGCTATAGAAGTTTACGAAGTATCTGATTTAGGCTTGAAGAGTAAGCTGCACTTTACTTTTGATAAGGAAGCCTCATTGGATGAGGCAATCAAACTACTAAAACTTTTTTCAGAAGATAACGAAAATATAGACTATATTTTTGAGGTTAAATTAAAAAAAGCGAATAGAGCCATTAGCTTGAGGGTAAAGTTTCATGAGTATATAAAAGACTCACAGCTAATTTTAGAAGCGGTTTCTGGGCTGAAAAACTATTTCGACTTAGATGGAAACATCCAGGTAACTTTGGATGAGTTATTTAACCATAAAGTGGCAATGTCTGTTTTGAAAGACATCATATTTAACAATGTTGGCGCTCTAAATTTTGCGATCAAGAAAGAGTATGAAGAAAGGCCAGTCGGTTCTACGTTCACTATACCATATGCGATGACAGCACAAGTTGGTTCTTCTCAGGTTGGGGTTGTCACACTTATTGATGGAGAACGAACTACAAGTACCGAGTTTAACGTCACTAATGTGGAAGTACTTAAGTCACTAACATTTCACGATAAAATGCCAACCGAAGAGCAGCTTCGGGAAATTGCCGATGAGGTAATTCAGAGTGCGGAACCTTTATTAAACAGTGGACGTAGTTGAGCCATAAAAGTGAAACTTATACGCTACGAGTGCCTAACTGGAAGCGCTTATTGTGCGAATAATTATGGTTGGTAGTGCCTATTGTGCGAAAGCTTAGCGTACATATTTTGCGAATAAGACGCCTAAATGATTGATTTTCTACATATTCGTAGAATTTAATTTGCGAACTGACAGGTACCGGTAATTCTGTTCGCCCCGGAGAAATATCATTAGCGAATCGGTCGCTGCTTTTCCTTGACGAATTACCCGAGTTTAGCCGGCACGTATTGGATTGTCTGCGCGAACCATTGGAAAGCGGTGAAATTACGATTAGTCGTGCGGGTCATAACGTTAAATTCCCGGCAAATTTCCAGCTGATTTGTGCACTAAACCCATCGCCATGCGGGCAGTTCGATGGCAGTCTTGCGAGTTGCCGTTCAACACCAGACCAGATACTCAATTATCTTAACAAGCTATCGGGGCCGTTGTTAGATCGTATCGACATTCAGGTGGCGGTACCCCGCGAAACATCGAGCCTGCGGTTAGATGGAACTCAGGTTACGGGAGAGACTAGCGAACAAATGAAGCAACGGGTTGTGGCAGCAAGGCAACTGCAATACCGGCGCCAGGGATGCCTTAACAGCGAGCTAAAAGCAAGCGAAGTTGTGTCTCATTGTATGCTAACTGACGCTGACCACGAGTTTCTTATCACTGCGATTGAAAAACTAAAACTGTCGCACCGGGCGTATCACCGAACACTGCGGTTGGCACGCAGTATTGCCGATCTGGATAATCAGAAAAAGGTGCAAAAACCTCATTTAGCCGAAGCGATGGGCTATAGAGCATTGGATCAGCTAATTGATCAAGTGCGTTCGTTGTGAGCACCCAAAATGGCGCCCCATTCGAACAGTTCCTGTAGCGCTTGCTGTGCGTGTTGATGGAAACTGGTATCAGCGTTTATACCAAGCTGCATGGCCAATTGCTCGATGGCATCCTGCCCTGAGCTAATGTCTTTTTGCTGTAACTGCTGCCAAAGCAGACCAAATATGGGGGTCATCAGACGAAAGCCGATGCTCAGATCAGGCTTACGATAAACCAGTACCAGTGTATCCTTTTTTTCCTGCACAGTGGGCTGCCGTTCAATACTGATCTCATGCACCGGGTATTCGTAACTTAACAGCCAGGCGGCGTCGGATAGCACCGGTTTGCCATTAACAAGGTCATCGCTAAGCTGTTGTCGCACCGCTAAGGTATCTTGTGGAATGTTGTCTAGTGCCAACTCTACCCATTCGTAATGCATCAGTTCGAGCAGAAAGTCGGGCTCGGTGGTGGTAACTGCGTCACTTTCTCTTAGAAAAGATAAAAACTCGGCGGCAATCTCATTAAAATAAGGGGACTGGCTGCGGTGGTGAATTAGAAACTGGCGCACAGCATGCTGCCACCAATCACTACTCATAATTGAGCATGCGACTGGAAAAGCGGACCGGGTAAAATTGATGAGATTATTAAAAACCAGTTCCTGGTACACGCTCATCCGTCGTGGTTCAATACCAAGCGTGTTATGGTCACTTGGGTTTCTGACCGCGGCAGTAAACTGTTGCTGGATATTACGAAACGATGGCATGCTGCGTTGCCTGCGTCTTGCGAATAGTTGCAAGTTCGTTGCTAAGCGTATCAAGCGATGGAATATTAAAATCGCGCTCAAGCAACGTCGGATGACATCCAGCGTATTGATAACTGGTCTTTAATAATTGCCAGACCGGATCGATAACATCGGCGCCATGGGTATCTATAATTAAATCCGCTTGCTGCTGATAGTGTCCGGCAATATGCATATAGCGTATCCGTTCAGCGGGCAGTCTAGTAATAAACTGAACCGGGTCATAGCGATGGTTGATGCTGTTAACATACACATTGTTTACGTCTAGCAACAAATCACAGTCGGCTTCAGCCAATACCGCATTAATAAACTCAAGCTCGTTCATATCTCCGTCGGGCATCGCATAAAAAGAGACATTTTCAAGCACCAAAGGGCGTTCCAATACGTCGCTGACGGTGCGGATACGCTCGCTCACGTGTCCGATTGCATCGGCTGTAAACGGGATTGGCATAAGGTCGTACAAATGCCCCTCGTCCGAACAGTAGCTTAAGTGTTCGGAATACAGTTCTATGTCGTAATCATCCAGAAAGGCTTTCAGGCGCCTCAAAAAAGGAAGATCGAGCGGCGCGAAACCGCCGATAGATAACGATAGGCCATGCGTAGTGAACGGCACGCGCTCACGTAGCGCCCTTAATTGGTGTTGTAAGCGCGGTCCACTGTTCATCCAGTTTTCGGGCGCAATCTCGAGAAAGTCGAAGGGGAACTGATCACACTGGATCAGCTCCTGATACATCGAACGACGATAGCCTAAACCAACAGTATCGCTGTTAAGCGGCACCGCACTTGCCTTCTTTGGACTTCTCTTTTGCTTCTTTGGCTTTATCTGACATTTTTTCCTTTGCTTTGTCAGCCATCATGGCTTCACCGCACTTGCCTTCACCGCATTTTCCTTCTTTGGCTTTTTCCGCCATTTTTTCTTTTGCTTTGTCAGACATCATGGCTTCACCGCACTTGCCTTCGCCGCACTTGCCTTCGCCACACTTACCTTCTTCCATCATCTTTTCTTTGGCCTTATCCTTGGCCTTGTCTGACTGTTTATTACCACCACTGTTACCCTCTTGCTGTGCGGTAAACGCATAGCCGGAGGTTAACTCTGTGGAAGCAAAAGGATTTTCCGCACTGGTTGCGGGTAAGGATGCACCCAGCGCCATAGCAGCGCCCACAGATGCAATTAGGGTTTTATTTGCGTAACTCATGTTGTTAATTCCTCTTTGGCAATAGCTACAATGGCTATTCACTCAATTAGCTTAGCAAATAGCAGCGTGCTTGACCTAATTGTTTGCGTAAAATTTTTGCAAATGTGTCACGAATTTTTCTAGTTCGGCGCGTTCGACATCCATATGTGTTACTAATCGCAGCGTCTTGCCGGCCGGCACAATGATATTTTCTGCGGCCATATAGCGTTGTAATGAAGCGCCGACTTCTGCAGAGGGCAAATCAAGATAAACCATGTTGGTTTGCACCGGCCGCACCGAAAAGTCGTGAGCCTGGCCAATTTCCGCGAGAGCTGCCGCAAGCCAGGCAGCATTATCATGGTCGACCTTAATACGTTCAATGTGATTATTCAGCGCATGGTCAATAGCAGCTGCGATAACGCCCGCCTGACGCATACCTCCGCCCAACATTTTGCGCCAGCGTCTTGCCTTTGCTATCAATGCGTTCGATCCGACCAGTAGCGACCCAACTGGTGCACCAAGACCTTTAGAACAACAGATTGAGACACTATCGAATGGCGCAGCAAGTTCACTAAAGCTACGATCGGACGCTACCACTGCGTTAACCAAGCGAGCGCCGTCTAAGTGCATCGACAAGCCATGTTGATCAGCGATGCGGCGCGCCTTATTCAAGTAGTCCTGGTCGATGACCTGACCGGCATGGGTATTCTCAAATGCCAATAACCGCGTGATTGGAAAGTGCGGGTCGTCGGGTTTGATGCGACTCACTAATAAGTCGAGATCCAGCGTCCCCGTTGCCTGTACTTCCAGTGGTTGTGGCACGATACCGCCGACAACGGCAGCTCCGCCGCCCTCATAACGATAAGTATGGTACTCCTGACCAACAATATATTCTTCGCCGTTACGGCAGTGTGCCAGCAAACCACATAAGTTACTTTGTGTTCCCGAGGCGCAGAGTAATGCCGATTCTTTGCCCAGCATTTCAGCAACCCGTCGTTCGAGTGCATTGATAGACGGATCTTCTCCATAGACATCGTCACCAACCGGGGCATTAGCCATAGCCTCCCGCATTGCGGATGTCGGCTGGGTTACGGTATCACTGCGTAAATCGAGGCGCTTCACTCTGTCTCTCCATTAGTCTATTCGTTATAACCTCAAGCAAAGCATTCTAAGCCTGTGGTTGTTATGCAAGCCAAGTATAGGGATAATGAGCACAATTCAAACAGACACTCAATAAAAAAGCGACCGCATATGAAAGTTTTCGATAACGTTTTGGAAATGATTGGCAACACGCCACTAGTGCGTGTGAATAATTTAGACACCGGCCCGTGTGAGTTGTATTTAAAATTAGAGCTACAAAACCCGGGTGGCTCGATAAAAGATCGTATCGCGGTGGAGATGATAAACGCTGCTGAGCGCGACGGTAAATTAAAAGCCGGCGATACCATCATCGAAGCGACGGCTGGCAATACCGGACTTGGGTTGGCGCTGGTAGCGGCCAGCAAAGGTTATCCGTTAAAAATTGTGATGCCCGACAAAATGAGCCAGGAAAAAGTCAATAACCTTCGTGCAATGGGCGCTGAAGTCGTGCAAACGCGTTCCGACGTGCAAAAAGGCCACCCCGAGTATTATCAGGACATGGCAGCGCGCATGGCGGAAGAAAACGGTTACTACTATGTGAACCAGTTTGAGAACCCGGCAAACGTCGATGCTCACTATAAAACCACCGGTCCTGAAATTTGGCAGCAAATGGATGGCAAGCTAGACGCCTTTGTTTGTGGTGTCGGTTCGGGTGGTACGCTGACAGGCATTGGCCGTTATTTGCGTGAGCAGAATAGTGATGTCGATCTGGTACTGGCTGACCCGGAAGGCTCTATTCTGGAGCCGCTTGTGAACCGCAACGAAGAAGTGGAAGCAGGAAGTTGGCTGGCAGAAGGCATCGGTGAAGACTTTGTACCGAAAATTTGTGACATCAAATTGGCGAACACGGCATTTGCTATATCGGACAAAGAAGGTCTGACAACCGCGCGTAAGTTACTGGAAAAAGAAGGCGTTATGGTGGGCTCTTCAAGTGGCTACTTAATAGCCGCAGCGCTGCGCTATTGCCAACAACAAACCGAACCTAAACGCGTTGTAACGCTAGCTTGCGATACGGGTAACCGTTACTTGTCCAAGCTGTTCAACGACGACTGGATGCGTTCTCAAAACTTGCTGTAACCCTTGCTGTAAATTAAGGAACCTGAATCATGGCAAATGAAAAAACAATGAAATTCGCGACGCGCGCCATTCATGGCGGGCAGTCTCCTGAGCCGGTAACAGGCGCGGTTATGCCGCCAATTTTCACCAGCTCAACCTACGCACAGGAAAGCCCGGGTCAGCACAAAGGTTTTGAATATTCGCGTTCACATAACCCAACGCGCTTTGCCTGGGAGCGTTCTGTTGCTTCTTTAGAAGGCGGCAAGCAAGGTCTGGCTTTTGCCTCAGGTATGGCAGCAACCTCGACTATTCTTGAGCTGCTGGACAGTGGCGACCACGTGGTTGCAATGGACGACTTGTACGGCGGCAGCTTCCGTTTATTCGATAAAGTGCGCGGACGCTCAGCTGGTCTGAAGTTCTCTTATGTCGACTTAGCCGACTTAAGCGCAGTGGAAGCCAGCATTCAGGACAACACCCGCATGATTTGGGTGGAAACGCCAAGCAATCCCATGCTGAAGTTGGTCGATATTGAAGCCATTGTGAAGCTGGCTAAGAAAAAGAATCCGGATATTATTGTGGTGGTGGACAACACCTTCGCTACGCCATTTAACCAGCGTCCGCTGGAAATGGGCGCAGACATGGTTATGCATTCGGCCACCAAATACCTTAACGGTCACTCTGATATGGTCGGCGGTATCGCAGTGGTTGGCGACAATGACGACCTGGTTGAGCGTATGCTGTTCTTGCAGAACTCAGCAGGTGCTATTGCCGGTCCGTTTGACTCGTACCTAGCACTGCGCGGCGTGAAAACGCTGGCATTGCGTATGCGTCACCACAACGAAGCGGCAATGGAACTGGCCAAATGGCTTGAACAACATCCGAAAGTGGAAAAAGTGATTTATCCGGGGCTTGAAAGCCATCCGCAGCACGAGCTGGCTAAAAAGCAAATGCAGGGCTTTGGCGGCATGATTTCTATTTTGCTGAAAGGCGATTTAGAAGCGGCGCGCAAATTCCTGGAGTCGGTAGAAGTGTTCGCCTTGGCGGAAAGCTTAGGTGGCGTTGAGTCGCTTATTGAACACCCGGCTATTATGACGCATGCGTCAGTGCCGAAAGAAAACCGCGAGAAGTTAGGCATTTTAGATAACTTTGTTCGCGTATCGGTTGGTATTGAAGATCTGGATGATCTGAAAGCCGATTTAGACAAGGCGCTCAACGCATTTTAATCGCCACGAACGATTAAAAGCATAACTTTTAATAAATAAAACCGGCTCTCGAGCCGGTTTTTTGCGTTTTAATTCAACAGTTTATACAAAATTTTACACTTTCGTCATAATTCAGTAGAGTTATCTCAGCCGGAAAAACATCGGCAATAAATAAGAAAAAACGCAAAAAGCGTTACATACACAACGAGAAGGAAAGACTTATGCTATTGAGCCTAATGGTACTCCAGGGACTCGTAGCCGCATTGTTGTTTTACGTATTAGTGGGCCAACACCAGAAGAAGCCCCTGTGGAATTTGTTAGCCGTGCTTACCGCTGGTTTCATTCCACCATTAAATTGGGCGTTACTGGTATTGTCGATTGGTGTCAGAATGTGGCGCCGGTCTCCCGATACAGTTGCGGCGGCAAAACTCAGTCACTAACCGGTAAGGCAAGTTAGCAGTATGTCAGACACTACCAACGTACGACCTTTTCATTTAGCCATTCCTGTTAGTTCGTTGGACAATGCCCGAGCGTTTTACGGCGATGTGCTTGGGCTTCCTCAGGGTCGTAGCAGCAACGACTGGATAGACTGGAACTTCTTCGGTCACCAATTTGTCACTCACGTAGCACCCGACGTTGCAGGCATGAAAAACCACAGCGGCGTTGACGGTCATTCAGTTCCCGTTCCTCACTTTGGCGTGGTACTATGGCGCAACGACTGGGAAGCATTGGCTGAGCGAGTTAAAACTGCGGGTATCGAGTTTGTTATCGAACCTTATATTCGTTTTAAAGGTAAACCCGGCGAGCAGGGTACTATGTTCTTCTACGATTACTGCGGTAATGCGCTGGAGTTCAAAACCTTTAACGACGACAGCCAAATCTTCGCAACCTAAACGCTTCAGCGACCGCACTTTCGGAGTTTCAACGTGAGTCAACTTAATACGTTCCAACGTATTCGCGAGCTGCCTCGTGATCAGCAAATTGTTCTGGCGCTTTATTTGTGCGAGCGCATGGTGCCCAACTATGACTTTTTCCACCACCTCACAGGCTTTGGTGACAGTAAACCGCTGCACGGATCGCTCAATGCGTGTTGGGACTGGGTAGTAAACCCGAAGAAAACCAAAGTGAATTTTGCCCGTTGGCAGGAAAAGGTCGACGAACAAACACCGAGCGAGCACGGACATGACATGTTGGGCGTATACCCCGCTATGGATGCTTGCACGGCAATAAGTACCTTACTTCAGGGATTGATGGACGATAACGCAGCCAATTTGCTGGACGTTGCAAAAATATCCCAGGCGAGTGTGGCGAAATTTATCGAGCTGAACGACGCTGAAGATATTGGCACTGAGCATTTAAAAGAGCACGTCGATAATCACGAGCTTATGGAATACGAAATTGCCATTCAGCAGGCCATGCTCAATTTTCTGGAGCAACAGCCTGCAGTAAATAGCGCGCTAGTGAAACAACTAAAAATGATGCTCAGTGACGAGGGGGTGTCTAACCTTGGTCTTGCTTTGGACGCTGAAGAATAGACAACCAGGCGAAAATACCAAACGCAAGAATTTGCCAACTGTCGCCTTTTTTCCACGGTAAATGCTGCTTCATAGTGCCAACGAATACGCCCAGAAGCAGCAAGTGCATAATCACCAGAACCGCCAGCAATACACTTAAAAGCCCTATGGACTGACTACTCAGCTCACCAGTAGCACCGCCTAAAATAGCAAACAAACCTAGCCAAATTACGGCAAACACGACTTTGCCGGTAATAATGATAACTTTCATGCGATGTCCTTTGTCAGTAAACGAAAACACACTTGCCCATGTGTCTTCTCTTTTAAAAGCTGCCAACCTGCGGGCAATGCCAAGTCATAGTCTTTTTCGGTTTCCAAATACACCTGATTGTCGGGTGCCAACCATGGATGCTCATCGAGTAGAGTTATAGCTGACGTAGCGAGCCCCTGACGAAATGGTGGATCAATAAACACAACGTCATAGCGGCTGTCGCTGGGCTTTTTCAGCCAGTTGA
The DNA here is from genome assembly GCF_034373425.1 of Idiomarina sp. OXR-189. Classification (NCBI taxonomy): domain Bacteria; kingdom Pseudomonadati; phylum Pseudomonadota; class Gammaproteobacteria; order Alteromonadales; family Idiomarinaceae; genus Idiomarina; species Idiomarina sp. OXR-189. The sequence continues at coordinate 274,298 of NZ_CP139706.1, forward strand.
GAGCATTCGCAGTAACGACTTCCATACCCTTAGCGTGCAACAGTGACGTATTGTCTTGTAATTGTTTGCTGACTTTATCCTCAGACTCGATAAGCGTGACCTGAGCCGCCCCGCGTGACGCTGCTTCAAACCCTAAACTGCCACTGCCGGCAAATAAATCTAATACCTTAGCGTCGACAATATCCCACTGCAGCCAGTTAAACAGGGTTTCACGCACACGGTCCGTGGTTGGCCTTAGTCCGGGGCTGTCGGCTATGGGTAAGCGTCGGCCGCGCCATTGTCCGCCGATAATGCGGTAGTCGCCGGTTGCTTGAGAGGGGCGGGTCTTTCCTGCACGCTTTCTGGCCACAATGAGTTCCTTTATTCAGACCGTCGTCAGTTTCTAAACAGCATGGTAAACTAAAGCCATAAGTTTAACGATTCCTGCGTGTCAGTTCCAAGGAAACCTATATGTCGATGTTTTCGCTGTTTAAAAAGAAGCGTGATAAAAAAGAGTCTGAAGAAGAAAAGGTACAAGACGAAGCCGTTGTTGACGAGCAAGAGTCGTCTGACGGTGAGCAGCAAGCGGAGCCGGAAGCGTCCGATGAAGCGCAGCAAACAGAAGTAGAGCCTGAGAAAGAACCAGCAAAAGCTCCCGAAAAAGCGCCTGAAGAACTGCCAAGCGCCGCAGAAGACAGTGCTCAGGTAACCGCAGAATCTCACGCTCAACAAATGCCTGCGGCCGAAGAGCAGCCCGAAACAGTGGAAGAAAGCAAAAAGCCAGTAAACACAAAGACTCAGGAAAAAGGTGAGAAGAAAGGCTTTTGGGCGCGCTTAACGCAAGGGCTGCGTAAGACATCTGGCTCTATTGGTTCTGGCCTTATCGGCGTATTCCGCGGTAAGAAAATCGATGATGATTTGTTTGAAGAGCTGGAAACTCAGCTGCTGATGGCTGACTTAGGTGTCGCGACCACGACAAAAATTATCGACAACCTGACACAGCAAGCCGATCGCAAGCAACTGAAAGACGCTGAAGCACTTTACGAATTGCTGCAAGAACAACTAGCTGACATTTTAAAGCCGGTCGGCAGACCACTAGAAATTCCGAAATCTGACTCGCCATACGTCATTCTTATGACGGGCGTAAACGGCGTGGGTAAAACCACCACCATTGGTAAGTTAGCAAAACAATTCAAAGCCGAAGGTAAGTCAGTCATGCTGGCAGCCGGCGATACTTTCCGTGCGGCCGCTGTCGAGCAACTAGAAGTGTGGGGAGAGCGTAATAACATCCCCGTTATTGCTCAGCATACCGGTGCCGACAGCGCCTCTGTTTTGTATGACGCTTTAGAAGCCGCGAAAGCTCGGGGCACCGACGTGCTTATTGCAGATACGGCAGGGCGTTTGCAGAACAAAGCAAACTTAATGGAAGAACTTAAAAAGTTAGTTCGAGTGATGAAAAAGCTCGACCCGGAAGCGCCACATGAAGTTATGCTGACACTGGACGCGGGCACGGGACAAAACGCCATTAGCCAGGCCAAGTTGTTTACTGAAGCGGTTGGGGTGTCTGGTATTGTCATGACGAAGCTCGACGGTACCGCCAAAGGTGGTGTTATATTCGCCGTTGCTGATCAGTTTGCCATTCCAATTCGCTATATTGGTGTCGGCGAAAGTTTGGAAGATTTACGCCCATTTGTGGCGAAGGACTTTATTGCGGCACTATTTGACCGTAATGTAGAAGCATCAGAAACCACAACGGCGAACTAACATGATCCGCTTTGAGCAAGTCAGTAAAACGTACCCGGGGGGTCATCAGGCACTGAGCCATGTTGACTTCCACGTAAAGCCCGGAGAAATGGCTTTTTTAACCGGCCACTCGGGGGCGGGGAAAAGTACGTTACTGAAGCTCATTAGTTTGATGGAACGGCCGACAGCGGGTCGCGTACTTATTAACGGGCATGACTTACGAAAAATTAAGCCGTCACAGGTGCCTTATGTGCGCCGGGACATTGGCATGATTTTTCAGGACCATCGTCTGCTAATGGACAAAACGGTTTTCGATAATGTTGCCTTACCGCTTATTATTGAAGGCTACAGCGTTCAGGAAGCGCGCAAACGGGTACTGGCAGCACTGGAAAAAGTTGGCTTAGCCGACAAAGTGAAGCATTACCCACAAATGCTGTCCGGCGGTGAACAGCAACGCGTTGGAATTGCCCGCGCCATTGTCACGAAACCGCCATTGCTACTTGCCGATGAGCCCACCGGTAACCTTGACCCTAAGCTATCGATGGAAATTATCCGCTTGTTTGAGGAATTCAATAAAGTGGGGGTTGCGGTACTTATAGCAACGCACGACTTAGGCCTCATTGCGCGACTGCGCTACAGAACGCTGACATTGAAAGACGGACGCATGATAAACGACGGTTTGGAGGATAACGAGCTATGAGTTTGTTATTTCGCAACCGTAGCGTTGAAAAAGGAGCGAGTAATCGCGGACGTTTACCCTGGTGGCGGCGCGCCATTATGGTACCGGTACATCATGTTCAGCAAGCAATTGCCAGCCTCGGTGAGCTGTGGCGTAACCCTTTCGCGTCGTTGATGACTATGGCCGTGTTGGGCCTAAGCTTAACGCTGCCGTCGTCGCTGTATGTGTTGGTCAAAAACACCAGTAGTATTACTGACAGTTGGCAGCAGGCTTCCGAAATTACGCTGTTTTTGAAAAAAGACTTAAAAACCTCGGAAATCGAAACCTTCAAAACTCAGACGAGCCTGTCTGATAAAGTTGAATCGGTACGTTGGGTACCCAAAGACGAAGGGCTGGAGCAGTTTAAAGAGCAGTCCGGCTTTGGCGAAACGCTCGATTACCTGTCGAATAACCCGTTGCCCGATGTGTTGGTCGTGATACCGGCCGAAAACTACCGAGCCGCTCAGCAGGCCGAGGCGTTATTGCTGGAATTCCAGAATAAGCGTGAAGTAGAGCATGCCAAACTGGATATTGAATGGCTCAACCGGTTGCAGGCAATACTCGACTTAATTGAAGACACCTTAGGTGCGTTGGCCTTAGTGCTGTGTTTATCAGTGGTTCTGATAGTTGGTAACACCATTCGTTTGAACATACTCTCGAAGCGCGATGAAATTGTCATTATGAAATTGGTGGGTGCCACTAATGCGTTTATTCAACGTCCATTTTTGTATACCGGTGCCTGGTACGGGTTTATAGGTGGTATTTTCGCCTGGGTCGTGACGCTTTTATTGATCTGGTGGATTGAAAGTGCCGTATTAACTGTCACAAACTTATACGATAGTCAGTTTCAGTTAGACGGTCTGACATTCGGCGAATTAATCGCCATTTGGGTTATTGCAATTGGACTTGGTCTGGCAGGTTCTTACTTAGCTGTAAGACGTCATATACAAAGTATCGAACCAGAATAAATTAGAGTTGCGAAAGCCATAGTCTTAGTTATACTAATTTGTCCGATCGCCAATGATCTGAACGGAACTTTTAGGCCGAAAAACGGTCTTAGACACTGACGGTTAAGCGGTATTTTGTCGGTATTTTTACTAGAGGTTGTTAAATGAGCACTGAATTAAGCACCATGGCATTATCGGTTCCCCAAGGGGGAGGACTCGACGGTTATATTCAGTCAGTCAACCGTATTCCTATGCTAAGCGCTGAAAAAGAGAAAGACTTAGCAACTCGACTGTATGAAGAAAGTGACTTAGATGCAGCGCGTGAGCTTATCATGTCTCACCTGCGCTTTGTTGTGCATGTCGCCCGCAGCTATTCTGGATATGGTCTGCCACAAGCCGACTTAATTCAGGAAGGTAACATTGGCTTAATGAAAGCTGTGAAGCGCTTCAACCCGTCTGTTGGTGTTCGTCTGGTCTCTTTTGCCGTTCACTGGATTAAAGCAGAAATTCATGAATATGTACTGCGTAACTGGCGTGTTGTAAAAGTTGCGACCACCAAAGCGCAGCGTAAATTATTCTTCAACCTGCGCAAAATGAAAAAGCGTTTAGGTTGGTTCAGCCAGAAAGAAGTTGAAACTGTTGCTGAAGAGTTGGGCGTGAGCACCAAAGAAGTGCTGGAAATGGAAGCGCGTATGAGCGCCCACGACCAGGCTTTCGAGCTAAGCTCAGATGATGATGACTCAAAAGAAGGCAGCACTTATTCTCCGGCCATGTATCTGGAAGATAAGCGCTCGGACTTGGCCGCTGAAGTTGAGGCCGAAGACTATGAGTCTCATAATCAACAGAAGCTGCTGACAGCAATGAGTGAGCTTGACGAACGTAGTCAGGACATTGTGCAGTCACGCTGGTTGTCTGAAGATAAAACCACATTACATGACCTTGCTGCGAAGTATGAAGTCTCTGCTGAGCGCGTTCGCCAGTTAGAACAGAACGCCATGAAAAAACTTCGCGTCGCTATGAGCTAAATGCAGTGCCGCGTTGGTTGCGGCGCTTGCTGCATAGCTCCTTCCATTAGTTCTCCTATCCCCGGTATGCCAGATGGCAAACCTGCCGGGGTTCGTTGTGTTCAACTCGATGACAATAATTTATGCCGGCTATTTGGTAAACCAGAGCGTCCAGATGTCTGTGAAGCTTTTACGGCGGACTACGATATTTGCAAAGATACCCGTGATGAAGCGCTTATTTTGCTGACGTCACTGGAAGAAGCGACATCGAACGATTAGGCGCAACAGTAAGCTCGGACGCAAAGACTAATTCTATGCCTTGCTCCTCTAACTGAGGTAAATTTTTTTTAAGGAACTCTAACGTCTCTGGGTAAGGGTGCCCAATAGCAACGGCAGAACCGTGTTTCCTTGCATACCGTAACAAGGTTTTGAATTGTTGGGCGAGATAAGCTTTGTCGGTTTCGTTATCAAGAAACACATGGCGTCGACTCGACTTAACACCGACCGATTTGGCGGTGTCTTCTGCCACACTAAACTCTGAGGTGCGGCTGTCCAGGAAGAACAGCTGTCGAGAGGACAAGGTTTCCATTACTGCGTGCATAGGTACGGGTAACTGCGTTAGCTTGCTGCCCATGTGGTTATTCACACCTGCAACGTACGGAATAGACTCCAGGGCATCGGTTAATTGCAGTTTTATCTGTTGTGCGCTCATAGTTGAGGTGATTTCACCCGGCCCGGACCAGATGTTGTCGACCGCCTCCATTGGCATGTGCAGTAAAATTTGTTTTTGCTGATGATGCGCCCGCAGCGCAAATGAACGGGCGTAAGGCGTATAAGGTAGTACGGCAAAGGACACCTTACCCGGCAGCAACGCTGCATCCAGGTGACTTCGGTGATTCCCGATATCGTCAATGACAATAGCAACTTTTGCAGCCTGTGCGCTGCTGCAAGTCAGAAGTGCCAGTGCGATTATTACATGAAATAGTTTCATTAACGTATCCAGTGACTTGGATTCTGAGGCTTGCCCTGGTGACGAATTTCAAAGTACAGAGACGCTTTATCGCGAGAGCCGGATTGACCCATAAGCGCTATTTCTTCGTCTTTTTTCACTTTTTCGCCAACGGTTTTAAGCAATGCCTGATTATGTCCGTATAAGCTCATGTAGTTTTCACCATGGTCGACTACAATGACTAAACCAAAACCGCGTAACCAGTCCGCATAAACAATGCGGCCATCGGCAATAGAGCGCACTTCCTGTCCGTTACTGCCTTCTATCAATACGCCTTTCCATTCAACCGGGCCTTCACGGCGCTGGCCAAAAACGCGACGGACTTTGCCATCACTGGGCCACTTTAACTGTGACTTAACTGGCTTCAAACCGACTAAACGAACATCGGCCTGACGCTTAAGAGCCGCCTCAATAGCGGCCAGAACTTCTTCTAACTGAGTACGGCTTTGCTCTAGCTGCTTTATTTTAGCTTTGTCACTACGCTGCTCGGCTTGCAGTTTTGCTAAGGTTTCTTCCTGTTCTCTTTGTTGACTCTCCAGCTGTTGCTGTTGCTCTGCCTGCTGTTCACGAAGTGAGACAACGTTAGCTTTTTTATCCGTCAGCTCCGCTGTTAATTGTTCAATATCGGCTTGAGTCTGTTTGATTTGCTCAATTTCTTCAACGCGAGCGTCATTCATGTACTGATAATAAGTGAGTAACCGCTCTAGCTCTGCGGGACTGCCCTGGTTAAGCAGCATTTTCAGGAAGTCGTTATCGCCATTAACGTAGGCAGAAACAATTTGCTCTTCAAGCAGGGCGAATTGATTTTGCTGCTCTGCCTGTAAGCGTTCCAGTTCTTGTTGTGCTTCTTCAATTTCTGAATTAATACGACGAAGCTCTGTTGAAGTCTTTTGAATGGCACCCGCAATTTCAGCGGTTTTCAGCTCTAACCGCCGCAACTCGCTTTCAATATCAGACAGTTCTTCGTCACGGCTCTCAATGGCTTGCAGATGTTTACTTAACTCCGCATTTAACGCTTCAATTTCGGCCTGAGTAGCAGCTTTATCCTCTTCACTATAAGACTGTGCAAACGCCTGACCAGAAAAGCTGAGCCAGGCGAGTGCCAGAATTAAAGCAAAGGTTTTTATCATGACTGTTTCAGCGTCATTAAGGTTTGCCCGGTCATTTCGTCAGGCTGCTCCATACCCATTAAGTGAAGAATGGTTGGTGCCACATCTGACAAGCGACCGTCGCGTGCCTGTGCGTCACGGCCCACATAAATGAAAGGAACCAGCTCATTGGTGTGCGCGGTATGCGCCTGACCAGTTTCAGCGTCACTCATTTGTTCCGCATTGCCGTGGTCTGCGGTAATCAAGCACTCGCCACCAACCGCTTCCAGTGCTGAAACAACACGACCAACGCTGTGGTCAACCGCTTCACAGGCTTTAACCGCCGCATCGAAGTCGCCGGTATGCCCTACCATATCACCGTTCGGGTAGTTACAAATGATGACATCAAAGGCTTGCGACTCAATGGCGCCTACCAATTCATCGGTGAGTTGCTCAGAGTTCATTTCTGGCTGTAAGTCGTAGGTTTTGACCTTAGGTGATGGAATTAAAACACGCTTTTCACCTTCAAACTCTTCTTCACGACCACCGCTAAAGAAGAAGGTCACGTGTGCGTATTTTTCAGTTTCTGAAATACGCAGTTGGGTTTTGCCATGTTTTTCCAACCATTCGCCCAGTACGTTATTGAGTTGCTCAGGCGGGAATGCACAGGAGGTTTTCAGGGTATCTGCATATTCGGTCAGCATGACAAAGTCTGAGGTCTTTGCACGAGGTCCGCGTTCGAAGCCGTCAAACTCTTCGTTAATAAAGGCTTGGGTCATTTCGCGAGCGCGGTCAGCACGGAAGTTCATAAAGAAAATAGCGTCGCCGTCTTTCACGGGCGCAGGTGCACCAATAATGACAGGCTTCACAAACTCGTCAGTTTCACCGCGCTCGTAAGCGTCTTCTAACGCATCGGTTGCATTCGGACTGGTGACGCCGGATACGCCGTGATAAATCGCTTTGTAAGATTCTTCAATACGCTCCCAGCGCTTGTCTCTGTCCATTGCGTAAAACCGGCCACTAAGCGTTGCAAAACGGCCTTTCCCTAAACGGGCGAATAGGGCCTCAAATCGCTCAATTGTTGTTTTGGCTGACTTCGGTGGCGTGTCGCGACCGTCTAAAAATGCATGCACATAAACGTCGCTAGCGCCTTGTTCGACTGCCATTTCAACCATTGCAATCAAATGATCTTCGTGACTGTGTACGCCACCTGGTGACAGCAGCCCCATAATATGCACAGCGCCGGATGCATCTTTCGCTTTTGCCAATGCATTGCAAAGCACTTGGTTTTTAAAGAAGCTGCGATCAGAAATAGCCTGGCTAATGCGCGTAAAGTCTTGATAAACAATGCGGCCGGCGCCTAAGTTGACGTGCCCCACTTCGGAGTTGCCCATTTGCCCGTCGGGTAGTCCAACAGCGCCGCCTGAGCCATCGACTAAGCAGTGTGGGTATTGCTCCCAAAGACGATCCATAACCGGTGTTTTGGCATTTGAAATGGCGTTGTCCGGCGCGTCTTCGCGGTATCCCCAACCGTCAAGAATCAATAGAACCAAAGGTTTAATCGTACGACTCATAAAGGGCCTCGTTATTTAACTAATGCGATGCGTTATTGCGAATTATTCTACTTTATTTCTGGCGCATCCGCATCCATTCAAGATTTTACTGGCAACTGAAATTTGTACAGGTATACTCTTTGCCCGCGAGATTTTTCTGAAAACCCTCTGGTAGTGGTAGCTTATATGCAAGAACTGTTAGATTTCATTAGCCGAAACCCCATGATGAGTGGCCTGTGGGTGGTGTTATTGGTTGCGCTTATTATTACTTATGTGCGTTCTGCCATGTCACCTATTAAGAGCCTACAGCCGCAAGAAGCAACGGTTTGGGTTAACCGTGGCGATGGCATTTTTGTTGACATTCGTAACCAGGATGAATTCAAAAAAGGCCACATTCACGGCTCAACGCACTTAAGCATGGACAAAATTAAGCAAAAAAGCTTAACGTCTATTGAAAAGTTCAAAGACGCCCCCATTGTGTTAGTCTGTGCAACAGGAATGACGGCAAAAGCAGCCGCATCTCAGTTAACCGCTGAGGGCTTTAAGCAAGTGGCGGTATTACAAGGTGGCATGAACACCTGGCGTAATGAAAAACTGCCGGTTTCGCAGAAATAATAACAACGAATTGAAAACTCATAGTGAATAGGAAGTAAAATCATGGCTGAAGAACAGCAAGCAAACGGCGCAGCAGCCGAAAACCAACAGCAGCAAGCACAATTTGCTATCCAGCGTATCTATGCAAAAGACATTTCTTTTGAAACGCCAAATTCTCCTAGCGTATTCCGCAAAGAGTGGAAGCCAGACCTTAAACTGGACTTAAACGTTAAGCACGAGAAAATCGAAGACGGCGTTTACGAAGTGGTACTGACGTTAACAGCAACAAACAAAGTTGAAGACGACGTCGCTTTCCTTTGTGAAGTGCATCAAGCAGGTATCTTCTCAATTGGTGAAGAAGTTCAGGAAGGCCAACTGGCGCACATGCTGGGCTCGTTCTGCCCGAACATCTTGTTCCCTTATGCACGTGAGTGTGTAGCGAGCTTGGTAAACCGTGCAACTTTCCCTCAGTTGAACTTAGCACCAGTTAACTTTGACGCTATCTTTGCACGTCACATGCAGCAGCAAGCAGAGCAAGCTCAGGGTCAACAGACTGCTGACGCTTAAGCGAACGCTATAATGCAAACACCACAGGTGACGATATTAGGGGCGGGCTCTTACGGGACCGCCCTTGCTATTTGTTTTGCGCGAAAAGGCATCCCGACAATGTTGTGGGGGCGGGACTCTGAGAAAGTTGCGTTAATGGCGTCGGCCAGAGAGAACGCCGCGTATTTACCCGGATGCCCATTTCCTGAGTCTCTGCAAGTAACCGATAACCTTGAACTCGCGCTGAAAGACGTCGACAACGTGGTCGTTGTGGTGCCCAGTCATTCATTTTCCAGCATGTTAAAGCAGGCAAAGCCTTTGCTGAAAGAGAATGCTCGCGTTGCCTGGGCAACTAAAGGGCTGGAGCCCGATACAGGCCGACTGCTGTATGAAGTTGCCGAAGAGATTCTGGCTGACAAGCATCCGCTGGCGGTACTGTCAGGGCCCACTTTTGCTATTGAAATGGCGAAAGGTCTACCTACCGCTATCTCTATGTCATCGACCGACCAAACCTTTGTCGATGAACTGTCTGACATGCTGCATTGCGACCGCTCCTTCCGTGTTTACACCAACAATGACTTTATTGGTGTTCAGTTAGGCGGGGTGGTAAAAAACGTGATAGCTATTGGCGCCGGTATGGCCGACGGCATAGGCTTTGGCGCGAATGCACGTACCGCACTGATTACCCGAGGTCTGGCTGAGCTAACTCGACTTGGTCTGAAACTAGGGGCAAAAAGCGACACCTTTACCGGTATGGCAGGTCTTGGTGATCTCATCTTAACTTGTACTGACAATCAGTCGCGCAATCGCCGTTTTGGTTTGGCTTTGGGCGAAGGTAAGTCGGTTGAGCAAGCGTTAAAGGATATTGGTCAGTCTGTAGAAGGGTATCGTAACACCAAAGAAGTGGTCGCACTGGCGTCCCGAAATGGTGTGGAAATGCCCATTGCTGAGCAAATTTATGCTGTCCTTTATGAAGGTAAAGAACCGCAGCAAGCGGCTATCGACTTATTGAGCAGGGAGCGTAAAACGGAATAACCGTTCTACGCCCCCGGTTGCATTAGCTAGGTTCGCTTAAGCACCTGCTAATTGCTGTTCCATGACCTGCCATTGCGCGGCCAGGTGCTCAGTAGGTAAGCGTTTAAAGTTAGAGCGAACAAACTGACTGATTTTACCGTCGGCATAACTTAGCAGCATATTTGCCAGAACGGCCTCATCGACAATAAACTTCTGCTGTTCCCGCATCGCTTTTTCACGCAGAACCTGCTTAATTGAGCTTTCAATACGATTAAACAAGTCTTCCATGCGACTGCGCAGGCGGTCATGTTCACCCATGAGTGCGTCGCCCGTCATAACTCGGGTAATGCCCGGGTTGCGTTCAGCGAAAGTCAGCAGTAGCTGTAAAATCATGTAGCAACGAGACAGCGTATTTTTTTCTTCATTCATAATGAGGTTTATACGCGTCAGCAGGGTGTCTTCCACAAACTCAATAAGGCCTTCAAACATTCGCGCCTTAGAAGGGAAGTGACGATACAAAGCGGCTTCGGAAACGCCGAGGTTAGCCGCCAACTTAGCGGTGGTAATACGCTGACCCGGGCTGGTTTCCAGCATTGCGGCCAAAGCCTGAAGTATTTCTTCGCGACGGTTGCGTTTTTGTTCTGCCATGAGTGGTTATTTCCTTATGTATGGACAGTTAAGAACGACCAGAGTGACCGAAACCACCTTCGCCACGGTCTGATTCTTCGAATTCGTCGACAATGTTCATGCTGGCTTGTACCACTGGCAGAATCACCAACTGGGCAATGCGGTCGCCCGGTTCCATGGTGTATGCCTTATTGCTGCGGTTCCAGCAGGATACTTTCAGCTCACCCTGATAGTCAGAATCGATAAGACCCACCAGGTTACCCAGGACCAAACCATGTTTATGACCGAGGCCTGAGCGCGGCAGAATAGTAGCAGCATAGCCCGGGTCACCAATGTACATAGCAATGCCGGTGCCAATGAGTTGGGTTTCGCCTGGCTCTATGGTCAGTGGCTCGTCTAAACAAGCACGCAAATCCATGCCGGCAGAGCCGCTGGTTTCATATTTAGGAAGAGGGATAGACTGACCGATACGTTCGTCGAGAATTTTAACGTCCACTTGCGTCATGAGTTGTTCACTTAGCTCCTGTTGGATGTATCAAAATAGCGCTTTGCAATAGCATCGATAATGGCAACAGCCATATCATGCTTGCTCATGGTTGGAAGTGACTGCTCACTGTCCTTGCTTAATATCAACGCACTGTTCTGGTCACTATTGAACCCCTGATGAGACTCACTGACGTCATTGGCGATGATCATTTGCAGTTGCTTACGCTGTAATTTGCTTAAGGCATTTTCTTTTAAGTTCTGGGTTTCTGCGGCAAAGCCTACGGTAAAAGGGGCGTTGGCAGACTGTGCCACCGTTTTTAAAATATCAGGGTTTTGCACCAGTGACAGTTTGGGTGGTTCACTGTTTTGTTCTTTCTTAATTTTATGTTCGGCGATGTCTTCTACGCGATAGTCGGAGACCGCGGCGCAGCCTATAAAAACATCGCAGTCTGTAAGCTGTTGTTGTACTGCTGTCAGCATTTGCTCAGCGGTTTCAACATCAATACGTTGCACGCCTTTCGGTGTGGCAAGCTGGGTGGGACCGGACACCAATACAACCTTTGCTCCGGCATTCGCAGCGGCCTGAGCTAACGCGTAGCCCATTTTCCCTGAGCTGTGGTTACTGATATAACGCACGGGGTCGATAGCTTCGCGCGTTGGGCCTGCGGTAATGACAAAGGTTTTACCCTGCCAGGTACAGGAAGCTGTAGAACCGTTGTCTGGCAACTTTTCGTTGAGTAGCGCTTTAACAATATCAGTGGGGTCGGTCATGCGACCATAGCCAATGTCGCCACAGGCTTGTTCACCGCTCTCAGGGCCGATAAAGGCAATACCGCGTTCGTGTAAAATGGAGACATTATTCTGCACTGCAGTTGCCGCCCACATTTGTTGGTTCATTGCTGGCGCAACGCAAACAGGTGCTTTACTGGCTAACACCAGCGTACTGAGCAGGTCGTCGGCAAAACCGTGGGTAATGCGGGCCAGAGTATTCGCCGTGGCCGGGGCTATAAGAATAAGGTCGGCCCATCGTGCCAGTTCAATATGGCCCATAGCGGCTTCTGCTGTGGGATCAAGCAAGTCATCGCTGACCGTAAAACCAGACACTGCTTGTAAGCTAAGTGGGGTTACAAAGGCTTTGGCACTCTCGGTCATGACACAGCGCACTACTGCACCTTGTTCACGCAATCGGCGCACCAGGTCAGGTGTTTTATAGGCTGCAATGCCGCCGGTAATACCCAAAAGAATGTTTTTGTTCTGCAGTTGTGTCATGCGAACCCCTCAATGTTAACTCATGTAAAGATAACACGAGACCCGGAAACACGGTAGATGCTCGTTATACTTATCCGCTGTTCAAACGAAGGAGAGAATAATGAGAGTCAAGGAGTGGCCAGTTGCTGAGCGTCCGCGCGAAAAATTGCAGTTACAGGGAGCGCAGTTTCTCAGTGACGCAGAATTACTAGCGGTATTACTGGGCAGTGGCCGACAAGGGCAGGATGTAGTGACTTTTGCGCGCAAGTTGCTGCACCATTTTAATGGCATTGGACCCTTACTCGTTGCCAGTCGGGAACAGCTGCTTGAATGTGATGGTATTGGACCCGCGCGGGTGAATCAATTGCAGGTCGTTATGGAATTGTCCCGGCGATATTTAAAATGGCAACTGGAACGCACCGACGGCTTTACAGAACCAAGCCTGGTCAAAGATTTTTTGACGTCGAAGTTAAGGCACCAGTGCCGTGAACTGTTCGTGATACTGCTACTTGATAGCCAACACCGGCTACTGCGTTATGAAGAACTATTTCAGGGGACTATTAACGCGGCGCCAGTGTACCCTCGGGAAGTGATTAAGCTGGTTATGAAGCACAATGCAGCGGCGGTTATCTTAGCGCATAATCATCCGTCGGGCGTGGCAGAGCCAAGCCAGGCGGACCAACGAGTGACCGAACGGGTGAAAAAAGCCCTGAATTTAATTGATGTTTCTTTGCTCGATCATTTCGTTATTGGGGCTGGCGCACCCATTTCGTTTGCCGAGCGTGGATTGTTGTAGTTTTATACTGGCAGTTTGGTGAAAAATCACGTAAAATCCGCCCGAACGATCGTTAAGGATCATATTTCCGTCGTATTAGCTTGATTAGAAGGGCAGTTTGCTGTATAAAATGCGCCCTCGGATTTATAGGCAAGGTCACGTTGGGCGACAGGCGAGCTTGCAGCAATTTTGGAGTAAAGACATGTCACAAGTATGCCAAGTTACAGGTAAGCGTCCGGTAGTCGGTAACAACCGCTCGCACGCACGCAATGCGACTAAACGTCGCTTTTTGCCGAACCTTCAATCGCACCGCTTTTGGGTAGAAAGCGAGAAGCGTTGGGTTAAGCTGCGCATTTCTACTAAAGGTATGCGTATCATCGATAAAAACGGTATCGACTCGGTATTAGCGGATCTCCGCGGCCGTGGTATCAAGGTGTAAGGAAAAGATATTATGCGCGATAAGATTCGTTTGGTGTCGTCTGCGGGTACTGGTTACTTCTACACGACAGACAAAAATAAACGCACCATGCCAGAAAAAATGGAAATCAAAAAGTACGACCCAGTGGTTCGTAAACACGTGATTTTCAAAGAAGCTAAAATCAAGTAATTGGTTTTATCGCTTACAAAAAACCCAGCTCCGGCTGGGTTTTTTATTGCCTGTTACTCAGCTATTTAGCGCGGTGGGTCAATAATACCGGAAACACTGGCATTAATACGGAACCAGCCGGTGACACTAAACCGGTCGCGTTTTGATGGCAGTACTTCATGCACAAATCGGTCACTTAAAAACACGACTAAGCGGCCTTGTTGGGGTAATACAGTCTCCAGCACTTCGCCTTTTGCGCCATATATCAGCAGTTGTCCGCCATCTTCTTCCCGCCATTCCGGGTTTAAATAAAATACCGTGGTGAGCACTCGGTTACTGCGCCCTTTAAAAGCGTCTAAGTGTTTTTTATAAAACGCGCCGTTTGGGTAGTGCGCCAGGTGGCATTCGTAATCGAACAAACCCATAAACAGCGACCGGTTAAATTCAACACGCAGCTGTTCCATAGTAGCGAGATAGTCAGCGTGTTCAGGCTGGTCCGGGGTTAGCCAGTAAATACGGTCGTTACGAACCATAGTGTTTATGGTTTGTGACTGCTGTCGGCCTATGCCAGCCATATTCCAATATTGTGCGGGCAGTTGCTGAGAGTAGTCATACAAAGCTTGTGACTGCTGCTTTGGCAGGAAATTATCGACAATGCAGTATCCGTTGTCGGCAACGCAGTCGATGATAGTAGGTAGCAGCATAGCGGTATGACCATATTCATTTTTTGTCGCGCGAAATATAGGGTATTCTTACCATAGCGACAAGCAAAAAATAACTCACTTGGGTGCTCTTTTATGAAGGTTAACGAAAAACGCAAACTCTTTGGCGTGACAATGACAAAACGAGCCTGGAACAATGTTCTGGTGTACGTCATTTTAATTATTATGTTTGTGTTTTGGTACGTAGCGCCGCCATTGAAAGAAACGAATGAAGCAGCGCCTGAGTCTGCGGAGCAAATGGGGTTGATTCCTGACAACGGCTCTTTGTCTGCCATAGAAATGCCCGATTTAACTCTACAACTGGCAAACAGCGAATGGCAGTGTGCAAACGACTGTCGCCTGACAAATCAGCAAATCAGTGGAGTGGTCAATAACTGGTTGTCGATAAAGATGACACCGGTTGATGTGCAGGCTACCGATAAAATTACCGATGTTTTACTGTCGTTTAATGACGGTAATACCGCCCGGGTAGAGTTGTATGCGTCGCCGTATTTAATTCTACGGTTACCGAACCAGCAGCAGAATTTTAAAATTGAGAATTTACACGTAAGTCAGTTATTAGGACGTTAGTACATGCCTGAATTACCAGAAGTTGAAGTCAGTCGGTTAGGCATATCGCCGCACATAGAAGGTCGCCAAATACGTCACGTTAATGTCCGTGATAGCCGTTTGCGTTGGCCTGTACCTGAGACAGTGAAAGAAGTTGAAGGGCAAACGCTGTTAAATGTTAAAAGGCGAGCGAAGTATTTGCTATTGGAGACCCATGCCGGCACCTTAATTCTGCATTTAGGTATGTCCGGAAAATTACGTGTGGTGCCTGTTGAAACGCCTTTTTACAAGCATGACCACATCAGTATTGAGTTCGACGATGGGCAGAGTTTGCGCTTGAACGACCCGCGTCGCTTTGGCGCCTTACTATTTACCAAAGAGCAGCCCGACGTTCATGATTTACTGAAACATTTAGGGCCCGAGCCTTTGACAGATGCGTTCCACGTAGACTACTTGTTCGAGCAGTCGCGCAAACGCACGCAACCGGTAAAGACCTTTATTATGGATAACCGAGTGGTGGTTGGCGTTGGTAATATCTACGCGAACGAAGCTCTGTTTAAAGCCGGTATTAATCCTAAACGCGCCGCCGGTAAGATCAGTAAACAGCGCTACGAGAAGTTAGTACCTATTATCAAAGACACTTTAGCGCAGGCAATAGAGCAGGGTGGCACGACACTTCGTGACTTCACCCAAGTAGACGGCGCGCCGGGCTACTTTGCACAAAAGCTTCAGGTATACGGCCGTGGTGGCAAATTGTGCATGGTTTGCAGTCAGCGCTTGAAAGAAATTCGGCTGGGTCAACGCAGTACTGTATATTGCACTACCTGCCAGCGCTAACGCTGCGTAAACTCAGTGAGTATACGGGAGAAGTCGCCTGGCTCTGATAAAAACGGTGCGTGCGAGCTTTTATTAAACGTGAACGATGCCGACTGCGGCGCCAGTGCGTCAATGTTTGTGATGGCGCGCTCCGGCACTAAGCTGTCCAGGCGACCATAAAGCCGTAAAAAAGGTACCTCTATATTGGCGAGCTGTTCGCGAAGGTCGCACTCTTGCAGCAGCTTTAATGTTTCTTTAAGCACTTTCTGACCCGGTGTTGGTTTACTAAAAATAAGCTCTCTTACTAATTTTATTTGTGCTTTGGCGTCGCTACTGCCCATTGCCTGTATTGCCAAAAAACGCTCTATGGTTTTGCGAAAGTCGGAATCGAGCTGGCGCTGAAACTGCTCAAGAACATTAGACTTTATACCTGGCCAGCTGTCCGATTCAACAAAGTGTGGGGAAGATGCCACGGTTGTCAGCGACAACGTTCTATTTGGATGCTTCAGGGCAAACTGTGTAGCAACTAAGCCACCCAGTGACCAGCCCATAACATGGCACTTTTCAGGCAATGCAGGCGCTATTGCGTCGACTAAAATCTCTAAATTAACCGCTTCTTCGAACGGCCATGAGGAGTCACCAAAGCCCGGTAAGTCAACAGAGTACACCCTGTGCTTATCACTTAAGGAAGGAATAACCGGCTGCCATATGTTCGAGTTCATTCCCCAGCCATGGATTACAACTAAAGGCGTTCCTGCCCCGTGGCACTGAATAGATAGACTCACTATACTTCCTCAACGTTAATAGCAAACGGTTAACTGCGCTTATGCTAGCGTTTTTAAGAGATATCGCCAACCAGTTTGGTCGCGGCAAGTGTTGGAGTTGTGGTACGAACCAAGCTGGCAATAGCGGCTTTTGCGGCTACTGTGAGCTGGCGTTACCTCGCTGGTATCCAGCTTGTTGTCAGCACTTGGCAGACTTAAGTCATGCATTAACCGAGCAGCAGTGTCGCTATTGGTTTGCCAGCCTGCGCTGGGAGCCTCAAACCCGCCAACTGATGCAACTTTATAAGTTTCAGTATCGATCTGAGTTGTCTTCAGTGTTCGCCCGAATTCTGGCGGCGCATATCACCTTGTGTTATCAGGGCAAGCCGCTGCCGGACTCTATTGTCGCTATGCCCATGACCGAAGCTTCCTGGCATAAGCGCGGCTTTCATCAAACAGCGCTTGTTGCGCGTGAAGTCGCTGGCTTATTGAATGTTAGGTATGTATCTAATGCGCTTAGAGTCGTGCGAAAAAAGCCGATGCAGCATTTAACCAGTAAACGAGAGCGTTGGCATAACAGCCATAAAAGTCAGTTGGCCCTGGGTGATTTTAACGGACAGTCAGTTGCGGTACTTGATGACGTTATTACCACCGGAGCGACGGTAATGGCAGCGGCAGATGCGCTTTATAGAAAAGGGGCAAAATATGTTGACGCATGGGCTATTGCTTATAATCAGGGTGACTAGAAAGTGAGTGGGATGTCAGGTACACTATACCCTAGTAATTTACTCAGGTATAAGCCGTGAGGTAACCAGTTTATGATTCGTATTTCAGAAGCCGCGCAGTCGCATTTTCAAAAGCTAT
Organism: Idiomarina sp. OXR-189; assembly: GCF_034373425.1. Classification (NCBI taxonomy): domain Bacteria; kingdom Pseudomonadati; phylum Pseudomonadota; class Gammaproteobacteria; order Alteromonadales; family Idiomarinaceae; genus Idiomarina; species Idiomarina sp. OXR-189. The sequence goes on from NZ_CP139706.1 coordinate 291,930, forward strand.
TGGCAGAACAACCAGAGGGCACCAACATTCGTGTGTTTGTGGTCAATCCGGGTATGCCAAACGCAGAATGCGGTGTTTCTTATTGTCCACCAGACGCAGTTGAACCAGACGATGAGCGCTTGCCATTTAACGGTTTCGACGCGGTAGTCGACTCGGGTAGCGCACCGTTTCTTGAAGACGCAGCCATTGACTTTGAAGAGCAGGAACTAGGCTCTCAATTGACGTTGAAAGCGCCCAACGCAAAAGCGCGCAAAGTAGCTGACGACGCGCCGTTAGTAGACCGTGTTGAGTATGTCATTCAGGTGGAAATTAATCCGCAGCTAGCAAACCACGGTGGTCAGGTTATGGTCACTGAGATTACCGATGACGGTGTCGCGATACTTCAATTCGGCGGCGGTTGTAATGGTTGCAGCATGATAGACGTGACACTTAAAAATGGTATTGAGAAAGAGTTGCTGGAGCGCTTCCCGGATGAAATTACCGGTGTACGCGATGTTACCGAACATGAGCACGGTGAGCACTCTTACTACTAGTTCGCCATAACCAAATAGCCTGGGTAACACCACGCATGAATAAAAAGCCGCTGAGAGCCAACCACAAACCGTGGTTCTCCAGCGGCAATCCTAACCACCACAACGGCATAAAACCGATTAAAGCGGATAGCAGCATGGTATTGCGCATCCCTTTGCTCATCGATAATCCAATAAATACCCCGTCAAACCAATAACTCCAGTGCGCGATAATCGGCATAAGAATTATCCATGGAAGATAGTTCATGGCGGTATTCACGACTTCAGGAATGTCTGTAATTAAACGAACGATTTGCTCACCGGCAATGGCAAACACTAAGGTGTAACTGACGGCAAATAATGACGACCAAAGCAGGGTTATTTTGCACCAGTAGCGAATTTTATCGGGCTTTTTCTGGCCTTTTGCAGCTCCGGCTAGCGCCTCGACCGCATAAGCAATACCATCTAACCCCAAAGATATCAGCATTAAAAACTGCATGAGAACCGCGTTAACCGCTACCAATGTACTGCCGTAACGAGTTGCGTAACCAGTCATAGTCGCCATACACAGCTGTAAAACCAAACTCCGAACAAAGATGTTACCGTTAACACCAAGAAAGCGCCTTAGTGCCTGTCCGCTAATAGCGAAATGCGGCAGTGACCATTGCAGCGCCCGGGCGGTCCAGTAGAAGCCAATAATCGCGGTGACCCACTCAGCTATCAGCGACGCCCAGGCCGCACCTTTCACGTTGAGGTCGAGGCCGATAATCAGCACAACGTCCATCACCACGTTAACGGCGTTAGTGATAATAACCAACAACATGGCTTTGCGGCTATTTTGGCGGCCCAGTAGCACACCTAAAGCTACCAACGTCATAAGGGCGGCAGGGGCTGACCATAAACGAATACTAATGTACTCGCGGGCGTAGGGTTCTAATTCAGCCGAAGGTGCGACAACCCACATGGCGGCGTCGTTAATCCAGGGGCTGGCAAAGGCAATAACCAAACCCAGAATGACTGCAATAATGACACCATTGTTGAAATGCTGGCGCTGTGCACTCAAGTCTTTAGCCCCATAAGACTGCGCTATATAGCCCGTGGTCGCCATACGCAGGAACACAGCCAGCAAATAAATAAAGCTGACGACCATGGCACCGACGGCAACCGCCGATAAGTAGATAGCGTCTGGCAAATGCCCTATGATGGCAGTATCAACCAAGCCGAGAAGTGGCGCAGCGATATTGGACACAATCATAGGCAGTGCAATGGCAAAGACATGCCTGTGGTCAACGGTTGGAAACCCCAAAAACGTTCGCATAAACTTTTCGTGACTTTTTAAAGTATTAATTCAAGTACTTATACTGTATCAGGAGTGACTATGAAGGTGTTGAACAAATTACTGGCGGGCAGTTGCGCAGTATTAAGCTTAGGCTGCTCATCAGAAAGCTTGGCGGCCAATGATAGTGTCGTTGTTTTGCAGTACCACCACGTTAGCGACAGTACGCCGGCGGTCACTTCTATTGATCCTGACACGTTTAAAGCGCACTTGGACTACTTAAAAGACAATAATTTTAACGTCATTGATATTAAGCAGGCGCAAGAAGCCATTGAGGGTAACGGGGAGTTACCTGAAAAAGCGGTTGTTATTACGTTCGATGACGGTTACCAAAATGTGTATGAAAACGCGGCTGACTTGCTAGAGCAATATGAAATGCCATATACCGTTTTTGTGAACCCGGACTTAATGGCTAAGCACCAAGGTCATTATATGGGCTGGGAGGAGCTGAAAGATTTGGAAGCTCGAGGTGCTCGCATTGCTAACCACGGTCAGACTCACGCACACTTAATTCGCCGTGAGCCCGATGAAACCAAAGAGCAGTGGGTTGAGCGCATGCATTACGATGTCGTCAGCGCACAAGAGGCTATCGATGAAAACTTAGGAGAGCAGGAAAAGTATTTCGCGTACCCATATGGAGAGTACGATAACGAACTCAGAGTGCTGCTCGATGACTGGGGCTTTCTGGCATTTGCTCAGCACTCTGGGCCTTGGTCGGAGTGGAGCGAAGAAACTGCGATTACTCGTTTCCCGGCATCGGGTATTTATGCCAACTTAGACACCCTAAAGACAAAGCTACGCTCCAAGGCGATGCCGGTGGTCAGTTACACACCTGAAGAGCCATTGCTCGATTATGAAAACACGCAACCGACACTGGAGGTTACTCTAACGGGTGATGGAGCGTTAAAAGATGTGCGCACGAATCAGCTACGGTGTTTCTCAGGTGGCCAGGTGTTAGAGCCGGAATGGCACAGTGACACGCGTTTTACCGTAGAAGTAACCACTGACTTACCGGTGGGTCGTTCGCGTGTTAATTGCACCGCGCCCAGTGCGTCGGAGTCGCGTTACTATTGGTATTCAATAGCGCTTATTCGTCCCGACGCACAAGGCTCCTGGCCCGACTGAGCTAGTCAGCGATAATTGAAAAGTCGCGTTTTAGCTGTTCCATGTCGACCACAGGTATTTCCCCACGCTTGTGGTCGGCATTGAAAATAGCTTTGCGGTGTCCATCGGGGTTCACCAAAATAATGGCGGCACTGTGATTCACCAGGTAATTCTCTTCACCTTCTTCCGGTATGGAGTACATTAGCCCCAAGTCGCGTACGAAGGGAAACAGCGACTTATGTTCAGCGCGCACACCGACAAAATTGTCGCCGAAATAGCCAACGTATTCTTGAAGTCGCTCTATATTGTCACGTTTAGGGTCTACCGAAATCATCCAGACTTTCACAGGTTCATCGGCACTGTTTTGCAACTCAGGCAGTGCCTGCTTCATGTCTGACATGGTGGTCGGACAGATATCAGGGCAAAAGGTGTAGCCGGTGAACAGCAAGGTCCACTGGCCTTTCAGCGCGTCGTTTGAAACTTCCCCGTCATTAGTGCTGGTTAAGGTAAAAGGCTTCAGTGCGCGAGGCGGCTCGTATATAAGCGCTTCGGGTTTCGCCTGTGGTAAGTTGCTATACACCAACCAGCCGGCAATTAACGCAATAACAGCAACAATGACGGTAATGAAACGACTCATAAGTTACCCTATACGTAGTGATCAACCAGCAAAATAACGAACAGCAGCATCAGGTGCCAAATAGAAAAGGCAAACATGTTAAAGGCTGTTTTCTTATTCGGCGCGTATTTCAGTTTCCACGCATAAGCCAGGAATATAGCGTTCAGCGCTGTAACACCCACCAGGTAAATCATACCGGTCATGCCAATAAGGAATGGCATAAGACAAACCACGCCCAGCAAAATGGTATACAGGAAAATACAGGTCTTAGTGAACTCGATACCATGAGTTACTGGTAACATCGGAATTTCTGCCCGTGCGTAATCTTTGGCACGATGTACAGCTAGCGCCCAGAAATGTGGTGGCGTCCAGGTGAAAATAATCATTACCAACAGAATAGGGAAGGCCGATATTTCATTGGTAACCGAGGTCCAACCCAACAGCGGCGGTGCGGCTCCTGCCAAGCCACCAATGACGATATTCTGCGGTGTCGCACGCTTCAAAAACATGGTGTAAATAAAGGCGTAGCCGACCATAGACGCAAAGGTTAACCAAGCAGTTAACGGATTTACCCAAGCGTACAAGGTGACAAAACCGATAACACCGATAGTGGTCGCAAAAGTGATGACTTTAGCGGGCGATAAATTCCCCTGAGGCAGCGGACGACGAAGCGTTCGAGCCATTTTTGCGTCTATGTGGCGATCGACCAAGTGGTTAACCGCTGCGGCAGCAGCAGACATTAAGCCGATACCGGTTAAGGCAGGCACTAATACCGACAGAGAAACAAGCTGCTCAGTGGCCAGGCACATGCCAACAACGGCAGTGAGCAGTAATAACGCGACGACACGAGGTTTAGTTAACTCAAGGTAGTCTCGCCAATGTGCGTTGCGCGTTTTTGTTATTTGTTTTGTGGCAACGGATTGCATAACTACAACTCCTTACGCTTTTCTGGACAGGTTGTAATTCAACCCGACCAAAGACAGCAGCAATAATGCCCCAACGGCATTGTGAGCTACCGCATTCCAAAGCGGTAATTGAAAGACTACGTTACTAATACCCAGCGCAATTTGCAAAACTAATAACAAGCCTATAACAGATAGCTTACTGCGGAAAAATTGAGACTTCGCTTTGCGCCAACATTTGAACAGTAACGTGCACAACACTAAGAAGGTCACAATAGCGCCTATACGGTGAATAACATGCATGGTCATGCGGTCATCATAGTCGTGAGCACCAAACTGGTAGGTGTCGGCTTCCGGAATACTGAAGGCGCCGGCAAAGTCTAAGTTTGACGTCCAGTCGCCCTCACAAAATGGCAGCTCGGTACAGGCAACAGCGGCGTAGTTGGCTGCGACCCAACCGCCCAGGGCTATTTGTCCAATAACGACTAGCATCGCAAAAAATGCCAGGCCCCGGTAACGTCGAAGTTCGGGGTCGCCGCCTGCTAACCGGAAGTCGGACAGCCTCAGTGACAGCAGGTAAAGTAGTGATATGACCGAGAACCCTCCCAGCAAATGGCCCATGACTATCAGCGGTTGTAAGTTCATAGTCACAGTCCACATACCCAGTGCGGCCTGGAAAATGACCAGGCCTAGCAGCAGTGTCGGCAATTTCACTGGTGTTGGGTAGTGGCTAGGTTTGCGGCTTCTTACCCAGGAGGCAGCAGCAATCACCAGAATAAGAATGCCAAGTGTGCCCGCGAAATATCGGTGGATCATCTCATTCCAGGCTTTGTCCTGTTCAACCGGGGCGTCCGGGAAGCGAAGCTCCGCCTGCATAATATGCTCTTCCTGCGAAGGCACTTTCAAAAAACCGTAGCAGCCCGGCCAGTCCGGGCAACCGAGGCCCGCCTCAGTCAGGCGAGTAAAAGCGCCCAGAACAATAACAACAAAGGCAAAAAATACGCTAATTTTAACCAGAGTTCTCATCTGCTAAGCTCCTTATCCAATTCGACTGAGCTTAAGCAGCTTGCGAAGATCAGCCAGTACGTTTTTACCTTCTTTAATCATCGCTTCTTTGTCGCTATGTGTTGGGTAGTACAGCATAACGTTGTGCATAGGGTCGATGATGAACAGCGTATTGGCGGGTAAATTATGAAGCTCGCGAATGATAGCCGGCGCTGTTATTGGAGTTATTTGCGGCGCATCACGCTCATAATCTGAAAGCTGGTCATTGTTGTCGTGAAAAGTGACCGGAGTTAAGCGATCGGTGTCCTTGCCAATGGCTACATCAACCTGATTCATGACGTAGAGAGCATTTTTGCAGGTTTGGTCGCAGTTTTCGGGAGGTATATAGCCCAGTTTCCAGCCTTCCGGCAGTGTATCGACTTCTGAACTCAGCGTAACAGGCGGCTGTAGTAAGGTGCCTTTGTTGGTGCCTGCTTCATACCAGTTCTGCGACAAAATAACCCAGGCGGCTATGACTGGTAATAGGAATAACGCAAACACCGTTAAAATAGCTTTTCTTGAGCGATTTGGGGAGCTCATTGGGTCTCCTCTTCTTTTTTTGATTGTTTGTTAAGTTTTATAACAGCAATTACGAAAATCACCAAACATGCGACCGCAAGAGAGAACCATTGTGTCGCATATCCATAATGTTTTTCTGGTTTCATGACTTGTGGTTCCCAGTCTCGTTGCCAGCCGATATTTTCTGGGGTTTCAAGCAGTAGCAGGTGAGAGCGGGGTGTCAGGTTGAACTCCTGAGAAAGTGCATTTGGTGTCGCTTCCTGAATACGAACGGAATCATTATCTGTGGCGTATTCGAAGGAATTTTGGGTTAGCTCGTTTGAATTTGGAAAATACAGATAGGCGGTGAGTGTTAGCTTGCCGTGAGGTAACTCAATCTCGGGAATGTCGCTGCGTAATGTGGGCGCCGGAATCCAGCCTAAATTAACCAGTTGTACTGTCAGTTCGGGCGAGTCTGGTTGAAAAAAGCCCAACACATTGTAGCCAACAGTTCCGTCCTGAATTTTATTATCCAGTAATAACACCGGTGCCGGCTGAAATTCGCCGCTGACTGACACATAAGTAAACCGGTGCTTATCTGCGTTTAAGTCTTTGATAGAGCTTAAAGGCCGAGCTTCATTAGTTTGTTGAGACTCGTAGTCGGTAAACAGCTGCTGTTTTTCCTCAGCTCTGTCTAACTGCCAAAAGCCAAGCTTGACCAACACCCCAATTGCCAGCAAAGTAATGATTGTTGCAACAAGAGGAATTTTTATGTTGGTCGTTTTTAAGGTCATTATTGTTCTACTGCTCGTGTATATGGTGGTGAATTTGTTTCGCGCATTATTTTCGATGCTGCGTAACGATCCCAACAAACCACCGATGTCTCATTATTTGGGAAAACGAGTGGGAATAGCCGCTATTATTTTAATTGCATTAATAGCGGCCACTTACGGCGGCTTTTTGCCGTTAAATCCACGCCCCTATTAAACGGGGCGCTTTTCTTACAGTACGTAAACCACCACGAATAAACATAACCAAACCACATCAACAAAGTGCCAGTACCAGCTCGTGGCCTGGAATGCGAAGTGATTATCCGGTGTGAAGTGGCCTTTCAGGACCCGCAGGAACATAATAATGAGCATGACGGTACCTAAGGTCACGTGCAGACCGTGGAAGCCGGTAAGCATATAGAAGGTATTACCGTAAATGCCTGAGTCCAGGGTGAGTCCAAGGTCTTTGTATGCGTGTACGTATTCCGCACCTTGCAGGTACAGGAAGATTAGACCAAGAATAATGGTCACACCCAGCATGCCGGTCAGTTGCTTACGCTTTCCTTGCTCAAGGCCTGTGTGCGCAAAGTGACAGGTCACCGAGCTAATTAACAGAATGATGGTGTTAATAGCCGGCAGGCCGTACCAACCCATTGCCTGTGTTTCTGTGCCGCCCGGCGTATTCACCAATGGCCAGTGTGCGACAAATTCCGGCCAAAGCACTTCATTGGTCATTGCGTTATTACTGTCACCGCCTAGCCATTGAACGGCGATAACACGGGCATAAAACAAGGCACCAAAGAAGGCGGCGAAGAACATAACCTCTGAGAAAATAAACCAGCTCATGCCTTGCTTGTAAGAAACGCCTAACTGGTCGCTGTACAAACCTTTCATCGACTCGTGAATTTGGTCGCGGAACCAGCCAAAAAGCATAACCGCCATGACAACAAGCCCGGCAATAAGTACGGTGCTGCCGTAGCCGTCTTGTTCTTTCGATATATCAATAACGGTGTGGCCTGCGCCCCACGCAATAAGTCCCAGGCCGATAGCGCCGACTATCGGCCAAGGGCTGGAAGCAGGAACATAATAACTTTGTTGTTCTGCCATAACGTCTTTCCTTATTCTGTTTTTAATAACTGAGCCATTCGCTCAGCGGACGTATTGGCTGTCATATCGTACAGCGTGTATGACAGGGTAAAGGTTGTAATATGGTCTGGAATGTCCGGATCGACATAAAATTGCATAGGCATTTCCGTATCTGAGTTAGCTGCCAGCGGCTGCTGATTAAAGCAGAAGCATTCCACTTTATTCAAATAGAGAGAGGCCTCAGCCGGCGCTACAGATGGAATTGCCTGGGCAACCATATCGGACTCGGTTGGGTTTGCTGCCAGGAAATTAACCACTTTCGTTTCGCCTGGATGAATACGAACCTCTTTTACTGACGGCTCGAACTTCCAGGGAATGCCTTTAGCATTACGCGTAAGGAACTGAACCTTGATAGTACGTGATTCGTCTACCTCGACCATTTCATAAGTCGCAGCTTCATTACTGGTACGGCCGTTGAAGCCAGTCACTTCACAGAACACGTCATACAACGGCACCAGTGCGAACCCAAACGCAAACATCCCAGCGACTGTCAGTAACAGTCGCTTAACCAGAATGCTGTTATTCGGACGTTCTTCAGACATAGGTCTTAATCCACTTTCGGTGGTTTTTCAAAGGTGTGATACGGAGCCGGAGAAGGTACTGTCCATTCCAGGCCTTCCGCGCCTTCCCACGGCTTAGCTTCTGCTTTTTCGCCGCCTTTCACACATTTGATAACTACCCACAAGAAAATCAGCTGCGACAGACCGAACGCAAAACCACCAATACTGGTAATTTGGTTCACATCCGCAAACTGAGTCGCATAGTCAGGAATACGACGAGGCATACCGGCCAGTCCCGCAAAATGCATTGGGAAGAACAGTACGTTCACTGAAATGACTGATGCCCAGAAGTGGGTTTTCGCCAATGTCGAGTCGTACATGTGGCCTGTCCACTTCGGTAACCAGTAATAAGCCGCTGCCATAATCGAGAAAATAGCACCGGACACCAATACATAGTGGAAGTGTGCAACCACAAAGTAAGTATCGTGATACTGGAAGTCGACCGGTGTAATTGCCAACATAAGCCCAGAGAACCCACCAATGGTGAACAGAATGACAAAGGCTAGCGCAAATAGCATAGGCGTCTCGAATGTCATCGAGCCTTTCCACATAGTGGCAACCCAGTTAAAGACTTTCACCCCGGTTGGCACCGCTATGAGCATGGTGCAGTACATAAAGAACAGCTCTGCGAAGACCGGCATACCGGTGGTAAACATGTGGTGAGCCCACACCAGGAATGACAGTAACGCAATGGCGGCGGTTGCATACACCATCGACGAGTAGCCAAACAGCCGTTTTCGCGTAAACGCGGGAATAATTGCCGAGATAATACCAAAGGACGGTAGAATCATGATGTAGACTTCAGGATGCCCGAAGAACCAGAAAATATGCTGGAACATAACCGGGTCACCACCGCCTGCGGCATCGAAGAAGCTAGTACCAAAGTATTTATCGGTCAATACCATGGTGACTGCCCCTGCCAATACTGGCATAACTGCAATTAGCAGGAATGCGGTAATTAACCAAGTCCAGACAAACAGCGGCATTTTCATGTAGTTCATACCAGGCGCGCGCATGTTCATTATGGTCACAATGACGTTAATAGCACCCATAATGGATGAAATACCCATAATGTGAACCGAGAACACGAACAGTGCGGTAGAGTCTGAACTGTAAGTGGTTGAAAGCGGCGCGTAGAATGTCCAACCGAAGGCAGGACCGCCACCTTCCATGAACAAAGAGCCCAGCAGAATAATGAAAGCAAATGGAAGAATCCAGAAGCTCCAGTTATTCATACGAGGCAATGCCATGTCCGGCGCCCCAATCATCATTGGAATCATCCAGTTAGCCAAGCCGGTAAAGGCAGGCATAACAGCACCAAAGACCATAATAAGGCCGTGCACCGTGGTCATTTGGTTAAAGAAATGCGGATCAACCAGTTGCAGACCCGGCTGGAAAAGTTCCGCGCGGATAACCATAGCCATGGCACCGCCGGTTAAAAACATAATAAAACTGAACCATAAATACATTGAACCAATGTCTTTATGGTTGGTTGTAAATAGCCAGCGACCAATACCAGACGGCTTATGATCGTGGTGTGCGTCGTGATGGTTTGCTTCGACTGCTGTGCTCATCACCGTCTCCTTATTGATTCATGACTTCGTTAATGTCGGCTGCCTGTATCAGGTCGCCGGTGTCGTTACCCCAGGCATTACGCTCGTAGGTGATAACAGCTGCAAGCTCACGCATGCTCAGCTGTTGGCCGAACGCCTGCATAGCAGTGCCGGTAACGCCATTAACAACGATGTCTATATGTTTTGCTTTAGCGTTTGGGTCGACAGATACACCGCTTCCTGCCAATGCAGGGAATACGCCGTCAACACCTTGGCCGGTAGGTTGGTGACATGAAGCACAAGTACTGTTGTAAACTTTCTCGCCTAAGTCCATGAGTTCGTCTTCTGACATTTCCATGGCTAAGAGCTCTTGCTCACGCTCGCGAGCGGCTTCTTGCTCTGCTTCAAGCTCGGTTATCCACTTTTCGTATTCAGCCGGCTCTTTGGCAATAACAACCACAGGCATGAATCCGTGATCCTGACCGCAAAGCTCGGCGCACTGACCACGGTAAATACCAGGCTCGTCTACTTTGGTCCAGGTTTCGTTGATGAAGCCGGGGTTAGCGTCTTTCTTAACCGCGAAGTCAGGAACCCACCAACTGTGAATAACGTCGTCGGAAGTTACCAGGAAGCGGACTTTTTGACCCGTTGGAATAACCAGCGGGCGATCGACTTCGAGTAAGTAGTTTTCGCTTTTGTCGAATTTATTGTCTATTTGTTCTTGTTGAGTCGCCAAACGACTGAAGAACTCAACGTCATTCTCGAAGTATTTGTAGTGCCATTTCCATTGCGAACCCGTAACCTGAATAGTGACATCAGCGTCTGATGTATCTTCCATAGCAATTAGAGTTGTTGTTGCCGGAATGGCCATACCCACAAGAATTAACAGTGGAATAATGGTCCAGGCAATTTCAACTTTTACGTTCTCGTGGAAATTCGCTGGTTTGGGGTTTTTCGATTTGCGATGGCGAATCATCGAAATGAACATTAAACCGAACACGACCACACCAATGGCACAACAGATGTAAAATATCGTCATGTGCAGGTCGTAAACTCGGTTACTGACTTCAGTAACACCCTTGGTTAGGTTGAGTTGGTTTTCTGCGCTAGCAGGTAAGCTCAACATAGCCAATAGTGCCCACAGAGGCTTCATTTTCACGTGACTTCTCCTCTTATTCTTCAATGAGACCGAAAGGCCAATTCCGATCAAAATTCGAAGAACAAAGAGGTAAGCAGAAAAAGGAACAGCTTCTCCCCAGAAATCACTTTCTCTACAGACTCTTTGTTATAATTATCGTTGTTATAATATTTTTATAGTCGGGTAGTACATTTATTAACTAATTTACAAAGAAAGATCCAGATCAAATCAAACAAATGGTCAATAAATGAACTGATCTGTTAAAAAAAGGCTGCCGAAGCAGCCTATCAAGGAAGAAACACACTAACGAGGATTTAGTGGAGGTGGGATGTTAGTGTGTTTTTATCAAACAGGAAGTATTGAGTGTGACTTAATTTACTTGCCATTTTTGCGCGCTGCCATGTGCGGCTTGAGACAGAGTCGAGATAGGCAATAACCATACTGCTGTTTCCCGCTAATAGCGCTTGCTCCAATGCCCACTCACAACGTTCGGCAGAGTGACTGCGTAACCAACGAATTTGATGCTCCGCAACACCGGATTCAATAAGCTGGGCAATGACATTTTTGTCACCGCCGATAACAGTAACCCACTCACTTGGCTTTTGTTGTAAAGCATTCTGAACAGCTGGTGATAAGGCGTCTGTCTCGACTGCCTCTGCGCCTGTTTCTTGTTCAAACTTAATATCCGTCGGTGCAGCTTTCCACAAACCCGGGTGGTGCAATTTGTTGTTCTGTTGAATTTTCATAGTGCAGCTCCATTTCTGATAACACCAACCGCCAGACCTTCAATCGCGAATACTTGCGATGCTAGATCAACAGTGATGGTGGAGAATTCTGGATTTTCCGGATGTAACAAGACAGTGCGACCTTTGCGCTCAAACCGTTTTACCGTGACTTCGTCTTCAACCCGAGCAACAACAACCTGTCCATTTCTGGCTTGCTCAGTTTTATGCACGGCAAGTAAGTCACCGTCCAAGATACCAATGTCTCTCATGCTCATACCGTTAACTTTCAGGAGAAAGCTGGCGGCAGGCTGAAATAATGATTCGTCGACTTTGTAATGCCCTTCAACATGCTGTTCTGCAAGCAGCGGCTCACCGGCGGCGACCTGGCCAATCAGCGGCAAACCTTCGGCGACATCAAAGTCGTCGCCCACTAAGCGAATGCCGCGAGACATACCTGGCATAATTTCAATAACACCTTTACGCGCTAACGCCTTTAAATGCTCTTCGGCGGCGTTGGCAGAACGAAAGCCAAGCTTGGAAGCAATTTCCGCACGTGTCGGCGGCATACCGGTTGCGTGCAGGTTGTCTTTAATAAGCTCTAATATTTCAGACTGTCTTGGTGTTAAAGGGCGCATATTCGAACCTGTGTTTATGTACAGTTATACTGTGAGTATATACAGGTATTTTTATTTCGCAAGTCATTTCACCAACGACTTTTATTTTTTAAGTTGGTATCCTATAGCTCTGTTTAAAACAGAGGTTGATGTATGAGCAAAAAAAGCCCTTTTTACGCGGTGTTGAAGTATCCGTTACGTTGGCTAACACGGTTCGAAGATATTTGGGACGGCGATGAAACTGATCACAAAACCACGGTGCAAAAGCCGGTGGCTTACGTTATGCGTTCAACCTCCACTGCTGATCTGTCCATATTGCAGCGTGCAGCTAAGCGCCGAGGCCTGCCTGATCCTCTCGAACCGCTTGAAATTAATGGCAAAGAATACAGCCGGGTTATGTATTTGGAAGAATTTGCCAACGAAACCTCTGAAAAAGCGGTGGAAGAATTCCATCAGTTATTGAAGTTACATAAAGACAATAGCAACCTCGACTTACAGCTGATACCCGCTGGGGTGTTCTGGGGGCGCCAGGCAGGCCAGGAAGCAATTGCCGGCAAGGCAATGACAGGTGACCTCGATAACCCAGGCGCTATTCGTAAATTCTGGCTTGTGCTTTTTTCAGGTCGTCAGGTCTTGTTGCGCTTCTCGCGTAGCGTCAGTTTAGGTCAAATGGCTAATGATTACGGCGCAGACATGCGCATAGCCCATAAATTGGCGCGTGTTGCCCGTGTTCACTTTGTTCGCATGCGTCATGCAGTTGCCGGACCCAAGCTCAGTCATCGGAAAGAGCTTATGGCGCAGCTCATTAACACGCCAGCGCTCAAGAAGGCCGTTGCCGACGAGGCCAAAGGCAAAAAAATTAGTGAAGAGGAAGCTCGCAAAAAAGCACTCTCTTACATTGACGAAATTGCGGCGAATTACAGCTCGACGTTAGTGCGAGTACTTGACCGCTTTATGACCTGGATGTGGAACCGTATTTATAACGGTATTCATGTAAAAGGCGGTGAACGCATACGTCGTCTTGCTCAGCAGGGACACGAAATTATCTACGTGCCGTGTCACAGAAGTCACATGGATTACTTGCTACTGAGCTATGTTATTTATAAAGAAGGCTTGGTGCCTCCGCATATTGCAGCAGGGGTCAATCTGAACTTCTTCCCGGTTGGCGGCATTTTCCGTCGTGGTGGAGCATTCTTTATACGCCGCAGTTTCCGTGGCAATAAGCTTTATTCCGCGGTATTTCGCGAGTACTTGTGCTGGCTGTTTCAAAAAGGCTACCCGGTGGAATACTTCAGTGAAGGCGGTCGTTCCAGAACTGGGCGTTTATTGCCGCCAAAGACTGGCATGCTCGCTATGACCGTTCAGGGTATGCTGCGTGATCAACAACGTCCAGTGTCGTTGGTGCCGGTGTATCTTGGTTATGAACACATCATGGAAGTCGCCACTTACCTGAAGGAGTTAAAAGGTAAGGACAAAGAGAAAGAATCCGTTTTTCAAATTCTAAAAACAATTACCAAATTGCGTAATTTTGGTCAGGGCTTTGTAACTTTCGGCCAGCCTATCGATTTAAAGCATACGCTAGACTGTAATGCGCCCGACTGGCATAAGTCGGTAACGCGAGGGGCCGAAGAGCCGCTAAGACCGAATTGGTTAACCCCCGTGGTCAATGGTTTGGCTGAGCGTGTTATGCAGGGCATAAACGACTCTGCAGCCGCAAACAGTGTGAACCTAACGGCTCTGGCATTACTCAGCTCTGAGCATCATGCGCTGACGAAAGAAGAGCTATTAGCTCAGCTGGAAGTGTATCTGGGTGTGTTAAAAGAAGTGCCTTACAGTACCGATATTAGTGTGCCTAAAGAAACACCGGAAGAATTGTGGCAGCAGGCGCTGCGCACCGATAAGTTTAAAGTTGAGTCAGATACTATGGGCGAAGTTATCTCGCTCGAACGTATGTCGGCTATTGCGATGACATACTACCGCAACAACATACTGCACATGATGGTTGTGCCGGGCATTATTGCCTCAATCATTATGGCGAAAAAGCGCGTGTCGGTAGATGAAATTGTCGAGCGCACTCAAGCAATTTACCCCATGCTAAAAGCTGAACTTTACCTGAGTCACACCGCCGAGGATATTCCGCTGTGGGTAGAGGCGCTGTGTGAGGAGCTGGCACGTCAGCAATTAATTACCCGCGAAGGTAGCGACTGTGTCATTGCGAAGCGTGAAAGTGCGCAGTGGTATCGTTTGCGCTTGCTAGCCAACAGTGCCAGTGAAACTCTGCAGCGCTACTGTATTGTGTTAGAGCTTCTGCAGCAGGCACAGCCGATAATGCGGGCGGAGCTTGAGAAACAGTCTATTACTCTGGCCGAGCGTTTGAGTTCTATCCACGGAATTGACGCGCCGGAGTTTTATGACAAGAAAGTCATGGCGACATTAATTGCTAGTCTTAAGCAGCAGGGGCTGGTTGAAATTGATGACGATGGTCAGCAAATTGCCGCAGAGCCGGTTGGGGCGTTAAGTGACCAGGTCGATGAGCTGATTGACGGGCCTGTCCTGCAAACGATAAGGCAGTCGGTGCAGCAGTTCGTCAATCAGCCGAGTGAATAGCGCTTAACCTTAATACCAGTAATGTAACGCCAGGCCTATCGCGAAAACCATACCGACGTAATGGTTGTGCAAAAAGGCCTGGAAGCATTTCATTGGCTCGCGATGGCGTATTAACCAATGCTGGTGCGCAAACAGTAGTATACTTACCGCAAGCGCCGCCCAGGCTATCCAGTCCGCTGTGAGTATATAGAGCACCCATGCCAGCAACCCGATGACAACCAGTTGCAATAACGCAATGATGAGTTTGTCGTAACGGCCAAATAAAATAGCCGTGCTTTGCAGACCAATTTTTAAGTCGTCTTCCCGGTCGGCCATGGCGTATTCGGTATCGTAAGCCACGGTCCAAATAATATTGGCGATAAACAACAGAGCAGCGATAAACCACTCACTGGACTCTAGTGCCGTAAACGCCATGAGTATGCCGAAACTGAAGGCTATGCCCAGTACCACTTGGGGTAGGTGAGTCCAGCGTTTGCAGAAAGGGTAAAGTGCGGCAACGCCGGCAGCCAGGAAGCTCAGCATAACGGTGTTGGTATTCAGCTGAAGCACCAGTCCAAAAGCAATAGCCAGCAAAATAAAGAAACCAATAATAGCTTCCGTTGCGGAAATTTTTCCGGCGGGAATAGGGCGTTGCTTAGTGCGCCTGACATGACCATCAAAGTTGCGGTCGGCAAAGTCATTGATCACACAACCGGCGGAACGCATCACAAAAGTGCCCAGCAAAAATATCACCACAATTTTCAGCGGCGGGTTACCAGTGCCGGCAATTAGCAAAGCCCATATTGTCGGCCACGCCAGCAAATAAGTACCAATGGGACGGTCCGCCCGCATTAACTGCCAAAAAGCCTGAAGTTTTTGTGCTATCACTTGCTCTGTACCTCTAACACATGGTCGTAAAGTGGTGACGACGTTAAGAATATCTCGCTCACTAACAGTTGCTCGCCTGCGGTCGAGAATATTCGGCGGCGGCCTAATAAGGGTTTCGACTGACTAAACCATTGCTGGTTCAGTTTGCCTATAACATGAGATTCCGCCACAGTCGCTACTTCAATGGGCCCTGAAGTTAAGTCCTCTCGTTGAAACAACGAGTCGCCGAGTGAACGGTTACCTAATTCTGAAAGTTGCAACTGCTCGTTGTTTTCGGCGCTTTTTGCGAAAATACTGCGGGCAAACACCCAGGGTTTACCATCACAGTATAGCAGTACTTCGCGCACTACCGCGGGCTGACTCTGCTTTAAGCGACGGCACTCTTCGTCATGAGGCAGCATTTCCTGTTGCCCTAATAAACGAACCTCAAAATGCCCGCAATTACTTTTCAGACGCTGGGTTAAAGAGCCCTCGAAGCACAGCCAGTCATGCTGTGTAGAGGTTAGCTCGACCTTATCAGGAGCCTGCCATTTAAGCGGTTCACTGACAGGAAATGTTGGTGCTGGGTATAACTCTGTTGTCATTTGTATTGGCGTTATCAAGCTCTATCGCTATGATAGCAAAAAGGAAACAATTGAACAGCGAAAGCTGGGTGGCTATATGAAACTGATTCGGACATTGGGTTTACTGCTAACAATGTGTTTATTAAGCACAGTTGCAAGCGCGCAAGACGAGGTTGCGTACTATGGTTTTGAACCCGACATAACAACAAACTTTTTAAAAGAAGGGAATGATTACCGCCTGGGGTTTGTGCGCGTTGCGGTAGAAGTTATGGTTCCGGACCCTAGCTACGTGAGTGTGGTCGAACATCATGCACCGTTACTGCGGGATGCCTTTATAAACATATTCAGTACGGCAACGGAGCGTCAGGTTCGGACTATGACAGGACGTGACCAGCTGCGACTCAAATGCCTGGAGCGCGCCAAAGAGTTAATGACTCAGGAAACCGGCAACCCGGTCATAAAAGAAGTTATTTTTACCAAGTATATTTATCAGTAACGAATTTTGGGTGTCGGGTTTAGCGCCCGCACCACAAAGCCCGCTAAGCACCCTGACAGTAATCCGGCTAAATGCGCCTCGTTGGCTACGTTGACCCAAAGTACGCCGGTGTAACCCAGCACTAGCCAAAGCAGCATAAAGACAATGAGCCCCGGCGGCAGATACAGCGGTGTCGCCCGGCGGAAGCTATACACCCAGCAGAAACCAAGCAGACCATAAACCACACCGGACATGCCACCAAAGTTAGGACCATTCATTAGGTACTGAATAACATTGGCGGTAATGCCGGAAAACAAGAATAGGGCCAGTAGCCAGGAAGTGCCCAGTGTCTTCTCTATACGACCGCCTAAATACCACCACCAAAATACATTAAACACAATATGAAGCAGCGTGAAATGCATGAAGACCGGAGTGACAAAACGCCAGGGCTGGTCAAAGGGCAGTGCGTTAAAGAAGCGACTGATTTTTAGAGCTTCTAACGTAGCTTCAGGCCACATATTCAGAACTAAAAAGACCAAAGCCGCTAGTGCTGCGACTATTCGTGTGAGCCAGCCACTTTGCGCTAAAAGTGTCAAGGAAATAGGCGCTGAGCGACGCGACGTTGAAGAAGGTTGGTTTGAGTCTTGTGTTGAAGCCGACTGCTGCGGCTTTTCGTCGAGCAGCTCAGGGTTCGCTTTGCATTGTTGAACAAGATCTTTAGCGAGCGCCTCGTAGCTGCTTTGGTGCAGCCATAGTTCAAGTTGCTCGCCTTTTTCCGTGACGCTAACCGGTATGCCGTGCTGACGCAGATATTGGTAGAGCTTTCGCATCCATTCCGGGTCTTTACTGCTCAGCAATCGGCGCATGGTTTATTCCTTGTTAACGTGCTCGGGGTAAGACATTGACCAGGCGGTAAAACCGCCGTTCATGCTACTGACATTAGTAAAGCCCTGCGCCGCAATATATTCTGCGGCGCCCTGGCTACTAATACCGTGATAACAAACCACAATAATAGGGGCGTTTTTGTCGACAGACTCCAAAAATACGCCCAAATTACTGTTGTCGATGCGCTGCGCACCCGGAATGTGACCCATCGCAAAAGACTGTGGGTCGCGAATGTCGGCAAACACCGCATCACCGGCTTGCCAGTGCTCTGCCGCGGTGTTTAGCTCCACTAATTCGTAGGTACGTTCGTCTGCACTCATAGGGTTTAGTCCCAGTTCAGAATGACTTTACCCGACTGACCTGAAATCATGGTTTCAAAGCCTTTTTCGAAGTCGTCGACTGACATTTCGTGCGTTAATATCGGCGAAATATCTAAGCCTGACTGTAGCAAGCTCGCCATTTTGTACCAAGTTTCGAACATTTCACGACCGTAAATGCCTTTAATGACCAGACCTTTGAAAATAACTTCGTTCCAGTCAATGGCGACATTCTCTGGCGGAATACCTAACATAGCAATTTTGCCGCCGTGGTTCATGGTCGCCAGCATTTGTGAAAACGCAGAAGGTACACCTGACATTTCAAGTCCCACGTCAAAGCCTTCTTTCATGCCGAGCTCTGTCATTACGTCAGACAGCTTTTCTTTGCTGACGTCGACCGCACGGGTGACACCCATTTTACGGGCTAAGTCCAGGCGGTATTCGTTAACATCGGTAATAACCACATGGCGCGCGCCAACGTGACGAGCCACCGCTGCCGCCATAATGCCGATAGGGCCAGCGCCAGTAATCAATACGTCTTCGCCGACTAAATCGAAAGCCAACGCTGTGTGTACTGCATTACCGAATGGGTCAAAAATAGACGCCATTTCGTCGGTCACGTCGTCTGGCAGTTTAAACGCATTTTCGGCGGGCAGTGCTAAATACTCAGCGAATGCGCCCGGACGGTTAACACCAACGCCATACGTATTACGACATAAGTGACGGCGGCCGGCGCGGCAGTTACGGCAGTGGCCGCAAGTAATATGGCCTTCGCCAGAAACGCGATCACCAATCTCAAAACCACGAACACCGTCGCCCATAGCAGCAACTTCGCCCACGTACTCGTGACCGACTACCATAGGTACCGGAATGGTTTTTTGCGACCAGTCGTCCCACTTGTAAATGTGTACGTCGGTACCACAAATTGCCGTTTTCTTAATTTTAATCAGAATATCGTTATAGCCGCATTCCGGCTTCTCGACATCGGTCATCCAAATGCCGGGTTTGGAATGCAGTTTCGCCAAAGCTTTCATTTCAATACTCCTTAAATCACACCCAGCTCTTTACCAATGCGGGTAAAGGCTTCAATGGTGCGATCCAATTGTTCGCGTGTGTGAGCCGCCGACATTTGCGTGCGGATACGAGCTTTGCCTTTAGGAACGACAGGGAAGGAGAATCCGATCACGTAGATATCTTCTTCCAGCAATTTATCCGCCATTTCCGATGCTAAGCGTGCGTCGCCAACCATGACTGGAATAATGGCGTGATCAGCACCGCTCAGGGTAAAGCCGGCCGCGGTCATTTTCTCACGGAAGTACTGGGCGTTTTCCCACAACTGAGCGCGCAGTTCATGACCGTTTTCCAGCATTTCCAGTACGCGAATAGACGCCTGAACAATGGCTGGTGCTACCGAGTTAGAGAACAGGTATGGGCGTGAACGCTGACGTAACCAATCAATCACTTCTTTCTTGCCTGAAGTGTAGCCACCAGATGCACCGCCTAATGCTTTACCTAAGGTGCCGGTGATAATATCGACACGGCCCAATACGTCACAGTATTCGTGTGTACCTTTGCCGTTCTCACCTAAGAAACCAGTGGCGTGACAGTCGTCCATCATAACCAGTGCGTTGTATTTGTCGGCCAGGTCACAAATGCCTTTTAAGTCCGCAATAACACCGTCCATAGAGAACACGCCGTCGGTCGCAATAAGCTTATGACGTGCGCCGTCAGCGTCAGCCTGCTTAAGCTGTGCTTCCAGGTCTTCCAGATTGTTGTTTTTGTAACGGTAACGCTTGGCTTTGCTCAAACGGATGCCGTCAATGATGCTGGCGTGGTTCAGCTCGTCACTAATAATGGCATCTTCCGGCCCCATAAGCGTTTCGAACAAGCCGCCGTTCGCATCAAAGCACGACGAATACAAAATGGTGTCTTCGGTGCCTAAAAAGTCACTCAGCTTTTGTTCCAGCGTTTTGTGAATGTCCTGTGTACCGCAAATAAAACGGACAGAAGCCGTACCAAAACCATGCTCGTCCAGACCTTTTTTGGCTGCCGCAATAAGGTCAGGGTGGTTCGCCAAACCTAAGTAGTTATTGGCGCAGAAGTTAAGCACACGGTGGTCATTAACAGTAATTTCAGAACTTTGGTCAGAGGTAATAATACGCTCTTTCTTGTAAAGCCCTTCGGCTTTGGTTTCAGCCAGTTGGTCGGCCAGTTGCTGGTAAAACGCAGAACTCATGTTCGACTCCATGATTTGAAAAATTCGTTACCCTCTAGTTTACTGATGTTAGCCCCAACTCGCATCCTTAATTTCAATTTCAGACTTTTGTTTGGTGTCCAATTGCGTGTACTCTTTAGGGAAATTTGAGCGATAATTTGTCGGTTTAGGAGAGTTTATGCATCGCCGAGCTATTTACCCAGGCACTTTTGACCCTATTACCAATGGGCATGCAGACCTTATTGAACGCGCAGCAGCGCTATTCAACGAAGTGGTTGTTGGTATAGCAGAAAGCCCCAGTAAAAAACCTTTATTCACGCTAGAAGAGCGGGTTTTACTGGCGCAGCAAGTGACCGAAAAGCTCGATAATGTCAGTGTGGTCGGTTTTTCGGGTCTTTTGGTGGACTTTGCTCACGAATACGATGCAACGGTGCTTATTCGTGGACTGCGTGCGGTGTCCGACTTTGAGTATGAATTCCAGCTGGCGAACATGAACCGCCGTTTGGATCCTAATTTGGAAAGCGTCTTTCTAACACCAGCTGAAGAAAACTCGTTCATTTCGTCGTCGCTGGTGAAAGAAGTGGCATTGCATGGCGGTGATGTATCTGGCTTTACCGACGCGCGAGTGGCGTCGGCTTTAGAGCAGAAATTTGCGGGGAAACGTCCGGGTCAGTAATGCCTGACCCGACAGTATTAGCTAAGGGCTACGTGGTAAAATACGATACTCATTAGAACCGGGCATAAGTAACGAATGTGCCAGCGCAATAACGTAAGCCCGAAACTGCCCGCAGCAATTTCTTTTAAGTGGTTGCTGCGGCGCCATAACCAACCCACTACCAGTAAATAGAATAAGCCAGACAGCGGCAGCTGGAACTGTGTCACAGCGGTGACGACCCAACCAAACAGTGGCTCGAAGAATAAAATCAGTAATAGTGAGAACACACCAATAAGCGCTAATGACGCGGCGGTTGCAACCGGGCGGCTCAGTTTGCGCTCTTCAATGCAATAAGACACAGGAACTTCCGCCTGAGCAATGGTCGAGGTTAGCGCGGCAATACTCAGTAAGCTAAAGAATGCAAACGCGACAAACGGCCCGGCAACGCCCATGCTGTTGAATAGCTCCGGCAGTACCGCAAAAATGAGCTGTCCTTCGCCAACCAGCTCGGTGCCTTCACCAACGGAAACGCCTAAATGAATGCCTGCGTATAGTGCTGGAATAATCAGTAAGCCGGCTAAAAACGCTATGAAGGTATCAAGCGCTGCAACTGAAAGGCTCAAACGACCCAGTTTTGCACCGGGCTTTAAGTACGAGCCATAAATCATCATGCCGCCCAGGCCAATCGACAGTGAGAAGAATGCCTGACCCATAGCGGCAACTAAAATACTGGTATTGGTTATTTGTGTGAAGTCCGGTATCAGGTAACGTTCTAAACCGACGCTGGCGCCTGGTAACGTCAGCATGTAAATAATCAGGCCGACTAGCAGAACCACCAATGTTGGCATTAAACGCTTGGACCAACGCTCAATACCTTTTTCCACGCCCTGGAAGACGACTAATGCGGTGGCGGTTAAAAACAGCCCCGTGAATATTAAGTCGCGCGGCATAGAGCTGTTCAGCAGGAATTCGGACACCGATGTGAGGCCAACGCCTTTGGCTAAGAAGCCGAGTGCGTGAACCACCATCCAACCGGCGACTACGTGATAGAAGCTCAGCATTAAGCATGAGCCCAGTACGTTCAAATAGCCCATTAACCTACCGACCGGGCGAGCTTTACCGCCGGAAAGCAGAGTCAATGACTTAACCGGGTTAGCCTGTGCGCTGTGACCTATGAGCAGTTCGCTATAAAGGGCGGGAATAGCCAAAATAAAAATAACGCACAGGTACACGAGTAAAAAAGCGCCACCACCATGGTTGGCTACTTGCGTCGGAAAGCCCCAAATGTTGCCGAGTCCGACAGCGGAACCCGCGGCCGCTAAAATAAAGCCAATGCGGCTATGAAATGAATCACGCATAAATGTCCAAAAAGCTTACTGCCCCTACTTAAGTCAGGCGGGCATTCTAACGAACTGAGAAAATTTTGCCCTATCTTTTTTTAGTCAATCGGGTTACTATTCGCGCCCTGAATTTCAGCCGGTTGCCCAATTACTGAACAGGACGTTTCGAGTAAACGCAGCTGACCTAAACGTTAACGTACAAGACCGTAATCTCAGGAGCCTTACGTCATGCCAAATCTGGATCTGAGCCGCTACGGCATCACCGATGTCGAAGAAATCGTCCACAACCCGTCCTACGACCTGCTGTTTGAAGAAGAAACTCGCGATGACCTGCAGGGTTACGAAAAAGGCACGGTAACGGATTTAGGAGCGGTTGCTGTCGATACCGGAATATTCACCGGCCGTTCACCAAAAGATAAATATATTGTTCGTGACGACACTACGCGTGACACTGTGTGGTGGGCTGATCAGGGTAAAAACGACAACAAACCTCTGTCGACCGAAACCTGGAAAGAACTGAAAGGCTTAGTAACTGAGCAGCTGTCGAACAAACGCTTGTTTGTCGTCGACACCTATTGCGGTGCTAACGAAGATACACGCTTAGCGGTTCGCTTCATTACTGAAGTGGCATGGCAGGCGCACTTCGTGAAAAACATGTTCATTCGCCCAAGCGAAGAAGAGCTGGAAACGTTCGAGCCAGACTTCGTGGTCATGAACGGTGCGAAATGCATTAACCCTAAGTGGCAAGAACAAGAGCTGAACTCTGAAAACTTTGTGGCGTTTAACTTAACTGAGAAAATCCAGTTAATTGGCGGTACCTGGTACGGCGGCGAAATGAAGAAAGGTATGTTCTCAATGATGAACTACTTCCTGCCGCTAAAAGGCATTGCGTCAATGCACTGTTCAGCAAACGTGGGTAAAGAAGGTGACGTTGCTATCTTCTTTGGCTTGTCAGGTACCGGTAAAACCACGCTGTCGACTGACCCTAAACGCGCACTGATTGGTGACGACGAGCACGGTTGGGACGACGATGGTGTCTTCAACTTTGAAGGCGGCTGTTATGCGAAAACCATCAACCTGTCGAAAGAAGCAGAACCGGATATTTACAACGCGATTCGTCGCGACGCGCTATTAGAAAACGTTGCGGTTGATGAAAATGGCGTTGTCGACTTTGATGACAACTCGAAAACCGAGAACACTCGTGTTTCTTACCCTATTTACCACATCGACAACATTGTTAAGCCGGTGTCTAAAGCGGGTCACGCGAAGAAAGTTATTTTCCTGACGGCTGACGCGTTTGGCGTATTACCTCCAGTGTCTAAGCTGACTAAAGAGCAGGCGCAGTATCACTTCTTGTCTGGCTTTACCGCGAAATTGGCGGGTACTGAGCGCGGTGTGACTGAGCCAACACCAACTTTCTCAAGCTGTTTTGGTGCGGCATTCTTAAGTTTGCACCCAACTCAGTATGCAGAAGTACTGGTAAAACGTATGGAAGCAGCTGGCGCAGAAGCTTACCTGGTTAACACGGGTTGGAACGGTACAGGCAAGCGTATTTCTATTAAGGCAACGCGCGCTATCATCGACTCTATTTTAGACGGCTCTATTGAAGACGCTGAGTTTGTTGAACTGCCTTACTTTAACCTGGCTATGCCAACTCAGTTAGCTGGTGTTGAAGACAGCAGCATTTTAGACCCGCGTAAAACTTATGAAGAAGACGGCGAGTGGGACGTTCGTGCTAAAGACTTAGCGGAACGTTTCGTGGCCAATTTCGAGAAGTTTACCGACACCGAGAACGGTAAAGCCTTAGTGGCAGCTGGTCCTAAGCTTTAGCCAACGGTATAAGGTTAAATACTAAAAACCCCGCAACACACTATGTGCTGCGGGGTTTTTTAATGCCCCGATTGAACGGGGCGATAAGACTTACTTCAGTTGTTCTGCGTGCGGCAGTTCAAACGGAGGCTTCTCTTCTGATTTCTCCATTAAGAAGGTGTCCATCCAACGCATGAAGCGCATGCTGTAGTCTAGCTGTGCCGCCACTTTGCGGTTACCATGGCCTTCGCCCGGGTAGAACACCAAACGTACTGGCACATTACCGTGAGTTTTCAGGTAACGGTATAGCTCCATCGACTGTGACGGATGCACACGCGTGTCTTCTTTACCGTGCATAATCAGAATTGGCGTACGAGCCTTCTCTGCATGGTAAATAGGGCTGCGCTCTAAGTACCATTCCCACTTATCCCAAGGGTAGCTACGCGCGTGAACGGCGTGCATTTCTTTAGGAATATCGGTGGTGCCGAATTTTGACAAGTTATTGCTAATACCGACGAACATAACGCTAGCTGCGAAGTGCTCAGTTTGCGCCGTTGCGCCCCAGGCGGAAGCATAACCACCGTAAGAGCCGCCGGTAATACCAACGCGAGACTCATCAGCAATGCCCATGGCCACTAGGTGCTCTTTGGCATCAACAATGTCGTCGAATTCTTTACCCGCGTAGTCGTTTTGGCCAAGCTTTGAGAACTCAACGCCACGTCCGGTGCTGCCACGGTAGTTCGGGAAGAACAATGCATAGCCTTTAGACGCAGCATGCTTAACCGGCGACGCATAGCGATCTAACCAGCCGTTGCTGTAATGCGACTCAGGACCACCATGAATGACCATAACGGTCGGGTAGCTTTTGCCTTCTTCGTAGTCTTTCGGATAAACCAAAATACCTTCCAGCTCTAAACCATCGCGCGCTTCATAGGTAATGGTTTCCTGACGTGGCATATCAATTTCTGACAACCAAGGGTTCGAGTCTGTTAAGCGCTCTAACCCACCGTTGGCGTACTTAAAAGCTTCGCTTGGGTGAGAAGGGCGGTGTGCAGTCAGTACAAATTCCGACTTACCGGCTTCGCCGTCAATGCTGGTCACAATGGCTTCACCCGGCTCAACCAGAACGCGGCTTTCCAGGAATTTAAGCGTTAATGCCTGAACTTCTGACTCTGTACCACGGTGGCCAAGCCAGACTAGCTCTTCACCGGTGCGCCAGATGAAGTCTTTCACCGAGCCTTCGTAGTTAGGCAATACGTTGCGATGCTCTTGTTCGCGAGTGTCGTAAACAAACAAAGAGCCGGCAGACGGGTCGTTATAGTCTGCTGCACGAATCATGGCTAAGTAGCGACCGTCCGGTGAAAACTCAGCACGACCCAACTTGCCTTCAGCCTCAAAAGTAGCAGCCACTTCGCCATCTAAACCAATTAACTGGTATTGGCTGCTCATATAGTTGTCATCGATAAGCGGTGTGGGCGCTGTGCGAACTAATAGCTGTTCGTTGTTCGGGTGAAATGCTACTGAGTAAACTTGCTGATCATCCGGCGTTACCGCCTTAGCTTCAGTGTCTTCCTCACCAAGCGTTACGTGATAAGCCTGGGTGTAGGTTAAGTCCTCTTCATACACTTCGGCTTTAAAACCTTTTTTAGACAGCTTTTCTTTGTCGCTGTCTTTAGGGCCAGACGACAAGAATACTAACTGTGCGCCGTCTTCGCTTAAATCGTAGCTGCCAATATTACCGTCGAATTCAAACACCGACTGTACGCCACCACCATTAACCGGCATGCGGTACAATTCCTGGTAGTCGTCGCCGTCTTTTTTAGCGGTGAAATAAAGGTACTCTCCTTTGGGGCCAAAGCTAACGCGGCTGAACTTGTCATCTTTGCTCAGGTAAGACGTAGCTTCGCCTTGCGTGTTAATAAGCGCTAACTCAGTGTATCCGTAACCATCGTCGTCTTCATACGGCGCACGTGGAATAGAGCGAAGGACCGCAGTAAATTCGCCTGTTGGCGATAGGTCAGCCATACGTACTGACTCTGTTGTTACGGTATCCATTAGCGTCATTTCACGGGCGTCGGCATCGACTGCCCAAGTCGCTAACGCGATACCCCCTGCTACACGTAAAAGCATAGTTGTCTCCGTTGTTGTTCTAATGTTTAGGTTTACTTCATAAATCGTTTTGTTGCTTCGGCGCCACGCGCAACCAGACGCACTTGCGTTATAGTCGTTTCGGTAATGCGTTCGCGTTCTTCTTCGTTTACGTCGAAACAGTCAGCACCGGCACTGAATACAATCTTGGCGATAGTGTCTGACTGCAGCTCTGCTAATTCACGAGAGAACGACTGCTCATTCACTAAATACTCTTCGAGCTCTGCTTTAAAATGCTCAATTTCACGCACAACCGCCAAACGAAAGCTGCGCGAACGGCCCGAGCGCTCTTGCAGAAGTAGCCGAAAAATTGCCGTGTTTTCCGCCACAAATTGCATAAAAGTTTCTACTGACACTCGGATAATAGAGCCGCCGGTTTCAATGCGTTGTCGTGCCTGGCGAAGTAGTTGACGCAAGGCTAAACCGCACTCATCAACCAGAGTGAGCCCTAACTCATCCATGTCGCGGAAGTGCCGGTAAAAAGACGTTGGTGCAATACCTGCCTCGCGTGCTACTTCTCGTAAACTTAAGCTGGAAAAGCCGGCTTCAGCGCTAAGCTGATTCATTGCCGCATTTATTAGTGCGCGGCGCGTTTTTTCTTTCTGTTTTGCTCGAACCCCAGCCATATTTGTTGCCATCCTTCGCTGTTATTGAACGAATAGTAACACAGGTCTTTACACATTTTCCGCTTGTAATTTGAACGCAAAACCCGTACATTCAGCGAACAGGTGTACGCTGTTTTGTCACCTGACTTTTTTGATTGTTTTAGGTTATATACATGCAAAAGAATTTTGAAAAACCCCCTCTTATTTGGCTTAACACCCTAGTGTTCTCCATTACTTTCGCTATAGCCGCCATTGGTGTTCCTTTATATGCGTTCACCGTCGGTATTGGCGCAGAATTTTGGTGGGTTATGTTTGGTACCGCATGTTTTGCGGGTATTTCCATTACTGCGGGCTACCATCGTTTATGGGCGCACCGTACGTACGACGCTAACCCGGTATTGCGCTTTTTATTCGCAATAGGCGGCGCTGTGGCGCTGCAAAACAGTGCCTTGCACTGGTCGTCCGATCACCGTGTGCACCACACACATGTCGATGACAACGACAAAGACCCGTATTCGGCGAAGCGTGGTTTTTGGTATTCGCACATTGGCTGGATGCTACGCGAGTATCAGGCGAGTCGTTATTCCGACTACGACAATGTCAAAGACTTACAGAAAGATCCTATCGTTATGTGGCAGCACAAGTATTACCTGCCGCTGACGCTGTTCGTGAACTTCGGTTGGCCAATTGCCGCCGGCTTTATGCTGGGCGATGTTTGGGCCGGCTTATTGGTTATTGGTGTATTGCGCCTGGTGCTTAACCACCACACGACGTTCTTTATTAACTCGCTGGCGCATATTTGGGGCAAACAGCCTTACACGGACAAAAACACGGCGCGCGACAATGGCGTACTGGCGTTTATGACCTTCGGCGAGGGCTACCATAACTATCACCATATTTTTGCGAGTGATTATCGCAACGGCATTCGCTGGTGGCAGTTTGACCCGACCAAATGGCTTATTCGTGCCAGCAGTTGGTTTGGCTTAGCACGTAACCTAAAACGCAGCTCGCCGTATCAGGTTGAGCGAGCGAAGCTGCAAATGCAGTTAAAAGTTGCCCGTCAGAAGGCCCTGAGCGCACCAGAGTCATTGTTCGAAAAAGCGCACGAGCACTACGAACAACTGGGTACGCAGTTACGCGAATACTACAAAGCACGTAAAAAGCTGCTGGACTCTAAAACGCAGGACTTAAAAGATCACTTAAACCATGACATTGATGCATTGAAAAAACAGGTCGATGACATGCGTGAATCTCTTGCTGAGCAGAAGCGTCACTGGAAAGCTTTGTTGAACCAAATTCAACAACACGCGTAAAAGAATTTAACCCTTCAGTACTTGAAAATGAACAAAATATAATCAATACTGGAGGGTACATTCTTCGAAGTAGGCGCAATGAATTTATTGTGCAAGAGAGGTGACTATGGAAATTGGCGCAGCAATGAATACAGGCCTGCAGGGCATGCAACGTGCAAACCAGCAAGTGTCTGAAGCAAGCCAGGAAATTGCATCTGCAGCGGGTCGTAACGACGTGCAGCAGCAAGACAATGCCAATACAAATGGTGGTCAGCCAGCTACCGAAACAGCGACTGAAACGGCGCAAAGTGTTAACGCCGCCAGTACAACTGACTCGCTGGTTTCGTTAAACGAAGGGCAGACTAACTTTGAAGCCAATACTCGTACAGTAGAAACCGCTGACGAAATGTTGGGCACTCTTATCGATACTAGTGCGTAACTGAATGTTCTAGCCATGAATATCACTACAGCGCTACCGGCTATTCCTGTTACATCGGCTCCTCCTATGGAGTCGATGCAGACGGACAATGCCGCTAAAGCGCTGGTCAGTGAACCTACCGCAACAGAAAAGCAAAACAACAGCGCGGACAGCGCAGCCCCCACTTATTCACCCAATGGCAAGGTCGCCAAAAAAGGCCAGGACTCAGCTGAGGGTGAAAAAGGTGCTGAGACTAAAGGCTCTGAGTCCGAAGAAACTAAGGACGAGAAAAAAGCTGACGCGACCGAAGAAAAGAAACCGAATGGCCAACAACTGGACGAGCAGGAGCTCGAAAAAGTTGATGAACTGAAAAGTCGTGATCAGGAAGTGCGTGTGCACGAGCAAGCACATGCCGCCGTTGGCGGACAATATGCCGGTTCACCTTCTTATGAATACGAACGAGGGCCTGACGGCAAGTCTTATGCCGTCGGTGGTGAGGTTCAAATTGATGTCAGCCCGGTTCAGGGCGACCCGCAAGCCACCATTCAGAAAATGCAGGTGGTACGCCGTGCAGCATTAGCACCGGCACAACCCTCCGCCGCTGACCGCTCAATTGCTGCGGATGCTGCTAACAAAGCCACACAAGCTCGTGCAGAATTAGCGCAACAGCAAGTACAAGGTGAAGAGAAAGACGGCGAGCAAGCACCTGATATCAGCATTAATGCGCCATTTAAGAAAAGCTTAGAAGGTGAGGGCTCGGACAAAGACTCTTCTGACAGCGCAGCACCCGCTGAGCAAGGCAAGAAAACTCTGTCTGCGCCAGAGCGCGGCGCTATGGTTGCTTCTTTCTACGACAATAAAGTTCGTCCATCCGTGGACTCATTCAGCGCTACCGCTTAATCCTTTCTCTTATTTATTTTTGTTTCGCTTTTGCGAAAGCGTCGGCTAAGGCATTACCCATGGCAGCATTTTGTGGTTGCTTGTTTGGCTGACCACGATCACGCTGAGGCTTGCCTTTACTAGAGCTGCTACCCTGTGGTTTAGTCTTAGCTGCCGGCTTCGCAGACACTTCGTCATTTAAACGCATGGTTAAACCAATACGGTTACGCTCAATGTCTACTTCCAGCACTTTTACCTTAACAATATCGCCGGCTTTCACCACTTCGCGTGGGTCGCTGACAAACTTGTCTGCCAAAGCGGAAATGTGAACCAAACCGTCTTGATGCACGCCAACATCGACAAAGGCACCAAAGTTAGCCACGTTAGTCACTACACCTTCTAACTGCATGCCGGGCTTCAGGTCGCTGACTTTCTCAACACCTTCTTTAAATTCTGCCGTTTTGAACTCAGGGCGCGGGTCGCGGCCTGGTTTTTCCAGTTCAGCCAAAATATCGGTGACCGTTGGCAGGCCAAAGCGCTCGTCGGTGTAGTCGGCAGCGTTCAGGCTTTTAACCAATGAATGGTTGCCAATAAGCTCTTGTACCGGCAGTTCATTCGCTTTTGCCATACGCTCGACCACTGAATAGGCTTCCGGGTGAACGGCCGACGCGTCTAACGGCTGTTCGCCATTATTAATGCGCATAAAACCCGCCGCCTGTTCAAAGGCTTTCGGTCCCATGCGTGGTACATCGAGTAACTGTTTACGGTTAGCAAAGGCACCGTTGGCGTCGCGGTAATCAACAATGTTTTTCGCTAGCGTTTTCGACAAACCCGATACGCGCTGAAGCAATGCCGCAGAAGCCATGTTGGCATCCACGCCCACTGCGTTTACACAGTCCTCAACCACTGCATCCAGGCTATGAGCCAGTTGTGACTGGCTAACGTCGTGCTGATACTGGCCAACACCGATGGATTTAGGCTCAATTTTAACCAACTCGGCTAATGGATCCTGTAAGCGACGGGCAATAGACACTGCGCCACGCAATGACACGTCCATATCGGGAAATTCTTGCGCTGCCAGTTCAGACGCCGAGTAAACCGATGCACCAGCCTCGTTCACTATAACCTTGGTGGCTTTAATTTCGCTGTGCTGTTTTAGCATGTCACCGACCATTTTGTCGGTCTCGCGCGAGTGAGTACCGTTGCCAATGCTGATAAGCTCAACCTTGTACTGCTTGCACAAGGTTGCCAGCGTGCGCATGGCTTTGTCCATTTGGTTTTGCGGCTGGAACGGGAATACCGTGTTAGTAGCAACCGCTTTACCGGTTTCGTCCACGACCGCAACCTTAACACCGGTACGAACGCCCGGGTCTAAGCCCATGGTGGTTTTAGCACCCGCAGGTGCCGCCATCAGCAAGTCTTTCAGGTTGCTGGCAAATACTTGAATGGCCGCTTCTTCGGCGCGCTCACGCACACGAGCCATAAGCTCGGTTTCCATATGCAGTGACAGCTTCACCCGCCATGTCCATTGAATCACCTGACGCAGCCAGTCGTCGGCAGCGCGGCCTTTATGCTCAAAGTTCAGGAAGTCAGCAATAATGACTTCGCAGTGCGAGCCGGAGGTTTTGTCTTCACTACCCGGGTCAGCGTCCATAGACAGCTGCAAAAAGCCTTCATTACGACCGCGCAGCAACGCCAGCGTGCGGTGCGACGGAATGGTTTTAAACAGCTCAGAGAATTCAAAGTAGTCGCGGAACTTAGCGCCTTCTTTTTCTTTGCCCGCAGCAACGGTGCTGGTTAAGTGCGCGTTCTGCCACAAGTGTGAACGTAAACGCTTCAGCAACTCCGCCTGCTCGGCAAAGCGCTCCATTAAAATGGCACGGGCACCGTCTAACACCGCTTTGGCGTCCGCAAAGCCTTTGTCGGCGTCAACGTAGTCAGCCGCGGCTTGTTCAGGGCTCTGCGTTGGGTCTTTCCACAGTAAATCGGCCAGCGGCTCAATGCCTGCTTCAATCGCAATTTGGCCTTTGGTGCGGCGCTTAGGCTTGTAAGGCAGGTATAAATCTTCCAGTTCGGTTTTCGAGTCGGCGGTTTTAATGCTTTGAGCCAGTTCGTCGGTCAGCTTGCCTTGCTCGTCAATCGACTTCAGTATCACCTGACGGCGGTCGTCCAGCTCGCGCAGATAGTTCAGGCGCTGATGAAGCTGACGTAATTGCGTGTCGTCTAAACCGCCGGTGACCTCTTTACGGTAACGGGCAATAAAAGGCACCGTCGAGCCTTCGTCCAGCAACTGGATAACAGCGGCAATCTGACGCTCGTCGACCTTCAGTTCATTAGCAAGTAATTGCGGTATCTGGCTCATAGTACATCTCTTGGTTTTAAAACGTTACGACAAATAATGGGGACGAATACTATCACGAATTGACTACGCGGGCTGTTGGTAACTTATCTTATTAATAAACCAGGTCTTGGTGCCCTGCGGCGTGCGTACCTCGGCCTCGTCGTCCACCTCTTTCTTCAGCAGTGCACGCGCCATGGGCGAGTCGATAGACACCGCGTCTTTGCGATCATAAATCTCGTCCGGCCCAACAATTTGAAAGGCGCGAACGTTCTCGTCCTCGTCCTCAATTTCTACCCAGGCACCAAAAAACACTTTACCGTCTTGTTGCGGCGAATAGTCCACCACTTTCACCTGTTCCAGGCGTTTGGTTAAGTAGCGAATACGACCATCAATTTTGCGTAGCTTTTGTTTGTTATATTTGTAGTCTGCGTTCTCCGACCGGTCGCCCAGGCTCGCCGCCCACGACACCTTATCCACGGTTTCGCGCCGCTCCACCCGCCAAAGGTGCTCGAGTTCCTGTTGCAACTTTTCATAACCGCCAAGGGTAATTAAATTGGTTTTCATACGCTGATTCGTTGTGCCTGCGTTGAATGATTAGGGGATTTTACTGGGTTATTAGTTTGAGGGAAATGCCAGATTGTCTAACGGGCTCGATGTACCCGCGTAATGTTGACCAACAACATGCGTGTATATTTGGGTGGTCTTAACATCGTTGTGGCCCAGCAGCTCCTGAACTGTACGAATATCGCAACCGCTTTGCAGCAGATGTGTGGCAAAGGAATGGCGAAAAGTGTGGCAATTAACTTTTTTGAAAACCTTCGCTTGAATGACTGCTGGTTTAAGAGCCTTTCTAATAACGCTGCTGTGAAGATGATGTCGACAAATAACGCCGGTGTATGGGTGTGCGCACAAAGAAGCCGATGGAAAGATAAACATCCAACCTGGTTGCTTGAAAGCGTTGGGATATTTTCTATCAAGTGCACTGGGTAGTGATGGGCCGACGCCGTTACTGTTATCATTAGCTTGTATCTTTAATGCTGTACTTATCGCCTCTTTAATCTGAGGAATTAAGCGTTCGCTTAACAAAGTTTGCCGATCCTTCTTGCCTTTCCCATCACGAATGGTAATAGAAAGATTTTCTAGGTTCACATCCTGAATTCGTAAATTTAGCGCCTCACTTATTCTAAGGCCGCTGCCGTAAAGTAATTCAATGACTAAGCGGTTACGTCCAGATAATTGGCTAAGAATACTCATCACTTCGTTGGGCGATAAAACAACTGGCAATTGTCTCTGCTTGGTTGCTAGGCTGAAATTTAAATCCCCTAGCGTTATACCAAGCGCTTTCTGATAGAGGTAGACCAAAGCATTTAAAGCCGTTTTTTGAGTATTGATAGCGACATGGCGCTCGTTAGCTAGCCAACTTAGAAACTCGCGAACTTCATTACTGCCCAGATTTTTAGGGTGTTGCTTTTTATGAAAGAAAATGTACTGACGGACCCAGCCTAAGTATGATTTTTCAGTCTTTAAACTGTAACCACGTAAGCGCATATCAGCGCGTAATTGCTCAATAAATGGGCTAGACATCAATTACCATCCTCGATTTTTGAATTGAGTGATTTACTTTAGCTTAACTTGTGGCTTAGTTTTGTAAGCAATAATGCATAGTTTGTTGTTGTATTACGTATTTAACTCGTTTAATGTCAATGACATAATAAAAACGTAAAGTTAGATACCGTGCACTCGTTAGAATGGAAATGAGCATGCTCGGATTGTTTTTTCGTTTTTTTTGCAGCTTCTTTGAAAAATAGATTGAGTTATTAAATAGTTACGAAAAAATATCTGCCGTTTAACGGAGAACAAAGTGCGCACGCACAATATACAAATGTTAGATGTAATTAACCGGAAAGTTGCGCACGAATAATTTTTTTCTTCAAGACTGCAACTTTAAGAGAAAAGAACACATAATCCTTTCGAATCATATTGGAGGCGGATCATGAAAAGCTGGTTATTTCTTACTGTTGCAATTCTTGGAGAGGTAGTTGCAACATCTGCATTAAAGTCCAGTGAAGGTTTTACGAAGCTCGTACCATCTTTCATCGTAATTGTTGGCTATGGAATTGCATTTTATTTCCTTTCATTGGTCTTGAAGTCTATTCCTATAGGGGTGGCCTATGCAATTTGGTCTGGCCTTGGCGTAGTATTAGTCACTGCTGTTGCATGGGGGCTTTACGGGCAAAAGATTGATGCATGGGGTTTCGTGGGTATTAGTTTAATAGTTTGCGGTGTATTGGTTTTAAATTTGCTTTCTAAAGCAAGCGTTCATTAAGTGGCACTGGCATCTAACAATCGGCAGCAGACGGACAGCCTATACTACGCGGTTTTGTGTTATTCGCTGCGCTCAAACATTAACACAAAACCGCTCCGTTACGGCTGCCGCTGTGCCGGGCGTTATGCATAAGGACTCAGTGTGATACGAAAACTATTTCTGGTTTTAGTAATTGCGTCAATTCCAGCGCTCGCTTGGTCATATGCAAAGCCGTTAAGGTTACTTCTGCCTCATTTAAATGGAGTGACGTGCAACAGCTCAGTGTGCGTGGAGGATACGAGTGGGATGTATCAAGCTATTGAGCTTTATGGCTCTGCGGTAAAGAACATCTCTGCAGCTCAACTTCCACTTAGAGCTAGCCCCACGTTTGTTTATTGCTCTACTGCAGAGTGCTACCAGTCGTTTGGTGGAGGAAATGAGCGAGCGATTTCTTATCCGTTTCTCGGTACGGTTATAGCTCCTGAATCGTGGCAACGCTACATCACTCAGCACGAATTGGTTCATTGGTTCCAATTTTATGAAATTGGCCCTGTTTCGACCATGATGAAACCTGAATGGTTTAGAGAAGGTATGGCGTATGTGTATAGCAACGCACCGGAATCAGACATTCCAGAGCATTACTTGCCAATGATGGTAAAGTACGACGAGTGGCATTCCGATAAATCTTGGTCTGAAGTAGTTCAGGACGCAGGAGACCTATAATATGCATAACCAAGCTATCAAGTACGCTCCCTTCGGTCGCCCGACGCTCGCAAGCTCGCGCGGCTTATGGCGGCGTTAGCTGTATAGGGAAAAAATGAGCAAGAATCTAAATTCTGAGGAAGCAGTGAAAGAAAAAGAAGAAGACGTATTAATCCCCTTGGTCGGTTTCAGCATATTGGCATTTCTTATCATGCTGGGAGCAGCCAACATAGAGTCACCTGGTATTCTTTCGTATGCCCTTTTTACATTTGCTTTCTTAGTATCAACATGGGTCTGTCTGGTAGCGGTTGAAAAGTCGGCTTTTACTAAATGGTTTTGGTCTTTTAAAACCTCTTCCGTAATAACCGGTTTGTTAGTGTCAGCTTTTATTTTCTATGCTTCGATGCGTTCATCGGAACTCTTAAATGAAGTATTTCTAGCCGATAGTTCGGCTTTAGTTTATACAAAAGTTATTGCTTACGTTTTATACGCATTTAGCTTGTTTATGCCTTTCTTCCTTACCTATCTAGGGCTGGCCCTAATTGTAATGTTTAAACAGATGGTGAAGCCCAGTGAAGATGATTCTGGTACTGGTTGGATGAAGGTAATCATCTTTTTTGTTAACGGAATTATTCTAGGGTTGATTGGTGGACCTACATCTAGCCTATTTTGGAATGAAGATACATATAAAGAAAAAATAGAACAAATCGCCGACTTTGCTGATTTTGGCATGCATAGCTGTACGAATATCGATCGCGATTTAAAGGTAATATTTTTAGGTTCCCCTCAGCGCGAAGTGCTAGTGAAATATGTAGAGCAAGAATTTATGAGTGAAGGTGGTGTGTTGTATATTCGAGCAGAGTGCATCCCAGATACAGCTAACAAGAAAATACAGCCGACGCAAAAAACGCGCAGCTGATTTAGGCGTTAGGCAGGCGAGAAATGACAACGTCAATTAGTCGATGTATAGATAGAAGTATTGCGGCTTTACAAGCAAAAGATTTTGAGGCTACGTTTATACAACTTTTCCCTGCGGTTGACAAAACTGCGAAGAAACGGCGTCCGAAAGAAGGTGTAGGCTCTAGAGTTAAGGCTTTCATTCGAGATGAAGAAGCACTTATTACCGGGATTGCAACAAACAATGTATTTAAAGGGATTATGGTCGACGATGTCGATTTTCCCACGGCCATATACAAATTCGGTCGCACTAGCATTGTTCATGAAGGCGAGCTAGATGAACGCTTACAGATTAACGAAAGTGGTGAGATAAAAATTGGAAAAGTGTGGTGTCTTCCTAGTACATACATCACTGGAATAATCATGGCCGTGATTCTTTCGACAGAAAACGATCGAGAGAAAATGGCTAAAGAATATCAAATACAGCTTTTTGGAAACTCATACTCTGCTAACTCACTCTGGGGACGCAGAGATATTATTGAACAGAGAATGTGTGAGCTATGGCGCAACCCCAACTTGTTCGGGTGAATTGCCTAACAAAGGTGTCAATTTGACATCGTTACGCTTCGCTTCACTCTGCAAATTACACCGGAGTTATACGGTGTTGTAGTTAGTCCGATCTTAACCCGAAGCGGACGGTGGATAGGTATCTTTTAGTGTCAAGTGTAAGGTATGACTCCGTTGGTTTGATGAGGTTTATACAGATTTGAGCAGTCTGAGAATTTTAAGAAGAAATAATAATGGATTTTATAGAAGAGCTGAACGAGCGTCCTGAAGGTAGCTTAGATGTTACTTGCCATGTTTTATCCGACAATTCTGCACAGCAGCTAGAGGATTATCTTGTAGATAGGCTGGCCAGCTGTTATATCTCTCAAGAAAAACTGCAAGAAAGGGCTAATCAAACAGGACTAGCCTATAGTGAATTGATCGCTAATAAGATTCCTGATAAGGGAAGTGTAATGTCAGGTGATTTCGGAGAAATATTCACTCTTTATTTTTTAGATAGGCAGTACGAAGAAAATTTGAAACTAATTAAGAAGTGGAGATACAAGCAAGATAGGAAAAAGGCCGCGCCACACTCAGATGTTGTTTTATTTAATATTGAAGATTTTAATAATCCTTCAGAGGATGACTTTGTTATATGCGCTGAATCTAAACAGAAAGCAACTTCTAGTACATTTGATCCTATTACAAGTGCTATCTCAGGATATGAGTCAGATAGAACTGGCAGGCTTGCCAAAACACTTGTATGGCTTAAAGAAAAAGCCATTGATGAAGGGGAGCAAGATGATATAGCTTTAGCATCACGATTCGCTGACGGGTTGAATACTACTTACTCGAAGTTATACAAGGCTGTAGCGGTTGTTGATAGAGATCTTTTAGATGATGAAATAACAAAAGATATTGACCTTCCAGACAGAACCGATGAATTTGAAGTAATTGTTATCGGGATAGATGACCTTAAAGTTCGTTATGAATCAGTTTTTGAACGAGCTTGTTCTGAGGCTGATTTATGAGTGAGTTATTACTTCATATGATGGCTGAGTTTGAGTCCTGGGAGGCCGCAGCTGAGTTCAATATACCTCAACAGAGCTGGGCTGATTATACTGTTAATGATAGAGTGGATGATCTTTATATAGCTACTTTTTCTCATATTTTTAATACGTTGAGGGAAGAATCTGATGATAAGAAATCTAATCTTTTATCATGTGCTAAGACATTACTGGTTTTCTCAAAGAGTGCAGCATCAAAGTATATAAGTGGAGTAGAGAAAAATCGTAACCTTTTGTATTCAGCGGCACTTTATTATCTTGCAGACCAACCACCAACAGCATTTCTAATTGCAAAAGATATTGATCCAGATATTTTTGAAATAGAGCAGGAGAAATTCCTATATTCATTTTTATCTCGCATTTCTGATGAAGAAACCGAGTTATCTGTTGAGATTTTTGACGCGGTGAATAGGGGCGAGTATCAAAGGTTTGACCATATTCTTGATATATTATCTGAGCAGGTTGCAATAGGGCTTCAGCATGATCCATTGCTTTTTGTTAGCTCAAAAATTGCTCATGAGTGTATTAATAGATTTAAAAGTGTAAATGTTTGGATTCTTCTTGAGCGATATTCTGACTGTGAGGATATGTCCGTATGGAATGAGTTGCTATCGTCAAACGGAGGTCATCCTATCTGGGAGTTATTGCCCTCACAAGTGAAAGCAGTGGAATCTGGAATCCTTACTGGAGAAAAACCTGCTTATAGCATGCAGATGCCAACTTCTGCAGGAAAGACTTCTCTGTGTGAAATTATCATTTTTAATGAAGTTAAAGTAAGGGGCAATAAAGTTTTATTTCTTGTGCCTTTCAGGGCGCTTGCAGCAGAAGTAAAGGCTGGAATGTATTCTAGGCTGAGTAATGTTGGTATAGAAGTTTCAGCTAGTTATGGGGGTAATATACCTACTCGATCAGAGTCTACGACTGTAGAAAATTCTGATGTTGTTATTTCTACGCCTGAAAAATTTGAGGCGCTCTGTCAAGTTATCCCTGATTTCATTGATAGGTTTGATGTTTTGATCTGTGATGAGGGGCACCTAATTGATGATGGTAATCGAGGGCTGCAATATGAATTATTGCTGACCAAATTTAAAAGACGAGAGAACCCTGTAGATAAGATTGTTTTTATATCAGCTATCCTGCCAAATGTTTCAGAGATCAATGACTGGTTAGGTGGTGATGAGAGCAGTTTAATTAACTCAACTTATAAGCCTGTGGTAACAGATTACTCTTTTGTTAGACCTGTTAATGATAAGTGGTTTTTGGATTTTAACCCTCACTTGGATCAGCCTTATAGTTATTTTTTAAGCGACTTCATTCAAAAAGACGAACTGAAATTTACTAATCAAAGTACAGGGAATAGTAATCTCTTACCAAATTGGAGTTCACTGTTAACTTTGGCTTGTGCTTCAGCTTTTAAGTCTTCTATATCAGGTTCTGTAATTCTATTTACTACAGAAAAAGGTCAGTCTGGTGTTAGAGGTTTGGCGAATAAATGTTTGGATATGTTGGAAAAAAATGCGTTTATTACACAACAGTATCAAGAGGAAGGTCAGCCCGTAGACCTTGTTAATTATATTTCAACAGTTTTAGGCGAAGGGCATTTGTTAACGAGATTGGTTCAGAGGAAAATTGGGTATCATCATGGGGATCTTCCTCAAGAATTACGTCGAGAAATGGAACAAGCAATTAATGATCAAAAATTAAATATATTGATATGCACTTCCACTTTAGCGGAAGGCGTAAATCTTCCAATCAGGACTATAGTTTTACATACGGTCAAGCGATTCAATGGAAGAA
This sequence comes from Idiomarina sp. OXR-189, assembly GCF_034373425.1. NCBI lineage: Bacteria > Pseudomonadati > Pseudomonadota > Gammaproteobacteria > Alteromonadales > Idiomarinaceae > Idiomarina > Idiomarina sp. OXR-189. The sequence goes on from NZ_CP139706.1 coordinate 331,175, forward strand.
TTAAGGATTTTATTGAAAAGAGGAATATAAAAAATATTATTGGTAGAGCAGGTAGAGCGGGAAAGGAAACTCGTGGCAGAGTTATTTTTGCTAATGAATCAGAAAGAGACTATGCCCTAGAAGTTATAAATGATGTTGATTTGGAGTCAGCTCATGGCTTTTTATTCTCGCTCATTAAAGCTCTTAAAAACTATCTAGAGGCAACGAACTTAACCTTGAATCAGGAGTTCTTTGATTCCAATGTTGCACAAGATATTTCTTATATCTTTGAATCAATTGATATGTCACTTTTACAGTCTTTACCAGAAGACATTCCTGAAGAAGACATAGATACATTTTTAGATCAGATGCTGTCTGAAAATTTAGCATCTAAGTTTTGTGATGAAGAGGGTTTAACCGATCTATTAAAAATGGTTTTTTCTTTAAGGACTGAACGAATATTCAATGAGACAGACCCTGCAATGAGAGCCATAATGAGGAACACAGGTTCTTCGCTTAACTTTCTTAATTATGTTGAAGCAAGTCAGATACTTGATCAGGATATATGGCGATCTCTAACCGCTCCACAGGAATCTCACTGGTATAAAAATATAATTAAGCCAGTGTTGAATCATATTGGCTATGAGGATAGTGCTGATCTTATAATAGATGTATTAAATGGTTGGGTATCTGGTAGCTTTTATATAGAAATAGCTGAAGATCTTGAGCAGGATGTAGATGATGTTGTTAGCTATGTCTGTACAGTTATAGGCTTTGAATTACAGCAAACATTATCTCAGCTTACACGTTTCGCAATTGAACTTTATGAAGACGAAGTTCCAGATCATGTCGTGAATTGGCCTCAGTATATGCAATATGGTGTCAATCGTCAGATTCACTTGAGATTAATTAACTCTGGGGTTACAGATAGGCTAGCTGTATTTGGAGTTGCTAGGTTCTTGGATTCCCTTGGGGTTCCAGAAGATATTCGGAATCTTCGCAGGATGTTAAGGGATAACCGAGAAGCTTTAAATAATGCCTTAGAACAAGACCCTCGTGTACCAGCATTATCAATAAGTCGGTTTTTTGATGACTACAATATTTGAAACGGTTTAAACATACTTCTGGGCCACACGCTGTCGTACTTGGATAAATTACGGGGAGAATTCATCCCGGAATGAAGACTTATATTGCTGGTTTAGCCGTATGTAATACCGGGCGGCGCGGTGCTTGGAGTGGTCTAGATTTTAAAGTTGATGGTATGGTGGTCAACGGGGTCAGAGTCATAGGAAAATTTAATGTCTGCTTCTGGCCGAATTAGGCCATGGTGAAGTGAATGCTGGTAAAGTATAACAAGCGCAAGCAGCCGGAAAATTACTCGCTGTGCTCGCAATTTCCACTGTTGCGAGCGTTATGTGCCAAATTAAATAATCGTGGATCTTATGGCTTTTAGTGAATTTGAAATTAAAAAATATGAAAGACAGCTGAATGCTTTTCTGGAGAAGCATCGTCCTCCCATGCACATTAGAAGTGAGTTAGATCTTGGCTACAGAATTAATGGGCAAAGTATCGAGATATTCGAGATAAGACCCCAATGGGATGATTATTCAGAAATATTGGAGCACCCCGTTGCGAAGACCACATTTGTTAAAACTGAGAACTGTTGGAAAATATTTTGGATGAGAGCTGACTTAAAATGGCATGAATATGAGCCAGAAATAAAAGTGAAGACACTGAGCAGGTTTCTTGAGGTAGTGATAGAAGATGAATACGCGTGTTTTTTCGGATAGCGGATAACAAGTCACAGCAGCTCGCGTCTGCGGTGCAGGACAGTCACATTGTTCGTGTCGCTGTGCTCGAGCGTTACAACCTTAGAAAACTCGTTTCACATCACGATAAAAGTTTTCATGGCTGCCCAAAGTCATAAGTTCTAAAGCAAAAACTCCGTCATCATAACTATAGCCAAGTAAAGTGAGCTGCTTATTCATTTTAAATTTGTGAACCCGTAAAAAACTTAAATCCCCCTTTTTCTGCTGGCCTAAAAATGGATCACTCATCAACTCCCTGATTGCATTGTCGAGATCTTTCTTTTGGTTAGGCTTTAACTTTTTAACGGCCTTCTTAAAAGTTGGCGTTTGTAATACTGTTTTAACTTTAGTCAAAATCGTAACTCTCGAGCTTACCCGCATCTTTTTCAGCTTGCGCAATAATAGCTTGTTTCACAAACTCATAGGGTAGCTCTGGGTTATCTTCCATAATTTCACCAATCCTAGCCCAGTGCTCAATTTGTTTAGGCGGCGTTCTGTTATAAGCCTTGGCTATAATAGTAGCCTTTTCTACAAGTTCTTGGTCTAATCTTATGCTGTTTGTAGCCATAATTAGAGCTCCTGTGTCATTTTGCATCAATTGTGGCATATTACCACAAGATAACAGTTGTAACAAGCGCGTCCACCAAGGACTTAACTTCCGTTACACCTTTTAGCAGTGCTGCGCAATTATATGCCAAAAGGCTCCATTCCAATGAAGCCTGTGACGCGGGCGTTATATAAACAGGAACCACACCGGTGAAAATTAAAAGTACCTGTATTGTTTTCGCTTTGGCTTTATTCGTATCGGCTTGCACATCGGGGCGTTTGGAGTATTTCACCGCCGAGGGCGAGCGAAAGGTTGCGTGCGAAACGGAATACACATGGCAGCCGAGTGTTGATAAGTATGCGGTTGAATATGTTCTGGCGCACTGCGCTCAAGAAGCGGTATCCAGAGGGTACACGGTCGAAGATACCGCTCTTCTCGAAAAAGATTTGTTGGTTCCGCCCCCTCCCGAAGGAAAAGCGTGGAGCCATGAGCTGGCAAAGCAGCATCATGCAAAAGGGATGCTTACGGATAAAGAATATGGGTATCTCATCGCTTATTTAGACCTCGGTCATGATAGTGATTGAGCGTGAGCGGCAAACACCAACATGATAAACATCAGAAAATATAACGAATCAGACGCGCGTGATTTATGGGCAATTTTTTATCACACCATTCGTAATGTGAACTCACGTGACTACACACAAGCGCAGGTCGAAGCATGGGCGCCGGACGATTTCTCTCCTGAGGTATGGCAGCGAAAAATGAATGCTATCTCTCCGTTTGTTGCTGAAAGTGACGGAGAAATTGTTGGTTATGCCGACCTGCAGGAAGATGGGCTACTTGATCATTTCTTTTGCCACCATGAGCATCAGGGGAAAGGTATCGGGCGTCACTTAATGGAGCACGTGCTGAGAGTGGGTGAGTTACAAGGAATTACTCGGTTTTACTCTGAGGTGAGCATTACAGCTCGTCCGTTTTACGAGAAATTTGGCTTTAAGGTCGCAAAGGAGCAAACGATAGAAATTCGTGGTCAGAAGCTGCGTAACTTTGTTATGGAAAAATTTAGCTAAACCGGTTTGCTGTTCTCAAAATTGGAAGATGTTTTACTGGACGCAGTGGCTAACCAAGCCAATTGATAGGCAGGTTTATTTAACAGGTAATGTCATGGTGAATAAATATTACGGTTCGTGTCTTTGCGGTCGTGTCAGCTACGAGGTCAGTGGTGACTTTGACGCATTTTATTTATGTCATTGTAGCCGCTGCCAGAAAGACACGGGCTCTGCTCATGCGGCTAACTTGTTTGCTAAAGCAGGGCGGTTGGTTTGGTTAAAAGGCGAGGCGGACGTAACCCATTATCAATACTCTGGCTCGCTGCATACGAAGAGTTTTTGTCAGTGTTGCGGCTCCGCACTTCTCACAGTCGCTGAGTCTATTGATTGTGTTGTGGTGCCGGCCGGTAGCCTCGATACGCCAATATCAGTTACGCCTACGGCTAAGATCTTTGTTGCTGACTGCGCTGCGTGGTCAGCTGATTTGAGTAATGTGCCGAGTTTTGATGCGTTACCTGAGTAAGCGGCCAGCGAGCCAGAATAAATACTGCACATGCCCAATTAAGAGAGGGCATATTGAGGTGACAAATGAAAATAGTTTCTTTGAACGAAGCCAGAAAAGACTTAAAAGAAGTTTTGGATAGCGTAATAAAAGATGCCGATACAACGGTTATTACCCGCAGCGGTTCTGAAGATGTTGTGGTGATGCCTTTAAGTTATTACAACAGCCTAATGGAAACTGTTCACTTGCTTCGTTCACCGGCGAATGCTGAACATTTGAATAAATCGATTGCTCAATACAAAGAAGGCAAAGCTAAGCAACGTGAGCAGGATAAGCCGAATTATTGACCACATGCGGTGCATAAGTGTTTAAAATGAAATTCCAAAGATTCCAAAAGCGACAACATAAATTTGAATCGTCAGAGCTGGATGTTTCTTATGACCGTCTGACGACAAAGTTCGAGCTAAAAGAAAATGGCACTCTGGTTTACTCAGTCTTTCTTGGCTTGCTGCCGTTTAGAAGAAGTAAGTTAGTCATTAACGATAAGCCTGCGACGCTAACAATATTTTGGATGATCTTTTGGTTTTCTAAATTGCGAAATAGTGACGGCTCTGTTGTTTCGGAATTGCTGCCTCAAAGGCGCAGAAAATCGATAGGCTTTCTGGCTTATATCGTGATAATAACCACGATGAAAGTTAGTATTGCGCTTATGGCGTAAACTAAGCGGAAGTGAGGACGACCTCACCGCTCAATTTGCATTCGGGGACGGCCCCACAATCATGAAGAGGTGCTTATGAGTTGGGTCATTCTATTTATCGCGGGTCTTTTGGAAGTCGCTTGGGCGGTTGGTCTAAAATACACAGACGGCTTTACCAAACTTTGGCCAACCATTGGCACCACAGTTGCTCTTGTCGGTAGCTTTGTCTTGTTAGGCTTGGCACTGAAAACGTTACCCGTCGGTACTGCCTACGCTATTTGGGTGGGCATTGGTGCCGTCGGTACAGCGGTTATGGGTATGTTTTTGTTCGGCGAGTCAGCGGACGCTCTGAAACTGGTCAGTTTAGGGTTAATTTGTGCGGGTATTGTTGGTCTTAAATTGGCTCATGGTTGAAGGCCAAACAGACTAAAAAGAATAAAAGGGAATTTTAAGAAAATGTCGTTCGAAGCACAAAAAGAGGCTGCTCTAAGAGAGCTTAAGGAAGCGGGAATTTGGGAAACTAATTCTAAGCCGCCGGCTTTGCTGTTTTTGTGGTGGCTGGGCTTAAATGTAAGGCCCTTCCATTACAACAGCTTCTCCCGAAATACACTGTTTATGGGTTTGGGCTTCACTGCCTTCTGGGCGCCATTATGCTGGTTTTTGCAGCTATACTCTTTCAATATGCCATTGACGCATTTCGTCACCACCGTGGTAGTTGTTGGTTGTGTATTCGGACTTGCTATGGGTATTAATTATAAGTTCACAGCCCGGAAGCATAACTTATCTGCGTGGGATGAACTTGAAACAAATGCTGATTGAAAAGACTACTAATGATGTGGCTGAGCGTTGTGTTCGTAGCCCGTATCAAAGGAATAGAACCATGAGAGAAACACTGCAACAAAAAACCGCATTTGCCTGGGTCTTACTGATTACCTGCGGCCTTCTATTTATTCCGCTGGTTGCCATGCAGTTTAGCAACGAGGTTCACTGGGCTCTTTCCGATTTCGTGATAATGGGTGCGTTATTGTTAGTGGTTGGCTCTTCACTAATACTTCTCGCTCGAAAGCTGTCCAAAAACAATTCCAGCTTGCAGCCATTGTTGTCTTAATGAGTTTTATCTATGTTTGGGCGGAGCTGGCTGTCGGTGTGTTTTTCTCTTTAGGCAGCTGATATTAGGTAACACAGCAATGTAAAAGTGCCTCCAGAGGCACAATGCTCAATGTGTATTGGTCTCCCTATCAGAAATTCCAACGTAAAGGTTCCGTCAGCGCTTTGAAGCTCCCCAATAAACCGCTTATATTAAAATCAGCACTTGTTAAAGAGGACCTGAAGCAATGCAGCATGCGTTGTTATTGGTGAACCCGAAAAGCCGTAATGGCCACTCTGAAGAGCTTGATCAAGCAACTGATTTGCTTCAGAGCGCTGGCGTTGAAGTGGACGTGTGCGTTACTGAAAGCCCCTCGGACATGGTGTCCTGTATTGAAAATTACGAGCAGAAAGACGGTGTCATTATTGTCGCAGGGGGCGACGGAACTATTAGCGCAGCGCTGGAGTCGGTGCATAAAACACAGCAAACCCTGGCAATTTTGCCCATGGGTACAGCGAATGATTTGGCGCGCTCCTTGGGTGTGCCGCAGGATATAGTGCCGGCGGCCCAGGTTATTGCCAATAACAAACGAAAGTGCATTAACCTTGCGAAGGTGAATGACCATTACTTTGTGAATGTGGCTCATATCGGTCTGGGAGTAGAGGTTACGCACGAGCTTACCTCAGACATGAAAAAGTACTTTGGTGTGTTCGCGTATTTGGGAGCTTTTATTAGCGTTATTAAGCGCAATAAAAGCTTCAAGGTGAATATAAAGGCTGACGGCTGCGAGGAATCCTTAAGAGCAATTCACTTGGCGGTTGGTAATGGTCGTTTCTATGGTGGCGGCAATATTGTGGATGAAGACTCAACCCTGCTAGACGGCCAGCTGAACTTATTTTGTCTGAAGCCGCAGCGCTGGTGGCAGTTGTTGTTGCTGGGGTTTAATTTGCGAAACGGCAACTTGCGGGTGGCGGAGCGCGTCGTATGTAAAAAAGCGAAGAAAGTCAGTATTAAAACGTCTAAGCCCAAACAGATTCATGCCGACGGTGAACATAAAACAGACACGCCAGCTGACTTTGAGGTGATACCCGAAGCAATAGAGGTTATTGTGGGCAATATGCCACAGTCAATTGAGAGCAAAGAATAATATGTCGATATTACGCACAGATGACCAAGCCGATAGTATTGAAATTCTAAAATTGGTTGTTGAAACCAAGGACTACTATCGCGAAATAACGAACGTGTTAGAAGACGGTGAGTTAGCAAATAAGCTGGAAGCCATTGCTAATGAGCGGGCGTCTTTTATTGAACCGTTTCAAAATGTTGTAAAAGATCTGGGTGAGTTGCCGGCCAAACCCGACCCCGACAAAACGTTGATGCAGGTTATTGAAGGTGAGCTGACGAAGCTGTTATCGGTCGATGCGAAGAACGCAATTCTGGATAAATGCCTGCAGGAAGATGGGGCGTTAGAGACAGCAGTAAAAAACACTAAGCTGGGACAAAAATCTGCGGAGTATCAAAAGCTGCTTAATGAGCTGACTGAGAACATTAGTAACACGAGAAAGACCGTGCAGGCGTTGAAAGGTTAGTGTTTTTGTTCATGAAACGTTAAAAAAGTACTGCAAAACGGTGAAGAAAAGGTCAAAATCAAAACAGTTGGCTAATAATCGACACCGTTTTAACAGGAACAGCATTTGTCACAACAACAAAAACAAAATGACATACACTGGCTGACAGGCCAATTTAGTGACCGCCAAAAAGAAATAAGTTATCGGCATTCTACTGAATCAAACGTTCGGTCCGACGCTCGGCTGGCGTTAATTCTGGCGTCTGCTATTTTCGCCATGTTTGGCATTACTGACTATAACCTCCTCGGGCTAAGCCAAGAGTATTATTTACTGCTGGCTATGCGCATTACGGTGGTGAGTTCGTGCTTAGCGTTGGCTTTCATTATTGGCAAAGTAGGTGGCTATGCTGACAAAGCCTGGTTACACGCACTGCCTCTCTGGATTTTTGCCATAGGTATTATTCTTATTGTCCCGCTTCGACCTGAGAGTCTCTCAACTCAGGTCACCTCTATTGCCGTTGCGATAGTCGCGTTCTATTTGCTGATTCCGAATTTATTGACGGTAGCAGCGCTGGCAAGTGCGTTTGTCAGTATTACCTTTTTAGCCGCAGCGATGATATATGCCGGAGTGAGTGCAGAAGGCGCTGTTCGCATTGGGCTATTACTCGCAATGGCCAATATTGTCGGCTACTCCTCACTAAGACGCCTGGAGCGGTTGCAGCGTCAACAGTATGCCTTGCTCAATGAGGAACGCGATCAAAACCGTGAACTGCTGCAGGAAATAAAACACCGCAAGTCATTAGAAGCACAACTGCGTATGGTCGCGGAGCGTGACACTCTCACCGGCGTGGATAGCCGTAGTTATTTTATGAAACGAGCTCAGGCGTTACTTCAGCGCTCACGTCTGGAAGAGATGCCATTTTGTTTGTTCATGATAGATGTCGACCATTTTAAGAAAATCAATGACACTTGGGGCCACACTCAGGGCGACGTGATATTGACTAAAATAGCTGAAGTCTGTCAGCACTCACTTCGCCCAACCGACATTATTGGCCGTTTTGGTGGAGAAGAGTTTGTGGTTGGCTTACCACACACCAGCCCTAATGACGCCACCGCCGTCGCCGAGCGCTTAAAGCAGGGCGTCGAAGCATTATCGTTAGGTGGAGAGTTTAAAGACCTGCAACTGAGCGTGACTATAGGCGTTGCCGTTGCCACCCCAGAAGACGACCTCGACACACTCATTACCCGCGCCGACAACAGGCTTTATGAAGGTAAGCGCGACGGGCGGAATCAGGTGGTGACGTCATCGTGACCTAATGTTGGATGAAAGTCGGACATTAAATTACTCTCCTGACCACTATAAACCTCTCTTCAAAGCGATATAAAGTAAACGCTCCTTTTTAAATGTACCCTTATGGAGTATACTTTGATATATAAGACGAGGGAGTTTGCTTCTTTATTAAAGAAAGAAGCTGTGTCTGATACCGACTTGATTGAAGCTTGTAGGGAAATGAGCGAAGGGCTTATTGATGTGGATCTGGGCTGTAACTTATTTAAAAAGCGTTTTGCTGTTGGAAAGAGAGGAAAGCGGGGTGGTTTTAGAGCAATTATCGCAGCCGCTATTGGTAAAAAATACTTTTTTCTATACGTGTTTGCGAAAAATAAAAAAGCGAATATTAGCCCTAAGGAAAAGTTGGCGTTAAAAGAGTTGGCAAAAACGTTGGTCAGTTTGGACTCATCTCAGCTAAATAGGCTTGTAGAAGATGGTGAACTTATGGAGGTAGGTGAGCTATGAGTGATATTTTAAAGTCTGTTCATCGAACAGCAAAAGGGCTGAAAAGCTCTGGAGTGATAGATAAAACGACAATGCGTCAGTTTGATGCATTATGTTTAACTAATGTTCATGAGTTTACCGCTGATCAAGTCAGAGCCTTGAGGCTTAAGTATAAATTGTCACAGCCTGTATTTGCCCAATACCTTAATGTCAGTGATAAATTGGTAAAGAAATGGGAACAAGGGGATAGTAAACCTCGGGGGGCAGCTTTGAAAATGTTGACCATCGCAGAGAAAAAGGGCTTGGAAGTTATTGCTTAAGAATAGCTTTCATATGCTCTGGCGGGGTAATGTCGTCTTCCTGTCGTTACCGACAACGTAGTAATTTCGGTAGGTTAGCCGCTCACCGAGGAGTCGAATTATGATAATAAAAACACTTCGAAAGAAAAGAAGATGGTCTCAGGATCACTTGGCAACATTGTCTGGTTTAAGTCTTAGAACTATTCAGCGTGTTGAAGCTGGTCATGCAGCGAGCATGGAAACCATCAACTCACTCTCTTCGGTATTTGAAACTGATATTACAAAGTTAACCGAGGAGATTGACGTGATTGATAAAGATGCAGAAGCCTGGAAAGAAGCTCCACTGTGGGTTCGTATGGGCGTATGGGGTATTCGTAAACGGAGCGCGGTTTTAAGGTGGGAGTTAGCCTGCTTTGTGATTGGGTTCTTAGGCTTGGTTGGCATGTATTTTCATCCTTTCCTGCTCATATTTTTAGTGTTTTGGGGCTCTGCCTACTGGTATGCCGTTTCTATTCGCTGGATTGATGGTAAGAAGTTGTGGCTGTAACTTAGAGCTTTTAGCAGGCATTAAAATCTCCAGAAACTACCGGGAGAAGACCAAAAAAATTGATATCTAAGCTACCTAAATGGATTGAGTATGGTGCGTTTGTACTGGCATTTGTTGCCGGGTGCATTAATGCCCATCGGCTTGCTTGGTTTTGAGCACCAGGCGGTGTCTCATGTTTCAGGCACTGCCACGCTATTTGGTACCAGCATGTTGACCAACTCATTCGGGGATATTTTGCATTTAGCGGGAGTGCTGTTTTGTATCGCTTGCACTACAAGCGTACCTCCGAGAAGCTGTAAGACCTAACGTATAATGTTTCTGATTATTTCGTAAACTTAATCGAAGCTGTCGACCCACCAAAGCTACACCATTAAACTCATGCAAATTAATTTCTGATGGTAACGTGTTGCATTATTAACGCAGCGCGTTAATAATGCATGATAATATCATTTAAATGTAGAGAAACTGAAAAGCTGGCCATGGGGTACCGTGTTAGGCGGTTTGTTAGCATAGAGCGAGTGGCTTTAAGAAAAATAAGGCAACTTCAAGTAGCTAATCAGCTAGATGACTTAAAAGTTCCTCCAGGTAATAGATTAGAGCCTTTGTGGGGGGGGGCGTTACGGCCAGTATAGTATTCGTATTAACAGACAGTTCAGAATTTGCTTTCTGTGGACTAACGTTGGTGCGGAAGATGTTGAAATAGTCGATTATCACTGAGAGGTAGTCATGCAAAAAATTTATGCTGTAACGCCTGGGGAGCTACTAAAAGAAGAGTTCCTGGAGCCGATGGGAATTTCTCAGTATCGTCTGGCAAAAGAAATTAATGTCCCTGCTCAGAGAATTGGGCAAATTGTCGCTGGAAAGCGCTCTATAACGGCGGATACTGATCTTAGATTATGCCGTTTCTTTGGTCTGTCTAATGGATACTGGCTACGCGCCCAAGTTGCTTATGACACTGAGGTAGCTAAAGAAGAGCTGAAAGAGCAACTTCAGAATATAAAACCCTGGAAATCGACTTCGAACATTAGCGAAAGTGGGTGAAAGGCCGCTGATTCGCCTCCTTCTGTTTTGTTCTTATAAATTCTCTTGTTGTAATTACCACATAAGCTACAATGTAAATAACTGAGTTTTACTTACTTTATAAAGTTTATATAAATCAATCACTAAAGTTAAATTGGTGTATTTCCTATGGTGGCAAAATGGAATTCTCGTTAAGGCTTGTTAGTCCAAGTTTCGACTCTCAGTTAACAGATACGTTAATTGAGTTAAACCACTTGCGAAAACTGCGCTTGCAAGGAACGACGGCTCCGTGGATTTTTTTTCAACTTAAAGAAATTTTCCATATTTTGGAAAGTGTTGGCTCGGCAAGAATCGAAGGCAACAGAACGACAATTTCTGAATATATTGAAAAGAAAATTGAGAGTAGTGAACGTTCAAATGAACGATTCTCAGAGATTGCTAATGTTGAAGCTGCCATGGACTTTATTGAAGAGAATATTGATGAAGGCTCTGACATTACTCACCATTTTATTCGAGAGTTACACCATTTAGTCGTTGGTGACTTGGGGCGCGAAGGCGATCGAACGCCCGGAGCTTACCGAACTTGGAACGTGGAAATTACTCAATCAAACCACGTTCCACCTGAATCATTTCGGGTGCAGTCTTATATGGATGAACTGGTTGAATTCATCAATGAAAAAAGCGCAGATAAATACGACCTTCTGAAAACGGCACTCGCACACCACCGGTTTACTTGGATCCACCCTTTTGGTAACGGGAATGGCAGAGTTGTTAGGCTGTTGACCTATGCATTACTTATTAAATATGGGTTTAACGTAAAAGACGGCAAGATACTCAATCCAACAGCCGTTTTTTGTAACGATAAAGACTTTTATTATCAGCGACTATCAGATGCAGATACAGGAACAGACGAGTCTTTACTGAGCTGGTGTGATTACGTGCTTACGGGTATTTTGCACGAGGTAACTAAAGTCAATAAGCTTTTGGACTTCAAGCTTCTCTATAAAAAAATTCTGGTGCCGACTCTCGAGCTCGCTATTGAAAGAGGCTATATCAACAGCGAAGAGGCCAGAGTATTGAGTGTGGGGATAAAAAAGCAGCACTTTAAAGCCGGTGAACTGAAAGAGGAATTAGGTGCTTTAAGTGCTCGACAACGAACGCATTTGGTGTCTAAGATGAAAGAATCGGGTTTTATTCGTCCTCTCAAGGAAAATGGGCGTACCTATAGCGTGAGCTTTATGAATAACTTCTTGATGAGAAGCTTAATTCAAGTGTTGGAAAAAGAAGACTTTATTCCGGCAATTAACTAATGTCTTTGTTTTCAAAAAGCCTGGCTAGGCACAGCTATTCAGTTTTTATTTATTCTTCATTTGATGCCTGACTAAATCCTTGTTTCTGGCTAATACTAAACTGAGTACTGGGTCAGTAAATAGGAGACCATTATGAAAAGAGTAGAAGGTAAAGTTGCTATTGTTACCGGTGGCGCGTTGGGTATTGGCCGCGCGGCCTGCCTGGAATTAGCAAAAGAAGGCGCCAAAGTGGCTGTAACTGACATTGCGGACGCCGAAGGGCAAAAAGTCGTTGATGAAATTAAAGGTCTTGGCGGCACTGCTAAATACTGGCATGTCGATACTGCCAGTGAAGACGAAGTAAGTCAGGCGTTTGTAGAGGTCGCGAAGGAATTCGGGTCAATCGATGTTTTAGTCAATAACGCGGGCATTGCTGGGGTTAATAAGCCCACCCACGAAATTACCAAAGACGAATGGGACAAAGTCATTAACGTAAACGTCAGTGGTGTTTTCTATTGCACGAAACACGCTATTCCGGCCATGAAAAAAGCCGGTGCAGGGAGCATTATTAACCTCTCATCCATTTATGGAATGATAGGCGCTGCTGACTTACCGCCTTACCATGCCTCTAAAGGTGCGGTCAGGTTAATGAGTAAAAACGACGCACTCATTTACGCCAAAGATAAAATCCGAGTGAATTCAATACACCCGGGCTTTATTTGGACGCCACTTGTTGAGCAGCTGGGTAAAGAGTCAGCTGAAGGAGTCGATGCGTTTAGAAAACAGTTGGATAGCTTACACCCGATTGGCCATGTCGGTGAGTCTGAAGACATTGCTTACGGTGTGTTGTATTTGGCGTCTGACGAGTCCAAGTTTGTGACCGGAACGGAGTTAGTGATAGATGGCGGTTATACCGCGCAGTAACATTGCTCGGGTTAGAAATAGGCGTCTGGCTGAAACTTAAAAGCTATCTTGTAAATATTTGGTTCTGCCTTATTCTAGGGCTATACAAGTTATAAAACTAAGGCGCTTATTTGCGAAACTTCATTCCCTTTGTCTTACTACTGCTGCTTGTAATGCCAGCCACTGCGCAAGACGTTGTCTTGAAGGTTGGGTTATACCATAACCCGCCGAAAATCATGTTCGATGAAGATGGCGACTTAAGTGGTATTCATGCTGACTTACTGACGGTTATTGCGGAGCGTCATGGCTGGCAGCTTATTCCGGTTGAGTGTGAGTGGGATGAGTGTTTGCATAAACTGAAAAACGGCGATATCGATATCATGCCGGACGTTGCCAAAACACCTGCACGCGACGAATGGATGTCCTTTCATAGTGAGCACGCGCTGCTCAGTTGGTCACAAATTTATGCCGATGAAAAAGAAGGCATCACCAGCGTTCTCGACTTAGACGAAAAAAAGGTCGCGGTGCTGAAAGGCTCCGTTCAGGAAGAATACCTGCGCGATATTATCGCAAGTTTTGAGTTATCGACGGAACTGCTGCCAGTTAACTCCTTTACTGAAGGTTTTGAAGCCGTTAATAACCAAGAAGCTGATGCGGTAGCAACGAACCAGTTTTTTGGGAATCAGCAAGTTGCCACCCGAAAAATTGAAATGACGCCCATTATGTTTTTACCTAATAAGTTGTACTTTGCTATGCGTCAAGGTAAAGGGAGCGCGGTGCTGGATATTATCGATCGTGATATTCGCCAGCTAAAAGCCAATAATCAATCTGACTACTACCAAATCATTAAAAACTGGAGCTCGAAGCAACAGCCCCTCCGTATTCCGACTTATTTCTGGTGGTTACTTGGGCTGTTAGTGCTGGCACTATGTATTGGTCTGCTATTTAATTACGAATTGCGCAAAAAGGTCCGTGAGAAAACGTCTGAGTTAAAAGAGAATAAACAGCGACTGGACATTATTTTAAGTAGCGTCGATGCGTATATTTTTATTAAAAACACCGAACTACGCTACGAATACGTGAATCAGCGAGTGATTGATCTGTTTGGCATGGACGCGGCCGATATTATCGGAAAGGATGATTACGATTTATTTGATAAAATGACAGCCGACGAGCTTGTCGAATTGGACAAAAAAGTACTCTCTACCCGCGAACGTTCCGCGCAGGCCGAGGTGAATTATCTACCGGGTGATAAAACGCCACACCATTATTGGTCGGTGAAAGTGCCTTTATACAACGCTAAAGATGAGTTGGTGGGTATTTGCGGTATTTCCACCGATGTCTCCGAATACAAGCAAATGAAAGAAGAGCTGGATTCTTTGGCGTATTTTGACCCGCTTACAGGGCTTGGCAATAGACGCTTTATGCTAGATAGGCTACGCCAGGGGTTAAAGCGTTATGCGAAAGAGCAAAGTGACGGCGCGTTAATTCTGCTCGATATCGATCACTTTAAGCAGTTGAATGATAGGCGAGGTCACGGAATTGGCGACGAACTGTTGATTCAATTTGGACAACGTTTGGAACAAGAGTTACGGCAGCAAGATGACGCGGGGCGTTTGAATTCTGATGAGTTTATGGTGTTTTTACAGCAACCCCGTAATGGCAATTATGTCATGGTGGAAGAGCTGAGAGAACGCCTCACGACCTTGTTGAATAAGTTGACTGCACCTTATGTACTGGATGGGGAAGAAGAGCAAGTGTCTGTCAGCATGGGCGTTGTGTTGTTGTCAGATGCCGCTTCCGAGAAAGAGATATTACAAGCCGTTGACTTGGCATTAACTCAGGCAAAAGAAGCAAGCGGGCCGCACTTGCAGTTCTTTAATGCTGGTTTGCAGAGACGTTTTGCGCACCAGCAGGCATTGTTGTCTGCATTAAGAAAAGCGATAACTGAGGAAGCGCTGCAAGTCTATTATCAACCTCAGTACGAACGTATGAGCGGCTCGAATCAAATAACGTGCATGGGTTACGAAGCGTTAGTGCGCTGGCATGATGACGAATTAGGCTGGATATCGCCGGGTGAGTTTATTCCGCTGGCGGAAAGTGAGGGGTTAATGCGCAGTGTGCATAAGCTCGTAGTAAAAAAGGTACTAGCGGATACACCAACGTTGCAAACTTTGAACCCAGAGAAACCAGTGCGAGTAGCTATTAACGTGAGTGCTAGTCAGTTTAAGCACAGTAAGTTCGTTGATGACATGAACCAACAAATGAAAGTTGCCGGGGTATCAGGGTCTGCCATTGAGTTGGAAATTACAGAGAGTTTACTCATTGATGATATTGAGCAAACGGCTAAAACCATGCACGAGCTGAAAGAATCAGGCATCACCTTCGCGCTGGACGACTTCGGAACCGGCTATGCGTCACTCGGCTATTTAAAAGAGCTACCGTTGAACCGCCTTAAAATCGATCAGTCGTTTGTGCAGGATCTCACACAAGACAGAAACGATACTGCAATAGTACAAACGATTTTAGCCTTGGGCCGAAGTCTTGAAATGGAAGTCATTGCCGAAGGTATTGAAACCGAAGAGCAGTTAGTAACACTTGAAAAGCTTGGCTGTTCGCAATTCCAGGGGTTTTATTTTTCTCTCCCCGAGCCCTTGGATGCATTAACGAATGCAAAGGAAACGACATAATGTTGGTGTCTTTTCTTTGCAACTCAATCATTGTGGGGTTAGCGGTACTGTTTCATTATGAGGCGTTAAATCGTATTGGTTGGCTAATCACTCATATACGACTTTTCACGCAAATCCGCATCATGTTTGGTGTCTTTCTCGCACTTATTGCCCATACCGTTGAGGTCGCTATTTTTGCGGTCGCTTATTACCTGATGCACCATCGAGATGGCTTTGGCGATTTAACAGGCAATTTTGACGGCAGCTTTTTGGACTCGCTGTATTTTTCCTTTACGGTTTTTACTACTGTCGGCTTCGGTGACATAGAGCCAAACGGAGCGTTACGCTTTTTAACTGGCATTGAAAGTTTAACGGGCCTTGTTCTTATTACCTGGACGGCATCTTTCCTGTACGTTGAAATGCAGCGCTACTGGCATCGATAGCCGAAAAGATAACTGAAACATTTGTTAACAGAAGCTGGCTTCTCTCGGTATGTAAAGCGGTGTATCTTTATGGGTAGGCATGGCAGCTTGAGATACTAAAATTATGATGCAGGAAACATTAAAAGTTCTGGTAGTTGATGACGACGCACGGCTTCGTAGCTTGCTTGAGCGCTATTTAACGGAGCAAAACTTTATCGTTCGCGTTGCGCAGGACTCTGACCAGATGGACCGTTTACTGACGCGTGAAAACTTCCATTTGATGGTGCTTGACCTCATGCTGCCCGGAGAAGATGGCCTTTCTATTTGTAAGCGTTTGCGTAACGAAGGTAATAATATTCCCGTCATTATGCTGACAGCCAAAGGCGACGAAGTTGATCGCATTATTGGTTTGGAATTGGGAGCGGATGACTACCTTGCTAAGCCCTTTAACCCGCGTGAATTATTAGCACGTATTCGAGCAGTATTGCGCCGTCGTGGCTCAGAGGCCCCTGGCGCTCCGTCGCAGGAAGATCAAGAAGTCGAGTTTGGTGAGTTTCGGCTTAACCTGGGCACTCGCGAAATGTTTCATGGCGATACACCCATGCCGTTGACCAGTGGTGAATTCGCGGTACTTAAAGCCTTAGTGACTCATGCCCGCCAGCCGTTGTCTCGTGACAAACTCATGCACTTGGCGCGCGGCCGTGACTACAGCGCCCTTGAGCGTTCTATCGATGTGCAGGTATCACGCCTACGCCGCATGTTAGAAGAAGACCCGACTAAGCCACGCTATATTCAAACGGTGTGGGGACTGGGCTATGTCTTTGTTCCCGACGGTAAACTGAAAAGCTAATGAAGCTGTTTCCAAAGTCAGCGTTTGCCAGAACGGTTGCGCTGCTTGCACTAATTTTGCTGATAAACCAGGTCGTTTCTTACGTCATGGTCAGCAACTATGTGGTTAAGCCTTCCATTGAGCAAATTAACGAACTTGTTGCCAAGCATATTCGAACTATGTTTATTCCTCGCCAGCACTCGCCTGAAACCGAGCGCGAGCTTATCGAGCGTTACCGCGAAGAAACAGGTATTGAGATATTCAATGATTCGCAAGCCAGAGAAAATGGTCTGATTAACTCAACCTATTACGGTTATTTGTCAGACGATATGAGCTTGATGTTAGGCGGCGAAGCTATTGTGCGCGTATCTCAGGGCAATGAGTTTTTTATCTGGGTGAAGCCGCCAAAAGCTCCGGACTTTTGGATACGGGTGCCTTTAGAAAGTATGCAAAAAGGGCAATTTTCGCCGTTGATTATGTATTTGCTGCTTATTGGCGTGTCGAGTGTTTTAGGGGGCATGCTGTTTGCGAACTGGTTAAACCGGCCGTTAAAAGCTCTGGAAGAGTCGGCACGTAAAGTTGGTAGAGGCGAGTTTCCTGAACAGCTGCAAGAGAAAGGTGCTAGCGAGGTGATGGCTGTGACCCGGGCGTTTAATCATATGTCAAAAGGCATTCGTGAGCTGGAAAACGATCGCAACCTTCTGATGGCCGGGGTTTCCCACGATTTACGCACGCCGCTGACACGCATTCGACTGGCGGCAGAAATGATGCCGGAAGACGATACGCTGGCGCAGGGCATTGTTGAAGACATCGATGATATGAACGACATTATTGATCAATTCATTGATTATGTTCGCCTTGACCAACAAGAGAAAAGCAGCCGAGAGTCATTGAATGAGCTGATAGAGCAAACCGTTGCCAATGTACCTGACAGTTGGGAAAAGAACTTTGAACTGGCGTTGGGTAACTTACCGTTAGTTTGGCTGCGGCCTTTGTCTATGAAGCGCGTCATTGTGAACTTGCTGGAAAACGCAGAGCGTTACGGTAAACAAAACGTATTAGTCAGCTCCGGATACAATAAAAAACAAAAAAGCGTATGGTTTAGCGTCAGTGATGATGGCCCTGGCATTCCCGAAGAGCAACAAGCGAAGTTATTTCAGCCGTTTATGCAGGGCGATAAAGCTCGTGGTGGCGTAGGCTCCGGGCTGGGCTTGGCAATTATTAAGCGTATCGTTGACCGTCACGATGGTTGTATAACATTAAAAAACCGCCCGGAAGGCGGTTTGTGTGTGCGTATTGAGTTACCTCTTCAGGCTGTCTCAAAACCTACAACGCAAGCCGGTTAATACCATTCAGGGCTGCGACCCGATAAGCTTCGGCCATGGTTGGGTAGTTAAACGTAGTATTCACAAAGTAGTCGATAGTGTTACCACCGTTTTTCTGCTCCATAATAGCCTGACCAATGTGAACAATTTCCGATGCTCGTTCACCAAAGCAGTGCAGCCCCAATAACTCACGAGTCTCACGATGAAAGAGTAGCTTCAGGCAACCGACGTCAGCTCCGGAGATTTGCGCACGAGCCAGGTGTTTGAATTGAGCCCGACCGACTTCATAAGGCACTTTCATTTCTGTTAATTCTTCTTCGGTTTTACCGACTGAGCTAATTTCAGGAATGGTGTAAATGCCCGTGGGTATATCACTGACTAGGGCTTTGTCGCTTTCGCCATTAATAATTGCGGATGCGCAAATACGTCCTTGATCATAAGCCGCGCTGGCTAAGCTTGGGTAGCCAATAATGTCGCCCACGGCATAAATGTTGTCGACCGAGGTTTGGTAGTTTTCATCGACCTCCAGTTGGCCGCGATAGTTTGGCTCCAGTCCAACAACATCACAGTCCAGATCCTCAATATTACCCGAGCGGCCGTTGGCGAATAGTAAGCAGTCTGCGGCCATGGTTTTACCTGATTTGGTTTTCAGTACGACCTTGTCGTCGTAGCCGGTAATGCTTTCATACTCTTCGTTATGGCGAATAACGACGCCGCTGTTACGCAAGTGATAACTTAGCGCGTCGGATATCTCCGCATCTAAGAACGAAAGTAGTCGGTCGCGTTGGTTTATCAGGTCGACTTTAACGCCCATGCCGCGGAAAATACTGGCGTACTCACTACCGACAACACCGGCACCATAAATTAAAATGGTTTTTGGTTCGTGCGACAGTGACAAGACTTTGTCAGAGTCATAAATACGAGGGTGATCAAAGTCGATATCTGCCGGGTGATACGGGCGCGAGCCTGACGCAATAACCACGTGCTGCGTAATCAGATCGTCAACGGAGCCGTCGAGTTTTGTCACACGAATACGGTTTTTGTCTAAAAATGACGCCGTACCGTGTACAACAGTAACCCCGTTACGGTCATAAAAAGAGCTGCGCAATTTCACTTGCTTGCGAATAACAGACTCTGCGTAGTGCAGAATATGACTAAAGGTCATGCCGCTTTGCCAGCCCGGGCCTGAGAACAGTGGGTTATTGTTGTATTCAATGAGTCGGCTAACCGAGTGACGCAATGCTTTAGAAGGAATGGTTCCCCAGTGAGTACAGCCGCCGCCCAGCGCTTTATGACGCTCGACAATGGCGACGTTATAACCACTTTTGGCAAGTTGCATTGCGGCGCCTTCACCGCCGGGCCCCGTACCTATTACAACAACATCAAATTCAGTTTCCGTCTCGGGTTTTTGGCCTGTCATAATGCTCACTTCTATATTCGCTACAATGGCTTGAATACTAGCACTCATTCTAAAAACCGTAAATTCAGACTGTTTTCTGTACGCAGAGTCGTTATAGTAAAGAGAGACAATGACTTGGATGGTTGTATGACAAAGAAGCAAGTCCCTCAAATTTTATCCCGTCGCGTGGTGGCGCAAAGTCGGCTTTTGCGCATTGAAGCGGTTGATTTAAAGTTCAGCAACGGAGAACTGCGCCAGTTTGAGCGCATGAAAGGCAGCGGTCGTGGTGCCGTTATGATTGTGCCTTGTCTCGACGAAAATACGTTGTTGCTTATTCGTGAATACGCAGCTGGCTCACACGATTACCAACTGGGCTTCCCAAAAGGGCTGATTGACCCGGGAGAAACGCCGGAAGAAGCGGCGCAGCGAGAGTTAAAAGAAGAAGTGGGCTATGGTAGCCATAATCTGGAGTTTTTAACGGAAGTATCGATGGCCCCGCAGTTCTTCTCAGCAAAAATGCATATATTCGTGGCAACCGACCTTTATCCTGAAAGTTTGCCCGGCGATGAGCCGGAGCCCTTGGAAAAAGTCACCTGGGCGGTAGATGACGCAGACAACTTATTAACTCAGCCGGATTTTACTGAAGCTCGAAGTGTGGCAGCACTATTAATGCTACTGAGAAAGCGAGGGCAGTCAGCCAATGCTTGAGACACTCAAAGCTATCGCGAAAGAAGCCGGCGAAGTCATTATGACCATGTACGAGCGCCGCGACTACAAAACCTCGGAAAAACACGATGACTCTCCGGTGACGACCGCGGATATCATCGCCAGTGAACTGATTGAAGACCGGTTAAAGCAGCATTTTCCTCATATTCCGGTGTTGTCGGAGGAAAGTGACCACGAGAATTACAACGAACGGCGAAAATGGTCGTCGTATTTCCTCATTGACCCTATTGACGGTACGCAAGAGTTTATCGCGCGCTCTGGTGACTTCGCCGTTAACATTGCCTACGTGTCTAATAATGAGCCTGAAATGGGCGTCATTTTTTGGCCGGTTGGCGAGGCAATCTATTACGCAGAAAAAGGCCGGGGCGCTTATAAAGAAGATGCTGTCGAGAAGCAGAAAATTTCGGTGCGTAAACTCCAAAACCCAGAATCTGACCCTTTGATTATTGCCATAAGTCGTCGTCAGGCAAGAGAGCCGGTGCTGAGCCGTATGCAAACTCAACGCGATATTCAGCCACTACCGACAGGCAGCTGCTCCTTAAAGTCGTGCTTTATTGCCGAGGGCAAAGCTGATTGCTTTTTACGACTAGGGCCGACCGGAGAGTGGGACACAGCCGCCTCGCAAGTGATTGTTGGTGAGGCGGGAGGTCGCATTGTAAATGAGAACTTTGAGCCGATAACTTACAACCGAACGGTCAGTTTGCTGAACCCAAATTTTTTAGTGTTGGGTGACCAAAATGTTCCCTGGGAAGAGGTTTTTATTGCTCGTCGTCCGCGTTTCCGGTGACGCTGTCTTTGGGCACTACGTCGACGCTTTCGTGTAGCTCTGAGAAGACAATAACGGCTTCTCCACTTTTCACCTGCTTTCGGAGTTGCTCGACTTTGGCGTCAAACGACATTTCCTGCGAGCCGTAGTCGGTGCCTTCACGCAGCACCACGGACTCAAGCAGGTTGTTCAAGGTTTCAGTGTCCACTTCTTGCCATGGAATAATCATAAGCTCTCCTGTTTAGTCGTTCTCTGACTGAAGCTCTTCGGTCAACTCGGCCAGTGACTCTTCTGCTTCCATCCAGGTTTCTTCTAATTCACTCAGCTCTTTTTGTGCCGCCGTTTGTTTGTCTAACAACGCCTGTAAGTCGGCTTTGCGGTCGTCGTTATAAAGACTGTTATCGGACAGCTGGTCATGAAGCTCTGCTAACTCGTTTTCTAAGATTTGTATGCGCTTTTCGGCTTTTTCAATGGTCTGGCGCAGGGGCTTAGTCTTTTGACGCATTTCCGCTTCTTTGCGCTTTTGTTCTTTGCGGTTATCCCGCTGACGACTAGGCGCTGTTTGCTCTGAGCGTTTGTCACTGGCGGCACGCTCCTGCAACCAGGCATGATAGGCATCCAAATCGCCATCGAAGGTCTCCGCCTTTTTATCGGCCACCAGACAAAACTCATCGACCGTCGTGCGTAGCAGGTGACGATCGTGCGACACCACAATTAAAGCGCCTTCGTATTCCTGTAAGGCCGCAACCAGAGCGTCGCGAAGTCCTAAATCTAAATGGTTGGTAGGCTCATCGAGCAGCAATAAATTAGGTCGCTGATAAATAATGAGCGCCAACGCTAAACGCGCTTTTTCACCCCCGGACATAGGTTCAACCGAGCGAGTTGCATGGTCACCGGAAAACCCGAAACCACCCAAAAAGTCCCGTAGTTTTTGTTCGCTGGCGGCGCTGTCCATACGTTGCAAATGCAACAGCGCCGATGCTGACATATCCAGAGTTTCCAGCTGATGCTGTGCAAAATAACCAATACGCAAGCCCGGGTTCGCAATACGTTCGCCGGCCATGGGCTCAAGCTCTCCGGCAAGGAGTTTAATTAAGGTCGACTTACCCGCACCATTACGGCCGAGAAGTCCTAAGCGCGTGCCGGGCACCAAGTTCAGCTTAATATGTTCCAGAATGGTGGTGTCGCCGTAACCGGCTTTTGCATCGCGGAGTGTCAGTAATGGGTTCGGCAGCTTTTCCGGCTCTAAAAAGTGAAAGTCGACACCACTTTCAGCGCGCAACGGCGCCTGTGTAGGTAACTTTTCAATAGCCTTCAAACGGCTTTGTGCTTGCTTAGCTTTACTGGCTTTATAGCGAAAGCGGTCAACGTACTTTTGCAAGTGCTGGCGCATGACCTGTGCTTTTTCGAATTCACTTTGTTGTTGGGCTAAATGCTCAGCGCGCTGGCGTTCAAATTGAGAGTAGTTGCCTTTATAGGCATTCAGCTTGTTATGTTCAATATGCACAATATCCGTGGTGACAGAGTCGAGAAAGTCACGGTCGTGCGAAATAAGAATCAGCGTTCCTTCGTACTGTTTCAGCCAGCCTTCCAGCCAGAAAATAGCATCGACGTCGAGGTGGTTGGTAGGCTCATCGAGCAGCATTAAATCAGCTCGGGCTATCAGTGCTTGCGCCAGGTTTAAACGCATACGCCAGCCACCGGAAAAGGCTTTCACTGGTTGTTGCAGTTGCGACTGAGTAAATCCCAGTCCTGCCATTAGCGAGGCCGTGCGAGCTTGTATGTCGTAAGCACCAATAGCTGCGAGTTTGTCGTGGCAGTGCGCAATTTGTTCGCCGTTGTTAGAAGCTTCCGCGGTGGCCAGTTGTTCTTCCAACGCGCGAAACTCTGTGTCCCCGTCCATGACATAATCAATCGCGGACTTCTCGAGTGCAGGAGTATCCTGTGCGACGCTGGCTATGCGCCACTCTGCGGGTACGTGTAAGTCGCCCGTGTCAGCATGCAGCTCGCCCCGCAACATTGAAAACAGTGACGACTTACCGCAGCCGTTGCGGCCCACCAGACCCACTTTGTGGCCGGGGAAAACTTGTAAGTCACTGTCCTCAAATAAAACATCGCCACCACGCATTAGGCTGATGCTTTGCGCTCGAATCATAAATCACTCTGCGTTATCATTAGTTACGTTGCAGCCAATTCTAACACAGGAGTTGTCGTGGCTAGACAAAAGAAACGATTTATCGCTGGCGCAGTGTGCCCAAAATGTGAGGCCATGGACACACTCATGTTGTTTATTGAAAACGATATTGAGCAGGTGGAATGCGTGCAGTGCAAGCACCGCTTTAGCGAGCCTAAAGAGCAGGGCGGTGGCAGCGAGCGCCAGTTTGATCAGGTTATTGGTGTTTTCAAACCCGATTAGGCGTCGCGGGGTAAGCCTTTTTCTACCGCACGCACCAATCGTTTCAGCTGTTTAGTAACCTCTGCAACACCGGTGCGCTGACGCTCCAGTGCCCAGTCGATGTGTTCTCGCACCATGTCGGTGACACCTTCGGTTTTATTCTCAAGCGCTTCTATAATGGCGGCATCTGAGGGCGCGTTGCCTAAAGCCACGGCCAGGTTCCGCAACCAACACTCGTAGCCTATGCGACGAATGGGGGAGCCTTGTAAATTGTCCAGAAACTGCTGTTCGGTCCAGGCCCAAAGCTCGAGTAACTGTGGCGAGTGCAGTTCTTGTCTGGGGCTAAAGTCGTTCTCGTCGGTGAGTTGGGCGTAGCGGTTCCACGGGCAAATGAGCTGACAGTCGTCACAGCCGTAAATACGATTACCAATAAGCGGGCGAAACTCTTCAGGAATGGCGCCGCGCAGCTCAATGGTTAAATAAGAAATACAACGCCGTGCGTCCAGCTCATAGGGAGCGACAATGGCTTGAGTCGGACAGATGGTCATACAAGCGGTGCAGCTGCCGCAACCTTCCTTAACAGGCTCATCGACCGGTAGTGGTAGGTTAATCAACAGCTCACCTAAGAAAAACCAGGAGCCACTGTCTCTGTCTAAAATGAGTGTGTGTTTACCGGTCCAGCCTAAACCGGCCTTTTCCGCTAGCGGTCTTTCCATAATGGGGGCTGAGTCAACAAAGGGGCGAAAGTCGGCGCCGTCAAACTCTGACTGTATTCGGTCACCCAGTTGTTTTAAGCGTTTACGCATGAGTTTGTGGTAGTCCCGCCCTAATGCATAACGGGAAATATAGCCTTTGCTGCCATCTTTTAGCGTCTTTGCAAAGCCGGCTTCAACGGGTAGGTAGTTCATACGCACGGAAATAGCTCTGACCGAGCCCGGATGCAGCTCCGCCGGACGTGCGCGCAGCATGCCGTGACGCTCCATAAAGCTCATTTCGCCATGATAGCCTTTGTCCAACCACTGCTGTAAAGTGGCTTCATGTTTACTAAGATCTAAGTCAGTAATACCCACTTTTTGAAAACCCAGCTCGGCGCCCCAACGCTTAATATCATCGGCCAGCTGTTGATAGTTAATGGAATTGGACATGGTCAGGAGTAGCTATGACGGCAATTGATAACGTCAGTTTAGCACAACGCGTGTACACCGTGGAACAGGTACAAAAAGGCGAAAAACCAGCGGCTGAAGCGTGCTCAATAAGCATGATGCAACTGATGTCTGCTGCCGGAGCAGCTGTGTTTAAACACTTACAGCAGGATGTAAAAGCACCGGCGAAAATAGCGGTATGCTGTGGTGAGGGCAATAATGGCGGCGATGGTTACATTATTGCCCGGCTGGCACAGGAAGCTGGGTATCAGGTAGACGTGTTTGCCCTGTCACCGAACAAGAATATCTCGTCCAAAACGGACAATAATGCGGAGCGCGCGCGTTTGGCCTGGCGTGACAGTGGAGGTCAGGAAAAAGCGGTTAATGACTGTGAACCGCAGCGTTACGATATAGTTGTCGATGCGCTTTTCGGTGTGGGCCTTAACCGCGCCCTGGAAGGCGCTGCGGCTGCGCTTGTCCAGACCTTAAATGAGGCTTCCGCCAAGGTTCTGGCGGTGGATGTCCCTTCAGGTCTGAATGCGGATACGGGCTCAGTGCCGGGAGTCGCCGCTCACGCCTACAAAACGGTGTGTTTAGTTGCTTATAAACGAGGGCTGTTAACGGGTAAAGCAAAGAACCATGTCGGGCAGTTAGTGCTGGAAGACCTGGGTATTGGAGATGCGTTTGCGAAACAAAACAAAGCCACCTATGCGAGAGTGACGACAGATTACATTCAAAATTGGCTGCCAAGAAGACCCCCCTGTGAACACAAAGGCGATAATGGTCATGTCCTTATCGTTGGTGGTCAGCCGGGCATGTCCGGGGCTGTTGTGCTGGCAATGCAAGCGGCACTGCGCTGCGGTGCCGGTAAGGTGTCGGTGGCCTGCCACCCTGAGGTTCAGGCGATGGTTGCTTCTGCCCAACCTGAAGCTATGGTGCGCGCCGTAAGCTCTCAGAAAGACTTACAGGCAATGATGGAGCTGGCGAACGTTATAGCCTTAGGCCCGGGACTTGGGCAAAGCGAATGGTCGCGAGAGGTTTTCAGCTGGGTGGCAGACCATTGCATTAACACTAACAAAGCTTGGGTTATTGATGCCGACGGGCTGAATATTTTGGCCGCTCATGAACAAAAAGAAAGGCTTGGCTCGCGAGTGATATTGACCCCGCATCCAGGTGAAGCCGCTCGATTATTAAATATTGACTCAAATAAGGTAGAATCTGACCGCTTTTCGGCATTAAATGCGCTGCGTGATAACTACGAAGCGCAAATTTTATTAAAAGGCGCCGGTTCGCTAGTGACCAGCGACGCAGGGCAGTTTATTCTGGATGCCGGCAGTCCGGCAATGGCCAGTGGTGGTATGGGCGACTTGCTGACTGGTCTGGTAAGCGGCTTAGTTGCACAAGGTATGCCTGAAGCCGAAGCCGTAGTTGCGGCAGGTATATGGCATGGCAGAGCCGGAGAATTAGCGGGCAACGAAGGTGAACGGGGAACCTTAGCTTCAGATTTGTTGCCATACATACGTCAATTAGTGAATGGAAAAATAACGTAAAATGAGTGTGGTTTTCGAGCAAGAGTTGCCGAATGAGGAAGCTACGTTAGCTTTGGCGAAGCGTTTTGCAGAAAGTATTAAAGAGCCGGTGGTGGTTTATCTGGAAGGAGAACTGGGCGCGGGTAAAACAGCGTTTTGTCGAGGGGTGATTCAGGCTATGGGTCACGAAGGCGCAGTAAAAAGCCCAACGTACACCCTGGTAGAGCCTTATCAGTTAAGTGGCTGGCGTATTCATCATTTCGACTTGTATCGCCTGGCTGACCCGGAAGAGCTTGAGTATATGGGTATTCGTGATTACTTTGCCGAAGACACTCTAAATTTTATTGAATGGCCGGAAAAAGGTGCAGGCTGGCTTCCGGACGCAGACATTGAAATTGCCTTAAGCTATTATGAGCAGGGCAGAAAAATAATTATAAATGCGCTAACTAACACCGGGACAACTATCGTTCAGTCATTATGATAAAAAAGTTTTGGGTCGTGCTTCTTGCCTTATGCTCGTTCAGCGTATGGGCAGATAACAGTATTGAGAGTGTCAGGGTTTGGCCGTCGCCGGACAAGACGCGTGTGGTTTTTGATTTATCGGAGACGCCAGAGTACTCCTACTTTATGCTGAACCAGCAGAAGCCGTACCGCTTAGTCATAGACTTTAACAACACTAAGTTAAACACTGGCTTAACCAACCTGGGTAAAGACTCCTTACTTGTGCGCAAAGTGCGTACCAGCAGCCCTAAGAATAATCGCAGTAGCCGCATTGTCATTGAACTGAACTCGAAAACAGAACCAAACCTATTTGTACTCCCCGCGAATGAGTCATACAAAGACCGCCTGGTGGTCGACCTACCGGGTAAGTCAGTTGAACGCAGCGGTCCGGCAAAGTCGATTGACGAACTCAAAGATCGCAAAGTCACTATTGCAATAGATGCTGGTCATGGCGGGGATGACCCCGGCTCAATAGGGCCACGTGGTACTTACGAAAAAAACGTGGTGATAAAAATAGCGCGTGCTTTGGCAAAGATGATTAATGATGACCCGGGCATGCAGGCGTTTTTAGTGCGCACAGGCGACTATTATTTGGGCTTGAATGAGCGTCCGCAAAAAGCCTGGGATGCTAAAGCCGACTTCTTCGTATCGATTCACGCTGATGCGTTTAGAACGCCTCAACCTCGGGGCGGATCGGTTTGGGTCTTGTCTAAGCGACGGGCGGACTCAGAAGTGGGTCGTTGGTTAGAGAATAGAGAGCAAGAGTCTGAGTTACTTGGCGGTGTTACCGATATTTTAAGTAAAAACAGTCACGAGCCTTATTTGGCCGAAACCTTGCTTGATATGTCGATGGACAGCTCTATTGCCGGCGCCTACAGTGCAGCGCGACACATTATTGATGAAATGTCATCCGTTACTAAAATGCACAAGACAAAACCTCAGGCGGCCAGTTTGGCAGTATTAAAGTCACCGGATAAGCCGTCGCTTTTGGTCGAAACTGGGTTTATTTCTAACCCGGACGAAGAACGCTTATTGACCAGTAATGCGCATCAGCAAAAAATGGCGCGGGCGCTGTATAACGGTATTCGTCGGTATTTTGTCAGTAACCCGATAGACAACACCTACCTAGCCAATCAGAACAGCTTTACTTATACGGTGAAGTCGGGCGACTCATTGTCTGTTCTAGCACAGCGTTACAATACGACAGTGAAAGCGATAAAAACGGAAAACAATTTAAGAAGTAATGTCCTTAAAATTGGACAAAAAATCACTATTCCGAGCCGCTAATGCCGATTCAACAACTGCCTATAGAACTTGCTAACCAAATTGCCGCCGGTGAGGTGGTCGAGCGCCCATCATCGGTCGTAAAAGAGCTGGTAGAAAATGCCTTAGACGCCGGTGCAGACGAGCTTGTTTTAGATATTGAGAAAGGTGGCAGTAAACGTATTCGCATTCGCGACAATGGCTGTGGTATTTCTCGAGACGAACTGACGTTGGCGCTGAGTCGTCATGCAACCAGTAAAGTTCAGTCATTAGAAGACTTGGAACGTATTGGTAGTTTAGGTTTTCGGGGAGAAGCTTTAGCCAGTATTAGCTCGGTATCACGATTGCGCTTAACCTCAAAACCGGCGGAGCAAAGCGAGGCTTGGCAGGCGTGGACAGAAGGTCGCGACATGCAGGTTAATGTCGAACCTGCGGCTCACCCTAATGGCACAACCGTTGATATTCAGGATTTATTTTTTAACACGCCAGCCCGGCGTAAGTTTTTACGTACAGAAAAAACCGAGTTTAGCCACATTGATGAGGTTATAAAGCGTATTGCGTTAAGTCGGTTTGATGTGGCATTTCAACTCAGCCATAACGGCAAAACGTTGCGGCGCTATCCCAGGGCGGATTCAGAAAAGCAGCAGTTGCAGCGCGTGGCAAAAATTTGTGGCGGCCAGTTCGCTGAGCAGGCGTATCAGTTACAAAGCCCGGAAGGTGATTACAAATTAAAAGGCTGGATGGTGGCACCGGAGCACTGTCGGTACCAGGGCGATGTTCAGCATTTTTTTGTTAACGGCCGTATGATGCGTGACAAGCTTCTAGCGCACGCCGTGCGGCAGGCTTACGAAAAGTACTTACCGACTGACCGCGTGCCGACTTACATTCTTTATTTTGAGCTACCTGCTGAGCAGGTCGATGTAAACGTGCATCCGGCCAAGCATGAAGTGCGCTTTCATTATCAGCGGCAAGTGCACGACTTTATTCTTACTCAGGTTGAACGCGTATTACGCTCACTGACTGAAATGTCAGTAAGCGCTGGCGCCGAAGACGCATCGGTTGATTTTAAAGGCGAGCCTTACGAAAGTGCCCACCGCCATCAGTATCAGTCGAACGATACGTCAACCATGAGGGAGAGCAGTCGTTACTCAACAGCGCCAAGAAAAGCTATGGGGTCGTTACTGCCTAACGCGGTAACAAGTTCAGCAGGAAGTTCTGAGAGTCAGCCTGCATCAACAGGGAATGCATCGGCATTCTCCGCATCGGCTTCTGTAAGTAGACAAGAAGCAAGTTCCCCGAGCGAAAGCTGGCGCTTACTGTCACTGTTTAACGGGCATCAGGCTTTAGTTAGACACTCAAACCGGTTGGCCTGGCTGAATGTACGACAGGTGCATGCAGTTTGCGCACAGGAGAAGCTCTCTCAGCAGCTTGAGGACGGCTTGTCTGGACAGCCATTGTTGGTTCCCGTAACGGTATCAGCAAAAGAGTTTAAAACGCCGGTTAGCCAATGGCCAGAGCAACAACTGAACCGCTTAGGGGTCATGTACTATCGTCAGAAAGATATGGTGGTTATCGAGCAAATGCCGGAAATGCTTCGTAAAGGCAATGTCGCACTGTTATTTAAGCAATTACTTGAGCAAGTGTCAGAGAACTCCGATACCCAACTGTTAAAATGGCTGACTACTTTTGTTGCTAAAGGTGAATACAGTACAACGGAGGCCGAACATTGGGTGAAACAGTGGCGCGATCAACTACACGAGCCTGCCGACTACCTCCAGTTTATTGAAGTGCCGGAGGCTTATAATGCAAACCACTAATGCGGTTATTAACATTTACGGTCCAACAGCTGCCGGAAAAACAGCCCTGTCGCTGGCACTGTGCGACAAGCTGGACTGTGAAATTATTTCTGTCGACTCGGCGCTTATTTACCGCGGAATGGATATTGGCACCGCAAAACCAACACCGGAAGAGCAAGCCAAAGTACCACACCATCTTATTGATATTTGCGACCCGTCAGAGACGTATTCAGCGGCCGATTTTCAACGCGATGCACTACGTTTAATTGAGGACATTCAGTCGCGGGGGAAGGTCCCTTTGCTGGTTGGTGGCACTATGTTGTATTTCAAAGCTTTGCTCGAAGGCTTGTCGCAGTTGCCTGAGTCTGATGCGTCGGTTAGACAAAAACTTACCCAAGAAATGGAAGCAAGTGGGCTTGCCGCTTTGCATGACCGGTTGAAAACGGTTGACCCCGTCAGTGCCAAACGAATACACCCGAATGATCCTCAGCGAACTATGCGCGCGCTGGAAGTTTATGAGGTTAGTGGAAAAACACTGACTGAACTGACGAAAGAGCGCTTTGGCCAACTGAATAAACCCGTTTATCAGTTTGCGATTGCGCCAAAGGAGCGCTCAGTACTGCACCAGCGCATTGAGCAGCGCTTTGATCAAATGTTGTCAGAGCCATTCGAAGACGAAGTTAGCAAGCTGTTTGAACGTGGCGACTTACATGAAGACTTACCGTCCATTCGTAGCGTCGGCTACCGGCAAATGTGGCAATACCTAAATGGCGAACTGTCGTATGAGGAAATGCGAGAGCGCGGCATTATCGCTACCCGGCAGCTTGCAAAACGCCAACTAACCTGGCTGAACGGCTGGCCAGGTGTGACTTGGCTGGAAACTGATGACCCGCAAATGAACGACAAAGTTGAGGCGGCTTTAGCTCAATCGGCGCAAAAATTCCCTCCCAAGGATTGAAATTTTCAGTACCGCCCACAGATCCGATTAGCAAATAAATGAGTAATTTTTAACGTTTTTCTGGTTGCAAAAATTCTTTACTGGTCTAGTGTGTGTTTACAGGTGATAGCAAATTGGCGGTGCTGTCACTTTTTGTATTTCGCATTGGATAATGAATAACGATAAAAAAAGGAATCCAAGATGGCCAAGGGGCAAACTCTACAAGACCCGTTTTTAAATGCATTGCGCCGCGAGCGCATCCCGGTATCCATTTATTTGGTCAACGGTATTAAGCTACAGGGGCAAATTGAGTCGTTTGACCAATTTGTTGTATTGCTGAAAAACACTGTGAGCCAAATGGTTTATAAGCACGCTATTTCGACTGTCGTCCCGGCTAGAATCCCGCAAAACTACTTGCCTCAGCAAGCGGCTGAAGGCGTGGCTGAGTTCGACGATTAATTTTAAGAAAAGAGAGGTCTGATACAACTTGTTCGATAGGTATGAAGGTGGCGACTACGCAATTTTGGTTCATGTGGACTTTCCCACTGAAGTAAACCGAGAAGATCTCTCTGAACTTAAACTTTTAGCAAACTCTTCTGGTGTTGAGACTCGCGGCGTTATAACAACAAGCCGCGGTTCACCGACGCCGAAATACTTTGTTGGCAGTGGTAAAGCAGAAGAAATAGCCGAGCAAGTGAAGGCGCTGGATGCCAATATTGTTATCTTTAATCATGCGTTATCCCCAACGCAAGAGCGTAACCTGGAAGCTATCTGTAAATGCCGGGTTCTGGACAGAACTGGGCTTATTCTTGATATCTTCGCTCAGCGAGCGCGTACTCACGAAGGTAAACTGCAGGTAGAGCTGGCACAATTACGTCATATCTCAACGCGTTTGGTACGAGGCTGGACTCACTTGGAGCGCCAAAAAGGTGGTATCGGTTTGCGCGGCCCGGGTGAAACGCAGCTTGAGACCGACCGACGGTTAATTCGCGGACGTATTAAGAATATTCTGCGGCGTCTGGAAAAAGTTCAAAAGCAACGCGAGCAAGGACGGCGTGCCCGTCAGAAAGCCGAAATTCCTACAGTTTCGTTAGTGGGCTATACCAACGCCGGTAAATCAACGCTGTTTAATCAGTTAACGGAAGCGGGCGTTTACGCAGCAGACCAATTGTTTGCGACGTTGGACCCCACTCTTCGTAAGCTCACTATTGAAGATGTTGGCGACTTGATTCTGGCGGATACTGTTGGTTTTATCCGGCATTTGCCGCATGACTTAGTCGCTGCTTTCAAGGCGACGCTTCAGGAAACCCAGGAA
Organism: Idiomarina sp. OXR-189; assembly: GCF_034373425.1. NCBI lineage: Bacteria > Pseudomonadati > Pseudomonadota > Gammaproteobacteria > Alteromonadales > Idiomarinaceae > Idiomarina > Idiomarina sp. OXR-189. The sequence goes on from NZ_CP139706.1 coordinate 363,257, forward strand.
GCCGACTTACTTTTGCATGTGGTTGACGTCGCTGATGACCAGCAGCAAAGTAATATTGACCAGGTGACAGAAGTACTCGAAGAAATTGACGCTGGGGATGTGCCACAACTGATTATTTGTAATAAAATAGATCAGATAGATGGCGCAAAACCACGTATCGATTACGAGGATGGCAAGCCAGTAAGAGTCTGGGTATCGGCTCAGGAAGGTATTGGTGTCGAGCTTATCTTAGAGGCATTAACCCAGTTACTGGGCCCTCAAATGATGGACGCCACACTAAAAATACCGCCGTCTATGGGTAAATTACGTGGTACATTGTACGAACTCAACAGTGTGACATCGGAAGATGTCGACGAAAACGGACAACTGGCGTTGCATGTGCGTTTATCATCGGTAGACTGGCAGCGCCTGAAAAAACGATTTGATAGTAATTTGGATGAGTTAATTGTCCAAAAGAACAATTAATATAAGTTAAACCATAAATTGGAGCAGTCCATGGCTTGGAATCAACCGGGGAACGGCGGTAACAACAACGACCGTGACCCATGGAAAAATCAGGGCGGTAAAGATCAGGGACCACCTGATCTTGACGAAGCAGTCCGTAAACTCTTTTCAAAGTTCGGCTTTGGCGGCAATAAAGGTGGAGGCTCTGGCGGTAGCTCAGGCATTCCAAGTAAAGGTATTGGCATTATTGCTATTATCGCCCTTATTGTTTGGTTCATTGCGGGCTTTTATACCGTAAAAGAAGCTGACCGTGGCGTCGTGCTTCGTTTTGGTCAGTTCCACACAATGGTTGAGTCAGGTCTGCATTGGCGCCCTGTTTTTGTCGATACCGTTGAACATGTCGACGTTAACAACGTTCGTTCGGATAAAACCGAGGGTTACATGCTGACTCAAGATGAAAACGTTGTTCGTGTCGAGCTTGATGTTCAGTACCGTGTGGTCGACCCCCGCGCTTACTTATTCAATGTTCAGGACGCAGACGGCGTATTATCGCGCGCAACTGACAGTGCGTTACGTTATGTTGTTGGTCATACAACAATGGACGAAGTGCTGACTCGTGGTCGTGAGCAAGTCCGTGCAGATACACTGGAAATGCTTGAGTCGACAATGAATCCTTACACAGTTGGCCTGCAAGTTGTCGATATCAACTTACTGCCGGCACGTCCACCAGAAGCGGTTAAAGACGCGTTTGATGACGCTATAGCTGCGCAAGAGGACGAAGAGCGTTACATTCGTGAAGCCGAAGCCTATGCGCGTGAAGTTGAGCCGTTAGCACGTGGTCAAGTTCGCCGTATGTTGCAAGAAGCTCAAGCGTATCGTGAACAAATTATTCTGGAAGCTCAGGGTGAGGTTGCACGCTTTAACGAGCTATTACCTCAGTACGAGCGAGCACCGGAAGTGACGCGTGAGCGTATTTACTTAGACACACTCCAAGACCTTTATGCGAAGACACCAAAAGTCCTGGTGGATGTCGAAGGTGGCAACAACATGATGTACTTGCCGCTTGAAAAACTATTAGAGAAGCAAGGTCGTAATACTGAAACCTTCTCGCCTCCGCGAGTTCCAGAGCAAGGCGCAGGAACGTCTTTTAACTCGGAACCGCAAAACACTCGCAACAGCAACCGTAGCGGAGGTCGAAACTAATGAAAAACCTAATCGCAATAATAGTTGTGGTCCTGGTCGCGCTGGGTTTGTCCTCCATCTACGTGGTGAAAGAGGGTGAGCGAGCCATTTTGATTCAATTTGGTAAGGTTGAACGTAACGCCCAAACGGGTGAAGCGATGGTATTCGAGCCAGGCTTACACTTTAAAATACCCTTTATCGAGCAAGTTAAAAAGCTGGATGCGCGCCTGCAAACTTTGGACGGTGACCCAGACCGCTTTGTAACCAGTGAGAAAAAAGACTTAATTGTTGATACCTATGTCATGTGGCGTATTAATGATTTCTCGACGTTCTATCTGAGTACAAACGGCGGTAATATTCTGCAAGCAGAAGCTTTACTTACTCGTCGAATTAACAGTGGCTTGCGTAGTGAGTTTGGTAATCGCACCATTTCAGATATTGTTTCTGGTGAGCGTGACGAGCTTATGCGTGAAGCGTTGCTTCAGGGCGCTAAGAGTGCTTCAGATTTAGGTATTGAAGTGCTTGACGTACGGGTTATGCAAATTAACTTGCCGACCGAGGTCAGCCAATCGATTTATCAGCGTATGCGTGCTGAGCGTCAAGCGGTTGCAACAGAGCACCGGTCAGAAGGTAAAGAGCAGGCTGAGTTTATCCGTGCCGACGTCGATGCCCGAGTGACCGTTATGCTCGCTGATGCTAAGCGTCAGTCGCGTGAACTGCGTGGTGAAGGTGACGCAGAAGCCGCTCGTATTTATGCTGAAGCGTATGAAAAAGACGCTGAGTTTTTTGCATTCATCCGCAGTATGGAAGCTTATACCAACTCCTTTGGTAACGGTAATGACATGCTAGTCCTGGATGCGAACAGTGACTTCTTCCGTTATCTGCAAAATATGATGGGTTCGAAAGAAGACTAAAAGTCCAACCAGTGCCCAATGACTCTATTGGGCACTTTTCCCTCATGTACAAACTCCCCGATACAAGGTAAGATCGCCACGCTTTTTTTTTACGCGGGGCAATCATGAGTCAGAACGTTGTTATTTTAGGCACCCAATGGGGTGACGAAGGTAAAGGTAAAATCGTCGATCTGTTGACCGACAAAGCGAGCTTAGTTGTTCGTTATCAAGGTGGTCATAACGCAGGTCATACACTGGTTATTGACGGTGAGAAAACGGTTTTACACCTTATCCCATCAGGTATTCTGCGCTCAAATGTTCAGTGTGTTATTGGTAATGGCGTAGTGCTATCGCCGGAAGCATTGATTGAAGAAATTGATATGCTTGAAGCGCGAGGCGTGCCTGTTAAAGAGCGCTTGCGAGTGAGTGAAGCTTGCCCGTTAATTTTGCCTTTCCATATTGCTCTAGACCAGGCTCGTGAAAAAGCACGAGGTAAAGAAGCTATTGGAACTACCGGTCGAGGTATCGGCCCTGCGTATGAAGACAAAGTCGCACGTCGTGGTCTGCGGGTTGGCGATTTATTTAATGCTGAACGTTTTGAAGGCAAACTAAAAGAGCTTGTCGATTACCACAACTTTGCCCTGACTGAATATTATAAAACCGATGCCATCGACTACGATACGGTTCTTAAGCAATGCAAAGAGTTTGCTAAATTGCTGAAGCCAATGGTTGCCGATGTACCGGCAATGCTTGATCAGGCTCGTAAGAACGGCGACAAAGTCATGTTCGAAGGTGCTCAAGGCACATTGTTGGACATTGATCACGGTACTTACCCTTATGTGACATCATCTAACACTACGGCAGGTGGGGTAGCGACAGGTGCCGGCTTTGGTCCTCGTTATATTGAGTATGTATTAGGTATCGTGAAGGCCTATACGACTCGTGTCGGTAGTGGTCCATTCCCAACAGAGCTCGGCTGCGATGTTGGCCAGCACTTAGGCGTTAAAGGTCATGAGTTTGGTGCAACAACTGGTCGTAAACGCCGCACAGGTTGGTTAGATGCAGTGGCAATGCGTCGTGCGGTGCAAATTAACTCAGTCAGTGGCTTTTGCTTAACCAAACTAGATGTGCTTGATGGTCTGGATGAGTTAAAAATTTGTACGGGTTATAAGTTGGCTGATGGCACAATCAGTGAGTATCCGCCATTGGCAGCTGAAGACTATGACTTGGTCGAGCCTGTTTATGAGACCTTAGAAGGCTGGCAGGAAAGTACGGTTGGCGTGACGGAGCATAACCAGTTACCGCCGCAAGCATTAGCGTACATATCCAGAATTGAAGCGCTGACAGGCGTACCGGTTGATATCATCTCAACGGGCCCTGACCGTAACGAAACTATTGTACTTCGTCATCCGTTTGAATAAATGACTGTTTCGGTCGGTTTTTACTCAAAGGAGTTAAAAACTGACCACTTGGTCGCGAATTTTTAAATTTTTTGCGCAAAGCTATTGCACTATCAAATTTAGTACCATAGAATGCGCTCCACCTAACCGGGGTGCCGGCATAGCTCAGCTGGTAGAGCAACTGACTTGTAATCAGTAGGTCGGGAGTTCGACTCTCTCTGCCGGCACCAATTCAAATTGCAAAATGCGGGAGGGGTTCCCGAGTGGCCAAAGGGATCAGACTGTAAATCTGACGGCTCCGCCTTCGCAGGTTCGAATCCTGCCCCCTCCACCACGCAATTTCCTTGGTTTTGAGGTGGCCTCACAAAATTGTGAATTTGCGGGTGTCGTATAGTGGCTATTACCTCAGCCTTCCAAGCTGATGACGCGGGTTCGATTCCCGCCACCCGCTCCAAATTCAAGTCGTGCTGATATAGCTCAGTTGGTAGAGCGCACCCTTGGTAAGGGTGAGGTCGGCGGTTCGAATCCGCCTATCAGCACCATTTCTTTTTAGGCCATTCTAACGAAACCTTGGTATGCAAACGTAAGTTTAGGTAAAACACCAAAAGAATTTTGTTAGAGAGGCTGCAATGTCTAAAGAAAAATTTGAACGTTCGAAGCCGCACGTAAACGTCGGCACCATTGGTCACGTTGACCACGGTAAAACTACCCTGACCGCTGCTATTACAACTGTTTTGGCAAAAGTATACGGTGGTGCGGCGAAAGACTTCGCAGCCATCGATAACGCGCCAGAAGAGAAAGAGCGTGGTATCACTATCTCAACTTCTCACGTTGAGTATGACACTCCAACTCGCCACTACGCACACGTAGACTGCCCAGGGCACGCTGACTATGTTAAAAACATGATCACCGGTGCTGCACAGATGGACGGCGCAATCCTGGTAGTAGCGGCAACTGACGGCCCAATGCCACAAACACGTGAGCACATCCTGCTTTCACGTCAGGTAGGCGTACCTTACATCGTTGTCTTCATGAACAAATGTGACATGGTCGACGATGAAGAGCTGTTAGAGCTGGTAGAAATGGAAGTTCGTGAGTTGTTGTCAGAGTACGACTTCCCGGGCGACGACCTGCCGGTAGTTCAAGGTTCAGCACTGAAAGCGCTGGAAGGCGACGAAGAGTGGGCTAAGAAAATTGTTGAGCTAGCAGACGCGCTTGACCAATACATCCCAGAGCCAGAGCGTGACATCGATAAGCCATTCATCATGCCAATCGAAGACGTATTCTCGATTTCAGGTCGTGGTACTGTTGTTACCGGTCGTGTAGAGCGCGGTATCATCAACACTGGCGACGAGTGTGAAATCGTTGGTATGAAAGACACTACTAAGACTACTGTTACTGGTGTTGAAATGTTCCGTAAACTGCTTGACGAAGGTCGTGCAGGTGAGAACATCGGCGCGTTGTTGCGTGGTACTAAGCGTGACGAAGTTGAGCGTGGTCAGGTATTGGCGAAGCCAGGTACAATTACTCCGCACACTAAGTTTGAAGCGGAAGTTTACGTACTGAGCAAAGACGAAGGTGGCCGTCACACGCCATTCTTCAAAGGCTATCGTCCACAGTTCTACTTCCGTACGACTGACGTAACGGGTGCAGTAGAATTGCCGGAAGGCGTAGAAATGGTTATGCCAGGCGACAACCTGAAATTCGTTGTAGAGCTGATTGCTCCAATCGCAATGGACGAAGGTTTGCGTTTCGCAATCCGTGAAGGTGGTCGTACTGTAGGTGCAGGTGTTGTATCTAAGATCATCGACTAATACGGTTTAAGTATCGTATAGAGAGAGCCCGGCTTCGCGCCGGGCTTTTTTATGGCTTGCGCCAAGCGCTGTCTTAGGTATAATACCGCGTCCAATCCTGCACCAATTAAGATAAGAGTGAAGGACATTATTTAGGGGCGTAGTTCCAATTGGCAGAACAGCGGTCTCCAAAACCGACGGTTGGGGGTTCGAATCCCTCCGCCCCTGCCAGATTTTAAGTTCAAAGCGAAGACCGGTCGCAATTAGGATTAAAGAATGAGCGCAAATAACGAGACGCAGAGCAGTTCATTAAACAGCTTGAAATGGATAATCACTATCGCCTTGCTAGTTGTAGCTATCGGCGGTAATCACTACTACGCAGAAGAAATCTCAGTACTCTATCGCGCTATAGGCGTTGTCGTATTAGTGGGACTGGCTGGCTTTTTCGCTAGCACCACAATTAAGGGCAGAAAGTTTGTGTCTTTCGCTAAAGAAAGTCGCACTGAGGTTCGCAAAGTCGTTTGGCCTTCTCGTCAGGAAGCAACTCAAACAACGCTTATCGTTGTTGTCGCGACCGTTATTGTTGCGTTAATTCTCTGGGGTCTTGATGGCATCCTTGTGCGTGTCGTTGGCTTCTTAACCGGATTGGAGATTTAATCTATGAGCGATAAGAAACGTTGGTACGTCGTACAGGCATTTTCCGGTTACGAAGCTCGTGTTGCTGAATCTCTAAAAGAACATATCAAGCTGCATGGCATGGAAGACAAATTCGGTGAAATATTAGTACCGAAGGAAGAAGTCGTAGAAATGCGTGGCGGTGTACGTCGCAAAAGCGAACGTAAATTCTTTCCTGGCTACGTGCTAGTTGAAATGACCATGGACGAAGATTCATGGCATTTAATTAAGAGCGTTCCGCGTGTCCTTGGCTTTATTGGTGGTACAAGCGACCGTCCAACGCCTATTTCTAAAAAAGAAGCGGACGCTATTCTTGACCGCTTGCAGGACTCTGCGGACAAGCCGAAGCCGAAAACATTGTTTGAGCCGGGTGAAGTGGTTCGTGTTACCGACGGTCCGTTTGCTGACTTTAACGGAACTGTTGAAGAAGTTGATTACGAGAAAAGTCGCGTAACGGTTTCCGTCTCTATCTTTGGTCGTGCAACACCTGTCGATTTAGAGTTTGGTCAAATCGAGAAGTCGTGATCAAAAAATCATCAATCTAGCATTGATCAACGGCGCGAATTCACTTATAATTCGCGTCCTTTTTTAACGGGGAGCCGATTGAGTAACTTTACTCTGAAAAGTTACGAGGCGTTAAACCCACAACAGAGGAAATAATCATGGCGAAGAAAGTATCAGCCATTATCAAATTACAGGTAGCTGCTGGTTCAGCTAACCCGTCACCGCCAGTTGGTCCTGCTTTGGGTCAGCACGGTGTAAACATCATGGAATTCTGTAAAGCATTCAACGCGCAAACAGATAGCCTGGAAAAAGGCGCGCCTGTTCCTGTTGAAATTACAGTATTTGAAGATCGTTCATTCACGTTCATCACGAAAACGCCTCCTGCGTCTTTCTTGCTTAAGAAAGCAGCGGGTATCAAGAGCGGTTCTGGCGAGCCTAATACCAAAAAAGTTGGTACTGTGACTCGTGCGCAATTAGAAGAAATTGCAAAAACTAAAGAACCAGACCTTACTGCTGCCGACATGGACGCAGCTGTACGCACTATCGCCGGCTCTGCTCGCGCGATGGGCTTGAACGTGGAGGGCTAATCGATGGCTAAATTAACAAAACGCGCTCGCATGATCGCAGAGAAAGTTGAAGCCCGCGATTACGACGTGAATGAAGCAATTGCACTGTTGAAAGAACTAGCAACAGCAAAATTCACTGAAAGCGTTGATGTTGCAGTAAACCTTGGCATCGATGCTCGTAAATCTGACCAAAACGTTCGTGGCGCGACTGTATTACCAAATGGTACAGGTCGTGACGTTCGCGTTGCAGTCTTTACTTCTGGCGACAATGCAGACAAAGCGAAAGAAGCGGGTGCTGACATTGTTGGTATGGAAGACTTGGCTGAACAAGTTAAGAAAGGTGAAATGAACTTCGACGTTGTCGTAGCATCACCTGACGCAATGCGTGTTGTTGGTCAATTAGGTCAAATCTTAGGTCCTCGAGGCCTGATGCCTAACCCGAAAACAGGTACTGTAACTCCTGACGTAGCAACAGCTGTTAAAAATGCTAAAGCGGGTCAGGTTCGTTATCGCAACGACAAAAACGGTATTGTTCACGCAACAATCGGCCGTGTTGATTTCGATGACGCGAAATTGAAAGAAAACCTTGATGCATTATTAGGTGCGCTTAAGAAAGCTAAGCCTTCTTCTGCAAAAGGTGTTTACTTTAAACGCATCAGCTTATCTACAACGATGGGCGCTGGTGTAAGTATTGACCAGGGTACTGTTAGCGCTGGTTAATTAAGGTTTATGGGTTGGAGCTGCCGTTTGTAATGCTCAAAAGGCAACAAGCAAGGCTCCCGTCCAAGACCGTAGGTGTACCGCGAGAATTTCAGTAGTATCGAATAGCGGCACTTAATTTCCTACGCAGATGGTGATATCCGACTCAGGCTCTCTGGGTAGAGAATCACCGTGACAACGCGGTGGAGGTAACTCCACCTAATTGTAACGTGGAGCTTCGGCTCCAAATTGAAAACGAGGTGATATCAGTGGCAATTGGTTTAGCCGGAAAGAAAGCCATCGTTAAGGAAGTTAACGACGTTGCTTCGAATGCGCTAGCCGTCACCGTTGCTGAATATCGAGGCATCGAAGTTGCCGATATGACTGAGCTTCGTAAAAAAGCACGTGAGCAAGGCGTATTTCTGAAAGTTGTTCGAAATACTCTTGCAAAACGCGCTTTTGAAGGCACTCAGTTCGACGACATGAGCGATGTACTGAAAGGACCTCTTGTTTATGGTTTTTCTATGGACGCACCGGGCGCTTCAGCTCGTTTGTTCAAAGATTTTGCCAAAGAGAACAAGAACCTGCAGGTTACAGCTCTGTCAATCGGTAATGGCATCATGGGTCCTGAGAAATTGGACGCAGTTGCTTCACTTCCGACTCGTGACGAAGCATTGGCTAAATTGCTCGCCACCTTCAAAGAACCTGTTAGCAAGTTCGTTAAAACAGTTAACGAAGTGCCTAGCAAGTTCGTTAGAACGTTGGCAGCAATTAAAGACGCTAAATAATACGTTGGTTTTTTAACCATTTTTTGTAATTATCAACCCAGGAGTTTAGAGTAATGGCTCTGACTAAAGACGATATCTTAAACGCGATCGCTGAAATGCCAGTAATGGAACTGGTTGAACTGATCGAAGCAGCTGAAGAAAAATTCGGCGTTGACGCATCTGCAGCAGTTGCAGTAGCAGCTGGTCCAGCAGCAGGCGGCGAAGCAGCAGCTGAAGAACAAACTGAATTTGACGTAATGCTGAAAGGCGCTGGTAGCAACAAAGTAGCTGCTATCAAAGCTGTTCGCGGCGCAACTGGCCTTGGCTTGAAAGAAGCTAAAGCTATGGTTGAGTCTGCACCAGTTGCAGTCAAAGAAGGTGTTAGCAAAGACGAAGCTGAAGAGCTGAAAAAGCAGCTTGAAGAAGCTGGTGCGGAAGTTGAAGTTAAGTAAGTCGACTTTTGTACAAAATATGGCTCTTTAGGGCCTTGGGCTGGTGGTTAAATAACCACCAGCCTTTTTGCGCTGTATTGCTTGTATCATTTTTGCCCGAGGTTGGGATACAAGTTTTGCAAAAACAACACGGGATCGACAGATAAAAGATTCATCTGTCTTAACCATCGAACCACTCGTTGGTTAGGGTCATCAATCAGCTAGCTGAGGAACCCCATGGCGTACTCCTACTCTGAGAAAAAACGTATTCGTAAGGACTTTGGTAAACGACCGCAGGTCTTAGAAGTACCTTATTTGCTGTCTATGCAGCTTGATTCATTTAAGAAATTTATTGAAGTCGATCCAGATGCCAATAACGGCTTGGAAGCGGCTTTTCGTTCGGTTTTTCCCATTGCCAGCTACTCAGGTAATGCGGAACTGCAGTACGTCAGTTATCACATGGGTGAGCCGGCGTTTGACGTTGAAGAATGTCAAATTCGTGGTATTACCTACTCAGCACCTCTGCGTGTGAAACTGCGTCTGGTCCTGTTTGATAAAGAAGCAGCAGCCGGCACGGTTAAAGACATTAAAGAGCAAGAAGTGTACATGGGCGAAATTCCGTTAATGACAGAAAACGGAACCTTCGTTATCAATGGTACAGAACGAGTTATCGTTTCTCAGCTTCACCGCTCTCCAGGTGTCTTTTTTGACCATGACAAAGGTAAATCACATTCGTCAGGTAAAGTTCTGTATAACGCACGAGTTATCCCATACCGTGGCTCGTGGTTAGACTTTGAGTTTGATCCTAAAGACAACGTGTTCGTTCGTATCGACCGTCGCCGTAAATTACCGGCGTCTATTATTCTTCGTGCACTAGACTACAGCACCGAAGAAATGCTCGATATGTTCTTCGAAACAACCTACTTCGAAATCTTGAAAACCAAAGTCAAGATGGAGTTGGTGCCTGAACGTCTTCGCGGCGAAACTGCGAAGTTCGACATCAAAGGTGCTGATGGTGAAGTATTGGTTGAAAAAGGCCGTCGTATTACCGCACGCCATATTCGTCAGTTAGAGAAACTGGACATTAAAGAAATGGACGTGCCGACTGAATACATGGTCGGAAAAGTATTAGCAAAAGACTACGCCGATAAGAAAACAGGCGAAGTTATTGGCCACGCAAATGACGTATTAACGCTTGAGTTAATTGCGGCATTGAGCGAAGCCGGTATTAAGAAAATTGAAACGCTGTTTGTGAATGATTTGGACCACGGTCCTTACATGAGCGAAACGCTGCGCGTAGATTCAACCACAAACCGTTTGGAAGCGTTGGTTGAAATCTATCGTATGATGCGCCCAGGCGAACCACCGACTCGCGAAGCAGCAGAAGCATTATTCGATAACTTATTCTTCAGCGAAGAGCGTTACGACTTATCGACCGTTGGTCGCATGAAGTTTAACCGCCGTTTAGGTCGTGATGACTTAAGTGGTGATAACACGTTGTCGAAAGAAGACATTATCGATGTCATGAAGAAGCTTATCGAGATTCGTAACGGTCTTGATGAAGTGGATGATATCGATCACTTGGGTAACCGCCGTATTCGTTCGGTTGGTGAAATGGCGGAAAACCAATTCCGTGTAGGTCTTGTACGTGTTGAGCGTGCCGTTAAAGAGCGTTTATCTCTTGGCGATTTAGACAACACCATGCCACAAGACCTGATTAACGCGAAGCCAATCAGCGCTGCCGTGAAAGAGTTCTTTGGCTCAAGCCAATTGTCTCAGTTCATGGACCAAAACAACCCGCTGTCAGAAGTCACGCACAAGCGTCGTATTTCTGCATTAGGTCCGGGTGGTTTGACGCGTGAACGTGCAGGTTTCGAAGTTCGAGACGTACACCCGACCCACTATGGTCGCTTGTGTCCAATCGAGACGCCGGAAGGTCCGAACATCGGTCTTATTAACTCGCTGTCGAGCTTCTCAAGAACGAACGAGTACGGTTTCCTTGAGACGCCTTACCGCCGTATTGAAAATGGTGTCGTTACTGACGATGTCGACTACTTGTCAGCCATTGAAGAGGGCAACTATGTTATCGCTCAGGCGAACGTAGGGCTTAATGACAAAGGTGAGTTAACCGAAGACTTAGTGCCTTGCCGACACAAAAACGAATTTACATTGATGAGTAAAGAGCAAGTTCAGTATATGGACGTTGCTCCTCAGCAAATCGTGTCAATTGCAGCAAGCATGATTCCATTCCTTGAGCACGACGATGCTAACCGTGCTTTGATGGGATCAAACATGCAACGCCAGGCGGTACCAACACTACGTGCAGATAAGCCGTTAGTTGGTACTGGTATTGAACGCACTATCGCGGTCGACTCGGGTGTTACCGTTGTTGCTAAACGTGGTGGTGTCGTTGATTACGTCGATGCGAGCCGCATCGTAGTTAAAGTAAATGAAGAAGAAATGGTGCCGGGTGAAGCAGGTATCGACATTTACAACTTAACTAAGTACACACGCTCTAACCAAAACACCTGTATTAACCAGAAACCAACGGTTAATCCTGGTGAGCCGGTAACGCGTGGCGATGTATTGGCAGATGGCCCGTCGACAGACTTAGGTGAATTGGCTCTTGGCCAAAACCTACGTGTCGCGTTCATGCCTTGGAATGGTTATAACTTTGAGGATTCAATCCTTATCTCCGAGCGTGTTGCGCAAGAAGACCGTTTAACCACTATTCACATTCAAGAACTGAACTGTGTTGCTCGTGACACCAAATTGGGCGCTGAAGAAATTACTTCAGATATTCCGAATGTTGGTGAGTCAGCGCTGGGCAAACTTGATGAAGCCGGTGTTGTTTATGTTGGTGCTGAAGTTAATGGCGGCGACATACTGGTCGGTAAAGTGACACCTAAAGGCGAAACACAGTTAACGCCAGAAGAGAAGCTTTTGAGAGCTATCTTCGGTGAAAAAGCGTCAGACGTTAAAGATAGCTCGCTGCGTGTTCCTAACGGTGTTAACGGTACTGTTATTGACGTGCAAGTCTTTACTCGCGATGGCGTTGAAAAAGATAAACGTGCCGTTGCTATCGAAGAGATGCAACTGGCGAAGGTTAAGAAAGACCTGACAGAAGAATTTAAGATTCTTGAAGAAGGTATCTACAACCGTGCGCGCAACTTGCTATTAGCTAATGGCTTCGATGAAGCTAAATTAGCAAGCATGGACCGTAAAAACTGGTTAACTCAGGACTTAGGTTCTGAAGACGCTCAAGCGCAATTAGAACAAATTGCCGAGCAGTACCAGCAAATTAGTGACGATTTCGATACGAAGTACGAAAACAAGCGTCGTAAAATCACTCAAGGTGATGATTTAGCGCCTGGCGTACTGAAAATCGTAAAAGTCTACTTAGCGGTCAAACGTAGCATTCAGCCTGGTGATAAATTGGCTGGTCGTCACGGTAACAAAGGTGTTATCTCTACTATCATCCCAGTTGAGGACATGCCTCACGATGATGAAGGTAACCCGGTAGATATCGTATTGAACCCATTGGGTGTACCGTCGCGGATGAACATCGGTCAGGTGTTGGAAACACACTTGGGTATGGCTGCTCGCGGAATTGGTAGCAAAATAGACAAGATGCTGAAGCAGCAGCGAGCAATGAAAGAGCTGCGCGACTTCTTACAGCAAGTTTATGACCTGGGTGAGTGCCGCCAGAAAGTCGATATCAGTGAGTTTTCTGATGACGAAGTGATGCGCTTAGCAGGTAACCTAAAAGCAGGTCTGCCAACAGCAACACCAGTATTTGATGGTGCGGTTGAAGAAGAAATTAAAGAGCTTCTGAAACTAGCAGATTTACCTGAATCGGGTCAGATACCACTGTTTGACGGTCGCACGGGTGATAAGTTTGAGCGTGATGTGACTGTTGGTTACATGTACATGCTGAAACTAAACCACTTGGTCGACGACAAGATGCACGCTCGTTCTACCGGCTCTTACAGCTTGGTAACTCAGCAGCCATTGGGTGGTAAAGCACAGTTTGGTGGTCAGCGCTTCGGTGAGATGGAAGTCTGGGCATTAGAAGCATACGGTGCTGCATACACCTTGCAAGAAATGTTGACGGTTAAGTCGGACGACGTAAACGGTCGTACGAAGATGTACAAAAACATCGTCGACAATAACCTGCAAATGGAAGCGGGTATGCCAGAGTCGTTCAACGTATTGTTGAAAGAAATTCGCTCTCTGGGCATCAATATCGAGCTGGAACAGAACTAAGCGTCTGTTGCTGGAATTACTGGGGGAGTGATGTTCACTCCCCATAGGTTGAACTCCGACAGGAGATAAATCGTGAAAGACTTGTTGAAGCTTTTAAAGCCGACGAATCAAGCAGACGAATTTGACGGAATTCGTATTGCTTTGTCTTCGCCAGATATGATCCGCAGTTGGTCATATGGTGAAGTCAAAAAGCCGGAAACTATTAACTATCGTACGTTCAAACCAGAGCGTGACGGTTTGTTCTGTGCGCGTATCTTTGGTCCGGTAAAAGACTATGAATGTTTGTGCGGTAAGTACAAACGTTTGAAGCACCGCGGTGTTATTTGTGAGAAGTGTGGCGTCGAAGTCACCTTAACCAAAGTGCGCCGTGAGCGTATGGGTCACATTGAACTGGCGAGCCCTGTTGCGCATATCTGGTTCTTAAAATCACTGCCATCACGTATCGGTCTTATGCTCGACATGACTCTGCGTGATATTGAGCGTGTATTGTATTTTGAATCTTACGTAGTTACTGAAGGCGGCTTAACGTCTTTAGAACAAGGTCAGATTCTGACAGAAGAAGAATATTTAGACGCTTTAGAAGAACATGGCGATGAGTTCGACGCAAAAATGGGTGCCGAAGCGGTGCTTGATTTATTGCGTGCTGTCGACATTGACGCTGAAATTCAAACGTTGCGCGAAGAGTTACCTGAAACCAACTCTGAAACAAAACGTAAGAAAATCAGCAAGCGCCTGAAGTTGTTAGAAGCTTTCCAAATGTCTGGCAACAAGCCAGAGTGGATGATTCTGAAAGTATTACCAGTACTACCACCAGACTTACGTCCGTTGGTACCGCTGGATGGTGGCCGATTCGCAACATCAGACTTGAACGACCTGTATCGCCGCGTTATTAACCGTAATAACCGTCTGAAGCGCCTGTTAGATTTGGCGGCTCCGGATATTATTGTGCGCAACGAGAAGCGTATGCTTCAGGAAGCGGTTGATGCCTTATTAGATAATGGTCGTCGTGGTCGTGCTATTACAGGTTCTAACAAGCGTCCTCTGAAATCTTTGGCAGATATGATCAAAGGTAAACAGGGTCGTTTCCGTCAGAACTTGTTGGGTAAACGTGTTGACTACTCAGGCCGTTCGGTTATCACCGTTGGTCCTAAGTTACGCTTGCACCAGTGTGGTCTTCCGAAGAAGATGGCTCTGGAGCTGTTCAAGCCGTTTATTTACGGAAAATTGGAGCGTCGTGGTTTAGCAACAACCATTAAAGCAGCTAAGAAAATGGTTGAGCGCGAAACCGCGGAAGTTTGGGACGTTCTGGATGAAGTCATCAAAGAGCACCCAGTACTTCTGAACCGCGCACCGACACTTCACCGCTTAGGTATTCAGGCGTTTGAACCAGTACTGATTGAAGGTAAAGCGATTCAGTTACACCCATTGGTCTGTGCGGCATATAACGCCGACTTTGATGGTGACCAAATGGCTGTGCACTTGCCGCTGACTTTGGAAGCTCAGTTAGAAGCTCGTGCGTTGATGATGTCAACCAACAACGTACTGTCACCAGCAAGTGGTGATCCAATCATCGTACCTTCACAGGACGTTGTATTGGGTCTTTACTACATGACCAAAGAGAAAATTAACGGTAAAGGCGAAGGCATGATTTTCAAAAGCCCGTCTGAAGCTGAAAAAGCTTACCGTAATGGTGATGTAGAACTGCATTCACGCGTTAAAGTGCGTATTACGGACACAACCGCTGACGAAGACGGTAACCGTACGACTAAAACTGCGGTACGTGATACAACCGTAGGCCGTGCATTATTGTCATTAATTATGCCAGAAGGTTTGCCGTTTGAGCTTATCGATCAGGCTATGGGCAAAAAGCCTATCGCTCGTATGCTTAACCAGGCTTACCGTAATCTGGGCTTGAAAGACACGGTTATTTTTGCCGATCAAATCATGTACACCGGTTTCCACTACGCGATGGTTTCAGGTGCGTCGGTTGGTATCAACGACATGGTTATTCCTGAAGCGAAGAAAGAAATCGTCGCAGCGGCGGAAGAAGAAGTTGCTGAAATTCAGGAACAGTTTGAGTCTGGCCTGGTAACCGCTGGTGAGAAATACAACAAAGTTATCGATATCTGGTCAACTGCGAACGAGAAAGTCTCGAAAGCGATGATGGATAACTTGTCGAAAGAAATTGTCACCAATAAAGACGGTAAAGACGAAGAGCAAGCATCCTTTAACTCTATCTTCATGATGGCTGACTCAGGCGCTCGTGGTAGCCCTGCGCAGATTCGTCAGTTGGCTGGTATGCGTGGTCTGATGGCGAAGCCAGATGGCTCAATCATCGAAACGCCTATCGTTGCGAACTTCCGTGAAGGTTTGAACGTACTTCAGTACTTCATCTCGACTCACGGTGCTCGTAAAGGTCTTGCGGATACGGCACTGAAAACAGCGAACTCAGGTTATCTGACTCGCCGTCTGGTCGATGTTTCTCAAGACGTCGTTATCATGGAAGAAGACTGTGGTACACACGATGGACTGACAATGAAGCCATTAATTGAAGGTGGTGACGTTGTAGAGCCATTGCGTGAGCGCGTGCTAGGTCGTGTTCTTTGTGATGACGTTCTGAAGCCGGGTAGCGAAGACGTTCTGTTACCTCGCAACACGCTGCTTGACGAAAAGAACTGTGACATTCTCGAAGAAAACTCTATCGATGATGTTAAAGTTCGTTCGGTTATTACCTGTGACACAGATTTTGGTGTTTGTGCACACTGTTACGGTCGTGACTTGGCTCGTGGCCACATGGTTAACCAAGGTGAAGCGGTTGGTGTTATCGCAGCACAGTCAATCGGTGAGCCGGGTACACAGCTGACCATGCGTACCTTCCACATTGGTGGTGCGGCATCGCGTGCAACGGCTGAGAACAGCGTACAAGTTAAGAACTCAGGTACTATCAAGCTGCACAACGCGAAGTGGGTTGTAAACAGCGATAAAGAGCATGTAATTACTTCTCGCTCGACTGAGTTGACGCTTATCGATGAATACGGCCGTGAGCGTGAGCGTTATAAAGTACCTTACGGTGCGGTATTGAAAAAAGGTGAAGGTGATGCAGTTGAAGGCGGCGAGACTGTCGCTAACTGGGACCCGCATACTCACCCAATCATTACCGAGGTGGAAGGTCGTATCAAGTTTGTCGACTTAATTGACGGCGTTACTATGACGCGTCAAACCGACGAGCTGACAGGTCTTTCAAGCATTGTAGTACTGGAAACTGGTCAACGTACCAGTGCCGGTAAAGACATGCGCCCAATGGTTAAATTGGTTGACGGTAAAGGTAACGACGTGAACATCGCCGGTACCGATATTCCAGCGCAATACTTCTTGCCAGGTAACGCTATCATCAACCTGGAAGATAACGCCGAAGTTAAAGTCGGTGATACCTTGGCGCGTATTCCGCAAGAAGGTTCGAAGACTCGTGATATTACCGGTGGTCTTCCGCGTGTTGCTGACTTATTCGAAGCGCGTCGTCCGAAAGAGCCTGCAATTCTGGCAGAGAAGACAGGTACGGTGTCATTTGGTAAGGAAACCAAAGGTAAGCGTCGCTTAATCATCACACCAAACGATGGTGCTGAGCAGCACGAAGAAATGATTCCGAAGTGGCGTCAGCTTAACGTGTTCGAAGGTGAACAGGTTGAGAAAGGTGAGGTTATCGCCGATGGTCCGGAAGCACCACACGATATCCTGCGTCTGCGTGGCGTAAGCGCTGTAGCAAACTACATCGTGAACGAAGTTCAGGAAGTTTACCGACTACAGGGTGTTAAGATTAACGATAAGCACATCGAAACGATTGTTCGTCAGATGTTGCGTAAAGCGTTAATTCTTCGTGCGAATGATACTAACCTGCTGGAAGGCGAAATGGTTGAAATGGCGGAAGTGCTTGCAGCGAATGCAAAAGCAGAAGCTGAAGGCAAAACGCCAGCATCTTTCGAGCGTCAGCTATTAGGTATCACTAAAGCGTCACTGTCGACAGAATCGTTCATTTCTGCGGCGTCGTTCCAGGAAACAACTCGTGTCCTGACCGAAGCAGCGGTAGGCGGACGTAAAGACAGCTTACGCGGCCTGAAAGAAAACGTTATTGTGGGTCGATTAATTCCGGCAGGTACCGGTTACTCGTATCACAAAGAACGTATGCAGCGTCGCCTCGACGAGTTACAAGTTGATGAAGAGCCATCAATGACTGCAGAGCAAGCTGAGCAACAATTAGCGGACGCTCTTAATGCAGGAAACGAGTCACCAAAAGACGACTCTGCTGAATAAACAAATACGCTTTTAGCCTATTTGTACAGAAGCCAGTACTAATAATAGTGCTGGCTTCTTTTTTATAACCTTGACAGGTGAAAATATGACCATTAGAATTTCGGCTCCCGATTTTCGGGATCCGACTTTGTATGGTCGGAAAAAAGCGATTTTTCACGCACATTGTGCGCGCTAAAAAGCGACATCAACTAAACTAGGAGTAATGAATGGCAACAGTTAATCAGCTGGTGCGTAAAGGCCGTCAAAAGCCCGTTGTGAAAAGCAACGTTCCGGCTCTTGAAGCGTGCCCTCAAAAACGCGGAGTATGTACCCGTGTTTACACCACAACCCCTAAGAAACCGAACTCTGCAATGCGTAAAGTTTGCCGTGTTCGTTTAACCAACGGTTACGAAGTATCTTCGTACATCGGCGGTGAGGGACATAATTTACAAGAACACTCAGTCGTACTGATTCGTGGCGGTCGTGTAAAAGACTTGCCAGGTGTTCGTTACCACACCGTTCGTGGTGCACTTGACTGTTCAGGTGTTAACGATCGTAAACAAGGCCGTTCTAAGTACGGCGCGAAGCGGCCTAAGTCTTAACGGTTCTCCGTTAGTAAGGCCAAACTGTAATTCATAAGTTTTGGGTAATACCCTGAATTAATCGGAGAATATTGAGATGCCAAGAAGACGCGTCATAGGTCAACGTAAAATCCTACCGGATCCTAAGTTCGGATCAGAGTTGTTGGCTAAGTTTATCAATGTCGTCATGGTTGACGGCAAAAAAGCAGTCGCTGAAAAGATTATCTACGGTGCACTGGACATCCTGGCAGAGAAGTCAGGCAAAGGTCATCTGGACGTTTTTGATGATGCACTAGAAAACGTGCGTCCTACCGTCGAGGTTAAATCTCGTCGCGTTGGTGGTTCTACCTACCAAGTTCCAGTTGAAGTTCGTCCGGTACGTCGTAACGCACTGGCTATGCGCTGGTTAGTTGATGCAGCGCGCACCCGTGGTGAAAAATCAATGTCGCAGCGTCTGGCAGCTGAAATGCTAGATGCATCAGAAAACAAAGGGTCAGCTGTGAAGAAACGTGAAGACGTTCACCGCATGGCTGAAGCAAACAAAGCGTTTGCTCACTATCGCTGGTAAATTCACAGTTAACCTAGAAAGGAGTTTATTGTGGCTCGTAAAACTTCCATTGAGCGCTATCGTAATATCGGTATCTGTGCTCACGTAGACGCTGGTAAGACAACCACGACAGAACGTGTGTTGTTCTACACTGGCCTGTCTCATAAACTTGGTGAGGTGCACGATGGTGCAGCCACCATGGACTGGATGGAGCAAGAACAAGAGCGTGGTATTACTATCACCTCAGCAGCAACGACCTGTTTCTGGCAGGGTATGGATAAGCAGTTCCCTGAGCATCGTGTAAACATCATCGATACTCCTGGACACGTTGACTTCACCATTGAAGTTGAACGTTCTCTGCGTGTTCTTGACGGTGCTGTCGTTGTTTTGTGTGCGTCTTCAGGTGTTCAGCCTCAAACAGAAACTGTTTGGCGTCAGGCGAATAAATATGAAGTACCACGTATGGTATTTGTCAACAAGATGGACCGCGCAGGTGCGGACTTCTTGTCAGTTGTTGATCAGATGAAAACACGCTTGAACGCAGTTGCTGTACCAATGCAACTGCCAGTAGGTTCGGAAGATAACTTCCGTGGTGTTGTTGACTTGATCAAAATGAAATTCGTCAACTGGAATGACGAAGACATGGGTACGTCTTTCACTTATGAAGACATCCCTGCTGATATGGTTGACCAGTGTGAAGAGTATCACGCTGAGTTGGTTGAAGCTGCGGCTGAAGCTAACGAAGACCTGATGAATAAATACCTTGAAGAAGGTGAGTTAACAGAAGCTGAAATCAAAGAAGGTCTTCGCGCTCGTACATTGGCGAACGAAATCTGCTTGGTAGCTGCTGGCTCAGCGTTCAAAAACAAAGGTGTTCAAGCAGTACTGGATGCGGTTATTGAATATTTGCCGTCTCCTACAGAAGTTAAGCCAATCACTGGTATTTTGGATGATGAATCAGAAGGTGTGCGTAAATCATCTGATGATGAGCCTTTCTCAGCATTGGCATTCAAAATTGCAACAGACCCATTCGTTGGTACTTTGACCTTCGTACGCGTTTACTCTGGTGTTCTTAATCAAGGTGACGGTGTCGTTAACCCTGTTAAGAATAAGAAAGAACGTGTTGGCCGTATGGTACAGATGCACTCTAACAGCCGTGAAGAGATCAAAGAAGTTCGCGCTGGTGACATCGCGGCACTAATTGGTCTTAAAGACGTAACTACTGGTGACACGCTGTGTGATCCAAACAACAAGATCATTCTTGAGCGTATGGAATTCCCAGAGCCGGTAATCTCTGTTGCGGTAGAGCCGAAAACTAAAGCTGACCAAGAGAAAATGGGTATCGCTTTAGGTAAATTGGCAGCAGAAGATCCATCGTTCCGTGTTAAAACGGACGAAGAATCTGGCCAAACTATTATCTCTGGTATGGGCGAGCTTCACCTGGACATCATCGTTGACCGTATGAAGCGTGAGTTCAAAGTTGAATGTAACGTTGGTCAACCTCAGGTTGCATATCGTGAAGCCATTCGTAAGCCGGTTGAAGTCGAAGGTAAATTCGTACGTCAATCAGGTGGTCGTGGTCAGTTCGGTCACGTATGGCTGAAACTTGAGCCAATGACCATCGAAGAAGACGATGAAGGCGAAGACATTACTTACGAATTCGTTAACGAAATTGTTGGTGGTGTGGTACCAAAAGAGTACATCCCAGCAGTTGATCGTGGTATTAAAGAGCAAATGGAGCAAGGTGTATTAGCTGGCTACCCAGTATTGGGTGTTAAAGCAACCCTATATGATGGCTCTTACCACGACGTTGACTCGTCAGAAATGGCGTTTAAGATCGCTGGTAGCATGGCTTTCAAAAAAGGTGCAATGCAAGCTGACCCAGTTCTGCTTGAACCAATGATGAAAGTCGAAGTTATTACTCCAGAAGAGTCGATGGGTGATGTTGTTGGCGACTTGAACCGTCGTCGTGGTCTCATCGAAGGTATGGAAGAAGCGCCAGGTGGCTTGAAAGCGGTTAACGCTCAAGTTCCACTGTCTGAGATGTTTGGTTACGCAACTGATTTGCGTTCACAAACTCAGGGTCGTGCATCTTACTCGATGGAATTCCTGAAGTATGGTGAAGCACCAAACAACATCGCTGAAAAAGTGATGGCTGAGCGTAACGCTAAAGGTTAAGTAAGGTCTGGTCCGGTCTTACACAGGACCGGACTTTCAACTTAAATTTGAGGATATATCATGTCTAAAGAAAAATTTGAACGTTCGAAGCCGCACGTAAACGTCGGCACCATTGGTCACGTTGACCACGGTAAAACTACCCTGACCGCTGCTATTACAACTGTTTTGGCAAAAGTATACGGTGGTGCGGCGAAAGACTTCGCAGCCATCGATAACGCGCCAGAAGAGAAAGAGCGTGGTATCACTATCTCAACTTCTCACGTTGAGTATGACACTCCAACTCGCCACTACGCACACGTAGACTGCCCAGGGCACGCTGACTATGTTAAAAACATGATCACTGGTGCTGCACAGATGGACGGCGCAATTCTGGTAGTAGCGGCAACTGACGGCCCAATGCCACAAACGCGTGAGCATATCCTGCTTTCACGTCAGGTTGGCGTACCTTACATCGTTGTCTTCATGAACAAATGTGACATGGTAGACGATGAAGAGCTGTTAGAGCTGGTAGAAATGGAAGTTCGTGAGTTGTTGTCAGAGTATGACTTCCCGGGCGACGACCTGCCAGTTATCCAGGGCTCAGCACTGAAAGCGCTGGAAGGCGACGAAGAGTGGGCGAAGAAAATTGTTGAGCTAGCAGATGCGCTTGATAACTACATCCCAGAGCCAGAGCGTGACATCGATAAGCCATTCATCATGCCAATCGAAGACGTATTCTCGATTTCAGGTCGTGGTACAGTTGTTACCGGTCGTGTAGAGCGCGGTATCATCAACACTGGCGACGAGTGTGAAATCGTTGGTATGAAAGAAACGACTAAGACGACTGTGACTGGTGTTGAAATGTTCCGTAAGCTGCTTGACGAAGGTCGTGCAGGTGAGAACATTGGCGCCTTGTTGCGTGGTACTAAGCGTGACGAAGTTGAGCGTGGCCAGGTATTGGCGAAGCCAGGTACAATTACTCCGCATACTAAGTTCGAAGCGGAAGTTTACGTACTGAGCAAAGACGAAGGTGGCCGTCACACGCCATTCTTCAAAGGCTATCGTCCACAGTTCTACTTCCGTACGACTGACGTAACGGGTGCAGTAGAATTGCCGGAAGGCGTAGAAATGGTTATGCCAGGCGACAACCTGAAATTCGTTGTAGAGCTGATTGCTCCAATCGCAATGGACGAAGGTTTGCGTTTCGCAATCCGTGAAGGTGGTCGTACTGTAGGTGCAGGCGTTGTATCTAAGATCCTAGACTAATACGGTTTAAGTATCGTATACAAAGCCCGGCTTTATGCCGGGCTTTTTTATGGCTGTTGAACGGCTTGTCTTTACAGTTCTTGACATTCAAGCCTCAAAAGTGAAAGATGAAATGTCATGATTTTCATCAATAACAGTAAAGTGTGGGGCTTTTGAGTCGTTTTTTACTGCTTTTCGCAGCATTACTCTGTAGTTTTCCTATAGCAGCACAGACAAAGGTCTATGTTGCCGCTTACGACTACCCGCCTTATTTTTCTGATGTTCTGGAAACCGACTTAACCCGCGAGCTAATTAACCGCCTTAATAATCATCAGAGCAATTACGAATTTGTGATTGAAGTGATACCACCTTCTGCGCGTTATGAAGCGCTAAGTAAGGGCGGTTGTTGCGATGTTATATTTTTCGAGTCACCGAGTTGGGGCTGGCAAGGCCGAGAAATAGAAGTTGACGCAACTTTCCCTTTAGTGAGAGGGAAAGAGCGGCTAGTTACAGCGCAAAAAGAGGGGCGTTCACAAGAATTTTTTAATAACTTTAAGGGTAAAAGCCTTGCCGGGGTAAAAGGTTATCACTATCTTATAGCCGGAGAACTCAAAGCCTCTAATGAGCTAAAAGATGATTATACTGTTTATCTAGCGGACTCAAGAATAACAAATATTCGAATGGTTCTAGGTGGACGGGTTGACTTAACAACGGTCAATGATGAGTTGCTTGCTGCTTTGGAAGGTTCACGTCAAATCAATATTGATAACTTATTACTTTCGGAAAAATCAGACTTCACGTATGAACTGCATTTATTGGTCGGTAACACCGGGAAAATTGAAGCCTCAACCTTACAGAGGCTTTTAAGTGAGTTAGGCAGAAAAGGGGAAATTGACCGGCTTTTTCGACGTTTCAATATGGAACGCTTTCAATTATATCGACCGTCCACAATTCGCTAAAGCTTAATAAACGCTTAAACCCAGTTTATTCGCAACTTCTCGCACCATAAACATACCGCGAGCGCTGTTGCCAAACTCGTTTAAGCGCGGACTCCAGGCTGAAATAACCCCAAAGTCAGGCACAATAGCGACTATACCACCGCCAACACCACTTTTCGCTGGCACGCCAACAGTAAATGCAAACTCACCACTTTGATCGTACATACCGCTGGTGGAAAGTAAGGCATTAATTCGTTGAGAATCACGCTTGGACATAATTTCTTTTTTAGAAAACGGGCAAACGCCGTCATTTGCTAAAAAAGTAAATGATCGTGCCAAATTTTCACACGACATCGACAGCGCACATTGCCAGAAATAGTGATCGAGCAGCTCTTCGACATCTGAGTCGATATTGCCAAAGCTTTTCATCAGGTGGGCTAAAGCGGCATTACGGTGTCCGTGATCTTTCTCCGACTCGTGAACTTCGTGATCCGCATAGACGTCTTCGTTACCACAGAGACTGCGCACCAAGCTAAGGACTGCATTCTTACTCGCAGAATAGTGGCTGACAAGTACGTCGCTGATTAAAATAGCACCGGCGTTAATCATTGGGTTACGAGGTATGCCTTTTTCCCATTCAAGCTGCACAATTGAATTAAAAGCCTGACCCGAAGGCTCCATTTTCACACGATCCCATAAGTCATCTCCAAGTCGCTCCATGGCCAGCATAAGACCGAAAATTTTTGAAACGGATTGAATAGAAAATTGGGTTTGGGTATCGCCAACAGTGAAAGTCTCACCGTCAAGCGTTGCCAGCGTCAGGGCGCACTGCTCAGGGTCAACCGCAGCAAGAGCGGGAATATAATCCGCCACCTTGCCGGTTTTTATTGTCATCGCCTGCTCGTAAATGTCCTGTAACAGGCGGGTTAAGTCGTCAGGCGCATGTATGTGCTGCCCGCCGCTGACTATATCACGCGTCAAGAGGGTGCTCCGGATGCGTTATTGTTGCAAGTCTTTCTCGTATATCCTGAGGTAGCTTCACTGAACACTCCTTCTGATAATCGAAATAAACTAACACCGACTTACCTTTAGCGCACAGTTTGTCTTTTTGCCAAACTTCGGTGGTAATATCAAACGAACTGCCGCCCATTCTGGTGACATAAGTATTTACTGTAACTGGGCTACCAAAGTAAATGGGAAACAAATAGTCCACTTCCAGTCGCGCCACGATTAAACTTTGGGTTTCCGGCGACATTTCACCGAAAAACTCGAATATCGGCAGCCGGCCGGTTTCAATCCAGCCGGGTATGACCGTGTTATTCACATGGCCTAGCGCATCGGTTTCATAAAATCGAACTTTAAAGTCTTCCGTTAACATACTGCTTCCTTTTAGTTTAGCATCGGCTTTAGAAAACGTGCCGTATGCGATTGTTTATTCTCACAAATAGCTTCTGGCGTGCCTTCGCAGAGTATTTCACCACCACCTGAGCCACCTTCGGGACCAAGATCAATAATCCAGTCGGCGGTCTTAATAACATCTAAGTTATGCTCAATAACAACAACGGTATTGCCATGGTCGCGTAAGCGATGAATCACGGCTAATAACTGTTTAATATCGTGGAAATGCAGACCGGTCGTTGGCTCATCCAGAATATACAATGTTTTACCAGTGTCTCGCTTGGACAGCTCACGCGACAGTTTGACGCGTTGCGCTTCACCGCCGGAGAGCGTCGTTGCCGACTGGCCTAAGCGTACGTAAGACAAACCAACATCCATGAGTGTTTGTAGTTTACGTGCTATTGCCGGAATTGGGTCGAAGAACTCACGAGCGTCTTCTATGGTCATTTCCAGCACTTCATGAATGTTTTTGCCTTTGTACTGAATTTCCAGCGTTTCACGGTTGTAGCGTTTGCCTTTACAAATATCGCAAGGTACGTAGACATCCGGCAAGAAGTGCATTTCAACTTTAATGACACCATCGCCTTGGCATGCCTCACAACGACCACCGCGGACGTTAAAGCTAAAACGGCCTGGTTTGTAGCCACGAGCCCGCGCTTCAGGAACACCAGCGAAAAGCTCGCGAATAGGCGTGAATATGCCGGTATAAGTTGCCGGGTTAGAGCGTGGTGTCCGACCAATCGGGCTTTGATCGATATCGACAACCTTATCTAAATACTGGAACCCATCGACACTTTCATAAGGTGACGGAACATCGGCTGTTGCGCCATTGAGTTCCCGGTGCGCAATTTTAAATAAGGTGTCATTGACCAGTGTTGATTTACCTGAGCCTGAGACCCCAGTCACACACGTCATAACGCCCAGCGGCAATGTCATAGTGACGTTTTTTAGGTTATTGCCACTGGCACCTTTTATCACCAGTTGGCGATCATCTGGCTTATGTCGCTCAGCAGGCACATCAATCACTTTACGACCAGACAAGTAGTCCCCGGTTAGCGAGTCCTTACTTTCAATAATGTCGTCAACGTTGCCCTGAGCGATAATCTCACCACCATGAACACCGGCGCCCGGACCTATATCAATGACATGATCAGACTGACGAATCGCGTCTTCATCGTGTTCTACGACAATAACCGTGTTACCTAAGTCCCGCAGGTGTGTCAGGGTATTTAACAAGCGTTCATTGTCGCGCTGATGCAACCCAATACTGGGCTCATCAAGAACATACATAACACCGACTAAGCCGGCACCAATTTGGCTGGCCAGACGGATACGTTGAGCTTCACCACCAGATAAGGTTTCCGCACTGCGCGACAAGCTCAGGTAATTAAGGCCTACGTTCACCAAAAAGCGCAGGCGGTCGTTAATTTCTTTAAGAATTTTCTCAGCTATTTGAGCACGCTGACCTTCCAAGTCTAACTGTTGGAAGAAGCTCATAGCGTCACCAATGGACTGCTCGACCACTTCTGGTAAGGTCACATTGTTAATAAATACGTGGCGAGCTTCGGTGCGTAGGCGCGTGCCATGACAACTTTTACAAGGTTGTGTTGCAACGTACTTCGACAACTCTTCACGAACTGCTTGAGACTCAGTTTCGCGATAGCGGCGCTGCATGTTTGGAATAATGCCTTCGAAGGCATGTTCGCGGACGACTTTATCGCCGCGGTCATTCATATAAGTAAATTTTATCTCTTCTTTTCCGCTGCCGAACAGAATGATATTCCGAATATCTTCCGGTAAGTCTTTAAAGGGCTCAGATAGCTTAAATCCATAATGCTTAGCCAGTGACTGCAGCATTTGGTAGTAATAAAAGTTACGTTTGTCCCAGCCACGAATAGCACCACCGGTTAAGGAAATCTCGTCGTTAACAATGACCTTTTTCGGGTCAAAAAACTGTTCAACGCCTAAACCGTCACAAGTGGTACAAGCCCCCGCTGGGTTATTGAATGAGAACAGGCGAGGTTCCAACTCCTGCATACTGTATCCGCAATGCGGACAGGCGAAGTTTGCTGAGAACACTAAGGTGTCTCCGTCGCCTTCCATAGGGGCAACCAGCGCAGTACCACCACTTAACTCTAAAGCGGTTTCAAAAGACTCGGCTAAGCGCTGCTCTAAACCTTCGCGAACTTTAAAGCGGTCAACAACCACTTCTATGGTATGCTTTTTCTGCAGTTCTAACGGCGGTGGATCACTTAAGTCGCAAATTTCACCGTCAATACGTGCGCGGATAAAGCCCTGTAACGCCAGGTTTTCTAAGACCTTTAAATGCTCGCCTTTGCGGTTTTGAATAATGGGCGCTAATAACATGCGCTTCTCGCCTTCTGGCGCATCAAGCACTTTGTCGACCATTTGCGAGACCGTTTGTGCAGCCAGTGCCACGTCATGCGTTGGACAGCGAGGCTCACCTACGCGTGCGTACATTAAGCGCAAATAGTCATAAATTTCGGTAATAGTACCCACAGTTGAGCGCGGGTTATGAGACGTCGACTTTTGCTCGATGGAAATAGCAGGAGACAGACCTTCAATGCTGTCTACATCGGGTTTTTCCATTAGCGATAAGAACTGGCGCGCGTAGGCCGACAATGACTCGACGTAACGGCGCTGACCCTCTGCATAGAGTGTATCGAAAGCTAACGACGACTTACCAGAGCCGGATAAGCCGGTGATGACAATAAGCTTGTCACGGGGTATCGTCAGATTGAAATTTTTCAGGTTGTGCGTTCGCGCACCGCGTACTTCAATGTTATCCATAATTCCCGTCTGTTTTTCAGCAAATCTTCAACTTGTAGGAAGTCGACGACAAAACGCTATTATCGCACAGTGTATGCCTTCTGGTACAATATCAGCATGATTCATTCTGATACTAGCGCAAACGCAGTAACATGACGCAACACTCGTTAAATAAGACCGAACGTAAAGCCGCATTCTCACTGGCATCCGTATTTGGTATACGGATGTTAGGGCTGTTTTTGATCATGCCGGTATTGGCGGTTTACGCACAAGCCTACCCGGATTATTCACCATTGCTTGTTGGTGTTGCATTAGGTGCTTATGGTCTGACCCAAGCGCTGCTGCAAATTCCATTAGGTATGGCGTCCGACCGTATCGGCCGAAAGCCCATTATTATTGGCGGTTTAGTGGTGTTCGTGCTGGGTAGTATTGTTGCAGCATTAGCCGATAGCCTGGTAATGGTGAGTGTTGGTCGAGCGCTGCAGGGCGTTGGTGCGATAGCTGCTGCTATTTTGGCGTTGGCGGCGGACTTATCGCGTGACGAGCAACGGCCGAAAGTCATGGCTATTATTGGTATGTGTATTGGTTTGGCGTTTGCCGTTTCTTTGGTTGTCGGGCCGCTGCTCGGCGGTGTTATTGGTTTGTCAGGGCTTTTCTGGTTTACCGCTGCAACCGGAGTGTTGGGTATTGTTGTGCTGGTTATGAGTGTGCCTAAAGTGGTAACAACCTCAGCGAGACGGGAGTCTCTGCCGGTGGCTTCCGAGCTGAAAAAGCTCTTAAAGCATAAACAGCTTTGGTGTCTGAACACGGGTATTTTTGTTCTGCACGCTATTTTAACAGCTTGGTTTGTGACTATTCCCACACAACTGCAAAGCGCAGGGTTTGAGAGTCAAACACACGCTTGGTTTTATTTACCAACGCTTGCTGCATCGGTTGTATTAATGGTGCCTATGATTATTCGAAGTGCCCGAAATAATAGCTCAGTCCAGTGGTTACGAGCATCTATCGCTATACTCATTATTTCGCTGGCGACGTTTTTTTACGCCGGTGAGTCAGCCGTTTGGTTGGTCGCAGCGTTAGTCGTATTTTTTACAGGCTTTAATTTTATTGAAGCTAGCTTACCTTCTTTGTTAACCCGCATAGCTCCCGCAGGTAGCAAGGGTAGCGCCAGTGGCATTTATTCAACCAGCCAGTTTTTAGGGGCGTTTGTTGGTGGTGTTGCAGGCGGTTGGGTCTTACAAAACTATCAGACATCGGGCATTGTGATATTCTGTTTGATCTTGCTACTATGTTGGTTTGTTATCAGCTTCCTGATGAAGAACCCGGAAAGCGTCACCAGCTTGTCGGTAGCAACCCCAAACTTGACGAAAGACAAAGCGATACGTTTAAGTGAGCAGTTACTAACCATTACGGGTGTAAAAGAAGCTCGCTGGGTCGAAGACGATCAGGCAACTTATTTAAAAGTCGATAAAAAAGCGTACGATGAAAAAGCAGTGAATGAACTGCTTAGTGCATTAAGAACAGGAGAGTGAAATGGCCAGCCGCGGTGTGAATAAAGTTATTTTGATTGGTAATCTGGGTGCAGATCCCGAAGTGCGTTATACCCAGAACAGCACGGCGATAGCCAATTTATCGATTGCGACCAGTGAAACCTGGAAAGACAAGCAAACCGGAGAGCCACGCGAGCAAACCGAATGGCACCGTTGTGTGGCGTATCGCCGTTTGGCAGAAATTGCTGGTGAGTACCTTAAGAAAGGTTCTAAAGTTTATGTTGAAGGGCGCTTGCAGACACGCAAGTGGACTGGACAGGACAATGTAGAGCGTTACACGACTGAAATCGTTATAAACGAAATGCAGATGCTTGACTCACGCGGAGGTCCTCAAGGTGGCCCTCAAGGCGGACCTGCTCAAGGTCAGGGTTATGGCGGTGGTCAACAAGGTAACTATGGCGGCCAACAGCAACAACAACGTCCGGCACCACAGCCGTCTCAACAGAGTCAGCAGCCGCAACAGAAACCGGCTGAGCCGGCACCGTTCTCACCGGACACCGACTTTGACGATGACATTCCATTCTAACGGGAAACAAAAATTAATAGGTAGACATCTAATAAAGAAAGGCTCCCTGCGGAGCCTTTTTGTTAAGGTTTTATTACGCTTTCCTTGTCAGCGCATTGTTTTCCCTCTAAATTTGTCAGTATGAAACTGACAATACAACTTCTGCTTACCTTAGTTATATCACTCGCATTGACGACAGGCGTTTATGCGCAGGACAACTCTATCTCTTTAGAAGAACTAGAGCAGTTGCCGCCTATTCCGGCTGAGTACGGTACGCTGAGTTACCTTGAAAAAGTCAACTGGCTGAATGAACGACTGAATGAAGACATCAATGTTGTAGAAGAATACCGATTGCAACGTATGCTCGCATTTGAATATGACGACAACGGCGAGCCAACGTTAACCAATTCAATTTGTGAGTCTCATCCACCTCAAAGCTTTGACTTTTATTATCGCTATACTTGTTTAGCGGTAGACGACCTTAGTTACGAGCAACGAATTTCCAAACTATTTGAGCTGCACGAAAAGCTTCTTGAAGAAGGATGGGTGGAATTTGCGGTGTCAGTTCTAGCTGAAATTGGTTGGATGCAGTCGAGTAGCGGTAATATTAAGCAAGCCTTTCAGAGTTTTGAACAAGCATTATCACTTGCGAAAGACCAACGTGTACCTTGGCTCGTGTTAAACGGTGTCATGCAGGATACCGCTACGCTTTATATTATGTACGGTGACGCGAACTATCGGCAAAAAGGTATGCAACTGCACAAGCATATCCTGGAGCGGACAAAGGCATTAAGGGACGATAACCAGCTACCGCCTGAGCACGCACAAAACACCATTGATTTAACGTACTTTAACCTCGGTGTAGCCAATGCATTGCATGAACGAGACTATGAAAAAGCCTTAGACTGGCTTGGAAAAGTTAATTTGGAACAAGCTGTACAGGCGAAGTCTGCTTTGGTTTTTTCTGCGTTATCCGCAGTTGAATTAGGTAAGGCAGAATTAGCGGCTAATTACCTTGACCAATCCGCACAGCTTGAAGATCAAGACCCCGTTGTTGAACGGTACCTGGCTTGTTATCAACAGTTGGTCAATCATAAGTTGAATAATCAAGATGACGTGCCCGCCTGCCATAACCTGCACCCGGACACTCAATTAGAAGTGAAGCTGGATGTCTATAAGCGGATGTCCGAGTTGGAAAGCTCAGATCTTCGGATTGAAGGGCATGAGAATTTTTACCAGTTGTACAAAAGCACAC
This sequence comes from Idiomarina sp. OXR-189, assembly GCF_034373425.1. Taxonomy (NCBI): domain Bacteria; kingdom Pseudomonadati; phylum Pseudomonadota; class Gammaproteobacteria; order Alteromonadales; family Idiomarinaceae; genus Idiomarina; species Idiomarina sp. OXR-189. The sequence continues at coordinate 394,130 of NZ_CP139706.1, forward strand.
TGCAAAATCAGTTAAAGCAAAGCAGTAGCGCTATGGCGTCGAGTGCAGAGCTCAGTCGCTTGCAGCTCGAGTCAGAGTTACAGAAAGATTTGCTGGAAAAAGAAGAGCTCTTAAAAGATGCAGAGCGCGAACGACGTGAGACCCAGTCGAATCTTATGTATGCCATTATCGCTATTTTTATACTAGTGGTGGTTTTCGGTTTATTGCAGATACGGCAGAAGCTGCGCCAGGCCAAACGGTTTAAAGCGCTCAGCCAGAGGGACTCTCTTACCGGACTACATAATCGGCTTTATTTCGAAGGCCGTATACAGCGCGAGCTAGACGCTGTTAACTTAGCGAATCGCGAAGAAGACAATAAGCGCCTTGCGGTGTATCTGTTCGATATTGATTACTTCAAAAAGCTGAATGACTCTTATGGTCATGACATTGGCGATGAGGTGTTAAAAGAATTTGCCCGCCGCGTCACGCACGCACTAAGAGAGCGGGATATGCTTGTACGCTGGGGTGGAGAAGAGTTCCTTGTGGTTGCAAAAGTCGATGACGAGGATGACTTTCACAATATTGCTCAGCGCATTCACAAGGCAGTTACGCAAAAGCCGTTTATTCTGCCAAATGGTTTAGAGTTACCTGTTACTTGTACGGTCGGTGGGGTCATTTGTCCGTACTTGACCGATATTGACCAGGTACCGCATTGGCGAACCCTGGTGCAATTGGCTGATACAGCTATGTATTATGGCAAGTCACAAGGTCGTAATAGGTGGGTTTGCATTAACGAAATACCCACGAAAGAGGTGGAAGAAAAGGTGCTTAACGAAGGATTCAAAAGCCTTGATAAGCACCAGGGTGTGAAACTGAAAACATCAAACGACCAGTAACTCGTTAATCGTTTAAACCAAACTGCTCGACCACCTTGTCAAAATACGCCAGGTTCTGCTTGGCGTATTTACGCTTCTCAACATAACGGCCTGGGAAAAAGTTCTTTTTAAAGCCGTAAGCGACAATATCCTTTAAGCGTTTTAACGAAATATCGAAGTTATCCAGTGCTAGTTGGTACTCGTTAGTCACTGTTGTGCGTGACACCAAACGGTTGTCGGTACAAATAATGGTGGCTAAGCGATTATCCAGCATGTGCTTGAAGTTGTGGTTTTTGATATCGCCAATTGCTGGGTTTGTCTGCAGGTTACTGGTCAGGCAAACCTCAACCGCAATGCGTCGATCAGCAATATAAGATGCCAAACTCTCACCGTAGGCTTTGGGGTCCTCAATGGTCGGATCCTCGGTCATTTCTGGCGAGAACAATGAATATCCGTGCCCCAATCGGTCTGCATGACATTTGGTTAACGCTTCAAAGATACTCTCCGCGCCATAAGCTTCACCCGCATGCACGGTTTTCAGTAAAAAGTTCTCGTGCGCGTATTCATACACCTCTTTAAATTCACCGGCGGGGTAACCAATTTCCTGACCGGCAATGTCCAGTCCAACTATCGGCATACCTTCTTCGTCGCGCATGCGAACGCTGGCGCGCACTAAATCCATTGCTGCCGTTTTAATCACTTGCATCGGTTCAAAGTCGCGCATCAACTGAAATATTTGTGTGTAATAGGGCGAAAATCCCTTTTTGCCGAACATGCGCATGGCGCAGTTAATAATGCCGTAGTCAAACGGAGGCTTATCGCCGTTTTTAACGTCCGAACGATTGTTGTACTCTTTCTTCGCCCGCGATAAGCCGTCATTAACTACGTGCATAATGGTATCGAAGGTAACGCCCTTACTCGGATCCATCAGTAGCTGCGGCGCAAACCGAACCTCTATGTAATTAACGCCTTCTTCCTGATTATCAACCGCCAATTCATAAGAGGCTTGCTCTAAGTTTTCGAGGTCACGCAGTACCGCGCAGGTGTACTGAAAGCCATTGAGGTATTCGCCCAAATTGTTGTAGTGCGACTTAAAGACTTTTTCGAACAGACCTTCTTCGGTGTAGCTAGGGAGTTCAATGTCGGCACGTTTGGCCATATCTATCAGGCTATTGGCGCGCAAGCTGCCGTCTAAGTGCAAGTGTAAGTCGGCCTTTGGAATCGCTTTGATAAATTCGGGGGAATAGTGCATTGGGAGAACTCCTGAATTGCGTTGCTTTGTCCCATTTTGGCATAAAATCGTGGTAATCTCTGCATCAATTACTACTGCTTTAAAAATAACAAGAACAGAAATGGCTTCACTTTATTTCACCTATTCCGCTATGAATGCGGGCAAAAGTACATCCTTACTGCAGGTTGCGCATAATTACGAAGAGCGTGAGCAGCATGTGTTGCTAATGACGCCGGCAGTCGATGATCGCGCGGGGCATGGCAAAATTGCATCGCGCTTAGGCATCGACCGCAAAGCACTGTCTTTTACCCACAAGTGCGACTTAACCGAGCTTGTTCGGCAGGAGCATAAGCGTAAAGCTATTGATTGCGTCTTGATTGACGAAGCCCAGTTTTTAACCGAGCAACAAGTTTGGCAGTTGACGACTCTGACTGATACCGACGACATTCCAGTTATGTGTTATGGCATCCGTACCGATGCCTTTGGCAGCGCATTTCCGGGCAGTGCTGTGTTGTTGGCCGTTGCCGACAAGCTTGTGGAGATGAAAACCATTTGCCATTGTGGGCGCAAAGCTACGATGTCGTTGCGCGTCGACGAACAGGGAAATGCAGTGCGCATGGGGCAGCAAATAGCCATAGGCGGTAACGACCGCTATGTGTCTTGTTGCCGAAAACATTGGAAAGAGGCTATGCAGCTGCGCTAACAAGCGACTGAATAATACGCTACAATAGGGCATCATTTTTCAGTGGCGTATGACTATGCAAACTTTCACAATTCCAACCCCCGATGACTGGCACTTGCACCTACGTGACGAGGCGATGTTAGCAACAACGGTACCGGCTTCTGCGGCGGTATTTAACCGCGCGGTTATTATGCCGAACTTGGTTCCGCCGGTAACCACTGTCGAAGCAGCTATGGCGTACCGCCAGCGCATTTTACAGCAGCTACCTGAAACCTACCGTTTTCAGCCGATGATGGCGCTATACCTTACCGCTGACACTACACCTGAACTGGTTGCCGAAGCGGCTGCCAACGAGCATATCATTGGCTTTAAACTGTATCCGTCCGGGGCAACAACAAACTCCGCAGCCGGAGTTAAGTCGGTTGATGCGCTGGCGCCAGTGCTAGAAGCCATGCAGCAACACGAGGTGCCGCTGCTGGTGCACGGAGAGGTAACAGACGCTGACGTGGATATTTTCGACCGTGAGAAAGTCTTTATTGACCGCCACTTACGTCCTATTACGGAAAAATTCCCGACTTTGCGTTTGGTACTCGAGCATATAACAACGGCAGACGCTGTTGCCTTTGTTGAAGAGTCCTCTGAGTATGTGGCTGCGACAATGACACCACAGCACTTGCTGATGAACCGCAACGACTTATTGGTTGGAGGCGTGCGCCCTCACAATTATTGCCTGCCCATTTTAAAACGTCGCTCTCATCAAATGGAGCTGCAAAGAGCCGCCCTGTCGGGTAATCCGAAGTTTTTTTTAGGAACCGACTCTGCGCCACATACACAAGACAAAAAAGAAACAGCATGTGGTTGTGCGGGCTGTTATTCCGCACCTGCGGCTATTGAGCTCTACGCTGAGTTTTTCGATGCGCATGGTGCGCTGGATAAACTGGCCGATTTCGCCAGTGGTTTTGGTGCAGACTTTTACCGTATGCCAAGAAATACCAGCGAATTGACTCTTGTGAAAGAGCCTTGGCAGGTGCCAGCAACGGTAGATACTGCAAACGGACCTATGGTGCCGTATTGGTCGGGTGAACCACTTAACTGGAAGGTTCAGCGCTAAGAGTGAAAGAGCCCATAGAAATATGGGTTATGATATTAGTTATATTTGAGTGTTTAAAGCGCATTTTATAATGTGCTTTGCAAAGATTCTGATAAGATGCTTTAAAAATAATAAAAAGGTGTTGCCGGGTGTTTGGATTTAAGCAACAGAAAAAAAATGCTCATCACGTTTGCTTCCAAATTACGCAAAAAAGTGTGCGTTTATTAGTCGCAAAGAGTTACGCTGGAAAGTGTGAGCTCATTGTGAACGATCAAGAAGACGCGCAGCCCGGCAACCTCATTGAAAAAGCGGCTCATATTCTAAAAAAATACAAACGGCTGTCATTGAAAGATGCCTCCGTGACACTGGTATTGGGAACTGACTGTTATGAATCTGTGCTAGTTGACCGCCCCATGGTCGACCCGGAAGAAATTGCAGAGAGCCTGAAATATAGTTTAGATGATCTCGTGTCTTTATCAGCAGACGATATTATCGCGGACTACTACGAGTTTCCGGAACAACCAACGGGACAGGATAAAGTCGTGGCGGTGGCGGCGAGTAAGCAGTTGCTCAAACCATGGGTCGACTTTTTGGAAGACAATGACTTGTCATTGGCGGCTATTACTGTATCTGAGCTGACATTACCGAGCCTGATTAAGCCGGCCTCTTATCCTGAAATGGTCATTTACCAAACTCAGGAAAAGCAGTATTTGGCTCAAATTTACACCTCGAAAGGACTGCTGTTTACCCGTATTTTGCGCGGCGTTGCCGCAATAGATAGGTACACCGAAGAAGAAATAGAAGCAGGCGCGCTGGAGCCATTAGCGACGGAGTTACAGCGGTCAGTCGACTACTTTGAAAGTCATTTACGACAAGCGCCAATAAAACATATCCATATTGCTATTGAGCACGTGAAACAAGATGTCGTAGCAATGAGTTTGGCGCAAATGCTGGCCGTAGAGTGCAGTGTTTATCATTATCCACAGTGGTCACAAGAATTAATAGAGGGTGACTTTACTGACTTGCCAGGTTTAGCTGTATTCGAGGAGTTACCGCAATGAAGCAAAGCGTTAACTTATATCGTGGTGACTTAGTCCCTGTTAATCAGCGCCTAACCCTGGGTAAGTTAACCGTGGGGTTAGTGGTTATTGCGGTAGTGATTCTTGCTTTAGCGACTATTGCGGGGTGGCAACAAAGCCAGGCTCAAGCTAAGAATGAAAGGCTGACCGAGCAGTTAAACACCGCCAATAACCAATTAACGTCGTTGCGAGACCGTTTAAGTAACCGTAAACAAAGCCCCGATTTGGTTGCTAAGAAAACGGAATTACAAACCTATATTCAAGACGCAAGAACGTTTCGACAAAGTATTAGTGACTTTGAAACGTCGGCTTCGTCTGCGGTGGCTTCTTTATTGAGAGAGTTGTCAGAAATCACTCCGCAGGGTATTTGGCTGGAAAACTTCGGACTTAATGGCGAAAAGATTTACTTGCAAGGTTACGCAACCGACACAGAAAAGTTAGTGTGGTGGATGGATAAATTTGAACAGTCTGAGCTATTGGCCAGTAAACGTTTTGCGGTCGTTGAACTGTCACGTAGTGAAGAAGGCTATCAGTCTTTTCAGTTACGCACAGAAAGACTTGAGGAAACTTCAGAAGAATGAGTCGTTGGCAGCAGTTTGAAGATAATTTTGGAGCACTTCCGGCGCGGCAGCGGGTGATGATAGCTATTGCGGCGGTTCTGATTATTGTGCTGCCAATGTTCAGTTATGTGATTATGCCTGACTTAGAGAATGCATCGGCACTGAACACTGAAAACCAGCGTTTAACTCAACAAATTGAGCAGGTCAATGCCGCTGTAGAAGAGCTGAAAGCGGAGTTCGATAAAGATATTAACGAACCTTTGCGCCAGGAAATAAAGCAGCTTCGTGTGTCTGCTAATGACGCACAACAGTCCATTGAGCGTAGCGAAGCACTGCAAGAAGTTGCACAGAGAAAGGCGTTTTTAAATACGGTTTTAAATACGTCAAAGTCTTTAAAAATGCAGACTTTAACAGCCAAAGAGCCGCGTAAAGTCTTTGAAACGGGCAGCATTGCTTTATATGAGCACGCCGTTGAAGCGACGTTCGCAGGTACTTACTTTGAAACCCTGGCGTTTGTCAGAGAACTGCAGAACAAGCATCCCAATGTCATTTGGGCACATTTTGATTATCAGGTGCAAAGCTATCCGCAGGGACAAGTGACTCTGGAATGGCATTTGCTCAGTACTGATAAGGAGTTTATCAGTGGTTAGATGGTTATGCGTTATTTTGACCTTGACCGTGGGCGCAACTGCTAGTGCGTTTGCTCAGGAAAACGATCCAACACGACCGCCTGTGGATGCGGTAACGCCTGTGTCATCGGCTGAAGCTGCTGATATTCAGCTGTCGCAGATAATTTACTCGGACTTGAAGAAGCTGGCGTTAATAAATGATAAACGCGTAAAAGAAGGCGATAGAGTGGGTGGTTTTACGGTGTCAGAAATTTTACCGAATAAAGTGTATTTAAACCGAAGTGGTGAGCGTATTACTTTAAGTGTTTTTCAGCCGCTAACGGAATTGAAGTCGGGAGCTGAACAATGAGAATACTATTGCTGGTAGTGGTGCTGGGAGTTGTCTTAACGGGGTGTGCGTATCAACCCGGTTATACTCCGAATAAAGAAAAAGAAGCAATGACCCCCGACAATGCAACGAATGAAGCTGCGCCTGAACGATCCGGAGGTATGCCTGCAGCTGTCAGTGATTACTTGCGTCAGGACGTTAGCGCACAAGAGCAGCAGGGTATTGAGCTTTTAGAAGAAGACCGCTTTGTACTGCAGGCGGAAGACATTGATGCGAAACAGTTCTTTTATGGATTAGCAGCTGACACGCCTTATAACATGCTGGTGCACCCGGACGTTTCGGGCAGCATTTCACTGAGTCTAAAAGACGTAACACTGAATGAAGCGCTGAGCGCCGTTCAGGATATTTACGGCTTTGAAATTCGCCGTCAGGGACGAACTATTCAGGTGTACCCGGCGGGTGTGCGAACCAAAACATTCTCTCTTGATTACTTATCGCTAAAACGCTTTGGTATGTCGCAGACCGAAATTTCAGGCGGCGGCGTGAGCGAAGAGCGTGACAATAATCGCTTCGGAGGAAACAACCGTAATAATTCAAGCGCCGTAAATTCTAACGGAACACCACTATTCGGTGACGAAAACGGGAATTACAACCGAACAAGTCAGCAGCTACAAGGTAACGGCTCTAGCATCAATACCCAGTCTGAAACAGACTTATGGGGCGACTTGAAAGAAGTGATAGAGGGTATTATTGGTGGTGGCAATGTTGTTTTATCACCGCAGGCGGGCATCGTCAGTGTTACGGCGTCGCCGGATAAATTACGAGCGGTGGGTGACTTTATTGAAACCCTTGAAAGCCGCTTACAACGCCAGGTGATATTGGAAGCTCGCATTATTGAAGTAACCCTTAATGACGGTTATCAGCAGGGCATTAATTGGAGTGATTTGGCTTCAGGGAATGCAGGTTTTGACGTTGAATTTAATGGTGTTACTCCAAGTAATGCAACGTCGGCAGCTATCGGTGGTTTGTTTGGTCTTAGCTACAGTGACGAAGCGAATGGCTTTAACGGCATGATAGAAATGCTGCAAACTCAGGGAACTGTACAAGTACTGTCTAATCCCCGTGTAAGTGCATCGAACAACCAAAAAGCGGTTATTAAAATTGGTGAAGATGAGTATTACGTAACCAACGTAGATTCCACGACGAATCTTGCTGGCGGAACCGGTGCAGCTGTGTCCAACTCCAATGTCGACTTAACACCGTTCTTTTCAGGGATCTCGTTAGATGTCACCCCGCAAATTAGTGATGACGGCGAAGTCATTCTTCATGTGCATCCATCGGTTGTTGAAACAGAAGAGCAGCAAAAGGTCATTACTTTAACAGACGGAGAACTCGTATTGCCGCTGGCGCGTAGTAATATTCGCGAGTCGGATACTATCGTTAAGGCGCGTAATGGCGAAATTGTTGTACTGGGTGGATTAATGCAAACCGTGAACTCGGAAGAAGTCGGAAAAGTGCCACTTCTGGGCGATATCCCGCTGTTGGGTGAGCTTTTCACGAATCGTCGTAATCGTCAGGAGAAAAAAGAGTTGGTTATTCTGTTGAAGCCAACTGTTGTTGGCGTTGACACTTGGCGTGATGAGCTAAAACGTTCCCGAGAACTGTTGAATGAATGGTTCCCGGATATTGAGCAATAGCGAGTATGTACCTTTACCACTACGGCTTACGTGAACTGCCTTTTACTATAACGCCGAACACGCAGTTCTATTACGATCTCAAAAGTCACCATGAGGCTTTTGAGGTGGTTTTAACTGCGCTCAAAACCGGTGAGGGATTTATAAAAATCACCGGCGAAGTGGGCACCGGAAAAACCTTATTGTGTCGGCGCTTGCTTAATGAAATGCCGGACTTCTTCAAAGCCGCTTATGTTCCGGACTCGTACCTTGACCCTGCCGAGCTTAGGTTGGCAATTGCACAAGAGCTCGATGTAGAGACCGACAAGCTCGGTAATCAGCAGCAGTTAGCCAGAGCATTACAGCAGCGGTTATTGGATATCAGCAAAAGTGACCAGTCAGTGGTTATCATTATCGACGAAGCGCAGGCACTGCCGGAAGAAAGCCTCGAAGCATTAAGGCTATTGTCGAACTTAGAAACAGAGCGCCGGAAACTGGTACATATTGTTTTATTAGGTCAGCCGGAACTCGACGAACGCTTATCTCAAAAAGCTTTTCGGCAACTGCGTCAACGTATCAGCTTTTCCCATAAGCTAACGGCGATGAACGCGGATGAAACAGCGGACTATATTGCGCACCGCATGCAGGTTGCGGGCTACAAAGGTACGCCAATTTTTAACTGGAACTTAATTAAACACATTCATCGGTGTAGCCGCGGAGTGCCACGGTTAGTGAATATGTTGTGCCATAAAATGATGCTACTGGCCTACGGCGAGGGGCGTCATAAATTGACAAGTCGTGACCTTAGGTTCGCTGTGAAAGACACGGAAGACACTCGTCTAGAGTCCGGGCGTTGGCTGCCTTTAAGTATTGGTATTGCGGCAATTTGCCTGTTAATCGCGGTCATGGGCTACTGGCAAATTACTGAGGGTGGGCTATGAGTTTAATTAATAAAGTCCTGAAAGACCTCGATAAGCGCGGGCAGGAACCATTCGACCGTGACGCAGGCGGTACTGCTGTTGAACGCTCGGAGCCGAAATCGAAGTTGCCTTGGGTCATACTTGCACTTGCTATTGGGGGGATATCGCTCGGGGCTGCATTTTGGCCAGCGAACGATAACCAGACAATGACGGTTTATGAAGGGGTGCAATCGCCTCAGCCTGAAGCGGCTCAACAGAAGTCGACGCAGTCGCAAAGCCAGCTAGCTGAAACCAGCCCACGTGAGGACAAGGTTAACCCTAATCTCGGTGAGCCTGAAAGGGTTAGCGGTGAGAGTCGGGCTTTAGCGAGCCGAACAGTCACCCCAGATGAAACAAGTTCAGTGGATAAAGCGAATGAGGTTAAAGAACCTGCGCCTAAGCAAACCAAACAATTAGCAGAAGCACCAATAGAAAAAGAGCCGGCGCAGGCAGAGAAAAGTAATACGGACAATGACGGCGTCTTTGTGAAGAAGTCCGTTGAATTAGCGCCTGAAGAGATCGCACAACAAAACATTGAAAAAGCGGAAAAAGCACAGCAGCAGGGGCGTTTGACCCAAGCGGAAGAATACTGGCGTCAAGCGCTAGCGGTAACACCGGACAATAAGCGAGTGCGTAAGCAATTGGCGGCTTTACAATACGGTCGTAATAAGGTGACTGATGCGTTGGCAACGTTGGAAGTCGGTTTTCAGCGCGACAGAACAGATACCGATTTTAGGATGCTGAGTGCGCGTATTTTGGAGCGTGAAGCAAGACCTGGTGCGGCGCTAAACGTCTTGTTAAAGAGCTGGCCTAGCGCGGATAAAAAGCCAGGCTACTCGCAAAAAATTGCTTTGTTGGCGCAAGACACAGGTAATTATGAAGTGGCAGAAACAGCCTATACACGGCTGATAGAAGCGCAGCCCACTGAAGGCCGTTGGTATGTTGGTAAGGCGCTCGCACAAGAGCAACAGGGGAGTAACGCCGCTTTAAGTACTTACCAGCAGGCGCTTCAACGCGTGACTCATGAGCCGACCCGGCAATTTATCGAACAAAAAATAGCTGCGTTGTCAGCACAAGCAAATTCAGCAGGTAAGCCATGAAACGTCCTCGCCTCAAAATGCGGTTGGGTGATTTACTCGTTCATGAGCAAATCATCAGCGAGAAAGAGCTGGAGACAGCACTGGAGAAGCAACGCGAAACCGGGCGTAAGCTCGGTGCGACGCTAATCGACCTTGGCTATATTACCGAGCAGCAACTGTTGGAGTTTCTGGCGCAACAGTTAAAACTGCCGTTGTTGAGTATTACCGAGCGACGTATTCCCCCAGAGGCTTTTAAGCTTTTACCGGAAGTGCAGGCTCGTCGCCACCGTGCGTTAGTTATTGAAGCAGACGACAGTGAAGCCCTAGTCGGAATGAGTGATCCGGCGGACTTATCGTCTATTGATGCTATAAACCAATTGTTGGCACCGCGGCAGGTTGAGTTGGCTGTTGTGCCTGAAGGTGAACTGTTAACCGCGTTCGATAACCTTTATCGCCGCACAAAAGAAATAGAAACCTTTGCCAGCCAGCTGCAGGATGAGTACGAAGAAACCTCTGAGTTTGAACTAGGCCAACTCAGCCTGGACGAAGAGGGTGAAGAAGCAACCGTAGCCAAGCTATTGCAGTCTGTTTTTGAAGATGCAGTTCAGGTTCGGGCATCGGATATTCATATAGAACCCGATGAAAACAAATTGCGTATCCGCCAGCGTATAGACGGTGTGCTGCAGGAAAACGTACTTGATGAAACGAATATAGCCAATGCGCTGGTGCTGCGGTTAAAACTGATGGCGGGGCTGGATATTTCCGAACGTCGTTTGCCTCAGGACGGTCGCTTCAACATGAAAATTCGCAAGCACAATATTGATGTGCGTGTGTCGACCATGCCGACTCAATATGGTGAGTCATGCGTCATGCGTTTGTTGGATCAGTCCGCGGGATTGTTGTCGCTGGAGCAAACCGGTATGCCAGACAATATCTTGAAGCGGGTACGGTCGTTAATTAAGCGTCCCCACGGCATGTTGCTGGTGACTGGGCCTACAGGCTCGGGTAAAACAACCACGCTTTATGGTGCGCTCAGCGAGCTGAATACGGAAGCGAAAAAAGTCATTACGGTCGAAGACCCGGTGGAGTATCGGTTGCCCCGTATTTCACAGGTTCAGGTGAACAACAAGATAGGCCTCGACTTTGCACGAGTGCTAAGAACCACCTTGCGTCAGGACCCCGACATTATCATGGTGGGTGAGATGCGCGACCATGAAACCGTAGAAATAGGGCTGCGAGGCTCTATCACCGGGCACTTGGTTCTATCGACGTTGCACACCAATGACGCCATAACCAGTGCCATGCGATTAATTGATATGGGAGCCCCGTCTTACCTGGTAGCCGCAGCGCTACGCGGCATATTAGCACAGCGTTTGGTGCGTCGAGTCTGCGAAAAGTGTGAGCAAAGCTATCAGCCGGATGAGGCTGAACAACAGTGGTTGGAGCACCTTCTTGAAGGTAGTAGCGAGTTTGAGTTTAAGCATGGCGTAGGCTGTCAGAACTGTAACCATACCGGCTATCACGGACGTATTGGTGTGTTTGAGCTTCTCGAGATGAATGGCGAAATGATGGATGCGCTGCGCGACAACGACACCAGAGCCTTTGCCCACGCGGCTAAAAAGCATCCGGGGTATCAGTCGATGGCGTCTGTTGCATTAGAATACGCGCGCCAGGGCGTGACTACCGTCGAGGAAGTCTTGTTCCTGGCGGAAAGTGTTGAGGACAACATTTAATGCAGTTTCGTTACCGAGCCCGCGACAAACAAGGTCAGTTGCAAACTGGCGCGGTGGAAGCCGGTGACGAGCGCAGTGCAGCCGATACGTTAATGAAACGCGGCTTAACGCCAATAGCCATAGACCGAAGTGCGCCAACGAGCGCGGCGCTTCCGGGCTGGGACAACATAAAGGCAAAGGTTGCTGATACCTTGCAACCTAAAGTTTCACTCGAAGAGCTTATTATATTTTGTCGACAAATGTACTCGTTGACGCAGGCGGGCATTCCCATGCTTCGTGCTATAGAGGGGCTGGGAGACACCACGCAAAATAAACGTTTGCGAAAGGCACTGAAAGACATTCACGAACAGCTCGAGCGTGGCCGAAATTTGTCGGCAGCCATGGCTAAGCATAAAGGCATTTTCCCAAGGCTTATTATTGCTATTGTCCATGTCGGTGAAAACACTGGCCAATTGGAAGAGTCGTTTCAGCAGTTAGCGGTCTATTTAGAAAACGAGCAAGACACCCGTAAGCGTATTAAAGCAGCAACGCGTTATCCCAGCTTTGTGCTTATCGCTTTGGTGGTGGCAATGTTTGTATTGAACATTTTCGTTATCCCCACGTTTGCGTCTATGTTTGAACGTTTTAATGTGGAGCTGCCCTGGGCAACTCGAGCCCTGCTAGGGTCCTCCCAGTTTTTTGTTGCCTATTGGCCATTGTTGCTGGCGCTTATGGTCGGCGCTTTTTTCGGTTTGCGGTATTACAAAGAAACCCCGCCCGGACGACTTATGTGGGACACGTTAAAACTGAAAGTGCCGGTTATTGGGTCTATTTTACGCCGCGCCATGCTCGGACGTTTTGCACGAAGCTTTTCTGTCATGCTGGGAGCGGGCGTACCACTAACACAAGCTCTGTCGTTGGTTGCGGAAGCTGTTGATAATGCCTGGATGGAAAATCGAGTGATTGAAATGCGTCGAGGTATTGAGCGCGGTGAGAATTTGTCGCGGGTGGCTAAACAGTCAAACTTGTTTACGCCCTTGATCTTGCAGATGATTTCGGTCGGTGAAGAAACCGGGCGTGTGGATACTTTGCTGTTGGAAGTCGCTGAGTATTATGAGCGCGAAACAGACTATGATCTGAAGACCTTAACAGCGCGTATTGAGCCGCTGATGATAGCCGTTGTAGCGGTGATGGTGCTGATACTGGCACTAGGTATTTTCACGCCAATGTGGGACATGATGAGTGCCTACCAGGGGCGTTAATAATGACGGCAAACGACGTTGAAGAGCGGAAAGGTCTGCGGCGACTGCAAAATGTGCTGGTCGTAGCGGTGTTTTTGGTTCTGTCAGCGGTTGCTGTGAGAATGCTGCTTATTGACGAGCCACAGCACTGGCGGGAAACAGAGAAAGACGTCGCGCTGTCGACATTTTCAGAAGCCGTCAGTTTGGTTCGGGCAGAATGGTTGCGCCAAGGAAAGCCCAAGACAGTGGCTTTATTTGAACATGCTGATTCGCCGGCAGGTTTTATTAAGGTGAATGATAAAGGATGGCCGTCGGTTGATAATGATTGCTTGGGCTTGTGGCGTAAGTTAGGTGGCGAAATACCCGCTAGTGCGCTAAGTGCGAGAAAAGATGAAAATCGCTGTTACTTTGCCATTAATGAGAAACCATGGTTTCGGTTTGATGCAGATCAAGGACGCATACAGCGAGAAAAACGCCGGTAGGCATTGTTGACAACTTGTTATAAAATGGATTTACAGAGGCTAATTATGAGTGGATACATGCACAATAGACAGAAGAAACAACAGGGTTTCACCATTATAGAGTTGATTATTGTCGTGGTGATTCTCGGCTTATTGGCCGCGGCGGCTATTCCGCGCTTTACAGATGTTTCTTCCGATGCCGAAGACGCCGCCCTAGAAGGCGTAGCTGGTGGTTTTGCCAGTGCCGTTGGTATTGTGCGTGGAGAATGGGAGCTGAGCGGGCGTCCTAAAGGAGCGGCCTCTAACGGCGCTGGCGCCGAAGTGTCTATGGACCAGGTATTGCTGTATGTCGACGGCAATACCGGGTACCCCGTTAGTGGCGATAATAACGCTGCGCACGATGAAAATATTCAGGCAGCTGACTGTGCGAGTATCATGCAATCGATCTTGCAGGGCGCACCGACAGTGTCAGAAGACTTTGCTAATCTGGAAGAAACACGTTACTTCACCTATGTAACGCAAGACTCCACAACGGGCAATGATATGTGTGTTTACTATTTGGCGAACACCATAAAAAATGAAGCGAATGCGCCATCTGGTGATGATTATCTGACACTGGGCAACGCTTTCGTTTATAATCCACGTAATGGCGGCGTGAGTATTCACAGCAACAACCAATAATTTTTTTAAATCACAACTGAGAGTTTTAATTATGCGCAATCAAAAAGGTTTTACTCTGATCGAACTGATCATTGTCATTGTAGTTTTGGGGATTTTGGCCGTAACCGCCGCACCTCAGTTTATTAATTTTTCAACAGATGCTCGTACTTCTACTATCGAAGGGTTAAAAGGAGCAGCTAAGGGAGCAAGCCAAACGGTTTACGCCAAATCTTTAGTTGCAGGCACAGACGATGAAGCTAGCGGCTCTATTACTGACCCTGCGGTGGATACGGTATATGGTTATCCAGCTGCTACAGCTGCAGGAATTTACGCCGCGCTTGACGTTGATAGTGCAGATTGGGGAAATGTAGTTGCTGCTAGCTGGAGTGGCAATACTGCGGTTACAGATGGCGACCTAGTGATTTTTCCTGCAGATTTAACAACAAGCGCTGACGGTAGCACGGATTCAGAGTGCTACCTGTATTACACAGCTGCAGCGGATGAAGATACAAAACCAGTTATTGGTACTGTAACGACTGGCTGCTAATTCGATCTTAGGAGCTCGCAGCTAACTGCTGCGAGCTTTCAAATTAAGGCCAACTATGAAGTCCCAAGGCTTCACTCTCATCGAGCTCATCATCATACTGGTTATTATCGGTATTCTAGCCGTATCAGCCAGCCCCATTTTTATTAGTGACTCCGGTACGAAAAGCCAAAGCGTTCGCTTACAGGCTATGAGTATTTTGCGAGCCTTGCAGCAGCAAGCTATGCAAGATACGGCGAATGATTATAGCGTGACGGTGACAGAAAATACGTTAGGGAACCCACCTTACAATGAAGATAACAACCTTCAACTCAGCAACTTAGATGACATTGCGTTTTCTCCTGCGGGTATAACTATAGGCTTTAATGCACTCGGACAACCAACGCTTGATTGCGATGGTGGTTGCACAGTAACCATTACTGAAAGCTCAGGCATCAGCCGCACCATCGGCATTAATAAAGAGGGCTTTATTGGTGCGCAATAAACAGCAGCAAGGCTTCACCCTCATTGAGCTTATTGCGGGCATTGTCGTCATCGCTATTGTGACGCTGGTTGTCACAACGGGTTTAGGTCAACTGTTTCGGCAAAGTGTTGACCCCTGGCAACAAGTGAGAGCGACTGAAGTTGGTCAAAGCTTGATGAATGAAATAATGGCGCGCCGCTTCGATGAAAACTCCAATGTCGGGAACCAATATGTACGTTGCTTTGAAGGCTCTGGAAGTTGTACAACACCAGCACCATGCCCCAGTGACGGAAGCACACCTAATGCAGAAGAAGCTCAACGTAAACAGTTTGACGATGTCGATGACTACAATGGTTTGAAGTTGACTGGTGCAGAGCTTAGCGGTTCATCACCCAACCGTTATAACGGCTTTGAAGCCTTGGTATGTGTTACCGAAAAGGCTGCAAATGAATTAAAAAGCATTACGGTCACAGTAACGACACCGCAGGACGAAAGTATTGAGTTCAGCGCTATTAAAGGAAACTGGTGATGAGCGCGCAAAGAGGCTTCACTTTAATAGAGCTCGTCATCGTCATTGTCTTACTGGCGATAGTTGCTGGTTTTAGCTTTCAATTTGTGGGGATTGGCGCACAAATGTTCAGCACGGGCTCTGAACGCTTGCAGACCATAGAGAAAAGCCGCTTTGCTATTGAACGCCTGACCCGGGAAGTTCGAGGGGCGGTCCCCAATAGTGTGCGTGTGAGTGGTGACTGCATTGAGTTCGTTCCTGCGAAGGTTGCGGGAACCTACTACGACACACCGATTCGCCCAGACTCATCTAATGAAATGACATTGGTCACTTTTGCAGGGAGCCCTGATGTTGGCAATATTAACTGGACTCTCGACGGTAATGAGCGCGTATTTATATACGCAACGCAGCCTAATTTTATCTATGCGAACAACCCTCAGCGATACGTGAATATTGCTGGTATCAATTCCTTTAATAGTGTCGAAAGCCTATTAACATTGGAGGCAGACAGTCAATTCGCTAAAGAGTCTCCTTTAAAGCGAGCCTACATTGGCAGCACGCCAGTGAGTTTTTGTTTAAGTGCAGGGAATCTATTTAGAGTCAGTGATTACGGATGGAGTCAAGCTCAAACCGAGTGGACGAGCGGATACTTGATGGCGACAGGGGTGAGCTCTGACGAACCCTTTGACGTAACCGCTAATAATCAGCAAAGTAATAATATTGTCACCATAGAGCTTCAGTTTGGTGAAAATGCAGAAGAACAAGTTTTCTATTATCGCGAGGTGCACATTCCCAATGCGCCATAACAACCCTTTAAACCCTATAAATAGACAACGAGGCAACACCTTAGTTATCGCGGTGTTTGTGATTGTCGTGCTCGGAGGACTGGTTGCGGCGCTGGCAAGCTTGCTGAGAACCTCCTCTGAGAGTGTAGTCATCGAAGTGCTCGGTGCGCGCAGCTATTTAGCTGCTCAGTCAGGTTTGGAACAAGGGATGATGACGGTTTATCCTTTAGATAGCTCGCCTGATACTAGCTGCGGCGTTGATGGCACCGTATATAGCTTTGCAGGGAATAAAGGCCTTGAACAGTGTAGCGCCACTATTAGTTGTGACAGTGAGGATTATACCGACGAATCCAATACTACGTACACCCATGTTGTTATCACCGCAGATGGTATGTGTACGACAGGTTCACAACAAGCGTCACGTCAATTACAAATTGAAACCAGGTTAGAGAACTAAATGATGCTAAAGCGAGTGTTTTTTTTGGTTTTCGGTATCTTGGTGTTATTCACTACGGACGTGAGTGCCAGGAATTATCAGTTACCCGGTGATGACTTACCAAACTGTACGAAAAGCGGTAATAACTACACATGCTCTGGCAACCTCTCTTTTGATGAGGACGATAAGCTTGTCATATCTGGCGGAGTTCAGGTCGTTGTAAACGTGACCGGGAACGTATCACTAGATGAAGACGTCGAAATTAATAAGGGGGGAAACCCATTAAATTTAATATTTGATGTGACTGGAAACTTCAAAGCCGATGAGAGTGTCATTTTTAACGGCAGTATTGACAGTGATGGACATATTACTTTTGAAGAAAGCAGTGAAATAACCGGCAACTTAACGGCAGGTGGAAAAGTAACTATAGATGAGGACTCACAGCTCACTGGAAATATAATAGCTGGTAAAAAAGTAAGCATTGATGAAAATGTGACAATAGACGGAAACATTAATGCTGACGCGAAAGTTGAGATCGATGAAGACAGTGTTGTTACAGGATATGTGAACGCGCCAGATGTTTCTGGTGACGGAAGTGTTCAAGGCGAAACCTGCGATATAAACGACAATATAGGCCCTTGCTCTGGCTCTCCGGGAACTCCCACAATAGAGCCTATAGGTTATTGGTATTTTGATGAGTTGAACTGGACTGGTAGTACTGGCGAAGTCATCGATCAATCAGGTAATAACTATAATGGTCAGGCGCTTCGTAATGCGTCAACTTCTGGGTTCGCCCCCGCTATCGATGCTGAACTTGGCACCTGCCGTTATGGCAAGTTTAGTGGCGATAACGTTGTTCAAGTGCCAAACGCGACAGAAATAACTCAAGCTGACTCAATATCCATAGCTTTTTGGTTTAAAGGTGATGCGAGCTTACAGAACCAAAGTGAAAGTTATCAAACATTGCTAATGGTTGGCGATGGGCCGACTGAATCTTCTGCTGGGCGTTTTGAAGTTTATAGACAGGACACGTCAGACGGCGGCGGTATCTATTTCGAAATTCGCTTACGTAATGGCGCTATTGTGAATGTCGAAGCAGGAAATCAGTCAGAGGGCGGCACGCAGCTGCTGGATGATACGTGGCATCACGTAGCGGCAACCTACAGTCGAGATGATAGGCGACTTCAAATTTTTATCGATGGGAACCTGATAGGTCAACGCTCATTTAATGGGAATCGTAACTTAAATAGCGTTAGTAATAATTTATTTATAGGTGGACAATCAACTGCATCTAACAGTTTTTACGGTGAGTTAGATGAAGTGTTTATTAGCGATGGAGTCATGTCTACTGACGATGTCTTGAACTTAATGTTGACGACGCGTCCTTGCGCCGACACTAGACCACAATGTTCCGAGGTGTGGCCGCAAGGCTTTAGTCCTATTAATAACTCACCGCTTCCGTTTGACTTACCCGATCGAGCGCTTAACTCTCAGTTACCTGAGATTCTGCAGCCAACAGATTACTTGCGTGTTGGTGACTTCGGGGACGTTGGCGCTAACTACTCGACGAACGGCCAAACCTCCCGAGTTTATATTGATGGCGACTTAACTATTCAATCTGGACGCAGAATTAATACCAATGGCAACGCAAATGAGCTGATTTTGATTGTCACAGGTGACTTGTATCTAGAACGCGATGTTGAAATAAACGGGTTTCTATACGTAAGTGGTAACCTGTACTTTGAACGCAGTATCTTGCCTTGGTTCAGGACAGTAGTAGAAGGCGGCTTAAGTCTTGATGGACAAGCCTCCGCATATGGTTCCTTTGGTTTTTTTGCGCCTAGCATTGAGTATCGTTCACCCGCCGAGCCGCTCGATGGCGGTAACTTCTGTGAAGCCGGAGACGTCGACCCACCGGTAGTTGCGCCCCATCATTATCGTTTGTCCTATTCAAGTCCAGCACTGACCTGTGAAGCGGCAGAGGTAACCGTTGAATCTTGCGCCGACGCCTCCTGCTCAAGTTACTCCCCAGTCTCAAGTTCTGTCTTCTTGTCGGATAGTGCCGGAGACTGGAGTCAAAATCCGGTAGCAGCATCACCGGCAGCCACCACGCAGTTAAGTCAGACCGAAGCAGGCACTTACACTCTTGCTATAGACGACATACAAACCACACCGGGAGCGTTGAATCCGACTCAGTGTTATATAAACGGGAACTTTAGCTCGGACTGTTCAATTACCTTTAATGACACTGGTCTGAAATTTGATTTTATAGACACACAGACATCAGGAGATAGTTTCCCTGCCAATCTGTCGGTTGTGCGTACCAACGACAACACACAAGCGTGTGAGGTCGTTGCTGAGCAAGTTAACCAGGTAGAGATGGGCATGCACTGTGTTAACCCAGGCAGTTGCAGCGACTTTAATGAGTTTCCGTATGCGCAAATGTCCGCGAAAACGCCCAATGAAGAATATACGCTTCTTAATGAGCTACAGGACGATGGCGCCGGTGGATTTACTGGCTGGACTCCAGTAACCGCCGATTTTCAGGCTGGCCAGCAAGCGCTAGAGGTTCAGTATGGTGATGCGGGTAAAGTGAACCTGCGCGCAAAAGCGCAACTACCAAACGGCAAGGTGATTGAAGGCGTATCGAACGAGTTTGTTTATAAGCCTGCTAGCATCGGTATGGAAACAGTGAGTAGCTATAGTGGTGATATCTTAGCGAAAGCCGGAGAACCGTTCTTTGTGGCACTGCAGGCATTAAATACTGGTGATCAGGTTACGCCAAATTTTGGGCGTGAAACACCTCAAGAGTCGCTAGGAATTGAAGACGGGCCTGACGACGAAGATACCGTTCCGGCAGTACTGCCCGCAACAGAGCCAGGAAAATTAACTAATTCAGCTGACTTTTTAAGGCAAAATATCGGCAGCATACGCTTTGAAAATGACTCCATCACCTATTCCGAAGTCGGAAGCGCTAAGGTTAAAGCGATACTTGTTGACGGAGATTATTTAGGTACGGGCTCAGTAACAACAGAACATATTATCGGGCGTTTTATCCCCTATGAATTTGAGCCCATCACAACTAAGTTTACCGGCTCATGCACTGATTTTTACTACATGGGGCAGGCGCAACCTATAGAGCTGTCAGCTCGAGCGGTTAATGCATCCGGAGATCCAACTCGGAATTACAATGGGTCATTAGCAAAAGCCGAGCCGCTATTTTACGCCTATGACTCGTCTGGGAACCAACTCGTTGATCACGCCGTCAGTTATAACGGTGTCTGGGAGTGGGGCGAGGGTGTAGGTCAGTTTACAGGGACTGCTTCGGTAACCGTGTCCCGCTTAAGTTCAGGAGAACCCGATGGCCCATTTAAAGATTACATTCTGGGGTGGCAGCTGGATGACCAAGAAGATGGAAACTTTTACTCAACGCTTCAAAATAGTATTTTGCCAGCATCGAACGGAGCGGCGGAGTTAGACTCAGCAAACCTTTACTATGGTCGATTAAACCTTCAGGACACTTACGCGGCGATGGATGATGTCATGCCAATTGCTGGTTCTCTAGAATATTGGGATGGGGCTGCCTTCGTTCAAAACCGAAAAGATAATTGTGAGACACTTGCTAATGATGCGCATAGCTTTGTTGAGGGGCCATTGGAACCGACGAAAATTATCCCAATTTCAACAGCCAGCGCAGAAAATGGAAACGTAAGCCCTTCCTCAGCTAATATCAACAATTTATTACGCTGGGATGCGGCCATTACTGATGAGCCCTACAGTTTTACTTTTGAGTTAGAGGTCCCAAGTTATCTAAAATATGACTGGCCATATAATGATGGCGAGGTTGAAGACGGTAGTGACTATACTGACAACCCAAGAGCTGAAGGAACCTTCGGTATTTACCGAGGCCGCGATCGCCAGATTTACTGGCGTGAGTTAGGATGGTAGTATTCTTTTAACGAATAATCGACAATTCGGTGACAATGCCTCTTGCTCTTTTGTTAACAAGCAAATAGCATAAAGCAGAGTTTAAACAAAAAATGCGCGACGTTGACGAACGTTCATTATTATTACAATAACGATAGCGCGATGACGGCTTTGGCTTTTACGCCGCTTTGTTATTTTTTCAAGCTTGGAATGGAAACATGATGCGATTGGCTCGACTGGCCTTAATTATGGCCTCTACATTGACTCTCGCCTCGACGGCTCTTGCTCAGCAAGAGATGACCGTCGAAGAAATTACAAATCAAATTTCGACGCTAGAGAGCGACTTTGAAAACTTTTCCGGTACCGTGAATCAACTTCAGCAAGAAGAACGGGAGCTTAGGGAAAAGCTGCAGAGTCTGCGCGAGCGAAATAACGAACTTGAGCAGAAAAGAGAGTCTGCACTGGCGGAAATGAATGACCGCTATCAACGCTTAGTGGAAGATCCTACCATTGATATCGCTGGCGCTCAGGAAGCGTATAAGCAAGCGGTTATGGCTCATCAGCAAAATAAAGAAGACATAAAACAACAAGTCAGCTTGGTGAACCAAAAATCAAAAGAAGTGGAAGAGGCTCGAGTTAGTAAACATAGCCTAATTAACGAAATTGAAACGTTAAAAGAGCAACGTAATATTGCACGTGTTGACCGCCTTGAAGACGAGTTCAATCGTTCAGGTGACCTTGAAGTCAGCCAGTCGATTAGCTGTGACAGAAATGAAACGCTGGGGCAGTGTGAGAATCGCGGTAAGTTAATGGCAAAGCAGAAAGCGTCTAAGCAATACCTTGATGAGATTCTGGCAAGCCTGAGTGAGTCTTCACTTGCACGTGAGAACTTAGAAAAAGCCAGCCCGAATGTTCAAATTTTAGGTTCAAAAACTATTAGCAACGGCTTTAGCGGTGCTGGTAATTACGGTGTTAAGTTAGCGGTAGAACTTCGTGGTCAGTTACCTCAAAGTCAGGCATGTACACTGCTTGGCGTAGACATGCGTTATTGTGCAACGGAGCAACGGCCGGGGGAGTTGCAGGCGGGTGATGAAGAAACGGTTGATAGCTCCGTCATGCACCCGTTAACCATACGCTCAAACGTATACGACGATGAAGTTATCATTGATGGTGTTAGTTATGGTTCGACACCTATCGAAGTTATGTTGCCAGGTGGCGAGCATGAAGTTGAAGTTCTGAAATATGGCTACTCAGCTTATGCAGAAAAAATTCGCCTAAAAGACGCTATGTCTATTCGAGCGGACTTGGAAAAGTCTGAGTACTCATTTACTCGCGGCGAGAAAATCCAGGATATTTTATATCGTGACGTTCGAGGCCCGGAACTTGTTGTGGTGCCGGCCGGTAAGTTCAAGATGGGTGATTTAATTGGCAATGGTTTACCCAATGAGCGCCCAGCGGAAACCCGTGAAATTCCCAATGCATTAGGTATTTCAGATACGGAAATTACTGTTAAGCATTTTAGAGACTTTGTTGAAGACACTGCCTATGTAACCGATGCTGAGAAACGCGGAACTTGTGCAACACTTAAAAATGGGCGTCCTGAGTTTAACGAAAAGCTCAGCTGGAAGAACCCTGGCTACAAACAGTCTGATAACTCACCGGTTGTATGCGTAAGCTACAACGATGCGAAAGCTTATGCTGACTGGCTGACAACGAAAAGCGGTTTTAAATACAGCGTACCAACCGAAGCAGAGTGGGAATATGCCGCTCGTGCCGGAACTGAGACGGACTTTTGGTGGGGTAACGATGTTGGTTTTGGTAAGGCAAACTGCCGCAACTGTGGCTCTGACTGGTCTAATCAACGTCCTGCGCCAGTGGCCAGTTTCCACCGTAATCCTTGGGGATTATTTGATACCGTTGGTAATGTCTGGGAGTGGGCGCAAACTGACGATGGTGTCGTTGTGAAAGGCGGTGCGTGGAACTTTACGCCAAGTCTTGCCCGAGTTTCTACAAAAATGGAACTTCCGGCAGATTTTAACTCTAACTACATTGGATTCCGTGTTGTAAGAGCGCAGTAAGTACTTACTGTGTTCTTTGCTGTCACTCTGTTAGCTTTATAAGTAGGGATATACCGCTTCATGTTTAAAAAAATTCGCGGCCTTTTTTCAAACGATTTATCAATTGACCTTGGTACCGCCAACACTCTTATTTACGTTAAAGACGAAGGTATTGTCTTGAATGAGCCTTCGGTTGTCGCTATTCGACAGGAGCGCTCAGGCGGCCCCAAATCGATTGCTGCAGTTGGTTCAGCCGCTAAGCAAATGTTAGGTCGTACTCCAGGCAATATTCGTGCTATTCGCCCAATGAAAGACGGTGTTATCGCAGACTTTTATGTATGCGAAAAAATGCTTCAGTTCTTTATTAAGCAAGTCCACGACAGCCATTACTTCCGTCCAAGCCCGCGAGTTTTAGTGTGTGTTCCGTGTGGTTCAACCCAGGTAGAACGCCGTGCGATTCGTGAATCAGCGTTGGGCGCGGGCGCACGTGAAGTGTACTTAATTGATGAACCAATGGCGGCAGCGATTGGTGCTGGTTTGCCTGTATCCGAGGCAACCGGTTCCATGGTGGTTGATATTGGTGGCGGTACAACCGAAGTCGCTATTATCTCACTGAACGGTGTGGTTTATTCGTCATCTGTTCGCATTGGTGGTGATAAGTTCGACGAAGCTATTATCAGTTATGTCCGTCGCAACTTTGGCGCACTGATTGGTGATGCTACCGCAGAGCGCATTAAACATGAAATTGGTTCAGCGTTCCCGGGCGAAGAGCTGAAGGAAATTGAAGTGCGGGGTCGTAACCTAGCTGAAGGTGTACCACGCTCCTTTACACTGAACAGCAATGAAATTCTAGAAGCGTTACAAGAGCCGCTCATGGGTATTGTGAGTGCGGTTATGGTCGCGCTAGAGCAGTCACCGCCAGAGCTCGCGTCTGATATTTCAGAGCGCGGTATGGTGTTAACCGGTGGTGGCGCGCTATTAAAAGATTTAGATCGCCTGCTTGTCGAAGAAACAGGCATTCCGGTAATTATTGCTGATGACCCGCTTACCTGTGTAGCGCGTGGTGGTGGTAAAGCATTAGAAATGATCGACATGCACGGCGGTGATTTATTCAGTTATGAGTAAATCATGAAAACGCTGTTTGTCCGCGGCCCGTCTTTACTCTCCAGGCTAGTGCTCGCACTAGCCTGTTCGTTTCTGCTCATATTTATTGATCACCGGTTGCAAGCCATGCAGCCTGTTCGCGTGTTTCTGAATTCATTAGTTGCTCCCGTCCAGTATTTAGCGATACTTCCCGAGCAACTGTTGGATAACTTTTCTGAGTCAGTAAAAACCACCGACCAGTTAAGCGCGGAAAACAAAGCGTTAAAACAGCGGATATTAAAACTTCAAGGCCAACAGCAACAGCTGCAGTTTCTACAGAATGAAAACCGCCGCCTTAGAGAGCTACTGGGCTCGGACGCGCGGGAGTCTGCTCGCCGCATGGTTGCTGAGGTCATTGCAGTGGCGTCCGAACCATTTTCTCAGCAGCTGGTTATTAACAAAGGCACTTTAAGCGGTGTCTACGAAGGCCAACCAGTGCTCGACAGCAGCGGTATTATTGGACAAGTACAAGATGTTGGCGGAAATACTGCCAGGGTTCTGCTTATCTCCGATCAAAGCCATGCTATTTCATTACGATCAGAAAGAAACGATATTCGTGCTCTGGCTCAGGGTACCGGCGACATAGGTCGGTTAGAACTCATGTTTATACCTCATAGTACAGAGCTGCGAGAAGGCGACTTACTGATGTCTTCAGGATTAGGTGGCGTGTTTCCGGAGGGGTACCCCGTAGCGCGTATTGCCAGCATAGTGAGAGATGAGTCACTGCCGTTCGCTACTGTTTTTGCTGATCCGGTGAGCGCCTTGGACAGAGTCAGAAATGTCTTACTGTTATGGCCGAGTGAAAGCGAGCTGCAACCGATTTACGAGGACGATGAATGAAGGTTGTGAAGCCAGGAATAGTGACTTTACTCGTCACCTATGTCATTGCGCTAACATTAATGGTCATGCCCATGCCGGCGACTTTTGACGTGTTCCGTCCAGACTGGGTGACTTTGGTCATGCTTTACTGGATTATTGCTTTGCCACACCGCGTCAGCATAGGAACCGCGCTTATTCTTGGCGTATTAAGCGATGTATTGCTTGGTTCTATTGTTGGTGTTCACGCACTTGGCATGGTCGTTGTTGCCTATCTTGCGGCCAGAAACTTTCAACGCCTTAGAAATTTTGCATTGATTCAGCAAGCTGTTGTTATTGCGGTTCTTATACTGTTAAAGCGGTTCATTGTCTTTGAAGCTAATGTATTCCTACATGACGCAGAGTTCACTTTATCCTATTTTTGGCCGGTACCTACCTCGGCGGTTTTTTGGCTCTGGGTATTCCCGTTATTACGAAAAGTACGCCGTCAGTTTGGAGTGTCATAATGCGCATTGTACTGGCGTCTTCGTCCCCCCGCCGACGTGAACTCTTACACTTTCTGCATCGCCCATTCGACTGCGATGTGCCCGATATAGAAGAAAGTCGCACTAACGGTGAAGACCCCGAGGACTATGTATTGCGGCTAGCCAACGACAAAGCGTTAGCCGTAGCCAAACGACAGCCCGATGAATGCTTGGTCATTGGCTCAGACACACTGATTCGATGCGACCAAGACGTCATGGAAAAGCCGTTGGATTTTGAGCATTTCCAAAAGATGATGCGTCAATTGTCTGGACGTACCCACGATGTGCTGACATCGGTTGCTGTTTGTCACTGGAGTGGGCAGTGTTTAGTGGCGAGTGAGTCAGCACTTATTACCACGAAAGTTGAGTTCGCCGCATTGGCAGACGACGATATAGAGAGTTATTGGGCAACTGGCGAGCCACAAGATAAAGCCGGTGGTTATGGTATTCAGGGCTACGGCGGCAAATACGTAAAGCGCATTGAAGGTAGCTACTTTGCGGTGGTTGGCTTACCCTTATATGAAACAGAGCAATTACTTCGCATGTTCGAAGTAACAGGTGGTTGAGATGAGCGTTGAAGTTCTTATGAACGTCACCCCGACAGAAACGCGGGTGGTTCTTGTTGAAAACGGTATTTTGCAGGAAGTTCATATTGAGCGACAGGCGAAACGTGGTCTGGTGGGTAATATCTACATGGGCAAGGTGTCTCGTGTTTTGCCGGGCATGCAGGCGGCGTTCATCGATATTGGTTTAGATAAAGCCGCCTTCTTACACGCATCCGACATTGTCGTGCAAGTTGATGGTGACGACATACCTCAGCCTGACCGCCCGGAAAGAAGCATTACCGAGCTGGTTCATCAGGGCCAGCAAATTATGGTGCAGGTTGTCAAAGACCCCTTAGGCACGAAAGGGGCGCGGCTAACGACGGACATTACATTACCGTCCCGTTACCTGGTGTTTATGCCGAAAAGTGACCATGTGGGTGTTTCACAGCGTATTGAAGAAGGTGAAGAACGAGATCGCCTCAAGGAAATTGCGGAATCGGTCAGCACTGACGACGGTAAGTTTATCGTTCGTACTGCGGCGGAAGGCGCGTCCGAACAGTCATTAAAAAGCGACGCAGACTTCCTTTTTCGGCTTTGGGAAAAAATTAAAACGCGCAAGAAAAGTCAGCGTAAAGTTGGCATGCTGTACGAAGACCTGAACCTGTCATGCCGTGTGTTACGAGACTTTGTCGGTGAAGAAATAGAGCGCATTAGGGTCGACTCAAAAGTCACTTTTGACACTCTCAAAACCTTTACGAAAGACTTTATTCCAGAATTAACCAGTGTACTTGAGTACTACACTGGTGACCGGCCTATTTTCGATTTGTTCGATATTGAAAATGAAATGCAGCGCGCGCTCGATCGCCGTGTTGATTTAAAATCCGGCGGATCGTTGATTATTGATCAAACCGAGGCGATGACCACTATTGATATCAATACCGGTGCTTTTGTTGGTCACAGAAACCTCGAAGAAACCATATTCAACACCAACATAGAAGCAACGCAGGCAATTGCCCGGCAGCTACGACTGCGTAATTTGGGCGGTATTATCATTATCGATTTCATCGATATGCGCGACGAAGAGCATAAACGTCGGGTTTTACATAGCCTTGAGCTTGCCTTGTCTAAAGACCGGGCAAAAACCACTATTAACGGTTTTACCACGCTGGGGCTTGTTGAGATGACTCGTAAGCGCACCCGCGAGAGTCTCGAGCATGTGCTGTGCTCGGAATGCCCGGTTTGCCAGGGGCGCGGCACCATGAAAACAGTAGAAACCGTCTGCTATGAAATTATGCGAGAGATTGTCCGGGTACATAAAGCCTATGAGGCCGATAAGTTCGTTGTGTACGCGTCAGCTAAAGTCAGCGATGCCTTAGTCAACGAAGAATCTCATGCATTGGCTGAACTTGAACTGTTTGTTTCACGTCAAATTACAGTACAGACTGAACCTCTGTATAATCAAGAGCAATTTGACGTGGTAATGATGTAGGTTAATGCGAGCACTGTCCTGGGTATTAAAAAAACTGTGGCTCCTACTGGCTATTGCGCTGGTATTGGTTGCTGTTGCTCTGAGCTTGCTCCGTTACAGTCTGCCCTATCTTCCCGATTTAACTCAACCTCTTGAGAACGAGCTGGAAGCGCGTTTCCAGCAACCCGTTAGTATCAGTGACTTGTCCATGGCCTGGACGCAGCAAGGTCCATCTGTTGTGCTCGAGAATTTATCGTTGTCAGCAGACGACAACGCCAAAGTGAAGTTCAAAGTTGCCGAAGTGCATGTGGTTTTGAATTTTTGGCAAAGCATTGTTCAACAGCAATTTGTGGCTGATGAGTTTATTCTGGACAACGCCAATGTTGCTATTGATCTTCGCCAGTTAAACGATGTTTCGGGTGATGACACCTTCGATATCGATAACCTTAGTGAGCTTTTCCTACATCAGCTTGAAAAATTCTCGATTCATCAGGGACAGGTGTTTTTAACGAACTTACGAGGGGTTACTCGACGTATTGATCTTGAGCGTTTGTCTTGGGTCAACGAAGGGGCCAGGCACCGCGCGGTTGGCAGTCTGAGAATGGATGACTTTGCGACAAATGCATTGGATATCATTGTCGACCTTAAGGGGGATACGTGGTCGGACTTAACCGGTCAGTTTTATGTTAATGCACAAAACATCGATATCAGCCCTTGGTTAGAGGAGCGGTTGGGTGATATCGATGTACAGCAATCCGATGTCAATTTTACGGGCTGGCTGGATATGCAAAACGGTGAGCTTTTTGAAGGGCTGTTGCAGCTTCGTCAAAATCGTATTACTTGGCAGTATAAAGACGCCGAGCAATCGCATTGGTTGGACATTCCGGGCGGTAAGGTCATTTTAAGGCCTCTTGAGAACGGTTGGTTAATGAATAGCCTGCCAATGACTCTGGACTCTTCGGCTGGCAGTATTCGGGTTCCGAGAATTGCCTGGCAGAATCAAAATAGTATCCATGATATTAGTGTGTCGAATGTGGACTTAGATGACGCCACGTCATTATTAACGCTACTCCCGTTTACCTCGGAAGAAGCGGGTCAATGGATTAACAGAACGGGTATTAGTGGTCAGGTTGACGGCCAATATCGATTGCACCCTATTGTAGGCAGCCAGTGGCGTGTTGATGGTAAAGGATTATCTATTGAAGGCGGTAATAACACGCCCAGCGTAAGCGGTTTACGTATGAGTGTGAGCCAAATAAGTAATAAAGCCCAATGGCGTTTGTATGGCACGGATGTTTCTTTGGCGAGTAGGCATCTGTCCCCTGAACAGGCGTGGACCATCAATGAGCTGGACTTGTCCGGGTCATGGGTGGCGGATGATAATGGATGGTCTATTTCGTTAACGAAAACACTGGCACAAATAAATGATTTAAAACTCGCTGGAAATGCTCAGTTATCGTCAAGTAGCGCTTCAGGCAAACCACATATCAACTCATTTTTTTACTCGACAGCACCGTTTTCAGTCGAAACTGCCCGTGAGCTATTGCCTCAGGCAATGGGTAAAGGTGTACAAAGTTACTTGTCCGAAGCCTTGCAAAAAGGGCAATTAGAAGGACTTGAAGCTGTGTGGCGTGGCGATATTGATAGCTTCGCCAGTGACGGTTTTGAATCAGTGTTTAATGCCCGGATGGGCTTTGAATCATTAAATTTTAAGTTCCAGTCCGACTGGTTAGCGCTTGAGAATACTCCTATTCATTTAGACTTTTATCAGAACAGCTTATTCATGCACGCCAAGACGGGAAGTATTGGTTCAGCTCGTGTCGATAATGTTTCTGCACAGATTCCAAACCTAACTGATGGCAGTGTTGGTTTACAAATACAAGCGCAAGCGTCGGGAGAAGCCCAGCAAGTTTATGAGGTTTTCCAAAACTCTCCGTTGGACTCAGTAACTGAAACCTTTAATCAGCTGAATCCGGAGGGTAAGGTCACGGGTCGTATGGAGCTCGACATTCCGTTCGATGAGTCGCGTGAGGTTGGAGTCTTTGTGGAAGCACCGCTTTCCGGTGTTCAGGTAACAATTGATGCAATAAAGCAAGAATTTAACGTTAAACAGGGCGTTTTAACGATTAACAACGCCAACGTCAGCACCTCTGACTTAGTCATGAATTGGTATGGCATGCCGGTGACGGCGTCTGTTAATGGAGATGAGAGTAGCCAGGGTTATGAGCTGACCATTGACACGGCGTTAGACTGGCAAACAGAGCCACTGTTTAAGCAATTTCCTTATGACCAGTGGGAAGAGTTTTTCTATGGAGCCGTCAATGGTGAAAGCCGCGTGGTTTTGCGTTTCGCTGGTGATAACTTCAATGTGGAGGCCGATGGCCAATACGACTTAACCGGCTTAGAAACCTATTTACCGGCACCCTTACAAAAGAGCTTTGGCGAAGGTTGGCAGTTCCGTTTCTCTTTAAACGGACAGAATGACGACTATGCGATAACGGGTAACATTGACGATCGAGCAAATTTTGAAGGGGAGTGGCAACTCGATAACGCAGGCTGGCAGAAGGCCACGTTAACGGTTGGCAATGACAATGAAACGGACGATATAGGTCGTGGCTTTGCTGTGTTAGCTCAGTTGGATGAGGCGGATATCGGTCGCTGGTATTCTCTTATTTATGCATTGGCGGGTGGAGAGTCGTCCTCCGAGCCTGCCAGTTCTGCAAGCAACCCTTGGTTACCCGACTCAATACACGTTTCGACCCCTAATCTGAAATGGGCAGAACAAAGCTTTGGCGCGGCGGATGTACGCAGTTGGCCTGAGCAGAATAAATGGCAGGTTCAGGTGAACTCTGACAAAGCGGTGCTGAACGTTGGTATTCCTAAAGAGTTTATGAACGACGGTATTGATGTCAGAGCAGACTACCTGGTGCTATCGACTGATATTGAACTGCCAGACTCGGAGGGCGACGACGAATCTAAGTGGAACTGGCTTGGAAAAGTGCCACCGGTAACGGTCAACTGCCGAAGCTGCAGGATTAACGAGCATAACCTGGGGGAAGTCGATTTAGCCATCTCTCCAATCGAGGCTACGCCGCAGGTTAAAGGCTTTAGCATTGACCGTCTAAATGTGACCCGAAATGGAGATAGCATTCAGGCAAACGGAGTTTGGCGTTATGAAAATGAGCAGGCATATAGCGAGTTAAATGGCCGCTTGAATACCAGTGATTTAGGTGAACTATTGCGCCAATTTGGCATAGAAACCGCAATACGCGATAGCTCTGCGAATATTGAATTTGATTTAAGCTGGGATGACCACCTGCATCAACCAAGCTGGCCGTCGCTAGATGGCGAAATTTCCTGGTCGTTAGGTAAAGGGTATCTTGCCGAAGTAAGCGACGGCGGTGCTCGAATATTCTCGATACTCAGCTTGGACAGTATTTTACGCAAGCTCACTTTGGACTTCCGTGACATATTCTCTCAGGGCATGTTCTTTACCGAATTATCGGGCAATGCCGCTATCGAAGACGGCGTGGCTCAAACTGATGACGCCCAGCTACTTGGCTCCGCTGGTGATATGGACATTCGTGGCTGGACAGACATGGCAAGTGGTGAGTTGAATTACAACCTAACGTACGCCCCGAAAGTGACTTCAAGTTTGCCTGTTATTCTTGCCTGGATGGTCAACCCACCCAGCGGCTTAGCCGCGTTGCTTATCGATAAAGTACTGCATGACGCCAAAGTCATTTCGAAATTACGCTATGAAGTAACTGGAACCATAGAGAATCCGGTTGTTCAGGAAATAGAGCGTGACAGTCGCCCTGTTGATTTGCCAGAATTGGAGGAAGACTCAACTGACTCAGAGGTGAATGATGAAGAAGGTGCAACTGACCGCAGTGCAAATGAGCAGCCGCCCTAAACCTGAAGACAACCTCGACATTGTCAAAAAGCTTCTCAACAATCTCCCGTCTTCCAACCAGCCTCATTTAGTGGTCCTTCCTGAAGCTTTTGTTTGCTTTGGCGCAGGTGACCGAGCGCAACTGGATATGGCTGAAAAATACAAAGACGGCGATGTACAAAGGAAGCTCTCTTCGCTTGCGAAGCAGCACGGCGTGTATTTGATTGGCGGTACCATCCCTATTGATGCAGGTGAACGATTTTCAGCTGCATCGTTAATGTATTCGCCAACGGGAGAACTTGTTGCACGCTACGACAAAATACATTTGTTCGACGTAGATGTGGCGGACAATACTAAGCAATACCGCGAATCAAAATGGACTCAACCGGGCAGGGATGTGGTCGCTGTAGACACTGACTGTGGTGTTGTCGGTATGTCAGTGTGTTATGATCTTCGCTTTCCGGAATTGTTCAGAGCGTTGCGCCAGGCAGGTGCCAATATTATTGCTTTGCCGTCCGGGTTTACTCAAGTGACGGGTGAAGCACATTGGCATGCATTGGTTAGAGCGAGGGCAATTGAACAACAAGCCTACGTGGTAGCGCCAAATCAGGTTGGCGTGCATGATAACGGACGCGAGACTTATGGGCACTCCATTATTGTCAGCCCCTGGGGTGAAATTTTAGCGGAACAGGCAAAAGGTGAAGGCATTATTTCGGTCGAAGTCGACTTAGATAGAACCGAAGAAATACGCGAACAAATGCCGGTCGCCAAACAAAACCAATTTGAGGTAGTAAATATACATGACACTAAATGATTATTCGTTGTCTGAGAGCGATATTAGTAAAGCGCTGGCAACGTTATACAGCGGTACAATTGATTTTGCAGACATTTATCTGCAACACAGTGTCAATGAATCCTGGGTGCTGGAAGACGGCATCATTAAAAATGGGGCATTCCATATTGAAACCGGTATGGGCGTTCGAGCGGTGCAGGGCGAGAAAACTGGCTTTGCCTACGCCGATGAAATTACTCTGGAAGCACTTAAGCGCACCAGTGAAGCAGCCCGCGGTATTGCCCGTCAGGGACAGAGTAAATCCGTAGCGGCGTTACAGTCTGTTCAGGCCACATCACGATATGAAGGCATCAACCCGTTAAGTACGCTATCCGAAGATGAAAAAATTGAGCTGTTAAAACAGACTGATGCTCATGCGCGTGCGCAGGACAGCCGGGTGACACAAGTGGTTGTCAGTTTAAGTGGCAGCTATGATGACGTGTTGGTTGCTGCGACAGATGGCACCTTCGCTACCGATAAACGTCCGCTTATTCGTTTGAACTGTTCGGTCATTGCGGAGCAAAACGGTCGTCGTGAGCGCGGTAGCGCCGGTGGTGGTGCACGCGTTGGTTACGAATTTTTTATTGAAGACACAAACGGTAGTACCCGTTGGAAGCACTTCGCCGAAGAGGCGGTTCGCCAGGCATTGGTGAATTTAGAAGCACGTCCGGCGCCCGCCGGTAACATGCCTGTCGTTTTAGGAGCGGGTTGGCCTGGAGTGTTACTGCATGAGGCGGTTGGTCATGGGCTGGAGGGAGACTTTAACCGTAAAGGCTCGTCAGCTTACTCTGGTCGCGTGGGTGAAAAAGTGGCGTCAGAGCTGTGTACTATTGTCGATGACGGCACCATGAATGACCGTCGCGGTTCTATGACCATAGACGATGAAGGAACACCGAGTGGTTATAATGTTCTGATTGAGAATGGCCGCCTACGTGGTTATATGCAGGATAAAATGAACGCGCGTCTAATGAAGCAAAGCGTAACCGGTAATGGTCGCCGGGAAAGCTTTGCTCATTTACCCATGCCTCGTATGACGAATACTTATATGTTGCCGGGCGAAAGTACGCCGGATGAGATTATCAGCAGTGTCAAAAAGGGCATTTATGCGCCTCAGTTTGCCGGCGGACAAGTCGACATAACCTCAGGGCAATTTGTGTTTTCAGCGTCAGAGGCTTACTTAATTGAAGACGGTAAAATTACCGCGCCAATAAAAGGGGCTACCTTAATTGGTAACGGACCTGATGCTATGTCACAGGTTTCTATGGTCGGCAATGACCTGGAACTGGACGCCGGCGTTGGTGTTTGTGGTAAGGACGGTCAAAGTGTTCCTGTTGGTGTCGGACAACCAACCTTGAAACTGGATTCAATGACCGTTGGTGGTACGGAGTAATTAAAGAATAACGCTGCGCAGATAAACAAAAAGCTCGCGGGCCGCCTTAGGTGGTTTTTCCTGGGCTTTTTGCTGCTCAGCTAAGCGCATAAGTTGTCGGATTTTTTGACGATCGGCCTGAGGGTAGTTCTCGATAAAGCTTTGCAAGGCCTCGTCTCCACCGTTGAGGAGAGAGTCCCGGGCGTCTTCGACAGCGTGAAACTTAGTGGTTTCCTGCTGGTGCGCATTACGAAGGTCTGACAGCGCTTGTTCAATGGGCTCAATGTCCCGAGAGCGCATCAGTTTACCAAT
This sequence comes from Idiomarina sp. OXR-189, assembly GCF_034373425.1. Taxonomy (NCBI): domain Bacteria; kingdom Pseudomonadati; phylum Pseudomonadota; class Gammaproteobacteria; order Alteromonadales; family Idiomarinaceae; genus Idiomarina; species Idiomarina sp. OXR-189. The sequence goes on from NZ_CP139706.1 coordinate 427,992, forward strand.
GAATTGAAGCTGGCGTCGGTAGCCTTCGTGTTTATTACGAATTTTACGAGCCAGTAATACGGCGTCACGAAGCTCATCGTCTAATGGCATGCTCTTTAACTGAGCATCACTGAGCTCGACTAAGTCGGTACCGACCTTTTGTCGCTCTGCCATTTCGCGCTTTTTTTGTGACTTACTGACGAAATCGTCATTGTCATGAGCGTCGACATCAGAGGATGGTTTTTGTGATTTTCGTTTCGACATAATTACAACTCGATTAGCGCTAAAGCCGCTAGTTTAGCAGTGAGGAGAGTTTTTTGATAGTACAACTGGATGACCTTAATAAAGAGATGGGGCAGGTTGAGGCTGCGGTAAAAGAAGCCTTGTCACTGGCGAAGCAAAAAGGAGCCAGTGATGCGGAATGTTCTATTAGCCAAACTTCAGGTATTTCTGTGGGGACTCGTTTGGGTGAGGTCGAGACTGTCGAGTTTAATCAGGACGGCGCATTAGGTATCACAGTATACCGGGGGAATCAGAAGGGCTCTGCTTCGACTACGGACCTGTCAAAGCACGCTATTGAAGCGGCGGTCGAGAAAGCCTGTGACATTGCCCGTTTCACGTCGCCAGACCCATACAATGGCTTGGCCCCGGCAGAGCTCATGGCAACCGAAATTGCGGACTTAGATTTGTGTCATCCGGGGGACCAAAGCGCCGAATATGCTATAGAGCAAGCGCTGGCGTGCGAGAAGCACGCGCTGAATCTCGATGACCGTATTGTGAATTCTGACGGTGCGCACTACGGTAGTCATACCGGCTTTCGTGTTTATGGAAACACACACGACTTTATCGGTGGCTTTCTACAGTCGCGCCACAACCTGGGCTGTGCGCTAATTGCCCGTGAAGGCGACAAAATGCAGCGAGACATGAGCTACACGGTAGCAAGAAAAACCTCGGACTTGTGGAGTCCTGAGAAAGTGGCGGCAGACGCCGTCAGCGAAACTTTGTCTCGTCTGGGAGCCAGACAGGTACCAACCGCCAAAGTCCCGGTCATTTTCCGCGCCGATATTGCCGGCAGCTTGTTTGGGCATTTAGTGTCAGCCATTAGTGGCGGCAATTTGTATCGTAAGTCGAGCTTTTTACTCGACCACCTCGGCAAACAGGTGTTGCCAGAGTGGCTGACTATTCAAGAGCGCCCACATATTGTGGGAGGCCTGGCAAGCTCACCCTTTGATGCGGAAGGTCTAAAAACCAAGGACAGAACCATTGTTGATAAGGGAATACTCGAAACCTACCTGTTGACGAGTTACGCGGCTCGTAAAATGGATATGCAGCCGACCGGCCATGCAGGCGGCATACATAACTGGCGTGTAAGTCAGCAAGACAACTCGTTGCAGCAACTCTGTCAGCAAATGGGTACAGGGCTTCTTGTAACCGAGGTTATGGGGCAGGGTGTTAATCTGGTCAATGGTGACTACTCACGTGGTGCCGCTGGTTTTTGGGTAGAAAATGGTGAAATTCAATACCCTGTAGAGGAGGTGACTATCGCCGGAAACTTAAAAGATATGCTGGCGAATATAGTTGCTATTGGTAACGATACGGATGATCGCCATGCGTTGCACACCGGCTCTGTACTGTTAGAGCAAATGAGTGTGGCAGGTCACTAAGCCTGCCTTTACGCACCTAGGGCGGTTAAGAGAGTAACAGGGTTGCTGAGCCAAGGAAGGCGAAAATACCCACTACATCGGTGACCGTCGTCAGAATAACACCGCCGGCAAGAGCCGGGTCAATGTTAAAGCGTTTCAGTATCAGCGGTACGGTTGCACCGGCCAGTGCTGCTGCCAGTAAGTTCATCATCATGGCAAAGGCGATAATACCGCCGACCAGTAAATCCTGCTTCCAGAGCGCGACAACAGCCGCTATAAGTACCGACCAAATAACGCCGTTCAGAAAGCCTATTGCGAGCTCTTTACCGATTAACCAGCGAGAGTTACTGGAGCCTATATGGCCGAGCGCCATGCCCCGAATCACCAGCGTCAGAGTCTGACTACCGGCAATTCCGCCCATACTTGGAACTATGGTATTGAGAATAGCCAGCACCGCCATTTGCGCTAAAATATCTTCGAATAATGAACTCACCATAGCGGCGAGCAAGGCGGTAACTAAGTTGACGGCTAGCCAAACCGTGCGGCGACGGGTACTTTTCAGTACGGGCGCGAAGGTATCTTCGTCGTCTTCCAAACCTGCCATACTCAGCATAGAGTGCTGAGCATCTTCGCGAATAATATCCACCACATCGTCGATAGTGATACGACCAACGAGCTGCTGATCACTGTCCACAACCGGTGCGGAGACCCAGTCATGACGCTCGAAGAGCTTAGCAACTTCGGTTTCGTCCATATCGACGGGTATGGTCGTAATATCTGACGACATAATTTCATCGATACGGCGGCTGGGATCAACGGTCAGTAATTGCGTTAGAGATATTTCACCGGTGACTTTTTCATTACGGTCGACAACATAGAGCTTGTCTGTTGCTTCCGGTAACTCCCCTTTAAGGCGCAGATAACGCAATACAACGTCGATGGTGACGTCTGAGCGCACCGTAATGGTATCGGTATTCATGATACCACCAGCGCTGTCTTCGGCGTAGGAAAGAGCGGTTTCAGCCCTCTCCCGATCGCCTTCGTCCATCGACTTTAAGACTTCCTGATACACTGGCTCGGGCAAACCCCGTAACACGTAAGCCAGGTCATCGGTATCCATGCCTTCAGTCGCGGCGGCCAGATTTTCAGGCGCCATCTGACGAATAATGTCTTTCTGAACCTCTTCGTTCAGTTCTTCAAGAATTTCGCCGTGCTCGTCAATGTCGACAAGCTTCCAGATTTTCGAACGGCTTTTCGGTGGCGACGACTCCAGAAGTAAGGCAACGTCGCAGGCAGGCATGTTGTGAAGCATGCGTCGAGCGGCCACGAACATACCATCGGCTAACGCTGAGTTAACCTCCTGAATTCTTTGCATGGCATATTCTTTATCGGACAGCTCGGCTATCATGTGTTACTCGTTTTCCTCAAAGCGATCTTCGAACAATTCACTTACTGCTACTAATGCGTCTTCTGCGTCATCGCCTTCAGCACAAACCTCAACCGACTTGCCCTGTTGACTGGCAAGTAGCATTAAACACATAACACTTGCTGCGTTAACACACTGCTCGCCTTGCTGAACGGTAATTTCAGATTTGAATGACTGCGTGAGCTGCGCAAGTTTAGTGGCTGCCCGAGCATGAAGTCCTAGTTTATTGCGTATAACAAGTGTCTTGCAAGCTTTAGTCATGCTGCTTTAACTCCCGATGACGGACTTGAACTTTCACCGATTTTTGTTCAAAACGCTCTGCTAACTGCTGAGAAATATAAACGGAGCGATGCTGCCCGCCAGTACAGCCTGTAGCAATCGTTAAGTAGCTGCGGTTGCTGCGCTGAAAGTGTGGCAGCCAGGTTCCCAAAAAGTTTTCGAGCTGATAAATAAACTTAGTCACTAACGGCTGTTGTCGGAAATAATGCTGCACATCCGGGTCTAACCCCGTGAGCAATTTGAGCTCGGGTTGCCAGTGCGGATTAGGCAATATGCGAGCGTCAAACACAAAGTCGGCGTCTTTCGGCAGTCCATACTTAAACCCAAATGACTGAAAAACGATAATCAGTTTTTTATCTGCTCTGCCTAATACACGCTCTCGCACCTCTTCGCTCAGTTGATGCAATGACAAGTCGCTGCTGTCGAGGCGCCAGGTGGCGCGTTCCATAATAGGCTCTAGCAACTTCAGTTCAGCTTGTAACGCATCAACCAAAGGTAACTCTTTTTGCGACAGCGGGTGCAATCGGCGTGTTTCACCAAATCGCTTAAGCAGGGTGTTGTCGTCGGCATCAATAAATAGAACTTCGGGTTCAACCCCTTTGGGTAAAAAATTAAGTGAATCGAGCAGCTCTTCTGAATGCTCTGGCAAGTTGCGAACGTCAATGCTTATGGCGATTTTAGAATACTGTTCCATGACCGCATGGACCAGTGTTGGTAGTAGGCTAATGGGTAAGTTGTCGACACAGTAAAAGCCAAGATCCTCGAGTACTCGAAGGGCGATAGTTTTACCCGATCCCGAGCGACCACTGACAATAATCAGTTGCATGGCTTATCTTCACCTTCCCCAATAAATAGTTGATAAAGTGCGTTGTCTGTATCAGCGTTGCGAAGTGCTCTGGTGCAATCTTTGTCGTTCATACGACGTGCAACTGCGGCCAGTGTTTGTAAATGGTTTTCATGCTCTGACTCAGGCACTAACAGCGCAAAAATAATATCAACCGGCTGGTTATCAATAGCGTCAAATTCAATCGGCTCATCCAACGTCAATAATACGGCAACCGGATGGCTGGCTTTAGCGAGTCGTCCATGGGGTATCGCAATACCTAAACCAATGCCGGTACTTCCCAAGCGCTCGCGATTTATAAGGCTTTCAAAAATGTCATGACGGGTAATGCCTGACAGTTTCGGCGCGACAATTTGGCTAATGGTTTCTAATACCCGCTTTTTACTTGCACCCTCGACTGCACACTTGGTGCAGTCGGGGCTTAACAACTCACTTATTTGCATGGACTAATGCTTTTTCATTTTTTCTTTGTGTTTAATAACCTGACGGTCAAGCTTATCGATTAAACCATCAATGGCTGCGTACATATCATCGTGAACAGAGTCAGCAAAAATTTCACCGCCGTTCAAATGCACGGTAGCTTCTGCTTTTTGATTCGTTTTTTCAACATTAAGGATGACGTGAACGTTGGTTATATGGTCAAAATGGCGCTCTAACTTAGCAAATTTTGTATCCACATACTCACGCAGAGACTCAGTGATATCGATATGATGACCAGTAAGATTAATTTGCATAACGTCTTCCTTCTGCAGTTTACAAGTTATAAAAGACTCTTGCGTTGACTCGATGAGGGAATATTCAATGATTCCCGGTACTTCGCAATTGTCCTCCTCGCTACTTTGATGCCTTGCTCGGCTATCAGTTCAGCGATTTTGCTGTCGCTTAATGGTTTGCTACGATTTTCTGCAGCGACTAACTTCTTAATTAAAGCACGTATTGCGGTACTTGAACACTCACCTCCACCTTCTGTACTGACATGGCTTGAGAAAAAGTATTTCAGCTCAAATATACCTCTTGGGCAGTGCAGAAACTTCTGCGTCGTTACCCGTGAAATAGTACTTTCATGCATTTCTACCGCTTCGGCGACATCGTTGAGTACCATAGGCTTCATTGCCTCTTCGCCGTACTCAAAAAAGCCTTGCTGGCGCTGGACAATGCAGTTGGCAACTTTCAGCAGTGTTTCATTACGGCTTTCGAGGCTTTTAATAAACCAACGAGCTTCTTGCGTATGGTTTTTAATATACTGACTGTCTGCCGAGGACTTCGCCGCTTTACTCAGTGCCGCGTATTCTTCATTGACCTTTAATTTAGGTACGCTATCGGGGTTTAATTCGACCACCCAGCGGCCATTCTTTTTCATGACTGCAACGTCAGGAATAACGTACTCGACTTCTTGCTGAGCAATTTGCTCGCCCGGATGCGGGTGCATTTGCTGAATCAGGCGCATCACTTCCCGCAAGTCGCCTTCTGTTAGCTTTAGTTTGCGCTGAATATTGCGAAAGTCGCGGTTGCCTAACAAGTCCATATGATCGCAAACAAGGGTTAGGGCGTCATATTTGAAGGGCGTGCGGTCATCCAGTTGTCTTAACTGAATGGCGAGACACTCACTGACTGTGCGCGCACCAACTCCGACAGGGTCGAAATGTTGAATGCGCTTGAGTACCATGCAAACTTCTTCCTCGCCAACCTCGGGTAGGCGCACAGACTCTATAATGTCGTCGATATCTGCGGTTAAATAACCGTTGTCGTCAATAGCCTCAATAATGGCTTCGCCAATGGCGGTGTCTTCCTCAGAAAAGTGTGAGAGCTGCATTTGCCAAATGAGATGATCCTGCAGAGATTCGCTGGTTGAGCCTTGGTAAACCTCGTAGTCGCCGTCGTACGACTTACTGCTCGATGCTGCGCCATTGACTGGCGTAGATGACGAATAAGTATCGTCCCAGGTACTGTCGACAGGCAGATCTTCCGGCATTTCCTGAGTTTTAATAACGTCGGATGTTTCTCGTTGGCTGTCGTCTTTATGTAAGGAGTTTACATGATCCGCGCTGTCGCTGTCCTGGGACTGCTCACTCTCGACTTCTAACAATGGGTTATTGTCCAGAGCGTCTTGAATCTCTGCCTGTAAGTCGAGCGAAGAGAGCTGCAGCAAGCGTATAGCTTGTTGTAACTGAGGCGTCATGGTCAGTTGCTGACCAATTTTTAGCTGCAGACTTTGTCTCATGGTTATCGTCCCGGTATCACATTAAAGGGTGAACTGCTCACCGAGGTAAACGTCTTTAACCTGTTGATTCGATAATATACTTTCTGCATCTCCGCTGGCAATAAGTTCTCCGTGGCTAACAATATACGCGTGTTCACAAACGGACAGCGTTTCTCTGACATTATGATCGGTAATAAGTACACCAATACCACGCTGCTTCAAATGTTCAACAATTTTCTTAATATCGATAACCGAAATAGGGTCAACGCCTGCGAAAGGTTCATCTAACAGAATGAACGTGGGTTCAGCAGCCAGTGCGCGTGCGATTTCAACGCGGCGCCTTTCGCCGCCGGATAAACTCATGCCCAGGCTATTAGCGATATGCCCAATATTAAACTCCTCCAGCAGCGAGTCGAGCTGCTCTTCGCGCTCGTTTGCAGAGAGCTCTTTGCGAGTTTCTAAAATAGCCATCAAGTTATCACGCACGGTCAATTTTCTGAAAATAGACGCCTCTTGCGGTAAGTAGCCAATTCCGCGCCGAGCGCGCTCGTGCATAGGTAGAGCGGTTAAGTCGTCTTTATCCAGTAAAATCTGGCCTTTGTCGCTGTTGATCAAGCCGACAATCATATAGAAGGTTGTTGTCTTCCCTGCGCCATTTGGGCCTAACAGCCCAATAATTTGGCCCTGACTGACTTCCAGACTAACGTCTTTTACAACCTGACGACGCTTAAAGCTTTTGGCGAGATGTTTAACTCGTAAGGTTGCCATATTAAGGGTTCTCGTTATCGTTTTTGTCGTCTTTTGTTTTCGGCGTAAATATCGTAATCACGCGTCCGTTATCGGTATCAGAACTGCTTGCCGAGATGGTTTGCTCAGCCAAGTCATAAACAATAGTATCGCCACTTGAACTACTGGTACCTTGCGAAATTTTTGCATCGCCACTGAGTTCAAGCCGCTGCTCAGTCTGGAAGTAGGTTATCTTATTGGCTTGAGCACTAATTTCATTTCCGTTTTCCAGCGTTTGTGTATAGGTTGCCGGAGAGCCTTCTGCAATAAAGGTGTCTGCTTGTTCACCGCTTTCACTGGCGGAGGCTTCAAGTCGGTCAGCTTTAATAAGCAAGGTACCTTGCCGAATGATAACGTTGTCAGTCAGTACTAGCTTATTATTCTTGATGTCGAACTGCTCGTGGCTCGACTCGACTTCCATTGGCTTTTTAAAATCAGCTTTTCCTTGTGCCATAACAGCCAAAGGAAGCACTAATAGCGCCAGGAAGCTAAGACTTTGGCTGGAAAACCGTTTTAACATGTCGTTTTAACTCCATTATTTCTGCGCTCATGTCGGCGCTTAAACCATCACCACGAACGACCACTTGTGGCCCTCGCATTATTACTGGGTATTCAGTACTCATGGACTCATTGGCTAAGTCTATAACCAGGTATTCTGTCATGATGCGTTGTATTGGTGAACTTTCCTGCAAAGCCTGTATCTCGACACTGCGCTCCAGAATCAGCGTTTTGTCATCGTAAAAGGTACCTTGCTCCGCACTGACTTGCCAGGTTTCAGTACCGTCTTGTGAAAAAACGGAATACTTTGGCTGTTTCAGTTCGGTCAAACCAATTTGGTTGTAGTGTGCCATTTCTTCAGAGCGAATTTGGTGCGCCAAAGCACCATCACTCTCAAATATCTTGGTCTCAAGGCCGTAGGCCGTAAAGTCCGGCTGCATCAACTTTGTCGCAGTAGCAGCGCCTTCTTCGCCGTCATCACTAAAAGGACGCAGCACAAGTAAGAGTCCTAAGCCAAACAAAAGGACAATAATACCGACGATACGCCAATTCACACACTGGCTCCTTTGGCGTCATGCAAAAGCCCCTGGCTCAACATAATTAAATCGCATACTTCACGTACGGCACCAAAACCGCCAGCGCACCGGGTAATATATTGTGCCTGTTGCTGAACAGACGGGTGTGCGTCTTTCACCGCTACGCCAATGCCTGCCTGTTGTATTAGTGCAAGATCCGGCGTGTCGTCACCCACATAAGCGGTTTGTTCCGCACTTAAGTTGTGTTGAGACAGAACCTCGTTGAACGCCTGGGTTTTATCCGTTTGTCCCTGATAAATGTGAGACACATCCAAGTGCTGCATGCGCTGCTGAACGATGTCCGATTGACGGCCAGTTATAACGGCTGTTTCTATACCGGCATTCTTTAGTGCTTTCATACCAAAGCCGTCACGAGTGTGAAAAGCTTTTAGTTCCTCTCCGTCGTTACCGAGGTAAATGCGACCATCGGAAAAAACACCGTCGATATCAAGCACTAACAGTCGAACTTGAGAAAAACGCTCGAACAATGGCTTTTCGATGTCGCCATACCAAGTATTAATGCATTCCATGTTACAGAACTCCTGCTTGCAGTAAGTCATGCATATTCATCGCGCCACAAGGACGGCCTTCCTGGTCAGTAATGATAAGGCCGTTTATCTTGCGGTCTTGCATAAGTTTTAAGGCTTCTGCGGCCAGCATATCAGCATTTGCTGTCGTGCAAGAACGAGTCATAACATCGGCAATAGAAGTTGTGTGTACATCGACTTGGTTATCGAGAATGCGGCGTAAATCGCCATCGGTGAAAATACCGGCCAGTCGACCTTGTGCGTCGGTAATTGCCGTCATACCAAGACCTTTACGCGACATTTCCAGCAATGCATCGCGAATAATGGCACTTTCTGACACTAACGGAATACGTTCGCCGGTGTGCATAATGTCTTGCAAACGAAGCAGCAAACGCTTACCTAAAGAACCGCCAGGATGTGACAATGCAAAATCGTCCGCCGTAAAGCCACGGGCGTTTAACAGGGCCACGGCTAACGCATCACCCATCACCAGGGTTGCTGTAGTCGAGGCTGTTGGCGCCAAACCTAACGGACAGGCTTCCTGTGCTACTGCAATGCAAACGTGTGTATCAGCCAGTCGGGCAAGTGTCGACTCGGGCTTGCCTGTCATGGCTATCAGCGGCACACCAAGGCGCTTTATAACTGGCAAAATATTGAGAACTTCTGATGTTTCACCGCTGTTTGAAATAGCGATGACAACGTCTTGAGCAGCGACCATGCCCAGATCGCCGTGGCTGGCTTCACCCGGGTGAACGAAGAACGATGGTGTTCCGGTTGAGGCGAGTGTCGCCGCAATTTTCCCGCCAATGTGTCCTGATTTACCCATGCCGGTAACGATAACCCGGCCTTTGCAGTTAAATAATGTCTGGCAGGCAGCATCGAAGTTGTCATCAAGGTACTCATACAGCCCTTCAATGGCCTGTTTCTCAATATCCAGGACTTGTTGGCCTAATTGGCGGAAGTTCTGGGTCACTTGCTTCATAGCTTTTTCCCAATCTTAACTATACTGGGGGTATAATACGTTATTCACTTAGGTTATGCCTACCGCGTAGGGAGAAATCTTGCGATTTTGCCGGAATTTAATTACTATACCAACCAGACGGTTTATAAAGTGAGTTCTTTATGCACGACAATATGCAGCATAAAAATAAGGTGGGGCGGCCTAGCAATAAAGAGCTGATTCTCGATGCTGCGGACAGCTTGGTGGCAAGCGAAGGCGCTTTACACCTGACCTTTGATGCGCTCAGCCAACAGACCGGAATTAGCAAAGGCGGCCTGCTTTATCATTTTTCTAATAAGGATGCATTGCTGCAAGCTATGTTGCAGCGGCGTGTTGAGCGTTTTGAGCGTTTGAAGCAAGAGCATTTAGAACGTTTGGAAAATGACCCAAATAAAGAACCTAAGAGTATATTACTGGCGGCTTTAGATACTGATGCTGAGTGTGCTCGATTGGGTAGCGGGATGTTGGCAGCCGCGGCGAGCAATCCAGATTTGCTCGAGCCTTTAAAACGGCATGTCAATGACACCATAAAGCAAATGGAGCGGCACCTCGGTGAACAAGTAGGGCGAATGCTGTTTTACTCGGTGCATGGAGCGCGTTTGTTCGAGCAACTGAACTTGTGCGAGCAATGCGTGACCGAACGAGAGCAATTTGCGGAATATTTACTGAATCAAATCGATAAATTAACGGAAACAAACTCCGGTAGCTGATAAACTTTGCAACAATTATTGCGGTGCAGGATGTAACCGGAAACCGTTATACTCTTCAGCTTTTATGAAGCTTGGCGGTTGAGAGAAACAGGACAGCGTGTGACACAGTTAGTTGAGTTAAAAGACGTTCATTTTGCGCATGGTGACAGGCCTTTATATAACGGTTTGTCATTGACTGTGCCTAAAGGAAAAGTGATAGCGGTGATGGGCCCCAGTGGTATCGGGAAGACCACATTGCTAAAACTTATTGGTGGGCAACTAAAACCAAACAAAGGCAGCATTAAAGTTGCAGGGGAAGAGGTTCCGAAACTCAATAGAGATAAGCTCTATGAGTTAAGGAAGCGTATGAGCATGCTGTTTCAAAGTGGTGCGCTGTTTACCGACATGTCTGTTTTTGACAATGTGGCGTTCCCGTTGCGCGAGCACACCGAGCTTTCCGAAGACATTATTCGCAGTGTTGTACTGATGAAGCTGGAAGCGGTAGGACTTCGTGGTGCGAGAGACTTAATGCCCTCTGAATTATCCGGTGGTATGGCTCGGCGCGCTGCTCTGGCAAGAGCTATTGCACTGGACCCCGACATAATTATGTATGACGAGCCCTTTGCCGGGCAGGATCCCATCTCAATGGGCGTTATCGTTAAACTGATTAAATCACTGAATCAATCGCTGGGCTTAACCTCTATAGTGGTTTCTCACGATGTAAAAGAGGTGCTTTCTATTGCTGACTATGCGTACGTTATAGCAGACAAAAAAGTGGTTGGTGAAGGCACGCCCGACGAGCTCAGAAATAACGACACCGATATTATTAAGCAGTTCTTACAGGGGAATGCGGACGGTCCTGTGGCGTTCCATTATTCTAATGACGACTTCACGACGGACTTACTCGGAGGCGAAAAATGAGTCAGTTTTTCGAAAATGTCGGCCGTCGTGTGCTCGATAGCGTGGCAGGTATAGGTTTTGCGTTAGCCATGTTTGTCAGTGCCATTATTGGCAAGCCCCAGCCACGTAAATCATGGCCATTGTTTATTAAGCAAATGTACGTTGTTGGCGTTTTATCAATGGTCATCATTGTTGTCAGTGGCTTGTTCATTGGCATGGTCTTAGGGTTGCAAGGTTACACGATATTGGTGGACTACGGGGCTGAGCAGAGCTTAGGGCCAATGGTCGCATTGTCACTTTTACGTGAACTAGGGCCCGTTGTCACAGGCTTATTGTTTGCGGGCCGAGCCGGTTCAGCGCTCACAGCAGAAATTGGGTTAATGAAAGCAACCGAGCAGTTATCAAGCCTGGAAATGATGGCTGTTGACCCGTTAAGACGGGTTATTGCACCGCGTTTCTGGGCTGGTTTAATCAGTATGCCGCTGTTGGCGCTGATGTTTTCAGCAGTGGGTATTTATGGCGGTTACTTAGTAGGCTCTGGCTGGCTAGGTGTTGATGAAGGAGCATTTTGGTCCGTCATGCAATCGGCTGTCGACTGGCAGGATGACCTATTAAACGGTGTCATAAAATCTATTGTTTTTGCATTTGTAGTCACCTGGATAGCCCTCTACAAAGGGTATCGGGCAGTGCCGACATCTGCGGGTATCAGTGCGGCAACAACTTCAACCGTTGTCACTGCATCGTTAGCCGTTTTAGGTCTAGACTTTATTCTTACAGCTATCATGTTTGGTGGGTAACCATGGAATCAAGAAAAACACAGTTATGGGTAGGTATTTTTGTTGTACTGGGCGTGTTGGCGCTGTCCTTTATCGCTTTGCGAGCGGCCAGCGGCACCATGACCACATCAGGTGAAACCTACACGCTTTACGCAAAATTCGACAATATTGGTAGCTTGAAAGTACGTTCACCAGTGAAAGTAGGTGGTGTCGTTGTTGGTCGTGTTACCGATATTTCGTTGGCTGGTGACTACTACGAACCGTTGGTAGAAATGTCTATCAGTAAAGAGTATGACGAGTTTTCCGAGACCAGTTCGGTTTCTGTCCTGACATCGGGCTTGCTTGGAGAGCAGTACTTAGGCTTGCAACCGGGCTTTATTGACGACAGTGTCAGCATGCTTGAAGACGGCGATTCAATCACGGACACGAAGTCGGCGTTGGTGTTAGAGAATCTAATTGGTCAATTCTTATTTAGTCAGGGCAATGATTAGTTTAAAGGAGTCAATCATGTCATTTAAAAAGTGGCTGCTAGCGCTTGTCGCGATGGTCGTTGTGAGCTCAGCAGCAAATGCGGAACTTATTCGCAATGACGACCCATACGAGCTGCTAAAAGAAGTAGCCGAAGTCACTTTTGAGCGTATTGAGAACGAGCGAAGCAAAATTGACGAAGACCCAAACCATTTAAAAGTCATCGTTAAAGACGAGCTTATGCCTTATGTGGATAGCTTGTATGCATCTAAAAAGGTGCTTGGTCGTTACTTAAGAGATACAACAAAAGAACAGCGTGAAGCTTTTTACCGTGCTTTTTATGATTATCTAGTGGCGACATATGCACGCGCATTTACACAGTACGACGAGAGTAAACATACCGTTTCTTTTGAGCCGGCAGCTGAGCTTCCGGACGACGCGCGGACGGCGGTTGTAAAAACACGAGTCAAGGAAACTGGACGCCCTGAGATACGCCTGGACTTTCGTATTCGTTATGACCGGGATGAAGACCTTTGGAAGGCTTATGACTTAGTGGTTGAAGGCATTAGTTTGTTAAATAGCAAACAAAGTGAAATTTCTGCTGTGATTCGTTCAAACGGTATTGATAAAACGATTGAGCTTATTGAACAAAAAGCTCAAGAGCCTATCAAAGCTGACGAAGAAATTGATAATCCAGCTGAGGGAATATAATGAGCACGGCACAGGCATCGGTGAGTCGAACAGAAGACAGTGTTATTGCCTTTAAAGGCTCGCTGACGCGTAACAGTGTCCCGACTTTATGGAAAACACGAAAACAGTGGCTTGGTGACGAGCCAGTGTCTGTTGATGTAAGCCAAGTGGAAGTTATTGATACCGCCGGCGTTGCTTTCCTGTTGGAAATTATGAAAGCAACGCAGGGCACGAAAACTCCCCTCAAGTGTATTGGTGCTTCTGACCAGTTGAAGCAAATTGCGTCAGTAAGTGGCGTTGAGTCGCTGCTTTCGTTAAGCTAGTCGCCTTTGAACGGAACATAAGCGGTTTATTAGATATGAATGAAGAACAGTTAAAAACATTGCTCAATGACGCATTAAACCTGAGTGAACTCTACGTGAAAGTTGACGGTGCTAATGTTGATATTATCGCGGTCAGTGATGACTTTGAAAGTATGAGCAAAGTGAAGCGTCAGCAAGCTATCTACGCACCGCTGAATCCTCATATTTCAAGCGGTGAAATCCATGCGGTATCAATAAAAGCGTACACGCCGGATGACTGGGCGCGTGATAAAAAACTGATGATGCCTTAAGGCCTGATTGTTGATGGATAAGTTTAAAATTAGAGGTGGACAGGCGTTGTCCGGCACCGTGACTATTTCTGGTGCTAAAAACGCCGCATTACCTATTCTTATGGCAACGGTTTTGCCATCCGATAAAGTGACGTTATCGAACGTGCCGAATCTGCACGACGTCGATACTACTCTGGAACTGTTAGATTGCCTTGGCGTAACACACCGCCGTGTCGGCGAGACTGCAGTATGTATCGACCCAACCACCTTGAACCACTTTAAGGCGCCTTATGAGCTCGTAAAAACAATGCGTGCGTCCATTTTGGTGTTAGGTCCTCTGCTGGCTAAAACAGGTAAAGCTGAAGTGTCATTACCTGGTGGGTGCGCAATAGGTGCGCGGCCTGTTAACTTGCACATTGAGGGCCTGAGAAAAATGGGCGCTCACATTGATGTCGAAAATGGCTATATAAAAGCATCGGTCAATGGACGCCTTAAAGGTGCCGAGATTCTTCTTGATACCGTCAGCGTCACAGGTACTGAAAACCTAATGATGGCGGCGGTGTTAGCTGATGGACAAACGGTCATTGAGAATGCTGCTCGCGAGCCGGAAATTGTTGATTTAGCGAACTTTCTGAATGCACTGGGCGCAGATGTCAAAGGCGCAGGCAACGACACTATTTATATTAATGGCGTTGAATCTTTGTCTGGCGGTGAATACAGCGTAATGCCAGATCGTATAGAAACCGGGACTTTTCTCGTTGCGGCATTGGCCACAGGGGGCTCAGTTCGCTGTGAGAATACGGACCCTTCCGCTTTAGATGCCGTTATTAAAAAGCTTGAAGAAGCCGGAGCTGAGATTGAAAAAGGCGATAACTGGCTGTCTTTGAAAAGCACTAAACGACCTAAAGCGGTTAACATTATTACAGCACCTCACCCAGGGTTCCCGACAGATATGCAAGCGCAATTTTGCACGCTCAATGCCATTGCTGAAGGAACCGCCAATATTCGTGAAACGATATTTGAGAACCGTTTCATGCATATCCCTGAGCTGAGACGCATGGGGGCCAATGTCGACTCAGAAGGTAACACCGCTATTTGTCATGGCGTTGATAAGTTAACTGGCGCCGAAGTTATGTGTACCGACTTGCGTGCATCTGCCTCACTGGTTATTGCAGGGCTTGTTGCGACAGGCGAGACCACCGTTGAACGGATTTACCATATCGACCGTGGTTATGAGTCTATTGAGAAAAAACTACAAGCGCTTGGTGCGGACATTGTCCGCGTTAGCGAGAAGTAAATTATCGAGGGAGTTCAGAAACGGTGACGGTTGTTGCCATTTTTTGTTCTCCCCGGTAAAACTCGACTTCAAGTTCTTCGCCTGGCGGGGTGCTCGCCACTTTATCCAGTCCTTCTGGAGCAGAGCGAACCGGCTGGCCACCAATAGAGACAATAAAGTCATTACGTCTTAGCCCGGCTAAAGCGGCAGGACTGCCTCTTTCTACACCGGTGACATAAATACCTGACAAAGACTGCTGCTCACTAAAGTTGGGGTTTACAGTTATACCAATGTAGCCCCGAACCACTTCGCCTTCACGGATTAACGTATCCATTACCGATTGTGCGGTTGCATACGGCACTGCAAAATAAATGCCTTCACCTCCGTCATCCATTGACGAGTTGTATCGCGCGTTATTAATACCAATAAGTTCACCAGCGGTATTTACTAAAGCACCACCCGAGGCTCCTTGATTGATAACTGCGTCCATCTGAATAAGGTCGGAATAGGAGTTGCTCACGCCCACGCGTCCGCCGGTTGCGCTAATGATGCCCTGAGTAATGGTCTGGCCAATATTGTAGGGGTTACCAATGGCTAAAACGATATCACCCACTTGCACACGGCGGCTTGACTGCACAGGAATGACTGGCAAGTTATTAGCGTCTATTTTAAGCACTGCAAGATCGGTATATCTGTCACTACCAATGAGTTGCGCTGCGTATCGACGGCCGTCCTGTAGTGCGACTTCTATCTTATCGACGCTATCGACAACGTGATGAGCGGTAAGAATGTAGCCGTTAGAGTCCATGATAACGCCCGAGCCCAATCGCCAAACGCGCGATGACTGAGGCTGGTAGTAAGAGCCTTGAATTTCACCCATGCTGTAAATGTTGACGACGGCTGGCGCGGCCTTTTTGACGGCCTGGCTAAAAGAAATAACGTCGTTTTGTGACTGGCGGAAAGAGTTGCTTTGTCCCCAAAGGGGTTGAGTCAGTAAAACAATGGCGGCAACGACAAGACCTAAACCAACCGATTGAAACAAAAACCGTAGTATTGGAGACACGCGTTACTCGCCTTTTATATTTATTATTAGGTGGCATCAGCATAGCACTGATGCCACTGAAATGTCACAACCTCAGTTTGTGTTACGCAGTACAATAAAGAGTGAACTGTCGCCACGCTTAACGTTGAGGGCTATGACCCCTTGCTTGTCTTCTATTGCTGCTCTTAGGTCTGCCACACTAGTGACTCGTTTGCGGTTAACACCTTGAATAATATCGCCTTCTTCAAGACCTATGCGGGCAGCGGGTGAACGCTCCTCGAGCTCGGTTATTTCAATGCCCTGCTGACCACTGGCCACCGCAAGGGTTGCTCCATCAAGGGCAGGGTGTATGGCGGCAGCAGTAACAGCGGTATCTTGCGAGCCCAAGGTTACATCAACGGTCATCTCTTTGCCGTCGCGGATAATACCAAGTTCTATGTCCTGGCCAGAACCAATGGATCCGACTAAGGCGCCTAACTCAGAGAACGAGCGAATCGCCTGACCGTTGACTTCAATAATAACGTCACCGGATTCAATACCAGCCTCTGCTGCGGCGCTACCCGGAATTACTTGAGACACAAAAGCGCCTCGGTTAACAGGAATATTCAGCGCCTGCGCAACATCGTGAGTGAGGTCGTTACCGCGTACGCCAAGCACCCCTCGACGCACTTCACCGAATTCAATAAGTTGTTGAACCAAGTTATTCATCATGTCCGAAGGAATGGCAAAGCCAATACCGATATTGCCTCCATTCGGTCCTAAAATAGCGGTGTTAATTCCTATCAGCTTGCCGTCTAATGTCACCAGAGCGCCGCCAGAGTTACCGCTGTTAATAGCAGCGTCGGTTTGAATGAAGTTTTCTAACTCTTCAATGCCTAAACCACCGCGACCTAACGCACTGACAATGCCTGAAGTGACGGTCTGGCCTAATCCAAATGGATTACCGATAGCGACAACAAAGTCTCCAACACGAAGTTCTGATGACTTGCCCAGTTCAATTTCGCTGAGACCTTCAGCGTTTTCGATTTTTAATAACGCAACGTCTGAACGCTCATCGGTACCTATCACCTTAGCATCCAATTCGCGGCCGTCTTTTAAAGTCACCAAAATCTCTGTTGCGTCATCAATAACGTGATTGTTAGTGACAACGTAGCCGTTTTCAGCATCAATAATGACGCCCGAGCCTAGTCCTTGAAAAGGGTGCTCGCGAACTTGTTCACGTGGTGCGTTGGGACCGAAGAAAAAGCGCAAGGCATCGGGCAGGCGCTGTCTTACTTCGCGTTTACCTTTTACGGAAATATTAACAACGGCAGGTGTGACTTCTTCAAGCATGGGAGCAAGTGTTGGCTGCTCGTCATTTTTACCGAAAAATGGAATACCTGCACTTACGGGAGAGCTCAAGGTTGCCGATGTAACAATAACAAGAGCGCTGAATAAGGCTAAGACTCGTTTCATGATTAGAGTAACTCCTTAAATAATCACCAACAAACGGTTCGTGTTTATGACCGCTTGTCAGTGATATGAGTTCACTCTAAAAATGTTTCAAGATATGTTGGACGTATCTTTTTTGTCGGACTCACGGCGATCATCAGAGAAAAGACCGCTTGAACCTTCCGTATAGTCACGCGGAATTTGTTCAGCCTCACGGCCATCTCGACCTGAGCGGTGATCTTGATTTAATGAGTTAGCAACCCGTAATTGCTTAATGGTATCTTCCGAGAAGAAGGGAAGGTCACCTTGAGAACCTGGCTGTTGGAGAAGTTCCGCGCTCTGATTCAGGTAGCTTTGCAACTTCTGCTGAGTGTCAGACAGTTGCTCCATCATTGCGTTAGCGGTAGCAAAATGTTCCGCAACTTCACGCTGGTACTCGCTCAACTGCTGCTGACTTTTCTCTACTTGCTCTTCAAGGTTGCCGGACTGGCCGTTTGTTTGAGTATAACGTGCAACAAAAAAGCCGATAATGGCTCCTGCTATCACTAATAAAACCCCAATAATCCAGCTCATAATTGACTCCTCAGCAAATGGCGACAGCTTTTCTTGATTGCTGCAAAACGCCTTCATGATAACATATTATTTATTAGGATAATCGCAACTGAGGTGAAGTGGTAGTGCCGCAACAGCAAATGTCGCCAATTGATCGTTATCGTTATGACATGGAGCACAATGGTTTTTCAGAGGATGCGGCACAGCTTAACGCTGTCGAGCATTTACAAAGACTTTACGAAGAACTCATTGCCTGGAATAACTATCAGCAGCTTCCAGCACTTAAACGCTGGTTATCAAAGGCTCCTGTTAAACCTAAGGGACTGTATTTCTGGGGCGGTGTCGGGCGTGGCAAAACCTATTTGGTGGACACTTTTTTTGAAAGCCTGCCATTTGATGAAAAATGGCGTATTCACTTTCATCGCTTTATGCATCGTGTCCACAATGAATTAAAGCAGTTAGACCAGAAAAGCGATCCGCTAAAAATTATTGCCGATAAAATTGCAGACGAAACTCAAATTGTTTGTTTTGATGAGTTTTTTGTGCAGGACATAACTGATGCAATGTTGCTTGGGCGATTATTTGAATATTTATTTGAGCGAGGTGTCATTTTAGTCGCAACATCAAATATCGTCCCAGATGATCTCTATAAAAACGGCCTACAAAGAGCCCGCTTTATTCCGGCAATAAAACTGATAAAGGCCAACTGTGAGGTAGTGAATGTCGATAGCGGAATCGACTATCGCCTGCGTACACTGACACAGGCCGAGATTTTCCACTCGCCGTTAGACCCTCAAGCGGATGAAAACTTGTGGCAGTACTTTAAAGATTTAGCACCAGAGTGTCGTGACCAGTATGAATCTGACAGCATTGACATTGAAGGTCGGAAAATTGCCGTGAGGGCCGAATGTGATGACGTTGTTTTCTTTGACTTCAGAGATATCTGTAAAACGGCCCGCAGCCAAAATGACTATATGGAAATAGCGCAGCTTTATCATGCGGTTTTAGTCAGCAATGTCGAGCAAATGGGGGCAGGTAAAGACGATATTGCTCGACGCTTTATCGCGTTAATGGATGAATTTTATGAACGCAAAGTGAAGCTTATTTTGTCTGCGGAAGTACCCATCGAGTCCCTTTATACCGAAGGGCAGCTGAGTTTTGAGTTCCGCCGCTGCGTGAGTCGCTTGCAGGAAATGCAAAGCCGTGAATATTTAGCGATGGAACACAAAGCATAAATTTCAAAAAATGCGTGATCTTTGACCGCATTTTTCCTATAATCCGCGCAGCCCACGTTACAGTCCATTACGTTAACTTCGGTTGAGTAATGGTTGCAGCAAGTAAACTAATGATTTTATTCATTATTTTATTGTTGTGATTCGCGGGGAAGCCCGGAATTACTGTCCGTGAACTTTTAAAATGTAGGTTTTATACAATGAAAACATTTGTAGCCAAGCCAGAAACGGTAAAACGCGACTGGTACGTAGTAGACGCTGAAGGCAAAACTTTAGGTCGTTTAGCTACTGAAATCGCTCGTCGCCTGCGCGGCAAGCACAAGCCTGAGTACACTCCTCACGTAGACACTGGCGATTACATCGTTGTTGTTAACGCTGAGAAAGTTGCTGTAACTGGTAACAAAGCTCAGGACAAGATGTACTACTCGCACACTGGATTTCCGGGTGGTATCAAATCAATCAGCTTTGAAAAACTGATTGCTAAGAAACCAGAAATGGTCATTCAGAAAGCGGTTAAAGGTATGTTACCCCGTGGTCCATTGGGTCGTGCCATGTTCCGTAAACTGAAAGTGTACGCAGGTGCTGAGCATAATCATAATGCTCAACAGCCGAAACAACTGGATATATAATACGGAGCAAGAACACTATGGCAGATAATCAATACTACGGTACTGGTCGTCGCAAAAATTCCACGGCTCGCGTATTCTTGCGTCCGGGTAGCGGCAACATCAAAATTAATCAACGTGAACTGAACGAATACTTCGGTCGTGAAACGGCACAAATGGTTGTTCGTCAACCATTGGAAGCTGTAGAGATGACTGAGAAGTTTGACCTTTACATCACTGTAAGCGGTGGTGGTACTACCGGTCAGGCTGGTGCTATTCGTCACGGTATCACGCGTGCATTAATGCAATACGACGAAGCGCTGCGTCCTACGCTGCGTAAAGAAGGTTACGTTACTCGTGACGCACGTCAGGTTGAACGTAAGAAAATCGGCTTGCATAAAGCACGTAAACGCCCACAATTCTCGAAGCGTTAATTCGCTTTTTGTGTGGTGTCAAAAACCCAGCTTCGGCTGGGTTTTTTTATGCCTATTCCAATAGAGTTATACCTCAGTTCTCGACGCATTACTCTTGTAAAAAGTGTGTCTTTTCTTTATTATCTCAAAGCATTTTCTGTGATCCGCTAAAGCGGACAAAAGCAGCAGCTAATTCCGACTTCGCGGCAATGAACCGTGAAGCGTCCAAAACTGGAGAATAGATGGATGAGCAATGCGCCTGTAGATAAAGGTCGCCGTCGTTTTTTGACTGTCGCAACCTCAGTGGTTGGCGGCGCTGGTGCGGTGGGTGTCGCCGTTCCTTTCATAGCGTCGTGGAACCCGAGTGCGAAAGCGAAAAACGCGGGCGCACCTGTAGAAGTGAATATTCGTAAAGCTGAGCCGGGTCAGCTAATTCGTGTGAAGTGGCGTGGTAAACCTGTATGGGTTGTTCGCCGCACACCTGAAATGCTCGATGGGCTGTCAAAAATTGAAGACAACCTTCGCGACCCAAATTCAGAAGAGCCACAACAGCCTCCTTACGCACAGAATAAATACCGTTCAATAAAAGAAGAGTTCTTTGTTGCGGTCGGTATTTGTACTCACCTTGGCTGTTCTCCATCTTATCTGCCGAGCGGAATGGGCGAACACGTAGAAGGCGTGGAATCCGGCTTTTTCTGCCCATGCCACGGCTCTAAGTTTGATATCGCTGGACGTGTATTCGAGAGCGTTCCTGCACCATTAAACTTGGTTGTACCGCCGCATTACTTTGTCGACGAGAACACCATCTTGGTGGGTGAAGATAAGGGGCAAGCATAATGTTTAAGCGATTCGTAGAGTGGATGGATGCTCGCATCCCGATGACAAAAACTTGGAACATCCACCTGGCGCAGTACCCAGCTCCAAAAAACTTCAATATGTGGTACGTATTTGGTTTTTTGGCGACGATAGTTCTTATTAACCAAATACTGACCGGTGTTTGGCTGACCATGAATTACGTGCCAAGTGCTGAAGGTGCTTTTGCGTCAGTTGAATACATTATGCGTGACGTCGAATACGGTTGGTTATTGCGTTACATGCATTCAACCGGTGCTTCCGCATTCTTTGTCGTGGTCTATCTGCACATGTTCCGCGGCATGATGTACGGTTCTTACCAGAAGCCACGTGAGCTTATCTGGCTGTTCGGTATGTTTATCTTCTTGGTGCTAATGGCGGAAGCCTTCATGGGCTACTTGCTGCCTTGGGGACAAATGTCCTACTGGGGCGCACAGGTAATCATTTCATTGTTTGGTGCTATTCCGGTTATTGGTGATGACCTGACATTATGGATTCGTGGTGACTACGTTATTTCCGGCGCAACCCTGAACCGATTCTTTGCACTGCACGTTATAGCCTTGCCTTTAGTGTTGGTTATTTTGGTGTTTTTACACATTGTTGCGCTGCACGAGGTTGGTTCGAACAACCCCGACGGTGTTGATACCAAAAAGCCAAAAGGCACAGTGCCAGATGAAGAAAAGCCGAAGTTCAAATTTCACGAGCGCTTTACAAGCAAAAAAGACATTGTCGACTCAATACCGTTCTTCCCTTACTACATCATTAAGGATATGTTCGGTTTCGGTGTGTTTCTGTTTGTTTTCTGCTACGTCATTTTCTTTAATCCGGAAATGGGCGGATTTTTCCTGGAACCACCAAACTTTGAGCCAGCGAACCCTCTGAAGACACCAGAGCATATTGCGCCTGTTTGGTATTTCACTCCGTTCTACGCAATTTTGCGTGCGGTACCCGACAAGTTATTCGGCGTTATTTTAATGTTCGCAGCGATTGTTTTCCTGGCGCTGTTGCCATGGATAGATCGTGGTAAAGTTCGCTCAATTCGCTTCCGTAGCGTATTGCACAAACTGAACTTAACCGTATTTGCGATTAGCTTCATTGTGCTTGGCTATTTAGGTACTCAGCCAGCGACGCCTGTAGCGACTATTTTTGCGCAAATATTTACGTTCCTATACTTCGCTTTCTTCGGGTTACTGTGGTTTTACAGTAAACGTGAGAAGACGAAACCGGTTCCAGAAAGGGTGACGTCGAAATGAAAAAATTGTTAATCGCTCTTATGACTTTGGTCCCGTCGCTGGTTTTCGCGGCGGGTCCAACCGTACCTTTGGACGAAGCTGAGGTTGACCTGCACGATAAAGCATCACTGCAACGTGGCGCACAGTTATACATGAACTACTGCTTGGGTTGTCACCAATTGCAGTATCATCGTTATAACCGAACCTTTGAAGATCTTGGCATTCCACAGGAGCTGGGTGAAGAAAACCTGCAGTTTACTGGTCAAAAAGCGGGTGATCGTATTACCAATAATATGAGCACCGAAGCAGCATCTAACTGGTTCGGCACTGCAGCACCGGATTTAACCAACGTGGCTCGTGTACGTGGAGCGGATTGGATATATACGTATCTGCGTTCGTTCTATACAGACGACAGCCGTCCGTTTGGTGTGAATAATGCCGTGTTCCCGAATGTGGGCATGCCGCACGTATTGCAAGAGCTTCAAGGTGTACCGGAGAAAACATACGAAGAACGTATGATCGACGGGAAGATGAAGGACGTTTATGTAGGAATTAAAACCGATGGTAGCGGTCGCTTATCAGAGAGCGAATATGATCAGGCGGCGCTTGATTTGACCTCGTTCCTGGTTTACATGGGCGAGCCAATGCTATTAGAGCAACGTCGTATTGGATGGTTTGTATTCGGATTCCTACTTATATTTACGCTTTTAGCCTGGTTCTTGAAAAAAGAGTTTTGGAAAGATCTTAAGTAATTAGGTCTGTTTGTCCGCAAAAGCGGAGTTTAAAAGGGTGGCTTGCCACCCTTTTGCCGTTGATATTATCTGGAGAAAGGAATGGCTGTAACAGCAAATAAACGCTCAGTAATGACGTTATATTCAGGAAAAGATGATTTAAAAAGTCATCAGGTGCGTTTGGTTTTAGCTGAAAAAGGTGTCGGTGTTGAAATCACATTCGTGACGGAAGACTACACCCCGGAAGATCTATTGCAGCTTAACCCTTATCCTGAAGCGGCACCAACGCTTGTTGACCGTGACTTAGTGCTATATAACGCACAAATCATCATGGAGTATTTGGATGAGCGTTTCCCACATCCGCCGCTTATGCCTGTTTATCCTGTCGCACGAGGCACTAGCCGCTTAATGATGTACCGTATCGAGAGAGATTGGTACTCGTTGGCAGATAAAATTGCCAAAGGCGACGCACAAGCGAAACAGGAATTGAAAGAAGGCATTCTCTCTTTGGCGCCTGTTTTTGCCGACGCGCCTTATTTCATGAGTGAAGAGTTTAGCTTGGTTGATTGCTACCTGGCACCGCTACTTTGGCGTTTACCAGCTTATGGTATTGAGTTAGACGGTCAGGGCGCAAAAGAGATTAAGCAATATATGGTTCGTTTATTCGAACGGAAGACTTTCCAGGACTCGTTAACCGAAGCTGAAAGAGAACTTGCACGCGGCTAATTAATGCCTAATCGCTTCAAAGGTGGAGGAAGTAATGATGACACCTAAACGTCCCTATTTACTGCGAGCACTCTATGAGTGGATCGTTGACAACGAGCTCACTCCTCATTTGGTGGTTGATGCAACCATAGTAGGTACCGTCGTCCCTCAGAACTTTGTCAGCGATGGCCAGATTGTTCTCAACATATCACCATCGGCTGTACAAGGGCTGCAGTTAGCCGACGCTGAAGTCAGGTTTAATGCTCGCTTTGGTGGCAAACCAATGCAGGTTGTTGTTCCTATGACAGCTGCATTGGCTATTTATGCTCGTGAAAATGGTGCTGGAGCCATGTTCGAAGCGGAACCAGAGCTTGATAAGATGCCTGACCTTGATGATGAAGCCGAAGAGTCAAACAGTGCTTCAAAAGAGGGCGGTGAGAGCACTTCAGATAAGCCGAAAAAACGCGGCCATCTTAAAGTCGTCAAATAGTGTAAGCTAAGGCATTAACCTTTAATCGTTAATGCCTTGATGACTCTCTCGACACCGTCAACATTTCTGGCAATGTCGATAGCCGCATTTGCTTGTTGTTGAGTGACATTTCCTAACAAGAAAACTTCACCATTTTCTGTAACTACTTTAATGCTAGTAGCTGGCACAGCATCATTGCTGGCGAATTTAAGTTTTATCTTGCTGGTTATCCAGCTGTCCCCAGCTAAAACCCCTGGGCTAGCCTTAGAGCCAATACGGATCTGATTAAATATATTATTAATGCCATTGGTATCGCGAATAGTGTCTTCTGCGAGGCGCTTTAGCGCTTCTGTTGGAGCTTGTCCTATAAGAAGCACATTGTTGTTGTAGCTAACTGCAATGACGCGAGCTTCGTTAAGCTTTTTCTGATTGCCTAATTTGGCGTTAGCTTTCATTTCAATGGTTTGATCATCGATTTGCGTGCCGATAGTGCGAGGGTCGCTGGCGGAGCTAACGCCCACGGCAGCAGCTCCCACTGCTACGGCCGCACAGCCCTGAAGAAACGCTAAACAAAGCGCTGTTACAATGAGAATATGACGACTTTGGTTCATCATTTTAATGCTCCTCAGGAAAAATAGTCGATTCAATTTGCTCGCACAGGCTGTGCAGTATAAATAATTGTGTTTCCAGCACTCGGGCTGCATTTAAACTGGGCACTCGCAATTCAACGTCATTTGGCCCCAGCAAGCCCGACACTAGCTCATTTCCTTCACTGGTCAGTGCGATAATAATCATTTCCCGGCTAATTGCGCTTTCCATTACACCCGTCAGTTGATCGGAGTCTCTATCCGCAATAACGAGCAAGATATCGCCGGACTGGCCGAGTGCCGCAAGCTGTTTTTTGGGGCTCGATGTCAGACTTATTACCGGAAAAGGCGGACGCTCTAATTTCATGCCTTCCGTCATTAGGTGGACAAAATGACCAGCCAGTGAGCTACTTGTGTCCGTTCCGGAAATAAAAACACGCTGACCGTTCAGAAGATGTCCAACGAGTAGCTCAACGGTTGCCAGCATGTCCTCAGAGAGGCTTTCGACAGCCGATATTTGGGTTTGAATGCTCTGTGTAAAAAGCGCTTTAATAGACTCGTCAGTCATCATTATTAAAAGGCGTCCTTAATCCATTCTATGTTAAGCGAACCTCCGCTAATGCCAATAACATCAAATCTTATTGCTGCGGTATGTTCATCTATATTATGAGTCATTAAATAATGGCGCGCAGTATAGCGAATTCTACGACATTGTTGGGGCGTTATTTGTTCCAGTATTGACGCAAACTTTTCATTTGCACGATACTTTACTTCTACAAATATCCAAACGTCTTTATCTCTGGCTATTAGGTCGACCTCTCCACCGTCAATACGATAATTCCGCTCGACAATGCTAATCTGATGCTTGGCCAGAAACTCGGACGCTATGGACTCCGCTTTATTACCGGTTGTTTTTTCCTGCATTGGGCTGCTCCTCTAGCACGGTGATACTCCCGTTTTTAAATGCAGCCCATTGTAACTGTCTATTCACGACTTGGTTTTCTACACTCAGAACGCCACTTAAACCTTTCCACTGTGTTCCTGGCATACGTTGCATTATGGGTAAACGTTGTAACAAGTCGACGCTATCGTAACCCATAGCGGCTAAACGAGCTTGTGAGAGCTCCCACCCTGAACGAGCGTCAAGCCATTGGTTTAGCAAAACATTTTGGCCGCCGTTCTGGACTAACCAAGGTGTTTCAGAAAATATAAGACCGTTGAGATCGTTGTCGCCAAGTTGATTCGTAAGCTCGTGTGCAGACGAGGTTCCATAAACAGGAATACGTTCAGCAAAAGGTGAAATGCTGACATCAATAAAGGGTTTTAACAGACGAACTTGTTGGAGGTTTCCGGGCAAATAAATACCACTTATATCACGCCGGCTACGCTCTTGCTCATCAACGATGATTTTGCCTGCAGCAATTTTTACTGCCCGAATTCGCTCTTTACTGCCCACGAGTCCCAACGATGCTTCCACCGCCGACTTCATGTCGTCCCTTTGGCTGAATAAGCTCACCGAAGGCTCGTTAATACCTGACCAGCTTTCTTTATAGCGCTCAACCATGCGTTGCGAACCAGGGGTATTCGCTGCCAAAACCAGCGGACGCTTCGTTCGGCTCGATGCAGAGCTCATAAACTCAGACGCTTGCTCTGCTTCTGTTTCAGGGTTTAGCGCAAAGAAAATGGAGTGGCTATTTGCCGTCGCCTCTGAGGTATCTGCATCAATTTGGTTAAGAAAGACCTGAGGAGTATTTAAACTTGTCTGTCGAACCCATTCGGTAACAGAGCCTTTTAACAGAGGACCAATAACTCCCGCTGGCTTTAACTCTTCTAGCTTGGACTGCTGTTCTTCGAAGCTTAGCTGGTGAGTATCGATAAAAACCAGCTCATAGCTCTTGGTTTCACTAACTTTGGCAATAATGCCGTCACGCACCGCTAGACCCTGCGCTTCGTATTGACCGGATAATGGCAGTAAAACAGCAATGATTGTATTTGTACTTTTGTCGACTTCATTGCTTTGGCTATCGGAGCTAACCCAGGAGTTGACGAGTTCACGCGCAGGGTGATTCGGAAAACTGTTTTGCCAATTGTCTAACAACGCTGAAAAAGCGCTTGGTGACGTCATTGCCTGATGATGGTTATCGATTAGGCGCCACCAACCGGCTAAAACGAGATCTCTAGGGCGTTCCGCTGGCAACTGCGATTGTGTCACCTGACTGGCTGTTTGCCATAATGCATTAGGCGATGGTTCGTCGGAGTAGCGTTGAGCTTCTACTTGCCACGCCAGTGCCTGCCAATACTGATGCCGTTCTCCAGCAGCAAAGGCAAGTAATTCCAGAGTTAGGCGTTTATATTCTTTTTGAGTGAACTGCTCAGGTAGCCCTTCTAGCGTTTTGTAAACTTGAGGCCACTGTTGATTGTGTGCATACCAACGGCCTTTGGCCAGTCGGAAATAACGGTTAGCGTCATTAGTCAGCTGGTTTTTGTCCAGGCGCGCAAGTATCGCTGCCGATTTCTGCCATTCTTTCTCGTCCTGAAGAGTCAGCGCCGCCTGCACTAATGCTGAGTTCTTGGCGATATCATTGGGGGCCTGCCATGCTTCTTCCAGCCAGTCAGCAGAGCTTTTTGCGTCTTCTAAATCGAGCGTCTGCTGCTGAACATCCGGTCGCTCTTGTGGCGTTTGGGTGCGTTTTGGCGCTGACGTACATTGTGTCAGAGCAAAGCAGGCAATAATGGCGATAAAAACAAAACGATACGCTTTAAACACAGTAAGATTCCGCATTGACGACTATTCGGTGATACTATAAACCGCATTGAACATGGACACAAACGAAGGCGCTTTTATGTCGGAACCAGGCACCCTTTATATAGTACCTACGCCAATTGGAAACCTCTCGGATATTACCGAACGAGCACTCACGGTGTTTAAGGAAGTGGACGCAATTGCAGCGGAAGACACACGTCATACTCGTAAATTACTGGAACATTATGGCGTACAGGTTCCTGTCTTTGCATTTCACGATCACAATGAAAAAGCAAAAGCTGAACAACTGATTGAGCGGGTGATAAATGGTGAGTCGATAGCTTTGGTTTCTGATGCGGGCACGCCGTTAATTAGTGATCCGGGCTATGCGCTTGTAAGTTTGTGTCGGAAACAGAATGTGAAAGTCACTTCGTTGCCAGGAGCTTGTGCGCTGACAGTGGCGCTTTCAGGGGCCGGTTTGCCGACCGACAGTTTTCAATTCGAGGGCTTTTTACCGTCTAAGCCGGCACAACGTCGAGCAAAGCTGGAGAGCTTGGTGAACACACCGCGTACTTTAGTGTTTTATGAAAGCCCACACCGAATACTGCACACTCTGGAAGCGATGGCGGATATTTTCGAGGACGAGCGGCAAGTGGTGTTAGCGCGCGAGCTTACCAAACAATTCGAGACTTATTTAACAGGCTCGGCTGGGGAGCTCATAACACGCTTAAACGAGGATCCAAACCAGCAGCGCGGAGAAATGGTTCTGTTGGTTGAGCCGTTTCAGGCACCTAAGGACACCTCTGGTCCAGGTGAAGATGCGAAACGCACGTTGCAAATACTGCTTGAAGAACTGCCTTTGAAAAAAGCCGCGGCGTTAAGTGCGAAGCTTCATGGTGAGCGAAAAAATGAATTGTACCAGTGGGCGTTAAGTCAGAAAAACAACGATTGAGTTAGTGCGCCACACAGCGTAGAATCCGTCGCCGGAGAGTTGGCCAGACAATCGCTGCCTGTTTACAGGGGGAGGAAAGTCCGGACTCCATAGGGCAGGGTGCCAGATAACGTCTGGGCGGCGTAAGCCGACGACTAGTGCAACAGAGAGCAAACCGCCGATGGCTGCTTGCAGCACAGGTAAGGGTGAAAGGGTGCGGTAAGAGCGCACCGCGCGGCTGGTAACAGTTCGCGGCACGGTAAACTCCACCCGGAGCAAGGTCAAATAGGGGTTCATTGGCGCGGCCCGCGTTGAACCCGGGTAGACTGCTTGAGGATCAGGGCAACCTGATCACTAGATGAATGATTGTCCACGACAGAACCCGGCTTATCGGCCGACTCTCCCCTTATTTTAAAATTGCCACTGTTTTAAGAAACGTGTGAGCTCTTCAATACCCAGGCCGGGACTAATGTAGTAGCCCTGTGCAAAGTCGCATTTCTGGTGTTGGAGAAACTCCCATTGCTCTTTGTTTTCAACGCCTTCGGCAATCACATCAATATCTAATGCGCGGGCCACTCGCAGCAATGCCTCAGTCAAGGCAACTTGTATTCTATCGCCAGGTGCGTGGTTCAGAAAGCTCCGATCAATTTTCAGGTAATCAACCGGGTAACGCTGAAGGTAATTGATACTGGAGTAGCCAGTCCCAAAGTCATCAATCGCAATTTTAACGCCGTTTGAACGCAAGTAATGCAGAATGTGAATCTGTCGCTGTTTATTGCTCATTAGCAGTGACTCAGTAATTTCAAAGGTCACTTTGTCCGCCGGTAACTGGTGCTGACTAATACATTCAAGCCATTGTTTGGCGGCATTTAAATCATTAAGCTCCCGTTCGGAGCGGTTAATGGACAAGCCTATATGAATGTCGTTGCTCTGCAGTAAATTCCAATCAGCGCAGGCTTGCTCTAAAACAAACTGACCAAGTTCGTGTATTAAACCGGTACTTTCGGCAACCGGGATAAATTCCGCAGGGGATATGACATTACCGTTGTCGTCTGTCCATCGCAGCAGAGCTTCACACTTTTCAACTTTGCCGTTACCAAAATTAACGATAGGCTGATACACCAAACGAAACTCACGGTTTTTTAACCCTGCTCGCATACGGTTATGTATTGAGCTCTGGTGCTCCGAACGCCTGCGAAGCTCTTCATTGAAGAAGTAGTGCGTGCGTCGCCCAGCTTCTTTCGCTGCATACATCGCCAAATCGGCATTTTTAAGTAACTGCTCGGTAGTCAGGCCATCGTCTGGGTAAAGTGCAACGCCGATACTGCATGAGGTTTGCACTTGGCTATGACTTAACGCAAAGGGTTTATTCAACGCGTTATTTAGTTTCAGAGCTAATTGGTCAATAACGTCTTTTGATTTCAGCCGGTTAATGACAACAACAAACTCGTCGCCGCCCAAACGAGCGATAAAGTCTTCCGGCCTAAGCTCTTTTCTTAAACGTGAGCCCGCCACCTTTAATAACTCATCACCAGAGTCATGCCCGAGGCTGTCATTCACCTCTTTGAAGTGATCTAAGTCGATAAATAGAATTGCGAAATGATTGTATTTAGCCGCTTTGCCAGTTAAACGGTTGAGGTGTCTAATAAAGGAGCGTCGATTGTGCAACTGTGTGAGTGAGTCAAAGCTGGCTTGTTCATCAATAATGGTAAGGGCTTTGCGCAGTCGCATTTGCGTATAAAAAAGGTAATACATAAAGGCATTCATTAAGGCTGCCAATATGAGACCAAAAACGACAATGCTCCAGTAGACGAAACCTTTGGGAACCCAATTTCCATCAACCGGCGCTGTTGCCAGTAGCCACTGCCCAGCGGAAAGTGAGACGTCGCTAGAGACATGATCTTTCTTCCAAACAGACGGATCGCCGAATTGAAATTCCCGGTCGCCGACCGTATTGAGTTTAGCTAATGCTGTTGCGTAAACTCCTTGTTCAGAGCTTAAGCCACTGTTAGACATAAGCTCATCAATTTGAATAACAACTGCAATGACACCCCATAAGTCGTTTTCTAAAACAACGGGCGCTCGCGCAATTAAAGCTAAACCGCCTTGTACTAACTCGACGGGGCCATCTATAACAACGTCGCCGTTTGTAATGGCCTTTTGTACGCCCTCAAGCTGGGCTTGCGACTCTCTGTAATTAAAACCAAGAGCTTGTTCGTTCCCCTTCAATGGGTGCACAAATTGAATAACCAGGTCAGGTGCTAAGGCAACATGGCGGATGGGGACATCTTGGGTGATTAACTCGGTCATCAACGCGTTAAACCGAGCATTAGAAATATTGGGAGACAGTTTAATTTCAGCTCGCAAAGCGCGCACAGTGACTAAGGAGGAATTCAGTTGTCCCTCTAACGCAGCACGCAATTTGCCAAGGCGCTCGGTTGCTGTGCGCTTTCGGGCTTCTACGGTTTGAGCGTGTTGGTTTTCGGCAAACCAAATAACACCGGTACAGGCAACAGCAAAGCTAAAAATAATGAAAAGCCAAAAACGCTTCATGCGCGAATTTACCTCAAATGTGACTCACCTGAGTATTACACAAATTAATCCCAGGCTCTAACACTGCTATTTCATACGTTTCTTCAATAGCTTAGTTGTTATCGGCCAGAAACCCTGACAAATAGAACGGTTTTTTTCTTGACAGTGGGAAACAGTGGAACCTAGACTGTAACATTGTGGGGATTTGTGGATAATAGTGGATCTTAATGATCAGGTGGGATCATGTTCCGAGGAGCAACAACACTCAGTCTTGACAGCAAAGGGCGCTTAGCAATCCCAGCTAAGTATCGCCAAGCCTTGTCTTTAGACTGTGAAGGGAAAATGGTATGCACGATTGATATTAAACAACCGTGCCTGTTGTTGTACCCGCTTCCCGAGTGGCAAATCATTGAGCAGAAACTCACCCGTTTATCGAGTATGAACCCCGCAGAACGCCGCTTGCAGCGGTTGTTACTCGGCCATGCAGACGACTGTGAAATGGATAAAAACGGTCGTTTACTGATATCAGCACCTTTAAGACAACATGCAGGGCTCGAGAAGAAGCTTATGTTGGTTGGTCAGCTGAACAAATTTGAACTGTGGGATGAAGACGCTTGGCATGACCAAGTGGCTCAGGATATGGACGTTGAGCGCGAGGGCGACTTCACCCTAAACGAAAGACTGGAAGACTTCTCTCTATAATGATAACAACGTCACCGCAACACGTTTCGGTGCTACTGGAAGAGTCCATCAACGCTTTAGTGACTGATACAGCAGGCACCTATATTGACGCCACATTTGGACGTGGTGGTCACACGCGTGCGTTGTTAGAAAAGCTAGGCAATGACGCTCAGGTTATTGCGTTAGACCAAGACCCACAAGCTATTGAAGCCGCTAAAACACTGCAAGACGACCCACGTTTTGACATTATCCACACTCCTTTCTCAAACCTGCAACAGGTACTTGAACAGCGGCAATTAACCGGAAAAGTTACCGGTATTTTATTCGACCTTGGCGTGTCGTCCCCACAACTCGATGATGCCGAGAGAGGTTTTAGCTTCATGCGCGACGGACCACTCGATATGAGAATGGATACCACGCGCGGTGAAACAGCCGCCGAATGGCTGAACCGAGCTGAAAAAGATGAGATAAGCTGGGTACTTAAAGAATACGGCGAAGAGCGTTTTGCGCGAAAAATTGCCAGCGCCATTGTTATGGATCGCGAGAAAGAGCCTTTTGTGCGCACGAAACAACTGGCGGATATGATTGCCCGTGTCAGTCCGGTAAAAGAAAAGCATAAGCACCCGGCAACGCGGACATTCCAGGCTATTCGAATTCACGTCAATAAAGAGCTGGAACAAATAGAGCAGGCGCTTGAAGCCTCGCTGTCGGCACTGAAGCAAGACGGACGTCTAGTCGTTATTAGTTTCCATAGCCTGGAAGACCGATTGGTTAAACGTTTTATTCGCAAACACAGCGAAGGCAAGCAGGTACCAGCCGGATTACCTGTTACTGATGCCGAGATAAATAAAGACAAGTCATTAGAAAAAGTGGGTAAAGCCATAAAACCAGGCAAACACGAAGTCTCACTAAACCCTCGGGCACGCAGTTCAGTGCTGCGTATAGCAAGGAGGGTTTACCATGACTAAACAACGCTATCCCAGCTTAACCAAAATGGTGCTGCAAGATTTAGTGCAGCACAAGTGGATTGTGCTACTGGGTGTGGTGGTCGTTTTTAACGCACTAAGCATTGTTTATGTGGCTCACTTGAACCGTCAGCTGACAGCTGAACGTGATGATCTGTTGTCTTACCGCGACACGCTTGACCGCGAGTGGCGACATTTAGTGATTGAGCAGAATGCACTGACAGAGCACAGCCGGGTTGAACGTATTGCTCAACAGCAGCTTGGAATGCGTGACGTAACATCCGAAACGGAGGTTATGGTCTCATGGTAATGGCGAAGCGTAAAAAACGGACTGAACCGGCTGGTACTCGCTGGCGTTTTTATATCGCAGTGACCGTGCTGTTCGGTGTTTTCTCCGTTCTGGTTGCGCGAGCAGCTTATATACAAGTTGTTAGCCCTGAACGCTTCTCCTTGCAAGGCGATATGCGTAGTTTACGCTCTGATAGCTTGCCAGTGCAGCGAGGCAGTATTGTCGACCGTCACGGCCGCGAGCTTGCTGTTAGCGTCCCGGTAGAAACTGTCTGGGCTGACCCTAAACGTATTGATGAACATAATGCGTTGGCAGATAACCGGCGCTGGCAGGCATTGGCAGAAACCTTTCGAATGAACCGCGAAGCCTTGGTTGATAAAGTCGATGATCCAAGCAAACGCTTTGTTTATTTGCAGCGAAAAGTCACCCCGTCGGAAGCGGATTACGTCAAGCAGCTAAAAATTCCGGGCGTTTATTTAAAAACAGAGTCTCGCCGTTATTACCCAACCGGTGAAATTGCTGCCCATTTAGTGGGTCTGACAAATATTGATGGTGAGGGTCAGGAAGGACTCGAGTTACTGTATGACGAACACTTGACCGGACAACCGGGCAAGCGAGTTTACCGCAAGGACGCGCAAGGGCGGGTTGTTGAGGAAATTAGCCAGACAGAGGCGCAACAACCAAAACAATTAACCTTGAGTATCGATCAGCGGATTCAGGCGACTGCCTATACAGAGCTTAAAAAAGCCGTGCGCTACAACCAGGCAACGTCTGGCTCCGCTATTGTACTCGATGTTGATACTGGTGAAATCCTGGCAATGGTCAACAGCCCGTCCTTTAACCCTAACAATCGTGCCGATTTGCAGTCATTCAGAATGCGAAATCGGGCGATTACCGACAGCTACGAGCCAGGCTCGACGGTCAAGCCTTTGGTGGTGCTGAGTGCGCTGGAAAACGGCCGTCATAAAGCCGGTGACATTATTGATACTAGTCCTGGTTGGCTGCGCCTGGGTGGACGTCGTGTGAGCGATCCACGTAACCGGGGAGAACTTACCCTGACGGAAGTTCTTAAGCACTCGTCAAATGTGGGTGTGACGAAAATGGCACTGGACTTAGGTGTCGACCCATTACTGCAAACCTACGCGGATGCTGGCTTTGGTAGTGATACAGGAGTTGCCTTACTGGGCGAGGGTATGGGGCTGCTGAGCGATCGGCGTCGTTGGTCTGAGTTTGAAATAGCCACATTGTCCTATGGTTATGGCTTGTCTGTTACGACCCTACAGCTAGCTAAAGCTTACAGTATTATAGCCTCCGGTGGTGTGAAGCGACCGCTGACCATATTCCGTCAAGAATCACCGCTACCAGGCGAGCAAGTCTTTAATCCTGATAATACGCTTGCCGTTATGCACATGATGGAAGAAGTAGTGCGTGACGGCACAGCAAAACAGGCTCAGGTACCGGGATACCGAATTGCCGGGAAAACCGGTACCACTCGGAAAACGAAAGCAACGGGTGGTTATGGTGATGAATATGTCGCGTTGTTTGCCGGCATTGCGCCAGTGAGCAACCCAGAAGTAGTGGTTGTTGTGACAATAAACGAGCCGGGAACGGATGACTATTACGGTGGCACCGCAGCTGCCCCTGTATTCTCAAATATCGTCGCGCAAACCATGCGCTTGTTGAACGTGCCGCCGGATAACCCGGATGACACAGAAATTCGCGCAGCAGGCTTCGGAGGTCAGCAATGAAAATGCTTTCTGAACTTCTAAATATGTTGCCTGCATCATTAAATATTCCAGATGTGACCGTCTCGGGCGTAAAACTGGATAGCCGTCAGGTCGCTAATGGTGATTTATTCATTGCAATACCCGGGTATGAAACCGATGGTCGTGCTTATATCGACGCGGCTATCGACCAAGGCGCTGTTGCGGTGATTGCTGAGTCTCCGGGCTTAGCGGTAGAGCAGCGTCGAGGTGCCGTTGTTGTCGGCTTTAGTGGGGTTCGTGAGCATTTGTCTGAAATTGCCGGAAACTTCTTCGAGCACCCGTCAAAAGGTATGACCGTTATCGGCGTTACCGGTACTAACGGCAAAACATCGGTCACTCATATTATTGCGCAACTTGCTCAACGCTTGGGTCAGGAGTCAGCCGTTATTGGCACAACAGGAAGCGGCTTAATTGGACGGCTGTTACCAGAGCGCCATACCACACCAGATGCGGTTACTATTCAACAACGGCTGGCTACGTTGAAAGCGGAAGGTGCTGAGTTGGTGGCTATGGAAGTGTCGTCCCATGCGTTAGTGCAGCGCCGGGTAGACGCCCTTCAATTTGCAGCTGCCGCTATTACCAATATTAGTCGTGACCACCTGGATTACCACGGCACGATGGACGATTATGTTGCTGCAAAACAGCGCCTATTTACGGACTTTGGTGTTCAGCACCGAATTGTGAATGCCGACGATACGGTATTGGCGAACTGGTACAAAGAACATGGTGCTGAACTTTGGGTGACATTAAACGACTCATCGTTGGAGCCAAGCCTAAAAGCCTCAGGACTGCAATTCCATGAAGAGGGCTCGACGTTTGAATTGAGCTGGCAGGGACAGTCTTACGCAATAGAAACGCCGCTATTAGGGCGCTTCAATATCTACAACGTGTTAACTGCAATAGCGACGTTGCTTTCTCTTGGGTACAAGCCAGGCGACTTAGCCAATGCCTGCAAACAGTTAATGCCAGTGCCGGGTCGTATGGAGGCTTTCCACAATCAGCATTCGCCATTGGTTGTCGTTGATTACGCTCACACACCGGACGCTTTGGACCAAGTGCTAAGAGCGCTGCGGCTGCATTGCAAAGGCAAACTATGGTGTGTATTTGGGTGTGGTGGTGACAGAGACCGGGGCAAACGCCCGCAAATGGGGAAAGTCGCGGCGGATTCAGCCGATGTTGTCGTTGTTACCGACGACAACCCGCGTACAGAACCCAGTGAACAGATTATTGATGACATTCTTGCCGGCATTGCTGAAAAGGACAAAGTGAAAGTATGGCCGGGTCGCCGGAAAGCCGTGATTCGGGCCATGCAAGAAGCCCAGCAGGATGATGTCGTACTTCTGGCTGGCAAGGGGCATGAAGATTATCAAGTAATAGGCACACAGCGTGTTGATTACAACGAACGAGCGGTTGTCAGCGACTGGCTGCAAGGAGACTGCGCATGATTTCTGTAACCTTAACCTGGATAGCAGAGAAAGTCGGTGGGCGTCTTGTCGGTGAAGACAAAACAATCAGTAAGGTATCAACGGATACGCGTGACGACTTAACCGGGGCGCTATTTATTGCGTTAAAGGGGCCTAATTTCGATGCGCATCGATTTACCGAGCAAGCTCGACAAGGTGGTGCTGAAGCCTTGCTTGTTGAGAAGCCGCAACAAACCGAATTAAGCCAAATTGTCGTTGAGGATACGCGCTATTCATTGGGACTACTCGGTGCGGCAGTGAAAGCAGAAGTGGCTCCAAAAACCGTTGCTATTACCGGTAGTAACGGAAAAACCACAGTTAAAGAAATGCTGTCTTCCATTCTGTCGCTTAAGGACAGTACTCTGGCAACAGCCGGTAACTTCAATAATGACATTGGTGTGCCGCTGACATTGTTACGCCTTGGAAAGCAGCATAAATACGCGGTTATTGAGTTGGGCGCGAATCATCCCGGAGAGATTGGTTACACCACTAACTTAACTAAGCCTGATGTAGCAATACTGAATAATGTCAGCGCTGCGCATGTTGAAGGTTTTGGCAGTGTGCACGGTGTTGCGCGCGCTAAAACTGAGATTTTCCGTGGTCTGGGGAGCCAGGGAGTGGCGATTACCCCACTAGAGTCTGATTACAGTTCGAGTTGGGAGTCAGTGTGCGCTAACTACCACTGGCAGACGTTCGGTTTATCTGAGCAAGCTGATGTGTATGCAACAGACATTCAACTCAACGATGAAGGCAACCCAACCTTTTCCTTACATATTGACGGCCAAGCCGAGGCAGTGACTTTACAGTTAAGTGGCCGCCACAATGTGCTTAATGCGCTGTCAGCCTCAGCAGCGGCTTATCAGCTAGGCGTTCCTCTGACTGACATTATTAGCGGCTTAGAGCTGGTAACTCCTGCTAAAGGTCGTCTAACCACCATCAAAGTTAGTGAGCACTTACGTATTATTGACGACACCTATAATGCGAGCGTTGCCTCAACAAAAGCTGCGCTGGATTTACTGGGTAGCTACAGTGGTTATCGAATTTTTGTCCTGGGCGACATGGGAGAGCTTGGGGCTGATGCCCGCGCTTATCATGAAGAAATAGGCGAGCATGCTATAGGTACGGGCATTGATAATTTATACAGCCTGGGCGTACTCAGCCAAAGCGCGAGTGAAGTGTTTAATGGTCACGGAGGCAAGCATTTCAGTCAACTGGATGCCCTAGTGCAGGCGATTTTACAAAGACTTACAGAACAACAGGGTAAGCAGCCGGTCACAGTGCTGGTTAAAGGCTCACGGTCTGCGCACATGGAGCGCGTCGTAGCGGCGTTGCAAAGCGCTGTAGCGAGCCACAGCAGTATAGGGGATAAACACGCATGTTAGTTTGGTTGGCTGAGTACCTAATGCAATTTGAAAGCGCGTTTAACGTGTTTTCTTACCTAACGTTGAGAGCAATATTAAGCATCTTAACGGCATTGGTACTATCGCTCTGGTTAGGTCCAACATTAATTCGTCGTCTGCAGCTTCTGCAAATTGGGCAGACCGTAAGAGATGACGGCCCACAAAGTCATTTAAGTAAGAGCGGAACCCCAACCATGGGGGGAGTCTTAATTTTGGCGGCAGTGCTTGGCTCTTCATTACTCTGGGCTGACTTAGAAAACCGTTATGTCTGGGTTGTGCTACTGGTCATAACAGGTTTTGGCATTATTGGCTTCATCGACGACTACCGTAAAGTTGTGCGTAAAGATCCAAAAGGCCTCATTGCCAAGTGGAAGTACTTCTGGCAATCCGTTATTGCCAGTGCAGCGGCGGTATACCTGTATTGGAGCAGCACCATGGGGGCTGAAACTGCCCTGCTAGTACCGTTCTTTAAAGATGTCATGCCGCAGCTGGGCATGCTTTACATCCTTATGGCCTACTTTGTCATGGTGGGTACCAGTAATGCGGTGAACTTAACCGATGGCCTGGACGGCTTGGCCATCATGCCAACCGTTATGGTGGCAGCGGCGCTGGGTATTTTTGCTTACGCCTCCGGTAATGTGAACTTCGCCGATTACTTACAAATTCCTTATTTACCACTAACCGCAGAATTACTGGTTGTTTGTGCCGCTATTGTGGGAGCCGGTCTTGGCTTCCTTTGGTTTAACACCTATCCGGCACTGGTATTTATGGGCGATGTTGGCTCGCTGGCGCTTGGAGCTGCACTTGGCATCATTGCCATTTTGGTTCGTCAGGAGCTGGTGCTGTTCATTATGGGTGGTGTGTTCGTCATGGAAACCGTGTCGGTCATGCTTCAGGTTGGCTCATACAAGCTTAGAGGCAAACGAGTCTTCCGTATGGCACCTATTCACCACCATTACGAGCTAAAAGGGTGGCCAGAGCCACGAGTTATCGTGCGCTTTTGGATATTGTCTTTAATTTTCGTGCTAATTGGTTTAGCGACACTGAAACTTCGGTAATAACAATGACAACGATAAACTGGCAGAAAATAAAACACATCATGGTGCTTGGTCTGGGTAAGACCGGGGTATCGGTTGTGCGTTTTCTGGCAAACAAGCCGTCGTTAATTGCTGATGTGCGAGTGTTTGATTCGCGTGAAAACCCGCCGGGTCTTGAAGACGCGAAAGCGATAATGCCACGCGCTGAGTTCAACACTCGCCACTGGGAAATAGAGGACACGTTAGCCGCCGATTTGATTATTACAAGCCCCGGTATCGATTTACGTGAAGAGCCGCTGACGCTAGCTCGCGATGCGGGTATACCCGTCGTTGGGGATATTGAAATTTTTGCTCAAAACGTCGATTTTCCACTGGTGGCTGTGACCGGTTCAAACGGTAAGTCGACAGTAACCCGACTGGTCGAGTTTATTGGTCAGCAGGTCGGAAAGAATGTGGTTGCTGCGGGAAATATTGGTTTACCTGTATTAGACCTGCTGCAGCTGGATAACAAGCCAGACGCTGTCGTGCTTGAATTATCGAGTTTTCAGCTGGAGCTAACTGAAAAGTTAAAACTGAAAGCCGCAGCGTTGCTGAATATTAGCGCTGATCACCTCGACCGTTATAATGCGCTTGAGGATTATATTGCTGCTAAGCAGCGTATATTTAATAACGCCGATACCTGGGTGTTGAACCGTCAGCAGCAGGATACCTGGCCTCACCCTATCACCGGGAAGGTACTAAGCGTTGGCAAAGACGCTCATCCCAATGATTTTGGCTTGCTAGGAGGTAATGTTGATAAATCAAGCGGTCCCGTTGCCATTACTTATGCCGGTGAAGTAGTTCTGCGGGCAGATCAGCTGCAGTTACAGGGTGTTCATAACTTATTGAACGCCCAAGCTGCACTGGGACTGGCTGTGTCGCTCGGCATTTCAATAGAAGATGCAGTAGAAGCAGCTAAAAACTTCACCGGTTTAGCGCACCGTTGCCAGTTAGTGAGTCAGGAATCAGGCGTGTTATGGGTAAATGACTCAAAAGCCACCAATATTGGTGCAACCGCTGCGGCGGTGGAGGGGCTGCGACCGGCAATTACCGGTAGATTACTCCTCATTGCAGGTGGCGACGGCAAAGGTGCGGACTTTAAAGAGTTAGCAGAGACTTTAGATAAAGTCGACATACTGCTGACAATAGGTAAAGACGGTCCGAAAATTGGCAAGCTGTTTAATGGCTCAAGACAGGTTAACAGCCTGGAGCAGGCCGTAGAGCTTGCTAAGTCACTGGTGCAGCCCGGCGACATGGTGTTGTTATCGCCAGCATGTGCAAGTTTTGACCAGTTTAATAACTTTGAGCATCGCGGTGACGTATTTTGTCAAGCGGTGGAGGCAGCCAATGGCAACAGTGCGTGAAGAACAATTAGCGCTTGAAATGCCAGCCGCCAAAGCTCCGCTCTGGCAGCAACTGGTTGAATGGTTTAAACCGCCAACCAGTCAGGCTCTTTACGACCGCGTGCTGCTAACGGTGTCACTCGCATTGTTAGCCTTTGGATTTATTATGGTGTCTTCAGCGTCATTACCAACGGCTGACCGGCTGACCGGAAACCCATTTCACTTTGCAATTCGACATGGCATTTATATTGTTATCAGCTTATTGGTAATGCTGGCGTCCTTGCGGATTCCTACCACGTTATGGAATGAACATAGCGGTAAGCTCTTGTTGGTTGGATTGGCCATGTTGCTGGTTGTTCTCGTTGTTGGGCACGAAGTGAACGGCTCGCAGCGTTGGATAAAAGTCGGCCCCATTACCGTGCAAGTAGCGGAAATGGCTAAGTTGTTTTTCTACGTGTACATGGCCAGTTATCTGGCGCGTCGTGAAGACGAAGTCCGGGAAGCTATTAAAGGTTTCATCAAACCTTTGGCCTTGTTGTTTATCGCAGCGGTATTGCTGCTGATGCAGCCCGACTTTGGAACCGTCGTTGTGTTGTCCGCGACGACTGTTGCCATGCTTTTTCTGGCAGGAGCTAAACTTTGGCAGTTTTTCGCGGTATTCATTACTTGTGTGCTGGCAATGATACTGCTGATTATTGTTGAGCCTTATCGAATGCAGCGCTTTTTGACCTTCCTTGAGCCCGAGAAAGACCCATTTGGCGCAGGGTACCAGCTAATGCAGTCGCTTATTGCCTTTGGACAGGGGCAATTTAGCGGTGCGGGTTTAGGGAATAGCATCCAAAAATTGCAGTACCTGCCCGAGGCTCATACCGACTTTATCATGGCCGTTGTTGCCGAAGAGCTCGGCTTTGTAGGCGTGATGGGCGTGATAGCGGTTGTATTAATGCTGGTTTGGCGCGCTTTAATTATTGGACGTCGCTGCCTAATGGTCGATCAACGCTACGGCGGGTATTTGGCCTATGGAATTGGCGTTTGGTTCAGTATCCAGGCCTTTGTGAATATCGGTGTGGCATCTGGTGCGTTGCCGACAAAAGGCTTAACGCTACCGTTAGTGAGTTACGGTGGTACTAGCTTAGTTGTGTCAGCACTGGCTATCGGATTATTGCTGCGCATTGATCATGAACGCCGAATGAGCGGCCGCAAAGTTGCGCCGCGCGGAGGTGCTGAATGAACCGTGCATTGATTGCGGCAGCAGGTACCGGCGGCCATATTTTCCCGGCACTGGCAGTGGCTGAAAACTTACGAAATGACGGCTGGCAGATTGACTGGCTGGGAACCCAGGAAGGGCGCCTTGAGTCCAGAGTTATTCCGGCCGCAGGTTTTAGCTTGCATAGCATTAGCATGACCGGAGTGCGTGGACACGGATTACTGCGCAAATTGAAGATGCCGCTGGTGCTGGCCAAAGCTGTCCTGCAGTGTCGTCGATTATTAAAGCATTTACAGCCGAACGTTGTTGTGACCTTTGGCGGTTATGTCTGCGCCCCGATGGGCATTGCCGCAAAAATGATGGGCATTCCACTGTTAGTGCATGAACAGAATGCAGTACCGGGTATGACAACCCGCTTACTGGCGCCTCGGGCAACCAATGTATTTTTAGGTTTGCCGGTGGCGACGCCTCAATGGCGCCGATACTCGGTGGTTGGCAACCCGCTGCGTCAGGCTTTTACTGAGGTTGTAAAAACGCATCAGGAAGATAAGAGCATTGCAGGGCCTATAACGATATTAGTTGTCGGCGGAAGCCTGGGCGCAAAAGTATTGAATGAGCAAGTGCCACAAGCGGTTCAGCAGTTAGTGGATGTAGAGCTCAATGTGGTTCATCAATGTGGTCAGGGTAACGAAGCCAGTACTAAAGCAGCGTATGCCGGGGCTGAAGTCATAAGCTCGCTTGCCGTACATGAATTTATTGACGATATGGCATCGGAATTTGCAAAAGCAGACCTGGTTATTTGCCGCGCTGGAGCGTTAACTGTGTCGGAGCTAGCAGCCGTTGGTGTCGCTTCTATTTTGGTGCCATTGCCGCATGCAGTGGATGATCATCAAACAGCGAATGCAAAGGTTTTGGAAAGTTGTGGTGCGGCACTATTAATGCCGCAAAAAGAGTTAGAAAATGGGGCTTTAGCCATCCACTTAAAACGTTTATTGCATGACAGGCAACAACTGTGGACAATGGCGCGTTTCGCCCGCGAGCGTGGGATGCCAGAAGCGACCCAACGCTTAGCGAATGAATGTAAAAGATTTGAGA
Source organism: Idiomarina sp. OXR-189 (assembly GCF_034373425.1). NCBI lineage: Bacteria > Pseudomonadati > Pseudomonadota > Gammaproteobacteria > Alteromonadales > Idiomarinaceae > Idiomarina > Idiomarina sp. OXR-189. The sequence continues at coordinate 470,482 of NZ_CP139706.1, forward strand.
AGAGCGATGACTAGCATGACCGCAACCAAAGCACAGCCCTTTACCATAGTGAATGTACCTGAAATGCGTCGGGTGCAGCGCATTCACTTTGTCGGTATTGGGGGCGCCGGCATGGCCGGAATAGCAGAAGTGTTGCTGAATCAAGGCTATCAAATATCGGGCTCTGATATTGCTGAAAACACCAATACGGAACGCCTAAGAGTGCTAGGCGCGACTATTGTGTTAGGTCACATGGCGAACAATATCGAAGGTGCCAGCGTGGTTGTGGTTTCAAGCGCTATAAAGCAGGACAATGCTGAATTATTAGCGGCACATGAGTTGCGGGTCCCCGTTGTGCGTCGGGCGGAAATGCTGGCCGAATTAATGCGCTTTCGACATGGAATTGCGGTGGCAGGAACCCATGGTAAAACCACCACCACTTCATTGGTGGCGAGTATTTTTGCCGAAGCCGAGAGAGATCCAACTTTCGTTATTGGTGGCTTGCTGAATAGCGCAGGTTCCAATGCTCGTCTGGGCAGCAGCAAGTATTTAATTGCAGAAGCGGATGAGAGCGATGCCTCCTTCCTTCATTTGCAGCCTATGGTCGCAATAGTGACGAATATTGAAGCGGACCACATGGACACCTATGAAGGTGACTTTAATAAATTGCTGGATACTTATGTGGAGTTTCTGCACAACTTACCGTTTTACGGATTAGCAGTTATGTGTGCTGATGATGACGTTGTGTCAGAGCTTATTCCACGGGTTGGGCGTCAGGCAATAACCTACGGCTTTAGTGAATCGGCTGATGTGCGTGCCGTTGACTATGAACAAACAGCAAGTCAAAGCTGCTTTACCATCTTACGTAAAGACCGGGAGCCGTTCCGTGTCTGCCTGAATATGCCAGGGAAACATAACGCACTGAATGCACTGGCGGCTGTGGCCGTTGCAACGGATGAAGGTATAGACGACGAGTCTATTAAACGAGCCCTGACAAAATTTGAAGGTATTGGCCGTCGCTTCCAGCATTATGGAAACTTTCCCGTACCTTCTGACTCGGCGCAAGAGGGTGAAGTCATGTTGGTGGACGACTATGGACACCACCCGTCGGAGGTCGCTGCGACGATAAAAGCCGCACGCGAAGGTTGGCCTGAAAAGCGTCTGGTCATGGTGTTTCAGCCGCACCGTTATTCGCGCACCCGGGACTTGTATGAAGACTTCGTCAATGTGTTGTCGCAGGTCGATGTATTGATAATGCTGGAAGTATATAGCGCAGGTGAAGCAGTCGTTTCCGGTGCAGACAGTCGTTCACTGTGCCGATCAATTCGTCAGCGCGGGCAAATTGATCCGGTTTTTGTGGGTTCGCCGGAAGAAGTACCACAAGTGTTGAAATCGGTACTGGCGGGGAACGACTTATTACTGACCCAGGGAGCCGGTAATGTCGGCGCTCTGGCGAAACAAATAGCTTCAGAGGTATTGAATAATGACGCCTGAGGCCTTCGGAAAAGTCGCGGTTATGCTTGGCGGTTATTCTGCCGAGCGTGAAGTGTCGCTTAAGTCCGGAATGGCGGTGTTAAAGGCGTTAGTGGCTAAAGGTATTGATGCACATGCATTTGACCCGGCAGCCCATGACTTACATGAGTTAATTGAAGAGCGTTACGAGCGAGTGTTTATTGCTTTGCATGGTCGCGGAGGTGAAGACGGCAGTATGCAGGGCGCACTGGAAGTGCTGGAAATGCCCTACACCGGCAGTGGTGTTTTAGGCTGTGCCTTAGCAATGGATAAAGTGCGTTGCAAACAGATTTGGCACGCACTACAGCTCCCGACAGCGCCATGGCGGGTGGTTCGGGCGTCGGAACTCGACAAGGTAGACAGCGAAATCTTATTAGAAGAGCTCGGTGGACGGGTTATTGTTAAACCAGCAAGGGAAGGCTCATCAATAGGTATGAGTATTGCTGATACTGCTGAGCGTTTAACCTCGGCGTTAAAACATGCCGTTCAATTTGATGAACAAGTTTTAGTCGAAAAGTGGATAAAAGGTAAAGAATACACCATTGCTTTGTTGGATAATAACGCGTTGCCGGTTATTCGTCTGGAAACACCGCATGAGTTTTATGATTTTGAAGCAAAGTACCAGGCAAACGACACCCTGTATCATTGTCCGTCCGGTTTAGACAATGACGATGAAGCCTACCTAAAAAACTTGGCTGAAGACGCTTTTAAAGCGGTTGATGGTAAAGGGTGGGGACGCATTGATGTCATGCGATCGAGCGATGGGCATTGGTATTTTTTAGAAGCGAATACAGTACCGGGCATGACAGAAAAAAGCCTGGTGCCAATGGCAGCGAAAGCATCAGGTATTGATTTTGGTGAGCTGGTGCAGCGCATATTGGCGCAGACGCTGGAGCAGTAGATATGGCCGCTGAGCAGCGCCTTAAGTTGGTTAACTTTTGGTCTGGCGTCATCGTGTTTTGCCTGACTTTGATAGGTTTAGGCGTCGGTATTTATCAGTTAAATGAAGTACTGACAGATGAACAGCAAGTGCCTATAGCCAGTTTGAGTGTGCAGGGCGAGCTTATTTATACCGACAAAAGTGAGATAAGACAGGCACTTTTGTCAAAGCCGTTAGGCAGTTTTTTTACGGCCGACGTCGACAGTTTAAGGCAGCGAGTGGAAGCGCTGCCGTGGGTACAAAAAGTATCCATACGGAAAGTATGGCCCGACCGTTTATCGGTATTTGTTTCGGAGCATCAGCCGCAAGCGCTTTGGAATGCGGACCGGCTGATCAACGAACAAGATGAAGTGTTTCGGGCTGACGTGACAAAAGTGAGTGCGCAGCTACCCCAACTTTTTGGGCCTGAGCACGCGGTCGAGGACACGCTAAGCGAGTTCTACCGATTACAAAAGATGTTGTCGGTGAATGGCTTTTCGATAAGAGCCTTACGTTTAACCGACCGCTTTGCTGTCAGTTTGGTGCTGGAGCAAGGTATTGAAATTAAGTTAGGGCGGGAAGCCACCCTGGAACGCATTAAACGGTTTATCGACTTGTTTCCAAGTATGATGAACCACGAAAACAGTAAAGAGAACAAAGTCGACACAGTGGATTTACGATACGATACCGGGGCTGCAGTAGCCTGGCGTGAAGCAAAAAGTGAGAGTTAGACAGATATGTCGAAAACATCGGAACGCAATATGGTAGTAGGTCTGGACATAGGTACGAGCAAAGTGACCGCTCTTATCGGTGAGTTGTTGCCGGACAATGAAATCAGCGTTGTAGGCGTTGGTACTGCGGTTGCTCGTGGTATGGACAAAGGCGGCGTTAATGACCTGAATTTGGTCGTTCAGTCGGTTCAACGAGCTGTGGACGAAGCCGAATTGATGGCTGACTGCCGAGTTGCATCTGTTTACTTGAATATCTCTGGTCGCCACATCTCGTGCCAGAACGAAAGCGGCATGGTGCCGATTAATGAAGCGGAAGTGACACAGGACGATGTCGACAGTGTGATTCATGCAGCGCAGTCGGTGCCTATTGCGAAAGAGCGCCGCATTTTGCATGTGCTACCGCAAGAGTATGTGATTGACTCTCAGGAAAGCATTCGCAGTCCTATTGGTATGTCGGGCGTGCGGATGGAGTCAAAAGTCCACATTATTACTTGCGCTAATGACATGGCCAAGAACATTACCAAAGCGGTGGAACGCTGTGGTTTGTCTGTCGACAAACTGATTTTTTCAGCGCTGGCATCCAGCATCTCGGTACTAACCGATGACGAAAAAGACTTAGGCGTGGCGTTGGTTGACTTAGGCGGCGGTACTATTGATATCTGCATCTATGCAGGCGGAGTGCTGCGTCACACCGCTGTGATCCCGGCGGCGGGTAATCAGGTCACCAGTGATATTGCAAAAATATTCCGCACACCAACGAATCACGCGGAAGAAATTAAGACCAAGCACGCTTGTGCGTTGCGGCAAATGGTCAGCATGGAAGACACCATTGAGGTGCCGTCAGTGGGTGGTCGCCCTTCGCGTGTTATGTCTCGACATACCCTCGCAGAAGTGGTGGAGCCGCGTTACCAGGAACTGTTTGAGTTAATCAGAGATGAAATTCAGCAAAGCGGTCTGGACGAACAAATAGCTGCTGGTGTGGTTATCACAGGTGGTAGCGCGAAAATGGAAGGCTGCGTTGACTTTGCGGAAGAGATATTTCAAATGCCGGTGCGCGTAGGTGTGCCGCTTGGTATGAAAGGTTTACGGGACTACGTAGAAGACCCGGTTTATGCGACAGCGGTCGGACTGTTACGGTATGGACAGGAAGACGCCGCTGTATCACAAAAAGAAAGCTCTAAAACTGACGTTATCGGGCTCTGGCAAAAAGTGCAGAGCTGGTTTAAAGGTGAGTTTTAACTTGGGGTAGCAAAAAAAGCAGGTAGGGAGAATTATTATGTTCGAACTGATGGATAATTACGAAAGCGAAGCCGTCATTAAGGTGATAGGCGTCGGTGGTGGCGGCGGTAACGCTGTTCAGCACATGGTAAAAGAGTCAATTGAAGGCGTGCAGTTTATTGCGGCGAACACCGATGCGCAGGCATTGCGTAATCACACCGCAGACGTGACCGTTCAATTAGGTCAGGACATCACGAAGGGGCTTGGTGCTGGCGCTAACCCGGAAGTGGGTCGCCAATCAGCGGAAGAAGACCGCGAAAATATCCGTATTCAATTAGAAGGCGCGGATATGGTCTTTATTGCAGCCGGCATGGGTGGCGGCACTGGAACCGGTGCAGCACCTGTGGTTGCTGAAGTCGCCAAAGAGCTGGGTATTCTGACAGTTGCGGTTGTTACTAAACCCTTCCCGTTTGAAGGTAAGAAGCGCATGGCCGTTGCCGATGAAGGTATTCACGCGCTAGAGCAAAGTGTGGACTCGCTTATTACTATTCCTAACGAGAAACTGTTGAAGGTTATGGGCAAAGGCACTTCGTTGTTAGATGCCTTCAGCGCAGCCAACAACGTGCTATTAGGTGCGGTACAGGGCATTGCCGAGCTGATTACCCGTCCGGGTCTTATCAACGTTGACTTTGCCGACGTTCGTGCAGTGATGAAAGAAATGGGTACCGCGATGATGGGTACTGGAGCCGCAAGCGGTGAAGATCGCGCGCAGGAAGCGGCGGAAATGGCTATCAACAGCCCGCTTCTGGAAGACATCGATCTGTCTGGCGCGCGCGGTGTGTTGGTTAATGTAACCGCTGGCATGGACATGAGCATTGACGAGTTCGAAACGGTAGGTAACACCGTGAAGGCGTTTGCGTCAGATAATGCGACCGTAATTGTGGGAACCGTTATCGATACTGAAATGTCTGATGAATTAAGAGTAACCGTTGTTGCGACAGGTATCGGCGCAGAGCGTAAACCAGATATTTCTCTGGTCAACAATGCGCAAAATGCACCTAAGCGTGAACCGCAACCTACGTATCGTGCGGACATTGACCGCGGCGCTACAGCTCCTCGTTACGAAGAGCAGGAAGAGGCTCAGGCAGAGCCGAAACCAGAAGCGAAGCGTCAGGCGGCGGCGAAGCCAAAGCAGGACAAAGAACTGGATTATTTGGATATTCCGGCTTTTTTGCGCAAACAAGCGGACTAAATTACCGCTAAGCCAGTGTAATTATGCGTAAAATTTGATCGGACCATGACAAATGTCGTATAATATGCGGCCGCTTCGGTTTGAATGGTCGTTTTTTGACCATTGACCGTATAAAGCGAACCGATTTTATAAGGTAGGTGAATAAAACTCATGATTAAGCAACGTACATTGCAACAAGCGATATCAGCAACAGGAATTGGCTTGCACAAGGGCAACAAAGTGAACTTAACTTTGCGTCCGGCGCCGGCTAATACTGGGTTGATCTTTCGCCGTACTGACTTAGAGCCGGCAGTGGATATCCCTGCGCGTGCTGACTGGGTTCGTGATACGCAGTTGTGTACGTGCTTAATTAATGAAGAAAATATTCGCATATCGACAGTCGAACACTTACTCGCTGCGCTTGCAGGAGTTGGCATTGATAACGCTATTATCGAAGTCGACTCTCACGAAATACCTATTATGGACGGTAGCTCTCACCCGTTTGTTTACCTGCTACAAAGTGCGGGCATTGAAGAGCAGTCAGCAGCGAAGAAGTTTATCCGAATCAAAGAGCCGGTGCGTGTTGAAGACGGTGACAAGTGGGCGGAACTGCTACCCCACGATGGTTTCCGTATCGACTTTGCTATCGACTTTGACCATCCGGCTATCGCAGACACAGGGCAAATTGTCAGCATGGACTTCAGTGCTAATGCCTTCATTAAAGACATTAGCCGTGCGCGTACCTTTGGCTTTATGAAAGACATTGAGTACTTGCGCAAAAATAACCTGGCACTTGGTGGCAGTTTTGATAACGCTGTGGTTTTGGATGACTTCCGCGTGTTAAATAATGACGGCCTGCGTTATGACGACGAGTTTGTGAAACACAAAATGCTGGACGCTGTGGGCGATCTCTACATGGGCGGTCATAGCATTTTGGGCCACCTGCGTGCATACAAGTCAGGCCATGCGTTAAATAACCAATTACTTCAGGCGGTATTGGAAACTGAGTCTGCCTGGGAGTTCGTGACCTTTGAAGATGAGCAGGCAAAAGAGCCTATCGCATTTTGGTCACCAGCTAATACTACGGCTTAATTAGCCTTTATTGTTGGCGGCGTCGTTATCAAACTTCGCCGCTAATGCTTCTAACTGAAGTCGCAGCGGCTCGCTGCAACCCTCCGCCATATTCCTTAGCCTTTGTGCGTTGTCATTTGTGGTGTTTACATTCGGTGACACTTTCACGCTCAGCTTGTTGACCGGCACCGTCGCATTGTTTTGAAAATACGTTATAATGGCCGCTTGTTGGAATTTAAGTTTTGTTGACCAGCTGCCGCTGCCAGCCTTTACAATAAGCTCGCCGTCGCGAATATTCACAAGCTGACAATGTTGAGCGGTTGCTTTGTCCACGCAGTTTTTAAACAACTGTTGCCATTGAGAGAGTTGAGCGGCAAACTGTGCATAATGTCGCAACGTTTCAGCCATAGGTTGCTGGCCAGTACGTAGCAATTCAGATGGCGTTTTCGGTTGTCGGGACATAAGTGGTGTAGTCAACAAATAATAAGAGAGTTCAGATGAGTTTATCAGTCTTTTATCGAGGCTCCAAAATTCGTTTTCGCGTTAATTTAAGTCGTAGACGGATGTTGTCTTTCGCCGGTATAGCGACCTTTATTGGGCTTGTTACCTGGCAACCTTGGGAATACCGGGGAGTTGACCCAGAGTTCGCGCAGGCACAAATCACCGAAGAGCAAAAAAACCTTATTCTTCAGCAAAAAGCCGTCAAAGCGTTGAAAGAAGATACCCAAAAGCAATTGGGTGCTATGAAGGTTTATTTAGGTGAGTTGCGGGCACAAATGCGTCGTTTAGATGCCTTAGGTGAGCGTTTAGCGGGTGTGGCGAACTTGGACAATGGCGAGTTCAATTTCCAGCAGGAAATGCCCATCGGCGGACCGGAAATTGAAGTCGCTGAGTTACCTCAGGCCTCAGGATCCGATGTACTTACCGACATTGAAGACATGTTGTCGAAGATATCGGACAAACAAAAACAGCTATCTCTCCTTGAATCTGTGATGATGAATCACCAACTTAATAATGATGCATATATTGCTGGGCGCCCTATCTCCGATGGTTGGCTCTCTTCGCAATATGGTATTCGTAAAGACCCTTTCAATGGCACTCCGGCCATGCACAAGGGTTTAGACTTTGCGAGTTATAACGAAGATGTGCAAGTGGTCGCGACCGGTGCCGGTGTTGTCACTTGGGCAGGTGACCGGTACGGCTATGGTCAGTTGGTTGAGATTGACCACGGTGGTGGCTTAAAAACTCGCTATGGGCACAATCACGAATTATTAGTAAACGTCGGCGACGTGGTAACACGAGGCCAGCAAATTGCAGAGATGGGTAGCAGTGGTCGTTCAACCGGACCGCATGTGCATTACGAAGTTTTACGTAATGGTAAGCAGATTGACCCAAACCAATTTGTGTACCGAAAAGCCGACTAATACATCTGAACATTAAGAGAATAAACGCAAGCGGTACTGAGTACCGCTTTTGTTGTTAAAAAGTAACACAGGATATATCAAACTCATGCTAGGCAGTCTGTTTCGAAAAGTTTTTGGAAGTCGCAACGATCGCATACTCAAAAACATGCAAAAAGATGTTGATCGGATTAATGCGTTAGAACCCGAATTTGAAGCATTGAGTGATGCGGAATTAAAGGAAAAGACCGCCGAGTTTCGTAAGCGTCTGAACGAAGGTGAAAAGCTCGATAAGTTACTTGTTGAAGCCTTTGCCACGGTCCGTGAAGCCAGTAAACGCGTATTTAAAATGCGTCACTTTGACGTCCAGCTTATCGGCGGTATGGTTTTGAATGAAAACCGTATTGCGGAAATGAAGACAGGTGAAGGTAAAACCTTAACCGCAACCCTAACTGCCTATTTAAATGCCTTGCCGGGAAAAGGCGTGCATATTATTACCGTGAACGACTACTTGGCAAAGCGTGACGCAGAGTTTAACCGTCCCTTATTCGAATACTTAGGCCTAAGTGTAGCGTTCAACATTCCGGGTATGAATCCGGAAGACAAAAAAGCGGCCTATCAGGCAGATATTACTTACGGTACTAATAATGAGTTTGGTTTCGACTATTTACGCGACAACATGGCCTTTTCGCCACAGGATCGCGTGCAGCGCGACCTTTACTATGCGCTAGTCGATGAGGTTGACTCCATTCTTATTGACGAAGCCAGAACACCACTGATTATCTCTGGGCCGGCTGAAGACAGCTCAGAAATGTATCGCAAGATGAACGAGCTGGTGCCGCACTTAGTGCGTCAGGAAAAAGAAGATACCGAGGAAGAGAAAGGCGACGGCCATTTCACCATTGATGAAAAGGCAAAGCAGCTTCACCTGACTGAAAATGGTCAAGAGCATATAGAGTTGCTACTCAAAGAAAAAGGCATGCTGGCTGATGATGACTCACTGTATTCCGCAGCCAATATTAGCTTGCTGCACCACATTAATGCGGCGCTAAGAGCACATCACCTATTCCAGAAAGATGTCGATTACATTGTTAAAGATGACCAGATCATTATTGTTGATGAGCACACAGGTCGTACGATGGAAGGGCGCCGTTGGTCTGAAGGTCTGCACCAGGCGGTAGAAGCCAAAGAAGGTGTGCCAATTCAAAATGAAAACCAAACGCTTGCTTCCATTACCTTCCAGAACTATTTCCGTTTGTATGACAAATTGGCGGGTATGACAGGTACAGCCGACACCGAAGCCTTTGAGTTCCAGTCAATTTACGGGCTTGAAACCGTTGTTATTCCAACTAATAAACCAATGGTTCGTGATGATCGCGCTGACTTGATTTACCTAACGGCAAAAGAAAAATACGAAGCTATTGCTGAAGATATCGAAGAGTGCCGTAAACAAGGACGCCCAGCGCTGGTTGGTACGGTATCTATCGAAAACTCGGAGTTGTTGTCGAGCCTTCTGAAGAAGAAGAAAATACCGCATGCGGTGTTGAACGCTAAGTTCCACGAACAAGAAGCCGATATTATCGCTCAGGCGGGCCGTCCAGGCGCTGTAACTATTGCGACCAACATGGCCGGGCGCGGTACTGACATCGTGTTAGGCGGCAATTGGATGGTCGAAGTAGAGAAACTGGAAGAACCATCTAACGACAAAATAGATGCTATTAAAGAAGAATGGCAGAAAGTGCATGACAAAGTCATCGAAGCGGGTGGCTTGCACATTATTGGTACGGAGCGTCATGAATCTCGCCGTATTGATAATCAGCTTCGTGGTCGTGCTGGTCGTCAGGGTGACCCGGGTTCGTCTCGTTTCTATCTATCACTGGAAGATCCACTAATGCGTATTTTCGCATCGGATCGTATCGGTACCATGATGAAACGCCTTGGTATGAAAGAAGGGGAAGCTATTGAGCACCCTTGGGTGACACGCGCCATCGAAAACGCACAACGTAAGGTTGAAGGGCGTAATTTCGATATCCGTAAGCAACTGCTTGAATACGATGATGTGGCGAATGACCAGCGCTCGGTGGTTTATGAACAGCGAAACGAGCTGCTTGATGAAGGCGATATCTCTGAAACCATTACTGCAATTCGCGAAGACGTTGTTAATGCAGTTATTGACGAATATGTGCCGCCACAGTCGCTCGCTGAACTTTGGGACTTAAAGTCACTGGAAGAACGCTTGCGCGCTGATTTCCATATTGAGCTACCTTTACAACAGTGGCTTGAAGATGAAGAGCACTTCCACGAAGAAGTTCTTCGCGAACGTGTATTGGAAGAGCTGGTTAAGACTTACCAGGAAAAAGAAGAGTTGGTAGGGCCGGAAGTTCTGCGCCGCTTTGAAAAGTCGATTATGTTGCAAAGCCTTGATCAGCACTGGAAAGAGCACTTGGCAGCAATGGATCATTTACGTCAGGGCATTCACTTACGCGGTTATGCACAGAAAAACCCTAAGCAGGAATATAAGCGCGAAGCGTTTGAGTTGTTCAGCGAAATGCTTGAGAACTTGAAGTTGGATGTTGTGACTATTTTAAGTCGCGTCAAAGTGCGCGCTCAGGAAGATGTCGATGCCGTTGACCAACAGCGTAAAGCTGCCGACAGCGCACCTCGTGAGTTTAAACACGAGCAGACAAAGCCAGCGACTCAAGAAGAGCAACCGCGAGAGCAAGGGCAGCCGCAGCCGGCCAGAACTGAAAAGAAAGTCGGTCGTAATGAGCCTTGTCCATGCGGCTCAGGTAAAAAATACAAACATTGTCACGGTAAACTGTAGGTTAATATGACCACCCAAAAACCTCCCGCTGTACATGTTGCAGTGGGAGTTATTGAAAACACGAATGGCGAAATCTTTATCGCGCAACGTCTGCCAGAACAGCATCAAGGCGGCAAATGGGAGTTTCCCGGTGGTAAAGTTGAGTCAGGTGAAAATGTTCAGGAAGCCTTAGTCAGAGAGCTCAAAGAAGAGTGTGGCATAGATGTTACTGACATGGCGCCACTGACGGTTATTGAACATCAATATTCGGACAAACGCGTATTATTGGATGTTTGGTGGATTTTGTCTTATCAAGGCGAAGCTACTCAGCTGGAAGGACAAAAATGGTGTTGGGTTGATAAAAATCAGTTAGATGCCTTTCAGTTTCCTGATGCAAACCAACCCATTGTCGACTGTATTATGCAGTCAATGAATACTTACTGAATGTAAGGCTTAAAAGCCGTCGCCCTCGTTAATGTAGTCATCGTTGGCAACAGGGGCAGGCTCGCCTGGAATACTTTTTTCTTCATTTGCCCACTCGCCCAAGTCAATGAGTTTGCAGCGCTCACTGCAAAACGGGCGAAATTTCGAGGTCTCTTTCCATTCGACTTCGGCTTCACATGTTGGACAGTTGACCGTTAAACTCATTGTGCACACCTGGCTATTTCTAATTGAACTGACTGGATTGATTGAGTGTTACTGACACCCGGTAACGGCATGAATCTTACCGTAAAGCGTTGTCTATGCCCACTAATAACCGGGTAAACGGAAGACTCTTTAGGGACTTTAATTCGTAGCATAGCTAACGGCTGTTCAGAGCTTCCCTGCATAAACCCACTGGTCAATGTCATATCGGAGAAAGAGGACTGTTCACGCATTAAGGTGAGCTTTAGTTGCACTGCTTTTTCGATAGGCTGAAATAACTGACACCACGCATCGCATTGTTTCTGTTGGAGCTCATTCTCCTGACTTAACCAGAGTTGCAGTTGCGGCAGTTCGAAAAGGCCACTAATACCCGGTTGGCTAAAACGTTGTCTTATACTCGCCAGTAGTGCATCGTCTTTAATTTCTCGCAATACCTTAGGAATGTCCGGTAAAAATTGTTGGCAGTCGCCAATTTCTTCAATAGTGGTCCGCAACGCCTGTCTATCGACTTGCGGGTGCTGCTCCCATTGTTTCAGGCGCTGTTGCTGTGCATCGAGATCTTTTGAAAGCTCAGTGCGAATGTCGACCCTTTCAAGGAGATCGCTGAGTGAAAACAGAGACTGGAAAAAAGCATCAGGCTGTTGTTGAAACAACTCTCTATTGACGTTGAGCTGCTCGAAGCCGTGTTCAAGTCGTAAATATGTGCGGACACGCTCCTGAAGCGGGTATTCATAAATAATGTGCTGGTTATCCGTGAACGCCATAATGTCAGTAGTTAAAGGGTAATGCGCCTATAATAGCGCATTAAGATGGGTGTGCAATGGCTGCTTCCAGATACCTTTTGTGTAATTCCTGAACCTGAGTGTGAAGTGCGTCTAAAGTGGTGTCATTAACAATAATATCATCCGCTTTTCGGCGTCGCTCTTCACGAGTCATTTGAGCATTTAAAATGGCTGCAACCTGTTCTTCAGACGTGTTGTCACGAGTAACCGTGCGTTCAACTTGTAATGATTCTGGTACGTCTATAACCAATACTTGGTCACAGTATTTATCCAATCCATTTTCCAGCAGTAATGGAGCGGATAAAATCACATACCTGGAAGACGCATTATTTAACTGAGCGAGTATTTGTCGACGAATTTCAGGATGCAATAACTGGTTCAGCCATTCCTTTTCGTCGTTATTACTAAAGACTTTTTCACGCAGCGCTTTACGGTCTAAGTGGCCGTCACTTTGAATCACTTCTGGGCCAAAGTGGTGTTGAATTTCTTTTAGGCACACAGAGCCTGGCTCCACAACTTCGCGAGCAACAACATCTGCATCTATCACGTCAATGCCTAGACGTTGAAACTCGTCTGTGGCGGCGGTTTTACCGCTGCCGATACCACCGGTTACACCAACAACATAAGTCATGCTTACGCCCCTCCTAGCCAGGACCAATAAGCGTATAGCAACTCGTGCCCCCAAAAGTAGCTTATGATCCCTCCTCCAATTAGAAAGGGGCCAAATGGAATCGGCTGAGCCCGGCCGCTGAGTTTAATGTAAACAACACCAACAACAGCGCCACACAGTGACGCGGCCAATACGGTCACTGGCAATACTGTTGCACCGGTAAACGCAGTTAGTGCCGCCAGCAATTTAAAGTCGCCATAGCCCATCCCTTCTTTTTTGGTCAGAAGTTTAAACACCCAATAGACTGACCATAAGCTGAGGTAGCCCACGACCGCACCGATGAGCGCCTGCTCTGTGGTTATGGAACTGTACTCGGACAACGACCAGAGTAAACCGAGCCAGAGTAGGGAGTAATTGAGCACGTCGGGCAATAGTTTGTGATGTAAATCGATGACAAAAAGGCAAATTAATAAGCTTGTGACTACGGCGTAAAACAGTGCTGGCACAGTGATGCCATATTGCCAGCCAATTAGCCCGAAACTGATGGCTGCGATAATTTCTACCGCCCAGTAGCTGATTGAAATCGGTGCTTTGCAATGGCGGCAGCGAGCTCTTAAAAACAGGAAGCTCAACAGTGGGATATTGTCATACCAGGCAATAGCGGACTGACATTTCGGGCAATGAGACGCCGGGAAAGCGAGATTAAAGGGTTCGACTTGATTTGCAGGTGTGCCGTTTGCCTCGGCACATTCCAGTTGCCACTGTCGCTGCAATTGAATAGGCAGGCGATGAATAACAACATTCAAAAAACTGCCAATAACAGCCCCCAGTATGACTGATAAGATCAGCATTGCGATTGTGTGAGCTGCGAATAATTCGGTCATTCGATAGCGTCCTGCTTAATTAAAATTGCTCGCCCAATGAGAATAAAGGCAAGTACATAGCCACTAAAAGAGTGCCTATAATGCCGCCTAAAATAAGCATCAGCAAGGGCTGTGAGTAACTTGAAATGTGCTCAGAATAAAGAGTGAGCTGCTTTTGTTGGTACAACGCCAACTGCTTAAATGCTTGTGCCATACGGCCGGACTTCTCTGCTGACTGAATAAAACTCATGGTTTTCGGCGTATTCAATGCCGACGATCTGAACGCCTTAGACCAGCCTAAGCCTTTTTCTAAATGGTAACTAATAAGGTGAAGTCGGCTTTTATAGACCGGACAGCTCAGGTTATTTGTCGTAAGCTTTAGGGCATGAACGGCATCAATGCCTGCTTCAAGCGAGAGCCCAAGCTGATAATAAATTTGTTGTTCGCGCGAACCAATGACTAATTGCCTATAAACCGGTAGCTTTAGCGTGCAGTGTCGCCAAAACGCAGGAAATCGGTGTCTAATCAGCCGGCAGGAAAGGTAGATTAGGCAAAAAGCGCCACCGATAAACACAGCGTGTTGGCTTACGAATTCTGAAATTGCGATAACCTTTTGAGTCAACAGCGGTAAGTTGGCATTCCCAAAAAGCTTCTGAAACTGGGGAAGTACCCAAGTCATCATGAGTAAAGCAACGACACAGGCAAATGCCGCAATAATAAGCGGGTAGCGAAGTGCTTTGGTGAGTTGTTCCTTTAGTGCTATTTGCTGCTGCTTTAACGTCAAAATATTGTGCAAGCCACTGACCAAATGACCGCTCGACTCCGCCCATTCAATGGTTTGTATGTCAGCAGCGGGCAGCCAATCTGAGTATTGCTTAAGCGCACTCGAAAGTGGGCGTCCCAACTTTATTGTCGCAAGGCAGTCATTCACTAGCCAAGTCATTGCCTTTGAAGAGTGTTGATTAACACTATGCTTTAATGCGTCAGGTAAAGGCAGACCGCACTCCAGCAGTTCAAGCCACTGCTCTATAGTTTGCAGCCATTCTTTATCAGCGGGCTTAGGTGTTTTTATAAGGTGTTCGCGCTGCACTGAAATACGACTAAACCCTCTTTCCGACAAAAGTCGAATGGCGTGCAATTGACCGGTGGCATGTATTAACCCAGTCTGTCCGGCACTTTTCCAGCGCCAACGAGTTACTTTTTGCTCAGTCATTAATGCTGACCTTGTGTCTTTCGTAATAGGCTCTTGTCTGCTCAAAAGTTGGCAGTTTTAGGTGCTCTAAATAGTTGGCTTTATCGGTACCGGATGCTCTGGAGTTAAGCAGCGGGCTGGCCTCCTGTCCCCAGGGCAGCACCTCAAAAATCGCCTGTCTATGAGGCTGGAAGTTATTGTCAAACGCCGGAAGTAAGCGCTGACTAACAATTAGAGTGAGCGCGCTAGCAATATCTAGCGGATTAACGCCGAGCGACTTTAAACGAGCGAGTGTTTCCAACGACCCATTGGTGTGCATAGTAGTTAAAACAAGGTGACCCGTTTGAGCGGCTTGCAGGGCTATTTTAGCGGTCTCTGCATCGCGAATTTCTCCAATCATAATGACATCGGGGTCTTGTCTTAGCAGGGCTCGCAACAGCGAGGCAAACGACAGTCCTTTGCGCTCATTTACCATGAGTTGTGTGCACCCGGCTAAAGGAGCTTCAATGGGGTCTTCCACCGTGCAGACGTTGAGCTTTTGAACATTAATGGACTGAAGTACGCTGTATAACGTCGATGTCTTTCCGCTCCCGGTTGGCCCTGTGACAATAATAAGCCCCTGAGTCCTTGATAATGCCTGCTCGAAGCATTGATACTGGCACTCTAACAGTCCTGTATCTGCCAACGGTAAAATGTGTTCTGAAGATTTTAGGCAGCGCAGTACCAATTTTTCACCACCGAGGGCTGAACAGCAATTCAACCGAAATTCAAAGTTCTGATGGGTCGCTTTGTGTGCGACCGTTAAGCGGCCATCTTGCGGTATTGGTTGTTCGGTCAGATCGAGATCAGCCAGTACTTTTATTCGAGCAATAACTTGCTTGGCAAAAGACACCTGAAGAGCGTCTTTGGTGTCTAAATCGCCTCCTGAACGCGTCCTCACTCGATAGCTGCTCTGGTAAGGCTCTATATGAATATCTGAGCCTCCGTTAAGTGCGCATTCACACAAGAGCTGCTCGACGTAATCGACAGCGGAGTTTTGTAAAGGCTTATAGCCTGAAAGCGGGTGAGAGTTTCTAACAACAAGCACCTTTTTGTCACTGAACAGGCTTAACAGAACGGGCTCAACCGGTTTGCACTGAGGATCCTGCGACAGTAATACCCACTGCTCATCTTCAGCAAGCCGTGTTAGCCCGTGTTGTTTTAAAAAGCCCTCATTCTGGTTCGTCTCTGTTAGCTCGCTGTTTGCTAACAAAGCTATATCAATTTCAGCGGTAAGGCAGGTTGCAATGTAACTCATTATTCACCGATACCTTGCTGGCAGCCGCTAACAACACTTCGGCTTTGCTGATAGTCAGAGCAGCCAATGCTCCATTCCAAATGGGTGTTCGACGGAACTGGGGTCAATTCAACGGACAATGGCTGTTCATCTATGGTTACTGAGGCTAATTGAAGGCTAATACGAGCGTCCTCACCAATGCTGAGGCTAGCTACGTCATCCGGTAACGGCGACGGCACATTGGGCAGGCCGTTTTGTCCTGGTTGGGCACAGCCTGAAAGTTGCCCTTCGGTTTGCCAGCATAGCGCAATGGATAGCTGGAACGGTTGAGCATGTGCTAACGCTTTAGTGACTTTCGCTTGCTGTGTGTAGTGGGTGTAGGAAGGGACAGCAATGGCCGACAATATCGCTATGATAGCGACCACTACCATCATTTCTATAAGACTAAAACCGTTGTACTGAGTATTTGCATCCTGCATAAGACAGCTCCTGATAAAAAGTCAGGAAACTGTCGTCTATTAAGCAGAATTTGTCGAGTGTATTTTTTTGTAAGTTATTGACGAATTTAGGAAATTCGCATTGAAAGATCAATAGCTTGAATGTTTTTGGTCAGTGCGCCAGAGGAAATAAAATCGACGCCGGTGGTAGCTAACTCAGCCAAACGTTCGTCAGTAATGTTACCGGATACTTCCAGCTTGGCTTTATGTTCAGCCTTATTATTGGTCGCAACTGCCGACTCAATATCGGCTAAACTGAAGTTGTCCAGCATAATAATGTCAGCTTCTGCTGTCAGTGCTTGCTCAAACTCGTCTAAGTTTTCAACTTCCACCTCAACGGTTTTTCCGGGGTTAAGCTGCTTGGCTTTTTTGACTGCCTGCTCGATACCGCCGCAGGCAAAAATATGGTTTTCTTTAATTAAATAAGCGTCGTACAAGCCAATACGATGGTTTGCCCCGCCACCACAGCGAACCGCAAACTTCTGTGCCAGACGCATGCCAGGAAGCGTTTTACGGGTATCCAGCAGTCTCGTATTGGTGCCTTCCAGAAGTCGGCTGTATTGGTGCGTTAACGTTGCGGTTGCTGACAAAGTCTGCAAAAAGTTCAAGGCAGTACGTTCGCCAGTGAGTAACACACGGCTTGGGCCTTCTAAGTCACACAGAGTCGTATTCGGCTCGACCAAGTCACCATCTTTAACATGCCAGCTCAGAGACACTTCTTGACCGAGTTGTCTAAACACCTCGTTGACCCATTCCACACCACATATAACCGCTTTGTCGCGAGTGATAATGGTCGCTTTAGAATGGCTGGTAGGGCTAATTAACTGGGCGGTAATGTCCAGGCTGGCATCTTTTTCCGACAAATCTTCAACCAGTGCGTTACGAACACCTTCCTGAATGGCGAGTTGCAATTCATGCTGACTCATATTGGCTTTACCTTTTTACAGACAATACGGATACTAGGGGTCAAACTTTACCGTTTTGTTGAGCCTGTGAAAAGCGAACAACTGAAAAACCACAAAATAACTCACGCTATACAGCATGCGTCGCCGCATTTTGACGAGCGGCCTGACGAATCTGACATCAGTCTGCTGGTGATTCATTGTATCAGCTTACCCGAGGGTGAGTATGGTACGCCTTATATCAAAGACCTGTTTATGGGTGAGTTACAGAGTAATGCTCACCCAGACTTTGCGCCTTTAGAAGGGCTGCGGGTGTCAGCGCATTGTGTCATTCGCCGGGACGGCACGTTAGAGCAATATGTACCTTTCGATAAGCGCGCCTGGCATGCCGGACAATCACGTTACTGTGGTCGCAAACGCTGCAATGACTTCAGTATTGGCATTGAACTAGAAGGCACCGACCAGAGTGCCTATACTGATAAGCAATATCAGTGTTTGGTGGAGGTGACGGAGCTTTTATTGACGCACTATCCAAAACTGAACCGGCGACGCATTATTGGACATGAACACATAGCGCCCGGCAGAAAGACAGACCCGGGCAGCGGCTTTGACTGGCCAAAATATTTGAATCAATTATAAGGAGCATTTGATGGTTCTCATCGCGTTGCTAATTGCATTGAGTATTGAACGGCTTTACCACAGCCCTGACGCTTTGCATTGGCAGTTTTACCTGAGTCGTTGGCAGCATTGGAGTGCTTCAAAGCTGAGCGATGAAAAATGGCAAAGTGCTCCGGCAACCTTTTTGAGAACCATAGCACCGGCACTTTTTGTAGGGCTGTTAATACAGTTGCTCGATAATTTGTTGGTCACCTTTTTAGTGAGCATTGCCGCTTTATTGTTAGCGATAAACTGTGAGCCTGCCCGAGTTTCCTATAAAACCTATTTAAAAGCCGCAAATCGAGGTGACGATGAAATGTGTCAGCAACACCAGCGTGCGTTATCGCAATATGCGGGACTGGGTGAAAAGACATCCGTTAATCAGTCTCTGATTTGGATCAATTACCGGCATTATTTAGCGGTGATGTTTTACTTTGTGTTATTTGGAAGTTTTGGCGCGCTGCTTTACGCGACGTTTCGAATAGCCGCTGACACTGAAAATAACTCAGAATCACAAGATAATTCAAAGTCTTACTGGTCAAGGTTGCTATGGTTCGCTGATTGGGTACCGGCTCGTTTGACTGCTTTTGGGTTATTAATTGTTGGACACTTTTCACGGGCGCTACCTGTGTGGATTCGTCTAACAACGACACCACACTGCGAGCCGAAAACCCTACTGTTTGAGGTGGCGGAAAATGCTGAAGACACGCCACAGCACCCGGATGATAAGACCGAGCACGCTACTTGCCAACTAAAACTGATGCGTCGACAGCAAATATTCTGGGTGGCCGTTATCGCAGTTCTGACATTATCGGGTGCCGTTCTGTAGTGGTTGTACCAGCCCAGAAAAATTTGGGCTGGTGCTATAAATGATTTAGAATGATCGCATCTTTTGGTCTGACCAATTTACCGATACTATGTCTGAGTTGCCCATAAAACAAACGAAGCTGTCGGATACTATCGTTGCTCATTTTGAGCAAATGATCGTGGACGGGCGCTTGCGTGCGGGGCAAAAACTACCGTCGGAACGGCAGCTGGCGCAGCAGTTTAATGTGTCGCGCCCGTCGTTGCGCGAGGCCATTCAAAAACTGGAAGCGAAAGGCGTTGTTGAGCGTCGGCAAGGCGGTGGCACTTATGTGGTGAATACGGTTAATGAGCAACTGACCCAGCCTTTATTTGAGTTATTGGCAAAACACCCTGAGTCGCAGTTTGATTTGCTGGAATTTCGACATGCACTGGAAGGCATTTCGTCGTTTTATGCGGCATTGAGAGGTACCAAAGCCGATCTAGAACGCATAGAAGAGAGTATAAAAGGAATAGTGCAAAGCCAAAGCGCTGAAATAAATGAACAAGTAGACGCTTTGGTCGAATTTTACCACCGCATAGCAGAAGCCTCTCATAACGTCATTCTTGTGCACGTTGTGCAGGGCATGCAAGAGCTATTGGCTGAGAATATTCGACAGAACCTGGAAATAATCGGTAGCCGCAAAGAGCTGCTGGAAAAACTGAATCAACACCGTCAGCAACTGGTTAGCGCCATTGTTGATGGTCAACCGGAGCAAGCGCGGGATGCGTGTCACCAACATTTGACCTATATTGAACAGATATTGTTAGAGTTGGGCAAAGAACAATCTCGTATTCAGCGTTCGCTGCGACGTTCCTGAATTGATAAGAAGGTAAGGAATTGCTATGAGTGATCAATTAACACAAGATGTCGACACACAGGAAACTCAGGAGTGGTTAGACGCTCTTGAAGGTGTGCTGGATGCCGAAGGTCCGGAGCGCGCCCACTTCCTGTTAGAGCAGTTAGTCGATAAGGCTCGCCGAAACGGGGCCTACCTGCCTTATAAGCCGACGACGGCTTACTTAAATACGATTCCTGCAAGTCAGGAACCGACCATGCCGGGTAACCAAACCATGGAAGCCCGCATTCGTTCAGCTATTCGCTGGAATGCGGTCATGATGGTATTGCGTGCATCACAAAAAGGTGAAGAGCTTGGCGGGCACATTGCCAGCTTTGCGTCTTCAGCAATGCTGTATGACGTCGGTTTTAACCACTTTTTCCGTGCACCAAACGACAAAGATGGTGGTGACTTCTTATTTATTCAGGGACATGCGTCACCGGGTATATACGGACGTGCTTTCTTAGAGGGCCGTTTGACGGAAGAGCAGCTAAATAACTTCCGTCAGGAAGTTGAAGGTAAAGGTTTACCTTCGTATCCACACCCGAATTTAATGCCTGACTTCTGGCAATTCCCGACAGTATCAATGGGCTTAGGGCCAATTCAGGCAATTTACTTAGCCCGTTTCCTGAAATACCTGACAGACCGTGGCATTAAAGATTGCTCAAATCAGCGTGTTTACTGCTTTATGGGTGACGGTGAGACCGATGAGCCAGAAAGCTTGGGTGCTATTGGCCTGGCCGCGCGTGAAGAGTTAGACAACCTAACCTTTGTCATTAACTGTAACCTGCAGCGCTTAGACGGCCCGGTCCGCGGTAATGGTAAAATCATTCAGGAACTGGAAGGCACGTTCCACGGCGCAGGCTGGGAAGTGATTAAAGTTATCTGGGGTCGTTATTGGGATCCTCTGCTGTATCGCGACACCGAAGGTAAGTTGCAGCAGCTTATGGAAGAAACCGTCGACGGCGACTACCAGAACTTTAAAGCCAAAGGTGGCGCGTACACTCGTGAGAACTTCTTTGGTAAGCACCCTGAAACCGAAGAAATGGTTGCTAACCTGTCAGACGAAGACATCTGGCGTCTGAACCGTGGTGGTCACGACCCGGTAAAAGTGTACTCGGCCTACCATAAAGCCGCGAACACCAAAGGTCGTCCGCAGGTTATTTTGGCGAAAACCGTTAAAGGTTATGGCATGGGCGCCGCTGGTGAAGGGAAAAACATTGCTCACCAGGTTAAGAAAATGGACATGGATGCCATTAAGCATCTGCGCGACCGCTTCAACATTCCGTTTAAAGACGAAGAATTAGAAGACTTACCGTACTACAAGTTTGAAGACGACAGCGACGAAATGAAGTACATGAACGAACGTCGTGAAAGTCTAAATGGCTACATGCCAGTGCGTCGTCCTGAATCGGACGTTGAACTTGAGCTGCCATCGCTGAAAGCATTTGATGCGGTATTGAAAGGCTCTGGCGACCGTGAAATTTCGTCAACGATGGCTTTTGTTCGTGTTCTTACAGCGTTGCTGAAAGACAAGAAAATTGGTAAACGCATTGTTCCTATTATCCCGGATGAGGCTCGTACCTTCGGTATGGAAGGCTTGTTCCGTCAGGTTGGTATTTATGCCCACCATGGTCAGAAGTACACGCCGCAGGATAAAGACCAGGTTGCCTATTATCGCGAAGATAAAAAAGGCCAGGTTATTCAGGAAGGCATTAACGAATTGGGCGCAATGGCGTCATGGGTGGCAGCGGGTACCAGCTACTCGTTAAACAACGAGCCGATGATTCCGTTCTACATTTATTACTCGATGTTCGGCTTCCAGCGTGTCGGCGACTTAGTCTGGGCAGCAGGCGATAGCCAAACTCGCGGATTTCTGGTCGGTGGTACGGCCGGGCGCACAACGCTGAATGGCGAGGGCCTACAGCACCAAGACGGACACAGCTTAGTGCACTTTGGTACAGTGCCAAACTGCATCAGCTACGACCCAACCTACGGTTACGAAATTGCTGTCATTGTTCAGGACGGTCTGAAACGCATGTTTGGCGATCAGGAAAACGTGTTCTACTACATTACTGTCATGAACGAGAACTATCATCAGCCAGAAATGCCCGAAGGTGTAGAAGAGGGAATTCTGAAAGGTATTTACGAGCTTGATAACGTAAAAGCTAAGAAGAAAGCCAAAGGCGATGTGCAGCTCTTGGGTAGTGGTACTATTTTACAGCAGGTGCGCAAAGCGGCTGATATTCTTGCTGAGGACTACGACATTAACTCAACGGTATACAGCGTAACCTCGTTTAACGAGTTGGCGCGTGATGGTTTAGACACCGACCGTTGGAACATGCTGCATCCTGAGAAAAAAGAGAAAGAAGCTTACATTACGCAAGTGATGAAAAAGGCCAAAGGTCCTGCGGTCGCAGCAACCGACTATGTGAAGTTGTATGCTGATCAGGTCCGTGCATGGGTACCAACGTCGTACCGCGTGCTGGGCACCGACGGCTATGGTCGTTCTGACAGCCGTGCGAACTTGCGTAAGCACTTTGAAATTGACCCGCAATACATTGTTGTTGCAGCGTTAAAAGAGCTGGCAGACCAAGGTGATATCGATAAGAAAGTGGTAGCGAAAGCTATCAAAGATTACGGTATCGACACTGACAAACTTAACCCACGTTTGGCGTAAGGAGGTACTGAGATGGCCGATCAAATCGAACTCAAAGTCCCCGACGTGGGCGGTGAAGAAGTAGAAGTCATTGAAATTCTCGTTAGTGAAGGCGATACCGTTGAACAAGAAGACGGTATCGTGACGGTTGAAAGTGACAAAGCGTCAATGGATATTCCGGCGTCTTCAGGCGGCAAAATTGTTGAGCTGAAAGTCAAAGAAGGCGACACCATCAGCGAAGGCGATGTGCTCGCTATTGTTGAAGCAGCTGGCGACTCCGACGCTTCTGATGAAGAAGAAAAAGAAGCTGAGCCGAAACAAAATGATGACAAGTCTGATGATAAAGACGAAGAAAAGTCTGAGTCGAAAGACGACGGTAAAGAAGAGAAAGAAGAGTCTTCTGAGCCGAAGAAAAAGTCGTCAGGCGGCAGCAAAGTCATTGATGTAGAAGTACCGGACATTGGTGACGAAGAAGATGTCGAAATTATTGAAGTGTTGGTGTCAAAAGGTGACTCGGTTGCTGAAGAAGACGGCCTTATCACCTTAGAAACCGACAAAGCGACAATGGATGTGCCGTGTCCGCAAGACGGCGAAATTGAAGAAATGCTGGTCAGTGTCGGTGACAAAGTGTCACAAGGTTCTGTTATTGCTAAGTTGAAAGTATCCGAGGGTGCTGACGACAGTGATGACTCGAGTGATGAGTCAGAAAAAGAAGCGGCGCCAAAAGAAGAAAGCAAATCCGATGACGCCGATAAACAGAAGTCAAAAAGCGACAGTGGTAGCAGTGCGAAGCCAAGTGGTGAACGCCAGCCGCCCGTGCCTGACCATCCAAGTCAGCGCAGCGATCGCAAAGAAGGGGTATTGCATGCGTCACCAGCAGTACGTCGTGTGGCTCGCGAATTTGGCGTTGACTTGTCACAAGTCAAAGGCTCAGGCCCGAAAAATCGTATCCTGAAAGAAGATGTACAGGACTTCGTTAAATACGAACTGTCACGTCCGAAAGCGGTTGCAGGCGCAACTGGCCAGGGCGGCGGTGGCTTGCAAGTCATCGATCCTCCTAAGGTCGATTTCAGCAAGTTCGGTGAAGTGGAAGAAGTTCAACTGTCGCGCATTCAGCGTAAGTCTGGACCTAACCTGCACCGCAACTGGGTGACCATTCCGCACGTGACACAATTTGACGAGGCGGATATAACCGAACTGGAAAAATTCCGTAAAGCCGAAAATGAAGTGGCGAAAAAGCAGGATTTAGGCTTCAAGATAACGCCGTTGGTGTTCATCATGAAAGCTTGTGCGAAAGCGCTGCGTGAATTCCCAACCTTTAACTCATCACTTTCTGAGTCTGGTGAGTCGTTGTACATGAAAAAATATGTGCACATTGGTATTGCGGTAGATACACCTAACGGCTTAGTGGTTCCAGTTATTCGTGACGTTGATAAAAAAGGCATCTACGAGCTGTCTGAAGAGCTGGTTGAAATTAGTTCGAAAGCTCGCGACGGTAAGCTGAAAGCATCGGATATGCAGGGTGGCTGCTTCTCGATTTCAAGTCTGGGCGGCATTGGCGGTACAGCCTTTACGCCAATTGTAAATGCGCCGGATGTGGCTATTCTTGGGGTCTCTCGAAACGAGATGAAGCCTAAATGGAATGGTCAGGAGTTTGAACCACGCTTAACCTTGCCATTGTCATTGTCTTACGACCACCGTGTTATTGACGGCGCCGAAGCAGCGCGCTTCACCGCCTACTTAAGCGGCGTGTTGGGAGATATACGCAAATTGGTGCTTTAAGCACCAATTTGGGCAGGAAATACGAATTAATTCGCGCTACAATAGCGCCACATTTAGCGTTGATTGACCTCGGCTGGTGGCTCAACCGGCCGTGACAAAGAAGGGGTTAACATGAGCGACAAAATTAAAACGCAAGTAGTAGTGTTGGGTGCAGGACCGGGCGGCTATTCAGCTGCTTTCCGTGCTGCTGACCTGGGTATGGATGTAGTTCTAGTTGAACGTTACAACACTTTGGGCGGTGTTTGCCTGAACGTTGGCTGTATTCCATCAAAAGCACTATTGCACTTAGCTAAGCACATTGAAGATGCAAAGCACTTGGCTGACGAAGGCATAGATTTCGGTAAGCCTAAAATCGACCTGGATAAAATCCGTAAACACAAAGAGAAAGTAGTGGGTCAATTAACGGGCGGTCTTGGACAAATGTCGAAGATGCGTAAAGTAAAAGTGGTTAATGGCTTAGGTAAGTTTACCGGTAGCAACACCTTGAAAGTTGAAGGTGATGACGGCGCTACTGAAATTGAATTCGATAACGCGATTATCGCAGCGGGTTCTCAAGCTATTAAACTGCCGTTTATTCCTCATGATGACGAGCGCATCTGGGACTCGACTGACGCCCTTGAACTGAAAGAAGTTCCTGAGAAAATGTTGCTGTTAGGCGGCGGTATCATTGCTCTGGAAATGGGGACGGTATACAGCGCTTTAGGTTCTAAAGTTGATGTCGTAGAAATGACTGATCAGCTTGTGCCACCAGCAGACAAAGACATTATTAAGAACTTCAACAAGCAAATGAAAGGCAAGTTCGAAAATGTCATGCTGAGCACTAAAGCAACGAACGTTGAAGCGAAGAAAGACGGCGTTTACGTGACTTTTGAAGGTGACAAAGCGCCGAAAGAGCCCGTTAAATATGACGCCGTCTTGGTTGCTGTTGGCCGTGCGCCAAATGGTAACAAGCTGGATGCGGACAAAGCGGGTGTTAACGTTGATGACCGCGGCTTTATTAAAGTCGACAGCCAAATGCGTACTAACGTTGATCACATCTTCGCTATTGGCGATATCGTTGGTCAACCAATGCTGGCGCATAAGGCGGTACATGAGTCTCACGTTGCGGCAGAAGTTATCTCTGGTAAGAAGCACTTCTTCGAACCAAAAGTTATCCCTTCTATCATGTACACAGATCCAGAAGTTGCATGGGCTGGTGTTACTGAGAAAGAAGCGAAAGAGCAAGGTATTGAATATGATGTTGTGACTTTCCCATGGTCTGCATCTGGCCGAGCTATTGCTTCAAACGCACAACAGGGCATGACTAAGCTTATCTTCGATAAGAACAACCGTATTATTGGTGGTGCTATGTGTGGTAGCAATGCAGGTGAGTTGTTGGGCGAAGTTTGCTTAGCGATTGAAATGGGCTGTGATGCAGAAGACATCGCGTTGACGGTTCACGCTCACCCAACCTTGCATGAGTCTGTTGGCTTAGCCGCAGAAATTCAGGAAGGGTCAATTACCGATATGCCGAACCCTAAGGCGAAAAAGAAGAAGTAACATTTTGTTACGATAAATCATCGGTAAAACGGCTGCATTCACCGCGAATGTGGCCGTTTTTTTTGCGCTGAATTTCACAATGCGCTAGTTTAATGGGGCTAAAATAATGAACACTATAAAAAGGTGACGACCAATGAAAAAATTGACCGCTGTAGCGCTAGGCGTATCTATGGCACTGACTCTGGGAGCCTGCTCACCGCAGCAAGAGCAAAATAACCAGCAGTCTCAACAAGCAGAAGAAACCCAACAGCAACTGACGTCGGGCGTTATTCTTGAAAACTTTGATCATAGCGCGAAACCACAAAATGACTTGTTCCGCTATGTAAACGGCAGCTGGATTGAGAAAACTGAAATCCCTTCAGATCGCTCTTCTATCGGTGCGTTTTACGATTTGCGTGAAATGAACCAGAAGCGTTTGCGTGACATTATTGAAGGTGCTGCAGCAGCGAACCCAGAGCCAGGTACTCCTGAGCGTAAAATTGGTGACTTCTTTAATGCTTATATGGACACCGAAACGCTGAACGAGCTTGGTGCTAAGCCAATTGCAAGCGACTTGGATGCAATTCAGGCACTGGATAGCCATGAAGCTGTTGCTGAGCATATGGCGCGCATGTTCCGTAGCGGTGTTTCTATTCCATTTGGTTTCTATGTGTACCCAGATGCGAAAGACCCGCAAACGAACGCAATGTACATGTACCAAGCAGGTCTTGGCTTGCCAGACCGTGACTACTACTTAAAAGACGAAGAGAAGTTTGAAGACATTCGTTCTGAATACGTCAGCTACATTACCGATATTCTGGGAATGGTTGGTTTAGAGAACACGGATGAAGCCGCGGAACGTATCCTGGATTTGGAAACTAAGCTTGCTGAAGTTCAGTGGAGCCGTGTTGAAAGCCGCAATGCCGATAAAACCTATAACAAGAAAACAGCAGACGAAGTGGCAGGAATGTTCGCCAACTTTGACTTCAAACGTTTTATAGAAACGTCTGAGTTGTCACATGTTGAAGAAATGGTCATCCGTCAGCCGTCATTCTTCGAAGACTTTGGCAATATGTTTGCTGACGTCGATTTACAAACCTGGCAGGACTACTTAAGTCTGCGTTTGGTTAACGAATATGCGTCGGCTCTTAGCGAAGAAATCAGCCAGCGTCGCTTTGATTTCTACGGCACGGTTTTACGGGGTACACCAGAGCAAGAGCCTCGCTGGAAACGTGCGGTTGATGCTACCAACAGTGTTCTTGGCGAAGTTTTAGGTCAGGTTTACGTTAAGGAATACTTCCCGCCAGAAGCGAAAGAGAAAATGGAAGGTCTTATTGAAAACCTGCGTGATGCGTACGGCGAGTCCATCAAGAACCTTGAGTGGATGACCGAAGAAACCAAAGAGAAAGCGTTAGAAAAACTCGCTAAGTTTGACCCGAAAGTGGGTTATCCAAACGAGTGGCGTGATTACAGTGAGTTAGACATCTCAGCGACTGACCTGGTCAGCAACTACAAAGCTTACGCTGAGTTCAACTACCAGGAAGAAATTGCCAAAATTGGTGGCCCAGTTGACGAAGAAGACTGGGGTATGACACCACAGACAGTCAATGCTTACTACAGCCCGGTACGTAACGAAATCGTATTCCCGGCGGGTATTTTACAGCCTCCATTCTTTGATATGGACGCTGAAATGGCCGTGAATTACGGTGGTATCGGTGCGGTTATTGGTCACGAAATGGGTCATGGTTTCGACGACCAGGGCTCTAAATACGACGGTGACGGCAACCTGCAAAGCTGGTGGACCGAAGCTGACCGAAAAGCGTTTGATGAGCGTGGTCAGAAATTGTCTGAGCAATTCAGTCAGTACGAACCTATTGAAGGTTTGAACGTGAATGGTGACCTGACGCTGGGTGAAAACATTGGTGACTTAGCGGGTCTGACAATTGCTTATGAAGCCTACAAAATGTCACTAGACGGTGAAAAAGCGCCAGTCTTGGACGGTTTCACCGGCAGCCAGCGCGTGTTCATTGGCTGGGCACAAGTATGGCGTGGTAAATACCGCGAAGACGCTATTCGTCAGCAAGTTATGAGTGACCCTCACTCGCCGGCTGAATATCGTGTAAACGGTACTGTTGTTAACGTACCTGCGTTTTACGAAGCCTTTGAAGTAAAAGAAGGTGATGAGCTGTATGTAGCACCGGAAAATAGAGTGACTATCTGGTAATATTCGCTTTATGAAAACGCTAACGGTAATTTTGACATTAATAACTGTGCTTTTGGTGGGGAACTATTCCTCACCAATGGCACATGCTATGCCAATGTCGGATGCCGTTAGCGCTTCTTCAGAGGACACTATGTTGCCGGAACATAGCATGCAGCAACATGACTGTTGTGATGACGCTGATATGGATATGGCCGAGCAGCAAAAAAACTGCGACGAGGAAAGCTCATTTTGCCAGCATTGTGAACAACACTGTGCTGGCCAAATTGGCTTAACGAATGTCTTTAATTTTATTGGCAGTACACATCCTACTCAAAACTACTCAATGAGCGAGTTGTCCTTGTGGCAACGCACCGAACGCTTAATCAGGCCGCCTAAACTGACAACGGTATAAGCTTTATGCCCGCTTCATAAGAAGCAGAATTTGTTGTCAGAATGATTAGGTGGTAACCCATGCGAGTTTTATTGTTAGCGCTTATTGCGCTGGTTTTTAGTACCTCTGCGTTTAGCTCACCGGCGCTTACGTTGCAAGATCACAGCGAACATCAGCACCAGAGTCAGCACGAAAATGATGAGAACCTGTTTGATGCTCAAACGGAATACGTGTGCCCAATGCATAGCCAAATTGTGAAAGATGAACCTGGCACTTGCCCGATATGCGGTATGGATCTGGTTGAGCGAGAGAAAAAGCAGGCTCCTCAACCGACAGAGGACGCTCATAGTGAACACGACATGAGCGAAACGTCCTCAGAAAAGAGTTTTCATGTGCCTAAAGCGCAGCAACAGGCGATACGAGTCACCACGGCCACAGCAACCCGTAAAGATCTACAACCCATGCTTAAGGCACAAGCGCAGGTGCGCTGGCAACAATCTGCGAAGTATCATGTGCACTCTCGTGCCGAGGGTTGGGTGGAAGAGCTTTATGCTGATGTTGAAGGTCAGTGGGTGGAAAAGGGTGAAAAGCTTTACCGAGTGTATGCACCTGACTTAGTTGTCGCTCAAGATGATTACCTCCAGCTTCTGAATTCAATTAACGAGGTAGGTAACGCCGAGAGCCAGCGACAATTTAAGCGTCGTGGTAAACAGCGTTTACTGCTACTTGGTATGAATGAGCAGCAAATTAGCGAGCTGGAAAAAACGAAACAAGCGTCCTACCAGGTGGATTATTATGCGCCGCAATCGGGTTACATTACCGAGCTCAATATTCAGCAGGGCATGTATGTGAATCCCGGGTTGGAATTAATGACCATTACTGACGACAAGCAGCTCTGGTTTATGCTGGATATACCGGCACGCTACGCTGATCAACTTAGCGTTGGTCAAATGGTTCATTTAAGTTCTGATCAGGTGAGTGGTCACTGGATGAATAACATTGACTACATTTACCCGCAAATAGACCCTCAGACTCAAACATTGACTGCGCGTGTGCCTATTGATAGCTCTATAGATAGCCTTCGAGAGGGACTATGGGCAACCGGTCATGTAGAGCTGTCACCAGTAAAAAATGCCCTGGTGATTCCGGTCAAAAGCTTAATTACCACCGCGCAAAATAGCCGCGTGTTAGTGCAGGTTGCTGACCAGGAGTTTGCTGTCAAAGAAGTTAAGACCGGCTTGCGCGTGGGTGATGAGGTTGTGGTTAAATCGGGTCTTTCTGACGGTGAGCAAGTGGTTACTAACGGCCAGTTCCTTTTAGACTCTGAGGCCTCACTACGAGGGCTACAGCCAAGCGGCGAAAAAGCACCTGCCATGTCTCATGAACATGGAGGTCACTAATGCTTACCCGAATCATACAGGCATCATTGCGTAACCCCTTGTTGGTTTTGTTGTTATTTGCATCACTCAGTTATCTGGCCTGGCAGTCGCTCCAGGAAACGAAACTGGATGCGATACCTGACTTGTCTGATGTACAGGTTATTGTAAAAACGAACTACCCGGGACAAGCGCCTGCGGTGGTCGAAGAGCAAGTGACCTATCCGCTGTCCAGCGTCATGTTGTCGGTGCCCAACACAAAGTCTGTACGTGGCTTTTCTTTTTTTGGCGATTCTTATGTATACGTCATTTTTGAAGAAGGAACTGACCCTTACTGGGCCAGAAGCCGGGTTATTGAATATTTAGACCAGGCGAAAAGTCAGCTGCCTGCGGACGTTCAGCCAAGCCTGGGCCCTGATGCCACTGGTGTTGGTTGGATTTACCAGTACGCATTGGTTGATAAAAGCGATGAACATAACCTCGGTGAACTCACGCGACTGCAAAACTGGTTCCTTCAGCAAGAACTGCAAAGTGTGGAAGGCGTCGCTGAAGTCGCACGAGTCGGCGGCATGGTGGAGACTTACCAGGTCGTTGTTGAACCCGGCAAACTGCATCAGTATGAATTAACACTGACTGACATTGAGCGTGCTATTCAACAAGCCAATGCCGAAGTCGGCGGCTCTGTCGTGGAAATGGCAGAAGCTGAGTATATGGTGCGGGGGCTTGGTTATATTCAGTCTATTGAGGACTTACGCAAACTGCCGCTAATGAAGCGCTCGGAAAACGACGGCGTACTGCTACTGGAAGATGTAGCGGACGTTCGTTTAGGGCCGCAGGTACGCCGGGGCGTTGCTGACTTAGATGGCGAAGGTGAAGTGGTTGGCGGTATTGTGGTGATGCGCTACGGCGCTAACGCATTGCAGACCATTGATAACGTCAAAGCTAAACTTGATGAATTAAAACAGGGGTTACCCGAAGGTGTTGATCTTGTCACGACCTACGATCGCTCACAGCTGATTCAGGCGTCGGTCGACAACCTTACCTCAAAGCTGATTGAAGAAATGGCATTGGTGGCTATCGTGTGTGTGCTGTTTTTATGGCACGCGCGCTCAGCGTTGGTTGCAGTTATTAGCTTGCCACTGTCGGTTCTTCTCGCTATTTGGATAATGAATGGGCTGGGTATTAGCGCCAATATTATGAGTTTGGGCGGTATTGCGATAGCTATTGGCGCTTTGGTCGATGCAGCTATTGTCATGATAGAAAATGCGCACAAGCATTTGTATTCGTACCAGGAGCAGCATAAACAGCCGGCAAAAGGTGCCCAGCGTTGGCGACTCATTACTGACGCCTGCAGCGAAGTTGGCCCCTCTTTGTTCTTTTCGTTGTTGGTTATCACCGTGAGCTTTATTCCGGTATTTGCGTTGCAAGGTCAACAAGGCAGATTGTTTGAACCTTTGGCTTACACAAAAACTCTAGCGATGGGGGCCGCATCTGTTCTCGCGGTAACACTTATCCCCGTTCTGATTGCGTTACTCGTCAGGGGCAAAATTCCGTCGGAAAACGCCAACCCGTTAACGCGAGGGCTTATTTGGCTTTATCGACCGTTTTTAAATTTTACGCTGCGCTGGCCAAAGTTGCTTATTATTCTGTGTGTTGCTGTCACCGCAACGGCATGGTACCCCTGGCAGAAGCTCGATTATGAACTCATGCCGCCGTTGTATGAAGGCGACTTAATGTATATGCCGACAAGCTTGCCGGGTATTAGCGTTAACGAAGCAGGAGAGCTGCTTCAACAAACCGACGAGTTGATAGCCCAGCATCCGCAAGTTGAACGTGTCTTTGGCAAAATCGGACGCGCTGATACCGCGACGGATCCGGCACCGTTAACCATGATTGAAACCAGTATTACCCTAACGCCGGAGTCGCAATGGCCTGAGGGGAGAACAGTGGATGACATCATTGCGGAACTGGATGACGCCGTTCAGATTCCGGGGCTGACAAACGCCTGGGTCATGCCCATTCGGACTCGCATCGAAATGCTGGCGACGGGGGTTAAAACACCATTGGCGATAAAGGTCAGCGGCGCCGAGTTTAGTGAAATACAAAGCTTAGCGACGCAAATCGAAAAGCGGCTTTCAACGCGAGAAGAAACGGCATCGGTTATTGCGGAGCGCGCCGCGGACGGACGCTATATTGAAGTGACTCCAAAACTGCGTGAGGCCGCTCGTTTCGGTTTAACACAAGCTGACATACAAAAGCATCTGACTCAGGCCATTGGCGGGGCAAATATAGCGACTTCAGTGCAGGGTAATGAGCGTTTTTCGATTAACTTGCGTTATCCGCGTGATGCTCGTGACCATATTGATAAATTGCGTGAGCTGCCTATCCGGGGCGATGGGCGCTGGTTAACGTTAGCGGATGTGGCAACGGTTGAGCTAAGTTCAGGACCTGCAGTGCTAAAAAGTGAAAATGCCCGTTTAAGCAGTTGGGTATTCATTGAGCCTGCAGCCGGCGTGACGGTCAGTGAGTATATCGCTGCAGTCAGCGATGAGCTTAGCCAACTGAAAATGCCAACCGGTTATAACTGGAGTTGGACTGGGCAGTACCAGGCCATGCAGCAAGTCGAAGCAGACCTGAAGGAGATTATTCCGCTGACATTAGCGCTGATTCTGATACTGCTGTATTTGACCTTCCGATCCATGAGCCAGGCCTTGCTGGTTATCGCCACTTTGCCTCTGGCGTTAACAGGCAGCTTGTGGCTGCTGTACTGGCTGGACTACAACCTGTCACTGGCGGTTATAGTGGGTATGATCGCCCTTGCTGGCGTTGCCGCTGAATTTGGCGTCGTGATGCTGCTTTACTTAAACAATGCCTGGAAAGGCGTTGGTGAAAAACGCGAGCAGCTGGAGTCAGCGATTATTGAAGGAGCCGTATTACGTGTGCGGCCGAAAGCGATGACGGTGGCTACCATTGTGATTGGCTTACTGCCGATTATGTTGGGTAGCGGAATTGGTAACGAGGTTATGCAGCGCATCGCCGCACCTATGGTCGGTGGCATGATTCTGGCTCCATTGGTGTCTATGCTGCTTATTCCTGCTGTATTTTACCTCGGCAGGAAGTAGCTTAGGGAGCGCCCGCCGCTGAGG
Organism: Idiomarina sp. OXR-189; assembly: GCF_034373425.1. Taxonomy (NCBI): domain Bacteria; kingdom Pseudomonadati; phylum Pseudomonadota; class Gammaproteobacteria; order Alteromonadales; family Idiomarinaceae; genus Idiomarina; species Idiomarina sp. OXR-189. Next base: position 503,527 of record NZ_CP139706.1, read on the forward strand.
GGGATGTTTCGCTTGACGAAGGCCATCCATGGCCTTCGACACTCTGTCATAAAGCCTTTCATCACTCGTAACGGTCATAAGTGCCCCGCAGCTGATGTTTGTGTCCTAATATCCTTTCTAATTTCAATAATATAGTATGCTCACTTTAAGTCTTTTCAAAGTAAAAATACCAGGGCTCTGCTTCATCTTCTGTTAAGCGAAAACGGTACAAGAGTGACTCTTGGCCTTTTCTTTTAGGTAACTCTTCTAGTCGGTTAAAGGTGTGCTCATTTTTAGGATTAAAGGCGAAACCTGAAATTACCGTGTCCGCTGGCATACCAAAGGCTGTTAAAGCTATGCTCAAACTACAATTTGAATTTGTAACGTAGTTTTCACCGTTGCCTCTCATTATCAAAAAATACTTGGCGTCTAAAGCGTTTAAAAGTCCTTTTACTTTGTCGATTCGTTCTTTTACAGAATTGCTAGAATAAAACTGTTCTTCATAGCCAGATGTCTTTCCGGTAACGCTAGATTCAATTTCATTTGCATGAATTCTTAATCGTTTGAAACCTGGATCCTGTAGGAAAGAACAGCCTTCTTGCCGCAGTTGTTTTAGTAAAGCTCTGTGTTCTTTAAAAAGCTCAATCGATTCCCGGTCAGAGGGAGGAGAATCACAGCCTGCAAGTAAAGTAGATAGAAATAATAACGTACTTAATATTGTGAATTTTTTCATAATAGATCCTTCTTACGGAACTGCCCAATAAACACTGACTTCGCATTGGTAAGTGACACAGCCACCGCCGGTACATACATCCCAACAGGTCTGCGAATAATATATTGTCCCACCGGAACTGCCTCCCGAACCGCTGCCTGGGCTGCCTCCTGTGCCGCCTCCGCTATGGTTAAAAGAGTCTATAGATTCGGAATCGACACAAGATGAAAATGAGCTTGTAAGTGGATTTTCAGAAAAGACTTCTTCACCGTACTTCCATCCACTTTTCACATCGAGCACATCTTGTTCACCATCTCCAGTATTAGTGATAAAATTGTAGAGTCCGTCTGTTATGGAATCGAAGCTGAATCCACCGTCATTATCTTGTATTCCCTGATATCCAGCACTGAATCTAAGTGACTCATTAAGAGAAAAGCCCATCTGGTTCATGTAGGCACCGTATAAAAAGTTACCAAACTCTTCATTACCTACCCAGGAGCTGTCGGCACTTTTAACATTATATGCAGTGTTGTTATTGAACTTCACATACATATGATAAATACTGGCAACTGTCCTGATAGTGACCTCTCCCCCAAAAATAGGACCATGACATCGATGAGATTTCCATTAAAATGGGTCAAGTGGAGATCTCGATATGAAAAAACGTTACAGCGAAGAGCAAATCATCAAGGCCATCAAAGAGCATGAGGCCGGTGCAAAAGTTGACGAAATTTGTCGTCGAATGGGAATTTCCAGCGGCACGTTTTATAACTGGCGTAGTAAATATGCCGGAATGGAAGTGAATGAGGCCAAGCGTCTAAAAGAGCTTGAGTCTGAGAATAACAAGCTTAAAAAGCTGTTGGCGGAGAAGATGCTTGAGACAGAAGCCTTAAAGGATGTCGTCTCAAAAAAGTGGTGAAGCCCGCCAGCAAGAAGCGTGTCGTAGAGCATTTAATCTCTGCGTATAAGCTAAGCGAGCGCCTTGCGTGCAAACTGGTCGGGCTGAGTCGAACAGCTTACCGATATAAGCCAAAGCAGCGAGATGACGAACGGGTAACGACTCGCCTAAAGGAGCTTGCCGTGGAATATCCACGGTATGGCTATTTACTGCTGCATGGGTTGCTTAAGCGCGAGGGGCTTGTAAAGAATAAGAAGCGAACCTATCGCCTTTATACCGAACAAGGGCTTCAGGTTCGGACCAAGAAACGTAAAAAGCTGACACGACCGCGTGTCGTTATGGACGCACCGCAGCGTGTTAATGAGCGATGGTCGATGGACTTTGTGTCTGACCAGCTGGCAAGTGGCCGACGTTTCAGAGTCTTGAACGTTGTCGATGACTTTAGCCGGGAAATGGTTGGGCAACTTGTCTCAGTATCGATTTCAGGACAGCAAGTATCGCGCTTTTTGTCTCAGCTTATCGACGAGCGCAGCAAGCCAGAGCATATTGTCTGCGATAATGGCACCGAATTTACCAGTAAAGCCATGTTTTTCTGGAGCAAAAGCAACGATGTAAGGTTGAGCTTTATTCAGCCAGGAAAACCAACACAGAACGCTTTTGTTGAGAGTTTGAATGGTAAGTTTAGGAATGAATGTCTTGATCAGAACTGGTTTAGAACGCTCGACGAGGCGAGGTATGAAATAGAGCAGTGGCAGCGTCATTATAATTACGAACGCCCGCATAGCTCGTTAAATTATTTACCGCCTGTGGAGTTTGCAAAACAGGTAGCTTAAAACTGAAATTTCATCGATAAGATGGTGTTAGTTCAGGGGAAAGGTCAATAGGAATATGAGGAGCGCCTGATAGACTAGAAAACCCTCGGGTATTATTAAAGTTCCTGGCTTCCCTTAAAACTGCATTTAAATTAAATACTTCATCCGGATTTCCACTTTTATGAGGTAACTTACTTGGAGGGCGGTTTCCATCATTACACGTCGAGGCATCCTGGATGTCAAAGCCATCAGATTGGGTTTCAACATTCGAAGATAAAGGATCGTAGCATATCCCTGTTTTGGGATCGCACTCGCCACCTGTTGGAGGGGCGGAAGTTTGGCTTGGAGAAGTATTGCCTCCTATGTATATAAAACTGAATTGATTATTTTCATTACCATTTAACACTGAAAAGTTAAAGTCTCGACCGTAAGTACCGACCTTAGGGGTTAGTTTAATAGTAACTGCAGTTTCGTCTCCCAAATCAAAGTTATTTATTTCTCCAGTATCATCCGAAAAACTTGAGTGGATAACGGTTCCGTCAATTAATCGCACCTCATAATCATAACCTCTGGTCGCGGCGCTACTGTCCGTGTTTGTTAGCGAAGCTGCCAAAATGTTGACGTTATTGCTTACCAAACCATTTAGACGGAAGCAGACAGAGCGATCACTAGCTTCATTGAGCGACGTAGCTGCACTTTCGGAGTTTTCATTGACAACAGTGCAATTATTCGGTTGAGCTGAGGCCTCCGAAGAGGGTAGATAGAATAAAAATGAAAATACAATTAAGCTGAATATACGGATTTTTTGGTGCATAAGATAATCCTCATAATTAACTTTTAGTTAACATTGAATCATGACTTATTATCTTCTGCAAACTCGCAGTTTTCTTAATCTTACCCTCAGTATTCTGGTGTGAATGTCATGCAGACATCGTCAGGCAAAACTTTCCCAGATGGCATTGGCAGCAGGGCCTAAAGTACGGTTCGCAGAGCGCACCAGGTGTATCTCCAGACTTACCTGTTGGATGAATCCGGGAATGGTAATTTCAACCAGTTTGCCCTGCTTAATGGCATTATGTGCAATGTGTTTTGGAATAATTCCCCAACCAAAGCCTGCCTTTAACAGTTCAAATTGAGTATTCACTTCATTCACTCTTATGCGCTGCTGACTGGGTAAACGTAGTACCGCATCTAAATTAATGCCAATCTCTAAATTTTGAGGGACTAGCATTGGCAGCTCAAGCAAGTCCTGTCGGCTGGATGGCATACGTCCGAAGTCATCCACTAAAGAAGATGCAATGGCGACAGTAAGCTCAAATGGTGCGACAGGTAGAGTTTCAAAGTCGCCGTACTGACGAAATAAGGGCAGCCAGGGGCACAGCGCTAAGTCTGCCGATCCATTATCAATACGCTTGAGGGCCCGCATTTGCGACTCGCCGTCAATGTGAACTTCGGTGGCGGGGTAGTGCTGTTGTATATGCTCAATACTTGGCAGCCATAACTTACTGTCGCAGGTGTGGTCATAGCAAAGGGTCAATAAAGGCTCGGCACCGTATTTCAGTTGTTCGGTCAGTGACTGCAGACGCTCTTGCTGACGCACAACTTCTTCCGCCTGTCTTAAAAAATGCTGGCCTTGCTCGGTAAGCTGCAGGCGATATCCGCTTCGATTAAACAACGCAAAGCCGGCACTGTCTTCCAGCTTTTTCAGCGCCATACTGACAGCAGATTGGGTACGGCTTAAGTGATCAGCTGACTTTTGTAAGCTTCCTAGCTCGGCGACAGTGATAAGCATTTTTAGGTGCGATAAATTCATTAAATTATACTGATTAAGTTTTTAATTTTAATTCAATATAATTGTAACTGTACGTGCAGTAAACTAATTATCAATTCATAGTTCGTCATTAGGAAAATACGCATGCGTTGGTTTGTTGTCACATCCCTTGTGTTATTAATGGTTGCTTGTAGCGAAGCACCAGCAGAAGCAGAGAAAACTGATGAGGCTCGTCCGGTTAAGCTACTTACAGTGACCGAAAATAACGGCGCCAAACTGCGTGAATTTCCCGGTGTTGTGGAAGCCGCAAAAGTGGCGCAGTTGACGTTTCGGGTTGCCGGTGAAATTACCGAACTCCCGGTAAGACCGGGTGCCGAAGTTAAGCAGGGCGATCTTATTGCTCGTCTTGACCCGACCGATTACCAACTTGCTGTGGATCAGGCGAAAGCTCAATATGAGCTGGCGGCATCTCAGTATGAAAGGAATAAGGTGTTGGTCAATGAGGGCGTGATGTCAGAAGCGCAATTTGACCAAATTGAGTCACAACGGGCGGTGGCTAAGTCGAACTATGAAACGGCTAAAGCAAACCTGAAATACACTGAGTTACGGGCCCCCTTCGATGGCGTGATAGCGAGTTTAGCGGTTGAAGCTTATGAAAATATTCAACCGAAACAACCCATAGTCACCTTGCAAATTAATAACGCGATTGATGTCAGTATTCAGGTACCGGAGAAACTGTTTGCCAGAGTCAAAAAGCAAACTGACTATGAACCAATGATTCGCTTTGACGCAGCACCTGAGTTCCAATTCAGGGCTCACTTGAAGGAATGGGACTCGCAAGCCGACCCAGCAACCAATACGTATGAGGTGGTTTTTACTCTGCCTAAACCCGACAACCTGAATGTTCTTCCGGGCATGACTGCAACGGTCATTGTGGATATGGCTCAAGTTCTGCGCTCAACAATTACCGGTATGTTGGTGCCAACAAAAGCGGTGTTTACTAATGGCAGTAATACAGAGCAGCCGCCGTCTTATGTGTGGGTAGTGGCGGAAGACATGTCCGTTGAAAAGCGCAAAGTGGTTGTCGGTACCGCGACCAATGATGGCCTGACAATTGTCAGTGGACTAAAAGAAGGCGAAACCATTGTTATTGCGGGAGTCCATCAACTTCGTGAAGGCCAGAAAGTTCGTGAATGGCAACGCGAACGGGGGCTGTAATGGATATCGCTCGCTATAGCATGACCCGCAAAACAACCAGCTGGATGTTTCTTCTGCTGTTGTTGGTTGGAGGAATTGTCGCATTAACTCAGTTGGGTCGCCTGGAAGACCCTGAGTTCACCATAAAACAAGCGATGGTCATAACACCGTACTCGGGCGCGTCGGCTCAACAAGTGGAAGAGGAAGTGACGTACCGCCTGGAAAATGCAATTCAGGAACTGAGCTACGTGGATAATATCCGTTCGATATCTAAGCCCGGGCTGTCGCAAATTACGGTGGAGATGAAGAGCATTTATAGAGCGGATGACCTGGAGCAGATTTGGGATGAACTTCGACGCAAAGTGAATGACACTAAGCGTCAGCTTCCTCCAGGCACAGGCGAGCCTATTGTTCGTGATGACTTTTCCGACGTTTATGGCGTGATGCTGGCTATCACTGGGCCTGACTATTCCTACAAAGATATCGAGCACTACGCCGACTTTTTGCGAAGAGAACTGGTTCTCGTTGAAGGCGTTGGCAAGGTCTTGCTGTCAGGAGAGCGCCAGGAGCAGGTTATTGTTGAGGTCTCTCGGGCGCAGTTGAGCAATTTTGGTATACCGCCACAGCAAGTCGCCAATTTACTGCAAACACAAAATGCCGTCGCAAATGCAGGGCGTGTGACTATTAATGAAGAATCGATGCGCATTGCTACCAGTGGCGAGTTCTCCTCTGTCGAAGACATGGAAAAGTTGGTCATTAGTAACCCCGGAGCAAGTGAGCGTATTTACTTGCGCGATGTCGCCAACATTTATCGTGAGACAAAAGATATTCCTGATCATGTTGTTCGCTACAATGGTGAACCTGCGCTTTGGTTAGCATTGTCGTTCGCCGATGATGTGAACGTCGTGGAAGTTGGTGAGCGTCTTGAGCAACGTTTGAATGAGCTTTCCTATGCTCAGCCAATTGGTATGAACGTTGAGCGTATTTACGATCAGCCCCACGAAGTTGAAAACTCCGTTAATACCTTTTTGCTGAATTTAGTCGAAGCGGTCGCTATTGTCGTTGTAGCGCTGCTGCTGTCTATGGGTTTTAGAAGTGGCCTGCTGATTGGCTCTGTGCTGTTATTAACGGTGCTTGGTACCTTTATTTTTATGCGTCTTGGCGATATTAACCTGCAGCGGGTGTCGCTAGGCGCACTGATTATCGCTCTGGGTATGTTGGTCGATAATGCCATTGTTATTGCTGACGGCATTATGGTCGGCATGCGTCGTGGGCAGAGCAAAGTGCAAGCCGCAACTCAGGTGGTCAAACAAAATCAATGGCCGCTGTTAGGGGCTACTGTCATTGGCATTATCGCTTTTGCACCAATTGGTCTTTCGTCTGACGCCACTGGCGAGTTCGCTGGTAGCTTGTTCTGGGTCTTGCTGATTTCCTTGCTGCTTAGTTGGGTGACGGCTCTAACCTTGATTCCTTTTTTAGCTGATAGGCTATATTCGGAAAAAGACATTGGCGATGAAAACGACGATGCCTTTAAGCACCCACTTTATGTAAAGTACCGCAGTGCGTTGCGTGTTTGCCTGAGACATCGCGTGATTAGCATGCTGGCCATGGTCATTATGTTGGTTTTAGCTGTTGTCGGTTTTGGTCAGGTAAAACAGGCCTTTTTCCCGCCATCTACTACGCCACTGTTTTATGTGGACTTATGGTATCCACAAGGCACGGACATTCGTCATACCGAACAGGATTCAAAACGCCTCGAAGACTACTTGCTGGACAAACAGGAGGTGGTTTCGGTCGCAACAACCGTCGGCCAGGGAGCACCGCGCTTCACACTGACTTATTTGGTCGAAAAAAGCTATGAAAGCTACGCTCAGTTGCTGGTGCGTGTAAACGACAAAGAGGCGATGTCGCCACTTATGGCGGATATTCGGGAACGTATAAAAAACGCTCACCCTGACGTTGAAGACAAGCTGATTAGGGTCGAAATAGGACCTGCAACGCCGGCGAAAATTGAGGCACGCTTTTCAGGAGCGGATATTCAGGTGTTACGTCAGTTGAGCGAAAAAGCGCAGGCGATAATGCGTGACGATGCAGGTGCCGTCAATATTCGTTCTGACTGGCGACAGCGCACTAAGTTATTGCAGCCGGAATATGACGAAGCGGCCGGACGACGTGCGGGCATTACTAAAGAAGACGTGAATAACGTTTTGCTGGGTAACTTTGTCGGCCAGCAAATTGGGGTTTATCGCGACGGAACCGACCTTTTACCAATAGTGAAGCGAGCGCCGGCGGCAGAGCGTGTTGATCTTAACAATTGGCAGGAACTGCAAATCTATAGTCCGGTACTCGATAGGTTTATACCGCTGGCGCAAGTGGTTAGAAGTATTGATACCACCTGGGAAGACCCGTTAATACTGCGTCGCGATAGAAAGCGCACACTGACGGTCATGGCTGACCACGATATTTTGGGTAGCGAAACCGCAGCTCAGGTATTTGAACGTGTGCGCCCGAAAGTAGAAGCTATCGAATTGCCGTTGGGCTACGAGCTCAGCTGGGGTGGTGAGCATGAAGCATCAAACAAGGCTCAGAAGGCGTTATTTGGGGCATTGCCGCTGGGCTTTTTGGTGATGTTTATTATTACCGTGCTGTTGTTTAATAGTATTCGTCATGCCGCTGTGCTTTGGACAACGGTACCGCTGTCGATAATTGGGGTGACGGTTGGCCTCTTGCTGCTGAACAAGCCCTTTGGATTTATGGCACTACTGGGTTTCTTAAGCTTGTCAGGCATGCTGATTAAGAACGGGGTTGTGCTTTTGGAGCAGGTCAATGTCGAGCTCGAGTCTGGTAAATCTCGCATTGATGCGCTGGTCGATGCCGCTGTTAGCCGTGTAAGGCCGGTGGGCATGGCGGCAGCGACAACCATTCTGGGTATGTTGCCGCTGCTGTTTGATGACTTTTTTGCGAGCATGGCGACGGTTATCATGTTCGGCCTTGGTTTTGCCACGGTACTGACGCTGTTTGTGGTACCGGTTATGTATGCCATTGTGCAAAAAGTGGAGCGCCCTTAATCAGGGCGCAATCAGCCAGCGCATTCATCTTATTTATACCCTGAATTATCTGATTTATAGTCCTCTCGCATGGGAATTTAAGCGCAAAATCCGTATAATGCGCCGCACTAGTGAACCGTCTTGAATTCATGCAAGCAAATGAGAGGTAATACGAGTGCTTAAAGAATATCGTCAGCACGTGGAAGAGCGTGCCGCAGAGGGTATCCCTCCGAAACCACTAACGGCAGAACAAGTAGCCGATCTTGTTGAACTACTGAAGAACCCACCAGCAGGTGAAGAAGAATTCTTAGTAGAGTTATTGTCTGAGCGTGTACCACCAGGTGTTGATGAAGCTGCTTATGTAAAAGCTGGCTTTTTAAGCGCACTGGTAAAAGGCGAAATACAAAGCCCGGTTATCAGCAAAGAAGACGCCGTTAAATTGCTTGGCAATATGCACGGTGGTTACAACATCGTGACTTTGGTTGAGTTATTGGACAGCGCTGATCTAGGTCGCTTAGCGGCAGAAGAATTAAAGCACACAATCTTAATGTTTGACGCCTTCCACGACGTTGAAGAGAAAATGAAAGCCGGTAATGCGCTGGCTAAAGAAGTGGTTGAGTCATGGGCCGAAGGTGAGTGGTTCACCAGCCGTGACAAAATGGCAGACCAGATTAAAGCGACTGTCTTTAAGGTTACCGGCGAAACCAACACCGACGACCTGTCACCAGCACCTGACGCCTGGTCACGTCCTGACATTCCACTGCATGCCAAAGCCATGTACAAAATGCCTCGCGAAGGCATCACTGATGCAGGCAAGCAGATTGAAGAGTTGAAAGAAAAAGGTCACCCGGTTGCTTTCGTAGGTGACGTCGTAGGTACAGGCTCTTCACGTAAATCAGCAACCAACTCTGTCCTGTGGAACATTGGTGAAGACATGCCGGGTACGCCGAACAAGCGTGCGGGCGGTATCTGTATTGGCGGCAAAGTCGCACCTATCTTCTTCAACACCATGAAAGACGCTGGTGCGTTGGTATTTGAAGCCGACGTCGAAAAAATGAATATGGGTGATGTCATTACCATTTACCCATACGAAGGCAAAATTGAAAATGAAGCGGGCGACGTTATCGCTGAATACGACTATGCGTCACGGGTTATTCTTGACGAAGTGCGTGCCGGTGGCCGTATCAACCTGATCATTGGTCGTGGTTTAACCACCAAAGCGCGTGAATCACTGGGCTTAGGTCACTCTGACTTATTCCTGACCCCAGAGCAGCCAGAAGACAGTGCTAAAGGCTACAGCCTGGCACAGAAGTTAGTGGGTAAAGCTTGTGGTATGGAAGGCGTGCGTCCTGGCACTTACGTTGAGCCGAAAATGACTACCGTGGGCTCGCAGGACACCACCGGTCCAATGACCCGTGACGAACTGAAAGACCTGGCTTGTCTTGGCTTTAACGCTGACCTGGTTATGCAGTCTTTCTGCCATACGTCAGCCTATCCGAAGCCAGTTGACGTTGAAACTCAGCATACACTGCCAGACTTCATCATGAACCGTGGCGGCGTTTCGTTGCGCCCGAACGACGGTATTATTCACAGTTGGCTGAACCGTATGTTGTTGCCGGATACCGTCGGTACTGGTGGTGACTCGCATACACGTTTCCCGCTGGGTATTTCGTTCCCGGCAGGCTCTGGTTTGGTTGCCTTCGCAGCTGCAACCGGTGTTATGCCGTTGGATATGCCAGAGTCAGTACTGGTGCGTTTCAAAGGTAAAATGCAGCCGGGTATTACTCTGCGTGACTTGGTTCACGCAATTCCTGCGTTTGCTATTAAAGACGGCTTATTGACCGTAGAAAAACGCGGTAAGAAAAACGCGTTCTCAGGTCGCATCCTGGAAATCGAAGGTCTTGAGCACTTAACCGTAGAGCAAGCGTTCGAATTGTCAGACGCATCAGCAGAGCGCTCTGCAGCGGGTTGTACTATCAACTTGTCAGAAGATTCAGTCAGTGAATACTTGCGCTCTAACATCACCATGTTGCGTTGGATGATCAACGAAGGCTACGGCGATGCGCGTACGCTTGAGCGTCGTGCTCGTAAGATGGAAGAATGGCTTGAGAACCCATCACTGACGCGTGCCGATAAAGATGCGGAATACGCAGAAGTTATCGAAATCGATTTGGACGAAATTAAAGAGCCAATCGTCTGCTGCCCGAACGACCCGGACGACGCTAAGTTCTTAAGCGAAGTTGCCGGCGACAAAGTTGACGAAGTGTTCATTGGTTCGTGCATGACCAACATTGGTCACTTCCGTGCCGCAGGTAAACTGTTAGAGAAAAACTCTGACCCGCTAAACACGCGTTTGTGGATTGCACCACCAACGAAGATGGACAAAGCCCAGCTGGAAACCGAAGGCTATTACGACATTTACGAGCGTAACGGTGTGCGCACCGAAATGCCGGGTTGTTCACTGTGTATGGGTAACCAGGCCCGCGTTGAAGCTGGCGCAACCGTATTGTCAACGTCGACTCGTAACTTCCCGAACCGCTTAGGTGACGGCGCCAACGTTTACCTGACGTCGGCAGAGCTGGCAGCTGTTGGTGCTATTGTAGGCCGCTTGCCAACGCCGGAAGAGTACCTGGAGTACGCACAAGACATTAACTCGATGGCTGGTGAAGTTTATAAATACCTGAACTTCGACCAAATGGATGCCTTCCGCGACGCAGAAAAAGCGGCCAAGGAAAACATCATCCCAACCATCAACGTGGCTTAATGAGTGCTTAGGTTGCAAGGACTCTTTACGAGGACGCCCGCAAGTACTTCCCTGTAGGGCTTGGGCAGCGCCATCCATGGCGCTGCACACCTCGTTAAGAGTCCTCGCAACCGTTGAGCGCACTCATTAGCCACTTATAAAACCGCTTCGGCGGTTTTTTTGTGCCCGATGTTCAGTAGCCTGATGTTCACATCAGGTGAGATATTCTAGCTTGTAGGTGGTCTATTTATAGTCTATATTTAGACTGTTCAGTCGGGAGGGAGCTATGCAGATAAAAACCATTAGTTACATTAAGCAAAATGCGGCGTCACTGAATGTCGAAGAGCCTATTGTGGTCACTCAAGGTGGAAATCCGGTATATCGTATTGAGTCGGAAGCTAGCGCTAGACAACGGGACGAAGCTATTGCGACACTTAAGCTGATGAATTTGGCTGAAAGGGATATTCGAAATCAAAATCTTCTATCTCTTAGCGAAGCAAAAGAAAGGCTAGAGCGTGAAATCAGAACAAAGAAGTTTGAGCTTTAGTTCTCAGTTATGAACTACGATGTTAATTTTACCGAGCTCAGTTATAAGACTCTGGCTGCTTTAACCCGCTATATGGAATCCTTTCTGGGTCAGGAAGAAGCTATTAGGTTAGGTCATCAACTTCTTGATTTCGCCATCAATAAACTCGGCGATAACCCTTTGCAATTAACCATTTCTCATGAACTTGAGACGTTAGGTATCACTGACTATCGAGTAATGCTAGTAGATAATTATAAGATCTTATTTCGTCTGGATGAGAAAGATAAAACGAGTTACGTCATGGCCTTTCTACGACAGAAACAGAATACCCAAGAGCTGCTTTATCAGATAACGCTTTGGTAGCGAGATCTCTGCGCAATAAAACTGATACGTCATCGTTATGTGTTGGTCAGCGGTGTGTTCGTAAGTCGATAGGGCAGGTTCTTCACTTATGAGCGTTATGAGTGTTGAGTACTTCTGTGGCGGAGTGTCGAAGGTCATGGAGCGTACATACTGGGAGAAATACTCGTGAGCGCGTCCAATGGTTACAGGGCCTCATGTGGAGTTGTGCAGCGCCACGGATGGATTCAGGCGGCAGAAATAAACAAATAGAATCCCCGCTATCAGGAAGTGTCTGGCGCCATGGATGGCGCCAGTCAAGCCTTACAGGGACGTACTTGCAGGCGTCTTCCTGATAGCGGGGTTTCTGTTCTATTTCTGCCCAGCAATCCAGTTGTTGATGTGTTGCTCGAGTACTTTCAGTGGCACGCTGCCGTTTTCCAGTACCGCATCGTGGAACTCACGAATGTCGAACTTATCACCTAATTGCTGTTCTGCTTCGCGGCGTAAACGCTTAATAGTCAACTCGCCGAGCTTGTATGAAAGCGCTTGCGCAGGCCAGGTAATGTAACGGTCAATTTCGGTTTTCACGTTATGCAGTGACAATGCGGTATTGTTGGCCATAAAGTCCATCGCGCGCTCGCGGCTCCAGCCTTTAGCATGCATACCGGTGTCCACCACTAAGCGTGCTGCACGCCACATTTCATAGCTTAAACGACCAAAGTTACTGTAAGGGTCTTTATAAAAGCCTGCTTCCAGACCTAAGTATTCAGAGTACAACCCCCAGCCCTCGCCAAACGCGGAAATATAAGTTTGCTGACGGTATTCCGGTAAGTTTTCTAACTCACCCGCAATGGCGTTTTGTAAGTGATGACCCGGTACCGCTTCGTGCAGCGTCAGCGCTTCCATCTGGTATAAAGGACGACGGTCTAACGCGTAGGTATTCACCCAATAAAAACCCGCACGATCATCTCGGTTGGTTCCTGAATAACGGCCGGTTGTGTACTTAGGCGCAATTTCTTCGGGAACCGGCGCTATACCATAAGGCTTACGTGGTAAGGTTTTGAACAGCTTCGGCAGTTCACCATCCATTTTCTTGGCTATCCAGGCGGCGTATTGCAGTAATTCTTCTGCCGTTTCCGGGTAAAACTGGTCGTCAGTACGCAAGAACTCAACGAATTCGTCAAAGTCTCCATCAAAGCCGGTTGCTTCAATGGCTTCCAGCATTTCGCCGCGAATACGAGCGACTTCCTGCAAGCCAATTTCATGAATTTCGTCAGCGGTCATATCCAGCGTGGTGTAATGCTTAATACGGTTTTGGTAAAACGCATCGCCGTTAGGTAGTTCACTAGCGCCAACGCTTTCGCGAGCATTCGGTAAGTACTCTGTTACCATAAAGGTGAAGTAATCGTCGTACGCAGGCATGACTTGCTCGTCAATCGCTGTCATTGCGTCTGCTTTTAGCGCTTCCCACTCAGTGTCATTGGCAAAAGCAGGCTGCTTGGCAAAAGGAGAGAAGTAAACACTTTCACTGGCGTCCTGAACAAGATAAGCCAGAATACTTTCTTCGAAGCCCGCCATAGCCGCAGCGGGCTGTGTGTAACCTTCCTCAATGGCTTTTCTGAGCCAATGGGTTTGTTGCTCCATGTAGCGCGGAATGCTGCGCAACTTCGAAATATAGTTTTGATAATCTTCAACCGAGTTAAATGAGGTATACGACGGCATAAAGGCCAACGAACTGTGGAAGCTACCCTCGGCCGTTAGTGGCATGTAATGCGCATTAAAACGGTATTCGTCGACACGGTTTTTCAGCGAGTAGCGAATCATAGCGTGATTAATTTTATCTTCGTCGCTCAGCTGGTTCAGTTTTATCGCGTCCAATTGCTCCAGCCATTTTGACTGTTTTTCATAGCGAGCTTTCAAGGCTTCCGGTGACATGTCCGTTAGCTCGGTATCGCTGGACTCATTCATACCTTCCCAAATGGTGTCTGCCAACTGGTGAAATTGCTCAGCAACACTCTGTTGTGCAACGTTTTGTTGGGTCGGCTGTTGTGACGTTGTCGTCGCACAGGCGGTTAACCCTAATAAACTTCCAATAAGAATCAGATTACGCATGATTTTTCCTTGCGGTGTCATAACGAATACAGGCATTCTATAATGCCTTTTGCATGAGTTAATGTAAAAAGCAATGCAGCGAACTCACAATAATAATAGTTAAACGGGAGAAAAGGGTGGATAAAGCGCAATCAGGGATATACGCCGAGCCAAATTTGCACGGCTTAACCTTGTTTTGTCATGTCATGAGTGACGATGTCGAGAGTTTACGCCGTAAACTGTCTCGATTCCCGGCTATCATTCAGGACTTAGATGCACGCTTTTCTGAAGCCATGCTGACCGGCTTTGTCGGCATTGGTGCTGAATATTGGGATATCCTTTACCCGCATAAACGACCGCTTCACCTGCAGGCATTCCCCGAGCTAAGCGACGCAGACCGGGAAGCGCCTCGTCATCCTTTTGACTTAGTCTTACATATACGCTGCGACCGATTCGATGCCAATTATTTAGCGGGCAGAACCATTATGGAGTGGTTTGGTTATGACATTGAAGTGGCAGAGCAAATCCGTTCCTTTCGCTATTTAGACGGCCGCGACCTGCTGGGCTTTATTGATGCCCCTGATAACCCAAGAGGTATGCGCAAACGCGAAGCCTCGCTAATAAACGCAACTGACGACACTGCCTTTGTTGACGGTAGTTATTTGTTTGTTCAGAAAATTCGCTATGACTTACGGCGTTGGGATTATTTAGGCCCGGAAAAGCAGGAGCAGATTATGGGACGAGAGAAAGTCTCCGGCGAGCGTTTACCAGAGGCAATGATCGACGGCGTCACTCATGCTGCTAAAGCGAAACTAATGGATAAGAATGAACAGCCAATACCTTTGTTACGGCAAAACATGCCTTGGGGCGACTTGCGCGAGCAAGGGTTATTAGGGATGTACTTTTCTCATGCGCCTAAAAGTGTTGTCGAGTGGTTAAAGGCACGTTATTACGCCGATGAGCAGGGGCAATACGATCCAATACTCGATTACTCTCAAGCAGTTTTGAATTCCAGCTTTTTTGTTCCGTCAACGCGTTTTCTCTTAGAAAACAGAGAGCTACCCGTTAATCAGGAAGACGGCAGTACTGACTGATTGGCAAACAACTCTTTGACTTTTCGCAGCGTAAAGTCAATGTCCTGTACTTTTACCGGTGCAATAAAAATAGTATCGTCGCCGGCAATAGTCCCCAACACGCCTTCTTTTTTGCCAACTGAGTCGAGTAAACGGGCGATAAGCTGAGCGGCACCAGGGCTGGTCCGAATAATGACCATGACATCATTATGCTGAATATCCAGTACAAGCTGGCTTAATGGCGCCTTAGTTGAAGGAACGGCTAAATCAGGAGGCAGACAGTAAACCATTTCCTGCTTTGCGTTACGGGTTCTGACTGCACCGTACTTACTAAGCATACGCGACACTTTCGACTGGCTAATGTTCTCAAAGCCTTGCTCTTTCAGTACGTTAACTATCTCGCCTTGCGAACCGTAACGTTCTTCACGAAGTAACGTTTTGAAGGCGTCAATTAATTGATCTTTCACCATTATCGTGCCGCTTCCTGACTGTCATTTTATGCTATAATGCGACCAGTTTACTGCATTCTGTGACGCTATTCGAGCTTTGTTATAAAAGGCTCGTCAGTTGTATTTAACAGCGTATTCAAGTACAGTTTTGCACCAAATTCTGCATGTTTATGCAGTTCTAATCGACAAACAAAACGGAGTCTGAGATGAAAGTAGCCGTATTAGGTGCGGCCGGTGGTATCGGCCAGGCATTGTCATTACTTTTGAAAACACAACTTCCAGCAGGTTCAGAGTTATCTTTGTATGACGTTGCGCCAGTAGTTCCAGGTGTTGCGGTTGATCTAAGCCATATCCCTACCGACGTAAAAGTCACAGGCTTCGGTAAAGACGACCTTGCGTCAGCATTAGTTGGCAGCGACATCGTATTAATTCCAGCCGGCGTACCACGTAAGCCAGGTATGGATCGCTCTGACCTGTTCAACATGAACGCGGGTATCGTTAAAAACTTAGTACAAGGTGTTGCCGACAACTGTCCTGACGCTTGTGTCGGTATCATCACCAACCCGGTCAACACCACCGTTCCAATTGCTGCTGAAGTTTTGAAAAAAGCAGGTTGCTACGACAAGCGTAAGCTGTTCGGCGTTACCACTCTGGACGTTATCCGCTCAGAAGCATTCGTTGGCGAACTGCGTGGTCTTAACCCTGAAAACGTAAACGTGCCAGTTATTGGTGGGCACAGCGGTACAACGATTCTGCCATTACTGTCTCAAGTTGAAGGTGTTGAGTTTACTGAGCAAGAAATCAAAGACTTAACTCACCGTATCCAGAATGCAGGTACTGAAGTCGTTGAAGCAAAAGCCGGCGGCGGTTCAGCAACCCTGTCTATGGGTCAGGCAGCAGCACGCTTTGCATTGTCATTGCTAAAAGGCCTGCAAGGTCAGGACACTATTGAGTGCACTTACGTAGAAGGCCCAGGCGACAATGCTAAGTTCTTCGCACAGCCAGTACGCTTAGGCAAAAATGGTGCCGAAGAAATCCTGTCTTACGGCAAGCTAAGTGCATACGAACAAAAATGCATGGACGACATGCTTGACGGCCTGAAGGGCGATATCCAAAAAGGCATCGACTTCGCCAGCTAAGCTTTCAGCTATCCGCTCTTGAAAATATTGGGGCGGGCCAGCATTGGCTGGCCATTGCAGGTTATCTTCCGAAAGACGCCTGCAAGTACGTCCCTGTAAGGCTTGGGCAGCGCCATCCTTGGCGCTGCACACTTTCTCCAGATAACCTTGCAATGACTTTTCGCCAATACTGACCTACCCCAACATTTCCACGCTACTTGCTGAAAGGTATGTAGCCTAAAAGGGGCAGGCTGTTGGGTTGCGAGCGTTACGAGTGTTGAAGGTTTCTATGGCGGAGTGTCGAAGGCCATGGATGCTTATTAGAAATGCCTAAAGCGGGAAGGGTTCTGTTTCGGAGGTGTGTAGCGCCATGGATGGCGCTACCCAAGCCCTACAGGGATGTATTCACGGGCGTCCTCCGAAACAGAACCCGATCCCCCAAGGCATTTCTTAAGCCACTCGGTCGACAGCCAGATGGGTTAGGGATAGTAGGGCTTGTTTGTAGTCGGAGTCCGGGAGTTCGCTTAAGGACTGGCGTGCTTGTTCGGCGGCTTCTAATGCTTTCTCGCGAGTGTATTGCAGTGCTCCAGTGCGTTCCATAGCAGTTAGCACGGTTTGTAAGTGCTCACGTCCGTCGCCTTGCTCTATCGCTTCGCGAATCAGTTTCTGCTCTACATCGTTGCCATTCCACATGGCGTACAACAACGGTAGCGTTGGTTTACCTTCGGCTAAATCATCGCCGGCATTCTTGCCCATTGAGTCGCTGTCAGCTGTGTAATCCAGTAAATCATCTACAAGTTGAAAAGCAGTACCTAAATAGCGGCCGTAGTCCGCCAATTGAGCCGTAAGCTTTTCGTCCTGCCCTGTAAGTACGCCTGCCAGCTCAGTCGCAGCTTCAAACAGCTTGGCTGTTTTACCGTAAATTACGTCAAAGTAACTTTCTTCAGAGGTATCCGGGTCATTACAGTTCATCAACTGTAAGACTTCGCCTTCAGAAATAATATTGGTGGCATCGGCTAAAATGCGCAAGATACGCAAGGAGTCCAAGTCGACCATAAGCTGGAATGCGCGGGTGTAGAGAAAGTCACCCACTAATACTGCGGCTTCATTACCGAATACGGCGTTTGCAGTTTTGCGGCCACGGCGTAAATCAGATTCATCGACAACATCGTCATGTAGTAGTGTTGCGGTATGAATAAACTCTATAATGGTGGCGAGTTTTTGGTGGTCTTTGCCGTCATAGCCCAAGGCTCGGGCGGTTATCACCGTCAGCAGGGGGCGTAGGCGTTTACCGCCGCTATTGACGATATAAATACCCAGCTGGTTGATTAACGCAACGTCGGATTTTAGTTGTTCACCAATAAGCGCATTCACACCCAACATGTCGTTTTTGGCTAATGCGTTAATGGACTGCATATCCATCATAGATATCTGAAATTTACAAAATTTAACGGAAACCAGATGGTACACTAATTCAACGGGCTCGGAAACTCTAAAGGCGGCAAATTAGGGCTTGCGATCGTTGACGGGATTACGTACAATTCGCGCCCTGATTTGAATTTGGATACCCAATTGGGTTGTGGAGAATAATATGTACGCAGTATTCCAAAGTGGCGGTAAGCAGCACCGTGTGTCTGAAGGCCAAATCGTCCGCCTGGAAAAACTGGAAGCAGCTACCGGTGATGTAGTTGAATTCGACCAGGTTTTGATGGTTTCTGACGGTAACGATGTAAACATCGGCGCTCCGTTCGTATCCGGTGGTAAAGTGAAAGCAGAAGTGATTGATCACGGTCGCGGCGATAAAGTTAACATCGTTAAGTTCCGTCGTCGTAAGCACTCTCGTCGCCAACAAGGCCATCGTCAGTGGTTCACTGAAGTGAAAATCACTGGTATCAATAGCTAATTAAGGAGTAACGACATGGCACATAAAAAGGCTGGTGGTTCTACTAAAAACGGTCGCGATTCAGAGAGTAAACGCTTAGGTGTTAAGCGCTTCGGTGGTGAATCGGTTCTTGCAGGTAATATCCTGGTTCGTCAGCGCGGTACTCGATTCCACGCTGGTAGCAACGTTGGCATCGGTAAAGATCACACGTTGTTCGCGACTTCAGAAGGCAAGGTATCTTTCGAAACGAAAGGTAAGAACAACCGTAAGTATGTGAGCGTTATTACTGACTAATAACCTCGACATAAACTGAAAAGTTTCGGTTCGAAAGCCCTGCCATTACGGCGGGGCTTTTTCTTATGTGCTAGAATTTTGCACAATATTTAATAAGTGATAAGTAGCAGATTGCGATGAAATTCGTTGATGAAGTAGAAATTCGTGTCGACGCTGGCGACGGTGGTAATGGCTGTATTAGTTTTCGCCGCGAAAAATACATACCCAAAGGCGGTCCTGACGGTGGTGACGGTGGCGATGGTGGTGATGTCTACCTGCAAGCCGATGAAAACTTGAATACGCTTATCGATTATCGATTTGAGCGTTTTCACCGTGCAGAGCGTGGCCAAAATGGTATGGGTAAAAACTGCACTGGTAAGCGGGGCAGCGACATTACTTTACCTGTCCCTCCGGGAACTCGCGCGACCGATATTGATACTGGCGAAGTCATGGGCGACTTGACCAAGCACGGTCAAAAGCTGTTGGTTGCTAAAGGCGGCTTTCATGGACTTGGTAACACGCGCTTTAAAAGCAGTGTGAACCGTGCTCCGCGCCAAAAGACGGACGGTACTCCTGGTGAAGTTCGCAACTTAAAGCTGGAACTGATGTTGCTGGCTGATGTTGGGCTTCTGGGTATGCCTAACGCGGGTAAATCAACGTTTATACGCTCGGTATCTGCGGCTAAACCCAAGGTAGCAGATTACCCGTTCACTACCTTGGTTCCAAACCTTGGTGTAGTGACACCTGCACCTGGCCAAAGTTTTGTTATAGCGGACATTCCGGGGTTAATCGAAGGGGCCGCGGAAGGGGCCGGTTTGGGTATCCGCTTCTTAAAACACCTGGAGCGTTGTCGACTGCTCTTGCACTTAGTTGACTTAGCACCATTTGACGAGACAGACCCCGCTGAACAGGCTCGCATCATTATTGACGAGCTTGAAAAATACAGTCCTAAGCTGGCTGAAAAACCACGTTGGCTTGTCATTAATAAAGTTGACTTGGTATTGGATGAAGAAGTCCAGGAGCAAGTTGACGCGTTAGTGAAAGAGTTGGATTGGGATGGCCCTGTGTTTCAGATTGCAGCGCTGGAGGGGAGAGGTTCCCAAGAACTTTGTCGCGAAGTCATGAACTATATTGAAACTTTGCCCGTACCGCATATGGAAGAGAAAGAAGAAGCGGATCCGGTCGAGTTCAAGTGGGACAGTTATCACGAAGATGTCATGGAAGAGCACTTCGAAGATGACGAGGACGACGATGATGACGACGACCATGGCGTCGAAGTTATTTATCAGAAGTAAAAAGGTAATTCTAAATGAAAATATCGCTTGTGGTTGCAATGGCAGACAATAGAGTCATTGGAAAAGACAATAAAATGCCTTGGCACTTGCCCGACGAGCTCCAATATTTCAAAAAAATTACCTTGGGTAAGCCAATTGTTATGGGTCGGAATACCTTTGAGTCAATTGGCCGCCCATTACCTGGTCGTAAAAATATCGTCCTAAGCAGAACTTCTGAAAGTCGTGAAACCCATGACGGCCAAGTGCTTTGGGTTAATGGCCCGCAACAAGCCATTGCAGCGGCAGGACCCGTTGAAGAAGTTATGGTCATTGGGGGCGGAAAAATTTATGAAAAATTTTTACCCCTGGCAGACCGCTTATATGTTACTAAAATAGACCTAAATGTTGACGGCGACACTTTCTTTCCTGATTACGAGGAAGTCGCTGATTGGCAAGAGATAGAGCGGCAAAACTTTGCCGCAAACGACCGAAACTCCAACGATTTTACTACCCTTATTTTCGATAGGAAACGTTAATAAGACGTTATAATTTCAGTCACTTACGTGACTTGCAGCCCATTGCAGAGCGACTCATATCGTAGTATCATCCTGATGAATTTTTGAACAATCTTGTGATGGGGTTTTAGATGAAAGCGATTGTATTAGGCACCTTGATGGCTGCGGTTGCAGTAACTGGCGCAACTTTTTCAAAAAACGCAGAAGCGAACGAATTGGCGTTAAGCCTTTGCACCTACGTTCAGGGTGACGACACCATGCGTATGCGTAAAAAGTTACGTGACTCACGCGTGCGTGTCCGTGACATCTATTCAGGCATCCAGTGTAATGGTCAAAGCTTATTGCAGTTCGCAATGGCAAATGGCTCGCAAGACATTGGCGAGTTTATTGTTGGACGTTTATCAGTAGACGAACTGAAAAGCTCCGGTGACTACGAATGGGCACAGTCTAACGGTCACGGCGGCTCGCCGATTGCTGCAGCAATTAAAGAGCGCGCAGGCCTTTAATTACAAAGCTAAAATGAATTACTAAAAACCCGCAAGCTTAGCCTGCGGGTTTTTTTACATCTTCTAACAATTCTTTCAGTTACTTACCTTTTATTTTTTCCACTTCTCAACGACAATAACTCACTGTGATTCAATTCAATTGGACTGATTATGAAACAGTGGATGCTGGTTTCCATACCCTTGTTAGTGTTGGGCGCGTTTAATAGTAACGCCCAAGCACAACAACAAGAAAATACGGACACAATCGATAATGAGTGCTACCTGCCGGGAATTCAGGAACGCTTGGAATGCGGGATTGTTCAAGTTCCTGAAAACTATGAGAAACCACAAGGTAAGCAAATAGGCTTGCATTACGCGGTGCTTCCAGCAATTCAGGAAGGCGCAAAGCCCGACCCAATGCTGATTTTAGCGGGCGGCCCAGGTCAGGCAGCCACCGAGTTGGCGCCGATGATTTCCCGAATGTTCGATAAGGTTCGCCAAAAACGAGATATCTTGTTGATCGATCAGCGTGGCACAGGGAAAAGTCATCCTCTTGAATGTGATATCAGTCGTCCGGATGAACTGATACGAAGCGACGATGACCAGGATTTAGCTGAGTTAACAGCAGACTGTTTATTAAAATACCCAGACACCGACACAACTCAGTATCACACGGTGAATGCTGTTAAGGACTTTGAGAACGTTCGTGAGCATTTAGGTGTTCAGCGACTGAATTTATACGGTGGGTCTTATGGAACTCGGGTTGGGTTAACCTACTTACGAGAAGCGCCGGAATCTGTGCGTACTGCTACCTTAGATGCCGTAGCTCCGCCTCAAGTGGTAATTGGTCCGTTTGGTCAACATGGGGCACAAGCATTTGACGCTATGCTGAAGAACTGCGAAGAGCAAGCTGCTTGTCAGGAACAGTTTCCCAATTTAGAGCAAGACTATTTTGATGTTATGTCCGCTTTAGAAAAACAGGACGTACTGCTGGATACCCATGATCCTCTGTCTTTTGAACCTATTACCATAAACTTAACACCCGGGCGTTTTAGTTCTATTGTGCGTATGGCGTTATATCACCCAAATACACGTCAGCTTTTGCCTTATGCGATTCATTCGGCTTCGGAGAAAAACTACAACGCTGTATTGGGGTTAATGGGCGGCACAATGTCACAAAGCAGTATTTATCTCGGTCTAATGTTATCGGTAGTGTGCAGCGAGGACTTACCTCGTGCGACCGAGCAGCTGCTAGCAGAAGACGGAGACAACCAATTTATTGGTGCCCGCACCGGAGATGCATTCCTTGACATGTGCAGGGGCTGGAAGTCGGCGCCGGTGCCATCTTATTGGGCAGAGCCGGTCGTTAGCGATAAGCCAGTATTACTGTTGTCGGGAGAGTTGGATCCGGTAACGCCGCCTTCGTGGGGAGAGTTAGCTGCCGACACATTACCCAACAGTAGGCACTTAGTGGCGCCAAATGCAAGCCATACCATTGCAAGCCATACCTGCGCCAACTCTCTCATCGCTGAGTTTATTGAAACCGCAGACGTCAGTGCTCTTGACGGTAGCTGTTTGCAGCAGCAACGGCTGAAGCCCTTTGTGTTAAATCAAAACGGAGAGGGGCTGTAAGATGATTAATGTCGATGAACTGAGTAAAACCTTTGAGAGTGTGCAGGCCCTGAACTCGCTGAGTTTTCAGGCAAAAGACGGAGAAATCACAGGCTTGCTGGGCCCCAACGGCGCAGGAAAAACCACCTGCCTTCGCATTATTTACGGCTTACTACAAGCAGATGAAGGGAAGGCGGAAATAGAAGGCGTTGACGCTAACGTAAACCCAATGGGCGCGCGCAAAAATTTAGGTATCTTTCCGGATAAATTCGGGCTTTATGAACGTTTGACCGTGCGTGAGCAGGTGGCGTACTTTGCTGAGCTGCATGGACTAAGTGGTAGCAAGCTAAAAGAAGCGGTGTCTCAAGTCATAAAAAAATTGGATATTGAAGAGCTGGCTGACCGCCGTACAGGTGGCTTTTCTCAAGGGCAACGCATGAAAGTGGCACTGGCTCAGGCTTTGGTACACAGCCCTAAACACCTTATTTTGGATGAGCCAAGTCGCGGGCTGGATGTGATGAGTACTCGCATTTTGCGCGATGTGCTTAGAGAACAACGGGCACAGGGAACCTGTATATTATTCTCCAGTCACGTTATGCAGGAAGTCGCTGCACTGTGTGATCGTGTTGTTGTGATGGCCGCAGGAAAAGTAGCGGCAGAAGGCACACCGGAAGAGTTGTGTCAGATGACAGGTGAAGAGCAGCTCGAAGATGCTTTCGTTAAAATTATCGGAACGGACGAAGGAATTGCGGCGTAATGAGTGGATTAACTACCGTATGGAAAAAAGAGTTCCGCGACGCAATACGCGATAAGCGTTCAGTATTTGCGGCAATGTCTTATGCGTTTTTTGGCCCTATGCTTATGGCAGTGGCGTTTTTCTTCTTGATTTCACAGCTGACTGACCAAGCCGACGTCGGTATCGAGATAGAAGGTAAAGAATACGCACCGCAATTGGTCGAGTTTTTGAACGAGAACGGTATTGTTGAAAAGCAAGGCGATTGGTCGGAAAACGAAGTCCCTATTATTTTGCGACTACCAGAAAACTGGTCGACCAAAATTGCTGACGCCGAGCCTGTTGAAGTTGAGTTAAAAGCAGATTGGTCTTCTCAAAAGCAGCAAACTGATATCAAGCGTGTCGAAAAGGCGGTACAAGCCTATAGCAGTCAAATTGCCAGTTATAGGCTCATTCTTCGTGGAGTTGACCCACGCGTAGTGCAGCCTATTCAGCTGCAAAAGCAGGACGTTGCCACAAAGGGCTCGAAAGCAGCGCTGATTATGGGCTCCGTTTTGGTATTTATTATTTTGTCAGTGTTTTGGTCAGGCATGAACGTGGCTATTGATATTAGTGCCGGGGAGCGAGAGCGAAACTCACTTGAGTTCTTGTTGAGCCAGCCATTAAGCACTTGGGACATAGTGACAGGGAAGGCTCTGACAGCCTCTACCTTCTCGCTGTTTGGTGCCGCACTGTCGCTGATTATTATTCCTATTATTTTTGCTTACGTGCCGCTTCACGAAATTGGTATGAACGTGAATTTTAGCGTTGGCATGATGCTACTCATGTTCGTATTGCTTGTGCCGCTAGCGCTATTTGCAACCGCATTACAGCTGTTCGTTTCTTTTCGGGCGAAAAACTTCAAAGAAGCACAGACTTATATTAGCTTCCTGTTGATTATTCCAATGGCGGCATCGTTTGGCGTAGAGTTTGCCCGACTTAAAAACCCAATACTCTATTACTTGCCTCTCACCGGACAGCATCAGGCTTTTTTGTCACTCATTCGCGGAGAGTCTATTAACGTCATGGGTACGGTAATAAGCGCCATAGCTACCTTAGTCGCCGCTTTATTGCTCATAAAATACATAGCACGCCTCCTCAAAAGCGAGAAAATAGTCTTCGGCCTGTAGCTCCAGGGCAGGCTACTCACCTTGCTTCGCTTGAGCATTGAGTCCTTCTGTGGCGGAGACGCGACGAGCTCATCCATGAGGGCTTGACGAAGGCCATCCATGGCCTTCGACACTCCGCCACAGAAGGACTCAACACTCATAACGCTTGCAAGCGACTAGCCTGCCTTTTATACGGGGGAGATGGCGGATAGAGAGCGCGCCCGACGGTTAGAGTGGGCTGCTATGGAGGTGTGCAGCGCCATGGATGGCGCTGCCCAAGCCCTACAGGGATGTATTCACGGGCGTCCTCCATAGTAGCCCCTATAGCCTCAGCGCTCTCTATCTGCCATCCTCACCTTCAGTCGAGTAGGCGGCCGTAATGGTAATAGAGCCATTGGGCTAACCGGCGGAATTTGGGGAGGGGGAATGGTTTTAGTTGCGACTGATAATAGGGTAGTTTGGGTAGAGCTGCTCCCATGGCGCATTCGGCTAACCGTTGGCCGGCTAATGCGCTGAAACTAACACCGGCGCCGCAGTACCCCATGCTGGCGTATATGTTGTCGCTGAATTTGCCGACGCGAGGGTAATCGTCAAGTGATACGCTGACCCAGCCGCTCCAAAAGTTGTCCCATTGGGTAACCCCTCTCAGCTGAGGGAATGTTTGGTGCATTGCTTGTAATAATCGCTTGGCGAAAACTGGGTCTTCCGCATTTTTTCCCTGAATTGCTCCTCGGCCGCCAAACAATAAACGGTTGTCAGGCAGTAGGCGGAAGTAATACTTCAGAATCCGCGTATCCATGATGGCATACTCTGGTGATAAACGAATACTATCAGCTTGCTCTTGTGACAACGGTGGTGTGGTAATGATGCTCGAGAGAACCGGTAAAGAGCGGCTAGCGAGCTTGGGAAGTAATTGTTGGGAGGTATAGCCATTCGAACAAACCAATAGCTTACGAGCCCGCACATTGCCTTTGGCTGTTTCCAGATAAACGCCTTTTTTACCTAAAGAAGCCGCTGAAGTGACCGGGCAGTGTTCAACTAGTTGCGCTCCGGCTTTAGCGGCTCGGCGGGCTGTTGCTGCGGCTAGTAATAATGGGTTAACGGCAAAACAGTCAGTAAAGCGAAGGGCTGCGTGCGCTTGAGGACTATCGATAACTTGACTTAAAGCGCTGTTATCTAACCACTCAACAGGTTGTTCAAATTGTCTAAGACTGTCGTATTGCTGTTGTAAGGGGGTTACTGACGCTAGCTTATGAGCAACTTTTAAATAGCCGCCGCTTTGACGTTGGCAATGCTCAGGGCACTCTTCAATGGTTTTTTCAATAAGCCTCAAACCTAACCCATGCTCTTGGGCTATACCCTTAGCAACGTCCTCACCAAAACGCTCAGCCCAAGCTGAAAGTCCCAGCCTGCCCGTACTTTTCATGACAAAACCGGCGTTGCGTGATGAACAGCCCCAAGCCAGGTTGTTTGCTTCAAAGACAGCAACAGAATGTCCGTTTTCAGCCAACGTCCGAGCCGCGTTAAAACCCGTATAACCGCCGCCAATTACCGCAAAGTCCACGTCCTCTGGCGCATCAGTGCATTGCGGAAATTCAGCCTGAGTATGCAACTGCCAATAACTAGCTCCAGGAGCATCATGAGGCCCCGGAGGCGCATTAACCAAAGGATCATACATAATCACCACCTATAGCAGAGAAAGAAGGTAGTGAGCGCTGAGGTTACAAGGACTATTATGGAGGACGCCTGTGAATACGTCCCTGTAGGGCTTGGGCAGCGCCATCCATGGCGCTGCACACCTCCATAATAGTCCTATGAAACCGTTAGCGCGCTCACTCTCCCAGTCTCAGATAAAAAGCAAACTTAGCCGTTATAGAAGAAGCAAAAGGGGCAGATTGTTCACTTGTGAGCGTTACGAGTATTGAAGGCCTCTGTGGTGGAGTGTCAAAGGCCATGGATGGCCTTCGTCAAGCCCTCATGGATGAGCTTGTCGCGTCTCCGCCACAGAGGCCTTCAATGCTCAAGCGAAACAAGTGAGCAGTCTGTCCCGGCCCCATGCAACCTCAGCGCTCTTTCACTGCTGCCTTACGTATCGAATTTCAGCAGCATTTCGCCGGCGTTGCAGTAGCAGGTGCCGTCACACACTGGGCAGTAGTAGCCGTCTTCTACTGAGGCTTTATACCAGCGCTTTTCATGCTGTTTAATCATTTCGCCACCGCATCGTGTGAAATACTCGAAAGCGCTGTTTTTTGGGCTTTGCATCCAAATGTGTGCCAGACCGCCTTTGCAGCCGAGTTCTTTAGCGCTGTCAATACTGCGTTGCAGTAAGGTTTTACCTATGCCTAAACCGCGTGCTTTTTCTGAGACGGCGGCGCATTTAAAGTAGCACAACTCTTCTGCGGGGAAAGGCCACTCGGATGGTGTACAAAAACTATCTATGGGCCATTGACCAGGGGCCAATGTCAGGCGAACACCTAGCATTTGTCCGTCTTTCAGAGCCAGCCAGTTCAACTGAACATCTTCAACGGTACCTGCTTGTAAGTAATGCTGAAAGCTCTCTGGCGATAAGTAGTTGTCGCCATGAACTTCGTTGGCTAGATCAATAACGGCCGCCTCATCGGCAGCCGTTATTTGACGATATATTACTTCGCTCATTAGTAACGATACTCGTCAGTTTTAAATGGACCTTCAACATTAACATGGATGTAATTGGCTTGCTCTGGCGTCAACTGAGTCATGACACCACCGAAGCCTTGCACCATATAACGAGCCACTTCTTCGTCCAGTTGTTTCGGCAGAACTTCAACTCGCAGATATTCTTCCTGCTGCTTAATTTCCATGTCAGCGAACTTCTGCTCAAACAAGTGAATTTGAGCCAGTACTTGGTTAGCAAATGAGCCATCCATAATGCGACTTGGGTGACCAGTTGCGTTACCTAAATTCACCAAACGACCTTCGGCTAACAAAATCAGGTAGTCGTTATCATCGTCTGAACGATAAATTTTATGTACCTGCGGCTTAATTTCTTCCCAGCGCCAGTTCTTGCGCATAAAGGCTGTGTCAATTTCGTTATCGAAGTGACCGATGTTGCAAACCAGAGCCGTAGGCTTAAGCGCTGCCAGCATATAACGGTCGCAGACATCCATATTACCGGTGGTGGTCACAATAAGGTCGGTATTACCCAGCAAGTCTTTATTAATGTTTTCGCCGTTGCCTTTGTTTTTACCGTCAATATATGGCGAAACCACTTCAAAACCGTCCATGCATGCTTGCATCGCACAGATTGGGTCAATCTCACTGATTTTAACAATCATGCCTTCCTGACGAAGACTTGCGGCAGAACCTTTACCCACATCGCCATAGCCAACAACCAGCGCCTTTTTACCCGACAATAAGTGGTCGGTCGAGCGCTTAATGGCGTCGTTCAGCGAGTGGCGGCAACCGTATTTGTTGTCATTTTTTGACTTAGTGACGGCGTCGTTCACGTTAATAGCCGGAACCTTCAATGTGCCTTTTTCCAGCATATCCAGCAGGCGGTGAACACCCGTGGTGGTTTCTTCGGTAATACCGTGAATCTTCTCTAGCATTTGCGGGAATTCGTCGTGGATCATCAGCGTCAAGTCGCCGCCGTCGTCCAAAATCATGTTCGCATCCCAAAGTTCGCCGTCTTTATGACAGGTTTGCTTCAGACACCACTCGTATTCTTCTTCTGTTTCACCTTTCCAGGCGAAAACCGGAACGCCAGCGGCAGCCATAGCGGCAGCTGCGTGGTCCTGAGTCGAGAAAATATTGCAAGAAGACCAACGCACTTCTGCGCCCAGCTCAAGCAATGTCTCAATTAACACCGCTGTTTGAATCGTCATATGAATACAGCCGATAATACGCGCGCCCGCCAAAGGCTTGCTGGCCGCATATTTACGACGAATAGTCATTAATGCCGGCATTTCCGACTCAGCGATAGCAATTTCTTTGCGGCCCCATTCGGCGAGGCTAATGTCAGCGACTTTATAGTCTTGCGAATTTTCTACACTCATAACGACTCTCTTTTCAGTAATTTTCGTGAATTCTATGCGGTTTCAGCATTCATAACGCGTTCAATCAACTGCTGCTGGCGTGCTTTATCTAAGCGTGCGCCAAATTCAGTGACCAGCTCGGCCGCCGCATGGCTTGCTAAACGGCCAGCGTTCTCTAATGACATACCTTGAGTCAACCCGTACAGCATAGCACCTGCAAACATATCGCCGGCACCATTGGTATCAATGGCTTTAACAGGCACACCGGGTATATGAACCTGGCGTTCTTTATTGGCAATAATGGCGCCGTCTTTGCCCAGTGTTATAGCGACGGTTTCAGCTTTCTCTAATAATACGCTCAATGCTGCTTGAGGATCTTCTTTACCCGTCAGTAATTCCGCTTCTTCGCGATTACAGAACATTAAATCGACACCGCCGTCCAGAATCTCGTCAATGCCGTCTCGGAAAAACTTAACCATGGCCGGATCTGAGCAGGTCATGACCAGTTTGGTATTGTTTTCACGGGCGACTTTTTTCGCATGCTGAATAGCGCCACGGGCGATATCGGAGGTAATCAGATACCCTTCAATATACAAGTAGTTGGCGGCAGCAATCGCGTGATCATCGATTTCTGTCGTCGACAGGTCCGCTGTAATCCCTAAATGCGTGCGCATGGTGCGCTCTGCGTCGGGAGTGACCATCACCAGGCAACGTCCGGTAATACCCGGGTTTTGCTGATTCTTAAGGCTGGTTTCAATGCCGACGTCTTCTAAGTCCTGGCGATAGAACATGCCCGCTTCGTCGTCTGCGACCTTGCAGCAGTAGTAGGCGTTACCGCCAAACTGGGCAAAAGCAACCAGTGAATTAGCGGCTGAGCCACCACCACACTGCTTTTTTAATTCGCCAAGTTCAGAAAGTTCGGCTATGAGAGTATTTTGAGCGTCTTCGTCAATTAACTCCATCATGCCTTTTTTAAGATTATGTTTTTGCAGGAAGTCGTCAGTGACTTCAAATTCCTGATCCACCAGCGCGTTGCCAATGCCGATTACATCAATGGTTTTCATAGTTTCAAATGGTTGCCTTATTAGGGCGCGTAGTATACCCGATGAGTCTGTCAGGGTCGATAAATGAACAACGTAAAAAGTCCAATTAACAGACAAGCAATAAAGAAACCTTGCCATAGCCTTTGCCAGTGGGCGGCGTAAGGCAATAACAACTCCGCCGGCCGACCGCCAAAACGTTGTCGACTAATACGAATGCCGGCCGCTTGTATAGGGCCGCCCAGAGTGACCTTATGGCAATAACTGAAGCTTTGCAGCCAACTGAGTAATATTATCGGAAACACCGGGTTACGCTTGAGTGATTCAATTTTCGGTGTATTGCGACGAAATAGCCCAACCGTCCGGGCGAATAACGACAGAACAAATGAGGGTAAAAAATGCGTAATAGCGTACAACCAGCCGGTTGCCTGACCAAAGTTTCGGTAGCGAGCCTGTGCGGTAGGCCAAACCTCTTTAAGTTCGGCCAAAACACGTACGCCAAGGGCGGCTAACGGTCCGCCGAGACACCAGAATAACAAGGGAGCAAAGCGGCTTTCTAGAATGCTAGTCGCCCGTAACTCAATACTGGTTTTAGCAATGCCGTGTTCACTGAGTAGGTCGCAATCGCGCCAGGTTACCCGCGTTAACCAAGCGCGTGCCGCATTTTTGCGACCTTTTGATAAATGCTGTTCGGACAGATGAGTGGCTTGCCGGACTGTTTGTTGGCGTAGGCTGACTAAAAGAATCAGCCAACCTATGGCTAAAGACACTTCAGCGCCGGCGAAAACGATAGCGGCTGGTAATAGAACCAGTAGAAGCATGGTCAGTAATGCTAAAAAACCGGCAATTTTTTGCTGGCTGGAAGGGCGGTCTGGCTTGTTCACTTTGCCGCTCATGTAGGCGGCCATTAGCCGCAACACGGCAAAAGGGTGCCATTGCTCAGGCCAGGGAAACCATCGCTCTGCCAACAAAGCCAGCAGAGCGAGGCCAAAAGGTGAAAATAGTAATTCTTTAAACAGTTCGACGGTCATGCCGTCATATTGCCACGGCAAGGCTTAAGCGGCAATTGGCTGGTTATTCTTATCTTTATTGGTCGGAACTGCAGCTCGAACATGTTCAGCCTGGCGAATTTTTCCATGAATATAGTCATGTAATTCGGCAACTCGGTATCCTGGCTTGGCTTTAAAGCGAAGGAAGGGTAAGCCTGCTGCAGCTAACGTGTTTTTCAGGAACAAATTGCGTTTTTGTTGCTGCAACGATGACTGATTCGGTTCAAGCTCAATAGCTGCCTTCACTTGCATAGTGTCGATATCACACAGAACATAGTCCAGAATTCGTTGACTGGCTTTTTGCTGGGCATCTTTGCGTGCCGAAGCCGATAGTCCAGAGCGAACGGTAACAATGTCGCTTAAGCGTACTTTTGTGAAAATACGAAACTCATTACCGACAGACTTTTCCAGAAGTGTCAAAAACTGGTCTTCCTGGGCCGTGCACAATGACACGTCTTTGAGTTTATAAGGGTAGGGCACGTAGTTCTCCGACATACGGCTTGCAATAACAGCGACCGCAATAAGAACTACAACAAACAACAACAGGATAATTTCCATTTTCACACCTCATCAGAAAATTGACGCTACATGAGGTATGAAGCAAAAGCTGTGCCATACTTTATGACACAGCTTAATTCTTTAGGCTTTATAGCCGCCGGGAACACCTTTAGTGGTAACACTGACCGCGTCGTGTGCGTGCAGAGACTCATAATGGTTCACGCGCAGCCAGAAGTCGCGGAAATTCGGCATTTGGTTCAGTGTGTGCTGCAAGCGGCGAGAAGCATCTTCGCAGAACATTAGGTTTTGTCCGTTCAAGCGAGCAAATTCCTGCTCGTCTTCTCGTTTAACCGCGGCCTGAACCGGGGTCTTCAAAGCACCTTCCACAGCATCAATTAATTCGACAATTGGGAAGTCGGTGACATTTTCACTGAGCTGAACTTTGACTTCAGCAACCGAACGCTGGCTGTGAGGCGTTGCCACAATACCTTCGGTAGAGCCAAGCCATTCGTGCATCGTTGCTGAGTCGACGGTGTCCTGCCCGGCGAATTTCTCACTGAATGCGTCCTGTATTAGTTGGCGTGCAAGCGCTGCAGAGCACGGACAAGTTGATGAGTAAGGGACATCAACAGACAGCTCGAGGTTCAGGGTGCCCGCGTCATAACGACCGGTTAGGCTGACTGGGTATGCTTTCCAGCCCTGCTTTTTGCTGATTAACGATTTGCGACGCAGATGATAGTCGAAGTCGAACTTAATAAACGCTTGGTTACTGATGTCTTTATGACTCTCAATAAAGTCATTCAGCAACTGCTTTAATGATTCGTGACTGAGCTCACCGTTGGTTGATAACTCGTCCAACAGTAAATAAAGACGCGACATGTGAATGCCTTTGGTCTTTGGATCTTTTAAGTTAACAAAAGCTTCCACATGAGCTGCTACAGGGCGTTCAGAAGCGCCGGCCGCTGCCACCATCAATGGAACTTCAATATTGCTCATGCCAACCCAATCCAGGGTTCCCTCTGTCTGGGCCTGTGTTTGGTTGGCTACGTCGGGCATAACTGTTGGCATTCGTTGTGAACTCCAAAAATTTTGTGAATATTGTCAGGGCCGAGTTGATCTCTATCAATTTGGCTCAGTCTTAAAGTCGGGCATTATAGCGCAGAATTCGATCGGGTGACACCGATTGCCCTAATCGATTCTCCCTGACAAACAGGCCGGGGAGTTGACTAAAACAGTAATTACGCCGAGGATAGAGTTTTGGATTGACGGAGTAACAAAATGTCAGAAAAATCGGTTATCGATACCGAATTATTGCAGCAGTACGTTGACTCACTGGGGGTTGACGGCCTGAAAACAACGTTAGCCACCTTTGACGGTGTCATTCAGGAGTACGCGAAGCTTATTCATACAGCTGCCAAAGAGCGAAAAGAAGAAGAGCTCCGCAAACAAGCGCATAAAGTAAAGGGTGCATGCAGTTCTGTTGGACTTACTGAACTTGCTGAAATGATGAAGCGAGTAGAGAAAGAAAAATGGGAATGGCCGCAGGTAGAGCGCTGGCTGATAGAGTGGGCCGACGCGGTTATCCCGCATCGGCAACAAATTGACGCTTGGTTAGCAACTCATCACTGAGCTTGCTGATCAACCTCACCAATAAACCGATAGCCTTCACCATGGATGGTGGTTATTAGGTTTGGTGTTTCCGGGTGTGATTCGAAATGACGGCGAATGCGACGAATAGCAACGTCAACGGTACGATCATTAGGACGTAATTCTCGGTCTAACATACGCTTGACCAGAGTCTCACGATCTAAAATACGACCCGGATGAGTTAAAAACAGCTCTAGCGCGCGGTACTCACTTTTCGGCAAACGGAACATTTGGTTGTCTGGTGAGTACAGGCAGCGACTGTCACTATTCAAACGCCAGCCGTGGAAACGGAATTCAACGCTGTTACTTTCCACTGGATTGCTTGAGCGTGATGCTTCAATACGACGGCATAAGTTACGAACTCGAATGGTTAACTCTTTCGGGTTGTAAGGCTTAATAAGGTAGTCGTCAGCACCGAGCTCAAGAGCAAGTAGACGATCATCTTCGCTATCGCGGCCTGTCAGGAAAATAAGACCAATGTTGTCTCTTTCACGCAGTGACTCGGCAAGCTCTAAGCCGTTTTTTCCCGGTAAATTGACGTCCATAATGACAACATCCACACGCTCCTGGCGCATAATGTTTTCCATTTGCAGACCGTCCGCCGCGTCAAATACTTCATAGCCTTCCTGTTGGAATAAACGAGTTAGAGTCTGGCGGGTAACGACTTCATCTTCAACAATCAGTATTCTGGCATTCATAAGCGTTGATTTTCCCGGAAAGTTCGTCGCTTGACGTGAAAGTTAGCGTCAAATTATAAAAGTTATGACGTTACATTATGACTTTTGTTTCAAATTTTTCAAGCATTGCTGAGCACGGTGACCGGAAAGCGAATAATAAATTCAACGCCGTTATCCTCTTCACTGAAAAAGTGGATGTTTCCACCCAGTACCTGCGTAACAAGGTTGTAAACTAAATGCAGACCTAAACCACTGCCGCCGGAACCACGCTTTGTTGTCACAAAAGGATCAAATATCTTACGGCTAATGTCAGCGTCAACGCCACAGCCGTTATCGGTGTAGACAATTTCCAGTTCGTTATCGTTCATTAACTGAAAGCTTATGTCTACTTGTCCCTGGTCACGGCCATCGAACGCATGAACCATAGAATTAATAATAAGGTTCATGAGTATTTGGTTCAGTGGACCTGCTTTCGCCCGCACCTGTATGTCACCTTCGCAGTGAATATTAATGGGGAAGCGTTCAGGGTTTAAACGACGTGGCTTCACGGACATCAGTACGTCATTCATGAAACTGTTTATTTCAATGTCACGGTCAACTTCCGATGACTGGTCTACAGCAACTTGCTTGAAGCTGGTGACTAAGTCGGCTGCTCTGTTTAAGTTGCGGTAAATAATTTGCAGATTTTCGTCGCAATCATTCAGGAAACGCTCAAATTCGTTGGTAGAAATGCGTTTAGCATCAAACTTCTCTTGCATGATGGCAAGTTTGTCTTGCAGCAAAGTGGATGCAGTAACCGACAGTCCAATTGGTGTATTCACTTCGTGAGCAATACCGGCGACCATGTCACCTAGTGACGCCATTTTTTCCGACTCTACTAGCTGCCCTTGATACTGGTGCAATTGCTCTAAGGTTTTCAAAAGTTCACTATTTGACTCTTTCAGCGCTTGAGTTCGTTGTGTGACTTGTTGCTCTAGTTGAGTGTTTAACTGGCTGGCTTCTTCTTCGGCACGGCGCTGGCGAGTAATGTGTTGCTGCACTCGGTCAAGCATGGTGTTGAAAGCTTGAGCCATCATGTCAAACTCAGCTAATTGTGACGAGGGCAAACGCAGTGAATAGTTTTTGTCCCGGGCAACTTGTGAAACAACATCAACGACGGAGTCGAGAGGTTGAACGATGGCTTTACGCAGTCTTAGGGTTGCTAGCCAGCATGCGAGTAATGTCACTAGGGCCACTACAATCGCTACCGCTATCGAGCGCCACATGAACAATCGAACTTGCTCGAGGGAGCCTCTCAGGTAGACATAACCTATAACCTCACCGTCCAGGGTGACCGGTTGAGAAACCTCTATATTGGAGTCGTTAACTTTAGGTGACGTTAAACGCTCTAACTTGGAAAAGCGGGCTGGAATAGGCGCTAAGCCTTGCTTGTTATAACTGGAAAAAAAAGTCAGTTGCCCACTTGTTTCGTCCATTTTATAAACATGAATATGCTCAATAAAAGGCGTATTCTGAAAAGTGCCCAGCCTCTGTTTTTCAGAAGCAGAGTCGTCGAATACGATAGTTCGTGCAGCATTACTGGCGATAATTCGCGTGTAAGAGAGTGCTTGTTCCTGAAGCGACTTTTCGAACTGTCCAACCTGACTGACAATATTTATTGTAAAGCCAATGAGCAGCGCAAAACTGGTGACCAGTAGCACCAGATAAATGAGTATGCGCTTCAGTGAAATCGTATGCATTCAGTTAACAGCTCAACTTAATTATTGTTTATGTTTATTGATGTTAGCAAATCGTTAACAAAAGAGTAATCGCCTAAACGATAAAACGCTTATTTTATCGACGAATGGCTTCGTAAACTCGGTAACGGCCATCATCAACAAGCGTTTCACAGTGTCCAAAGTGTTCTTCGATAACCTCTGGCCAAGGTAAAAAGCGATTCGCAACGATATACAAAGCGCCATTTTTCTTCAAATGTTTGCGAGCACTACTCAAAAATTTACGAGCAATGGCATAGTCCGTTTTTTGGCCTGTGTGAAATGGCGGGTTACTGACAATAGTGTCAAACACCTCTAAATTATCAGGTAAACCGTCGGCTAAGCGCAAATCAACCTCAATACCCTGCTGAGCAAACGTCATTGTGCTGGCAGCGATGGCCATAGGGTTAACATCACAGGCGGTTAAATGCTCGGCTGACTGACGTAATGCGCTGGTTATCACACCGGCACCACAAGCAAAGTCTAACACTTGCCCCAGTGGTTTTTCGCTCAGGGTGTTCAATAGCAATTGGGTGGCAGGGTCAATATGAGTTTGACTGAATACGCCTGGTAATGTGGTGAAACTCTCAGTGTGCCCATTTAACTCATAATGGACATGGGTTGCGTAATCCGTTAAAGGCCTGGGGTCAGTCGCTGCTTCAATATGACTCAAGCTAAATAATTGGCAATGATTTCCCGATGCGACCTTACGCGCTTTTGAAAAGCTCTCAGGCAATTTTTTAGCGAGGGACTGAACGCCGGAGCGCTTCTCTCCAACCAGCCAGACAATCGCGTCCGTAGGTAAAGCAGTGAGTTGCTCTAGAATATACTGATTCAGCGCTTTTTCTTTGGCAACCACCAGCATGACTTGTGTGTACTGGCTTATGTCAGGAGCTGAAGCCTGACAATAGGCGACGCTACCTTTTGCTTGCCACTGGCTCGCCGTGCCCGCATGAAAGCACCAGGCTTCTGCATTCTTGAGTGTTGCTAAAGCGTCGTCCAGGGGGTTAATTACCAGTAAAGGAGCATCGCGCCAGGGCTGCTCGTGTTGGCGTTCTAATAAAGAGAAAATAGCAGATGACATTATATTGAATCGTTACAGTAGACTGTCTACGCGCAGTTGTTTGTCTTCAAGTAAGAACATTGTACCATTGCGATGCTCTTTAATGCGCAGGCTTTTTTCTTTAAATATGAAGAGTATACCGGGGAATACTTCGCGACTAACCATTGTGCGCAAAGTAGGGTGATTTTCAAAGGCCTCCAGCACGGAGTCAATGCTAGTGCGCGTAGTACTAATTCGAGACTTTATTTTCTTCAGCTCACCATGCAGTTTTTGCTGGTATTGAACCCGTTTGGCCTCATCTTCAAGTAACTTGCATCGCTCCAAGCCTTGCTGCAACGTTTTAGCACGCGCAATAAGTTTAGCGAGGGAGCTGCGTAAATGGTTTAAATGATTAACTGACTGAGGGTCTGCCGGCGGTAGCGACCAGTAAACTCGAGTTTTTGTGCCAGCTGGTGCGCCTAATTGACCGCAATAAATGTGGTCACAGGTTTCTATGGTGCCACCAATAAGCTTGCCGCGTGCTGCTTTCCCCTCACCACCAATAGCTAAAGGGCCTTTAGTGACTACGTGGCAGTGGGTTAGCTGTTTGGTTGTATGCACACCGTTTTGCGCATCGAAAAAGGAGTATTGAGCATAAGCACACCAGACTGAGCCGCCGGCAACCAATTTTGTCGATACTTCGGGAATCCAGTCGTCAGCATCTTCATCGTGTTCGCCGGTTTCGGAAGCATTCAGAAGTCGGCCAATACAGCCTTTTTGAACGGTAATGTTACCGTCGGCATAGAGCTCGGCAGAGTCGACATAACCACCAACGGTAATATCGCCGCTGCAGGTTACTTTCATACCTTCGCTTACGTTACCGGTGACTATCACGCTGCCTTTGAACTTGACGTGACCGGTGGAAACATCAACGTTATTTAACTGCATAACGTCGTCGACTTGTACGCTATTACCATTAAAACTGGGTAAACCGGTGCGGTCAGCGATAATAACATTCGGATCATCATCACTTATTTTCGTGCCCTCACCGGGGGCAAAGTCACGATCTTCTCCATCCATTGCTTCGAGTTCCTGGCCAAACACGGTAAAACCCGGGCGACCTTTACTCAGTGGTATTTTCTGTAGCAGTGGCTGACCTGGGTCGACAGTGACTTGCGCACCTAAGTCACGCATATCGGCAGTACCGTCTTCTCGAAGTTGAGGGCGCAAAACTCGCTTGCGAGCGTCATCGGCCAAGGGTTTAAAACGTGCATTACTGCCGTTAATCGGATGCTTTCCTTTAGCGATAGTTACTGACATTTCCGCCCCGGGAGGCGCTTCGTTGGTATGCTCTACCAGAGCTTCTATGCCTTTACGCTTAATGCCCGAGGTAATATCTTTTTCCCGAAGCGCAGCAATGATCATCTCTTGCGTTAAAGGCTTGCCGCCAAAGCCAACAATGGCAGTGGCTGTCACTCTCATAGAGTCGTCACTGATTTGCAACTTAAGCTCAGCGTCAAAGATTTCAGCAATAGTGACTTGAAAAGGAATGCTCTTGTTGCTGTCTTTGGAGTAGTGCTGCGCGTATTTTGTTGCCGTTTGCGTCAACATTTGAGGATCCAACAGTTTGGCAGCCGAAAACTCAGAAGCCTGCCAGGCTTTCTGTAATGCTTCTGCTTTAACGTCTGACGGCGATGTACCGGCATCAATACTTATGTATACATCGCGTTCAGAAACCCGGAAACTCACCGGACTGGACATTGCGCGCCTACTGTCTAACTGTTGTTATAATTTTATCGACCAATCTTAACGAAGTTTGATAAGTTTTTGTATTGTTTTTAGTCGGTTTGCGGGTTTTCGTTGCAATAGTGTTGGACTTTTTGATTCACTTCAAAAAGGAAGTGGTTCAGTTGTCTAATCTCTTGGCGCTTTTCACTGTCAGTTAAGCTGGGCCACTTATTGAATACTTGTCCAACAAACTCACTAAACGTATACGCACCAATTGTTGCCGTTAAACTTTTTAATGTATGTATCTTAATTTTTGCTTCATTGTCGCTAGCAAGCAGGGCGTCTTCGTCTATCAGCGGTGAAAACTCCTCCAGGTAACATTGAAGGACTTCACGATAAAGCGACGGTACATCGTCGCAATGGTGCAGACCTTTCTCAAAGTCGACAGTTGACAGCTTCATCGTCATAAGGGCTTGTTCTCATACACCTCGGTAAATGAATCCACACTTTCTGTGGCATCGGATATGACATCTTTGTCAAACTGAGCCACATTGAACAACGCCTCGCCTTCGTTCGCAACCGGAATATTGCTGCAGCCAATAATAATGCCGCGAACCGGTGACTCAATAGGGTCGTCTGCACCGCCGTGAGGGTTCACACTTAACGCCAGTATTTGACCTTTCTGAATGGTTTGTCCCAATTCTACTTTACGAAGTATTAGACCGTCCCGCTCGGAACGAACCCAAGTGGAGCGGTGCGATATAACTGGTGTAATACGGCGTCCTTTACGGCGACCTTTAAGCATTTTCAGGTGCTTCATGACATTCTGAACACCAATAACCCCGGCACTTATTGAAGCCTCGTCAAAGCGCAACGCTTCGCCTGCTTCATAAAGAATGAGCGGAATACCTAATTCAGTCGCTAAAGCCCGGAGTGAACCGTCCCTCTCTTTGGAATGCAAAATAACTGGCGTACTGAATGATTTAGCCATTTCGAGAGACTTGTCGTTATCAACGTCCGCGCGAATTTGCGGTAGGTTACTGCGGTGAATAGCGCCGGTGTGTAAGTCGATAATATGGGTGGATTTTTTTACCAGCTCTTCACTGAATAAAAAGGCCATGCGACTGCCTAATGCACCACGTTCAGACCCCGGGAAACAACGGTTTAAGTCACGTCTGTCCGGCAGGTACCGAGACTGTTGGATAAACCCAAATAAATTTACGATAGGTACGACAACCAGCGTTCCGGCAAGGTTGCGGGCGTCGGTTTCGTTAATTAAGCGGCGGCATATTTCTATGCCGTTGAGCTCGTCGCCGTGAATAGCGGCAGATACCAACAGAACCGGTCCCGGCTTGGTACCGTGGAATACATCAATACGTAAGTCCAGCGGTGCATCGTTATAAAGGCGAACCGCCGGCAACGTAATATGCTGATGTGAACCGGACTCAATACTTTGCCCGGCAAGCTCAAACCGCTTCATTTTAGCCTTTTCCTTTCGTACGTGTTTTATGCGCCTTTGCATTCTTTTCTAAGAACGTAATAATTTGCGAGGCAACGTCTTTTTCTGTTGCCTGCTCAATGCCTTCAAGACCTGGCGATGAATTCACTTCCATCACTAATGGGCCGTGGTTCGAGCGTAAGATATCGACGCCGGCCACATTTAACCCCATCGTTTTAGCAGCCTTCACAGCTGTGGCTCGCTCTGCCGGAGTCAGTTTTACTAAGGATGCGCTACCTCCACGGTGAAGGTTCGAGCGGAATTCTCCGGGTTTGGCCTGGCGTTTCATAGCGGCTATGACTTTGTCGCCAAGGACAAAACAACGGATGTCTGCCCCACCGGCTTCGCGAATGTATTCCTGCACCATGATATTGGATTTCATGCCCATAAAGGCCTCTATCACGCTCTCAGCCGCTTGTGCCGTTTCGGCTAACACCACACCGATGCCTTGTGTTCCCTCGAGTAACTTAATAACTAACGGCGCACCACCCACCATATCGATTAAATCGGGAATGTCTTGTGGTTGGTCGGCAAAACCGGTGGTTGGCAAACCAATACCTTTGCGCGAGAGTAGCTGCAATGAGCGTAACTTGTCGCGGCTGCGTGAGATAGCGACCGACTCGTTTAACGGGTAAGTGCCCATCATCTCGAATTGGCGCAATACGGCGGTACCGTAAAAGGTTACAGATGCGCCAATACGCGGAATGACGCAATCGTAGTACGGTAACTCTTTACCGTGCCGGTGAATTGAATTTTCTCGCGCGTTGATATTCATGTAGCAGCTGAGTGGGTTTAATACATCAACCTCGTGGCCTCGGTCACGAGCGGCTTCAATCAGTCGGCGAGTCGAATACAGCGAAGAGTTTCGCGATAAAATCGCTATTCTCATTTTACATCTCCAAGTAAGTGAGAGGCATCAGGGTTGACCAGAAAATGACCTCGCATGGCCTGGCGTCCCAATAACATTCTGAATTTCATAGTGTCTCTGTTAGTTAAGGTCAGTTCGACCTCCTGGTCAAATGAGCCGAGCACGAAACGAGTTTTTATCACGTAGCGTACTTCAGTATGGCCTCCAGAGTCGGTCACTTCTCTTTTGTCATATACTCTTGCTTCGCAAATGTGCTCTTCCAGTGATTCTTGTTTAGGGTGAACGAAAATGCGCAGCCATTCCTCGCCTTCTTTCATAAACGGTTCGAGTTGAAAAGCGTGCAAACACGACGTTTTTGCGCCAGTATCGACTTTCATGTGAATGTTACTAATGCCGAGCGCGGGGAGGTGACCCCATTCTCTCCAACCAATTGTTATCATTGTGCTACCTTGTAATATAATGCTGAATGCTTAATACAGTATTTTTCAAAAAAGGCAATTTTTTTAGTGATCATTTGAAAAAATTTTTTCGTTTGAAGACGATGAAAAAGTAAGCAAGGAAACTTTATGTCTGCATGTCCAGGATGCGATTGCCGAACGCCACTAAACTTCGGTATTAAAATGGCTTTTCAACCCATTGTTGATGCCAGCCAAAAAAATGTGTTTGCCTACGAAGCGCTCGTGCGCGGAGAAAATGGTGAAGGCGCCGGAGAAGTATTAGGGCGAATCACGGAAGATACAAAGTATACCTTTGATCAAAGCTGTCGGGTAAAAGCCATAGAAACGGCCTCAAGAATTGAGTTGCCGTCAAAGCTAAGCATTAACTTTATGCCAAATGCCATCTATGAGCCGGAAACCTGTCTGGCCAAAACCTTATCGACTGCGCGTAAGACAGGGTTCGATAAGCAAAATATTATTTTTGAGGTAACCGAGCAGGAAAAGGTGGTCAGTCAGGATTTCTTGGTGGACGTTTTTAAAGCCTATCGCAAAGAAGGTTTTTTGACCGCCATTGACGACTTTGGGTCGGGTTATTCAGGACTGAACCTACTGTCGGACTTTCAGCCTGACATCATTAAGATAGATATGAAGCTTATTCGTGATATCGATTCTAATAAAGTGAATCAGGTACTGGTTAAAGGTATTTTGGATATTGCAGAGCAGCTTGGCATACGAATTATTGCCGAAGGCATAGAGACCGAAAACGAGTTTAAGTACTTGCAAGATGCTGGTGTCTCTCTTATGCAAGGTTACTTCTTTCAAAAGCCAATGCTCGAAGCCATACAACCTGTCGTGTTCCGGTAACGACGTAGCCTGATTGCTATTGCATCAGGTGCGATGGTGAACCATCATTAGCCTGTGAATTTAAAATCGCACCTGACGTAAATCACGTCGGGCTACATAAACCAGTTTGCAGGAATAAAGGAACGCCATGCAATTCACTGTAAGCCCACAAGCCAGACGCAATGCCATAAGCTTTTGCGGTATCGCGCTGCTTATATTGATGCTACTAGTTTTTCTGCATCTGATTAGGGATGACATTCCAATTGGCGTTTCAGTTGTTCTCGGAGCGGCCTCGGGCATATTCATGTTGCTTGGCATAGGAAAGTTAATAGAACCTCCAGTCTCACTGGTAATTACCCCGGAAGGTATTCAATATCTACACCGGCGCGGCGAGTGGCATATTCGGTGGGAAAATATCATTCGCTTTGACGTACCCAGAGTAAACCGAGTACTCGATCTTGAAGATGCGCCCTTTATCGGTTTCCGTCTACATAACGTAGAAGAGGTGTTAGAC
This sequence comes from Idiomarina sp. OXR-189, assembly GCF_034373425.1. Taxonomy (NCBI): domain Bacteria; kingdom Pseudomonadati; phylum Pseudomonadota; class Gammaproteobacteria; order Alteromonadales; family Idiomarinaceae; genus Idiomarina; species Idiomarina sp. OXR-189. The sequence continues at coordinate 545,814 of NZ_CP139706.1, forward strand.
GAGATATCGCCGCGCTTAGCTTCCGCACTATTGTTTGAGCAGCGCCAACTCTTGACAATGGCACTAAGGCATCAAGCTCCCGACCGGGAGGACTATACGCCATACTTCGACATTCCAGACAGTTATACAAGCCCCAATGGTAAAGTTTATAAAGGACTTATTGGCGTTTTTGGCAAGCGAATGGAACAAATGCGCGAGCTTCTTGGTTACGACCTTTATGTTAGTGCTAATGCACTTGATAGAGATATCTACGAATTTAAAGCTCACCTCCAACGTTTGCAGGCGAGCCGTTAAGATCGCACCTGATGCAATAGCATCATATATGGTCCCCTCCCGTTTTTGCAACGTGAGCCTGTGGTAAATGTCGGGGCGCTCGCATATATACGGCCTGTTTATGGTGCGCTTTGCGCACCTGGCCTGGATGAACTCCGCACGGCAACTGGCTTATCAGGCTAACGTACTGAGTGTACTGAGGCTATCCAGTCTCAGTTGCCGTCGGTTTACCCTATTTTACCATCCTGCTTACGTTTGCAACTCCCGGAAGGAATGAACCTTCGCTTTGCTCTTTTACTGAACGCTGTTGCTGTTAAGCAGCAGTCATTCGGTAATCTTCTTGATTCTTTAACATCGCCCAGATTATCCGGGCGTGCTTATTGGCCAGTGCCACTGCGGCAACATTGTTGCCCCGGCGTTTGGCAATATCCTGTGCCCAGAGGCTCAGTCGGTCATCACGTTGTTGCGCTACCCGCAGCGCAGAGCGCGCTCCGTGCACCAGCAGTGTCCTGAGCTTGGTATTGCCTTTTTTGGTAATACCACCTAAACGGTCTTTGCCGCCAAACGGTCTTTGCCGCCGCTGCTGTTTTGCCGTGGTACCAGCCCCAGATATTCCGACAGGTTACGGCCGCGCTTAAATTCATTCACATCGCCTATCAGAGCCAACAACGATGTTGCTGTTATCGGGCCGATGCCCGGTATCGTCATCAGCCTGCGGCTGTCTTCGTTGTTATCAGCCTGTGCCGCTAAGCGCTTATCCAGTGCTTTAACCTCTTCGTCCACCGTGCGAAGCATTTGATACAGGCGGTTGATTAAGTCCCGGGACTGAAGCGTCAGCGCATTGCTGTCGTCTTCCAGTATCTCCGGCACTCTCTGCAGTATGGTACTCACCCGCTTGGGTAAAATAATGCCGTACTCAGCCAACTGACCTCTTAGCCGGTTCGAGAACTGCGTTCTCGTCTGCACGAAGCCTTCCCGCTGATTCACCATCAGCGCTAAATCCTGCTGCTCAATGCTTTTCAGCCTGACCGTCTGACGATTAGGCCGTGATGCCGCCTCGGCTATCGCCCGGGCGTCATTCGCATCGTTCTTCTCACCCTGCAAATACGCTTTGACGAAGCGTGGTGGCAGCGCCACCGTTTTATAACCCAGTTTTTCACATTCGCGGCGCCAGTAATGACTCATGCCGCAGGACTCAACCGCTACTTCACAGTCATCTGTACGTTTCAGTGTTGCCAGCTTCGCTAACACCTTGTTGCTGCGCAGCTTTTTATTAAACACTTCCTGCTCATTTTCATCCAGCGCCAAAACCTGAATAAAATCCTTTGCCAAATCCAGGGCAATTCTGTTTACAATAGCCATTGGTCCTCTCCACTCTGTTTCTATAGAAGCTTGAACCTCTATATTGGCACATTGCGATGCCGTAAGAGGGAGGGGACCATCTCATCAGGCTACGTCGAGGTGCGCCTCTGATTAAGCAAAAACGCGCTGAAGGATGGCCCGGGTGAAGTCTTTTTTGAGGTAGAACCCGCGGGGACGAACTTTAATGATGGCGCCTTCAGGGCCAATGGCGTCAGTCAGAACTGAGCCGTCAGCAGCTTTGGGCCGTATTTGCATAACTTCACCTTGTCGGGCAGTAATGTTCTCGACCTGTCCTAACGCGATTCTATCCATGTGCTCTTCCCAGTCGGCACGAAGTTGAGCTTCCTCTTTCTCATTGGGTGCCCAAAGGAAAGCGCTGCCAACCACCCGGTCAGGAACGGGTATCTCGCGGCGGCCATCGATAGGCAACCAGAGTACATGCTGAAGTTTGTTGCGCACGTTCGATGTAGCCCACTGCACCCCTTCAATACTCGTCAGCGGGGCGCTGCAAACAAAAGTCGTTTCCAATGGCTCTCCTTCTGGAGTGACCGGTAGCGTTTTTAATTCAACCCCCAACTCAGGGAAGTCCTGAGTGGGCTTAGAGCCTGCAGTAGCGCCAAGGTGCAGTTCCAGAAGTTGTCCCACCCAGCCTTTGTCGCGGCGTAGGTTTTCTGGGGCAGTTAAACCCACCTGTTCGGCTAATTCCGAAAAGCGCTTACCGGCAAGTGCGGCTGCGCGTTCAAACAGTTCGTCAACGGATGTCGGACGAGAAGGCTTGTCTGTCATGTCGTAAATCTGCGCAAATCCAAAATGAGTATTTGCCCGAAACCGGGCTTTATGGAAGAATCCACTGTAACAGAGAATAATTGAGGATGCTCGCGTGATAGATGCTGAAGGATTCCGACCCAACGTAGGAATCGTCATCTGTAACGGGCATGGGCAGGTATTTTGGGCTCGTCGAATTAACCAGCAGAGCTGGCAGTTTCCACAAGGAGGCATTCACGACGGCGAGACTCCTGAACAGGCAATGTACCGAGAACTTTATGAGGAGGTCGGTTTAAAGCCTGAGCAGGTCGAAATTCTGTACACCAGCCGTCACTGGTTGCGTTATCGGTTGCCAAAACGACTGATTCGACGTGAACAACGGCCCATGTGTGTTGGACAAAAACAAAAGTGGTTTTTACTGCGCCTGAAGTGTCGGGAAGAAGACGTCGATGTCTTGCATTCAGGTCATCCCGAATTTGATGGCTGGCGCTGGGTAAGTTACTGGTACCCTGTACGACAAGTCGTATCGTTTAAACGCGATGTGTATCGCCGGGTTATGAAAGAATTTGCCCCGCATGCTATGCCATTTCGCTCGTCCGGAGGGCGTCACCACCGACGTAGAAGATAATGATGTTAGTCACACTGCAAAGAATTGTTGAAGGCGTGAATAAAGCGCCTGACTTTAACATGGCACTAAATACCATGGTCGGTCAGGTACGCGAAGCGCTAGAAACAGACAGTTGCAGTGTGTTTATTGCTGATAACGATCAACGCCAATTCGTTATGGCCGCCAGTGATGGCCTGCGAACAGAAGACGGCTCGTCAATTCGCGTCGACTTTGGTGAAGGTATAATCAGTCTCGCTGCACAGCGGGAAGAGCCATTGAATATTGCTGATGCCAGTCAGCACCCTGCCAACAAGAAGCTGGTCGACACCAACGAAAATATTTATCGTGGGTTATTGGCTGCGCCTATTATTCACCGCAGAAAAGTATTGGGTATCGTTGTTGTTCACCAAAGCGTTGCCCGGCAGTTTACTCGCGAAGAAGAAGCCTTCATTGTAACGTTGGCGGCGCAGTTAGCGGTGGTCATTGCCCATGCCGATGCGAAAGGCCTGTTAATGAGTGACCACTCGCCGTGGATTCACAGTCTTCGCGGACTTCCTGGTTCTCCCGGCGTCGCTATTGGTGATGCTTATGTGTCCCGGCCTGAGGCAAGGCTGGATGAAGTTACCCCAAAGCGATCCGATAAACCGGTTCATGAAATACGTAAGTTTCGGCAGGCCGTTGCGCGCACACGAGCTGACCTAAAAGAACTGTCCCGACGCATGGCCGGGCAGGTTCCTGACGATACGCTGGCTATTTTCGACGTGTATCAAGGCATGCTTGATGCCGCCAGCCTTGGTGATGCCGTCGAAAACATGATTAAAGAAGGCTGGCGCGCGCAGACCGCATTAAAATACGTGGTTGAACAGTTCGTTTCGCAGTTTGAAGCGCTAGAGGACTCCTACCTTAAGGAGCGTGCGACAGACGTTCGGGACATTGGTCAACGTGTGCTTATGCACCTGCAGAACCGTCAACGGCAACGTAAACCTCTGCCGGATAGTTTCATATTGGTGGCGGATGAAGTCACGGCTTCCATGCTTGCAGAGTTACCGCAGGACCATATCGCCGGTATTATTTCATTAAATGGTTCAAGTAACTCGCACGCAGCCATTATGGCGCGCAGTATGGGTATTCCGGCGGTATTGGGTATTGATGATATTGATCTCCATTTTTTCTCTGACCGCCAGCTTGCAGTCGACGGTTATACCGGTGAAGTTTATATTGACCCGCCACCACAGGTGCTTAGTCAGTTTCATCAGTTGGCAGAAGAAGAGCAGGAACTCAAGGATATTGTCTCTGAGCACAGCCATTTGCCAGCTGAAACTCAAGACGGTCAGCGGGTTAGCTTACATCTAAATCTGGGCTTGGATGTTGCTCACGATTATTTACAGTCCTTGAATATTGACGGTGTTGGGCTTTATCGCTCTGAAATTCCGTTTATGATGCGCGACCAACTACCGACAGAAGACGAGCAAACGGAAATGTACCAGGAGGTGCTTGAACAGTTTCCTGATCGTCCGGTGGTTATGCGGACACTCGATGTGGGCGGCGATAAACCTTTACCGTATTTTCCGCTGCAGGAAGACAACCCTTTCTTAGGTTGGCGCGGTATACGACTGACGCTCGACCATCCTGAGATTTTTCTGATACAAATTCGGGCAATGCTAAGAGCCAGTATTGGTAAAAGTAATCTACGTATTTTATTGCCTATGATCACGAGCACCAGTGAGGTAGACGAAGCATCACGGCTCATTAAACAGGCGTACTTTGAGGTTGCAGAAGAGCAGGGGTGCGAAGTTGGCGTAAACTTATTCCAGCCGCAATTAGGGGTGATGATAGAAGTTCCTGCGGCTATTTATCAATTACCGGCCATGGCCAGTAAAGTCGACTTTTTCTCAGTAGGTAGTAACGATTTAACACAGTACTTATTGGCGGTTGACCGCAATAATCGACGCGTTGCCAGCCTTTATGACGCCTACCACCCGGCAGTTTTAGCGAGTTTGGATGAGATTGCCCGGCGCTGTGAGGAACTGGGTAAGCCTGTTAGCGTATGTGGTGAATTAGCCGGTGACCCTGGCGGCGCGTTGCTTTTGGTTGCAATGGGGTATCGGCAGCTCAGTATGAACAGTTATAACGTTGACAGAGTGCGTTGGATTCTCCGCAACGTACGTTCAAGTACGCTTAACGTCATGCTGGCAAAAGCGTTACAGGCACGTAACCCGGAGCAAATACGCAGTATGATAGCGGACAAAATGGAAAGTATGGGCTTGGGTGGCTTCGTGCGAGCAGGTAAATAATTATGTTATTAAGCACTTGGCTTCTTTGTTTAGGTGGCGGTGCTGTTGCCGGCTTGTTGGCTGGCATGCTTGGTATTGGTGGTGGTTTAGTTATTGTGCCGCTACTTATTTATTTGTTGCCGATAATAGGTGTGCCTCCTGAACTGGTGGTTCCGAGTGCTATAGCAACCAGTTTGGCTACCGTTTGCATGACAACCGCTAGCGCTTCGCGTTCTCATGCTAAGCACGGCTTAATGGAAAAGTTTTGGTTAGTTCGTGTTTTGCCTGGCTTGTCTATCGGGGCAATGACCGGAGCGTATCTGGTTACCGTTATCGACCCCGACTGGCTGAAACGTATTTTTTCCATTGTATTAATAGCCTTGGCTGCTCGAATGGTTCTGCCTCAGAAAACCGGTGAGCCGATGACATCGGTGTCAAAACGGTTGGTTGCCTTAGGGAGTTATATTATTGGCACCATATCGGGCTTAGTTGGAATTGGCGGCGGGGCCTTAACTGTGCCGTTTTTAACGAAAATGCGACTGCCTGTGCGTCAGGCTATTGCAATATCGTCGCTCGGTAGTTTTATTATTGGCTGTAGTTCCGTCGTTATGTTTATTGCTAATGGCTGGCTGTCGGGTAAAGCCACCGGGGCTTTCGGGTTAATTCATATACCGGCGTGGATAGGTATTTCCGTAGCGTCGGTTTTAATGGCGCCTTTAGGTGCTAAACTCGCCCACAAATTACCGGTTAAGCAGTTGCAGCGCGTGTTTGCTGCATTTTTAATTATTGTTGCTGTACAACTTATTTTTTAATAGAACAAGGGAGTGTCCTCAGTGCCTTCGAACGAATACTGGCAGTTTCCAGCGATAGATCCAGTGGCCTTTAGCATTGGCCCTATTGATGTGCATTGGTACGGTATCAGTTATCTTGTCGCCTTTGCATTTGCCTATTTCTGGGGTGTTCGCCAAACCAAAACAGATGAAAACTGGAGCAAAGAACAGTTTAGTGACTTACTGTTCTGGTGTTTCATCGGTGTTTTTGTTGGAGGGCGTGTCGGTTATACCTTGTTCTACCATTTTGACTACTTCCTTGCCGACCCCCTCTATATTTTCTATGTCCACGAAGGTGGTATGTCTTTTCATGGCGGCTTATTGGGTGTTATAGCTGCGATGTTTTTATACGCAAAGAAGAAAAAGCGCGACTTCCTTCAAGTGGGGGATTTTGTAGCACCACTAGTGCCTATGGGCTTATTCTTCGGACGTATAGGTAACTTTATCAATGGCGAGCTTTGGGGCCGTGCGGCAGAAGTACCCTGGGCAATGTACTTCCCCAGCGGTGGCCCGGTGCCAAGGCATCCGTCGCAGCTTTACGAAGCGCTATTAGAAGGCTTGCTGCTGTTCTTGCTTATTTTGTGGTTCCAGCGTAAACCGCGCGGCGTTGGTGCAGTCAGCGGTCTGTTCTTGTTAGGTTACGGCGTGGCTCGTTTCATAGTTGAGTTTTTCCGCGAACCGGACGCTCACTTAGGTCTACTGTCTCTGGGTATGTCCATGGGTCAATGGCTGACCCTGCCAATGATCATTTTAGGTGTTCTCCTGATGGTTCGTGCCAAGCCCCGGACGGCGTAGGGCAGTGGTTGTAGCCTGACATTCATGTCAGGTGAGATGCCGCCGCTCACATAAAAGTCGGGCTACTACATCTATTATTCGTACGTGATTTCAACGGACAAGATCCCACCTGATGCAATAGCATCAGGCAACGGCATCAGGTACGATATAAAATATTACGCACAACATAATTTGTAGAAAAAATGAAACAATACTTAGAGCTGTGCCAACGCATTGTCGACGAAGGTGTTTGGGTTAAAAACGAACGTACAGGCATTAACTGCCTAACGGTTATAAACGCCGACTTAGAGTACGATGTTGCAAACAACCAATTCCCGCTCATTACCACTCGCAAAAGTTATTATAAGTCAGCTATTGCTGAGCTTTTAGGCTATTTGCGTGGCTACGACAGCGCGGCTCAGTTTCGTGAGATTGGCTGCAAAACCTGGGACGCCAATGCCAATGAAAACCAGGCTTGGCTAAACAACCCGAACCGCAAAGGCGAAGATGATATGGGCCGGGTGTATGGGGTACAGGGCCGCTCGTGGCAAAAGCCGGACGGCAGCCACTTAGATCAGTTGAAAAAAGTGATTAATAACCTATCAAAAGGTATTGATGATCGCGGTGAAATAGTGACCTTCTATAATCCCGGGGAATTTGAGTTAGGCTGTTTGCGTCCGTGCATGCATACCCACAACTTTTCACTGTTAGGCGACACGCTTTATTTAACCTCGTACCAACGCAGCTGCGACGTACCGCTGGGGCTTAATTTTAACCAAATTCAGTGCTTCGTTCTTTTAGCTTTGGTGGCACAAATTACCGGACACAAGCCGGGCAAGGCGTACCACAAGATAGTAAACGCTCACATTTATGAAAACCAGTTGGAACTCATGCGTGATGTACAGCTGAAACGCGAACCTTTTCCGTCGCCTCAGTTACACATTAACCCTGAGATTAAATCTCTTGAAGATGTTGAAACCTGGGTGAGCAAAGACGACTTCACCGTCAGCGGTTATCAGTGCCATGAACCCATTAAATACCCATTCGCCGTGTAGCCTGACATTCATGTCAGGAGCGGTATCTCACCTGACATGAATGTCAGACTACACGAATAGCATCATATATGGTCCCCTCCCGTTTTTGCAACGTGAGCCTGTGGTAAATGTCGGGGCGCTCGCATATATACGGCCTGTTTATGGTGCGCTTTGCGCACCTGGCCTGGATGAACTCCGCACGGCAACTGGCTTATCAGGCTAACGTACTGAGTGTACTGAGGCTATCCAGTCTCAGTTGCCGTCGGTTTACCCTATTTTACCATCCTGCTTACGTTTGCAACTCCCGGAAGGAATGAACCTTCGCTTTGCTCTTTTACTAAACGCTGTTGCTGTTAAGCAGCAGCCATTCGGTAATCTTCTTTATTCTTTAACATCGCCCAGATTATCCGGGCGTGCTTATTGGCCAGTGCCACTGCGGCAACATTGTTGCCCCGGCGTTTGGCAACATCCTGTGCCCAGAGGCTCAGTCGGTCATCACGTTGTTGCGCTACCCGCAGCGCAGAGCGCGCTCCGTGCACCAGCAGTGTCCTCAGCTTGGTATTGCCTTTTTTGGTAATACCACCTAAACGGTCTTTGCCGCCGCTGCTGTTTTGCCGTGGTACCAGCCCCAGATATTCCGACAGGTTACGGCCGCGCTTAAATTCATTCACATCGCCTATCAGAGCCAACAACGATGTTGCTGTTATCGGGCCGATGCCCGGTATCGTCATCAGCCTGCGGCTGTCTTCGTTGTTATCAGCCTGTGCCGCTAAGCGCTTATCCAGTGCTTTTACTTCTTCATCGACCGCTCGCAGCATCTGATACAACCGGTTGATGAGGTCCCGGGACTGAAGCGTCAGCGCATTGCTGTCCTCTTCCAGTATCTCCGGCACTTTCTGCAGTATGGTACTCACCCGCTTGGGTAAAATAATGCCGTACTCAGCCAACTGACCTCTTAGCCGGTTCGAGAACTGCGTTCTCGTCTGCACGAAGCCTTCCCGCTGATTCACCATCAGCGCTAAATCCTGCTGCTCAATGCTTTTCAGCCTGACCGTCTGACGATTAGGCCGTGATGCCGCCTCGGCTATCGCCCGGGCGTCATTTGCATCGTTCTTCTCACCCTGCAAATACGCTTTGACGAAGCGTGGTGGCAGCGCCACCGTTTTATAACCCAGTTTTTCACATTCGCGGCGCCAGTAATGACTCATGCCGCAGGACTCAACCGCCACTTCACAGTCATCTGTACGTTTCAATGTTGCCAGCTTCGCTAACACCTTGTTGCTGCGCAGCTTTTTATTAAACACTTCCTGCTCATTTTCATCCAGCGCCAAAACCTGAATAAAATCCTTTGCCAAATCCAGTGCAATTCTGTTTACAATAGCCATTGGTCCTCTCCACTCTGTTTCTATAGAAGCTTGAACCTCTATATTGGCACATTGCGATGCCGTAAGAGGGAGGGGACCATCTCATCAGGCTACTGCCTGCGCTAGAATAAGGGCACTAAACAACGGCCGGGAATTTCAATCTATGACGCTAAAAGTCACGCTGTGCGATGACTCGAAAATGGCGCGGAAACAGCTGTTGCGCACGCTACCCGATGACTGGGATGCCGAGGTACACCAGGCTGAGCACGGTGAGCAAGCGCTGACTTGTGTACGTGAAGGGCGTGCTGAAATCCTGTTTCTGGATTTGAACATGCCGGTAAAAGACGGCTATGAAACTCTGCAGGCAATCAAAGACGAGCAGTTAGAAACCTTGGTTATTGTGGTGTCGGGTGATATACAGCCCGAGGCGCAAAAGCGCGTGCAGTCATTAGGTGCCATGGCCTTCGTGAAAAAGCCTATGAAAGCCGAAGACGTACAAACTCTGTTGCAGCAGTTCGGCCTTTACCAGCCCGCCGGTGGACAACTAAAAGTCGCCGACCAGCAAACTCAGGCTCCGTCTAATCCGCTCGATGTATACCGCGAGGTTTCAAACGTTGCCATGGGTCAGGCGGGTGATCACTTAGCCCGGGTGCTGGATACCTTTATTGAGTTACCCGTGCCGAACGTCAATTTCATTGCGCCTTCTGAATTGCACATGGCCATAGAGTCTATTGACGCCAAGCAGCAAGTGGCGGCAGTCAGTCAGGGGTTTTCCGGCAGCGGTATTTTAGGCGAGGCTTTAACGCTCTTTAATGAGGCGGCTATTGACGACATTGGTAAGCTGTTAGGTGCAAAGTTGGGCGAAAGCGGCTCGGTGAAACAGCAGCGCATTGAGTCATTAATGGACGTGGCCTCTATTTTATCCTCTGCCTGCTTAAATGGTTTAGGTCAGCAGTTGCATGTGGAGTTCGCGGCGTCACAGCCGGTATTACTGGGCGAAAACCAGTCCATGCAAGAGTTACTGCAACACGGCGAACAGCGCTGGCAGAAAATTCTGGCTATAGAAATAGGCTATCAGTTGCCGGAGCATAAGCTGGCGTTTGACCTTTTGCTGCTGTTCCCGGCCGATGCCGTGAAAATTCTCGACCAGCAGCTGGCGCACTGGCTGCAAAACGAAGAGGATGACCAATGATAGACGATATGGACGAGCTGCACAGCAAGCTGAGCATTCTGGGCGCCATTGATGTAGGCATTGTGGTGGTCGATAACGACAACAACATCCAGATGTGGAACGAGTTTATGCAGAATCACAGCGGCCTGAGACCCAGCGAAGTGCGCGATAAAAATTTATTCCGCTGTTGTCCGGGTATCGACCAGGTCTGGTTTCAGCGTAAAATTGACCGCGTGCGGCAATTAAACTCGAGAGTGTTTATTACCTGGCAACAGCGTCCTTACGTGTTCCGGTTTCGCCACAGCCGCCCCATAAGCGGGCAGAGCGAATGGATGTATCAAAACGTCACCCTAATTCCGCTTAAGAACCCGCGTGGTGAAGTGCACCAGGTGGGCATTATTATCTACGATGTGAGTGAACAACCCAGTCATGAGTGAAGTACCCGATCAGCGTTTTGGTGGTGTCAGCCGTGTTTACGGACAACAGGCACTCAACCATTTTCAACAGTTACACATAGTGGTCGCCGGGCTTGGCGGCGTTGGTTCCTGGGCGGTGGAGGCACTGGCGCGTACCGGCATTGGCAAGCTGACACTTATTGACTTAGACGATGTGTGCATCACCAATATTAACCGTCAGCTACCGGCCACCGATGACACCATTGGGCAACTAAAAACCGAGGTGCTGGCACAGCGCGTGAAAAGCATTAACCCAAACTGCGAAGTTAAGGTTATTGATGACTTTTTATTGCCGGAAAACTTCGAAGAGTACCTAGCTGGCGCTGATGCGGTGCTGGACGCCATCGACAGCGTGAACACCAAGGCCGCGCTGGTCGCCTGGTGCAAACGGCGCAAGCTACGCCTGGTGGTGTGCGGCGGTGCTGGTGGGCAAATAGACCCGGGCATGATCCGTGTTGGCGACTTAGCCAAAGCCAAGCAGGACCCGTTACTTGCTAAAGTGCGCTCACAACTGCGTCGCGACTACGGCTTTTCCAAGAACCCTAAACGTAAATGGGGCGTTGACTGCGTCTATTCCGAAGAGCAACTGCGCTACCCAGTTATTTCCGGTGAGCTGGAAGGTGAAGTCACACTGCAAAAACCAGGCTCCGGCTCCATGCGCATGGATTGCAGCTCCGGCTTTGGCGCCGCTATGGTGGTCACCTGCAGCTTTGCCATGCAAGCCACTGCTACGTTATTGAAGCGAATGGCACCCCCAAAATAACATTTTGCGTGGTATAGGTTGCAAAAATAGATTTATTTGTCTATTTTGAGAGTAATACCACTCAATTTTAGGTGCGTCATGAATAGTCTAACGGTACAGGCTTACCTGCAAAACCAATGGCAGGACATAGCCATGTTAACTTTTACTGAACGAGCCGGGCAGAATGAACCCGACGTACAAGTGCAGTATAAAACGGACTACGCTATTGAGCACCTGGAGCAGGATGATCACCATGCTGTTTCCTTAAACCATCCCGTTCAGCTTTATTTCGATGACGACGATCAACTCGGTTGGCTTCGCTTTCTTGATGATATTATTCCAAGTGGTGCAGCTCGACGGTTTTGGGTGGATCAGCTTGAAATACCCAACTTGCCACTAAGCGAACAAAATTTGGTTTTATTAGAAAAGGCCGCAATTGCACCTGTTGGACATTTGAGAATAAAAGAAGCTGTCGAAAACCAGAACAAATCTACAAACCCTCCTCAGTTTAAAGTCAAAGACGTTGTAGAGAGAAACGCAAGTTTTCTTGAATATGCTCAACAGCGAGGAGCCATTGCCGGGGGAGCCACCGGAGCGGGCGGGGAAGCGCCAAAACTGTTGCTGCGATGCAACAATAATGACGAGGTTTGGATAGATACCTTTCAAGAGGATACCAATACTCAGGACGCATTTTATCTGGTGAAGTTTCCCCGGGGTCAGCGCAAGCCAATTGACTGCGATATCCTGCGCACGGAATATCACTTTTATCGCGAGCTTGACAGTATGGGGTTTAATACCATAGCAACCGCACCGATGCGGCTTGAAGAGGGTGAAAACTTTCCCTCACTTTGGCTTCCGCGTTTTGACGTTGAAGTTGTTAATGGTGTCGTTACTCGCAAGGCAATGGAGTCTGTTTACTCAATATTAAAGCGAGCGCCCGGTGTGCGTCTTCGTCATGCTGATGTAATACGTAATTTAGTCAGCAAAATTGAGAACTCGTATACAGTAAAAGAACAAGGCGCTCCCTTTAATGCAGAGGCGTTTGTAACCGAATGGGTACGTCGGGACTTATTGAATATTGCTTTTGGTAACTCGGATAATCACGGTCGTAATACGGCATTTTTCAGAGATGAAAGTGGTATAAAGCTCACGCCAATTTATGATTTTGCGCCGATGCGAGCTGACCCCGAAGGAGTGCCAAGATCAACTGTTTGGGGAGAGCCCATGGAAAGTGGTGGCGAATATAACTTTGGCGCCATCTGCGAGGAGCTTTCTGATTTAATTGAACCCGAACAATTGCTCGGTGACCTGAATACATCGGCTGAGCAACTTATTGGTTTGGAAAGTAGATTAAGAGAACGAGGCGTTCCAGACAGCATTATGACGATGCCTAAAGTCGGACTGGCAAATATTCCAGAAAAACTGAAACGCTGGGGGCTGCTATGATTAAGAGTAACCAGCTTAGCGTCGAAGAGCGAGAAGCTCTTATTGAACGTATTGCGCTACAACTATTACAGGGTGACATAAGCCAGGGACAAGCGTTGCAGGAGTTCAGGAAAAAAATTACTGGGTTGAATCAAAGCGATTATGCCAAGCTCACAAGAACTTCCCGAAAGACCGTTTCAGAAGTTGAAAATGATCTAGGCAATTATTCTAGCGACATAATTAATAGACTGTTTAAGCCCTTTGGGTTAAAAGTCGGCCTGGTTCCGGCATCCGCTCGGTTAAAGCGCCGTACATTGAAGGTATCGTGAGCGCGCCCGGTGGTTATGGGAGCTACTGCGGAGGTGTGCAGCGCCAAGGATGGCGCTGCCCAAGCCCTACAGGGATGTATTCACGGGCGTCCTCCGCAGTAGCTCCTATAACCTCAGCGCTCACTCACGCCTCAATAACCCGCAACTTCAGGGTTTTGGCGACCTGATACAGGCCGTTGCTGCGTGAGGGACTTAGGGCGTTATCTAAACCTTCGGCGCGATAAAAGGCGTCAATGTCAAAGGCGGCTATTTCCGCTACTGAGCAGCCGTCCAGCCGTTGTTGCAGTAGCGCCAGTAGTCCGCGCACAATGCGCGATTCAGAATCAAAACGAATCACTACCGCCTCTACATCAGAAGTATCCAGCCACAGCCATACCTTCGCCTCGCAGCCACCCACCAGATGATCGTCATCACGACATTCTGCCGGATATTCTGGTAGACTTTTGGCTTGTTGAACTAAGTGACGAAAAAGCTGTTCCCAGCTGGCCATGTAAACTCTCCCTTACGGTAATAGAGTTTTATTCTCCCACAACTTGTGAGATCGACGCCAGTCTAGGATAATGGCAGCATAATAAACACCAACATTCAGAACATTCCAGCAAAAGGAAGTACAACATGAAGATACTTGTCGCGGTTAAGCGCGTCATTGACTACAACGTCAAGGTGCGTGTTAAACCAGATCAGTCCGATGTCGATTTGGCGAACGTCAAAATGGCACTTAACCCATTCTGCGAAATTGCCGTAGAAGAAGCCGTACGCTTAAAAGAAGCCGGCACAGCAGACGAAGTCGTTGTAGTTTCTATTGGCCCTAAAGCGGTACAGGAGCAGTTACGTACTGCGCTAGCATTAGGTGCAGACCGCGCTATTCAGGTTGAAACCGACGACATGCCAGACTCTTTATCTGCCGCTAAAATTCTAAAAGGTGTGGTAGAGAAAGAAGGACCGGACATGGTCATTCTGGGTAAACAGTCTATCGACTCAGACAACAACCAGACCGGTCAAATGCTGGGCGCCTTAACCGGTATGCCACAAGGTACTTTCGCGTCTAAAGTGGAAGTTGGCGACGGCTTTGTGAACGTCACCCGTGAAATTGACGGTGGTCTGCAAACCGTTAAATTGAACCTGCCGGCTATTGTCACTACTGACCTGCGTTTGAACGAGCCGCGTTACGCGTCGCTGCCAAACATCATGAAAGCCAAGCGTAAGCCGCTGGAAACCATAAGCCCGGACGAGCTGGGTGTGGAAGTTAAGCGCACTATTAAGCTGCTGAAAGTTGAAACGCCTGCCGAACGTAGCGCCGGTGTGAAAGTAGCTGACGTAGATGAGCTTGTCGACAAACTGAAAAACGAGGCGAAAGTATTATGAGCATCTTAGTGGTAGCAGAACACGACAATAACGCGGTTGACCCTTCAACGCTGAAAACGTTAGCCGCTGCACAGAAAATCGGTGGTGACATCGAGGTATTGGTTGCTGGTAAAGGGTGCTCAACCGTTGCTGAAAATGTGGCAAAAGCTGACGGCGTGAAAAAAGTCATGCTGGCAGACAACGACGCATACGAGCATCAGCTGGCTGAAAACATCAGTGAACTGGTTGCTGACTTAGGCAAAAACTACAGCCACATTCTGGCTCCGGCAACAACCACCGGCAAAAACTTCATGCCACGCGTTGCTGCGTTATTAGACGTAGCACAGGTATCTGACATTATCTCGGTAGAAAGCGACGACACCTTTAAGCGTCCTATCTATGCTGGTAACGCCATTGCTACTGTGCAGTCAGAAGACAACATTAAAGTCATTACCGTTCGTGCAACCGCATTTGATGCAGTTGCAGCAGAAGGCGGTAGTGGCGACGTTGAAAATATCGACTCCGTATTTAACAACGACAAGTCTGAATTTGTTGGCGAGCAGCTGGCAGAGTCTGAGCGCCCGGATCTTACCACAGCGGAAATTGTTATTTCCGGTGGTCGCGGTATGCAGAACGGCGAAAACTTCCACATGCTGGAAGACATTGCTGATAAATTAGGTGCGGCGGTTGGTGCGTCACGTGCCGCTGTTGATGCTGGTTTCGTACCAAACGACATGCAGGTGGGTCAAACCGGTAAAATTGTTGCGCCTCAGCTTTATGTTGCTGTTGGTATTAGTGGTGCTATCCAGCACTTAGCCGGTATGAAAGACTCTAAAGTCATTGTTGCTATTAACAAAGATGAAGAAGCCCCAATCTTCCAGGTGGCTGATTACGGCTTAGTAGCCGATTTATTTGATGTTCTTCCTGAACTCAAAGAAAAGTTATAAATTACTTTTAAAGACTCGTTACCAGCGCCTATTTAGACGCTGGTAACGACATTTTCCCGCACTTTTTCCAACAACTTGTTATCTTTTCGTGTTCATACACTTGCATATTTTTAACTCATCGGACATGATTCATCTATAACCGCCAAACAAGTTTAAAGGATTAGGTGGCTCACAATGAAAAGAAGAACAACTATGCTAAAAAAACTTCCTCTGGCTACGGCCATTGCACTGAGCTTTGCGGCTACAGGCCAGGCTGCTGACTTTGAAGTCGGCGACTATGAAATCAAATTCGACTCTATTCTTTCCTATGGCGCATCGTGGCGTATGGAAGATCAGGCCAACCACCTGGTTCACCCAGGCAACCGCGCAGGAGGCACGGCAGGTTCAAGTGTCGGCGATGATGGTAACCTGAACTTCGATAAAGGCGACTTAGTATCATCGGTTTTTAAAGGCGTTCACGATTTAAGCATTGACGGTGATAACCACGGTGCTTTTGTGCGCTTTAACTATTGGTACGACTATGTGATTTCTGAAGAGGAAATGCGCCATGGTCATACAGCAAACCTGTATTATCCAAATACTACGCTGAACGATGACGCTTTTGACGATTATTCGCAGGGGCATGGTGTTGAGTTGCTAGACGCATTTGTTTATGCAAACTTTGATATCGGTGACATGCCAGCAAACGTCCGTGTGGGTCGTCAGGTATTAAGCTGGGGTGAAAGCACCTTTGTTTTCAACGGTATTAACGACATTAACCCGTTAGACGTTAACGCGGCTCGCCGTCCGGGTGCGGAAATTAAAGAGGCGTTGCTACCCGTAGGCATGATAAGCACCAACATCGGTTTAACCGACGTGATGAACTTAGAAGCCTTCTACCAATACGAGTGGGATAACACTAAACTGGACGGTTGTGGTACTTACTTCTCAAGCGTTGATATCATTGGTGGTCCAGGTTGTGGTTTAGTAACGCTGAACCCTGCTATTGGTAATGGCACAACTCTGAGTGACCGCCAATCGATTGAAGCGGGCGCCTACATTGGCAGTAACCCAATGATTGAAGCCTCTGACAGTGGTCAGTGGGGTGCAAACTTGCGCTACTACTCTATGGACCTTGGCGCTGAGTTTGGTGTGTACTACCTGAACTTACACAATAACACGCCAATTATTTCTGCGTACAACTGGAGTGTTGACCCGCGTCCGTACCAAGCGGCATCTGAAAATGGACAAGATGTAGACTATGCGTGGGCAACGCCAAACGGCTATCCAATCGATGGTCCTAGACTAGTGTTAGAGTATCCGGAAGATACTGAAGTTTATGGTTTAAGTTTCAGCACAAACTTAGGCATGTGGTCTGTTTCTGGTGAGTACAGCTATCGCGATGGTATGCCAGTACAAATAAACACTACTGAAATTTTGACCGCAGGTTTACGCCCGAATACACCAAGTACGTTCGCTGACCGCGTTAATAATACCCCTCTACGTGAAGATGGTAATCCTAACGTTGGAAAAGCTAATGGTTATGACCGTTTAGATGTCAGCCAGGCTCAAGTCAGCTTTGTTCGTTTCTTCGACCGTTTCTTGGGCTCAGATCGCATGACCTTTGTTGGTGAAGTAGCCATGAACAGTGTTCATGACATGCCGGGCATTCAAGAGCAACGCTACGGTCGTTTGCCGTTATTTGGTAAGTGTTTGACGGCACAAGACGCAGGTCCATTCGCTAACGGCAACTGCGAAGGTTTTGTTACTTCAACATCTTGGGGTTATCGCACGCGCTTCCAGTTTGAATATTCAAACGTCTGGCAAGGCTGGGGTTTAAACCCAACGGTTCAGTTTAATCATGACGTTAATGGTTATTCGCCGAACAGTAACTTTATTGAAGATCGCAAATCACTGGGTCTGAATTTAATGGCTGACTACCTGTCAACTTATAAAGTGACTCTTGGCTACACCATGTATTCAGACAGCGACTTAGACCCGTTAGCTGACCGAGACTTTGCGTCCGTTAGCTTCTCATACGCGTTCTAATGCATTGATTCATGAAGTAGATCACGATAAAACCGTCTCTATGAGGCGGTTTTTTTATGCCCGTTTTTAGTTGGGAGAATAACAATGAAAAAGTGGATAATTGCAGCAGCGGCTCTGGCCGTATCAGGTTCTGCGGTAGCGCAGGAGAAACTGGAGCTAGAAGACGTTTTCACTCTAGAGTATGCATCGTCACCGACAATTCACCCAAGTGGTGAGTGGAGCGTATTTGTCCGCCAGTCTATGGACATACAAAACGACCGCAAAGTTGGGCGCTTATGGAGTGTATTACCAGACGGAGATATACGCCCGTTAACCGGCGAGCAAGGCAGTGAAAGCCAACCAGTATGGTCGCCAGACGGCAAGCGGCTAGCCTATGTTTCAACGGAAACCGGAAGCCCGCAAATTCATATCTATTGGGCGGACTCTGGCGAAAGCGCAGCCATTACTCAATTAACGAAAGCGCCGTCAGGACTGAGTTGGTCGCCTGATGGTAGCCAAATCGCGTTTTCAATGTTTACGCCAAAGCCAGAACCTGCTCCGGTAAGCTTGCCGGGTAAACCCGAGGGAGCAAATTGGACAACACCACCAAAATATATCGATAAAGGCAATTACCGTTATGACGGTGGCGGCTATGCAGAAGACGGATATCAGCAAGTTTATGTTGTGCCTGCCACGGGGGGCTCGCCACGCCAGTTAACCGAAGACGAGTTCAACCATGGCGGTAACTTGACTTGGTCGGCTGACGGAAAGCATATTTTCTTCTCAGCGAATCGTCGAGAAGACGCGTTTCGCCAACCAGTCAACAGTGAAATTTACCGGTTGACTGTTGCTAGCAAAGAGATATCGCCAATTACTGACAGAGATGGGCCAGACGGTTCACCTAAAGTGTCACCAAACGGTGAGAAAATAGCGTATACCGGTTATGACGATGAAAAAATGAGCTATCAGATTACTAAGCTCTACGTCATGAATACCGATGGTACTGATATCGAAGTGTTAACGCCAGACTTAGATCGCAGCGTTACTGGCTTTGAGTGGGACTCTGACAGCCGTGGTATCTATTTCACTTATGACGACAACGGAGTCGGGCAGCTTGCACGTACGGACTTAAGCGGCGAGCACACCCACTTAACTGACCGCGTGGGCGGCCTTTCCTACAGCCGACCTTATGGTGGAGGCGACTTCAGTGTTGCAAAAGGGGACAAAATTGCTTTTACCATTTCAAACCCAATGCGCCCGGCTGAATTAGCGTTGTGGGAAGACGATAATGTCCAACAAGTGACTCGTCTGAATGAAGACGCTTTAGCTCACAAGAAACTCGCAAAAGTAGAAGAGATTCGCTATAAGTCGAGCGTCGATGGTAAAGACTTACAGGGGTGGATTGCCTATCCGCCAAACTTCGATAAAGACAAAAAATACCCATTGATGTTGGAAATTCACGGTGGTCCACATACTAATTATGGTCCGCGTTTTGCGGCTGAAGTTCAGCTCTTTGCAGCTGCCGGTTATGTCGTGCTGTATACCAATCCTCGAGGCAGTACTAGCTATGGTGCTGATTTCGCCAATGAAATTCATCATAACTATCCCGGTGAAGATTACAACGACCTCATGGACGGTGTTGATGCGGTTATTGAAAAAGGCTTCATTGACCAAGATGAGTTATTTGTCACAGGCGGTAGTGGCGGCGGCGTACTAACTGCCTGGATAGTGGGTCACACTGACCGTTTTAAAGCCGCTGTTGTGGCTAAGCCGGTGATTAATTGGTACAGCTTCGTGCTAACTGCCGATATGTATAACTTTTTCTATCAATATTGGTTCCCGGGTCTACCATGGGATAATATGGAACATTACATGGAGCGCTCGCCAATCAGTTACGTGGGTAACGTGACAACGCCAACCATGCTATTAACCGGTGAGAATGACTACAGAACACCCATGTCGGAAACCGAACAGTACTATCAGGCGTTAAAGCTGAAAGGCGTCGACACCGCAATGGTGCGTATTCAGGACTCAGGCCATGGCATTTATGCAAGACCAAGCAACCTGATGAACAAAGTTGCTTATATCTTACATTGGTTTGAGAAGTACCAAGGGAAAGAAGATTAACTTCCTTCTCTGTTTTTATGGTAACGGCGGTTCTGCCAAAAGAACCGCCATTGTTCTCTCAAACGCACCCAGCCTCTGCGGCTTACATCGTGCCTATTGGCAACACTGAAGATATCACTTTCGTGCGTATGGCTGTTATCAACCGTGTAAGGAAGCAAGCCGAGAACATGAGCGCCTGTTTCCCATTGCCATTGCATATCAACATCGACCGGGCGAAAAAAAGGTGTACGAGACAACATTTTCTTTGCGCCTTTTCGACTTATTAAATAGCCACAAGCACCCATCGGCGGTTTAATATAGTCGACTAATTGAAAATCACCAATAGCCTCCAACTGTCTGGACTCTTTGGGCTTGAATGGTTGAGCTAGCTTAATAATATCCCATTCAGAGTAAGCACTGTTCTCAATTTCGGCAGTTGCATGGTGCAAATGAGCAAATGCCGGACTAAGCACAATGTCATCCTCGAGGATAATGGCTGCCTGATGATCGCTATCTAATAATTTTTGCCATGCCTTACGGTGGCTCATATAGCAAGCAATTTCCCCTTGCGTTAAATCATAATTATAGCGTTCTGAGTTTAGTTTATGGCTATACACTGCGTTTATATCTGAAGTGGATATTACTCGCCCATCAATGGCTGGGACTCGTTCATAATCAAGACCGAGCTGCTTCATCGATTTATCGACATCCTCAAGGCGATGACGAGATCGGTCAAGGTTAATTAAAAATATCGGCAAAAAAGACATATTATTGCTCGGACTTCTCTACATCGTCACCGCGCTTACGTCTGTAGGCGCGCTCATAAAGTTTAGCTTCAGTGAGAAAGAAGTGAAAAGCATCGATGTTTGCTTTAATAAAGCCTCGCCAACCGGCTAAAAACATCCGGCGTATAAAGTAAAACTTGATGAACATCAGCGGGAATATAAGTAATACCCGAGCTAAGCTGCAGTGACGACCTCTCTCTTCTCGCTGTTTAGCCTTCAGCAGCGAATATTTGTTCAGCTTATCCATGTACCCATGTGCCGAATCGTAGCCATAATGTTTAACATCGATCGGCAAATGAGTCAGAGGCGGCTCTACCTCGATATGCTCATGAACTTTGGTTGATGTGTTCCAGTGAGACTTAGATTTTCGGTAGACTCGGCGGAAACGGTGGTGGCGATGACCGGGCAGAGAGTGCCCCATAAAGATATCGTCGTGAGCTAAATAGATACCATTGATATCATTCTGCGCGATGCGATGTTGAATGGTTTCAAAAGCGCCCTCAGGCAGAACCTCGTCCCCATCTAAGTTGATGACCCAGTCGTTTTTGCATTGCTCTAGAGCAAAGGCTTTTTGTTTTGCATAGCCTAGCCACGATTGGTGAATAATTCGTGCACCGTGGGTTTCGGCAATTTCGAGTGTATCGTCGGTGGAACCTGAGTCGACTAACACTATCTCGTCGGCGCCTTTGACACTGCTGAGAACTTCATCTAAATGACGGCCCTCATTGAGTGTTATTAAGTAAACACTTACTTTCGGTAAGCTATTTCGCTCTGTCATGCTAAACCTTGAAATCATTCAGTTGAGAAGTGGGATCATATCGTTTTATGATACAAAGGTGTAGCCTGAACTAAAGGAATTCCAATGCCCTGGAGCGACTTACTTGCCGAAGAAAAACAAAAGCCGTACTTCAAAGAATTGTGGCAACGTGTTGAGTTGGCACGTCAGCAGACGGTCGTTTACCCTCCAAAGGAAGAAGTATTTAATGCACTGAAGTTGACCGAGCCCGAGCAGGTGAAAGTGGTTATTCTGGGGCAGGACCCTTATCACGGGCCAGGTCAGGCGCATGGGCTGAGTTTTTCTGTTAAAGAAGGCGTGAAGTTTCCGCCGTCACTGCGCAATATGTTTAAGGCAATTGCTCTGGACTACCCAGACACCGTACTCCCTCAACATGGAGACTTGACCGCATGGGCGCAGCAAGGCGTGCTCTTATTAAATACAGTGCTTACGGTTGAGCAGGGAAAAGCGCACAGTCATGCAAGCTGGGGTTGGGAAACCTTCACCGATACCGTTATTAAAAAAGTGTCGGAAGCGACAGAGCATGTCGTGTTTTTATTATGGGGTTCACATGCTCAGAAAAAGATCCCGCTGATTGATGGCACTAAGCATTACATTCTGACCGCGCCACACCCATCGCCCTTATCTGCGCATCGCGGCTTTTTTGACGCTAACCATTTCAAAAAAGCCAACGATTATCTGCAGCAGCACGGACGGCAGCCCATTAAATGGGCGTAAAGGGCGTTTACTTCACAATATCTATCCACACCAAGCGGTGGTCAGAAGAAGCCTGGCGCTTTTTCATCATGTCGGCACCTGGCTCATCGTTAACGGGCCAGAAAACCCCTGCATTTTTGACCACTAAGTCATCAGACGGTAGGGCGTAGTCAACGCGCTTGCGCCAAGCCGCTGTGTGAAATTGAGAACCCTCAATATCCGGCGAATGCAATTTACCACCCTCGCTTTGTGGCTTAACGTCGTTGACGCGCGGGTGCTCGAGGAGCTGCTCAATTGCACCGTCAACACCACCTGCGCCTGCTTGTGCATTCATGTCTCCCAGAATTACAAAGCTAGCGTCTTCACCTAGCCCGCCACGAACACCGTTATCGTCATAAAGATAGTTATCGCGACCAGGTGTTAAATAATCAGCAAACAAGCGGATTTCATCATAGTTGCGCATTCCGTTACGGTTCTCAGGACCGTCAAAGACAGGCGGTACCGGGTGCGCCGCTAATAGGTGAATAACACGGTCCCCAATTTTTACCGGCACATCCCAGTGAGATTTCGAGCTCAATGGATATTGGGCCATAGCGTCTTCAGAGAACCAGGGCTCAGATGTTGGCTGCTTATCGGAGTCATGTACATAAGGAATGTGGCGGCCCGGCATATCTTTCCATAGGAAATGCTGGAAGGTACGCGCGTCCTCGGCTGCCAGAGGGTATTTTGACAAAATAACCATGCCGTATTGACCCGGGTACCAACCAAAAGCCCAGGCATCGTCACCAGAGCCACTGGCTTTGCCATCGCGGTTTAAATCGAAAGGTGAAGGCACACCGGTGTTAACAGGGGCGGTGTAGGCATAAGGGTAGTCAATAGCTGCCTGGCCGTTTTGAGACACTTCTAAATAATCACTGCGGAAAACATCAATACCTACGGCTTTATCAACGTAGTCAAACTCGTTCAGTAGGACCACATCGGGACGTACGCGTTGAAGTATTTCTGCAATACCACGAATTTGCTCATGGTTTTGCTCCAGAACACCAGGAAGAGGAGAGCTCTTCAGCGTAGGGAGTTCGTTTTCCGGCAGATAATTAGACGCGTCCATACTGACATTAAAAGTTGCAATACGAACCGTCTCAGGTTCGCTTTTGCCAGAACCTGCGAACGCAGAAAGAGAAGTGATCATAAAAAGTACAAATGTTGAGTATATTGAAAACCGCATAAAGCCCATGGGAATGCCTGTTTGAGAAACGCCTATGACAATTAAGAAGAATAAAGGTTCCCAAAGCGCTAGGCAAGGGCGAATATTTTGATTAAAATATGTCACATATCTGACACATAAATGTCTTAGAAGCGTAATGAATCAAGCGGCATACCCAACAGCTCCGACCACCAACCACAGTCTCGAGGCTTATCAAGTCATGAGCTTCCCTGTGATGAATCAGCTGTTATGCCGTGGGGCATCATCGAATAATAAACAAACGTCTAACTTTTCTTCTTTTTATTATTCACTGCTCCCTCCCTCCAAAGCTTTCGCTTCGTTAACTTTTTCCTTTTTCTTTCACAGAATTGTCACAAATAAGCTATACCCTTATTTGTGCTTAAAAACCCAAAACCAAAACCGGGAAGAACAAAACTATGTTTAACTCTACTTTCAAGCGTACAGCTCTTGCGGCTGCTATTGCTATGGGCCTTAGCGGTGCTGCTTTCGCTCAGGAAACATCATCATCTATGCGCGGTGTTATTACTGGCCCTCAGGGTAACCCGGCTGCAAATACAAAAGTTGTCATCATTCACCAACCAACAGGCACGGTTAATGAGTTTACAACTAACGAAGACGGTGTTTTCTCCGCTAAAGGTCTTCGTGTTGGTGGTCCTTACCAGGTAATTCTGGACTCTGATAAATATCGCGATGCCGTTTTAGAAGGCGTTTACCTTGATCTTGGAGACACTTTCCGTGTTAGTCGTCAGTTAGAGTCAGCAGACATGGAGCGCTTAGTTGTTAGCGGCTCGGCTATCATGATGGAAAGCGGTGGTGCGAGCAGCAGCTTTGGTGAAGATACCATTGATAATATGCCAAGCTTCAATCGTGATCTGAAAGACGTCGCTCGCATTAACCCGCTAGTAACCATCAACGGCTCAGGTGAAATGACTATTGCTGGCGGTGACCCACGCATGAACAGCGTCACGGTTGATGGTATTGGCCAGAATGATGACTTTGGTCTGAATTATGGTGGCTACCCAACTGAACAGCCTCCCGTATCGTTAAGTGCTATTGAGCAAATATCAGTGGATGCCGCGCCGTTTTCTGTGAAAAAAGGCGACTTCTCAGGCGGTACTATTAACGCGGTAACTAAGTCAGGTACTAACGAGTTCGAAGGCGAGTTATTTTACGAGTTTTCTGACGCCGACTTAAAAGGTGACGTACAGGCGGTTCGAGAGAATTATGGTGACCTGGACGAAAACGGCTATCGTACATACCGTAATGAAGACATTGAGCCTAATCAGTCAATGTCGACTTTTGGCCTGTCTTTCGGCGGCCCTATTATTAAAGATGAGTTATTTTTCTTCACCAGTTATGAAGAATGGAGCCGTGAAATCGATTTAGACTACGGCTTTGAAGGCAGCGGCGCTACTAACGAGTTCTACGTTTCTGAAGCAGACTATAATGAATTTCTTCGTATATTAGACGAGCGTTATGGTATTCAGGATTCTCTAGGTGGGGACCCAGAGAGTAAAGATCGTAAGTGGTTAACTAAGCTAAGTTGGAATATTAACCAAGCTCACCGTTTAGATGTGACCTACCAGTGGCAGGATAACTCCGATGAGCGTAACTTCTCTACCGGTGGAGATTTTGTTCAGTTGGCTTCGCGCCGATACACATACCATACGCGCATGAACAACATCAGCGCTCGTTTATACAGTGACTGGTCTTCAAATTTCATTACTGAAATGGGTATCACCTACAAAGATGTGGAAGCTAACTCTTTAACTAACTCAGACATTGGTTCGGTTCAAGTAGACATGTTCTTCAACGGGCCTAGCTTTGCGTTTGGTACCGACGAATACCGCCACAGCAACGTTGCTAAGAATGACAATTTGACCTTCAATTTCGATGCAACTTACTTAATGGGTGAGCATGAAATTGTTTTTGGTACCCAAGTTGAGCAGTTAAGCCTTTACAACAAATTTGTTCCTAATGCTTTAGGGTCGTGGGAGTTTGATAACTTCTATGGTTTCGAAAACGGTATTGTTGGCAACTATAATGGCAACTGGGACTTCAGCTACCAGAATGCTTATACCAACAATCCGGAAGACGCGGCCTATGAAGTTGATAGAACTACGTTAGCGCTATATGTTGGTGATACGTTCTATGCAACGCCAAACTTGGAGATTAATGCTGGTTTGCGTTACGAGCGTTTAAGTTCTGACGACAAGCCAACATTAAACGAAAACTTCCAGGAAGCGTATGATGGCATGACCAACCAGGAAAACTTGGACGGTTTGGATATCTTCCTTCCGCGTATCAGCTTTAAGTATTATACCGACAGCAGTTTAGTGGTTCGTGGCGGTATTGGCCGTTTCTACGGCGGTGTTCCTAACGTTTGGTACACCAACCCATTCACAAAAGACGGTGTAACACTTGTACAAGCGCCGAGAAGCGCAGTTGTGGATTATTATTCGAACAACACCGTTACAAGTTTCGATGGTGTACCACAAGAAATTCAGGACGCGATGCAGCAAGGTGACGGTAGTACCAACTATACGGATCCAAACTTCGAGTTACCGAATGACTGGCGAGCTCAACTGGCTCTAGACTACGAGCTGGATATTCCTTACTTAGGTGATATGTTTAATGCGACTACGTCATTGATGTACAAACGCATGAAAGACCAGCCTGTTTGGTATAATACTGCGATAGTAGAAGCCGAAGTAATGGCTGACGGTGAACGTATTATTCATGAGTCTCGTTATGAGGGGGATCGCTCTCAAAACTCAGATATCATGTTAAGAAATGCACCGGAAGACGGTCGCGCTTACATTTTCTCGCAGTCTTTAGCAAAACAATGGAATAACGGGGTAAGCTTTACAGCAAGTTATACTTACCAAGATGTTGAAGATAATGGCGCTGGTTCTTCTTCACAGGCAGCAAGTAACTATAAGCACTATGTTGCTAAAAACCGTAACCAAGCATTTTCAGCAACGGGTAACTTTGAAACTGAACACAGCTTAAAAATTACTTTGGGCTATAAGAAAGAGTTCTTCGCGGACTATGAAACCCGTTTTAACCTGTTCTTTGAACGCCGTTCAGGTCGTCCGTTTAGCTATGCTATCGGCATGTATCAAGATGGCGACTTTGGGGATACGCCAGAGTTCTTCAGTCAATCAGCTTACCTGCCGTACATCCCGTCAGGTGCCGATGATCCTAACGTAGACTGGGAAAACTCAATTAGCTGGGAAGAAATGCAAATGCTGCTAGATAATGCGGGCATCTCTTACGGCGGTGAAGGTTATATACTTGACAGAAACACTCACAACCAGCCTTGGGTTACCGACTTGGATCTAAGCATTCAGCAAGAAATTCCAGGGTTTATGGATGGTCACAAAGGAATCTTATACTTAACCATCGACAACTTTGCTAACTTGCTGAACGATGATTGGGGCATCGAGCGCCGTCTTCAGTATCCGCAGGTTAACTTGTATGACTTGGGTGGCGTTAATGACGAAGGTCAGTATCAAATTGACCCTGTTTATAGAGGCTACTATCCGAATAACTACAGTACTGTCGACATGAGCTCCTCCTGGAGTGCCAAATTAGGTGTTCGTTACACCTTCTAAATTAAACAGCCTCGCAACTCGTTGCGGGGCTTTTTTTTGGATAAATTTCACACAAATGTCACAAATGAGCTATACCCTTATTTGTGCTAAAAACCAAAACAAAACTGGGAAGAACGAAACTATGTTTAACTCTACTTTCAAGCGTACAGCTCTTGCGGCTGCTATTGCTATGGGCCTTAGCGGTGCTGCTATTGCTCAGGAAACATCATCCAGCATCCGTGGTGTGGTCACAACGGAATCTGGGCAAATGGTGTCTGGTGCTACCGTCCAAATTCGTGACGAACGTACCGGCAGTGTGAAAACGCTGCGCTCGAATGAACAAGGAACGTTTTCATCACGTGGTATGCCAGTAGGCGGTCCATACACTATTGTTGTAGAAGGTCCTGAAGGTAGAAACCAAGTTGTTGAAGATGTTTACCTTACCCTGGGTGACTCACAGAATGTGAATGTGCGTTTAGAACAAGAAGTCATGGAAACCCTGAGTGTGACAGGCTCTATGACCAGTAACGCGCTATACGGTAGCAACAGTCCGGCAGCGAACTTTAACTTGCAAGACTTAGAAAATGCACCTTCAGCAAATCGTGATTTAAAAGATGTCGTTCGCATTGACCCACGTATCTATATTAATGAAACCAACGCTGGAGATATTCAGTGTGGTGGTGCTAATCCGCGCTTCAACAGTTTGACTGTTGATGGCGTTCGCATGAATGATAACTTCGGTCTGAACAGCAGTGGTTATCCGACCGAACGTATGCCGTTTTCTTATGACGCGATTGAACAAGTCGCTGTTGAATTTGCGCCATTCGATGTTCAGTACGGCGGTTTCACTGCTTGTAACATTAACGCTGTAACTAAGTCTGGTGACAACGAAATGTTTGGCGGTGTGTTCTATGACTATACGAATGACTCTTTGCAGGGCGACGAGTTAGAAGGCGACAAAATTAACGTTGGTGACTTCAGTGAAAAGCGTTATGGCTTCAACCTTGGTGGCGCAATTTTAGAAGACAAACTGTTTTTCTTTACCTCTTATGAAAAGCTCGAAGGTTCAGACACTTTTGATCGCGGAGCAGAGGGCTCTGGCGCTGCTACCGAGGTGGCGGGAGTTACTACTGCAGATGTTGAGAGAATTGCGACTATTGCTCAAGATATCTATGGCTATAATCCAGGTGGCTTCCCGTCTAGCCTGCCTGTTGAAGACGAAAAGTTCCTGGCCAAGTTAGATTGGTACATAAGTGACGCACACCGTGCTTCACTAACTTACAACTATAACGATGGTTACTCTATCGCTGAATCTGATGGTGATTCAGATGAGCTTGAGTTTTCTAATCACTTCTACGAGCGTGGTTCTAAGTTTACCTCCTATGTCGGTGAGTTATATTCAGACTGGAGTGATAACTTCTCAAGTGAAGTACGTGTTGGTTACTCAGAGCTTGATGCACGAGTTAATCCTCTTGGCGGAACCGACTTTGGTGAAGTACAAATTAGTGTGAACGATGCAACAGTTTACTTAGGTGCTGACGACTCTCGTCACGCGAACAAACTGAAGTACGATACCACTTTCTTTAAAATGAAAGGTACGTACTTGCTAGGTGACCATGTTATTTCTGCCGGTATCGAGCGTGAAGAGTACGACGTTTTCAACTTGTTCGTGCAGGAAGCCGAAGGTGAGTATCGCTTTGGTTCTATCGATGACTTTGAGGCAGGAACACCTTACGCAGCAATTTATGAAAGTGCAGCAGGTACAAACAACCCACAAGATGCTGCTGCTGAGTTTGCTTATGCAGTGAATACCGCTTATATCCAGGACGAGTATTATTATGCGCCAATGGATATCACGTTCACTTACGGTTTACGTTATGACTGGTACACAAGTGATGACTACCCAACTTACAACCCGTTAAATGAAGAGCTTTATGGTTTCTCAAACCAGCAAAACATGGGCGATCAGGACTTACTGCAGCCGCGTTTTGGCTTTAACTGGTTCGTGAATCCTGATATTGAAGTACGTGGTGGTATTGGGTTGTACTCAGGTGGTAACCCGAACGTTTGGATTTCTAATAACTACTCGAACAACGGTGTGACTCAATACGAAGCATTCCGCGACTTCTCAGGACAGTCATTGTTCGATGTGCCGCATACTGGTGAAGGAAACCCAATTTACGATATTCCTCAGGAAATGTTTGATGAAGTTGCTAATGCAGGTGGCCAAGGTCCGATTAATACAATGGATCCTGACTTCGAACTACCTAAAGAATGGAAATATGCTTTAGGTGCAACTTTCACATTGCCTGATGACTATATTTTGATGGCAGATTTCCTATATACGGATAAGAAAGATGCAGCCGTTATTTATAACTTAGGTCTTGAGCAAGTTGATACAGCGCCGGATGGCCGTCCAATTTTCAATGAAATGTCAACTGACGGTCGTGATCAAGGCGACGACTTTATGCTGACAAATGTGGATGGTGACTCAGGCTCTCAAACTACGTTATCTTTAGCGTTAAACAAGTCGCATGATTTCGGGTTAGATTGGACATTAGGTTACGCTTACAATAAAGCAGAAGACGTTAACCCAATGACTAGCTCAGTGTCGTTCTCAAACTACACTAACCTGGCAACCGCAAATGCTCAAAACCCAGGTGTGGCAACGTCAAACTATGAAATTCCACATCGCTTTACGTTCAAAGCTAACTACACTAAAGAGTTCTTTGATGGCTATGATACAACCGTTACGCTATTTGCAACTCGCAACAAAGGTCGTCCGTTCTCTTACACGATGACTGACGGTGCGTTTGGTGATATTGCATATCAAGGACGTAGCTTGCTGTATGTTCCTACCGGTATCGATGATCCGAACTTCGCTGTTGGTTCAGACGACGGTACGCCGTTTGCGACTGCTGACTTCTTTGAGTTCTTAGAAGAGTCTGGCTTGAACAAGTACGCTGGTGGTATTGCACCACGCAACGAGTTCAACAGTAAATGGTGGACGAAAGTTGACTTGCGCTTAGAGCAAGAACTGCCTGGCTTCATGGAAGGACATAAAGCTTCAGCATTCTTCGTGATTGAAAACTTAGGCAACATGATTAACGACGACTGGGGTGTGCTTTATGAAGCAAGCTTCCCTCGAGCAGTCACTATTGCTGACGTTGAGATCAATGATGCTGGTCAATACCAGTACAACTCATTCCGTGATGTGAGTAACGTACAAGCTCGTGCGGGCGCACCGTCACTATGGTCTGTCCGTTTAGGTGTTGAATACAAGTTCTAAACAGGTTTAACACCTCCGAATAAACCGCCGCTGGTATTGCCCGCGGCGGTTTATTATTTTAACCTCCCTATATCAAACACAAACTAACGTACCCACATGGAACTGAGCTGGACGAGCCTTTTACCTTCCCTGCTGGCAATTGTCTTTGCCATTGTTACCCGAAAAGTGTTGCTAGCCCTTATTGGCGGCATTATTCTGGCGAATGTTCTACTGTTCTGGCCTGCTCCGGCAAATATTGCCTATGGCACACTCGACAGTACCTGGGAAACACTTATTGACCCGGGCAACATGCTGGTTTGGTTTTTTACGCTGGGTATTGGTGCATTATTTGGTGTATTAGAAAAGGGCGGTACGTTTAAACAGTTTGTTCTCAAACTTGAGAGTAAGCAGTGGATAGAAAGCAAGCGCCGAGCGCGTTTTATGACTTGGTTTCTCGGTGTCATTGTCTTCATTGAGTCCAACGTGACTATCATGATTTCAGGCACTACCTCACGGCCTATTTATGATCGACTGGGCATTTCTCGTGAAAAACTCGCTTACATCGTCGACTCGACCTGCGCAGCAATTTGTATTCTTATTCCGCTGAACGCCTGGGGAGCATTTAACTTAACGCTTATTTCAAAGCAGGGCGTTGATCAGCCACTCATGGTGTTTATTCAATCTATTGCTTTTAATTTCTACGCCATATTTGCCGTTTTGCTAGCGTTGTTCGTGGCCTTATTCGACTGGAATATTGGTCCTATGAAAGCGTTTGAGAAAAATGCCGTGCCCGATCAAGTCTCTAAAAACCCGTGGGGGGATGGCCCTGACGAAACAGCGACTTTCGGCAAAGGTACCGCAGTGGTGCTGACCAGCCTTATTTCCCTGGTCGTTATGGTACCGGTTATGTTGCTTATCACCGGGAACGGAGTCTTGGTTGAAGGTGACGGCACGCTGAGTGTCTTTATCGCCATATACATAGCATTGGGCATTGCGAGTATCGGTACCTTGCTGACGCAGTCGGTCAACATTAAAGATATCGTCGAGTACATACTAAAAGGTGCCTGGAATATTTTGCCGTTGGCTGTCATTTTATGGTTGTCGATAGCGCTTGGCGGACTGACACGAGACTTGGGCACAGGTGAGTTCCTGGCGTCTGTTCTGGACGGCTCGGTGTCGCTATGGATGCTGTTACCGCTTATTTTTGTACTGTCGGCAATTACCGGTTTTTCCATAGGCTCCAGCTGGGGCACCTTTGCCATAATGTTGCCGCTAGCCATTCCTTTGGCAATGACACTCGGTTTGCCGCCCGCGCCGTTTATTGCCGCTGCCATTTCGGGAGGTATTTTCGGCGACCATGCATCGCCGATATCGGATACCACCATTATTGCCTCTATGGCCTCAGGCGTTGAGCATATCGATCACGTCAGAACACAATTGCCGTACGCTTTAATTGCAGGTGTTGGCGCGACTCTGGCTTATGCGGCAACCGGGCTACTGATGTAGTCCGGGTTTTATTTAGTGTGAGTTGGCTAAGAACTGGCCGGCTTGGTCGACGACTTACGACGCGCCCGGAAAAAACGCCGCAAAATGTCGCCACATTCGTCCGCTAATACGCCGCTTTCAATCTCAACTTTGTGGTTCATCGACGCATGGTTCAGCACTTCAATGGCGGTGCCAGTCGCACCCGTTCGTGGGTCGCTGGCGCCAAACACTAAGCGCTTAACCCGAGCATGAGTAATGAGCCCGGCACACATGGCACAGGGTTCTAAGGTGACGTACAGAGTGGAGTCGACTAGCCGATAGTTTTCAATAGACTGCCCAGCGGCACGAATGGCTTGTGCTTCTGCATGGGCGGACGGATCAGATAGGCTAATAACCTGATTATAGCCCTCGCCAATAATCTCGTCGTTTAGCACCAGCACCGCACCAACCGGTACTTCGTCCGCTTGTTGCGCTTTTTCGGCAAGCTCTAATGCTCGCTGCATATAAATTTCATCGGTTGTCATGGCGGCGATTTTAGCGCAGGATATTAGCCAGTACCAGAACAACAATTCCTCCCGGTTTGACGAGTTCAATTTGGGAGCACAGGAGAGCATTTATGAAAAAGCTTGCTATCAGTGTACTGTTGGCCAGTAGCGCCACTTTGGGAGCCTTTGGCCTCCCCAGTCAGGCTATGGCGCAGCAGTCGCCAGTGACTGTCAGCAATGACTTAGAGCAGCAAGTCATTGAATGGCGCCGTCATATCCATGCGAACCCTGAATTGAGTAACCGGGAGTTTGAAACTGCCAAAATGGTGGAAAAACACTTACGGTCATTGGGGATGGAAGTGGCGACAGGCGTTGCTCATACCGGTGTCGTGGGACTGTTAAAAGGTGGTAAATCAGGACCCACTGTCGCACTTCGTGCCGACATGGACGCTTTGCCGGTAACAGAAAAAACCGATGTGCCGTTCAAGTCGACAGTTACCTCTGAATACCGGGGCAAAGAGGTTGGCGTTATGCATGCCTGTGGCCATGATACTCACGTTGCCATGCTCATGGGCGCAGCGACCAAACTGGCAGAAATGAAAGATCAGTTGGAAGGTAACGTTATGTTTATCTTCCAGCCAGCAGAAGAGGGCGCGCCAGAAGGTGAGGAAGGCGGAGCAGAGCTGATGCTAAAAGAAGGTTTGTTTGGCGACCTTATTGCTGAAAATAAGCCAGAGAAAGTATTCGGCATTCACGTTTGGGCCGGCTTTCCAACGGGTCATATTGGTTATCGGAAAGGGCCCTTAATGGCCTCGTCTGACAAATTTGAAATTACGGTGAAAGGTAAACAAACTCATGGCTCAACCCCATGGGGCGGTGTTGATCCAATCGTAACTTCAGCGCAAATCATCAATAACGCACAGACCATTATTAGTCGTCAAACGAACATTACCAAAGCACCAGCCGTTCTCTCATTTGGTATCGTTGAAGGCGGTGTTCGTAACAACATTATTCCTGACGATGTGACGCTTATTGGTACTATCCGTAACTTTGACATGGACATTCGCAGCGACATTCACGCTAAGTTAAAGCGCACAGCTGAGAAAACGGCGGAAGCTAATGGTGCTGAAGCCCATGTACATGTTGACCTAGGCTACCCGGTAACAAAAAACGATCCGGAACTGGTTGAGCAAATGCTGCCAATAACAAAAGCCATTGCCGGTGCAGACAAAGTCAAAGAAGTGCCTTTAGTGACAGGAGCAGAAGACTTCTCTTACTACGCACTGGAAGTACCCGGTATGTTTGTCTTCTTGGGTGTAACACCACCTGAGCGAGACATGAGCAAAGAGCCCAGCAACCATTCGCCTTACTTCTATGCGGACGAAGATGCGCTGAAAACAGGTACGGAGCTTTACGTGAATTGGGCGCTGGAATCACTCTAATATGCCGAAGTCTGCTGTATATTTTTTAGTAACCGTGTTTCTGGCCGTCACTACATTGACGGCCTGTACCCCTCAAACCCGACCAAATGCCATGACGGTTGTGCAGGAGCGTCAGGTACTTCGTGTTGGGACATTAATGAACCCAACCAGTTATTACTTCGACCATGACCGAGAGCAGGGCTTTGAATATGATTTAGCGAAACGCTTTGCCGACCGTTTAGGCGTTGAACTGGAAATGGTGCCCCGGTTCGACGTGAATGACTTATTCACTATGCTGCGCCGTGGCGAAGTCGATATTGTGGCTGCAGGTATTGACCGCACCTCAACGCGGTCACAGTTGTTCCGTTTTAGCCCTCCTTACGACGTTATTAGCCAAAAAGTTGTGTTCAAACAGGGCTCTCGGCAACGGCCGCGAGACTTACAACAAATTACTGACGGTGAAATTGTTGTGGTAGAAGGCAGCTCGCACCATGAGTTCTTGAAGAGCTTAGGAGACAGTATTCCCACGCTAAAGTGGCGCGCAACCTCAGACCACGATGCTGTTGAACTATTGCGTATGGTTATCAATGAAGAAATTGACTACACCATTACAGACAGCACAGCGCTAGATATTCAGCGCCGCTTTCATCCAGATTTAAGCGTGGCATTTACGGTCAAGCACGACCAGGATATTGGCTGGGCGCTACCACAAAGCGATGATGATTCTTTGTATGCAGCCGTCATTGAATACTTTGGTGAAATTCGCAGTAGTGGGCGGTTGGCGCACATAAAAGAGCAACACTTCGGACACGTAAAACAGTTTAACTATGTAACGACCAGCCTGTTTATTGAGGCGGTGGACACCATACTACCTAAATACAAGAACCTGTTTAGAGAGCACTCAGGCACTCTGGACTGGCGCTTACTGGCGGCTATTTCGTATCAAGAGTCGTTGTGGAACCCACGGGCAGTGTCACCAACCGGAGTGCGAGGCATGATGATGCTAACACTACCGACAGCAAAAGCCATGGGCGTGAAAAGTCGCTTGAATGCAGAGCAGAGTATTCGCGGCGGAGCACGTTACTTAGAGCGCATGTTAGAGCGGGTGCCTGATCGAATTCCTCAGCCAGACCGCACCTGGTTTGCATTAGCGGCGTATAATATTGGCTTCGGGCATTTGGAAGATGCACGCATTCTGACTGAAAAGCAGGGCGGCAACCCAGACCGCTGGGTCGATGTTAAGAAGCGTCTGCCTTTATTGCGACAGAAGCAATTCTACCGACAAACGCGGTTTGGTTTCGCACGAGGCGACGAGCCTGTCACTTACGTTGGTAACATTCGCCGCTTTTACGACACCCTTAAGTATTTAGACGAACAAGGCCGACTTTAATGAAAAAAATAGCTGCTGCGGTAATCGTCGCTCTAACACCAATATTTACCTGGGCTCAAAGCTTGGGGGATACTATCCAGTTGGATGTCAACGGCGAGTCTATTGAAGCGACGCTTGCGGAACAACTGTCGTCTCCGAACAGCTATCGTCTGACCTTTGAAACCAGCAGCGGCGACACGCAACACCTTGGCTTTATGCACAAACGAGGTGAGAACCAGCTTATTTCAATCACTCACCCAAAGGCGGGCTCCGTGATTATTCGCACGGTAAAGGGTAAAACGGTAGTAGAAACCACCAATTTACCGCCGGCAGAGCCTAAACAACCTAAAATTGAGAGAAAGACTCCAACGAGCGTGAAGGCACAAGCCCTGCCTCAGAAGTCTTACTCCACCAAAAAATCGGCCGCTCCAGCGGATGAAGTTCAGTTATTTGATAGCTCACTCGATGTTTTGTTTATCTATGATGACCGGCTGCTAGGGTACGCCGAGGAGAACAATTACGATTTAGAGCTGGCTGTCCAAAGTGCGGTAGATACAAGTAACGAGATATTTGAGCGATCAAACCTTCCTATCTCTATGACTGTGGCTGGCTTGGAGCCTTTCAGACCGGAAAGCACAACTGACTTTCCTAATGAAACCCCAGATACCATACTGGATGAGCTTATCGATGATCAGCGGGTAATAAGACTGATAGATCGCTACAAAGCTGACGTGGTGCATTTTGTCGGTGCTGAAAACCCTGATCTTTGTGGCATTGCGTTTCGAGCGTCAGACTTTAATACGACTGACAACAGAGTGAATTTTGTTAGTGGTGGCTCAAACGCCGGTTATACCGCTATAGACTGTATGGGGAGCGGTACTGTTGCACATGAAGTTGGGCACAATTTTGGTTTGCGTCATGACCGCTATACGCTTGCTGATAATTCAAGCGGTGGTGAGGGAGATCAGGAAGACTTCCATATTCCTTACGGCTTTATTGACGATGAAGGCCGTTTTTTCACAACTATGTCATACGGCTCGGTTTGCCGTAGTGAGTTTAGCTCTGGTGAGTGCTTCAGCGAAGCGGCGTTCTCAAGCCCTGATATCGTAGACAATAACTATGGCTTACCGTTAGGCAAAGCGGAATCTGAACTAGATGCCGCCAATGCCAGCTTAGCCGCTCAGCGTAGCAGCGTTATTTGGACGAATAACAGCTCGAGAATGAATTTAGCTGGGATGCAAACAGCTCGTACCGGCAATGACGTTCTAACTTTCAGCTGGCGTCGTGTTGAAAACGCTGACAAATACGTTGTGGCGGGTGGTGCGTGTGAGCAGTATACGGGATTGTCACAAGCAGCTTTACTGGCGGAAGAAGGCGTAACTAATAACGCAGTAGCTTATCAGGCAGCCTCGTTACCTGACGCGATTTGTATTATCGCCGTCGAGCAAATCAATCCTGACACAGCCCGCTGGCGCTTTGTTAGCAATGCCAGCTTTAGTGGTGACTACACCGACGCAGCGGCTAATTATCTCTTACTGAATAATAATGTTCTCAGTCTGGTTGAAGCCGGTGATCAGGCGCAGGTTACTATCGAGTTGTCTGATGAAGCCACTACCAACGCCTCTCTTCAGTTGGCTCTGCTGGTAACAGCCAGCGGCACCGACGTCAGTCAGCAAATAGGCATCGACAATGCGGCTGAATGGTTCAGCTGGGAAGTAACCGGCTCAGGCACTACTCGAACAATGACAGTAACCCTTAAACAGTCAGTGGCTGATATTAGTGCCGGTCTGGACAAAGACAATGTTCACAATCCATATCATCTGCCGTTAAAAGTAGTGAATACTGAGGTGCCGGACTTCTCCGTGTCCAGCGGTTTATGGATTGATCCTGACAGCATGACAGGTGGTGCCGCACAAGCATTTATTAGTCAGGGTGAGCGTGTTGGAGAGGTCATGACGCTGGACTCTGCGATTAGCGTTTATAATGTACCTGAGAACGTTGCTATTACGGTGGACGACACCGACGGCGTTATTCAAAACTTTACCGCAGCAGAAATTGATCCGGCCGTTGAAGGCGAGCGTCGTATTCAATTAACTGGTGAAACACCGGCCGTCGACCAGGCGTTGTCCGTACCGCTACAAGTGAACTTTAGCGACGGGAGTGGCAGCATTAATGTGTCTTTTACAGTGGAACCAAGAGCCATAGCGCCCACTATACGAAGCTTCCGCGCAAGCAATACTATCGCTGGACAGACTGTGTCGCTAACTGCAACTGTGACTGATGCTGACGGAAACTTAGATGCATCCAGCATTGAGGTCGTTAGGCTAAACAGTGACGGTAGTGAAACCAGTGTTTCTAACGTCAATTATGAAGGTGATACTGTCTCCGCGTCATTAGGTAGTCTGTCAACCGGCGATTATGAATACCGACTGACCGCAAGCGACACCGAAGGGAACAGCGAAACCGCAACAACCAGCTTCACCGTTACAGAAGCTTCGTCAGGAAGTAGCGGCGGTAATGCCGCCTGGTTACTGTTATTGGCTCCAATAGCTTGGTTGGTGCGACGCAAAAGCGTTACTTAAACTGAAGCTCTTTGTAACTGAAGTTGGCTTTAACTTCTTTTTGCATCCACTCGAGCATGACGAAGCATCGTGACTCGCCGTCAAGCTGAACAATTTTGGCAAGGAAGCCACGGAACGGCCCTTGCTGAATTTCGACGCTGTCACCCACTTTCGGGGCTTGTTCATCGGTCAGTTCGTCAACGCCTTTCATTTCATCGACCCACTGCTGTGGAATTTTGGGAATATTGTTACCAAACCTCAAGACGCCAGCCACACCATAGGTACTGCGTATTTTGTAAAACTGCTCGATAATATCGTCTAGCTTCACAAATAAATAATTCGGGAACATAGGCTCAACAACCGACGTGCGAACGCCACGGCGAATTTTTTTCACCGTTAACTTAGGCGCAAATACTTCAAACCCCTGGTTTTCAAGGTTTAATGCTGCACGTTCTTCCTGTTTAGGCTTTGTCCGAATAACGTACCAAACATCACTGTCGAGCTCGTTCATAACACATCCTTTCCTTTGTTGGCGGCGGATCTTTCCATATTAGCCTATACGACGCAAGCGTATTGACTTGAGTGTTAATTCAAGGCATCTTAACGCAAAATTAACAATATGGAGCAACAAATGGAATTCAATCACGGCGGTTTCTGGCTGCGCTTAGCGGCAGCTATTATAGACACTATTATCACACAGCTAGGCTTAACCATTATTGGCGTTATTATTGGCATTTTCGTGGGTATTTTTATGGGCGCAGCTGGCTCACCCATGGGCGATATTGAAATGGTCGCTGGCGGCATCGGCTACGCTATCGGCATTATTGGCCAATGGCTGTACTTCACTATTTTCGAAATATCCGGTTGGATGGCAACACCAGGCAAGAAAATTCTGGGCTTACAAGTCACCGACCTGAATGGCCAGCAGATTGGCTTCGGACGCGCCAATGGTCGTTATTGGGGGAAAATTGTGTCAGCGCTTATTCTGATGATTGGTTTCATCATGATAGCTTTCACTGATAAAAAGCAAGGTTTACATGACATTATGGCGGGTACCTTAGTTATTAAGAAACCGTCTGCATAAAATTATTGCAAAAAACTGGGGCGGCAAGGTAAGCTGAAAAGGTCTTTCAACGCAATAAAGGCCTAAGTCTATGCGAGCCAACCGCCTCAGACGTGAAAACAACTCCCGCCGCCGTGCCGTCATTCGCAAGCGTCGCCAGCGCATCATTGAACGTCGCGAAAAATGGTTCCGCATAGTACAAAAAGAAGGCAGCCCAAAGGTCGAGTAACGAGGTGCAACCCCCGGTATTTTACTGTATAATCCGCCAGCAAAAATCGCCCAGCTTTGGAGACCTTGCTTGTGGAAATCTACCGCGGTGCACCAGCCTTATCAGCCTTTAAAACAACGAAGCAACTCGAGCAACTGAAACAGGCCGGTTTACCGGTTGAAGAGCTCTACGCCGAGTATCAACACTTCGTTGATTTGCACAACGACCTAACCGAAGAACATCGCTCGGTCCTGGTGCAACTGCTTAAATACGGTCCGGAACTACCAGCGCATGAGCCAGAAGGCGCACTTATTCTGGTTACTCCGCGTATAGGCACTATCTCCCCCTGGGCTTCGAAAGCCACCGACATTGCCCACAATTGCGGTTTAAAAAGCATCCACAGAGTCGAACGCGGCACGGCGTACTATCTAAAAGGCGATTTATCGGCGGCGGAATTAAAACAAGCCGCGGCATTGTTACACGACCGCATGACTGAAAGCGTGCTGTACGACATGGATGACGCGTCCCAGCTATTCCGCACCCAGGAGCCGCAGCCACTGTCTTCAGTAGACATTTTAGCGGGCGGTCGCGAAGCCTTAGCACAAGCCAACATCAGCTTGGGCCTGGCATTAGCCGACGATGAAATTGATTACCTTGTCGAGAATTTTGAAAAGCTTGAGCGTAACCCAAACGATATCGAGCTTTATATGTTTGCTCAGGCAAACTCAGAGCATTGCCGCCACAAAATTTTCAATGCCGACTGGACTATCGACGGTAAAGAACAGCCGAAATCGCTGTTCAAAATGATTAAAAACACTTTCGAAACGACACCGGACTACGTACTCTCAGCATACAAAGACAATGCTGCGGTTATGGAAGGTCACGAAGCTGGTCGCTTTTATCCGCAACCGGACAGCATGAGTTATGGCTACAGCCACGAGCCGGTGCACATTCTCATGAAAGTGGAAACGCACAACCACCCAACGGCTATTTCTCCTTACCCCGGGGCCGCGACAGGCTCTGGTGGTGAAATTCGTGACGAGGGCGCTACCGGCGTGGGCTCGAAACCTAAAGCAGGGCTTGTTGGTTTTAGTGTTTCTAACCTGAATATTCCGGGTTTCAAGCAGCCGTGGGAAGAAAACTACGGTAAGCCCGCGCGTATTGTCTCTGCGTTAGATATCATGCTGGAAGGCCCATTAGGCGGCGCAGCCTTTAATAATGAATTTGGTCGTCCGGCTCTGACAGGTTATTTCCGTACCTACGAACAAACCGTCGACAGCCATAATGGCCGGGAAATGCGCGGTTACCACAAGCCCATCATGATAGCCGGTGGTATGGGTAACATCCGTGAAGCGCACGTCCAAAAAGGCGATATTCCGGTAGGTGCTAAGTTAGTCGTGCTAGGCGGCCCGGCAATGAATATTGGCTTGGGCGGTGGCGCAGCCTCTTCAATGGCATCAGGTGAGTCGACCGAAGACTTAGACTTTGCTTCCGTTCAGCGTGAAAACCCGGAAATGGAACGCCGTTGCCAGGAAGTTATCGATCGCTGCTGGCAGCTAGGCGCTGAAAACCCTATCGCGTTTATTCATGATGTGGGCGCTGGTGGTTTGTCGAACGCTATGCCGGAACTCGTCAGCGACGGTGGTCGTGGCGGTAAGTTTGAGCTGCGTGACATTCCGAATGACGAGCCGGGTATGACGCCACTGGAAATTTGGTGTAACGAGTCGCAGGAGCGCTACGTTATTGCCATTGCGCCGGAAAACCTTGCGCGTTTTGAAGCCATTTGTGAACGTGAACGCGCTGAATATGCGGTTATAGGCGAAGCCACCGAAGAGCTTACAGTGCTGCTCAATGACGCTAAGTTTTCAAATCAACCTATCGACCTGTCGCTGGATATTCTACTCGGCAAGCCGCCGAAAATGCATCGCGACGTCGAGACTAAACAAGCTAACGGTGTCGATTTGCACTTAGAAGGTGTCGATATTAATGACGCTGCAGACCGCTTATTGCGATTACCGGCTATTGCTGAGAAAACCTTCTTAATTACCATTGGTGACCGTAGTGTTACTGGCTTGGTCGCTCGTGACCAAATGGTAGGCCCCTGGCAAATTCCGGTAGCGGATGTTGCGGTAACCGCCGCGAGTTATGACAGCTATCACGGTGAAGCCATGGCCATGGGCGAACGCACACCGCTGGCTTTATTGAACTTTGGCGCTTCAGCACGTATGGCGGTGGCTGAATCACTAACAAATATTGCTGCGGCTGACATCGGCGACTTGAAACGCATTAAGTTGTCGGCGAACTGGATGTCAGCAGCGGGTCACCCGGGTGAGGACGCCGGGCTATACGAAGCGGTAAAAGCGGTGGGTGAAGAGTTGTGTCCTGAACTGGGCATTACCATTCCGGTGGGTAAAGACTCCATGTCGATGAAAACCCAGTGGCAGGAAGACGGCGAAGACAAGGCCGTTACAGCACCGTTAAGCTTAATTATTACAGCCTTTGGCCGCGTTAATGATATTCGCGCAACATTAACGCCGCAGTTGCGCACCGACAAAGGTCAGTCGCATCTGGTGCTTATTGATTTAGGTCGTGGAAAGAACCGTCTGGGTGGCTCGGCATTGGCGCAAGTTTATCAGCAACTGGGTAAAGAGACGCCAGATCTCGACGACACTGATTTATTCAAAGCGTTTTTCAACACCACGCAGCAGTTGGTGACCGAAGGGCGTTTACTGGCTTACCACGACCGCTCCGACGGCGGTTTGTTTGGCACTGTGGCTGAAATGGCATTTGCCGGTAATTGTGGTGTGAATGTCACTCTCGACGAGCTGAGCTCTGATGACTCAAGTACGGATAACCTGGCGGCGCTCTTTAACGAAGAGCTGGGCGCAGTTATTCAAGTGAGCGACGAGCAGTATCAGAACGTCATGGATGCCTATGCAGCAGCCGGTTTAGGCGACTGTGTAAAACGCATTGGTGAGCCAACCAATGAAGACGCTATTGTCTTTACCCGCGACGGTCAAAAAGTACTGGCGCAAAGTCGCACGCACTGGCGCACGGTGTGGGCTGAGACCACGCATCAAATGCAGCGTCTGCGTGACAACCCTGTGTGTGCCGACGAAGAGTTCCGTCTGAAACAGCGTGCTGATAACCCCGGGTTACAGGCTGATTTAACCTTTGATCCAGCAGAAGACATTGCGGCGCCTTATATTGCCAAAGGTGTGGCGCCTAAAGTGGCGATTCTGCGCGAGCAGGGTGTGAACTCGCATTATGAAATGGCGGCTGCTTTTGACCGTGCCGGTTTCGAAGCGGTAGATGTTCATATGAGTGACATTTTAGCCGGTCGCGTGTCGTTAGAAGACATGCAAGCGCTGGCAGCTTGCGGCGGCTTCTCATACGGTGACGTGTTAGGCGCCGGTGAGGGGTGGGCAAAGTCTATTCTGTTTAATGACCGTGCTCGCGAACAGTTTGAAGCCTTCTTTGGGCGTAACGACACGCTAGCGCTGGGCGTATGTAACGGTTGCCAAATGTTGTCGACGTTAAAGTCACTCATTCCGGGCACCGACCACTGGCCACGCTTTGTCACCAACCGCAGCGAACGTTTTGAAGCACGCTTCAGCTTGGTAGAAGTACAAAAATCTGCGTCGGTGTTCCTTGGTGACATGGCCGGATCTCGTATGCCAATTGCCGTATCACACGGTGAGGGCCGCACCGAGTTTGCTAATGCACAGCAACAAAGCCAGTTAGAGCAAAACGCTCAGGTTGCACTGCGTTACATCGACAACTGGGGCGAAGTTGCCGAGCAATATCCGGCAAACCCGAATGGGTCACCACAAGGTATCACCGCAGTCACCAGCGAAGACGGTCGCGTTACCGCCATGATGCCGCACCCTGAACGAGTCTTCCGCACCGTCGCCAACAGCTGGCACCCCGACGAGTGGGGCGAAGACAGCCCATGGATGCGCATGTTCCGCAACGCCCGCAAACACTTTGGGTAAGGAGTGCCCTTCGAATCACCCAAATCGCTGCAGCAGTTGAGCGACCATGGGGTGTTCGAAGGGGCGTTTGAGGGTAATAGCGTAGAAGTGCTCGAAGACGTTAGGTAACGTCAGGTAGCGCTTCAGCTGACCGCCAGTCAGCTCGTCGCGTACAACAACGTCTGGAATGACCGCCAAGGCGCCGGTGTCACGGGCAAGCAGACGCAGCATCGCCATATCATCAGCTTCCGCAAGCACTCGAGGCTGCCAATTGTACTCCGCACTGAGCATGTCAAATGCTGAGCGAAGTGGCATATTTTCAGGAGGAAGCACCCAATTTTGCCCCACCAAAGCCTCTGACGTTAGCCGTTCAATATCCCGGCCGACAGGACCAATAACCGACACCGGCTGCCGGG
Organism: Idiomarina sp. OXR-189; assembly: GCF_034373425.1. Lineage (NCBI taxonomy): Bacteria > Pseudomonadati > Pseudomonadota > Gammaproteobacteria > Alteromonadales > Idiomarinaceae > Idiomarina > Idiomarina sp. OXR-189. The sequence goes on from NZ_CP139706.1 coordinate 588,970, forward strand.
CTAATAACCGACTTTGCCAAAGTTGTTTGTCACTGCCCCGCACGTTCGTATTTGCTAACGCAATATCGATTTGATGATTCGCCAATTCATTAAACAACTGGTCGGGTGTCATCGAGTGCAATCGGTAATTTACCTTCTGCTGATGCACTAAATCATTAATAAAGGCTTCAACGAAGTTGCGCGACATCGTCGATGCATGACCAATACGAATGACCACATCATCACCGGTCTGACCATGCTTCAACTGCTTTATCAGACTTTCGCCTTCGTGAAAAATCCGACTGGCGTATTGGCGTGCAATATAACCGGCCTCAGTCAGCACTAGCTGGCGGCCCTGACGCTCAAACAAGGGGGTACCAAACCACTCTTCTAACTGCTTAATTTGCGCCGATAACGCCGACTGCGACACATGCAGCTTTTGCGCCGTTTGCGTCAAGTGACCGCTTTCCGCCACGTGCCAAAAATAAAACAAATGTTTGTAGTTCATATCGCAAACCATCATTCATAAAAACAGAACGAAATAATAATATATATCTATTTTACTTAACATCAATAAACCGTCGATAATTCGTTACAACATAAAACCCTCCAAACGAGGTACCAACGACGTGTTATTGACAGAATGGCTCACAGTTTCAGGCATACGCCCGGTGCTACTTGTACTGGTTGGTGTGTTAGCCCTAGTGGTCACCAACTATGCCAGAACCAACTTCAGACTCGATCCGCGCCGGCGTGCTTTTATCACCAAACTTATTGGCTGCTTGTCTGCTGTTCTTATCCTTATTGTTAGCAATAACATCATCGTCTTCTTCGCCGCCTGGATGGCAATCAGTCTCCAATTGCACAGCCTGCTGATGTTCTATCCAGAACGTGACCGCGCTGTGCTTGCCGCGCATAAAAAATTCATTTTGGCTCGCTGTTCGGAGTCCTTTCTCGGCACCGGGTTGTTACTTATGTACCTGCACACCGGCAGTTTGCAACTCGACACCATTTTACAAAGCGTCACCGCAACCAACGCAGCGCCCGAGCTGATTCAACACATTGCGGGGCTTTGTCTGGTCATGGCAGCACTTATAAAATGCGCCCAGCTGCCATTGCATGGTTGGCTCATTCAAGTGGTAGAAGCGCCGACACCGGTATCCGCGTTACTGCACGCCGGTATCATTAACCTTGGTGGTTTTTTGCTACTCACAACAACCCCCATTTGGAGCAATAGCGCCCCCGCAGTTTGGTTACTCTGCATAGTTTCTGCCGCATCCTGCTGTTTCGCCGCTCTTATTATGGCCACACGCATTAGCATCAAAGTCCGTTTAGCCTGGTCTACCTGCGCACAAATGGGACTCATGCTGCTGGAAATTGGTCTGGGTTATTACGACTTAGCATTACTGCATTTAATCGCGCACTCGGTCTACAAAGCGCACGCATTTCTGTCAGTCAGCGAAGTTGCCATAATAAAACAGCCGCAAGCTCGCTCATTATGGCGTGTTGGTTTAATTTTTATCGCGTTTCAGGCCATTGTTGCGGCGGCGTGTTGGTGGTGGCTCAACGACCCGAAATGGCTGCCGTCGGCATTACTCGCCATGGCGCTTACCACAATATGGATGAATCTTTATCAACCGCTACTGCGACTCGGTGTGTCAGCGCTTACTATCGCGACATATATTGTTCTTGGCGCGCTGGCGCAACAAATAATAGAGCCTCAACAGCTTACTAGCGTCTGGCTGGAGCCTTTCATTGCACTACTTTTCAATGCCTTCGCTTTTACTTATTGGCTGGTTCACCACACGCCGTCGCACAGCCTAAGTCAACGTTGGTTTATTACCCTGAACGCAGGTTTGTACCTGGATGAGTGGCTTACTCGCTTTGTGTTGTGGCTATGGCCAAGTCACCCCATTGAGTATTATCAGCGCCGCAGTAAAAAAGAGGGGCTATCATGATTTCAGTCAGCCGTTTTGTGTCCATAGCAGAGCAAGTGAGCCAGTCTGTTGCTCCTCAGTGGCCGCTATCTCAATGGATAGCAGTGAACCCATTCTGGCAGTACCGCAATAAACCGGTAGAGGACGTTGCTGCGCACTGGCGTTACAGCGCCGGTAGCCGCTTACTGATGAGCCCTGAATTTTATTGGCAAAAGTGGCAACAGAATGAAATAGACAAACAGCACGTGACCGACAAAATGGTCGAGCAGCTGCAACAGCGCGTTAGTATTATCACGCCCATTCCACAGTGGCAGAACCTCAGTCGTCTAGTCGACAAATACCAACAGCGCAGTCGCAAAATGCGATGGAACGAAGAGGTTGTTCTGCAAATTAGCCAAACCTGTGGCTTGTTTATGCAGTTCCCCAAGCGCTTTCAGGAAGAGGGCAGCGACAGCTCTTTATACAGTCATTGGCTGACCATTTCGCGGGCTGACCGTGGTATCGAAACGTTGATGGACGAGGCTGACCTGAACGAGCTGTTTGCGGAACTCCCCGATGATCCTCACGAGTTAATTAAAGTATGTCAGGCGAGTTTTCTGACTGACGCATCCGATTATGCGTTGCAGTGTTATTGCCAGGCGCTTATCAGTGACTTGTGGGGTTGGGCGGCTGCACTTTCCTATCAGGACGCTCGTCAGGACAGCCAGTGGGTGTTTGATCTGCTATGCATCCGTTTAGCTTGGGAATATCTTTTGTGGCACTTGGCTGAGCGCACGAATACATCCGTACATGAGCAGTTAAAAAGCAGCTTTAACGAACAACTTGAGCATTGCTTAGGCTGGGTGGGATACGCTCAACAATACAACGAACTACTTTGGAAGTGGCAGGGCGCATACGAACGCTCGCAGGTGACTCGTCTTACGTTTACTAGCGCAGAGGGTGATAAGCCGTTAAAAACACCTGAAATTCAGGCTGTATTTTGTATTGATGTGCGCTCAGAGCGTTACCGCCGGGCGCTGGAAAAAGCGGGGCAGGCGCTTAGCATAAACACGCAGACGAAAGGTTTTGCCGGATTTTTCGGTGTGCCGCTGGCGTTAAAAACCAGAAGTGGCAGCACGCCGCATGTACCGGGACTGCTGCAGCCGTCGTATTACATAAAGGCGCCGGAACAAAAGCAAAGCGTGACGTCGCTGCTGGCAAATTTATTTAATACACCGGTGTCTATGTTTAGTGGGGTTGAAGCCCTGGGTTTAAGTAAACTCAAGTCTTTATTGACGGGTGTGCCCGGCAAGATAGCAACCGCCGATGCACATGCCAAAGCAACGGTGTGTAATGACGATGGAGAGGTGTCGACCGACGCATTAGTTGCTATTTGTGAACAAGCCTTAGCTGGTATGCAATTTCAGGCATTTGGTCAGCATGTAGTATTAGTTGGGCACGGTTCGCACCACAGCAATAACGCGCAGCGTGCCGGTCTTAACTGTGGTGCGTGCGGTGGCCAGACAGGGGCTTTGAGTGCTCGCGTGTTAACACGTTTGCTCAATGACACCGCTATTCGCGAGCATTTACGTGAGCGAGGCTTCGATATTCCAGCCAAAACGAGATTCTATTCAGCCCTGCATGAAACGGTGACAGATCGCATTGTCTGGCTGTCCGACGCCGTTCCGGGAGAGGTAAAACGAACCTTCAATGCCGCCAGTGAGTCACTCGCAAATAACAGCAGCGAGCCGTTTAAAGCCCGTAAAAAGCGCTCCAGTCACTGGGCTGAATTACGTCCGGAGTGGGGGCTTGCCGACAATAATACGTTATTTTTCGGGCGCTCTGAACGTTTGGCATCTGCCGACACCTCAGGCAGCAACTTTTTGCATGACTATTACAGCGACAATGATCTGAACGGTGCTTTGTTGAGTCAATTATTTAGCGCGCCGGGCCTGGTCGCTAATTGGATAAACTGGCAGTACTACTGTTCTGTCACCGACCCGAAGCAGTTAGGCAGCGGCAACAAGCTGCTGCATAACCGTGTGGCTAACGACATTGGCGTGTTTGAGGGTAACGGCGGCGACTTGCGGCAAGGCTTAGCCTGGCAATCGGTGCACGACGGAAAAGACTTTGTTCACCGACCTATGCGCTTGCAAGTTATTGTTGAAGCTACCGAAGACATCATTCAAAAAGCACTGGCAGGCGCTAGTGACTTTAATCAACTGTTCCAGCACGACTGGATAAACCTGTACCGACTCGATGAACGAGGTGAGTTATGTCCAGTAACCAAGTGAATACCGCCCAAGCAGTCACCTGCTGCACACTGAAAGAGCTGTACGACGTTGTACGCGCAAGGCCATTCAACCAGCCTTTTTCCGTGCATTACCAGGACGGGCGCACTGACACCGGCCTTAATTCCGAGGAAGACTTGAAGGCTAGCCTACGTCGTAATGGCAACGCCTATTTGAAAGAGCCCGTAGACGTGGTTGTTGAGCGCGGCTAAATTCTCGCTTTTAAGTAATCTGCCAGTTGAGAAGCCGCGCTGGACGCACCACCTGCCAGCCGCATAATGACATTAACAGAGCCCGGCGTTGGTAAACTTTGCCCGTTAGCGAGTGTGTCAATAATAGATACATTGTCAGGCACCGTGCTTTTCGCCAGAACAGTTAAGCCAAGCCCGCTGTTTAACGCCGCAGTCAAGCCGGAAAAGTCCGTGTTGGTGTAGGTAATTCGATAAGGTTGGCGTATGCGCTGCAAGCTTTGCTCGGCACGACGTCGATAAATACAGCCTTCCGGTGCAACAACCAACGGTAGACTGGTTTGCTCTATTAACGCTGAAGACCCTACCCAAACTAACTCTTCGCGTTGAATTAACACGTCGCTTTTATTGGTTTGCTCGCGCAGTGCCAAAATAATATCGAACTGCTGCCCCAGCCCTGACAGTAAGTCTTTACTTAGCGCAGAGGTTACTTGCAATGTGACCTGTGGGTATACCTGGGCAAACTGGCCCAGAACTTTGGGTAACAGGCTTGAGGCGAACTCGCTGGTAATACCCAACCGAACTTTACCACTGACTTGTTGAGGTTCGAACTGCGCCCAGGCTTGATCATTCAACGCCAACATTCTCTGTGCGTAATCAAATAGCACATCGCCGTCGGGGGTTAGCGCAAAGCCATTGCCTTCTCGGGTTAAAAGCTCGACGCCGAGTTGCTGTTCGAGCTTTTTCAGTTGCAGACTGATAGCAGGCTGGGAACGACCCATGCGCTCGCCGGCAAGAGTCATGCTGCCTAGCTCTATAACAGCACTGAAACTACGCAGGGCCTCTAAGGATAAATGTTTCATTGGCTCACTTTATAAACTCAGTGTTCAATATTTAAAAAATTAATACCATTATAAGCATTATTGATTTTAAGTTTAAGTGAATCACGCCTATAATTTGCGCCCATAAACACGCACATAAAGTGAACAGATAAGGAACGCGTTATGGGTAGCAAAACGCCACTGTACGATGCACACGTAAAAGCCGGTGCGAAAATGGTCGACTTTCACGGCTGGGATATGCCGTTGAACTATGGCTCACAGATTGAAGAGCACCACGCGGTACGCCGTGATTGCGGTGTTTTCGACGTGTCTCACATGACCATTGTTGACGTCGACGGTCCACAAGCTCAGGCGTTTTTGCGTTACTTGCTTGCTAACGATGTGGCTAAGCTAAAAACCGAAGGTAAAGCACAATACACCAGCATGCTGAATGAAAACGGCGGCGTTATTGATGACCTTATCGTGTATCACTTCTCAGAAACGTCTTACCGCATGGTTGTGAACTCAGCCACTCGTGACCGTGACTTAGCATGGATTGAAAAAGTCGCTGCCGATTTTGATGTCACCACGAAAGAGCGTGACGATATGGGCATGCTTGCGCTGCAAGGTCCTAACGCGGCTGAGAAAATTCAGAAAGTACTCTCAAGCGAACAATACGCTGAAATTGACGGCATGAAGCCTTTCGTGGGTAAAGACGTTGGCGATTACTTTATTGCAACCACAGGTTACACCGGCGAAAAAGGCTACGAAATTGTCGTACCGGCAAGCCAACTAGAAACCTTGTGGAATCAATTGTTAGAAGCAGACGTTGCTCCTTGTGGACTGGGCGCACGTGATACTCTACGCTTAGAAGCTGGCATGAACCTGTATGGTCAGGACATGGACGAGAATATCACGCCGCTGGAAGCTAATATGGGCTGGAGCGTCGCATTTGAACCGGCAGACCGAGACTTTATTGGTCGCAAAGCATTAGAGCAGAAAAAAGCGGAAGGTCACGATAAGCTGGTAGGCTTAGTGATGGAAGAGAAGGGTGTACTTCGTCATGGTCAAAAAGTGACCGTTGAGGGTGGCGAAGGTATCATCACTTCTGGTACATTCTCGCCTACACTTGGTTTCTCGGTCGCAATGGCGCGTGTTCCTGCTTCAGTGGGTGATACCGCGGACGTTGAAATGCGTAAGAAACAAGTACCGGTGAAGGTCGTCAAGCCGGGCTTCGTGCGAAACGGTCAATCTGTTTTATAATTCTGTTTCATCACAATAAACGATTTTGAACTACAGGAAGTCATTATGAGCAATATTCCAGCCGATCTGAAATACGCGTCAACTCACGAGTGGGTGCGCGACGAAGGTGATGGCACCTTTACCGTTGGTATCTCTGAACACGCGCAAGAGTTGTTAGGAGACATGGTGTTCGTTGAGTTACCAGACGTTGGTGACAAAGTTGAAACAGGCGACGACATTGCGGTCGCTGAATCTGTAAAAGCGGCATCAGACATTTACGCACCAATGACGGGCGAAATTGTCGCTATTAACGAAGACTTAGAAGACGCGCCTGAAACAGTCAACAACGACTCTTATGGCGACGGCTGGTTATTCCGTATTAAAGCGGATGACAGCAGTGAACTGGAAAATTTATTGGACGCAAACGCTTACGAGGCTTCAATAGACGAAGACTAAGCCATTGGACTTTGCACCAATGTCTAAGCGTCCTGAGCCCCGGAAATTAACCGGGGTTCGTTGTTTCTTACTATCGATAAATGTACGAGGCTGAGTTAAATGAGCAGTACTACCCTGACGCAATTAGAACACCACGATGAGTTCATCGGTCGCCACATTGGCCCAAGTGCTGAAGAGCAAAAAGCCATGTTGGCAGAACTGGGTGTGGATTCTTTAGAAGCTTTAACCAAAGACACGGTGCCTGGCGCAATATTGCGCGAACCGTTCTTGCAGGTTGGTGAACCGCAAACGGAACGTGAGGCGTTGGCTCGTCTGAAAACCATTGCTCAGAAAAACGAAATTTTCACCTCGTACATTGGTATGGGTTACTACGACACCGTTGTACCGAACGTTATTTTACGTAACGTGTTGGAAAACCCGGGTTGGTATACCGCGTATACCCCGTATCAGCCGGAAATTGCGCAGGGCCGTTTAGAAGCACTGCTTAACTTCCAGCAAATGACCATGGACTTAACCGGCCTGGATTTAGCCAGCGCGTCATTGCTTGATGAAGCAACAGCGGCAGCCGAAGCCATGGCTATGGCTAAGCGCGTGTCGAAGAATAAAAAAGCCAATGCGTTCTTTATTGCGGACAATGTTTACCCGCAAACCATCGACGTAGTGAAAACTCGTGCCGAGTATTACGGCTTTGAAATCATCGTTGGTCCTGCGCGCGAAGCGTCCGACCATGATGTTTTCGGTGCGTTACTGCAATACCCAGACAAACAAGGCCAGTTGCACAACATTGAGCAGTTAATTGGTGAGTTGCAGGAGAAAAAAGCCATTGTCGCCGTTGCGTCTGACTTAATGAGCTTGTTAATGCTGAAGTCGCCGGGCGAAATGGGTGCGGACATGGTCTTCGGTAACGCTCAGCGTTTCGGCGTGCCGATGGGCTACGGTGGTCCCCATGCAGCGTTTTTCGCCACTCGTGACAAGTTTAAGCGTTCGTTGCCAGGTCGTATTATTGGTGTTTCTAAAGACTCTCGTGGACGCCCTGCGTTGCGTATGGCTATGCAGACTCGTGAGCAGCACATACGCCGCGAAAAAGCGAACTCGAACATCTGTACTGCGCAGGTTCTGCTGGCGAACATGGCGTCTTTCTATGCTGTGTATCACGGTCCACAAGGCCTGCGCCGTATTGCCAACCGCATTCACCGCCTGACTGACATTGTTGCCTTAGGTATGCAGGACAAAGGCGTGAAGCTGGTCAACAGCCATTGGTTTGACACTCTAACCTTTGAAATGAAAGACAACGCGACCGACGTGTTAGCGCGCTCTAAAGCTGCTGGCATTAACCTGCGCGTTGACGGCGAAGGCGTATTTGGCGTCAGCTTAGATGAAGCGAAAACGCGTGACGATGTTGAAACGTTGTTTAACGTGTTGTTTGGTGATAACCACGGTTTGGACATTGACGTACTGGACAGCCGTGTTGCCGGCGGAGATGTCGAGTCGATTCCTGCGGCGTTGGTACGTCAGTCAGACTACTTACAGCACCCGGTATTCAACGAGTATCACTCAGAAACCGAAATGCTGCGTTACATTAAGAAACTGGAAAACAAAGACTTAGCCCTGAACCATTCCATGATTTCATTGGGCTCTTGCACCATGAAACTGAATGCGACCGCTGAAATGATTCCAGTCACTTGGCCTGAGTTTGGTCAGTTGCATCCGTTCTGCCCGGTAGAACAGGCACAAGGCTACCAGGAATTGGTCGGCACCTTGTCTGAGTGGCTATTGGATATTACCGGTTATGACGCCATGTCGATGCAGCCGAACTCGGGTGCGCAAGGCGAATACGCAGGCTTACTGGCTATTCAGAAGTACCATGAAAGCCGCAACGAAGGGCACCGCAATATCTGCTTAATTCCAAGCTCTGCGCACGGTACTAACCCGGCTTCTGCGCAAATGATCAACATGAAAGTGGTTGTGGTCGACTGTGACAAGCACGGCAACGTGGATATGGACGACTTAAAAGCCAAAGCAGAAGAAGCGGGCGATAACCTATCGTGCATTATGGTGACGTACCCGTCTACCCACGGTGTGTACGAAGAAGGCATCAAGGAAATTTGCGACATTGTACACAGCTACGGTGGTCAGGTTTATATGGACGGTGCCAACATGAACGCGCAAGTTGGTGTAACCTCACCGGGTTACATTGGCTCGGACGTATCGCACCTGAACCTGCACAAAACTTTCTGTATTCCGCACGGTGGCGGCGGCCCTGGTATGGGTCCTATTGGTGTGAAGCAGCATTTGGCTGAGTTTTTGCCGAACCACTCGGTGATTAATATCGAAGGCCCTAAAGCAGGTAATGGCGCGGTATCTGCTGCGCAGTTTGGTAGTGCCAGCATTCTGACCATTTCATGGATGTACATTGCCATGATGGGCGGACGCGGCTTACGTGAAGCCTCAGAAACCGCTATTTTGAACGCCAACTACGTTGCTGAGAAGCTGAGCAAGCACTTCAAAATTCTGTATCGTGGCCGCAACAACCGTGTCGCGCACGAGTGCATTATCGACCTGCGTCCAATGAAAGACGCCGCCGGTATTGCCGAAATTGACGTGGCTAAGCGCCTGCAGGACTACGGCTTCCATTCGCCAACCATGAGCTTCCCGGTAGCGGGTACCATTATGGTTGAGCCGACCGAGTCTGAGTCTAAAGCTGAGCTGGACCGCTTTATTGAAGCCCTGGTTAGCATTAAAGCCGAAGCCGATAAAGTAGCATCCGGTGAATGGCCAAAAGACAACAACCCATTGGTTAACGCACCGCATACATTAGCCGACATTACCGATGCAGAGTGGGACCGCCCATACGATAGAAAAACGGCAACCTACCCGGTTGAAGCCGTTGGTTACGACAAGTTCTGGCCAACCGTAAACCGCGTAGACGACGTTTTCGGTGACCGTAACCTGATGTGCTCATGCCCGAGCATTGAAGAGTATCGGTAAGTGAGTAGCCTGACGTTCCACGTCAGGTGAGATGCCTCATTGACATGAATCTGGAGCCCGCTTTTTAGCGGGCTTTTTACTCTTTTTAAAGGCCATACTTAAGTCTCCGTACTAACTGGAGATTACTCATGGCAGTTCAACAAGCATATCCGTGGAATAAAAATCGAATTATAGGACAGAAAAAGCCACTCCAGATATCCCATATCTGGGGCATTCGCATACGCCTTGAACTTGAAGGAAAGGCAAGAGATTTGGCTCTTTTCAACCTCGCTTTAGATAGCAAGCTTAGAGGTTGTGATTTAGTAAAACTAAAAGTATCGGATATTTCGCGGTTGGATCGAGAAGCTAGGCTTAGACCGTTCGCTGTACAGCACTCATTCAATGCGAAGAACCAAGCCATATCTTATCTATAAGAAAACTAAGAATCTCAGAGTTATCCAACTTTTATTAGGCCACAAGAAGTTGGAAAGCACGGTGCGTTACCTTGGAATTGAAGTCGATGACGCACTTGATATTTCCGAGTCAATTGAGGTTTGACTGTTAGGGGGCTGCTACGGCAGCCCTGTGCCAAGAGCGGACGCAAAAGTGAGCATCTCAGACGCTTGCATTTGTTCTCAACTAGCCGAGCATTCTTTACTTTTCCTATAAATAATTAGTGCAAACGCTATCTCAATAAACCCGCCCACAAAAGCTGCAAGAGTAAAAGCCGAGGGGAAAATAGCAAGATAAAATCCAGAAATCATAAGTACACTACCCAGAGCCCAGTACACTTTCAAACCATAAAGTGTTTGAAAGGTTAAGTACCTGGCACCAATAATCACTAACATGATTGGATAAAACAGTAAGCCATTAAGCTGTGCCACAATGACAGCAATAAATAGGCCACCGAATAAAATACCCAGATTTTCTATAGCCAGTTTACCAAGCACATTAGTCGCCCCATGTTTACCGGTGGCCCCTAATAATCTTGAAAGTAAAAGGGATATGGGAAATATAAACATACCCCCAATAAGCAATGCTAGCATGCTGTTAAAGGGAGACGAATAAAGGCCAATCAGTCCAGCTGATAACCAAACTATTCCAGAAGCCAACGCTCCGGTTGCACCGCCATAGTAAGCACGAGACATATCTTTTTGTGATTCATTGAAATCCATTTTCTTTGCAATCCGCTTTTTTAACATCTGACTGAGTGTCTTCGATGATAGCCGAGTCGCGCGAAGAGATAAACGGTCCGCCCATCGCTCACAGCGGAGCTTTAAATTTGAGCCGCTAATTTCCCAAAGCGCACGTCGAAAAATTAAATCTTAAGAATACCAGCCGCGCTTTCAATAACCTCTTTAAGCTTCGAGACGCCACTTTCGTCACGAAAGCCATGATCAAGCTTCGGTATCATTAATAAAGTGATGTTAGATGCGCCCTCAGCAATAATATTTTCAACCTCATGCTTGGTTCTATCGGGATCCACGCTTTTATCTCCAGTTGATTGTACTATAAGCACAGGCGCGTCGATTTTTTTGAGCGGTTGGAGCAAGTCTCGCTCCAAAGCGTCCTTCCAGAAAGCATAGCCATGACCACTTACTTCAACCGGAAACGGCTCATTACTCTCCTTAATCTGCATTACAAATTGTCTGAAACCATTCAAAACCTTATCAAGTTGCTTGGCAGGAACAGTTTGCTGAATGCTGAATTCCACATCATGCTGAAAGCTGGATGCCCCCGAGTTCAATGCCAATACAGCGTGCAAGTCTGAAATTTGTGCGGCTACTCCTAACGCAATGGAGCCACCTTCACTGCCGCCAGCTAGAGTGATTTTGCCGTAAGAATTCTTCAGAGCCTCGATAACTTGAACCCCATCGCTAATTCGTTGCGCCATAGTATCGTGCTTTAGATATTTGGTGGGGCAGTCATCTCGTTCTCCGGAGGAGTAGGATAAGCTATTATCGATGCCATATTTTTCGATGGTCAAAAGCGCTGAACCCGGAGCAAACTCTTGCCATATTTTATTTACCGACTCCATGTGACGGACACTGTTGCAGTCCGATCCTTGAAATACGACAAGCAAGTTTTCGGCCTCCGCGTTATCTAAATAATAACGAATTTCAGTTCCATCATTGCGGTAATACTTTTCATCTGCATAGGCTGCGGACATGGCTAAAAAACTTAACGCTAAAATTAGTAAATAGGGCTTCATTACGCTTTCAACTGTTTTCTAATAAAGCTATTTAGTTGCGATTAGAAAGAAAAAGTTCATACACCCCAGTCGCTATTAGCAATAGACAAGTAGTCCGCTTTGAGCGAGAAGCGGTCATTATTAGTTCGAGAAATTTTACATCGTATTGATATACTAATGTCATGAAGTAGGCTGATTTTGTGGTTATACGATGAAAACAATAGGCAAGTTGGCTAAAGAACTTGGTTTAGGCGTAGAAACTATACGCTTTTATGAGCGAGAAGGCTTGATAAAACAACCTCAAAAACCTCAAAATGGTTATCGTGTGTATGACGACTCAATCACCAAGCAATTACAATTCATTTGTAAGGCTAAAGCACTTGGCTTTACTCTAAAGGAAGTAGCGTCTTTGATGTCAATGGATGGCGATTGTGCCAAAGTTGAATCTCTAGGTTTGCAGAAACTGAGCTTAATTCAAAGTAAGATAGCTGACCTTCAACGCTTAGAAGTCGTCATAAAAGAAATGACTAATTCATGCCGCAACAATAACGACCAATCTCACTGCCCAATAATCGATTCGCTAAAATAGCATTGACTCCGTACCTATCTACGGAGTTTACACTCAAGTCATTCAAATAATGTTAGACGTTAAAAATGATTAATAAGATTTTAGATAAAGTTGGCTCAGGTGGTGTTTGGCTTGCAGCCCTCAGTTGTACGGGGTGTTTCCCTGCTCTCGGTTCATTAGCATCAGCATTGGGATTAGGCTTTCTCTCTCACTTTGAGGGGATTGCTGTAAATACCTTGTTACCTATATTTGCAACTTTGGCGTTGTTGGTAAATTTGTATAACTGGTATAAAAACCAAAATCATACGAGAGGTACTCTTGGAGTTATTGGGCCTATAGCTGTTTTGTTAACCCTCTATCCACTATGGCAATATGACTGGAGCACTTATTTGTTCTATGTGGGTATTTGTTTGATGATTGTAATGTCCGTATTGGACATTGTTAAACCTTTGAAGGAGCAAACATGCGAGGTATAGAGTTAAATTCTACCATTACTTGCCCTGAGTGCGGTTTCAGTAAAACCGAAGAAATGTCAACCAACGCTTGCCAGTGGTATTATGAATGTGAATCTTGCAAAGTTCTCCTAAAGCCTTTGAAGGGCGATTGTTGTGTATACTGCTCTTATGGAACAGTGAAATGCCCACCAATTCAAGAAGGCCAAAGTTGTTGTAAGAGCTAAGTGAATGTCTCTTAATGGCACGAAGCGGACTATCGATTCATACTCAAATCAAGTGTTATTAACAACCCTCTTTAAATAATATTTTATAGCCCTTAAAAAGGCTTTTAAAATAATTAAATCACTTTATAGTCCATATAAAGATTTTTATATAAATATAATTGCGTACCTTAAATAGTCTGCTACACTCTAATTATCGGTTTAAAGCCTATTTAAGGTTCTTTATATGGATTCTGATCGTGTTCCAGCAATCATTGGTCAGCGAGTCAGACAGTATCGGCTGAACCAGGATTTAACTCAGGAGGACTTAGCTACCTTAGCTAATGTCTCACTGAATGCGGTTAAATCTGCAGAGGGGGGTAAAAGCACCTTACCGACTTATGTCGCTATTCTTAAGGCTTTGGGCCATATCGACAATTTACTGGCTGCATTCCCGGACGAGGGCGTTTCTCCTGTGCAACTACTCAAAAGTAGCACCAAACAGAAGAAAAGAGCGAGCGGTAAAACGCGTGTGAAACCTGCTGACAATGAGGAGCTGGACTGGTGATTAATACCATTGAAGTTCGCTACAAAGGTGAGCCTGTCGGTGCCTTAAGCTATAACAAAGGCGACACGGCTGCGCGGTTCGAGTACTTATCTGAATTTGTCGAAAAAAACATTCCGCTTGCGCCTTTAACCATGCCTGCCGAAAAGGGGCGCATTTACTCCTTTCCGGGGTTAAATTGGGATACCTTCAGAGGCCTGCCGGGCATGCTGGCAGACTCCTTACCCGACGACTTCGGTAATGCGGTGCTGAACCAATGGGTTGCGCAACAACCAGACCGCACCGAGCCTCTGAGCCCGCTTGAGCGGCTTCAGTATACCGGTGAGCGGGGCATGGGCGCTCTTGAGTATCACCCCGCGCGTAAGAATCAAACCAATGCCAAAAACAAAGACATTGAGCTTGAGAGCTTAATGAAGTTAGCGCAGGACGTGCTCGATGCTCGGACTGGCTTTCGCCAACGCACGCACTTTGACGACGCGGCAGACAAAGAAATGATGCAGGCCTTATTAGCGGTTGGCACCAGCGCCGGTGGCGCAAGACCAAAAGCGGTACTGGCATTTAATAAGGACTTTAGCCAGGTTCGTTCAGGGCAGGGGCTTGTGCCCGAGGGCTTTGAGCATTATCTGCTGAAGTTTGACGGCGTAAAAGAGCGCGACCCGTCTCAGCAAACCTTTGGCGACCCGCTAGGCTACGGTGCCATGGAGTATGTGTATTACTTAATGGCCACAAAAGCGGGCATTCATATGATGCCGTGCCACTTACTGGATGAAGGCAACCGTCGTCATTTTGTGACCAAACGCTTTGACAGAATAGGCAATGAGAAAAAGCATATTCAAACGCTTACCGCTATTAAGCACGTGAACTATCACGACATTGGCGCGTTTTCTTATGAAGAGCTGTTCCAGGTTGCCCGCCAGCTAAGGTTGCCACGGGCGGATGCTATAGACTTATTTCGCCGTATGGTCTTTAACCACGTAGCAACCAACCATGATGATCACTCCAAGAACTTTGGCTTTATGCTGGAGGACAAGCAATGGCGGCTAAGCCCTGCTTACGACGTTGCCTTTAGCTACAAACCCGGAAACCCCTGGGTAGAGCAGCACTGGATGTCCTTAAATGGCAAACGCAGCGGCCATACCCGCGCTGACTTTTACGCGCTTGCGGACGTTCAGTTACCAAAGGTAGAGCGCAAAGAAATAGATGCGATTATTGATGGCGTGATAAACGCGGTGTCTCAGTGGCGGGAATTAGCCACTGAACATGAGGTTCCGGAAAGCCTGGTGGATTCAATAGAGAGGCACCTCAAGTTGAAAGATTTTGCCTAAGCGGCGCTTAGGCGTTATCTGATTTAACTTTATGAATGAGCTCGCGCATAACGTTATTGTTGTAAGCATGGACAATTTGTTGTGACTTAAACAACTGCGGCAGCTCGACAATAACAATACCGACAATAATAATAACCCCGACTATGGGTAAGAAAGGTAAGAAAAACAGCCCTACCAGCATGACACAAAGATTGATAACACCACGCTGCGTGTTGCCTAAATAAAAGTGATGTAAACCGGTCATAATGAACCAGTTCAGTACCGCGTAGGTGTCAGGGTCTTTAATCTTCTGGCCTTCAAGACGGTAATATTCTTTTCGCTGCTCAGGCGTTAGCTCGCGTATTTGGTTACGCAGGGCTTCTTCTTCATCTCGCAACTGTTCAGAAGACATTTCGTAAGACATAAGGGCTACCTTATTTAAGAAACTGGGTCGTGTTTTTTGTGCACGCAGTCAGGGTCGTTACAACGCTTAATACGCGCTACACCAAGCTTTATACCTCGCCAGGTACCGTATTGGCTAATGGCCTGGTAAGTATAGTGCGAACAGGACGGCTCAAAATTACAGTCGGTATTAAAGAAGTGGCGCGAACCGCCACGACTCTGATACCAACGAATTGAAGCTAAAATGAACCGCTTTATCATGGTCGGTTCTATCGGGCCAGAGTTAAAATTGCGGCTTCACGTGTCCAGAACAGCCAAAAGCGTTTTTGCTCCAGTACCTGAAACACCATTTGCCAGCCGTCGGCCGCTTCCTGGTTCAAAGTAGATTCAATTTTCTTTAACGGCAGACCACTTGAGCCCAGTAGCAGAGTGCCGCAGCCACCTTCGGCTATATGAATGACTTTGTATTCCGTAAACTTAGACATGCTTTCTTCCTGATTTTTATTTTGGCTATTCTGACCATACTGCGTATTCGTTGCCGCTAGGGCAAGTAAATTGAAAGCGTCGACCACCGGGAAAATCAAATATAGGCTTAAGGATTTTACCGCCCGCGTCCTCAACGCTTTTCAGGCTTTGCTCAAGATCTTTGCTATATAACACCACCAAGGCGCTGCCCGTTGACGTTTTTGCAACCAAATCAGATTGGTAAAACCCGCCATCGAGTCCTGCATTTTGAATAGCCGCGTATTCCGGACCATAGTCTACAAACTCCCAGCCAAAGGCCTGTTGAAAAAAGCGCTTGGTTGCTTCAAGGCTCCGCGCCGGTAGTTCAATGTAGTTAATTTTAGTTGAGTTCATTGTGTGCCTCGCTTAGGGCTTTTTGGAAAACGGCTTTGCCTTTAGTTCTAGTTTAACCTAACGCTCATTTTTATCAGTACTATAGCTTAGTTTATTGTTGTATTGGCTAATTAACTCGTTTAATGTCAGATACATAATAAATAATTAAAGTTAGATATTACGCACGGGTTAGAGCGTAATTGAGCATGCGTAGTATATAAATGTTATGTGCATCCCAAGGATTAACGAATGGCGATAAATTTAAGCGAAGTCGATGGTGTCCCCATCAAGGCCAAGCACCAAGCTACTTGCCATTGCGGGTCAGTCGAAATCGAGCTGGACCTGCCGGACGGACTAGTTGATATTCGTAGGTGCGACTGCTCGCTCTGCCGACGCCGGGGAGCGATAGTGGCGTCAGTTCCACTTTCCGGTATCCGGATAGTAAAAGGAGGAGATGCGCTAAAGCTCTACCAATTCAATACGAAAACGGCGAAACACTATTTCTGTAGCAACTGCGGAATTTACACCCACCATCAAAGGAGGTCTAATCCTTCGCAGTACGGCTTCAATGTCGCCTGCTTAAAGGGCGTAAATCCTTTAAAGATTGATGGTGTGCCTGCATATGACGGAGTCAATCACCCTGCAGATAGAAAAAGCACATAACCAGCCTATGTGGTCATCATGGCACGGCCAGAGGGAATTTCATGCGAGAAGTAGATTGGGCGAGATCAGTAACAGAGAGAATCCATGCGTATGTTAAAACATTATCTGATAAATATGCAGCTGATGTTGGTCAAAAACTTTGCTATGCAAACGAAGTCCGTCAGTACAGAAACGAAGTAGCCGAATGCCAAGAGGTCAACTTCGAAACTGACATTCTTTTGTATGAATGGATGGATGATGAAGTTTGGAAGCCCAGAGTTGTCATAGAGACAAAGATCGGTGGTGTTACAACCCATGATGCAATTACGTACAGCAAGAAAGCTCATAACCACCGTGCAGTCCACCCTTTCCTACGATATGGCATGTTTATGGGAAACATGAGAGCTGCAGGAGTTCCGGCCAGAGTCTTGAGGCATGGGGAAAATTTTGACTTCATGATTTCGTGGGAATCACTCGAGCCACAGACAAAAGAGTGGGATACTTTGTGCAAAATCCTTAAGAGTGAAATAGAGGCCTCTCAAATTGTTGAGAGCGCATTGTTTAATAATAGATCGAAAGACCGTGAGCGGTACTTCGCATATCACAAGCCTCTCGTTGTGCATCGCACATAACCGTGCGGTGAACGAGAACGTCTTTCCGCTCGTTCCAAAGCGGTCCATTACTTTCAGCATTGGGCATTACTATAAATTTTAGTGAGGGGTAAATGTGATGAAAACCGATGATATTGGCTCTAACTCCGATTACGCAGAAGAATCATTTACGTTTGAACAAGTTGGCGAGTTATCTGGTGACGTTGTACTTGAGTTTGGTGCGCCTTGGTGTGGACACTGTCAGGCTGCAAGTTCCCCGATAAAAGAAGCAGTAACTGAACGTTCAGGACTACGTCATATTAAAATATATGACGGAAAGGGCAAACCACTGGGGCGCGCGTTCAAGGTAAAGCTTTGGCCGACTTTGATACTCCTGCACAATGGCAATGAAGTGGCTCGCCTAGTAAGGCCATTAAGGTCTGACGAGGTTCGCGAATTCATTTCGAAACTCGACTAAGATCTGCCAACAAGCGATAAGTATTCACCGGTTACGCGTTTGTCTCGCTTAAGGCCTTTTGGAAAACGATTTTGCTATGCAACGGTAAGATCAAGCTTCTGAACCTTATCTAAACTTAAGTTTTTTCCAGCATGCCATAAGTCGTATGAATCCTGCATCGCTAGCCAACTCTCCGGGCTTCTGCCCAAAGCTTTCGATAAACGTAGCGCCATTTCAGGGCTTATGCCACTTTGGCATTTCAAAACTCTGTTTAAAGTGGAAGGGGAAACATTAAGTTTTGTCGCTAAATACCGACAGCTCAAGCCAAAAGGCTGCATATAGGTTACTAGAATAAATTCACCAGGATGGACAGGGTTATGCATAATAGACATTAGTGATAAGTTTTGATCATGGAAATATCAGTGTAGCGTGTTGCGCAACGGTGTCAATTTGTAATCTACTTCTATTTTCGGCATATGCGTTATGTACTGGGTTCTATTCATCTTCTACGTTTTCCCTAATTCGTAAAAAGCTGGCAAAGCGCGGCACGCCATTATTGGTGTAGCCGTGGTACTTGTAGGTAATGATACTCCCGACAGGTGGCGGGTTAGCGCGTTCGGCGTCGGTGAATCCAGTGCCAATAGAAAATTCAATGCCTTGTTGATTGCGCACACGCAGCGCACCGAGCATGTCGGTATATTTGCCTTTACCCGGTAAATGGGCGATAACCTCGGCCTCATCGTCGAAATAGGGTTTTAACTTTAATAAAGCATCGCTCCTGCCCGACTGATGATGCGCCGTTGCTAAGTGCAGCATCAGGCCTTCTGCGCCTTGCTCGACCAGCGCTTGCAGGTGTTTGCTTAACTCATGGTTGGAATGAAACCGTTGCTGCTTAACCGCTTTAATATGTTCAGTGTTTATTTGCTCAATTAAGTTCGAATAGTTTTTGTATCGTTCTTCGAAAGGCAGCTGAGCGTCAGGCATATCAAACACCATATATTGGACTTCGTGCCAACGTTCTTCTTCTGGTATTTGCGTTCTGACAATAGAACTCAAGTCCTCAAAGTTCTGACGCTTTGTCCATAGCTCACCATCAAGCCAGACGTCAGGTAGTGGTGCAGTAAACCACTCAGGAGCTGATATTGGGTTGCCTTGCCGGGTCAGTAGTTCGGAACCCGTCCAAATGGCTCGTATACCGTCGTACTTTTCACTGACCAAGTAGTCGCTAATGGGAATGCTCGTGTTTTCTTCATACACTTTTGCCAGTTGGGTTTGCGTTGCTGTCTGCAACGCGGCTGCGGGGAAGGTACAAAAGGCAGCGATAAAAAGTGCCGCTAAGTGAATGAAACGAATTTTATAGAGTGTTGGCATCCTTGCCTCTTATTTTGGGTTGAGTTGCAGCGCGTTTGCGCCAAGTGTCATAAAGAGACTAGCATCGGTTGCTAAAGTTGGCAGCGTGGCGATGTCGTATTATGAGCTAAGCAAACCGATTTTCGCATTACGTTATGAGTCAAATTCGCGAAAACGGCGTATAAGAAAGTGAAGTTTGCAAAAGGTGGTACTAATGTCAGAGCACAGTTCGAAACTTATTATTTTCTTTGATGGCGGATGCCCATTGTGCGTTAAGGAAATGCGGCACTTAAGAAAGCTTGATGAGAAACGACAAATAACGTTCGAGAATATTAATGAGCCGGACTTTAACCAGCGGTACCCTCAAGTTGACGTTGCTAAGGCCAACCAGTATTTACACGGGCAAGTCAGCTCCGGTGAAATGATCTATGGCTTAGATGTTACCCACGCGGCTTGGTCGTTAGTAGGTAAAGGCTGGATGATTGCCCCTCTGCGCTGGCCGGTTATCCGCTGGTTTGCGGATAAAGCTTACCTATTTTTTGCGCGCAACCGTAACCGTGTTTCCAAACTACTGACAGGTAAAGAGCGCTGCGCGCAGTGTTCAATTGACTGATAAAGGCTTTTCACTGGCTGCTCTATTTGTTGTTTGCTATGCCGTATTCTGGGAGTTGCACGGCTGGCTGATAATTGACTGCTTTGATGGTTTTATAAAACCAGTATGGCTAAAACCAGAAATCCTGACTATGCTAGAGCATTTATTTGAGAGCAGGATACTCAGGGATGAGGGGTAAAACATGAAAAATACGCAAGTTCAGATATTTGAAAGCCAGGATGGGCAAGCGCAACTGGAAGTGGCCTTAGACAAAGAAACTGTCTGGCTTTCCCAAGAGCAGATGGCTGAGTTGTTTGATAAAGCAAAATCGACGATAAACGAGCACATAAAGAACGTATTCAAAGACGGGGAGCTTGAAGAAAATGAATCGATAAGAAAATTCGGAAATTCCGAATTTTCTACAAAGCCTACAAACTTTTATAATCTAGACGTTATCATATCTGTTGGTTATCGGGTTAAGTCTGCGCGAGGAGTGCAGTTCCGGAAGTGGGCTACTCGTATACTCCAGGAGCATTTAGTACGGGGCTATACTTTAAATGAATTGCGACTAAAAGAACGAGGCATTGAATTTGAGCAAGCTCTAAACTTACTCAGTCGTACTCTTAGCAATCAAGGTTTAGTATCTGAGGAAGGTGAAGCCGTTGCGCAGGTTATCAGTGACTACGCTCGGTCCTGGTCACTGCTGCAAGGTTATGATGAACAAGTTTTAGCAGAAGTTGGTGCTAGGCAAAATGGCATGCAGGTGTTAGACCCTGAAAATGCAATCAATGCTATTCAACAACTTAGAAAAACACTTATCGCTAAAGGGGAAGCTACTGAACTATTTGGACAGATCCGTGGTAATGGGCTTTCCTCGGCATTAGCGACGATAGAACAAGGTTTTGCAGATGAGTTGTTTTACCCCAACATAGCCAGCCGCGCTGCCCATTTATTGTACTTTGTAATTAAAAACCATCCACTGGCCGACGGCAATAAGCGCTCCGGCTCGTTTCTATTCTTGTGGTACCTACGCCTTAATCAACACTTGTTGGCTAAACCTGTTGACCGGTTGATTAACGACAACACACTTGTGGCTCTGGCACTATTGGTAGCTGAGAGCTTGCCGAATCAAAAAGAGTTAATGATTAGGCTGATTGAACATTTTATTCTCCTTAAGGAGCCAGCGGATAGTAAGAATTAAAGCTGACGACTGACCGCTTTGGTGGTTTAATAGGGCCATCAGTAATAAGGGAAGCAGTCAACTTGTCATGGCCGACACGCAGTATATAACTAAAAATCGTCTTTCTCAGGAAGTGAATACAGCCCGCGTATGGGTCGCTATTATTGGCGCGCCTATTGCGGGCTTTTTAATGTATAACCTGCCAAATTTCTGGTGGATTGTTGGGCTAGCCTACTTATTCAGTGTTATTGGAGCAGCATCCACTAAGCGTTCAGGTGCTAAGGGTGAATTAAAAACACTGAAACTGTTAGAAAAACTCCCCGATAGCTATGTTCTGTTTAATCAGGTTGATGTGCCCAACTCGCGAGCAAAACGCGGCTTTACGGAGCTGGACTTAATTGTGGTGGGCCCTAACGGTGTGTTTGTTGTGGAAGTGAAAAACAACAATTCAAAAGTAACGGGAGATGAGCAGTCTCCTAATTGGATAGCTCATAAAGTAGGGCGCAAAGGTGGTCGTTATACCGCTAAAGTTCGCAATCCAATAAAACAGCTAAAAAAACAGGTTCATGTTTTAGCTGAGCACCTGAAGAAAAACCGAGCATCAACCTGGATAGACGGCGTTGTGTTTTTCTCGCACCGCAGCGCACGAGTTAAATTGTCTTCACCACCCAGCGTGCCCGTTTTTGAACGTAAAGGGCTGGTCGAGTATATATTGAATTATCAGCCTAAACGGTCACCGGTAAATACGGAAAAAGTTATCCGACAATTAGTCAATCTTAAGAAAAACTCTAGTTAGTTGCTATTTTACTCATCACCTAATTCTTCACAGCTTTGCCATTTTTAATTAACAAAACTGCAACAAAAGGCTTTTAAAGTATCAAAGTGTGTGGTACTTATGAGTTGTGGTGTTTTTGTTAACAAGTGCGCTAACACCATCGCAAAAAACATAAGAATAAAGTCGTATAAAAAGCAGGAGGTCTTACCATGGATCATTCAGAAGAACTGCAAAAGGTAAATGACAAGTCTGGCAAGGGTCGCGCTGCGAAACGTAAATGGCGTGAAATAGAACAACTAAAAGAAAAGTATCGGCTGCGGGAAGAGCTTGCCGAAATGGACTACTCGTTAGACCTCGACTTAGAAGAAATCGAACTCTAAAAAGAAACGCCGCTTGATTCATTTCAAGCGGCGTTTTTGCTTTAGCGAATTTGTGCGAGCATTTGCTTGAGGGCTTTTGGTGCACCCGCGGCAATGTTGCCTGACTGTACATAGTTATGGCCGCCCTGGAAGTCACTGACAATGCCTCCGGCTTCGCGAACCAATAATTCGCCGGCGAGTATATCCCAGGGTTTTAAGCCCATTTCCCAGAATGCGTCGTGGCGTCCGGCTGCAACGTAGGCTAAGTCTAGTGCTGCTGCACCGGCTCTGCGCACATCTGCACAGTGCTCGAACAGCTTGTTGAACATTTCCAGGTACTCAGGTAATCGGCTCTTCATTTTGAACGGAAAGCCCGTTGATAAAATGGCACCTTTCAATTCAACTTTAGGTGAAATGCGTAAACGGCGACCATTCAGCTGAGCGCCCGCGCCGCGAGAAGCAGTGAAAAGCTCTTCACGCATAGGATCATACACAACGGCCTGCTGAACAGAGCCCTTGTGAAGTAAAGCAATAGAAATACAAAAGTGGGGAATACCGCGCATGTAATTGGTCGTGCCGTCTAGCGGGTCAATTACCCACTGGAAGTCGTTTTCTTTACCAGCCTGAGTGCCGCTTTCCTCTGCAATAATGCCGTGATCGGGGTAAGACTTTTTAATTGTGTTGATAATAGCCTGTTCAGCGGCTTTATCCATGTCAGTTACCCAGTCGTTTAAGCCTTTTGATTCAGCTTCTACGGGGTGTCCCTGATCGAAATTTTTAACTAAAATTTTGCCGGCCGCACGCGCTGCGCGCACCGCAATATTTAACATCGGATGCATACCAATTACCTGTGCTGTAAAAGAACAATTTTCGGTCGCGGATCATACCAGTGTTGGGGTATCATGCCAAACTTTTCGACAACCTCGCAGAATAAGCCGAGAAGTTAACGCGCAAAGCAAAGGAAATACTCATGCTCGACAATATACGCATTGTGTTGGTGAACACCTCTCATACCGGGAATATCGGGTCAGTTGCCCGTGCTATGAAAACTATGGGGCTCTCCGACTTAGCCTTGGTTGATCCTGTGCAGGAACCGGACAGCCATGCATCGGCATTAGCCGCCGGTGCAACGGATATTCTGGCTAACGCGACTATTGTTGATAACTTGCACGATGCAATTTCAGACTGTGGACTCGTGGTTGCGACAAGTGCACGGAACCGAACGCTAGACTGGCCGTTACTCGACCCTCGTGAGTCGGCTGCGAAAGTGTTGCAAGAGTCCACTCAGCATAAAGTTGCGTTGGTATTTGGTCGTGAAAGTAGTGGTTTAACAAACGAAGAGCTGCAACAAAGTCACTTTCATTTACATATTCCGACAAACCCCGAATATGGCTCTCTAAACTTGGCAATGGCCGTTCAGTCAGTGTGTTACGAAGTTCGTATGCAGTGGCTGGAAGCGGGTGAAAAAGTTGAAGCCGATATTCCGGAGTATCCGCGTGTTGATGACTTAGAGCGTTTTTATGAACATTTAGAAGCGACATTGACGAATACCGGCTTCATTAATCCGAAGCATCCGGGGCAGGTTATGACTAAATTGCGACGCCTTTATAATCGGGCGCGACCGGAAGAGAGCGAGATCAATATTTTGCGTGGAATGTTAGCCTCTGTGGATAAATCGATTGACAATACTTGACTAAAATAGTCGGGAATGTAGAATTTCAACTTACGAATAACACTTCCCGAGGAAATTGCTATGCGTCTGACATCAAAAGGCCGATACGCGGTAACCGCAATGCTTGATGTGGCTTTATTTGCAGCAAAAGGTCCCATTCCACTGGCGGATATTTCAGAACGTCAGGGCATTTCCTTGTCGTATTTAGAGCAATTGTTTGCACGTTTGCGTAAGCACGGTTTGGTTGACAGTGTTCGGGGTCCTGGCGGTGGTTACCGGCTGGGACGTGAGCCAGCTGATATATCGGTGGGTTCGGTTATTCATGCGGTCGATGAGTCAATTGATGCAACGCGGTGTCAGGGCAAAGCGAACTGCCAGGGCGGCGAGCGCTGTTTGACGCATTCACTATGGGAAGGTTTGAGTGACCGTATTTCCGATTTTTTAGACGGAATTACCCTTGCCGAGCTAATGAAAAACTCAGATGTAGGCGACGTTATGCAACGCCAGCATTTACGCCATGCATCGGACGAAGACATAAAAGTTAACTGCCAACTGTAACGGCACTTACCAGGAGGACCTTCGTGCCTAAACAACCCATCTACATGGATTATGCCGCCACTACGCCAGTAGCGCCTAAAGCGGCAGAAAAAATGGCAACTTGCTTAACCATGGACGGGGTGTTTGGAAACCCTGCCTCGCGTTCTCATAAATATGGCTGGCAAGCGGAAGAGCTTGTGGATATTGCACGGCATCAAGTCGCCGACTTAATTCATGCCGATGCCCGCGAAATTGTTTTTACCTCAGGCGCAACCGAGTCGGATAACCTGGCTTTGAAAGGTGTTGCGCATTTTCATGCCGACACAGGTAAGCACATTGTTTCGGTGAGAACTGAACACAAAGCCGTGCTGGACCCTTGTGCACAGCTTGAAAAAGAAGGCTTCGAAGTCACTTATTTAGACGTTAAAGAAGACGGTCTTATCGACTTGGATGAGCTTCGTTCGGCACTGCGCGAAGACACTATTCTGGCCAGTGTTATGTGGGTCAATAACGAGATTGGTGTTATTCAGGATATAAACGCTATTGGCTCCATTTGTCGTGAGAGCGGCACCTTGTTTCATGTTGATGCAGCACAAGCAGCTGGTAAGTTACCTATTGATATGTCCAGCGCACCGGTCGATTTAATGTCGATTTCTGCGCATAAAATGTATGGTCCTAAAGGCATTGGCGCATTGTACGTGCGTCGTCAGCCGCGTGTTCGTATTGCCGCACAAATGCACGGCGGTGGACATGAGCGGGGAATGCGCTCAGGCACTTTGGCAACGCACCAAATTGTAGGTATGGGTGTGGCGGCAGAGCTTGCGGCTGAAAACCTAAGCAGCGACATTGAGCGCTTTGAGAGTATGCGTCAGCAGTTTTTATCGCCGTTACTGGCGGAAGAGGGCATTAAGCTTAATGGCAGCGACACGCAACGAGTACCTCATATTGTGAACTTGCAATTCGCTAATGTTGAAGGCGAGTTGCTGCTCATGTCGCTTAAAGACTTGGCTGTATCCTCAGGCTCGGCGTGCACCTCGGCCAGTGTTGAGCCTTCGTATGTTCTGCGGGCTATTGGTGTCAGCGATGAGCTGGCTCATGCTTCACTGCGTTTTAGTTTTGGTCGTAGCACAACCGCAGCCGATATTGAGCATGCGGTTGAGCATATTTTGACGACCTATAAAACCCTGGCGCAGCGTTAGTCTTTTAATAATCCTGAAAAGGTTTTCCGGAATTTCGCCAGCTTCGGTGAAATAACCGCTTGGCAATATGGGTTTTCCGGATTTCTTGCGTAGTAGTTTTCGTGATAGTCCTCGGCTGGGTAAAAGGTATCCAGCTCGGTTACTTCGGTGACTATTGGGTCAGCGAAGGCACCGTCGTTTTCTAATTCCGCAATAATGCTCTCGGCTTCCTGCTTTTGGTCATCGTTATGATAGAAAATCGAAGTTCGATACTGAGTACCAACGTCGTTACCTTGACGGTTCACCTGCGTAGGATCGTGCAGCGTAAAAAAGATTTCTAAGATTTGGCGGTAAGAGATTTGCTCAGGATCATAGGTGAGTTGCGCGACTTCGGCATGACCCGTGTCACCGGTACAAACCTGTTCATAGGTTGGGTTTTCGGTGTGACCACCGGTATAGCCGGATTTCACCGATTCAATCCCTTTTACTTGTAAGAAGGCGGATTCCACGCACCAGAAACACCCGCCGCCGAGAGTTGCTTGCTCAGTTTTGTTCGCTGCCATGATTTACTCCTCTTTGTCTATTTGAAAGCTAAATAGACGTCTATATGGCTAATTTGTTTTGTCATGCTAAATCAGAATGAACGAAAAAACAATCATTATGGATTCGATCTCAAACGCATTCTCACGTATAATCCGCGCGACTAATTTTTCCTATCTTTATTGGAGTGAATACACATGGCTTTAGAGCGCACTTTATCAATCATCAAGCCTGATGCGGTTGCTAAAAACCTTATCGGCGCTATCTACAACCGTTTTGAGTCTGCTGGTCTTCGCATTGTAGCGTCAAAAATGATGCACTTAAGCAAAGAACAAGCAGAAGGCTTTTATGCTGAACATAAAGAACGTCCTTTCTTTGGCGCTTTGGTTGAGTTCATGACATCTGGCCCTATCGTTGTTCAAGTACTTGAAGGCGAAAATGCAGTATTGAAAAACCGTGAAATCATGGGCGCAACAAACCCAGCTGAAGCACTGGCAGGAACTCTACGTGCCGACTATGCTGAAACTATCGACGAAAATGCGGTACACGGTTCAGACGCAACTGAAACAGCTGCGCGCGAAATCGCATACTTCTTCAGCGACGAAGAAATCTGCCCACGTACACGCTAAGAACGGAGCTTTATGACCAACGCAATTGATAAAAAAGTGAATTTACTCGACCTAAATCGCGAAGGAATGAGAGAGTTCTTCCGCGAGATGGGAGAGAAGCCGTTTCGTGCCGATCAGGTCATGAAGTGGCTGTATCATTTTTGTGTTGATGACTTCGACGAAATGTCGAACCTCAACAAGAAATTGCGTGAAAAGCTCAAGCAAGTTGCAGAAATACGTGCTCCGGAAATTCGCGAACAACAGCAGTCGTCAGACGGAACTATAAAGTTTGCAA
Organism: Idiomarina sp. OXR-189; assembly: GCF_034373425.1. Lineage (NCBI taxonomy): Bacteria > Pseudomonadati > Pseudomonadota > Gammaproteobacteria > Alteromonadales > Idiomarinaceae > Idiomarina > Idiomarina sp. OXR-189. Next base: position 616,127 of record NZ_CP139706.1, read on the forward strand.
TGACGCTGTTTGACGGCCAGGACGTAGAAACGGTCTGGATTCCGGAGCGCGATCGCGCAACCCTTTGTGTGTCCTCTCAGGTCGGTTGTGCTCTTGAGTGCACTTTCTGCTCTACCGGCGCACAAGGTTTTAACCGTAACCTGACGGTCGCGGAAATTATTGGCCAGGTATGGCGAGTAAACCAGTTACTGGGTGCTTACGGTAAAACGGGTATTAAACCTGTTACTAACGTTGTCATGATGGGCATGGGTGAACCTCTGCTGAACTTAAACAATGTTGTTCCGGCAATGGAGTTAATGCTGGATGACTTTGGTTTTGGCCTGTCAAAGCGCCGTGTGACGTTAAGTACATCGGGTGTGGTTCCTGCGCTTGAAAAACTGCGCGAACGCATTGATGTGATGTTGGCTATTTCTCTGCACGCACCAAACGACGAGCTGCGTAATGAAATAGTACCCATCAATAAAAAATACGATATTGAAGAATTTCTGGCGTCTAGCCGGCGTTATGTTGAACAGTCCAAAGCTCAGCATAAAGTCACGGTTGAGTACGTCATGCTGGACCATGTGAATGACTCAACAGATCAAGCACATGAGCTGGCAAAAACACTAAAAGATACCCCGAGTAAAATAAACTTAATTCCGTTTAATCCGTTCCCGGGGTCAGATTACGGGCGTTCAAGCAATTCGCGTATTGACCGCTTTGCTAAAGTGCTTATGGAATACGGCTTTACCGTTATGGTTCGTAAAACGCGTGGTGACGACATTGACGCCGCCTGCGGTCAGCTAGTTGGTGATGTCATAGACCGGACCAAACGTATTCTTAAGCGTCAGCAAATGCAGCGCGGCGGCGACGCTATTGCCGTAAAGACTTCGTAAAAACACTGAATCGCAACCACAAGGAGTGTGATAATGCGAGCCGCTTTGCTATTGATAGCACTGGCGTTGATGGGTTGTACCGCCAGTTCCAATGACCCATTGCCTGTAAGTAAAGACGTACGGTTACAGCTTGGTGTAGCTTACCTTAACAAGGGTAGACTCGAGCTCGCGAAACCGCACTTGCAAGCAGCAATGAAACGTAATCCCCGTTCGTTAAATGCCTTATTTGCGTTGGCGCAGTGGCATTTAGCGGCAAATGAGACAGATTCTGCTTTGTCACTTTACCAACAGGCATTATCATGGCAACCTATGAGCGGTGCATTGTATAACAACTATGCGGTTGCATTGTGTATGGCTGGAGAATGGGAAAAAGCGCTCGGGTATTTCGATAAAGTAAGACTTGATACTCAGTATCCCTTTCAGACAAAGAGCCAACAAAACAGGGCTCGGTGTGAAAAGAACAAAGGCCACTACGCAAGTCAGCCTTAACAGGGAACACCCTAACAATCATGACTGCTGAAAACGAACCAAATAAAGAGAATAATTCAACGGACTCTGATGCGGCACAAGAAACAAAACAACAGCCAGTTCAGGGACCAGGTGAAATTCTAAGAAAAGCGCGCGAGGCCAAAGGGCTGAGTCAGCGAGAAGTTGCTGATGAGCTGCGCTTGCGAAAACAGATCATCGAGCTTTTGGAAGCGGATGATTACGAAACGTTTTCTACTCCTACCTTCATAAAAGGTTATTTGCGTGCATACGCTAAGCTTTTGGACGTTGATGAAGAGAAGCTTTTTGCTGCTTATAAAGCAAAAGGTTACCAGGAAGTCCAAAGCACACAAATGCAGAGCTTTTCGCGTCGCAAGAAGCATCAAGAAAGCGATAACCGTTTAATGCTGATTACCTACGCTGTCATTATTATTGTCGTAGGTTTAGTGATTTGGTGGTGGCAGGACTCAGGTATGAGTTCAGATGAGCCAGCACAGTCATCAACCGTTGAAAGTGCAACACAAAGTAATAATGAAGCTGACGTTAGTGCAGTTGAAATAGACTCCGAGCCAAGACAACCAGAAATAGAGCCAAATACTGAAGAGGCGGTGCTAGAGTCAGACGTATCGTCAGCGGATACAAATATCTCGATAAACGAGTCAAACTTTGCGTCGAGCAATTCTGAGCAGGGTCCTGAACAGAGTGGTGCAGAAGAAAACAATGAACAAAACTCTGAGCAAAGTGCTTCTGAAACAACGGTAGAGTCTTCAGTTGCGCAGACAGAAGACGCTTCGGAAGAGAGTACAGAGCCAGCAAGCGAAGTGACTGACGCCGCTCCGACAGCGGAAGAAGCGCCTGCTCAAGAGGCGGTTGCCGAGGACGCTGCTGTCAGTCGTTTAGTCTTCGAATTCAGCCAGGAATGCTGGGTGAAAGTCGATGATGCTGAGGGTGAAACTCAGGCCGTTGGTGTAAAAGCTGCTGGTTATACAATGGCGGTTCCGGGTGAGCCTCCGTTTTCGATTACAATGTGCAAACCGGAAGCGGCAGTCATTACCTTTGACGGTAATGAAGTTGATATGAGCCAATTCCGTCGTGAACGGGTTGCACGATTTACTGTGCCAATGTCAGAGTAATGGCTAAAATAATAGAACCTGAATAGTTGTAGAGGTTAAGTAAGTAATATGATGCACGAAAGTCCAATTAAGCGCCGTCCTTCACGCCGTTTATACGTAGGTAATGTACCTATTGGTGATGGCGCGCCGATTGCCGTGCAATCTATGACGAACACGGAAACAACCGATGTCGATGCGACGGTTGCGCAAATAGAAGCTTTAGCGAGCGCCGGCGCTGATATTGTTCGGGTTTCTGTACCAACCATGGACGCTGCTGAAGCATTCAGAGAAATAAAACAGCGTAGTTCCGTGCCGCTGGTTACGGATATTCACTTTGATTACCGTATAGCGCTGAAAGTTGCGGAGTACGGTGCCGATTGTCTACGAATTAATCCAGGTAATATTGGCAAAGAAGATCGCATTCGTGCGGTAGTTGATGCGGCTCGAGAAAAAAATATTCCTATCCGCATTGGTGTTAATGGTGGCTCGTTAGAAAAAGACATACAGGAAAAGTATGGTGAGCCAACCGCGGAGGCTTTAGTTGAGTCGGCGATGAGACACGTCGATATTCTCGACAGACTCGACTTTCACGATTTTAAAGTGAGTGTCAAAGCATCTGATGTTTTCTTAGCCGTAGAATCATACCGACTGCTGGCGAAGAAAATTGATCAGCCATTGCATTTGGGCATCACTGAAGCGGGCGGCAAACGTAGTGGTTCCGTTAAGTCTGCCGTTGGTTTAGGCATGCTATTAGCCGAGGGTATTGGTGACACATTAAGAGTCTCACTTGCTGCAGACCCGGTCGAAGAAATTAAAGTGGGCTTTGACATTCTTAAGTCTCTGCGCATTCGTTCGCGCGGAATTAACTTTATTGCTTGCCCCAGCTGCTCGCGTCAGGAATTCGATGTTATTGATACCGTGAATCAGTTAGAGCAACGTCTCGAAGATATTACGACCCCAATGGACGTGTCGGTTATTGGTTGCGTTGTGAATGGCCCAGGTGAGGCTTTAGTTTCTAAAGTGGGTTTAGCTGGCGCCAAGAATAAAAGCGGCCTGTATATCGACGGTCAACGTCAAAAGCAGCGGTTAGACAACTCGAATTTGGTTGATGAGCTGGAAGCGCAAATTAGAGCACAAGTGAAAGCGGCAGAAGCTAATAAAATCGACGTAAAAGAAATTAACGGTTAATTTTACCCGCACCCCGAAAATCCTTATAATAGCCGCTTATTTTTGTAGCGATAACCAAAACGAGAAGGTTCCGTGGCGAATACAATACAAGCAATTCGTGGCATGAACGACTTGCTGCCCGATCAAAGTCCAGCCTGGCAGCAAGTTGAGTCAATTATCCGCAATGTCGCAGCCAGCTATGGCTATAGCGAAATCCGTATGCCTGTGCTGGAAAGCACTCAGCTTTTCAAACGTTCTATCGGCGAAGTAACGGATATCGTCGAAAAAGAAATGTATACCTTTGATGACAGAAACGGCGAGAGCGTGACGTTGCGACCGGAAGGTACGGCAAGTTGCGTCCGTGCTGGTAATCAGCACGGTTTGTTGTATAACCAAATACAGCGCCTTTGGTATATGGGACCGATGTTCCGCTACGAACGCCCACAAAAAGGTCGTTATCGTCAGTTTCATCAGTTTGGTATCGAAACTTTTGGCATTGATAGTGCTGACGCCGACGCCGAGGTTATTTTGCTGTCGGCACGCTTGTGGCAAGCTTTTGGTATAGCTGACCAGGTAGAGTTGCAACTTAACTCATTAGGCTCTAACGAGGCACGCGCGAATTATCGCGATGCGTTGAGGAGTTATTTAAGTGACTATGCAAGCGAGTTGGATGAAGACAGCCAGCGTCGCCTGGAAACAAACCCATTACGCATACTTGATAGTAAAGACGCAAATACACAAAAGCTTCTTGAGAATGCACCTAAGTTGTCTGACTACTGGGATGACGAGTCTCGGGAGCACTTCAAACAGCTGACAATGCGGTTAGAGAATGCGGGCGTTAAGTACACTTTAAACGAGCGTTTGGTGCGTGGGCTTGATTATTACAACCGAACTGTATTTGAATGGGTGACAACAGCGTTGGGCGCTCAGGGTACGGTATGTGCAGGTGGCCGTTACGACGGGTTAGTTGAACAGCTAGGCGGTAAGGCAACGCCTGCAGTCGGTTTTGCTATGGGTATGGAGCGTCTGGTGCTATTGCTTCAGGAGCAAAATAAGCTCACGCCACGTCGCACTGTAGATGCTTACTTAATGCCTTTAGGTGAAGAAGCGGAACTTAATGCACCACGTATTGCCGAACAGCTGAGAAACGAGTTACCGGACTTGAGGCTGGTGACGCATTGCGGTGGTGGCGCAATGAAAAAACAAATGAAGAAAGCGGATAAATCGGGTGCTGAAGTCGCTTTGATTATTGGTGCGGATGAAATCGCTCAACAGCAAGTAACGGTTAAACCGTTGCGTACTGATGAGCAGCAAGAAACCTTGAGCTGGCAAGCGCTTATAGAACGTTTGCAGCCACTGACAAGAGGGTAGTCTGGTGGATACAGAAGAACAACAAGTCGAACGAATTAAAGAGTTTTGGAAAGAGCACGGCAAGGGTATTGTTGCCGGTGCGGTCATTGGTTTTGGTTTGTTTTATGGCTGGCGTTTTTACGATCAGCACACCATGGAACAACAGCAACTCGCCTCAGCAAAGTATGAACAATTAACCACAGCGTTGTCTGAAGGTAGCGAGAATGCGTTGGTAGAAGCTCAGAGCTTCGTATCGGACAACTCCGACAATACCTATGCTCATTTAGTGGCTCTGCAGTTGGCGAAAGAAGCCGTCAGTAAAGACGATCTTGCAACGGCAGTAACGTCACTGCAGCTGGTGGTAGATAACGCTGAAGACAACAATATTAAAGCGTTAGCAAGCATTCGCTTGGCGCGTGTTCTAGTTGCTCAAGACCAGGCGGATACCGCACTTGAATTGGTTCGTGGCTCCTACCCCGAGGCTTACCAAGGGTACGCAGCTGAAATTGAAGGTGACATATTGGCCGATAAAGGTCAGAACGAAGACGCTCGTGCAGCCTATCAGCGCGCTTTAGAAGCGGATGAGTCTCTGACTCCTGCGCTGCAAATGAAAATCAACAGTTTGGCTAAATCATAATGCAGTCTATTAAATCTCTGGTAAAAAGTGTCGCGTTATTATCAGCAGCGCTCATTGCTGTTGGTTGCTCTAGCTCAGACGAAGAGCCAAAGTTTGCGACCTTGCAGCCGATTAATGCTGAAGTCACTCCAAAGGTACTTTGGAGCGAGTCAGTCGGCAGCGGTATTGGTGAATATTTCTCTCGGTTAAACCCTGTTGTTGAATACGGCAATGTGTACGCCGCTGACCGCGCAGGTATTGTTCGTGCAATGGACAAGACCAATGGCGATAAAGTTTGGCAAATTGACTTACGCAACCTCATCACCTTTGATGAAGCTCGTGATGAAGGTTGGTTTGACGGCCTGTTCGCCAGCCCATTTCCCGCAAGAATTTCAGGTGGCTTAGTTGCGCAGTACGACACGGTTTTTCTGGGCACGGAAAATGGTGATGTCATTGCGTTAGATGCGGAAACCGGTGAGCTGGTTTGGCATACCGAAGTGGGTAACGAAGTAATGTCTGACCCGGCCGTCGGTGAAGGTCGAGTCGTTGTTCACACGGGTGGCGGTAAAGTCATTAGCCTTGATGCTTCAACGGGCGAACAGCAGTGGGAGTATGAGTACCAAACACCAATGTTGTCGGTTCGAGGTGCTTCAGCTCCGGCAATTATTAGTGGTGGTGTCATTGTTGGCGACAGTAACGGTAATGGCATGGTGCTTATTTCTGAAAGTGGTCAGCAAGCCTGGACTCAAACGATTGGTGAAGCCAGTGGTGGTACAGAGCTTGAGCGTTTAGCCGACGTTGACGCTGCGCCAGCTTCACAAGGAACCACTCTGTATATGGTTGCTTATAACGGCGAATTGGTCGCGCTTGAGTTAATGAGTGGCGAAGTCCGCTGGAAGCGCGATTATAAGTCGTTCGAAAACATGTTGGTAACAGCAGGTCGAATCTTTTTAACGGACGTAAATAGCCATATTTACGCACTTGACCAAAACGGTGGTATTGAGCGTTGGAGTAATACACGCTTGTTTGGTCGTGAATTGTCAGCTCCGGCAAGACACCGTGGCCATATACTGGTCGGTGACTTCGAAGGTTACTTACATTGGTTAAATGACGACTCAGGTGAGATAAAAGGGCGTTACCATGTTGGTGGTGACGGCGTTTATGCAGCGCCTGTGGTAAGTGACAACGTTGCTTATGTACAAACACGCGATGGCGAGATAATCGCCCTCGATATAAACTCAGGAAATTAATAGATAATGCTACCAGTTGTTGCGCTCGTGGGGCGCCCAAATGTTGGGAAATCCACCTTGTTTAATCGGTTAACACGCACTCGCGATGCGTTGGTAGCGGACTTTCCCGGGTTAACCCGAGACAGAAAATACGGACAAGCAAACTACGACGGCTATCAATTCATAGTTGTTGATACCGGCGGTATCCATGGCGATGAAGAGGGTATCGATGAAGAGATGGCTAAGCAATCACTGCTGGCTGTCGAAGAGGCCGATGTCGTTTTGTTTATGGTGGATGCACGTGACGGTGTCACAGTTGGTGATCAAGCCATAGCGACTCATCTGCGCAAACAAGACAAAAAAGTTTATTTAGTCTGTAATAAAATTGACGGCATTGATGCCACTTCCGCAATGGCAGACTTCTATTCTCTTTCTCTGGGTGAGCTATACGGTATTGCCGCTGCTCATGGGCGTGGTGTTGAGCAATTGCTAACAACCTGCTTTAAGCCGTTGGCTGATGATTACCCCGATGTTATTGCATCGACGAAAGAGGACTCTGAAGATCTCGAACACGATGAGATCGATTATGAGGCCTTGCCACTTAAGTTGGCGATTGTCGGTCGACCTAACGTGGGAAAATCAACGCTGACTAACCGAATTCTGGGTGAAGAGCGGGTTGTCGTTTACGATATGCCAGGCACTACCCGAGATTCGGTCTATATTCCGATGCAGCGTGACGATCGCGAGTACATCTTAATTGATACTGCAGGCGTTCGTCGGCGAGGTCGTATTGGAGAAGCCATTGAGAAGTTCTCTGTGGTTAAAACCCTACAGGCAATTGAAGACGCTAACGTGGTGCTTATTGTCATCGATGCGAGAGAAACCATTACGGATCAAGACTTGAACCTAATTGGGTTCGCGCTTAATGCGGGTCGCTCTATCGTTATTGCAGTGAATAAGTGGGACGGCTTAGAAACTGACCATAAAGAAGAAATAAAGCGTGAGCTTGATCGTCGCTTAGGTTTTGTTGATTTTGCGCGCTTGCATTTCATTTCTGCGTTACATGGAACGGGGGTTGGTCATCTATTTGAGTCAGTTGAAGAGGCTTATGCCAGTGCAACGCAACGCGTGGGTACGTCTAAACTGACCAAAATAATGGAAATGGCACAAGAAGAGCATCAGCCCCCATTAGTGGGTGGGCGTCGAGTGAAGCTAAAATACGCACACGCTGGTGGCTATAACCCACCAAGAGTTGTTATTCACGGCAACCAGGTGACTGACTTACCAGGCTCTTATAAACGCTACCTAATGAACTACTTTAGAAAAGCATTAGGTATTATGGGCACACCAATAAAAATTGAATTCAAAGAGCCGAAAAACCCATTTGCCGGCAAGAAAAACCAATTAACGCTGTCGCAGCAGCGCAAGCGAAAGCGTCTAATGAAGTTTTTGAAAAAGAAGAAGTAAACAGAAAATAAAAAGCCCGATATCGATAAATGTCGGGCTTTTTTGCGTCAGGTAATAAGTTTAGTTAAAGTCAGAAGGTTTAAAAACATACTCTGTCAGGCAATAGTCACAAGTCATGACGATTTCGCCGTCTCTATCCAGTATCTCTTTCAACTCTTCAGGTTTAACTGACGCTAATGCATTCAGCGTTTTGTCGCGAGAGCAACCACAGACAAAACTGACAGGTTGGCTTGGATATAAATGCACGGTTTCTTCATGATATAAACGGTGCAGTAGCTCTTCTGCCGGCACAGTGTAGAGCTCTTTGGCGGTAATAGTGTCTGTCAGTGTGGCCAAATGTTCGAAGCCCGTTAGGTCTTGACCGGAAGACGGTAGCCGTTGCAATAACATTCCCGCTGCGTGTTCACCGTCAGCATGCAGCCAAACCTTCGTGTGTAATTGCTCTGACTGCTCAAAGTAGTTTTCAAGCATTTCGGCAATGGAGTCGGCGTCTCCACTGACAACACCCTGATACCGTTCCCCGCTTTCAGGCGTTAATGTGATAATTAATTGACCTTTACCAATCATCGAACGCAAATCTGTATCGCTTAACTCAGCTCGTAAACGAGCTATGCCGCGAAGCTCTTGCTTGTGGTTACCGTTGACAGCAACAAAGTTCAGAGGGCCGTCGCCTTGTAACTGAACGGCGATATGTCCTTCAAATTTCAATGTCGCAGTCAGCAATGAAACAGCGGCCATCATATGTCCTAACACTTCCTGAACAGGAGCAGGGTAGTCATGACCACGGATTAACGTTTGATAGCTACTGGTTAGCTGGACAAGCTCACCACGCACGTCATGGTCGTTAAATGTATACCGTGATAATTGATCCGTTGGGTACTCCATGGTCACTCCTTTTTAAAGCGAATTAGCTGACGTCGCTGCTTTTTATCCGGACGTCCGTCAGGGTGTGGATTATACAATGCATTAAGCTTTCTTGCTTCAGCGTTTTCTTCGCGTTTTGCCAGACTTTCTTCTGTCTCTCGATACAAAAGCTGCGCTTCGGGCGCGCCGCGCCGCTGCTCACTTAACTCCAGTACTTCGACTTCCTTACTATCGAAGCCCTGACGTAACTTAATAATGGCACCGACCTGAACGACTTTAGAGGGTTTACTGCGTTGGCCGTCGTAGTGTACTTTACCTGACTGGACCATTTCTCTGGCAAGTGCCCGGGTTTTATAAAAACGTGCTGCCCAGAGCCATTTATCCAGACGAACACCGGTGTCAGATGTTGTATTCTTTTGCTTCTTTGTCATAAAACCGCAATCATTTCGTTATAAAGTTTGTGTTAAGCGATTGTTGACTCATGTTGGCTGCGCTAGAATGCATGAATCTCTTTTGTCAGTGTAACAAGAATAAGAATAAAGTGACTGCCAGACTTCAACAGTATTTTACGAATTCAGCCCATTGGCGCGGACTTATGCTCGCGCTTACGGCATTCCTGTGGTTTTGTGTTGCGGTGCTGCTTGCTGATTTTACCTGGTCATTGCTGTCGCCCGATGAACCGGAGAGCACACAGCCGACTGTTCCTAAGTTTAACTCAACGTCTTCGTCTGCTAATTCCGTCGACATAAGCCGTATCGAGGCGCTTCACCTGTTTGGTCAGTCAGAAAAGCAGGGGCCGAGAAACTCGCGCAATGCGCCGAAAACGACACTGAATGTGCGTCTTATCGGGGTATCTGCAAGCTCCAACCCAGAGCGTTCTGCCGCTATTATTCAGCAGGGTAGCCAACAGCGCACCTATATTATTGGCGAAAGCATTGGCAGTTCCCGGGTGACGGTTGAAGAAATATACGCTGATCGCGTTATTCTCGACAACAACGGCCGACTCGAAACCCTGGTGATGGAAGATGTCGGTGAAGACCGTCCGGCATTATCGCTGACGGTAGATGAGGCTACGGCAGAACAAAATAATACAGATGAGCCAGCCGAGAACAGCCGAACGGAATTTGTCGAAACTCAGCTTAGTAATATAGCGGACGATCCGTCGTCCATTATGGAGTATGTGAGCATTTCTCCTGCTATGGAAGGAGGGTCGCTTGTTGGTTATCGACTAAAGGCGGCAAAAAATCCCGAACTTTTTCAGCAAGCAGGGTTTCAAAATGGCGACTTAGCGGTCGCTATCAATGGCTACGACTTAACCGATATGGAACAAGCCATGTTAGCCAGTGAGGAGCTGGCTAACCAAAAACAAGTATCAATCGAAATAGAGCGCGATGGTGAACGGATGGAGCTGTCGTTTGAGCTACCGGAACAACAGGAAAATTAATATGTCAGTGGCAAAAAGAGGCTTAAGAAATTGGCTCGGAGCCCTGGGGTTGGCTGTAAGTGTAATGAGTACGCCATTAACAGCGGAAGAATATGCGGCCAGCTTTAAAAATACCGACATCAACGAATTTATTCAGGTGGTAGGCCGCAACTTGGGCAAAACCATTATTATTGACCCAAATGTGCGTGGCAAAATCGATGTGCGTAGCTATGACGTGATGAATGAAGAGCAGTACTATCAGTTCTTCCTTAACGTCTTAGAAGTTTACGGCTTTGCTGTGGTTGAGATGGAATCTGGCGTACTTAAAGTCATTCGAGACCGCGATGCTAAGACATCGTCATTACCCGTTATGGACGCCGACAGCCGAGGCTCTGGCGATGCAATGGTCACGCGTGTTGTTCCCGTTGAAAATGTTTCTGTACGTGAATTAGCGCCTTTATTGCGCCAGCTTAATGACCAAAGTGGTGGTGGCATGGTGGTTAGCTACGACCCTTCAAACGTTATTATGATGACAGGTCGCTCAGAAACTGTGCAGCGCTTGGTTGAGATTATCGAGCGGGTCGACAGGGCAGGCGACCAAGACGTTGATATGATTCACCTCGAGTATGCGTCGGCCAGTGAAATTGTGCGTATTGCGCAGTCACTGTATGAAAAAAGCAATAACGACGGAACACCACCTCTGCTGATTCCTAAAATCGTTGCCGACGAGCGCAGTAACTCGGTTATTGTCAGTGGTGAACCGCGAGCCAGAGCTCGAGTTGTTAAGCTTATTAAGCAACTTGACCAAGACTTAAAGTCGGAAGGTAATACGCGTGTATTTTATTTGAAATACGCAAAAGCGCCCGAAGTGGTTGAAGTTTTAAATGATGTCAGTCGTTCAATACAGGCAGAAAGCGAACAGCAAACCTCTAATACCAACACAACACGTCGACGCAGCAACAATGAATCTGTCAGTATTAGCCCGCATGAGCCGACTAACTCAGTTGTTATAACGGCTCAGCAGGACATGATGGCTTCTCTGGAGAAAGTCATTCATGACCTGGATATTCGCCGTGCCCAGGTGCAGGTAGAGGCTATTATTGTCGAAATTATGGAAGGCGATAACGTCAACTTTGGTGTCCAGTGGATAAGCGAAGACGGCGGTATGGTGCAATATAATGATGGTAGCCAAGTGCCTATCGGTAGCTTGGCTGCTGGGGCTTATCAGGCTAGGGAACAGCCAGGCACAACAACAACGCGTATTACCGACGGTGGCGTTGAGGTAACAACAACTGAGCCGGACGAGCCCGGTGACATATCGCTGCTGGCTAATTTACTCGGTTCAGTCAATGGCATGATGTTCGGTACTATTCAGAATGACTGGGCTGCGGTAGTTCAGGCAGTGACTCAGGATACTAACTCAAACATCTTAGCAACACCCAGCATTGTTACGGTTGATAACGAGGAAGCGAGCTTTTTGGTCGGTCAGGAAGTGCCAACCATTACGGGGTCAACTACCGGTGATAACAACGATAACCCTTTCCAGACCGTAGACCGAACTGAAGTGGGCATAAAACTGAAAGTGACGCCACAAATTAATGAAGGTGATGCCGTGCAAATGACTATTGAGCAGGAAGTCTCAAGTTTAAGTGGCGCAACCTCAGTAGACGTTATTATTAATAAGCGTGAAATGAAAACAACCGTCATGGCGGACGATGGCGAAACCATTGTTCTGGGCGGCCTTATCGACGAAGACGTACAGGAGTCGGTGTCTAAGATACCGCTGCTGGGCGACATTCCGGTGTTAGGAAGACTGTTTAGCTCTACCTCAACGTCCAAGCAAAAGCGCAACTTAATGGTGTTTATTCGGCCGACGATAGTTCGCAATGGAAAGCGCATGCGAGAAATCAGCTCGGCAAAATACAACTACATGCGCGCACTGCAACTGGACGAGCGTTCACGCGGTATTTCCTTGATGCCAATGGAAGAGTCTCCGGTAATGAATGAATGGGACACTGAGTTAACCTTGCCGCCCGGCTTCGAAGAGTACCTGGATAATAAACAGCCAGAGAAAGAGAATGACTGACGCGAGTGCTATTGCGACAACACGGTTACCTTTTAGCTTTGCCAAACGCTTTGGTGTGGTGGTTGAGTCGGGCGAACCTATGGTTGTGCACTGCCGAACTGGCGTCTCTGCACAAGCGCTCAGGGAAGTGCGACGTAAGCTGGGTCAGCCTTTTACCTTGCAAGAGCATCCGGCAAACGACTTTGAAACGCTTTTAACACAAGCTTATCAACGTGACTCGTCGGAAGCGAAACAGCTAATGGAAGACATTGGGAATGAGTCTGACTTGTTCTCACTGGCGGACGAGTTACCGCAAACCGAAGATCTATTAGAAAGTGAAGACGATGCACCTATTATCAAACTCATTAACGCCATGTTAAGTGAGGCGATAAAAGAAGGGGCATCGGATATTCACATAGAGACGTTCGAAAAGTCACTACTGATTCGCTTCCGCATCGATGGCGTATTGCGTGAAGTCTTAAAGCCGAATCGTAAACTGTCTTCTCTTTTAGTTTCCCGAATTAAAGTCATGGCACAGCTGGACATTGCTGAAAAACGTATACCGCAAGACGGTCGTATTTCTTTGCTTATCGCTGGTAGAGCGGTCGACGTAAGGGTGTCGACTATGCCGTCGAACCATGGCGAGCGCGTTGTTCTGCGCTTGCTTGATAAAAATAATGCACGTTTGAACCTAATGCAGCTGGGAATGACGCAGGAAAACCGCAATATCTTCCAGCAGCTGATTCATAAGCCTCATGGTATTATTCTTGTGACTGGCCCAACCGGTTCCGGTAAAAGTACGACCTTGTATGCCGGGCTGAGCGAAATTAATTCGAAAGACCGTAATATTCTGACAGTAGAAGATCCCATCGAGTATGCCATCGACGGTATTGGACAAACGCAGGTGAATCAGCGTGTTGATATGACCTTCGCGCGTGGTTTGCGAGCGATTCTGCGGCAAGATCCTGACGTTGTTATGGTTGGGGAAATACGAGACGTAGAGACCGCCCAAATTGCTGTGCAGGCATCATTGACGGGGCACTTGGTTTTGTCGACGTTACACACTAATACAGCTGCGGGTGCTATCACACGCCTTGAGGATATGGGGGTTGAACCATTCCTGCTGTCCTCCAGTTTATTGGCGGTGTTGTCTCAGCGCTTAGTTCGGACTTTATGTAGTAGCTGTCGTGAGCCTCATACGCCCGATGCGGAAGAGCGCCAGATACTAGGGCTGAGTGAAAGTTCGGAACATATTATTTACCGCGCTGGCAGCTGTGAGGGATGTAACCATACCGGTTATAGAGGGCGAACGGGGATTCACGAACTTCTCCAGGTCGATGATCATGTGCGCGAACTTGTGCATAACGGCCACGGTGAACAGGCGATTGAAAAGTACATACGCCAGTCAACCCCAAGCATACGACAAGACGGCCTGCAAAAGGTGCTGGAAGGGAAAACCACACTAGAGGAAGTCTTGCGAGTCACTCGCGAGGAGTAATACGTGGCAGCATTTGAGTATCAGGCAATAGCCAATAATGGACGTAAGAAAAAAGGCGTGCTTGAGGCCGATACTGAACGTCAGGTTCGGCAGATGCTTCGTGAACAAGGCCTTATGCCTGTTGCTATTTCTGCTGCGGCGGAAAAAGAGAAGAAGCAGAGTGCGCAGAATCGCTGGGGCTTCACATTTCGAAAAGTCAAAGCGCAGGACCTTGCCCTTATTACTCGTCAGCTTTCGACCTTAGTAGGCTCTGCTTTGCCTATTGAGCAAGCGTTACTGGCCGTTGCTGATCAAACTGAAAAGCCACGCATGAAAAAGCTGGTTATGTCAGTACGAAGCAAAGTCGTTGAAGGTTATGGTCTGGCTGAGGCAATGGCGGAATTCCCTGGGGTGTTTGACTCGCTGTATACGGCAATGGTGGCTGCGGGTGAGAAGTCCGGGCATCTGGACCAGGTTCTCGAGGAGTTGGCCGATTACACGGAACAGCGACAGCACATGAAGAGTCAGTTGACGCAGGCGCTTATTTATCCGCTTATGCTGACTCTGGTGGCTATCGGTATTGTCGTATTTCTCTTGGTTTCAATAGTGCCTCAAATTGTCGAGAACTTTGCCACTATGGGGCAAGAGCTACCTCCCACCACGTTGGCTATGATAGCCATTAGTGAGTTTTTGCAAAACTGGGGGCTTTGGCTACTTGTTGGTCTGGCTGTTTTATTATTACTGTTCGGTCAGTGGCTAAGAAAGGACACGAATCGCTTAAAATATCACTATCGTTTGCTGAAACTTCCCATGCTGGGGAAAGTCATACGAGGGATTAGTACAGCGCGCTTTGCAAGAACGCTGAGTATTTTAACGTCATCGGCGGTGCCATTACTCGATGGCCTGCGCATTACCTCATCGGTTATTGGTAATTTAGCGATAAGAGAAGCGGTCGATGAAGCCGCTGACAGGGTAAGAGAAGGTTCGTCGTTAAGGGCAGCATTGCAGGAAACCGGGCTATTCCCACCCATGATGCTGCACATGATAGCAGCGGGTGAAAAGTCAGGTGAGCTTGAACAGATGCTAAAGCGTTGTGCCGACAACCAGGACAAAGAATTTGAAAACTTAGTAACCGTCAGCTTAAAGGTGTTTGAACCTGTGCTGATTGTCACCATGGCGGGCATCGTCTTCTTTATTGTATTGTCGATAATTCAGCCCATATTGCAGTTAAATAATAGTGTAGGACTTTAGTTATGAGACGTAATCAATCCGGTTTTTCACTCGTTGAAGTTATGGTGGTTATTGCCATTATTGGTATTTTGGCGACCATGGTTTTACCTAACGTGCTGGGTAACCAGGAAAGAGCGGCGCAGCAAAAAGTTGTTGCCGACATTGTGTCATTAGAGAGTGCATTAGATCAGTATCACCTTGATAACGGTATGTTTCCTACCACTGAGCAAGGTTTAGAAGCGCTCGTTGATGAGCCAAATATTGATCCAGAGCCGCGAAGCTATCGCAGCGGTGGCTATATTCGTCGTTTACCGCAAGACCCTTACGGCAACGACTACCTGTTGTTGAACCCGGGACAGTACGACGATATTGATATTTTTTCAGCAGGCCCAGACGGTCAACCGGGTACTGAAGATGACTTCGGTAGTTGGATGATTGGCAACAACAACCGTGACCAATAGGCGCCAGCAACAAGGATTCACTCTGATTGAACTGATGCTGGTCATGGCCATTCTTGGCCTTATTGTCAGCTCAGTTATGTTGACGTTACCGGGCAGTAACCGTCAGCAAAACTCTGCTCAAGACTCAGCAATAACGCTACAGCAGCAACTTCAATATGCACGTGAGTATGCGATGGTGCGGCAGCAACCCCTCGCGCTTGCGTTTAACGACAATGGTTATGAGTTTCTGGTTTGGCAGGACGAAAGCTGGCAATCTTTTAACACTCGTGGGCTTAAATCTCAGCAAACTGAGTGGCCATTAAGCTGGCAGTTATTAAACCAGGACATGGCTGAGCTGGCTCAAAATGAAGAACTTAACGACGGTGTTTTTGGCAGCGGGGATGATTCAGAACAGGATGACGACTCTGAAATAAAGCGTCCGGATGTACTTATTTTGCCAAGTGGCGAGATGACAGCTTTTACCTTAAAAATTGAAAATGCGAATGATATTGCCGCTGAGCGTTGGGTGAAAACTGAAAACAGTTGGCAATTGGTTGTTTTAAATGAGGCGCCTGAGCAATGAGGGTAAAAGGTTTTACACTTATTGAAGTCATGGTCGCGCTATCGATTTTTGGGTTAGCGGCTTTGGCCGCATTACAAGCGGCCAGTAGTCACCTGACCAGTTTAAGCGACTTACAAAGTAAAACCTTTGCACAGTATGTGGCGTCAAACCGGATAGCAGAAGTGTCCCTGGCCCAGGAATGGCCGGTAAAAGACAATAAGAAAGGCACGGCTGAGCAAGCAGGCACCACCTGGCATTGGCAGCAGCAGGTGGTTGAAACGGTAACTCCTAACGTTGTCGCTGTCACAGTGATAGTGTCAAAAACAGAAGGTGGGCGGGAGCATTATCGGTTAACGCGCTACTTGAGAAAGCCTGACTCAGCCGCTAAAGGTGACCGGAATGCACGTTAACGGCAACCGACAGTCGGGGTTCACCTTAGTTGAAGTGTTGGTGACTATGGCCATATTTGCGGTAATTGGTATAGCCAGTTACCAGGTGCTAAGCCAAATGGTCAGTACCGAACAGCAGTCGAGCGAGCGGCGAGAGTCGCTGGAGCAGCTGCAATTTAGCCAACTGTTAATGCAACAAGACATTCGTCAGTTAGTCGCTAAGCCGACGCGGCCCAATGACACTGAAGTAACACACCAGTATCTAAGTAATGATGTTGGCTACTTTGATTCAGAGCGCGGCGTTTTAGCTTTTGTGCGCAGCGGCTTTGATAACCCGGGTGATGTTCTGCCGCGAGCCGAGTTACAGCCGGTTATTTATCGAGTTATGGATGGCCAGTTACAACGGGTTAGTTATTCGTTTGTGAATGATAGGAGTAACGAACCAACTGTACAGACGTTGTTGAGCGGTGTGACAGACTTGTCGTTTCGCTTTTATAGAGCAGCAGGTCAAAGCGATGGTAATCGTGGATTGGATAAGGGCTGGAACGCAGAGTGGCGCAGCGAAGGCGATTTACCGAAAGCCATTGAGGTGACTTTGCAGACCGAACAATATGGCGAAATTAAGCGTGTATTTTTGGTTGCTGGTGCAGGTCAAGCGGAGGTGCAAAGTTCGGGAGGGTCGAATGCAGACTAAAAACTCTCGTCAAAAAGGCGCCGCACTCATAACGGTCATGCTGGTTATTGCTTTGGTTTCGGTGATAGCAGTGAACCTCGGTAGTAAACTGCAAATGCAAATAACCCGCATGGGCAACTTGCAGCAAGCTGAACAAAGTTACTGGATGTGGCTAAGCGCTGAGGATGTTTTAAAAGAAGCGTTAAAGCGCGAGTTAAACGAAAATGATGGTGTCGCGAATAACCAACAAAGCTGGGCCAGCCGAACCGGTCCGTTCCCGGTTGAAGGTGGGCAGATAGCGGCTCGTGTGAGAGACTTATCCAGTTGTTTTAATTTGAACAGTATGGTGACGGATGAGGAAGACCCTGGCACGCTGGAACGACGTAAGCGCCAGTATAAAGTGCTATTGCAAAGTGTTGAACTCGATGAATATCAGGCGCAGGGGTTAACCGATAGCCTGGTTGACTGGATAGACGGTGACACTCAGCTGTCGGGTTCAAATGGTGCTGAAGATCCTGATTACCAGGGACTGCCTAAGCCATACTTAGCGGCAAACAGCTTACTACTGGACGTTAGCGAGCTGCGCATGATTAGGGGATACAGTCGGGAAGTCGTTCGCAAACTGCGTCCTTATGTCTGCGTAATACCGAATGAAACGGCATTAATGATTAACGTGAATACGCTTAAAGAAGAGCAAGCTGCATTACTGACAGCAGTGACAGAAGGTAAAATGTCGTTACAAGATGCGCAATCCTTCTTGTCGAACAGGCCGGAAGCAGGCTATGAGTCGAATGAAGAGGTCGATGAAGTTGAAGCTATTGCCAATGTGAAATCAGAGCTTAACGGCGAACTGTCAGAACTTGATGTTGAAAGTGAATACTTTCAGCTAACCGCATATATACAATGGGGCGATGTTGAAATGAAAGCCCGTTCAGTACTGCACGTTAACAACGGCGAAGTAGCCACCTTGTACCGTGCGATGGGAGAATAAAACATGCAGGAAACGCTAATAATACGACTGCCTGCTTTTGGAACAACAGAAAGCATTCCCTGGTTGTTGTGGCATAACCAGCAACAGGAGCTTATTGCCAGCGGCGAGCTGGAATCAACCGAAGAGCTGTCACAGTTGGCGGATAAAGCGTCACGCAGTGATGTGGTTATTGCTGTTCCGGGTCAAGATGTCTTTTTAACTCAGGTTACCCTTCCTACGGGGAGTAAAAAGCATTTGGATAAAGTTATTCCGTATGCGTTGGAAGAAGAACTTGCGGCAGACATAGAAACGCTGCATTTTGCCTGGCCGGAAACAAAAGCCTCGACAATACCGGTGGCCGTTGTAGAAAAAGCACATATGCAACAGTGGTTGGGCGTTCTGTCAGAGTCAGGAATTGAGTCTAACCGTTGGTTGCCTGATATTTTCCTACTGCCGGCTCACGAAAATGAATGGCACGCTATTGAATTGGGTCATAGTGTTCTGGTAAGAACCTCGGTCTGGCAAGGCTTTGCGGTCGAGCGAGCCGCATTTTCTGAACTTGCTCCCATATTAAGCAGCGAATATGAGCCGCCTGAAAAAATCATTCACTATGGTGCTATAGACTGGCCTCAGCCGCCTAGCGTATTAGAGTCTGCCGATATTGAAGTGCCCATGACAATTGCTGTCGCGGCTTTACAAAGCAATGCTGAAATCAACCTCAGGCAAGGAGCTTTTCGTGCGAGAAAGCAGCGACAGTCGTCAAGTTTGCCATGGAAACCTTTGGCTATTGCTGCCAGTGTATTATTTGTGTTGGCTATCACTCTCAATGGCATAAAATACTGGCAACTTGAGCAGCAGCGAGCGTCTTTGCAGGTAAAGGCAGAGCAGCTTTATCGTGAGGCATTTCCTGGCGAAAGCCGTATTGTCAATTTAAGAGCACAGTTGCAGCAGAAAATTGAACGACTGGGCGGTGCCGGAAATACTGAAAGCTCGGTTATAGCAGCCCTGGATAGCTTGCAACCAGCATTTCAGGCCGAACCGGCGGTGAAGCTAGAATTGCTGCGTTTTCAAAATAATGAATTGCGACTGCAGGCAACAGCTGAGAGCTTTTCACAATTGGAAGCTTTTCAGCGGGCGGCTCAAAATAACGGTGTAGCCATAGAGGCTGGGTCGATGAGTAACCGCGGAAGCCAGGTTTCCGGCGCACTGACTATAGAGCTTCAGGGGTAACGTTATGGATAAACTTAAAGCAATTTTTGAGCCTTATCGTCAGCTTGCTTATAACCGTTGGCAGCAGTTTAATAGCCGTGAGCAGCGCCTGCTAAGCGCATTAGCCATTGTATTGGCCATTGCTTTTTTATATTTCATTATTTGGTTGCCAAGTTCTCAGTCAGTGATTCAGGCGGAGAACCGTTTGAAATCTCAGCAAGACCAGTATCAATGGGTACAACAGGCGATAGCGCGATATAAAAGCATGGAAGGTAGAAGCGCCAAAAGCTCAACCGTGAAGGGCTCCCTCAGCCAGCGTATTAACCAGGCTGCGGCGCAGTATGACATTGAGCTGGCGCGTATTCAGCCGCAAGGTGAAGAGTATCTGGTCACAGTGGACACAGTACCATTTAATCAACTGCTTCAGTTTATGAATGCGCTGGAAAGTGACTTTGGTTTACAGCTAACCGGTGCTGATATTGCCCGGCTTGAACAACCAGGTAGTGTCCGATTACGAAAACTATTGGTGAAAGACGTCTCATGAAATTAAAGCGCTGGCTGCCCTGGCTTGTTTTGGCTTATTTAATAACCTTGTTGGTATTGTTGCCGGCACGCGTTATTTATTGGATGCCATTGCCGAATAACATTCAATTGACGCAAGTGTCTGGAACCTTATGGCAAGGAGCTGCCGGACAAGTCGTGGTCGATGGTAATGTCATTAACGATCTTAGCTGGGACTGGCAAGTGTCATCGATTTTCCTCGGCGATCTGGTTGTTGATGTCAAAGTGCCAAAACAGAATAATCCATTTTCGTTGCAGGGACGTTTATTAGCTAGCTCGACCCGTATTGGTGCGCAAAATATAAAGGCCAGCGGTAGCTTAGGCGCGTTATTGGATATTGCTCAAACGAAACTACCATTGCAAACGAAAGGTCGCTGGGAACTGGATGTGAGTGAATACGTGGTGACAGCGCCGGGACCTGTGCGTTGGTGTGATAACTTAGAAGGTAGTGCCAGCGGCGACAATATTCAGGTGCTGGTCAATGGACAATGGCAGTCACTAGGGAGCTTTCCGGTCGAGCTAGGGTGTCATGACGATAATTCCGTCGCATTAATCATGAAAGGCGACAACGATTTAAGTCTGGAAGTTGATGCAAGTATCAATAGTCAGGATATTAAAGCGTCAGGTACCGTAAAACCAACACCGCGAACGCCAGAAGGCCTGGCAAAGTTTATTCAATACATGGGTCAGCCAGACGCGCAGGGGCGCTACTCGTTCCGCCTGTAAATGCGTTTGCGAATAGGCGTAATAAGCGCTATTTTGGGAAAATCATAGTTTAGTTATTGCTAAATAAGGAAATATTATGGAAAGCATCGTTCAGTGGATAAACGACAATCAGGATATGCTTATCGAGTTTTCGATTAAGTTTATTATTGCGATTGCCATTTTGATTATTGGTAAAATAGTGGCGAATGGCGTTACCCGGGTCATGTCCAAAGGCATGCAAAAACGCGAAGTGGACGGCGCAGTTATTAGCTTCGTCAGCGCTATTGTAAAAACCGTTATCTTCATTGCCGCCATTATGATGGCGCTGTCGCATGTCGGGGTCGAAACTACGTCCTTTATTGCTATTTTGGGTGCGGCAGGTTTGGCCATTGGCCTTGCACTGCAAGGGTCACTGTCGAACATTGCATCGGGCGTATTACTTATTATGTTCCGTCCGTTCCGTGCGGGCGAGTACGTTGACGCTGGCGGGGTTTCCGGCACGGTTGAACAAATCAATATCTTCCAGACGGTTTTGAAAACGCCGGACCGTAAAATTATCTTTGTGCCGAATTCGGAAATTATCGGTGGCCCAATTACCAACTACAACCGTGAAGAACTGCGTCGCATCGATTTGGTCATTGGTGTGAGTTATAGCGCGAACTTGCAAAAAACGAAGCAAGTACTTATGGATGTTATTACCAGTGACGAACGGGTTTTGAAAGATCCTGAGCCTGTGGTGACGGTGACGGAGCTTGGCGCTTCTTCTGTCGACTTTAATGTACGTCCGTGGACCAAAAATGAAGACTACTGGCCAACGCGCTGGGACTTATTAGAGCGTATTAAAGACCGTTTAGACGAGGAAGGCATTGGTATTCCCTTTCCTCAAATGGACGTTCATTTGAAAAAGGACGACGCGTAAAGTTCATGCGCCTGTTAGAAATGAGAAAGCCACCGCCCGGTGGCTTTTCTTTTTTCGGTATATTAAATGCTTAATGCCTGCTCTAAGTCAGCAATAATATCGCTAATGTGCTCTATGCCGACACACAAGCGGATGGCTTCTGGTTTAACTCCAACTGCGACTTGTTCTTGTTCCGACAGCTGACGGTGAGTGGTAGAGGCAGGGTGGCAGGCAAGCGACTTTGCATCGCCTATATTCACTAATCGTTTAAACAAGCCAAGCTTGTCGTAAAATTTAACTCCTGCCTCGTAACCGCCTTTTATGCCAAAGGTAAGCAATGATGCAGGTAACCCGCCAGTCACATATTTGGCAGCAAGTTCATAGTGTGGGTGCTGAGCCAAACCTGCGTAATTCACCCATTCAACATTCGGATGTTGTAGTAGATAGTCGGCGACAGCCTTTGCGTTTTCGCAGTGTCGCTCAATACGCAAAGTCAGAGTTTCCAGTCCCTGCAACAATAAAAAGGCATTAAAGGGCGACAAACAGGCGCCCGTATTACGCAGAGCCACGGTTCTGACTCTTGCGATAAAAGCGGCGGGTCCGAATGCGTCGGTATAAACCACACCGTGATAAGCCGGTTCGGGATTACTAAACTGTGGGAAACGCGCCTTTTGTGACAGCCAGTCAAATTTGCCTGAGTCGACTATAAGTCCACCAATTGAATTACCGTGACCACCAATGTATTTCGTCAATGAATGAACGACGATGTCAGCGCCATGCTCAATGGGCTTACAAAGAATAGGCGTAGCGACGGTATTATCAACGACGAGCGGTACGCCATGAGTGTGGGCAACTCCCGCCAGTGCTTCTAAGTCGGCAATGTTTCCTGCGGGGTTACCAATGCTTTCGCAGTAAACCGCTTTGGTGTGCTCATCAATAAGTGCTTCAATGTCTTTCGCATTGTCTGATTCGGCAAAGCGAACCTCGATACCGAGCGACGGCAGCATATGGCGAAACAGTGTATAGGTGCCTCCATAAAGCTGTGGGGTGGTAACGATATTGTCGCCCTGGCTTGCCAAAGTAATTAGGGTGTATTCAATGGCCGCCATACCTGAAGCGACTGCGAGGCCGGCAACACCCCCTTCAAGGGCAGCAACCCGTTTTTCCAGCACGTCATTGGTGGGGTTCATAATGCGTGAATAGATATTGCCTTCAACCGCTAAGTCGAAGAGATCAGCTCCGTGCTGAGCGCTGTCAAACTCGTACGATGCCGTTTGATAAATCGGCGTAGCTACTGACTTGGTGGTTGGGTCGGTGTCGTAGCCATGATGAATGGATAAGGTTTCGTCTTTCATGTGGTCTCCAAATGCGTTTCAAATAAAAAATGTGTCAGCGACGTGCCGTATTGAGGCACGTTCTTTATAAATCCGTCGTGCCCGTATTCGCTTTGAACGGACACATGTGACGTACAGTTGGGTAGCAGGGTTTCAAGCTCCGTGACTAGGCTTGGTGGCGCAATGGTGTCACTGGTGAAGTCAACTAAATGCACTGGCGTTTCGATAGGCTCAGGATTAATGCTGTATTCGTTCAACACGGGTGTGAGATGAGTGAACAGGCTGCGTGAGCTGTTACCGTTTTCCTTAAGCAGTCGTTCACCTTTATAAAGTAGGTACTCGAAAGCGTCATCGCTGCTACTAAAGCGCGATTCAAACTCTTCCGCACTGCGGTAGCTGAGCATGGCCAGTGCTCTGGCTAATACAATACCCAATTGTGAATCGTTGCAGCGTTGTATGAGCGCTTGTTGGAAATAACGCAATAAAGACGAGTGCACCGATGGTTTATGGGCCGCTCCAATAACGCTTAGCCGCTCAAGCGACTCTGGGTTATCCAGTGCGTACTGGAGGCCTAAAACACCTCCGAATGAGCCGCCAATCCAGCCGTGCAGGGACTCGTCCGGCAATACCGCTTGCAATGCGTGATGAATAGCATTGCTGTGTTCTCGTACGGACAGCGGAGTGTCGGGACAATCAGAGCCGCCTAACCCGCCGAAGTAGTCAAAGCTAATAAATTGGTAATCGTCAGTGTCTGCGAAGAGCCGATGCAGCGATTGCCACCAACCATCGCCGGACGGTGTCCAAAGCTTTCCGGTTGCGCTGATACCGCCCTGTACAACAATAGCCGGGGCATCGGGAAAGCCATACCGATACCCTTTTAAGCGGCCATAAGGCGTTTGCGTATGAAATGAACGAGCAATAGGAAGAACCATAGCGGCCTCCGTCAATTTGAAACGACAATACAGCGACAATAATAAATGGATATAAAGCCGTCAAGACATTTAGACGTCCAAATGCGAAATTATTGTTTTGAATTCTGTGGTAGTATCAGCGCATTGAATGGAGGTCGAATATGTCGATGGTTTACTCGGTCAGTCAGCTGAATGGTGAAATCCGCCAGTTACTTGAGCAGGGTTTTCGCCAAATAAGCCTGGTGGGTGAAATTTCTAATTTTGCCGCGCCGGGCTCTGGGCATTGGTATTTCACGCTGAAAGATGAACGCTCACAAGTACGTTGCGCCATGTTCCGAGGCGCCAATCAGCGAGCGGCTATGCGCCCGCAAAACGGTTCACAAGTCCTGGTGAAAGCCAAAGTGACCTTGTACGAGCCGCGCGGTGACTATCAGCTAATTGTCGAGCACCTGGAAGACGCCGGACAGGGCTTATTACAACAGCGCTACGAGCAATTGAAAGCAAAACTCGGTGCTGAAGGACTATTCGCGGCCGATCGCAAACGACCATTACCGGAGCACATTCGCAAAGTGGGTGTGCTGACCTCACCAACCGGGGCGGCAATAAAAGACATATTAGCGGTTATGAAACGGCGGGACCCCAGCGTTGAAGTGATTATCTATCCGACGTCGGTTCAGGGAGAAGCCGCAGTAGCTCAACTTCAATCTATGGCGCAAACGGCGTTTGAGCGTAATGAAGTGGATGTGCTGCTAGTGTCGCGCGGCGGTGGCTCACTGGAAGACTTGTGGTGTTTTAACGATGAAGGTTTTGCCCGGCTGCTGACTACCGCTCCGATGCCGGTGATTAGTGCGGTCGGTCACGAAATCGATTTCACCATTGCCGACTTTGTTGCCGATATGCGAGCACCCACACCATCGGCTGCAGCAGAGTTGGTCACGCGAGACCAGCAACAGCAACTGCAGCGTGCTCAGGCGTTAATGCAGCGGCTGCAACAGGCTCAGTTAAGGCATATACAACGCCTCAAACAACAATGGCAATTTCTGCAGACTCGCCTGCAACAGCAGCATCCACAACGACTGCTACAACAACAGTCGCAACTGGCTGACGAGTTACAGGCGCGTGCGAGTCGGGCGCTGACTCAGCAACTTATGCGTCAGCGCCAGCAGCACACGCATTTAGTCAGGCGCTTGCAATCCGTACATCCGGAAAAACGACTGGCACAATACCAACAGCAGCTGACAATGCTTCAGCAACGTTTGCCGCAAGTCATGACGCGTTTACTGAAAGACAAAAAGTCTCGACAAGGGCAATTGATGCAGTCATTGAACCTGGTCAGCCCGCTGAATACGCTTGAGCGAGGTTACGCCATTGTTCGTAAAGATAATGGCGAGGTTGTGCGCCGTGCGGATGACGTTGCTAGTGGCGAACCGGTCGATGTTCGACTGGCCGACGGTTCATTCACGGCGAGACGCGATTAAATTGCGGTTTGTTGTCATATCACTGACATTTAGGGCTTGGTATAATCAGGCTATACAAAGAGCGTTACAGAGTTAAACGGAGTTGTCGTATGAAAAAAACTTTAGCAGCCGCAGCCATCGGGTTTGCGCTGAGTGCACCGGGTGCGGTGGCCGAAGAGCAGAAGCCCAATATTATTTATGTTATTGGTGATGGTATGGGCTTTGAGTTCATTAGTGCTTACCGTTATGCAATGTCTGACTTAGACACCAAAGAGATTGCGGAAACACAGTTTGACCATTACCTGACCGGTGCTGCAACCACTTATCCGGAAGACGATACCTGGGTGACGGATTCGGCAGCTGGCGCTACCGCTTTGTCAGCGGGTGAAAAGTCGTATAACGGCGCTATTGGCGTAGATAACGATAAAACGTCGTTAAAAACGGTCATGGAGTACGCTAAAAATAGCGGTTATATGACAGGCTCCGTATCGACCTCGCAAATTAACCATGCAACGCCGGCTTCATTTTTCTCGCATCATCCGTCTCGCTACGAGTACAACGAAATAGCTGACCTTATGGCGCAGCAGTATATAAAAGATGAAGCGTCTTATGATGTCTTGCTTGGCGGTGGTCAGCAGTATTTTATTCGTGACGACAAGAACTGGGCCGAACTGCTAGAGCAGCATGGCTTGAAGGTTATTCAGGACATGCAAATGTTAGATCAAGTTGAACAGGCGCCGGTTATGGGCTTGTTTGCACCAAAAGGTCTGCCGCATGCAATTGATGAAGGTAAAGACTCGCTGGCACAAATGACCAGCACTGCGCTGCGTTTATTGTCAGGTGACGACAAACCGTTCGCGCTTATGATTGAAGGCAGCCAAATTGACTGGTGTGGTCATGCCAATGATATTGCTTGCGCGGTGCATGAAATGGACTCGTTAAATAAAGCGTTAACGGTTGTTGCTGACTTCATGCAAGATAACCCCAATACGTTACTGGTGATGACTGCTGACCATTCTACTGGCGGTTTAACTCTGGGGCGTGACGGTGAGTACGCATGGTATTCAGACAGAGTCATGGCTATTGAAAGCTCTATTGCGACAATGCGCAGTGAACTTCTGGACATGGACGCTGAGAAATGGCCCGAGTATGTTGCTGACAAAGTGAACTTCGAGCTGACTCAGGACTATATCGACGAGCTGGCGCTTGCATCTGAGCAGGAAGGTGAAGAGCGTGAAGACGCACTACACGATGCTTTGGTGTATATTACCGGTGATATTACCGGTACGGGTTGGACGGGCAGTGGCCACACCGCAGTAGACGTCCCGGTTTTTGCTAAAGGACCTTACTCTGAAGATTTCCGTGGGTATATGGATAACACAGACATTGGTAAGCGGTTAATTGATATTGTGAAATAAAGCTTGTTTGGGCAGACAATGCCCAGACAGAAAAAACGCCGGTAACCTTTTGTGGCTACCGGCGTTTTTGGTTGGGAATATCGTTTAAAACTTATACATTGCCATCAGCTGTAGGCGGTTTAAGTCGCCGTCTACATTAGCTTCTGTTTCACGGTTAGCTTGTGAAATTTCCGCACCAAAGGTTAGGTTGGAAGCTGGTGAATACATCACGTTAAACGCGAGGCGCTGTGTGTATTCAGTCATGTCACCAGCGAGTGCAAGCAGCTCTTCATCATTGTCTGCCCAGCCACGCGAATATACGATGTTTGAACGAACTTTCTCAGTCCAGAAATGGCGGTAAGCAAAAGAAATACCGGTTGAGTCAATGGCTTCCAGCTCACCGTTACCATCGATATAAGCGCCGTTCCATGTGTTGAGACCTAAATAGCGACCTAAGCCCGAACCGGTTGTAATAGACGCACGAATGTCGTCCATACCAAAGGTGTATTTAGCACCAAAGCTCAAACCGTAACCGAAAGTTGTTTCATCGTCACCAGTTTGTGTGACGTCATAAGTGAGCTGACGCAATAATGCAGACGCCTGCCAGGTCAGGTTGTCAGACTTGCCGGTATATTTAAAAGTAACATCTGGCATAAATCCATCACTGGAAACAATACGTCCCCCACCAGCAGGTGTCACTGTGGTTTCAGGGTTTTCAATTGAGGCGCTAAAGCCACCGGAGGTGTAACGAATTTGTGCCTGGCGGTTGAAGATAATGCCATCGGTGATGCCGATAAAGTCGACGGATTCAGCCAGAATGTTTAGGTCCTGAAAGTTAGACCAGGTTTGACCAAAAGTCCATTTCCCATATTTTAAAAATGCGTGACGTAGACGCGGACTATAAGAGTTTGAAATACGTTGGTCACCGTCAGGGGTCAACATAAAATCCATTTGGATATGGCCGGTCAGCGTTTCACCATTATCTAACTCAGTGTCGGTGGTAAGGAAAAAACGCGACTGACGTGCGTGAAAATCGGTGACCATGTCGTCGCCTTCACCACCCACAGGGGTGAGGCTTGGAATATACTGTTGCCGAGCGATACTGCCGCTTGAAGGTGCCTGACCATCGGTGTAGTCCGATACCATCATGTCCAGTTTAACAAAACCACCAAAATCGATGTCAGTTTCGTTTGCCTGAGCTCCTAAGCTCATAACACCGAGTACGGCAGCGCTTGCTGCTGATACGGTGAATTTCTTTGCGATACTTGCTTTAGCCATGGTGTTCTCCCCTGTAAGCCAAGTGTTCGTTTTGATCGTGCATTTTATTGTTATGCCAAAGATAAACGCTGTTAATTCTCGTTAACTGGTCAATTTTTATCAATCTAGACTATGGTCTAATAGTGTTTAAGCCCTTTAAAACGTACAACAGATACCATCTTGCGAATAAGGAGGAAGAGGTAATGTCGCAACTGTATTCAGTTCCTGAACATATCAAAGCTAAAGCCAAAATCGATAATGACGGTTATAAGAAACTTTACCAACAGTCAGTAGACGATCCTGAAGGTTTTTGGAGTGAACACGGACAGCGAATTACTTGGTTCACACCTTACACCAAAGTTAAAAATACCAGTTTCGAACCGGGTAAAGTCAGTGTTAAGTGGTACGAAGACGGCACTCTAAACGCCTGTTACAACTGTGTCGACCGTCACCTTGCTGATAAGGCCGATAAAACAGCGATTATCTGGGAAGGCGACGACCCTAGTGTAGACAAACACATCACCTACCGCGAGTTACATAAAGAGGTATCTCGCTTTGCTAATGGCTTGAAAAAATTAGGTATTGGTAAAGGTGACCGGGTCGCTATTTACATGCCAATGGTTCCGGAAGCGGCTTATGCGATGTTGGCCTGTGCCCGGATTGGCGCGGTTCATACCGTTATCTTTGGCGGTTTCTCACCAAATGCTATTGCGGACCGCATTAACGACTGTCAGGCAAAGGCTATAATTACCGCCGACGAAGGTCGTCGTGGCGGCAGCACTATTGGTTTGAAAGCCAATGTGGATAAAGCCTTGTCTGATGGCGTTTGTCCTTCATTAGAGCACAGCATTGTATGTCGTGTTACCGAAGGTGACGTTGAATGGACAGAAGGTCGTGACGTTTGGTGGCATGAGTTGATTGGCGATGTCAGCGATGAATGCCAGGCAGAAGTGATGAACGCCGAAGACCCGCTGTTCATTCTTTACACGTCCGGCTCGACCGGAAAACCGAAAGGGGTTGTGCATACTACCGGTGGTTACATGGTGTATGCGTCAATGACGCATGAGTATGTCTTCGACTATCACGATGACGATGTTTACTGGTGTGCAGCCGATGTCGGCTGGATTACTGGTCACTCGTACATTGTTTACGGGCCGCTGGCAAACGGTGCAACCACACTGATGTTTGAGGGTGTTCCTACCTACCCGGGCGTTGGTCGTATTGGTGAAATTGTTGATAAACACAAAGTAAATATTCTTTATACGGCACCAACAGCAATTCGTGCGTTAATGGCAAAAGGTGACGAGGCAGCGAAAACCTCGACGCGCGAAAGCCTACGTATTTTGGGCAGTGTTGGTGAACCGATTAACCCAGAAGCCTGGGAGTGGTACCACCGCGCTATTGGTAACGGTAAATGTCCAATTATGGATACCTGGTGGCAAACCGAGAACGGCGGTATTTTAATTGCACCACTGCCGGGTGCTACCGATTTAAAACCAGGCTCGGCAACGCGTCCTTTCTTTGGTATTCAACCTGCGTTAGTTGACAGTGAAGGCAATGTGCAGGAAGGCGAAGCCGAAGGTGGTTTGGTGATTAATGACTCCTGGCCTGGACAAATGCGGACTTTGTGGGGTGACCACGAACGTTTCGAGCAAACCTATTTCTCAACCTTTAAAAACCGTTACTTTAGTGGCGACGGCGCACGTCGTGACGCTGATGGTTACTATTGGATAACCGGCCGTATGGATGACGTTCTGAATGTGTCAGGACACCGCCTGGGTACCGCTGAAATTGAAAGTGCATTGGTAGCGCATAAGTCAGTGGCCGAAGCCGCGGTTGTGGGTTATCCACACGACTTAAAAGGTCAGGGTATTTATGTCTACATAACCCCAGTGGAAGGTGTGGAAGTTACCGATGAATTAACTAAGGAAGTGCGTAACTGGGTGCGTTCAGAACTTAGCCCAATTGCGACGCCTGACCTCATTCATTGGACAACCGGGCTGCCGAAAACTCGCTCGGGCAAAATCATGCGTCGTATTCTGCGTAAGATTGCTGCCAATGAATATGAGAATCTGGGTGACACCTCTACGCTTGCTGATCCAAGTGTGGTAGATTCATTGATAGAGAATCGAATGAATAAATAATGTCACTTAATTTGGAATCTCATGGCGAAATTTTTAATCGCAGATGACCACCCACTGTTTCGCGAGGCGCTGCAAGGCGCTCTCGCGAATCATTTTTCTGAGCTTACCTTACGCGAAGCCGAAGACCTGGACTCGACACTCGCGGCGTTAAACAAAGACGACGATGTCGACTTATTGCTGCTCGATTTGCACATGCCCGGCAGCGGTGATTTATATGGCCTTATTCGAGTCCGTGAAGACTATCCGTTATTGCCTGTTGCTATCATTTCCGGCAGTGAAGATGCGTCAATTGTTGCTAAATGTATTGGTTTTGGGGCGCTGGGGTTTATTCCTAAGTCATTGCCGTCAGCGGAAATAGCAGAAGCGATAGACACCATTTTGCAAGGCGAAACCTGGGTGCCTAAAGAGTCCCGCGAGCGCCTGGATGTCATATCTGACGAAGACCAGGAGTTGGCGCGTAAAGTGTCTGAATTGACACCGCAGCAATACCGCGTACTTCATTTTTTACATGAAGGCCTTCTGAATAAACAAATCGCTTATCAGTTAAGTATTACTGAAGCGACGGTTAAAGCCCACATCACGGCCATATTCCGTAAACTCGGAGTTTACAGCCGTACTCAAGCCGTACTGGTCGCTGAACGTCTACAGTTATGACCTGGTTGCTGGTATTCGCCTCTCTGGCGTATGTCATTTTTCTGTTTGCCGTAGCGACCTGGGGCGACCGTTTAGGTTCCTGGGCGAATAAAATAAGCCACAAGCCAATGGTTTACTCCATGTCATTGGCTATTTATTGCACTTCGTGGACTTACTATGGTGCTGTGGGTAACGCTGCCACCGAAGGTTGGGCGTTTTTCCCTATTCTACTGGGGCCCATTTTACTCTTTATCTTCGGCATTCGAGTTTTAGAGAAACTGGTTTCGGTCAGTAAACAGCAAAATATCACCTCGATTGCCGATTTTATCTCATCTCGTTTCGGTAAACGCAGGCGTTTGGCCGTTGCGGTTACAGCCATCGCTGCCACTGCGATTATTCCTTATATCGCTTTGCAACTAAAAGCGGTGGGTGTGAGCTTTTCGGTGCTGACAGAGAGCACCGGTGTCATGTCTGAATTTTCAATTAAAGAGCTGGGTGCAGCAGCTTTAATGGCCATATTTGCCATGCTCTTTGGTACACGCCACGTGGAAGTTACTGAGTATCGCAGTGGCATGATTTTAGCTATTGCGGTTGAGTCGATGATAAAACTGGTGGCGTTAATGGCTGCCGCAGTGTTTGCCTGGACGCTTATTGCTGAGAACCCTTCACCGTCGTTACTGAGTAACTTTACTTCTGTATCTGCTCCTCAGTGGTCTTTTGCCAAGTTTGGTGAGTTTGAGTTTATTGTTCAAACGCTAATGGCTGCGGGGGCGATTTTATGTCTGCCCCGACAGTTTCATGTGGCGGTGGTCGATAACGTCGACACTCGGCATTTAAAAACTGCCCGTTGGGGGTTTCCTCTTTATCTTAGCCTGACCGCTGCGGCTATTATTCCTATTGCCATTGCGGGCAGTTTCTTCTTAGGTAATAACGGCGACGGCTCAACGTTCTCATTGCAGTTACCTTTGCTTAAAGACCAACTGTGGTTGTCGCTCATTATCTTTATCGGAGGTATTTCTGCGGCTACCGCCATGGTGATTATTGCGTCGGTTACGTTAAGTACCATGATAACCAACGACGTTATCATGCCGGTATTGTTGCAACGAGACTCTAAGCTGCCGTTAAAGCAGCGTAAACGGGAATATGACCGGGCACTACTGCTCATTCGGCGAGTCGCTATTGCCGTTACTATGGTGCTGTCGTTCTTTTGTTACTACTTCTGGGCGGCACAAACCAACCTGGTGAGTATCGGCTTGCTGGCGTTCTCGCTGGTATTGCAGCTATTACCGGCATTACTGGGGGCTTTGTATTGGCGAAAAGGGCACGCTCGCGGTGTTTATGCGGGGCTTGGTGCGGGGTCTATTGGTTGGGTGCTAGCGGTGCTAATTCCGCTGTATTCTTACCCCGAGCTCACCGACGTTGAAATTATAACCCGGGGCACTGTTGTATCGCTGGCGCTGAACGCGTTTGGCTTTATCGCATTTTCGTTGTTGGCCCGACCCAGACTGGTGGATCGCATTCAGGCAACCGCTTTTGTAAAACCGAAAGCGCAACTGCCGGAACAGCAACATCTGCATAAAGACTATAACGCAACTAATGCAGATATGATGCTGTTGCTGAAAACCTTCTTAGGTGGCCAACGTGCACAACAGCTCATGCAGTACTTTCAGCAGCCAGAAGATAAAGAGTTATTGCCAGAAGAGCTGGCAGACCAGTCCTTTATTAGTTTTGTAGAGCGAGCCATTGCCGGTGTTCTTGGGTCAGCAACGGCGCGCTCGTTGGTCGATGCGGCATTACGCGATAAACAGCTTAACTTAGAAGAAGTGGTGCACTTTTTCGATGACACGACACAGGCACTGCAAACCCAGCAGTCTATTTTGTTTAGTTCGCTTGAGAATCTGGCACAGGGTATTAGCGTAGTCGACGCTGACCTGAGGTTGGTTGCCTGGAATAAACGCTATTTAGACTTATTCGACTACCCTGAAGGCATGGTAAAGCCGGGACAGCCCATTGCGACATTGATTCGCTACAATGCCGAACGTGGTGAATGCGGACCAGGCGACGTCGATGAACTGGTTAATAAGCGACTGCGCTATATGCAAATGGGCTCGGCACATCGTTTCATTCGTCGCCGTGCCGACGGTCGAGTCATAGAAATGGTTGGGAACCCATTACCAACCGGTGGTTTTGTGACCAGCTTTACGGACATTACTGAACATGTTGAAACCCAGCAGGCGCTTGAAGATGCCAATATCGACCTTGAACAACGCGTCGACGTACGCACACAAGAAATCCGAGAAATAAACCAAGAGTTAACGGCGGAAATTGATCGACGCCGCGAGGTGGAAGAAGAACTTAAGAAAGCCAAAGCGGAAGCCGAGGCCGCAAATGCCTCAAAAACACGTTTTCTGGCACTTGCCAGCCACGACATATTGCAGCCATTGAATGCTGCACGCCTGTATCTGTCGGCGATACATGAAAAAGAACTGTCTGACAAAAACCAGCAGTTATTAGGTAAGCTCGATACGGCGCTTGGCTCAACCGAACATTTGCTTTCTACACTGCTTTCCATTGCCAAAATGGACCAGGGAGCGTTGCAGCCTAAATTCCGGCATGTGCAACTAAGCTCAGTTTTGAAGCCGTTGGTGGAAGAGTATGCGGTGCTGGCCGATCAAAAATATTTGGATTTCAGAGCCTTTTATGTTGACCGTCCGGTGTTAACAGACCCAACGTACTTGCGTCGTATTGTGCAAAACTTCCTTTCTAATGCGATTAAGTACACCCCAAAAGGCAGCGTTTTATTGGGCGTTCGTAAAAAAGGCGATGAACTGGAGATATCGGTTTGGGATACCGGCCCTGGTATAGCCGCGCAACAGCAAGATAAGGTTTTTGATGCGTTCTACCGTATTCAGAATCAGAACGTTGAAGGCGTCGGATTAGGCTTAAGTGTAGCTCAGCGCATGGGTGAGCAACTGGGCTGTGACGTGGAAGTGACCTCTGTTGAAGGCAAAGGCTCGCGGTTTTCGGTTAGAGTGCCTTTGGGCAATGCAGCTCAAGTTATTGATAAACCGAAACGTAAGCTCGATGAGGGACCCAATGCGTCATTACGCTTATTGGTTGTGGACGACGACAATGAAAACCTGAATGCGGTGAGTGCATTGCTGAATAAATGGGACTGCGAAGCGGTAACCTTCAATAGTTTTGCTAAGGCGGTTGATTACGCTAAGAGCACCCCTGATGAGCCGCCGCACGGCATACTGGTTGATTATCAGTTAGGCGACGGGGACGGCCTGTCGTTGGCTGAAACTTTGTGGGAACAGTGGCAGCGTAAAGTGCCCACCGCGTTAGTGACAGCCATGAGTGATGACGCGGTGAAACAATCCGCACGAAAATTAGGCCTGCAGTTTTTACCAAAACCCGTAAAACCGGCTGCGTTAAAAGCCTTTTTGAAATATATTAGCATGCGAAAGTAATTGGCATTAACGTGAGGCCTCGCTTGAGGGATTTATCGAACTTACACACATTTCGTTTGCCGTCACAGTGTCGCGACTTTGTTGAGGTGACCAGCGCCGATAATCTTATGACACTAGAGCCGCAAGAGCCGTGGTATCTATTGGGCGAAGGCAGTAATACGGCGTTTATTGAAGACTTCCATGGGACGGTTATCCATAACGCCCTGAAAGGTGTTCAGGTTGACGAGTTGCCCGAATACACAAGGGTAACAGTTGCTGGCGGGGAAAACTGGCATGAACTGGTGTCGCAGTTGCGCTCAATGGATATTAACGGGCTGGAAAACCTGGCTTTGATACCAGGGTCTGTCGGTGCTGCACCCGTGCAGAATATTGGCGCTTACGGCGTGGAAGTGTCGCAGTTTATTGAACTGGTGACAGCCTGGGATGTAGAAAAACGCCATTGGGCTTATTTTACGCCTTCGGACTGTGAATTTGGTTATCGTGACAGTGTTTTCAAACAAACACCGGGGCGTTGGTTTATCACGGAAGTCAGTTTTCTAATGCCGAAAAAGTGGCATCCAGTGACGCATTACGCGCCATTAAATGAACTTCCGGAACCTGTAACTGCGCAGGCAATTTTCGACAAAGTCATTGAGACTCGCCGCCAGAAGTTACCAGACCCGACGGTGACGCCGAATGCCGGAAGCTTCTTTAAGAATCCTGTGGTGTCTATAGAGCATTTAAAAGTGCTGGAATCAAAGTTACCGGGAGTGGTGTCGTATCCTGTTTCTGACAGCTCAGTGAAGCTGGCAGCGGGGTGGCTTATTGACAACCTGGGCTTAAAGTCGTTATCGGTGGGCAATGTTGGGGTTAACCCTAAGCAAGCTCTGGTGCTGGTTAATAAAGGTCAGGCGCAGGGCGCTGAGCTATTGGCGTTAGCACAAGAGATACAGGACCGTGTGTATGATGTAACGGGCGTGGAGCTTGAGCCGGAAGTTCGTCTCGTGGGTGCTCAGGGGCTCATTAACTTATAAATGCTTCAAATAAGAAGGGACGTACGCCATGAAGCAGTCACAACGACTTGATCAGCTTATTCAGCAGCTATCGGATGGCGAGTTTCATTCCGGTCAGTCGTTGGGTGAGCAGTTGAATATTTCCCGAGCTGCGGTGAATCAGCACATTCATAAGCTTGAAGAACTGGGCCTTGAGTTATTCTCTGTCAGTGGCAAGGGGTACAAATTGTCTCAGCAGCTAGAGCTGCTGGACAAAGAAAAGATAAAACAAGCCACTGAGCACTTCACTAACGAACCTGATTTTGCGGTTTATTCGGTTGTCGACTCAAGTAATGATGAGCTCAAACTGCTGGCGCAGGAACAAAAGTTAGCGGCCGGGTACTCGGTATTTGCAGAAGCTCAGACAGCAGGCAGGGGAAGGCGCGGCAAGCGCTGGATATCGCCATTTGGAAGTAACTTATATTTTAGTGTTTACTGGCCCCTGGCAGAGGGCATACACGGTGCTATGGGCTTGAGTCTGGCCGTTGGTGTAGCCTTAGCCGAGTGTTTTGGGTCCCTGGGAATTGAAGGTGTTGGTCTAAAGTGGCCGAATGATGTCTATATAAAAGGCAAAAAAGTGTCTGGTATTTTAGTTGACTTAGAAACACTGGCGGACGGATCTGCGCACAGCATTATTGGCATTGGGATTAACCTGAAAATGCCGGAAAGTGTGGCGCAACATATTGACCAGGCATGGACTGATATAAGCAGTGAAATACCCACTATCATGTCCCGCAACCTGATAGCGGCACGGGTTAGAGATTCGGTTCTTGCGTGCTTGTCGGAATATGATGCGGCAGGGCTCAGTGTATTCCAGGAACGCTGGCGTGCTTATGACCAATTTCTCGATAAGCCGGTACGTCTCGTTATGGGGCAGCGCGAATGTGTCGGGACCTGCCGTGGTATCGATGAAAACGGTGCCTTGCTGGTGCAGGACGAGACCGGCGTGAAGCGCTACTTCGGCGGTGAAATTAGTTTACGATTACAACAGTAGGGACATTAGATGCTACTCATTGACGCTGGTAACACACGGTGTAAGTTCGCTTGGTGGGACAAGCATACTGACTCTATTCAGTGGCTGGGGGCTATTGAGCATCAACATTGGTTGAATGATTTAAGTCGCTCGTTAAAGGATATTTTGCTGGGTGTTATTAATACTGAACAACTCGAAGACACCAAAGAAGCTCTAGGGGTGAGCGTGGCGTCTGTGCAGGTGGTTGATACATTGAATCAGTCGCTGGCCGAACTTGGAATTAACGTGCGCTGGCAACGTACTCGCGCGACTCAGTTAGGGGTGGTGAACGCGTACCGGGAGAAGCCTGAAGCTTTAGGCGCTGACCGTTGGTTGGCTTTGTTAGGCTGTCATAAAGCGATTACCGGGCATGCGCTTATTATTGATGCCGGTACGGCATTGACTGTGGACTGGCTAACCCGCGACGGACAACACTTGGGTGGCTGGATAGTACCCGGTCGGCAGTTAATGTTGAATGCGCTTGGACAGGGCACTGCGCAGTTAGGTAACGTGCCCATCGAGCAGAGTGCTCAGGCAAGACTAGAGCCCGGGGGCAGTACCCGCGAAGGCATGCTGCATGGCATTGAGGCTAGCTTAATTGGAGTTGTTTACGAGGCGGCCAAACTCTCTCCCTCGTTATTTAACGATGAGGCGTTTACTGTTGTTGTCACCGGCGGCGACAGCGAACAACTGGCCTCCCATTTGAGTGGTAATATCTGTCGCATTGATGACTTAACCTTTAAGGGTTTGAGACTTTGTGCCGATAACCAACAGTAGTGACTGATTAAGCGTACTGGAGTAGAACATGACGTGGCATAAAGCAGCGATAATCGCGGCCGTACTAAGCGGTGTCTTATTTGCCTTACCTGCAAAGTCTCAGGACATAGAAGCGGTTCAGCTATATTCTGATGCTGAGCTGGTGGAAATGTTTGCCACAAATGAACACATTACTCAGGTTCGCGATGTTGACCGTTGTCAGTTAGCCCAGGATATTGAGGCTCAGGCAGAGCTTGAACGCCGTCCGACGTACCAATTTCTTTATGGCGATATGAAAGCATGGGGTATTTGCTATGACAGGGACCCTAAAATTGGTTTGTTGTATATGGAAAAAGCGGCAGAGCAGGGGTTAGTCGAGGCGTTGGAGCAACTGGGGCGTTACTATCATGAAGGAAGGCTCGTACAGCAGGATATTGAACGCGCTATTTTATACTTGCGTGAGGCCGCTTCTTTAGGAAACCTTCGTGCTCAGCAGCGTTTTGCCAGTATTTTACTGAATGATCATGGCAGCCCTTATGACTACGAAAATGCCTACCATTGGCTGCACAATTCAGTAACAGGTGATTCTGGTAAGCATCGGGAAATTCAGCAGCAACTGGCGCAACTGTCAGACCGCATGCCACCTTCCGTGGTGGAAAAAGCAAAACGGCCACTGGAATAGTGGCCGCTTTAACGTTTTCTTAAGGACTATGAAAGTCGACTGCGAAAGTCTTCGTAACTGAACTCTCGTATGCAGTCAAAACGCCCGTCTTCATGCAGTATTCCGATAGCCGGGTGCTGTACACCATTGAAAAATGTCGTTTTCACCATGGTGTAATGCATCATGTCTTCAAATATGAGGCGGTCACCAACGGCCAATGCTTGATCAAAGCTGTATTCACCAATGACATCACCGGCCAGGCAACTATTACCCCCTAAGCGATAACTGAAGGCTTTTTCTCCCGGCAGCCCGGCATCAGTAATTGCTGGCCGATAAGGCATCTCTAATACGTCAGGCATATGAGCCGTTGCTGAGATATCAAGCAAGGCGATAGGACCATTGTTGTCAACAATATCCACCACTTCGCAAACTAACGGACCGGTTTGCCAAGCAACCGCAGAGCCCGGCTCCAGAATTACCTGAAGGTCATAGGTCTCACGTAGGCGTTTAAGTTGGCTTATGAGGTGTTCGACATCGTACCCTTCGCGAGTCATTAAATGACCACCACCTAAATTAAGCCATTTAACCTGTTTCAACTGTTCGCCGAAGCGGCTTTCTACAGCTTCCAGCGTACGTTCTAAAGCGAAAGAGTCACACTCGCACAAGTTGTGAACGTGTAAGCCCTCAACCCCCGTTAAATCATGCTGGCTAAGCTCGCTGGCTCTAATTCCTAAGCGTGATCCCGGTGCACTGGGATCGTACAGCTCAGTGTCTGCCTCCTGGTGCTCCGGGTTTATACGTAAGCCAATAGAAACGCCAGCTTCAGCTACTTGTTCATGGTAGCGCTGCCATTGCGTCACGCTATTAAAGGACAAGTGGTTTACTAATGGCAGGAGCTCATCAATATCGGCTTGTTTGTATGCCGGCGCATAAGCGTGCACTTCACGACCAAACTCATAGGCGGCCAGTTTGGCTTCCCATACCGAGCTGGCTGTACAGCCTTTCAAATATTGCTTAATCAGCGGAAACGCGGACCACATTGAGTAGCCTTTCAGTGCAAGAATAATATCTGCGCCGCTTTTTTCCTGAACGTATTGCATAAGTTCGAGGTTGCGGCGTAGCAATTTCTCATCCAGCACGTAGCATGGCGACGGAATATCCGGCGATAAATAATGGCTCATCAGTGACTCACTTACTTCTCAAACGGCTTGTCGCATTCTTGAACGTGCCATGGTAAACCGTATTGATTCAGACGGTTCATGAACTCATCCGGGTCAAACTGCTCCATATTCCATACGCCGGGTTTCATCCACTCGCCTTGCAGCATTAATGAAGCTGCTATCATGGCAGGCACGCCCGTTGTGTAGGATACAGCCTGTGCGCCAACTTCTTTATTGGTTTCAGCGTGGTCACAGTTGTTGTAGATGAAGATGGTCTTTTCTTTACCGTCTTTCATGCCGGTAACGTAGGTACCGATACAGGTTTTGCCGGTGTAACCTTCCGCTAATGAACCAGGGTTTGGCAATACAGCTTTCAGAAACTCCAGAGGCACAATTTTCTTGCCTTCAAACTCAACAGGTTCAATAGAGGTCATGCCTACGTTTTCTAATACACGCAAATGCGTCAGGTATTGGTCACCGAAGGTCATCCAGAAGCGCGCACGCTTAATAGTTGGGAAGTGTTTAACCAGAGACTCTAACTCTTCGTGGAACAGCAAGTACGAAGGACGCACGCCAACATTTGGGTAGTCTAAGTCTTTACGAACACTGATAGGGTCTGTTTCGTGCCACTCACCATTTTCCCAGTATTTGCCGCGTTGAGTAATTTCGCGGATGTTAATTTCCGGGTTAAAGTTAGTTGCAAAGGCCTGACCGTGATCACCACCGTTGCAGTCAACAATGTCTAAGTAATGCACTTCGTCGAAGTAATGCTTGGCGGCGTAAGCGGTAAATACGTTGGTTACGCCCGGATCAAAGCCAGCACCTAAAAGCGCCATTAAGCCTTTTTCTTTAAATTTGTCCTGATACGCCCACTGCCACGAGTATTCGAATTTTGCTTCGTCTTTAGGCTCGTAGTTGGCGGTATCTAAGTAGTGAACGCCTGTTTCTAAGCACGCATCCATAATTGGCAAGTCCTGGTAAGGCAGGGCAACATTAATAACCAGCGACGGGTTAATGCCGCGAATAAGCTCGGCGACTTCTGCTGCGTCATCAGCATCAACTTGATACACGCCAACAACGCGATCTTTGCCTGCTTTTTCCTGAAGTGCCTGACACTTTGACAAGGTGCGGCTGGCTAAGTGTATTTCAGAAAAAACTTCCGGTAATTTCGCACATTTTTGAACAACAACACCAGCAACACCGCCAGCGCCAATAATAAGAACTTTAGACATGAATGCTATCCTTCACAGAAATCGTTAACGGACTTATTTTACGAATAAGATTGCCGCGAAAGATAGCACATTTTTTGAAAATCATCATTGAGAAGCAGAGCTTCTCTGTTCTTTATTGATGCCGAGTTGTTCGTTTAAAAAAGCCCACTTCTCAGCGGCTGATTCAATTTTCATCCACGTAGGTGTGCCTGCACCATGACCTGCACGAGTTTCAACATTGAGAAGTATTGGATTATTGCACCCTTGGTCCTCCTGAAGTGCCGCCGCAAACTTATAGCTGTGCCATGGAGCGACTCGGTTGTCGTTATTCGCGGTGGTGACGAGGGTAGCTGGGTAGCAAGTGCCTTGTTTCGTGTTATGAACCGGAGAGTACTCATATAAAGCAGTGAACTCATCGGCGTTTTCACTCAGACCAAACTCACTGCTCCAGCCGCGTGCGTTTGCATTGGGCAAGTGATAACGCAGCATGTCCAATACGCCAACAGCTGGTACGGCTGCGGCGAATAACTCTGGTCGTTGTGTCAGAGTAGCGCCTACCAATAACCCTCCATTACTGCGGCCATGGATAGCGAGCTGGTCTTTGTTGGTATAGTTGTTCTTAATTAGCCACTCTGCGGCGGCGATAAAGTCATCAAATACCCTTTGCTTGTTAGCTTTTGTGCCAGCCTGATGCCATGTTTCGCCAAATTCGCCACCGCCTCGCAAGTTAGGTATTGCCAGCACTCCGCCCATTTCTAACCAGGCAATACGGTCGGCTTTAAATTCGGGCGTTAAAGAGATATTAAAACCACCATAACCATACAGCAGCGTGGGGTTACTTCCGTCCAGTTCCACGTCTTGAGAGTGCACCAGAAACATAGGGATTTCTGTGCTGTCTTTACTCTCGTAGACCACTTGATGCGTTTCGTATGACTCAAGTTCGGCCGGAAATTCGACTTCCTGCCATAACGTTGTGCGCTGTTGCTCTACTTGGTATCGGTAAATTTTTCCAGGTTCGGTAAAACCTGAAAAACTGAAGAAAGTGTCTTTAGCTGACGGTGACCCGTTAAAGCCTGAGACGGTGCCGATACCGGGCAGAGCAAGCTCTTGTAGTAACTGTCCTTTATAGTTAAAAATGCCAACACGAGAATGTGCATTTTGCAAATAGTGAGCAAAGAGTTGGCCGTTGACCGCGGACATTGAGGTCAATGTATGTGTACTTTCAGGAATTATTTCAGACCAGTTGTTATCACCGGAGTTGTTCATATCGACGGCGATGACTCGGCCTCTTGGAGCCTGGGCGGTAGTCCGGAAATATAGCTTATCGTCATGACTGGTTACATAGTCATACTGTCCATCCCACTTGGTCAATAGCCCGGTAAAAGGCTCACTGTCCTCGGCTAATGGGCGGCTGAAAACCGCGTTAGCATCATACCCGGAAGACACATTGACTAATAAATAGCGACCATCGTGAGTCACCTCCGGATATGGGTTCCAGCTAGGTTGATTCTGTAACGCGAAGATCAATTCGTCATCACTTTGAGAGCGGCCCAAGCTGTGAAAGTAAACACTCACTGGCTTTGAGTCGTCGTATTTTCCATTAGCATTTTGAGGATAGCGGCTGTAATAGAAGCCGTTTTCGTTTGGCAACCAAGCGATATTGGAGAATTTAACGCCACTTATTTTATCGGACAAAGTCTTGCCAGACTCAATGTTTTTAATGTGAATTTCAGTCCAGTCGCTACCCTTTTCTGAAACCGCGTAAGCGATATACTTTGCGTTAGGGGACACTTGTATTCTGGCTAGTGATAACGTGCCGTCTTCGCTGAGTTTATTCGGGTCAATTAATACTTCCGGGGCGCTCTCTAAGTCCGTCATTGTGTAGAGAATGTCCTGGCTTTGCAGACCGTCGTTAGCAAAGTAAAAGTATCGATTCGCGTATTGAAATGGCGTGCCTATTTTTTTGTAGTTCCAAAGCTCGGTTAATCGTTGCTTCAGGTCATTGTAGGCGGGAAGTTTCTGCAAATAAGGTGTTGAGAACTCGTTTTGACTATTGACCCACTGGGAAACCTCTTTTGAGCGGAGGTCCTCCAGCCAGCGGTATGGGTCAGCAACAGTGGTGCCGTGATAGTTGTCTGTTTGGTCAACCGTTTTGGTTTGCGGAAACCCATAAGGCGACTGCTGCTGAGGCTTTGGCTGAGAGCTGCATGCGCTTAGAATAAGAGCGCCAGAGAGCGTAGCCAGTAATACACGGATTGATGAATAACGAGTCATTGCCTTCCCCTTTGTTAAGACTGACTTGATCATAGAAAGTTGTGGTGAAAACAACAAGTCACATTAGACAAGCGGAGCGGTATCTTTACGCAGTTTTACGTTCGCTTGTTGTTTCGAGGCGCAACCATAGAGCTGGGCTAGCTGTTTCAGAGAGCATGATGGCCGGCTCAAATATTGAGTCAGTTCGTCGGCCGGGTGTTTATTTTGGTAGTAAACAGCCAAGGCAAAGTGGGCTGCGTCAAATGGAATGCGCTCGTTCACGTAAGCCTTCACCAACAAATGGGGGAGAGGGTTAGTGATAAGGTTTTCTGGTATCTCAGAGTGAGCGTTTATAAGCCAATTCTGTTCAGCCTTTGCCCACCGACTAATATCGTCAGTAAGAGAGGTGTTTGAGCTTGGGTCATCACCCATACTGTCGGCTCTGACATAAATAGCGGCGGGGCGTGCCGATACACTGTCGAGTCGGTGGCTGGTACGCCATGGTACAAAACCATTAGCTTCCCAAAACTTCGCAACTCCGGGCTCCCACGCAAAGCTGGTGCCTGTTTTATTAATATGTTTGTAACTAGGGTGTTGCTGAATAAAGCCGAGCAACTCAGAGGCATATCCCTGATGACGGAGGCCGGCAGGCACAGCGATACGAGCAACTCTCAGCCAGGACGCGCTTAGAGCCCAGGGCTGTTGTAAAAAATAGCCAATGGCTTGTGGCAGCAGGTTTCCTTTAGGGCGTCGTTTACCCTGTAAAATAGGTGTGTGCAGCTCTTTTGGAACAGGGCCTTCTTCAATAAGCCAGGCAACAGCAACTACTTCTCCGTTCTGGCGAGTGTAAGCCAGCCGATGTAACGGGTCACTCAGTAGCAAATTAAGGTCATTAGGGCTGCTTTGGTAATGAGCATTTAAGAGCAGCTGGAAGCATTGACGTAAGGTGTTTTCCTGCAGTTGCAAAGCATGTTCAATAAACTGCCCGTCAGCCAACTCTCGTGTTAAGGCAGTGGCGGTTTCATCCATTAGAAACGTGTCAGTTAACCAATGCTCTAAAGGGTCATTTTCAGGCCACCGCATTGGTACTGATAAACGATGGTTCTTAACTTTAGGCAAGTGTTTTTCTGCCCATTGCTGAAAGTGTATGGCAAAGCCTCGGCCGCAGCCCTCGTAGCCCGAAACCGTAGTGGCTAATAACCACGGTGTGAACTTTTGGCAGAGCTTTTCGGTAGCCCATAAAGGAATGCCGGCAGCTTCATCGATAATCAACTGCTTAGTCGAGTCCCCGGGTTGTTCCAGTAGCTTATCCCAGGCCTTAAAGGTGGCGGTTGGCGCTTGCTTCAGTAAAACCTGAGCATTGGCTTTTCTCGGTGCAGTAACAATGATTTCAGTTTCAGCGCAGGTTGCACTCACTTCGGCTAATGCTTTACCGAGCAGAGTGCTTTTCCCCCGGCCTCGTTCAGCAATAAGGATGTGCGTGTGCGGAGACGTTCCACTGATAAACTCGCCGGTCAGCGCTTCTGTCAGTACCTGATGTTCTGTCTGGGCTTTTTTAAAACTTTTAGAAGCGTTCGCAGGCAGTGCATTATTACTAAAATACTGACTCGCAAAGCGCTGAAGCCGTTCGACCATAGCGGAATTGTCACTGGGCAAAAGAATGATTAACTCTCCGCCACCAACGATAGTGCCGCACAGCGCACAAATCGCATCGGCATTTAAG
This sequence comes from Idiomarina sp. OXR-189, assembly GCF_034373425.1. Lineage (NCBI taxonomy): Bacteria > Pseudomonadati > Pseudomonadota > Gammaproteobacteria > Alteromonadales > Idiomarinaceae > Idiomarina > Idiomarina sp. OXR-189. Next base: position 660,308 of record NZ_CP139706.1, read on the forward strand.
CCCGCCTGACAATCGAGAAGGACGCTTTCAAATTCATGACCCAGGTAGTCTCTGTATCGGTTGAGGTGTGCATCAGCATCTGGATCCTCTGGGGAGAGAAGAAGACTTTGAAAAGAGCGAGTCTGGCAGGCTTGCTGCCATTGACTCGCTGTTTGCAGCAGTTTTAGCTGTCGAAAACTGCCACGTTCCATTACTTACAACACTCTGCCATTAAAATAGTGAAAACCCGACAAATTTTGTCAGTACTGTATTAATGAATACCACCGCCAGAATTAACGGAATAAAGGTGCTGATAGAAATACGCACATATTTGGCTAGTAGTGTATTTCTATAATTCGGGTTGCCTTCTGACAGCTCGTCTTCTAACCCTTTTCTGCGCCAGTGTAGAGTCACAAACAAGCAGATAAGCAGACCATTTAACGGCAATATGGTGTCATAAAATACGTCGTAAATAACGTCAAACACCGACTTTGTTTGCCCGGCGTATGATGTGAACTCAGTAAATGCTGGTACGAAGCCAAACGAGGTTGCGGCTATGAGTGTGAGAACTGTAACGGCAAAACCCATAACCAGCAGAGTCTTTTTCCGGCTGAACTTTGCTTTTTCAATAATGGCTGCCGTTGGTACTTCCAGTATCGATACCAGTGACGTAATAGCTGCAATAAACGTCAGCAAAAAGAAGACAGTCGCGGCTAAGCTAGCACCGAAATACCCGACAACACCTTCTAATGCCACAAAAATTTGTGGGAAGAAGGAGAAAATCATACTGACTGAAGAGTCGCTCAGCGTGTCCGGGTTGGTGTTCGGGTTTATCGCAAAAATAGCGGGCAGAGTCATTAAGCCGGCGGTAAATGCTACAGCGGTATCGGTGAGTGCAACTAACTTTCCTGAGGTTACAATATCGTCGCGGCGGCTGAAATAAGAGCCGTAAGTAATCAGAATACCCATACCCAGAGATAATGAGAAGAAAGCTTGTGCCAGTGCACCATTGATAACGGAGCCGTCAATTTTTGAGAAGTCAGGGACCAAGTAAAACTCAACACCCAATGCTGCGTTGTCCAGTGATAAAACGAAAATGACCAGCAATACCAGCATAATAAAAAGAGCTGGCATCAGGAACTTGGCGGCTTTTTCGATGCCTTTGCGAACGCCTCCTACCAGAATCACGTTAATAATGACGGTAACTGCCACCAGGAAGCCAACAAAACCGTAATCATTCACAAACTGCCCGAAGTATTCCGGGTCGGCTAACATCGCCAGGTTGCCGGTTACTGAGTGCCATAAATAGCCGAATATCCATACGGTAATGACCATATAGAATACGGCAATCATAAAGGGCGTAATAACGGCCAGTAGCCCTGCTATATGCCAGCCTTTATTGTCTGGTGATAATGCCTGATAGGACCCTAGTGGGCTTTTTTGAGCTCTGCGGCCAAGACCCATTTCTGCGAGCATGACCGGGACACAAATAAAGGCAACGAACAAAGCATAAATAATAAGAAATGCGCCGCCACCGTTTTTTGTCGCAGCGACAGGGAAGCCGACTAAGTTGCCGATGCCAACAGCAGAGCCTGCCGCGGCTAGTATAAATCCAATTTTAGAGCTGAATTGATCGCGTTGTTCGCTCATTCTGACCTTCTTATTATCGTTATTATCTTGAGGTGCTTGTTAAGCATCATTTATTAAATTCCAGCAATCCTAGCAAGGGGTAACGTTAACGGCAAGCAGCGGGTGAGTGAATACGTCGTGAATATTGGCAAGTCCGACCTGAACGCCAAAAAAAATTATTAACATCCATTACAAATGCGATATTGGAAAATGTTAAAACTCATGTAACCTTTTTCTAACTCTGTTTTAACACGCTGGTAAATACAGGGAATTCTACTCTCTGGAACAGATTGGCGTCTTTTTACCAGCGTGTTTCCCCTACCAATGCTGCATTTCGAAAAGACGCGACACACAGCGCCTGAATGGGAAGGCAAGCTGTCGTGCCTGATACAGTTGTTCAACACTGACTTCTGCGGTTATAAGCAATACGCAGCCCCGGTCGTAGCATTCGTCAACGAGTGCGATAAAACGACGAGCTTCATTATCGAATTTGCTGATAAATTTTGCGTCGTGTTCCCGCTGGTAGGTTTCTTCGACGCCATGCACCAGCTCTTTGTCGGGAACGTAGGTAAAGGCAGGCACATTTTGAACGGCTATGGCGGAATATTTATCGGCCAGTTCCATGTAGTCGCGCTGGCTTCTGGGGCCAGAGCATAAGCTCATGAAGTCAAAGCCAATTATTTTTTTATTGCCCCACAAGCAAGGGATACTTCGGTTCATTATTGAAACGCTTTCGGCTGGCTTTACCGTGCCAAAGCGCGTCTCGGCCAGAGTTTTTAATTCTTCAGGTTGTCCCTCAATAAGATAAAGCGGCATGTCAGTATGGTTAATTCGCCGGTAATCAGTGCCAAAACCTAAGTCAATGAGTTCGCACTGACTGTTTAAAAGCTCAATAGTCGGTTCAAAGCGGTGTCGAGCCAAGCCGTCTTTATACAGTTCGGCAGGAGGCGCGTTAGACGTTGTAATTAATGTCACGCCCTCAGCAAACAAGCTTTCCCAAAGGCGAGCCAGAATCATGGCGTCGCCAATGTCTTCTACAAAAAATTCGTCCAGGCAGATAATCGAATATTCGTTGGCCCACTCTTTTGCAACTTGTTGCATTGGGTTTTCCTCGCCCTGCAAACCATTAAGTGCATCATGAACTCTGGCCATAAAGTGGTGGTAGTGCAGCCTTATAAACGATGAATTGGCTGTTGAAAGTGAGCGTAGCTGTTCGGAAAACATATCCATTAGCATGGTTTTTCCGCGACCGACAGGGCCGTAGAAGTACAAGCTTTTTATGGGCGCCTGGCTGTTCTTCCGAATAGCATCAAGACGCTGCTGCAATGCGGTGACCGCTTCGCGTTGAAATGAGTCTTCGTTCAGTTTTCCGGAGTTAACCTGGCTCTGATAAATTTGCTGCATGGGGTTAGTCAGTTAGTACCAAAAAAAGGGCCGGCTGAGGGAGCCGGCCAAGATCGTTGCTAGTGAACAGCCTAATACATCATGCTGTAGAGTTTTCTACGATAGGTCGCTGCGAGCGGATCACCATCGGGTAACGAATTAATAATGTCCAGTGCGTATTTTTTCGCACCTTCAAAATTGACGTCTTTCGTTAACACGGTAAACACCAGTTGCAGAGCTTCCTCATCGCGGTTCGCTTCATGAAACTTTAAGGCTAATTGTAATTTCAGCGATAAGTCATCTGGGTTTTGCTCGGCTTGATCCTGCAAAGCGCGAAGTTCCGGAGAGTCGGCAGCGTCTTCCGCTAATTCTAGCTTGCCTTTAATGCGCTGATAGTCACTGTCTTGCTCAACCATAGGAATTGCAGCGACAAGCTCTTTCGCCTGGTCTAATCGACCGGCGTCGACCGCCGCTTCAGCGAGCAACTTAACGGCTGCCATATCGGTATTGTCGAGGTCATAGGCTTGCTTAGCCAAGGTATAGGCTTTGTTTGCATCGCCTTCACCCATGGCTACTTGTGCCTGTTGAATCAGGTTATCTGACGGGCTGGGTAGGTGTTTGCTCAATATTTCCCGAATTTCGCCTTCGGTTTTAACACCACCAAAGCTATCGACCGGCTCACCGTTTTTGAAGAAAGCCACAGTTGGAAGGCTACGGATACCAAACTGCATGGCCAACTCTTGTTGATCGTCACAGTTTATTTTAGCCAGGATAACCTGGTCGCTGTATTCGCCCGCCAACTTTTCCAACACTGGCATGAGCTGCTTACATGGCTCGCACCAGTCAGCCCAAAAGTCGATAATAACCAGTTTCTCTTTTGAGCCTTCTAAGAGCACCTGCTGAAAGTTCTGCAGGGTGACATCAATAATGTTGGACTGTGACATTTGCGCCCGTTCTCCTGTGTCAGTTTATTCGTGTCTTAACGCAGGATATGCTGACGCTAAACGCCAATTTCAAGGTTAACCAGCAAACCAAGATAAGACTTTGTCTTTTAATTTGCTGTAAGGAGGGTAACGCAATGCCACGTCGAAGCTGAAGCTGCGGGTCATGACGGGTTTTAAATGACTAAAAGTATCAAAGCCCCACTTTCCGTGATAACGACCCATACCACTTTGCCCAACACCACCAAACGGCAGTCTGTCGTTGAGCATAAACATCAGGGTGTCGTTGTAGCAAACATTGCCAGCGGACACTCGTTGAGTAAACTGTTTCAGCGTTCGCTTATCTTTTGAAAACACATAAAGCGCCAAAGGTTTAGGCTTGGTGTTGATAAACTCAATAGCTTCAGAAGCTGACTTCATGCTCATCACCGGCAATAGCGGACCAAATATTTCTTCCTGCATTAGCAGACTGTCACCAGATACTCCATCGATAACTGTTGGTGCGATATAACGCTCACGCTTGTCAAAATCTCCACCAATAACGACGTTTTCACTGTCCAGCATCTGTGTCAGTCGTTGCCAGTGTTGCTCGTGAATAATACGGCCAAAGTCATTCGATTGCTGAGGATCATCCCCATAAAATTGCGCAATTTGCTCGCGTAATGCGTCAATTAAACGATCTTTCATTGACTCCTCAACCAGCAAATAGTCTGGCGCGATACAGGTTTGCCCAGCGTTAAGGTATTTGCCCCAGACAATGCGGCGAGCCGTTACGGTAATATCGGCGTCGCTTAATACAACGGCAGGACTTTTGCCGCCAAGCTCAAGTGTCACAGGTGTCAGGTTTTTAGCTGCCGCAGCCATAATGGCTTTGGCTGCTTGCGGGCCGCCGGTGTAAAAAATATGGTCAAACGGCAATTCGGTCAGCTGTTGAGAAACTTCAACGCCGCCAGTAATGACTTTAAAGGCTGCGCTGTCCAGGTAATTTACCAGGTGTTTCTCAAAAACTTTTGCGGTTGCCTCAGCATGCTCTGATGGCTTAATCAGTGCACAGTTACCTGCAGCAACGGCCGCAATAACCGGCGCCAGGGTTAGCTGAACAGGGTAATTCCAGGCTCCTAAGACTAATACGCTTCCTAAGGGCTCTGGCACTATTACACTCTTGGCAGGCCAGGCAAGCATTGGGTTACTTACTTTGCGCGGTTTAACCCAGCCAGTGAGTGCTTTGAGGCTATGCTTTATGTCTGTTTTTAAAAACTGAATTTCAGTCAGTTGAGACTCGCTGGGGCACTTTCCTAAATCTTGCTGCAGTGCGTCCAGCAAGTCCTTTTCGTGGTCTTCTAAAAAACGGGCGAGCTGTTTTAACTGCTGCTGACGCCAAGACAGCGGACGTGTAAGCCCGCTGTCAAAGGTGTGTTGAAGTTGCTCTAACGTTTTAAGTTGTGGGTTCATTCAAGTCCGCCGAGGGTTACGGTTTTCAATTCTAAGTATTCATCAATACCGTATTTTGACCCTTCACGTCCAATACCGGACTCTTTAATGCCGCCAAATGGATTGTAAGCATGCGAAATACCGCCGGTATTAACGCCTACCATGCCGTATTCAAGTGCTTCACTCACTCGGAAAATACGAGACGTGTCTTTTGCGGCAAAGTAAGAGGCAAGCCCAAACGGGGTGTCATTGGCTTTCTTAATACCTTCTTCTTCGGTTTCAAAGGTATTAATGGCAATTACAGGGCCAAAAATCTCTTCTTTGGTAATGTCCATATCGTCAGTAACACCCGAAACCACCGTTGGCGCGTAGAATAAGTCGCCCAGTTCGGTCATGACTGAGCCGCCGGCCTCAATCGTTGCGCCGTCTGACTTCGCAGACAGTACCAGACGCTGAACTTTGTCGACGGCGTCCTGATCAATAAGCGGGCCTAAGTCGACGCCTTCCTCAGTGCCGGGGCCGACTTTAAGGGCTTTGACTTTGCTGACAATAGCCTGAGTGAATTTCTCGGCAACACTTTCCTGAACTAATACGCGGTTTGCCGAAACGCAGGTTTGTCCGCCGTTGCGGAATTTACAGGCAATAAGTTGCTCGGCTGCTTGCTCAATGTCGGCATCGTCAAACACCAGAAACGGTGCGTTACCACCAAGCTCTAATGATACTTTTGATACGTGCTCCGAGCATTGCTGCATAAGAATTTTGCCAACACCGGTAGAGCCGGTGAATGACAGCTTACGAACCTGTGGTGAAGTTGCCAAACGCTTACCTACAGTTTTTGCATCGCTGGTTGGAATGATATTAATAACACCGTCCGGTATACCAACTTCGCTGGCGAGCTGCGCTAAAGCCAGGCTTGAAAGTGGTGTTAATTGCGGCGGCTTAACAACAATAGTACAACCTGCAGCTAGTGCTGGTGCAATTTTGCGAGTGATCATCGCATTCGGGAAGTTCCACGGTGTAATTGCTGCACAGACACCGACAGGCTCTTTTGTTACCAATACGCGCTTACTACTGTCAGTTAGCGGCAGAATATCGCCGTTTATGCGTTCGGCTTCGCCGGCAAACCAGTCAACAAAGCTGGCGCCATATTCGACTTCGCCAACCGCTTCAGGAATCGGTTTACCTTGCTCGGCACTCATCAATTCGCCCAGTGCCTGCTTGTTGTCCATCATAGACTGATACCACTTGCGCAAAAGAACGGCGCGTTCGCGGGCGGTTTTCTTGCGCCATTTCGCCAGGGCGGTCTCGGCGACGTTAATAGCGCGCTGTGTAAGTTCGTCATCGGCATCGGCTACTTCGGCCAACACCTCGCCGGTTGCCGGGTTAGTAACATTGAAACGTTTTTCTGTCGGTACCCAGTGACCCTCGATGAAACAATCGCTTTTGGTAAGTGATGACATGGAATGTGCTGACATATAGCCTCCAACTGAATAAGTTTATCCCTACTAATGTAGGCAATAAATGCACAAATGGTTCAACTTTTTCAATGATTTCAGTCTATATTTTGCTTTTTGTCGAAAAAGTATCCAGTTGCATTGCTTTTATTGAATAAATGCGTATAATCCGCAGCTCCTTCAAGGAACACCGCATTACTGATGAGGCAGCGGTCACCCTTGATTCGCGGGGTTGCAGCGCCTGATTCCAGTCCAGACAGTTTAGAGACTGACCACTGATTCCTGTTGCCGGGCCATAACCCCATATTTGTTTTGTTTGCCATGAGGCAAACGGGAATATAGTGAGACACAATTTATGTCAAAGACTCAATCGAGCCTGTCGTTCAGCGACATGGCTTTACCTTCTGCTGTGCTTGAACAACTGAACGCTATGGGTTTCGAAACCCCAACTCCTATCCAGCAGCAATCTATTCCTGCGTTATTGGAAGGCAACGACGTTCTGGGCGAAGCACAGACAGGTACCGGTAAAACAGCCGCATTTGGTTTACCCGCGCTGGCCAAAATAGACCCTTCTCTGAAACAGACTCAAGTTTTGGTGGTTACACCAACGCGTGAGCTGGCTATTCAGGTTGCTGAAGCCTTAGAAGGCTTTTCTAAGCAGATGCGTGGCGTCGGTGTTGCTACTGTTTATGGCGGTGCAGCTTTCGGCCCGCAGGTAAAAGCGCTAAAACAAGGTACCTCAATTGTTGTTGGTACGCCGGGTCGTCTTATCGACTTACTGAATAAAAACGTATTGCAACTGGATGGTTTGAAGGTTGCGGTATTAGATGAAGCCGACGAAATGTTGAACATGGGCTTCATTGAAGACATTGAAACTATTTTAAAAGGTGTACCTGAAACCGCTCAGCGTGCTCTGTTCTCGGCAACCATGCCAAATGCTATTCGCAAGTTAGCGAAAACTTTCCTGAATAAACCACTGAATATTCAGATTGAAGCAGTTGCGCGTGAAAAAGCGACCATTAAGCAGAAAGCCTGGAAAGTTCAGGGCATGACGAAAATGACCGCTCTGACTCGATTATTAGAAGTGACTCCGTATCAGCGAGCTTTGATTTTCGTACGTACCCGTCAGGATACTATGGATGTCGCTGAGTTATTACAACGTTCAGGATTCAAAGCGTCACCTTTAAGCGGCGACTTAAACCAGGCTCAACGTGAGCAAACGGTCAGTCAGTTGCGCAGTGGTCATATCGAAATTCTGGTTGCTACAGACGTTGTAGCACGTGGTTTGGATGTACCTGAAATTACCCACGTTATTAACTACGATTTACCGAGTGACACTGAGTCTTATGTTCACCGTATTGGTCGTACAGGTCGCGCGGGACGTTCAGGTGAAGCTATCTTATTCTTCCGTGCAAAAGAGCGTCATTTATTGCGTCACTACGAGCGTTTAACCAACGCACCAGTAGAGTTCTTCGAAGTTCCAAATGCGAACCAGCTGAGCCAGCATCGCCAACAGCAATTACTGGAAAAGCTTCAGGCATCAATGCAAGCTGACAGCGCCCATGCTGACAGTGATAAACTGAAGAAATTATTGGGGCAGTGGCTGGAAAATGGTGAGTTGTCAGCGGAAGATATTGCTTTGGCATTATTAACTGAACAGCACAAACAACGTCCATTGTTCCTGAAAGAAGATCGTCCAGTGCGTGAAATGCGTAATGATCGCCCAGGACGCAATGAGCGTGGTGACAAACGTAAGCCTCGCGCTGAACGTGGCGGACGTGCAGCCGATATCGACTTTGATACCTATAAAATTCAAGTGGGTAAAGAGCATGGTGCTCGTCCCGGAGACATCGTTGGCGCGATTGCAAACGAAGCCTCTATGGACAGCAAATACATCGGTCAAATTCAGTTGTTCGATAACCACTCGCTGGTTCAGTTGCCAAAAGGTATGCCGAAAGATGTTATGCACGTACTGAAAAAAGCGCGTGTTCGTCAGCAGCCAATGGGCCTTGAGCTAAGTGATGAGCAAGTGAAACGAGCGCCACGTCCACCGCGTGATCGTGACGCCCGTGGTCCTAAACGCCGTCAGGCAGGAAAGGGCGCAGCACGTCGTTTTAACTAATTAGAATGATTCACACCGGCCGGATGATCGACAATGATCATCTGGTCGATGTCGTATCCCCATTCATTCGCTTTTGCGAGCGCATAATCTAAGTCCGACTGAGACACATTCGGTGTCCGCGACAAAAACCAGAAATACTCATGCGAATCGCTGGTGACAATTGCCTGTTGGTAGTTATCATCTAACCAGCTAACGTAATAACCACCGTAAAACGGCCAGAAAAACGTCACTTGATAGGCTGCCTTCATATTTTCAACTGGCTCTGCTTTGCCTATGGCGGTTTGCCATTCCTGATTTCCAACATGAAAGCCACGATTGGTCACTTCTAATGTGCCGTCACCATTTAAACGGTATTCAGCGGTAACGCCTTGCAGACCCTCTTCAAAGCTGTGTGGCATTCGCGCAATTTCGTACCACTTTCCTAAATAGCGGTCGGCGTCGAATTCATCAACAACATCAGCCACCGGTGTAGGCTGAGACTTACAGGCAGTCAGTAATAAGATCAGTAAAAATGCAGGTAACCACTTGTTCATTGTGCGTCCTTGTTATAACTCGTTTATTGTTTTCAGGTAATGCTCAGCTTGTTGTATGAGCGCATTTTGCTCGTCATCCGATTTTTTATTCCATACTTGATACATCATGCCCATTCTATGGTTATTTTCAAAATGTTCTTTATGACGGTTAATAAAGTGCCAGTATAGACTATTAAACGGGCAGGCTTTGTCACCGGTTTTTTTGTTCGGATCGTAATGGCATTGGCTACAATAGTGACCCATTTTCTTCATATAGTTTGCACTTGAAATGTAAGGCTTAGTCGCAATCAGTCCATTGTCTGCGTATTGGCTCATGCCCCGAGTATTGGGTAGCTCCACCCATTCAATAGCGTCAATATAAATGCCTAAGTACCAGTCATCGAGAGCGTCTGGCGAGACACCTGCCAGCAGTGCGAAGTTACCGGTTACCATGAGTCTCTGTATGTGATGAGCGTAAGCGTAATCGAATGACTGCTGGATAGAGTGATGCATACACGACATTTTTGTTTCCGCATTCCAGTAATAGTTCGGAAGCGCTCGAGTATGGTTTAACACATTGGTGTTCTTGTAGTCGGGCATAAACTTCCAGTAAATGGCTCTGACAAACTCTCTCCAGCCGATAACTTGACGGACAAAGCCTTCAATTTGCGCGAGGCTTATCGTGTCTTTGTTGTTGGACCAATGCTCAACGGCTGAGTGAACCACTTCTAATGGATGCAGCATTTTGGTGTTCAACGCGAAGGACAGACGAGAGTGGAAGAGACTCCAATGTGCCCCGGGCGTTATATTGTCAGTTGTCATTGTGTCCTGGTAACGGCCGAAATTCGGTAAGCCAAACTCACAGAAGTACGATAATAATTGTTGCGCTTGCTTTCTGTTTACCGGCCAAATAAGTTGCTTTGGATTAACGTTTCCCATTGTTTTGATATTCTGCTTCGAGAGCATGTTGTCGATATCCGAAACGTCATTAGCAAATACAAGAGGCTCGGGAACGTGTTGGTTTTTCGGCAGTTTTTTTTGGTTTTCTTTATCGAAGTTCCAGCGCCCGCCGATTGGTTTCCCACCCTCCATTAAAATCTCGTGTTCACTACGCACCTTGCGGTAGAAGGTTTCCATCAGATAATTGTCGGTATCTGGAAAGTAGTCTTTTAAAGCGTTTCGGCCAGTAAGGAAGTGCTCAGTATCAAACCACTTAATGACGATATTGTTGGCGCCTGCCCAGCTCTTTAGTTGATGGCCGAGTCGGTATTCGTCAGGTTGCTGGCACTCAATATGTTTTGCGCCAGTTTCTTCAAGCAACCAAAGCAGGTTCTTCGTGAGGCTTTGTTGGTTACGGGCATCCTCCAGTCTGAGATAAAAGATGCGATGGCCCGCTGATTCTAATGCGTTAGAAAAGTTACGCATGGCTTTAAAAAACGCCAATACCTTTTGCCGGTGATGCAACACGTAATCGGCTTCCTGCCCCAGCTCCATCATTACGTAAAGCGTTTCTGAGTTTTTTGTTTTAAACCAACGGTGGCGAGCATTTAATTGGTCACCTAATATCAGCCTTATTGTCTTCGCCTTCATTACGAGTCCATAACCAGAGTTAACTAAGGCTTAATACGTTGCTTGAGTTAATTCAGATTGGCGTACCGAAATTCGCTAAAATATGGCATTATGCGCGTTAGTTTAAGAGTCAGGAGTTTTTATGAGCCAGGTTGAAAGTGCAGAGAGTCAGTCTCAGCAAAAGCCCGTTAATGTTATTTGCATAAAGTGGGGTAAAAAATACGGCCCCGATTATGTGAATACACTGCATTCAATGGTGAGCCGCCATTTGAGCCGACCGTTTCGTTTTGTGTGCTTTACGGATGATTTCGATGGCATTAATGATGATATTGAAGTTAAAGCAATTCCGAAAATTGGCTTTGAAGACTTCGACAAACAAGTACCTTGGACAAAAGCGCATGGCTGGTTGAAGTTAACCTGCTTTGCAAACCCTCTTTATGACTTAGAGGGGCCAACACTGTTTTTAGACCTGGATATTATTATTGTCGGCAGCCTGGACGAGTTTTTCGAGCCGGAAGGCGACTTCATGGTCATTAAGGAATGGGATAAATCCGATGCAACAGGTAATACATCGGTATTCCGTTTTAATATTGGTGCACACGATGACGCTCTCGAGCACTTAAAGAAAGATCCTGACGCGGCCACGGCGGATGTTCGTAATGAGCAGGAATACATTACGCACTTTGTTGACCGCCAGAATAAGCTGAAATATTGGCCGGAAAAATGGTGCCGAAGCTTTAAGCGCCACTGCTTACGCCCATTTCCCTTGAGCTTCTTTCAGGAGCCGCGTATTCCGGAAGAAGCAAAAGTCATTATTTTCCACGGTAAACCGCACCCCGATGACGCTTTAGAAGGGCGTAGTGGTAAGTGGTATCGTAAGGTGTTGCCAACTAAGTGGATAGCTGAGTACTGGCGTTAACTGGCATGATGCTTTGGCTTTACGGATTAATACTACGGCTGGTGACTCCAGCCGTTTTTGTCTGGCTGTGGTTGCGCGGAAAAAAAGACCGTCGCTATCGCTCGCATTGGTCAGAGCGTCTAGCACTGGATACTGTCAGTAGCGAGCTTGAAGGCTGTACGGTTATTCATAGTGTGTCAGTTGGAGAAACCCTGGCAGCGAAGCGTTTAATTGAGCAGTTTATTGTCCAGTTTCCCGGGGAAAAGGTGGTTATAACCTGCATGACGCCGACGGCACGAGCACTTATAGAGAAGCACTTTAGCAATGCGGTAACTTGCCGGTATTGGCCATTAGATACGCCAGGTGCTGCAAAACGCTTTGCGACTAAGCTAAAACCGAAAGCTGTTTGGATTATGGAAACCGAGTTGTGGCCCCAAATGCTCAACCGACTGGCCATGAAAAACACGCCGGTGTGTTTGCTTAATGCGCGGCTTTCAGAGCGTTCCGCTGCAGGGTATAGACGTTTCCATTGTTTAATGAAGTCAGTTTGGCAACAGTTAGCATTGGTTTCGGTACAAAATACAGAAACAGCGCGTCGAATGAGCGTATTGGGTGTGCCGAAAGAGCATTTATTTGTCGATGGAAACCTCAAATACGATATTGAGCTTAGTCAGGCTGACAAGTTAAAAGCGGCGTCATGGAAAGAGAATTCTAACGGACGCTTGGTTTGGCTGGGCAGCAGTACTCATCCAGGCGAGCACGAGCTGTTACTTGCGGCCCATAAAGCCATTCTTAATGAAGAGCCGGGAGCCTGTCTTATTATCGCGCCCAGACATCCTGAACAGTTTGAGACGGTTGCAAAACTGGTCGAAGAAAGCTCACTGACACTGGCGAGGCGCAGCCAGTGTGAAACGATACCGAGTGACTGCGATGTGTTTTTAGCGGACAGCATGGGCGAAATGATGCTCTGGGGGCAGTTAGCACCTGTGAGTTTTATTGGCGGCAGTTTAATTGAACGAGGAGGACATAACCCCCTTGAAGTTATTGCTGCTGGCTCCAATGTTATGTCTGGTAAACATGTTTTTAATTTCCCGCAAGTTTACGGGGAGCTGGCAAAAGCCAGCGCGGTAAACTGGGTAGAAAGCGTTGACGATATTGTCAAAACAATCAATAAGCTGCAGCAGCCAGCTGTCATGAAACAACAACATGATGCTGCTAAAGGTGTCTTAAAGACGCATCAGGGTGCAACGCAACGCGTGTTAGCGAGAGCACTGGAATATACTCTGACAGGAAGCGGTATGATAAAAACAGAGCAGAGTCCCCGCGGGCTTATTCGCTACGATAGCGACATTATTGAAGCAATTGAAGATAAGCACTTCACAGCACAGTACTGGCAACAGCAGAAAGCCATTGCGGGTAATTCAACCGGCCGGGCAACGGTTTGGTTTATTCAGCAGGGTGACTTGGGGTTGTTGCTACGTCACTATTACCGCGGTGGTTTAGTTGGAAAGATTAATAAAGATCGATTTTTAAGAGAGCCCGCTGAGAAAAGCAGGGCAATTTATGAGTTTGATTTGTTACTCAAGCTTCGTGAAAAAGGGCTACCGGTTCCAAGACCTGTTGCTGCCCGCATGGAGAAAACAGGGGTATTTAGCTACAGAGCCGATATTCTTGTCGAAGTGATTCCTGGTGCGGTTGATGTTTTTCGTTTATTGCGTGAAAAGCAGTTATCGGCTGAACTTTGGCAAAAGCTTGGTGCGGTCATTAAAGAGCTGCATGACGCAGGGGTCTATCACTCAGATTTAAACTGCCATAACCTGATGCTGGATGACCACGATAAAGCCTGGATAGTCGACTTTGATAAATGTGACTTCCGTGAAGAGGGCGACTGGAAAGAAGCTAACATTCAGCGTTTATTGCGCTCTCTGAGAAAAGAAAAAGAGAAGAACGATACCTTTTATTGGAAAGAGTCTCGAGACTGGCCTGAGTTGTTGACGGGATATCGTCGTTAAAACTGGCTTTTTATAAGTAGCGATAAAAAAGCCCCGGCGTTTTTGGCGCCGGGGCTTTTATTATGACAGAGAGTCTGTCGTTATTATTCGCGAATTTGGCCGTTACCGGTAACTACGAATTTTTCAGTAGTCAGTGCTTGTAAGCCCATTGGGCCATAAGCGTGCAGTTTACTGGTAGAAATGCCTATTTCAGCACCTAAACCAAGCTGGCCACCGTCAGAGAAGCGTGATGACGCATTCGCCATGGTGACTGCTGAGTCAACTTCACGGATGAAACGCTTCGCTGTGTCATCGTTCTCAGTAACGATAACTTCAGTGTGACCACTGCCAAACTGCTGAATGTGCTCTAATGCTCCGTCGAAATCATCAACGGTGCGTACGGCAATTTCCAGTGCCAGATACTCTTCACCGAACTGGTCATCCGCAATTTCATCGGCACCATCGAAGTAACCAACTGAACGCTTGTCTGCGTGAATAGTTACATCTTTTTCGCCTAGTGCTTTAGCTGCCATCGGCAGGAACTTATCGGCAACGTCTTGGTGTACCAATAAGCCTTCAAGTGCGTTACACACACCAGTACGTTGTGTCTTACCGTTCAGCAAAATAGCCAGTGCTTTGTCAAGATCAGCGTCTTTATCGACATACAAGTGGCAAACACCTTTGTAATGCTGAATGACTGGAATTTTACTGGTGTCACTCACGTAGTGGATAAGACCTTCACCACCGCGAGGAATGACCAGATCAATGTAGTCTTTTTGCTGCAACAGCTCGGTCATTAATTCGCGATCGGGTGTTGGCACCACGGTAATAACATCTTTTGGCAAACCACTTTGCTCTAAAGCTTCATGTAATGCTTCGGCAATGGCTTTACTGCTTTCAATGGCTTCGCGACCACAACGCAGAATGACAGCGTTACCAGACTTAAAGCACAGTGCACCCGCGTCTGCGGTTACGTTAGGACGCGCTTCGTAAATCATGGCAATAACGCCAAGAGGAATACGCATCTTTTCAATCTTAAGACCGTTAGGACGCTCTTCGAGTATATAGCTATCACCAACGGGATCTTTCAGGTTGATAATTTCTTCAATAGCAGATGCCATGCCTTCGACACGTTCTGGTGTTAATTCCAGACGATCCATCATGGCATCGCTTAGGCCTTTTTCTTTGCCTGCTACCAAGTCTTTCTTATTCACTTCAATAATCTTGTCTTGGTGCGCGCGAATAGCGTCAGCCATTTTTTGCAGAACTTTGTTTTTGTCTGCTTCTGATAACGTTGCTACGGCACGTGCCGCTTTGGCAGCACGTTGTGAAATTTCTTTAGCTAATTGCTGGCTCATGAATCCTCCAAAATCATTAAATCGTCGCGATGAATCACTTCTGTAATTGGGCTATAGCCAAATTGTTCGGCGATATCTTCTGTTTGCTGCCCTTTAATGTGCATAAGCTCGTGTGAGCTGTATTGGCAGATGCCCTTAGCTATAGCGTCTGTGTCATTGGCACTACGCACCAGCACAGCATCACCGCGATCAAAATCACCTTGTACGTCAACGATGCCCGAACTTAATAACGATGCACCGTTCTCGACCAGCGCTTTCTCTGCGCCGTCATCAATCAATATCTCGCCCTGTGCAACCAGGGTATGTCTTAACCAATGCTTTTTATTGCTAATTGGATCAGACTGACGGCGGAAAAGCGTTCCCGGAATTTCGCCTTGCAGCAAAGATTCGAACGTTTCGCCTTTACCACCATTAACAATATATGTGTCGATACCATGCGACGTTGCTTTCTCAGCAGCTTCAATCTTCGTGCGCATACCACCGGTACCTACGTCACTCACTGAACCGCCAGCTAATGAATAGATACTTTCATCTATTTGCTCAACCACTGGTATTTTCTTAGCGTCAGGGTTGAGGTTTGGATCAGCGTCGAACAACCCATCAATGTCTGAGCAAATAAAGAGCGCATCAGCGTCGACAAGTGTTGCGACCATTGCAGACAGGTTGTCGTTGTCGCCAACTTTCATTTCGTCAGTGGCAAGCGCATCGTTTTCATTCACAACAGGCAAAATGTTGTGTTCTAACAATCTGTTGAGTGTGTTTTTGATGCTGACATAACGAGCTCTGTCGCGTAAGTCGCTGTGCGTCATGAGTAGCTGAGCGCAGGGGAAATCAAAAAAGCGCGACCAGTATCCCATCATTTCATTTTGGCCAACTGCCGACATTGCTTTACGAACAGCGACAGGTACTTTTTTATGTTCGAAATGAATATGCTTGCGGCCGGCAGCAACACTGCCCGAAGAAACTAAAACGACTTCTTGTCCGCGTTCGTGACACTCGTTAATGAAACGAGCTATGGGTAATAAGTATTTGGTACTAACCCCAGTTTCATCTGGCGCGATGAGCGCACTCCCCACTTTCAGTACGGCTCTTCGCCAGGATGGCGCTTTCATAAAGACTCCCTTTTGTTGAATTCGTTAGTAGTCTAACAGATTGCCCGAATGAGCTCCAGTAACGCCCATAAGTTATAACTATTGTCAATATATTAGAGAATCATAGAAATTGACAAGAAAAATAAAAAAGCCCCTTTAAATAAGGGGCTCTGGCATAGTTAAGGGCGTTTAGGTGTTAGCTTTCTGGCGGTGTGTAGCCTTCAATATGAACATCCTTACGCTCGAACAGGAAATCAGTCATTTGTGTTTCTAAAAACTCGCGGTCATTAGGATCCATCATATTTAAGCGTTTCTCATTAATCAGCATGGTCTGCTTTTTCTGCCACTCAGCCCAGGCTTCCTTTGATATATGATTGAAAATACGCTCACCCAGCTCGCCGGGATACAGCTGAAAGTCGAGACCTTCAGCTTCTTTTTGTAAATATTCGCAAAATACAGTACGGCTCATAATTCGCTCACTTATTTGTTCAGTTCTTTAAGTAGTTTAACGGTTGGAGCGGCAAAGCCCAACTGTTGCTCTGAATCCAGGTTAACCCACATGGTATTATTAGACTCGCTGAGAGAGTCTGGTTTCTTAGATGCTCTAATGACGACCGGAAAACAGTCTAAATGAAAGTGACTGAAAGTGTGACGAAACTCAGCTAATGACTGAGTCGATTCAGCAGCAATGCCGAATGTGTCCAGAATGCTCTCTATTTCCGTATCAGCCTGTGCTTGAGGGAAGCCCCAAAGTCCACCCCAAATACCCTGTTGGGGGTTCTTTTGCAGTAACACCTCATTGTCACACTTAATAATCAGTAGTTGTGTCGACTTTATGGGCTTGGCTCTTTTCGGCTTTTTGCCAGGGTAAAGTTCAATAGTATTGCTGGCAAATGCTGTGCAAGTGGCAGCAATAGGGCATCGGTGACACTCAGGCTTAGTCCGCGTACAAACGGTGGCGCCAATATCCATCATCGCTTGGTTATAGTTGCCGCATTCTTCCCTGGGGGTTAATTCATCACTTAATTCCCAAAGACGTTTTTGCACGGCTGTTTTACCGGGCCAACCATCAACCGCAAAGTGCCTGGCTAAAACTCGCTTGACGTTGCCGTCGAGAATCGGTGCGTATAAGCCGTGACCCAAAGACAGAATAGCACCTGCCGTCGAGCGGCCTATTCCGGGCAGTTCCTCCAGAGCGTCGACGGTACTTGGAAAATTGCCGTTGAAATCCTGACTAATCATTTGCGCTGTTTTGTGTAAATTTCGGGCTCTGGCGTAATAGCCAAGCCCGGTCCATAAGCTTAAGACGTGATCTTGTTGTGCCTTTGCCAACGTATGAATGTCAGGAAAGCTATTCATAAACCGTTGAAAGTAAGGGATTACGGTCGTGACTTGAGTTTGCTGCAGCATAATTTCGGAGATCCACACCTTGTATGGAGTCTTATTTAATTGCCACGGCAAGTGTTTTCGACCAAATTTGTGATACCACTCAAGGATTTTGCTACTAAATGACTGAGTCAACTGTAAATCTCTGCAAATAAAAATGACTTATCAACGGAATGTACTAATCTTTACATCATAAACAGTCTCTCATATTTAGAGCTGATTTGTTATTGCATCGAAAAGGAGATTTGCAATGAAAGCAGTAAACTTAATTACCTTATCTTTAATTGCTGCGGGCCTTACAGCCCCGGTACTCGCGCAACAAACAGAAGCAGACAAAGATGACTTCTATTTAGGCGCACGCTTGGGTGTCTTTTCTGCAGACGAAGATCGCGTTGCGGTCGACAATAACCAGTTATTCTTCGTTGATGACGGCTTTAAAACCTTTACGTCAGGCATTGAAGCCGGTTACATGATGACTGAAGCTTGGGAAGCCCGCATTTATTACGATTACATGGAAGCCGATTTAGTCGGTGGTGGGGATGCATACGGCGATAGTTATGGTGTTGATGCTCTTTACCACTTCAACAACAGTATTTATGCCGGCTTGGGTGTGAACAATACTGAGATTGGTGATGTGACTGATGTTGCTGCTCGTGCCACAGTGGGTCATCGCAGCTTCATTAACGACAACTTAGCATGGCGTATTGAAGGTGGTGTCCAGCGCGGCTGGGAAGAAGACTACACAGAGATGTTTGCCAATATTGGCTTACAGTGGTTCTTTGGTGGTCGTGACGCAAGCCCTGAACCGCGTCCAAGACCAGAGCCTCAAAAAGCAGCACCAACACCAGAACCGAAGCCAGAGCCTAAACCTGTAGACTCGGACGGTGATGGCGTTATTGATGCGAATGATAAATGCGCGAATACGCCAAAAGACTACTCAGTTGATAAAGATGGCTGCATTCAGTATGAAAATGAAACCATCACAGAAGAGTTACTAGTAGAGTTTGACCTGAACTCTTCGAAAATTCGTGACAATGCGTTTGATGACATTGAAGAAATGGCTGAGTTCATGAAAGAGCATCCTCAGTTGGATATCACTATTCATGGTCACACTGATAGCACAGGTGAAGCGGACTACAACCAGTGGTTATCTGAGAAGCGTGCTAAATCAGTTGCTGACGCATTGGTTAACCGTTATGGCATTGAGAGTAGCCGTGTAGACTCAAAAGGTCATGGTGAGTCTCAACCAAAAGTCCGTGAAAACAGTGCGGCAGATCGCCAGGCTAACCGCCGTATAGAAGCGATTCTAAAAGTGGTTAACCGCGTACCAAAAGAGCGTGAATAGTACGTTGTATTGATACGTTGAAACAGCGATAATATCGCACGAGATATAAACAGGCCTGATTATTCAGGCCTGTTTTTTTGGTGTTTAGCTGTTATCAATGGTTTAGGGACTAATGAGTCATTTTAAAAGTGCGGAAGAAGCTGCTGCGGCAGGTAAATATGTAAGGACGGTGCGTAGCTTTGTTAAGCGAGAAGGGCGTTTAACAAAAGGCCAGGCAGGTGCGATAGAGCGTCAATGGCCAAAAATGGGACTATCACTGACCGACGGAATGCTGAACTTTGAGCAGGTCTTTAACCGTAAAGCCCCTGTTACCTTAGAAATTGGCTTTGGTATGGGGCATTCATTAGTGGAAATGGCGGAGAATGACCCTGAGCGCAACTTTATTGGCATTGAAGTACATGAGCCCGGAGTTGGCGCATGTTTAATGGCGGCTGAGGAAGCTGATTTAAAGAATTTGCGCGTGTTTCATGAAGATGCCGTAGAAGTGCTTAAGCAGTGCGTACCCGATAGCAGCCTTAATTGTGTGCAAGTATTCTTCCCTGATCCCTGGCACAAAAAGCGTCATCACAAACGCAGAATTATCCAACCTGAATTTGTTGAACTGCTTATTAAAAAACTAGAAGCTGGCGGCATTATTCATTTAGCAACCGACTGGGAAAACTACGCAGAGCATATGCTTGAAGTACTAAACGGCAGCAGCGCTCTGGCTAACTTATCCGAGTCGGGTGGTTACATTCCAAGACCGGACAGTCGCCCGAAGACGAAGTTTGAGCGCCGTGGTGAAGGAAAAGGGCATGGCGTGTGGGACCTTCAATTTAAAGTTCTTAATTAATCGAGAAGCGTATCTAACACTGAGTTCAGAAAACGGTGGCCTTTGGGAGTGAGCTCCCAGGCTTCATCGTTTTCGGTCAGTAGCTCCAGCCTTATTGCTTTGTGGAGTTGCTGTGACGCCTGCGACGATGGCAATCCTGTTGTGCTTTCAAAACGCTGTTTGGAAACAGACTCCAGCAAGCGAAACTGATTCATAAAAAACTCAAAGGTTAAGTCGTCTTTAGCCACTTCATTGAGCTTATAACGCAGCGGCTTGGTTAAATCCAGGTAGCCTTTTGGATGCTTAATTTTCTCACAGCGAATGATGCGTTGCTCCTGCGCAAGCGTCACTTTGCTGTGAGCACCGCAGCCAATGCCCAAGTAGTCACCAAACTGCCAGTAATTGCGGTTATGGCGACTCTGGTGGCCGGGTTTAGAGTAAGCGCTAACTTCGTACTGCTTATAACCCGCCGCCTCCAGAAGCTCATGCCCTTTTTGATAAATATCCCAGAGAGTTTCTTCATTGGGGAGCTCGGGAGGAGAGCTTGCAAACAGAGTATTGGGCTCGATGGTGAGCTGATACCAGGAAATGTGCGGCGGATTGAGCGCAATGACTTGCTTTAAATCATCCATGGCGGCATCTAAAGACTGATTAGGCAGTCCATGCATTAAGTCTAAATTAAAGCTTTTTAGCGGCAGTTGTGACGCGTGTGCAGCGGCCTCGCGGGCCTGCTCAGGGTCATGTATGCGGCCTAACCGGGACAACTGCTCTGATTGTAAGCTTTGCACACCAATAGACAAACGAGTGATGCCGGCTTTGACAAAGTCAGCAAACTTTTCTGTTTCAAAGGTGCCAGGGTTTGCTTCCATGGTAACTTCGCAGTCATCGATCAAGACAAGTAGCTGTCGAATGCCATCCATTAATGACTGCATTGCGGCTGCACTCAGTACACTGGGCGTGCCGCCACCAATAAAGATCGACGTAATATCTCTGCCTTGTACCCAACCTAAATCGGCTCGTAAGTCATCTAGTAGTCGGGCAACGTACTCTCGCTCGGGAATTTCTCCCGACAGCTTATGCGAATTGAAATCACAATACGGGCACTTTTGTATGCACCACGGGATATGAACGTAGAGCGATAGCGGCGGGAGCTTAAGTTCAGGTGCTGACATTAACTCAGCTGACTCAGTAGTTGTTGTAAAGCCTGACCGCGATGACTGAGCTGTTGTTTTACAGACGGTTCAAGCTCTGCCGCTGAGCACCCGTGTTGCTCAACCCAAAATACGGGGTCGTAACCAAAGCCATTTGTGCCTTGCGGTGAGGTTAAGATAGAGCCGTGCCACATGCCGTGGCAAATCAGTGGTGTCGGGTCTTGAGCGCTTTTCATATAAACCAAAACGCAATGGAATTGCGCCTGGCGCTTCTCAGTTGCTACGCCCGACAGTGCTTGTAATAATTTTTCGATATTATCATTGTCCGATGCGTCTGCACCGGCGTATCGTGCAGAGTAAACGCCCGGGGCTCCGTTCAAGGCATCAACTGCCAGACCTGAGTCATCGGCAATAGCAGGCAGTCCAGTTTTTTCACACGCGTGACGGGCTTTAATAATAGCGTTTTCGACAAAAGTAGTGCCAGTTTCCTCGGCTTCGTCAAACGACCAGTTCGACTGCGGTAGTACTTGCCAGTCTGAGGTGTTCGCATTGCCAGCCAGCATTGCCTGTAATTCTTTGACTTTGCCCGGGTTTCCTGTCGCTAGTACGATTTCTTTTGCCGTTGCCATAATTAATACCTCATGCCTGTTCGGCCGCACAGGATATCGGTTTTTGGCGGAATTTGAAATCTTCACAAAGAAAATGCACAAAGCTGTTATGATAAAAGCAGAAAAACGATAAGAAGGAGCTGTTATTTGGACTCTGCGAATACCCTGATTTTGCTATGTGGCTTGCTGTTAGTTGTTAGCATTCTGGCAGCCGTTGTATCGAATCGTTTAGGCGCTCCGGTACTTCTGACCTTCTTGTTGGTTGGAATGCTAGCCGGTGAGCAGGGTATTTTAGGTGTCGAATTCAATAATCCCGACATTGCCTTTTTTATTGGCTCGGCGGCATTGGTTATTATTCTCTTCGATGGCGGTATGCGAACTCACCCAGAACGTTTCCGGGTGGCGCTCTGGCCGGCAATAAGTCTGGCAACCATAGGTGTAGCATTAACCTGTACTATTGTGGCTACGTCTGCGGTGTATTTATTTAATTTGCCCTGGCCAGCAGCTTTACTGATGGGCGCAATTTTAAGCTCTACTGACGCCGCAGCAGTCTTTGGTATTTTCCAGTCTCGCGGTTTGCAAATAAAAGAGCGGGTGGCATCGACGCTTGAAATAGAATCAGGCAGTAACGACCCAATGGCTGTTATTTTGACTCTCACTATGACGGCAGCGGTTGCCAGCGGAACCATGACCGAGTGGCATTGGATGGCGTTAGATATAATCTGGCAGCTTATCGGTGGTTTGGCAATTGGCTGGTTAGGGGGGCGCCTGTTTATTATCGCCGCTCGAAAGCTTCCTTTAAGTTTTAGTTTTTTCCCACTTTTAGCCGTTGCTTGTGCGATATCCATCTACGCTTTAACAGCTAAACTTCATGCTAGTGGCTTTCTGGCTGTTTACCTAATGGGATTTGTCATTGGTAATGGGCGCTTACCACAGCTTGTTCATATCCTGCAGGTTCAGGATGGTTTAGCTTGGTTAAGTCAAATGGCCATGTTCCTTATTCTTGGTCTACTGGTTGTACCGTCTTACCTGGTGGCGAACGCACCTATCGCGATAGGTATTGCGGTGGCACTTATCTTTATCGCCCGCCCGCTGGCGGTTATTGTGAGTTTGTTACCGTTCAGTTTCCCGTGGCGGGAACAGGTATTTATAAGTTGGGTCGGGCTTAGAGGGGCTGTGCCTATTATCCTGGCTTTGTTTCCATGGTTAAGTGGCGTGCCGAACCAGGAGCTGTACTTTGATATCGCGTTCGTGGTGGTGATGATATCGCTGATTATTCAGGGGTGGACGATTGCACCAGTTGCGCGCTGGCTTGGGCTTGAAGTTCCGTTAAAAGCTCAGCCACAACAGCGTATGCCTTTATCGTCGGTGCCAAGCTCTGAGTCGCTTGAAGTATGGCTATATCGTATTGATAAAACATCGCCGGCCTGTGACCGAACATGGAAAGATCTTAAACTAACGGCTCCAGCGACCTTTGTTGGAATTATACGGGAAGGAGAGTGGTTACAGCCGGAAACCCAACCGATGGTGCAGGAGGGGGACGGCTTACTGGTGGCAGCAACGGTGAAAGACATTGATGAAGTCAGCCGGATACTCGCATCAGGTGGTGAGGGCTTGAAAGTGAATGAAAAAGACTTCTTTGGTGACTTCACTCTACGAGGGGACCTGACACTGGCCGATGTGGGTAGCTTTTACCCCTTAGGCAACCTTGATGAGGGCTTGCTAAGTACGACTATCGCCGATTACTTTTCCCAGAAGTTTCACCGTCGGGTGGTTATTGGTGACAAAGTGAAATTGGGCGATGTAGTACTAACCGTCAGAAGTGTGAGTGAAACCGGTGATATTCAATCCATAGGTGTAAAACCGGTGAGCAACTAAGCCAAAAGTCAGTCGTTCAACCAAAACTCCTGATTAAATTTTAAGATTTGCTCGTCGCCAATATTGATGGTGAATCGCAAGGTTTCGGCGTTGGTGTAGTCAAACTGAGTAATGTAGTAAACCGCTTCTGCCTCAGTAATTTTCTGAAACTCCAATGACTGAATCTGACCAAGGGGATTCACAACCTGGCCCGTAACTTCCAGCTCTTGCGGCGCTTGTGTATTTTTATCAAGCACGGATATGTTCAGCACACCCTTTGATGCGCTTCGTGTAATACCGTAAGTAGTGGCGACTTTAGGTGCTAAAAACGTGGAAGTAAAAGCACTGTAGTGAACGTCCCAGTTGCCTAAAGTCTGTTTTTGTTCTGCGTATGTTGCGCTCGAAAAAACGGCAACAAAGGCAACACTTAACGCAAACAGGGTACTTTTCAACATAACTTTTACTCCCACCTTATGTTTTATTAACTGAGCTTATACGCCAATTAAAATACGCAAAAATTGCAACGCAATAATGGCGACAAGCACCGACAAGTCGAGGCCGCCTAGTGGCGGTATAACCTTGCGGATAGGTGCTAAAACTGGCTCAGTTATTTGGTGCAGCATGGCTTCAACGGGGTTATACCCTTGTGAGAACCAGCTTAGAATCGCCCGTATAATCAGCACCCAGAACAACATCGACAAGAAGCTGCTAATGGTTGCCAGTACGCCTTGAATGACAATAACCAAAGCGCCTGCAGCGAGACCGTTCAGCCACACCAAGGCGGCGACTTTGAGGATTCCTAGCGCCAAAGCGAGCAGCAGGCTTGCCGTGTCGAGTGAACCGACACTGGGCATAAAGCTTCTAAGCGGACCAACAATAGGTTGTGTCGCCTTATAAACGAACTGACTGACCGGATTATAAAAATCCGCTTTGGTCAGCTGCATCCAAAGTCGCAGCAAAACAATGATCAGGTAAAGATCAATGAGTGTAGCGACTAAAAACGTAAGCGCATTATTCATACTGGCTCCTAGAAGAGTTTCGCCATTTCCTGATTACGGTTAACGGCGGCTTTGACCGCTTTATCTGAAATACCGTGCAAGTCGGACTCTTGGTACGCTTCTACACCTTTCGCTGTAGAACCACCTTTGCTGGTGACTTGTTTACGTAAGTCTTCCAGCGACAAGTCGCTTTCTTTCGCCATTTGCGCGGCACCTAAACAGGTTTGTTGTACCATCTCGCGAGCTTTGGCGGCATCAAAGCCAAGTGCCGTAGCTGCTTTTGCCAAGCTGTCCATAAATTCGAAAAAGTACGCTGGACCACTACCGGCGACCGCACCCAAAATATCTAACTGGTCTTCGTCGGCAACCCACAGGGTTTCACCAACACCGTTGAACGCTTCAGTGACAAAGTCTTTGTCTGCCTGATCGACTGAGTCGTCAGTGACTAAGCCTGACATACCCTGACCAACTAACGATGGCGTATTTGGCATGACGCGAATAATGCGAATGCTCTCACCCAGATACTCGCGATACTTCGGAATACGGATACCTGCCGCAATAGTAATAATAAGTTTATCACTCAAATTGCTGACGTTTTCACGTAAGTGTGTGCACACTTCAGACATCAGCTGAGGTTTCACGGCAAGCACGATAGCGTCCGCTTTTTCGACCACTTCCAGGTTGTCATTGCTGGTATTAACGCCCAGCTCCGATTTCATTTTCTCAAGCTTTGCGTCACTTGGGTTACTGACCCAGACTTTGTCAGCAGGGTAACCACTTTTACACATACCACCGACAATACTTTGTGTCATATTACCGGCACCAATAAACGCAATGTTGCGAATGTCTTTCATTATGACTCCCGTTGTCCAAAAATTGCTGTTCCAATACGTACCATATTAGCACCCTCGAGCACGGCTTGTCGCATATCGCCGCTCATTCCCATCGAGAGTGTGTCTATTTGTTCGCCGTAAGCTGCTTGCAGCTGCTGATAAAGCTGGCGCATTTTCGAAAAGCTGTCTCTACGCTCCTGCTCTGAGGTTCCAGCTTTTAAAATGGTCATTAGCCCCCTGAGCTTCAAGTTCTCGCAGTTACTGACAAAGCGTGCCAGGTTCTCGACATCATCTGCCGACAACCCCGATTTGTTATCATCGTCATCAATATTTACTTGCAGTAATACGTTTAACGGCGGTTTGTCTGAGGGGCGCTGCTCGTTCAGGCGTCGGGCTATTTTTTCTCGCTCAATGCTTTGCACCCAGTCGAAATGTTCAGCAACGTCTTTCGTTTTATTGGACTGCAACGGACCAATGAAGTGCCACTGTAACTGATTAAAGCCTTCGGCTTTTAGCTGCTGAGTTTTTTCGACGCCTTCTTGAACGTAGTTTTCACCAAAGTGTACTTGGTCTGCTTCTGCCGCTGCTTTAATAGCATCAATGGAATGCTTCTTGCTGACAGCCAACAACTCAACGGGTTGTTTGTCACTAGACTCCTCGCCTAATATCTTTAATTGCTGACGGAGGTTAACAAGGTTATTTTGTATTTTTTCTGATACCTTAATAGTCATAGCAATCGTCATCTCATTGATTCAGGGACAGGATATGAATGTTAGCGAATTACTCGCCTTTAGTGTGAAACAAAACGCTTCCGACTTACATTTGTCGTCAGGAAGTCCGCCTATGATAAGAGTTGATGGGGACATTCGGGCCTTAAATCAACCCATGCACTCTGCTGAAGAATTAAAAAGCGACTTGTTCGCGATAATGACCGAATCGCAGCGGGATGAGTTTAACTCGCGCTTTGAATGTGACTTCTCCTTTGAAATAGAGGGCGTTGCGCGTTTCCGTGCCAATGTTTTTACGCAACGAAAAGGCATTGCCGCCGCGTTTCGGATGATTCCCAACAATGTCACGACACTAGATGAGCTCGGGGCACCTGCGAGCTTTAAGGACATTATTGATGCGCCCCGAGGCTTAGTACTAGTGACCGGCCCAACGGGCTCTGGTAAGTCTACGACTTTAGCAGCGATGGTGAATCATATTAATCAAACCCGTTCGCAGCATATTTTAACCATTGAAGACCCCATTGAGTTTGTGCATGACAACCAGAAAAGTCTGGTGAGTCAGCGTGAAGTGCATCGCGATACCCGAAGTTTTAGCGCGGCGTTGCGCTCGGCTTTGCGGGAAGATCCCGATGTGATTCTGGTGGGTGAAATGCGTGACCTGGAAACCATTCGGTTGGCGATGACTGCCGCTGAAACCGGGCATTTGGTGTTAGGCACCTTACATACAACGTCAGCACCGAAAACCATAGACCGCATTATTGATGTGTTCCCGGGCGACGACAAACCGATGATTCGCTCAATGTTATCGGAGTCTTTGCGGGCGGTTATTTCACAAACCTTGTTGAAGCGCATTGGTGGCGGACGTATTGCCGCACACGAAATCATGGTATCGACACCGGCAATTAAAAACCTGATTCGCGAAGACAAAGTGGCGCAAATGTACTCAGCCATTCAAACCGGCGCTGAAAAAGGCATGCAAACATTAGATCAAGCGCTTAAGAAATTAGTGTCACGTGGCGATATAGATGCAGAGGAGGCGCGTCGCTGCGCTGCGAATAAAGAGGACTTCTAATGCGTTGTTGCCAACGATTTAACAATAAATCGGTTGTTGTCCAGCTACTGTTGGGGGCTTTACTACTGCTTTTGACGGCAACCACTCAGGCTCAGCAGAGCACTCGTGTGGCTTTTGGCTGTTGCATGGACCACAGCAGTCGGCAAGAGGTTTGGGATGCAGTTAACCATGCGCAGCCAGAGGTTTTCGTGTTTTTGGGTAATACATTAGATGTTGAAGCGGATGACATGGATGACTTGCTTGACGCTTATGAAGTCTTTAACCGCTTCCGCGGGCCTCGAGTGCTGCGGCGTGGTTCAGCAGTGATGTCTGTTTGGAATAAAACCGATTACAGCATTGATGGGCATGCCGGTAAAACCAACCCTCAGCGCTATGCTGTACGAAATCATTTTTTGACCTTTTGGCGGGAGCCAGCAACCTCTGAGCGACTGTTTCAGGAACATGGCATTGCGAAAAGCGTTATTTTTGGCAATGAGCCGCAGCGAGTGCAGGTTATTGTACTCGATGGTCGCTGGAATCGTGACGAGTTAGAGCAAGTCGGCTGGATGGAGCGACAAACGCGCCGCTTTAATGCTGACCTGGGACCTTATCAGCCGAATCGAGCGGGCGACCTGCTTGGCGACAAGCAATGGCAATGGCTGAAAGGGCAACTGCAAAAGCCCGCTGAAGTAAGAATTTTACTCAGTGCGACGCCAGTACTTGCACCGGCCAACGGTTACGATAGCTGGTCAATGTTTCCTAAAGCGCAGGACAGATTGAAGTCTGTTTTGCAAGAGTTACAGCCTTCGGGACTCATACTGGGAGTCGGCGACCGCTTGTTTGGCGAATTTTCTAATGCTGATGATTACTTGTCTTACCCGCTTTGGCAGGTCACTGCCGGCAGCATTAATTTAGGGAGTGACACTCCCTATTCGTCCGTATACAGAGATGGACAAGCTTATGAAGAAAGCCGCTATGGTCAAATTGAAGTAATTTGGAAGGAGCAGCCGGAACTTGTTTTAACGCTCCGTGACGTTGATGGTCGGCCGCTCGATAGTCGTCGCTTAACCCTTAGTGAACTGCAGTCAAACTAGGGGCTCATAAAGTGGCATAACTTTTTGACTCTGGCGAGTCATAGCCGCAAAAATCAGGTAAAATACCGAGAATTGTCGGTAAAAAGCATCATCGGTGAGTAGTATGCGGGTATTAGGTATAGAAACGTCTTGTGATGAAACAGGTATTGCGGTGTATGACACTGAAAAAGGGCTGCTGGCTCATCAGTTATACTCGCAAGTAAAGCTGCATGCTGACTACGGTGGTGTGGTGCCTGAGTTGGCGTCACGAGATCACGTACGTAAAACTTTGCCGTTGGTGAAAGCCGCACTGCAAGAAGCAGGGTTAACACCGAAAGACTTGGATGGCGTGGCTTATACTAAAGGTCCCGGCCTGGTCGGTGCTTTGTTAGTTGGCTCCTGCATAGGCCGAAGCCTGGCATTTGGATGGGGTCTTCCGGCCGTTGGTGTACACCACATGGAAGGCCATTTGCTGGCGCCCATGCTGGAAGATGACCAGCCTGAATTTCCTTTTGTCGCCTTACTCGTATCAGGCGGACACACGCAGCTGGTTCAGGTCAAAGGCATTGGCGACTACGAGTTATTGGGTGAGTCTGTTGATGATGCTGCCGGTGAGGCTTTCGATAAAACCGCTAAATTAATGGGACTCGACTACCCGGGCGGACCGAGGCTTGCAGCACTTGCCGAAAAGGGGGGGAGTGATCGCTTCACGTTCCCAAGACCGATGACAGACCGTCCCGGTTTGAACTTTTCATTCAGTGGCTTAAAAACCTTTGCGGCAAATACATTAGCGGCGAATGACAACAGCGAGCAAACACTGGCGGATATTGCCCGGGCGTTTGAGGATGCGGTTGTTGATACCTTACTTATTAAATGCCGTCGTGCGTTAAAGCAAACGGGCTATAAGCGACTGGTCATAGCTGGTGGAGTAAGTGCTAACAAACATCTAAGGGCCGAGCTCGAGGCGTTAATGAAAAAAGTGAACGGGCGCGTGTTTTATCCTCGCACTGAATTTTGCACTGACAATGGTGCCATGATTGCCCTTGCCGGCGCTTTGCGTTTGCAGGCGGGAGAGCGCGAAGCATTGAGCGTTAAGACATATCCGCGCTGGCCAATGACCGACTTAGAGCCAATGCAGGTGGCCAAGCCGACAGCTGCTACTGACGGCGTTTAAAGCCTTTTTCCTGGCCGGATGTCAGGCGGACGATGTTTGACTGGTGTCGCCACAAAATTAACAGCGAAATCATAATAACCGGCACGGTGTACTGCGGTTTTATCCAATACGCATAAAAAGGCGCCAGACAGACAGTGATAAGCGCCGCAAGTGATGACACTTTGCTTATTTTGAAGACCACAAGCCAGGTTGCAATCAGCAGTAACGCCATTTCCCAGGCGACCGGGAACATGGCGCCTAATGCCGTAGCGACAGCTTTGCCACCGCGAAAATGAAAGTACAGCGGGAAAATGTGACCCAGACAGGCAGCCACCGCTATGAGCCCCAAGAAAAAGGGCTCTATACCTAAAAAGTACGAGCCCCAAACCGGCACCATGCCTTTTAATACATCAAACCAGAGTGTGAGCAAGGCTGGAATTTTTCCACCAACCCGA
Organism: Idiomarina sp. OXR-189; assembly: GCF_034373425.1. Classification (NCBI taxonomy): domain Bacteria; kingdom Pseudomonadati; phylum Pseudomonadota; class Gammaproteobacteria; order Alteromonadales; family Idiomarinaceae; genus Idiomarina; species Idiomarina sp. OXR-189. The sequence continues at coordinate 690,115 of NZ_CP139706.1, forward strand.
TAGACATTAGTCGCCCCCGGATTACCAGACCCCTCCTTTCGAGGATCAGGAAGCCCCCATAATTTACAGATAAGCACAGCGCTACTGATAGAGCCTAAGAGGTAGGCTGTCAGAATCATCAGTATGGTTAACGCTGTCATAGGGTACGAATCCCTCTTTTGTTAGGGTAGACTGCGGTTTAAAATTCAGGTTTATAGAATAAGCGGTTTTTTCCGCAATTACTATGGGGTGAGTGAAAATGGAACAAGCGGATATCGATGTGGTTAGCATTGAAGGCCTCAGCGTCGACACCATTATAGGCGTGTATGACTGGGAGAAAGAGAAGAAGCAAACACTCACTTTAGATATTCAAATGAGCTGGGATAACCAAACCGCCGCGAAGTCCGATGACTTGAACGACGCTCTGGATTACGCCTTAGTCAGTGAAAAAGTGACTCAATGGGTTGCTGAAAAGCCGCGTCAGTTAATTGAAACGGTAGCCGAAGGCGTTGCCAGCTTAATTCTCAATGAATTTGGCGTGCAGAATGTCGAGGTGAAGGTGTCGAAGCCCGGTGCCGTCCCCAATGCTGCTAATGTCGCGGTGACTGTTCGTCGCAGTGTTTTCGACAGTCCTTTCGGCTAAGGGGTCAGTGTGGCAGTTGTCTTTTTAGGACTTGGCTCAAATATCGATAAAGAACATCATATTTTATCGGGTTTGAGGGCGTTAGCGAACAGCTTTAACTACCAGCAACGTTCACGTATTTTTTTGAGCGAGGCAGTGGGCTTTAAGGGAAGCGACTTTTACAATCTTGTCGTGGAAGTCACTACTTTTCAGCCGGTTGAAACGGTGTTAGCGCATTGTAAGCGCATTGAGCAAGAAAACGGACGCAAGCCCGACAGTGCGAAGTACAGCCCCCGCTCGCTAGACATCGACGTGTTGCTTTACGACGATATGGTGCGCGAAAAAGCACCACAGCTGCCACGCCACGAAATAACTGAAAATGCGTTTGTGCTTTGGCCTTTGGCGGAAATAGCCGAAAACAGACAACACCCGATTTTGAAGAAAACTTACGGCGCAATGTGGCGCCAATATTGCCAACAGCCTGAACAACAAAATTTAACTCCGCTGGAAAATACGGACTGGCTTAAAGAGTTTGCTTAAGCTGGTGCGTAAGCGTTTCCAGTCGTTTTTCTTTTATCGCAAGCCCAAGTTGCTTGCCGGTGAAGCCTTCACTTATTAGTGCCTGCGGGCTCACTTCCGAAGCCTTTATCGCGGCTTGCGCCAGTTGCTTGTTTTGCTCAACAATATGCTCTGAAAATTTGGTTTCTTCATGCTCTAACTGACGCAGCAATAGTAGCTGTTGCAGTTTTTCCGGGCGGCGCCAGTAGTCTATCGACTGCAATGCCTCAGCAAATTGCTCGGCGTTCGGCAGCTTTGTTGAAAGAATGAAGTCACTATTTCGCTCAGCAAGTACAGCGGCATCACGATACTCATTGGGTATTGCCAATACTTTGCAAAAGCCGGGTATATTTTCGACAGGCGACTCGCCAATAAACAAACTCGCAAAAATAAGCGGCTTGGTAAGCTCAGTGTGAGATACGCTGAATTGAGCCGACTTGTATAAGCGGTTTAGATTGCTGCTCTTCGCTTTGAACTGCTTAAGAACCTGATTTAAACCGCCAATATCAGCCAGGGTACTCAGAAATACGTCCGGGTTACCTGTGCCTAATGACTTTTCCCATTCCAGCCAAACGCGCTCAGGCGTCAAAGCTTCAAGTTCGCCTGAGTGAGCTATTTTGACCAGTAATTCATGCGTTTCATCGGCAATGGTAAAACCTAAGTGCTTAAACCGGGCGGCAAAGCGAGCAACGCGAAGTACTCTTAACGGGTCTTCTTCGAACGCCGGTGACACGTGGCGTAACTTTTTCTGTTCAATGTCACGCTGGCCACCGTAGGGATCTATCAGCTGGCCATGCTCGTCTTCGGCTATGGCATTGATAGTAAGGTCGCGGCGCACCAAATCATCTTCTAAAGTGACATCCGGTGAAGCGAATACATCAAAGCCTTTGTAGCCTTTGCCATTTTTACGCTCAGTGCGGGCGAGGGCATATTCTTCTCGGGTTAGTGGGTGTAAAAATACAGGGAAGTCTTTTCCCACTTGCTGGAAGCCCTGGTCGAGCATTTGTTGTGGCGTAGCGCCAACAACCACCCAATCGCGCTCTTTAACGGCTAACCCCAGTAACTTATCGCGAACTGCGCCGCCGACTAAATAGGTTTGCACTCATGACTCCCCGGTTAAACGCCATACTTAGTGAAAGTGATCATCGCTAATCACTGGTGGATGTGCAAGCAAGTCGTTACACTGTTGGTTAAATAATAATAAATTGCGCACAACGCTTATGTATCAAAACTATTTTGGTTTGCAGGCAGAGCCCTTCTCCATAGCGCCAGACCCTAATTACCTTTACCTGAGTGAACGGCATCAGGAGGCGTTAGCTCATCTGACTCAAGGCTTGCAGGGCAGTGGCGGTTTTATCTTATTAACCGGCGAAGTCGGCACGGGCAAAACAACAGTGTCACGGGCGCTTATTGAGCAGTTACCTGAGTCGACCGAAACGGCCTTTATTCTGAACCCCATGCTGAATGAAGATGAGCTGCTGGCGAGTCTGTGCGATGAGTTTGGTATTCGCTATCAAAAGCGCTCGGCAACACGAAAAGTTTTGACGGATAAACTCAGCCAGTTTTTGCTAAAAGCGAATGAAGACGGACAGCAATGTGTGGTGCTCATTGATGAAGCGCAGCACTTAAGACCGCAGGTGTTAGAGCAGTTGCGCCTGCTGACCAACCTGGAAACACACAATAAAAAGCTATTACGCGTTATTCTCATTGGGCAACCTGAGCTCCAGGATTTGCTGCGTCGTCAGGAGTTAAGACAGTTAGCTCAGCGAATTACGGCGCGCTATCACTTATTGCCTCTTACTGAACAAGATACACAGCGTTATATTGCCTATCGATTGCAAGTGGCAGGGGCAAACCGGCCACTGTTTACAGCGGCTGCGGCCAAAAGAGCACATCAGCTGACACAAGGTATTCCGAGGCTTTTAAACCTGTATTGTGACCGCGCTCTGCTGGCTGCCTATACCGATTCGTCACCAGAGGTAAAGCCTGCCCATTTGAACCAGGCGGCTATTGAACTGGACGGTCCGTCGAAAAGGGGAAGGCCGAACAAGACAAAGGCACTTTCTGTCGCAGGGAGTTTATTACTTTTTGCGGTGGCGGCAGTTGCGACGTTTTGGTACAGCTCTCCTTCACCAAAACCTGTGAAAATTACGAATGATTATGCGTCGGCGCAACAGCTTGCCAGCGTTTGGGGACTGCCCGAGCCACCAGAGTCAGAGCCATTTTGCCAGTGGGTTAAACGGTATGACTTAGCCTGTGCCCGCATGAACCAAACTTTGCAGCAGCTGAAAAGTATTAATTATCCGGCCTTGTTGTATCGCAAGGACTCTTCTCCATTATTAATGACAACCGAAACGCCGACAACGACTGACGGCTGGACGGGAGAATTTTTACTGCTCTACCAACAAGCTCCGGCCGAAACCGCGGAAGATAAGCAAGAGTGGATTAGAGCGCAGTTAGAACGTCATTTACCGGAAAAGCTGCACGATGCAGATTCGTCCAGCCAGTTTCGAGAGCTGCAACTTAGCAACGGGTTAAAAGTCACCGGAGAGCTTGATGCTGCAACGTTAGCGTGGTTAGCATCGAGAGCTTCCAATTTCGGTCCTAGATTAAAGGGGGGCGAATAGTCATGTCGTCATTGTTAAAAGCGCTAAAACAGCAGCAGTCTCCCCTTTTGAAAAACAAAAGTGTATTAGACAGCTCTCTTATTGCGCAAGACAGAGAACGGACCAGTCGCTTGTGGCTGATTTGGCCGTTGGCACTTATTTTGGGCGGTGCAACGGGGTATGCGGCCGCATTATGGTCTGGTGCGCCTGGCGCAGATGCTAAAGTGACGGCCTCCGACTTCTCGTGGGGAGAGGCCGTTTCTCCTCCTGAGGTGAGCTGGGAAGCGACACCGACAGAGCCGGAACCGTCCCAGGCAAGTACGAGTAATAAAGTCGAACCTCAGGCTCAGCAGCCAGTGGAAAGCCAGCGAGAAGCCCTGGATTTATCAAGTATCTCCCCTGAGCTTTTGAATCGCTTTCAGGACGCCGTTGAGCAAACCGGAGGAGGGACAGAAAGTAAAGTGAGTGTGGTACCTTCTTTGTCTGACTTGTCGAGCGCATTCCAACGACAAGTACCGGAGTTTAGCTATGACAGCCACATGTACCGGAGCAGTTCAAGCGACCGTTGGATTGAGCTAAATGGACAGCGTTTGTATGAAGGTGACAGCTACCAAAGCTTAAATATCATTCGCATAGAGCCACATCAGGTGGTACTTGCGCTTGACTCTAAAGCCTTTTCGCACCCTGCTTTAGAAGACTGGAAACGATAGAAATTATTGACATCCCGCAATGGGATTCATACTCTTGTGCGATACAGTTTAAACAGGTGTTTAAATTAAGGGTTTAAATTCCCTGTTTGGTTCAGACAAGAGGTAAAAGATATGGCGGATTACAGAGCTCCACGTGATGATATGGACTTTGTCCTGCATGACGTTTTTAATGTCGCAGCGGATTGGGAGCAGGCTCCTGAACTGGCTGAAATGATGGATGTTGAAACCGCAGGTGCGATTCTTGATGAAGGCGCTAAGGTAGCCGAAAACTTAGTGGCTCCGCTGGCGCGCGAAGCTGACGAAGAAGGCGTTAAGTTTGAAGACGGTGTAGTCACAACGCCTGAGGGTTATAAAGAAAACTTCCGTCAGTTAGCCGAAGGTGGCTGGGTTGGTGTTACTGCTAACCCTGAGTTCGGCGGTATGGGGCTGCCTAAGTCGTTATCGGCGCAGTATGAAGAAATGCTGTGCAGTGCAGATATCGCTTTTTCACTATACCCGGGTCTTACTTCCGGGGCCATTATGGCCATTGACTCCCACGGCAGTGACGAACTCAAAAATCATTACTTACCACGTATGGTTTCAGGTGAGTGGACAGGTACTATGTGTCTGACCGAACCTCACGCCGGAACCGATCTCGGCATTATCAAAAGCAAAGCTATTCCATCAGAGGATGGCAGTTTTGAAATTAGCGGCACGAAGATCTTCATCACAGGTGGTGAGCATGACTTAGCGGACAACATTGTTCACTTAGTGCTGGCAAAACTGCCTGACGCACCGGCGGGTACTAAAGGTATTTCGCTGTTTGTGGTTCCGAAATTTTTATCCGATGCCGAAGGTAATTTAACAGAGCGTAATGCCGTAAGTTGTGGCTCTATTGAGCACAAAATGGGCATTCATGGTTCAGCAACCTGTGTGATGAACTTTGACGGCGCTAAAGGCTGGTTGGTTGGCGAGCCGCATCGTGGTTTGCCCGCTATGTTCACAATGATGAACTACGAACGTCTGGGCGTTGGTATTCAGGGACTGGGTGCAGCAGAGCGCTCTTATCAAAATGCTTTGGAGTACGCGAAAGATCGCATTCAGGGACGCGGCGCCAAAGCGACTCGAAATGACAGCGCTGAGGCAGATTCCATTTTAGTGCATGGTGACGTGCGTCGCATGCTGCTGACCATGAAAGCGTTGACCGAAGGCGGTCGTGCATTTTCGACTTGGGTCGGTCAGCAGCTAGACCGCTCAAAATACTCTCAAGATGATGCGGTTCGTGAAAAAGCCGATGCTATGGTGGCATTACTGACGCCTGTTGCTAAAGCGTTTTTAACCGATACCGGTCTTGAGTCGACTATTCACGGTCAGCAGGTATTTGGTGGTCACGGCTATGTGCGCGAATGGGGGCAAGAGCAGTTGGTTCGCGATACCCGTATTGCACAAATTTATGAAGGTACTAACGGTATTCAGGCACTCGACTTGCTGGGCCGTAAAGTAGGGGGCTCGCGCGGCGAACTACTGAAGCCTTTTGTGGAAGAAATAGCAACATTCCTACAAGGGATTGCAGGCAACAGTAACTGGTCTAAAGAAGCTGAAACTATGCAGAAATCACTGCAGGACTTAACCAGTATCAGCGAAGAGTTACTGCAAAAAGCGGCTACCGATGAAAACCTGGTGAACAGTGTCGCGGTAGAATATTTGCACTTGGTGGGATATATTTCGTACGGTTACATGTGGTTACGAATGGCCGTTGCGGCTGAGCAAAAACAAGCTGAGAAGCCTTACCTGGCGTCAAAAGTTAAGACAGCGCGTTTTTACTTTTCCCGCATTATGCCTCGTACTCACGCGTTATTGGGTGCAATTAAAGACGGCAGCGAGAGTTTATACTTACATGACGACGAACAATTCTGAAACACTTCAGTTTTATCGTGATAGCCGCCGCCCCCAAGCCTGGGGCGGCTTTTTTTTGGCGTTGTGGATGGCAATTTATATTGGTGGTGTAGTGCCGATATGGGTTATTGCGGTTGGCGCCTTACTGACCATGACACTCATGGCTGGGATAGTGATTAAATTCCGGCCCAAACAGGTCGCCGCAAGTTGGGACGGCAAGCAGCTCGAAGAACGGCGTTTAATTTTGCCGCCCAGAACGCACACCTTGAGTAACCCACCGAAGTTGCTGCGTTATGAAGATGATATAGCTGCTCTGCAGTTCAGAGACGAGTCGAATAACCTTCATGAAGTTTATGTTGTGTTTGATGAGGACTTACAGGGAAGCGTTAACGGAACCGATGTCGAGCTTGTTGATAAGCGCTAAACTTACTTCGCTAACCAACAAAAAACGCCGCAACGGTTAACGTTAGCGGCGTTTTTATTGATACCCAATAACGGGTTACTTAATTAGTCATCCAGTGACAGCAGTGTGGCATTACCGCCAACGGCTGTGATGTTATCACTGCGTGTTTTCTCGGTAATAAAACGAGTAAGGTAGTGAGGACCACCGGCTTTCGGCCCTGTACCAGACATGCCGCGACCACCGAATGGTTGTACGCCAACAATAGCACCAATTTGGTTACGGTTAATGTACACGTTACCCACATCAATTTTGCTGGCAACATCATAGGCAAAGGTTTCGTTACGGCTGTGAATACCGAAAGTTAAACCAAAGCCGGTGTTATTGATGCTCTCAATAACTTCTTCAATGTTGTCGGTTGAATAACGGATAACGTGCAGAATTGGGCCAAAGTTCTCTTTTACCAGCTGACTGATGCTGTCAATTTCGATAGCCGTTGGTGCGACAAAAGTACCACCCATGGTGTAGTCCGGCATTGGCGCGCGTGCAATCAAGCGACCCGCTTGCTGAATGTCGGTAATATGCTGCTCAAGGTTCGTCTTGGCAATGCCATCAATCACTGGGCCAACATCGGTTTCATGCAGTAACGGGTCACCGACTTGCAACTCTTCCATGGCACCACGTAGCAGGTCGATAACACGGTCAGCCACGTCTTCCTGAACGAACAAGACACGAAGTGCAGAGCAGCGCTGACCGGCACTTTGGAATGCACTGGCAACAACGTCTGTAACAACCTGCTCAGGAAGCGCTGTTGAGTCAACCATCATGGCATTTTGGCCACCTGTTTCGGCAACCAATGGCACGATAGGTCCTGTGCGAGCCGCAAGCGCACGGTTAATAGCTTGTGCTGTGTAAGTAGAGCCAGTAAAACAGACACCGCCAATATCTTCTTGTGATGTCAGGTAACTACCAACTTCCGCACCGCTACCCGGCATGTAATGCAAGACATTACCCGGAATACCCGCTTCTAGTGCAAGTTGCACTGCGCGGTAAGCGATAAGACCAGTTTGCTCGGCCGGTTTGGCGATAACTGAGTTACCGGTCACCAATGCTGCGGCGACCTGACCAACGAAAATGGCCAGCGGGAAGTTCCATGGACTAATACAGATGAAGGTGCCACGACCTTCCACAAACAGTTCATTGTCTTCGCCAGTTGGCCCCGGTAGCTGAATAGGCGAGCCCATCAACTCACGCGCTTGGTTCGCGTAGTAACGACAGAAGTCGACTGCTTCCCGAACCTCATCAATACCGTCCTGCAAGCCTTTACCGGCTTCAACAGAACACAATGCAATTAGCTCGTTGCGGTTGGCTTCCATTAAGTCAGCAAACTTCTCAAGGCATTTCGCTCGCTCTTCAGTCGGAACGTCACGCCATTGCTTGTAAGCTTTGTTAGCACTTTCAAGCGCTTGCTCTGCGAGTTTCTTATCGCCCCAGTAAATACTACCGACCTGTTTTGCGGTTTCCTGTGGGCTGGTAATGCTGACGTGGTGATCGGTTTCAACGGTCTTGCCATCGACAATAGGACCGCCTTGCCATTGTTTGTCACGATATTGCTGAACCGCTGCAATAAAATCATCTGCTTGTGAGTGAATATTCATATTCAATCCTAATGAATTTGTGCGATCCCCATAAATTTGAGGAGGAAGTGGAATCTTGCTATTAGCGTACTTCTCGTAACCCGATGCTGTTTTCATCGGATGCTCGACCAGGTCATTAACCGGCGTGTCGGCGTCTAATAGCTTATGAACGAAAGACGAGTTGGCGCCGTTTTCTAAGAGTCGGCGAACCAAGTACGGTAGTAAGTCTCTGTGTGGACCCACTGGCGCATAGATGCGTACGACCAAGCCCGGATTTTGCTCCATAAGCGTGTCGTACAGACTGTCACCCATACCGTGCAAACGCTGATATTCAATACGGCGTTTGTGAGTTTCGTTCATGTGCTGGATGCTCATAATGGTCTGAGCATTATGCGTCGCAAACTGCGGATAAATTGCACCGTCGGTATCATCGCTGACTAAATAGCGAGCGCAGGCGAGATAGGAAATATCACTGTGCGATTTGCGGGTAAAGACTGGATACCCGGGCAGACCATTTTCCTGAGTCCACTTAATTTCGTTATCCCAGTAAGCACCTTTTACCAGGCGTACCGGAATTTCATCACCGCACTCTTTAGCCAGTGCAGTAATCCAGCATAAGGTTGGCAAAGCACGTTTCGAGTAGGCTTGAACGACCAGACCAAAACGTGGCCAGCCTTTACAGACACCACTGCGATAGACTTTCTCAAACAGCTCTAACGATAACTCATGACGGTCTGCTTCTTCGGCATCAATAGTAACGCCGACGTCCGCTTCCTTGGCCAGCTTGACTAGCTCCGTCAGAGTAGTTGCTAATTCGGTTAGCACACGCTCATGGTTAGAAGCTTCATAACGCGGATGCAATGCCGACAGTTTAATTGAAATAGTCGGTCGAGGAGCGTCCGGGTTATTGAATTTCTCTTTGGTAATAGTCTTAATGGAGTTGACGTACTGCTGCTTATAATAAGTTGCGTCTTTCGCAGTCAGTGCCGCTTCACCTAACATGTCGTAGGCATGGGTATAACCTTTATCGCGGTTATCGCGACTCTCTTTAAGCGCTTCTTCAATAGTGCGCCCTAAGACAAATTGCTTACCCATAATCTGCATGGCGGCATAAGTCGCCTTGCGAATAACGGGTTTACCCATTTTGCGAACCAAGCGTCTGAAAGCACCTCTGGGGGTTTCCATCGCTTTACCGGTAGGGTTAGTCACGCTATTGGTTAGCGCTAGTGCCCAGGTACCGGAATTCACCAGCCAGGACGCACTTTGCCCCATGTGTTTCTGCCAGTCACCGCCGGACAGTTTATCCTGGATAAGTGCATCGGCAGTGTAGCCATCGGGTATTCTAAGCAAGGCCTCGGCGAGACACATGAGGATAATGCCCTCTTTAGTGTCTAAGCTGTACTCTTGCAGGAAAGCATCGACAACACCGTTGTCGGCTTGCTCTCGAACTTGCTCAACTAACTTAGCTGCGCGTTCGGTTACTGCGCTAACCGTCTCTTCATCGGCAGGAACAAGCGGCAATAACTCGCGCATATATTGATCTTCATCGACAATATAGTTGTCGGTTATCGCTTGTTGCAGAGACTTTAAGTCTTCTGCCTGATGCTGTTTGGATAGCACCTCACTCGCTTTGAACATAGCATCTCCTGTATAGCCAGGCCGAAGCTCGGCGTGCTTCCCCAACGTCGGGAATCGGCGCAAGTATAAGCTTATTTTTGCGCGGGTAAAGACCCTAAAAAAGGCCTGTCGTCACGTTGCTATTTTTTCGGGATACTGTCAAGCCAACAAAATGCCTATGTTTGTTGACCCTAAGCCGCCAAGCCAGTACCTTTACTTTAACTTTCACCCGCTTCGGAATGCGTCAATGTCACAAGAACTTGAGTTAAAATTACTGATTGCTCCTGAAAAACGAGATCAAGCTTTAAAAGTGTGTCAATCACTGGCTGATGCCCGTTCAGGAACCACGCAAAAAACACAGTTTGAACTCAGAAACAGTTATTTCGACACATCCGATTTGCGTTTGCGTCAGTTTGATATGGGATTACGCATACGCAGCCATAAAGATCAAAAAGAACAAACGATTAAGTTAGCCGGTCGGGTTATGGGCGGTATGCATCAACGGCCGGAGTACAATGTAAATGTTGAGAGCGAAAAGCCCGATTTAACATTGTTTGATAGTGAGATTTGGCCTGACGACTTTCCGGTTTACGACATTCAGCGTGACTTAGAAACTATTTTTGTGACTGACTTTACGCGCACCCGCTGGCGCCTGCCTAGCGGTGATGGCGTGATTGAAATGGTGCTGGATGAGGGACAAATTCAAGCCGGCGAAAATTCAGAAACTATTTCTGAAATTGAGCTGGAGTTACAGGGTGGCTCGATAGATGATGCGTATCATTTAGCACATCAGCTGGTGAGTAAAGTGGAGGCGAAAGTCGGCTCTTTAAGTAAAGCTGCGCGGGGCTATATGCTGGCTGGTAAGAGTTTGCTGGAGCCTTTTACTCAAATGCATTATGTGCCGTTGGAAGGTGACTTTACCATTGGTCAGGCCTTGTATCGTGCTGTTGAATACGGGTTAAGGCATTGGCAGCACAATGAGTCCTGTTTGCTTTTTAATCCGAGTGTTCGCGCGGTTCAAGGACTTGCTGATGGTATTCAATTAGTGCGAGTTGCTCTGGAACAATTGATTGAACTGGGTGTTGGCGAGCGTCAATTATTGAACAATTTAGCTAAAATCACTGAGCAGTTACAGTGGCTGAAAAACTTTGAAGGGCTTGATGAGCTAACGGCAGAAGATGGAGCCTACCATAGAGCCTTAAAGCGTTATGAAAAGCTGTATGAAAGCTTACAGAACAGCCAGGAAGATGTGATTCGGTTAAATGAAGTTGCAGAGGTGGTGGCGTCTGTGCGTTATCAAACAACAGTCCTGAAGCTGTCACAGTTTTTAATTGAACAGGAAATGACAGAAGAGTTGTCTCAGCCAGTATCGCCTTGGTGCAGTCAATTGCTTAAAAGCGACTGGCAACTCGTGCAAACGGCTTTTTCTGAGCATGAGAAATTAAATGAAGAAGGCTACTTAAAGTTATTGAAGCCATTGCAAAACAGTCTGCTGATGGGGACTTGTTTTGGTGAGCTGTTCGACGACGATGTACGCGAGAAATTCCGTTTACCCTGGCAGGATTTAGCGCGAGGCATTCGGGAAATTACCGCGCTGCATATTTTGCACGAGCGCATCAAAGAGCGTGACGACGATGATCTTGAGCGTTTGCTGGAATGGCAAAAAATGCAACGAGAGTCCTTATTAAAGGCGCTGGAGTATTCAAGAAAGGCAGCGTTAAAGCGTGATCCGTACTGGTTTGCTTAATGCTTAAGCTTAACTCCTATTTAGAGCAACATAGTGAGTCCGCCTGGGAGCGCTTCGAAGAAGCTAGTGATGTGTCGCTCACTGAGTCTCAGCAGCAGGTTTTGCGCGCACTTTTTGCGGTAAGCCCTTTTATTGCGCGTGTAGCTGAGCGATACCCCAATCAGTTGCTCGCTGACTTTTTTGTCAACGACGGTGCTATTGCTATAGATGATAGCAGCGTATACGAAAGCGAGCTCAACAAGCTACTCAGCGAGTGCGATGACGAACGCCGCGCCAAATATAAACTGCGGGAGTATCGTCATTGTGTTATGGCGAAGCTGGCGGCAGCAGATATTCTTGGTCAATTATCCATTACTGAAGCATTAAAACACTTCAGTATTTTCGCCGATGCTGCGATTGAGCAAAGCCTGAGCTGGGCCTATAAGCGATTAGTAGCCAAGCATGGTACCCCCCGAGACAGCAATGGCGAGACCATGCCAATGCTGGTTATTGGTATGGGTAAGTTAGGTGGTAAAGAGCTTAACTTCTCGTCCGATATTGATCTTATTTTTGCGTACCCTGAGCAAGGCGAGACTCAAGGACCGGGTCGTAATTTAGAGCACAGCGTGTTTTACAAGCGATTAGCGCAGCTGTTTATTGCCTTGCTCGATGAAACAACCGCCGATGGTCAGGTCTTTCGGGTCGATATGCGTTTACGGCCTTTCGGTCAGTCTGGCCCGTTGGTTACCAGTATTAATGCGTTAGAGCATTATTATCAGGAGCAAGGGCGCGACTGGGAGCGCTACGCAATGGTAAAAGCCCGCCTGATTGGGGCAAGCGATGTGGACGAGAAAACTTTCTATGATTTGATACGACCTTTTGTTTATCGTCGTTACATTGACTTTAGTGCCATAGAAGCTCTGCGTAAAATGAAGTTGCTTATTACTCAAGAGACGCGGCGACGGGGCGTTAAAAATAATATCAAGCTGGGAGCTGGTGGTATTCGTGAGGTGGAGTTTATTGTTCAGGCGCACCAGCTTATTCGGGGCGGTCAGGAAAAGAGTCTACAAACACGCTCCCTGTATAAGGCAATTAACGGCTTGGTTGAACTAGAGCTCATAGAGAAAGAACGAGCGGACAAGCTAATTAAGAACTATGAGTTTTTACGCACGATAGAGCACCGTTTGCAGCAAATCGATGATGCACAAACACAGCAGTTACCCGACGACGAGCTGGGTCAGGAACGGTTGCGGTGTATGTTGGGCGAGGCCGACTGGGCATCAGTGCAAGCGCGTGTGGATGACTGCATGGCGAGCATTCATGAAGAGTTTCAGCAAGTCGTTGGCGAGCAGTCCGAAGACGATGAAGAAGAGCAGTCGCTGCAGGTGCTTTGGCAGGATATGCTGGAAGACGACGCGGCTATCGAGATTCTGGAAGCAGAAGGGGTTGATGAACCGGAGCGTTTATGGCGGCTGATTAATGACTTTCGGCAGGAGAGTCGGCGTCGAAGTTCCGGGCCAAGAGGACGTGCGGCAATGGCACGCCTAATGCCGATGATGCTCAGGCATGCGGTTCAGCATCAGCATCCCGAACGACTTCTTGAGCGGCTGCTGTCTATTATTAAAGCCATAATGAGCCGTACGGCCTACATAGAGCTGCTGGCGGAAAACCCTGGGGCACGGGCGCAGCTTTGTAAGTTATGTATGGCAAGTCCCTGGATTTCGAACCAGCTGGCGCAGCATCCACTGTTACTCGACGAACTGATTGACCCTCAACAGCTCTATACACTGCCCGAAGCGAAGAACTACGATGCGTTACTGCGTGAATATTTAGTTCGTATTCCAGAGCAGGACTTAGAAACGCAAATGGATGCTCTCAGGCAGGCAAAACAAGCGCTACAGCTTAAAATTGCCGCAGCTGATATTAGTAATGTTTTGGAGCTTATGAATGTCAGTGATCATCTGAGTGCTCTGGCAGAAGCCATTATTCATGAAGTGATTGGCCTGGCCTGGTACCAGTTAACCCAGAAGCACGGCAAGCCCGAGGGAACCAGTGTGGAAAATACCGGCTTCGGTGTTATGGCTTACGGCAAACTGGGTGGCGAAGAGCTTGGCTATGGGTCCGATCTCGACTTGGTGTTTGTTACAGACTCGACCTACGAGGGGGTTACTGACGGCAATAAGCCTATTGAGGTTCAGCAGTTCTACTTGCGTTTGGCGCAGCGCGTACTGCACCTATTTACGACGCGAACGACTGCAGGGGTGTTATACGATGTTGACCTTCGTTTACGACCGTCCGGGCAGTCAGGGCTGTTAGTCACAAGGGTGAAGTCTTACGCGCGCTACCTACATGACGACGCCTGGACATGGGAGTTACAGGCATTGGTTCGAGCTCGCCCCGTGTATGGAAGTAACAGCATAAGAGATACGTTAATGGATATCCGGCGAGCCGCATTAATGCAGCCGCGAGATGACGAACCGTTAAAAAAAGATATTGTGTCCATGCGACGTAAAATGAAACATCACTTGTCGGCCAGTCGCATGGATGCGTTTGATTTGAAGCAGGACGATGGTGGTATTGCAGACATTGAGTTTATTACTCAGTACCTTGTGCTTAAATATGCGCATACGCACCCCAGCTTGTGTCGCTACAGCGATAACATTCGACTATTAACAGAGGCTCAGCAAGAACATTTGCTAGACGATGTTGATGCTCAGAATTTGGTGAACGCGTTTCAGATATTTCGGTGTGAGAGTCACGCCCTGGCGTTGCAGGGAGAGCAGCTTTTAGAAAAGCACAACTTAGACGCAGAGCGCCAAGCTGTTATTCGTTGCTGGAATAAGCTGCTTGGCGACACTGAGATAGAACCTACTGATAATAACTAGGCATATCGGGGTCAGGCCGCGTTTTAAACCGGCGATGAACCCAGAGGTATTGCTCGGGAGCTTTTTTTACAGCCTCTTCGACTAGAGTGTTGACGTAGCGAGCGTCCGCTTTGTCGTCGCCTGACGGGAAGTTTTGAAGCTCAGGTTCGTAATATAAGTCATAGCCCGTACCGTCTTTGCGGCGAACACAGCGAGATACCAACACTTTGCAATTAGGTGCGTTGGCGAACAACATAGTGCCAGTGGTGGTTGAGGCGTCAGGGACCTCAAAGAATTTAACGAACTCAGTACGGCGGCGGCCGTAATCCTGGTCAGGTAAGTAACCGGCAATATCGCCTTGAGACAGAGCTTTAAGCATGCCTTTAACGTCTTTCCGCTGAATCATGTATTTATTGGAGCGAGCACGCCCGCGAGTTTGCAGAAACTCCATTACTGCGTTGTTATGAGGGCGATACAAACCAACAGCAGGCTCTATAAACCCGTGCAAGCGAGCATGCACTTCCAGGCTGAGAAAATGAAACAGTAACAATAACACGCCACTGCCGTCTTCCTGGGCTTTGCGCAAGTTCTCCTCACCGTGAATATGAAGCTTGCGACGAATGCGCCAGTCCGGCCACCACCAAGCCATGCCAACTTCAAAGTAGGCAATGCCGGTGTTTTTCATGTTCTCGGTGACCAGTTCTTCAATGCTGTCGTCGCTGTATTCGGGAAAGCACAGCTTTAAGTTGGTGCGCGCTATATTGACACGGCGGGGCATGACCTTTTTAAACAACAAGCCAAGCCCACGCCCCATGGCTAGCTGCATACGATAAGGTAGCCAGGAAACGGTATAAAGGATAAGAACGCCAAGCCAGGTTAGCCAGAACTTTGGGTGCAAAAAGTAGAATTTAAATTTGGGTTGTTCAATCACAACAAGAACCGTTGTTGTTTATAAAATTGGAGCGGATAGTAACATAGAAATAAGGGGATAAGGCACCACTAACGGGCAGTGGTGCCTGTGGTCAGCGGAGTTAGTCCGCTGCAGTTCCTTCAACGTCCTCTGACAGACTGCTGTTAATTGCCAATAGGTCGTTTTCCTGAAGCTGTCCTGCCGCTTGCTCTAAACGTAGCATTTGGCGAATATAGCCATAGCGAGCTTCTGATAAGTTACGCTTAGCGTTATACAGGTTTTGAGTGCTATTCAGTACGTCAACGATAGTACGGGTACCGACTTCAAAACCTGCCTCTGTTGCTTTTAAGGCACTTTCTGCTGAAACTACAGACTGCTGGAATGCGCTAATACTGGCAATTGACGCAGATACTTCGTAGTAAGCGTTACGCACTTCACGCTCAATTTGACGACGGGTCTGAACCATTTGCTGGCTACTTGCTACGTAGTTGTCACGCGCCTGAGACACTTCAGCTGAGGTGCGGAAGCCTGAGAAAATAGGTACGCTGACGTTTAGACCAATTGAACGGCTATCAAGACGGCCCGTATCTGGGGATGGCTCACCTTGTATTGTTCTATCGATATCATTGGCTGAATAGTTCGCTGATAATGACACGGTCGGGTAGTGACCCGCTTGCTGAAGCTTAATTTGCTGTTCAGCAATCTCAACCTGCACCATGCTCTCTAATAAGCTTAGATTACTATTTTCCGCTTTCTTTACCCATTTCATGACATCTTCCGGTGCAGGGTCACTGGGCGAAAAGGTTTCGGTGTCTAATGCGGCCAGCGTCTGTGGGTATTGCCCAGTGATTTCACGAATGCTTTCGTAAGCAATTTCTACGGCATTACGAGCCTGAATTTCACGGGCGACGGCGCTGTCATATTGTGCTTGTGCTTCGTGCACGTCAGTAATGGCGGTTAAACCAACAGAGAAACGTTGTTTGGTTTGCTCAAGCTGACGTTTAATGGCTTTTTTCTCGGCTTCAGCAAATGACAGGTCGTCTTTTGCCTGAAGTGCCTGGAAGTAAGCGTTTACAACACGCAGCATTAATTCCTGCTGAGCATTACTGTATGAAATCTCGGCTTGATAGGCTTGCTTTTCAGCAATGTCAGCGTTTTTCCAGACGCTCCAGTCAAAGATACTTTGGTTTAAAGTAACGCCTGCTTGCCAACCACTACTATCTATTGCAAATTTCTGGATTTGATTGTTAACAAACTGTGGCGAGTCACTGGTAGACTCACTATAACCAGCTTCACCGTTAACCTGTGGTAAGAACCCTGACTTGGCAATATCGACGCCTTTTTGGGTTGCATTACGTTCAGCCGCAGCTCTTAACAACGTAGGGTCGTTATCAACCGCTAAACGATAAATTTGAGCTAAATCTTCCGCATTTGACGTAAAAGAGACTGTAGTTAATGCAATTCCTACAGCCGCTGACAAGAGGTGCTTTTTCATGGTAGTCAGTGTCCCGTTACTTGACATGCAATAGTCTTAAAATGATTGCGCGTTAGTTTACATACAGTATTGAATGATTACCAGTGTAATTGATTCACGCTGATAATTTAAGCAAAACATGGTTTCAGAATCTGCTCAAGTGTAACAGAATGTTTGCTGTATAGTAGATCATAAAATGGATGCGACTTCGTAGAACAAAACGTCGAATAGGTAAGGAGATGCGATGACCTCAAAACTGACTCGGAAAGATGTTGAACTCGATAAAAAACAGCCGCTTTATGAAGGTTTTTTGTCGGTTTATAAATACAAACTCAAGCACCGTTTGTTTCAAGGCGGTTGGAGTCAGCCAATTGAGCGTGAATTAATGGAGCGCGGGCACGCAGTGGTAGTGATACCGTACGACCCTGTTCGCGATGAGTTAGTCGTGCTGGAGCAGTTTCGGGTTGGTGCATTAGATGATCCAAACGGGCCTTGGTTGTTCGAGTTCGTCGCTGGCATGTTTGACGCAGACGAGAGTGCAGAAGAAGTCGCAACCAGAGAGTTAAAAGAAGAGGCTGGTCTGGAAGCTAAGCAGTTGGTTTATGCAACCAGCTATTACTCCAGCCCGGGCGGAACCGATGAGAAACTGACAATTTATATTGCGGAAGTCGACACGAGTTTAGCGGCTGATTTTGGCGGGCTCCCGGAAGAAGACGAAGACATTAAGGTGCACGTGCTGCCAAGGCAGGAAGTCATCGGCATGTTGGAGCGCGAGGAAATTAATAATGCGGCAAGCGTTATTGGGTTACAATGGTTGTTATTGCACCGCAATAGCGTATTCAAAAATAAGCTGAGCTTTTAAGGAGCCGTATGCAGCAGCGATATGTTGTCGACGTGGCAGAATTACACAGGCTGAACGAGCTGAATTATGCAGCTCTATTGCCTTTTGTTCCGGATGAACCTGACTCGGATAAAAATGAGGTCATTATTCAGGCCGGCGAAGGACTGATGTTTGTGGTAAAACGTGTCGACAATTCGCGTTACACAACGGATATTTCGATCGAGCAACTAAAGCCTAGCTGGGCGGATTATTTGCGCGCCAAAATGACGGTGCGCTTATACCATGACGTGCGTATGGCGGAAGTCTTAAAAACGCAGGGTATTACAAAGCTAGAAGTGCATTATCGTCAGCCGAATAAAGACATGCGACACCGCGATGAAAAGTACCAAGCAAATCGATTTTTGTCAGACTGGTTGCAACTGTGTCGTAAGCAAGGTCGAATCCAACCAGAGCTGAGCGAGTCAGTGCAGAAATTTATGCCTTACTACTTCAAATAGACGACGGTTAGCGGTAAATTGTCAGTCAACTTTGCGGAGCGAGCTACAACAAAAAACAGGGACTCATGACAGACTACAAATCCGATTCTATAGAGGTGCTGAATGGCCTGGAGCCGGTTCAGCGCCGCCCCGGTATGTACACCGATACCACACGGCCCAACCATTTAGGTCAGGAAGTTATTGATAACAGTGTGGATGAGGCGCTTGCCGGTCACGCTAGAAGCTTAGTGGTTATTCTACACACCGACCAATCCTTAGAAGTCATGGATGACGGTCGCGGTATGCCCGTGGATATTCACCCTGAAGAAGGGGTTCCTGGTGTCGAGCTCATTATGAGCAAACTGCACGCTGGTGGTAAGTTTTCCAATAAAAACTATCAGTTCTCTGGTGGTTTGCACGGTGTTGGTATCTCTGTTGTTAACGCACTGTCGAAGCGTGTTGAGCTTACTATTAAGCGCGACGGCCAGGTCTATGAGATGGCCTTCGAGAACGGCGATAAAGTCTCTGAATTAGAAGTTACCGGTACTGTTGGAAAGCGCAACACCGGAACCAAAGTTCATTTTTGGCCCGACGCACAGTATTTTGACTCTTCGAAATTCTCTGTAACCAAGTTAAAACACATACTCCGTGCGAAAGCCGTGCTTTGTCCGGGGTTAAGTATCACGTTCAAAAATAAAGTGGATGACACCGAGGAAACTTGGTTTTATGAGGACGGCCTGACCGACTATCTTATTGAAGCGGTGAAAGACGTACCGACCTTGCCGGAAGACCCATTTAATGGCTCCTTTAGCTCGCAAACCGAAGGCGTTGAATGGGCGGTAACTTGGTTGCCGGAAGGTGGCGAAGGCGTATCTGAAAGTTACGTGAATCTTATTCCAACGCCATTAGGTGGTACGCATGTTAACGGCTTGCGGCAAGGTCTGTTAGAAGCTATGCGTGAGTTTTGTGAGTTCCGTAACTTGCTGCCACGAGGAGTTAAGCTGACACCTGATGACGTGTGGGAGCGCTGCTCCTATATTTTATCGACTAAGATGCAGGATCCCCAGTTTGCCGGTCAAACTAAAGAACGACTGTCATCGAGACAGTCTGCCAGTTTTGTTTCCGGGGTGGTAAAAGATGCATTCAGTTTGTGGCTGAATGAGCACACCGAGCAAGCCGAGTTATTGGCCGATGTGTGTATTAGCAACGCTCAGCGTCGTTTACGAGCAAGCAAAAAAGTTGTTCGTAAGAAAGTTACTCAGGGGCCTGCGCTTCCGGGTAAGTTAACCGACTGCTCAAGTCAGGATCCATCAAGCAGCGAACTGTTTTTGGTCGAGGGTGACTCGGCAGGTGGCTCAGCGAAACAAGCCCGTGACCGGGAGTTTCAGGCTGTTATGCCGCTGCGCGGGAAGATTCTTAACACCTGGGAAGTCGATCCGGAACAAATTCTGGGCTCACAGGAAATTCACGATATATCCGTTGCTGTGGGGGTTGACCCGAATACGGTTGACCTCGACAAGCTGCGTTACGGAAAAATTTGTATTCTGGCCGATGCCGACTCCGATGGGCTTCATATAGCTACCCTGTTGTGTGCACTCTTTGTGAAGCACTTCCGACCGTTGGTTGAAAATGGTCATATTTTTGTTGCCATGCCGCCGCTTTATCGAATCGATGTGGGCAAAGAGGTGTTTTATGCCCTCGATGAAGACGAAAAACAGGGCATCTTAGACCGTATTGAAGCTGAGAAGAAAAAAGGCAAAATTAACGTTCAGCGTTTCAAAGGCTTGGGTGAAATGAACCCGCTGACGCTTCGTGAAACGACTATGGACCCGAATACACGTCGATTGGTGCAGCTGACAATAGATGACGCAGAGATGATGGAAGAGCTAATGGATATGTTGCTGGCGAAGAAGCGCGCGAGTGATCGCCGCACTTGGCTGGAGAGTAAAGGCAACATGGCCGATTTGGCTGAACTGTAGGCTGCTTAGTAAGGAGAAGTGAGAATGTCGACGGAGATTACCGAAACACGCCCCCTCAGCCGCTTTACTGAAGAGGCCTACTTAAATTATTCCATGTACGTCATTATGGACCGGGCATTGCCACATATTGGTGATGGTTTGAAGCCGGTTCAGCGACGTATTGTTTATGCAATGTCGGAGCTGGGCTTATCAGCTTTAGCGAAGTATAAAAAATCCGCCCGTACCGTGGGTGATGTGCTGGGTAAGTTTCACCCTCATGGTGACAGCGCGTGTTATGAAGCTATGGTGCTCATGGCGCAGCCGTTCTCGTATCGACATCCGTTGGTGGATGGTCAGGGTAACTGGGGCTCTCCCGATGACCCTAAGTCGTTCGCAGCGATGCGTTATACCGAAGCACGACTGTCTAAGTTTAGTGAAGTTCTGCTGAGTGAATTAGGGCAGGGGACCGCTGACTGGATACCCAACTTTGATGGCACCATGAAGGAGCCCAAAGTACTGCCCGCTAGGCTACCTCATATCCTGTTGAATGGTGTGACGGGTATTGCCGTAGGTATGGCCACGGATATCCCACCGCACAATGCCCGCGAAGTGGCTAATGCTTGTGCGATGCTACTGGAAAAGCCAAGCAGCACGCTCGAAGACATTATGGACGTGTTAAAGGGGCCGGACTATCCGACCGACGCAGAAGTCATTACGCCTGCCGACGACATTAAGAAAATGTATGAAACAGGTCGCGGCAGTATAAAAATGCGTGCTTCTTATGAAGTTGACGATGGCGAAATCGTTGTTACTGCGTTACCCCACCAAGCCTCGGGCGCAAAAGTGTTAGAGCAAATTGCTCAACAAATGCAGGCGAAAAAATTACCGTTGGTATCTGACTTGCGCGATGAGTCCGACCACGAGAATCCAACTCGATTGGTTATTGTGCCTCGCTCAAATCGCGTTGATACCGAGCAGTTGATGAACCACTTATTCGCGACAACTGACTTAGAAAAACAGTATCGCGTTAACCTGAATATTCTGGGGCTGGATGGTCGTCCTCAAGTTAAGCCGTTACTGGGGCTGCTAAAAGAGTGGCTAGAATTTCGTCAGCAGACGGTTACTCGCCGTTTGCAATACCGTTTAGACAAAGTACTGGCGCGTCTTCATATTCTCGAAGGCTTGCTTATTGCGTATCTTAACCTTGATGAAGTCATCGAGATTATTCGCACAGAAGATAAGCCTAAAGAAGTCTTAATGTCGCGCTTCGAGCTGTCAGACAAACAGGCCGAAGCCATTCTTGAGTTGAAGTTACGTCACTTGGCGAAGCTGGAAGAGCAGAAGCTGAAAGGTGAGCAGGACGAATTAAATAAAGAGCGCGAGCAGCTTGAGAAAATTCTGGGCTCAGACCGACGTTTGAAAACACTGATTCGCAAAGAGCTGCTTGCCGATGCTGACACTTATGGTGACGAACGTCGCTCGCCGTTGGTTGAGCGTAACGAAGCAAAAGCATTGAGTGAGCGTGACTTAACGCCTGCAGAAGCCGTTACTGTCGTGCTCTCTAAAAAAGGCTGGGTGCGCAGCGCGAAAGGTCATGACATTGATGGTGAAAAGCTTAGCTATAAATCCGGAGACAGTTTCCTTGGGTCAGCTGAAGGTAAGAGTAACCAACCGGTTGTGTTTATTGATAGCTCTGGGCGCAGCTTCTCGTGTGAAGCGCACTTGTTGCCCTCTGCAAGAAGCCAGGGAGAACCATTAACCGGGCGCTTTAGTCTGGTCTCAGGCGAAACGGTTGAACATGTGTTAATGGGGAAAGACGATAGCTGTGTCTTGTTGGCATCCGATGCCGGTTATGGTTTTATTTGCCAGTTTAATGATTTAGTCAGCCGTAATAAAAACGGCAAGGCGATTATTACCTTGCCGACCGGTGCTAAAATATTAGAGCCAACTCAGGTAAACAGTATTGAAAATGACCGCGTTATTGCTGTATCCAATGAAGGCCGTATGTTGGTCTTCCCGGTGGCAGATTTACCACAACTGAGCAAAGGCAAAGGGAATAAAATTATTAACATTCCAGCGCTAAGAGCGCAGTCGCGAGAGGAATATGTAGTTGCCCTGGCGACAGCCGCACCGGACAAAGCAGTAACGCTAATGGCAGGAAAGCGCAAACTGACCTTGAAGCCGGCCGATCTTGAACACTATCTGGGCGAGCGAGGGCGCCGGGGTAACAAACTGCCCAGAGGCCTTCAACGAGTCGACGATATTGTCGTTGAAGATGAAGAGTAAAGGCGGGGAGTTGTCATGTTAGCGGTGCTGAGGTGGTTGTTTTTAGGTGGCTTCATTGTTGTGTTTGGTATCGTTGGCTGCCTGTTTTGCATTATTCGACCCTTTCACCGAAACAACACGTATCGGTTCGCTCACATTTTTGGGTGGGCGACTCGTGTTTTGGGATTGAAAATTGAGGTGACACGCCACCCGGATATTGAACGTGGCGGGCCTTATGTGTTTGTTTGTAACCACCAGAATAGCTGGGAAATCTTCACGATTGCGGCGATGCTGCCAAAAAATACGGTCACTTTGGGTAAGAAAAGTCTGCGTTGGATACCGTTTTTTGGCTGGTTGTACTGGTTGGCCGGTAATATTTTGATTGACCGTAAAAACGCGGGTAAAGCACACGGTACAATTGCTCAAACAGCGAACGCGATAAATCAGCGAGATATCTCGGTATGGATGTTTCCGGAAGGCACACGAAGCTATGGCAGAGGACTATTGCCGTTTAAAAATGGTGCTTTCCATACGGCGTTTCGGGCACAGGTAGATGTGGTTCCCGTCTGCGTATCAGAGCTACATGGCAAAATTAAGATGAATCGCTGGAATAACGGTGTTCTAAAAGTGGCGTTTCTTGAGCCGATACGAATTGCCAATTATCAAAAAGAGAATTTGCGCGACTTAAGTCGTCACTGCCATGACATTATGGACAGTAAAATTAATCAGTTAAACGAACAAGTGAAGAAGGAAAGCGAATGAGCCAGTCTCTGAATGAGCTACTTGAGCAAAGCGAACAAACGATTAACGCACTCATCAGTGACGGTGCTGAGCCTGACGTTCTTTATGAGATTGAACACCACCTTGCTTCTACAGACTTTACCAAGCTAGAGAAGGCCGCAGTGGAGTTGGTGAAGCTGGGATATCATGTGGATGATGCCGATGAGTTTGACGACGAACAGGGTAAGCGCTGGTTTGCGTTCATCGCTGCGACGGATGCTGAACTCGATAATAATGTGTTAGCGCGTCAGGTAAGAGAAATTGCGGATGTTGCTGACGAGTGTGATGTTGAGTACGATGGTTGGGGAACTATGCTGGATGACGACGAGCTCGATGAAGATTATGACGACGGAGAGGAATAATCCTCTCCGTCGTCATTGATTAAAGTGCGCTAATTTTTTCCTGCTGCTCTTTCAGCTGGCTTAGCGTTGCCTCAGCTTCAGCAAGCTTTTCACGCTCTTTTGCTATAACAGCTTCAGGCGCTTTATTAACGAAGTTTTCGTTGCTGAGTTTACCATTAAGGCGCTGCCATTCTTTCTCAGCCTTTTCAATAGCCTTCTGCAAGCGCTGTAGCTCAGCGTCCTTGTCAATTAAACCGGCCATTGGAATGTGCAACTTCAAGCTATCAACCAGGGCCGTCATGCTGGCAGGTGCGTCATCATCGCTATCAATAAACTCAATAGATTCAAGCTTGGCCAGACTACTCAGGAAGCTTTCGTTATTCTCGATACGTCCCTTAGCCATAGCGTCGGCGTTCGACAACAATAACGGCAATGGTTTATTTGGCGATAAGTCCATTTCACCACGAATATTACGGATAGCCAGAATAACACGCTTTAACCATTCCATATCCAGCATGGCTTGCTCATTAACCGAGCTTTGTACCTGCGGGAACGGCTGCAGCATAATAGTATCGCCTTCAACGCCCGCTAGTGGCTTGACCCTTTGCCAAATGGTTTCAGTGATGTATGGCATAATTGGATGAAGCAAACGCAGAAGCTGTTCCAAAATGCTGACCAAAGTATGGCGGGTACCGCGTTGCTGAACCTCTGTGCCGTTCTGCAGAACCGGTTTGGTGAGCTCTAAGTACCAGTCGCAGAACTGGTTCCAGGTAAACTCATAAGCAATGGCTGCGGCCTGGTCAAAACGGTAGCTCTCCAACGCCTGACGGAATTCTTTCACCGTACTGTTAAAGCGCGCGATAATCCATTCGTCAGCCAGTGATAATGTCATTTCATCGCCGCTTTGACCGCAGTCGTGCTCTTCAGTATTCATAAGCACAAAGCGGCTGGCATTCCATAGTTTGTTGCAGAAGTTACGATAACCTTCCAGGCGCTTCATGTCCCAGTTGATATCACGACCGGTTGACGCTAAAGCGGTTAACGTGAAGCGTAGTGCATCGGTGCCATGCGCTGTAATGCCGTCCGGGAATTCCGCACGAGTACGCTTTTCAATCTTCTCGCGCATTTTCGGCTGCATCATATTAGCGGTGCGTTTGGCGACTAATTCGTCAGCGCTAATGCCGTCAATCATGTCCAGAGGATCCAACACATTCCCCTTGGACTTAGACATTTTTTGACCTTCTTCGTCGCGAATAAGACCCGTGACATACACCTTTTTGAAAGGCACTTGAGGTTTACCCTCATCGTCTTTCATGAAGTGCATGGTCATCATTATCATGCGGGCAACCCAGAAGAAAATAATGTCAAAACCAGTCACCAACACATCGGTAGGGTGGAAAGTTTTTAAGTCATCGGTGTTCTTCGGCCAGCCCAGCGTAGAGAATGTCCAAAGTGCTGACGAGAACCAGGTGTCTAAAACATCCTCGTCCTGCTGAAGGGCTGTGTCACCTAAGTTATACTTTTCACGGACTTCTTCTTCGGTACGACCTACATAAACATTGCCGTTTTCGTCATACCAAGCCGGTATGCGATGTCCCCACCAAAGTTGACGGGATATACACCAGTCCTGAATGTCGCGCATCCAGCTGAAGTACATATTCTCATATTGCTTGGGAACGAACTCGATGCGGCCGTCTTCTACCGCTTCGGTCGCCTGTTTCGCCAACGGCTCAACACGAACATACCATTGGTCAGTCAGGTGAGGCTCAATAGGCACACCGCCACGGTCACCATAAGGGACTTTGTTGGTATGTTTTTCAATCTTTTCCAATAACCCCAGCTCGTCAAATTCAGCAATCAGTTGTCTGCGGGCTTCAAAACGCTCTTTGCCTGCGTATTGGCTCGGTAATGTTCCGTCAAATCCGTCAAGTTCACTAAGTGCTTCGCCAGTGCTGGTGTATAACCCGGCCTTTTCCATAACGTGAGCAGTGTCATCGAAAATTGATATCATGCCGGTTTGGTGGCGCTTGCCAATTTCGTAATCGTTAAAGTCGTGAGCTGGCGTAACTTTTACGCAGCCGGTACCAAATTCGCTATCAACATGATGGTCGGCGACGATAGGAATACGACGGTTTACGATAGGCAGATTAATGTGCTTGCCGACTAAATGTCCAAAGCGCTCATCGTCCGGGTGAACAGCAACGCAAACATCACCCAGCATGGTTTCCGGTCGGGTAGTAGCGACGACTAAATGGTCTTTGCCGTCTTCGGTTTTCTCACCGTCAGCAAGTGGGTAGCGTAAGTACCAAATAGAGCCCTGTTGTTCTTTGTTTTCGACTTCCAGGTCTGAAATGGCGGTTTGCAATGCCGGATCCCAGTTGACCAGTCGTTTGCCGCGATAAATTAAGTTTTCTTCATGTAGCTTCACAAACACTTCGCGAACGGCGTCGGACAGGCCTTCGTCCATGGTAAAACGCTCGCGATCCCAGTCTACAGAGTCGCCTAAACGACGCATTTGCTGAGTAATAGTACCGCCGGACTGATGTTTCCATTCCCAAATTTTATCAATGAAGGCTTCTCGACCTAGCTCTTGCCGTGTTTGATTTTGGGCCGCCAGCTGGCGCTCCACCACCATTTGTGTAGCAATGCCCGCATGGTCTGAGCCGACCTGCCACAAGGTGTTTTTACCATCCATACGCTGATAACGAATAAGCGTATCCATAATGGTGTGTTGAAACGCATGGCCCATATGCAGACTGCCGGTCACATTGGGTGGCGGGATCATAATGGAGTAAGAGTCACCTTGGCCGCTAGGCTTGAAGTACCCTTTTTCTTCCCATTGTTGGTAAAGGTTTTGCTCTATATCTGCAGGGGAATATGTTTTATCCATAATGACCTTACTTCTGTTCGGATATCAGGGGTACGGTGTGCATTTGGCAACCGCGAGCCCGGTAATGTTTGTAACGTTCTCTGGCAACTGCTTTGCCGTCATCTGACACTGGCACAATGTCGTACAGTTGCTGACTTTGTTGCGCCTGTACAGGTACTTCATTGGCTAAGTTGAAGAGCGCATAACCTGGTCTACTTGAGCCAGGCTCCGTTTGTGGCCAACCAATTTCAACCGGAGCACCGGTAGAGGCGCCTTCGCCGACTAAGTTGTGCGGAATGAAAGCATCAGCAGGACGCTGCCATAGCAGTTCATCCAGAGCTTCTGCCTGGGCTTGACTTTGAGCCCAGACACGCAATCGCTTATGTTTTCTGTACAGTTCAGCGATCTTATCGCAAATTAACGCATTTTGCTCATCCTCTGATGCTTTCGGTATCAGAAAAAACGTAGCTGAGGGCATATTATTCGGTAGCCTCGCTCGAGCAACGGTTAATTAAAAACTGAGTCAATAAAGGCACCGGGCGTCCCGTTGAACCTTTTTCTTTACCACCTTGCCAAGCTGTGCCGGCGATATCCATGTGAGCCCAGTTGTACTTTTTGGTGAAGCGCGACAGGAAGCAAGCCGCAGTGATAGTGCCAGCTTCGCGGCCACCTATGTTCGCCATGTCCGCAAAGGGACTGTCCAGCATCGGTTGGTACTCGTCCCATAATGGCATGCGCCAGGCTTTATCGCCGCTTTGCTGGGCTGCGTTTAACACTTCGTGTGCCAGTGGGTTGTGCTGACTGAGTACCGCAGAAGCGTGACTGCCCAGAGCGATAACGCAGGCGCCTGTGAGTGTTGCCAAGTCGATAACAGAGTCTGGCTCAAAACGCTCAACGTAAGTTAGTGTATCGCACAACACCAGTCGGCCTTCCGCGTCAGTATTGAGGACCTCTACGGTTTGCCCGCTCATGGTTGTGAGAATGTCGCCGGGGCGATAAGCCTTGCCGTCCGGCATATTCTCACATCCAGCGACTGCACCAATAACATTAATAGGCAGTTGTAGTTCCGCCAAAGCTTGCATAGCACCTAATACTCCGGCTGCACCGCCCATATCGTATTTCATTTCGTCCATGTTGGCGGACGGCTTAATTGAAATACCACCGGAATCGAATGTCAGGCCTTTACCAACAAGAACAATGGGTGCTTGATCATCGGGCGCACCTTTATAATGCATTAGAGTCAGCACAGACTCATGTTCAGAACCTCGACCAACGGCTAAATAAGCATTCATACCGAGCTTTTCCATCTCGGCTTCTTCAACCGTCGTGACGCTCAGGTTATCGTAGCCCTCTGCCATTTTTGCGGCCTGCTCGGCCAGGTAACGAGGTGTACAAATGTTCGGTGGCATATTTGCCACATTTCGGCATACATCCATTCCCGCTGATACTGCTAGCCCATGTTGAACCGCTTGTTCACCCAAAGTAAGTTCTTTGCGGCTCGGAACGTTGAAGATTAACTTGCGAAGAGGGCGGCGGGGCTCTTCTTTCTTACTTTTGAGCTCGTTAAAGTTATATAGCGTTGCCCGGGCAGCCTCAACTGCCTGTCTAACTTTCCAGTAGGTATCGCGACCTTTTACGTGTAGCTCGCTTAGAAAGCATACCGCTTCCATCGAGCCGGTTTCATTTAACGTGTTAATAGTACGCGCAATAATTTGGCGGTACTGTCGCTCGTCAAGTTCACGCTCTTTACCGCAACCAACCAGTAATACCCGTTCAGCTAAAATGTTTGGAACATGATGCAATAAAAGAACTTGTCCAGACTTACCTTCTAAATCACCACGGCGCAATAAATTGCTTAAATAGCCATCACTGACTTTGTCCAGCTGTTCAGCCACACCAGATAATCGGCGGGGTTCAAAGACACCTACGACAATACACGCAGAACGTTGTTTTTCCGGATTACCACTTTTGACGCTGAACTCCATGACAGTGCTCCTGTTTCAGGTGGCTTTAATGCCTGCTATAGTTTAGCTCTTAAGACATTTTGTTGTTAAAATAACAAGTTTACTTAAAAATCGCAGCTATTCCAGTAAAAACCTAAGTTACATGAGTGAACATTAGTGCGCATATTTCGGTATTTAATCAGTGAAACACTAAAGTCGCAGCTTGCTGTGCTCTTTATTCTGATGGCTATTTTTGTCAGTCAGAAGTTTGTACGTGTGTTGTCCGATGCTTCTGAGGGAGATATTCCCGGCAGTGTTATTTTTCAATTGTTGTCGCTGAATTTACCGGCACTACTCGCTTTAATTCTTCCTTTGAGTTTATTTTTAGGGATTTTGCTGGCCCACGGACGTATCTACGCTGACAACGAAATGACTATTTTGCACGCCTGCGGTGTCAGCGAGTGGTATGTTACTAGGGTGACTTTGGTCTTGTCGTTGGTATTGGCATTGGTGACTGGGGCGCTGACTTTATGGGCGGTGCCCTGGGCGCTTGAGCAAGAGCAGCAAGTTGAAGAAAAAGCTCGTTCGGATAGCGGCTTGACGGCGTTAATGCCGGGGCGCTTCCAGCAAGCCAGTAACCAAAAGGCGGTTATATTTGTTCAAGACGTGAATGAAGAAGGCGAGTTGCAAGAAGTTTTTGTTGCGCAACATAGTCACGAAGGCAATGAGCTACGTGCGGGCAGTGTCGTTATGGCGAAGACTGGACGTGTTATTAGCGAAGACAGCGGTTCTCAGTGGCTGGAACTGGGAGAGGGAAACCGCTATGCCGGTGACCAAAGTAGCTATCAGACGATGACCTTCGATAATTATCGCCTACAAATAAAAGAGCAGGAAGCTGACGGTCAGGCACGAAAACTGGAAAATTACTCTACGCTGGAGTTATTAGAAACTCCGGGGAATGCGGCTGTAGCAGAGTTCCAGTGGCGTATTGCTATTCCTTTGGCAATGCCGTTATTAACGTTAATTGCAGTGCCGCTTAGTCGCGTAAATCCAAGACAAGGTAAATTTGCGCGCATGGCTCCGGCTTTCTTGATTTACCTTGGCTACTTTCTGGTGTTAATGGCCGCTAAGGCCGCAGTGCGAGATGGCGTGATACCGTCGGTAGTAGGCCTTTGGTGGATCCATTTTATTTTGCTGATATTCGGCTTTATTTTAATCGGTAAAGGTCGACCGTTGGGCTTGAAGCTCTTGTCACGTTTTAGTGTCCGGAATAAGCGGGGTTAACGATGTTAAGTATTCTGGATAAATACATTGGCCTGACGGTACTAAAAACCTCATTAATGAGTTTGGCGGTACTGACCGGATTGTCTTCGCTGATTCGTTTTGTTGAACAGTTAAAGGCCGTTGGCCGGGGAAATTACGATACCCTGGATGCGGCGTTATTTGTTTTTTACAGCTTACCGCGTGACGTGGAATTATTTTTCCCTATGGCGGCGCTACTTGGCGGCTTGATTGGTGTCGGTATGCTGGCGAGCAACTCTGAGCTCGTTGTTATGCTTGCTGCCGGCCGTTCACGACTGAATATTATCGCCGCCGTTATGAAAGTCGCCATTATTATGATGGTTGCCGTAATGGCGATTGGTGAATGGGTTGCCCCACCTATGGAGTCCAAAGGTCGTGCAATTCGCTCACAGGAAATTTCTGGTGGTAGCTTAATTTCGGCTCAGCAGGGTGTTTGGGCAAAGGACGGTTCTGATTTTATAAATATTGGCGAAGTGGAAGACACCGGGCGCCTTAATAACGTTATTATTTATGACTTTGATGACAACCGTGAACTTCAAAAAGCAACCTACGCCCAAACTGCGCTGTTTACTAACGGCGCATGGCGTATGCAGGATGTTGTTATTACAGAATTGAGCGCAAGTCGTGTCAGCTCAACTCGAAAAAACAGTGTGCAGTGGCAGTCGACGTTAACGCCGGATAAGTTAGGCGTCGTAACTATTAAGCCTGAATCTTTGTCGGTTTCTGGTTTGTTGGATTACCTGAATTACCTGGAGCTTAATCAGCAATCTGCCAAGCGCTATGAGCTCGCTTTATGGCGTAAGCTGCTTGCTCCAGTAACGGTTGCGGTTATGTTATTGGTTGCATTGTCCTTTATTTTTGGACCGCTTCGCTCAACAACTATGGGGGCCCGTATTTTGATGGGGGTTATTACCGGTTTCGGCTTTCATGTCAGTAATGAGATATTCGGGCCGTTAGCACAAGTTTATCAAGTGCCCGCTTTCCTTGGCGCGTTACTACCCAGTATTGTATTTGCGGCTCTTGCTGTTTACTTTATGCAGAAGAAAGCAGGGTAATAAAGTCACTGGAGCGAGCCCTAAAGCTCGTTCCAGTAAAATAGCTGATTAGCTTCTTTCGATAAGGTCACAACTTCAGTACCTGCTGCATAGTCATGCCAGGCTCGGCGATTTTTAAAGTCAACTAAAACCCATAGGTTCCCAAGCCCCGCACAGCAAGTCAGCAGTCGAATAATGGTTTGCTTTAATGTTAAGCGACTGCCATCACGATTTTGTAACTTTAGACGCCAGGCTCTCATACCAATGGTTTGACCCGAGCGCTTCCAGAACCAGCCAAAGAAGATAGCTAATACACTGATTAAGTAGATGCTGTACCAGGGCCCCTGGGCAAGCCATCCGGCATGATCCATTTCTTCACTGAGCTCGACCCAATTCAGAGCAGTTAAGGTTGCCGCAAAGCCTAACGCCAGCGCTGAGGAGAGCATGATAATAGCGACAGCCACTAAAAAATCGTATACCCAGGCGGCTAAGCGACGGAGGAAACCAGCGCTTGGAAAACTGGCGTGTAATTCTTGAGCGTTTAATGTCATTGTAGAGAGTTCTCTGTTATCGATGGCGTTATATTAACACGGAGGATACCGGCTGACATTAACTCCCGATTACAAGCAATATGGTTAATGAATCATCAGTCAGTGCGGTGAAAACCACTTTTCGATAATTTTCGCTTGATTAGCTAAGTATCGCGGGTATAATCCCGACCCGTTACCTTCCTTGGTAACTTCACCTCGCAAAAAATGGCGCTGTGGTGGAATTGGTAGACACGCCTGATTCAAAATCAGGTTCCTTCGGGAGTGACGGTTCAAGTCCGTCCAGCGCCACCATAATAAACCTCTTATTACCCTTACTCGCTTTCAGCCATTTGAGAGTCGATTTCTCGATCCTGTTTTAAAAAAAATTTAAAAACTGATTGATCCTGCTTAACGCTTTCTTTACATTCACCATTATGGCTTAACTAAGCCTATGTAACAAAAATGTTGATTTGGCTCAAAGCCTCTGAGGGAAAGTATTATGAAAAAATGGATCGTTGCACCACTAGCCGCTGTTGTACTGAGTGCGTGTATGTCTACTTCAAATGAAAACGCCGCGACTTTAGACAGAAACCAGGCCGTTGCTGATCTTTCTGTGCAAATGGAAGAGCTCGGGTTTAACCGTGTTGAAATTCAGCCGGGTGTCGATGAATTCTTAAATATCTGTGCTTCTATCCTGGAGCGCCAATACAACGTGATGGGTGAGTATCGTACTCAGACGGAAAACTACGTTGATGTACAAGCATTTTTGACGGCTCATCAGGGTAAGTCTGAAGAAGAGTTGAGAGCGGCGATTATTGCGTTTGACGAAAAAGCAGAGACTGAAGATGACAAAATTGGTCCAAAGCTCGCAGCCTACAATTCAGCAATCGAAGGTGTATCTGAGCAAAATACTAAATTAGCGACTGACATCACCGTGCAATTAGCGCAAGCAGCTATCATTTTAAGTGAGCACTCTACCACTGTCGCTAAAGCTGGCAGCTTAGGTATGGTGTCAGGGTGGATGAGCAGTAACGAACAGAACGCCGATAATAACCTAGGCTTGGCTATTCTACGCGCAAAAGATCAAATCGATTTAGCATCGGATGCCAACGAAATTATTACGCTAGAGCAAGAAACCATTGAAGCCATTAATGCGCTTCAAGACGAGTTAGAAGCTAAAGGGTAATGCCTATTCGTTATTGGGTGGTCATAATTATGGCCACCTTCAGTTTTTCTATCACCGCGCAAGAGCTGCCGGACTGGATTTTCAAATCAGAAAATACCAGTGAGCAACTGACAGCTGTTGGCAGCGGTCCGTCGAGTTCTGAAGCAAAACGCGCAGCAATAGCAGAAATTATTGCTCAGGTTAGTCAGTCGATGTCTGCTGAAAACGTTTCTGTTCTTGAAAAAACACAAGCAGGAACATCCCAATACTTTAAACAGTCAGTCGTCAGTAACACACTCTCAATCGATGTAAATAAAGTTAACGTCAGTGAGCAGTTTGTTGATAAAAAATCAGGCGTAACCTACGTACAGGCAACTATCAGTAAAAGGCAACTGATTCGCTTTCTTGAGGATGAGCTTACACCGATAGCGACGCTTAGTTTTCCTGCTCAGTCACCTGCTGTTGATAAGGTGCTTTGGGCATTAAAGTACCGGGAGGCGAATGCCTACGGGTTAAGGATTGAAAGAGCTTTGGCCGGTTTAGGCGCTACCAATGGCACGCTTAAAAATAAACTTCGTGAGAATTTAAGTGCTGTTGCAAAGGTATGGCAACGCTATGGTGTTCGCGTTATTGCTGACAGCTCTTTGCAAAGCCTTGTTGGAATTATTAATCAGCAAATACCGTCTGCGACAGAAACCGTTTTATGGTTGCAGCTGAAGCCTGCTCACAGAACAAGACAATCAGAAAATAATCACCAGCATAAACTGGACTTAATGGTTGAATTAACGCAACCACATTCACCTTTTAGGGTATTTCGGCAAGAGCATATTACTGTTGTCGGTAATGGAACATCTACCCAGCAAGCTCGTAACCATGCCCTGGAGCAAATGCGAGCTATTTTAGATACCCCTATACAAAACTGGCTTTTTGAAAAAGGAAGTGAACTATGAAGTTAGTGACGAAACTCACTATCACAGCATTGGCTGTTTTATCTCTAAGTGCTTGTCAGACTCGTCAAGCTGATCAAACACAAACCGCGAAAGTATCAAACCGAGCGTCAAATGCCAGTGTTGCACGTAGCGCTTATAACTTTGATAGCGAAGACATTAAAGTACCGGCGTATTTCGATACTCAAGGCCTGCAGAACTGCACGTTTAACCCAGCGACTGAGTCTGATGCCTGTCCACTTAAGAAACCAACCGTTCGTATGTATTTTGCGGGTACCGATGTGGGCGGTGAAGGTCAAGGCGTAGAGGCTCTGCGTGAGTATGATGATAAGCAGTTGCTATTTATGCTGGAGAATCAGTTCGCGGGCATTAACCGCTTCAGAATCATTACGCGTGACGACGATGTTATTTCTCAAGAAAAACAAACTTTCATGGAGCAGCAGGGAGCCAGGGCCTTAGCAGAAAGAGCTGGCAGCCAGAAAGTGCTAAAGCCTGACTTTATTGTCAAATTAGATACTCTTCGCACAGTAAAAAGTGAAGGCTCAATTACCGGCTGGATGGACTACACATTAGAGCTAACAACCGCTGTTTTGAACCCGTTCACACGAGAGCTAATGTCTTACCCTAATTTAGGGAAGATTCGTGTTAAATCGGAAGATGTGCGTGAGCGTAACGAGCTGAAATACGTCATGGTGAATAACCGTTATGAAACAGGCTTTCGTTACCACGACCCTGCGCACGTTAATGCGGTGATTAACGATATGACGTCTCGTGGCATTGATATTTTGCTGACACGTATGCTTTCTGAAATGCCAGCAACGGCCCAGGTTCTTGGTATTAAAGGAAATCAGGTGAGTTTGGACCGCGGTCAGAACGCCGGTGTACTACCCAACGAGACAATGATTATTTTTCAATACGAAGCTGGCTTTGTTGAGCCAATTGGCGTGGCCAATGTGAACCCTTCTCGCAACAGTGCAGTGGGTGAAATAGCGGTATGGAAGAATAGCGACCTGGCTGAACAAGTGGAACGTTCAGCGGCGAACGGAATCTACCGCCCGTCAAATGGCACTAAGATTTTCGCTGTTTCAGTTGGTACTCCGGCCGGATTCCTGGAGTCTCGCACATGAGGAAACTAGCACTTAGTTTTGGTGTGCTAGCCAGTGTAGCTTCATGCAGCGCATTAGCTCAGGTTTCTCTGAGCTCAATGCGCGGCATCGAAGCAGAAGCCTGCGCATATGGGCGCGGAACGCCTGCGATAGAGTCGGCAAAAATGGATGCCTTGTCGCAGGTTGCGCAATTCTTATCGTCCCCTAAGTTGCTGGCGCAACAAACCTCAAGCGAAGATATCGACACGGATACGTCATCCTGGGCTCGTAAGTTGAGCGACATGCAGCAGCAGGGTATGAGTATTCAGCAAATGCCTGTTGATATTTCGGCTCCTCGCCTTCAGGGCAGCGATACTTGTGTCACTGTTCGTTTAAAAACAGGCAGTTTGCCAAAATCGAACGGTCAATCGGATGGCGGTGACTGGGATGCTGCAGCCGAGAATGTGTTAGTGACGGTTATAGGCGAAGGGTGGCCTGACAACGAGAACGGCCGCACAGCACGTACTCAAGCTGAAATGGATGCCTTGAAACGTGCGGTTTCACAAGTCGTTGGTATGTGGCTGACTCAGCAAAATACTCAGTTTTCAACGACCGAGGAGTCTTCGAGCGAGAGCGGTGATGAGTTTTCGGTGAACGAAGTTATTTCTCAACAATTGCATACAAGGTCGCAAGGACTCGTTAAAGAGTGGTCTTTGCTCAACAGTCGAGAACTGCCTAATAACGGCGTGGAAGTCACAATTAAAGCTGTGGTGGAAAAGCAACCTATTGCTCAGGCTGCGAATGATGTGTTGATGGCTATTGGTTCGCCGCGAGTGAATGTTCAAGCACCGGAACCACTGAGTAGCCTGCTGAAAGATTGGCTTGCAGAGCAGGGTATTGAATATAGCCCTCATGCTAATTTAGTGATTAAAGCTGACTCGGTTCTTCGGGAACGGGGTGCTAACAGTCGACTGCAGCTCAATGTAAAGGTAGAAGATTTATCGGGTCAGCAATACGGGCTTTGGCGAAATGAACCAAGCTTATTGTCTTTGCCAACAAGTGCTCAGGTCGAACACGACCTTATTGATGTGCACCTCGCTACTCCCGAACAGCAGCAGTCACTGCGCAAAACGCTGAAAAAGTCGTTTAATCAGGTGGTCGCACAAGGTGGCATGGTTCGCGATATTTTTATACATACGCGTTACTTGTCTCAGCCCGATAAGCTGTCTTCTATTTTGTCGACACTGGGCGGTGTGAAAGACGTAGTTGTGAATAGTCAGGGGGACTATTACAAAGCCAGTTTGCGATATGCCGGAGCAACCGGTGAACTTGTTGCTGCTCTGCATCAGTCGGTACGACCAATAGCAGCACAAAGCCTGCCCAAAGCTCAAATAAACAATGAATTTACTATTCGGTTTGATTAAGGAAAATAAATAATGAAACGTTCACTCTTAACTTTAGCGTTATTGGCTGCGTTGCCAACATTTGCACAAGACTTTGACTTAACAGATATGACTCCGGCCCGACCTGGCGAAAATGTGGAGTCTGCCGACGTCGTTACTAAAGGTAATGTGGTTGTCGGTAAAGACGAGAAAACGGCTGTAAAAGCAGCTCACCAACAGCTTGTAGATGAAAACCAGGATGGTATTCGTTTAGTTCAGGTTGGCAGCGGAACCGGGATTTTGTCTATCGGTAGTTCTAGTTATAACACCTACGACAATATGAATGCGACGCTGTTATCGAAGCGTGGCGCATACAACCAAGCCGCGCTAATTGCGAAGAAGCAGCTTATTGAAAATATGAATGGCATTCAACAGGAATGTGAGAACGCTGTTCAAACGGTATTGGATGATATCCAAACGGGTTCTGACTCGGTTACTAATGAATCAACGACTATGCAAGAGAATTGCATTGACTCTGTATCTGGTTCTTTATCTGGCTATGTCACTTTCGATGTTTATGACAACGTTGATGAAAAGACAGTTCGAGTTAGCTTAATTTCAACACCTAAAACACGCGCGCAAATTCGTGACAGCCATGGCGCTATTGCCGTAACGACAAACCCGAATGAAGTATTTAAGCAAGTAGTTGCAGATATTAACAGTGGTGTTTTGCCGCCAATGGGAGCGAAAATCCTAACCCACGCTGACACCGGCGAAATTATTTTAATGGGTTATGGCTCTGCAATTATTCGTGATAACGATAACCCGCGTGTTGCAAGACGCCTGAAAGATGCGGCTAAACGCCAGTCACAAAGCCGAGCAAACAGCGCGCTTATTGGCACTATGCAGGGCGATGAAGTTTATTGGAAAGGCAGCTTCAGCGAAGATCAAGTGGAGTCAAATCAGCAGTTTGAATACGGCGGCGATCCGCGCTTAGAAGATCCGACAACTGCAAAAAAACTGGATAGCGAACGTACTGTCTTCCTTAATCAATTGAAAATGTCTGATGAATATGGCGCTGTCACTAAAGGTCAACTGCCTCCGGGCGTCAGTAACCGGAGCTTTGCGAGCGAAGATGGTCATTGGATGTATACCGTATCCGTTTATTCTCCTTCTTTAGAAGCGGTGTCTCGCGAAGCTAAACGCGAAATGGAAGCCGGCGGTACAGCTAATCCAAGCAGTTCAGGTCGGAATATTCGAGTTTATGGTGGCCAAAACGACGAAGCGGCGAACCCTCAAGGGGCGTCAGGTAAGGTGTCTGACGAAGATAACCTATAATGAAGTGGTTTATTGCATCGCTGGGGCTTTTGTCCCAGCTTGCTATAGCTTCAGAGCCACCAGAGCTGAGTCGGTTTGAAAAAGAGGTTTCAGACGGCGAAGCTAGAGTGCGAACTGACTCGAAATTACCAAGCCAGGCCTGGCAAAAAGCTTGTCGGTCAGCATTGACTTTACCTCTTAGAGCCGAAGTTAGAGAACGTCTGAGTGAACGTGTTGGCCTTAGCGTGCCTGGTGAGGTTTCATTTCTTCGAGCAGACATTGAGAAGTTTAACTCATGGAATGAGTCCGGGTGGCTGCATTGTACGGGGGAGTCACAAGTCAGTGATTGGTCATTGAATATCGCCGGCTTATCGGTAAGAGCAGCATGGTTTTTGGTCGAACAGGGCGAGCTTGAACAGATAAAGCCTTTTCTTAAAGAAGCTTTATCACACTCGTATTCTTCTGCCGATGCAGTGGCGTTAATCGCGAAGCTGGCGCCCGAGGAGCAACGTCTAGGCTATTTAGACACTAACCTTAATGACAGTGCATTGATCATGAATGCTGCAAAATACGCAGTGTCATCAATTTGGTTTTCTGATGGCCGTTGGCAATCAGTGATTGACTTAACCAGTAGCTGCGACTCAGTGGAGTGCCGTCAATTAAAGCTGAATGCTGAAGAACAAAAGGAGCGGGAAGATGCTGAAAAAGCCGACGATTTATCTAGCTATTTTTAGTCTCAGCGTTTTTAGTACGGTTGCACAGGACGATGCTGAATTTGAGCAGTACCTTAAAGAGCAGCAGACTGAGTTTCAGGAGTTCCAGGATAAACGTGAGCAGGAATTTCAGGCGTTTGTTGAGCGTTGGCGGGAAGCCGAGCAAGCGTATCGTAAGGAAGTTGCTGAAAAGTGGGATGACGCTAAGCTCCCTGATAAAAAACGCTGGGTTGAATATTCGGACGACAAAAGTCGTCGAACCATCGTCGATTATGAAAACAACACTATTACAGTGGAAGTTTTGGATGACT
The DNA here is from genome assembly GCF_034373425.1 of Idiomarina sp. OXR-189. Lineage (NCBI taxonomy): Bacteria > Pseudomonadati > Pseudomonadota > Gammaproteobacteria > Alteromonadales > Idiomarinaceae > Idiomarina > Idiomarina sp. OXR-189. The sequence goes on from NZ_CP139706.1 coordinate 728,352, forward strand.
CTGACGACGCGGATGTATTAAACACTGCGAAAGCTGAAGTTAAACGGTTGAATGAGACCTCTGCGCAAGAAGCTGTTGAGTCCGATCCTGTTTTAATCAATGCGGGCATGAGTGTTAATAGCCGCTCTCAAAAGCAACCACAGAAATCTGAGTCTTTGCTAGGCAGAAAGGTCGAGGCGCAGGACTTGTCTCAGCAAAAAGTACAGCGCTCCGGTAAACGAGCCTCAGTGACTATCAAGATGCCAGACGCTGCGGTATCAGATCGCGTAAAACGAGTACTACCGGCAGCAGAGACTTACGCGCGTCAATGGGGGCTCCCAACCGAGTTAGTTATAGCTGTTATCCATACTGAATCTAGCTTTAACCCGCTGGCCCGTTCTCACATTCCTGCTTTTGGCTTAATGCAGATAGTTCCTACGTCAGCAGGAAAAGACATCACTGGCTTTTTGCATGGTCAACAACGCTTGCTAACGCCTGAATACCTGTTTGATCCGAATAGAAATATACAGGCTGGCAGCGTTTATTTTCATTTGTTGATAAACCGCTATTTTAAAGATGTTCGCAATACTCAGTCTCGCTTTTATATGGCAATTGCGGCTTATAATACTGGACCGGGAAATGTGGCGCGGGCAATGACGAATACCACTTCATTGACGAGAGCGAGTAGAGCTGCGAACCAAATGTCACCGAAGCAAGTGTACGAGCATTTAATGACTTATTTGCCGGCATCGGAAACCAAGAATTATTTAACAAAAGTCACTGAGCGTGAAGCTCATTATCAAAAAACATTGGGTTTATAATTATGAAAAAACATTTGATTACTATAGGGGTGTGCTTTGCATTAGCTGCTTGTGCCTCTCAACCGAAACAAACAGAAGAGCAAAAGTCGTCGGCACAGGCAAATCAGCAGATGCAGTCTGTGACCGGAAATCCTCAAGACTCAGCGCCTGCTTGGGTGTTTCTTCCTAAATCGGACAAAGGGCTAGCTTCATCAGCGTGTGTCGATTGGTCAGGAAATATGGCCGTAGATAGACCACAAGCTGTGGCTGCTGCACGAGCGGATATGGCGCAACAAATCAGCATAAAGGCGAGTGTGTTAGATAAGTTATATAACCGCAAGCTTCAGGCTGAAGGCAAAAGTGATGTTGGTTCGACATTTGAGCAGGTCACTAAACAAGTTTCCAGCGAAACTTTGGAAGGTTCAACGCCGGAAGAAATTTCGTTAGCGCAAATTGATGGTAAAAAGTATTTGTGTGCTTTAGTTGTTAAAGAAGACACTCGTGAAACTTTTGATACTTTAGTTGATGAGTCAAACCGTCAGCTTGATCCACAATCTAAGGCGGCGCTCTATGAAGAGTTTCGTACTCAAAAAGCAATGAAAGAGCTGGAAAAAGAGCTAGAGTCTCTTTAATTTCCCCTAAAAAACACTCAAATAGCCCGGTCTGACGGCTGTCATATCGGGTTATTTTCTTCCAACACTGACAATCCTTTCCACAGCACGTATACTGTTGGGCATCGGTAATTTAACCGAACAACAGTAAATAGGATTCTATGTCAGACAATAAAACAGTGCCCGAATACGAAGTTGAAATTCCAAGCCGCGAGCAGCTACTTCAGTTAGTGAAAGACAACCGCAAGCCGGTGCCTTTTGAGGAATTTATCCGTGTTTTCAAACTCGATGACGAACGTCAGGCGGTTGGCTTAAAGCGACGCTTGCGTGCTATGGAGCGCGATGGGCAGCTGATATACAGTAAGGCCAATGCCTACGGAATACCCGAGCGCATGGACTTAATTAAAGGCCGTATTATTGGCCACAAAGATGGTTTTGGCTTTTGTCAGCCTGATGAAGGCGGGCCGGATTTATTTATACCACACCATCAAATGTATTCAGTCCTGCATGGTGACCGGGTTTTAGTTAAAAAAAGTGGTAAAGACAACCGAGGAAAAACAGAAGGGCGCATTGTTCGGGTAACGGAACCAAGGGATCGCAATATCGTTGGTCGTTACTTTATTGAGCATGATCTGGGCATAGTTGTTCCCGACGATAACCGCATTAGCCAGGATATTTTAATTCCAGATGCCGACAAAAATGGCGCTCGCCATGGCCAGTTAGTGGTTGTTGAAATCACCCGACGTCCCAGTCGTCGTACCAGCCCTATTGGCCATGTTACCGAAGTATTGGGTGAACATATGGCACCGGGTATGGAAATTGAAGTTGCCATACGTGAGCACGATATCCCGAATGAGTGGCCCCAGGAAATAGACAGTGAACTGTCTAAGTACAGTGAAGAAGTACCGAAAGAAGCCTATGAAGGGCGTGTCGATTTACGTGAATTGCCATTAATTACTATCGATGGCGCAGACTCTCGTGACTTTGATGACGCGGTTTGCTGTATACCTGAAGAAAAAGGCTGGCGCTTGTGGGTCGCCATTGCTGACGTTTCTTATTATGTTCGTCCGGATACGGTACTCGATAAATCTGCGACAGAACGTGGCAATTCTGTTTACTTCCCGAATAACGTTATTCCGATGCTGCCGGAGAAGCTGTCAAATGGCCTGTGTTCTTTAAACCCTGACGTTGATCGTTTATGCATGGTCGCTGAAATGGAGCTAGGGCCGCGTGGTAAGTTAAAAACATCGAAGTTTTACCCTGCCGTTATGAAAAGCCATGCGCGACTCACTTATGACAAAGTGAAAGACATTCTCGATGGCGACAAAGCATTACGAGAGCAGTATGAACCGGTTCTTGAAAACATAGAGGAACTTAGAAAACTCTATAACGCGTTAAGCGCGGCACGTAAGCGTCGTTCTGCTATTGAGTTTGATACCCAGGAAACGCGCTTCATATTCAACGCTCAACGTAAAATTGAGCGTATTGAGCCTGTTAAACGCCATGTTGCACATAAAATTATTGAAGAGTGCATGATTATGGCGAACGTTGCTGCGGCTCAATTGATTGAATCTGACAAGGAAGTGGGCGCCTTATTCCGTGTTCACGAGACACCGAGCGACGAGCGTCTAACCAGCTTTCGAGCATTTCTTGGTGAACTCGGTCTCAACTTAGGGGGCGGAGAAGAACCTAGCCCAAGAGACTATGCGAAGCTGCTGGAAGAAGTGAAAAACCGTCAGGACCACGAGTTGATAGAAACCATGCTACTGCGCTCAATGCAGCAAGCGGTGTATCAACCGGAAAACAAAGGGCACTTCGGTTTAGCACTGAAATCATACGCACACTTTACATCGCCAATTCGCCGTTACCCTGATCTAATTTTGCATCGAGCCATTAAGTCGATAGTTCGCAAGCAAAATGGCAGTGATAAAGGCTTAGTTGGTGCTTGGTCGTATTCAGAAACACAGTTAGATGAACTGGGCGTTCATACTTCCATGACCGAGCGTCGTGCTGATGATGCGACCCGTCAAGTCGATGAGTGGCTGAAGTGTGAGTTCATGCTTGATCACATAGGCATGGAGTTTGAAGGCGTAATATCCTCAGTCACAAACTTTGGCCTGTTTATTAGGTTGAGCGACTATCAAATTGATGGTCTTGTTCACATAAGCAACTTAGACAACGATTATTATCACTTCGATCAGCAAAAAGGCATGCTGATAGGGGAAAATAGTCATAGCGTGTTCCGTTTGGGGGACAGTGTTAAAGTCAAAGTGAAAGACGTGAATCTGGACGATCGAAAAATTGACTTGAGCTTACTGGAAGCGACAAGCCCAAGCGGTAAAAAACGTGATATGCCTAAGAAAGGGGCTGGTAAACCTAAGGGCAGTCGGCCTTCAAAAAATAAGCGCGGAGGCCAGCGTAAAAAGGGCTCTCGCAATAAAAACCGGAAATAAACAATGAGTCAGAAAGTTACTGTTTTTGGTTTGCATGCCGTTAAGGCAATTTTGAAAAACCACCCCGACCGATTAGTCGAGCTTTACGTGTCGAAAGAACGTCAGGACGAGTCGGTTAAAGAAATTGTTAATGAGTGTTATACCGCTGGAATTCGACCGCAATGGGTGCCGAAGCAAGCGTTGGAAAAGCGTGCCGAAGGTGGGAATCATCAAGGTGTTGTTGCAACGGTACATTCGCCACCGACATTAACAGAGCATGACCTGGCTCAGCTTCTGGACGGCTCGGAAGCACCAGCGCTATTTTTAGTGCTGGACGGTGTGACAGATCCTCATAATTTAGGGGCGTGCCTGAGAACTGCTGATGCTGCAGGTGTTACTGGGGTGATTGTGCCTAAGGACAAATCAGCGCAAATTACACCGACAGTAAGAAAAGTCGCCTCTGGTGCTGCGGAGCAGGTTCCTTTAGTGGTTGTTACTAACTTGGCGAGAACTATGCGGGACCTTCAGGAAAAAGGTGTTTGGGTTTACGGCACCGCTGGCGAAGCCACCCAGTCTTTATATGATATTGATTACAGAGGCCCCGTAGCTTTAGTGATGGGAGCCGAGGGAAAAGGCATGCGACGCATGACTCGCGAAACTTGTGACGAGCTTGTTTCAATACCGTTAAGTGGTAGTGTCAGCAGCTTAAATGTTTCAGTGGCTAGTGGTGTTTGCCTGTTCGAAGTGGTGAGGCAGCGCAGTGGAGCTTAAGCGAAAACTGATACCTGTAGGTATCGCTCTGGCAATGATTGCCGTGTTGTTTATCAGTTGGACGCCAAACTGGGATAGCCCTGAGTGGATGCGCTCAACAAAACCTTTTGTGTCGTTCTCATTTAATGTAGAACAGGCAGACAGTCGTGCTGCAGAAGAGTTGGTTATCGACATTAAAAACCGCTTAAAGGTAAGGCACGAATGGCATGTTGTTAAAGAGAAAGAGTCGCAGTGGCAAGTTCAAACGAAAGTCACAGAAGACGACACCAGTATTCAATTGGATGCCTCGGTATTTAAAGAAGGCAGCGCGGTTGATCATTTAATCGTTCGCGGTGAGAAAGCCGTTGCAAATGAATTAGCGGACCGCCTCGTCTCCCTCCTAAGTTCGCGTATTGAAAAAGCTCATAAAGACGCTGACTAAGTTGCGGTCAGCGCTTTTTTTTGATAGTATCGCGCGGCTTAAATCAGCCATTGTATTAACTACTAGTTGAGTTCCTTGCTTCTATGTCAGTGCGGCTGAGCTGAACCGAGGCTATACGAACCAAAAGGAAACTGTAATGCGTCATTACGAAATCGTATTTATGGTCCACCCGGACCAAAGCGAGCAAGTACCTGGCATGATCGAGCGCTATAGCGAAACGATCAAGCAAGGTGGTGGTCAAATCCATCGTTTAGAAGACTGGGGCCGTCGTCAATTGGCTTACCCAATCAACAAACTGCACAAAGCGCACTATGTTCTTTTGAACGTTGAAGCGTCTGCAGAGGTTGTGGAAGAGCTTGAAACTGCATTCCGTTTTAACGATGCAGTATTACGCAACATGATCATGCGTAAGAAAGAAGCGATTACTGAACCTTCGCCGCTGACTAAGCCGAAGGAAGATCGCAAAGGTGACAGTGAAGCTGCGTAAAGCAAGCTGACTATTCACTATGAATCGACTGCATTTAACCGGAACTTTAAGCAAAGCTGCAAAGCTGGAAACTAGCCCATCAGGCATAGAACATTTGCAGTTAGTTATTGAGCATCGGTCGATGCAACCCGAAGCGGGTATGAGTCGCCAGTCTTATGTGCGAATTCAAGTCGTTTTAAGTGGTGAAGGGTTACAACACTGGTTACAAAAATTGACGGTGGGTTGTGAAGTCTTAGCAGAAGGCTTTCTGCACAGACACGAAGACAATAGCGGTACGCCGCGTCTCGTACTTCACGCTCAGCATCTAGAATTGATTTAAGGAGACCATCATGGCTCGTTTTTTCCGTCGCCGTAAGTTCTGCCGCTTTAAAGCAGACGGCGTAAAAGAAATTGATTACAAAGACATCGCTACGCTTAAGAACTACATTACCGAAACCGGTAAAATCGTTCCTAGCCGTATTACTGGAACATCTGCTAAGTATCAGCGTCAGTTAGCGCGCGCTATCAAGCGTGCTCGTTATTTGTCACTGCTGCCTTATACTGATTCACATCAGTAAGCTAGCGCGGTTCGATTACCAAAAGTAGAGGTAGCGAGAAAATGAATATCATTTTATTAGACAAAATTGCTAACTTGGGAAGCCTTGGCGATCAAGTAAGCGTAAAATCTGGTTATGCACGTAACTTCCTTTTCCCACAAGGAAAAGCTGTACCTGCAACTAAAAGCAACATCGAGCTGTTCGAACAGCGCCGTGCTGAGTACGAAGCCAAATTAGCTGAGCACTTAGCAGAAGCTGAAGCGCGTGCTGAAAAAGTTAATGCGTTAGATGCGGTTGTTATCGAATCTAAAGCGGGTGATGAAGGCAAACTATTCGGCTCTATCGGTACTCGCGACATCGCTGATGCAGTAACTGCAGCAGGCGTTGAAGTGAAGAAGAGCGAAGTGTTAATGCCTCACGGAACTATCCGTGAAGTTGGTGAATTTGACATTGAATTGCACCTGCATGCAGATGTATTTGCGAACATTACTTTGAAAGTTGTTGCTGCTGAGTAATTTCGGCAACTAACCGATTAAAAAAAGCTGCCTTCGGGCAGCTTTTTTTTTGCCTTCGGTATACCTTATGTAAAGCTTTTCAGCAGGAAGTTAATTTTACTGAGCCAGTCATATTAGCCTCAGAACCAACAACTGCAAGAAATTTAACCGGGAGAATGACATGAAAACATTAATAACTCTATTAACCAGTGCTTTGCTTTTGATGACGTCATCGGCTCTGGCACAAGACAAAGTCGACAAGGAGCTTGAGGTTTCGCCAGCCAGTAGACTGTCTATTGATAATATGCGAGGAAAGCTGGAACTCATTACCTCTGAAACTGATAGTGTAAGAGTTGTAGGAACACTTGATGAAGAAGCTGAGGAGTTTATCTTTGAGAAACGGGGAAACACCCTATATGTAGAGGTTAAAACCCCTCAAAATAAAGGCTTTAGTTTCTCTTCGTCTGATTCAGACGGATCAGATTTAAAAGTGTATGCACCAGAGTCAATGGATATCGATGTTAAAGGTGTATCTATGGATGTATTGGCTGCTGGTTTTACCAACGATTTCGATGTGCGTCTGGTGAGTGGAAATATCAGTGTTAGTGACATTAGTGGGTTAATACATCTGAAAACGGTGAGTGGCAATATTAATTCAAAACGAGCGAGTGGTAACGGCAGTTTCGAGACAGTCAGCGGAGACATAACGGATACAGAAAATACGTCTGCTGAAGGCTCCTATCAGGCCGTTAGCGGCGATATCATTGTCGAATCTGATAGCCTGTCAGATATTACCATGCAGTCTGTATCGGGTGACATTAACGCAACACTTGGTATTTTAAGTCACGCTAAAATGACAACCGTGAGCGGCGATGCACAGTTGACCTCAGGACTGGCAGAGTCTGCTCGAGTCGAAGCCAAGTCAGTCAGTGGCGACTTAGACTTTGAATGGCGGGGTGACTTACATGCTAATTTCTCCATCAAATCAAACGCTGGTGGAAAAATCACTAATCGTTTAACCGATGACAAAGTAGAAAAAGCTGAATGGGGTCCATCATCAACATTAGAATTTAAACTCGGCGATGCAACGGCGGATGTCTCTGCCACAACAGTCAGCGGTGAAATAACGTTAAGCAAAGACTAGTTTCATCGGCAAACTTGCTTTCTAATTAAGAGGGGATTTTGTATAGTACTCCCCTCTTTTTTATTCCTATCTTAGGTTTTTCGGATGGCAGAAACAGCAAGAAAACGTGATGCATCGGTGGAAGCACTGCGCTCTGCGCCTCATTCCATAGAGGCCGAGCAGTCGGTTTTAGGCGGCCTTATGCTTGATAACGACGCATGGGACAGTGTTGCCGGCAGCGTCATTTCGGAAGATTTCTACCATCGCGCGCATCGCTTAATATTCAAAGCAATGAATGAGCTGGCACAGCGCAGCCAGCCTATGGATCTTGTAACGGTCTCTGAGTCTTTAGAAACAGCCGGTGAGCTAGAGCAGATTGGGGGGTTCGCCTATCTTGGTGAAATCGCCAAGAACACTCCGAGTGCTGCGAACATACTCGCTTATGCCAATATTGTCAGAGAGCGCGCAATTCTGCGCGAAATGATAGGGGCGGCGAACGACATTGCCGAGTCGGGTTATGACACCCAGGGCAGAAGCAGTGCCGAGTTATTGGATCTCGCCGAATCTAAAGTGTTTAAAATTGCGGAAAAACGAGTAAGCTCAAGCGAAGGGCCACAAGGTATTAATCAGATTCTTGAGCGTACTGTAGGAAAAATAGAGCAACTCAGTAAGCTCAAGAACAACAATGGTGTGACCGGTGTTTCGACTGGCTTTACAGATTTGGACCAAATGACGGCAGGTTTACAGCCGTCTGACTTGGTTATCGTTGCTGCCCGCCCGTCGATGGGTAAAACGACCTTTGCCATGAACTTGGCCGAGAACATTGCACTTAATGACGATAAGCCAGTACTGGTATTTAGCTTAGAGATGCCTGCAGAGCAGCTGATGATGCGTATGTTAGCGTCGTTAAGCCGCGTTGATCAGAACAAAGTGAGAACGGGTAAACTGGAAGATGATGACTGGGCCAGAATAGCGTCGGTCATGAATATGCTTAACGATAGAAATAATATCTATATTGATGACTCATCGGGATTAACGCCGACGGAAGTCAGGTCTCGTGCGCGTCGTGTTCATAGGGAGCATAAAGGGCTTTCTATGATCATGGTCGATTACCTTCAGCTTATGACTGTCCCGGGTATGTCTGAAAACCGAACGCTTGAAATTGCGGAAATATCGAGGTCATTAAAGTCTTTAGCGAAAGAGTTAGAGGTACCGGTCGTTGCATTGTCACAGCTAAACCGCTCACTAGAACAACGCTCAGATAAGCGTCCGGTTAATTCGGACTTGCGTGAGTCCGGCTCAATAGAGCAGGATGCGGACGTTATTATGTTTATTTACCGAGATGAGGTGTATCACCCTGATTCTGCTGAAAAAGGTATGGCCGAAATTATTATTGGTAAGCAGCGTAACGGACCTATCGGGAAGGTCGATTTGAAATTCCACGGGCACTTATCGAGGTTCGACAATTATGCCCGTGCTGCAGACGACGACCGATATTAGTCGTCGTTCTGCGTTACTTTATTTTGTCGAAGCAAATTTCGATGTAGGCTTTGCCGGCAACGTGGTTGAAAGGCATTATAAGTTTCGAGCCTTCAGACTTATGTGAAATAGTGTGGTCTTTTCCTGAGACAACTATTGGTGTGGCCATGTCAAAGTCATAACCGTTTTCCCCAAGAGTTTTTTTAGCGCCTCCAGTCACCATATTGGTAATTTCACCTACCATGTCGCAAACGTCTTCATTAATGCTGTCTGGCAGTTCGCCAAGCATCTTATTCATGATTTCGCAAGCAAGGTTCTCTTCAAAAGAAATCGAAAAAGATCCCTTAACCTGAGGACCGACCATGCCGATAATCCCCGATACATCGCCACGGGCATACTCATCTTTTTTTAACTGAGCCTTCCCAGGTTTCAATTCCATTTGAGCCATCATCGACAAGACATTTTGCAACGCTTGAAGAAATGGGTTTACAAACTCGGCATTCATTATTTATTCCTTACTGTCTTTCTGGCAGTTAATGGTATCAGTTCTGTTTTCATCCGTTAATATCAGGCTGCGGTTACCGTAACTATCAACAACATTGACAGTGTTTACTTGAGCCGAAAAACTGTCGAATAACAATGTATTTGATACTTCCCATCCGCACAGATTTTTTTGCTTAGGTAGCTCTTGGTAGACCCATATTTTCTGATAGTCGGCTTCAAAACCAACCCACTTCAGGCTCGCTTCTTCGCCTTTGGTGTTTTTGACTGAGAAGTTATCCGTGACCCATTGCTGTAACACAGCCTCTGCGTTTTCTTGATCTAGACTAAACCGCTCGCCTGTTAACTTGCTAAGCGCATGCTGAACGTCATGTAACGTATACTGATGAACAAACTCAACGGCTCCGGTGTTTTGGTTACTGCTTATCTCGGTTAGTCCAAAAAAATAGCGATGTGCTAACGCAGGAAGCGTCAGCACAACACAGATTACTAGGGCGAAAACTTTAACTTTCATCGTCTGACTTCAACTTCTCATCATAACGCTCCATTAAACTGTCTTTACGGTCGTCGCGCTTGAACAGTTCAATTCTTGATGGAACGGCACGTGCCGGCCAGTAGTTATTGGTCGTATCGACGTCGGCAGTTTCCCAGTTCGGGTCAATGACTACCTGAGTTAAGGTTTTATCGCGTATTAATAGCTTACTAACCTGCTCTGGAGAGCGGCGCCATATCTCCGCTGGAATGCGAACATGTTCTTTACTGCCATCTTCATAGTGCAAGTCGAGCAAAATAGGCATAACCAAGCCGCCTTTGTTTGAAAAGTCGAGCACATAGAAGTTACTGCCATTTTCGAGCATTGCTTTTTGCTCTTCGTTCAGTCCTTTTAACAGTTCCTGGTATTCGTTTCTATCAGCATTTGTGACGGTAAACTCGTCATTCTCGTTATAGAAATCGGCCAAGTGGGGCTGTTGATGAATTTTATAATTGACATCGGCATTACGCTTAGTCGTCAAAGAAGTTGGCTCTTGTTCTTTTTGCTCACGCTGCCACGCTTTTTCTACTTCAGGATCTTGCGCGTTAATTGTCAGTAAATGCACTTTATCCAGTGAAATATCGACATGTTCTGTCGAGTAGAACCAGCCCCGCCAGAACCAGTCTAAATCAACGCCGGATGCATCTTCTAATGTTCTGAATAAATCCTCTGGGGTTGGGCGTTTGAACTTCCAACGGTGAGCGTACTCACGGAATGCGAAATCAAACAACTCGCGGCCGACAATGGTTTCACGCAAAATATTGAGAGCAGTTGCAGGCTTACCGTAGGCGTTATTGCCGAATTGGAGTATCGACTCTGAGTTGGTCATTATTGGCATTTGGTTAGCGCTTGCCATATAACGGGTAATATTGCGCGGCTCACCCCGCCAGGACGGGTAGTCTTTTTCCCACTTTTGTTCAGCCAGGAACTGTAGGTAAGTATTAATACCTTCGTCCATCCAAGTCCACTGACGTTCGTCGGTATTCACTATCATTGGGAAATAAATATGACCAATTTCATGAATGATAACTGAAATGAGCCCGTACTTAGTACGCGCTGAATAGTATTTCTCTCCGGATTCTTCATCGACGTAAGGACGAGGCCCGTTGAAGGTTATCATTGGGTACTCCATACCACCGACTGGTCCATTTACAGAAATAGCGACCGGGTATGGATAGTCAAAGCTATAGTCGTTGTAATGTTCAATGGTATGAATAATCGAGGCTGTCGAATAGCGCTCCCAAAGCGGGTTCCCTTCTTCAGGATAAAATGACATTGCCATGACATCAGTGTCATTCTTTTTATAGCCCTGTGCATCCCAAATAAATTTGCGAGAAGAAGCCCAGGCAAAGTCGCGCACTTTGTCGGCTTCGAAAATCCAGGTTTTGGTGTCGTCTGTGCCTTCCTTTTCGTTCTCTAAAGCTTCTTCTTGAGTAACTATTTTGACAGGCTCACCTGAATTACGGGCTAGCTCTAAACGCTGACGCTGGGTCGAAGTTAGCACCTCATTCGGATTTTGTAGAACGCCGGTTGATGCGACAACATGGTCGGCAGGAACGGTAATTTCAACACGGTAGTCACCAAACTCTAGTGCAAACTCACCGTTGCCAACAAATTGTTTATTCTGCCAGCCTTCAACATCGTAGTAAGCAGCCATGCGAGGGAACCACTGTGCCATTTCATACAGGTAGTTACCATCGTCTTCGAAATACTCGTAACCACCACGACCACCGAGCACGTCGGCTTCGATGATGTTAAAAGCCCAGTTGATATTAAAAGTGACGCTTTCACCACTTTCTAACGGCTCTTCTAAGTCCAAACGTAGCATTGTGTCGTTGACATAATGAGAGAGTGGCTCACCGTTGTCATAGCTAATTTCTGTCAGCTCGTACCCTGCTGGAAAACTTTCCTGGGTCATCATGCTTTCCATACGGGAAAAGCTAATTCGCTCAGGCTTGCTGGTGCTGTCTGACTGGGGGCCTATGGAGTCTTTGCGGAACCGGTTTTGGTCAAGCTGAACCCACAAATAGCGTAAAGTATCAGGTGAGTTATTGGTGTAGGTGATGGTACTTTGAGCAGTAATGCTCTGATTCTCATCATCCAACTGTACTTTTATATGATAGTCAGCTTCTTGCTGCCAATACTCGTGCCCCGGAGCACCAGAAGCTGTGCGATAAACGTTCGGACTGCGAAATTTATCGTCATTCAGCTGACGAAACTTATCTTCAAATGCCTGAGCATGGCTTGCTTGGCTAGTCGCCAATAAAACCGTCGCCGTTAGCGCATATTGATATAACTTCATAGTAAAGACCTGTTTAGTTTTTATTTTAATGGCATTTAGTGCACAAGCCATGTGCTTCTATTGTTTGCTGTTCAACCTTAAACCCTTGAGCTTCGGCCTGGTGCTTTAGCTCGTCGTAGACCCCTTCAGATTGAATTTCCTGAACATCACCGCAAGAGTCACAAATAAGCATTTGCACTGGGTGTTGATGATCGAAATGCGTACAGAGAACAAAGCTGTTAGACGACGTTATTTTGTGAACAAAACCTTGTTCCTGAAGAAAGTCTAACGCTCTGTAAATGGTTGGAGGTTTGGCGTTGGGCATCACTTCCCGAAGTTGGTCGAGTAAGTCATACGCACCAATGGCTCCGGACTGTTCGGCTAAAATAGTGAAAACCTCACGTCGGGCGGTGGTTAGCCTTGCTCCTCGTTTCTGACAAAGAACTTCAGCTTTTCGAATTAGTCGTTGCGCTTCTTGACGAGTCATTAGCCTGGATATTTAAAAAAAGTTAAAGCCATTGTAGTGAGTTTTGTGGTTAAGTGAAAGGCTTTTACCTTAAGTCGGGACACGACTCATCCTTCCTAATTTCTGTGCTGATATAAGCCTTGGTTTACGATAGAATAGGGCGCTCAGTTTGGCAGTAGTAAATAAGGAATACCGGCAGTGGCAACAGCTTACAATTACAGACTATCAGTGGCCCCGATGCTGGATTGGACCGATCGCCATTGCCGTTACTTTCATCGTTTACTCACGAAAGAAACCCTGCTTTATACTGAAATGGTGACAACAGGCGCAATTATACACGGTAAACAGGACTTCTTAGCTTATAACGAAGAAGAGAATCCTGTGGCTCTGCAACTTGGCGGCTGTAATCCTGAAGACATGGCTCGATGCGCAGCTTTAGCTCAAGAGCGTGGCTACAATGAAGTTAATATTAATGTGGGCTGTCCATCTGACCGTGTTCAAAATGGTAGCTTTGGTGCTTGTTTAATGGCAGAGCCTGCAGCTGTCGCAGACTGTGTAAAAGCCATGAAAAAAGCAGTCGATATTCCGGTAACCGTCAAAACTCGGTTGGGTATTGACGACCATGACAGCGATGACTTCCTTTATGCGTTCACTGACTCTGTTGTGGACGCTGGAGTTGACCAACTGACCCTGCATGCTCGAAAAGCCTGGCTTCAGGGACTTAGCCCTAAAGAAAACAGAGATATCCCAGAGCTGCAGTATGACCGGGTTTATAAAGCCCAGGAGCGCTATAAAGGCTTTCCTGTTGCAATAAATGGCGGTATTAAAACAACGGAAAGCATTGTTAACCATTTACGGAATGTCCATGGCGTGATGGTTGGCAGAGCGGCTTACCAGAACCCTTGGCTATTAACGTCTTTTGACGAAACTCTCGGTAGCGTGGCGAACTCAGTTTCCCGTGAGGAGGTCGTCGAAGCAATGATCCCTTACGTTAACAAGCATATTGCCAGCGGCGGTAGGGCTTGGCATGTTGTCAGGCATATGCTTGGGCTTTTTCAGGGGCTTCCCGGGGGCAAGCGTTGGCGGCAGTATTTGAGCATTAAAGGCCCCAAAGCACAAAGCGGCGAGTCCCTTTTAAAGGGCGCCCTGGACTTTAAAAATGATCACAAAAAACCGATAAGCGAATTAATGACATAAAATCTTAAACCTCATTTGGAAAATCACTAATAAGTGGTGATTCTCACCACTCCCTCTCATCTCTAAAGCGCCAAAATATAAATAAACTAATTAAAAACAAAATCTTATGAATTTGGCACAACCTTTGAATTAGTTTTAGCGACTTAACTAACGCAATGACTAAATCAAAGGAGAACCTCATGAAAGCGTTAATTATCGGTGCAGTCAGTGGTGTTATGTTGTTCAGTTCATCAGCTTTTGCTTCAGACAAGCAGGAGATGTCTTTGTCGGAAGAGATACAAACGCAAGTCACTCAAATGACAGTAGAGAGTTTGCAGTTAATTAAAAACTCGGCGGTAGCGTCACTACAAGAGTGGGCGGCAGAAGTATTTTCTTTAGAGGCAACTGTGGTTGCTGAGTCATCTAAAGAAGAGCTTCCGGAAGACAATAAAGCCAAGCAAATTCAGTAGGGTGACGCATGATTATCTTTGAACCCTGGTGGGTTGGCTGGTTAGCAGCTCCGGTAATAGGTACGTTAATTATCGGAGCTGCAATGGGATTGAGCGCATCAATGATGCGACAAGGTTAGACTTTTGCTAATCTGCGTGTATCTCTAAAAACAATAATGAGGAATACGCATGTTAAAGTCATTACTTGCCGCATCCATTTTGGTTGCTGTAACCGGTTGTGCAACGGCCAGCCAATCATCATCGAACGAACAAGAAACCCAATATCAAGCTTCTGAAAAAGCAATCAATTTAGCGCATGAGTATTTGCTCGTGGATACGCATATTGATGTTCCGTATCGCATCCGTGACAAATGGGACGACGTATCCGTTGCAACCAAGGACGGTGATTTCGATTACCCAAGAGCGGTAGAAGGTGGCCTCGATGCGCCATTTATGTCCATTTATATACCAGCCTCTTATGAAGAAAGTGGTGGCAGTGTTCAGTTGGCACATGAATTGATCGATGGCATGGAAGCATTGGTTGCGCGTGCCCCTGATAAATTTGCGATGGCATATAGCACTGACGATATTCGTGCGAATAAGGAAAAAGGCTTAATGTCGATAGCGCTGGGCATGGAAAACGGAACCCCCATAGAAGGTGACTTGGATAACCTACACATGTTCTATGAGCGTGGTATTCGCTACATTACGTTAGCTCACTCGCTGTCAAACCACATTTCAGACTCATCGTACGACATACGCCGCCAATGGGATGGTTTAAGTCCTTTTGGTAAGAAGCTCGTCAAAGAAATGAA
The DNA here is from genome assembly GCF_034373425.1 of Idiomarina sp. OXR-189. NCBI lineage: Bacteria > Pseudomonadati > Pseudomonadota > Gammaproteobacteria > Alteromonadales > Idiomarinaceae > Idiomarina > Idiomarina sp. OXR-189. Next base: position 743,705 of record NZ_CP139706.1, read on the forward strand.
CAAAGTGGGGGTGATGGTTGATGTCTCTCACATTTCAGACGATGCGTTTTACCAGGCTGTTGAAATTAGTGAAGTGCCTGTTATTGCCTCTCACTCATCGTTACGTAAGTACACACCAGGTTTTGAGCGTAATATGAGCGACGACATGCTTAAAGCTTTGGCTGAAAATGAAGGTGTGATTCAAATTAACTTTGGCTCGTCATTTCTTGCGGAACAGGCTAACCGCTACCGCGACATGATGAAAAAACGTATTAGCGCCGTGAAAGAGCAGTATGGAGCCGATAGCGAAGAAGCGAAGCGTCGCATCGCTGACATTGAAGCAAATAACCCGTATCCGTTCGCAACACTGGAAACGGTACTGGACCATATTGACCATGTAAAAGCGCTTATTGGTGTTGAACACATTGGGGTGGGCTCTGATTACGATGGAGTAGGGGACTCTCTCCCGGTTGGATTAAAAGATGTTTCAGACTACCCAAACCTGGTTCAGGGACTGCTTGATCGTGGTTACTCTGAGAAAGAAATACAAATGATTCTCGGCGAAAACTTAATGCGTGTTTGGAAAGCGGTCGAAGATTACGCTGAAGGACACTAATTAAGAGCTTTTAAGCCTTGACACAAGGCCGCGAATCCGTATAATTCGCGGCCACTCCATGAATTTTTAGCGAAAGCTTTTTATTTATTGGGGTTCGACAACAGTCCCGATTGGGGACTGAACGGTTGACGTAGAATATCGCACCCCCGGTATGTGCCAGGGAGGTTGCGGTTTTCTGTGCTCTTTTTTAAATGCTCTTTTTTATTGAGGCTTTGATTTATTTATGGCTAATCAAAGAATTCGGATTCGTTTGAAAGCGTTCGATCACCGTCTGATCGACCAGTCGACTGCAGAGATCGTAGAAACTGCAAAACGCACTGGTGCTCAGGTACGTGGTCCTATCCCACTGCCAACACGGAAAGAACGCTTCACCGTGCTGACTTCCCCACACGTGAATAAAGACGCGCGTGACCAGTACGAAATCCGCACCCACAAGCGTCTGATTGACATCATGGACCCAACTGACAAAACCGTAGACGCGCTTATGCGTTTAGATTTGGCAGCTGGTGTTGATGTACAAATCAGCTTGGGTTAAGTGGGCAGTAATAGGATTACACACGAGAGGTTTTAACAATGGCTATAGGTCTAGTCGGTCGTAAAGTAGGAATGACGCGTGTCTTCCAGGAAGACGGCGCTTCTGTTCCTGTTACTGTGATCGAAGTGCTGGCGAACCGTGTGACTCAGATTAAATCTGAGGAAACAGACGGTTATCGTGCCCTTCAAGTGACCACAGGCGAGAAGAAAGCAAGCCGTGTAACCAAGCCTTTAGCGGGTCACTTCGCTAAAGCTGGTACTGAGGCAGGTCGTGGTCTTTGGGAATTCCGCCTGGAAAATGGCGAAGGCGAAGACTACGCAGTTGGCGCAGAACTGACTGTTGAAGTTTTGGCAGAAGTTAAGAAAGTAGACGTTACTGGTACTTCAAAAGGTAAAGGTTTTGCTGGTGCTGTTAAGCGCTGGAACTTCCGTACCCAGGACGCTACTCACGGTAACTCATTGGCTCACCGTGCGCCGGGTTCAATCGGTCAAAACCAGTCGCCTGGTAAAGTATTCAAAGGCAAAAAAATGGCTGGCCAAATGGGTAATGAACAAGTCACTACGCAATCACTTGAACTCGTTCGAGTTGATGCAGAGCGCAATCTTTTATTAATAAAAGGTGCGGTACCGGGAGCAACCGGTGGTGATGTTATCGTTAAACCTGCGGTCAAGGCATAACGTCTGAGGAGAATAGTGATGGAATTAACATTGAAAGACGCAAAAGGCGGTCTTGAGGTTTCCGAAGCTACCTTTGGACGTGAGTTTAATGAAGCCCTTGTCCATCAAGTAGTTGTAGCATACGCTGCAGGTGCTCGTCAGGGCACTAAAGCTCAGAAGACTCGTTCTGAAGTAGCAGGTGGCGGTAAGAAACCTTGGCGTCAAAAAGGGACTGGTCGTGCTCGTGCGGGTACTATCCGTAGTCCAATCTGGCGTTCTGGTGGTGCAACGTTTGCGGCTAAACCGCAAAATCACACCCAGAAAGTTAACAAGAAAATGTACCGTGGTGCGATTAAAAGCATCCTTTCAGAGCTCATTCGCCAAGAGCGTTTGGTCGTTGTTGAGAAGTTTGGTGTTGAAGCGCCAAAAACGAAGCAACTGGCTGCGAAGCTTAAAGAAATGGATATGAATGACGTTTTAATCGTGACCAAAGAAGTTGATGAGAACCTATTCTTAGCGTCTCGCAACTTGCATAAAGTCGACGTGCGTGACGTTCAGGGTATCGACCCTGTCAGTCTGATTGCTTTCGAAAAAGTATTGATGACTGCAGACGCCGTCAAGCAGCTTGAGGAGGTGTTATCATGATGCGCGAAGAACGTTTGCTTAATGTGATTGTAGCACCTCACGTTTCGGAAAAGTCGACAATGACTGCTGAAGGCAACAACACTGTTGTATTCAAAGTTGCTGTTGATGCGACAAAAGCCGAAATCAAAGCAGCTGTCGAAAAACTTTTTGAAGTTGAAGTCAAAAACGTACGTACCGTCAAAGTTAAAGGTAAAACCAAGCGTACCGGTTTCCGTTTCGGAAAGCGTAACGACTGGAAAAAAGCGTATGTTGCCTTGAAAGAAGGTGCTGACATTGACTTCGCTGGCGGCGCTGAGTAACAGGAGGAATAAACATGGCTGTAGTTAAAAGTAAGCCTACGTCTCCGGGTCAACGCCACAAGATAAAAGTCGTTGGTCAGGATCTGTACAAAGGCAAGCCTTACGCACCATTGCTGGAAAAGAACAGCAAGTCTGGTGGTCGTAACAATAACGGTCGTATTACGGTTCGTCATATCGGCGGTGGTCACAAGCACCATTACCGTATTATCGACTTTAAACGTAATAAAGACGGCATTCCTGCAAAAGTGGAGCGTATTGAATACGATCCGAACCGTTCAGCAAACATTGCTTTGGTTCTGTATGCAGACGGTGAACGCCGTTACATTTTAGCGCCTAAGAACTTGAAAGTGGGTGACCGCATTCAATCTGGTTCAGATGCGCCTATTAAACCAGGTAACACTTTGCCAATGCGTAATATCCCAGTGGGTAGTGTTGTGCACGCTGTTGAATTACAACCTGGTAAAGGTGCGCAGATGGCTCGTTCAGCTGGTGCATATTGCCAAATCTTGGCGCGCGATGGTGCTTACGTAACCATTCGCCTACGTTCTGGTGAAATGCGTCGCGTTCAAGCTGAAGGCCGCGCTACTCTTGGTGAAGTTGGTAACGCAGAACACATGCTGCGTCAATTGGGTAAAGCTGGTGCAAACCGCTGGCGTGGTATTCGTCCTACCGTACGTGGTGTGGCGATGAACCCAGTTGATCACCCACATGGTGGTGGTGAAGGCCGTACTTCTGGTGGTCGTCACCCAGTAAGTCCATGGGGCACGCCGACCAAGGGCTACAAAACCCGTAAGAACAAGCGTACTGATAAGTTCATCGTACGTCGTCGCAACAAATAAGAGTTGAGGATTAAACATGCCACGTTCTCTTAAAAAAGGTCCATTTATAGACCTTCACCTGCTAAATAAGGTGGAGAAAGCGTTGGAAGCCGGGGATAAAAAGCCAATTAAAACTTGGTCCCGTCGTTCAATGATCATCCCTGATATGATCGGTTTGACTATCGCTGTTCACAACGGTCGTCAACACGTTCCGGTTTTCGTTTCAGACGAAATGATCGGTCATAAGCTGGGCGAATTCGCACCAACCCGTACTTATCGCGGCCATGCTGCTGATAAGAAAGCGAAGAAACGGTAAGAGGTAGAGAGTGATGGAAGCAATTGCTAAACACCAATTTGCCCGCGTTTCTGCTCAAAAGGGCCGTTTGGTCGCAGACCAAATCCGTGGACTTCCAGTAGAAAAAGCACTGGATATCCTGGCATACAGCCCAAAAGCAGCTGCTGGCTTAATTAAGAAAGTTTTAGAGTCAGCAATCGCGAACGCGGAGCACAACGAAGGTGCGGACATCGATGAGCTGAAAGTTGCTAAGATCTTCTTAGACGAAGGTCCTACAATGAAGCGCATCAAGCCACGTGCGAAAGGCCGTGCCGATCGTATCTTTAAGCGCACCAGCCACATTACTGTGGTCGTGTCGGATAGCTAGGAGATAAATTATGGGTCAGAAAGTACATCCTAATGGTATTCGCCTAGGTATCTCCAGACCATGGAATGCAACCTGGTATGCGAATACAAATGAGTTTGCTGATAACCTACACAGTGACCATCAGGTACGTAAGTTCCTGACAAAAGAACTGCGTAACGCATCAGTATCTCGTATCGTTATCGACCGTCCTGCGAAAAGTGTTCGTGTGACAATTCACACTGCACGCCCAGGCGTTGTTATCGGTAAAAAAGGCGAAGACGTAGAAAAGCTACGTAAACAAGTTCAGAAATTGACTGGCGCACCGTCGCAAATCAATATTTCTGAAGTACGTAAGCCTGAACTGGATTCACAGCTTGTTGCTGATAACATTGCTGGTCAGTTAGAGCGTCGTGTTATGTTCCGTCGTGCAATGAAGCGTGCTGTACAGAACGCTATTCGCTTAGGTGCTAAAGGTATCAAAGTTGAAGTTAGCGGTCGTTTAGGCGGCGCAGAAATCGCACGTACTGAGTGGTATCGTGAAGGTCGTGTACCTCTGCACACATTACGTGCGGATATTGATTACTCGACTTCAGAAGCGAACACCACTTACGGTATCATCGGTGTGAAGGTCTGGATTTTCCGTGGCGAGGTTTTAGGTGGCCTGCCAACAGAAGAAAAGCCAGCTCCTAAGCGCGGCAAAAACCGTAAGTAAGGAGAGACGATATGTTACAACCTAAGCGTACAAAATTCCGTAAGGTTCACACAGGCCGCAACCGTGGTCTGGCGCAGTCTGGTAACAAAGTCAGCTTCGGTTCATACGGTTTAAAAGCAACTGACCGCGGTCGTATGACTGCACGTCAAATCGAAGCAGGCCGTCGTGCAATGACTCGTCACGTTAAGCGTCAAGGTAAAATCTGGATCCGTGTATTCCCAGACAAGCCTATTACCAAAAAGCCTTTAGAAGTTCGTATGGGTAAAGGTAAAGGTAACGTTGAATACTGGGTTGCTCAGATTCAACCAGGTCGCGTTCTGTATGAAATGGACGGTGTTCCTGAAGAGTTGGCACGTGAAGCGTTCCGCTTAGCGGCACGTAAACTGCCTTTCAAAACAACCTTTGTGACTCGGACGGTAATGTGATGAAAGCAAGTGAACTGAAAGAAAAAACCGTTGAGCAGCTGCAAGAAGAATTGCTGAACCTACGTCGTGAGCAGTTTAATCTGCGCATGCAGGCGGCAACTGGTCAGCTGAATCAGACTCACATGATGAAACAAGTGCGTCGTAATATCGCACGTGTTAAAACCATCTTAAATGAGAAGGCAGGTGCGTAATGGCTGAAGAAAAACGTGTTCGTACTCTGCAAGGCAAAGTTGTCAGCGATAAGATGGATAAAACCATCACTGTAGCTGTTGAACGTCGTGTAAAGCACCCGGTATACGGGAAGTACATCACGCGTACAACTAAAGTACACGCGCATGACGAAGACAACCAAGTTAAACAGGGCGATACTGTGATTGTTCGCGAATGTCGTCCTCTGTCTAAGAATAAATCTTGGACATTGGTTGAAATCGTAGAACGTGCAACTGTTGTCTAAACGCAGATAACGAAGTAAAAAATACAAAGGCCTCCCTTGCGGAGGCCTTTTTTTTGATCTAAACCTTTACTTAATGAGTACAAATATCTGAATTTAAACTAGAATTATTTAAGATAATTTGCGTAGTCATTACGCCTTACCTGTAAGGAGACATGTATGTCAAAAAGTCTTTTTTTCGCAGCTACCATGCTTGCTGCGTCTCCGGTGCTTGCGGCTCCGCAAGACGGAGGGTCTGTTAAAGATGAGATTCAAGCTTTAAAAGAGCGTCTGGCTGAGCTTGAACAACGCCTGGCCGAGAAAGAACAAGAGGAAAAGGAAAAAGTCGTTGTTGTAGAGAAACGAAAGGTCTCAGAAGACGCTACGGTTGACGAAAAAACTGAAACTCGCACCGTTGCCTATGATACAGGTGTTCACGCACGATTAGATAAATTAGAGAAGAAAACTGAAGAGAACGAAAACTGGCCTATTAAAATTCATGGTGCGGTGCGTTTTCAATATGAATACAACGACTACAACTCAGGTAATGAAAACAGGGGCGGTGACTTAGACTTTGATATTTTCCGCCTTAACTTTGACGGCGAAATTGGTGACGTGATTCTCTCAGCAGAATACCGTTGGTTCCCTTATATGGACGTGGTTAAGCACGCTTGGTTTGGTTATAACTTTACCGACAATTGGCAAGGCCAGGTTGGTGTAGTTAAAGTACCTTTCGGTAATATGCCTTATAACTCGCACAGTTACTTCTTTAACTCTACATTCTACGTAGGCTTAGAAGACGAGCACGATAACGGCATTCGTTTGCGCTACCGTAGTGACGACTGGCACTTCGATATTGCTTATCATAAGTCAGATGAGCAGGGTGGCGTTGATGGCTCTACCAGTGACCGTACAGCTCGTTATAACTATGACACTGTAGGTGTTCGAGCTCCGGGACAGGGGGCTTATGATACGCCGGCGCTACCAATTGGCGAGAGTAATAGTTATGCGCTGCGTGGTGCGCATATTTTCAGTTTCAGCGACGATCATAATTTAGAAGTCGGTTTGTCCGCTCAAGGTAACAATTATTACTCCGGAAGTGCTGCTGACGGTTTCTCTGCGTTACAGCAATTTGAAAACCAAAATGTTGGTAACCGCTTCGCATGGGGCGCACATGGTAACTACAATAACGGCCCGTGGAATGTGCAACTCCAATATGCCGATTACGAGTATGACTTAGAGGTTGAGAATACAGGCGTTTATATGGGGGCTTATGCCTACTACGACGCAATTCCAACTGAAGCGAAAATCTACACAGGTAACGTTGCGTACACATTACCGGTAGAAATAGGGCCAATTACCAGCCTGACATTCTACAATGACCATAGCATTATTACCGACAAAGCAGGCTATCAAGATGATACTTGGATGAATGTTCTGGGTGTCGCAGTAGCAGCAGGTGGCGGTTTTTACACCTATGTCGATTTTGTTAGAGCGAAAAACCAACCTTTCATAGGTGGTAACATTGCAACCGATGGTGGTGAGGTTAATAACCGCTTTAATATCAACTTTGGTTATTACTTCTAAAAGAAATCTACTTGAAGAAATTAAAAACCGACTCTCAGGAGTCGGTTTTTTCATGCTCGTAAGCATCACCTTCTTTGCGAAAATCTCTGGTTTTATGGAACATCTTAAGTTCTGTATGTAAAGCCGCTTTGGCCATTATATGAGCGCTAATAGGTGCGGTTAAGAATAGAAAGATAGCAATGAGTAGCTCACTCAAAGACGGTCCATTTTGCAGGCTCATTACAATAATTGTTGCGATAACAATACCACCAATACCCAAGGTTGTATTTTTTGTTGGCGCATGAAGTCGGGTAAAGAAGTCAGGCAGAACCGCGAGTCCTAAAGAGCCGATAAACGCAAAGATTGCGCCTAGTAAGATAAAGAATCCAACCAGCCACTGACTCCATACGGGTAATTCGTTTAATGCATCCATAATGTGAGCCCTTTATTCGATGAGGTCGCCGCGTAGGAGAAATTTACCTGCGGCAATAGTGCCAACAAAGCCAAACATCGCAATGAGCAGTGCGGCTTCGAAATAGGTTTGAGTATTCTGATAAAGCCCAAGCAATAAAAGTAATGCCAGAGAATTTATGTAAATGGTATCTAGCGCCAGAATTCTATCCGGCAGATCAGGCCCTTTCACGAGTCGCCAGAAATTCATCAGTATAGCCAGGCTAAACAGCAAAAAAGCAATTTGCAGTAATGTACCTAACATTGGAATATCTCCTTTAATCTGCGCTCGTAGCGGTGACGGATAGTTTCAATTACCTCATTGGGGTCTTCCTCCGAAAAAGCGTGTATCAAAATGCCTTTTCTCCCACGAGTGATTTCACAAGAAACCGTACCTGGCGTCAGCGTTATGGTACTGGCGAGAATAGTCACCGGTAGCTCTTCCTTCATATCCAGTGGAAATACAAAAAAAGCGGGTTTGATAGAGCGCCGTTTGCCGACAATAAGTACTGCGACTTTAAAGTTGGCAATAATAATGTCGTAGAGCAGAATAAAGAAATAAACAACAGCAAGGTGCGGTTTCTTCACTTTTGCGAAGTTTGGCCAAGCTGGTTTGAATAAAATGGGAATAAACAAAGCGAAGATTATCCCAAGTAAGAAAACGCCCGGGCTTACTGAGTTAAACAATAAAAGCCAAATAATCAGCAAGAAAAGGCTTAACATAGGTGCCGGTAACAGTTTATTCATCTGACACCTCCGGTGCTTTTAAAACCCATTTAGGATAGTCTTCCGTACGCTCGAGCTGCTCAGCAACAGACTGAGTATATTGCTGTATTGGGTGTGCGAATACGGTCATTAGTAACGACAATAATAACAGACTGGCTAACGCAGCGCGTTTGCCTAGCGGAGCAGACTGTTCAGACGGCTTACCCGACAAAGTGTGCCAAATCATTTTGCTGCCTGCTCGAGTAACGGCCACCAGCATAATGAAAGTGGCGCCTATAATGGCAGCCCATAACCAAAAGTTATGTCCGTTCGCACTAGCCGACTCCAGAATCATCAATTTACTGACAAAGCCAGAAAGTGGTGGAAGCCCGATAACGGCAACGGCCGCAACCAGAAACATAACGGCATAGGTTGAATGGTTCGCCATTCGTTTGCCTGACACGATGCGAGAAGCGGTTTTGCCTCTTTCAAATGCCATAACATCAGCAAGCAAGAACAGTGCACCAGTGACAAATGTTGAGTGCACTAGATAAAAAAGTGCAGCACCAGTTGTTTGAGTGGAGAATAGGCTATAAGCCGTTAAGATGGTGCCCACAGAGATAACCACCAAATAAGCGACCATTAAGCGCAAGTCGCGTGCAGCTAGAATTCCTAAGGCGCCCGCTAACATTGTCAGTAGCCCCATCACCCATAACCAGTCGTGGGCAACAAGGGCTAGCTCGTTGGCATCAGCACCAAATATCAACGTATAGACACGAATTATTGAGTAAACCCCGACTTTCGTCATTATTGCAAACAGAGCTGCAACGACACCACTGGTTGTTGAGTATGCCTGAGGTAGCCAAAAATGGAGTGGCAGCAACGCGGCTTTTAACCCAAACACAATAAGCAACATAAGAGCACCGGCTTTTGCGAGCATGGCCTGATCGCCACTTAACGCTTGTATTTTAACAGCCATGTCGGCCATGTTCAGAGTGCCGGTTACACCATATAAGGTGCCAATAGCGATTAAGAAAAGTGCAGAGCCTAAAAGGTTCAACAAGACGTAGTGTAAGGTAGCTCTTACACGAAACTTACCGCCGCCGTGCATAAGTAGGGCATAGGAGGAGATGAGTAACACCTCGAAGAAAACAAACAGGTTAAATAAGTCGCCTGTTGCGAAAGCCCCCATAATACCCATAATTTGAAACTGAAACAGCGCATGGAAATGCGAGCCAAGATTATCTTCCGAATAGCAGCCGTAAACGAGCACAGGAAATGCAAGTACGGCAGTAAGCAGCATCATCATGGCACTGAGCTTATCGACCATAAGAACGATGCCAAAGGGCGCCTCCCAGTTACCCAGCAAGTACACCAACATTTCTTGTGAATTTACTTCAATGAGCAGGAACGCACTTGCCACAAGCGTCAGTATACTTGCTGCAAGACCAATCGCACGCCGTTTAGGTTGTGGTCGGTCACCCCATGGTAACAACTGCAGTAACGCAGTAAATAACGGAATAAGAATTGGGAGTATCGCTAGGTGTTGCTGCCACATCAGCGGTTATCCTCCGAGTTACTGTCACTGACTTCGTCTGTACCGACTTCGCCCCGCGTTCTTACGGCTAAAATAATGGAATAAGCAGTCATTGCGAAACCTATTACAATGGCGGTCAAAACAAGCGCTTGTGGCAACGGATCTGCGTAAGAGTCAGATGTGCCTAATATAGGAGCGCCATCTATGGTTAAACGGCCGGTGGAAAATAGAAATAAGTTAACGGCGTAAGACAGCATAGTAATTCCTACCACGACAGGAAAAGAACGTCCTCTGAGAATAAGAAAGACGCTACAGGCTGTAAGAATGCCGACGGTGACTGAATATAACGTTTCCATTAGTTGCCCTCGTGAGTTGGACGATGGCGTGTCGTCATTTTGCCAAAATTACTGAGAATCATCATGGTGGCACCTATAACGGTGAGGAATACGCCTAAGTCGAATAGCAGTGCCGTTGCAAACTCCCACTTACCAACGACAGGCCAGTCTAAATATGTAAACCAGCTGGTGAGAAATGGCTTGTTAAAGAGCCAGCTTCCAAGACCTGTTAAGGCGGCAATCATGACACCTATAGACATAAGCGACTGGTAATTTACATTGAATCGCTCTTTGACCCAGTCAACGCCGTTTGCCACATACTGAAGAATCATGGCTGACGCTGCGATAAGCCCGGCAATAAAGCCACCACCCGGCAAGTTGTGGCCACGCAGGAAAATATAAGCTGCAACGACCATCGCCATGGGTAAGACCAAATTAGCGACGTTAGTGAGCATGAGCGGGTGCTTTATTCTATGCCATGGACGGCCGTCGACATCGCTGGATGGCATAAAGGGTTTAAGCTTATTAAGTAGCTTATGTATCCCTGCCGCAGCAATGGCTAAAACCGTTATCTCGCCTAATGTATCAAAGCCACGAAAGTCGACCAGAATAATGTTTACAACATTGGTGCCGCCACCGCCGGTTTTTGCGTTAGCAATAAAGAAATCAGAAATTGATTCTGCCGGTGTGGTTAGAATGGCGAAATTTAAGGTTGCTACAATTCCACCAATAAAGCTCGCAATTATAATATCGCGAAAGACTCGGTGGCCACTTGATGCCCGGTTAGTTTTCTGTGGCATAAAAAAGAGTGCCAGAATCATTAAAATAATGCTGACAACTTCGACCACTAATTGAGTCATGGCTAAATCGGGCGCAGAAAAATGAGCAAATGCTAAAGAGACCATCAAGCCCACAACAGAAAGCATCATTAGCATTACAAAACGGTTGCGGTGTAGTGTTGCAGTGCCAAAAGCAGCTCCAATTAACACGATGGCCCCAACCATAGAAACGGTATCAATGGATTGTTGTGGAGAGCTTCCTGTGATGGCACTAATATCGATAAGCGAAGGCAGTAATATGACAATGACACTTATCAAGACAAACGCCATATAACGCTGTAAAGATCCGGTATCTAGCTTGTCGAACAGTCGTGATGAAGCGTCACTGGCTTTTTGGACCAGTCGTTCGAAGTTATGTTTTGCGTCCTGGCCGTCAAACTGTCTGTTAAAAGTAAACAGTTGGTCTCGGGCAATATATATGAGTATACCCGCTACAACGGCTATTGCGCTCATTAGTAACGGAATATTAAAGCCATGCCACAGAGACAATTTAACTTCTGTTTGTGAGTGGGTCACGGCAGTAACGGCAGAGTTTAAAATCTCCGACACTATTGGCATAGGTGCAAGACCGATGACAATACAAAGTAGAGCTAATAAAGCAACCGGCGCTGACATCATTCGCGGAGGGTCATGAGGTTGTTTCGGCAGCTCCTTATATTCACCGTTAAAAAACACATCGTGAATAAAGCGAATAGAATAAGCGACAGAAAGCGCAGCACCAACCGTAGCTAACACAGGAATAAACCACGAGAGGCCACCGAATAAATGTTGCTGTGCTGTTTGGTCAAGGAATAATTCTTTCGATATAAAACCATTAAATGGCGGAATGCCCGCCATAGAAGCGGCGACGACCATAGCTAATGTTGCTGTTAAAGGCATGAGCCCCATTAACCCCTGGAGCTTTCGCATATCACGGGTACCTGACTCATGATCAATAATACCCGCCGTCATAAATAATGCAGCTTTAAAGCAGGCGTGGTTAATAATATGAAACATTGCCGCAATAACGGCTGCTTGGGTGCCGATGCCCAACAGCATACAAATTAACCCAAGGTGACTGACTGTCGAAAATGCAAGCAAACCCTTTAAATCATGTTTAAGTAACGCAAAGTAAGCGCCTACTAACATGGTGATTAGCCCGGTAACGGTAACAATGGTCAGCCAAAGTTCTGTGCCTGCCATGACCGGGTGGAACCTTGCCAATAGAAATATACCCGCTTTTACCATGGTAGCAGAGTGTAAGTACGCACTGACAGGCGTTGGCGCTGCCATTGCGTGTGGCAACCAGAACTGGAATGGAAACTGTGCTGACTTAGTGAAGGCACCCAGCAATAAAAGAACAAGAGCCGCGGTATAGTATTCGTGATTTTTTATAACCTCTGCTGAGGCAACGATATCGTCAAATTGGTAGCTTCCTGCAATATTCCCGATAATTAGCAAGCCGGCTAGCAGAGCCAGTCCGCCAGCCCCTGTTGTTGCAAGTGCCATGCGGGCACCGCGGCGGGCATCGCTGCTGTGAAACCAATAGCCGATAAGGAGAAATGAAGAAATACTGGTCAGTTCCCAAAACGCCCACATAAGCAAAATATTGTCTGCCATGACAATGCCGAGCATTGAAGCCATAAAAAGGAGTAAGCAGGCATAGAATCTTGAGTCGTCGTCTTCGTAAGATAGGTAATAGTGGGCATAACCAATAATAAGGACACCGATACCTAGTATCAACGAACAAAATAAAAGAGAGAGACCGTCGAGGCGAATAGCAAAGTCGAGACCAATAGACGGTAGCCACTCTATAAAGTGTTTAGGAGTATCTCCGGATAAAGTCTGTGGCGCATAGCTGAGTAATATAGCTATGCCAGTTAGTGGTATAAGCAGTGTGACGCCGGTTTTTATCAGTCGTGGCGTTTGTTTTAGTAATAAAGGTAGTAATGCACCAAATAGTGGCGCCATGATGATAATGACTAAATTCATAGGCTCATCCGTTGTCTCATTGCTAACGCTTTTGTAGCCACTAACTAAATGAAAATTAACTGTAAACGATATACGAATTTACCATTCTAACGGATGACTGCCAATATAATCTCGTCTGTTATAATCCGTTGTTCATCCAGTCTTACGAAAAAAAGTGAGATTGCCCTACCACATCTAATTTTTATCTGTTACAATTCGCCGCCCTTTTTATAAGGGAAAAACCAAAGGCAGCACGACCCGAGAGGGTCTGTTTTTTTAACTAAGCGGGGCACTGAAATGATCCAAATGCAAACTACCCTGGACGTTGCCGATAACTCCGGCGCGCGCAGCGTACAATGTATTAAGGTTCTAGGTGGTTCGCACCGTCGCTACGCAAACATCGGCGATATCATCAAAGTTACTGTCAAGGAAGCAATTCCGCGCGGTAAGGTGAAGAAAGGTGATGTTGTGAATGCGGTGGTCGTTCGCACCAGAAAAGGCGTCCGTCGTCAAGACGGGTCGGTCATCCGTTTTGACCGCAACGCGGCTGTGTTGTTGAACAGCAACCAACAGCCCATTGGCACTCGTATCTTCGGTCCGGTAACTCGTGAGCTGCGTTCAGAGCAGTTTATGAAGATTATCTCGCTGGCACCAGAAGTACTATAAGGAGTCAATTATGGCGGCAAAAATTAAACGTGATGACGAAGTAGTCGTCCTGGCAGGTAAGGACAAGGGCAAGCAAGGCAAAGTCCTGAAAGTTCTTACTGATAAAGATCGCGTTATCGTCGAAGGCGTTAACGTAGTCAAGAAACACCAGAAGCCAAATCCGGCTTTAGGTGAAGCTGGCGGCATCGTAGAACAAGAAGCACCAATTCATGTTTCTAACGTTGCGATCTTTAATCCAGAGACAGGTAAAGCAGATCGTGTTGGTTTTCGTGTTGAAGACGGCAAAAAAGTCCGTTTCTTCAAATCGAACAACGCAATCATTTAATTCAAACTTGGAGTTTTACGATGGCGAAACTGCATGATTTTTATAGAGAATCGGTAGTTCCTGGACTGATGAAAGAGTTCAGCTACAACAGCGTCATGCAAGTCCCTCGGATTGAAAAAATCACCCTTAACATGGGTGTTGGTGAAGCTCTGGCTGACAAAAAAGTACTTGATAATGCAGTCGCAGACTTAGAGGCCATTTCTGGTCAAAAGCCTGTTCGTACTGTTGCACGCAAGTCTGTCGCCGGCTTCAAAGTCCGTGAAGGCTTCCCGATTGGCTGTAAAGTAACTCTGCGCGGCGAGCGCATGTGGGACTTTTTGCAACGTTTAATCTCGATTGCAATCCCACGTATCCGTGACTTCCGTGGCCTCAACCCTAAATCGTTTGACGGTCGTGGTAACTACAGCATGGGTGTTCGTGAGCAGATCATCTTTCCGGAAATCGACTATGACAAAGTCGACAAGGTACGTGGTCTGGATATCACCATTACCACTAATGCTGGCACAGATGACGAAGCTCGTGCTTTGCTAGCTGCCTTTAACTTCCCGTTCAGAAAGTAAGGTGTAGAGTTATGGCAAAACAGTCAATGAAAGCGCGTGACGTGAAGCGAGCTAAAATCGCTTCAAAATACGCAGAAAAACGCAACGCACTGAAAGCGGTCATTAATGACGTAAATGCATCAGACGAAGAGCGTTGGGAAGCAGTTCTGAAATTGCAGAAGCTCCCACGTGATGCCAGTCCGTCACGTCAACGTAACCGTTGTCGTATAACTGGTCGTCCTCATGGTTTCCTTCGTAAATTCGGCATGAGCCGTATTAAGGTCCGTGAGATGGCGATGCGCGGTGAAATTCCTGGCTTGAAAAAAGCTAGCTGGTAAGCCACGAATCACGGGAGAAAGCAAATATGAGCATGCAAGATCCAATTGCGGATATGTTCACACGCATTCGCAACGCTCAAGGTGCTAATAAAGTAACGGTAAAAATGCCGTCTTCTAAGCAGAAAGTGGCGATTGCTGAAGTTCTGAAAGAAGAAGGTTTTATTACGGGTTACAGCGCTGAGAGCACTGCTAAACCTGAGCTTGAAATCGAATTGAAGTATTTCGAAGGCAAGCCAGTAATTGAATCAATCGAGCGCGTTAGTCGCCCTGGTTTGCGCATCTATAAGAAGCGCAACGAGCTGCCTAACGTAATGGGTGGCCTTGGCATCGCAGTTGTTTCGACGTCTAAAGGCCTGATGACCGATCGTGCCGCTCGCCAAGCTGGTCTTGGTGGCGAAATCATTGGTTACGTAGCGTAATTAGGAGGTAGGAAATGTCACGTGTTGCTAAAGCACCTATTGAAATTCCTGCTGGCGTTGAAGTTACGCTAAATGGCCAGGAAGTCACGATTAAAGGTGCTCAAGGCTCACTGAGTCGTGTTGTTAACGATGCAGTTGAACTGGTAAAAGAAGAGAGTGAATTACGCACTAACCCTCGTGAGGGTGTTGCTAATTCAACCGCTCAAGCTGGTACAGCTCGCGCATTGTTGCAAAACATGGTGGTCGGAGTCACTAAAGGATTCGAACGTAAGTTACAGTTGATGGGTGTTGGTTACCGTGCGCAAGCACAAGGTAAAAAACTGAACCTGACACTAGGCTTCTCGCATCCTGTGGAGTTCGAAATTCCTGAAGGAATTACTATCGAAACTCCGACTCAGACTGAAGTCGTCGTTAAAGGTGCAGATAAGCAGTTAGTTGGTCAAGTTGCCGCTAACATTCGCGCATACCGTAAGCCAGAGCCTTACAAAGGTAAAGGTGTACGTTATGCTGACGAGCAAGTGCGCCGTAAAGAAGCCAAGAAAAAGTAGGGTAATACGATGGACAAGAAAGCAGCTCGCTTACGTCGTGCTACTCGCGCACGTAAACAAATTGAAGAGTTGGGTGCAAATCGCCTGGTCGTTCACCGTACACCACGGCATATTTACGCACAGTTGATCGCACCTAACGGTTCTGAAGTGCTGGCAGCCGCATCGACTGCAGAGAAAAGTGTTCGCGAAGGGCTTAAATCTACGGGTAACGTAGACGCAGCTAAAGTCGTGGGCAAAACTATCGCTGAACGAGCGATTGAAAAAGGCGTTAAAAGCGTTTCTTTTGATCGTAGTGGTTTCAAATACCACGGTCGCGTAGCAGCTTTGGCTGACGCAGCTCGTGAAGCCGGACTTCAGTTCTAGGAGACGAACATGGCAAATGTAGAAGCTCAAAATGGTGAACTGATTGAAAAGTTGATTACAGTTAACCGTGTAGCAAAAGTTGTTAAAGGTGGTCGTATCTTTAGCTTCACTGCACTGACTGTAGTTGGCGACGGTAAAGGAAAAATCGGTTTTGGTTATGGTAAAGCGCGTGAAGTTCCTGCTGCTATTCAAAAAGCAATGGAAAAAGCACGTCGCAATATGGTTACCGTTCAACTGAAAGGCGAAACTTTACAGCATCCTGTTAAAGGACGTCACTCAGGTTCACAAGTATACATGCAGCCTGCGTCTGAAGGTACGGGTATCATCGCCGGTGGTGCGATGCGTGCAGTACTAGAAGTTGCAGGTGTTCATAACGTGCTGTCAAAAGCATATGGTTCAACCAACCCAATCAACGTTGTTCGTGCCACTATTAAGGCTCTGAACGACATGAAGTCGCCAGAACAAGTAGCGGCTAAGCGTGGATTGCGCGTTGAAGAGATACTGGGGTAGTGAACAATGGCGAAAAAGACAATCAAAGTAACACAGACGCGTAGCTCTATCGGTCGTTTACCGAAGCATAAAGCTACACTACGTGGCTTGGGTCTCCGCCGCATTGGTCACACAGTAGAGTTGGAAGACACTGCTGCAGTCCGCGGTATGGTGAACCAAGTAAATTACATGATTAAGGTGGAGGGATAAACGATGGAATTAAATAATCTTTCTCCCGCACCTGGTGCAAAAAGCAGCAAAAAGCGCGTTGGACGCGGTATTGGATCAGGTCTGGGTAAAACCGGTGGTCGTGGTCACAAAGGGCAGAAATCTCGCTCTGGTGGCAGCGTGAAACCAGGTTTCGAAGGCGGTCAAATGCCAATCCAGCGTCGTCTGCCTAAATTTGGTTTCACTTCTCGCAAGGCTATGACCACTGCGGAATTGAACTTGGCAGAAATCGCGAAAGTCGAAGGTGATGTTGTAGATTTAGCAACGTTAAAAGCTGCGGGACTAATTCGTAAGAACATTTTGGCTGCTAAAGTCATTAAGTCAGGCGAAATTAGTCGTAAAGTGACTGTTAAAGGTCTTAAAGTCACCAAAGGCGCTCGCGAAGCTATTGAAGCTGCTGGCGGAAAAATCGAAGGATAGAGCAAATGGCTAAACCAGGATTGGAATCAAATCGAGCGCAAGGTGGCTTGTCGGAACTTAAGCGTCGCCTGTTGTTTGTGTTAGGAGCGATTATCGTTTTCCGAGCGGGCTCCTTTGTGCCTATTCCTGGTATTGATGCCGCTGTACTCGCTCAGTTATTCGAACAGCAAAAAGATACCATCGTTGCCATGTTTAACATGTTCAGCGGTGGTGCCTTAGAACGCGCATCAGTATTTGCATTAGGTATCATGCCGTATATCTCGGCTTCAATTATTATGCAGCTTGCAAGTGTGGTTCATCCTCGCTTAGCTGAAATTAAGAAAGAAGGTGAGTCTGGTCGT
This sequence comes from Idiomarina sp. OXR-189, assembly GCF_034373425.1. Taxonomy (NCBI): domain Bacteria; kingdom Pseudomonadati; phylum Pseudomonadota; class Gammaproteobacteria; order Alteromonadales; family Idiomarinaceae; genus Idiomarina; species Idiomarina sp. OXR-189. The sequence goes on from NZ_CP139706.1 coordinate 761,519, forward strand.
CGTAAGATAAACCAGTATACGCGTTGGGGTACTTTAATACTGGCTACGTTCCAGTCGATAGGTATAGCTACTGGCTTACCTAACTTAATGCCAGGGTTAGTTATCGATCCTGGTTTCGGCTTTTACTTTACAGCTGTAGTAAGCTTGGTTACTGGAACAATGTTCCTTATGTGGCTAGGCGAGCAAATTACTGAACGAGGTATTGGTAACGGTATCTCTATCCTGATATTTGTGGGTATTGTAGCAGGGTTGCCATCGGCGATTGGTCAAACATTTGAGCAAGCACGCCAAGGCGATTTACACTTGTTACTACTGTTATTGATTGGTGTTGTTGTTGTTGCAGTGACTTACTTTGTTGTTTTCGTCGAGCGTGGTCAACGTCGTATTGTTGTCAACTACGCAAAACGTCAACAGGGTCGTAAGGTATTTGCAGCTCAAAGTACGCATTTGCCATTGAAAGTAAACATGGCTGGCGTTATACCTCCAATCTTTGCATCGAGTATTATTTTGTTTCCGGGAACCATCGCTACCTGGTTTGGTTCAGGCGAAGGAGTTGTTGCTGACTTTTTACAACAAGTCTCAATGACATTGTCTCCCGGTCAGCCGCTTTATGTGCTATTGTATGCGGCTGCAATTATTTTCTTCTGTTTCTTCTACACTGCGTTGGTATTTAACCCGCGTGAGACAGCAGACAATTTGAAGAAATCCGGCGCTTTCATTCCGGGCATTCGCCCAGGTGAACAAACGTCGCGTTATATTGACAAAGTAATGACTCGCTTGACTTTAGCAGGTGCTCTGTACATTACCTTTGTCTGTTTGGTTCCTGAGTTTATGATGATTGCTTGGAACGTTCAGTTCTACTTCGGCGGTACATCGTTATTGATTATCGTGGTTGTCATCATGGACTTTATGGCACAGGTACAGACTCATATGATGTCTAATCAATATGACTCTGTGCTTAAAAAAGCTAACCTTAAAGGCTACGGTCGATAAGGTTGGGTAGAACGGAGAGTAGCAATGAAAGTTCGTGCTTCCGTGAAGAAAATCTGTCGTAACTGTAAAATCATCAAGCGTAATGGCGTAGTACGCGTTATTTGCTCTGATGCAAAGCACAAACAACGACAAGGTTGATTCGAAGGAAAGGTCGGCGGCTTCATGTCGCCGCCTTGAAGTATTTGCAATTCGGCAATCGGTTGAGTATCCTAACGGGCTTTTCAACTGATGCCTACAAATTAAAGGAGACGTGTTAGTGGCCCGTATCGCTGGCATTAACGTTCCTGACAATAAACATGCAGTTATTGCCTTAACTGCTATCTATGGTATTGGGCGTACTCGCTCGCAGCAAATTTTAGCTGCAACGGGTATTGCTGAAGATACTACGATTGGTTCATTGTCAGAAGACAAACTGGACGCGCTTCGTGACGCAGTGTCAAAATTCGCAGTCGAAGGTGACTTGCGTCGTGAAGTATCTATGAACATTAAACGTTTGATGGACCTCGGGTGTTTCCGTGGACTTCGTCATCGTCGCAGCCTTCCTCTACGTGGACAGCGCACTAAAACAAATGCGCGCACCCGTAAAGGACCGCGCAAACCAATTAAGAAGTAAGGGGGGATTGAGTAATGGCTAAAGCACCGACTCGTTCTCGCAAGCGCGTTAAAAAGCAAGTCGCCGATGGCATGGCTCACGTGCATGCATCTTTCAACAACACCATCATCACCATTACTGATCGCCAGGGTAACGCATTAGCGTGGGCTACCGCAGGTGGATCAGGCTTCCGTGGTTCACGGAAATCAACGCCGTTTGCAGCACAGGTTGCAGCAGAACGTGCAGGTGAAATGGCGAAGGAATACGGACTGAAAAACCTGGAAGTATTTGTGAATGGTCCAGGCCCAGGTCGTGAATCATCGATTCGTGCCCTGAACGCCGTTGGTTACAAAATCACAAATATTACCGATGTGACACCGATTCCTCACAACGGTTGTCGTCCGCCTAAGAAACGTCGCGTTTAAGGCGTGAATCGATAGTTGGAGAAAGATCATGGCAAGATATTTGGGTCCTAAGCTCAAGCTGAGCCGTCGCGAAGGAACGGATTTGTTCCTTAAGAGCGGCGTTCGCGCAATCGATTCTAAATGTAAGATCGAAACTGCACCAGGACAACACGGCGCGCGTCGCGGTCGTTTGTCAGACTACGGTGTTCAGTTGCGCGAGAAACAGAAAGTTCGTCGTATGTATGGCGTTCTGGAAAAGCAATTTCGTAACTACTACAAAGAAGCAGCTCGACTGAAAGGCAATACTGGTGAGAACCTGTTGCAGTTGTTGGAACAGCGCTTGGATAACGTAGTGTATCGTATGGGTTTTGCGTCAACACGCGCTGAAGCTCGTCAATTGGTTAGTCACAAAGCAGTTGTTGTGAATGGCCAAGTAGTGAATATTCCATCGTTCAAGGTTCGTCCTGAAGATGTCGTTTCTGTTCGCGAAAAAGCGAAAAAACAGGCACGTATCGGAGCAGCACTGGAACTTGCGGAACAACGTGAGAAACCAGTCTGGATAGAAGTAGACAACAACAAAATGGAAGGTCAGTTTAAGCGTCTTCCAGAACGTAGTGACTTGTCTGCTGAAATAAACGAACAGTTGATCGTAGAGCTTTACTCTAAGTAAGGCTTAAGCATAGAGAGAGGACACAATGCAGGGTTCTGTTACCGAATTCCTAAAGCCGAGGTTAGTCGACATCGAGCAAATTAGCCCGACTCATGCCAAGGTTACACTGGAGCCTCTAGAACGCGGCTTTGGTTATACACTGGGTAATGCGTTACGTCGCATTTTACTATCGTCAATGCCAGGTTGCGCAGTGACTGAAGTTGAAATCGACGGCGTGCTGCATGAATACAGCAGTAAAGAGGGTGTTCAAGAAGATGTCATCGAAATTTTGTTGAACCTGAAAGGGCTGGCAGTCAGCATCGAAGGTAAAGACGAAGCTACGTTGACCTTGAATAAATCCGGAGCAGGTCCTGTAACCGCAGGCGATTTCACTCACGATGGTGATGTAGAAATTGTTAATCCAGAGCACGTTATTTGTCACCTTACTGGTGATTACGAGCTTAACATGCGTGTTAAGGTCGAGCGTGGTCGTGGATACGTTCCTGCAGCATCACGTCAGTCAGCTGACGATGATGAGCGTCCAATCGGTCGTCTGTTAGTTGACGCTTCGTTCAGCCCGGTAGAACGCATCGCATACTCTGTAGATGCGGCTCGTGTTGAACAGCGTACTGACTTAGACAAGCTGGTTATCGAAATGGAAACCAATGGTACGTTGGATCCAGAAGAAGCGATTAGACGTTCTGCTACGATTTTGGCAGAACAGCTAGATGCTTTCGTAGAACTTCGTGATATCAGCGAGCCGGAAGAAAAAGAAGAGAAACCGGAATTCGATCCGATTCTTCTTCGTCCGGTTGACGACTTGGAATTGACTGTTCGGTCTGCGAACTGCTTGAAGGCAGAAGCGATTCAGTACATTGGTGACTTAGTACAACGTACCGAAGTTGAGCTGTTAAAAACGCCTAACTTAGGTAAGAAGTCGTTGACTGAAATTAAAGATGTGTTGGCATCACGTGGTTTGTCTCTGGGTATGCGCCTGGAAAACTGGCCACCTGCTAGCTTAATTGAAAACGACTAAGGTCACCTTAGTAAAAGATTTACTGAGAAGGGTATAGGTATGCGCCATCGTAAGAGTGGTCGTCAACTAAATCGAAACAGTAGCCATCGTCAGGCGATGTTCCGTAACATGGCAAGTTCGCTAGTTCGCCATGAGATTATCAAAACGACGTTGCCAAAAGCTAAAGAGCTGCGTCGCGTGGTGGAGCCATTGATTACATTGGCTAAACAAGACAGCGTTGCTAATCGCCGATTAGCTTTCGCACGTACGCGTGACAAAGAAGTCGTTGGTAAACTGTTTAATGAATTAGGCCCGCGTTATGAAGAGCGCGCAGGCGGTTACACTCGTATTATGAAGTGTGGCTTCCGTGCAGGTGATAACGCACCTATGGCTTACATTGAATTAGTTGATAGACCAGAAGTAGAAGAAGTTGAAGAAGTAGTTGAAGAAACTGCTGAGTAAACGGATTAAAAAGGCCAGCTTAAAGCTGGCCTTTTTATTATGCATTTTTCAATTATTTGTTATAAACAGCGGCTAACTCTTTTTGTTCCAAATGCCCCTTATCAACAAGCCACTGTAGTCTATCTTTGTCTAATCCAGAGTTTTTAGCTTCAACGGCTAGCAGTTTCCACTGTTCTTTAGAAATGTAAGCTTCAGATTCTGTTCCCCCCAGACTTGTGAAAAAGTCCTTTATACCATTTAGGACATAATCAGCCGATTCAGGGATAAGTTTTAACGTACCTATAACCGACGATAATAAGTTACCGGAAGCACTTTGATGGGTTGTCCTCATTATTGACTCAGAATATGAAGGATGGTTTTGCAGGGTAACAGTTATTAAGCTATCCGCCTTTTCCGGTGAGTGAGCAATAGCGAGAGATAAAATATCATCAATGTAAGCTGGCTCAGTTTCGATAGCTGTTTGAACTATCATTTCTGCATTGCCAGGGAAGTAGGTTAAAGCAGTTTCGACGACACTATAAGTGACAGCAGGTTCAGCTTGGATAGCTGCCATTATAATGGCTTTCTTCTTATTCGGCGTTAAATCGAAAGCAGCGGATACAATATAACTAGCGTGTTCTGGATAGTTATTAACAAGTATTCGCACGGTTCGCATTATTGATAAGTTTTTGTTTAAGTGATTTTCAATTATCGAGGTATAAGTCTTTAAAAGCTTTGCTTCTTTTGTTGATGACATTTGCGCTGAATTGGGCTCGGCAAATGATACTGACGGCAAGCCTGTTAGGGATATACCCAATACACTTAGCGCTAAAATATAATTATAGTAGTTACGGCGCATAGTTAGTTATTCCCCTTTAATTCATTTACAGACCTAATGTTTGAGTAATAAGTGTAATGACAGTTCAAGTAAAGATACACTAACTTAACATAGATGTTTAAAAAATCACCTTTTTTATCTTTTTTCTCCTTTCTAAAAAAAAGATCTTGAAAGGGCACAAAAGATCGCTATAATTCGCCGCCGTTGTCACGAGATACTCACTGAGTTGAGTCGGGCAACGGCGGTTTTGTCAGTCGGACAAAAAGTCCAGAAAAAGAGGTTGACGAAATCATCGGGACGTGTAGAATACGCCTCCCTGCTTCGGAAGAAGCAACGCTCTTTAACAACTATATCAAGCCAAGCAAACTGTGTGGGCACTTGCAGAAGTTACGCAAAACAGAAATATGTATTGCAACTTTTGAATGAGTGTTCAGCAAGGTTTCATTAATGAAGCTAAGCAAAAACGCGTAATTCATTGAGTTGATTGAACTACTTTTAATTGAAGAGTTTGATCATGGCTCAGATTGAACGCTGGCGGCAGGCCTAACACATGCAAGTCGAGCGGTAACAGAGAGAAGCTTGCTTCTCTGCTGACGAGCGGCGGACGGGTGAGTAAGACTTGGGAATTTGCCTTTAGGCGGGGGACAACCACTGGAAACGGTGGCTAATACCGCATAATGTCTACGGACCAAAGTGGGGGACCTTCGGGCCTCACACCTAAAGATGAGCCCAAGCGGGATTAGCTAGTTGGTGGGGTAAAGGCTCACCAAGGCGACGATCCCTAGCTGTTCTGAGAGGATGATCAGCCACACTGGGACTGAGACACGGCCCAGACTCCTACGGGAGGCAGCAGTGGGGAATATTGCACAATGGGGGAAACCCTGATGCAGCCATGCCGCGTGTGTGAAGAAGGCCTTCGGGTTGTAAAGCACTTTCAGTGGTGAGGAAAGGGTGATAGTTAATAGCTATCACAGTTGACGTTAGCCACAGAAGAAGCACCGGCTAACTCCGTGCCAGCAGCCGCGGTAATACGGAGGGTGCAAGCGTTAATCGGAATTACTGGGCGTAAAGCGTACGTAGGCGGTGTGTTAAGCTAGATGTGAAAGCCCCGGGCTCAACCTGGGAATAGCATTTAGAACTGGCACGCTAGAGTCCTGAAGAGGGTGGTAGAATTTCCAGTGTAGCGGTGAAATGCGTAGATATTGGAAGGAATACCGGTGGCGAAGGCGGCCACCTGGTCAGAGACTGACGCTGAGGTACGAAAGCGTGGGGAGCAAACAGGATTAGATACCCTGGTAGTCCACGCCGTAAACGATGTCAACTAGTTGTTCGTGTCATTAAGACGTGAGTAACGCAGCTAACGCACTAAGTTGACCGCCTGGGGAGTACGGCCGCAAGGTTAAAACTCAAATGAATTGACGGGGGCCCGCACAAGCGGTGGAGCATGTGGTTTAATTCGATGCAACGCGAAGAACCTTACCATCCCTTGACATCCAGTGAATTTTCCAGAGATGGATTAGTGCCTTCGGGAACACTGAGACAGGTGCTGCATGGCTGTCGTCAGCTCGTGTTGTGAGATGTTGGGTTAAGTCCCGCAACGAGCGCAACCCTTATCCTTAGTTGCCAGCACATAATGGTGGGAACTCTGGGGAGACTGCCGGTGATAAACCGGAGGAAGGTGGGGACGACGTCAAGTCATCATGGCCCTTACGGGATGGGCTACACACGTGCTACAATGGCGCATACAAAGGGCAGCGAACCTGCGAAGGTAAGCGAATCTCATAAAGTGCGTCGTAGTCCGGATTGGAGTCTGCAACTCGACTCCATGAAGTCGGAATCGCTAGTAATCGTGGATCAGAATGCCACGGTGAATACGTTCCCGGGCCTTGTACACACCGCCCGTCACACCATGGGAGTGGGCTGCACCAGAAGTGGTTAGTTTAACCTTCGGGAGAACGATCACCACGGTGTGGTTCATGACTGGGGTGAAGTCGTAACAAGGTAGCCGTAGGGGAACCTGCGGCTGGATCACCTCCTTACATTATTGCGCTAACTTTTGAGTAGGCAAAAAATTGCGTCCTGCATTTTTTGCATACCTCACATCCGTGTGAGTAAGTGTCCACACAGTTTGCAGGCTTGATATTAGAAAGAGAAGAAAACTGGGTCTGTAGCTCAGCTGGTTAGAGCGCACCCCTGATAAGGGTGAGGTCGGCAGTTCAAGTCTGCCCAGACCCACCATTTCTGCGCTGTGAACTGCGTTGCTGCGTCGTCGCATACTGGTGTATGCGTCCTCCTTGCGGCCTTGCCACAGCTTGAAATACCCTTGTCGGGGGTGGTCGAAAGGCCGATAATTGGGGCCATAGCTCAGCTGGGAGAGCGCCTGCCTTGCACGCAGGAGGTCAGCGGTTCGATCCCGCTTGGCTCCACCACTTCTTCTCTGGTAACCGTTAGCGTTAAGTGTTCTTGGTCAAGAACATTTACCGGTAACTTCGTGTTACACGCTCTTTAACAACATGGAAAGCTGATTGTAAATAAAGTAAGAAATGCCACTCTACTTGAACAAACCGTAAGGTAGAGGCGTATCGAACTTGTGTACAGCGAGAACAAACAATCTTGGTCATGTAGTCCAGACACCTTCGGGTTGTATGGTTAAGTGACTAAGCGTACACGGTGGATGCCTAGGCAGTTGGAGGCGATGAAGGACGTACTAACTTGCGATAAGCCATGACGAGGCAGTAAGAGCCACTTGAGTCATGGATTTCCGAATGGGGCAACCCACTGAGCTTGCTCAGTATCCGGCACTGAATAAAATAGGTGCCAGGAGGCGAACCCGGAGAACTGAAACATCTAAGTACCCGGAGGAAAAGAAATCAACCGAGATTTCCCTAGTAGCGGCGAGCGAACGGGAAGCAGCCCTTAAGCGTTACATGTGCTAACAGAATCTGTTGGGAAGCAGAGCCATAGACGGTGATAGCCCGGTATGTGAAGGCGCATGAAACGTGAAAACGAGTAGGTCGGGACACGTGTTATCTTGACTGAATATGGGGGGACCATCCTCCAAGGCTAAATACTCCCAACTGACCGATAGTGAACCAGTACCGTGAGGGAAAGGCGAAAAGAACCCCGGCGAGGGGAGTGAAATAGAACCTGAAACCGTGTACGTACAAGCAGTAGGAGCGGACGTGTTCCGTGACTGCGTACCTTTTGTATAATGGGTCAGCGACTTATATTTTGTAGCAAGGTTAACCGTATAGGGTAGCCGTAGGGAAACCGAGTCTTAACTGGGCGCTCAGTTGCAAGGTATAGACCCGAAACCGGGCGATCTAACCATGAGCAGGTTGAAGATTGAGTAACATCAATTGGAGGACCGAACCCACTTATGTTGAAAAATGAGGGGATGACTTGTGGCTAGGAGTGAAAGGCTAATCAAGCCCGGAGATAGCTGGTTCTCCCCGAAATCTATTTAGGTAGAGCCTCGGACGAATACCATTGGGGGTAGAGCACTGTTTGGGCTAGGGGGTCATCCCGACTTACCAACCCCATGCAAACTCCGAATACCAATGAGTACTATCCGGGAGACACACGGCGGGTGCTAACGTCCGTCGTGGAGAGGGAAACAACCCAGACCGCCAGCTAAGGTCCCAAAGTTATGGCTCAGTGGGAAACGATGTGGGAAGGCACAGACAGCTAGGAGGTTGGCTTAGAAGCAGCCACCCTTTAAAGAAAGCGTAATAGCTCACTAGTCGAGTCGGCCTGCGCGGAAGATGTAACGGGGCTAAGCCATACACCGAAGCTGCGGCAGCAACTTGTTGCTGGGTAGGGGAGCGTTCTGTAAGCGGATGAAGGTGGTTCGAGAGGACTGCTGGACGTATCAGAAGTGCGAATGCTGACATGAGTAACGATAATGGGAGTGAAAAACTCCCACGCCGGAAGACCAAGGTTTCCTATCCCATGCTAATCAGGGTAGGGTAAGTCGGCCCCTAAGGCGAGGCGGAAACGCGTAGTCGATGGAAAACAGGTTAATATTCCTGTACCGATGTTCATTGCGATGGGGGGACGGAGAAGGCTAGGTGAGCGCGGCGTTGGTAGTCCGCGTGAAAGTGCGTAGGCTGAGGGTTTAGGAAAATCCGGACCCTTAAGGCCGAGACACGAGACGAGCATCTACGGATGCGAAGTCATTGATGCCCTGCTTCCGGGAAAAGCCTCTAAGCTTCAGATGAACATTGACCGTACCCCAAACCGACACAGGTGGTCAGGTAGAGAATACTAAGGCGCTTGAGAGAACTCGGGTGAAGGAACTAGGCAAAATAGTACCGTAACTTCGGGAGAAGGTACGCCGCTGATGGTGATTGACTTTTCGTCATGAGCTGTTGGCGGTCGCAGTGACCAGGTGGCTGGGACTGTTTATTAAAAACACAGCACTGTGCTAACACGAAAGTGGACGTATACGGTGTGACACCTGCCCGGTGCCGGAAGGTTAATTGATGGGGTTAGCGTATGCGAAGCTCTTGATCGAAGCCCCGGTAAACGGCGGCCGTAACTATAACGGTCCTAAGGTAGCGAAATTCCTTGTCGGGTAAGTTCCGACCTGCACGAATGGTGTAACCATGGCCACGCTGTCTCCACCCGAGACTCAGTGAAATTGAAATCGCAGTGAAGATGCTGTGTACCCGCGGCTAGACGGAAAGACCCCGTGAACCTTTACTACAGCTTGGCACTGAACATTGAACCTACATGTGTAGGATAGGTGGGAGGCTTTGAAGCACTGGCGCTAGTTGGTGTGGAGCCATCCTTGAAATACCACCCTTGTATGTTTGATGTTCTAACATTGGCCCCTAATCGGGGTTGTGGACAGTGCCTGGTGGGTAGTTTGACTGGGGCGGTCTCCTCCCAAAGAGTAACGGAGGAGCACGAAGGTTGGCTAAGTACGGTCGGACATCGTACGGTTAGTGCAATGGCAGAAGCCAGCTTAACTGCGAGACAGACACGTCGAGCAGATACGAAAGTAGGTCATAGTGATCCGGTGGTTCTGAATGGAAGGGCCATCGCTCAACGGATAAAAGGTACTCCGGGGATAACAGGCTGATACCGCCCAAGAGTTCATATCGACGGCGGTGTTTGGCACCTCGATGTCGGCTCATCACATCCTGGGGCTGAAGTCGGTCCCAAGGGTATGGCTGTTCGCCATTTAAAGTGGTACGCGAGCTGGGTTTAGAACGTCGTGAGACAGTTCGGTCCCTATCTGCCGTGGGCGTTTGAGAGTTGAGAGGAGCTGCTCCTAGTACGAGAGGACCGGAGTGGACGAACCTCTGGTGTTCGGGTTGTCATGCCAATGGCACTGCCCGGTAGCTATGTTCGGAATCGATAACCGCTGAAAGCATCTAAGCGGGAAGCGAGCCTCGAGATGAGCTCTCACTAGCACTTTGAGTGCTCTGAAGGGTTGTTGAAGACGACGACGTTGATAGGCGGGGTGTGGAAGCGTAGTAATGCGTTGAGCTAACCCGTACTAATTGCCCGTGAGACTTAACCATACAACACCGAAGTTGTTTGAGACGTTACGCACAAGCGAGCGACTCTGCTAAGCGGCAAGAGAGTGGCAGATTACTTAGAATCAGTTTTTTATGTTGTGACAGTTTATGTCTGGCGGCCATAGCGGTGTGGCACCACCTGAATCCATCCCGAACTCAGCAGTGAAACACACCAGCGCCGATGGTAGTGTGGGGTCTCCCCATGCGAGAGTAGGACACCGCCAGACTTCAAATAAATAACCCCGGTGCAAATGCATCGGGGTTTTTTTGTATTTAAATTTCAAGCTACGACCAAAGTCCAATTCCCTCATTTAACAAACCCTCCTACATTTGTTAGCGACCCAATAACAATATTAATTTGAACAACTGGAGGGGACGTTTATGGCATTTGAAAGTGAAGATCATGCCAAAGCGTACTGGAAAGAAAACCTAGGCTTAATGTTAAAGCTATTAGTGGTCTGGTTTATCGTTTCTTACGGCTTTGGAATCATATTGGTGGATGTGCTTAACGAGATAACCTTTTTCGGCTTTAAGCTTGGATTCTGGTTCGCTCAGCAAGGCTCCATTCTTACCTTCATCGTGCTTATCTTCATTTATGTAAGAGGCATGGCCAAACTCGATAACAAATACGCAGTTCACGAGGACTAGTGCGCTATGGATATTCAAACGCTAACATTTATTATTGTCGGCCTGACCTTCGCGTTATATATCGGTATCGCAATTTGGTCTCGTGCCGGATCGACAAACGACTTTTACGTTGCAAGCGGTGGTGTACACCCTGTTGCTAACGGCATGGCAACAGCCGCTGACTGGATGTCAGCAGCATCTTTCATATCAATGGCTGGTATTGTCGCCTTCGCAGGTTACGATGGCTCAGTCTATTTAATGGGTTGGACAGGCGGTTATGTACTGCTTGCAATGTGTCTTGCTCCATACCTACGTAAATTCGGTAAGTTCACTGTCCCGGATTTTATTGGTGATCGTTACTACTCACAAACTGCACGTACTATTGCGGTATTGTGCGCTATTCTTATCTGCTTCACTTATATCGCAGGTCAGATGCGTGGCGTTGGAGTCGTATTTTCACGCTTCCTGGAAGTTGATATCGCGACTGGCGTTATTATTGGTGCGATCATTGTGTTCTTTTACACCGTTTTAGGTGGAATGAAAGGTATTACCTATACACAGGTTGCTCAATACGTTGTATTGATGTTCGCTTATGTTGTACCGGCGGTATTTATTTCACTATTAATGACCGACCATTTCTTACCTCAAACAGGTTTCGGAGGAACAATAGCCGGAGGTGTTCCCGGAGAAGGGCAATATCTTCTGGAAAGGCTAGACGGTCTCTCCCAAGAGCTGGGTTTTGCTGCATATACAGAAGGTGTACGCAGTAAAATAGACGTATTCTTTATTACAGCAGCATTAATGGTTGGTACCGCAGGCTTGCCACACGTGATCGTTCGTTTCTTCACAGTACCAAAGGTACGCGATGCACGTCGTTCAGCATTTTGGGCTCTGACTTTCATCTCAATTGTTTACCTAACAGCTCCTGCTATCGCATCTTTTGCGAAAGTGAATATCTTCAACACAGTCAACGGACCTGACTTACAAGGTGTTGAGTATGAAAACGCACCAAGCTGGGTTAAGAATTGGGAAAAAACCGGTCTAATTACCTGGGAAGACAAAAATGAAGATGGCAAGATGTTCTACTCGGGCGATGAACGCAACGAGATGACTATCGACCGTGACATTATGGTTTTGGCTAACCCGGAAATTGCAGACTTACCGGCATGGGTTGTGGCGCTCGTAGCCGCTGGTGGTGTGGCTGCAGCTCTATCGACCTCCGCAGGCTTATTGTTGGTAATATCGACATCGGTTTCGCATGACTTATTGAAGCGAAATTTGATGCCAAACATTACCGATAAGAAAGAGCTCCTCTATGCGAGGGTTGCGGCTGCAACAGCTATTATTATCTCTGTTTACTTTGGTATTTACCCGCCCGGCTTCGTGGCGCAGGTGGTCGCCTTTGCGTTCGGCTTAGCCGCAGCAAGCTTCTTCCCTGCGATAATTCTGGGTATCTTCCATAAGCGCATGAACCGTCAAGGTGCTGTTGCAGGTATGGTTGTGGGTATTCTATTCACCTTCTGCTACATTGTATTCTTTAAGTTTGTATCGCCAGAACTGAACACGCCTGAATACTGGCTGTTTGGTATCTCGCCAGAAGGCATAGGTACTCTGGGTATGATTATCAACTTTGTAGTTGCAACAATCGTACACAAAGCAACAGGTGACGCTCCTGAAGACATTCAGGAATTGGTTGAGTCAATACGGTATCCGAAAGGATCCGGTGAAGCTCAGTCTCACTAAGTGCTTTTTGACTAAGATAAGCCCAGCCTAAGTGCTGGGCTTTTTTAACTGTAAGTAAGGACGAAAACCATTATGGAAGCGTCTGAATTTTTAAAGCAATGCCCACCATTTGATGAGTTAAAAGGCGAGCACCTGAGTTGGGTTATTTCGCAGCTGCAGTCGGTTTATTTGAACGAAGAGAACTGCAATGACGTTATGACCTCAATGAGACCTGCATTATTTATAGTGCGGTCGGGAATTTTTGATCTGCGTGATGCCGACGGTGAACTTATCGAGCGTCTGGAAAGTGGGGACTTATTTGGTTACCCATCGTTGTTAACTGGTCGAGAAATTACTAACCGTCTAAAGACATTAAAAGACGGAATAGTTTACGTATTACCAGAGCACGCGTTCGATCGTCTTCGAAAAACCTCAAAACCATTTGAGCAGTATTTTATCAAAGCCCATGGGCAACGTTTATTAACTGAACGAAAAGCGAACACCACCTCTGACTCAGACTGGAGTCAACAAACGGTGCGCTCTATTGTTTCCAAAGCGCCGATTAGTTTAAGCAGTGAAACCCCCGTCCAGGATGCCGCTAAACTCATGTCGCAAAGCGGAATTTCGTCCGTCCTGGTTGTAGACGATAATCAACTGGTTGGAATTTTAACCGACAGGGATTTACGAAACCGTGTTATTGCAGAGGGGCTGCCTTTAGACATAAGAGTTTCAGCAGTTATGACTCAATTACCTGAGTCAGTAAACGAAAACCGTTCCTTAATGGATGCACTGACGGTTATGACGTCGAGTAATATCCACCATCTACCGGTGGTAAATGACAATAATCAGCCGGTTGGAATGATAACCGCAACTGACTTAATACGTCAGCAGCGTAGTGATCCTGTTTTTCTGATAAGCGCTATTCGCAAGGCGACAAGCAAAAAGCAGTTAATAGAGGAAGCTGCGAAGTTACCCGATTACCTGCAAACTTTTGCCAGCCGAGTAAAACAAACCTCGGTATTAGGCCGGCTGATGGCTTCAGTGGCAGACGGAATGACGCGTCAACTGATCAAATTGTACGAGCAAGAGCACGGTGCTGCGCCTGCCGCATACAGCTGGCTGGCATTCGGTTCTCAGGGGAGAGAAGATCAAACGTTAAGCTCCGATCAGGACAACGGTTTATTGCTAAGTAACGGTCTCTCAAAATCGCAAAAAGAGTGGTTTGCCGGCCTGGGCGAATATGTGTGTGAAGGCTTGGGAGAGTGCGGTATTCCTTTATGTCCAGGCAATATTATGGCATCTAACCCCGAGTGCCGAGGTACCATTGATGAGTGGAAGGAAAAATTCAACGGTTGGATAAATAGCCCAACTCCCAAAGCGCTCATGTACTGCCAAATATTCTTCGATAGTCGACCAGTTATGGGTGAAGGTCGCTTTTATCAAACTTACAGAGAAGAAATAGCCAAGTTGGCCAATAACGATATGTTCTTAGGAAACCTTGCTATTTTAGTCAATAAGATACAAGTGCCCTTAGGTCTGTTTAACCGACTACGGACTTCTGATGCCGATGGTGAAGACACCATTGATATAAAACGCTATGGAATTGCGTTAATTAACGATATTGCGAGAATTTATTCATTAAAAGAAGGACTGATAGTTCCAGGTACTGTAGCGCGTTTAAAAGCCTTGCAAAAAAGTCGTCTGCTAAATTCAAAAGACAACCAATCACTGCTAGAAGCATGGGAGTTTTTGACCCAGCTACGACTCAATCATCAACTGAAAGTGTGGGGAACCGACAAGCCTAAAAACGCTATTGATCCTGATAAACTCAGCACGCTTTCAAGACGGCAACTGAAAAGCGCGTTTCGTATTATAAAAGAAGCACAGCAAGGCGTTGGATTAAAGTTCAGTAGGCAGGGCTATTAATGGCCAGTTGGTTACAACACCTCGCGAATTGGTATGACCGTCGACAACAATTGAAGCAGCCTTGGCAGCAGCTTAGATATGTTGCTTTGGACATTGAAAGTACAGGCTTGAGTCCGACTAAGCATGACATATTGTCAATTGCCTGGGTCAGCATTCAGCCACCGGCAATACAACTTGGTAACGCTCAGTATCATGTATTTGCCCATGGACAGGACATCGATTTAGGACAGAGCCCAATCATTCACGGTCTGACAAAAGACGACTTTATTCACAGCTCAGACCCGAAACAGACCTTTGCAATGTTAAGCCGCGCGCTAAACGATGCGGTTATGGTGTGTCACCACAAAGGCATGGATTGGGGGTTCTTAAAGCAAGTTGAAAAAGTGTACGGTATTCCTATGAAACCGCTCGCTGTATTTGATACTTTGGCATTCGAGAAAAAGCAGCTTGAAAAAACGGAAGGTGCTGTACGAAAAGGCTCCCTCACGCTGTCAGCTTGCCGCGGACGCTATGGACTGCCTGACTATCGCTCACATCATGCACTCACCGATGCAGTCGCCTGTGGCGAGTTGTTTTTGGCGCAGGGGTACTCTGTTAATGAAAGCGAATTAACTGCGAAACATCTGTTACTAAAAAGGTAACCAATGTTAAATCTATTAATATATTAGACTGATTAATAAACATTCTGTTTGTTTAACAATCGAACAAACAAACCTCCTCAATAAAACCTCTGTAAAGCCCTTGAAAAGATTCCCCCTGAGAGTTAAAAGGTTAACCCCCTGTTAAGGGATCAGGTTGCTTTTCGCCAATCAAGCAACGTTAAAAAAATAAATGTTCCAGGGAGTAATCTCATGAATAACAAACTGTTTCGTCGCAGCATGACTGCGCTTGCGGTTGCGTCTACGTTATCGTTTCCTGCGGTAGCGCAAGACAACGCATCTGAAAATAATATTGAAAAAATAGAAGTAACAGGCTCGCGCTTAAGCCGAACCAATATGGAAACTCCGGTTCCGGTAACGGTTATTGGTCGCGATGACATTGTTCAAACGGGCGCTATCAACGTAGCACAGGTTTTGAATATGTCGCCAGTAGCCATTGCTGGCTCAGATCAGTCTAACTCCGCGTTTAGTACAACAACCGTTGGCTTGAACACAACTGAACTGCGTAACATGGGTGCTGCGCGAACTCTAGTTCTTGTAAATGGTCAGCGTTTTGTTTCGGGCGTTGATCCGTCAACAGGTTACGCAGTTGACTTGAATGCAATTCCAACAGCGATGATAGAGCGTATTGAAATCCTGAAAAGTGCGTCTTCGGCAGTTTATGGTTCTGATGCCGTTGCTGGTGTTGTGAACATTATTACCCGTAAAGATTTCGAAGGTGTTGAGGTTAACGCTCAAGCCGGTATTTCAGGTGAGCATGATCGCCAAACTCAGAATATCAACTTCACAACGGGTAAGGATTGGAACGGTGGTAACGCTTGGTTCTCATTCGGTATTGACAACGACGAAGGCTTGAAGTCTACGGATCGTGAATTCTCAGCGGTAGACCGTGCAATCCTCTTGGATGAAAACGGAAGTGAATATGTTGGCGAAGTGCTTTCTTCATATCCTCCTCAAGGCCGCATCACAACAGCAAATAATAGTTACAACGGTGACGGAACTGAGTATTCAGGCGGTTTTAATCGCGCAAGCGCTCGACAGTTAGTAACTCCACTAGAACGCCGTTATGTTGCTGCTGAAATTCGTCAGAGTCTGGCAAGTGACTTTAGTGTGTTCGGCTCTGTGCATTGGAACTCTGCAGAAACTCAAGGTTCTACAATTGAGCCAACACCATTTAATATTGGCGAAGACCTTTGGATGAACCATCGTGTCGAACAGCCTATTGATGGAATGAGCGTATACTCTCCGCTAGTACCTGAGTTATTGCGTCAGAACTTATTAGCTGAAGGTATTGATAACCTAAATGAAACTACGTTTGTGCGCCGTATGAGCGAGTTCGGAACGCGTTCTACAGACGTTACGCGCGACACACTACGTATTGCTTCTGGCTTCACTTACGACATTAACTACAACTGGACTTGGGACACATACATGACCTGGGGTCGTACTAACCAAGAGCAGTTAAATGGTGGTCAAATCAATACTGACCGCGCACGTTTGGCTCTGGATGTAGTGGAAGACGCAAATGGGAACTTAGTTTGTGCCGATCCTATTGCTCGTATGCAAGGCTGTGCGCCTCTGAACTTGTTTGGAGAAAACAGTGTTTCAGCAGCTGCAGTTGATTATATTTCAACTCCAGCAAAAGCAACCGGTACCGCAGAGCAATTCGTTGTGCAGAGTGTTGTTTCAGGTGATCTGCCAATTGAACTAGCTGGCGGCTTTGTAGGTTTAGCGGGTGGTCTTGAGTACCGTGAAGAAAAAGGTACTTATAGTCCAGGCGATTTAGCTCAAACTGGCGCTTCTAGCACAAACCGCTCTGAGCCAACTGATGGCCGTTTCGATACTAAAGATATTTTCTTTGAAACACGTCTTCCAGTACTAATGGATCTGTCTGTAGATTTGGCTGCGCGTTACTCTGATCACTCAGCTTCTGGTTCTGCGACGACCTGGAACCTTGGTACTGAATATGAGCCAATCGATGGCGTTAAATTACGTGCATCAGCGGCAACTGCTATCCGTACGCCAAACATTTCGGATTTATACTCTGGAGCCGGCGAAACATTTGCGGGTGTTACAGATCCGTGTGTTGACGTAACTGCAACGACAACGGGCAATATCGCAGAAAACTGTCGCTCAATTGCTTCAGTAAATAACCGTGTTCAGGCAGATGGCTCGTTTACGCTTACGCAAGCTGAAGCGCAAGGTACCGGAGGTATGATCGGCGGCAACCCTAATGTACAGGAAGAGACAGCAGATACTTACAGCGTAGGTGCTATCTGGCAGATTACTGACGACCTTTCAGCAACTGTTGACTACTATGACATAAAAGTAGAAGACGCGATTGCCATTACGGGTCGCTCAACTGTCCTTCAGCGTTGCTACTCAGTTAGTCCTGAAAACTTTGATGCTAGCTGTAACGATCAAGTATTCCGTAGCTCTGATGGTGTGCTTGTAGACGTAGATAGCAGCTCATCAAATGAAAACATCATTAGCACTTCAGGTGTTGACCTTGAGTTGAACTATCGCACTCAAGTTGCGGATGGTCAGTTTGCTGCGGATTTAATTTGGAACTACATTGACGAGTATTCAATTGAGTCAATTTACGACGGAAGCGTTGAAACTTATGAAGGTTCAATTACAACGCCAAATCATCGTGCAAACTTAAACTTGAGCTATGCTCTCAATGATCTGACATTCTCTTGGAGAATGCGTTATTGGGACAGCGCTAAAGACTCAACAAATGGCTACAACTATAACTTTACGAACTTTGCACCATTAGAAGAGTTCAACAACGTAGGCTCAGTGACTTACCACGATATTTCTGCTGGTTATGTCATGAACGATAACTACGAGTTCACTTTTGGCGTTCGTAATGCGTTTGACAAGAAGCCTCCAATGTTGCCTCAGGGTACAGTAAGTGGTGGGACAGGTATCAATACTGCTTCTGAAGCATACGATGTTACAGGTCGTTATTACTTTGCTGGCGTAACAATGCGCTTCTAAGCACGTTTCTTAAAGCGTTAGATATAAAAGCCCGGCTCTTTGAGTCGGGCTTTTTTGTGGTAGCATGAAAATACTGTCGTAGTAGTACTGGAGTGAACAATAATGAAAACAACAAAAAATCCATGGACTGAGTATTGGCAACGCGGTGCGAAAGCAAGCTTCCTAGATGAAAAGTCGCGCCTGCAAGCCTACCAAATGCGTAAATTCTGGTTTGAGCGTTTCGACGAAGCCGATATAAAACAACCGGTAGTTGATATTGGCACCGGCAATGGTGCTGTTGTGCAATGGCTGACGGAATACTCAGAAGAAAAGGGCAAAAAGTTAGATGTTCAGGGCATCGACTCCGCTGAGATAAATCCGCCAAACAAAGCGCTTAAGCTTTCTGGTAATACTCCCTATGAAACTTTCAAACTGCCCTCCAATAAAAAAGTGGGTATGTTCGTGTCACATTATGGTCTTGAATACGGTGACATGGCTGATGGGTTGAAGAATTTGCATACTCAGCTAAAAAGAGGTGGGGTATTAATAGCACTGGTGCATTCTGAATCGTCAGTAATTTATAAGAAAAGCCAAGCTATTTATGACTTAATCCCTTCGGCAGTAAAGCACTTGAAGAAGTCCGTAGCTCCACTGCAAGATGCGTTACTGAAACACGGACCCAACAATTTGCCACGTTCAGCACTGCAGGCACAACAGGCACTTAATCAATTTGCGCGGAAACATGAGCGTAACCCAGCTTTTCATGCAATGAACTTTGTACCGGCAACAAAGCATGTGTTGCAAGCTGCGGCAAAAGGTAACGAAGTTGAGTCCCGTCAAGTGTATGCAGGGTACTTAAACTCAATAAATTCAAATAAGGCGAGAACTCAGACTCTGCTGAAAGCAGTAGAACAGTTAGAAGGCATGGAAGAAGCCAAGAAGCAATTAGAGTCAGCAGGCTTTAAAAATGTTGTAATTCAGGAAGTAGAATTTCCAGAAAGTGGCATTTTTGGTCAATGTATCCAAGCGTCAAAATAAGTATACAACCTTTCCTTGCAAAGCCGCATTAGGCGGCTTTTTAACAGCTTTAAAACACTATCAACAAAATTAACACGAAAAGTTTACAACTCCTTAACTTCCTGTTAGATTCTAAGCAGCTTCTATAAAAGAAGCGAAATAATAAAAACGTTCCAGGGAGTTTTTACTCATGAAAAATATTACATTTCGTAAAAGCTTAACGGCAGCAGCAGTAGCTGCGTCTTTAGGTTTTCCAGCGTTAGCAATTGCACAAGATGCGCAATCTGACGTGAATATGGAAGAAGAAGTTGAGCGCATCCAGGTTACGGGTTCGCGTATTAAGCGTACTGATTTAGAGGGTGACCTTCCAGTAACGGTTATTGACCGTGAATCTTTAGAGCTTTCAGGTGATATCTCTGTAGCAGACGTTATTCGTGGTACCACTTTCAACTCAGCGGGTTCGTTCCGACCTCAGTCAGGCTCTTCTGCGCAAGGTGTATCTAGTGTTGATATGCGTGGTTTGGGCGCGAACCGGACATTGGTACTGATCGACGGCCGGAGACTTCCAAAGTCACCTGCGACTGGTAGTACTCAAGATTTGAACTCTATCCCACTTGCTGCGGTAGAAAGAATTGAAATTCTGTCTGACGGTGCCTCAGCTGTTTATGGTTCTGATGCGATTGGTGGTGTTATCAACGTAGTTTTACGTGATGACTTTAATGGTGTTGAATTAAAACTGGGTTCAGCGGACGTAAGCCTTCCTTCTGACGGCGGTGACCGTGAAGAAGGCTCAATCGTATTCGGTTCTTCGAGCGATAAAATTCAAGTGTTAGGTGGTGTTTCGTGGAATAACCGCGACATTATTTTTGAAAACGCTTACCCTTGGAATGAGCCAGGCTTTTCAGTTTACGGTAATAACTTTACCGATATCCTGACACCAGCTCAAAATGATGTTGTTGCTGATTTTGCGGAAAATAATCCAGATGATGAAGATACAACTATTCGTGATTTAATACCTGGCTACATGCCTGGCTTTAATGCAATTCCTGGCGCTTGTGATATTCCAAACTATCGCTTAGGTTCAAACGGCCAGACTATTAATGGTGAAGGTGCTCAAGCTTGTGGTTATAACTTCAACGCAACTAACGCAAATGAAGCTTCAACCGGTAACAAGTCAATTTTCCTTCGTGGTGATTATCAGATTAATGATGATTGGAACATTTACTTCAGTGGTTCAAATGCACAGACCAAATCTTTTGGTCGTTATGCTCCATCGTTAAATGATACCAACAGAACAATATCAGCAGATAGTCCGAACAACCCAACTAATCCAGATGGCAATGTTTATGACCCACGTACTGCAGATGCGGACGGAAATCCTCAACCACGTCAAGTAAACTATTGGCATCGTTTTGCCGCTCTAGGAAACCGTGACAACAATGTTGAAATGAAAGTTAACGACTTGTTGTTTGGTGCTCAAGGGTATGTCGGTATGTTCGATATCGATTTTGGTGTTCGTCGTAACACGACACGCACAACTGAAATCGGTGAAAACTATTTGCTAAGCTCTCAGGCTAGAAACTATGTAAACGATGGTTCGTACGATCTTAGAGATCCTCTTGGTACGCGCTTCGAAGGCAACCCTGAGTTGGCGGAAGAATACTTAGAAACTTACGGGCGCACCTACCAAGATACTCTTCGAGGTATTAATGTAACGACTTCTCGTCGCGGTAAGTTTGACCAAGAAGAAGCTTACGTCTCTGCTGGTTTCGACGTGTATGAAATCAACGGTGGTATGATTCAAATGGTAGTCGGCGCTGATTACCGTAAGGAAATCTATGCAGATAAATACGATTCACTATCTGAGTCAGGTTCTGTAGGTGGTTCTTCTGGTTCAAGTGCTGCTGGCGAACGTTATGTGCGAGCTGGTTACTTTGAAACTTTATTCCCGATCACTATGGACTTTGAAGTAACTTTAGCTGGTCGTTATGATGATTACTCAGATTACGGTAGTGACTTCTCTCCAAAACTATCTGCTCGTTGGTCAGTAAACGAAGATTTAGTTTTACGTGGTTCGTGGGGACAAGGCTTCCGTGCTCCTTCTCTTGATATCTTGACTGCTCAACCATCTTTATCTGCTGACTCAATCAGTGATGAAGACACGTGTGTAGCCTTTGGTCAGGAACCAAATTGTCAAGTTCAGGTTCAGTCAACTGTAATCTCTAATCCGGATCTACAGTCTGAGCAATCTGAGCAAATGGCATTTGGTCTTGCATATCAAGCGACTGACTACCTAGATTTCTCGGTAGATTACTATGACATCGAGATTGAAGAGCGTATCTCTACTCTGGGTGCACAGACTCTGATCAACCGAGCGGCTCAAGGTGACCCAATCCCAGCAGCATTCTCAGTAACACGTGATCCTGCTACTAACGGTATCACCGGAGTGGTTCGTGGAAGTGTCAACGAAGGTACTTTGACTACTAACGGTGTAGACTTCAATATTCGTTCAAACTTTGACTTTGGCTCAGCTGGTTCACTCGTACAGAACCTGCAAGCAAGTTGGGTGAATGAGTACCGTTTCGACGATGGTCGTAACTTTGTTGGAGATCAGGATCTTCCTGAGTACCGTGCAAACCTGAGCAACGTGTACAGAATCAACAATTTTGACTTTGCTTGGAACATTAACCACATTGCTAGTGTTGATGGACCTTCAGGTGAAAATGACTTAGTAGCAAGCTGGACAACTCACGATGTTCAAGCTGGTTATACTACTGATTTTGGTACTAAGTTTGTTATTGGTGCCCGTAACGTTTTTGAGAAGGAACCTCAATTAATCGGTTACGGTGGTCGTAACTATAACTTCAATTTGTATGACGCGTATGGTCGTATTGCATACTTCCGCGTAACACAAACCTTCTAAGTGTTATAGTTAACTAATTAAAAACGCTAGGTAAATCACCTAGCGTTTTTTTATGGGTTTAATTTAATGAAACATTGGACTAATTACTGGCGGAATAGTGGGGCTCTCAATAGCTTTGCTGAAGGTCGTGTTGCTAAAGGTTACGACGGTGATGTGAAGAAATTCTGGGATGACAAGTTTTCTTTGTTTCCAACGCAAGGGGAAATTGTTGATCTAGGCACTGGGAATGGCGCTTTGGCTATTCTTGCCCAAGAGTATGCAGAGCATAATAGTTTAGACTGGCATGTTTCCGGAGTGGATGCAGCCGAAATTTCTCCTCTTTCGATACAGGGTTTAGAAGAGTACACAAAAAGTCTTTTAGACAAAATAGAGTTTCTAGGATCTACTTTTATTGAGTCGATGGAATATCCAGATAATAGTATTTCAGCTTTTATTTCTCAGTTCGGGTTTGAGTATAGTGATAAAGAAATTGCTTTAGAGCGTGTTTATAGGACACTTAAACCTCATGGGCTGGTATGTTTAGTAATGCACACCGAAGAAAGTGAGATTGTTTTGCAATCAAAGGTCGGCATTAAAGTAAATGAAAAAGTATTTTCGTCGGAGCTTTTTTCTAAAGCTATAGAAATGTTTGAACAGAAGAAGCAAGTAGTAAAGAGGGGAGGAGCTAAGGGATGGGCCGAATCTCAGCTCTTTTCAGACTTTAATAATCATTTGCGGCTTGTAGTTGAAAATCTGATGAACCTATTTTCAAAAAATTATGAAAGGGCCTGGATTGAGTCTATCGTCGTTGCTTTTGCTGAAATAATGAGAACTTCAGTTAATAAAAGCGCCGATGCTGTATTGGAAGAGCTCACTGGCTTAAAAGAGCGTTTAATATATCATAACGAAAGATTAATAGATCAAGTTTCAGCATCTTTCACTACTTTAGAAAAAAGTAAGTTTAAAAACTTAGCAGCCAACTTAGGATTTGCTGTTGATACATCATCAGTGCTCTATGTCGATGGAGAGAACGTTGGTTGGTGTTTAGTTTTACGTAAAGACTAAAATTTTTTAAAATGCTGAATGGTCGGGCGGAAATTTTCTTTTAGTTTTATCAAGCTTTTTATTTGAGCTTTTCATTCCCCCCCTAAACCTTCCCCAACACCTGCCGATACAAAAGCATCAGCGTTTTAAATACAGGTGCGTTTATGGCTCTTCGCTCGACTCTTTTTGCAATAATGGCGTTGCTTTTCAGTAGCTCTGCATTAGCTCACGTCAGCAATCCTCATGAAAAAATTGGCGATGATTTAGCTGCACAGCTTGTAAGTCAACTACAGCGAGTTAACCAGCATTACGGTTATTCCAATATTGGTGTTACGCGCTGGGTGCTAGCTGAAACGTTAGAGCTTCCAGAGCAAGGCGACTCCATGCATAAGCTCAGCCATCAGCTTAGTGAAAGCCTCTACGCACATATGAAAGAGCGTAATCTGGACTTAGTTGAGTTCCGAGCGCAGGACTATGTGACACTGACAGCTGAAGGCTCTACTAATATGACGCGTAACGTCGATGAACTAGAAGCACAACCAAAGCTAGACTGGGTGCTGGTAGGGACTCTTTCGCGCAAAGATGATGGCGCAGTTGTGAACTTGCGTATTATTGACCGCCGCAGTCAAGAAGTGCTGGCAGCGGCAAATCGTTACGTGCCAAAGCACTTGTATTGGCCAAATAAGCAAACAGAAATGGTTGATGGTCGGCTACAACGCCATTAAAAACGCAGGAATAGGACAGTCATTATGAATGTATTAAGTAAAGTATTTGCATCGGCTGCTGCGTTAAGTCTGCTCTCAGCCTGTACCGTCTTGCCGGCAAAACAGCAGGTCGCAAAAGAGCAGCCACCCGAAACTTATTCGCAGCCCTACAGCGCACAATACAGTGTTCAACTTGCGGAACAACTGGTTGATAACGCCAGTATTCGACTCAGTGGTGTTAAAGTGGGTATTACCAATCTTGTCGGTGTAACGGGTCAGTACAATCAAAGCTCCGCTCTCAGCCAGGTGCTGTCTGAGCAGTTAGTGCAAGAGTTGCATCGCCGTGAACTGAGTGTATTGGACTTCAAAACAACGGACTTTATTCGCGTTACATCGAACGGTGATTTTGCATTAACGCGTGACTATATGGAACTTGACGAGATCATGCCAATAACGCACGTGATGGTGGGGACTTTGTCGCATCATCGTGATGGTATTATGGCAAACGCTCGCTTGGTCGACATCAACACCAAAGATGTTGCTAGTGTGGCTCAGGTATTTATTCCGGCTCACGTGGTTCATCAATTAAGCGAAGACCACGGCAAGCCGGTTATTAGAAAAGCGCCTTAACTCACAAGGCGCTACTTCAATTGAGCTTCCAACTCACTCATAAACTCCCGAATACGCTCCGCGTTTTTACCAACGTCGCTACGACCGACGCGAGACTTGCTGCGAATATCTAATTCACTGCCGTCTGCGGTGGGGCGTATGCGTATTACTACGTCGTCCTTAAAACCAAACCAAGTGGTTGTTGCGGTAGCTTCAATGCGACCGTCCTGCTCGGAACTTTCAACCATCTCCCAACCCATGCTTTTAGAAGCTTCCAAGGCTGCTTCGAACAATTGTGCAGGTGACACTAATGCTTCGTAAGTGGTCAGTTCAGGGTAAGCTTTCAGTTGTTGTATTGCGGTTTCTTCGCCGGCGTATTCAACAGGGTTGGACGCTTCGGCGCGAAGTGGAGCAATAGCAACAAACTCCGGTGGGTTTTGTGTGTCGGTGGTAATGTCGTGAATAGGGGGCACGCTTTGGGCCTTCAAATATTGGCTAAATGGCATGTAAACGGAAATCCCCCCGGCTACAATGGCTAAACCGCTCAGACCTGCGACTAACCCCTTAGGCCGACGAATAAAATACCAAATAATATTCAGTACAAACGTCGCAGCACCAATATAAAGCGCCCAGCGTAGCATTAAGAATGCGGTACCTAAATCAGCGGTACCACTTTTATATAAAGGTCCGGACACAGCCAGTAATATAACTGACAGAAAACCAAAAAGAATAAACAAACCGTGTAACGCTTTCATAACGACACCCTCTTAATAATGTTGCCTGCTATTACGTCACTAACCACGGTTTGGGTCAATGTAATTTAGCGGTGTGATCTTTCCCCTGAACTAGCGGCAGTTTAAAGTCAAAGTTGACTATAGTCTAAAATGAATATAGCATTAAGGCTATTATTGGTTAAAGTTGAATAAGTAAGGATACTTATGTGGCAAGTGCGAACAACGGATCTGTTCGATGACTGGTATGAGTCTTTAGATAGTATTGATCGGGAAAATGTACTGGCATACATGATATTGCTGAGAACAAAGGGGCCAATGCTTAACCGCCCTTATGCTGATAAGGTGAAAGGCTCTTGCCACCATAATATGAAAGAGCTTCGGGTTCAGAGCAAAGGTAATCCGATAAGAGTGTTTTTTGCATTTGATCCTGTCCGAGATGCCGTTTTGCTATGTGCAGGTGAAAAGACAGGTAACGAAAAGCGATTTTATAAAGAAATGATACCGGTAGCTGACAAAGAGTTTTCAAAGCACTTGGACGATTTAATGAGAGGTAATTGAAATGGCGAGAACATTAGAGCAAATACTTGAAACAGAAAATGAGGATATTGTAGTCAATGCAGAAGCTAAAGCAGAGGCTATGCTGCTTGATATCCATTTAGCTGAAGTTCGTGCGCTTATGAAAAAGACGCAGAATGATATGGCTAAAGCACTAGGTGTTAAACAGCCAACTATTGCGAAAATGGAACGTCCGGGGCGCGATGTAAAGCTTTCGAGTTTGAAACGTTATATTGAAGCAGGTGGCGGCAAGGTTCGACTGGATATCGAGCTTCCTGACGGCCAACATCATAGGTTTCAGTTATAATAATGAGTTTGGTTAAAAAGGCGCCTGTTCAGGCGCTTTTTTTGTTTAGGCTAATCAAAATCAGACTCAACTACGTAGTATCTGGCTAATAATAAAAAACAAGGACAAAGCCGATGAAAACATGGTGGTACGCCGTATTACCTCTAGTTGCCTTTCAGGCGTCAGCTCAGGAAAAGCCAATCGAAATCATAGAGGTTATTGGCCGCGATACCTCATCGGTTGTGCTGCCTTCTGAGGACTCGACGGAAGGCCTTTTCGGTCTGGCAGAAAGTCTGCAGGAAATTCCGCGTGCGGCTACCGTCATTAATAAGTCGTTAATGGAAGAGGCTGCGATTAATGACTTAAACGACATTGCGCGGTTCGCTCCAAACAGCTTTGCGGCGGCGGGGTTTGGGAATCCCTCATTGCCAACGTTGCGCGGTCAGCTAGGTGAGCTGTATGAAGCAGGTATGCGCCGTCAGGCAGGTAATAACGGCTTGGGTATTCCTATGTCATTTAATGCCATAGAGGGCATGGCGGTTGTTAAAGGCGCTCCGCCGGTTATGCTTGGTACGTCGCAGCGAGTGGGTGGCTTTGTTAATTTACAGCCGAAAACAGCGCGCCTGAATGACATGGAAACCCAGGTAAAAGCGCAGCTAGGCCAGTGGAGTCAGTATCGTTTTCAGGTTGACCATAATTGGATATTAAAAGAAAACGAGCAGGGTTTAAGAATTAGCGCCGAATACGTTGACGAAGACAGTTTCTACGATTACCACCATCATCGTAGTGACGATGTTTTGTTAGCTTACACGTTTGCGCCAAACGACGACACACAGCTGGATGTTTCTCTGGAGTATTACGATGTCGAATGGACAGATAACGCTGGTATTAACCGCCCGACTCAAAATTTGATTGATAATAACTTATACATTACCGGACAGGGCGAGCAACCGAATGGTTCACGCGTTCCGGGGGCTGGTGCGGTTATTAGCCCAACCGGTGAAGTACGCATAGACCGTAGTACGACCTTAACCGATCCGCTTGATACCAACACTGCAGAAACCGCGCTTCTGCATGCGAAATTTCAGCATTGGCTAAATGACGAACTGGTTTTGGTGAACCGTACTTATTATCAGTATTTAACCCGCGAGGGTATTAACCAAAACAGCTTTGTTGAAATTATTGACGATGCGCATACCTTTGAAAACCGCACCGAGCTGCACATAAACAAGAAGACGGTAGTTGGTGTTAACCTGCGTATAAACGACGTGCTGGGATACAGTCAGTTTACCACCGAAGCGGACAACCCTATTGACCTCACAGGTCCGCTGGACAACCGCCGAATTCCGTTAAACCAAAGCCAACAAGCGCGACTGATAGAATTGCGTCCGGGGTTGTTTGTGTCGCCCGGTGCACAGTACGATTTAGACGGTGACGGGGCGGGTGACTTTAATTTGTCAGACACTACTGACTCAACGACTAATCAGTGGGGCGTTTTCGCACAGCATGAACTGGAACTGACCGACAAGTGGCGTGTAACCGGCGGTGTAAGAGCTGACTATTATGATGTTAAAGCTGAGGACCCTATTGCCCCGCAAGGTGTAAAAGCTAAAAGCGATACCTACAATGACTGGTTAAGCGCCATAAGTTTGTCCACGCAATACGACTGGACGCCGGAGCTAACGCTATACGCAACGGCTTATGAAAGTGACTCAACCTCGAATTCTATGGCCGGCGGTACGGCATTAAACGCTGCCGGTGAAATTGATGCGCGGAACTTCGCGACTGAAAACACGCTTTACGAAGTTGGCGTTAAGTACGCACCAGACGGAGCGCGCTGGTATGCAGACGCGGTATTATTCGACCAGAAACGAAGCTTGCGTAACCGCGATGGGTCGAACAGTGGTATTCGAACCGAGGGGCTGGAAACTCAGTGGCATTACGCGAGTGAAACTGGCTATTGGGTAACTTTAGCAGCCAGTTATATCGATGCTCGTTGGGATAACTCCACAGCGTCGCAGGGAACCCGGCAGGTGGCGGATGCGTTTGACAATTCGCGTCCCGATATTATTGAAGGTACAGGCGTAGGCTCGCCAAACTTTACGTTATTCCCGGCGTCGAACCAGCAGTTGCAGGGAATACCAGAAGTGCAGGCATCGATTGTTGCGGGCTGGAGTATTACGGATAAGTGGTCGGTTGGCGGCGATTTAAGCTATACCAAACATTATCCGTTAGATTACTTACAGACCGTTTTTATTCGCGATCAGCACACATTAAATCTGAATACTCGCTACCGCTTTAATGAGCAACTGAACCTCCGCCTGGATGTATTTAATGCGACCGATCAAGACAACTGGTCACCAGTATTTGAAGGTGGTTATTTTGGCGCAACGCTGGCCTTTCCGTCACAACCGGCACATGCACGTTTGAGTGTTAATTACGAGTTTTAAGGAAGACAAATGTCATTGAAAAAGCTGTTGTTGCTGTTGGTTATTGTTGCGCTGTTTATTAGTGCATTTGCGTTCGATTTAACCCAGTATTTATCGCTTGATGTGCTTAAAGAAAAGCAGCAACAACTGAATCAACTTTTTGCAGAGCACCCGTTCAAAGTATTTGCCATTTACTTCGCCATTTACGTTATTTCTACGGCGCTTTCTCTGCCGGGGGCGACCGTTTTAACTTTGGGGGCAGGAGCTATTTTCGGTTTTGGCTGGGGCCTGTTGTTGGCTAGCTTTGCCGCTTCGCTCGGTGCTTTTCTGTCGTTTTTAAGTGCTCGCTTTATTCTCCGGGACTGGGTGCAGGATAAGTTTGGTGAGCGCCTTGACGCCATAAACCGCGGTATTGAGCGCGACGGGGCGTTTTATCTTCTGAGTCTACGACTAGTGCCTATTTTCCCGTTTTTTGTCATTAACCTGGTTATGGGACTTACCCCGATAAAAGCCTGGACTTACTACTGGGTCAGTCAGGTGGGAATGTTGCTAGGCGCGGCAGTCTACATCAATGCCGGTACGCAGTTAGCGCAAATCAACAGTTTAGGCGATGTGGTATCGGCTGACTTAATTGGTGCTTTTGTGCTCCTAGGCATAATGCCTATTCTTGCTAAATTTATTCTCAGTTTGCTTAAGCGTCGTAAAGCGTTTAAAGGCTACAAAAAGCCGAAGTCATTCGACAATAACTTGGTGATTATTGGTGCGGGCTCGGCTGGGTTAGTCAGTGCTTACATAGCGGCGGCGGTAAAAGCCAAAGTGACCCTTATTGAAAAGCATAAAATGGGGGGCGACTGTTTAAATACAGGGTGTGTGCCATCTAAAGCGTTATTGCACGTTGCAGAGCTGGCGCATAACGCCCGCAATGCAGGCAATGCGGGGGTCAGTGTGGGTGAGGTGAGTGTCGACTTTAAGCAGGTGATGCATCAGGTGCAGTCAGTTATTAACGACATAGAACCGCATGACTCAGTCGAGCGCTATACCAAGCTTGGGGTGAGTGTCGAACAAGGCACTGCAAAAATCCTTTCGCCGTGGGAGGTTGAAGTAACGGCTGACGGTGAAACCAAGCGCATAACCACTCGCAGCATTATTATTGCTACTGGGGCCAAGCCGTTAGTCCCTAACTTTGAGGGCTTGGATAAAGTCAGCTATTTAACGTCGGATACCTTGTGGGACTTAGAAGAGCTGCCTAAACGCTTGCTGGTATTGGGCGGAGGCCCTATTGGTTGTGAGCTTTCCCAAGCTTTTCAACGGCTAGGCAGCCAGGTAACGCAGGTGGAAATGACTGATCGCTTAATGGGACCGGAAGATGAAGACACGGCTGAGTTATTAATGCAACGTCTGGTTCATGAAGGCATTGATATCAAGTTAAACCACAAGGCCATTCGTTTTGAGAAGAAAGGGAATGAATCTGTTCTTATTGCTGAACATAACGATAAAGAGGTGGCTATAGCCTTCGATAAGGTGCTAATAGCATTAGGCCGGCAACCAAACATTTCCGGTTTCGGGCTTGAAGAGCTGGGCGTGCAAACCAATAAAACGGTTGGAACCAATCAATTGCTGCAAACGAACTTTCCGAATATCTATGCCTGTGGCGATGTCGCCGGGCCGTACCAGTTTACTCATGTTGCGTCGCACCAAGCCTGGTATGCGTCAGTTAATGCGCTGTTTGACCCGTTCAAAACCTTCAGAGCTGACTATTCCGTTATTCCCTGGGTGACTTATACGTCGCCGCAAGTTGCTAACGTTGGGTTAACCGAACAGCAGGCTAAAAAAGCGAATAAAGAGTATGAAGTTACCGAGTACGATATTGGTGAGCTCGATCGCGCCATAGCTGATGACAGTGCTTATGGTCGAGTGAAGGTACTAACCAAACCGGGTAAAGATGAGATATTAGGTGTAAACATTGTTGGTCCTCAGGCAGGTGAACTTTTAGCGGAATACGTATTGGCTATGAAACATGGTATTGGGCTGAATAAAATACTGGGTACCATTCACAGTTACCCGACACTGGCCGAAGCTAATAAGTATGTGGCGGGCGAATGGAAACGCGCCAATGCGCCGCAGAAGCTGTTAGCATGGGTGGAGAAGTTCCATCGCTGGCGCCGGAGTTAATATGCGGGTACTCGCTTTAACTACTCTTGTTCTTTTGACTTTATTTGGCACAACTCTATTTGGCACATCCAAGGCAAAAGCCGAAGTAGTGAACTTTTATGCCTGGGGCGGTTCACCGCAAGTGAATAGTTACTTACGCTGGGCGCAACAGGAGTTAGAAGCCGAAGGTATTCAGCTTAGACACAACAAAATTGCTGACGCCTCAGAAGTGGTTAAGCAGTTAATTAATGGTTATTCCAATGCTGATATTATTTGGATTAACGGTGAGAATTTCCACGCCCTAAAAAAAGCTAATGCTCTGCTGCCCATTGTTGAAGATATTAAAGGTATGCAGCACATTAACCCGGAGCTCAATTGGCAAACCGACTTTGGAGAGCCGGTGAATGGACTGGAAGTTCCCTGGGGGGTAGGTCAGTTTAACCTCATAGCTCGGCCCGGAGTGTTTGAAACAGAAGCCGTGAGTGCACAAGAACTATTGCGTGCCGCACAGGATAATAAAGGCCGAATCAGTTACCCAAAACCGCCGGAATTTCATGGTACAACATTTCTGAAGTCTTTATTATTATCGCTCTACCCCGAGAGGCGGTCAGTATTTCAGCAACCGGTAGCGTCCGTTAATGCAGAAGAGATCACTCAACCGCTCTGGGACTACCTCGACAAACTTCATCCGCTATTATGGCAACAGGGGGACAACTTTCCGTCATCCGCCGGCGAACAAGTGTCTTATTTAGCTAATGGGCAGCTGGTTATGGCGGTAAGCTTTAATCCCAATGACTACAGAACCTTAGTCAACCAGGGACGCTTGCCAGCCGGAGTTCAGCGGTACACTTTATCTGATCGAGCTATGACCAACACGCATTATTTAGCCGTTCCCAAAACAGCACAGAATCCAAAGCTCGCGAAACAAGTCATTGAGTTTTTATTGTCTGTGCAAGCGCAGCGTCGCAAAGCAGATACTAACCGCTGGGGAGATCCTTCCGTTTTAGCGCCGCAGTTACTGAAAACTTACGAAACCAGTCAGCAAACAGAGCTGTTACCGTCAACCGATGACTTTCACGCCAGTTGGCAGTCGTATTTGGAGCAGCAATGGTCCGAGCGCTATCAGTAGCCATTAAGTTTGCCTTCATTGTGTTACCTGTCGGCGGTGGCTTAATGCTGCTGTTGCTTTCGTCTTTTAGCACAGACTCGGGCATAACCAACAACGCTGTTTATACTATTTTGAGTGAGCGCGCGACGTTAGTGTCGACACTGCTGGTCGCTATTGTGGCTCCGTTAATGGCTTGCTATTTGGCGTTGTGGCTGGCGCCTGGGTTATTAAAGCGCCCCAGGCTGCAACAGTTGCTTTCACCGGTATTGTCGGTACCTCATGTGGCGTTTGCCGTTGGACTTATGCTGCTATTCAGTCCTTCCGGATGGCTTATTCGCGTAGTTGAGGGTATCACCGGCCTGTTACCGTTTCCACCGCAAGGCTGGCCCTTACCGGAAAAGTCCGTGATTACCGTTATGGTAGTCCTGGTATTAAAAGAGCTGCCATTTTTGCTGCTGATGATAGCCGCCCAGTTAAAACAAGTGCCTGCCAGCTCCTGGCTGACTCAGGCACAAAGCTACGGCTACAGTCAGCGGCAGGCGTGGTGGCGGGTTGTTACGCCAGAGCTGTTAAAGCGCTTAACCTTGCCTATGGCTGCCGTTATTATTTACTCGTTGTCGGTGGTCGATATTCCACTGCTGGTGGGCAGTAACACCGAAGCATTGCTGGTGCAGCGCGTCTATGAATGGACGTTCCAGTTTTCACCGGAAAGTCAAAGTAAGGCCGTAACCGGTGCCTGGGCCCTTATGGTTATCGCGGTACTGCTGCTGTTTCTTAATAGCTTACATTCTGGTTTGTATCGTAAGTGGGCGCTTACCAAAGCGTTAAGAAAACAATGGTCGAAAACGACATTTTCCGATAAAGCCGCAAAAATCACTTGGATAGCCTTTGGTTTTTTGTCACTCGCGATAATTGTTGTGCTCATACTGCAAAGTGCAGCGTCAAGTTGGTTTTATCCGACACTCATGCCAGAAGCTCTGAGTTTGAACCGCTGGCAGAGCGAATGGCATTACCTCACGGAGCCCTCGTTCAATAGTATTTGGCTGGCCTTAACCAGTGCTTTATTGGGTGTTATTTTTGCGGTCGTGCTGCTTCAACATCAACGCGAACAAAAACAGAAGCGCTCTTTAAACGCCTGGGTTCTAATTGCGTTATTCGTTCCACAAGTGCCGTTAGTTCTTGGCTGGCAGATGATGCTTGGTGAGCACCTTACGCAGGGCTGGAATGTTATGTGGGTCGCTTGGTCACATACGGTATACACAGTGCCTTATGCGTATTTAGTGTTACACGGTGCCTATACTCAGTTTGACGAGCAATGGTTGATAAAAGCCCAAAGCTTAGGGTATTCCGCGCGGCAAGCTTGGTGGAAAGTTATGCTACCTATGTTGAAAACTCCGTTGGCAACGGCGTTTGCGATCGCTTTTTCGGTGAGCATTGCGCAGTATTTGCCGACTCAATGGCTGGGGCAGGGGCTGACACCGACATTAACGACAGAAGCCGTCAGCGTTGCCAGTGGCGGTGACTGGCGTATTGGCAGCCTTTATGCGTTGTTGCAAACTATAGTGCCACTTATTGTGTTTATGAGTGTAGGCCTGCTGAATACAGGTTTAAAAGGCAAAAAAACAAAAGCGGAACGCTATGCTGACTATTCGTAATTTGGTTATTTTCTCCGAAATGACAGGCTCCTCAAACAGGCTGTTGCTTCGACTCAATAGCCTGGACATAAAACCCGGAGAAGTGGTGACCTTAATGGGTCCCAGCGGCGTGGGTAAATCGACCTTACTGCGCTGGGTTCTCGGTGAGCCGTTAGCGGACTTTAGCGTAAAGGGTGAACTGACGCTAAACAACAATGACATTGGTCAGCTTTCAGTAGCGCAACGACGAATTGGTATGATGTTTCAAAAAGGCGGCTTGTTTCCGCATATGACAGTGGCCGAGAATTGCCTGTTCGCACAAAAGCCTCGCTCAACCCTCAATCGCAAAGCGCAAGCTGAAAAAGCAATGTCCATGCTGAGCACGCTGGGGTTAAACGACAAATGGAACCACTACCCGCATAGCTTAAGTGGCGGCCAGTATTCCCGAATTTCGTTACTTTGCGCGTTACTGGCAGAGCCAAAAGCCATGTTGTTGGACGAGCCGTTTTCGGCACTTGATGCTAACTTGAAAGAAGAAGTAAGAGACTGGACCTTCAAACAGTTGAACGAAAACAAGATACCCACGCTGTTGGTCACGCATGATCGCACTGACGCTCATGGGCGTATTTTAACGGTGAATGAAGACAAAGAGATAGTGGATGATTGATCCTAAATTATTACCCGTAACTCGTGCTGTACTGGATGTTCCAGCCCGACTACTGGTGCGGCTGGGCGTAACGGCTGACCAAGTCACGGTGGCCGGGTTTGTGGTTGGGTTACTGGCTGTGCCGCTATTGGCTTTGGAACACTATACGGCAGCGCTGATTGCTATTTTACTGAACCGGCTGGCCGACGGTCTCGACGGGGCCGTCGCCAGACGAACGCAACTGACCGATGCCGGTGGTTATATCGATATTGTGCTCGACTTTATTTTCTATAGTGCGGTGGTGTTTGGTTTTTTACTGGCATCTCCGGAGCAGCACGCCGTAGCAGCCGGAGTGCTACTGGTGACCTTTATGGGCACGGGGTCTACGTTTTTGGCATTTGCCAGCGTGGCGGGGAAGCGGGGAATCGAGAACCCTTCCTACCCCAATAAGTCACTGCACTATATGGGCGGTTTAACGGAAGGTTTTGAAACCATACTGGCGTTTGTCTCATTTTGTCTGTGGCCTCAGCATTTTGCTGTGTTGGCGTATATATTTGCCGCGGCCTGTTGGATAACAGCAATAACCCGCATTGTGGCGGGTTACCGAACCTTAAAAAAAGGGAGC
Source organism: Idiomarina sp. OXR-189 (assembly GCF_034373425.1). Classification (NCBI taxonomy): domain Bacteria; kingdom Pseudomonadati; phylum Pseudomonadota; class Gammaproteobacteria; order Alteromonadales; family Idiomarinaceae; genus Idiomarina; species Idiomarina sp. OXR-189. The sequence goes on from NZ_CP139706.1 coordinate 796,339, forward strand.
GGCTGACAATGTCTGAGACAGCCTGGCGACTTAGCGTATTTGTGGTTGTGCTTATTCTCATGGTGTTGTGGGAATATGCGTCGCCTAAACGCCGGTCGCGTTACAGCCGTAAGCAGCGCTGGCCGGCAAACTTAGGCATTGTGGTTATTGATACCGTGCTTTTAAGAGTTATCGCCCCCATTGGTTTAACTGGCGTAGCGGTATGGGCTGCGAGCAATGGTTGGGGTTTGTTTCATAGTGCAATAGCAAGCGGTGCGCCGTTTTGGCTGGTTGTGACATTAAGCATTCTTGCGCTCGATATTGCTATTTACTGGCAGCACCGGCTGTTTCACCGGGTGCCTTTGTTATGGCGACTGCATCGGGTACATCATGCGGACCCTGACTTCGATGTGACGACCGGTTTGCGCTTCCATCCGGTAGAAATTGTTTTGAGCTTTTTTATTAAAGCCGCTGCGGTTATCGCTCTAGGTGCACCGGGTGTTGCTGTTATTGTGTTTGAGATTATTCTGAATGCCTGTTCGTTGTTTAACCATGGCAATGTGGCCCTGCCCAAGCCTTTAGAAAAAACAGTGCGAAAAGTTTTAATTACTCAAGAATTGCATCGCATTCACCACAGTGTCGAAAAAGAAGAAACCAACAGCAATTACGGGTTTAGTGTGACTTGGTGGGACCACCTCTTCAAAAGTTTCACTCCCGCACCTAAAGCGGGCTCAGACAACATTGATATTGGTCTGAAGGAATACCGAGACCAGACAGTGACAACTAAAATTTGGGGCCTACTGAAAATACCTTTTATTCGTGGCTGAGTTGGCTTGCGTCCCCGGCAGGAGTCGAACCTGCGACCTATTGCTTAGGAGGCAATTGCTCTATCCAGCTGAGCTACGGGGACGTGCCGCGAATTATGCCAGAACCGGCGAGCGGTTTCATCCCCTAGTCAATGGGAACAACCCAGTCTCTGACTTGTACATTATGCAACATATTGCTGCCGGTTAACTGAGCCACTGCTGTGCTTTGCTGAACTTGTTGCACTTCCACTTCAAACTGGCTGACTTCCCATTTTTGGCGAAAACGACCTTGGTCATCGGTAAAGTGGCTTGGGTGCAGGACCTTTAATTTGTCGCCTACTTTAACGCCATGTTGCTGACCTAAATTAAACTGTACGGTCTTCTCATCAACGGCAATAACGCGGCCGCGCACTGGCTTACAAACCAGTTTTTCTTTCACGCCACCGGCCAGGTCTTCTAAGCCACTGTCGAGAGCGGCGCCAAAAGGTTCGTCCCAGAAGTTTGCGGTTGCCACGTCGACGGTGGCGGAGCGATCAAATGTCCAGGGCTGAGTGTCTTCGACTCGAGCGCGAGTTACAAGTTGCCCTGTGCTGGCATCCATTAAATATAGGGTCAATGCATAGTGGCGATCGGGCGTTGAAGACCATAGCCAGCCGGAGTCGGTATTCATCATAGCTAAGTCGTCAAACAAGCCAAACACGACGAACTGACTGTCGTTAGCCAGTCCTAAACTACGTGCCATACGCCCCAGTTCTTCCAGATTCAGGCCACTTAATGCGTCGTTTAGGCCCGCGTGACGTTGTAAGGTGTGGGCAATATGAATTTGACTGCCGACGCCACCTAGTGTGCGCGAAAAGCGCTCAGCAGACACTTCGCCGATATCCCAAATTTGGCCCCAGGTACCATGGGCGCGGTCGCGCAGCTCAAACGGCACAATAGTGACGGAGTTTTTATAGCTACTGCGGGCGCATTCGCCCTCGCGGTTCCAAATGTCTGCGCGTAGTAAAACCACGACACGATCGTCCCGAACTTCCTCTCGCACGATAGAAACTTGATCGACATCGCCACGACTGGTCCACTGGGTTTCTGTGTTACTCAGGACGCCATCAACCACCTGCTGAATGCTGCTGATACTGCCACCAGAAGAGAGGAGAGCTTGTTGAAGGGCGTTTTCAATGGCTTGCTGGCGCGCCTTTTCGACATCACCATTCACAATACGCGCCGTACCTTGAGCTTCAATCCAGCGAGCGTCGCTTGGAAACGCAAGAAAAATAAGTGACGCGAGTAAAAGCAAGGTCTTCCAGTTCATGTGTTGTATCCCAGTCTTATCCAAAGTGTCGATTTATTGTCGGTCTTTGAGGCTTTCTCTGAAATAAAATGCAAGAACCCTGCCAAATTTTAACTTAAAAGCTTTGCTTAATAATAAACAACACGTTTTACTTTTTGCTGGCGGTTGGTGCTTTGATACAAGCGGTGTACTTTCTCAAAGTCTAAACGCAATTCCGTCGCGTAATACTCGCCAACGGTGTAGGTTTTCACGACTTCGGCCCCGCGAATAACACCGTCAACCGATGCCTGAAAGCTATCGTTATTCAACGCCCAGTCTTCCACCGAGCTGCTGCCGGCAATTCGTTGCCCATACACTTGTTCCGCAAGTTCGCGATACGCAGCCAGCTTAGAGGCGCGCATCGCGTTTAGGTCTTTCACTTGAGCCGAATCACCTGATTGCTTTTCAATAGGCGCATAGCCAACCGCGTTTAATACCGGAAAGGTGTCAGGCGTTTGAGTTTCCCATTCGACGTGCTTTTGATCGTACACCAAGTTGTTATAAGCCGCACAGCCACTTAAAACCATTGATGAAAGGACAATACCCAGTGTCAAAATTTGCTTTGTCATAACGACCCCTACGGACTAAAACGTACTAATCGTTATAACGGCTGAAACGCAGAATTCTTTAACGAATTTTGCCTTTACTGTTGTAGGTAAGAGAGTCTTTGCGGGCTGACTGTAAAATACTTTGCTTGAGTTGGTCAATGCTGTTCAGCGTCGACTGAACTACGCGTTCATTGACTTGGTTTTGGTGTTGAACATTGGCGAGGGTTTGCTTAATGGACTCAACCGCAGCGGCTAACTGCGCGTCTTCTTTCAAAGTGTCTTTGTCGGGGTGCTCTGACAACAAAGTGTCGAGGCGTGTCACTTCGGCCAGAGCTTTTTCTTTTTCTGAAGTAATAGCAGGAACGTCGGCATGCTCGCGTTCGACAATGGCATTTAGCTCGCGCTGTTGCAGCAAAGCCAGCCTATCTAGCGACTCCGCCATGTCATCAAGCAATTGGTTTACCGACGCTACTTCCGTCATTACTCGTCGTTACCGCCTGCAAACAGGTCTGACTCAAACTGAGCCAGCTTGGACGCTAACTGCTCAACATTAATTTTGTATGAGCCGTTTTCAATTTCTGCTTTAATTCTGTCCACTTTAGCTTGGTCGATACCACTGCTGTTCATGGCCTTTTCCTGCAATCCACCCAGTTGTTGGGCTTCGCTGGTCAAGGAAACCGCGTCACCGCCTTTTTGAGAAACCGATGCAGAATTACCCGCCTGGCCGTTTTGAACCTGGCGATTGCTTGATTTGTTATCGATACTGGTGTTTTTCAATCCAGCATTATTGATGTTAATAGCCATTGTGTTGCCTCGCTAGATAGTAAGTCTCGGTTACTTATCGACCATATCCGAAAAAACTTAACTAAAAAATTCACTTTTTTGTAAAGTATTTTAAAGGTTGACGGTAACCTCGTTAAGCCCTGTCACAACAGCCTCTATCGATTTGCCTGAGCGGGCATTTTTTACAACAACTGACTCGCCTTTTAAACCGTCAGCTAACGCTTTTCCGTCAGCGGTAATTCTCAACGCCTTGTTTTGAGCTACTATTGTAACCGTTTGGTCCTCACAAACAAGGCAGGTGTCAGTCGCTCGAATGGCCTGTCCCGCACCAATGCGCTTTTTGACGCGAGCGCCAACCAATAGTTCCTTCTCGGTGTAAACATTAGAGCGTATTTGGTTTAAGTCCACTTCGGCAAACGTTAAATCGCTTTCGCTAATCATTTGACCCGGAGTCATGGGGCCGGACGCCGTCACGACATTTTTGTAACGGTAAATTCTGACCGGTACATAAGTACGCCACCCATTTGCCGTCGCACATTTAATTTCAACGGTTGTGTAGCCGTCTAAGCGCGCGTTGCTCGCCAAGCCAACATCTGGTGCTGCTGAGCAGCGTTTAGGCGTCATTCTTGGGTCGAGATTATTGGCAACAACATCAATGCGACCATTTTCAGGCGCTCTGACTCTTGAGCGCACAAAGTCATGCGCCAGAGTCTGTAATGCCTTATAATCCAGGCGTACGTCATTACCTTGCGCTTGTGCGTGATTTGGGCTCAGACCAATAAATAAGGTCGTTATTGCAAAAATCGAACTGATCAGCAGCGATTTACGTACTATCATAAAAATATCCTGACGTTATCTACTAAGGTTATCTGGCTGCCTGCCGAAAAAAACGGTATAACGTCAAAAGTTCGGCGGCGTCACCAATAAATATTTGCTGGTAGTGGTTTAAGCAAATACCGTGCCGAAGTAAGGTAGCCTGCCATATTACAGGAGTGAAGCATGGCCAGTATTCTCGATTCAGTGAATCAGCGCACACAAATGGTCGGACAAAACCGGCTGGAATTATTGTTGTTCAGATTAACGGGTAAACAACGTTTCGGTATTAACGTGTTTAAGGTAAGAGAAGTTCTACCTTGTCCAAAGTTAACGGCAATGCCGCAGCGCAACCCGTTAGTCAGAGGTGTTGCACATATTCGTGGCCAGGCTATTTCCATTATCGATTTGAGTATGGCAACCGGTGGGCCGGCTATCACCGACATTGAAAACCGCTTCGTCATTATTTCTGAATACAACAGAACCGTTCAGGGCTTCCTGGTGGGTGGTGTTGATCGCATTATGAATATTAATTGGGAAGACGTAATGCCACCGCCGAAAGGGGCCGGGCGCGACGCTTACCTGACAGCGGTCACCGAAATCGAAAATGAATTGGTTGAAATAATTGACGTTGAACGTATTTTGGCTGACATAGTGCCGGTTAACTCGGACGTTAGTGAAGAAGTGGCCAATGCAGAAGTCAATGTGGCCAAAGAAGACCTCACTATTCTTATTACCGATGACTCTTCAGTAGCACGCAACCAAATTAAGCGCGCGCTTCAGTCGCTGGGTATTAACCTGGAAGTGAAGAAAAACGGTAAAGAAGCGCTTGAGTATTTAAAAGAGAAAGCAAAAGAGCTGGGCGGCAATGTACATACCCACGTACCTGTTATGGTGTCCGACGTAGAGATGCCGGTGATGGATGGCTATACATTAACCGCTGAGGTAAAAGCTGCCCCCGATTTACGCGATATTCATGTTATTTTGCATACATCATTGAGTGGCGTCTTTAATCAGGCTATGGTGAAGAAAGTCGGCGCCGATGATTTTATTGCAAAATTTCATCCCGATGAGCTGGCGACAGCCGTTCAAAAATGGCTTAATACCGAAGTAACCATTTAAAGAGTAGCAGTTAATATAACGTGTCGAATCGCGAATTAAGTTTATCGGAATACCAAGAGTTTCGTCAGTTCCTGGAGCACCAGTGCGGTATTGTACTGGGCGAGAGTAAACTGTACTTGGTTAAAAGCCGGCTCAGCCCGTTAATGGGGCGCTTTAATATTGACTCGTTGTCAGAGTTGGTAAAGCGCTCTATGAAAATTAGTGAACGCGCACTGAGGGCGGCGGTTATTGACGCCATGACCACTAATGAAACCTTATGGTTTCGCGACACTTACCCATTTCAAATTCTGCACGATCGTATTTTTGCTGAATACAAAAACCACACCGGGCCTTTAAAAATATGGTCAGCGGCTTGTTCGTCTGGGCAAGAGCCGTACTCTATTGCCATTACTTATGACGAATTTAAGGCCAAAAATCCGGGTGCTCTAAAAGGTGGCATTAAAGTGACCGCCACGGATATTTCCAATAAGGTATTAGAGCAGTGTGGTATTGGTGAATACGACAGTTTGGCACTAGCGCGTGGCTTATCCGCAGAGCGTCGTCAAAAGTATTTCACTGACGGCAGTAAGCCAGGTTCGATGAAGGTCAGAGATAACTTAAAAACACATATCCACTTTCGTCACCTGAACTTATTGGACAGCTATTCATTACTCGGCAAGTTCGATGTTATTTTTTGCCGCAATGTGCTTATTTACTTCTCCCCGGAAGTAAAGCGGAAAATTATTGCCCAATTCCGGCAATCATTAAACCCGGGCGGCTATCTCATTCTTGGCGCATCGGAGTCTATTTCAGGCTTAACCGATGACTTCGAGATGATTCGCTGCAACCCCGGTATTATCTATCGTCGTAAGTAACGACGCCCCTTAGCCTACTTTTCAAAAATATCTGTCGGAAATTCTGGCACGATATCTGCATTGTCTTCACCATCGAACACTGTGGAGACAAAAAAATGGCACTTTCCATGGATAAAATTATGGGAATACAGCAACACACGTTGGGTATACGTACCCAGCGTGCGGAGCTTATTGCCAATAACATTGCAAACGCAGACACCCCCGGCTACAAGGCCAAAGGGCTGGATTTTCAGCAAGCTCTGCAACAGGCACAGCGCGGCATTGAAACGCACAAAATGGCGCGCACCCACGAAAAGCACTTCAACGTTGAAATAAAGCCGCAGGGCACAGAGAAGTTTCGCGTGCCGAATCAACCTGATACCGGTGACGGTAATACCGTTGATGTACAGTTGGAACAAAACTTGTATGCACAGAATGCACTGGAATACGAAATGACCATGAACTTTCTTGACGGACGCATTAGCGGTGTGAAGAAAGCCCTCGGCGGCGGACAGTAGGTGAGGTGAAAAACAATGAGCCTATTTAATATTTTTAACGTGACCGGTTCGGCAATGAGTGCTCAGTCAGTGCGACTGAACACCACTGCCAGTAATTTGGCGAACGCGAACTCGGTCAGCAGCAGTATCGATGAAACTTACCGTGCCCGTAACCCGGTCTTTGCTACGGCGCTGGCCGACGCGCAGGGCGACTACCGTGGTAACAGCCTGACCAACCAGACGCAGGCTGGACAAGCGGCAGGCGTCAAGGTACTGGGCATTGTTGAAAGTAATGACCCTTTGCAGGTTGAGTACGCACCAAACCACCCCATGGCGGACGAAAATGGCTACATCTATAAGCCGAACGTTAACACCATGGAAGAAATGGCGAACATGATTTCGGCATCCCGCTCATATCAGACCAACGTTCAGGTAGCGGATACAGCCAAAACAATGACGCAGCGTTTACTACGCTTGGGTCAAGGGTAAGCAGGAGATAACAAATGGAAGGCGTAAGCAATAACTCCTACATCGACAGCATGAAATGGAAGAAGGACGAAGGCGCGAAATACGCTGACCCTGACGAGCAGCAAAAGCTTGAGCAGGAAGACTTCTTCAAGTTGTTGACGCAGCAGTTAAATATGCAGGATCCGTCCAAGCCGGTTGAGAATGATCAGATGATTGCTCAAATGACCAGCTTCACCATGGCGGAAGGTATTACCGGAATGTCTGAGCGTTTTGACCAGTTTGCGGAAGACATGACATCAAACCAGGCATTGCAGGCTTCGACTATGGTTGGGCGCAAAGTATTGGTTCCGACTGATCAGGCAAACCTGGAAGAAGGTGCAGGTGTGTCGGGGATGATAGCCACGCCGCAAACCGCTCAGAATGTGAAAATTAACATTAAGGACTCGACCGGTGCGGTGGTGAAAACCCTTAACCTGGGCGATATGCCGGAAGGCACCAAAGAGTTTGAGTGGGACGGAACCACGACAACCGGCGAACAAGCGCCGGCCGGTAATTACTCATTTTCGGTGAACGCGACCGTTGGCGGACAAACCGAAGAGCTTCCATTACAAATGCATGCGCGTGTCCAGAGCGTCAGTACGGGCGGTGAGCGAGGCGTTGTTCTGAACCTTAAAGGATTAGGTGGCATCAAGCTTTCCGATGTCTCTGAAATTAGTTAACAAGTGAGGTGACTTATGTCATTTAGTATTGCACTCAGCGGTATCAATGCATCTCAAAAAGATTTAGATGTAACTGCTAATAATATTTCAAACGTCAAGACGTCGGGTTTTAAACAATCTAGAGCTGAATTCGCTGACGTTTATGCGACAAGCATCTTTAACTCAGGTAAAGCCAAGGTGGGCGATGGTGTCCTAACCGCATCCGTTGCACAGCAGTTCAGTCAGGGGACATTGGAATTTACAGAAAATGCGCTCGATTTAGCTATTAGCGGAAACGGATTTTTTGCTACTGCATCACAAGTTGGAGACCAAGACTTTAACTTTACTCGCTCTGGTGCTTTTAAATTAAATAATGATAGTTATATGGTTGATAATAATGGAAATTATTTAATGGGATTTCCAGTAAACGAAACTACTGGCTCCAACCAGTCAACCAGCTTGGCTACCGCAAAGCCCATTCGCATTCCTGATACTGCGGGAGCTCCAAATTTAACAGAAAATGTTAATGTCTCATTTAATGTAGATTCAAGAAGCGAGGGTATTTCAGCTGAAACGAATTTTGTCGGTGATCCAAGCTACATAGAAGGAAGAGAATTTAACCCAGAAGACCCTAACAGTTTTACTTCGTCTACCTCCACAACGATATATGATTCATTAGGTGAATCTCACGTGATGACGACTTATTATGTAAAACGGAATGCAGGTGAGGGCGGGCAGAACCCTCCTGCAGCACAAGTGCCTAGTGACGGCAATAGTTACTGGGATATTTATGCGACTGTTGACGGAAATGGAGTTGATGTTGAACAGTTAAATGATGCTGGATTTGTTATTCCCGGCTCACAAGCAGAGCCTACAGCTGCTTTTGGAGGTGGTGGCCCTTATAACGGAATTCGTGTTGCTTTTGGTTCGGATGGTAGTCCAAGCAATGCATCTGCATCCTTTGATCCAACGTTGGGAACTTTTGGGGATGCGACAATTAAGGTCGGCAGTACCTATACGAATGGGGCTAGTGCCAACCAGTCGGTAGACATTAACTTTAATAGCCCGGAGGGTGACTTAACTCCAACTCAATACGCCTCAGACTTTGAAGTGAACTTTCTTGAGCAAGATGGCAGCACTGTTGGTCGACTGACACAAGTAGATACTGCAGAAGATGGCCGTATTGCCGCGACCTACTCTAACGGCGAAACTCGCTATTTAGGCCAGGTAGCCTTGGTACGTTTTGCCAATGAGCAAGGTCTAACGCAGGTTAGCGGTACGTCATGGAAGGAAAGCAGTGCATCAGGTGAAGCATTAGCAGGCCAGGCGAATTCAGGAACCTTTGGTGCGATTGAATCGTCAGCACTGGAGAACTCTAACGTAAACCTCACTAAAGAGCTGGTGGATCTGATTACCGCGCAACGTAACTTCCAGGCAAACTCGCGTTCGTTGGAAGTGAATAACACGATTAACCAGACTATCCTACAGATTCGATAATTGAGTTAACTGGGAAATGTAAAACAAAAGACGCCTTCGGGCGTCTTTTTTCGTTCTTGGCACGGAATCTGCATTATCTAAGATAACGATCGAAAACGACAAAATTTTGGCTGGAGGTCAGCTATGGACAAAATGCTCTGGATAGCCATGAGCGGCGCCAAAGAAAACATGAATGCGGTGTCGGTGCGGGCAAATAACCTTGCCAACGCAAACACTGACGGTTTTAAGGCGGATTTGGAACAAGCGCGATCTATGCAGGCGTTTGGCGAAGGCTTGCCAACCCGGGTGTTTGCCATGACGGAAAGCCCTGGGCAGAACTTTGCCGCAGGTGCGCTGCAAACCACCGGCCGCAATATGGATGTTGCCATAAAAGACCAGGGCTGGATAGCCGTTCAGGATCAAAACGGCAATGAGCGCTACACCCGAAATGGCAGCCTGGAAGTGGGTACCGACGGCCTTCTTAAAAACTCAAAAGGCAACACCATTATTGGTGACAACGGTCCTATTTTTGTGCCGCAACCTGTCGACAAGCTGACAATAGGCTCTAACGGTAATGTGTCCATTCGTCCTATGGGCGCACCGGAAAATGTTATGGAAGTGATAGGCCGTATCAAGTTGGTGAACCCGCCAAATGGCAATATCGAGAAAGGCACGGATGGTTTATTCAAGCTGAAAGATGACCAAGTCGCGCTAGCCGATGCCAACGTTAAATTACAAATTGGTGCTCTGGAAAGCAGCAACGTCAACAGCGTCGAAGAAATGACAAGCATGATTGCTCTGCAGCGCCAATACGAAATGAACGTCAAATTAATGAAAACCGCCGATGAAAATGCGCAGCGCTCAGAGTCGCTGATGCGCATCAGTTAGTCGAACTTTCATTAATGGCGTATAGAGGAGACATAACATGAACCCAGCATTATGGATCAGTAAAACCGGACTGGATGCGCAGCAACGCGATATCTCGGTCATTTCAAATAACCTGGCGAACTCAAGCACCGTTGGTTTCAAGAAAAGTCGCGCGGTGTTTGAAGACTTGCTGTATCAAAACATTAACCAGCCGGGCGGCCAGTCTGCTCAGGACACCGAGTTACCGAATGGCCTTATGGTCGGCGCCGGTACCAAAGTTGTTGCGACGCAAAAATCGCACACTCAAGGTAATGTGCAAACGACCGACAACTCGCTGGATGTGATGATTGACGGCAAAGGTTTCTTCCAGATTTTGATGCCGGACGGAACTATCTCCTACACGCGTAACGGTCAGTTTTCACTGAACGAAGAGGGGGAGATGGTGACTTCGGGTAACGGTTATACGTTAGAGCCGGCTATTCAAATTCCTGAAGACGCTATGTCAGTCAGCATTTCTCAGGAAGGTGAAGTGACGGTAACTCAGCCCGGTAACCCGGACAACGTTGTGGTCGGCCAAATTAACCTGGTCAACTTCATTAACCCAGCGGGTTTAGAGCCTATGGGTCAAAACCTGTATCGCGAGACAGCGGTCAGCGGCGCACCACTTGAGGCTGTGCCAGGTGTTGATGGTATGGGTAACACCATTCAGGGGGCTCTGGAAACCTCTAACGTCAACGTGACTGAAGAGCTGGTCAACCTGATTGAGAGTCAGCGTGGTTACGAGATGAACTCAAAAGTGATTTCCTCGGTTGACCAAATGCTGAGCTTCGTCACCCAGCAACTTTAATAATCAATAACAGGTGGCTGTGATGCGTTACTTATTAGCAACTTTAGCAATTTTAGCGGTGACGGGCTGTGCAAGCTCACCGCATAAGCCAATGCCGGATGACCCTTACTACGCACCGGTATTGCCGGAAGAGCGTGCACAGCCGGTCGTGCCAACGGGGTCTCTATTTCAGGATGCGTACGCAGACAACCTGTACTCAGACATAAAAGCGCGTCGCTTAGGCGACATTATTACGGTGACCCTGCAGGAGCAGACAACCGCCAGTAAAACGGCAACGACTGAAACCTCTAAAGAAAGCACGGCAGAGCTTGGTGCGCCAACAATGTTTGGACGGGATATTACCGTTGGAGGCAACCCGTTGTCTGCTGGCATTAACGGAACGCGGGACTTTAATGGCGACGCCAGTTCGGATCAAAGCAATCAACTTACCGGTGAAATTACTGTGACGGTGATAAAAGTACTGCCGAATGGCAACTTAATAGTGCGTGGTGAGAAGTGGATGCGCATTAATACCGGCGACGAGTACATTCGTTTAACCGGCATGATCCGGCCACGGGACATAACTGCAGCTAACCAAATTCCATCGACTCGTGTTGCCAATGCACGTATTGAATACTCAGGCACGGGCAGCCTTGCCCAAGTGCAGGAGCAGGGCTGGTTAACACGTTTCTTCAACAGTCCAATTTGGCCGTTCTAAGGAGTTGGGCATGAAAGTAGCAAAACTAATTACCTTAACCCTGTGCTTAGTCTCGATGTTGGTAGCACCCGTGCAGGCATCTCGTATTAAAGACATTGCATCGGTGCAGGGTATTCGTGACAACCAGCTAATAGGTTATGGTTTAGTTGTTGGTTTGCCGGGAACGGGCGAGCAAACCCCGTTTACTGACCAAACTTTCCGCACTATGCTGGGTAACTTTGGTATTAATGTCCCCGCTAATGAGCGACCCAAAATTGATAATGTGGCGGCCGTTGCGGTGCATGCTGACTTGCCGGCCTTCGCGAAACCCGGTCAGAAAATTGATGTGACGGTGTCCTCCGTGGGCAGTGCCGACAGTTTAACCGGGGGTACCCTGCTTCAAACCTTCTTAAAAGGTGCGAATGGTGAAGTCTATGCTGTCGCTCAAGGCAACCTGATTGTTGGTGGCCTGGGGGCTGAAGGTAATGATGGCTCGCGCATTGTGATAAACACACCAACCGTTGGCCGCATTCCCGGCGGCGGTATTGTTGAGCGAGAAGTGCGTACGTCTTTTGGTTCGTCAGACTATTTTACCTTTAATTTGCATCAGTCCGATTTTACCACCGCCAAGCGTATGGCTCAGACCATTAATAGTTTAGTAGGCGAAGGCGCTGCGCAGGCTGTGGATGCAACTTCGGTTCGTGTTCGTGCACCGCGTGATATGAATCAGCGCGTGAGTTATATGTCCACGCTGGAAAATTTAGAAGTTCAGCAAGCGTCTGCATCGGCTAAAGTTATTGTGAATTCTCGCACTGGCACTATTGTGGTCGGTCAGAATGTTGAGCTACGACCAGCCGCTGTTGCGCACGGCAACATGCAGGTGACTATTTCCGAAAACGTGAACGTCGATCAACCGAATCCGTTTGGTGGCGGTGAAACTGTAGTGACGCCGCAGTCGATTATTGATGTGAACCAAGACGACGCTCGTATGTTTGTATTCCAGCCCGGCACAACGCTGAATGATCTGGTTCGTGCTGTGAATCAAATTGGTGCGGCACCAGGCGACATCATTGCCGTGCTGGAAGCTCTGAAGCAAGCTGGCGCGCTTAGCGGCGAACTCATTGTTATTTAAGCCGAGGCTGATATGACAAGCTCAAACGCACAATTCAAACAAGCTGAATTAGCCATGGACACGCACAGCCTGAATGGCTTGCGTGAGCGTGCGTTTAACCCGGATGACAAGCAAGCCTTAATGGAGGCGGCGCAGCAGTTCGAAGCCATTTTCCTGAATATGGTCATGGGCAGTATGCGTAAAGCCAACGCCGTGTTTGAAGAAGGCAACATGCTGGACAGCCGCTACACCAAAATGTACCGCGATATGTACGACCAACAGCTGACGTCGGAATTGTCCAATCAGGGGTCATTAGGCTTGGCTGAACTGATGGTGAAGCAGCTCGGCGGTGACGACAGCTACCAGCATGGGCATCAGAACCGCTCCGGAGCGAACTTAGATGACCCGCGTATGAAAAACAGAGCGGAGCGCCTGAGTGAGCACGGTGGTGTCGATGCCGGACTTTATTACGGCAGTAAGCGCGTTAATACCGCTAAGTTAAGCGACGGTGAAGCGAAGTTTACCAGTCCAGAAAGCTTTGTCGCAGCGCTTAAGCCGCATGCTGAGAAAATAGCGAAACATCATGGACTGAACCCGAATGCGCTTATTGCTCAAGCAGCCCTGGAAACCGGGTGGGGTCAACGGTTAGTGCCGGGCCAGCATGGCGGCTCAAGCAATAACTTATTCAATATAAAAGCCGACCAGCGCTGGGCAGGGGATAAATCTCATGTCAGTACATTGGAGTTTGACGGTGATGTTGCCAGCAAAGAGCGTGCTGCTTTTCGCTCATACCCTAACGTGGAACAGAGCTTGCAGGACTATGTTGATTTCATAAAAGGGCATCCGCGTTATCAGCAGGCACTAAAAGTGGCTGATGACCCGGCGCAGTACGCCGAAGCCCTGCAATCAGCAGGCTATGCGACAGATCCACAGTACGCACAGAAAATTCAGTCGGTGTTAAATAACCCGGCATTTGCAGATAAGTCTATTTAAGGCGGCTGCAGTAGGCGGCAAAAAATTGCCGCTTGAACTAAACATTATTCACTCAGTGCCGATAAAGGGCACAGAGTGACTGGAGAAACATCGATGAGTTTTGACTTATTAAACATTGGTAAAAACGGCATACTGTCCCATCAGCAGAGTCTGCAGACAACCAGTAAAAATATTAATAATGCCAATACTCCCAGCTATGTGCGCGAGCGTACTGAGTACGTCGAAAGCCAGTTTGGTGGTCTTGAGCGCGTACGTGTCGAGCGTATGATTGACCAATTTACCACGCGTCAGTTACGTACCGACACCTCGAACGTCGCCTTTTATGAAGCTAACTTAGAACAGGCAGAGCAACTGGACACTCTATTGGGTGATAGTACGACTAATATAGCCTCGACAATCGAGAGCTTTTTCAACACTCTTCAAGACGCTAATAACGATCCGGGCTCTGTTACCGCACGCCAATTGGTGATTGCTGAAGCCGACGCCATGGTCACCAAATTCGACGATTTTTCGTCGTACCTGGATGATCAAAAAGCAATCATCAACGATAGGCTGACGCTATCAACCGACCGTATTAACTCAATTGCTCAGAATATTGGCGAGTTAAACAAGCGTATCGCCACTACCTCGACGCGTAACTTGGATAACGGCGACGTTAACGCATTATTAAATAAGCGTGACGATCAATTATTGCAATTATCCGAGCTTGTCGAGTTTCAGACTGTGGAAGCTAAAAATGGAGCGGTTACTGTTAACCTACAAAACGGCCAACCACTAGTGCTGGAAAACGGTCGTTTTAACGCCGTGGCGGTAAAATCAAACCCCAATACCGAACGCCTGGAGCTAGCGCTGCAAAAACGTAACAGTACCGGTAACGTTAGCGAGTTCTTTGTCAAAACTGACGAGGTTGGCGGCTCAGTTGGGGGTTACCTGGATTACCGCGATAAGGTTTTAATGCCGACCCAGCAACGCCTGGGCCAGTTAGCGGTGCGTATCGCCGATTCGCTGAATACACAAAACACCAAGGGCATGGATCTGGACAACCAGCTGGGTCAGAAGCTGTTTGATTTAAGCCGCACCGAAGCCAGTGGCTTCCCGAATAATAAAAATACCGGTAACCAGAGCGTGACAGTCGGTATTCTGGAAGGCAACAGCGCCTCGTTCCCGTCCGAGAATATCGAAATTGGTTTTGAAGACGGCCAGTATTATGCCGTGCCGCTGGAAACTGACGGTACCCAGGCTGATGGTGCTGATAAGGTGTTTTTTGCCGGCGGCCCTAATACCAGTACCGATATCGTTGAACTGGGCATTACCGTGAATATGGGCAGTGGCACCATGCAAGACGGTGACACTTTCTTGGTGAAGCCGGCCGAAAGCGCTGCTTCAGAAATTGAACTTGTCATTCGCCGCCCGGAAGATTTGGCACTGGCGAGTCCGGTTCGCGTAATCAATGACATTGATAACGAGGGTGCGTCGAGTATTGAGTTAAGCCAGGTTAACGTGCCGGATGATTATTACAATGCATCTAATGATGGCTTGCTGGTGACCTCGCCGGCAGAAATTGAAGTATTGAATGTTACCGGTGATCAGTATGAGTTGCGACTGAACGATGCGAACGGCAACCAAATTGGTGACACCCTAACCACCACCAATTTAGATAATATTATTCAGCAGGTATACGATAATACCGGGCCGGCAATCACTACCGAGCCGGACTACGACATTAACGTGGTCGGCGAACCGGCAGCCGGCGATTCATTCCGTATTGAATACAACCGCAACGGCTTTGACGATAACAGTAACGGCCAACGCTTAACCGAACTGCAGCGTCAGCAATTAGTGCGTCGCGATGGCGGTGAAGAAGCTGAACCGACTATGACCTTTAACGAAAGTTACGGTCGCCTGGTGTCCGACGTTGGTAGCCGCGTCAGCCAAAACCGTGTATTGCGCGACTCGGCAGAAGCCGTAAAAGGCCAAACCGAAGCTTTGTACGAATCCAAGTCCGGGGTTAATTTAGAGGAAGAAGCCGCCAACCTGATCCAGTATCAGCAGGCCTACACCGCCTCGGCCCGAATTATCAGTACCTCGCAAACCATCTTTGACACGCTGCTGCGGTCATTGGGTTAATGAGAAGTCAGGAGTTAGACCATGCGTTTAAGTACTAATTTATTTTACCAGCGCGGCCTGGACAGCTTACAAACTTCTCAGGCGCGGTTGGACAAAATACAACTGCAATTAACCAAGCAGACTAAAATCCTGAGCCCGGCGGATGACCCGATCGGCAATTCCCAGGTGATCGCGCTGGACGAAAAAATCGCCCAGAACGAACAGTTTAAGCGTAACTCGGTGACGCTGGAGAATAACTTAGCGCGGGAAGAGAGTGTTATCCAGAACATTGTCGACACAGTACAACGAGTGCGCGCGCTCGCTGTGCAGGCAGGTAACGGCAGTTATGATCAGTCCAGCCGCCAGGCCATTGCCGATGAATTGCGTGATATCGAAGATGCGGTATTCGATTTGGCTGTCGCAAAAGATGAATCAGGTGAATTTATCTTTGCCGGATATCAAAACCGTGAACAGCCGATGGTATTTAATAGCGCAACCGATTCGTATGAATATGTAAGCGATGACGGTCAGCGGGAGTTGCAATTATCGCCGACGCTTTATTTGCCTGCCGGTGACCCCGGCTCAAAATTATTTGGGACGTTATCGCAGCGCGCGGATATTGACGTAACGGGTGATAATGCACTGGTTGATAAAATCACTATTTCTAATCGCGATGACTTAACGCAGTTCGCGCAGACTCGGTTTGATGCGGGTGACAGCACCGACATGATCGTAAACTTTACCGCAGCTGACGAGTATCAAATTGAAGACGGTGACGGTAATGTGCTGCAAGGCGCCACGGCTTTTACTCCGGGTGACGATATCACCTTTAACGGAGTAACTTTTAACACAGCGGTAAACCAAACGCCGGTAGCGGGAGAAACCATTGAATATTCTTTGCAGGAGCCGGTATCACGAAATCTGTTAACGCAAATTAGTGATTTAGCCGACGCACTGGAAAACTCCGGCGATGACAAAGGGCTTTATGAAAGTGAATTAAGCTTTGCGTTAGAAGATTTGGACAAAGGCATTGGCCAGCTTACGGATGTGCAGGCTGGGGTCGGATCGCGTCTTAACGTATTGCAGGATGCACGCTTAAGCAACGAAGACTTTACTATCGTCAATAAAAAAGCCCGTGCAGATATTGCGGACGTCGATTACTCAACGGCCATAACCGACTTGCTGAAAAACGAAACCATCTACTCGGCTTCACAACAAATCTTTAGCCGCGTAAGCCGCCTAAGTTTATTCGACTACCTATAACTCCTAAACCGTAGTTCGTGCCGAAGGTGCGAACTACCTATTCCTCCACTCCTTTATACCGTATTAAATTTTTTTCAAAAAAATCCTAAAGCTCCCCCGATCCCTGCCGATACCCTTTGTGAGAGGAAATTTTAACCAGGCGAAACACGAAGCCGATTCTTCCTCCAGCTTGGCAACAACGATTGAATCCAAGCTTAGGCTAGATAACTGAGGAGCATTATTATGCCATTATATGTAAACACTAACGTCAGCTCACTGAACGCACAGCGTCAGCTGATTAACTCAGGAAACCAGCTTGACCAAGCATTCGAGCGTTTGTCGTCAGGCTTCCGTATCAACAGCGCTGCAGATGATGCTGCAGGCTTACAAATCTCAAACCGTTTAGGTTCGCAAATCGAAGGCCTTAACCAAGGTAACCGTAACGCAAACGACGGCATCTCGGTTGCGCAAACCGCAGAAGGTGCTTTGCAGGAATCAAGCTCAATCCTGCAGCGTATGCGTACCCTGGCTATCCAGTCTGAAAACGGTTTGAATTCATCTGAAGATAAAGCAGCGATCCAGAAAGAGATCGGTGTGTTACAAGATGAGTTGACACGTATCGCTGAAACTACCAGCTTTGGTGGTGAAAACCTGCTTGATGGTGCTAAGACCAAGACATTCCAAGTTGGTGCGAATGCTAATGAGACAATTTCGTTTGATTTACAAAGTACGAAAGCGTCTGATTTGGGCGGATACTCTTTTGATTTGGTCGATAGTGCGACAGCAGGTAAGGTGCTCTCTTCAGACCCTGTCACAAATGCTGCATTGACCTTCAGTCAGGGCGATCAGACTGAAACGTTTAGTCCTGCAGCTGGTGCTGACGCTAGTGAAATTGCTGAATCAATCAACAGTTTGAGTAATATTGATGTCACTGCGCGAGCGTTTAACAGTGCAACAATTACAGCTTTTTCAGCAGGTGATAGTGCGGCGGAAACTGTTGAGTTGAATGGAACTGAAATTGATATTGCAACAACAGACGATATATCTGATTTCGCAGACAAAATTAACGCAGTTAGTGGAGAAACTAACGTAACCGCCAAATTGGTTGGCGATAAAATCGAGCTAACAGGAATAGATGGGGCTGACATAAACCTAACAGCTTTATCAGGTAACTCGACCACCAATCCTAAAATCAGCATCCAAGGTTCTGAAGACACTGCAGCTGTCGAGTTGGAAAATGGTGGGACCAATACAGCAGCATACATAAAGGGACAGGTGGAGTTGTCATCTGGGCAAGATTTTGATGTCACAGCCGCTCCAGGAGGATTGTCTACTGGTGCTGCTGACCAAGCAACTATTGCTGAAATCGATTTAACAAAGGAAGGCGGTGGTCAAAGTGCCATTGGAGCTATCGATGGTGCCATTGCCCAAATCGACAGCTTCCGTGCTGACTTAGGTGCCGCTCAGAACCGTTTCCAGGCTACAATCCGTAACCAGGCAAACATCTCTGAGAACCTGTCAGAAGCACAGTCTCGTATTAAAGACGCGGACTTTGCGGCAGAGACTGCGAAACTGACTCAGGCGCAGATCCTGCAGCAGGCTTCACAGACTATCCTGGCGCAGGCAAACCAGCGTCCTCAGGCAGCGTTGTCACTGTTGGGCTAATACTCGACATAACAACCAACCTGCTAAAAACCGGAGCATTCGCTCCGGTTTTTTTATGTCTATTATTCAATGGCTTAACAAATCAATTCATTTTGCTCAAAAAAACTTCAATTAAATGCTAAAGTTTTTAGCTGGGATCGCCGATAACGTACATGGAGTAGTCTATTAAGTGCTAAACTGCACGTTATTAAAGGAAATGGTGAGTATTATGGCAGATATGTCAGTTGAAAGCCGTGCGTTAGGTTCTTTGCGTAGTACAGCGAGTGAGTCGATGAACAAAGCACAGCGTCCTGAAGATCAAAAGGTTATGGACACTGTCAATCAAGTTCAGCAGCGCACCGCTGATAAACTAGAACAGCAGGCGAGCAATGAGGGTGTTGCTGAACAGGTGGAGCAGATGAACCAGTCGACCGTCATTCGCAATACCAGTTTGCAGTTTGTTTTTGATGAGAAGGGCGAGCCCCCGATTGTCAAAGTGATTGATAAAGACAACGGTGAAACGATTCGGCAAATTCCGTCAGAATTGGTAGTTAAGCTGTCTAAAGCTTTAGAAGAAATGGCCGATAACAAAGATAGTCGGATGGGATTTTTGTTCGACAATCAAATTTAACTGAGGTGATGTTATGCCACTCGTTACGTCAACCGGCGCGCGTTCCGGTCTCGATCTTGAAGGTATAATCAAAGCTACTTTGGATGCAACCCGTATTCCGAAGCAAAACCGCTTGGATCAACAGGAAGGTCGGCTTCAGGTAGAGCTATCTGCCGTTGGCGAAATGAAATCGACACTGTCTAAGTTGCAGGATGCTGCGGAGTCTCTTAAAGACACCTCGCTGTATAACAGCATGAAGGCAACGGTAACGCAGCCGGAGTCCGGCAAAATTGCTACCGTGGAAAGTTCTGAGACTGCGTCAAAGGGCACCTTCGATATTTTTGTTTCGCAGTTAGCTCAGGGCAGCCGTGCTGTCTCGGCTGATGGCGCGTTCGCAGACTCGCAGGCGGTTGTTAGCGCGGCTGGCGGAACATTGACGTTCGGCGCAGGCGAAGAGAGTTTTGATCTTCAGGTTGACGCAGGCGCAACGCTGCAAGAAATCCGTAACGCAATCAACGAGTCTGAAGATAACTTTGGCGTAACCGCGAATATCATCAATACGGGCTCAGAATCCAAGCTGGTGTTTAGTTCTGAGGTTAGTGGCGCCGGTAACGATTTAGTGGTATCCAACGATAACGCGGAATTAGACAGCATTTCGACGGTTGCGACTGGCGCGACAGCCGGCATGACGATTGCGGCCAAGGACCAGGCAACCGATGCTGTTATCACTGTCGATGGCATACAAGCCAGTTCGGATACCAACACCTTCACTGACGTGATTCAGGGTTCGACCATTACAGCGGTAAAAACATCTGAAGGTACTGAGACGGCATCCTTGAGCATTGCCCGTGATGATGGCGGCGTGAAAAAGCAAATTGATGCCTTTGTAAAAGCTTACAATGGCGTGGTTAGCTCCCTAAGTGAAATGGCTGCAGAAGGTAGTTCGTTGCAGGGTGACGCCACGGTACGTGCATTGCAGGGTCAGCTAAATGACATGATTATGTCATCGATGGGCGGCGGCCGTTCGTTGTTTGATTTGGGCTTCGGCCTGGACAACGAGGGTAAGTTAACCCAGGAGAATCCGGTAACATCGGTGTCTGAACAGTTAGAACAGAACCCCGACCTATTTGAATCTGTACTGAGCGGTGACAACGGGTTAGCAGGACGTTTTGATACCGCGCTACAGACTTATGTGCAGTCAGGCGGCTCGCTGGACGCAAGACGTGATTCAATCCGCGAAAGCATTGACCGTGTTGGCGAGAGCCGCGAGGCATTGCAACGTCGTTTGAGTGGCTTAGAAGAAACCTTGCGTTCAAAATACCAGGCATTGGACTCGTTGGTCGGTCAGTTACGTGACCGTGGCAATTATGTCAGTTCTCAGTTATCCAATTTACCCGGCTTCACTCGTAACAACGGTGATGACTAGTTAACGGAGTCGTTTTACTATGAATATGAAACTTAAAGGCTACACTAAAGGCTCACTGGAAACTCGTGTTGCGGGCGCAGACCCTTATCAGCTTGTACAAATGCTGATGGCGGGTGTGTTGGAGAACCTGAACTACGCCAAGGGCGCGATTCAGCGTAAAGATCTCGAGAAAAAGAGCCATCACCTGAGTAAAGCGCAAGCGATTGTTGATTCACTACGATACAGCCTGGATGATACCGCGGGCGCTGAAGCGACCGGCAATTTACGCGAGCTTTACATGTACATGAGCACGCGTATTGCCGACGCCTCTATTGATATGGA
This sequence comes from Idiomarina sp. OXR-189, assembly GCF_034373425.1. Taxonomy (NCBI): domain Bacteria; kingdom Pseudomonadati; phylum Pseudomonadota; class Gammaproteobacteria; order Alteromonadales; family Idiomarinaceae; genus Idiomarina; species Idiomarina sp. OXR-189. The sequence goes on from NZ_CP139706.1 coordinate 817,532, forward strand.
TGTTGATGCAATTGACGAGGTGGCTCGTTTAATGCTGGACATTAAAGGTGCATGGGATCAAATTCCTGCCGACCAGCGTGACGTTGCTATGAACCAAATGCAGCAGGCAGCTGGAGCTTAACTTGTCTGAAGAGACGCGCTCACCTGAACAATTAAGTGAGCTCCACGAGCAGCTAAAACAACAAGTAGCAGACTCAGAGTATGAGTCTGCCGCTGACACTCTCCCTAAAATACTTTCCTTTCTAGAGCAGTTACCTGATGGCTGGACAGAGTCTAGCAAATGGGTAACTGCAGTTGCTGCGGTTGATAGCTACCTCAATGAAGTAAAACCAGAGCTAGAAAAAGTCCTCGAAGAAACCAGCGCAGCTATTACCAAAATCGGTAAAAGCAAGAAAGGCGTTCGGGCGTATACCAAATAGCCACATATAGGCGTAAGCCATTTCACAATTTACTCCCCACTCCTTGAATGTGAACTAGACTATTAACTGTTTTTAGAGTGTTGACAATTGTCAACGGTTGGTTAATATGGAGTCTGGTATCAAAAAACACCCGAATAAGGAAATTCAGGCAGCCATTGACTTCGCTTTGGTCTATGGCTGGACGTTTAAGCTGAGTAAAGGTCATGCCTTTGGACGCTTAAAGTGTGGGAAGGGGCATCGGCAACACCAAATTAGTGTTTGGTCAACGCCACGAAACCCATATAACCACGCCAAGCAAATAGTTCGACAAGTCATTGCCTGCGAGGAGTTAATGAAATGAACACCTACAACTTTTCTCTTGTCCTGGGCGGTATTTCCAGTCGAACGCCGTTATTGGAAGACAAGCTTTATAACGCAGGCTGTGATGACGCATTGATTTGCTTTTATGGTTCAACGGTTTATTTACAGTTCGATCGGGAAGCTGCAGGCTTTCAGCACGCTGTGCTTTCCGCTATTCAACAGGTAGAGTCACTGAAAGGTTGCCAAGTAACTTCTGTTGATGCGGGAGGCTACGTCGGTATTAGTGACATTGCGGAGCGAACTGGCTTAACTAAGCAGTCTATATCTTTGTTAAAAGAGGGTAAAAGGGGCAATGGTAACTTTCCGTCTCCTTTGTATCGGTTAACGGGAAAACAGCCTTTATGGCAATGGAGTGAAGTGGCTGAGTGGTTAGCCAGTTACGAGAAAATTCCAAAACAGTTAGCCGCACATGCGGAGCTTGTCAGTAACCTGAACTTAGCGTTGCAGTTAAGAGACAAAACCGTGCGTGCAAAGGTCGGTGAGCTAATGGAAGCTTTACCTAATAAACACTAGATATAAAAAAACCGACCAATGAACGAATCATGGTCGGCTTTTCTTTCCCTACGCTAAAAGCCTAGGTCAGTAAATTTCTTTACAGTGCTTGGATCTTAGCGTTTAAACGGCTCTTATGACGTGCCGCTTTGTTTTTGCTGATAAGACCTTTAGTCGCGTAACGATCCAGCATTGGGGTTACGTCTTTCATTGCAGCGTTTGCTGCTTCTTTATCTTTGCTTTCAATTGCTGCGTTTACACGTTTAAGGTAAGTACGCATCATTGAACGACGGCTTGCATTGTGGCGGCGATTTTTCTCGGCCTGAATCGCACGCTTTTTAGCAGACTTAATGTTAGCCAAGGTGAACTCCTAAATTCATTAACAGAACGCTTCTCTTATAAAGGTTGGCGATTATGCCGTTTTTGCCGCAAAAGTCAACAGCTGGAGCGATAAAAATAAGAGATAATTGACCTTTAGGTTTTGCTATTTCGCATGGCGAAAACAATGTTGATAGGTTATATTTCGGGTAACACTGTTGGAGGAAATATGTCTCGTTTATCATCGCTGTTGAAAAAGCACCGTCAGGAAATTCAGCAAATTGTAGAAAAGCACCATGCGAAAAACGTGAAGGTGTTCGGCTCTGCTGTGCGACAAGATGACTCTGCAGATAGCGATCTAGACTTACTTATTGAGACAACGCCAGAAACAACAATGTTTGATATTGGAGCTATCAAGTTTGAGTTGAATGAGCTACTGGGCGTTGAAGTGGATGTGCTGACACCTAATAGCTTGCCTATGCATTTTAAAGAAAAAGTTGAGCAAGAAGCTCGTTTGATATCCCCTTAACCTCTGCATACCAAATGCGAAATGCGATTGCTCATGGCTACTTTAAAATTGATTACGAATTGGTATGGCGTACCATAGAACGTGAGCTTCCAACAATGCATGAACAAGTGAAAGAAGCACTAGAAAAAATCGCAAAATAATAATTACAGCACGCTTAGGGAATCAAAGGACTACCTGTGTCTAAGTCGTTACTTAAATCCGGTTTCATCGTAAGTTTCATGACCCTCATTTCGCGGGTTTTGGGCTTAGTGCGCGATGTGGTCATTGCTAACCTAATGGGTGCGGGCGCGGCAGCAGACGTGTTCTTTTTCGCCAATAAAATCCCTAATTTCCTCCGGCGTTTATTTGCCGAAGGCGCGTTTGCGCAAGCCTTTGTGCCGGTACTTACAGAATACAAGCAGGGCAAAGAGCTGCCAGAACAACAACTCTTAATAGCGAGGGTGTCGGGTACGCTGGGCACTATTATTACCGTGGTCACGTTATTCGGCGTTATAGCTTCGCCCATTGTCACGGCGCTATTTGGCATGGGGTGGTTTTTGGACTGGTGGCACGACGGCCCGCAGGGGCATAAGTTTGTGCTGGCCAGTGACTTGCTGCGCATTACCTTCCCTTATTTATGGTTCATTACCTTTACCGCCATGGCGGGTGCCATTCTCAACACGCTTGGGAAATTCGCGGTCGCGGCATTTACCCCGGTGTTTTTAAACATCGCGATTATCTCTGCCGCTATCTGGCTAGCACCCAATATGGAGCAACCGGAATACGGGCTTGCGTGGGGCGTATTCTTCGGTGGCTTAATTCAGTTACTGTTCCAAATTCCGTTTTTGAAAAAAGCCGGGCTGTTGGTGAAGCCCAAGTGGGGCTGGAAAGACCCGGGCGTCACCAAAATTCGCAAGCTGATGCTGCCGGCTATTTTTGGGGTTTCGGTGAGCCAAATTAATCTGTTACTCGATACGCTCATAGCCAGTTTCTTAATGACCGGCTCTATCAGTTGGCTGTATTACTCAGACCGGCTTCTGGAGTTTCCGCTAGGACTCTTCGGTATCGCCATAGCAACGGTCATACTGCCGGCTTTATCTTCGCGCCATGTTGATAAGTCCACACAAAACTTCAGCTCCACTTTGGACTGGGGAGTACGCATGGTGCTGCTTTTGGGCGTACCGGCTATGGCTGGCTTATTTGTACTCGCCGAGCCTATGTTAATGGTGCTCTTTATGCACGGGGCCTTTAGCCCGGAAGATGCGCGCATGGCGTCTTATAGCTTAATGGCTTATGCGACAGGTTTAGTCAGCTTTATGTTGGTAAAAGTACTGGCAACGGGCTTTTACTCGCGGCAGGACACCAAGCGCCCGGTCAAATTTGGCATTATTGCTATGGTTTCGAATATGGTGTTTAACGTAGCGCTGGCTATCCCCTTTAGTTATGTAGGCTTGGCAATGGCAACGGCGGCGTCCGCAGCTATTAACGCATGCCTGTTGGGCTTTACCTTATACAAAGAAGGTGTACTAAAGGCGCAGCCAGGCACGTGGCGCTTTATTGTTCAGGTAATTTTGGCAACGGCAGTCATGATAAGCGTCATTCTATGGCTAAACCCAGACGAGACAGCATGGCAACAAAGTAGTTTAGTAGAGCGGCCGTGGCTACTGGCGCAAATGATTGGCGCTGGCGTGGTAGCCTATTTAGTGACCTTGCTTGTCACGGGTATGCGACCGCGACATTTCCGTGCTCGCGAGTACTGATTATCACACGGTTATCGGTTATAATCGCGACTTTCTCAAACGACCTTAAGACTGTTCGGGTATGGAACTGATTCGCGGTACTCACAATTTACGAGACGAGCATAATGGCTGCGTACTAACCATTGGTAACTTCGATGGTGTGCATTTGGGCCATCAGGCGGTATTGGCTCAGGTTCGTGAGAAAGCGAAGCAGCTTGGCGTTCCGTCAGCAGTTATGACCTTTGAGCCGCAGCCGCAGGAGTTGTTTCAGCCTGAACAAGCACCGGCACGCCTGACCAATTGGCGCGAGAAGTATACGGCGTTAAAAGCTCAGAATATCGACCGTCATATCGTCATTGAGTTTAATAAAAAGTTTGCCAGCCAGCCGGCTCAGGAATTCATTGAGCAAACCCTGGTTAAAAAGCTGGGCGTAAAATTCCTAGTAGTGGGAGACGACTTTCGTTTTGGCTATAAGCGAGAGGGCGACTTTGAGCTCCTGAAAAAAGAAGGCGACAAGCTGGGCTTTGAAGTGGTCGATACGCGCAGCTATCGTCAACAACAGCAGCGTGTTAGTAGCACGGCCATTCGCCAGGCGCTGGATAACGGTGATTTTGAGCTTGCCGAACAAATGCTGGGCCGACCATACCAAATGATGGGAAAAGTGGTTCATGGCCGCAAGAATGGTCGAACTATTGGTTTTCCTACGGCAAATGTGCCATTAAAGCGTCTTAAAAGCCCGCTACATGGGGTATTTGCGGTAACAGCGACACACGAGAAAAGTGGACAAACTTATTCCGGTGTCGCCAATTTAGGCACACGGCCCACATTAAATGGCGACGAAGTGCAGCTAGAGGTGCATTTGTTTGAGTTTTCAGGCAATCTGTACGGTCAGAATTTAACGGTCACTCCGGTGGCTAAATTGCGTAACGAGCAACGCTTTGCGTCGTTACAGCATTTACAAGAACAAATTGAAAAAGATGCCGCCCGCGCACGCGATGCTTTAGCTTGCCGGAGTCAGTAACTATGCGGAAATGGAAACAGTGACTAATGAGTGATTACAAACACACCTTAAACTTGCCAGAAACAGCGTTCCCAATGCGCGGCAACTTGGCTCAGCGCGAGCCGAAAATGCTGGAGCAATGGTATGAAGATGACCTTTACGGTCAAATTCGTGAAGCCAAAAGCGGCAAGCCGAAATTTATTCTGCACGACGGCCCTCCTTACGCAAACGGGCAAATTCACATTGGTCACGCCGTAAATAAAATTCTGAAAGACGTTATTGTTAAAGCGAAAACATTAAGCGACTTTGACGCGCCGTATGTGCCTGGTTGGGACTGCCACGGACTGCCTATTGAGCTACAGGTAGAGAAAAAGCACGGTAAACCGGGTAAAAAGCTCGACTTAGCTCAGTTTCGTGAGAAATGCCGTGAATACGCGCAAACCCAAATTGATCAGCAACGCACTGACTTTAAACGCCTGGGGGTACTAGGCGACTGGGATAACCCGTACCTGACCATGAACTTCAAGCAGGAAGCGGACAGCGTTCGTGCATTAGCAAAAATTATTGATAAAGGCCACTTGCACCAAGGTTTCAAGCCGGTGCATTGGTGTACAGACTGTGGCTCGGCTCTGGCCGAAGCGGAAGTTGAGTATAAAGACAAAAACTCGCCAGCCATTGATGTCCGTATGCCTGTTGCGGCGACAGCCGAAACCGTTGAACGCTTTAGCACGCCAGAAGGGCATGTGGGTGACGGCGATGTCAGCATGGTTATCTGGACCACCACTCCGTGGACCATTCCGGCAAACCGTGCGGTAACTTTGGCCGAAGGCCTCGAGTACACGCTGGTACAAATTGAAGCTGACGGTGAACAGCCGGCAGAGCGGGTCATTCTGGCGGATGATTTGGTAACAGATTGCATGGAGCGCTGGAATATTGCGCATTACCATAAGCTTGGCTTCTGCAAAGGCAAAGACTTAGAAGGCCTGCAGCTTCAGCATCCGTTGTTTGACTTACAGGTGCCGATTATTTTGGGCGACCACGTTACGACTGAAAGCGGTACAGGCTGTGTCCACACGGCACCGGGCCATGGTGTTGACGACTTTTTGGTCGGTCAGAAATACGGACTGGAAGTGTATAACCCAGTGGGCGATAACGGTGTGTATAAAGACGATACGCCATTATTTGCTGGTCAGCATGTCTTCAAAGCGAACGAGCCTATCGTGGATAAGCTGCGCGAAGTTGGCAACCTGATGCATGCAGAAAGTTACAACCACTCGTACCCGCATTGCTGGCGCCATAAGACGCCGATTATTTTCCGTGCGACGCCGCAGTGGTTTATTAGCATGGACAAGAAAGGCTTGCGTGCCGGCGCATTAGATCAAATTAAGAAAGTGGGCTGGTTCCCTGAGTGGGGGCAAAGCCGTATTGAATCGATGGTTGAAGGGCGTCCGGACTGGTGTATTTCCCGCCAGCGCACTTGGGGCAACCCTATTGCTGTTTTCGTGAACCGCGAAACCGATGAGCTGCACCCGAACACGTTGGAGCTCATGGAAAAAGTCGCACAGCTGATTGAAAAAGAGGGTGTGCAGGCGTGGTTCGATTTAGAGCCGGAGACGTTGTTGGGCGATGAAGCGGATCAATACCGTAAGGTTACTGACACGTTGGACGTTTGGTTTGACTCGGGTGTGACGCACCACTGCGTACTCCGCGAGTTTGATGGCTTGCAATGGCCGGCGGATTTGTACCTGGAAGGATCGGATCAGCACCGTGGCTGGTTCCAGAGCTCATTAGTGACAGGCGTCGCCATGTATGAGGAAGCGCCTTACCATCAGGTTCTGACACATGGTTTTACCGTTGATGCGCAAGGCCGCAAGATGTCGAAGTCAGTGGGTAACGTGGTTGCGCCTCAGGACGTGATGAACAAGCTGGGTGGCGACATTCTGCGCTTGTGGGTCGCTTCTGCGGATTACTCGGGCGAAATGACGGTATCCGATGAAATTCTGAAGCGCTCTGCCGATGCGTACCGCCGTATTCGTAATACGTCACGCTTCTTGTTAGCGAATTTAAGTGGTTTCGACCCGAAAAAAGATACCGTTGCGATGAACGATATGGTCGAGCTGGATCGCTGGATTGTCGGTCGTGCCGCAGATTTACAGAAGCAGTTACTGGAAGCGTACGACAACTATCAGTTCCACAGCGTGGTGCAAAAATTAATGCACTTCTGCTCGATTGAACTGGGCAGTTTTTATCTGGATATCATTAAAGACCGCCAGTACACGGCTAAGTCCGATGGTTTGGCGCGTCGCTCTTGTCAAACAGCATTGCATCATATTGCCGAAGCCTTAGTTCGCTGGATGGCGCCAATTTGTAGCTTTACGGCTCAGGAAATTTGGGGCTTATTGCCGGGCGAGCGTGGCGAGTATGTCTTTACCGAAAGTTGGTATGAAGGCTTTAGCGACTTTGCCGGTGTGAGTGACACCGAAAACGAATTTTGGATGCAGCTGCTGGACGTACGTGACACCGTTAACCAAGCGCTGGAGCAGTCGCGTCGTGACGATGTGATTGGCGGCTCGCTGCAGGCAGAAGTAACCTTATATGCCGATGATAAGCTGGCGACCTCTCTGAACCGTTTAGGTGAAGAGCTGCGTTTTGCATTGCTGACCTCTGAAGCTCGTGTTGAAGCATTGGATAACGCTCCAGCTAACGCGGTTAAAGCGGAGAAACTGGCACTGGCGGTGGAAGTTAAGCAGAGTACTTATAAAAAATGTGAGCGCTGCTGGCATCATCGTGAAGAAGTTGGCACTTTGTCAGAGCACGATGACTTGTGTCAGCGCTGTGTAACTAATATTGATGGTGAAGGTGAGGAGCGTCGTTTTGCCTGATTTTGCACACTCAAAAAGAGCCACTGGCTTACGCTTTTTGTGGCTGACGCTGTTGCTGTTCGTGATCGACCAAGTCACCAAAATTTGGGTGGCTGGTGAGTTCGAGCTGTATGAAAGTCGCGTGGTCATAGAGGGCTTGTTCAACTTCACCTATGTCCATAACTACGGTGCCGCATTTAGCTTTTTAAGTGACAGTGGCGGCTGGCAGCGTTGGCTGTTTACGGCTATCGCGATTGCCATTAGTGTGGTGCTGCTTATTTGGATGCGCCGTAATCCAGTGGGTTTATGGCGTCAGAACCTGGCTTTTGCACTGATTTTAGCCGGCGCGATAGGCAATGTTGCCGATCGCTTGATGTACGGTTATGTCATCGACTTTTTCGATGTGCATTATCAAGGTTGGCATTGGCCAGCGTTTAACGTTGCTGATATGGCAATAACGATAGGCGCCGCTTTGATGTTGCTGGAAGCCTTTTTTGATAACCGTCGTGACAAACTGGACGAGGGTGACAAGTCGTAGGGGTACGTTTTGAGTCGTTTACCAATTGAGCATGGCCGCGAAGTGGTCATGCACTTTACCATTAAGCTGACCGATGGGTCGGTTGCAGACAGTACGAAAATGTCGGGTAAACCGGCCAAGTTCCGTATGGGCGACGGTAGCTTAACGGAAAATTTTGAAGCCTGTTTAGTAGGGCTTCGTGAAGGCGCTGAGCGTGAATTCACGTTGGAGCCTAAGGACGCTTTTGGAGAGCCGAACCCGGACAATTATTACTACGTTGATTCAGCTAAGTTTAGTGATGACACTAAGCCAGAGGTTGGCGCTATTTTGGCGTTTACTCAGCCCGACGGAACCGATTTACCGGGAATTGTTCGAAAAATTGAAGGTCCAACAGTGACGATCGATTTTAATCACCCGCTGGCAGGCCAGACGGTGATTTTTGAAGTAGAAATTATCAGCGTTGAGCCGTAACTTACTGAGTCGGTTGAACGCAGGAGGAACTATGCAGATTTTGTTGGCGAACCCACGTGGCTTTTGTGCAGGTGTTGATAGAGCCATAACCATTGTTGAGCGTGCTTTGGAGATTTTTGAGCCGCCAATTTATGTGCGTCATGAAGTGGTTCACAACAAATATGTCGTCAATAAATTGCGTGATGCAGGCGCTATTTTTGTTGAAGAACTGCATGAAGTGCCAGACGATCATATCGTGATTTTCAGTGCTCACGGTGTATCTCAGGCGGTACGTCAGGAAGCAAAAGATCGCGGCTTGAAAGTGTTTGATGCCACTTGTCCGCTAGTGACTAAGGTACATATGGAAGTCACCCGTGCCAGCCGAAAAGGCCACGAGTGTGTGCTCATTGGTCATGCCGGCCACCCGGAAGTTGAAGGCACAATGGGCCAGTATAAAAACGAAGAAGGCGGCATTTATCTGGTTGAGTCGCCGGAAGACGTCGAAAAGCTAGAAGTTAAAGACCCGAAAAACCTTCATTATATGAGCCAAACAACGTTGTCGGTTGATGACACTGCCGACGTTATTGAAGCCCTGCGTCAGAAATTCCCAGATATTAACGGCCCACGAAAAGACGATATTTGCTATGCCACCCAAAACCGTCAGGACGCAGTGCGTGAATTGGCTAGTGACGCGGATATAATGTTGGTTGTCGGAGCGCGCAATAGCTCGAACTCAAACCGTTTGCGTGAACTGTCAGAAAAGATGGGCACACCGGCTTATTTAATTGATGACGCCAACTGTATTGATAAAACATGGCTTGAAGGCAAAGAAAAAGTCGCTGTCACCGCAGGCGCATCAGCACCTGAAGTATTAGTGCAGGAAGTTATTGCCAAGTTGCAGTCCTGGGGTGGAAAAACGGCTGTAGAACTCAGTGGCCGCGAAGAAAACATCACTTTCTCTATTCCACCAGAGTTAAGACCTCATCCAGCGGCTTAGTTTTAGTGGCTGTTAAAATAACTGTTCCGGACTAATATCCAACGCAATAGCGATGCGTTTTAACGTATCGCTTCTTGGGTTATACCCAGGGCGTTCCATCTGTGCGACGGCTGACTGTGAAATACCAAGCTTATCTGCTAACTCTGTCTGACTGATTGTCTTAAACTTTCTCCAGGCTGCGATCATATTGCCCCCTGTCGATAGGCTGAGCTCTAATACCTCGTGAGGAATAAATTCATTGCTATTCTGAGAGTGGAGCAGGGCGATATAATCTTCGTAGGGAATAACGGCATACTCGGGCTGCCCATTTTTCTCAATAATTTGTACGTCAGTAGGTGCGTTCATCTCTCTTTTTCACCTCGTTTATTCGAACAATTCTGACTGTGTCGAGATGGGCGAACAGAACTCTGTAACGTCCAACTCTTAACCGATATAAATGTGTTGCTCCCTTTAGCTTTTTTACATGCAAGCAATTAGGAAACCTCTTCAATGTCGAGATTTTCTCAACGACGGGCTCCTTATCAACTTCAGATATTTTATGAAGTTGCTTAACGGCTTTCCTTGTCCATTCTATTTTATTCATTATATATTATAAATAAGTTATTGCTAATTTATCGAGATAACCAGATTTGTAACGAGTAAGAGTTGTCTTCGCCCCAGGTAACTTCGGTATCAACTGAAGCATTGCTCTCGTCTATTAAGTTAATAATGGAGTTGATAAGAAATCCGTTAATCTCGGTTTCAGGTGGAGGAGGAGATCCACTTCTCCAAGCAATATGGGCATCTTGTATATAGCTATTTAAAGCTTCCACAGCCTGAGCTCTGCGTTCAGCTCTTTCAATAGCAGTTAATCCTATCTGAAGCAGTTGCTGGCTGCTTACAGCCCACATAGCCACAAGTGCGGAAGCCACTAATGTCTCAACCAGCGAAAAGCCTTTACTGCTGTGATGACTCATAAAGCGTTTTTTGTTGGTTAAAGTCAGCCGCAAGTTGTTCAGAAAACACTTGCCACTGATGAGCTTGCTGAGCCTCCAGCATTTGCGCGTAAAACAACAGAGCAGCCAAGCTCGCGGAGCTAAGGCTTATGAGTGTGACTAACGTCAGTATCAACGCGAATCCTTTCGCTTTCATAATGAACATCCATTTCTGTTACTGAGGGAAAACGGTAATTGTCCGCTTAAATTGTTGTTCCTGAACGCCTTGGGTTGTCTCTCGCGAAATCAACAATGTAATAAACAGCTTCGAGCTGTTTTCTGAATTTAAGGAGGCATCAGCTTCAACCTGTAATTCCTGAACGTAAAATTGCGCTCTATCGGTTAACGACTGCCAACCATAACCCGCGCAGTCCAGCGTCATCGGGTTATTCTGTAACTGATAACCTCTAACCCTAAAACCGACAGAGCCTCCGTTTTGTGTCGGAAAGACATAGCAACCACGCTCTGGGTTTTGCAGGCCTTCAACCACCGCACTGTTTAAACTGCTAAAAAACTCCTCTGCAACCGCTTGCCCGTTCAACGTAAACCGTGCCTTTGAAACGGAGCTATGTTGAGCGCCTTTCTGCCATTGCAATAGCTGTTGTGCAGTCATGACAATAATGGCTCCCAGTGACGCAGCAACAAGCACTTCAATTAAGCTGTATCCATTACTTTTTTGAGCGTGCTTTCTGTCTAGCATGAGGACAAACCAGGCAAAGCTGGCCCATGACTGACACAGGAGCGAACTCGACCCTTGCTGCTAATAATGACTTTCACGGTATTGCTATTGTTCATAATGCGAATATGCCCGGGCGCAGCACCGCCAGAAACACCGTAGAATACTAACGGGCTTGTTGAGCTATAAGTCGACTCCGTTGCCAGCTCAAACACATTTGAACGACCTTCGAGAGGCGCGAGATCTGCCATTATATTGTCTTCCGCTCGTTGTGCTTTTGCTTTGACTTGGTGTAAATACGACAGCCACCGAGAGCTCGCCTGTTGCAGTAATAAACTTTCAGTCTGCTGTTTGAACAAAGGCATCGACAAGGCACCTAACCCAGCCGTTATAGCCAATGCAATCAGCAATTCAATTAAGGAGTAACCGCGCACAGAGCCCCCTGTTATTCGAAGTGCAGATAGTTTAGCCGCAAGCCAAAAAATGTCTGTAAGCTAGCTCGCACCGTATTGTCAGCAACTATTTAAAAAGCTGGCTCGATTCTTGAATAAAACACCGCAGGTTCAACTTTTTGACGCAACAGGAAGACGTATGGCGAGCGGTGCCGAAAAGTTAGTAAGTTTAAGAAATTTCACGCAAAACAATGCCCATTTAATTAAAGGCTTTGGTACACCTTTAGCCATTATGGCCATTTTGGCGATGGTGGTGCTGCCTATTCCGGCGATGGTGCTGGATATTCTGTTTTCGTTCTCTATTACACTATCGCTAGTGGTTATGCTGGTTGCGGTTTATACCCAACGACCACTGGATTTCGCTGCCTTTCCGACAGTTCTGCTTATCGCCACAGTACTGCGGCTTAGCTTAAACGTGGCATCGACACGTATCGTTTTACTCGAGGGCCACAATGGGCCGGGCGCAGCAGGTAGCGTCATTGAAGCCTTTGGTAGTGTTGTCATCGGCGGTAACTACACCGTTGGTTTAGTGGTCTTCGCCATTCTCGTTATTATTAACTTCGTGGTTATTACTAAAGGTGCGGGGCGTATATCCGAAGTAACCGCTCGCTTTACGTTGGACGCCATGCCAGGTAAACAAATGGCCATTGACGCGGACTTGAACGCCGGCCTTATTAACCAGGAAGAAGCCAAACAGCGACGCAGTGACGTCACTCGGGAAGCTGACTTCTACGGCTCAATGGATGGTGCCAGTAAGTTTGTTAAAGGCGACGCCATCGCCGGTATTCTTATTCTTCTTATCAACATTGTTGGTGGCTTGCTCATTGGTATGATCCAGTACGGCTTGACCTTCGGTGAAGCGGTAGAAGTGTACACGCTTCTGACCATTGGTGACGGCTTGGTCGCCCAAATTCCAGCACTGTTACTGTCTGTTGCAACCGCAATTATTATTACCCGCGAGAATGACAGTAAAGACATGGGTGACGCGGTTGTTCTGCAGTTGCTCGACAACCCGAAAGTATTGGTTATTTCCAGCTCGGTATTGTTCGCTATGGGTGTGATTCCGGGTATGCCTCATTTAGCGTTCCTCAGCATGTCGGCAATTCTTGCGGGCGCTGCGTATTTCAAACTTAAAAAGAACAAGACCGAGCAAGGCGAGCTGGTTGAAAAAGAACAAGAGCAGCAAGTTCAGCAGGCACAGCAAAAAGAACTGTCCTGGGACGATGTTCGACATGTTGACACCATTGGCCTGGAAGTGGGGTATCGCCTTATTCCATTGGTTGACAAACAGCAGGGCGGCGAGCTCCTTTCCCGTATTAAAGGGGTGCGTAAGAAGCAGTCGCAGGAATTCGGCTTCCTGGTACCCGCGGTGCATATTCGGGATAACCTCGACTTAGGGCCTAACAGCTACCGTATTACATTAATGGGTGTGACCATGGGTGAAGCGGAAATTCGCCACGATTGGGAGCTTGCTATTAATCCGGGTCAGGTCTTCGGAGAACTTGAAGGCGAAAAAACCACTGACCCTGCTTTCGGTCTGGACGCAGTATGGATCCGTCCAGAGCAAAAAGAGCACGCACAAACTCTGGGTTACACCGTAGTGGATGCTGCGACGGTAGTGGCCACTCACTTAAGTCAAATTGTTACTAACCATGCGTCGCAATTGCTGGGTCATGAAGAAGCTCAAGAGCTGCTTGATCGCCTTGGGCGTACGCATCCCAAGTTGGTAGAAGGACTTATTCCTGACTTATTGTCCCTGGGTAACTTTGTCAAAGTGTTACAGAACTTACTGGATGAAGGCATTGCTATACGCGATATGCGCACCATTGTGCAAACGCTGGTTGAGTATGCCGGCCGCAGTCAGGATCCTGATGTATTAACGGCCGCCGTTCGAATTTCTCTGCGTCGCTTAATTGTTCAGGACATTTCAGAAGGTGAAGCAGAACTGCCTGTCATAACTTTGGCGCCAGAGTTGGAACAGATGTTGCATCAGTCACTACAGATGGCTGGTAACGACGGAAATCAGCAAGGCGCCGGTATTGAACCAGGTTTAGCCGAACGCTTGCAACAGTCGTTACGCGAAACGCATCAGCAGCAGGAAATGAACGGGGAACCGTCAGTGTTGCTGACATCCGGGCTACTACGCTCAACTATGGCGCGATTTGCGCGCCACGCTACCGACGGTATGCGTGTGTTGTCGTATCAGGAAATTCCGGATGACAAACAAATTCGCATTGTCAGCTCAATTGGTGGACAACAAAACAGTGGTGAACAAACCGCTACCTAAGACAACGGGAGTCGCTTGTGAAAATTAAACGCTTTTTTGCAGAAGATATGCGTCGGGGCTTACAGCAGGTTAAAGAAACCTTAGGTGCTGATGCAATCATTCTTTCAAACAAAAAGGTTAACGGTGGTATCGAGCTAGTGGCGGCTGTTGACCCTGACGCGCGTGCGCCGGAAGCGGCTCCGGAAATGCCTGCAAATTCACATGCGCCACAGCCGCGGCAAGCACAGCAAGAGTCGGAAGCTCCGGCTCAATCTCTGGCGGAACTGTTGCAGCGCCAAAATGCGACGTCTGCGTCTGCGCCTCAGCAACCTGAACCGCAAGCAGCGACTCAAGAAGACCATGGCGGTTATCAGCAAATGGCGCACCAATCTGCGTCAGCTCAACCGGAGCAACCACAAGCAGATATTTTCCCTGAGCAAATGAATACACCTGACAGTAACGACTCGGAAGCGATAGCAGAGCTGCGCTCACAGGTTAACGGTATTCGTCAGTTGTTAGAGCATCAGTTAAGCGGCCTCATGAAGCAGGAAATGGAGCGCGAAGAGCCGGTGCGTGCCATGTTAATGCAGCGACTCATGACAATGGGTCTTAGCGAACGTATTGCTGACCAAATTGCCTGCTTTATTCCTGAAAGCAGCTCAGACGAAGATGCCTGGGAGCAAACCATGCATTTGTTGGAAGGTCAGTTGAATACCACCAACGACGATATTTTGACACGCGGCGGGGCTGTTGCTCTTGTCGGTCCTACCGGCGTGGGTAAAACCACCACTATTGCTAAGTTGGCGGCGCGTTATGCGCAACGTCATGGCGCGGATAAAGTCGCATTGATTACTACTGACACCTTCAGAATTGGTGCCAGTGAACAATTACAGACCTACGGACGTATTATTGGCTGTCCAGTGAAAGTAGCAAAAGATGCGAAAGAATTAGCCGACTCTTTGTTGTCGCTGCGCGATAAGAGCCTGATTTTAATTGATACAGCGGGTATGGGTCAGCGCGATAAACGCTTAAGCGAGCAACTGGGGCAGCTTATCCAGAATACACGCCTGAGAATTCGACCTTACCTGGTATTGTCGGCAACCTCACAAAATCAAGTGTTAGATGACGCAGTTAAGCAGTTTAAAACACTACCTTTGTCGGGTTGTATTTTTACCAAACTGGACGAATGCTTAAGTTTAGGAGAAAGTATCAGTGTGGCAATTGAAAACGGCCTGCCTGTTGGTTATGTGACCAATGGTCAGCAAGTGCCTGAAGACATTAAAGTTGCCGACGCAAATTATCTGGTGTCTGAAGCCGAGCGATTAATGGACAAAAGCATTTGTTCCTCGGTATCAGACGTGCCAAAATCGTACTGGAATGCGGCGTTTTCTCGCTGAGTGAGCCGTTATAAAATGACGCTGTTGTCGAAGAAGTAAAATAAGAGATACGCCCGATGGATCAAGCAAGCGGTCTGCGAAGAATGAAACAGTCAAAAGTAAAAGTCATAGCTGTCACAGGTGGTAAGGGTGGCGTGGGTAAAACCAACGTGTCACTAAATATGGCCATTGCTATGGCGAAGCAAGGGAAACGAGTACTGGTACTTGATGCCGACCTTGGCCTGGCCAATGTTGATGTCATGCTGGGCTTGCGTGTCGAGCGCAATTTGTCCCATGTACTGAGCGGCCAATGCGAGCTGGAAGATATTTTAATTGAAGGCCCGGGCGGCATAAAAATCGTTCCCGCGACATCGGGTACTCGCTCGATGGTTGATTTAAGCGAGTCTGAGCACGCAGGCCTTATTCGTGCATTTAGCCAGCTGCAGGGAAATTACGACACTCTTATTGTCGATACGGCTGCCGGTATCGGTAACACCGTCGTCAGCTTTGCCCGCGCTTCGCAGGATGTCCTTGTGGTTGTCTGCGATGAACCAACCTCAATTACCGATGCTTACGCACTGATAAAAGTGTTAAGTCGCGAGCAGGGACTCTTCAAGTTCAAAGTGGTTGCCAATATGGTGCGCAATATGCGCGAAGGGCAAGTACTGTTCAATAAATTGACTAAGGTCACCGATCGCTTTCTTGACGTAGCGCTTGAGTTAGCGGCAATTGTTCCTCACGATGAAAACCTGCGCTTGGCGGTTAGGAAGCAACAACCGATGGTGTTGGCGTATCCTAAATCTCCGGCGTCACTGGCGTTTAAAGCATTAGCGAAGAAAGCTCTGGATTGGCCAATTCCTGCTCAGGCAGGAGGGCATTTAGAATTTTTCCTTGAGCAATTGATAACTTCTGCCGATAACGGGAGTAAGCGGGATGTTGCCAATGAATAAAGCCGCCGCTTATGCCGCAACAGCCGACAACCGTAACGCCATTATTGAGCAGCATACGGGGCTGGTTAAGCGAATTGCACACCACATGATGGCGAGGTTGCCAGCGAGTGTGCAAGTCGATGACTTAATTCAAGCGGGCATGATAGGCTTATTAGAAGCGGCGCGGAATTTTGATAACAGCAAAGGGGCCAGCTTTGAAACCTTTGCCGGAATACGTATTCGTGGTGCCATGTTGGATGAAATTCGACGTGGTGACTGGGCTCCGCGCTCAGTTCACAGAAATCATCGCCGCGTACTAGAGGCCATACGGCAGGTCGAGAATGACACCGGCCGTGACGCAAAAGATACAGAAGTTGCCAGTAAGCTGGGCATGAACCTGGATGAATATCACGCCATTTTAAGAGATGTGAGTTCGGGACGCATTATAGGTATTGAAGACTTAGGCGTTTCAGAAGATGCGTTAATGCCCGAGCAAGTGACAGGCTCAGCATACGAACCGCAGCGCGATGTCGAAAACGTAGCGTTTCATAAAGCCCTGGTATCGACAATTTCTTCGTTACCAGAGCGTGAAGCTTTAGTGCTTTCATTGTATTATGATGAAGAATTGAATTTGAAAGAGATAGGTGAAGTGCTGAGTGTGAGTGAATCTCGCGTCAGCCAAATTCACAGTCAGGCAATGGTGCGGCTCAAGTCGCGAATGCAGAATTGGGTTGAATAATTTTGGTGGTAATCGAGAGCCTCAGTGGAGGGTGCTTTGGATAAAAATATGAAAATTCTCGTTGTAGATGACTTTTCTACAATGAGACGAATCATTAAGAACTTACTTCGTGATCTTGGTTTTACGAATATTCAGGAAGCCGATGACGGCAACACGGCTTTGCCAATGTTGCAGAACGGCGACTTCGACTTTGTCGTGACCGACTGGAATATGCCGGGCATGCAGGGTATCGACCTGCTTAAAGAGATTCGTAAAGACGATAACTTGTCGCATTTGCCGGTATTAATGGTAACGGCGGAAGCCAAACGCGAACAAATCATCGCTGCTGCACAAGCAGGGGTTAACGGCTATATCGTTAAACCGTTTACAGCTGTGACGTTAAAAGAAAAGCTCGACAAGATTTTCGAACGCATTAGCTAAAAAGGGCTATTACCATGTCTGATAAAGCCCACGATATTTCCCTCGAGCAGGCTAAAGAGCTCGTGTCTTTGCTGGAAGAGGGGAAGCAGCAACAAGCCAATCAACTTCTGGAAGACGTTTATAACCGCCGCAACGACAAACTGTTTACTTCAGTGGGTCAGTTGACGCGTGACCTCCACGAAGCTCTGCAGGACTTCCAGCTGGATCCTCGCATTGTGCAAATGACAGAAGATGATCTTCCTGACGCGCAAAACCGTTTACAGTACGTCATTCAAAAAACAGAAGACGCCGCTAACCGGACAATGGACG
Source organism: Idiomarina sp. OXR-189 (assembly GCF_034373425.1). Classification (NCBI taxonomy): domain Bacteria; kingdom Pseudomonadati; phylum Pseudomonadota; class Gammaproteobacteria; order Alteromonadales; family Idiomarinaceae; genus Idiomarina; species Idiomarina sp. OXR-189. The sequence goes on from NZ_CP139706.1 coordinate 835,334, forward strand.
CGGTAGAGGCTTGTTTGCCGATGGCAGACGACATGCATCAGCGCGTTGAGAGCGTAATGCCGGTCTGGAATCGACTGATGAGCAACGATATTCAGTTAAATGAATTCAAGTCTTTGTGCCATGAGGTCGATGATGTACTTAAGCGCTGTGGTGAAAATATGCCACAAGTGCATGGGCTTATGACCGAAGTACTTATGGCTCAGGATTATCAAGACATTACCGGACAGGTCATTCGACGGGTTATTCAACTGGTTGAAGACGTCGAGAAAAACCTCATTGAACTGTTAAAAATATTCGGCAAAGAAGAAGCGCGCAGAGAAGCGGAAAAGGCCGAATCTTCAAAGCAGAAAAGTGCCAGTGAGGCAGAAGGCCCAATTATTGATGCCGATAAACGTGATGACGTTGTTGGTGGGCAAGACGAAGTGGACGATTTATTGTCCAGTTTAGGTTTCTAGGAGCATCAGTCGCATGAGCTTTGATATGGATGAAGACATACTGCAGGACTTTTTGATCGAGGCGGGAGAAATCCTCGAGCAGTTGTCTGAGCAGTTAGTTGAGCTAGAAAACGACCCAGAAAACAAAGATTTATTAAACGCGATTTTCCGTGGTTTCCATACCGTGAAAGGTGGCGCAGGCTTCCTGTCGCTAACCGCCTTAGTGGATACCTGTCACGGTGCTGAAAACGTGTTTGATACTTTGCGTAATGGTCAACGCACAGTTACGTCCGACTTGATGGATGTGATTTTGCAGGCGCTGGACACTATCAATGCTCAGTTTGCACAGGTGCAAGCTCGTGAAGACATTAGCCCAGCCGATGACAAATTACTTGAGTTATTGCATAAGCTTAGCCAGCCAGAGTCTGAAGACGAGGCGCCTATCGAAGCACAGGCTGAAGAAGCTGAGCCGGAACCAGAGCCAGAAGCACCTAAAGAAGAAGCAACTGAAAGCTCAGGTGATGGCGGCATAGACGAAATTCAGGACGATGAATTTGAAGCGTTGTTGGACGAGTTACACGGCGAAGGCAAAGGTCCTGGCGCCGGTCAGTCGGAACAGCCGTCAGAAAAGCCAAAAGCGTCTGCTGATTCTACCCAGAGTGACAATGATGAAATTACCGACGACGAGTTTGAGTCGTTGTTAGATGAGTTGCATGGCTCGGGTAAAGCACCGGTAAGTGCCGAGAAAAAACAAGAAAAGCCGGCAGACAGCGACGAAATTACCGACGATGAGTTTGAGTCACTGCTGGACGAGTTACATGGTTCAGGTAAGGCACCAACAAAGAGTGCGGATAACGGCAAAGACGATAAGCCGAAAGAGAAACCTAAGCCAGAGAAAAAAGCTGAAGCTAAGCCTAAATCTGAGCCAAAAGCCAAGCCTGCAGCTAAACCAGCCGCTAAAGACGATAAACCGAAAGCGGCGGATAAGCCGGCTGATAAGAAACCTGCAGCACCACAGCAGCCAGCAGCAGAAACCACTGTTCGGGTCGATACCAAGCGTCTCGATGACATAATGAACATGGTAGGCGAGTTGGTACTTGTGCGTAACCGCTTGCTGAGCCTGAGTAACTCAGACGACGCTGACAGCGATGAAATGGGTAAAGCCATTTCTAACCTAGATGTGGTGACAGGTGACTTACAAGGCGCAGTCATGAAAACCCGTATGCAGCCAATTAAGAAAGTGTTTGGCCGCTTCCCTCGGGTGGTTCGTGATTTGGCGCGTAGCCTGAAAAAAGAAATTAACTTAGAAATGTTCGGTGAAGATACCGATTTGGATAAAAACCTCGTCGAAGCTTTGGCCGATCCGTTAGTTCACTTGGTGCGTAACTCCGTCGACCATGGTATTGAAATGCCAGACGACCGTGAAGCAAAAGGTAAACCACGGGCAGGTACGGTCACCTTATCAGCCTCTCAGGAAGGCGACCATATTATGCTGTCGATAAAAGACGACGGCGCGGGTATGGATGCTGAAAAGCTGAAAGGTATAGCCATTAGTAAAGGTATTTTGGATACCGATGCAGCGGCGCGTTTGAGTGACGAAGATGCCTATAACCTGATTTTTGCGGCTGGCTTTTCGACCAAAGAAGAAGTGTCTGATATCTCCGGCCGTGGTGTCGGCATGGATGTCGTAAAAACTAAAATCAGCCAATTAAACGGTAGTGTCAAAATTCAGTCAGAACTGGGTAAAGGTACCGAACTATTGATAAAAGTGCCGCTCACTTTGGCTATTTTGCCGACCTTAATGGTGGCTGTAAAAGATCAAACCTTTGCATTACCACTAGCGGTTGTCAGCGAAATCATTGATCTGGACATGAAGCGCACCAACACCGTCGATGGTCAGTTAACGCTTATTGTTCGTGAGCGCGCGATACCGCTGTTCTTCCTTGAGCACTGGCTGGTGAGAAACCCAGACCGCTCAAGCCGAAATGAGAATGGTCATGTTGTGGTCGTTCAAATAGGTAACCAACAAGTTGGCTTTGTAGTTGATGCCCTTATTGGTCAGGAAGAAGTGGTCATTAAACCATTGGATAAACTGTTACAGGGCACGCCGGGTATGGCGGGGGCAACTATCACTAGTGATGGTGGTATTGCGCTGATTGTCGACGTACCAAGCATGCTGAAGTATTACGCTAAACGATAACGGGACACACCGTTCATGACAGTTAAAGTTCTCGTAGTGGACGACTCGGCGTTTTTTAGACGCCGAGTTACCGAGATTCTGGAAGCACACTCAAATATACAAGTTATTGGCTCCGCTAATAACGGCGAAGAAGCTGTGGCGCAAGCAAAAGCCTTAAGGCCTGACGTTATAACCATGGACATTGAAATGCCAGTGATGAACGGCATTGATGCGGTGAAAACCATTATGGGCAGCAACCCTTGCCCCATTTTAATGTTCTCGTCACTGACTCACGAAGGCGCGACCGCAACGTTAAATGCGTTAGAGGCCGGCGCTGCCGATTTCTTACCTAAGAAATTTGAAGATATTGCTCGTAACCGCGACGAAGCCGTAAAAACGCTGCAAGATCGAGTTTTGGCTATTGCTAATCAGCCTGCAGCGCGAACGCCAACAATTACCCGCACTCCGCCGCCTTCAAGCAGAACCACAGAGCCAGCAAAGCCGAAAGAGCCAACATCAGCACTCGAGCGTATTCGTCAACGCAACGAAGAACGTCAGAGTCAGCGTGAAGCATCGTCGCGGCTAGCGGATGCAGCAGGCTCTTTAAGCATTAATCGTGCGTATCAAATTTTGGCGATTGGCACTTCAACCGGTGGCCCCGTTGCCTTGCAGAAAATACTAACGCAATTACCGGGTAATTTTCCGTACCCCATTGTTATGGTGCAGCACATGCCAGCGGCTTTCACTAAGGCCTTTTCACAACGTTTAGATGGCTTGTGTAAAGTGCGTGTGAAAGAAGCTGAAGACGGTGATGTATTGATCCCAGGCACGGCTTACTTGGCTCCGGGCGGTAAGCAGTTAGTCGTAGAAGGCCGCTCCGGCAGTGCCAGGCTGCGGGTCAAAGAGGACACCAGCGGGCGTGTTACGTACAAGCCAAGTGTCGATTTAACTTTTGCCAGTTTATCGAAAGCCTATATGGGCAAAGTTCTGGGTGTTATTTTAACCGGCATGGGTGCTGACGGCCGCGAAGGCTCTCGTATGTTAAAACAGCAGGGCGCTACTATCTGGGCTCAGGATCAGGACAGCTGTGTTGTTTATGGAATGCCTCAAGCGGTGGCGTCAGCGGGTATTTCAACGAAAAGTATTAGTTTGGATAATATGGCGCGCTCAATCATGAAAGAAGTCGGTTACAGCGGAGTTTAATAGGGTGCTTATATGATTGTTTGGACGGTAGCTAACCAGAAAGGCGGCGTGGGGAAGACCACCACAACAGTCGCTCTGGCAGGGCTATTGGCCGAGCAGGGTAAGCGGGTGTTATGTATTGACACTGACCCTCATGCCTCACTGACGTATTACTTTGGCTTCGACTCTGAAGAGCTGACTCACAGCGTTTTTGATGTCTTCAGTGCGGGTAAAAATGTTAATCGCGAACTCATGCGTGAGTGCATACTGCCCACCGAATTTGAGAGCTTGAGTGTTATGCCGGCAACCATGGCTTTAGCCACGCTTGACCGAAAGCTGGGCACACAGGGCGGTATGGGGCTGGTGTTAAAAAGAGGGTTAGCATCGGTTAAAAATGACTACGACTACGTGCTTATCGATGTGCCGCCGGTACTTGGCGTACTAATGGTTAACGCATTAGCCTGTTGCAACCGTGTGCTCATACCCGTTCAAACTGAATTCTTGGCGTTGAAAGGCCTCGACAGAATGATGCGTACGCTTATGCTCATTCAAAAGTCTCGTGGCGAAGAGCGACCATATACTATTATTCCAACCTTGTACGATAAACGAACCAATGCGTCATTGCAGACGTATAAGAAGCTCGTTGGTCGTTATGGTAAGTCGGTGTGGAACGGCATGATACCTATCGACACCAAATTCCGGGATGCGTCGAACGAGCAAACACCGCCGTCGCTTTATGCGCCTAAGTCACGTGGTGTGCTGGCGTATCAGTCGTTATTGATTCACCTGCAGCAATTGGAGTTAGGCTAAGTTATGAATAGCAAACATTCCAATAGTGAACAGGCAATGACGGAGTACCTCGATGCATTGTTGCTCGAGGATGAAGTGGTTGAGTTCGATAACGAGCCGGTTAAGAAATTGCTGGAGCAGGCGGCCCCAAAAATACAGCAAGTGACTCAGCAAGAGTCGGTGACACTGAACCGAGATGAAGATTTATTACCTTTAGTTTCTGTAAAAGCGGACGATACTGATATTAGAGAAGCGCTTGCTGAGACTGAGGCCGTAGTGGAAACGGATACTCAGGTTGAGCCGGAAGAAGAGCCTCAGCCAGACGCTATGTCTGAGTATATGGAGGACGACTTTCAGGCGCTGTTCTTTAAGGTGGCGGGTTTAACATTGGCTGTGCCGCTGAAAAGTTTAGGTGGTATTCATCAGGTAGGGAAAATAAGCCCGCTGATGGGTAAACCAAAATGGTTTAAAGGCATAATGACAGAGCGGGAAGACAAGCTACAGGTGGTTGATACCGCTCGCTGGGTTATGCCGGAGAAGTACACGGAAGAGCTGGAAGAGTCGTTAGACTATCAGTATCTTATAACGTTAAATGACAGTCCCTGGGGGCTGTTATGTGAAGAATTGGTAACCAGTGAGCCACTGCAACCAGAAGCAATTCAATGGCGTAAGGCGGGTAACAATAAACGTCCCTGGTTGGCTGGAGTGGTTCGTGACAGAATGTGTGCATTGCTCGATGTAAACGCATTGATTACACTTCTGGATAACGGTCTGGGACATATCCAGCAAGACTAATAACGCATGGCGGAGTGAAACATGAGTAAAGATAATCGCGCTCTAAAAAATGAGACGGACGCTGACAGTAACGACGAAGTGCTACAGTGGGTGACGTTTCAGCTTGACGATGAAACCTATGGCATTAATGTCATGCAGGTTCAGGAAGTGCTTCGCTACAGCGAAATAGCACCCGTACCCGGAGCTCCGAACTATGTGTTGGGTATTATTAACTTGCGTGGCAACGTTGTCACCGTTATTGATACTCGTCTGCGCTTTGGTTTGCAAACGACCGAAGTAACCGACAATACACGTATTGTTATCATTGAATCAGAAAAACAGGTTATTGGCATTTTGGTCGACAGCGTCGCCGAAGTGGTTTACCTGAAAACGTCTGAAATTGACAGCGCGCCGAATGTGGGTACAGACGAGAGTGCTCGTTTCATTCAGGGCGTGAGCAACCGAGATGACGAACTGCTGATTCTGGTTGATCTGGATAAAATGCTAACCGATGACGAGTGGGATGAAATTTCTCGTCTGGGTTAATTGCGGGCAGGTGGTTTAACCATGACGCTTTGGCTTATTGCTTTATCAGCGCTGGCTCTTGGGCTGGCGCTGATTGCGTTGGTTGCGGTTATTATGACATCGCGGCGTCAGGCTGAGCTTATTGAGCGCCAACAGCAGCGACTATTAATGCTCACAGAAACGGCGACCGAAGTGCTTTCTTTAAAAGAACAATTGAATGAGCCTAAGCCAGATTCTAACTTCGCGGAAAAGCAGCTGTTGGCGCAGTTAGAACAGCAAGTCTCAACACTTAATGACGAGCAGCGTCGACTTCAGGAAAAACTACAGGAATTAGCTGAGCAGGATCCTGGCTCGAAGCTTTACCACCGGGCGAGTAAGTTGGTAGCAAGTGGAGCAACCGTTGAAGAGCTTATGCATGAATGCGAATTACCGCAAGCGGAAGCAGAACTGTTAGTCTCGCTGCACCAACGTAAAGGTTAACCTTCTTCCCACTGCCGTGGGAACTTGCCATCCAGTAGATAAGCGAAAGCAATAATTTCAGCAATAATGATATAAAGTTCGCGCGGAATTTCGTCGCCCACGTTGAGTTTCGCCAGTGAGTCCGACAACAGCGGGTCTTCATGAACTAGCACTCCATGCTCTTTGGCAACGGCAATAATCTCTTCGGCTAACTCGTCAAACCCGCGGGCAATAACTTTAGGGGCGTTAAAGCCGTCGTAAGACAGTCCAATGGCCTGTTTTTCTTTTCTTTCTGTCATACCTTCACCCGAATAATGCCACTTTGTTGTGTTGCTAAGCTTTCCGGAATTTGCCCTTGCTGAACTCGGAACTTCACACTATTGACCTCTAAGTCAGACAGTCGCTTTTCCAGTTGCTCCAGGTGCTTTTCGATGGTTTTTTGCGCTGCAGGCGACTCGGCATAAAAGTCGACTGACGACCCTTGCGGGTGGTACCGGCCTTTTACCAGCAGAGGACCTGTGGCTTCCAACTCAAAGCGTAAGGTGAAAAGCCACAATGTACGACCCTCTTGCTCGGGCGTGTCAGGCTCGCGCTCCGGACGAATAAGCAACTCATTTTGCCCATTTTTTTGCGGATCTGTCGGTAGTAAAATGAAATATTCAGGTTGCTGCATTGGCGAGTCCTGAAGCCTGGCCTGTGCACTTTGTGCTGAATTTAATACGCCAGTGAATAACTGTAATAGTCGTTGCAATTGTTGCTGCGGAAGCTGAAGCAGCAGTTGATTAATGCGCTCACGCACATCGCCAGCCACTTCTGGTGACGGATTCAGCACCTGTTGTATCAGCGCTTGAGTGAATTGTTTAGGAAGAGCTTGTGTATTAGCTTGCGTGCTGCTTTGTTGGTTATTTTGTTGCAAGTTCAACCCCAGCAGCATCATCAGCATTTGACCGAGAGAGCCCATTTGCTGGCTTGACTGAACACTGACTGGACGCGCAGAAAACCAGTCGCTTACCCAACGTTGTAGCGCTTCCGGGCGTTGCATGGATTCGCCCGAGGGTTGTTGTTGCAGTACGACTTTAACTAACTGCTCAATGGCATTAAAGGGGGAACGTAACGCTGCAGTTAAGGTTGCGGCTGTCTGTGCCGCCTGAGTCCCTGACGTTGTGCTGGTTGTACTTGTACTTGGCGTTGGCACTGCTTTTACACTGGTGTTTATTTTGGCGATAAGCGCAGACAGCTCGGGGATTTTTAATGAAGTATTTGCCGCATTATTGGGTGGCACTGCCGGTTGCGCCGAAAGTTGTGTTTTTATTTGTGCGACCAGTGTTTGCAAGGCTTGCTGAAATTGCTGCGGACTTAACTGGTGCGCTTGTTTAATAGCAATACCTCGCGAGAACTGAACAGGGCCTTCTGTGCTGATCGGCGCTTTGTCGGTCGGTGGCGTCAGGCTGTTGGCTATAGGTGCCTGTATAGAAGCCGCTTTACTTGCACCAGTGGCCTTTAACAATTGTGTCGCCTGAGAACTTTCAACCAACGCTTTAACAAGCTTGGGTGGCAACTGTGTTATTGGTATATCGACCTTTGCAACCTGCGTTTTTGGCGCCCCAGCCTGCGGTGAGGTTGACTGAGGTTGCCCTGTCTGAGTTTGAGGTATCGGCTGACCTTGTTGAGTATTGCCTCCGGGCGGCAGTTTGCCTGGCACTTGGGTAATCAGCAGTTGCACTACAGGTTTGTTCCCCGGTGTCATCGATACCTGCAGCTGCAATTGCGCTCCTGAGGAAAGTTTTGGTGGCAACTGTGCCATAAGCGCTTTCGGTGGGTTGGGCCATTGCCACCCGGCTCCTTGTATTTTGGGGGCTTGTTGCGTATTACCGCCGGAGCTTCCACTGGCTTGCGGCAAAAGTACCGCGGCCGGAATTTGTAACGTTGGCTGACGCGGCCCGGAAGGAGTATTTCCAGCACCGGTATTTGGGCTGGTTAAAATGCGCGCAAGGGTTGCTACGTTTTGCTTATCAATACGAGCCATAGAGCGCTCTGGAGCGTTCAGCATTTGTTGTAGCAGTTGCGTGATATCAGCCATGCGCTTTACTCAAATTTTATGGTAGACTCGGTGGCATTTGCGTCAGCTTACCAGTAAGGGCTCAGTTGTAAAATCCGCATGACACAAGAAACTACCGCCAAAGTGCCACTATTGCACGCCGAGCAGCTTAGCTCAACGCGTGGTGGTCGAGTACTGTTTGATGAGCTGAGCTTCCAGTTACACCCTGGTGAGTTATGGCAGGTAACCGGTCCTAATGGGGCGGGCAAGTCGACGTTGCTGAGAATGCTGGCCGGGCTTTTAGAGCCTAATGAAGGGCGTATTCAGTTTAACGGCACAAGCTTGCACGACAACTGGCAAAGCTACTGTCAGCAACTGCTGTTTATTGGTCATAAAGCCGCTGTAAAAGGCGAACTTACCGCATTAGAAAATTTCTATTGGCAACAGCAGCTTACCGCAAGCCCTAATACCGATGGCTGGGACTTATTGGAAAAACTCGGTTTGCTGGGGTTAGAAGATGAGCTCACAGGCCGCCTATCAGCAGGCCAACAGCGACGTGTCGCTTTAACCCGGTTGTGGGCGAATAAGGCCAAGCTGTGGATTCTGGATGAACCCTTTACTTCGTTAGATGTGCAAGGGGTTGCTCTGCTACAAAAGCGCTTTGCTGAACACTTAGCCGACGAAGGCTGTATTATTTTTACTTCGCATCAGTCGCTGACCTTGTCCGAGTTATCGCCCAAACTTATCGATTTAAGTCAGGCTGCCCAGGTTCATTGTGAGGCGGCTTATGATTAACGCTTCCATGAGACAGGTTTGGCTGGCAGTACTGAAACGTGACTTACGCATTGCCGCGCGTCGACGCAGTGACGCCTTAAACCCACTATTGTTTTTACTGATGGTCGTCACTCTATTTCCGTTGGGCGTCGGACCAGGGCCTGATATTCTTGCACGTATAGCGCCCGGGATTATTTGGGTCGCCGCACTTTTAGCCAGCCTGCTAGGGCTCGAGCGTTTATTTAAAGATGACTTTCAGGACGGCACGCTGGAGCAGTTGTGCTTACTGCCACAGCCGCTGGCGTTCACTACAACCGCCAAAGTGATGGCTCACTGGCTGTTAACGGGGCTGCCCTTAGTCATATTGTCGCCGCTGCTGGCGCTACTGCTAAGCTTGCCGGTGCAAGGTTGGTGGGCGTTAGCGCTCAGTTTGCTACTTGGCACACCAGCTTTGAGTGCACTCGGCGCTATTGGAGCGGCGCTAACCCTCCAGGTTCAGCGCGGCAGCTCGCTAATTAGCCTTATCCTTATTCCTTTGTTTATTCCGCTGCTGATTTTTGCCACCGCCGCTGTTGAAAATGCCTCTATGGGGCTTGCAGTGCACGGACAATTGGCTATTCTTGCGGCTATTTCTGTTTTGACCATAACATTGTCTCCGCTGGCGATAGCTGCGGGCATAAAAATGAGTGTGAATTAATATGTGGCGATGGTTACACCCTTACGCGAAGCCTGAAGCAACCTATCGACTTGTCGAAAAGTTACTTCCGTGGTTTGCGGCATTAACCTTTATTTCGTTGGCCGTCGGTGTGGTTTGGGGGCTGGCATTCGCGCCGGCAGACTACCAACAGGGCGACAGTTACCGAATTATATTCTTGCATGTACCGGCGGCTATTTTTTCAATGGGCGCGTATGCCGGTATGGCAATAATGGGTGGCGTAGCACTTATTTGGCAAATTAAAACAGCGGAGTGGTCGATACCGGCCATAGCTCCTGTCGGAGCTGCGCTGACGGTTGTCGCCCTGTTGACCGGGGCCATTTGGGGTAAGCCCATGTGGGGCACTTGGTGGGTTTGGGATGCACGCCTTACTTCCGAGCTGATTCTCTTATTCTTATACATTGGCGTTATGGCGCTTTATTTTGCTTTCGACGACGCCAGAACAGGCGCTAAAGCCGCTGCCATACTCTCGCTTGTGGGGGTTATTAACCTGCCTATTATTCATTACTCCGTTGAGTGGTGGAATACCCTGCACCAGGGGGCGACTATTACCAAATTTGAGAGACCATCGATAGCAACCAGTATGCTTATTCCATTATTAATATGCCTGGCAGGCTTCCTATTTTTAACCATTTCACTGGTGATGATGCGGTTAAAAAATGAGATACTACGACATGAATTAGGTCGCCCGTGGGCGCAGCAGGAACTGGAGAAAAACTAATGCCATTCGACAGTTTTCAGGACTTTATCATTATGGGCGGCTATGGCTTATATGTTTGGTTGTCTTTTTTCTTGAGCTTTGTCGTGATTGCGTTAGTCGCGCTGGAAACGGCTATCGCTCGTAAGTCCTTGCGGAAGAAAAGCCAGCAGTTGCAGAATCGTCAGCAGCGCTTAGCCAAGCGACAACGGTCAGTGTCGCAGTAGGAGAGAAGTATGAATCCGAGACGTAAACAACGACTTACCTGGGTGCTTATTTTAGTGTTCGGGGTGTCTGTAGCGACAGGACTAATGTTGTACGCATTGAGTCAAAGTATCGACTTGTTTTACACGCCGAGTGAGCTGGTGGAAGGTAAGGGCGAAGACAAGCAAAAGCCACAGGTTGGTCAGCGTATGCGCGTTGGCGGCATGGTGGTTGAAGGCTCGGTTAAACGCGACCCGAAAACCCTGGAAGTGTCTTTTAATATTACCGACACAGGCCCTGAAATCACGGTGCTTTATCAAGGTATTTTGCCGGACTTATTCCGCGAAGGTCAGGGCATTGTTGCTCAGGGTGAGTTGGTAGAGCCTACCGTTTTGAAAGCAACGGAAGTGCTGGCTAAACACGACGAAGAATATATGCCACCAGAGCTGGCGGAGAAAATGAAAGGCATTAAGCACGTTAACCCCAACAAATCCTATGAGGATGGTGATCAATGATTGCTGAAGCAGGCCACCTCGCTATAGCCATAGCGCTGGCATTCTCTTGTTTGTTGGCGTTTTACCCCCTTTGGGGGGCAGCCAAAGGCCATGGTGGCATGATGTCACTGGCAAGGCCTTTTGCCCTAGGCCAGTTTTTCTTCACCGCTGTGGCTTTTGGGTTATTAGTTTGGGGATTCGTCAGTAATGACTTTAGCATTGCCTATGTCGCTGCAAATTCTAACTCAGACTTACCGGTTGCCTATCGGGTAACAGCGGTATGGGGCTCCCATGAAGGTTCTTTTCTTTTATGGATGTTGATGCAGGCAGGCTGGATAGCCGCGGTTGCGCTGTTTTCACGTTCTATGCCTTTGCCCATGGTGGCGCGGGTTTTAGCCATTCTTGGTTTAATCAGTATTGGCTTCTACTTATTTATGTTAACGGTGTCCAACCCGTTCGACCGCGCGTTACCGTTAATTCCTGTCGACGGGCGTGACTTAAACCCACTGTTACAAGACCCGGGCATGATCATTCACCCACCGTTATTGTATATGGGGTATGTAGGCTTCTCGGTAGCCTTTGCGTTTGCTATTGCTGCGCTTATGTCGGGTAAGCTAGATGCGGCCTGGGCACGGTGGTCACGACCGTGGACATTAGCGGCCTGGATCTTCCTGACTCTGGGTATCGCAATCGGCAGTTGGTGGGCCTATTACGAACTTGGCTGGGGTGGCTGGTGGTTCTGGGATCCGGTCGAAAATGCTAGCTTTATGCCATGGCTGGTTGGAACGGCTTTGCTGCACTCGTTAGCGGTTACTGAAAAGCGGGGCAGTTTCAAATCCTGGACAGTATTACTGGCAATAGCAGCCTTTAGTTTGAGCCTATTGGGGACTTTCCTGGTTCGGTCGGGGGTTTTGGTGTCGGTGCATGCCTTTGCGTCAGACCCAACCCGTGGTTTATTTATTTTGGTCTTACTCGCATTGGTTATTGGTGGGTCTTTAATACTGTACGGCATGCGTGCCGGACAAATGCAGAGCTACAGCCGGTACGAGCTGTTTTCCCGCGAAGTCATGCTGCTGGGTAACAACGTCTTGCTGATGGCTGCAATGGTTGTGGTCTTCCTTGGCACTATGCTGCCGTTAGTGCATAAAGAAATTGGCTTGGGCAGCATTTCAGTCGGTGAGCCCTTCTTCAACAGCGTCTACAGTTGGTTGGTCATTCCATTCGCACTGATGGTTGGCCTGGGACCTCTATTGCGCTGGCGTCGACAGGCAATTAAGCCTCTACTGAAGCCTATTGCATTGGCACTTAGCCTTGCCGTGGTACTGGCTTATACGCTACCAAAAATTTGGGCCGACGAATTGCCTGCAATGGTGGTTATAGGCTTGTTCTTAGCGTTTTGGGTTGGTCTGGCAACAGTGACCGAAGTGCAGCAGACGGTGAAACAGCGTAAACAAGGCTGGCATGGTATTACCCGCCTGTCGGGCAGCCACTGGGGCATGGTGCTGGGTCATATAGGCTTTGCAGTAACCTTAATTGGCATCACTCTAGTGTCACATTATGAACAAGAACGAGATATTGCATTGGCGCCGGGACAGTCGGTTGAAATTATCGGCTACAACGTCAGCTTTGATTCCTTAGACCACCGCGAAGGGCCTAACTACGACTCCGATGCGGGGGAGTTCACCGTCACAAAAAATGGTGAACTTGTTACTGAGGTGACCAGTGAAAAGCGCTTTTACCGAGTGCAGCGAACCAGCATGACGGAAGTCGGTCTCGATGCAAGCCTATTAAGAGATATCTATATTGCCATGGGCGAACCTCTGGAAGACGGCGCATGGGCGATACGCTTTTACGTTAAGCCATTTGTTCGCTGGATATGGCTTGGTGCGATTATTATGGCAATAGGCGGTGTCTTTGCTATGGCTGATAAACGCTATCGTAAGCGCAAAAACGGAGGGGAAAATGAATAAGAACCTTCGCTGGATAGTTTTATTTGCGCCGCTCGTTTTATTTATCGCATTAGCGGCCTTTTTACTAAAAGGGCTGGGCAGTGACCCGACTAAGCTCGATTCGGCTTTAATTAATGAACCGGTGCCGGCGTTTAAGACTGTTGATCTTTATGACACCAGCATTGCTTATGATGAGTCAGTGTTAAAAGGTGAACCCATGTTGCTGAATGTATGGGCAACCTGGTGTCCGACGTGTCGTGCAGAGCATGAGTTTTTGAACCAGCTGGCGTCAGAAGGTATACCCATTGTCGGCTTAAATTACAAAGATGACTCGCGCGAGAAAGCGGTGAACTGGCTGAATACATTAGGCGACCCATATACGATCAATTTGTTTGATCCCGAGGGTGATATTGCATTTGAGTTTGGCGTCTACGGCGCGCCGGAAACGTACTTTATTGATGAAAAAGGCGTTATTCGGTATCGCCATGTCGGCGATGTGAATGCCCGAAATTGGCAAAATACCTTAAAACCAATTTATGAACAGCTGCAACAGGGGGCACAATGAGTCGGTTACTCCCAATGCTTTTCCTGTTCAGTGCTTTTGCTTTTAGTGCGGTAGCGCAAGATGCAACACAACGCTCGTTTGACAACGAACAGCAACGAGAAGTGTATCAACAGTTGATTAAAGAGCTGCGCTGCCCGAAATGTCAAAATCAAAATATAGCCGACTCTAATGCTCCGCTTGCTGAAGACATGCGAGACAAAAGCTACGAGATGCTGAAAGCGGGTAAGTCCAAGCAGGAAATCATCGAATTTATGGTCGATCGATACGGTAACTTTGTGCATTACAAACCGCCGTTTACGGCCGCGACAGCAGTACTTTGGTTCGGCCCTGTGGTTATTTTGATTATCGGTATTGGTGTTGCTGTTTTGCTGACACGCAAGAAAAAAGAGCAAACAGCTTTGACCCCTGAAGAGCGCGCTCAGTTAGAGCAGCTAAGGAAAAACGACAATGACTAGTTTAATCATCGTAATGTTGTTGATGCTGTTAGTTGCTGTCGTTTTTATTCTGTTAGCGACAGGAAAACAGCGACGCATTCTAAAAAGACAGGATGAAAATAAGCGCTGGTACGAGCAACGTTTAACGGAGCTAGAAGAAGAGCGCTCTTTGCACGGGTTGTCTGATGAAGAATACGAGTATTCAAAGCAGGAGCTCGATAAAACCTTTGTTAATGACAGTAAGGACATTGAAGAAGCTATAGAATGGCGCCCGGCGCCCGTCGTATTACCGGCTGTCATTGTTGTGATTATATCGGTTGCTTTGTACTGGAGCTTTGGTAGCTGGCAATTGCAGGAGCAAGCGGCAGATGCTCGTGAACGTTTACCAGAACTTGGCAAAAAGTTACTGAGCGAACAGACTCAGGCGGCCGATCCGGAAGAGCTTAACCTGTTCGCTTTGGGGCTTCGCCAAAAGCTTATGAGTGACCCTAATGATGCCATTGCATGGTGGATATATGCGGGGCTAATGGTGGATATTGGCGCACCGGAAGAAGCGGACGAGGCTTTCCAGAAGTCACTGGATTTAGAGCCTGAGCGGCTTAATACCCTGGTCAGCTACAGTCGTTTCTTATTAATGTCAGGCTCAGCTCAAAATAAAGCGAAAGCTGCGAATTTGTTAGCCCGGGCATTGAAGCTAAACCCAGCCAATATAGAGGCACTTTCGCTACTGGGCTTTGTGGCTTATGAACAACAGGACTGGGAGCAGGCAATTCAGGCTTGGACGCTGTTACAGCAGCAGTTATCGCCAGGCTCGGAGCGTTATGTGGCTGTTCAGAATGCGTTAGCAGACGCGAAACAGCAACAGGCCAACGCTGGCATGACATTAACCGTTACGGTGAACATCGATAACGCGGTTCAGGAATTTCTACCCGAAGGTGCGACGCTGTTTGTTTATGTCACCGGAAATGGTGCACCCATGCCAGCGGCCGTGGTTCGCGAGCCGGTAGAAGGCTTTCCTGTGACTTATACCTTATCTAATGCTAATGCCATGTTGCCGGACCATAAATTGTCTGACTTAGACGAGTGGACCGTTCGTGCTCGTGTTTCGCAAGACGAGAACATTGAAGCGGAACCTGGTGATCTGGAAGCGCCAACAGTGACTATTAAAGCTAAAGCGAATCAAACAGCGACAGTGACTTTATCAACACGGATTCCAGAATGAAAAAATACGGATTGTTACTTTTCTCAGTATTGTTAGTAGGATGCTCATCGACTCCGGAAGACCCTTATGCCGACCCGCGCGACCCGTTTGAGGATTTTAACCGGGGTATGTGGGAATTTAACCGCGACGTTGATGAGACCGTTATTCAACCGGCAGCCAATGTTTATGATGACGTACCAAAGCCTATTCGCACGTCACTGTATAACGCTGTTGAGAACTTAGAAGAGCCGTCATCTTTTGTGAATAATATTCTACAGTGGAAGTTAGGCGATGCCGGTATATCGTTAGGGCGCTTTTTAATTAACTCAACAGTTGGGCTTGTTGGTCTTTTTGATGTGGCCACGCCAATAGGTCTGGAGAAAAAAGAAGAAAGCTTTGGACAGACTCTCGCAGTCTGGGGTGTGCCTGAAGGACCTTATGTGATGCTGCCGTTAATGGGACCAACGGTGATTGTTGATCGCGGTGGCGACTACGCTGATGGACAATACTTTCCATATCCGTCACTGACCTGGCCGGTCGATGTTCTTCGTTATACCGTGAAAGGTTTGGAAATGCGCATACGTTTGCGCGACCAGGAACAGGTTCTGGAAAACTCCCTGGATCCTTACTCTTTTGTCAAAGACGTTTATTATCAGCGCTGGCAAGATCAAGTTTACGACGGCAACCCACCATTACCAGAAGACGATTTTGAAGACTTTGATGACTTCGACGATGATTTTGAGGATTTTGACGACGAGTCACGTTGACGGATCTCTATTCCTGAACAATGCTTAAAACATGGTGAGCGAAGAGAATGAGACCATGTCGAAAGCGCACGTTGCGGTTATTGAAGATGACTTAGTGTTCCAGTCCATGCTGAAAGAGTACCTCTGTCAGCATGGCTATGATGTTCGCTGTGCCGGCGCTGGGAAGCAAGGTCTTGAACTGTGCGAGCAACAGTGCCCTGATGTGGTTCTTTGTGACTTAAACTTACCTGATATTAATGGTTTGGAAGTTATTGAAAGGCTATTAAAAGTTTGTGCCCACCTGCCTATTATTGTGATTTCCGCATCTGAAAAAATGTCAGATATCCGTGAAGCGGTGCGCCTCGGTGCCTGGGATTACCTCGTTAAACCACTACAAAGTCTCGATGTATTAGACAGTGCCATAGGTCATTGCCTCGAGCGTCATGAGCTCGAAACCTCTTATTTACACGATATTTGGGAGCTAGATGCTCATATTGATGTCATTTATCAGGACGACATGATAGCCGGCAAGCTGACAGAAGAGCTTTTGCCAAAAAGCCCTCTCAGGGTTGGAGCGTACAATTTCGAATGTGTGACAGACCCTGCCGATACAACGCCTACCTGGGTTGACTATCGCTCTTTAGGAAACGGCAAAGCACTGGTGGTTATGGCGGCGGCGCAAAATGCAACGGAGCAGAACCTGGTGCCATTATTAATGCTTAAAACCTTGGTTGACCCCGTGATACGACAGTATTTATCCGGTATGGATAACACCCTGGTGCTGCCGGGGTCGTTATTAGAGCATTTGAATATTGAGCTGTGCCACTCTCAGGTCAGAACTGCCTTCGATATTCTGGCGGGTGTGCTGGATACAGAAACTGGACAATGGCAATGGGCGCAGGCGGGCGATAAATTAGAGCCTTCACCCAGTGCGAAACCGGACTTAGCGCTGGGTATTTGGAAACATGCGAATTATCGTACGCATCAACTAGAGTCCTTGCACCGCCTGCATTGTCGCAGTTATGGCAAAGAACTTATTGTGAGCGCTGAGCCTCAAATTGCTTAATAGCTTTGTCGATATAGGGCATCGACATATTGATATTAATAGGCTGGGTGAATAACGGATAGCCAATACCTGCCGCGAGTAGCGCGAGCAGCTTCCACCATCCTTCTACTTCAACCACCAAGAAAAAGATAACGCAGATAGGAACCAGCTTCGCTAAGTTACAAATAAGTCGGCGGGGGACTGGCATTTTCTCCTGGGCGATTGATAGAATCATCGCACGCTCAGTAAAACTGTATGAGTCAAGCTGTGGAATTTTGCGGGAAGAAAAATATAACGCCATAATTTGTTTTATTGAATTTTGCACAATGACTTGCATTGTAACACGCTTAGCGGGTATAAACTTGCCCTCTTTATTAGAATGAATTTATTGTAAGGACAGCTGCTATGGTCAAAAAAGTTGTAATACCGGTCGCAGGACTCGGCACCCGGATGCTACCGGCAACCAAAGCCATTCCAAAGGAAATGTTACCACTGGTCGACAGACCGCTTATTCAATACATTGTCGAAGAGTGCGCGGCAGCAGGCCTTACCGATGTTATTTTGGTAACGCATTCGAGTAAGAACTCAATTGAAAACCATTTTGATACCAGCTTCGAACTCGAAACCACGCTTGAGCAGCGTGTTAAGCGACAATTGCTAGCGGAAGTTCAGGCTATTTGTCCGGAAAATACCACTATTATGCATGTGCGTCAGGGTCAGGCTAAAGGTCTGGGTCACGCTGTGTTGTGCGCACAGCCACTCGTTGGTAACGAGCCGTTTGCCGTAGTATTGCCAGACGTTCTAGTGGATGAAGCAAGCTGCAATTTAAACCGTGACAACTTAGCGGAAATGGTTAGAAACTTTGATGAAACGGGTCACTCTCAGGTAATGGTTGAGAAAGTGCCTCAGGAAGATGTTAGCAAATACGGTATTGCGGATATTGGTGGCGAAGAGTTGAAGCCGGGCGAGCAATCTCCAATTACCCAGTTGGTTGAGAAACCGTCCAAAGAAGAAGCGCCATCTGACTTGGCTGTAGTCGGTCGTTATGTATTCTCGGCTGACCTATGGCCATTGCTGGAAAAAACACCGGTTGGTGCGGGTAATGAAATACAATTAACTGATGCAATGGCCATGTTGCTTGAAAAGCAGTCGGTAAATGCTTACTACATGAAAGGCAAAAGCCTTGACTGTGGTAATAAGCTTGGCTATGCACAAGCCTTTATTGAACACGCAATGCGCCACCCGGAGCTGGGCAGCGACATGAAGCAGTATATTAAGTCGTTAAAAAGCGCTTAAATTGCAAAAAGCGCTAAACTCGGGCTGTTAATACGGCCCGAATTGGCGCTTTATAACCTTCCACGGTTAGTTCCGGATTCTTAGCATCCAAAAAGTCGGCTAAAGACTCACCCGTCATCCAGTCTGTGCACCTTTGCTCTTCAAGCGAGGTTGTGTTGTGATCAACAATTGCAATGTCTTTAAAGCCTAACCGCTCTAGCCATACCGACAAGGCTTTTGCACTGGGTAAAAACCAAACGTTTCGCATTTGAGCATAACGCTCGCCGGGCAGCATAACCGTTGTTTCGTCGCCTTCAACGACAATGGTTTCTAATACGAGCTGGCCCCCCGGTTTTATGAGCGACTTAAGCTCCTGCAAAAACGCCAGAGGCGAGCGACGATGATACAAAACGCCCATGCTGAATACGGTATCAAAGCTCCTTAACTCCGGCATGTGCTCAATGCCGACTGGGAAAAAGTGTGCTTTGCTCTGGTATCTTGCCGGCATCATGTTTCGAATAGCCTGGAACTGCATTAAAAACAGTTCGCCCGGGTCTATGCCCCAGACTCTTTTGGCACCCGCTTCCAGCATGCGCCATAAATGATACCCACTACCGCAGCCGACATCTAACACCTGCTTACCTGTTAAATCATCGATATGAGGTTTTACACGTTGCCATTTCCAGTCTGAGCGCCATTCGGTATCAATGAACACTCCAAATAGGTCAAACGGCCCTTTACGCCAGGGCTGTAACTGCTGAAGCAGGCCGGTAATGCGAGCGCGATCTGAATCGGAAGCCTCTTCCGGAGAGCCTACGGTGACGGTGTCACCTAACTGGCAGTTTTCGGTCGGAATGTGGGGTAACTGCTCAATTACGCGTTGCCAGCGTTTTAAATTGCCGTGAGGGTTGTTGTTAAAGGCCGTCAGCTGCGGCGCTAACGTATCCAGCCATTGTTCGTGCGGACTGTCGATTAGCGCTTTCAGGTCGTTGCTAAAGTCAATCATTGTTGAGTTATAATCCTTTATTTAACCGCTAGCATGGCTGCGAAATTAAAACACTGGAACCATACAGTCTGATGCTTAAAACCGACTTTTTGAAAACGCTGCTCGTGTGCCTCTAAGGTATCAATTTTCATGACGTTTTCGATAGCTGCGCGCTTTTGGCTAATCTCAAGTTCGCTGTAACCGTTAGCGCGTTTAAAGTCGTGATGTAAATCGACCAGCATGTTGTTCATAGTTTCATCCGCATGACGAAACTTCTCGGCAATGAGCAACACTCCACCGTCAGTTAATCCGTCGTAAATACGCTGAATCATGGCTTCGCGTTTTTCTGGTGGCACAAATTGTAAGGTAAAGTTCAAAACCACCACCGATGCGTTTTCAATGACAGTGTCGGTAATGTCCTCACAACGCAGCTCCACGGGAACCTGACTTTTAAAGCCGCCTAAATGCAAACCTGCACGCTCAATCATAGGCTCTGAGTTATCAACCGCGACAATTTTACAA
The DNA here is from genome assembly GCF_034373425.1 of Idiomarina sp. OXR-189. Classification (NCBI taxonomy): domain Bacteria; kingdom Pseudomonadati; phylum Pseudomonadota; class Gammaproteobacteria; order Alteromonadales; family Idiomarinaceae; genus Idiomarina; species Idiomarina sp. OXR-189. The sequence continues at coordinate 855,320 of NZ_CP139706.1, forward strand.
CCGTCAGAGTTTTCGCAGCCCTTGCGCATAGCCAGTGTCGCAGCACCTAACGAACAGCCTAAGTCGAACAACTGGGTATTCTTCTGCGCATAACGACTTACCAACTGGGGCAAGGTTTGCAGAATACTCGAGTAGCCGGGCACCGAGCGATTAATCATATCGGGAAACACTTCAACAACTTGCTGGTCAAAGCAGAAGTCAGACACACTCGGCAGAGGTTTAGAAAAAATAGTGTCGTGTTGGCTCATGGGTCAACTTACAAAATAAATAAACATATTGTGTATTTTACCGATAATTAGTACTGACGGACAGTCGCGTTTTGATTAATATATCGCCTTCTTATTCGGAGGAACCTGTTGTTGATAAGTATTTGGCATAAAACATTGTATTTTTCTTCGGTAATGAGTCTGGCTATGTCGCTTTTGACATTATTGCCGGCGCCGACTTATGCCTATGCTCCAGACGAATGGTTAGAGCAACATTCAACCATTCGCGTGGGTGTGCCGAACCAATTACAACCACTGATTTACGAGACAGAAAACGGTGCCGCCGGGCTCGATGTCGACTTACTTAAGCAATTTACCGCGACGATGGACGTCGAGTTAGTCTGGAAGCCGTGCGGACAGTGGCAAGAGTGTTTAGACGCTATCTCCAATAAAGACATTGATGTTTTAACCAGTGTCTCTTATTCCGTTGAGCGTAACCAGAGCATGGACTTTACTCAAAGTTACTGGTCTATGCCCTGGGCTGCGCTGACTATGGACTCTACCATGCGTGCTGGCAGTAGTTTGAGAACGAGCGAGCTGCACGGTCAGCGGGTTGCTGTTGTTGAAGGCTACAGCATTGAGTCCCAGCTTATTGATACAGGCCGCATTGAAGTGGTTGGTGTTTCTACTATCGACGAAGGTATTGAGCGGTTACGTAATCGAATGGTTGACTCTTATGTCGATAGTTTACCAATTCTGGTGTACGAACTTCAGGAATACCCGCTCCCGGGGTCAAAGCTGTCAGTACTTGATGCGACTCAGGGCGAAGCCTTGTACATAGCAGTACGTGACGATTGGCAGCCTTTGGTGACATTACTTAATCGCGGAATCGATAAGCTGACTCAGCAGGAGCAAGAGTCGTTAAAGCGCAAATGGTACGGTTACGAATTAGAGCAGGGCTGGACCGACGAAGAACTGTTCGAATTAGTCATGAAAGTGGGCTCGGTTGTGCTGTTGGTTATTGTCGGTTTCGGTATTTGGAACAGCCGGCTTCGTAAAGAGATAAAAGCGCGTAAAGCCGCTGAGCGCCGTATTCGGCACATTGCCACTCATGACGAATTAACAGGACTGCCGAACAGAAACTTAATGCAGGACCGTCTCGAGCAGTCGCTACATCAGAGCGAAAGAACGCAAAAGCCGTTCGCAGTGCTGTTTTTGGATCTCGACGGTTTTAAGCAGATAAATGACGATTTCGGTCACAATTATGGTGACGAGTTACTTGTCCAGGCCGCACAGAGCATGAAGAATTTATTGCGCCGCTCCGATACCGTCTGCCGTCACGGTGGCGACGAGTTTGTGGTGATACTACCAACCGCCGTGGCCGTGGGGTCAGCACTTGCGGTAGCCCGTAAGTTGGTAGTGCAGCTAGCCAAGCCCTACAAAGTCAAAAAACAGCAACTGGAAGTGAGCGTATCTATTGGTGTCGCTATGTACCCTGCTCATGGCACCGATGTACAAAAGTTATTGCGCTCCGCCGATAAGGCCATGTACGCCGCTAAAGCAGCGGGTAAAAATGATGTGCGCTTAGCCAGTACCGAGGATGACATTCAGCCCTAGTTAGCTATAATGTAGCGCTTCACTTTTAACGAATTCGTCGGTAGTAGGAAAAGTACATGCGCACGCATTATTGTGGACAAGTAAACGCAGAACTCGCAGAGCAACAAGTTACTTTATGTGGCTGGGTTAATAAACGTCGTGACTTAGGCGGCCTGATTTTCATCGATTTACGCGACAGAGAAGGTCTTATTCAGGTTGTTTTTGACCCAGACCAAAAAGCGTTGTTCGAGCAGGCTGAGAAGTTACGTCAGGAATTCTGTGTACAAATTACCGGCACAGTAAACCGTCGCCCTGAAAGCCAGGTAAACGCCAGCATGAAGACGGGAGAAGTTGAGCTGCTGGCTTCTGAACTTAATATTTTAAGCCGCTCTGAGCCGCTGCCTATCGACTTTAACAGCCAGGTCAGTGAAGAAGCGCGTTTGCGTTATCGCTATCTGGACCTGCGCCGTCCGCAAATGAACGAAAAGCTTCAATTCCGCGCTAAAGTTACTAGTGCAGTAAGACGCTTTCTGGACGACAACGGTTTCCTAGATATAGAAACTCCAATGTTAACGCGTGCCACTCCGGAAGGAGCGCGTGATTATTTAGTGCCAAGCCGTACACATAAAGGTCGTTTTTTCGCGTTACCACAAAGCCCGCAATTGTTTAAGCAACTGCTGATGATGTCGGGTTTTGACCGTTACTACCAAATTGTAAAATGCTTCCGCGACGAAGACTTACGCGCTGACCGCCAGCCTGAATTTACTCAAATCGATATCGAAACCTCTTTCATGACCGCTGAACAAGTTATGGAAGTGACTGAAAATATGACTCGTGAGTTGTTCGACAAGTTACTGGGTATTGAGCTGGGCGAGTTCCCGAGCATGACCTGGCATGAAGCCATGAAGCGTTATGGTTCAGACAAGCCAGATTTACGTAACCCATTAGAATTAGTAGACGTCGCGGACTTATTAAAAGACGTTGAGTTTAAAGTGTTTTCCGGTCCGGCGAACGATGAAAAAGGGCGTGTAGCCGTTATTCGTCTGCCTGGTCAGGCGGAAAATGTGTCGCGTAAGATGATAGATGAATACACCAATTTTGTGGGTATTTACGGCGCGAAAGGCCTTGCCTGGATAAAAGTGAACGATTTGGCTCAAGGCCGCGATGGCTTGCAGTCGCCAATTTTGAAATTCCTGCCAGACGATGCATTGAACGCAATTCTTGAACGTACAGAAGCCGCTACTGGTGACATTTTGTTCTTTGGCTCAGACAAAGCCAACACCGTTGCTGAAGCTATGGGGGCGCTGCGCCTTAAGTTGGGTGAGGAGTTTGACCTTGTCAGTGACGAGTGGAAACCATTGTGGGTTGTTGACTTCCCAATGTTCGAAGAAGACGATGACGGCTCGCTAGCGGCCTTGCACCACCCGTTTACAGCACCCGTTAATGTAACACCGGACGAGTTACGCGCTAACCCGGCTCAGGCACTGTCTAATGCTTACGATATGGTTTTAAACGGTGTTGAAGTCGGCGGTGGTTCAACACGTATTTTCGAAAACGAAATGCAGCAAGCCGTATTTGAAGTTCTGGGCATTGGTAAAGAAGAAGCACAAGAGAAGTTTGGTTTCTTGCTTGAGGCGCTCAAGTACGGTACTCCTCCGCACGCAGGTTTGGCTTTCGGCTTGGACCGACTGGTGATGTTGATGGTGGGAGCGAACTCAATTCGTGACGTTATTGCGTTCCCGAAAACAACCACAGCAGCTTGCGTGCTAACGGACGCTCCAGGGTTAGCCAACCCCGAAGCGCTGAATGAACTTGGCGTTAAGAGCACCGTCGAAGACACAGAGTAAGTACATTCAACGATTAAAGTTTGTGGGGTGAAACATGGCAGGTCACTCGAAGTGGTCGAACATAAAGCACCGAAAGGCCGCGCAGGATGCTAAGCGCGGCAAAATTTTCACAAAATTGATTCGCGAAATTAACGTCGCCGCCCGTGAAGGCGGTGGCGATCCTGAAACGAATCCGCGTCTGCGCGCAGCAATCGACAAAGCGCTGTCCAATAACATGAAGCGAGATACCATCGATACCGCAATAAAGCGTGGCACCGGTGAGATGGAAGGGGACAATGTTGAGGAGCTGACCTACGAGGGTTATGGTCCTAATGGCGTGGCCATTCTTCTGGAGTGCATGACGGACAACAAAAACCGGACGGTGTCTGAAGTGCGTTATGCCTTCAGTAAGCACGGCGGGAACTTAGGTACAGACGGCTCGGTGGCTTACTTATTCAATAAAATGGGTGTCATTAGCTACGGAACGGACGTTACCGAAGAAGACGTTATGGAGCCAGCACTTGAAGCGGGTGCTGAGGACATCGTGAAGTATCCGCGAAGCGGTCTGGATGTTATGACGTCACCGGAAAACTTTGGTCCTGTGAAAGATGCCCTAGACGCCAAAGGGCTGGAATCGTCCAATGCGGAAGTGACTCAGGTGCCAGACACCAAAGTTGACTTGGACGAAGACAGTGCCCGTTCATTTTTGAAATTGTTGGACGCACTGGAAGACTTAGACGACGTTCAGAACGCGTACCATAATGCTGATATCTCTGATGACGTATTGGCGAAGCTGGACGATTAAGGAATTATGAGCGTCATATTAGGTATTGACCCAGGCTCACGGTTAACCGGATATGGCGTTATTCAAAAACATGGCCGTAAATTTCACTATTTAGGCAGTGGTTGCATTCGCGCGACAGGAACGTCGGCAAAACCACTGTCGCTCGCCGAAAAACTACGGCTGATTCATGACAGTGTCAGCGAGTTAATCACTCAGTTTAGCCCTACAGAGTTTGCTATTGAACAAGTGTTTATGGCGAAAAACCCTGACTCAGCCTTGAAGCTGGGACAAGCGCGGGGAGCGGCCATAGTAGCTGCAGCAAGAGCCGGGCTGCCAGTGGCTGAGTATTCGGCGCGCCAGATAAAACAAGCCGTTGTCGGTAACGGCGGCGCAGAAAAAGGACAGGTGCAACATATGGTCGTCGCGCTGCTTAATTTACAAAAGACACCGCAAGCCGATGCAGCTGATGCGTTGGCGGTAGCGCTATGCCACGCGCAAAGCGCAGAAAGCCTGCTAAAAATGTCAGGGGCAGCGAGGAAAACCGTTCGCGGTAGGCTACGTTAATTTAATAGGGAGAAAGCCGTTGTGATAGGACAAATTCAAGGCACATTATTAGCCAAACAGCCACCGGAAGTATTGGTCGATGTGAATGGCGTCGGGTATGAGGTGCAATTACCCATGACTTGCTTTTACGACTTACCTGCGACAGGACAGCCTGTAACGCTGGTAACGCACTTTGTTGTCCGTGAAGATGCACAACTCTTGTATGGCTTTAACTCATTGTCGGAGCGCTCACTGTTCCGGTTATTAATAAAAACCCAAGGTGTAGGACCAAAGCTAGCACTAGGCATTTTGTCAGGCATGTCTGCGGACGAATTCGTGTTTGCTGTGAATCAGAATGACGTGAGCCGCTTAGTGAAACTGCCGGGCGTTGGCAAGAAAACCGCGGAGCGTTTAGTCATTGAAATGCGCGACCGACTGAAAGACTGGAACTCAGCAACGCCGTTTACCGATGCTATGCCCGTGGATAATAAAGGCGGTGATGCTCGGGTCCACCCAGCTGATACTCGCTCTGATGCTGTTAGTGCTCTGGTTGCACTTGGGTACAAAGAAAATCAGGCTGAAAAAGCCATTCAGAAAGTGTACTCTGCTGAACATAGTAGTGAAGTTCTGATACGACTAGCGCTAAAAGAGCTGTCTTAAGGTAAAACAATGATAGAAGCCGACCACATTCCAACTGACCGAATTGTTGAAGCCGATGTGCAGGGCGACGATGAAGCCATAGATCGTGCTATTCGCCCGAAGAAGCTCGATGAGTATACCGGGCAGAAGCATGTTGTTGAGCAAATGGCGATTTTCATTGAGGCGGCACGAAAAAGACAGGAAGCGCTCGATCATCTGCTGATTTTTGGTCCTCCGGGTCTTGGTAAAACCACCCTGGCAAATATTGTAGCTAATGAGCTGGACGTCAATATTAAAACCACTTCAGGGCCGGTTCTGGAAAAAGCGGGCGACTTAGCCGCACTATTAACGAACTTAGATGAGCACGATGTTTTGTTTATTGACGAAATTCATCGTTTGAGCCCAGTTGTAGAAGAGATTTTGTATCCGGCCATGGAAGACTACCAGTTGGATATCATGATAGGAGAAGGGCCGGCCGCGCGCTCGATAAAGCTCGACTTACCGCCTTTCACTTTAGTTGGGGCAACCACCCGCGCCGGAGCCTTAACCTCTCCATTGCGTGACCGTTTTGGCATTGTGCAACGACTAGAATTTTATGATGTAGAAGAGTTAACCGATATTGTGTCGCGTTCCGCTCATTTTATGAACGTGACAATGAAAGAGGGCGGCGCCAAAGAAATTGCACGACGCTCGCGAGGAACGCCGCGTATTGCAAATCGCTTGTTACGTCGGGTAAGAGACTATGCAGAAGTTAAAGGTAACGGCGAAATCGATCAGGAAACCGCAAATGCAGCATTAACTATGGTTGATGTTGATCATGCCGGCTTTGACTACATGGACCGTAAGCTTTTATTAGCCATTATGGAGAAGTTTATGGGCGGTCCTGTGGGGCTTGATAACCTTGCAGCGGCTATTGGTGAAGAAAAAGACACCATTGAAGATGTGCTTGAGCCTTACCTTATTCAGCAGGGCTTTTTGCAAAGAACACCGAGAGGCCGTTTAGCCACTCCAAGAGCGTATCACCACTTTGGATTAAAACCTGAGAAATAGGAAAAAAAAGCCCGCACAAAAGTACGGGCAAATAGAACAACAAGAAGGAAGTTAAATCCAGGGAACAATCTTCAAACAATCTAAGAAGAAGTGACAACCAATCTCTTCGTCTCTGATATGTGGGGTATTATAAGTATAATATGCGCTTGATCAAACAAGAAAAATTGCTTTCTCGCATAAGAAAAACTAATCCGTTATAAGGTGAAGTTGTTCAAAAAAAGCTCAACAAAATTATAACAAAAACAAAAAGAGCAATTAAAACAAAGAGTTCTTGTTTTTATGTTTCAGTTCTGTCATAAAAAAAACTCTGCTGATAATTTAACCAGCGATACTTTTGGCGGTCTCTTTACAAATTATTACATTACGGTAACTTTTCAGAACTTTACCCGAGGTGCTAATGTCTCACTATCAGTTTGAATGGCCTATCCGCGTGTACTACGAGGATACAGATGCAGGTGGTATTGTTTATTACGCCAATTATCTCAAATTCCTTGAGCGGGCCAGGACGGAGTGGTTACGCTCATTAGGGATTGAACAGGACACTTGGTTGGCTCACAATATAGCCTTTGTTGTACGTAAGGTTGAGCTTGATTTAAAAAAGGCAGCCCGATTCAACGAAGAGCTAACAGTAACTGTCGACGTTATAAAAAAGAAAAAGGCGTCGTTAATGTTTGAACAGAATGTTTTGGGAAAAGATGGCAGTGTTCATTGCTCGGCAGTTGTTACTGCTGCATGTGTTGATAACTCAGTAATGAAACCTGTTGCTATTCCGGCATCTATTTTATCGCGTATTGAGACAGAGGTTTAGAGCGTGCAAGCAGAGCTATCGTTTATTGATTTATTTTTGCAGGCCAGCTTATTGGTAAAGCTGGTTATGATCATCCTTCTCGCTATGTCTGTTTGGGGCTGGGTATTGATATTCCAACGTCGGAAAGTACTTAACCAAGCGCAAAAAGACGCGTTAAAGTTTGAAGATCGCTTTTGGTCGGGTGTGGATTTAGCCCGTCTTTATCAGGAGATATCTGCGCGTGCAAAAAATGCTCGTGGCATGGAGTTAATGTTTCATGCTGGATTTAAAGAGTTTGCAAGGCTTCGTAACCAGTCCGCCGGGAGCAACCAATCAATGCTTGAAGGGGCGTTCCGTGCGATGCGTGTTGCTCACGCCCGTGAAATGGAGAAGCTAGATAGCCATTTGGGTACGCTGGCAACCATTGGTTCTATTAGCCCTTATATCGGCCTTTTCGGTACCGTATGGGGTATTATGAACGCGTTTATCGCATTAGGTGCCGTGCAACAGGCAACGTTGGCTATGGTTGCGCCGGGTATCGCCGAAGCACTTATCGCAACCGCTTTGGGCTTATTTGCAGCGATACCAGCGGTGATTGCGTTTAACCGCTTTACGACACGCGCGGAAAAAATAGATGGTCAGTACATGAACTTTATTGATGAGTTCACTTCTATACTGCAGCGTCAGGCACTGGCGAAGTCATCTAAAGAAAAAGTGGAAGGTGAGTCACTATGATGGTCATGCCGCGCAAACGGCGTAAGCCGGTTGCTGAGATAAACGTGGTGCCATACATCGATGTGATGCTCGTTCTTCTTATTATTTTTATGGTAACGGCACCCTTAATTACTCAAGGCGTAAAGGTCGATTTACCTAAAGCAACGGCAGAGCCATTGTCTGAAGACAGTAAGCCCCCGCTGGTTGCCTCTGTTGATGCCGAAGGCCGCTATTACCTGAACCAGGGTGATAGCCAAGACACGCCAATGCAGGCGGATGAGCTTGCGACTTTAGTGGCGGCGCATTTGCAAGTCGAGCCTGATACGCCGGTTATGGTGAACGGTGATGGTGCGGTATCTTATAACCAAATTGTTCAATTGATGGTGCTATTGCAAAGAGCTGGTGTACCATCGGTTGGGTTAATGACAGATTCGTCGGAAGAGTAGTTGTGGATAAATCGGAGAGCTTAACGTTACCGCTCATATATTCTATAGCAATACACGCTGTTATAGCGGGTGTATTGCTCATTAGCTTTGAGTTTACGCCATCGACACCAGAAGCGATGGAAGTTAACTTGAACCAAAGCGACATTGAACCTGCGGAAGAAATTGTCAGCGCAGTTTCCGTTGATAAAGCTAAGGTGCAGGAACAAGTCGATAGAATGAAGCGACAAAAAGCCGAAGCAGAGGCTGCTGAGCAGCGACGAATTGAACGTTTAGAGCGCCGAGCTGAAGAAGCACGTAAAGCTCGAGAGCGCGAAGAGCAACGTCAAAAAGAGATTGAACGTCAGCAAGAAATTGAACGCCAGGAAGCGGCTCAAGCGCGTAAAGAAGCTGAGCAGGCAAAGAAAGAAGCGCAGCGTTTAGCCGAAGAGAGAGCTAAGGCTGAAGCGGCGGCTAAAGAGGCTGAGCGCCGCAAAAAAGAAGCGGAAGAAGCTGAACGCAGAGCCGCAGAAGAGAGACGTAAACGCGAAGAAGCTGAGCGTCGGGCCGCTGAGCGAGAAGCACAATTGAAAAAAGAAATGGAAGAAGAGCGAGCTCGCCGTCAGGCAGCAAGACGTCAACAAGTGTTGAGTGAAGTTGAAAAGTATCAGGCATTAATACGGCAGACCATTCAGCGTAACTGGACCGTTGATGACTCTATGCAAGGAAAGTCATGTGAGTTAACCATTAGCGTTGCGCCAAGTGGATTTGTTAAATCGGTAGATACCGGTAACGGTGATGCCAGTGTGTGTCGCTCAGCGCGTAATGCTGTTTTAAAAGCAAATACGCTACCGGTGTCGGAAGATCCGGAAATTTACCAGCAGATGAGTACAATCAAATTGACTGTTAAGCCACAGTTGTAATTAAGGTGACCAATGAGAAAAATCGTATTTCAAGCCCTGGCTCTGCTATTTGTTGTGATGAGCTCTGCCCGTGCAGGTGTGTTAGAAATTGTCATTACCGAAGGTATCGATACGGCACGACCTATTGCTGTGGTTCCTTTTGAGTGGAAAGGCGAAGGGCAGCCACCAGGAAATTTAACTGAGGTTATCGCTGCCGACTTAAGACGAAGCGGCCGATTTAACCCGATTCCGACAACAGCAATGCCCCAACGTCCGACTAAAGACGGCGATATTGACTACTCTGCCTGGGCGAAGATGGGCGTTGAAGCGGTGTTGGTCGGGTCCGTAGAACCGTACTCTGTTGACCGTTATATGGTTAAGTTTGAGTTGGTTGATGTATTGCGCGGGCAAATTACCGGTGGTAACGCTCAAATGTTGCGCGATGGTGAATTAGTGCAGAGTAATGACCACGTACTGGATTCACGTTCAAGTGTCATAGATGGGGATCAGTTCCGTAGCTACTCTCACCGTATCTCCGATGTTGTTTATGAAGCACTGACCGGTGAAAAAGGCGCGTTCATGACCAAGATTGCTTATGTGACGGTGAACCATGACGACCGTTACCCCTATAAACTTGCCGTAGCTGATTACGACGGCGCTAATGAAAAGATCTTGCTGCGCAGTCCTGAGCCGCTGATGTCTCCGTCTTGGTCACCAGACGGTAACAAGTTGGCTTACGTGAGTTTTGAAAATAAAACTGCAGAGATCTTCATGCAGGATATTTATACCACGCGCCGTGAAAAGCTAACGTCATTCCCGGGCATAAATGGTAACCCGGTGTTTTCACCGGATGGTTCAAAATTAGCGATGGTGCTCTCAAAAGATGGCAACCCGGAACTCTATGTTTTCGATATAAAAACGAAAAGCTTGCAACGAGTTACGCGGAATCGTACGATTGATACAGAACCGAGTTGGACACCAGACGGAAAGTCGCTAGTATTTACGTCTGAACGTGGTGGCAGACCTCAGCTTTACAGTGTAGAGCTGTCTTCTGGTCAGGTTCGGCGTTTGACGTTCGAAGGTGAACAGAACTTAGGTGGTACGGTAGCGCCGTCTGGTGAAAACATGATTCTGGTAAACCGTACCAGAGGGAACTATCATATAGCTAAGCAGGAGTTCCCACGAGGAACAATGCAGGTTTTAACAAAAACGTCTTTGGATGAGTCACCAAGTATCGCGCCGAATGGCAGTATGGTGATATACAGTACAACGCATAATAACAAGCAAGTACTGGCACTGGTCTCTACCGATGGACGTTTTAAAGCAAGGTTACCGGCTTCTGATGGGGAAGTGAAATCTCCCTCTTGGTCGCCATTTATGTAAATAGCCTGAATGGTTGAATGTTCGATTAAACGATAAGGACGAAAAGGATGCAGCTTAATAAACTTTTTAAAGCTCTGGCAATCGTTGTACCAATGGCAACTCTGGCCGCTTGTAGCTCAAACCAGGAAACCGATTCAGGTGCGGGCGCAGGTCAGGAAACGAATCAACAAGCAGAGCAAGACTCTGGTGTTGAGGTTGGTGCAGCAGAGCGTCAACAAACTCTTGAAGAACAGCGTCAAGAAAAAATGGAAGCATTGCGCAAAGAACACATTGTTTACTTTGCTTTTGATAAATCAAACGTACAATCTGAGTACGCTGAGCTATTAGCAGCACATGCTGATTACTTAGTTAAAAACCCGTCAGTGAAGGTTGTTATCGAAGGCCATGCTGATGAGCGCGGTACACCTGAATACAACATTGCACTTGGCGAGCGCCGTGCACAAGCGGTTGAAGACTACCTGCACAACTTAGGTGTTCAGGACTCTCAGACTTCTACCGTATCTTACGGTGAAGAGAAGCCTTTAGTTGATGCGTCAACTGAAAGTGCATACGCGAAGAACCGTCGTGCGGTTTTAGTGTACTAATCCCAGACTTAAACGGGTAGTTCATGAAAAAAACGCTGTTAGCTGTCAGTTTGTTAGTGCCTGGGCTTGCATTAGCCCAGGCGCCTGTTTCAGGTTTGTCTTCTTCAGGTGATGTTGAGAAACGCCTAGAACAAATTGAGCGTATGCTCGAAGCTCGTTCTAGTGCGCAACTTAACATGATGGATCAACTTAATTCTGTGCAACAAGACGTTGCAGAATTAAGAGGTATAACTGAAGAGCACGCCTACCAATTGGAACAACTTTTACAACGCCAGCGCGAGCTGTATCAGGAAATTGATCGTCGCTTTAGCCAGCTAAAGGACAACAATAGCCAGAGTAATAATGCTGGCTCGGGTTATTCCGATATGCAGCAGGTACCAACGCAAACTGATAGCAGCAGTTATTCAGCGAGCTTGAGCGAAAATGACGCCTATGACAAAGCCATTGCTTTGGTTTTGGAAGACAAGCGTTATGACGCTGCCATTCCGGCTTTCCAGTCCTTCCTGGAGAGCTTTCCTAACTCTACTTACGTGCCAAACGCCCATTACTGGCTGGGACAGCTTTATTTTGCTCAGCAAGAGTATGATAAGGCCGAACAGCAGTTCATGACGGTAGTTGAAGACTATCCGGATAGTAATAAGCGTGGCGACTGTTTATTGAAGCTTGGTGCTATCGCAAATGACCAAGGTAATACTGCTGATGCTAAGCGCTATTACGAAAAAGTTATTAGCGAGTATCCAGACAGTACTGAAGCAAATTTAGCCAAGCAGAGACTGAATTAACTAACACGAGCGCAACATGTGTTCGTGAATTAATCAGTCAGACAGTTTTTTTCAATTTTAAGTTGCATAAGCGCGTTATTTCAGTAAACTATGCCGCCGTTGCCAAGCAGAACTGGTAACGAATAGTTAGCGTTGGGTTGTTAGCTCAGTTGGTAGAGCAGTTGACTTTTAATCAATTGGTCGCAGGTTCGAATCCTGCACAACCCACCACTCGCTAACGCTAAGAAAATCAGAAATATGGGTTGTTAGCTCAGTTGGTAGAGCAGTTGACTTTTAATCAATTGGTCGCAGGTTCGAATCCTGCACAACCCACCATTTCCTCTTTCTGATAACTTAACTACAACCCCCTCTTGAATTCGATTATACTAGCCGCCACGTTATACAGAACACTTGGACATAAGCTGTAATACCATGACTGAGATTCAAACGCTGGATACCCTTGATTACCGGTTTCCGCCAAAACCTAAGCCTTTGACGCCTGAAGAAAAGCAGGAAACTGTCGCGCGTATAAAAGAGCTCTTAAAAGAGAAAGACGCAGTGTTAGTGGCTCACTACTATACTGACCCTGACATTCAGGCTCTGGCTGAAGAAACAGGTGGCTGTGTTGCTGACTCTTTGGAAATGGCGCGCTTTGGTCGTGACCATCCGGCGAAGAAGCTAATTGTTGCCGGTGTTCGCTTCATGGGAGAGACAGCAAAAATACTCACGCCCAATAAACAGGTGTTAATGCCGACCCTCGATGCCGAATGCTCTTTGGATTTAGGTTGTCCTCCAGATAAGTTTGCGGAGTTTTGTGACCAACACCCTGACCGGACCGTTGTGGTTTATGCAAATACCTCAGCAGCGGTTAAAGCACGTGCTGACTGGGTAGTAACATCCAGTATGGCACTAGAGCTGGTTGATCATCTCGATGCGAAAGGCGAAAAAATACTATGGGCACCCGATAAACATTTAGGCGGTTATATTGCCCGTGAAACAGGTGCAGACATGCTGTTATGGCAGGGCGCTTGTGTTGTACACGACGAGTTTAAAGCGAAAGCTCTAAACGACATGAAAGCGTTACACCCTGACGCAGCCATTCTGGTTCACCCTGAGTCGCCTGAAAACATTGTTGCAATGGCCGATGCTGTCGGTTCAACCTCGCAGCTCATAAAAGCCAGCCAGGAGCTTCCGAACGACACCTTTATTGTGGCTACCGACAAAGGCATTTTTTATAAAATGCAGCAGTTGCAGCCGAATAAGACGTTTATTGAAGCACCTACCGCCGGTAATGGTGCAACCTGTCGAAGCTGCGCACATTGTCCCTGGATGGCAATGAACGGCCTTAAAGCCATAGAGCAAGCGCTAGAAACCGGTGGCAAAGAGCATGAAATTCATGTTGACCCGGAACTCGGTAAGCAAGCTATGGTGCCTCTTGATAGAATGCTGGCCTTTGCCGCCACGCTGAAATAACCCCAAAGGCCTCAATCCGAGGCCTTTTTTTATATCTATACAACCTGTTTATAACGATAATAATCGGCACCTCTTCCGAACCTAACAACTGCATGCTAATCTAAAATAATTGACTATTTATTCAGGGGCGTTGCATGGGGTTGTATCAAAATGCAGATGTAAGAGACAACTGTGGCTTTGGCTTAATTGCTAATATCAATGGTGAGGCCAGGCATGAGTTAATAGCCACTGCATTGCATGGCCTGGACAGAATGCAGCACCGTGGCGGTATTGGTTCAGATGGTAAAACAGGCGACGGCTGTGGTCTTTTATTGCAGTTACCCGAACAATTTTTTAAGGACTACGCGAAGTCTCAGAATTGGTCGCTCAGTAAAAAGTTTGCTGTTGGTATGGTGTTTTTTAGTAAAGACCATGACAAAAAGGAAGCCGCTCGCCAGCTTATAGAGCAAGAGTTACAAAAAGAAACTTTAACCGTAAACGGGTGGCGTAAGGTTCCGACAGAGCCTTCTATTTTAGGTGAGCAAGCCGCACTGTCTGAGCCTGATATCGAGCAAGTCATTGTGTCAGCACCTCCCGGCTGGCGAAAAAAAGACCTGGAACGTCGGCTATATATGGCGCGCCGCCGCATAGAGCAGCATTATGCCGACAATAGTGAACTGTATATCGCTTCTTTATCAAGTTTAGTCATTGTTTATAAAGGTCTGGTGTTAGCAAAAGATCTGGCTAGTTATTATCACGATCTCGCTAACGACAAACTGACGACGACTATTTGTGTGTTTCACCAACGCTTTTCAACGAATACTCAACCCCGTTGGCCATTAGCACAGCCATTTCGCTTTCTCGCCCATAATGGTGAAATTAATACCATACGGGGAAACCGACAGTGGGCAAGAGCCCGAGCCTATAAGTTCCACACGCCGCTACTGCCAGACTTACAAAACGCAACGCCGTTAGTTGGCATGAGCGGCTCAGACTCTGCTTCTCTCGACAATATGCTGGAGTTACTGTTAGCCGGTGGTATGGACTTATTCCGCGCAATGCGCTTGTTAATTCCACCTGCCTGGCAGGGTGATGCAACCATGTCGGAAGATATGCGTGCATTCTACGAGTTTAACGCGCTTCATATGGAGCCCTGGGACGGTCCTGCCGGTGTTGTCTTAAGTAATGGTCGCCATGTGGCCTGCAGTCTGGATAGAAACGGCTTACGTCCTGCACGTTACGTGTTGACCGAATCTGGCACTCTCACTATTGCGTCAGAGGTGGGGATTTGGGATTACGACGAAGCTGAAGTCAAAGAAAAAGGTCGACTGGGACCGGGGCAGATGATGGCCGTCGACACCTATACCGGAAAAATTTGGTATAACGATGACATAGAAACCGAGCTTAAAGATCGTCACCCCTACAAGCAATGGTTGTCACAAAACCGTCGCCATTTAGTGCCGTTTGAACGCAGCCACGCCGACAAAATAGGCCAGCGGCTGTATGACGACGAGACAATGGCGGTATTTCATAAAGCGTTTCTCTACTCCGAAGAAGAACTGCAGCAGGTGATGAGTGTTCTTGCTAAAGACGGTCAGGAAGCGGTTGGCTCCATGGGCGACGATACCCCGCAAGCCTTTTTGTCAAAGCAACCGCGACTGCTTTATGACTATTTCCGGCAGCAGTTTGCGCAGGTCACTAACCCCGCCATCGACCCTATTCGGGAACGTCACGTTATGTCATTAAGCACCATCATTGGCCGTGAGCATAACGTATTTAATGAAGCGTCCGGCGATGCCGACCGAGTGGTCTTTGAGTCGCCTATTTTAATGTATACCGACATTAAGCAACTGCGGGAGTTAGATGAAAAACACTATCGTAGTATGAATTTTTCACTGGCCTTTAACCCGGCAGATAAGCCGTTACAACAGGCGCTCACTGAAGTTGTTGAGAACGTGGTTGAGGCGGTAAGGCAGCAACGCGTGGTCATTGCCATTCTTAGCGACCGCCACTTTGAAAAAGGCGATGTTACTATTCCGGCACCAATGGCAGTTGGCGCGGTTCAACAGGCGCTAGTGCATGAAAACCTGCGCTGCGACTCAAATATTATCATCGAAACTGCGTCAGCGCGTGACTCGCATCACATGGCGGTTCTGCTGGGGCTGGGTGCCACGGCTATATACCCATTTTTGGCGTACGAAACGGTTGAACAGCTCGTTGAAAAGCAAAAAGTCGACTTATCCGTCCGAGAAGCACTACTGAATTACCGTAAAGGGCTGAATAAAGGGCTGTTGAAAATACTTTCGAAAATGGGCATTTCGACAATCTCCGGCTACCGTGGCGCATCGCTGTTTGAAGCCGTTGGGCTTAATGAGGATGTCAGAGAGCTGTCTTTTTGCAATATGCCTGCGCGCATTAACGGAACAGGTTTTGACGACATACAGCAGGATTTACTGCAGCGTTTCCAGAAAGCCTGGTTGAAGCGCAAACCCTTAGCGCAGGGTGGTTTATTAAAGTACGTTCATGGCAGTGAGTATCATGCTTATAACCCCGATGTTGTAGTGGCCTTACAGGAAGCGGCTAATACCGGAGACGAAGGCGCTTACAAGGTTTACGCCAAGCATGTGAATGAACGACCAGTGACTCATATTCGTGACTTGCTGGACTTGAAGCTGCCGGAAACCCCCGTTATCGACATTAAACAGGTTGAACCCAAAGAGCGTTTGTACCAGCGCTTTGACACCGCCGCTATGTCCATTGGTGCGCTCAGTTCAGAAGCCCATGAAGCACTAGCGATAGCAATGAACCGAATTGGCGGACACTCCAACTCTGGAGAAGGGGGTGAAGACCCTAAACGGTTCAATACTGAAAAGAACTCTCGTATTAAACAAGTCGCGTCAGGGCGTTTCGGTGTGACACCGCATTACCTGGTGAATGCTGACGTTATTCAAATTAAAGTGGCTCAAGGCGCGAAACCCGGAGAAGGAGGGCAACTTCCCGGCGAGAAGGTGACTGCGGAAATTGCCCAGCTGCGCTACGCAGTGCCGGGTACGACATTAATATCACCGCCGCCGCATCATGATATTTATTCGATTGAAGATCTCGCCCAGCTTATTTTTGATCTTAAGCAGGTAAATCCAACAGCGCTGGTATCAGTGAAGTTGGTTTCTACGCCGGGTATTGGAACCATCGCTACGGGGGTGGCAAAAGCCTATGCGGACCTTATTACCGTCTCGGGCTACGACGGTGGCACCGGTGCCAGTCCGTTAACCTCAGTGAAGTATGCCGGCTCACCCTGGGAGCTGGGGCTCGCTGAGGTGCATGAAGCCTTGGTTACCAACAAACTAAGACACAAAATACGGCTGCAGGTAGATGGTGGCCTGAAAACCGGTAAAGACATTGTCAAAGCCGCTATTTTAGGTGCGGAAAGCTTTGGTTTCGGTACTGCGCCGATGGTCGCTCTGGGCTGTAAATACTTAAGAATTTGCCACTTAAATAATTGCGCGACCGGTATTGCAACGCAAGACGAATTACTCAGGAAGAAGCACTTCTCTGGCTTGCCGGAAAAAGTCATTCGATTGTTTGAGTTTATGGCGGAAGAAGTGCGCGACATTCTGTCTTACTTGGGTGTAACAGAGCTTACGGACGTGATTGGACGCACAGATTTGCTGGAGCGCTTACCGGGTGAAACGAAACGTCAGCAAGCGGTAGACTTAACCGAATTGCTTGCGTCGTCGGGCATTCAGTCTGAACACCCATTGCATTGCACAGAAAAGAACGAGCCTTTCGATAAAGGCGACTTGAATCAGCAAATATTATCAGCGGCTCAGTCTGCCGTGGAAAATAAGTCAGGCGGCAAGTGGTCGTTTTCCATTCAAAATAACGACCGCTCTGTTGCAGCTAGTTTATCGGGCCATATTGCTAAATGGCATGGTAATCAGGGTATGGCGACAGCGCCTATCACTTTGAACTTTAACGGTACGGCAGGCCAAAGCTTCGGTGCCTGGAACGCCGGTGGCTTAAAACTAAGACTGACCGGAGATGCCAACGACTACGTAGGTAAAGGCATGGCTGGCGGCGAAATTGTCTTAAAGCAGCCTCTAAATGCAAACTACCTAAGTCATAAAGCAGCCATTATGGGAAATACCTGTTTGTACGGCGCCACTGGAGGAAAGCTCTATGTGGCGGGCGGTGCTGGCGAACGTTTTGCCGTACGTAATTCAGGGGCCACCGCTGTGGTTGAGTCTATTGGTGATCACGGCTGTGAGTACATGACAGGCGGTATTGTCGCAGTATTAGGCGATTGCGGCATTAACTTTGGCGCCGGCATGACAGGCGGTTTTGCCTATTTGCGAGACATCGACGGAGACTTACACCGCCGTTTAAACCATGAGCTGGTTGAAGCGTTAGAAATAGAAACCTCCATTATTAAAGAGCATTTGCGCGGGCTTATTCATGAACACCATGAGGCCACCGGCAGTGCATACTCCAGAAAGCTACTAGCATCCTTTGACGAGACGGTAAAAAGCTTCCGTATTGTGAAGCCAAAATCTCAGGACGTGTCCAACTTACTGGGGCACCGCGCACGCTCTACTGCTGAACTTCGGGTACAGGTGATGTAATGAATAAAAATGTGTATCAATTTCTAGACGTTCAGCGAATCGATCCGCCGAAAAAGGCTGCCGATGAGCGTCGCATTGAATTTACCGAAATTTATGAGCCGATGTCGGGTGTACAGCTGCAAGGGCAGGCTGATCGTTGCCTGGACTGTGGTAATCCGTATTGCGAGTGGAAGTGTCCGGTTCACAACTATATTCCCCAATGGTTGGAATTAGCGAATCAGGGGCGAGTCACGGAAGCCGCAGAGCTTATGCATAAAACCAATAGTCTGCCAGAGGTCTGTGGTCGTGTGTGTCCGCAAGATCGTCTCTGCGAGGGTGCTTGCACGCTTAACGATGGCTTCGGTGCTGTCACTATTGGCAGTATTGAAAAGCAAATTGTCGATGAAGCCTTTGCCAACGGCTGGCGACCCGACTTAAGCGGGGTCGCACAGCGAGTGGAGCGAGTCGCTGTTATTGGCGCAGGACCGGCCGGTTTAGCCTGTGCCGATGTACTGGCGCGTAATGGTGTTACCGCAACGGTGTATGACCGTTACCCTGAAATTGGTGGGTTGCTGACTTACGGTATTCCACCATTCAAACTCGACAAGGCAGTCATGAAGTTACGCCGCGAGATATTCACTGAAATGGGCGTGCGATTCGAACTGGGCGTTACTGTTGGTGAGGATATCAAGTTCTCGGAACTGCTTGAGCAATACGACGCGGTGTTTCTGGCGTTAGGCACCTACAAAGCACTGGATGGCGGCTTAAAAGGGTTAGAGCATAACGGAGTGTATCCGGCATTACCGTTTCTTATTGGTAACACACAAACCCTAATGGCGCATAAGCCCATGCCGCAATACCCGCATATTGACCTTAACGGGCAACAAGTGGTGGTGCTGGGTGGTGGTGATACCGCTATGGACTGTGTACGCACTTCGATTCGGCAAGGTGCGACGTCGGTGACTTGCGCTTACCGACGCGACGAAAGCAATATGCCTGGCTCGCGCCGCGAGGTGGAAAATGCCAAAGAAGAAGGTGGTGAGTTCTTATTTAACGTTCAGCCAGTGGAAATAGAAGCAAACGAGTCTGGACAGGTGACTGGTGTCAAAATGGTGAAAACGGCATTAGGACAGCCCGACAGTGATGGCCGACGCCGGCCTGAGCCTGTTGCGGGCTCTGAGTTTACCTTACCGGCAAGCGCAGTGATCATTGCTTTTGGTTACCAGGCGAACCCACCTGAGTGGCTGAAGAAGCATAATGTTGAACTGAGCGACTGGGGCACGGTGTTAACCGACTCGAATCGAGAGTTCGCTATGCAAACCAGTCACCCGAAGATCTTCGCCGGTGGTGACATGGTTCGCGGCGCAGACTTGGTTGTTACCGCTATAGCCGAAGGTCGCTCCGCCGCTGAAGGAATGCTCGATTATTTTGACCAGCTATCAATAAAAGCCTCATAGCCTTCGACAAAGGTGGGGTATTTAAGCTTATAGCCGCTGTTTTTCAGGCGGCTATTGTCACATCGCTTTGAACCTCTGGGACCTGGACCAGTCTCAACGTCAGAGGTAATACTGGCATCGAGTTGCTCCGCTAACCATTGATACATGTCGTATTGTTTAACGGGTTCATCGTCACTGACAAGATAAAGCGGCTGCGGGCTTTTAATCGATGTTAATAACGCATGAATAAAACCGGCGACATCGTCTTGATGAATTCGGTTTGTCCAGCTGTCACGTAACGTCATTTCCCCGGCTACCAGCTGCTTTAATAGATAGTCTCTGCCTTCACCGTAAATACCGCTACAACGTAAAATCGTGGTTTGTGTTGGTAGCGAGTCAATTAGCGACTCGGCCTGTAACAACGCCTGACCAGATTCAGACGTAGGAGCCGTTTCACTGGTTTCATCTATCCATTCGCCATCTTGCTGAGCATAAACGCCGGTACTGGACACATAAATAATGTAAGGCTGTTGCCCACTTTGTGCTAATACTTGCTGCAAGTGCCGACAGGGCACAACATAACCATCGTGGTAGTGCTGCGAGCCTGAACGCGATGGAGTCAGAGTAACGACAATAGCGTCCCATTGAGTGGTGAATAACTGCCGTAAGTCTTGCTCGTTATCGTAGTTACCAGCAACAAGCTGCACGCCATCAATAACCGGCTTGCTGTCGGGGTGTCGGCAAAGGCCGGTGACACTATGTCCACCCTTAACCAATAAGCGCGCAGTGCGTTGCGCGATATCTCCGTAGCCGAGTAAAAGCGTTTGCATGATCAACCCCTTAGGTTAACGTCAAGAAAATGTATCCGCAAAATAGCGCAGAACAAACTGTCCTATATTAGCCGCTACTTAACGCACAGTGCAAAGTGTTCGGGGTTAAGCGCCTTTTCATCACGGTTGTCATACCGCATAATCGAATGACATTACTTCAATAGTTAAGAAGGGTTGTTTTATGACTAAACAATGGTTAGCGCCTGCGCTGTTACTGGGGCTAGGTGCCGCATTTTCATTTGGCGCCAACGCTCAAAATGCTGTCAGCTATGAAGACAAAGAAGAACTGCACGACATTGTGAAAGCCGTAGAAGCCGACAACATAGAAAAAGATATTCGTAAGTTAGTCAGCTTTGGCACCCGTCATACTTTGTCAGAAACTGAATCCGATACTCGTGGTATTGGTGCTGCGCGCCGCTGGATTTATTCGGAGTTTGAGAAAATATCGCAAGCCTGCGGTGGTTGTCTGGAAGTTATGTATGTCAGTGACGTTGTGTCTGGCGAAGACCGCATTCCAGACCCGGTAGAAGTAAAAAGCGTTATTGCTATTCAAAAAGGAACAACCGATCCGAATCGCTACGTCATGATGTCAGGCGATATCGACTCTCGCGTTAGTGACGTTATGGACTACACATCAGACGCTCCCGGCGCAAATGACAATGCCTCAGGTGTTGCAGGCACCTTGGAAGCGGCACGCGTGCTGAGTCAATACGAGTTTGATGGCTCTATCGTTTACGCCGCTTTGGCGGGCGAGGAACAAGGCTTGTTTGGCGGTAAAATTTTAGCGAAGAAAGCGAAAGATGAAGAGTGGCATCTAACCGCCGTGTTGAATAACGACATGATTGGCAACATTGAAGGCATTAACGGTGTTATCAACAATTCAACAGCGCGCATTTTTGCTGAGGGCACCCGTATGAACGAGTCTGACCGCGAAGCCACTATGCGTCGTTACTATGGTGGGGAGGTTGACTCTCCGTCTCGCAATTTAGCGCGTTACATAGACTGGGTGGCAGACCGATATGTGCCGAATTTAGATACCATGGTGATTTATCGTTTAGACCGTTTTGGCCGAGGCGGTCACCACAGACCCTTTAACGACCTCGGCTATCCGGGCATTCGTATTATGGAAACGAATGAAAACTACAACCGTCAGCATCAGGACTTGCGTACCGAAAATGGCATTAAGTATGGTGACACTATTGATGGTGTGAACTTTGAATATGCCGCTAAACTCACCGCATTGAACGCCGCATCATTGGCTAGCATGGCGTGGGCTCCACGACCACCGGCGAACGTTGAAATTGAAGGGGCGGTTAAACCAGATACAACGTTAAGCTGGAGTGCGCAAAGCGAAGACGAAGAGAACATTGCTGGTTATAAAGTGTATTGGCGTTTAACCGACGCACCACAGTGGCAGTTTAGCCGTTATGTTGGCAACGTGAATGAATACACGCTGGAAAACATTGTGATCGATAACTACATTTTTGGTGTAGCTAGTGTAAGCAAAGACGGCTTTGAAAGCCCGGTTGTTTTCCCAGGACCAGCAGGACAGTTTTCGATTGAGTGAGACGTACTTTAAAGAACTACCTGTGCCACTGAATGACAGCGACGAACCAAGAACTGTTGGTTTTGAGCTGGAGTTCAGTGGCTTAACATTAGAACAGACATCGACAATTTTGTGCTCAGTCGTCGATGGCGAATGTGTTCGTGAATCAAAAGCAGAGCACAAAGTTAAAACGTCCGACTTAGGCACTTTCAATGTCGAAATTGACTGGGCGTACCTTAAGAAAAAAGCGAAAGCAGAGGGCGCCGACGAGTCCAGCCTGTTAAAAGAGCTGGGCAATTTAGCGGAGCGTTGGGTGCCGATTGAAATTGTCTGCCCACCGTTAACGCTAGAGCAGTGCAAGGTACTGACAACGCTCGTTGATAAGCTTCGTAACGCAGGCGCAAAAGGTACCGATGAGTCCTGGATAGCCGCCTATGGGGTTCATATCAATGCTGAAATTCCTAAACTCGATGCGCCAACCGTGCTGCGATATTTGCAGGCCTATGGTCTGCTGCAATGGTGGCTAATCGAGAAGCATCAGGTTGATACCACACGCAAAATCAGCCCATATATTGATAAGTACCCCGAAGACTATCTGCACCGCCTGATGACTCAGGACGAGGCTGATATGTCGACACTTATTGATGATTATCTGTCGTTTAACGCAACTCGAAACCGAGCGCTTGATATGCTTCCGCTGTTTAGCATGGTTGACGAAGACAGGGTCATGAACGCTGTTAATGACGGAAAAATAAAAGCACGTCCAACGTTTCATTACCGTCTTCCGAATTGCCAAATTGAGCATCCCGGCTGGCAGCTTAGTGAAGAATGGAACTTATGGTGGGTGATAGAAGCTTTGGCAAGTGACCAAAACGCTTTGGCTTATTGGCGCAATGCATTTCTCGAGGCGGAAAGGCCAATAATGGGCGTCGCCGAAACGGACTGGAAAGAAAGGCTAACGCAATGGCTCAGCGACCGCGAGTGGTGGTAACAGGGGCCGCACGCAAGTGGTCTCCCTCGTGGTGGTGCACCTGGCTGGCGCTCAGGCTACTTGGTGCTCACCCCATAAGAGTGAGTGTCAGGCACCGCTGTGAAAGCCCCAACGTGGATGCCGTAATTATTGGTGGTGGCGATGACATCAGTCCGTCTCACTACAACCAGCCTCCCGAGCCCGATGGCGAATATGACCCCGATCGCGATGACATTGAAATTCGCTGGATACAGTGGGCGCTTGAGAATAGAAAGCCGCTTTTGGGCATTTGTCGCGGCTCTCAACTTATTAATGTCGTGCTTGGTGGTGAACTGAACCAGAACATAAAAGATTTGAGAAAGCTGACCTATAACCGTCCGGGTTTATTGCCGACAAAACAAGTGTTTTTAGAAAAGGGCAGTTTGCTGTCTGAAGTATGCAAGAAGAATAAGCTCCGCGTGAACAGTCTGCACTCTCAAATTGTAAAACGGGTGGGTGTAGGCATACGAGCTACCGGCTGGGACTTAGATGGCTTTATTCAGGCGTCTGAGAGTGATGGTCGGGAACAAGCTGTTATTGGCGTTCAGTGGCACCCGGAATATATGTTTTACGTACCCAGCCAACTTAGAATTTTTCGTTGGTTATTAGCAGGTTAAATAATTAACCGTTAAAACCGATTAATTTCATCTCATTTTATTGGTTATTTCTGATCTTTCCTTTCAGTTATTCTGTATAAACATTCAACTAAATATAAACCCCGGCAGTTTTGAGGTAAGAGAAAGATGACGATAGCAAATAGGTTATACGCAGGCTTTGCGTTCATTCTGTTATTGCTTGCAATAACCACCATTATCGGCACCTACCAAGTAGGCGAAATTGATAAAACTCTGGTGCGTGTCAACGAGGTCGGTAGTGAAAAACAACGATTTGCTATCAATTACCGTGGCAGTGTGCACGACAGAGCCATTGCTTTACGCGACTTAGTGTTAGTTGAGCGTGCCAGCGAACGGCCGCCTTTGAGAGAGCTTATTGCGAAGCTAAAAAATGACTACGCAGAGTCTCAACAGGGTATGCAGCGAATTATTTCTGACGAGCAGCTCGTTAATAGCGAGGAAAAATCGCTATTAGCGGCAATAGCGCAAATACGTGAACAAGGCTTAGAGTCTGCTGCGGAAGTTGAGCGTTTGCTGCAGTCGGACCAACGTCAGCAAGCGCAGGACTACGTTATTCGTGAGCTGGGGCCTATTTACGCTGAGTGGCTTAACCGTATTAACGACTTTATCGACTATCAGGAAGCGAGCATCTCTAAGGGCACCCAGGGTGTTATGGAGCGAAGCGAAAACTTTGCCACGTTAATGTGGTGGATAACCGCCTTTGCAATTATTGCCGGTGGTTTGGTTGCCTGGAGAATTGTGGTTCGACTCACACATAAAATTGGTGGTGAGCCAGAAGAAGCAGCCGAGGTGCTTCAGAAAATTGCGGATGGCGATTTAACGGTTGAGACACGGTCTAAGTACAAAGGCAGCATGATGGATGATGTAAACACCATGGTGCGCCGTTTACAGGGTTTGTTGAAGGAAGTGAACGAGTCGGCTAATACCCTAGTTGACGCATCTTCTGAATTGTCCGAAACTGCTGGCAATAATCAGAAGCTTGTGGTTGAACAACAAGAGCAAACTACTCAAGGTGCAACAGCCATTCACCAGATGTCGCAAACGGTTCGTGAAGTTGCACAGCATACCGAAGAAGCGGCGCAGCTAGCCGATGACACCGACAAGGAAACCGTCAATGGCAGCCGTGAAGTGGAAGCAACGGTGCGCTCTATTGAAGAGCTGGCTAAGCAGGTTGAAAGTGCTTCAGCGGTTATTGGTGAACTGTCTGACAATACCGCTGAAATTAATAAAGTGTTAGAGGTTATTGAAGGCATTGCTGACCAGACCAACTTGCTGGCGCTGAACGCAGCCATAGAGGCAGCCCGCGCAGGTGAACATGGGCGAGGTTTCTCAGTAGTCGCCGACGAAGTTCGGGCACTGGCAAACAGAACTCAGGACTCAACACGTAGCATTCAAAGTCTTATTGAAACCATGCGTGGCAGTGCAACCAACGCCGTTGACGTAATGGAGCAAGGTCGCGAAAAAGCAGCACAGAGCGTCGAGCAAGCGCGCAGAGCAGGGGAGTCATTGCAGTCTGTAAACACCTCGGTTGCGAAAATGAGCGACATGAACGCACAAATAGCAACAGCCGCTGAAGAGCAAACCGCTGTTGCAGAAGAAATTAACCAGAGCTTCACCTCTATCACCGAAGCAGCTGAGCAAGCCGCTGCGGGCTCAGAGCAAATTAGTGAAGCCAGCCGCGAGCTGCAAGAGCTAGCAAAACGGTTAAATAATGGCATGAAGCGCTTTAAAATTGCTTAAAGCCCTTGATTAGAACGGCCAAAACCCCTACCATAGCGGCCGTTCTGGAGAGGTGGCCGAGTGGCTGAAGGCGCACGCCTGGAAAGTGTGTATACGGCAACGTATCGAGGGTTCGAATCCCTCTCTCTCCGCCAGATACAAAAGGAACCGCCCTTGTGGCGGTTTTTTTGTGTCTGCAAGACTCGTTTCTATTGCAATAATCCCCCCGGGTGGTAGTTTAAAAATTCGTTTAATAGGTAAGTACCAGGGAAGGTGTGACATTGCATTTTGTTCTGGCGCTTTCCTGCCAAGTAATAAAACCAATAAGGACAGGTTATGTTTAAGCGAGTTTTACCGGTAGTGGCAGGCGCAATTATGTTATCGGCGTGCAGCGGCGGAACGCCGGCGTGCAGTGACTCTGAAACGGTCGATTTAGTGTTAGAAATTAGCAATGACGAGTTAGTTGCTCAGTTTGGAACTGAATTTGCGAACTTAATTGATATGTCATTAGACGCTATTCGCACGCAGGGGCACGATGAAAAGCTGGATACTTACCAGTGCGCGGCCGATTTAATTATGTCTGGCCCGGGTGGTGAGAGCAATGTGCCGGTAGAGTATACCGTTGAGTCGACCGACGATGCTGACGAGTTTTATGTCACGGTCTACGGCTTATAAGCCAGATACTAAAAAGGCGCTCTCTGGCGCCTTTTTGCTTTCATAAACAAATCTTACATCATTTTCTGTAAGTAAAGTTGTTCACCCAGCTTGTCCATTAAGCCCAACTGAATTTTCAGCCAGTAGGCGTGGTCTTCTTCGGTGTCTTTTAAAATGCCTACCAACATATCGCGTGTTACGTAATCGTCGACTTCTTCACAGTACTCGATAACTTCACGCAATGTTTTCGCATTGTTGTACTCAAGCTGTAAGTCGTTTTCCAGCATTTCACGAACGTCAGAGCCAATATTGTGCGGCTCACGGCTTTTCATGTCCGGCTCGCCTTCTAAAAATAGAATACGACGAATCAGTAAGTCTGCATGGCCGCGTTCGTCATCAATTTCATGGTTAATGCGCTCATAAAGCTTCATTAAGCCAAAATCTTCGTATTGACGTGAGTGGGAGGTGTATTGGTCAATTGATGTCAGTTCAAACGCGAGCAAACGGTTTAATTGCTCAACAACATTGTTATCTCTGCGCATTACTCAGCCTCATCCATTTTTGTTTGTAAGTACACCTCATTACCAAGGCGGGAGATAAGATCAATTTGAGTTTCCAGCCAGTCCAGGTGCTCTTCCTGAGCGTCCAGAATATCCCGTAACGCTTTACGACTGACATAGTCTTTGTGCTCTTCGCAGACTTTTATGGCGTCGCGTATGGCGCTGACGTCACCAAACTGCACCTTGTGGTCAAGCTCTAACATTTCGCGAGGCTCTTCTCCAACATACAGCTTTCCTAGCTCTTGTAAATTGGGAATACCTTCAAGAAATAAAATGCGTTCGATAATAACGTCGGCATGTTTCATTTCTTCGATAGATGCTTTGTAGACAGCTTTGTTAAGGCTGTTGAAGCCCCAGTTTTGGTACATGCGGGCGTGTAGAAAGTACTGGTTGATAGCGGTCAGCTTTAAGGTCAGCACCTTATTAAGCTGCTGAATAACTTTTGCATCACCTTTCATAGTTCGAGCTACCTCTTAATTCACAACGTATGAATTAAGTGTAGCACACTGATACTGGCAGCGAAGTCTCTTGAGATTTTTTCGGGGAGTTTTCCTGAAGCGCCTCGTTAAGAACGGTTTTTGCACAGTCTTTACAGCAGCCACATTGCGACGCTACGCCATATTGCTGGCGGAGATCACGCATTGACGAAACCTCTCCACGGCTTACGGCCTGGTGGATGGTTTTATCATTGACTCCTTTACAAAGACATACATACATAGACTATCACCTCAACGAGTTAGTGATAGTCTATTTTAAATGCGAACTATTTGCAATAGCTTTTGAGTGGTACTTACCGTACTTACTAAGGGTTAATAAAACCAGTTTTAAGCAGGTACAGTGTATAAGCAATGTATAAAGCGATAAAAATAGCGCCGTGGACACGGTTAATGCGGCCCTGACGAGCTTTACGTATGCTAAAGGCCATTAATAGCAATGTCAGAACGGCCATGGCAATCCAGTCACGGCTGAGTACCAGAGGCTCTAGTGTAATAGGCTTAATAGCACCGGCAATACCCACGACAGCCAAGGTATTAAACATATTTGAGCCAATTACATTACCCAATGCCAGGTCATGTTCATTTTTGCGTGTTGCCGCAATAGCAGAAGCCAGCTCCGGCAATGAGGTGCCAATGGCAACGACGGTCAGGCCAATAACAAGGTCACTGACACCTAATGCTGTTGCAATATTCACTGCGCCCCAAACCAATGCTCTTGAGCTTACAATAAGCAGTAATAAGCCAACAATTAACCAAATAATAGCGGGTTTCATCGGCAGAGGATGCTCGTCGAGCTCTTGAGTGTATTCAGCAGCGAGCGCGTCGTCACCGCTTTTCGAACCAACCCAAACGGACCAGCCCATATAAGCAAAGAAAACCAATAGAAGAATAGCCGCTTCCAGATGGGTAATTTCATAATCCAGTAAAAAAATAGCGCTGAGGAGCGTAATACCAATAAGTACCGGCATTTCGCGGCGAATAACCACTAACTTCACGGCAATAGGGGCTAATACAGCGGTTATACCGAGCACTAAAGCGATATTGGTGATGTTAGAGCCATAGGCGTTACCCAATGCTAGAGCAGGGTTGCCATCAATAGAGGCAATGGCCGAGACAACCATTTCCGGGGCCGAAGTGCCAAATCCAATGATCACCATGCCGATAACCAATGGCGCCATGCCTAAATGACGAGCAACGGCGGCGGCTCCTTCAACGAACTTGTCAGCACTCCAAACCAGAACCGCCAGGCCAATAATAACTGCAACTATTGATAACACCATAAAAACTCACGCTTTACCCACTGAATAAACAATGGGCGCTAGTTTAACTCAGTGTTTGTTTTAAAGCATCAATACTTGTTGGGTCATCAATGGTTGATGGTACAGACACCTCGTTGCCTTGTACTAACTGTCGAATAATCCGGCGCAGAATTTTTCCCGAGCGTGTTTTGGGTAAACGCGGAACAATGTGTAAGGTTTTCAGACAGGCAATGGCGCCAATTTTGCTGCGAACGAGCTGTATGAGCTCGTCCTGTAATTGCTCTTGAGTAATATCGACAGCGTTTTTCAATATAACAAAACCGATGGGTAACTCACCTTTAAGATCGTCCGGCTGTCCAACAACAGCACATTCGGCCACTGCGGGATGACTGGCCAGTATTTCTTCCATTTCGCCTGTTGAAAGTCGGTGACCGGCGACATTAATAACATCATCCGTACGTCCCATAATGAAGACATAGCCGTCTTTGTCGATGTAGCCACCGTCGCCGCTGCAATAGTACCCCGGGAAGGCTTTCAGGTAACTGTTGTGCAAACGCTCCTCGTCTTCCCAGACGGTTGTCAGGCAACCAGGGGGCAGGGGTAACCTGACACAAATGGCACCTTCCTCGCCGTTGTCGACCGACTTGCCCAGAGGGTCGAGCACCGATATTTCATAACCGGGTACCGGAAATGTTGATGAACCGGGTTTAACTTTAGCCGCCTCAATGCCGACCGGGTTGGCACACATTGGCCAGCCGCTTTCGGTTTGCCACCAGTGATCGTAAACCGGTTTGTCGGTCAACTCAGTGGTCCACTCATAGGTGGCCGGGTCAAGACGCTCGCCTGCCATATAAATTCGCTCTAATGAGCTAATATCGTACTTTTCCAAAAACTTGCCGTCGGGGTCTTCTTTTTTAATAGCCCGGAACGCGGTTGGTGCTGAGAATACCGCTTTAGCTTTATACTGCTCGATAATACGCCAAAACGCCCCCGCGTCTGGCGTGTTAACGGGCTTGCCTTCATACAGAACGGTGCTGCACCCAAAAATTAATGGACCGTAGACAATGTACGAGTGCCCGACAACCCAGCCGACATCTGAGGCGGTAAAAAAGGTGTCCCCGGGTTTTAAGCCATACACATAGCTCATTGAGAAATTTAAAGCGGTTGCGTAACCGCCGTGGTCGCGCACCACCCCTTTCGGTTTACCGGTGGTTCCTGAGGTGTAGAGAATGTACAGCGGGTGTGTTGAAGGTACGGCAACGGGCTCTGCGGGTGTCGCTTTTTCGACGGCATCTTTCCAGTCGATATCACCGTCATTGTTCAGCTCGGCTGTGCATTCCGGTCTTTGGTGAACAATGACTGAGCTGGGCTTGTGTGTTGCTTCCTCTATGGCTTTATCGACAATGGGCTTGTACTCAAGAACTTTGTTAACCTCGACACCGCAAGAAGCGGTGACAATGGCCTTGGGTTTAGCATCGTCGATTCGAACCGCCAACTCATGCGCAGCAAAGCCGCCAAACACAACAGAGTGAATAGCACCAATGCGGGCACAGGCCAGCATGGCAATGGCAGCTTGTGGAATCATTGGTAAATAAATAACCACCCGGTCACCAACGTTAACCCCCTGAGCCTTTAAGGCGCCGGCAAAAGCCGCCACTTCTTCCCTAAGCTGGCTATAGGTGTAATGGTTTTGTGTATTGGTAACGGGAGAGTCGTAATACAGTGCTACCTGGTCACCACGACCTGCATTAATTTGTGCGTCTAACGCTAAATGACTGACATTTACTTTGCCGTCCGGAAACCAGTCAGCCATGCCGTTTTTTCGAACATTGGCTGCGGTTTTGGGTGGGGTAAACCAGTCTAGGCGACTGGCCTGCTCAAGCCAGAATCCTTCCGGGTCTTGCTGGGCTTCAGAATAAAGCTTCTTATAAGCTTGCATAGCACTGTCCTTACTTCTTAAATACTGATGCTTTCAAGCTTATTCTGTTACCCGCAATTTCCCATTCGACTTAGGTCTAACTAAGGTGACTTTTACAGATTTTTACCAAAATCGGAGACGCCGTAGTAGTAAGAACTCGACAACGGCAATAACAACTAGGGCAACACAGAAAATGAGGAAAGCATCCTCACTTTCTACCCCTGGCATACCGCCAATATTAATGCCGAAAACGCCCGTCAGAAAGCTTAATGGCAGGAAAACACCGGCAATAACCGACAGCCAGTAAGTGTTTCGATTCATTTTTTCGGCGATGGCTTGCTGTATTTGTTCGCGCTGCATCCAAATCTGCTCAAGCATCAAGTCTATTTGCTCGAACAGTCGTTGGGTGGTGTCGCGCTCGTTAATGAGCCATTGATGCAACTCACCTGGCATAATGCGCTCGGCTTCTGTGGTGAGCTTTTCTAACGCCGCTAATTGCGGGCGTATGAAACGGTTTAAACGCAATAATCGGCGGTGCAGTGATGTCAGCTGAACCTGCAAAGATGCAGTGTCGTCGAAGCCTTGCCCTTCAATTTTCTCAATAGCGTCTTCAGCGTCTGACACCACGTCTTCGACTTTTAGATTAATTTGCTCAATAAGGCTGACAATAAAGTCGTGCAAAGAGTCCGGGCCGGATTGATGTTTAAGCTGATCGCGCAAATGCGCAATGGCATTGAACGGACGTTTTCTAAAGGTATAGAGCGCGCCTTTGTAATAGAGCAGGCGTAGGCTCAACATATCTTCCGGTTGTTCACCGCTGGCTAGGTTAACGCCACGTAGCAGCAAAATAAAGCCGTCGGGTAAGCGTTGAAAACGAGGGCGGGTGTCTTCTTCCAGTACGGCGTCAATGAGAGGCTCCGGAATACCGGCCTGAGTTAGCCAACCGCTAAGCCCCTCAGCGTCCCGTTGGAAGTGAAACCAGCAATTCGGCTGATGAGTCGTTGGCGACGCGCAGGCGGTGGCGGGACTTGTTGAAAAGTCCCAGCTATCAATCAGAAAGTCCATTTGAGCCTCGTTTTAGTCGGGTAACTCACACAATGATGCGTCAAAAACCACTAAATGGTCAAAGTCTACGTCTATTCCTACGGTTGCGCCATCGTTGAGAGGCTGGTGTGAAGGACCTACGGCAAGCACACGGCTGGTATCGGATAACTCGAGTGTGTAGAGATAGTGGGAACCGCGAAAGCCTTTACCAACGACAATAGCTTTCATAGCACTGTTTTTATTCAGGACAATGTCGTCCGGGCGAACCAGGAAGTTCACTTGCATATTCGGGTGGTTTTTAATGTCGTCGTGCTCGATAACACCAAAGGCGCTGTGCAGTTTGTGCTCTTTCACTTCGCCTTGCAGCAAAACACCGCGGCCAATAAAGTCAGCAACCAGCTCGTGTGTGGGCTCGTGATATAACTCGTACGGGGTTTCCCACTGCAAGAGTTGACCTGAGTACATAACGCCGGCTTTGTCAGCCATAGCAAAGGCTTCCTGTTGGTCGTGTGTGACCAGCAGCGCCGTTATATTCTCTTCTTTTAATAAGTGACGAACGTCGTGCGCCAGAATTTCACGCAACTCGGCGTCCAGGCTGGAAAATGGTTCGTCCAGAAGCATTAATTGAGGCCGTGGTGCTAATGCTCTGGCCAGAGCGATACGTTGTTGCTGTCCACCTGAAAGTTCATGAGGGTACCGCTTCTGATAACCGTTAAGATCAATACGCAGGAGCAGCTCTTTAACGCGTTGCTCTTGCTCTGACTGACTCCAGTCTTCAATACCAAAGCGAATGTTTTGCTCAACAGTTAAGTGGGGAAACAGTGAAAAGTCCTGAAACATCATGCCGATATTCCGCTTTTCTGTCGCTAACTGCATTGAATTGCTCGAAACAACCTTATTGTGTAATGAGATTTTACCAGACGATACTGGATTAAAACCGGCAATGGCGCGCAGCAACGTGGTTTTCCCACAACCACTAGGACCTAGTAGGCAACCAATGTCGCCGGGCGCAAGAGATAAACTGAGCTGATCAACAATACGGTTGCCAGAAAGCTCGATACTGACCGATTCGAGATTCAGTAAAGTACTCATTTAATCTCCTGTTTTAATGGATTTATTACGCAGCGCCCGGGACAGCATCATAACCGGAATAAGCCCAACCGCAACTATCATCAGTGCCGGTGGACCAGCATCGGCTAAGCGCTCGTCAGAAGCCATTTCAAATGCGCGAACGGCCAGTGTATTGAAATCAAAAGGTCGTAGCACTAACGTTGCCGGCAGCTCTTTCATAACATCGACCAGGACTAAGATTAACGCAGCCAGTAGCGGGCTTTTTAACAGCGGTAAATGAACCTTCCATAAAATACGGCGGCCGCTGGCCCCCAAAGTTCTGGCACTGTCATCCATTTGCGGGGTAATCTGCTCAAGCCCTGAGCTTACCGTTTGTAGCGATACCGACAGAAAACGAACGCTATAGGCAAAGAGCAAGGCGATAACGGTACCCGAGAATATCAGCCCTGGGTTCATACCAAAAAGCCACTTACTGGCTGCGATAAGCTGGTGATCTAACCAGGCCAGCGGCGACAGTAGCCCAACTGCAATAACAATTCCCGGAATAGCGTATCCCATGCCTGCCAGCGTAATTGCAGCGCGTAAGGGGCGAGTCGGGTGGCGACGGCGACCATAGGCCAACCACAATGCCAGCAAAACAGTAATACATGCGGCTAATAGGCCTAACCAAAGCGTGTTACCGGTTAACACCCAGAATGAAGATTCAAACCAAACATCCGATTTTTCTACCGACCACCAAAGCAGTTGCGAGGCAGGAATGAGAAAGCCTAAAACAACGGGTAGCCAACAGGTAAAAGAAGCCAGCCCAGCTCGCCAGCCTTTGAGTGGACGTCGTTGTGGTGTGCGGTTTGACGAGCGCTGTTGGTAAAAGCGGGCCCTGCGTCGCGAGTAGCGCTCAATCATGATTAATACAATGACGAATATCAGTAGCAGAGCCGATAGCTGCAGTGCACCCTGGGCGTCGCCAATGCCATACCAGGTTCTGAAAATACCGGTGGTAAAAACAGTAACACCGAAGTATTCCATGGTGCCGTAGTCAGCCAGTGTTTCCATTAGCGCCAATGTGACACCCGTGGCAATGGCTGGGCGTGCTAATGGCATGGCAACTCGCCAGAAACTTTTCAGTGAGCCCGCCCCCAGTGTTCTTGCACTTTCAAAGGCTGCTGTCGACTGCTGCATAAAAGCGGCACGGGTAATTAAATAAACATAGGGGTATAAAACAACGCAAAGAACAAATACGGCGCCGCCCAAACTGCGAATATTCGGGAACCAGTAATCGCCAATGGATACGTTGAAGAGATCGCGAAGGAGTTGCTGCACAGGTCCAGCATAGTCAAGCAAGCCGGTGTAGGTGTAGGCGGTTATGTACGCGGGCATGGCCAGCGGCAACAGCAAGCCCCAGCTTAAATATCGCCAACCGGGAAAGTCGTACTGACTGATGCACCAAGCGGTACTCACTCCCAGCACGGTTACGCCCAGACCAACGCAAACCAATAAAATAAGAGAGTGGCTAATGTACTCAGGAATAACCGTTTGCCAAAGGTGGGCAAGGATATCCCATTGCGGGTTTAATAAGGATAGGGCCACCACAATAAGTGGCAGCCCTATTAATACCGCCACGGCAAAAAGTAACAGCGTGCCACGGCTCATGCAGTACACTCCATGTTTAAATTAACGCCAGCCGGCACGGTTCATTAAACGTACGGCTTCACCGTTGTTTTCACCCAGAACGTCCATTGAAATGTCGTCCTGTTTGAACTCACCCCACTGTTGAAGTGTTTCACTCCACTCAACACCGTCTCGTACGGGGTATTCGTAATTGGCTTGAGCATACCATTTCTGAGATTCCTCAGAGACTAAAAACTCGATAAGTTTTTGAGCTTCGTCAATATTTTGGGCGTGCTTGGTAATACCGATACCAGACACATTAACGTGAGTGCCCTGAGCATCTTGAGCCGGCCAGAAAATTTTCACTTTCTGGGCAGCTTCGCGCTCGTCCGCGTCGTCTGAGTTCAGCATGTGGCCAAAGTAGTAAGTGTTTGCAATAGCGACGTCACAAACGCCGTAAGCCACACCTTTAATTTGGTCTCTGTCGCCGCCTACCGGGTTACGAGCAAAGTTTGAAACAAAGTCCTCAGCCCAGGCTTCGGTTTTTTCTGCGCCATGGTGATCAAGCAGTGCGGCCACCAGTGACTGGTTATATAGGTTGTTGGACGAACGAATGCAGATTCTGTCATTCCATTGCTCGTCAGCCAGGCTTAGGTAAGACTCAAGCTGCTCTGGGTCAACGCGCTCGGGAGAGTAGAAAATAGGGCGAGCTCGCAGGCTTAAACCAAACCACAGATTGTCTTCTGAGCGGAAATGCTCCGGCACGGCCGACTCGACAATTTCGGAGTTTAAAGGCTGAAATGCGTCTGCTTCAACGGCGCGATAGAGCGCTCCAGCGTCAACCGTTAAGAATAGGTCTGCTGGCGTATTTTCGCCTTCTGAGCCTAATCGAGCCAATAACGCATCGGCTTTACCTGTCAGCAAGTTGACTTCAATTCCCGTTTTTTCCGTGAACTGCTCTAAAACAGGTTTGATTAGGGCTTCTTTACGTGCTGAGTAAATATTGACTTCAGCAGCGGCGCTAGTGAATGACACCAGTGTCGCAGAAGTCGCAGCAATAACCGTTAATAAGCGATTTAACTTGCGCATATCTTTTTGACCTCTATACGAACGTTCGATGAATTTCGCTCGATTATATCAGAGTAAATGAATAATGATAGCCATTCTCATTTGAAAATGTCATCCAAATTTTCAATTTGTGGGTAGTCAATAACTTAGCTTCTGCTATTCTACAAACGACTGCCTACATGCGGAGAATTTATGTCGGAATTATCATTGCTAGCGTTAATTGGTGTGCTGTCCATTAGCTGCCAGTGGTTAGCGTGGCGTATTAAGCTACCAGCCATACTGCCGCTGCTTATCTGCGGCTTGGTACTTGGGCCAACATTAGGGTGGCTAGACCCTGATGCGTTATTCGATGATTTGTTGTTTCCTTTTGTGTCCTTAGCCGTTGCTGTCATTCTGTTTGAAGGCAGTCTAACGCTAAAGTTTGAGGAAATAAGAGGGCACGGCCGAATGGTGACCAACCTGGTTAGCGTTGGCATGTTAGTGACCTTTTTGGTTATTGCCGTTCTTACCCACTTTATAATGGGGTACGGCTGGGAAATATCCGCGTTGTTTGGGGCGTTGGTGGTTGTGACAGGGCCTACTGTTATTCAACCAATGATACGTTCCATTCGCCCTATTAATAAGCTTGCGAACATTCTCCGCTGGGAAGGCATTATTATTGACCCGTTGGGCGCATTGCTCGCAGTTCTGGTTTATGAATTCATTATTGCCAGTCAGGACGTTGCCTTTTTACATGCACTGCAAGCGTTTGCCACAACGGTAGCTATTGGCTTTGCTTTAGGTTGGGGCGCCGCGCGTTTGTTGGGACTGGCGCTTGGACGCGGGTGGTTCCCTCATTACCTGCAAAACGTTGCGACATTAACCATAGTGTTGGGTGTATTTGCGTTGTCGAACGCTATTCAGCATGAATCAGGTCTGTTAACGGTGACTGTCATGGGTATGGTTATGGCAAATACCCGAAACCTGAACATGGAAGAAATACTGGAGTTCAAAGAAACACTGAGTGTACTCCTTATTTCTGCGCTCTTTATTATTCTGGCTGCTCGTCTCGACTTTGCTGAATTCGATGCTCTGGGTATGCCTGCGGTCATTCTTATCGCAATTATCTTGTTCGCCGTGCGTCCGTTAGCGGTTTGGCTGTCTGCTATAGGCACAGAGCTTAGGTTTAAAGATAAGGTGCTACTGTCCTGGATTGCCCCTCGGGGTATTGTAGCAGCAGCTGTTTCAGCGTTATTCGCATTAAAAATGGAAGAGTCCGGTTGGGAAGAGGCTGCAGCGGTAGTGCCGTTGGTGTTTCTTGTAATTATGACTACGGTGGTTCTGCAGAGCTTAACGGCTAAACCGCTGGCGAGAATGTTAGGGCTGCTGGAGCCGGCGGCAAAAGGCTTCTTGATATTCGGAGCTAACCAAATGGCGCGGGCCGTGGGTAAAGCCTTGCAGGAAAGTGGCGTGAATGTACGCCTTGCTGATACCAACTGGGAAAATATTAAGCTGGCGCGTATGGATAACCTGCCAGTGTACTTCGGTAATCCAGCTTCTGAGCATGCGTCCAATAATATCGACTTAACAGGCCTGGGCCGCTTGTTGGTGATGTCGCCTTATAAACAGTTAAACCCGTTAGTTTCGATGTATTATCAAGACTGGTTTGGTTCCAGAAAAGTGCATGGTCTAAATGGCGGTGAGCAGGACTATCGGGCAAGCCACCAGCTGACGGAAAGCTACCGTAAGACCCTGAACTTATTCGGTGAAAGTGTGACGTATTCGAAGTTAGCGAGCCTTCACTTTCAGGGGGCTAAAATTAAATCGACACCTATTACCGACAGCTTCAGCTTTGCGGATTATCAGCAAAAATACGGCACACGAGCACTGCCAATGTTTGCAATTGATGAAGCAGAGAAATTGCATATTTTCACGACTGAGCGTGAGTTAATACCGCAACCAGGCTGGACGGTTATAGCGATGATTTCGACGGAAAGCGATGAGTCAGAAAGTGAGAAACCTAACGCCAACTGAGCCTGATATTTTAGGCTGCCCCCGATGCGACTTAATTAGCCGCATCGGGGCTGTTGAAATAGGTCAGAAAGCTGAGTGCCCAAGGTGTGGCTACAGGCTGCTTGGCAAATCAGAGTACCGGGCAGACAAGTTACTGGCTTATTCTGTTACCGCTGTTGTCTTACTTATTTTTGCGTTAACTCTAGACTTTATTCAATACGATAGCTCTGGACTGACTCAGTCAATGACGCTTCTGGATGCCGCCTGGCAACTATCGTACTTTCATGAAAAGTTATTGGCTGTCATTGTTTTGCTTACCGTTATTTTGTATCCCTTACTGTATTTGTTCAGTCTTATCGCTGTGTTTGTCGCCATAAAAGCAAGAGCGTCAGCCTTGGCGCGTTATTTCTTGCGATTAAGTTCGCACGTTAAACCCTGGCTTATGGTCGATGTGTTTTTGTTGGGGACGCTAATTTCGCTGATAAAAATTTCTGGGCTTGCTAATGTTCAATTAAAGTTGGGCTTTTGGCTGTTTTGCGGGTTTGTTGCGTTTTTATTGGTGACCTATTACTTAGTGAATACGATGAACTTATGGTCGGTCGTTGGGAAGCAAACAAAAACGCTCAACAATGCAAAAGCTGGAATCACCGCACACGAACAAGGTTATAAGGTGTGTGAAGTGTGTCACCGATTAGTGTCTTTTGGCGTGTCAGATTGTCCGTGTTGCGGGGACGATATTGACCGACACTGGTGGCGCTCTCCACAGGCAACGTTGGCATTAATTGTCGCAGCTACGCTTTTACTGATTCCTGCTCATTGGTTACCGATAATGGAAACAGTACGTTTTGGTGCCGCCCAGCCATCGACCATTATTGGGGGCGTTATCGAGCTATGGCAGTCCGGCGATGCACCTATTGCTGCTATTGTATTTATTGCCAGTTTAGTTATTCCTGTTGCTAAGATACTCGCTTTGTTGGGATTGATGGCGTTGGCACGTTGGCAAACGCCGCAAGCAGTCAATCATAGGTTGGTTCTGTATAAAGTTACTGACTGGATTGGCCGTTGGTCGATGATAGATATTTTTGTTGTGGCTATTTTGGTTGCGTTAGTAAGAAGCGGTACCGTAATGTCGGTTTACCCGGGCGCTGCAGCTATCGCCTTTGGCGCTGCTGTAGTATTGACCATGTTAGCGGCAATGAGCTTTGATACTCGTTTATTTTGGCGTGAGGCAGAGAAATGACAGAACCCGATGTCGCGAAAGTCAGCCGTTTAAAAGTACTGTCGCCGGTATGGATAGTGCCTATCGTCGCATTTCTTGTTGCGGGCTGGATGGTTTGGCAGGACACAAGTGGCGCTGGCCCGACAATTACCATATCGGTGTCAGATGCAGAGGGTATAGAGCCGGGAAAAACACGGATAAAAGTGCGTAATGTCGATGTTGGGCAGGTCACAGGAGTACGCTTGTCTGACGACTTTAAAGAAGCGGTGATTGAAGTGTCAATGAATGAGGACACTGATCGCATGCTGAATAGCGACACTGAAGTATGGGTTGTGAAACCCAGAATTGGGCGTCGTGGCGTGAGCGGCCTGGGTACCTTGCTGTCAGGTGCTTATATTCAATTACAGCCGGGTGATGGTGGCGATTTTCAATCGCATTTCACGGCGCTCGAAAATCCGCCGGTGACACCTCAGGAAACGCCCGGCAAGCGACTCACGCTAGTAAGTGACGGTCAAAGTCAGGTGTCTGTCGGAGACTCCGTTCAGTACCAGGGCTTCACGGTTGGCCAAGTTGAGCAAACGGAGTTTTTGGTGGATAAGCGTGAGAGCCGCTATCAAGTTTTTGTGAAAGCCCCTTATGATGAATTACTGACAGAAAATACGCGTTTCTGGTTACAACGTGGCGTATCGGTTCAGTGGAACTCTCAGGGCATTGATCTTGCCCTTGGCTCAATAGACTCTTTGCTCGGTGCTGCTATTACTTTTGGAGTGCCGGAAGGCCAGCCGCGGGGCGATACGCTGCAACAGTCAACAAGCTTTGAGCTATTTAATAGTTTAGAAGAAGCTAAGCAACAAGGCTTTATTCATGGCATTGACTATGTGGTGTTGCTTGACGAGTCCATAGCAGGACTTGAGAAAGGAGCTCCTGTGCAGTTTAAAGGTGTGCGTGTCGGCACGGTTAGAGAGGTTCCGTTGCGCTGGTTCCCGGATGAGGACGACGAGGCACCTCTAAAACGCATTCCTATTCTAATTCGTTTTGAACCCGAGCGATTACGGGGGTTAGTGGCTGACACCAATATTAATAGTTGGGGAAAACGTTTACCGGAGCTTTTTGAGCAGGGGCTGCGAGCTAATATACGGGCGTCAAACTTGCTGACAAATACACTGTTTGTCGATGTCAGTTTCTACTCTGATGCAGAGCCGGTTGAGGGTGACCAGAAGTTCGCCGGCTACCCGGTTATGCCGGCGATGGCTAGTGATTTCACACGCCTGGAGGAAAAGCTAACGCAGCTGATGGATAAGTTTAATAAACTGCCGCTAGAGAATAGTTTGTCGGACTTCTCTCAAGCGATGCAGTCGGTTGATGATACGGCTAACACGTTAAATGGCATATCAAAATCGCTGGCGCAAGTGCTTGAGCAACCAGAGATAAACCAGCTTCCAAAATTACTGAAGCAAAACTTACAACAGCTGCAAGAATTAACCGGTAGCTTAAGTGATGATTCGCCGACGCGCCGGCAGTTAAACCAGACCTTAAATGAAGTTGAAAAGCTCTCAAGAGATTTACAGCCAGTTATTGAGCAGCTTCAGCAGCAACCTAACTCACTGATTTTTAGCCCATCAGTGACACCAGATCCGGAGCCAAAAGCCTATGAAAATTAAAAACGTATTAGCCGGCTCGGTAAGCTTAGCGGCATTGTTTTTAGCGGGCTGTTCTAGCCAAAGTTACAATATTACGCAGTATCGTTTACCGCATTTAAGCCAGTCGGTTGACGCCATTTGTCCCGCATCGCAGCGAAGCATTGTCGTAGGTGAAGCGGCGTCTAAAATGGGAATACAAATTCAGCAGGATGAAACGCGTTGGCATACGGCAAAACAGCACCGCTGGAGCACGCCTTTGTCGAACCAGTTACAACGCAGCATTCAGCGGCTAATGCTGAACGATGACTGCACTGGACTCTTAACTGTCACCATTGAAGATTTTTATGGGAGTTATAATTCGCATGCGGTCATTGCCGGTCATTGGCAATACGAGATGGAGAACAGCGCCAATACAGTCAGTGGTGCATTTACTGAAAAAGTGCCATTAAAAGCCGACGGTTACTCAGCTTTAGTCAATGCGTTAGATGAAGCCTGGTTGCACAGTATGGACACTATTAGCTTGTCTGTTAACTCGATGAGTGGCGATTAAAACCGCCACTCCCAGCTGAATTGAACGCCAACGTCTTGATCAATCACAGGTGAGTCAAGGTATTGAACCGATAACCTGACTAAACTGTCCCAAACTGGCTGTGTACGACGAATTAAAGCGCGCGATGTGCTGTCGGCTCCGTCGTTATTGCTGCGACTGACTAACACGGTCCAGGCGGAACCATCATTTGAAAACTGACGGTAACTAAACGACGCAGTTTGACTCCCTTTGGGAAAAGGTGAGCCCGGGTTCCGCTGGTGACTTAAAAAGTATTGCCTTCCTGCGTTGTTCGTCGAATAAAAGTCATGCTCATTGCCGCCGTCTAACTGACTGTATTCGACCGTAACGCTATGACGAACGCTGTCAGAGCCCATCATCCACTGGCCACCAAGGGTGTAAGCCGGCTTATCATCACTTTCTAATTGCTTATCGATACCAATTTCAGCATAAGCGGAAAATTGGTGTTTGCCCCAGTTAAAGCCGGTTCTGGCGTCAGCGGTCAGCATTCGGTTACTGATAGTATCTTCTTGCTGTTCTATGGCGCTAATGCCGAACCAAAGCTTACTTAGAAACTGGCTGGAAAAGCGAATGCCGTGAACTTGATAATGTTGGCTGTAGCCGTCGTCCTGGTAACCGCTAAATAAACTGATTTTGAACGGAGCCATGCCTGCCGGAGGATAGTCAGGGGCATAGTCAACGCGAACTTTTGGAATAGGTCGGGCATTATTAGAAAAGAGCAGGCTACTGTGCTCGGCCGGCCCCCAACGTAGTGGTAATGCATCGACACTAAAACTCCAGTCATTAAGGTTGTAGGCGAGATAGCTGCCGTCTAATGTCTTTTTATGGTCGCCTTCGAACGGATCCTGCCGGTAATTGATTTGTAAACGAGCTGCCCAGCGTTCACCATGCATGGTGCGACTTAGACTGATTTTGCCTTCTTCATAGGTGTCGTCACCGTAATCAAGAACTGCATTTTCAGTGTCTGTAGCCGCAACATACCAACGTGTTTTTGGTCCACTTTGTGCCTGTGACAAACTGTGTCGAACGTGTTGAAGTGCCAACTTTTGAGTATTTGAAAGTTCGCTTGGGTCTAGCGCGTCCAATTGCGGTAATATGCTTTTCCAGGCTACCGGGTACTGCTGAATAGGTGTTTCTATTAAACCTGACTCTGCAAGAACAATAAGGCTATTACGTAACTCGACATCGCTCGCTTCAATCCAGACAGAAGCGTATGAGGGTGACGCAGCGGCGACGCACAAGGCTGCCGCTAAATATGTGTGTTTAATGAAGCGCATTCACAGATAATTTCGTTATTAGAATTGCATTATATAGTGCCAGACTTTTTAACACGAAGACAACGGTTTGTTGGTGTGAATACGTTATAATACGCTCGCAAATAAGAGAGGGCTGAAGAATGAAAAACTGGGTATTCGCATTAGTTGCCTTGTTAGCGCTAGTTGGTTGTGAGCAGCAAACAACAAACACCTTAAAAGAGAGTGAAATTATGTCGCTGGACCAGCAGTTGCTGCCAAACAGCGAGTGGCAACTAAGCCGTTCTGTTATTGAATTGAGTTTCTGTCGTGACAGGGTCAACGAGGACCTTCTCGCGTCTGAGAGTGAGTTAAGAGGTTGGCGTGGTTCCGGTGAACCTACTGCGTTTCCGCCTTATCGTGATGAGGGGCTTGAGAAGCTTGCAGAACTGCTTTCTGACCAACAAAGGTTGCTGTGGCAAAAAGAAGGGAATATCAGCGCTCAGCGTTACCATGTGGCTATGCCTGCAAACGTATCAAAAGGCGAACTGGAAGACGCTGTGTTTCCCCTAGTGGCGTTTCTGTCGTCATCGGAACAAGTGTGTCACGTTGCGGTGGATGATTCGTACTGAACAAAGCAGCAAACTTTATTTGCCGATTTTTCGTAGAGTTAGGGTAATGAATAGAAAAAACTCCTGCGAATGAACAGGAGTCTACTAGACTAAATACTATGGCATTGAGTGCAGGAGATAACGTCATGTCAGTAAGCTTAAAAATTGAAAATAAACTTCGCGACGCATTCGCGCCGGTGCACCTTGAAGTGCAGGATGAGAGCCATATGCACTCAGGCGGACCTAATGCCGAGTCGCACTTTAAAGTTGTTTTGGTAACGCCTAAATTTAGTGGTGAGAGACTGATTAACCGGCATCGAGCAGTCAATAAAATTTTAGCCGATGAGCTAATGAATGATATTCATGCGCTGGCGCTACATACCTACACTGAAGGCGAGTGGGAACAGGTTTCCGGAACAGCACCACGTTCACCGAATTGTATGGGCGGCTCGAAAGTCGCGGCGCATTAAAGAAAAATTAAGCATGTCTGATGTGTTCCTGCGCTTTCATTGGTTACAATGGGGGAAATAATCCGGAAAAAGGGAACATATCGACATGGTTATTAAGCCTAAAATCAGAGGGTTTATTTGTACAAACGCACATCCGGTCGGTTGCGCCGAAAACGTTAAACGTCAAATAAGTTACGTCAAGCAGCAACCTCCTATCGAAAATGCACCGAAAAACGTTCTTGTTATTGGATGCTCTACCGGTTACGGCTTAGCTTCACGTATTACCGCCGCCTTTGGTGGACAAGCGCATACACTGGGCGTTTGCTTTGAGAAAGAGCCAACAGAAAAGAAAACAGCCACTGCAGGCTGGTACAATACCGCTGCGTTTCACCAGGAAGCGGAAAGCGAAGGTCTTAAATTCCACTCAATAAATGGCGATGCATTTTCTGATGAAATAAAACAGGAAAGTATCGACTACATCAAAAATAACATGGGCAAAATTGACCTTGTTGTTTATAGCTTAGCGTCACCTAAGCGCAAAGACCCTGAAAGCGGCGAGCTTTATAGCTCTGTGCTTAAGCCAATTGGTAAGCAATACACGACGAAGACCTATAATACCGATAAAGATCAGGTGCACGAAGTGACACTTGACCCTGCGACTGATGACGACATTGCAAACACGGTTAAAGTCATGGGCGGTGAAGACTGGGAGCGTTGGATTAAAGCTCTGCACGATGCCGACCTTCTGGCGAATGACTGTCAGACAACGGCTTATACGTATATCGGTAAGAAACTGACCTGGCCTATTTATGGTCATGCAACCATTGGTCGGGCAAAAGAAGATCTCGACAGAGCCTCATCTGCGCTAGATGACACTTATAAAGATGTTAATCTGAAAGCTTATGTGTCTTCACTAAAAGCCTTGGTAACACAAGCCAGCTCCGCTATTCCTGTGATGCCGCTTTATATTTCGCTGATTTACGGCGTAATGAAAGAGGAAGGAACGCACGAAGGTTGTATTGAGCAAATTTATCGCCTGTTTACTGAAGGGCTTTATGCTGAAACCCCAGAGCTTGACGATGCAGGGCGCCTGCACATGGATGGCTATGAAACCAATGATAAAACACAAGCTAAAGTTGAAGCGCTTTGGGATAAAGTCACCCAAGAGAATTTCCACGATTTAGCGGACTATGAAGGTTACCACAACGACTTTTTGAAACTGTTTGGCTTTGGTTTTGACAACGTCGACTACGATGCTGATGTAAATCCAAAAGTAAACTGGTAAGCGTTGTAGGAAAAATGCTAAAATTCCGACGATAAGTGTGGAAAACGTTTCGAGTTACCGGCAAAAATACCCCTAGCCGGGGAAAGTTATGCCGGTAACTTTTTGATTTTTCAGGTTTCAGTCTTTTATGACTGGTTGTGATGAATCTTCCCTTAACGAGTAGTGCAAACGCATATGATTACGATCAAAAAAGGGCTGGACATCCCTATTAAAGGGGCGCCCCAGCAAAAGTTATCCGACGGTAAGGCCGTAACAACGGTTGCTACCTTAGGTGAAGAATACGTGGGTATGCGCCCAACCATGCACGTGAAAGTCGATGACCGCGTTAAAAAAGGTCAATTGATTTTCGAGGATAAGAAAAACCCTGGTGTCAAATACACAGCTCCCGGAGCTGGTGTTGTTAAAGACATTCTGCGTGGTGAGCGTCGTGTTTTACAAGCGGTAGTTATTGAGCTGGATGGTGAAGAGCAAGTCACCTTCGATAAGTTCGATAGCGATAAACTGACCTCGCTAGGTCGTGAAAAAGTGCAGGAAATATTGGTTGAGTCAGGCCAATGGCCGGCACTTCGCACTCGTCCTTACAGTAAAGCTCCTGCTCTGGATGCAGAAGCAACCGCTATTTTCGTTAATGC
The DNA here is from genome assembly GCF_034373425.1 of Idiomarina sp. OXR-189. NCBI lineage: Bacteria > Pseudomonadati > Pseudomonadota > Gammaproteobacteria > Alteromonadales > Idiomarinaceae > Idiomarina > Idiomarina sp. OXR-189. The sequence goes on from NZ_CP139706.1 coordinate 900,052, forward strand.
TATGGATACGAATCCATTAGCTGGCGACCCAACGGCTTTCATTAGTGAAAACAAGCAAGCCTTTATCGATGGTTTGAAAGTATTATCGAACCTGACTGAAGGTAAACTGTTTGTCGCTAAAGCGGGCGACGCTGAAGTTGATACTGGTGATGCAGAGGTCACTTTGGAGTCTTTCCAGGGGCCGCACCCGGCAGGGTTAGTCGGTACTCACATTCACTTCCTGCAGCCTGCTAGCTTGCAGCGTCCGGTTTGGCACATTGGCTATCAGGACGTTATTGCTTACGGCAAGTTGTTCACGACCGGTGAAATCTTTACTGACCGCATGGTGGCTTTAGGCGGCGAAGGCGTTAAAGAGCCTCGCTTATTGCGTACTCGCATGGGGGCTAACTTGCACCAGTTGACAGACGGCGAGTTAGCGGGTGACAACCAGCGTATTATTTCTGGTTCTGTCTTACACGGACACACAGCCGATGATGCTCATGCGTGGTTAGGTCGTTTCCATAACCAAGTAAGCGTGATTCCAGAAGGCGATCACAAAGAGTTTCTTGGTTGGCTGCGCCCGGGTTCAGACTTGCACTCAGTTACCCGAGCTTATGCGGGGCATTTTAATCCGAAGAAATTATTCAGCATGACAACCTCGACAAATGGTTCGTCACGTTCAATGGTGCCTATTGGTAACTATGAACGCGTCATGCCTTTGGATATTTTGCCAACCTTATTACTGCGCGACTTACTGTCTGGCGATACAGACGAAGGTCAACAACTGGGCTGCTTAGAGTTAGATGAAGAAGATCTGGCACTGTGCACCTATGTTTGCCCCGGTAAATACGAGTATGGACCGGTGTTGCGTGATTGTCTCACTAAGATTGAGAAAGAAGGCTAACCATGAGCTTGAAAGATACTCTTGAACGTATTGAGCCGCAGTTTGAGAAAGGCGGTAAATACGAGAAGTGGTATGCGCTTTACGAAGCGGTAGCCACAGTTTTATACACACCGGGTACTGTGACTAAGTCGAGTACGCACGTGCGTGATCGCATCGACCTGAAGCGCATCATGATTTTGGTGTGGATGATGACATTCCCGGCAATGTTTTGGGGAATGTATAACGTCGGTAACCAGGCAGCTATAGCATTAGCTGACGGTTATGCGTTATCAGACGCATGGCAAGTGGGCTTATTCCAGTTACTCGGTGGTGATCTTGGAGCCGACGCTGGCTGGCTTACTAAAATGTGGTATGGCGCCTGCTGGTATCTACCCATTTATGCGGTAACCTTTATTGTCGGCGGTTTCTGGGAAGTTCTGTTTGCGACCGTTCGCAAGCACGAAGTTAATGAAGGCTTCTTCGTTACTTCGGTTCTGTTCTCGCTGATTTTGCCAGCAACAACACCGCTTTGGCAGGTTGCTCTGGGTATCACCTTTGGTGTCGTTATTGGTAAGGAAATCTTTGGTGGTACAGGCCGTAACTTCCTGAACCCAGCATTAACCGGTCGCGCATTCTTATACTTTGCGTATCCAGCAAGTATGTCAGGTGACTCTATCTGGACAGCGGTAGACGGTTTCTCAGGTGCAACCAACTTAGGTGCGGCTGCGCTTGGCAACCTGAACTACGCTGATACTGAACTCTGGTGGAATGCCTTCTTAGGTAACATTCAGGGCTCAGTCGGTGAAGTCTCAACACTGATGATTCTTATCGGTGGTCTGGCATTAATTTACTTCCGCATTGCATCATGGCGTATTGTTTCCGGTGTTTTTGTGGGAATGGTACTGTTCTCAGGCTTGCTTAACCTTATTGGTAGCGACTCAAACCCAATGTTCGCAATGCCTTGGTACTGGCACTTAGTATTAGGTGGCTTTGCCTTTGCAATGATGTTTATGGCAACTGACCCGGTGTCAGCGTCATTTACGAACAAAGGTAAGTTCGCATACGGTCTGTTAATTGGCTTCATGACGGTGATGATTCGTGTCATTAACCCGGCATTCCCGGAAGGTATTATGCTGGCTATCTTGTTCGCGAACGTTTTTGCACCGCTGTTTGACTACTTTGTAGCACAGGCAAACATTAAACGGAGGTTAGCACGCAATGTCTAATAAGAACGAAAGCTTAGGCAAAACGATAGGTGTTGTGCTGGCGCTTTGTTTGGTGTGTTCAATTCTGGTTGCTGGTTCAGCGGTAGCGCTTAAACCAATGCAGGAAAAGAACGCGGCGCTGGCGATGCAGCGTCACATCCTGAACGCGGCAGGCATCTTAGAAGCCGGTATGGATATTCCCTCTGTCTACGACGAGCGTATTAAAGCGCACGTTGTTAGCTTGGAAGATTATCAAGTGGTGCAGGACAAAGATCCGAAGGACTTTGATAACCGCAAAGCCGCCGGCGACCCCGAAACCAGTACCAAACTTGACAAAAGTGAGGACATTGCTGGTTTAGGTACCATGGAAACCATGACCGAAGTTTACTTAGTTATGGACGAAAGTGGCAACCGTAACGGTGCGGTGCTGCACATCCGCGGGCAAGGCCTGTGGGGCACAATGTACGGTCTTATCTCGTTAGAAGACGACATGAGCACCGTACGTGGCGTTCACTTCTATGAACACTCAGAGACACCGGGCTTAGGTGGCGAAATCACTAATCCTAGCTGGGTTAAAACCTGGGAAGGCAAAGAGCTTTACGGTGACGATGGAAAAGTGAAGTTTGATTTGGTTAAAGGTGGTGCTTCAGGTGAGCACGAAGTTGATGCGCTTTCTGGCGCTACTTTAACCAGCAATGGCGTAGATGCACTTATCGATTTTTGGATGAGCGACAAAGCTTACGGCCCATTGCTTGATAAACTTCGCAAAGGGGAGCTGACAAATGGCTAGTGCAAAAGAAATGAAGTCCGTATTGTTCGGGCCAATCTTCGCGAATAACCCCATTGCGTTGCAAATACTGGGTATTTGCTCTGCATTGGCGGTGACGTCAAAAATGAGCAACACCTTGGTTATGTGTATCGCACTAACTGCGGTTGTTGCTGCATCTAACTTCTTTATCTCGATTATCCGTAATCACATTCCTTCGAGTGTGCGGATTATCGTACAAATGACCATCATTGCGAGCTTGGTTATTGTGGTTGACCAAGTGTTGAGAGCTTATGCTTATGAAATTTCTCGTGAGCTGTCGGTATTCGTGGGTCTTATTATCACCAACTGTATCGTCATGGGGCGTGCTGAAGCGTATGCGATGAAGAGCACTCCATTCATGTCGTTACTGGATGGTATCGGTAATGGTCTAGGTTACTCGGTTGTGCTGTTGGTGGTTGGTTTCATACGAGAGCTGTTCGGCTCAGGTAGCTTGTTCGATGTACAAATTCTGCCACTAGCATCAGAAGGCGGTTGGTACGAACCAGTCGGTTTGTTGCTAATGCCACCAAGTGCGTTCTTCATTATTGGCGGATTCATTTGGGTACTTCGTACTTTCCGTACAGAACAAGTCGAACCTAAGGAGTAAGGGCCATGGAACAGTATATTAACTTGTTTATTCGAGCGATTTTTATCGAAAACCTGGCACTGTCTTTCTTCTTAGGAATGTGTACGTTTCTTGCGGTTTCTAAGAAAGTTAAAACGGCCTTTGGTCTGGGTGTTGCGGTTATCGTCGTACTGGGTATTTCGGTGCCGGTTAATAACTTGGTTTATCACAACATACTGGCGCCAGGCGCATTAGAATGGGCTGGCTTTCCAGACGCGGATCTAAGTTTCCTGCGTTTCTTAACCTTTATCGGTGTGATAGCGGCACTGGTTCAAATTCTGGAAATGACTTTGGACAAATACGTGCCTGCACTTTATAACGCGTTGGGTATTTTCCTACCGCTAATTACCGTTAACTGTGCCATTTTCGGTGGTGTTTCGTTCATGGTTGAACGTGACTACAACTTTGGTGAGTCAGTGGTTTACGGTATTGGTAGTGGCGTTGGCTGGTGTTTAGCTATCGTAGCGCTTGCAGCTGTGCGTGAAAAACTCAAATATGCCGATGTACCTGATGGTTTGCGTGGATTAGGCGCAACTTTCATGTCAGTAGGTTTGATTGGTTTAGGCTTTATGTCGTTCTCCGGCGTATCTCTTTAATCCAGTGTGTTGAATCAGTAAACGTTAAAGGTACGAATCGATGGATATTACTCTGATAGCGCTCGGTGTAGGGATGTTTACCATCATCGTACTGATTTTGGTGGCGATAATTATGTTCGCTAAATCAAAGTTAGTACCGCAGGGCGATGTAGAAATCCTGATTAACGAAGACGAAGACAAGAAGATTGTGACCCAGCCGGGCACCAAGCTATTGGGCGCATTGGCGAACGCGGGCATCTTCGTATCGTCTGCTTGTGGTGGCGGTGGTTCATGTGGACAGTGTCGTGTCACCATTAAAGAAGGTGGCGGGGATATTCTGCCAACCGAGCTTGATCACATTACTAAACGTGAAGCACGCGAAGGTGTTCGCTTGTCATGTCAGGTTAACGTAAAGCAGGACATGAAAATTGAACTGCCTGAAGAAATCTTTGGTATCAAAAAGTGGGATTGTACTGTTAAGTCTAACGACAACGTAGCAACCTTCATCAAAGAGTTCGTTGTACAGTTGCCGGAAGGTGAAGAAGTACCATTCCGGGCCGGTGGTTACATTCAGATTGAAGCTCCACCGCACCACGTTAAGTATAAAGACTTTGATATTGCCCCGGAGTATCGTGGTGACTGGGAACGCTTCGGATTCTTAGATGTTGAATCTAAAGTTGATGAAGAAGTTGTTCGCGCATACTCAATGGCAAACTATCCTGAAGAAAAAGGCATCATTATGCTGAACGTTCGTTGTGCGACACCGCCACCGAACGACTTGAGCTTGCCAGCAGGTAAAATGTCTTCGTATATCTTCAGCCTTAAGCCAGGTGATGAAGTTACTATTTCTGGTCCATTTGGTGAGTTCTTCGCTAAAGAGACAGATGCAGAAATGGTCTTCATTGGTGGTGGTGCAGGTATGGCGCCAATGCGCTCGCACATTTTTGACCAGTTACGTCGCTTAAATACAGATCGTAAAATTACGTTCTGGTATGGCGCTCGTTCACTGCGTGAAATGTTCTATGTTGAAGACTTCGACATGCTGCAAGAAGAGAATGACAACTTCGAATGGCATGTTGCCTTGTCAGACCCGCAACCAGAAGATAACTGGGACGGCGACACAGGATTCATTCATAACGTGTTATTTGAACGTTACCTGAAGGACCATGAAGCGCCTGAAGATTGTGAGTTCTATATGTGTGGACCACCGGTTATGAACGCAGCAGTAATCAATATGTTGAAAGACCTAGGGGTCGAAGACGAAAACATCATGTTAGATGACTTTGGTGGTTAATTGGTGATGCTGTCGAAATTATCGATTGTAAAACTATGGCTAGCTCTTTTAGGGCTAGCCTTTTTAGTCTCTTGCTCCGATGCGCCTGAGCGTATCGAGTTTAGCGGAGGGACTATGGGAACAACCTACAGTGTTGTTCTATTTAGTAAAGATCCGCGCCATTCGGCGGACAAAATTCAAACGAAAGTCGATACCGTGTTAGAGCGCGTAAACGCGCAAATGTCGACTTACGATCCGAACTCTGAACTGTCACAGTTTAACCAGCTTGAGAGCTCCGAGCCGGTGGTTATTAGTCGTGATTTGGAAAGAGTGGTTAGCCGGGCTTTAACTATTGCTCGTGAAACCGATGGTGCTTTAGATATAACCGTTGGTCCTCTGGTGAACCTATGGGGTTTTGGACCAAACGGCAAGCCTGAACAGCAGCCAACAGCAGAAGAGCTGTCAGCGATTTCTAAACGAGTTGGATATGAAAAGCTGAGTGTTAGTAACCATCAGCTGATAAAAGCGCACCCTGAAATGTATGTGGACTTATCGACTATTGCCAAAGGCTATGGTGTAGATAAAGTTGGAAACTTAATGGACCAGCTGGGTATTAAACAATACCTTATTGAAATCGGCGGTGAAATTTTGGCCAAAGGTGGGAAGCCAGCCGATGAAAAGTGGAAATTAGCTGTTGAAAAACCGGTTTCTACGGAACGAGCTGTTCAGGAAATTGTCGAATTTAAAGAAGGCGCCTTAGCGACTTCAGGTGACTATCGAAACTATTTTGAAGAGAATGGTCGTCGATATTCACATATTATTGATCCCGCAACGGCAGAACCAATACAGCACAACTTGGTATCTGTGTCAGTCTTTGCGGATGATGCAATGTCAGTAGACGCTTATGCAACGGCTTTATTGGTGATGGGCACCGAGAAAGCAAAGGCGTTTGCAGATGCAAATCAGCTTGCTGTTATGCTGATTTATAAAACTGATGAAGGTTTTGAAGAGTATACCAGTCAGTGGTTTAAACCTTTATTAGTGAGCAATAAATAGGAGTAGTCATGCAAACCTTTTTAATGGTATTTGCCTTATTTATCTTAGTCGTTTTGGCAATGGCCATTGGTTATATGGTACAGAGAAAGTCAATTTCAGGTAGCTGTGGTGGTATTAGCTCACTGGGCATGGACAAAGCTTGCGATTGCGATGATCCTTGCGATAAGCGCAAAGCACGTATGAAAAAAGAACAGCAGTGGAAAGAAAACCAGATTAATTGATCAAAAACCCCATACAGGTTATAACGATATAACTTTTAATTTTACAAGCGAATGGGGGAGAAATGAAGCCGATAGACATTCAGACTAACGGTAATGAGTTGTATCTCGATTGTAACGCAACAACGCCGGTTCTCCCTCAAATCGCCAAAGCAGTTTCTCACACTATGGAAACTGTATTTGGAAACCCATCCAGTAGCCATATCACTGGCCTTAAAGCTCGTTATATTTTGGATACTACCAGGCAACTTGCCCGTAAAATAGTTGGCTTAGAACGTGGGCGACTTATATTTACCAGCGGCGCTACCGAAGGCATTCAAACCGCAGTTGTTTCCGCCATCTCTCATGCAATGAAAACTCGGCCCAGCTCTAAGTACCTTTTATATGGGGCGACAGAGCATAAAGCTGTTCCGCAAGCGTTAGAGCACTGGAATGAACTGCTTGGTCTCCACGCTGAATTGAAAGCGATTCCGGTCGACCGTGAGGGGCGTTTAGACCTTGAGTTTATAGCGAGACATGTCAGTGATGCCGCAATGATATGCACAATGGCGGTAAATAATGAAACGGGCGTTAAACAGGATATTAAAGCTCTGGAAGAGGCTATAAGGAACAATAATCCTTCGATACCCTGGATGGTGGATTGCGTTCAGGCGCTCGGTAAATTGCCTCTGACGCTTGATGAAACAACCATAGATTACGCGCCTTTTAGTGGGCATAAACTATATGGTCCCAAAGGGATAGGCTTTATGGCGGTCCGCGAGCAGGCGCCATTCACGCCGTTACTTATTGGCGGTGGTCAAGAGTCGGGCCAGCGTTCAGGGACAGAGAACCTGCCGGGTATCGCGGCACTTAACGCATTGTTTGAGTTACTTGTGACTGAAAACGGGGTGCTACAGTCGGACTCCAGGCTGCTAGAGTACCGTCGGCAGCTTGCGGAAAGCTTACAAACGGCATTTCCAACACTTGTGTTTAACCACGATTTTGAACTGAGTGTACCGACAACACTGAACTTTTCTGTTCGAGGCGTTGCTTCAAGAGACATTATGGATGTTTTTGACGCGTGCGGAATTCGTGTCAGCGGCGGTTCAGCCTGCAGCTCTAAAGTAGTAGGTAGTTTTGTGCTAAGAGCAATGGGACTCAACGACTGGCAAAGCCAAGCCGCCATTCGCATGTCATTTGGTCCGGCGACCACGCAGCAGGAGATTGATGAGGCGTGTTATCGAATACGACAGGCCGGTGATGCACTTAAACATTCATGTCTACTCATTGCGGATACAAATAATGATAACGATGCTGCGTTAGATGGCGTCGTCCAATTAAAATATGATGCGCACTGCTGTTATTTAATTATTGATAAGGGCGCAAAGGAACTGGTTGTTATAGACCCTCACCCGGCTTTGTCAGCTCGTATTGAGAACATCGTTACTTGCCGAGACTATAAAGTAAAGGCGGTTTTAAGTACAGGCTCAGATACAGATATTACAGAAGCTGCAGAGTTGTTAAGAGGTATTTTACTAAGAGAGTCCAGCAATCATGATGCCATTGGATGGCCTCAGAGCAATAACCGTAGCTGGGACGCTGTTCCTGCTGACTCTGAAGTTGATGTAGACGGCTGTGTTGCGATTGGTGAAAGACGACTCTTTCGTGTCAATAGTGAGCACCCGGTGTTTGCGTTGAGTGAGCCGGCCGGCTTAAAAAGTCAGGTTAAGACCGACTTCGTATTCCCGGGGGCTGCACCGCTTCACAATTATGAAAAAGCGGTGTCTGGTGATGCACTGGTTTGCCCGAAAGATGATCCCGAGCATCGTATTGTCTATTCGTTATGTGAGACTTTTGGTCAATGCGACCCGTCCGAGGATGTGAATATTCCAATTGGTGAAACTGACGAATTTTGGTATCGGGATGATCTTGTCGTGATTGACGTACGAGAGCGTCAGGAGCATGTTGTGTCTGACATTCCATGCACAGCTGACGTTATTAATGTGCCGGTGACTGAAGTCATACAATTTATTCATGACCACCAGACACTCAAAGAGCGCGATATTATCTGTGTCTGCCGTTCGGGAAACCGCAGCGCTGTGGTTGCTAATGTTTTACAGCGCCATGGATTCAAACGAACGCGTCACCTTATGGGAGGGCTTGCTCTTTTGAGCTCGCCGGCTGCCAAAGCAGTCTAGCAATAAAGCCGTCTTTGCCGACGAACCAACAACTAATATCGCCGTGGCACTGCACATTCCAAATGTTTTTATCAGATAATGGATACCACTGGCCGGAACCAACGTTTAATGCTGTGGCGCCTTGTGGGTTAGAGGTTAGCAGCCAGTTTCCTTCGTGTGAGACTTTACTGAGGCTGTATAGCGCACCGCTAAGAGGAGGCTCGGGTAACGCCTTGAACTCTTCGTTGGAATAGTGCCACAAGCGTGGAGCCTCTTGTTCGTCGCTTTCTTCACTCAGTGAGCCGCCGGCAATATAAAAGTTGTCTTCATCGTCAGGCCAAACGCTGGTGATACCTGCCATAGGACCTGCCTGCATAGGTGCATCGATAACCTTAAAGCGAATACCGAAAGAGCCTTTAACTAATACGCGCGCTTTGTCGGCATTACCGGTTGCTATCATCCAGGTGTCATTGTTAAAACGTGCGCAGCTACCACTAGAAGCAAAGCCACCTTCGTTCGATTGCGGCGGCTCAGCAACAGCGGAACGAACCTGCATCCAATTGCGGCCGTCGGCGCTTCTGACCATGCGCCACTCGTCACCAACACTGTCACCATACACCCAAGCTTCACCGCTAGGTGCTAATGCCATGCAATTGAAAAATGAGTCACCTTCACCACGATAGCGTAAACGCCAGCTATTGCCGCCATTTTCGGTGTAGTAGATTCTTGACTGACCGCCGTCACCGACACTCATCGCATAAGCCCGGCGGTCATCAATAGCCTCAATGTCCCGAAATTGAAGATCGTCCGGGCCGGGCTGGAAGTACTGCCAGCTTTTTCCGGCGTCGGTTGAGCGAGCAACGGTTCCGTTTTCACCAGCGACCCAAATGGTGTTGCGGCTGACCGGGCTTATGCCAATCCAGTGTTGCTCTTTAATTGTATCGAGTATTTCCAGCTCTGGCGGTGCGGCTGCGGAGCCAAAAGTTGAAGCTCCGCTCAATAATGCCGCGGCGCAGCATGCGTTTCGTACTAGCTTCGTCATCGCCATTGTTATAACCCGTTATTAACAGTTGCTAGCGAGTGTAGCACGCGTAATGAACCCAGAGCTACATCAAAGCGACTTACTGCGCGTCAAAGCAAATGCCATTGTCGTGTTTGCTGTCATCACCCATTAAATAAAGGTACGTTGGCATAATTTCGGCGGGTGTTTTCAGGCTCTTAGGGTCCTCAGCAGGGTAAGCTTTTGACCGCATGCTGGTTCGTGTTGCTCCTGGATTAATGACATTCGTACGCAGTTTTGTTCCCTCGTATTCGTCGGCTATAACCTCAGCCATGCCCTCAGTCGCAAACTTGCTGATAGAGTATGCGCCCCAATAAGCTCTACCTTTGCGTCCAACACCTGAAGACGTAAACACCAGAGATGCATTCGGTGCTTTCTCCATAACCGGTATCAGCGCCTGAGTCATTGCAAACTGACCCGTCACATTGACCTGCATAATGTCATCCCAGCTGTCTTTTTCAATGTGAGTAAACGGCGATAAAATGCCAAGCAAGCCTGCGTTATGCAGTACACCGTCGAGCTGACCAAACTGTTCTTGAATAGTAGCAGCCATGTCTCGGTAATGAGACGGTGTGGCGCCTTTTAAATCTAATGGGATAATAGCCGGCTGAGGGTATCCTGCTTCGACAATCGAGTCATAAACAGCCTCCAGTTTTTCAACAGTGCGACCGAGCAATATGACAGTAGCGCCGTGTTTCGCGAAGGTTATTGACGCCTCTTTACCAATGCCGTCGCCTGCGCCTGTGACTAAAATAACTTTGTCTTTTAGAAGGTCCGGGGCGGCTTTGTATTCGTGTACGGTTTTAATTTTCATAACTGTTTTTTAATACCATTGGACTGTGGTCGGGTGAGTAGGCTATTGTAACGATATTCGAATAACTTCTCAGCAAACGAACGAAAAATCGTTAAAAAGCCTTTAATCTTATTTAATACAGGTGTATAAATTTCGTTAAGAGAAGGTACAGAATAACAAAACATAAAAAAGGATTGGGGATACCTCATGAAGAAATTACTACTCCCATTGGCAATCGGTTCGGCTCTGAGCCTTGTAGGTTGCGGAAGCGGTGACGAAGCACCTATTACGGAAAACGAAGTGAATGTCGCTGCAACACGTGTTGTGTTCGACCCGTCGAACGGTGAAATACCAGCGCCGACGAATATTTTATTGAGCGGTAGTGTTGATGGCACGTTAAATATTCCGGTCGCTGACCCAAGTGATACAGCTAACCCGCAGGTTGCTATTAACGGTTTAGACGGTTGGGGAACGCACTCAACTCTGGCGTTTAATTTTTCTTTACCTGTTGATCAAAACGGCGAGCAGGTATCTGTTGATCCAGCCAGTGTGGAAGCCCAGGGAGCTGTTCGGGTATTCAAAACGGTTCAAGGTGGAACGCCCGTCTCTGAAGGTTGCGCTGCAGCTAATCCAGCCGCTGTTTGTGCGGTAACTGAAGAGTTACAGCACGGTACTGACTTCACGGTTAAAGCGACCGGTGCAGGCAGCCTAGCGGTATTGCCTCTTCGTCCTTTGGAGTCGGCGACCGGTTATCTAGTTGTATTAACTGATAATATTCAGGATTCTTTAGGCCGCCGTGTAAAGGCGTCACAAACCTACACGCTGATGAAAGAGCCTGTTGATGAAGCTCCAGCTTCTGATACGGAGTCGGGCAGAAGCTTGCAAGCGCTGGTTAATAGTTATGAAGGCGCGTTGGCACAGTTCGGTGTAGACCCTGAAGACGTCATTTACAGCTCAAACTTTACCACTCAGTCTGTCGGTGATGTTTTGGGAATGACTAAAACCTTGTTAGGTCAACAAATTGCTGCCGGTGCGCCGCCAGTAATGCAAGCTGCGCCGCAGGGAGTTACTTTAGATGTAGTTCTTTCTGGTGCGGGTATTACTGACCCAACAACGTTAGCCGTTGCATCGGCTGCAAAAGTATATGGGGGCCAGGTTGATCTTCCTTACTATTTGACTGTTCCAAGTGCAGAAAACCCTACTGCACCAGTTACTGGTCGTTGGACGGCGAAGTGTGACAGCCCTGTTACCATTGTTGGCGGCATTGAGAGTGGTCAAATTCCTGAAGGGGCTTTAGGTTTGGGTATCACTCAAGATGCTATTGCTGCTGACAAAGCAGGTGTTATTCGTTCAATTGTAGAGGCATGTGTTGCCTCAGAGAACGGTATTGATTTACCGGGGGTTGATGAAGAGCGTCACTTAACAAAATACAATCCAGTGCCAGAAGTTCAGGACACTGAAACAGTTAATGCGTTCGTGACTATCCCTGACCTGGCAAGAGCAAATGCGGTACGAGGACAGCAAGGTCTTCCAGCACTTGAAGAACCGGCTAATGGCTGGCCTGTAGTTATTTTCCAGCACGGTATTACAAGCGATAAAAGTAGTGCTGCCGCTATTGCAGGTACGTTGGCGGTAGCGGGTTATGCGACAGTGGCAATTGACCACCCATTACACGGTGAACGTGGTTTTGACGTGAATGGCGACGGTGAACTTGATATCACAGCGACAGGCCCGGCAAACGCAACCACGTATATGAACCTAAGCAGTTTGCTTACTACTCGCGATAACCTGCGTCAGTCAATTACTGACTTAGTCTCGCTGCGTGTAAGCCTAAATAACTTTATGGCAGCAGACGGCGAGCAGATTGATGGCACAGATGTCCACTTTATTGGTCACTCTCTAGGTGCAATTGCCGGAACTGGTTTTACAGCTTTAGCTAACACCTCATTTGGCGAAGGGCATCCACTGTCAGCGATTGACGGTATGTTTAGCGTTCAGGCCTCTAGCTTAGGCATGCCAGGCGGTAGCTTAGCAAACTTCCTGCTAGCCTCTGAGAGCTTCGGTCCAACAATTAAAGCAAGCCTGCTTTACTCATCGAATGCGGAGTTTAAAGCTGCCGCTGATCAAGCTATTGCCGGTGGTGCAACGCTTGAACAGTTCTATGCTGGCTTCATGGAGCAAGCTCCAGCTGAGCAAGTGGCTCAAATTAACGCAACTTTCGAGCAGTTTGCTTTCGCGGCACAAACCGTCGTTGACTCGGGCGACCCTGTTAACTACGCAAGTGATGTCGTCGCTTCAGAGACGCCTGTATTTATGATTGAAGCAATTGGTGATGCGGTTATTCCTAATGCAGTGGAGAACAAGCCGCTTGCGGGCACAGAGCCTTTGGCTGCGCTGCTAGGTTTAGAAGGCATCTCAACCACGACAACGTCTGAAGATGGTACACCGGTGCGTGGTATCGTTCGCTTTGGTGGTGACGCAGGGCACGGCTCGCTGGTTGACGCCGGCCCATCTGCTGCAGTTACCGCTGAAATGCAACAACAAATCGCGTTCTGGTTCGCATCGGACATGATGCAGTTACCAATCAGTAACGAAGATTTGGTAGAATAACCTCAGGTTATTGAAAACTCGTTATTCAAAGGCCGGCAGTTATGCTGGCCTTTTTCGTATTGGAGAAGTATATGGAGTTTCTGGTAGATATTGGTTCGTTTTTATTAAAGGTGGCCATTATTGTTATTGCTGTAGGCTTTATTATTGGTTTGCTGGCACAAGCGGCTCAAAAGCAGAAGAAAAGTAAAGGTGACTTACAGGTAACAGACCTGTCGAAAGAGCTAAAGGACCTTAGCGAGCATCTCAAGTTAGAGTTAATGGACAAAAAAGCTCGCAAGAAAGCGATGAAGGCGCTGAAGAAGAAAAAGCCAGCAGACGAAAAAAAGCGGCGCCTTTTTGTGCTGGACTTTAAAGGCAGCATGGACGCTAAAGAAGTCGATAACTTGCGTCAGGAAGTGAATGCCATTTTGCAGTTAGCAACCGAGAAAGATGAAGTTCTCGTCCGTTTAGAAAGCGGTGGTGGCGTTGTGAATGGTTATGGGTTAGCTGCTGCACAGTTGCAGCGCATTAAGTCTCACGGGCTTACGCTTAACGTTGCCATTGATAAAGTGGCCGCAAGTGGTGGTTACATGATGGCTTGTGTCGGTCACAAACTGTTAGCCGCGCCGTTTTCCTTCATTGGCTCTATTGGTGTGGTGGCACAAATACCGAACTTCCACCGTTTCCTGAAAAAGCATGATGTCGATTTTGAGCAATTAACAGCCGGTGAATATAAGCGCACCTTGACGTTATTTGGTGAGAACACCGACGAAGGCCGCCGTAAATTTAAGCAGGACTTAGAGGCAATTCACCGCCAGTTTAAGGCATTCGTTCAAGAGAACCGCCCTGAGCTCGATATTGATAAGGTTGCCACTGGCGAAGTTTGGTCAGGTCAGGAAGCAAAAGAACTTGGTCTGGTAGACGAGGTAACAACCAGCGACTCCTGGTTACTTGAGCAACATAAAGCGTTCAATGTATTGCAACTTAATTATGTGGTGCGTAAACCCATGAGTGAACGTTTCGCAAAAGGCCTTTCAACGGTCATTCAGACGTTAAAGTCGTCGTTGACGCGTTCAGATATCGCACAATAAGAGCTGTTAAACGCCGCTTACAATAACAAAGCTGCGCAGCTAACAACTTTTTGGTAGTCTAACGCAGTTTTTAAGAATGAATAATAAAGGACGCTTATGAGCGAAAAGAAAAAACTCAGCCTGACAAGCCGCATTGTTATCGGCATGGTCGCTGGGATCATTCTCGGTACAATCATTCGTTACGTGGCTGGCGACAATGCTTGGGTGTCACTGTATTTAACCAATGGCTTATTCGATGTTGTCGGCCAAATATTTATCACGTCACTGAAAATGTTGGTCGTGCCATTAGTGTTTGTTTCACTGGTGGTGGGAACTTGCTCGTTGAGCGACCCGAGTAAACTTGGGCGCTTAGGCGGTAAAGCCGTGGGCATGTACATGATAACGACCGCTATCGCCATAAGCTTTGCCATATTCTCGGCGGTGGTAGTGCAGCCGGGCTCTGGTATTGAGCGCTCTTCAGAGGCGTCTTTTGAAGCCAATGAAGCGCCATCTATTAGTGAAGTGATTATTAATCTATTCCCGGATAACCCAATTAATGCCATGGCAGAAGGTAACATGCTGCAAATTATTGTATTTGCGCTGTTATTCGGTATTTCTATGGCGTTAGTCGGTAAGCCTGGTGAGCGTCTGAAAGGCTTCTTTGACGACTTAAACGCCGTGATCATGAAGTTGGTTGTCATACTTATGGCGGTTGCTCCTTATGGTGTGTTTGCGCTAATGGCGAAGCTATTCACCGAAATTGGCGTAGAAATGATAGGCAGTCTGGCCAAATACTTCCTGTTAGTACTCTTTGTGCTGATTGCTCATGGTCTTATTGTATACCCACTGTTTATGCGTGTACTGGCTCGTGTCAAACCGGGTATATTCCTTAAGAAAATGCGCGATGCACAACTGTTTGGTTTTAGTACAGCCAGCAGTAATGCGACTATGCCGATTACGCTGGAAACAGTGACCCGCCGTTTAGGTGTCAGCAATAGCGTTGGTTCGTTTACTGTGCCATTAGGTGCCACCATTAACATGGATGGTACTGCGATAATGCAAGGCGTGGCGACAGTATTCATTGCTCAGGTCTACGGTTTAGACTTAGGTATTGCAGAGTATTTAATGGTTATTATGACGGCGACTCTGGCGTCTGTTGGTACCGCTGGTGTACCGGGTGTTGGCTTAATTATGCTGGCTATGGTGCTACAGCAAGTTGGCCTGCCGGTAGAGGGTATTGGCTTAATTATCGGTGTTGATCGCCTACTTGATATGACCCGAACTGCGGTTAACGTCACTGGTGACGCTATGGTCAGTACCGTTGTTGCTCGCTCAGAAGGGGACTTTGATGAAGAAGTCTACTATGACGAGAATGCCGGTAAGAAATTAGAAGAGCTTTAAGTAAAGCCGGCGTGCGCATTAGGCGTACGCCGGAACTCCTGAATGGAAGCGTAACTCAGCGTCTTTCGAACGAATCAACTCAGCCTCCCACTCTCTGAACTGGTTAACTCTGTCACTAATATCGGTTTCACTGAGCTTTTGTGCAAGCTCCAGGTAGTCTTGATAGTGGCGAGCTTCTGAACGCAGTAATGACACGTAAAAACGGGCTATGTCTTCGTCCAGGTACGGTGCCAAGGCCGCAAAGCGCTCGCACGAGCGAGCCTCAATGAGTGCACCGATAATCAGCTTGTCAATAAGTGCTTCAGGCTCGTAAGTTCTAACCTTTTGCAGCAACTGTTTTGCATAGCGTGATGCCGTGAGCTTCTGCAACGGAATGTTCCGAGCTTCCATAATTTCATAAACCTGCTGAAAGTGGTGAAGCTCCTCGCGTATTAAACGCGACATGCGATCAATAATGTCGTCAGCAAAAGGTTGTGACTCTGCCGCTTTTAACGCATGAGATAACTGCTTGCTTTTCTGCACATCGTTTAAGTTACCAATACCTCTGTAGACGAGATCTTCATATGGCTGTAGTGCATCCAGAATCAACTGTCCATGACTGTCTGACACCGCATAGCGTCGCAATAACAAAGCGGCGCTCTGAGCTGCTTTTAGCTCACAATGGAGGTGATCGAGCAAAATGATGGGCAAGTTTTCTGCTTTCGCAGCTTCTTGTATCCACTCATCGGGAGTTGTGCATAGTAAAAACTCATTAATGGGTTCAAGAAGCGGTAAATAGGGCGAAACAACAGCGGTATTCAAAACGGACATTCCCCAGTTAAATTGATTAAAAATGTTAACAAAAGTGAACTAAACTTATATCAAAAGTACTTGACAGTGTTAGTTTAGTGCTGAATATTAGTCGTATGGGTGAATTTTTCAGCAGTACCTGAATCTAATAATTATAACGTATTTACGAATTGGGCGGTATGACCGCGTGTTACGGGGAAGGTGAAGTTATGATACTGAATCATATTTGGGGTTTGTACGCACACCCGGTTCAAGAGTGGAAGACAATAGACAGTAAACGCGAAAGCTTTATGTATTCGTGTTCACATACTCTGTTAGTGGCTATATTGCCATGCCTGGCTGCGTTTTATGCCTCGGCAAAAATTGGTTGGAGCGTGGGAGCTCGAGAGTCTATTTACCTTGCCGAAAACAGTGCGGTAATGCTCGCTGTCGCAATGTATGTAGGCATTATTGCTGCAACTTTTGCATTAGCGTATTTAATTTACTGGATGGCAAAAACCTTTGGAGCGGATCCTAGCTATACCAAGTCGCTGGAGCTTGCCGCTTATGCAGCAACACCGGTTATTATGTCGGGGGTTGCAGCACTGTACCCTGAACTTTGGTTTGTGGCCTTGGTGTTCCTGGGTGGTGTCGCGTATTCAGTTTATCTACTTTATTCAGGTTTGCCGGTTATTATGCATATTCCTGAAGAGCGCGGCTTTATATACGCGAGTTCAGTCGTTACTGCCGGCTTAATTGCCATGGTGGTACTGATGGTAACAACCGCTATTCTCTGGACAAATGGCTTCGGGCCGGAGTTTGTGTCAGGTTAATAGAAGCATTTAAGTTCAATAAAAAAGCTCGGATACCATGAAGCATGGCCCGAGCTTTTTTGTATTTAAGGACAGACTTTTACTTCTTAAGGTAATGGCCTGCCAGACAAGTTACCGGCGCAGCAGTTGGCTTACCGTGTTGCCAGTCACCACCTTCAACACCGCTGCCAGCAATGTCGATATGGATATAACTAAGTGGGCGTGAGCTATCAATGCCGTGGTTATCCAGGCCGGAAACACCAACCAGAAATGCCATTGGGAACTGGTGGCCTCGTGGCGTTGTTGCTGACGGACCATTATTGGATGACAACAAGTCATCACATAAGGTACGGCCCTTCACAAAGTCAAAATCTTCACGACGCGACCAGGAAATTTCAGTTGGATCGCCATAGGTTTCACCGGCGTCAAATAACGCGTCCGGTAATTTTTGACGGCGTGCATGACCGTTAGGAACCAATGCACTGTATGGTCCTTTGGCCAGCGCTGCATGCCCAGTTAATGTAGCGACGGTATAGAGTTCGTGTTCACCGTCTGTTTGCGCAGCCTCTTCACGTAAATGAGACAGCAAGTCAGCCATTATTAAGCGACCTTCAGCGTCAGTATTACCGATACGAACACGTTTGCCGCTGTGGCCGGTAATAATTTCGTCGGCGACAAAAGCGTCAGAGCCAATACTGTTGCGGACAGCACCAATCTCGGCAATGACATTTAAATGCTCAGGCTGCAACTCAGCAACGGTTTTCATAAAGCCGGCAACACCCGCAGCACCGCCTTTGTCACGACTCATACCTGCCATGTGACCACCGGTTTTTAAATCTGCACCACCGGTGTCATAGACAATGCCTTTACCGGCAAACATAACTGTGCGTTCAGGCTGACTGCCATGATATTCCAAACGAATGACGCAGGGACGATGGCGCTCAACAGCCATCGATGAACGGCCAACAGCTGCCAGTAACGGGTACTCATGTTGTAACTGCTGAGAGTCGTCGATAACGCTGACTTTCACCGGTGTATGTGCGAATGCCTGACGGCAGTATTCTGCAAAGCGAGGTGGCGCCATGCGCTCAGGCTCCGTACCTGCTAAGTCGCGGGCAACACGCTTGCCTGCTTCAACAGCCATGGCCCAGTCAGCATCGAGTTCACCAACCAAAGTCACGTTTTCTGTTGGCTCAATCGCTTCTTCGCCATGTGCTTCACGCGCTTCTAACGGTTGATATAGTGACTGACAGACACCCAAGTAGGCGGCTAAGAAAGCCTGCTGGTAGCGGGTATCATTGATATCAACATTATTTAAGGCAATAACCGGATGGCGAGCACCGGCGTCTTGGGCAATTTTTGCCGCTTTATGTGCCGCATCGAAGACTTGGCGAACGTCGTCGAAGTCTCGGTTAAGTGGGCCTGTTGGCGCCGTTACTAAGCGTTGGCCAGGAACACCTTCAGCCTGGAGCAATAATACATCGCTACCAACGCGCTGATCGGTTGTTTTCGCTTGTTGAATTTTTTCAGCTAATGCTGAGTCATCAATAGTGTCAAAATGACCGATGACAATCAGTGCGTCAGTGCCGTCTTTTGAATAAGCGTCAGCAAGTGAGCTGACTACGTCTAATTTTGGAAATGCCATAAATACCTCATTTCTAAATGGTTAAGCGCGACGCCAGCGAGTGCCTTCAGGACCGTCTTCTAATTCAATACCCATGGCAGTTAGCTCGTCACGAGCTTCGTCTGCTACGGCCCAGTTTTTTTCTGCACGCGCATTGTTTCGCTTGGCGATAAGCGCTTCAATTTTGGCAACGTCGTCATCGTCGCCTTGAAGAAACTGGTTTGGATCACGCTGCAGTAATCCCATAACCTCTGCAAATTCTTTTAAAATGTACGCAAGCTGTGCTGTTTTATCTGAGTCACTATCGCGGTGACGGTTAATGTCACGAGCAATGTCAAATAGCACACTCATGGCTTCCGGTGCGTTAAAGTCGTCATCCATGGCGCTCTGGAAGTTCTGCCAGTAGTCACGTCTTAACGCTTCAGAAGCCTCTTTCGGCTCAATATCCCGCAATGCGGTATACAAACGCTCAAGTGCCGAGTGCGCTTGGTTCAGGTTCTCTTCGGTATAATTCAATTGTGAACGGTAGTGGCTCGACAGAAGGAAATAACGCACAGTTTCCGCATCATAGGCTTTTAACACTTCGCGGATAGTGAAGAAATTGCCTAAAGATTTCGACATTTTTTCGTCGTCCACCTGCACCATGCCACTATGCATCCAGTACTTCACATAGTCCGAATGGTTGGCGCAGCAGCTTTGCGCAATTTCATTTTCGTGGTGAGGAAAGGCCAAGTCTGACCCGCCACCATGAATATCGAAGGTGGTGCCTAGGTGTTTTTTGTTCATGGCCGAACACTCAATATGCCAACCCGGACGACCCTCACCCCAAGGCGATGACCAAGCAGGTTCGCCGGCTTTCGCTGCTTTCCACAAGACAAAGTCAAGCGGGTCGTCTTTTTCTTCATCGACATCGACTCGAGCACCAGACTGCAGTTGTTCTAAGTCCTGACGACTGAGCTTGCCGTACTCTTTGAACGTCGACACATCAAACAAAACGTCGCCACTGTCGGTTTTATAGGCATTACCACTGTCGATAAGATCCTGGATCATTTTTAGAATCTCATCCATGTGTTCAGTAACTTTGGGTTCAATGTCCGGACGCAGCAGATTTAACGCATCGAAGTCTTCATGCATCGCATCGATAAAGCGTGATGTTAATGCGTGAAAGTCTTCGCCGTTCTCCGCTGCCCGTTTGATGATTTTGTCGTCGAGATCAGTAATGTTACGGACATAGCTGACGTTATAACCCAGCTTGCGCAAATAGCGCACGACAATATCAAAAGCAACGTAAGTGCGGGCGTGACCAATATGGCAATAATCGTATGTTGTGACCCCGCAAACATACATGCCAACGTGCCCCGGCTGAATAGGCTCGAATGACTCTTTCTTGCGTGTCAGGGTATTAAAAAGGGTGATTGCCATAATGAAATCTCTTAATTCTCTGCCGATACGAATGAAAATAAAGCGCCTATGATACCACCGATGCCTTGGCTCTGGTACACTATCGGCTGGTTTGTTACAGGAAACAGGTAGAAAAAATGCAGGTCATTTTACACACAAATTTTGGCGATATTACCTTAGCAATGCATGAAGATACGGCTCCAAAAACAGTCGATAACTTTTTGCAATACGCGCGTGACGGTTTTTACGACGGCACCATTTTCCACCGTGTGATTAGTAATTTCATGGTGCAGGGCGGTGGTTTTGAGCCGGGTATGAAACAAAAAGACACTCGTGACAATATTGAGAACGAAGCACCAACTGCAAAACCTAACGTTGTTGGCTCGGTGGCAATGGCCCGCACGCCAGATCCTCACTCTGCGTCTTCGCAATTCTTCATTAACGTGAATAACAACGACTTTTTGAACTTCCAGAATGAAACACCAAACGGTTATGGCTATTGCGTGTTTGCCGAAGTTACTGACGGTATGGATGTTGTAAATACCATTAAAGATGTGAAAACAGGCTCGGCAGGTTTCCATCAGGACGTGCCGGTTGAAGACGTTGTTATCGAAAAAGTCTCTGTTAACGACTAGCTATGACAACTGCGTTCATCGCTGACTTACATTTAAGTCCTGGGCGTCCGGACATTCTGGACGCCTTCGCGAACTTTTGTGAGCAAAGCACTGGTTTAGATGCTCTCTATATTCTGGGGGACTTGTTCGATGCCTGGCTTGGCGATGATGACAGCAGTGATTTTGCCTTTCAAATAAAGTCTCAAATTAAGCGTCTCAGTGACTCGGGTGTAAAAATCTATTTCATGGCAGGCAATAGAGACTTTATGGTTGGCGAGCGATTTGCCACTGAAACCGGTATCACCTTACTGCCAGACGAAACCGTTATTAACCTTTATGGTGAACGGGTTTTACTGATGCACGGTGATACGCTGTGTACCTTAGATAAAGGCTATTTGCGTTACCGGCGAGTCATTCAAAACCCGGTAGTTACCGGAGTTTTACGAAACTTACCGTTGTCATGGCGTATGCGTATTGCCAATAAACTAAGGCAAAGCTCAAACAGCCAGCGGCCTCAATTAACGTCTGAGCAGCTGTATCAGATGGATGCTCAACACCCCGCGGTGCTGCAGGTGATGGAAAAACACCAGGTGAATCAACTTATCCACGGACATACCCACCGACCTGCCATACATTGTTTTAAGTTGAGTGACGGCACACCGGCAAAACGTGTTGTTCTGGGCGACTGGTATACTCAGGCCAGTGTTTATCGAGCTTCTAAATAGCGTTTTCGCTTTTTCTCTTTCAATTTATGTATGTCTACTAGAACAAGTCCGTCTATGGAATTATTAAAGTCCGGGTCAATACCAAAGGTCAAAAACTGAACCCCACCTTTTTCACATAATTCAGAGTACTGCTTGTACATCGTAGGTATGGAAACCCCGATATTCGCCAAGTACGTTTTGAGTTGTGAAAACTCTTCTGAATAGTTGGAGCCAGAGAACGTGGGCGTTGTTGACTCCTGAGTTGACTGATAAGGGAGGTTGGCTGTTGCTAATGGCTTAACTGGAGGAAAGTGTGCCGAGTAGAACTGAACCAAAGCCGCTTGGGCATCTTTAGGTAGCGCATTACTGATACTAACCGAGCCAAACAGGTAACGATAATGAGGGTGATTGCGAAGCAGGGCGCCTATACCAACCCATAAGTATTCTAAGCTGCGCTTGCCCCAGTAGCGAGGCTGAACAAAGGAGCGCCCTAGCTCTAGCCCCTCTTCGAAAATAGATTTTATACTCTCTTCAAAACGATAAAAGCTATTGGTGTATAAGCCGTCACGACCTTTACTTTGAATGATCTTCCGACAGTCACCAAGACGATAAGCCCCGGCAATTTCTAAATCATCTGGATCCCATAAGATTAAATGCATGTACCAAGTGTCGTATTCATCAAGATCGCGTCGACTCCAGGTGCCCTCGCCAACGGTTCGAAAAGCAAATTCTCGTAAACGACCTATTTCTCTCAAAATGGGAGAGCTACCGTTGAATTCATATAAGTAAATCTTTTTCCCGCAGTGGGTTTCGCCTAAAAGCTCACATGATTCAATCGCCGCTTTTAGTGGCTGTCTTGGTTCCGGCCGTGAGATTGCAGTTTGAGTGGGGTAAATAGACGGTTTTTCAGAGCCGAGACGGTAAAGGTGTTTTTTGAATAATTTTACTTGCTGATTCAAGTTTATATTTGGCTGATTAAAAGCGGAGAGAGGAATTCTTTCTCCAATGTCACAATGAACCTGCTTTTTTTGTTGCCGGAACATTTCTTTAACTAACAAGGCTGTTGCCAGTGGTTTATAAACCATAGAGGCTGTATAAAACCAGGCTGAGTTATGAGCATTTAAACGAATCGGTAAAATATCACTTTGTGTTGACTTAGCTATTTTGAGAAAGCCTGTGGCCCAACGAGTGTCTCTGATGCCGTTAGGTCTCATACGCGACACCTCACCAGCGGGAAAAATAATAACACAGCCTTCGTTATGCAACTGTTCACGAATATTTCTAAGATCACTGGGTTTTGGCTTTTCGCTAAATACGTTGACCGGCAGTAACATAGGCTTGAGAGGTTCAAGTTCTGTTAACCAGTCGTTCGCCACAATTTTTACGTCGCCACGTACCTCACTAACCAGCTTTAACAGTGCCAGACCGTCAAGAGAGCCAATAGGGTGATTGGCGATAATGACGAGGCGACCCATAGAGGGAATGTTGTCGAGATCTTTCGAGGCATAAGAATAGCTAAAATTAAAATAGTCGAGTACGTGCTCAACAAAGTCGATACCGTCGAGAGGCGGTAGACTATTAGCGAACTGCTGTATGTCTTTTTCATGTAATAGGTGGCGTAACAACCAAGTTGCTGGCTTTTCTAGCCAAGGCGTTCTTTTTAGCTGGGGGAGTTTATTATTGACAACCTGTTCGACGGATAACATAGCAAGCTCCAAGTATTACCTGTAAGCCTGACTGTAAATTGGTTGAGTGACAGTTTTGTGAATTCTAAAAAGAAAAGGGAGCTAAATAGCTCCCTCTTACCTATCACTTGAAAAATATTAGTCGTTAAACTGCTTTCCAAAGAAAGAATCTTCCAACCACTGTGGGCGTTGCGCTGCGTTCGCAATTTCCTCACCAATAGCGAAGTTGATATTAGTAAAGCGCGCACCTGCTTCATAGTTAATATCGAGGTTAAGTCCGTCACTCGGCTTATGGTAATGTTCAGCGAAGAACGTACCCCAAACTTCGCCGCCGTCTTCACCCTCGGTACGAGAGTTAAAGCCAGTCATTAAGAATACGGCAGGTATGCCTTTCTTAACCAATGTGTAGTGATCTGAGCGTGTGAAAATTGCTTGCTCTGGCATAGGATCCGGGCTTTGCGCAGTATCGTATTTTTTAGCCGCTTTGCTAACTGTTTCTCCAAGCGTTGAATGCGATGCACCAAAGGCAACAACGTCAGCAAAGTCATAAAGCAATACCGGCATATCCAGGTTCACGTTAGCGACGATGCTGTTTAACGGAACGGTTGGATTATTGGCAAAGTAATCAGCGCCTAATAAGCCTTTCTCTTCAGCAGTTACTGACAAGAACATAATAGAACGTTTGAACTCTTTGTCTGACTCGACGAATAAATGGGCTGTTTCGAGCATGACAGACACGCCACTGGCGTTATCCATAGCACCGTTATTAATGTTGTCTTCGCGGCTCATGTCTTTAATGACACCAATATGATCGGAGTGGGCAGTGTAAACAACATACTCGTCTTTAAGCTTTTCATCAGAGCCTGGTAAAACAGCGGCAACGTTCGGGCTGCTAATTTCTTCATGGCGAGATTCACGTTTTAGAGTCACTTTCCCGTCTAATTCAAAACCTTTTGGTGAAAAGTCCGGGTCTTCCTGAATCTTTGTGAAAATAGCATCTAATTCTGTTGGCGCGTTCGCAAACAAACGTTTGGCTGGCTCGTCATCTAAATAAGCAGACCCACTAATTTGCTGCTCCTGACCTTTAGGAAGTCCGTTTGGTCCTAACCAGGTCATACGAGGTGTTTTCGTATAATAAACACTGGTTTCGTATTTGCGGACTTCTTCGCGCACAGGCGTATGCAAGGTAATAATACCGATAGCGCCTTTTTCGCGAGCGATGTCAGACTTAATGTTAGACAGGTGAGCGCCTTCTTCACTGGGTAAAAACTCAGGGCGCCCTGTTAACATGACGACAATTTTGCCTTCAACGTTTAAGCCTTCGTAATCGTTAAGACCAAACTCTGGCGCTTCCATACCATAACCAACGAATACCAAAGGTGCAGATACCTGGTCTTGCTCGCTGTAATGGCTTGGGCCGGTAATAAACTCTTTCGGGAATTCGAATTCGACGGCTTCACCATTTACTTCGTAAGTCATTGACGCACTATTTTCTTTTAAGGTGCTTTTACGAAAGGGAATACGCTGATAGTAGGTGCCGTCATCGCCGGCTGGTTCTAAACCCAGGCGTTTAAATTCAGAAACTATATAGTTCGATGCAATTTCATGGCCTTCGCTGCCGGTTTGGCGGCCTTTAAGATCATCGTCAGCTAAAAACTCAAGGTGTGAACGAATGTTGGCTTCTTTAGCGCTGACACTAACTGTCTGAGACTGAGTCTCAGGTGCACCACAAGCGGCAACGAATACGCTGAACGCTACTGGTGCAAGGATACGAGAGAATTTCATGAGTTGTCCTCTGGTTTTAATTGTTCTCGAGAATCTAATCGATTGTACCTGAGCCAACAGCATTCAACCATAGATTACAGCTAAAAGAGTGTTGCAAAATGTTGTTGGTTTACGTAATGTTATAATGTAACACAATCAAGAAGGGCGATTTGTCATGAAGCTGAATACATTAACTTTAGCTATTCTCGCTGTTTCATCGACGGCATTAGCGCAAGACCAGGAGCATGAGCATGAGCACCCGGATCCCACCGAGGTTATCACCATAACAGCTAACCCGTTGGGAAAAACGGCATTAGAGTCGACTCAGCCGGTCAGTATTATTTCTGGTGATGAGCTAAAGCAAAAACATTCGCACAGCTTAGGGGAGACCTTATCTTCTGAGCCAGGAATTAATAACACGCACTTTGCTAATGTGGCGGGTAGCCCTATTGTGCGTGGGCTTGGTGGTCCACGCGTCAAAATAACGCAAAACGGTTTAGATACCGGTGATGTCTCGCGCGGAAGCCCCGACCACGCAGTGACAACCGAAACCAGTACTGCGGAGCAAATAGAGGTTCTGCGTGGCCCGGCAACACTTCTATACGGTAGTGGTGCTATTGGCGGGGTTATCAACGTTGTCGATAATCGTATTCCGAGCGAACCGGTTTATGGGCTGCAAGGTAATGTGAATGGCTCACTGTCGTCAAATAACGACAACAAAGAAGCATCGTACGACCTACAAGTAGGTAATGGCACCTGGGCATTATATACCGATGCATTTATTAGAGACGCCGAAGACTATGAAACGGCCTCGTTTATTAATGATGAAGGCGAACGTGTTGACTCCATTGAAAACAGTTTCGTTGAGGCACAGGGCGGCACCTTGGGTGTGAGCTATCAGTTTGATAATGGCTTTGTTGGACTGTCTTATCAAGGACTGTCGCAGGACTATGGTATTCCGGGACATGGTCATCATGAGGAAGGGGACGAAGAAGAGCACTCTGATGAAGTTCATGAAGAAGAGTCTCACGAAGCTCATGGTCCTTATGCAAATTTAGAGCAGGATCGCATTCAGCTTGCGGGTCAATGGAGAAGTCCTTTCAGCGGTATTGAGCAAGTGGATTTCCGAGGCGCTATTACCGACTATCAACACCAGGAAATCGAAGAAAATTTCGTCGCAACCCAGTTTGAAAATCAGCAAAAAGAAGTTCGTTTAACGGCACGTCACCAGGAACTAGCGGGCTGGTCTGGTGCTGTCGGTTGGCAGTGGGACATTAGTGACAAGTCAGCGATTGGTGAAGAAGCTTTCACACCGGATACTTCCCGCAGAACGCAAGGGCTTTTCTGGGTGGTTGAGCAGGAATTTGGTGAGCATCATGTTGACTTGGGTGCACGTTATGAACGTACGTCGTTAGCCAGCGAAGATTGGCAACTCAATACTTTCAGCGCGGTTTCGGCATCGGCGGGCTACTTGTACCACTTTGATAAGCATACGTCTGTATCCGTTAATTTAAGTCATGCTGAACGGGCACCCAGTGGCACTGAAGTGTTTTCCAATGGTAACCACTTTGCGACTCGAACCTATGAGTTAGGACTTGGCTATGAACTGCATGAAGAAGAGTCGGGTGAGTATCATATAGAAGCCGCTGAACATCGTATCGAAACCGAGCGCTCAAATAACCTGGACCTTGGTGTGCATTATGAAACAGATACATTCCATGCGAATTTTAATGTGTTCTATAACCGTGTTGATGACTTTATTTATGATGACTTTGTTGGCATAACTAGTGAGCAGATTCATGGCGATGACGATCACGATGAACATCAGGGAGAAGAACACTCTGAAGAAGATCACGCTCATGCCGAAGCCTTACAGGTAGTTCAGTTTAATCAGTTAGATGCGGAGCTTTACGGTTATGAGCTTGAGCTAGATTGGCAATTAAGTGACGCTTGGTCAGTCCATAGTTTCAGTGACTACACACGTGCGAAACAGCGTGACGGTGGTAATTTAGCTCGAATTCCGGCTCAACGTCTGGGAGCTGAAGTGCGGTATCAGGCACAAAGTTGGGATGGCTCTTTAGGTTATACCCGTTACTTTTCTCAGGACAATGTGGCTATAAATGAATCAGAAACGGATGCTTACGGGCTGTTAAATGCACGCGTAAATATGTATCCAAACTGGTTAGCGAATTACGGTGCAACCCTTTACTTGAAAGGTGAAAATTTAACGAACCAGCTTGGCTTAGTGCACAGCTCATACCTGAAAGAAGACGCCCCGGTAATGGGCCGTCGGTTCCAGGTAGGTGTATCTATTACATTTTAATCAAATTAATACACCGCTACTGGCATTCAGTGGCGGTGTTTTCCCGTCAATTCATCGCACAGTCACCGACATTTTATAGTGAGTTTGCTATCATTGTTAACAGTTGTTTAACAAACCACTTTAAGGTAGCTGTTTTGTCTCTCGCATCTCGTTTTCTCACCACTTTTGTTGGTGCCTGTATTGTTGTCTTTAGTTCGTCTGTGTACGCAGAGAAGTTAACCATAGAGCGTTTGTTTAGCGCGCCGTCGTTGGTTGGTGAAAAGCCGCGGTCATTGCGTTTTGCGCCCGGCGATAATTATTTGTCGTACTTAAAGGGCAGTGAATCGAACCCGGACCGTTATGACTTGTGGCTATACGACATTAAAAAAGCAGAGCACACACGACTGGTTGCAGCGGATGAGCTCACTTCCAGCTCACAGGAGTTATCGGAAGAAGAGAAAGCACGTAGAGAGCGTCAGCGTATTAGCGGATCCGGTATTATTGAGTACAGTTGGTCAAAAAGTGGTGATGCCATATTGTTTCCTTACAACGGCGATATTTTCTATTATTCAGTAAAAAATACTGAAGTGACTCAGTTGACTGAAACGGAAGCTTTTGAAACCGATGCTCGTTTGTCCCCAAAAGGAAATTTCGTCTCTTTTATTAGAAATCAAAACCTTTTCTATATCGATTTAGCGAGCGGAAAAGAGACGGCAGTAACTACTGCAGGTGGTGGGTTAGTTAAATACGGCATGGCGGAGTTTGTTGCGCAGGAAGAAATGAAGCGTATGACCGGTTACTGGTGGGCGCCTGACGAGTCAGCTATTGCCTTAACGCGCGTCGACGAAAGCCCTGTGCCAGTAGCGACCCGAACTGAAATATACGCTGATACCGTTAAGGTGATTAAACAGCGTTATCCGTTTGCCGGTGCGGATAATGTCAATATTGACTTGGGAGTATACCAACTTGCTGATGCTTCCACGCAATGGCTTGGTTTAGATGAATTGGGTGACGGGTATTTAACCCGGGTCAATTGGCTGAATGACAGCGAGAGGTTGAGTTACCAGTGGCAAAGTCGAGATCAGCAACGTCTGGACTTACGTCTTTTTGATGTAAATACCCAACAGCAACAGGTGTTGGTTGAAGAAACCTCAGATACCTGGATAAACCTTCATAATGACCTCTACTTTCTGGAAGACAATAACCATTTTATTTGGGCGTCAGAGCGCAGTGGATACAAGCATTTGTATCTTTATAGACTCGATGGCTCATTAATTCGCCAGCTGACATCAGGTGACTGGATGGTTGATGAGCTGGAAGCTATTGACGAGAGTACCGGTATTTTGTATTTCACTGCCCGTCGCAAAAGTCCGCTTGAACGTCATTTATATCGTGCTCAATTAAATAGTGGCTCAAGTAACAACCCAACGCAGATCACGCAACGTGAGGGTATGCACGATGTTGAGTTCTCCTCGACGTTCCACCGCTATATCGACACATTTTCATCGCCAGAGCAGCCCGTACAAGTCAGTCTGCATGGGCCTACGGGCGAACGACAGGCTTGGCTACTGGAAAATAAAATTGATAAAGGCCATCCGCTTGCTAACTACCTGCGCGACTGGAATTATCCAGAATTTGGTCAGTTAACCGCTGAAGATGGACAGACGTTATATTACAAAATGACCAAGCCGTCGGACTTTGATAAAGCCAAGAAATACCCCGTTATGGTGTACGTTTATGGTGGTCCCGGGGCGCAGCGTGTAACCAAAAGTTGGGGAAACCATTTTGTTCAATACATGACACAACAGGGCTTTATTGTTTTTACGTTAGACAATAGAGGGTCTGATAACCGTGGAAAAGCGTTTGAAGCGCCTATTTATAAAAACATGGGCTCGCCGGAAGTAACAGATCAGGTAACGGGAGCGACGTTCCTTAAGTCTCTGCCTTACGTTAATGAGGATCGCATTGGCATATACGGGCACAGCTATGGCGGTTACATGACTCTTATGACCATGTTTAAAGCGCCTGAACACTTTAAAGCGGGGGTTTCAGGAGCGCCGGTAACAGACTGGCGCTTGTACGATACCCATTACACTGAGCGTTTTATGGGCATGCCGGATGAAGGTGAAAACTATGAGGCTTCGTCGGTGTTTCCATACGCAGATGGTCTTAAAGGTGACTTGTTGATGTACCACGGAATGGCCGATGACAATGTATTATTCACGCACAGCACCAAACTCTATAAGCAATTGCAGGACAATGAGCAGCCATTTGAAATGATGAACTACCCGGGCAAAAAGCACTCCATTAACGGACGTCATACAAAAATTCATCTCTACTCGATGATCGCCCAATTTTTTCAACAAACCATTGGCGAACAATAGGTTATAATATGCGCATATCCTTCTCGAAAGAGTTCTCAACAAAGGAGTGGTTATGCGCTTTTTATCTCGCCGTTTAGTAATGCCTAATGATCTTAACTTCGCAGGTTCGCTGTTTGGTGGCCGTATTCTGGAGTGGATTGACGAAGAGGCTTACATTTTTGCCAGCTGCCAGTTAGGCGCTAAAAGCCTGGTAACGAAACACATTGGTGCTATTACTTTTGAAACTTCAGCATTTCAGGGCGACGTCGTTGAGTTTGGTCTGGAAGTGAAAACGGTAGGGCGCACTTCGTTAGCCATTACTTGCTTAGTGCGTAACAAGCATACCAAGCAAAATATCTGTACAGCTGACGATATTGTCTTTGTTCATATTGACCCTGAGACTCGTAAACCAACGGCTCACGGTAAAACGAAGGACGAACTGGACGATTTTGCAGGGTCGCTATAAGCAACCCTGCAAGTTATTAATTAGATAGGTGAGCCTGGAGGAAGTGCTTCAGGCTCATAGTTTTTCGGCCATTCACCATCTTCTATAAAACCGTCAATATCGGCCGCAAGTTGTTTCGCAAAGTTGTTATTGCTGGCAGCTAGCGTGTCTTTCATACGCTGTATTTCCGACATCATCGGTAAACGGCTTTCGGGCGCTAATTCTGCGCGCTGAACTGCCTTAATAAGCGCATTTACCGCTGTGGCTACCAGTCGCTGGTGCAGTGGGCTGGCATTGTTTTCATTCCAGTCGTTAAAGACCTGCTTAAAAATTTGCGAGCTCAACTGCGCTGGTGAAGGCACATTAGCATCAGCGTTATGTTGCTGCGCTAAACGGTTTAAACGCTGAGGGTTTAGCATTAATTGCAGTGAGTGGTTCGCGGCACTGGCGGCCATGCTGACAGGGTCAGGAATTAACCCTGTGTTGCCGTTAAAACGCTCGCGTGAGCCGCTCTCACCATAGGCCAGAGGTACTAACCATTGTTGTACCTGCGTCGGTACTTCCAACGTTTCTGCACTGATGGTTCTGAGTAACTGAGATAAAGCAGATTGCTGGCGCGAGCCGCCAATTGCTTTGTACCCGTCCGTATTATCACTGGCCAGGTAATACTCATAATTGACGCCGCCAAGCCATTTGACCGCCGCTTCTGCCTGATAACGATGCAGCAGATAAACGGGAACGAAATACTCCTGTAGTCGGCTCAGCGGTTCATTGTCATTTAAAAAAGCTTTGCTGAAGTTATTCAGAACTTGCGCTCTAACTGTCAGTAAACGCTCCAGTTCGGTAACCGGATTACTGCCGTTATCCCATAAATGTGCTGTTGGGTGTGCACCGCCGGCGGGTCGCGCATCTCTGTCAGAAATGAAGCTTAATCCTAAGGAGTCGTTTTTATCCAAAATGCGAGCTAACTGGTCAGTTGCTGATGGCATACCACCGAAGTCGCTGTACCCATAAGCAATGACTTGCTTAT
Organism: Idiomarina sp. OXR-189; assembly: GCF_034373425.1. NCBI lineage: Bacteria > Pseudomonadati > Pseudomonadota > Gammaproteobacteria > Alteromonadales > Idiomarinaceae > Idiomarina > Idiomarina sp. OXR-189. The sequence goes on from NZ_CP139706.1 coordinate 931,255, forward strand.
CCCACACTCCCAAACCGACATCGTAGGCGTCGTTGAGTGTCAGCGTGCCGTCGGTGGTTAAGTTGACCAATGGGTGAGGGTAGTCCATAACCGACGCACGGTCAGAAGGGCTTGCTGCAAAGTTATGAGCAATACCTAATGTATGACCAATTTCGTGAGCACTCAATTGACGGATACGGGCTAAAGCCATTTTCTCGACAGCGCTTTTTAACTCTTGTTTGTCGTCAACGAAAGGCGTTAATAAGGCTGTCGCAATTTTCATATCCTGACGCACACGCAGTGAGCCTAAGGTGACATGACCTTTAAGAATCTCACCAGTACGAGGGTCAATAATTGAAGAGCCGTAAGACCAGCCGCGGGTGGCTCGGTGAACCCATTGAATGACGTTGTAACGAACATCCATAGGGTCAGCGTCTGCTGGCAACATTTTCACCTGAAACGCATTGTCATAACCAATGGCTTCAAAACCCGCTTGCCACCACTTAGCACCTTCTAATAAAGCAGAGCGAACTGGCTCGGGCGCACCTGGATCTAAATAGTAAATGATTGGCTGGCGCGCCTCACTCTCAGAAGCGATAGGGTCTTTCTTTTGTAAGCGGTGACGCGGTATGTATTGCACTGTCATCGACTCGCCAAGCGGGGCTGCATAGTCTTTAAAACTGTGTGACCAGAAGCCGCTGTTGGTATGAAACTCTCTTGGTAAGTAGCCGGCATCCGGAAGTTGAATAAAAGAGTGGTGCAAGTGCAGGGTTAAAGCGTCTGCATTTGCAGCGGTTTCGCGTACCCAGCGACCTTTACCTTCACCAACAAAGGTCACTTTTGCTTCCAGTTCGGTATTTTCAGGAAAGGCTTTGCTGCGCTCTGGGTAAACGACAGAGCGTTGAGTATCGACTTTAAACTGCCCTTGTTCGGTGCCCGCCAAGCGTTGGGTTACGCCGTGTACGTCGCTGAATAAGTAGGGTGTGTAGTCGATGAGCACATGCGAGTCACTACTGGCAACAATGTTAAAACCGTAAAGTACCGCGTCTGCGAAAGCTTCATTCACACTTTGACGTTCCGCGATGTTCTCGGTTTGCGCACGATAATTGGTGTTGTGCTGCATCAGTAACGCTTTGTCGCCTTCAATATGAAAAGACGATAAGCGGGTTTCGCCTAACTGACCTCTGTCCAAACCGATGTCGTTAGAGCCCAACCCCCAGGGAAGGCTGGTCTGGAAAATAAACGGTTGACTATTTTTAGGCACTTGCAGGTAGTAATCGCCGTTTGTCTGATCATGATAAAACGTAAAAAAACCGTCCTGTTTCGAAAAGGACTCGGTAAAAGCGTCAATGGTTGCCGGAGGCTTATGCTCAGCCGCATGGCTGAACGAGGTAAAGCTGCTTAATACAAGCAGGCAAATTAAGAGTATATGTCGCATGGTTTATCCCAGTTGTTCTGCTATTTCTTCTAATATTTGTGTTGTCCACTGCTCAATACGTTCATCAGATAACTCATATTGTGAGTCTTCATCCAGTGATAAGCCGACGAACTGCGAGTTATCTGCGGTTAATGCTTTAGAAGCGGCGAAGTCGTAACCTTGGTTGGGCCAAAAGCCAATGCGTTTACAACCATGATCAGCAATAGCGTCATGTAGCATTCCGAGCGCATCTTGGAACCAGTCGGTATAGCCTTCCTGGTCTCCCATACCGTAAAGCGCAACGATTTTTCCGCTGAGGTCAACATCGTTAATATCATCCCAGTGACTTTCCCAGTCTTCCTGTAGCTCGCCAAAGTCCCAGGTGGAAATACCGAAAATAAGAATGTCGAACTGTTCGACGTCTTTAAGGGGAGTGTCCTGAATATTAAACAACGTTACGATGTCTTCGCCAATGGCTTGCTGTATTTTCTCGGCAGCTATTTCCGTGTAGCAGGTGGTAGAACCGTAAAACAAACCAATTTGCAGTGACATAGATTACACCTTGACCTTCAGTTAACGATTGGATGTGGATGCATTGTACCAAAAAGACCGATAGAATGACCCACCTTTGTGACGCAGTATGAATCAAGAAGAGGGCAGTATGGACTTTGATCAACAGGTCGAGCAACTTGAAACGGTGTTCGATGAGGCCGTGGTTTCAGGTAATGACGATGAGTTATTTGCCAGCGGTTATTTGCGTGGTCACTTCGACTTGGTGGTAGCACAGTTGGAAATGTCCGGAAATGCTGATACCGACAAGCTAATGCCGTCGCTCGAGCAGGCGGTTCATGACACACGCCATGAACTTGCACCTGCTGATCAAGCGCACATTAAAAACTTAATGGATAAGTTAGCGGCGAAAGCGGGCGGGAGATAATCTCGCCAGAGCATCGTCGGTCAGCGGTAGGGTATCGTTGCTTATTAGTCCCGCCAGAATTTCGCCTAGCAAAGGCGCCGACGTAAAACCTCTGGAACCCAACCCGGTTATTCCGTAAAGCCCTGAGCACAGTTGACCGACAACAGGTTGATGGTCTGGTGTGGTAGCCCTTACCGACGCTCGTTGTGTATGGACATCAAGCCCATTTGCCCAGGGTTGCTTTGCGTTGTCGCAGAGTTTCTTAAGGTTGTCTTCGTTATCTTCCAAGCGTGTCGCTAAATCTTTTTCACCACGATTAAACGTAGCCCCCAGACAATGTATGCCTTCAGATTCAGGCACTAAATAGCCTTTATAGCAGAGCACCATTTTTAAAGGAGCGAGGCTTTTGGTCGTTTTAACTTGAGTTATTTGCCCGCGCACCGGCTTTATCGGCAAAGGTTCAACGTCTGCTGGTAGCAGCTCATTAAAGTTATGCCCCGTGGCGAGCACCACACGCTTAGCCTGAATACTTTCTCCGTTGCTCAGTGAAACACGCCAGCCGCCGTTGGTCATTCGGCTAATGCTTTGTGCTTTATGGTTGAGGACGTCGCTACCGGCTTGCCAGAATAACGACTTAACGACTGGCTCAGGTTTTAACCAGCCCGCTTGAGGATAAAACAGAGCAGGGGTATCGATAGCAATTCCAGCGGCTTTGTTCGTCTCTTCCGCGTTTAAATAGCGAACCGTTGTTTCGTTATATAAGTCACTAGCTACTTTTTGAAAGCGCTGCTCTCGTTGTTCATTGAATGCGGGTTGCAAAACGCCGCTGGCTTGCCAGTGCTCGGGCACGTATTGACGGTAAGTATTCAGCGCAGTGCTAAACGCTTGCCAGTAAAAGCGACTAAGGGGAGTATGCTCAGCGTGCAGTAAAGGGTAAACGGCCCCTTGCGGATTGCCTGATGCGCCGTCGGCTAAATTTGGCGCAATTACCTTAGTGGTAACGCCGTGCTTATGTAACGACAAGGCACAGCAAGCTGCGCTTATTCCGCCGCCAATAATAACGACACTATCGGTCTGTGGGTCGACGCTCTGTGTTTCGGGCTTAACGACTTGCCCTTGATACTGACCACACACCATTTCCCGTTTGCGGCCGTAGCCGGGAACTTTGTGGACCGCAAACCCTACGTCGTTAAGTCCGCGGCGAACCACTCCCGCGGCCGTAAACGTGGCATAAGTCGTTCCTTCATGAGCTGTCATCGCCATGGTTTCGAATAGCTGATTTTGCCACATATCCGGATTTTTGGATGGGGCAAAGCCATCTAAGAACCATGCATCGACTCTACGTTTGGCTTGTGTCTGCCAGTGAGGAAAAAGCTCGTTAACGTCTCCTATCCACAAATCTAATGTAACTCTTCCTTCGGCAAAGGTCAGGCGGTGACATCCCGCTTCGGGCGACGGGTAATGAGACAGAAACTGCGAGCTGATACTCTCCACCTCTGGTAGTAAGGCGTAAGCTTGTTGCAGTTGCTGAACAGTTAAGGGAAACTTTTCAAAGCTGATAAAGTGCAGGCGACCGTTAGTTGGCGCATGCTCAAGAAACTGTTGCCAGGCCAGTAAAAAGTTAAGGCCGGTACCAAAACCTGTTTCTGCAATTGTAAAGCATTGCTGGTGTGTAAGGTCTTGCCAACGTTCTGGTAATCCGTTGTGCTTAAGAAATACGTATTGGCTTTCGTCAATGCCACTTTCTATTGAAAAATAAATATCATCGAAAGTGGTGGAAACAGGTACGCCATACTCGTTAAACTTGACCGACGCTTTAGAATTCAAGTGTTTGCCCCATGATTTATTGGCAGATGCTCGCTATAATAACAAGATTACTAAAAACAGTGCACAAAGCAGACCACATTCTTAGAGCACGTTAGTTACTATACCGACGTATAAATGTCAGACAGGATTTTAGAATGAGAAGAGCAGTGATAACCGGCCTTGGTATCGTATCAAGTATCGGTAACAATCAAGAAGAAGTACTGGACAGCTTGCGTGAAGGCAAGTCAGGCATTAGCCGCTCTGAATCTTTTGCGGAGATGGGACTTCGCTGTCAGGTTTGGGGACCGGTAAAGCTTGACCCTAAAGACCATATCGATCGTAAAGCATTGCGCTTTATGGGTGACTCAGCGGCTTATGCTTATATTGCTATGTCTCAGGCAATTGAAGACGCAGGCTTAAGCGAAGATGAAATTTCTAACCCGCGTACAGGCTTGGTTGTTGGCTCTGGTGGCGCTTCTGGTGAGCATCAAGTTGCTGCGGCAGATATTCTGCGTGAGCGCGGTGTGAAGCGCGTAGGGCCTTATATGGTACCTCGTTGCATGGCATCCACGACATCAGCGTGTCTTGCGACGCCTTTCAAAATAAAAGGTGTGAACTATTCAATTAGTTCAGCGTGTGCGACGTCAGCGCACTGTATTGGTCACGCTCTAGAGCTTATTCAATTTGGTAAGCAAGACCGTGTCTTTGCCGGTGGTGGTGAAGAGCTTCACTGGACTTTGGGCATGGAGTTCGACGCCATGGGCGCGTTAAGTACCAAATACAATGATACGCCTGAGAAAGCATCGCGGACCTATGACCAGGATCGCGATGGCTTTGTCCCAGCCGGCGGTGGCGGTATTTTAGTCATTGAAGAACTAGAAGCGGCCAAAGCTCGTGGTGCAAAAATTTACGGTGAAATAGTTGGCTACGGCGCAACTTCAGACGGCTATGACATGGTTGCACCGTCGGGTGAAGGTGCGGTTCGTTGCATGAAAATGGCAATGGAAACCGTCGACAGCTCAATTGACTATCTGAATACCCACGGAACCAGCACGCCAGTGGGCGATGTGAAAGAACTAGAAGCCATTCGTGAGGTGTTCCCTGAAAAGACACCAATGATTAGCGCAACTAAAGCTATGACCGGTCACGCGCTAGGCGCGGCTGGTGTGCATGAAGCGATTTATTCACTGCTTATGTTGAAGCACGGTTTTGTCACACCGTCTATCAACATTGAAAAGCTGGATGAACAAGCTGATGGTATGAATATCATCCGTCAAACAACCGATGCACCATTACGTACGGTTATGTCTAATAGCTTTGGTTTTGGTGGCACAAACGCGTCATTGGTTATGCGCCAATACGCAGAGTAAGCTGTGTCATCGGTTGGTACGATGAATATCGTCGCCGATAGAAACATTCCTGCGCTGTCGACGTTGTTGTCAGGCGCAGGAAACCTTCATTTTTTCTCAGAAAGAGAACCTCCCCCAGAGTTACTGGCAAATGCGGATGCATTGCTGGTTCGCTCTATTACTCAAGTCAATAAAGAGCTATTGGAAAAAGCCCCAAAGTTAACCTTTGTGGCCTCTGCAACTATTGGTACCGAGCACATCGACTCACAAGCCCTGGCTGAAAAAGGTATTGCCTTTGCACATGCTCCGGGGGCTAACGCTGCCTCTGTCGGTGAGTATGTACTATGTGCTGTTTTGCAGTGGTTAAACGGACAAAACATTGATTCGCTAGCTGACTTAGACGTTGCTATTGTTGGTGCTGGCCATACTGGACAAGCTGCGGGCCAACGCTTACAAGCGCTTGGCATGAACGTGCATTATTACGACCCGCCATTGAGTAAAAAAGGCGAAAAGGCAGTTCACGACCACTGGCAACGCGTTATTACAGCCGATATTATTTCCTGCCATGTGCCCTTGACGCGGGGCGGCGAGTACCCGACTCACCATTTGTTTGAGCATACGGCACTACAGTCGCTACATGAAAACCAGTTGCTGATTAATGCCAGCCGTGGCTCGGTGATAGATAACGTCGCATTGCTGGAAAGAGCTCAGCAGGGTGAAAGGCCTTTTATTGTGCTCGATGTGTGGGAAGGAGAGCCTGAGGTTTTAAAGCCTTTGGTTGACTACGTTGACATTGCCACTCCTCACATTGCCGGTCATAGCCTGGAAGGTAAAGTGGGTGGTGCCATAATGGTTGCTAATGCTCTGTTGCAGCACTTTCAGCTTGAAACTAATTATGACAAAAGCGCGGTGTTGCCTAACCCTACATGGCCTGCGCTGAACGCAAAACAACTATGGCCATTAAGTTCGCTGTCACATTGGGTCAAGCAGCACTACGACATTATGGAAGACGATGCGCTTTTCCGCCGTGATGCACAGACACAGGAAGGCTTTGATACTTTACGAAAAAAATATCGCAAAGAAAGCCCTCGCAGAGAGTTCATAAACCAGGGTGTTACATGCCATAATAGCGAGCAATATATCCAATTTTTACAGTTGGGCTTTAGTGCCCGACAAGTCAACCGTTAAGGAGTACTTATGGCAGACGGGTTTCGCATAGCAGTTCTTGGTGCAACAGGCTTAGTGGGTCAACAAATGATTGATATTCTAGCTGAGCGAAAATTTCCGGTTGCCGAACTATACCCGTTAGCAAGCGCCCGTTCAGCAGGGGCGACAGTCAACTTTAACGGTGAAGAAACAGAAGTCTTAGTGGCCGATGACTTTGACTGGTCAAATGCCGATATTGCGTTCTTTTCTGCCGGCGGCTCTATTTCACGGGAGTTTGCACCTAAAGCTGCGGAAGCGGGGTGTGTGGTTATTGATAACACGTCGGAGTTTCGTTACGAGCCTGACATTCCTTTGGTTGTGCCAGAGGTCAATGCCTGGGCTCTGGCTGATTTTCGTAACCGAAATATTATTGCGAACCCGAACTGCTCAACTATTCAAATGCTGGTTGCGCTAAAGCCGATACATGATGCTGTGGGTATTGAGCGCATTAACGTTGCCACTTATCAGTCGGTGTCTGGTGCGGGCAAAGAAGCAATGGAAGAATTGGCAAAGCAGACAGCCGAACTGTTGAATGCAAAGCAGCCAACGGTTGAAAACTTCAGTCGTCAAATTGCGTTTAACTGCATTCCGCAAATCGATGTGTTCCAGGATAACGACTACACCAAAGAAGAAATGAAAATGGTGTGGGAAACGCAAAAAATATTTAATGATCCGAGCGTGCGCGTTAATGCGACAGCGGTGCGTGTGCCGGTTTTTTATGGTCACGCTGAAGCCATACATATTGAAACTCGTCAGCCAATAACAGCAGAGCATGCCAAGCAGTTATTAAGCGAAGCACCTGGCGTAACGCTTATGGAACAACGTGAAGAGTTCCCTACGCAAGTAAGCGATGCTGCCGGTAAAGACGACGTGTTCGTCGGGCGTGTACGTGAAGATATTAGTCACCCTCAAGGTTTAAATTTATGGGTGGTGTCTGACAACATTCGCAAAGGTGCTGCAACCAACAGTATTCAAATTGCAGAAACTTTAATTCGCGAATACTGGTAATTTAAGCGGCTGTATGTCATAAAGTTTTTATTACTGACGCCGTTAAAGATAAGAGCAAAGCGCGGGCAGAGAACAAGGGATGAAAAAAACGATTACAGGGCAAGTGTATAAACATCTTTCATTGGCAGCACTGTTACTGGTGAGCATCAGTAGTAGTGCTTTGCCGTGGCAGGATGGCACGGTTATTAAAGGCCCTAAAGGTTCTGAAGCTGAAGACGTTCGTATTGGTCAGGAGCGTTATGGACCCATCACCTCTAACGACACCCTGTGGGACATTGCTCGTCGCTACAAACCGCACTCCAGTGTGACTCAGTATCAAACGATGGTTGCCATTGTTCAGGCAAATGATGACGCCTTTGTCGATGGCAATATGAACCGTATGCTTGACGGTTTTTACCTGCGCATACCGTCATTGCAGGAAATTCAAATGGTTAACCCTGAGGCTGCACGTCGACAGGTAGTGGTTGACGGTCAGTTAAAGGAAAAATCACAACAGCTCTCTGAAGTAGAACAAAGCACTCAACGAACACGAGAAGAGCAAACGCAGCTGCTTGAAGAAGCGAAAACGCGTGCAGAACAGGCTGTGCAAGAGGTTGAACAACGTCAGGAACAGAACTTTGAAGACCTGCGCAATGAAGTTCGCAATTCCATGCAAACGGTTCAGCAAATGTATGACGAGAATCAGTCGTTACAGCAACGTATTGATTCTTTAGCCGAGCGATTGGATGAGCTGGCACAAAGTGCGACCAAAACGGATGAATTAGAAACCCAATTTCAACAAGTTCTTGCTCAGCAGCAGGAGCTGATAGAGCAGCAGTCGGCAATGCGTCAGGCAGAAGAAGAGTCTGGCTTTATTAATTGGCTGCAAAACCCCATCAATATGCTCTTAGTTTCGATATTACCTGCGTTACTGATTATTGGCGGTATTGTTTTATTCTTAATGAAGCGCTCTTCGAAGAATAAAGATGAAGAGCCAGAAGTCGCTAGTAAAAAAGAGTTAAGTGAGGAAGAAGCCGCCGCAGAACTCGACAAAGAGTTAATGGGGGGCGCTCCGCAAAATGATACTGGTGATGGTATTTTTGATATCGATGACAGCCAACAAGCCGAAGACGATGAAGAAGATGAGGGTGACGATTTAAGTGCTCTCGAGGCTGAGCTTAGTGGCTCAGGCAAAGCCGAACCGGAAGAAGACTTCAGTATACAGCTGGACGATGATGAAGATGACAAGTCAAGTCAGCAGGAAGCGCTGTCAGCCACTGATGATGCTGCTGATGATATTGATGAAGACGACAAAGCCGTGTTACCTGACGACGATGACGATGCAGGGGAGTTGTCTCAGGAAGAGCTGGATAGACTATTTGGCGAGTCGGACGATGATGAAGAAGCCATAGACTTGTCTGTTGGTGACGATGAAGTCACTGATGACGAGCCAGCTGCAGATAGCTCAGATACAGAGAGCTCAGACGAAGAGTTAGACTCTGAGGCGCAGCCACAAAATGATGAAGACAATGAAGTGCCTGAGGAAGCCGAATCTGAGTCTTCAGAGAGTGAAGGCGAAACTTCTGAAGATGATCAAGTAGAGGAGCCTCAGGAGGAGAATGCCGAGGCGTCTGATGAAGAAGCCGAAAATGACAAGGACGAGTCGGATGATTTACTCCCGGATGACTTTGACGACAGTGAAGTCGATGATGTGCTGGCAGATTTAGGGCTAGGTGACGAATTAGGAGCTGATGAAAGCACCGAAGAAGCATCGAGCGAGGACGTATTAGAAGACACACCAAGCTCTGACGAGGCGCCTTCTGAAGTGAGCGAGACAGAAGAAGCGGTAGATCCGGATGACATTCTTGCCCAGTTCGAAGAAAGTACCACTGATGACACTGAGAACGGTGCTGAGACTGAAGTTGCGAGCGGTGATGACTCCGAACATGATGAAACGCTTGAAGGTGAAGACGAGAGTGATGATCTTGAGCAACTTCTGAAAGAATCGGATGAAGTGACTCAGGCACTTGATGACTTTGATGATATTGAAGAAGAAGTTCCGGAAGACGATGAAGCGTTAGATGAAGCAGAAAGTCAGGCCGATGAAGATTTAGAATCACTGTTTGGCGGTGCGCCGGAGACGGACGAAGAATCGCCCGAAACGGAAGAAACGTCTACTGAGGCTGAAACTGAAGCAGAAAGCCAAGATGATGAAGATTCATTTACGGCAAACGATGACGAAGATTACGTCGATATCGATTCGCTGATGGCGGAAGCTGACGAAGAAGACGAAGATGATGACCGCTACGAGTCGTCAGCAGTCAAAGACGTATTGCCGGACGAAGATGCGGGCCAGGAAGGCGATGCGCCGGCGGATGATGATCCAGCTGGGCAGCTCGATTTAGCTCGTGCTTATATTGAGATGGATGAGAAAGACGAAGCGCGGGAAATACTTCAACAGCTGATTGATGGCGACGACGAAGCGCTTGCTGAAGAAGCAAAAACCCTTAAAAACCGTTTAGATTCGTAAGGTTAAGTAGTATGCGAATAGCCCTGGGGCTGGAGTATGACGGCAGTCAGTACTATGGCTGGCAGCGACAACGTGAAGTCATTAGTGTCCAGCAACACCTGGAAGAGGCATTAAGTAAAGTCGCCAATGAAACCGTTGAGGTCACCTGTGCAGGCCGAACCGATGCTGGTGTTCATGCGACAGCGCAAGTTGTGCATTTTGATGTAGTAAGCCAACGAAAAAGTGCAGCCTGGACGCTGGGTGTTAATAGTAACCTACCCGATGGAATAGCGGTACGCTGGGCAAAGCCTGTAGCAGATGATTTCAGTGCGCGCTTCAGCGCAACAGCCAGACGTTATCGCTATATTATTGCCAATACGCGCTTACGGCCTGGCATACATTCATCTGGCGTCAGTCATTATCACCAACCCTTGAATGAGCAATTAATGCATGAAGCTGCTCAGGCGCTAATTGGAGAGCACGATTTTACCTCCTTTCGGGCGGCTCAGTGCCAGTCACATTCGGCTAACCGTAATGTCACTCGATTAGAGGTAACGCGAAAAGGTGACTTTGTCATTGTTGATATCAGCGCGAACGCGTTTCTTCACCACATGGTGCGCAATATTGTCGGTAGTCTTATTGTTATAGGGCAGGAGCAACAGCCTACATCCTGGCTTAAAGAGTTACTCGAATTAAAAGATAGGACGCAGGCAGCGGCGACGGCCAAGCCAGGTGGTTTATATTTGGTTGCGGTGACTTATCCTGACGACTATGAAATTCCTGTGGTAACGCCAGGGCCACTCTGGTTAGAGTGACTGTTATGACCTCTTTTCTTGATTGAATTGTGCTACCATGTAAGCTATTCCAATAAACTGATTAGAGCTGTAAGCCGAATATTATGAGCTGGATTGAAAGAATTCTCGCAAAGCCAAAAATAAACAAAAGACGCGGTGTTCCTGAAGGGGTTTGGAGCAAATGTACCTCTTGTGACAACATTATTTATCGTGCTGACTTAGAGCGCAGTCTGGATGTTTGTCCTAAATGCGATCATCACATGCGTGTGACCGGTCGACGCCGGCTGGATATCTTTTTAGATGAAGGTAACCGAGAGGAAATAGGTACCGACCTTGAGCCGAAAGATGTCCTAAAGTTTAAAGACTCTAAAAAGTATAAAGACCGTATTGCTGCGGCGCAGAAAAGTACCGGCGAAAACGACGCGCTTATTGCGCAAAAAGGTATGGTAAAAGGTGTTCCTCTGGTCGCCGTTGCTTTTGATTTTAATTTTATGGGCGGGTCAATGGCCTCAGTGGTTGGCGCTAAGTTTGTAAAAGCCGCTGAAGTTTGCCTGGAAAAACGCATACCTCTGGTTTGCTTCTCAGCATCGGGCGGCGCTCGTATGCAGGAAGCCTTAATGTCATTGATGCAAATGGCTAAAACGTCTGCGGCGCTGGCTCGTATGAGTGAAGAAGGTATTCCGTTTATTTCTGTATTGACTGACCCGACCATGGGTGGGGTATCGGCCAGTTTAGCAATGCTCGGTGATATCCATATTGCTGAACCTAAAGCGCTTATTGGCTTTGCCGGTCCTCGGGTTATTGAGCAAACTGTGCGTCAGACTCTTCCGGAAGGCTTCCAGCGTGCTGAGTTTTTGCTTGAGCACGGTGCTATCGACATGATCGTGGACAGACGCGACATGCGTGACACAGTGGCGCGCTTGCTGGCAAAAATGCAACACCTGCCTTCCCCCGAAACGGCTGTTGATACCCAACCTGAAACAGAATGAGTGACACTCCTTCATACATACCTGTCGCTTCTGACAAGCTGCAGGTATGGCTCGACTATCTGGAAAAGCTTCACCCTACCGAGATTGATATGGGGTTGGAGCGTGTGTCTCAGGTAGCTGCAAATGCAGGTGTATTGACACCTGCACCATACGTCATCACGGTTGGCGGAACTAATGGAAAAGGCTCGACAGTTTGTTACTTAGAAGAAATGTTGTCGGCCGCTGGCTATAAAACCGCAGTGTATACTTCTCCGCATATCGTCAAATATGAAGAGAGGGTACGTATTAACCGAAAAATGCTGCCTGAACAAAGTCATGCGAAAGCGTTTTCGGTTATCAATGAGGCGCGGCAGCAAACTTCCCTTACCTATTTTGAATTTGGTACTTTGGCTGCTTTACATCTTATTAAGCAGGCGGACGTTGACGTAGCCATACTTGAAGTAGGCTTAGGAGGGCGTCTCGATGCAGTTAACTGTGTTGAACCTGATGTGTCAGTCATTACCAGCATCGGTATTGACCATATTGCTTTCCTTGGTGATAACCGCGAACAAATAGGTCGCGAAAAAGCGGGCATAGCGCGTAATAACAAACCGCTGATTTGTGGTGATGAAAATGCGCCTGAGTCAATAAAGGAGTCGGCTGATACTATTGGCGCCAAACTTATCCAAGTAGGGAAAGACTTTTTCAGAAAAGAGCTTGAAAAGGACTGGGAATATCGCAGCCATAGGGTCTATGCTCGCCACCTCCCCAAACCTAAGTTGCCGCTCATTAACGCATCAACAGCTATTGCGGCTATTGAGCATCTGCCACTTCCTGTTAGCCTCGACGCGATTAAAATGGGCTTAATTTCCGCTGCTTTGCCAGGTCGAATGCAGGTCGCGCAGTATAATAATGTCGACGTGCTCTTAGATGTTGCTCATAATCCTCAGGCCGCTGCTTATGCTTCAAGGTACATTGCATCGAACTACAAGAGTAGGCCGATTTATGCTGTTATTGGCATGCTGTCGGATAAAGATCATGTCGGGGTCAAAGCGGCGTTACAGCAAATCATTACACAGTGGTTTGTCGGTACGTTAAAAGAGCCTCGCGGTGAGCAAGCCGACAAATTAGCGGAAGTTATGGCACTGACAGATAACTATCGAACCTTTGACAGTGTGAACGCGGCTTTTGAGAGTGCAATAGAAAAAGCCAGTCAATGTGACGAGAAGCCACTGGTTTTCGTGTTCGGCTCGTTTTACACTGTGTCCAGCGTTAATCAATTAATAGTGGGAGCGTGACCTTGGCCAGTCCTTTGCAAAACCGTCTTGTCGGTACCTTAATACTTGTCGCTTTAGCGGTAATTATTATTCCTGAAGTACTGGATGGTAAAAAAGAGCAGCCGGTCGACCCCATCGAAACCATACCTTTGAAGCCTGAGTCTGAAGAGGCTTTGAAGCAGCCTAACGCAATGTCTGACGACTTGATTGCGGAACCTGTAGAAGAAGTGTCACAGCAAGAAGACACTGAGGTGACAGCAGAGTCCGCCGAGCCTATCACCGAAGATAAAGGGCTTAAAGCACCACCAAGAGAGCCGGTTGAAGCCGAAATTGACGGTAAAGCCTGGGTTATTCAACTGGGGGCTTTTAGTAAAGAAGACAGTGTCAAAAAACTCGTCGACCAGCTCAGAGATAGAGGCTACGCAGCTTACTCAGAAAAGTCAGCCAGTGGTAAAATAACTCGGTTGCTTGTAGGCCCTGATACTTCTGAGGCCGAGCTGAAAAAGCAACTGGCACCGTTGAAAGAATTGACGGGACTGGACGGCAAAATAATGACGTACAAGCCGTAAAAAAGTGCAATATGTGTGTAAAAGACTCACAATTATGCACCTGTTCTGTTAAAATCCACGCCGTCTTTTGCGCAGCAAATGTGAGTGCTTATGGTCTGGATTGACTATGCCATTATCATCGTTATTGGCCTGTCCTCAGTAATTAGCTTGGTTAGGGGCTTTGTCAAAGAAGCAGTGTCCCTGGCAATTTGGATATCTGCATTTTTCATCGCCAGTTATTTTTACCAAGACTTAGCTGTTTACTTCACTGGCATTGAGCAGCCTATGCTCAGAAACGCCGCCGCCATAGCCGCTTTGTTTGTTGCGACGCTGATTATTGGCGCAATTCTTAACTACATTATTTCAAAACTGGTTCAACACACTGGGTTATCTGGAACAGACAGGGTGCTGGGGCTGGTTTTTGGTGCGCTCAGAGGTTTGCTCATTGTTAGCGCATTATTGTTTTTTATCGACTCATTTACGCCGCTATCGTCCAGCGAGTGGTGGCAAAATTCGTTACTCATTCCTCATTTTGGACTCTTTATTCAATGGTTCTTCAGTTACCTGGAGAACAGCTCGAGTTTTTTAGTCCCTCAACCTGTATAGAATGGTGAAAAGACATGTGTGGTATTGTTGGTATTGTTGGTAAGCAACCGGTTAACCAAGCACTTTATGATGGTTTAACCATGCTTCAGCATCGGGGGCAGGATGCCGCAGGCATAATGACCGTTGATGAGCACAATACATTACGTTTGCGCAAGGCAAACGGTTTGGTTCGGGATGTTTTTCATACCCGTCATATGCACCGTTTATCCGGTACTGTTGGTATCGGTCATGTTCGCTACCCAACGGCAGGAAGCTCAAGCTCTGCAGAGGCTCAACCATTTTATGTGAACTCGCCGTTTGGTATTGCTATGGCACATAACGGTAACCTGACAAACGCAGCCGATGTTCACGAGCATTTGTTTAAAACCGCCCGTCGCCACATTAATACCACGTCAGATTCAGAGATTTTACTGAACGTCTTTGCTAACGAACTGGATAAAAACGATAGCTTAACGCTAAACGATGATGATATTTTCAGAACGGTTACTGCTGTTCACCGAAAAGTTCGTGGCGCGTATGCGGTCGTTGCAATGATCATTGGACATGGTTTGGTTGCCTTCCGTGACCCATGGGGCATTCGACCTCTGGCGCTGGGTAAGCGCGATACAGATGAGGGAGAAGAGTACATTGTAGCCTCTGAAAGCGTCGCTATTGACGGTACGGGGTTTAAGTACGTGCGTGACGTTGAGCCAGGCGAAGCTATTTTTATAACTAACGACGGTAAGCTCTATTCGCGTCAATGCGCGGACAAGCCAATGCATTGTCCATGTATTTTCGAATACGTCTACTTTGCTCGCCCTGACTCGTTCATCGACGGTATTTCGGTTTATGCCAGCCGTGTCAATATGGGCCGTAAACTGGGTGAAAAACTGAAACGCGATTATGCCGACTTAGATATCGATGTGGTTATTCCTATTCCGGAAACAAGCTGTGATATTGCTCTGGAAATTGCCAGTGTGCTTGATTTGCCGTATCGCCAGGGTTTTGTGAAAAACCGCTATATTGGCCGCACATTCATTATGCCGGGACAAACGCAGCGACGTAAGTCTGTTCGTCGTAAACTCAACGCAATTAGTGCTGAGTTTAAAGGCAAGAACGTCTTGTTAGTAGATGACTCTATCGTGCGTGGCACAACCTCTGAGCAGATTATTGAAATGGCTCGTGAGGCGGGAGCTAAAAAGGTGTATTTTGCATCAGCAGCGCCTGAAATTCGTTTCCCGAATGTTTATGGTATTGATATGCCGAGCGCAAACGAGCTAATTGGGCATGGTCGTGAAGCTATCGAAATTCGCGACATGATTAAGGCTGACGGTTTAATTTATCAAGACCTTGATGACTTAGTCGCCGCAGTAGGTGAAGAAAATACGTCAATTAAACGTTTTGAAACCTCGGTATTTAGTGGTGAGTATGTCACGGGTGATGTAAACCAAGAGTATCTGGACAAGTTACATGCTGCTCGCAATGATACGGCAAGAGCGGAGCGAGAAGGCTCTGAAGATGCGAACTTAGAGTTGCATAACGATAACGACTAATTTGGCTGCTTAGAGCATTTAACGCAATTAAAAAGGGCGCTGAGGAATACTCCCAGCGCCCTTTTGTATGGAAGTTCAATGTGAACTAGTCACGTTGGAACGCGTAGACTGAACCTAACTTCATAATTTGAGTTAACTCATCCAAAGCGGCGCGAGATTCTTCTAATAAGGCTGGATCTTTTAAGTCATCGACCGCTAATTCATCGCGATAGTGTTTATTAACCCATTGGTTCAAACGGTCAAACAGCGCGTCCGACATTAAGCAATTCTGATTTGCTGCCGCAATTTCTTCGTCGTTCATGGCTACACGTAGGCGCAGACATGCTGGGCCACCACCGTTGCGCATACTCTGCTTTACGTCAAAGAACTTCACGTGCTTAATAGGACCGCCTTGGCTGACAAGACCTTCCAGGTAACTTTTTACACGTGGGTTCTCTTCACATTCTGTTGGCGCAATAATTGTCATTTCGCCGTTAGGCGGCGTGATGAGCTGAGTGTTAAACAGGTAAGTGCTTACGGCATCCTCTACGCTTACATCGTCAGTTGCTACTTTAATAAAGTGTAGCTCGCCTTCGTTGCCGAATTTTTTCTGAATTTCAGCCAGTTTAGTGTCGGTATCTGCGAAAGCTTGTTCGTGGTAGAAAAGGACATTCTGGTTACCGACAGCAATGACGTCATTATGGAAAACCCCTTGGTCAATAACATCGGGGTTTTGCTGCATAAATACGGTGTTGTCTTCGCTCAGGCCGTGCAGGCGGGCAATAGCTTGAGATGCTTCCAGAGTTTGACGTGCCGGATAGCGTTTAGGCGCAGGCTTCGAGCTGTCAAATGCATGGCGACCATAAACAAATACCTCGACGCCGGCATGGCCGTACTCATTACATAAACGAGTGTGGTTTGCTGCACCTTCATCACCAAAATGTTCGTTATCAGGCAAGTGCTTATGGTGTTCGAAGTAGCGAGAATTTTCGAACATGGCTTGTAGTATGCGGCCGCTGGTTTCAGGCTCTAATGAACGGTGATATTTGTTGGTTAAATTAGCCGGTGTAAAGTGAACTTTGCCGTTAGCAGTATCAGCGCTTGGCGATACCGTTGCTGCGTTGGCCGTCCACATACTAGACGCCGAGCACACCGCCTGAAAAATAGCGGGAGCTTCAGAGGCGGCTTTATAAAGCACTTCAGCGTCAGTTCCAGTAAACCCTAAGCGACGCAATGCGTGCGTGTCAGGACGCTCTTGTGGCGCAAGAACACCTTGTTTCATACCCATATCGTGCAACGCCTTCATTTTTTTCAAGCCTTGCAATGCCGCATCTTTTGGACTCGATGACGCTTTAGCATTTGCTAAAGACGCGACATTACCAAAAGACAGTCCGGCGTAATTATGGGTTGGGCCGACTAAGCCGTCGTAGTTGACTTCAAAGTGTTCCATGCTCACTAGGGATTACTCCTGCACGTTGTGTGCACCTGCTCATTGAATTTGTGACACATTATACTGTTTTAAAATGCCCTTGAAAGCCTTTATTTTAAAGCCTTTGCTAAGGCCCCGCTTGTTTTGACTGAATATTTAATTTGTGCGAATTTTTATCAAAAAGCACCAATCATGGTTGTTTCTCGTAACGATAACCGATATACCTAAAAAAGGCCGCTGAAGAACAATTGCCCTTGTAATTTATATCTTTAGCACGTATATACACGGTCATCTATAACAAGAGAACGATTATTCTATGGCTAAATCGCTCGTCATTGTCGAGTCTCCGGCAAAAGCCAAAACCATTAATAAGTATCTGGGTAAGGACTTTGTGGTTAAGTCCAGCGTTGGTCACGTACGTGATCTGCCAACGCGTGCGACTGAAACGGTTAAAAGCAAGCCGGCGGCAGAAGTTCGCAAAATGTCGCCTGAAGCAAAAGCGAAGTATCAGAAAGGGCGTGACTATAAACGCTTGATAGCTCGCATGGGTATCGATCCGGAGAATGACTGGGAAGCCCATTACGAAGTACTTCAGGGAAAAGAGAAAGTCGTTAAAGAGCTCAAGCAACTGGCGAAAAAGTCAGACGAAATTATTCTCGCAACGGATTTGGACCGAGAAGGGGAGGCAATTGCCTGGCACTTGCGGGAATTAATTGGTGGCGAGGACGACCGCTTTAAGCGTGTGGTATTTAACGAAATTACCAAAAACGCCATTCAGGAAGCGTTTAAACACCCGGCACAATTAAATACTGATCGTGTGAATGCTCAACAGACACGGCGCTTCCTTGACCGTGTCGTTGGTTTTATGGTGTCGCCGCTATTGTGGAAAAAGGTTGCAAGAGGTTTGTCCGCCGGACGCGTACAGTCAGTCGCTGTGCGTTTAGTGGTTGAGCGCGAGCGCGAAATTAAAGCCTTTGTACCGGAAGAATACTGGGACGTTTATGCTGATTTAGCCAGCACTGCAAGCGATAAGCTACGTATGCAGGTTATTAAAGAAGCCGGCAAAAACTTCCGCCCGGTTAATGAAGAAGAAACCAATAAAGCATTAAACTTACTAAAAGGTGCGGATTACGAGATAACTTCTCGTGAAGATAAGCCGACTTCCAGCAAGCCTGGTGCGCCTTTTATTACGTCGACCTTGCAACAGGCGGCTAGTACGCGGCTAGGGTTTGGCGTTAAAAAGACAATGATGATGGCTCAGCGGTTGTATGAAGCGGGGCATATCACCTATATGCGTACCGACTCGACGAACCTAAGCTCAGAAGCAGTTAATGCATGTCGGGGGCTTATTGAAAGTGAGTTCGGCAAAAAGTATTTGCCGGAGTCGCCTAATCGTTATGGTGCAAAAAGTAACGCACAGGAAGCCCACGAAGCGATACGCCCATCAGATGTTGCTATTAAAGCGTCGTCTTTGTCGTCAATGGAACGCGATGCTCAGCGCCTTTACGAGTTGATTTGGCGCCAGTTTGTCGCTTGTCAGATGACGCCAGCTAAGTACGACAGCACGACATTAATCGCTACCGCCGGGGATTTTGAATTGAAAGCTCGTGGTCGGGTTATGCGCTTCCCTGGCTGGACAAAGGTGATGCCACCTTCATCGAAAAAGGACGGTGATACGAACTTACCGGACTTGAAAAAAGGTGACTCACTGACACTTGAGCACTTAGAGCCAGAACAGCACTTCACGAAGCCTCCGGCACGGTACAGTGAAGCATCTTTGGTTAAAGAGTTAGAAAAGCGCGGCATTGGCCGACCTTCAACCTACGCGTCTATTATTTCGACCATTCAGGACCGCGGTTACGTGCGCGTGGAAAACCGTCGCTTCTTTGCTGAGAAGATGGGGGAAATTGTCAATGACCGCTTGATAGAAAACTTCACTGAGCTGATGAATTACAATTTTACTGCCGAAATGGAACAGGCGCTTGATGACATTGCGGCCGGTAAACGTAATTGGAAAGAAACGCTGGACAGTTTTTATGAAGACTTCAAGCAGCGACTGGAAAAGGCGGAGCTTGACCCCGAAGAAGGAGGCATGCGCGCAAACAGTGTGGTGCTGACCGATATTGATTGCCCGGAATGTGGACGCAAAATGGGCATTCGTACCGCATCAACGGGTGTGTTTCTTGGTTGCTCTGGTTATAACCTGCCACCGAAAGAACGCTGCACTAAGACAATTAATCTGACACCTGGTGAAGAAGCCATAGAAGTCAGCGACGAAGAAGAGCGGGAAACAGAAGCTCTGCGTGCTAAGAAGCGCTGCCCGAAATGCGGTACCGCTATGGACAGCTATTTAATTGATGAACAACGCAAGTTGCATGTGTGTGGTAACAACCCAACCTGCGACGGGCAGTTACTCGAACGCGGAAAATTCCGCATTAAAGGGTATGACGGTCCGACTATTGAATGCGATAAGTGCGGCTCTGAAATGCAGCTTAAAAATGGTCGTTTTGGTAAGTACTTCGGTTGTACCAATAGTGAGTGCAAGAACACACGTAAGTTACTTAGAAATGGCGAGCCTGCACCACCAAAAGAAGACCCGGTACCGTTACCCGAATTACCTTGCGAAGACTCCGACGCATATTTTGTTTTGCGAGACGGAGCCTCGGGTATTTTCTTATCGGCAAATACCTTTCCGAAGTCGCGCGAAACTCGTGCGGTAACGGTAAAAGAGTTAGCTCGCTTTAAAGAGCGCTTGCCTAAGAAGTTTCTGTATCTTGCTGAGGCACCGCAAGAGGATGACGACGGTAATGATGCCATTGTTCGCTTCTCACGTAAGAATAAAGAGCAATACGTAGTCACTGAGGTGAACAAGAAGCAAACGGGCTGGAAAGCCTTTTATCGCGACGGTAAGTGGGTCGTTGACGCTAAGTAGTTAAACACTGACAAGCGGATACTCAGTTGGCTAATAGCCTTACTGAGTTAACCTCTCGTATAATGCGCGGGTGTCAAAGGTAAGACACCGCACGTTGGACACGGAGGTCCCATGTTATCGTCTAAGTCAGACATAGCACTTCCCGCTGCTTCCTCAGCAGCGGGTTTTTCTTTTCCAGAACACACAGAGCAAAAGCGCAGCTTGGGGCAGGCGAGTATCGAACTCATTGTTGTTTGGCCGATACTTGTTACCTTTGTCTTTTTGGTTGTTCAGGCGCTTATTATTTGGTGGTCTCAGCAGACCTTAACCGTTGCTAATCAATATACGGTTCGAGCGGGAGCGATTAACCATGGAGACTATCAAACCATGGTGACGACACTCGTGTCAGGAATGGCAGGTTTAGAGCCTCAGCTCGACCAAGACAACCTTGCGTACGCAACAACTCTGGCTATTGCTAAGCAGCGTTTCCACTTCACACGCTTTGCTCAGCTAGACATTTTATCTCCGACACCACAGGATTTTCGCGAGTATTCGGAAGAGCGCTGGGACTACGATTTAGAGCGGGATGTTACGGAAATAGCGGTGGATCATTATCATGCTCGGTACGACGAAAACACACCGGCTGAATGGCACGAGGCGAGGGTGTTAAAAATACGGACAGACTGGTGCCTGCCATTAAAAATTCCTTTTGTCGCTGAAATGCTGAGCTCTGCACAAGGTTTCTTAGATAATTCAACGGCCGTTCGTTACTGCAAGCTGAGGGAAGGTATGAGTGACTACCCTTTATGGGCGTTAACGGATACCGCCCAGCACTCTTTGCAGAGCGGCTTCCGTCGTTAGTGGTTGAACTAATCTCGTTTGTCGTGATAGTCGACACAGGCCTGGAGTGTATTCTGGATGAGCGAAGCCACCGTCATTGGTCCGACGCCACCAGGCACAGGGGTGATCCAACCGGCGCGCTCTGCCGCAGGTTCAAATTCGATATCGCCAGTTAAACGTCCGTCGGGTAAGCGGTTCATACCCACATCAATAACTATAGCGCCCGGTTTCACCCACTCTCCCGGAATGAAGTCCGGCTTACCAACGGCAACAACCAGAATGTCCGCACGCTTAACATGTTCCGATAAATCATTGGTGAAGCGGTGACAAACAGTGGTTGTTGCACCCGCTAATAATAACTCCAGGCTCATTGGACGGCCGACAATGTTAGAGGCACCGACAACAACCGCATTGAGCCCATGCAAGTCAACTTGCGTATGCTCTAGCAAAGTTATAATGCCTTTGGGTGTGCACGGACGTAATGCGGGAATGCGTTGTGACAGACGACCTACATTGAAAGGGTGAAAACCATCGACGTCTTTATCGGGGCGAATTCTCTCTAAAATAGGTGTTGCATCAAGGCCCGCAGGTAACGGTAATTGAACCAGAATACCGTCGATGTCGTTGTCGTCGTTCAGTTGGTCTATTAAAGCCTCAAGCTTTTCCTGAGTGGTTGTCGCTGGTAAGTCATAAGCAAATGAACGGAAACCAACCTCTTCGCAAGCACGTCGCTTATTGCCAACGTAAACTTCCGAAGCCGGGTCAGCGCCGACCAATACAACGGCTAAACCTGGTGCTCTTAGACCGGACTGAAGTCTTTCCTGAACTTGCTGTTTGACCGACTGGCGCACGGCACTGGCGATTGCTTTTCCATCAATAATTTGAGCTGACATAACGAGATTCCAAACCTGAGAGAATTCAAGACGATATAGGCTGTTTATTGTAACGTTATTTCATCGTTAATGTCACCGATTGTTGGATAACTCAACAGGTTGTTTTAAAAGTAGCCAGTCGAGCGCTATTCCGGAAAAAAAGTTTGACGCTGGCATAATCAGCAGGTAATATTCGCCCCCGTTGTCAGCTAGCAATAACTATTTACACGCTGGTTGTGACAGGGCTTTCAGAGAGTTCGGCGAGTAGCGCAGTTTGGTAGCGCACTTGGTTTGGGTCCAAGGGGTCGCTGGTTCGAATCCAGTCTCGCCGACCATTCTCTTGACGGCAGCGTAAGGTTCGAAGTGCGCCCGTAGCTCAGCTGGATAGAGCAACGGCCTTCTAAGCCGTCGGTCGCAGGTTCGAATCCTGCCGGGTGCGCCAGAACGCGCCAAAGAAAATCACTCAGTGGTGGGTGTAGCTCAGTTGGTAGAGCCCCGGATTGTGATTCCGGTTGTCGTGGGTTCAAGTCCCATCATCCACCCCATTTCTTATTTTCCCTTAGTTAGTTCGGCGAGTAGCGCAGTTTGGTAGCGCACTTGGTTTGGGTCCAAGGGGTCGCTGGTTCGAATCCAGTCTCGCCGACCATCATTTCCCTTGATCATATCTCCAGATAGTTGCGTAATGCGTCAATAAGACTAAGCTTATTAGTATCGTTGCTATAAATGGAGGGCATTACCATGGCAGACTTTGAAACCTGTATGCGCAATCCAGCAGGCACTTTCGGCCAACCAGAAGATGTGATCAACCGCACTGACTTTAGCAAAGAGCAGAAATTAAAAATTTTGAAGCAGTGGCGTTACGATGAATACGAAACCGAAGTGGCTGACCAGGAAAACATGGGTGGTGACAAACCAGACAAACTGGGCGAAATTAATAACTTAATTCTACAATTAGAAGAGTAATTTATTAAGAACGCGCGCAGTTGCGTGCGTTCTCCTCGTTTTTTAACAATACCCTCTCGACTCTTAGCTGCCACCTCGCTATAATGCTGCGTCATTTTTAAAGGTCAACGCCGTTGCCGTATCTCATTTTTATAATGATAAACAGATGCGAGTGACATTCATTGATTGAAACCGAGGTAATGAAGCAATGCAGGTTTCTGTAGAGACAACTCAAGGTTTAGAACGCCGCGTGACAATCACTGTCCCGGCAGATGCAATTGATAGCGAAGTAAAACGCTTATTAAAAGAAGAATACCGTCACCGCCGTGTGAACGGTTTCCGTAAGGGCAAAATTCCACCAAATGTTTTACAAAAAATGTTTGGTCGTGAAGCGCGTTCACGCGCAGCTTCAAGCGTCATGCAGAGCAAATATTTTGAAGCGGTAATGCAGGAAAAGTTAAACCCTGCCGGCGCGCCTGCAATTGAACCTAAAGTCAATGAGCCAGGTAAAGATCTTGAATTTACCGCAACTTTTGAAGTCTACCCAGAAGTTGAAGTGAAAGACTTAGACAAAGTTAAAGTCGAAAAGCCTGCGGTTGAAGTAACTGACAAAGACGTTGATAACATGCTTGAAACGTTGCAAAAGCAACACGCAAGCTGGAAAGAAGTTAAGCGTAAGTCTAAGAAGAGTGACCAAGTCACTATGGACTTCGTTGGCTCAATCGACGGTGAAGAATTCGAAGGCGGTAAAGCTGACGACTTCGCTTTGGAATTAGGCGAAGGCCGTATGATTCCAGGCTTTGAAGACCAAATTAAAGGTATTAAAGCTGGCGAAGAAAAGACCATTGAAGTCACTTTCCCGGAAGACTACCACGCAGAAAACTTAAAAGGTAAAGACGCTCAGTTCGTGGTTACTGCTAAGAAAGTTGAAGAGCGTGAACTGCCTGAACTGAACGACGAATTCGTCGCTATGTTCGGTGTGAAAGAAGGTGGCGTAGAAGCATTGAAAGAAGAAGTTCGTAAAAACATGGAACGCGAACTGAAAAATGCAGTTAAGTCTAAGGTCAAAGAGCAAGTGCTGAAAGGCCTTGTTGAAACCAACGACGTTGACATGCCAAAAGCAATGATTGATCAGGAAATTGATCAACTGCGTAAGCAGGCTGCACAGCGCTTTGGCGGTAATGCAGACCAAATGCCTGAACTTCCGGCAGAGCTGTTCGAAGAGCAGGCGAAAGAGCGTGTTAAAGTTGGCTTGTTGTTAGGCGAAGTTATTCGTTCAAACGAACTTAAAGCTGACGATGAGAAAGTGGACGAAATTATTGCTACTGCAGCATCAGCGTATGAAGATCCGCAGGAAGTTATTGAGTACTACAAGTCTAATAACGATATGATGCAGCAAGTTCGTAACTTAGCGTTAGAAGAGCAAGCTATCGATTTAGTTTTGGAAAAAGCGTCGGTCAAAGAGAAAAAAGCAAGCTTTGACGACATTATGAATCCAAAACAACAATAATGTCAGCGTGAGTCCTTGACGGGGCACGCTACAGCTTGGTTTAATGGCTCGTATGACCTCATACGAGCCATTTTTATTTCAGGAGCTTTATAAAACATGTCGAGCGATATTCAGGATCCTATGGCACAGCTAGTCCCTATGGTTGTCGAGCAGACATCAAAAGGGGAGCGCTCTTATGATATTTATTCGCGCTTACTAAAAGAGCGCGTTATTTTTTGTTGTGGTCAGGTAGAAGACCACATGGCTAATCTTATTGTGGCTCAGCTTTTATTCTTAGAATCTGACAACCCGGATAAAGATATTTACCTTTATATCAACTCACCCGGTGGTGTTGTAACGGCGGGTATGGCGATTTACGACACAATGCGTTTTATCAAGCCTGACGTGAGCACAGTTTGCATGGGACAAGCGGCCAGTATGGGCGCATTTTTGCTTGCTGGCGGGGCGAAAGGTAAGCGTTACTGCCTACCTAACTCTCGCGTTATGATTCACCAACCTCTTGGTGGTTTCCAGGGGCAGGCATCAGACTTCGAAATTCATGCGAAGCAAATTTTGGATCTGAAAGAGCGTTTGAACCGTATGTTAGCTGAGAACACCGGGCAAGATTACGAAAAAGTGGCAAGAGACACTGATCGTGACCACTTCTTAGCAGCTGAAGAAGCTGTTGATTATGGCCTGGTTGATGGCATTTTAAGTCAACGCGGCGAAGAAGCCTAAGTTGTATTTGTGGTAGGAGAGTAGAATGACGGATAAGTCCAAAGGCGACGAAGATAAGCCGCTATATTGCACATTCTGCGGTAAAAGCCAGCATGAAGTGAAAAAGCTGATTGCCGGACCGTCTGTGTTTATTTGTGATGAATGCGTAGAGCTTTGTAACGATATTCTCAAAGAAGAAATTCATCAGCTTGCTCCGGTACCCGATCAGGAAGAACTACCGGTTCCGAAAGCGATAAGAAAGCATTTGGACGACTACGTTATTGGTCAGGACCGCGCCAAGAAAGTGTTATCGGTTGCCGTTTACAACCATTACAAACGCTTGCGCAACTCGGGCAAAGGGAAAGACCAGGTTGAACTAGGCAAGAGTAATATTTTGCTGATAGGTCCGACGGGGTCGGGTAAAACTTTCCTCGCGGAGACGTTAGCTCGTTATTTGGATGTGCCATTTACCATGGCGGATGCAACCACGCTGACAGAAGCCGGTTATGTGGGTGAAGATGTTGAAAACATCATCCAGAAGCTGCTGCAAAAATGCGACTATGACGTCGAGAAAGCTGAGCGCGGTATTGTTTACATTGACGAAATTGACAAAATTTCGCGTAAGTCTGAGAACCCGTCTATTACTCGTGATGTCAGTGGTGAAGGCGTGCAACAGGCATTGCTTAAGCTAATTGAGGGCACCGTGGCGTCGGTACCACCACAAGGCGGACGTAAGCATCCACAACAGGAGTTTTTGCAGGTCGACACCTCAAAAATCTTGTTTATTTGTGGTGGCGCATTTGCAGGCCTAAACAAAGTTATCGAACAACGCTTGTCGACCGGGACAGGTATTGGCTTCGGTGCGGAAGTTAAAAGCAAAGAGCAGAGTAAAGAAGGTGAAATTATTGCTCAGGTAGAGCCGGAAGATCTGGTTCGTTATGGCTTGATTCCTGAGTTTATTGGTCGCCTGCCAGTCGTTGCTACGCTTGATGAGCTGGACGAAGCTGCGTTGGTTGAAATACTTAAAGAGCCTAAAAACGCACTAACGAAGCAATACGCGGCGTTGTTCGACATGGAAGACGTTGAGCTAGAATTCCGTGACGACGCACTAAGAGCGATTGCTAAGAAAGCAATGGCCCGTAAAACAGGTGCTCGCGGCTTGCGTTCAATTGTTGAAAGCGTACTGCTAAGTACAATGTACGATTTGCCGTCAATTGAGGGTGTTGTCAAAGTGGTCGTCGATGAGTCGGTTATTGCCGGTGAGTCTGATCCTATTCTGATTTACGCGAATCAGAAGAAGGACAAGCAAGCATCGGGCGAATAGCTTAAATTGCGTTAAAAGTAATCAAAAAAAAAGGGCCGTTTGGCCCTTTTTTTCTGTTAAGGATTGAACTTTAGCCGAAAGACCGCATATAACAGAGTAAACCAAGGTCGGGAGAAAAGATTAATGAGCGAAGAACGCACCGAACAATTAACGATGCCAGTTCTGCCGTTGCGAGATGTAGTGGTTTACCCGCATATGGTAATTCCACTTTTTGTGGGCAGGGAAAAATCAATCCGCTGCCTGCAAGCTGCCATGGACGCAGATAAGCAGGTCTTTTTGGCCGCACAAAAAGACGCCTCAATAGACGAGCCGGAAAAAGACGACATATATCAGGTTGGCACCGTTGCAACCATTTTGCAGCTGCTGAAGCTGCCTGACGGTACCGTGAAGGTGCTGGTAGAGGGTAAACAGCGCGCTCAGTTAGATGAATTGAAAGACAGTGAAGAATACTTCGAAGCGAATATTCATTATCTGGCCGCTGAAGCTTTGTCTGAGAAAGAAGAAGAGGTGCTGATTCGTTCAGCACTGAATCAGTTTGAAGGCTACGTCAAACTTAACAAGAAAATTCCGCCGGAAGTGCTGACATCGCTGTCCGGTATTGAAGATTTAGATCGCCTGGCTGATACCATGGCTGCGCATATGCCGCTGAAGCTAGCAGAAAAGCAAGCGGTGCTGGAAATTACCGACGTGCGTGAACGCATCGAGCACCTAATGGCTCTGATGGAAGGCGAAATTGATATTCTCCAGGTTGAAAAGCGCATTCGCAGTCGCGTGAAAAAACAAATGGAGAAGAGCCAGCGCGAGTATTATTTGAATGAGCAAATGAAAGCCATTCAGAAAGAGTTGGGTGAAAGCGAAGACGGCGTTGATGAATTTGAGCAGCTACAACAGAAAATAGACGATGCTCAGATGCCGGCGGAGGCGAAGAAGAAGACCGAAGCCGAGTTGCAAAAGCTTAAAATGATGTCACCAATGTCTGCCGAAGCGACAGTAGTGCGTGGCTATATTGACTGGATGGTGTCAGTACCCTGGAAAAAACGCTCGCGTATTAAGAAAGATTTGGCGAATGCTGAGAAAATTCTCGATGCCGATCATTATGGTCTGGAAAAGGTTAAAGAGCGCATCATTGAATACCTGGCGGTTCAGCAGCGCACGACTAAAGTGAAAGGCGCAATATTGTGCTTAGTCGGTCCTCCGGGGGTTGGCAAGACGTCTTTAGGGCAGTCGATAGCGAAAGCAACAGGTCGTCAGTATGTTCGTATGGCTTTAGGTGGCGTCCGTGACGAAGCCGAAATTCGTGGCCACCGCCGTACGTATATTGGTTCGATGCCAGGCAAACTCATTCAGAAAATGTCGAAGGTAGGGGTTCGCAACCCGTTATTCCTGCTGGACGAAATTGATAAAATGTCTGCGGATATGCGTGGCGACCCAGCTTCAGCCTTGTTGGAAGTGCTGGATCCAGAGCAAAACGTGAACTTTAACGACCATTATCTGGAAGTTGATTACGATCTTTCAGACGTTATGTTTGTGGCCACGTCAAACAGTATGAACATTCCTGCGCCGTTACTGGATCGCATGGAAGTTATTCGCTTATCGGGCTATACCGAAGACGAAAAGCTGAATATCGCAAAACGTCATTTACTGCCGAAACAAATTGAGCGTAACGGACTTAAGAAAAAAGAAATTACCGTTGAGGATAGTGCGATTATTGGCATTATTCGTTATTACACACGCGAAGCGGGTGTTCGTAACCTTGAGCGAGAACTGTCGCGTCTGTGCCGCAAAGCGGTCAAAACGATCCTGCTCGACAAGTCGATAACCCATGTTGAAATTAACGGCGATAACCTAAGTGACTACTTAGGTGTGCAGCGCTTCGACTACGGAAAAGCAGAAGAGGCTAATCAAGTGGGTCAAGTTACAGGTCTCGCGTGGACAGAAGTCGGTGGTGACTTGCTGACCATTGAGGCTACTAACGTAGCGGGTAAAGGCAAAACCACCAGTACCGGTTCATTGGGTGATGTTATGCAGGAGTCCATACAAACAGCATTGACCGTTGTGCGGAGTCGTGCAGACAAGCTGGGTATTGCCGAGGATTTCCATGAAAAACGCGATATTCACGTTCACGTGCCTGAAGGAGCAACACCTAAAGATGGACCAAGCGCTGGTATTGCCATGGTAACGGCTATGGTGTCATCGCTAACGGGTAAACCTGTACGCTCTGATGTGGCTATGACCGGTGAAATTACACTACGTGGCGAAGTATTGGCTATCGGTGGTTTAAAAGAAAAGCTGTTAGCAGCGCATCGGGGTGGTATTAAACACGTTTTGATTCCAAAAGATAATGAGCGTGATTTAAAAGAAATAGCTGACAACGTCAAAGAGGACTTGGTTATCCAGCCGGTCAAGTGGATAGACGAAGTACTTGATGTGGCTTTGGTGAAGGACTAATTTAAGCCTTAATACTAAAGTCATATTCGAACGGTAGAATGCGGCCTGCAGATGCGAATTTAGCTCTCAGGCCGCATTTTTTCGTTAAAAAGTGCGTAAAAAGGGTTTTCAATCTGTAAGACTGTGGTAGCCTAGGGTTCATAGCTACTTCTGAGGGGACTCTCAGAGGTGCTGGGAAAGAAAGACGTTCGGTAATAAAGGTGCTTGAACAATAAGATCAACCTTGATATAAACGTTGTCGGCCCATTTAAAACCGAATGGAACCACGGAAACTTGATAATAACAATCTAAGGGGATGATACTGTGAACAAGTCTCAGCTTATTGACAAAATCGCGGCGGGTGCAGATATTTCTAAGGCTGCTGCTGGTCGTGCTCTGGACTCAATGATCGATGCAGTAACTGATGCTCTGAAAAAAGATGACCAAGTCGCATTAGTTGGCTTCGGTACATTTAGTGTACGTGAGCGTTCTGCTCGCACTGGTCGTAACCCACAAACTGGTGAGACCATTCAGATCGCTGCAGCTAAAGTACCTTCTTTCAAAGCAGGTAAAGCACTGAAAGACGCAGTAAACTAAGAAAGGCGCGTTAGCGCTTTTTTATTGAATTAAATAGTAACCCGGGGTTAAAAACCTCGGGTTATTTTTTATCTGAAGGGTGAGTTTTGCGACGAATCTACTTATAATGTCTCGTCGTTTTACCGGTAAATTAGGAAAGCCTTATTATGTTAGAGAGGATTCGGGAAGGTTCGCAGAGCTTTACTGCCAAAGCCATTCTGGTATTAATCATTCTAACTTTTGCTCTGGCAGGCGTTGGTGGCTATATTACCAGCGGCACAGAAGACGCTGTAGCAGAAGTTAACGGGGAAGAAATTCCTCAAAGTGCTTATGACAGAGCCTATGAAAATGAGCGGAGCCGCTTACAAGAGCAGTTCGGCGATATGTTTTCCGCTATCACTTCAGACCCCAACTACATGAACAACGTACGAAGTGGTGTGCTGGAGCAGCTTATCGACCAGGAGTTAATGAGACAGTACGCAGAGTCTCAGGGAATGCGCGTTGGTGCAGACCAGGTAAAAGCTGCTATTCGAGATATTCCCCAGTTCCGTACAGCCGGGCAGTTCGATAATGACATTTACTTAATGTCACTACGAAATGCGGGGTATACGCCGGAGTCTTTTGCCAACCTAATGCAACAGGACATGACGCGTAACCAACTGCTGCGTGGGCTTGCCGGCAGTGAGTTCGTGCTTACGCCTGAAGCTTTAGCCTTTATGCGCCTGCAAAGCCAAACGCGCTCAGGTGGCTTCCTGGTACTTAACAACGAAGACTTTGCTGACTCAGTTGAAGTGACTGACGCTGATGTAGAAAGCTTTTATCAACAAAATCAGGATATGTTCCGTACAGAGGAACAGCTGAGTGTTGCTTATGTTGAATTGTCGCTGGCCGACATTGAGCAGTCAGTCGACATTGCTGAAGAAGAAGTGCGCGAATATTATGAACAGCGCCAACAACAGTATACGACTGAAGAAGAGCGTCGTGTTTCTCATATTTTAGTTGAGCATGATACTGAAAATGCGCAACAAAAAGCTGAGGACGCACTTCAGGAACTGGAAAACGGGGCGGACTTTGCTGAAGTTGCTGAGTCATATTCAGACGATACTTTCTCTGCTGAACAAGGTGGTGACCTTGACTGGATAGAGAGAGGCGTAATGGATGAAGACTTTGACAACGCTGCATTTGCGCTTGAGAACGTTGGTGATACTTCAGGTGTTGTTGAGACCAGCTTCGGCTACCACATTATTAAGCTGACGGACTTACGTGCAGGTTCTGTGACACCTTTTGAAGACGTCAAAGACGAAGTAGAGCAGCGGCTATTGGCTCAACAAGCGGAAGATCGTTATTTCGAGTTACAGCAACAGCTAGCGGAAATTTCGTTTGAGCAGCCTGACACGCTAGAGCCAGCAGCTGATGAGTTGGGTGTTGAGGTGAAGCGTACCGACTTATTTACTCGTGATCGCGCGCCGACACCGCTGAGTGACGATGTTGTGCTAAACAATATTTTCTCTGAACAGCTGATTGAAGAGAAGTTGAACAGTGAGATTATAGAAACCACCGACGATCGCTCACTTGTCGTCCGCGTTACAGAGCATCAGCCAGAGCGCGTGAAAGACATGGCTGAAGTTCGTGAGCAAATTGTTGAACAATTGCGTGTTGAGAAAGCTCAGCAGTTAGCGTTACAGCAGGCTCAGGAGCAAGCAGAGGAGTGGCGCGCAGGGGCAGAGCCGGGTGAACAAGTAACTCTTGTTGATAGTATTCAGCGTAATAATCGCGACTACTCAAGTACATTAGTTCAGGAGTTATTCAAACTAACCCCTAATGCCGATGGTAAACCGACTTATGAGGCTGTCACATTACCTAATGGGGATGCAGCAATTGTTGCATTAACTTCGGTAACAGCGGGTAACCCAGACGAAGCTCAAATGGACGGTTTAAAAGAGCAGTTACAAAACCGTAAGGCTCAGGTAATGCTGCAGTCATTTATTGATACGTTAAAAGCGGATGCCGACATTCGCAGAATGCGTCTTCAGTAAATTACGAATGTATTGAGAAATAAAGGCCCGGCGTAATAGCGCCGGGCTTTTTTATTGCTTAAGATGGGTATAGTTGCGGTAAAGTCGAGCTTTGTTGTTTTACGTTCATGCTAGCTATTTGCTTTCTGACTTTCTGATAAAGCGTTTTACCTTCAGTCCATTTAGAGCTACTAGCGTTATAAAGAGAAGCCTGTAGCGGCTTTATTTCTTCCTCAATATTTAAACGCTTAGCAACCTCAGCAAGACTATTAAAAGAACCATCCAAATGCGTTTTAGCCCAGTTGATAAGGCTCTCTTGTGCTGCTTTCGCATCGTTGTTTTTGCAGGCTTTCTGGAAGTCCTGCCATGACCTACTGCGGTTCAAATTATCTGCGCTTTCAGGCTTAACGGTTTTCTCCTGGCTTTTAACGCTTTTGCGTTTAATTAGCAGGTACAGGTTAAGCAGCAACGAAATAGTTAAGCCGGCAGTTAAGGCAATAATGACCCAAACGGGTACTAATGGTTTAGAGGCAACAGTATTGATGTCCTGCTTCGCGGAGGTGTTCGCAGCTTTCTCGTTTGCAGTGTCTGGCCTGCTGTCAGTCGGCGCAGCCTCAGCGATATCGCTTTGCGTCATACCGGCAGGCATGATCACAGGCAGTGTCATATTATCCGTTTTAGCGATTGTCCGTTGCTGAGTCTTGGTGTTAAACCAGGGCAGTGTAAACTCAGGAATGACTAAATCCCCGGCTTGTTCCGGTACGAGCGCAAAACTGACGGTTTTTTGAGAAATAACCACACCATTTCGAGTGAAACTGTCGGTTTCATCGTTGTCTGGATATACCCTGAAACTGCTCGGAAAGTCCGGAGCTATTTCTGGCAATTGCTCAGGTTTAACCCCTACAGCCGTCAGCATATAAGACAATGTAATAGGCTCTCCTGCTTTATACTCGTCTTGCTCCGGACTTATTGACGCCGATAAGCTGACCAACTCGCTGGGTAACCAGTGCCCGGTCCATGAGTCCGGTACGGGTAGCACATTAACGTCAATGCCTTCGGCTATTGCACTAACCGGCTGGGTGTTTGAAAAAGAGGAAAAGATTGAGCGCTGTCCCTGAGTAAAGACTTCACCGTCAAAACGAGCGCCAGGTATGGTTATAGAGCCTGACTTGTTAGGCGTGATTTGATAAACGCGCTGGTAAATTTTATAACGGCGACCGTTGACCATTTGTGTGCTTTCTTCGTCGCGGCCTATCTGTTGCACATCGGCATTGTCGACCTGAGGCGGCACTAGGTTACCTTTATTTAAGTCGGCAGCCAGAAACAGTCGGGCAATATAGGTAATTGGCTGCTGGAAATAGACATTGGTTGAATCTACCTGGGCTTCGATAAAGGCAATTCTCTGTTCGGTGTCACTGTCTGTGCCTTGTTTAAGTACCTGCAAATTAATTGGCTTAGATGACACCCCCTTAATAGTAATTTCCGGAATGGTGTACTCGCCGGGAGACTGTGGAATAAGCACCGTGGTAAAGCGTGTTTGTTTGCTCAGGCTACCGTTTATCATTGAGGTTTGACGGCTGACAGAAGTGCGACCGACGACAAAGTCCTGCAGCAGCTTAGACGCCTCAAATGCATTATTTGATACGTCATCATTAACCGTAACAGTCAGCACAAAAGACTCGTTTGCGGTTACTGGGTTTCTGTCGACCGTTGCTGTTACCTCAGTTACATCAGCACTTGCGGTCATACTGAATAACATGAGTAAAACAACGAGCAAGTTTACGGCTCTTACCATTTTTTCTTCTCTCCTTGTGGCTGAGAAGCTCTACGCTGGTTGCGGCGCTGGCTTTCCAATAACATCTTATTTCTTAGCAGTATGCTTGGATCATCCGGTACACGGTTCATCCATTGCTCTAATTGACGCGCTTTTTCAGGATCAATCTCGCCTTCTTTAAACTGAGCATTTTGTTGCTCTGCTTGACCTTCAGCGTTGTCTTCTTGTTGCTTTCTTGCCTGCTCTTTCTCAGCTTTCTCTTGCTGACCCGGCTCTTGTTTATCTTGCTTCTGCTGTTGTTGAGAGTCTCTATTCTGGGGCTGTGACTGAGAATCTGAGTTGTCGCCTTGTTGGTTTTGTCCTTGGTTGTTGTTTTGGTTATTCCCCTGCTTATCATTCGATTGCTCAGAGTCTTTATCTGACTCGGAGTTTTCATCGCCTGATTCACCAGACTGCTCTTGTTGCTGCTTTTCTTGTAGCTTTTTCACAACGTCCAAATTCTCTTTGGCTTGTGGCCAGTCCGGTCGTTGCTCTAACGCTTGCTGGTAAGCTTCTGACGCTTGCTCAAATTGTTGTTCCTGAGCAAGTGCATTACCCCGGTTGAAGTGGGCTTCGGCCGAGTTATTTTTGGCAAAAGAATCTGCTGCTTCAGCATACTGGCCTTGTTTGTAAAGTGCAGCGCCTTTTCGAAGCGGGTCAGAACTTAGCTCGGATGCTCGCTCAAACTGCTTGTTCTGGTAAAGCTGTTGGGCACGCTGCTCGTTGTTTAAAAATAGCGAACTCAGTACGCCTTCAGAGTTATTCGGTTCAGCCTCCTGAGCATAGGCCTTGGGGCTGGATAACGACATTGGGATAGTTAATGCCAGTACAAGTGGTGTCAAAAGGGCGCCTTTACGCCAGCTTGCCAGTAATAAAGGCAAAATGAACAGTGCTACATAACGACCCATATCTTTCCAGGCATCTCCCCGCTGTTGTTGCTGGTTGTCTTTACCTTCACGGCTAAGTGGCGGCAGAGCAGTGAGTGTATCAATGTCATCGTTAGTTGATGTCGCCTGCACAAAAACGCCGTTGGTTATTTGTGCTAAGTCGCTTAGTCGATCTGGAAACAGCTTCGCTATGACGACTCTACCGTTTTCTTTTACCAGGCTGCCATTAGTGTTTCGCACCGGGGCACCGTCTTCTGTGCCGACCCCTAAAATTGATACTCTGTGTTCAATATCGCGCAAGTAGTCTGTTAAAGGTTGCAAGTCGCGGCTGCTGATACCATCTGTTAACCAGTAAATATCGCCCTGAGGATATCCAGCGTTTGCCAGAAGTTCGTTAGCAAGCTTCAGAGCGCGCAAGGGCTCACTCCCTTCCAATGGCATTATTTCCGGCGACAATGAGGGTATTAAGTTGATTAAGTTTCGGTTGTCCGCGGTTAACGGGCTAATGGTAAACGCGTCATCGGCATAGGCAATTAAGCCCGTATCTCCGTCAAGACCGGAGCGCACTAGATCAATGGCTTTAAAACGCAACTGGGTCAGTCGGTTAGGCGTAACGTCTTCGGCTAACAGTGAAGGTGACATGTCCATAATAACCACCTGACCGGACTCTAACTGATAAACCGGTTGCGGCAGCTTTTCCCAAGTGGGTCCGGCAAGAGCCGCACTGGCAATAATTAGCATTAATGCGAGTCGGTGAATCGGCCAGCTGGATGCTTTGCCTCCTGAATTGACCAGCACCTTTGCTAAATGACCAGGAAGAAACTGATTCCATCCGGCTTCATGTTTATTTTGTCTAAGCAGTCGCCAGTACATAAGGGCAACAGGGAGCAAGGCAATAAGCCACCAGGGGCGAATAAAATGAAAGTCGCTCATTGTGACAACCTCCATGGCTTGTACCGACTTAGGGCAAGTGCAATTAAGGCAATAAAGCACAATGAAAGCGGCCAGTGGAATAAACTGGCTCTGGGCCGAAGCTGTTGAGGATCGTCGTCCACGGGCTCCAATTCATCCAGCAAAGTATATATATTCTCGAGCTCTTCGGTACTTCTGGCGCGGAAATATTCGCCGCCGGTTTCACGCGCTAACTTTTGCATTAAAGGTATGTCTAAATCTCGGCTTGGATTGACGCGTCGTTGTCCGAAAAAGCTATCAACGACAACTTCTTCTGCTCCAACTGCAATTGGGTAAATAGTAACGTCATAACTTTTAGCCAGCTCTAGCGCTTGCTCTGGCGTCAGGTTGCCCGCTGTACTTTGACCATCGGTTAATAAAATGAGTACGCGGTTGGTTTCTTCGTCTTGCTGAAAGCGCTTAACCGCCAGGGCTATCGCATCGCCAATGGCTGTTCTTTCACCAACCAGCCCAAGTACCGACTCATTCAGCATTTGTGCAATAGTCTGTCGGTCATACGTCATTGGTGCCTGTAAATAAGCGGTATCGCCAAATAAGATTAACCCCAGGCGGTCGCCTTCGCGACGTGTAATAAAGTCGCTAAGCACATGTTTGACCATCGACAGCCGGTCGACCGACTGGCCGTTAATTTCCATATCGGCAATTTCCATACTGCCCGACAAGTCTACTGCCAGCATCATTTCCCGACCTTCAGAGCGGGTGGCAACCGGCTCACCTAACCATTGCGGACGAGCTGTCGCTGAAACGAGCGACACCCATGCAATGGCTAGCACCGTTAAGAAAAACCACTGATTCTTTATGGTCTGTTGTTCACTGGACAGTCCATATAAATTGGGCAGCCGAATAGCCGAGCGGGTGTTTTTGCGAGCGGGTATTAACCACCAGACCAACGCCGGCAGTGGTAATAAAAGAAACATCCAGGGCCAGGCAAACTCAAACATTGTGCTCTCCCGGCATTTTACTCAGGTCTAACTGCAACCATTGGCAGCCAACTGCTTTGTATAGCTCACAAAATGCATTACTTGCTTGTCCGTATAACTCGCTATTAATGTCGTATTGCTGTAATTCCGCATTAAAGTGTTGCTGCGACTTTTCGCTCATACCTGAGAGTAAAAACGTGAGCCATTGTTGGCCGTGTAAGTTAGAAACCCTCTGCTGTGGGTAATACGCGAGAGCCACTTGTTTAAGAAGTAGGGTGACTTGCTCTGTGGTGGTCGGCGTTAATGCTTGTAACTGTTTGTAGGCTTCACGGCGAGCCCTCGCCTTTAATCGCCGTTGAACCAGCCAATAACTAATGAACGCTACAATTGCGATGAATAATAAGACGCTACCAAGGCTCCACCAGGTCGGTGGCCACCAACTGGCATCAGCTGGCGGAACAATGTCATTGAGCTGACTGAGCGATGCCTGCTGTATCATGAAATATCGCTCCACTGTACTTCAATAGGTTGTGCGCTGCTAACGGGTGTAAACAGCAGCTGTCGGTTTGCAAAACTTTTTTCAAGCGCTTGCCAGTGGCTCTGGGCTGCGTTTGCGTACGTGTCTGTCTGACGTTTATTGGTTAAGTCGATATCGACTTGTTGTTGGCCATTAGATACGGCTAAAGGCTGGATGGAATGCCCCTGAGGAAGCGACTTTTCCATCGGGTCATAAACACCATAGCAACGCACTAGGTTATGTTTCGATAACACCTGCAGCCCATCAATAATGCTTTTGTCGGCGCTATGAAAGTCACTAATAACATGAATAATACTGCCGGGCTTAACCAGTTGACGTAATCTTTTCAGCGACTCAGACATAGGTTCTGCGGGTGTCGATGCCTGTTTCTGCCAGCGCGCTAAACTGTCTTTGCTGACGTCAACAAGACCATGCAGTAGCCGTAACACACCTTGTTGGCGCGCCGCAGGTTTAAATTCGTTATGAAGCCAGCCGTTGCTTATTAGCCCGCCGACACGGTCACCTTTGTGCTGCGCCTGCCAGGCAATAGCCGCAGCAAGGTGCGCAGCCTGGACTGACTTAAATACAAACTCACTGCCAAATAGCTGAGATAATGACAAATCGACCCAAATGAACACGGGCTTTTCTTTTTCTTCCCGGTACAGCTTGGTATGAGCTTTACCGGTTCTGGCTGTCACGCGCCAGTCAATGGCACGAATATCGTCGCCGGCTTGATAATGCCTTACTTCGTCAAACTCCATACCACGCCCCCGGACTTTACTGAGTAAAGGGCCGGACACCGTTGTTCGCGGCAGTGTTTTTTTATGCTTAGCAAAAGCGGCAATTTTACTGCGATAATACATTAGCTCCTGCATACCCAGCGAAATGCCGTCGGTATGCAGTTGTTTTAGCCATTGTGACACGTCCAGTTGAGGCATTATGGTGCTGGCACCAGTTTCAGTATGGTGTCGATAACTTGATCGTGTGTGACGCCGTCAGCTTCAGCCTGGTAGCTCAGTATGATTCGATGGCGTAATACGTTATGGCAAATGGACATAACATCGTCTGGCGTGACAAAGTCACGACCTGCCAACCAAGCTTGAGCGCGTGCGCAGCGCTCTAATGAAATAGTGGCGCGCGGGCTGGCGCCATAACCAATCCATGAAGCCAGGTTGGCGTCATAATGCTGAGGTTGGCGAGTGGCGATAATTAACTGAACTAAATAATTTTCTACCGCGTCGTCCAGGTACACTTCCAGAACTTCTTTACGAGCATTGAATAAGTCTGCCTGCGTCAGCGGTTTTGGAGCTGGCATTTGCTCGTTTAATGCTTCACCACGGGTAAGCCTGAGAATTTTTTGCTCGGTTTCTGCGTCAGGATAGTCCAGTTTTAAATGCATTAAGAAGCGGTCTAACTGCGCTTCTGGGAGAGGATAGGTGCCTTCCTGCTCTAACGGGTTTTGTGTTGCCAGCACCATAAATAAGTCAGACAACGGATAACTGCGTTGCCCCACGGTAATTTGGCGTTCGGCCATAGCCTCCAGCAACGCTGACTGAACCTTGGCCGGAGCCCGGTTAATCTCATCCGCTAAAATCAAGTTATGGAACAAAGGACCTTGTTGGAACTCAAAAGTCCCGGTCTCGGGACGGTAAATATCCGTACCGGTCAAGTCAGCGGGTAGTAAGTCGGGAGTAAACTGAATACGGTGAAAATCGCCCTCAATGCCATTCGCTAAGCTCTGCACTGCGCGAGTTTTGGCAAGGCCTGGCGGTCCTTCCACCAATAAGTGCCCATCGGCTAATACCGCGATTAATAAATTACGGGTAAAGTCGGGTTGTCCCAGAACCTGCTGATTCAGGTAGTCTTGTAATTGTTGAAATGCTGTCGATGACATCTTGACTCCAGGCTGTCGAATCCGGTGAAAAATGACTATGCTGTCAGTACCGTTATGCAATGACAGTAACAATGCTGTCTTTGTTCCGAATTTTCAATTGTATTGCCATACTGTACCGAAAACGAAGGTTTTAATCTGCTCTATTAAGCGCTAGAATTTGTAACATATTTTGTGGTCAGACCAGTAATGGTTGATTAAGCGAGGAAAAGTTATGTCAGAAGCACATCAAGTGCGCACAGTTAACGGCGAGCGTATCGCTTTTGTTGCGGGCTTACGAACGCCGTTTGCTAAGCAGGCAACAGAGTTTCACGGCGTGCCCGCCGTTGATCTTGGCAAAATGGTCGTTCAGGAGCTGGTGAATAAAACCGGTATTGAAGGCGAGTGGGTCGAGCAGCTGGTATTTGGGCAAGTGGTTCAAATGCCGGAAGCGCCAAATATTGCCCGCGAAATAGTGTTAGGAACCAGCTTGCCGGTGAACACCGACGCCTACAGTGTGTCACGCGCGTGTGCAACGAGCTTTCAGTCTGCGGTTAATATTGCAGAAGCAATGATTGCCGGACATATTCGCGGTGGTATTGCCGGCGGTGCCGACTCTTCATCGGTACTGCCTATTGGTGTCAGCAAACGCTTGGGTCGTGCGTTAGTTGACTTAAATAAAGCCAAGACCTTAGGTCAGCGTTTATCCATTTTAAAACGTCTTAAGTTTAAAGACTTATTACCAGTGCCACCGGCCGTTGCTGAGTACTCAACCGGTTTGAGCATGGGGCAGACTGCAGAGCAAATGGCTAAAACCCACAGTATTAGTCGTGCTGACCAGGACGAGCTGACCGTACGCTCGCATCAAAAGGCACACGCAGCGTGGGAAGCAGGGTGGCTGGACAGCGAAGTGATGACAGCTTATCCGGAGCCGTATAACAAACACTTAAGCCGCGACAACAACATTCGTGGTGACAGCCAGGTCGACAAACTCTCTAGGTTGAAACCGGTGTTTGACCGCAAACACGGCTCGGTTACAGCGGCCAATAGTACGCCGTTAACCGATGGTGCTTCTGCGGTATTGATGATGACAGAAAGCCGGGCAAAAGAATTAGGTCTACCTGTGTTGGGCTATTTACGCAGCTACGCATTTGCAGCATTGCAGGTCGAAGAAGATATGCTGATGGGACCGTCTTACTCTACGCCAGTAGCGTTGGACAGAGCAGGCATGACGTTAAATGATCTCGATTTAATTGACATGCACGAAGCTTTTGCGGCGCAAACGCTAGCCAATATGAAAATGTTTGCCAGCGACAAATTTGCGAAAGACAAGCTGGGGCGCGATAAAGCCATTGGCGATATTGATATGGACAAGTTTAACGTACTGGGCGGCTCAATTGCCTACGGGCATCCGTTTGCAGCGACAGGAACGCGTATGATCACGCAAACGCTGAACGAATTGCATCGTCGCGGCGGTGGTGTCGGTCTGACAACAGCCTGTGCTGCTGGTGGTTTAGGTGCTGCAATGATTGTGGAGACAGAATAATGAGTCAGGATAAAGCATTCACGATGGATATACGCGACGACGGTGTAGCTGTTGTCACAATTGATGTTCCGGGTGAGTCGATGAACACCTTAAAAGACTCATTTGCAGACGAGGTTGGCTCGTTGCTGAACAAGTTGGAAAGCGACAGCTCGATTAAGGGCGTTGTTTTTATCAGTGGTAAACCCGGTTCGTTCATTGCCGGTGCCGATATTAATATGATTAACGACTGCGAAACTGCTGCAGATACAGAAAGTCTGGCTCGTAAAGGACAAGCCATGTTTGACCGTATTGAGCAGTTGGATGTGCCGGTCGTAGCCGCCATTAATGGTGCGTGCCTTGGTGGCGGGCTTGAGCTGGCGATGGCGTGTCATGTACGTGTCTGTACGGATAACCCGAAAACCGTGCTTGGTTTGCCGGAAGTGCAGTTAGGCCTTCTGCCGGGCAGTGGTGGCACACAGCGTCTGCCGCGTCTGGTGGGTATTCAGCAGGGTTTAACCATGATGTTGACCGGCAAGCAACTGCGCGCAAAGCAAGCTAAGAAAGCGGGCTTAGTGACAGAAGTTGTGCCGCAAAGTATTTTACTGGATGTAGCAGTTGAACACGCACTGAAGCGCAAGCCGAAAGCCAGTAAGCCGCCTCTAAAAGGCTTTAGTAAGGTTCTGGAAGGCACGAAGTTTGGTCGCGATATTATCTTCAAAAAAGCGGGTGAGCAGGCGCAGAAAAAAGCGCATGGAAATTATCCGGCTATTGATAAAATTATTCAGACGGTGCGCGAAGGTGTTGAACGAGGGCACGAAGCCGGGTTAGATAAAGAAGCGCGCAGTTTTGGCGAGTTAGCCATGACACCCGAGTCGTATCAGCTTCGTCAGATATTCTTTGCAACCACTGAAATGAAGAAAGAGACCGGTGCTGATGGCGTTGAACCAGACCCAATAAAGCGCGTTGGCGTTCTTGGTGGTGGATTGATGGGCGGTGGTATTGCTTATGTTACGGCAGCAAAGGCGAATATACCTGCGCGCATTAAAGATATTGCTGAAGATGGTGTTCGCCACGCACTGCATTACAGCTATGAGCGCTTAATCAAGAAAGTGAAGCGTAAACATATGCGCCGAGCTGAGTATGAGAAAACCATGCTGATGCTAAGCGGTACGCTGGACTATAGCGGTTTTGAGCGCACCGATGTGGTTATAGAAGCGGTCTTTGAAGACTTGGATCTTAAGCAAAAAATGGTTGCTGACATTGAAGAGCACGCAAGTGAGTCGACAATTTTTGCTACCAACACCAGTTCGCTGCCTATTACCCAAATTGCGGCCAAAGCGAAGCGTCCGGAACAGGTTATTGGTCTGCATTACTTCTCTCCAGTCGACAAAATGCCGCTGGCAGAAATTATTACCCACGAGGGGACCTCTGATAAAACCATTGCAACCACGGTGGCATTGGCGAAAAAACAAGGTAAGACACCTATTGTGGTAAAAGATGGTGCTGGCTTTTACGTAAACCGTATTCTGGCGCCATACATGAATGAAGCGGCGCGTCTGATGCTGGCCGGTGAGCCTATTGAAAAACTGGATAAAACCTTAGTTAAATTCGGCTTCCCAGTCGGGCCCATGACTCTTTTAGATGAAGTGGGTATTGATGTCGCGGCAAAAGTTGCACCAATTTTGGTTAACGAATTGGGCGACAGATTCGAAGCGCCGCAAGCCTTCGAAAAGCTGATTGATGACGACCGTAAAGGTAAGAAGAACCAGAAGGGTTTCTACAAGTACGGTAAAGGCGTTAAAGGTAAGCCGGTTGATACATCCGTTTATTCGCTATTGGGTGTTGATCCTAACGAGTGTAAATCAGCAGAAGATATTGTCGATATTTGCTTGTTACCGATGTTGAATGAAGCTGTTTACTGCTTGCAGGAAGGCATTATTCGTAGCCCGCGTGACGGTGACATAGGTGCTATTTTCGGTATTGGTTTTCCGCCATTCTTAGGTGGACCGTTCCGCTATATGGACAGCCAGGGTATCGGTAGCATTGTCGCTAAACTGGAAGCTTTAGCGTCAGAAAGAGGCGAGCGCTACACACCAGCACCATTGCTAAAAGAAATGGCAAAAAACGGCGAGCGCTTTTACTCTTAAGTAAACGTTTAAACGTCAACCACGTCTGCTGTATGTTGCTTGATAAATTCAATAAAACTATCAGCAGGCATTGGTTTCGCGTAATAAAAGCCTTGGATGTATTCGCATTCAAGGCTTTTTAATTGCTCAAGCTGAGCTTCAGATTCAACCCCTTCTGCAATGACTTTCAGGCCCAGGTTATGAGCCATACCAATAATCGACGCCACCATACTGCGGTCTTTTGAGCTTGTCGTGATGTCATCGATAAAGGCTTTGTCTATTTTTAAGCTGTCCATAGGGAAGCGCTTAAGGTAAGCCAGTGACGAATAACCCGTTCCGAAGTCATCAAGAGCCAGTTTAACGCCCATATCGGATAGGTTTTCCATCATAATAATGGCTCTCTCGGGGTCACTCATGACCATGCCTTCGGTTATTTCAAACTCAACGTGGCGTGGGGGCAATGACTCCTGGCGCAATATACATTCTATCTGCAAAGCCAGTCCAGATTGCATAAACTGACGAGCTGACAGGTTAATAGCAATGGTTTTGGGCGCTCCCGGGTACTGCATAAAGACCCTCATATCTTGACATGACTGGCGCAGTACTTGTTCGCCAAGTTCAATAATCAGGCCTGTTTCTTCAGCCAGAGGAATAAAGTCAGCTGGACTTATTTGAGAGCCATCATCACTTTTTATTCTTGCCAGCGACTCTATACCGGCAATGTGCCCGGTATGAACCTCGATCTTTGGTTGATAGTAAACTTCAACGCCATTATTTTTCAAAGCTGCACGCAGTTGGTTTTCCAGTTTCAGCCGTTGCACAGCATTTTCGTTCATTGACTGACTGAAAAATTGATAGCAGTTTCCACCGCGCTGCTTGGCGTGGTACATGGCCATATCGGCCTTTTGTAGGAGCTCTTGCGAGGTAATGCCGTCGTGTGGGAACAGAACAATACCAATGGAACTACCAATAACAATATCTTGATTATTAACGGAATAGGGCTCAGCGATGGTTCTGTTTATCTTGTGCGCTAAGTCACCGATAAGGTGCAAGTCGGTGCTGTCTTCAATCAGCAAGCCGAACTCGTCACCGCCTAACCGATACAGCGTATCCTGACGTCGGCTAATATCCATCAGTCGTTCTGCAACTAGACACAGTAAGTCATCGCCAAGCTCATGACCAAGAGAGTCGTTGACCTTTTTAAAGTCGTCTAAGTCAAATAGTAACAGGGCGTGAGAGACTTTCTTACGCACTAAGTTTGAGTGACTCACCTGAAAGTAAGAGCGGTTTGGCAGACCGGTTAAGGTATCCGTATTGGAAAGGCGTCTTAGCTCGCTCTCGGTGCGCTGGCGCTCCGTAATATCAGAAAAGCTGGCGACGATGAAAGACAAAGCGCCTTCGTCATCATGAACGGCATCCAGGGTAAGCTCCATTAAGAACTCACTACCGTCAGCTTTAATGTCGGTTAACTCTCCACGCCAGGTACCTTCTTTTATGACCGTGCGTTTAATTTGGTTAGTAAACTCTTCAGAATAAAGATCAAGGTGGAAGCTTTTTCCCAAAGCTTGCTCACGGGGGTAGCCTAAAATGCGCTCAAAAGCCTTGTTGACTTCTACCTTCTTGAAAAAGCGGTCGAAAATACAAATGCCATCGGAAATATTGGTAATAGAAGCTGCCAACATATCAATTCGGTCTTGCGAGCTAACTAAGCTGCTAACGTCGCTGAGCGTGCCATGCATGACATCGACGCCGTTTTGCTTCTCAATTCTGCCCTGATCCAATACCCAAAGCCAGGCGCCGTTATTGTTTATTCGATAGGAACACTCGTAATATTCCGTTTGCCCATTTACATGGTTATCTATTGCCTCTTGTAAGCGGTTAACGTCACCTGGGTGAATATTTGACGAAGTGCTTTCCGGTGACTTAAGGCGACGACCATCGACCGGAAACGCGGGACAGTCTGGCCAAATATACTGCCTCAATAGTTCACCTGTAGAGAGGTTCCACTGCCAATACTGGCTGCGACTGAACTGAAGCGCTTTTGCCTGACCATTCAGTGACGTAGTAAGGTTCGTTAGTTGCTTGAGCTTAAAACGATAGAGGACAATGGTAATACCAAGAGCGAGTAAAGCGACAATGCTATACCCCAAAATTGCGTAGGGAGTTGTCCAAAAAGAATGAGTGATGCTATAGCTTGTTTCATTCTGTGCGTACCAGTTCTCCCCGTTTAAAGAGGCCTGAGCAGTAAGCTGATAGGTGCCTGGAAATGGCTGGTTCAGTTGTAAT
The DNA here is from genome assembly GCF_034373425.1 of Idiomarina sp. OXR-189. NCBI lineage: Bacteria > Pseudomonadati > Pseudomonadota > Gammaproteobacteria > Alteromonadales > Idiomarinaceae > Idiomarina > Idiomarina sp. OXR-189. The sequence continues at coordinate 975,586 of NZ_CP139706.1, forward strand.
GGCAGTTCGCTATGTTGAATGTAAGACCATGCAGTTTGATTCTTATCGAGCTTGTAGCGATAGGTGAGTGTGTTACCGACTCTGGAAAATGGTAACGAAAACCAAGCTTCTGCCGCACTGCCCGAAGGTTTAATATCTATGGCAAGGGAGGCGTTTTTTAGCGGCAGCGCCGGGTTTATTTTTTTTCTTTCAGATATTTCAGAAAACGGATTAATGGCATAAGCATTGTTTTCTGAATGTAGCCACAATGTCTCGCCTAAACGAGTGAGCCAAAATGAATCATTTAAGTTTAGGCCGTAGTCAAGGCGTTGCCATTCGCTTTCCACCGTATTGTATTTATACAGCTGGTGTGTTTTCGTCAACAAGAAGATATCGTCAGAGTAGGCTTTGATATCAGCAACGTTTTCAATGCTTACCGGCGACTCTGCGATAGTTATAATTTCTTTTTTTATAAAGTCGTAATTAACCATTCCCAAGTCAGACTGTATCCAGTACTGATGTTCGCTTGTCTGAGTATAGCTACCCGTTCTCTTTAACGATTCTGGTAAATGAGATTTGATACTATCAGGCAAATGGTTAGGGACAGTGTAGTGTTTTAATATCGCTGGCGCATAAGAATTTGGTATTTCGACTAGCCCATTCGACGAGGTTGCCAGAAACAGGTCACCGTTATTAGAAAACTCAATTTTCCCCGTGGCTGGGCTTTGCGTTAATTGCGCTAACTGTTTGTTACTGTAACTGTAGAGCCCTTGTTCGGTGGCTATGAATAATTGGTTGTCGTGCCTTTCAATATCGGTAACGACCGCTTTTAGCTCATTAATTGGTTGTGGGGTTTGAACGCTGCGAAGCTCATTATTAAGTAACCTCAACCCGCTATTGGTCGCTAGCCAAAATGCGCTTTCAAACCATGTTATTGCTTTAACTTCAGAGGCATTTACAGTGTCCGATATGGGGTTGCGCTTTGTTACTGAGAAAACGTTATCGGAGTAACCATCCCATACATAGATACCTCCGGAGCCGCTGCTCAACCAAAACCAGCCACCGTGAAACTCAATAAAGTGGATATTCGTTACTGGTTGCCCGTTATAGTTAAGCGCTTTTTCTTTAAAGTGCTGAGTTTGCGGATTGAATGTGAGCAGGCTCTCAGAGGTTCCGATAAATAACAGGCCATCCTGTCCTTTAGTGAAGGTGTTCACTTTGAAAGCGGTTGTGTCATGCTTTGGAAAAAGGGTTGAAGTCCATTCAGCGTTTTTTTGAAGACGCCATAAACGATGATCTGTAGTCGTCCATAAAGAATTGCCAATAGTTAATAGGGTGCCTGAACCGGCATGGTTAACTGCATCGATGTTCAGGCTATTGATATTGTTTAGGTCAACACCGTCATACCGGGCTAAACCCTTAGCGGTTGAGAGCCATAGAAAGCCTTGAGGACCTATTTCGATGTCGCGAATATAATTGCTGGGTAGACCATTGGCAGATGACAGGAACCTAACGCCCTCTGGTTGAAGGCCCAGCGTAGACGTAGGTTGAGCCATTAGCTGACTCGTGAATGAAAGCAAAAAGAATACTGCGGCGTTGGCCCACGCCCTCGTATACAAAGTAAATGTCACAGAGTACCCAGGAGGCCGCTAAAACGGCTCTTTTTGTTAATATGCTGTTAAGTTATCGGTTTGATAACCCGCTGTCAAAGCCTATTTTACTTGGCTTGCTAGCTTGTTTGAAGCCTCAACCAACCTGAATTTTGTGACAATTTTTGTCGTATGTCAGTCAGCCAGTCGGTTAATTGATAATTATCAAGTGCGTCCAGTAATCTGAGCTGGCGGTTAAATGACGTGTCGCCCAATTGAATAGCACCCCATAAGCGTTGACTCTTAACCCGAAGGCTTCTGTCGCGTGTGCGTATTTGTTGTTGAAGAACCGCTTTGGTGTGGTGCCAAACTTTCAGCGTGGTTGTATCTAGTCGACTGAACAGCTTTTCAAGGCTATCTGAAACTTCGTCAAATAAGGTGTCGGTTGGTGCACTATTGGATTGAACAAAAAATAAAATGCCGGGTAGACGCTGAACAGGAAAGTATTGACTACCCGCCGCATAACCTAACTGTTTCTCGGTGCGGATATCATGAAAGAACGCTTGATGTACTAACTGCTGAAGTAACATATAGCAAATTTGCTCTCGCTCACTGTCATTGTTGCCTTGCTGATAAAGTAAAATAGCGTTATCAGGATGAGAGCAGGGAACCTCAAGTTCTTGGTTAGAAAATTCGCTGACTTTTTTAACCGAATCTCTGTCTTTTTGTGCCGGGCGCTCAGTGGGCAAGTTTGCCTGAATAAGTTCAGCAAGTTCGTGCGCTTGACGCGTTTGCCAGTCTCCGTGCATAAAGGCTTTTATATACACTGGCTCGAACATTCTCTCTAATGCTTGAGTAAACTCACGAAAAGATAAAGCAGAGAGCTGGTTGGCAAGCTCGGGCAGCCTAAAAAGTCCAGGTTGTAATTGCTGATTGAGCTCTGCGAAAAGCTTGTTTAATGGTTGATTTTGATGCGCAGATTGCCAGTTGGCAACTAGGGTTTGCTTTATATCTCGGAAACGACGGTGCGCAAATTTAAGCACTAAGGCGCGTTTCATTAAATGTGACATTAACGGAAGTTGCCCCTCTGACAATCCCGTTGTGTGAATAACAATACCTTGCTGAGTGGGGTAAATATTAAAATGCAGCCCGGCAACTTCAGCGTCATAAAGATCATCATTTAAGGCGTCTATAATGAGTTCAGACCAAAGTCGGGCAATTGCGAAGTAATAAGCTGAACTGGTTACTGCAGGTAATTTCAATGCTAAATAAATATGCCCCTTAGGTACGCGGAACTCGGTATCTTGCAAGTGCCACAGCTCCATCAAATCGGAACTTGAAATGCATTCCGGCAGTAACGTCTCGTTTTCTAGTGGTTGCGGGTGTAACCGGTCATTTATAAAACGGTTGCGCTCGGGCAGTTTGGCGATGAACTCTGCGGGTGTTTGACTAAGCTTCGTTAATTGCGACTCAGTGAGTTTTTCTACGCTGTATTGAGTATTGTAAATAGGCGCTTCCCGATCGGTTTTGACATCAGGAGCGATTAACGTAATACGACTGTGTTTTGGCGTCATTAGCGTCAGTAATTTTTCAGCGTAAGCATTATTAAGCTCATCCATTCGGTAGTCACCGTAAATGGTGTCTTCCAAACTATAATGAAAAGCGTTGATGCTTAATTGGCTGGCTAATTCACCGACGGGCGTTGGCTCCTGATAAAGAAAGCTTAACTCAGACGTAATTTTTCTTTCTTGATAACGCCAGTCTACTATTCCCTCGGTTTTCACCTTTCGCAAGTAAGCAAAAACCCATTGCAGTATGGTGTCGATATTTTTTCGACCCGATAGGGTTAGCTGAATGTTGACATTAAAGTCTTTAAAGTTGCTACCGCTAATCCCTCCGCCAGCAGATAAAGAGTTTATCCAGCCTTTGTCGCGTAAGCAGTTAAATAAACTGCCGGGACCTTCGTACCCGACAATATGCGCAATAAAACTGGTGGTTTTGTTTCGGTAATCCTGGTCAATGCCTGGTAACGGAAAGGTGAGAATAAGGCGGTAGGCATCTTTTAATGGTTTTACCTGAATGAAAAGGCCTTTTTGTTCCTCAGTATACAGAGGTTCAGTTATGGCCGTTTTTGGTTGTGCATGATTTTGAAAGTCAGAAAAATGACGAGTCGCGATAGCCTCTAGTTCTGTCAACGATTGTGGACCAGCAAGTACCAGCTGCATTCGATTTGCGCTGAAATGAGACTCATAAAAGCGCTTAAGCTTCTGTTGTAAAGTACCGTGCTCATCATCTTTTAAGGTATTTAAGTTTCCAACAGAAAACAGAGAAAAGGGATGATCCTGATTAGCCGTCACTTTATGAACCTGATACAGGCGACGTAACTCATCTTTTTGTTTTAAACGAAACTCAGACTCAATGGACTGTTTTTCTTTTTGAATCCACTTATCGGAAAAAAGAGGCTCTTTTAAAATTGATGCAAAACGCTCAAATGCGGCTTCAAGTGCGTTTGCATTACAGTCAAAGTGGAAATTAGTAAATTCAGTGCCTGTCCAGGCGTTGTGCTGACCGCCATGAGCGCTAAGAAAATCATTGAAGGCGCTGGGCTCAGGGTAAGACTGGCTGCCCATGAAAAACATGTGCTCTAGAAAGTGAGCGAGACCTTGGGTATGCGGCGGATCGTCAAAGTGACCTGCACTGACGGCTATGGAGCTTGCCGCTTTCACGCTATCAGGACAATGGACTAACAGCACTTTAAGTTGGTTATCTAAAACCAAGTGCTGATAGTCACGCTTGTCACTGGGACTTCGGACAACACGGACGAGCTCATCAGTCTTTGAGGAGTTCGCCATAATGCTCCTTAGTTCATATTAGGTTTTTATTGATCGAGAGGCTGATCAAACTGATCTGACTTAGCAAAGTCGCCGCTTAAATCACTTAAACGTTTATTATTGAAAGTTAAGATCAGTTCTTTACGGTAAACTTTACCTTCGTTCGGGTTCATATTGTACAAGTACACCCAGCGATCTGAGTCGAAGCTGTTTTCAGCGACAGGCTTGCCTAATACGTAAATAACCTGCTCTTCAGTCATTCCGACACGAAGCTTATCAACATCGTCTTGCTCAAGGTAATTGCCTTGAGGAATATCTATTCTGTAAACCATGCTATCGAGCACAGAGCAACCACCTAAGCTCAGCAATGCGGCGATACAAACTGCAAATTTGGTCATGAAATACCTATTTCTCTTTTTTATAACTGTATTTAACTTTTGACGATGATAAACAAAGCAGCCGCTGAACACCAGCACAGTCAGCGACTAACTCGCTAAAAGCTCTTTCGCGTTAGCTTTAGCCATGTCCGTTACACTATCCCCACCCAGTAAGCGGGCAAGCTCTGTGACACGTTCATTGTGACTTAGCGCTGTCACCATAGTTTCTGTTTCGTCATTGTCACTATATTTACTGACCTGGAACTGGTTGTCAGCTTTTGCAGCAACCTGTGGCAAATGCGTAACGCAAATAACTTGAGCTGTTTGCCCAAGCTCGCGCAGCATTTTTCCAACAATAGCGGCAGTTGGGCCACTGACACCAACATCGACTTCGTCGAACATCATTGTTGGTACTGACTTTTGGGTTGCTGTCATGACCTGTATGGCAAGGCTAATACGTGAAAGTTCACCGCCCGATGCAACTTTACTGAGAGACTGCAGTGGCTGGCCAGGGTTAGTTGTTACTTCGAACTGAATATCATCGGTACCCAGACGAGACGCTTTTTTATCCGTGTCATGCTCGACATTAATAATAAATCGGCCATGAGGCATATTGAGCTCATGCATTGATTGTGTAATTTTCTTACTGAGTTCATCTGCCGCCTTTTCACGGCTGCTAGAGAGTTTTTGTGCTAACTCCCGGTAATCGGCTTCCGCCTGTTGGCGATCAGAATCAAGCTGCTCAAGGTTTTTATCAGCATTCACAATATTATCGAGTTCGGCGTTCAGCTTTTGATGGTGTTGCCATAAGTCAGCAGCTGCAACCTGATGCTTTTTCGCTAAGCTAATAGCTTTGCTTAACCGCTCTTCAACAATGTCGAGCTCAGCGGGGTCAAGCTCGAGTTCATCCTGATAATGCCTTAGCTCGAGCGCAGCTTCCTCAATATGGACTTTGGCTTGTTCTAAGAGTTGGCAAACAGGCTTTAACTGCTCATCGATATCCGCAGCTTCCTCTAGTCGCTGATTCGCCGAAGAAACCAGCCCTGTTGCATTGTTATGCTCACCCTCGTAAAGCGCACTGAGTGAAAAAGCACTGGCTTCCATGAGGTACTTACTGTGACTTAACTTTTTATGGCGTTGTTCGAGCTCTTCAAATTCACCTTCGGCAATAGCAAAGTCATTCAATTCTTCGACTTGGTATTCGAGCAATTGTCGCTGAGCTTCGAGTTCGTCTTGTTGTTGAACATAGTGTTTATATTCTTTTTCAAGCTCGAACCATTGACGGTATTGCGTTGCAACCTCTGACAGTAACCCTGTGTGTCTTGCGTAGTTGTCGAGCAGTTCTAACTGGTGCTCTTCTTTCAATAATAGTTGGTGTTCATGCTGCCCGTGGATATTAACTAATAGTGGTGCTAATAATTTCTGTTGGTTCAGCGCAACAGGCGTGCCGTTTATCCAGGCTTTTGAACGACCGTCACGCTGAATGACACGTCGTAGAATACAGTCTTCTTCTGCATCAAAGTCATTGTGGTTAAGCCACTGGGCTGCAGGGCTGTTTGGCTCTACGGTAAAAACAGCGCTTATTTCCGCTTTGTCCTCGCCTGGTCGTACCCAGTTAGCATCAGCCCTGGCACCTAAACATAAGCTTAAAGCGTCTAAAGCAATAGATTTACCTGCACCGGTCTCACCAGTGATAGCGGTCATGCCTTTTGAGAAGTCGATATCCAGAGATTTAACGACAGCAAAATTGCGGATGTGTAACTGAGCTAACATAAATGCACCTTATTGACATGTACGTATAAAAGCACTGTTGTTTTGTACAGTTTATACAGTATTTATACAGTACTATTTTGTTATTGCAAGCTCAGTATGAAATTTCTTCTAAAAAAGTCGGCTGCCCCAGCCAAGTTTGTTACGCAATACGTGGTAATAATTGTGATCAACCGGGTGAATCATTTTCAGCGTATGGTCATGCTTTTTAAGCACAATGTCGTCGCCCGGGTGCACTGCCATACGTACGTGACCGTCACAACTAATTTGTAATAGATCGTTGTCGTAAGCTGCGCGTAGTCGAATATGGCTTTCGCCATCAACAACAATAGGGCGGCTACTTAATGTGTGAGGAAACATAGGAACCAGAGTCATCGCATTGAGGTTAGGGTGTAATATGGGGCCGCCTCCAGACAGAGAATAGGCGGTGGAGCCCGTAGGCGTAGCGCAAATTAACCCGTCAGAGCGCTGACTAAAAACAAAGTGATCATCAATGTAGAGCTCGAACTCTATCATGTGAGCGACTTTGTCAGAATGCAGAACAATTTCGTTAATGGCGCGTCCTGCACCTGCTGGAGATCCGTTGCTAATCACTTCAGCAGAAAGTAGAAAACGCTTTTCAACGTGGTATTCGCCTTCTAAAACGTTAAGCAAGTGAGTCATTACTTCGTCAGGGTCCAGGTCAGTCAAAAAGCCTAAATTACCCCGATTCACACCAATGACCCCAATGTCATGTTCGCAGAGCGCCCTTGCCGCACCTAACATATTGCCATCACCACCAACAACAACGGCAATGTCAGCCCACTCTCCAAGCTCTGCTAAGTTTATGGTTTTGATTTTACCGGACTCAAGCAGTTTTTGAGGTAACTGTTCAGCAGTGCGGGACTCAAGTGCTATGTCATAGCCACGTTCGTTTAGTGTCGTCGTTACCGTTTCTAAAGTGAGTTGTGTGCCGCGGTCATTGACCTTGCCGAGTAAGCCAATTCTCTGAAATGCGCTCATAATGACAGTTCCTGTGGTTTAGGCTGTTTACGCTACGATCAGGTGGAAAATTTATCAAGTCATAGAAAGCCCCTTGAAAGTAAAAAACTTGCCCCCATTAACTTGGCAACCTCAATTTAAACCGGACTGAAGAGAGTCAAATATGGCGAATAAAAAAGACCAACAGACTGAACAGAATGTTGACCAGACGGTCGAGCAACAGCAAGCAGAGCAGCAGGCTGCGCAAGCGGCAGAAGAAGCAATGCAACAGGACACAACAGCTGCGGAAGCAGAAACAGCAGGCACATCTGCCGACCAAACCGACAAAATTGCCGAGCTTGAGTTGGCACTGAGTAAAGCTGAAGCACAGGCGAAAGACCAGCGTGAGTCGGTGTTGCGTACGCAGGCTGAAATGGAAAACGTACGACGTCGTGCAAGCCAGGACGTGGAAAAAGCGCATAAGTTCGCGCTAGAGAAGTTCGCCAATGAATTGCTAACGTCCGTGGATAACCTGGAAAGAGCACTACAGCTAGCCGACCAGCAAGACGAGTCGAGCCGCAATTTTATTGAAGGTATTGAGCTGACTTACAAGAGTCTGACCTCAACCCTGGAAAAGTTTGGTGTGAAAGCGGTAGGAGAAGAAGGCGAAGCCTTTAACCCTGATTTGCACCAGGCCATGTCGATGCAAGAGTCTAGCGAGCACTCAAATAACACTATTATGGCTGTCATGCAGAAAGGCTACGAACTAAATGGCCGCTTGCTGCGTCCCGCTATGGTTATGGTTGCGCGTAATTCAGACTCGGGCGTCGATACGAAAGCATAAAGATTAATCAAATATCCTTACATAGGGTGTTGAAATCAAAATGAAGAGACCCCAAATAAGGGGTAACGAAACAAATTTCATGAATCTGGAGTTGGAGACGAATCATGGGCAAAACAATTGGTATTGACTTAGGTACAACAAACTCTTGTGTTGCTGTACTAGACGGTGGCAAAGCACGCGTTATCGAAAACGGTGAAGGTGACCGCACAACCCCTTCAGTGGTTGCATTTACTGACGACGGCGAGATTTTGGTGGGTTCACCAGCAAAACGCCAAGCAGTAACTAACCCGAACAAAACTTTATTCGCAATTAAGCGTTTAATTGGCCGTCGTTTTCAGGACGACGAAGTCCAGCGCGATATTGGCATTATGCCTTATAAAATCGTTAAAGCAGACAATGGCGACGCTTGGGTAGAAGTGGATGGTGATAAAAAGGCACCACCACAAATTTCTGCAGAAGTTCTGAAGAAAATGAAGAAAACCGCAGAAGAGTTCCTGGGCGAGAAAGTAACAGACGCCGTTATTACTGTACCTGCATACTTTAATGACGCTCAGCGTCAGGCAACGAAAGACGCAGGTAAAATCGCAGGCTTAGAAGTTAAACGTATCATCAACGAGCCGACCGCTGCTGCATTAGCCTACGGTATGGACAAGAAGTCTGGCGACAATGTCATTGCGGTTTATGACTTAGGTGGTGGTACCTTCGATATCTCTATCATCGAAATTGATGAAGTTGAAGGCGAGCACACGTTTGAAGTATTAGCGACTAACGGTGACACGCACTTAGGTGGTGAGGACTTTGATAACCGCTTAATCAACTACTTAGTTGAGCAGTTTGAAAAAGACCAGGGCATTGATCTGCGTAAAGATCCATTAGCAATGCAGCGCTTAAAAGAAGCGGCAGAGAAAGCAAAAATTGAACTGTCATCGGCACAGCAGACCGAAGTGAACCTGCCTTATATTACGGCAGACAATACCGGTCCTAAGCACATGGCAATTAAAGTAACTCGTGCGAAGCTTGAGTCACTGGTTGAAGACTTAATTACTAAGTCACTAGAGCCGGTTAAGCAGGCATTGGCAGATGCAGACCTGTCAGTAAGCGACATTAACGACATTATTATGGTCGGTGGTCAGACTCGTATGCCGAAAGTGAGCGCTGCGGTTACTGACTTCTTTGGCAAAGAGCCACGTCGTGACGTGAACCCGGATGAAGCTGTTGCAGTGGGTGCTGCGGTTCAAGGTGGTGTCTTGTCAGGTGATGTAAAAGACGTACTGTTATTGGATGTATGTCCGCTGTCACTGGGTATCGAAACCATGGGCGGTGTAATGACTAAGTTGATTGAGAAGAACACCACGATTCCGACTAAAGAATCGCAAACGTTCTCAACAGCTGAAGACAACCAGTCTGCGGTAACTATCCACGTTATCCAGGGTGAACGTAAGCGCTCAGCCGATAACAAGTCACTGGGTCAGTTTAACTTAGAAGGTATCCGCCCGGCAGCGCGTGGCGTACCGCAAATCGAAGTCACGTTCGATATTGATGCAGACGGTATCTTGCACGTATCGGCGAAAGACAAAGACACGGGTAAAGAGCAGAAGATCACCATTAAAGCGTCTTCTGGTCTGGATGAGTCTGAAGTCGATAAAATGGTGAAAGACGCAGAAGCCCACGCTGAAGAAGATAAGAAGTTCGAAGAGATGGTGCAGGCGCGTAACCAAGCTGACGGCTTAGTTCACGCAACTCGTAACCAGCTGAAAGAAGTTGGTGACGCTCTGTCTCAAGAAGACAAAGACGCCATCGAGAAAGCGTGTGAAGAACTTGAGCAAGCAGCCAAAGAAGGCGACAAAGAAGCCATCGATGCGAAGTCTCAAGCTCTGATGGAAGCGTCTCAAAAATTGATGGAAGCCGCTCAACAGCAGCAAGCTCAGCAAGGTGCTGAAGGCGCAGCCGGTGGTGAGCAGTCTTCGTCAAAAGCAGATGACGACGTTGTCGATGCTGAATTTGAAGAAGTCAAAGACGACGATAAGAAGTAAGCACTAAGGCAACTTCGCTAATCAACACGGGTGTTGCCGCAAGGTAATGCCCGTGTATTCGTATCAGAGTAGGACAGAAGACGTAACATTATGGCGACACAAGATTTCTATCAAATTCTTGGGGTCTCAAAAGACGCCAGCGATCGTGATATTAAAAAAGCATACAAACGTATGGCGATGAAATATCACCCAGATCGCACCAAAGGCGATAAAGACCTCGAGTTAAAGTTTAAAGAGATAAAGCAAGCCTACGAGGTCTTATCTGACCCGCAGAAGCGCCAGATGTATGACCAATATGGGCACGAAGCCTTCGAACAGGCACGTCAGGGCGGTGGCGGCCCGGGCGCCGGCGGATTCGGCGGTGGTGCCGATTTTGCTGATATTTTTGGTGATGTATTCGGTGATATTTTTGGTGGCGGTGGTCGCCGTCAGCAGGCACGTGCGCAGCGTGGCGCGGATTTACGCTACAACCTGGATATGTCGTTGGAAGAAGCCGTACGTGGTAAAACCGTTGAGTTAAAAATTCCAACCTTGGTTGAATGTGAAGACTGTGACGGTAGCGGTGCCAAGAAAGGCAGCAAACCGCAAACCTGTGGTCATTGTCACGGAGCGGGTCAAATTCAGATGCGCCAGGGCTTTTTTGCTGTCCAGCAAACCTGCCCACAATGCCGCGGTAAAGGTACTATTATCAGCGATCCATGCCGCACGTGTCACGGACAGGGTCGCAAAGAAGAAACTAAGACCTTGTCGGTTAAGATTCCGGCCGGCGTGGATACTGGCGACCGTATTCGCTTAGCCAATGAAGGTGAAGCGGGTGAGAACGGCGCTCCAGCAGGGGACTTATATGTTCAAGTACATGTCCGTGAACACCCAATTTTTTCTCGCGACGGTAATAACCTGTACTGCGAAGTGCCGGTAAGCTTTACAAAAGCCGCGTTAGGTGGAGACATTGAAGTGCCAACGCTGGATGGCAAAGTGAAGCTAAAAGTTCCAAAAGAAACGCAGACCGGAAAACATTTCCGCATGCGTGGCAAAGGCGTGAAATCGGTAAGAACTGGTGCCGTTGGTGATCTTATTTGTAAGGTGGTTATAGAGACACCTGTGAACCTTTCGGCAAAGCAGCGTGAAATGCTTGAAGAACTGGAAGAGTCTATGGGAACTGGGGACGAAGCTGCCAAGTTTAGACCCAAAGAAAAAGGGTTTTTCGACGGCGTAAAACAGTTTTTTGATGACTTACGCGGATAAATTGGCTATCACTATAGTGTATTAGCTAATGATTGGAGGCAGCGGATGCAGCTTAAAACAGTTTTGTTAGGTATAACAGCAGCAGTGACTCTGGCCAGTTGTGCACAGTCACCAACCGGACGTTCACAGTTGCAGCTCTATCCGAGCAGTGAGTTGAACAAGATGGGTGCTGCCTCCTACGAGGAAATGCGTAAAGAAGGTAAAATCAACCAAGATGAACAGGTTAACGCATACGTGCGTTGTGTTACCGATGCTTTGGTTGAGACTTTGCCGGGTGACTATGCGCAGATGGACTGGGAAGTCACTGTGTTTGATGAACCAACGGTCAATGCTTTTGCACTACCTGGTGGTTATATAGGTGTTTATAACGGCTTGCTGGAAACTGCGGAAAATCAGCATCAGTTAGCGGCGGTTATTGGACACGAAATTGGTCATGTCATTGCTGAACACAGCAATGAACGCATTTCCAGTAATATGCTAGTCGGCTTAGGATTACAGATTGGTGGTGTTATCGCCAGCACTCAAATGGACAGTGATGAAGCTGGCCTGTTAATGGCGGCATTGGGGATTGGTGCTCAAGTCGGTGTACTTTTGCCGTACTCTAGAACGCATGAGTCTGAGTCAGATGAGTTAGGTCTAGAGTATATGGCTGACGCCGGTTTTCAGCTCGACCAAGCGCCGGAGTTATGGCGCAATATGAAAGCCGCGTCTGGCGGAGCCGCTCCACCGGAGTTATTATCAACTCACCCGAATCCGGACACTCGTATTCAGGACTTAGAAGCACAAATACCCTCACTTCAAAGTCGGTACCAGCAAGCAGTTGCTGCAGGTAACACGCCTAACTGTCAACGACCTGCATCGCTCGATAAACAGGCTGAGTAATGACCAGGTCCTAAAGTCAGCAAACAAGCGCGGTCTATTATGCCGCGCTTTTTGTTTAAACGGTTATAAGGTATATCAACCGGTTCTTTCCCTTTGTAAAGTGACACACTAATCTAGCGCCCATTTATCAGAACAACGGGCAGTAGTATGTTGAAAGTGTGGTTCGCAATTCCGTTTTGGCAGCGCGTGTTAGGAGCATTTGCTGCTGGTATGCTGATTGGTGGCTTAGCGCCGGAAGTAGGTGTTGCCTTAAAGCCATTGGGTGACCTTTTTATTAAAGCCATAAAAATGCTCGTGGCTCCATTAATATTCTGTGCCATTGTCAGCGCTATTACTGATCTAAACGATGGCAAAAAATTAGGGCGACTGGGTGTAAAAACCATTGGTTTATTCATGTTCACAGCGGTTATTGCCAGTGCAATAGGTTTGACACTGGCGACCGTTATCGACATTAGCCCGGAAACCGTTTTGACCCCAACTGAACAAAATGAAAAAACCATTCCGAGTGTGTCAGAAGTTTTTCTCAACTTTGTTCCTGATAACCCATTTGCGTCGCTGACAGAAGGTAATGTTCTGCAAATAGTGGTTTTTGCGGCGTTAGTTGGCATTGCCATTCAGCGACTCAGTCAGAAGGCAGAGCCGTTACGTAAGACGATAAAGTCCGGCGCTGAGGTTATGTATGAAATCACTCGCATGGTTTTACAACTGACGCCTGTTGGCGTATTTGGCCTTATGTCCTGGGTTATTGGTGAATATGGCTTTTCAACATTGCTGCCACTGGCTAAGTTTGTTGGGGTTATTTACCTTGCGTGCCTTATTCATATCGTTGTTGTTTACGGGGGCTTGGTGAGAACAGCCGGCGGTATGAGTGTCCGGGAATTTTTTAAAGCCGTATTTGATGCTCAGATAGTTGCATTTACGACCTGTAGCTCGTTCGGTTCTTTACCGGCAGCTCACAGAGCGGTAACAGAACGCCTTAAAGTCTCAAAAGACTACGCAAGCTTTGTGTTGCCTCTGGGGGCTACTATAAATATGGACGGTTGCGGTGGTATTTACCCCGCTGTGGCATCCATTTTTATCGCTCAGCTTTATGGTATTCCGTTAGAATGGATGGATTACGGACTTATCATGCTTACCGCAACACTGGCGTCAGTAGGTACAGCCGGGGTTCCCGGTACCGCATTGGTTATGTTGACGGTCACCTTGAACGTTATTGGCTTGCCGCTGGAAGGTATCGCCTTTATTGCTGCCATTGACCGCATTATCGATATGGCGCGCACGCTCACAAATGTGACTGGTGATATGATGGTGTCACGAGTGGTTGCACGTAGTGAAAACCTGTTGCAGGATGACAGCACAGTAAAAACGGAGTCTTAACAATGTTGAAAGTGGGTGTTTTGGGTGCGTCCGGGCGCATGGGGCAAGCGGTTGTTACTGCGCTTGGGCAAAGTAAAAAGGCAGAATTGACGGCTGCAATTGTCCGCTCAACCAGTAGTGTTTTTGGAAAAGAGCTAGATACCGGCCTCAAGTACACGTCATTGCAAAACACCAATGCACAGAACATTGATGTGCTTATTGACTTTTCGCTGCCCGAAGCACTGGAAGAGAATTTAACCTATGCTTCGAAAAACCAACTTCCTATTGTGGTGTGCACGACAGGGCTTACGGATGAGCAACAACGCATGCTGGCAATCGCCTCTGAGCAGATTCCTGTACTCTACGCACGCAATACCAGTGTGGGAGTGGCTTTATTAGAGCAGTTAGTTGCATTAGCGAGTGCAGCTTTATCAACAGCTGACATTGAGATATTTGAAGCCCACCATAAACACAAAAAAGATGCACCCTCAGGTACGGCTATAGCACTTGGGGAGGCCGCCGCAAGTGGGCGTCGTCAAAACTGGAATGAAGTGGACGGCGGCGTTCGTGGTGATGGCGTCAGGCAAGATGACAGTATCGGCTTTTCGGTGATGCGGGCGGGCGATATTATTGGTGAGCATCAGGTTACCCTTGCCACAGAAGGTGAGCGTATAGAGTTAGGCCACAAAGTCAGTAATAGAAACACCTTTGCTCAAGGCGCTATCAATGCTGGCTTATGGTTACAAGGGCAAAAGCCCGGCAACTATGGTATGCAGGACATACTCGAGCTAAACAAGGTGTTCAGTCAACTGCTCGAGCAGTAAATATAACTGGACGATTTCCGTAAAATTTCGTAGAATAAGTGCAATTTGCCTAAGTCAATTCGGGCAGTTAATTCAGTCAGTTAACGTGCTTTTGGATGTAACAGGCAAAATGCGCGGTTCAGGACGCAAGGCGGGCGAAGTCAAATTATTTGATTCACCCGTTTTTTTATGTACGGAGGTTGCCCTTGAGTATTCTAGCGAGTCAATCCGCTAAACGAGCGATTCTGGTGCTTGCCGACGGGTCCGTTTTTCGCGGAACCGCAATAGGAGCGGAAGGCTCCGCCGTCGGTGAAGTTGTCTTTAATACGGCAATGACAGGCTATCAGGAAATTCTTACCGACCCATCTTACACCGAACAAATTGTTACCCTCACTTATCCCCACATTGGCAATACAGGCACTAACTCAGAAGATCAAGAATCTGATAATGTGTGGGCGAAAGGATTAATCATTCGTGATCTGGCTATGAAGGCCAGTAACTTTCGAAAAGAAGAAACACTCAGTGCCTATTTGCAGCGTCATAATGTGGTGGGTATTGCTGATATCGATACGCGTCGTTTGACTCGAATACTACGAGAAAAGGGCGCTCAGAATGGCTGTATTATTGTCGGTGAGCTTGACGAGCAGAAAGCGCTGAAATTAGCGCAGGAATTCCCCGGGCTTAAGGGTATGGACCTTGCGAAAGAGGTTTGCTGTGACAAACCGCATGAGTGGAAAGGCGGAAGCTGGCAACTTGGCGAAGGCTTCACTCAACCTGAACAGTCAAAGTACCATGTTGTCGCATACGATTATGGCTGCAAACAAAATATTTTAAGGCTGTTGGCTGACCGTAACTGTAAAATAACCGTCGTACCGGCACAGACACCGGCGGAAGATGTTCTGGCAATGAACCCTGATGGCATCTTTTTATCCAATGGCCCGGGCGACCCAGAGCCATGTGACTACGCAATTGAAGCCATAAAAACCTTCCTGGACAAAGATGTTCCTATTTTCGGTATTTGTTTAGGTCACCAACTGCTGTCAATTGCCAGCGGAGCGCAGTCCGTAAAAATGAAATTTGGTCACCACGGCGCAAACCATCCAGTTCAAGACCTTAAAACTAAGCAGGTCATGATAACGAGCCAGAACCACGGTTTTGCGGTTGATGAAGAAAACCTGCCGGCGTGTCTTGATGTCACGCATCGCTCATTGTTCGATGGCACTTTGCAGGGCGTTCACCGTAACGATAAGCCCGCGTTTAGTTTCCAGGGGCACCCTGAAGCGAGTCCGGGTCCACATGACGCCAGTGAGCTTTTCGACCATTTTATTGAATTAATGCAGGCTAATGCGTAATTCGTTGCTCAATAAGCAATTACGTATAGCGAGAGGATAGACAGAGCGACTTATGCCAAAACGTACCGACATTAAAAGCATTTTGATTTTAGGCGCAGGTCCGATTGTTATCGGTCAGGCGTGTGAGTTTGATTACTCTGGAGCCCAAGCTTGCAAAGCCCTGCGTGAAGAAGGTTACCGAGTTATATTGGTAAACTCGAATCCGGCAACCATTATGACTGACCCGGAAATGGCCGATGCCACTTATATTGAGCCAATTCACTGGGAAGTTTTAGAAAAAATTATTGAGCGCGAGCGTCCTGATGCCATTTTGCCAACAATGGGTGGCCAAACGGCACTGAACTGCGCGCTAGACCTTGATCGTCATGGTGTACTTGAGCGCTATAAAGTAGAAATGATCGGTGCCAATGCTGATGCCATTGATAAAGCAGAAAACCGTGACCGTTTCGACAAAGCCATGAAAGCTATTGGTATGGAAACACCGAATGCGGAAATGGCGCATAGTATGGAAGAAGCGTTCGATGTGCTGGACCGTTTAGGCTTTCCGTGCATTATTCGTCCGTCTTTCACTATGGGTGGAAGCGGCGGTGGTATCGCGTACAACCGAGAAGAATTTGAAGAAATTTGTCGCCGCGGCTTAGACTTGTCACCGACAAACGAGCTCCTTATCGATGAGTCGCTGCTTGGTTGGAAAGAATACGAAATGGAAGTGGTGCGCGATAAGAGCGACAACTGCATTATCGTGTGTACCATCGAAAACTTCGATGCTATGGGTATTCATACCGGTGACTCCATTACGGTTGCTCCGGCACAAACATTGACCGACAAAGAGTTTCAGATAATGCGTGATGCGGCGATGGCCGTGCTGCGTGAAATTGGTGTTGAAACCGGTGGCTCAAACGTACAGTTCGGTGTTAACCCAGACACAGGGCGTATGGTTATCATTGAGATGAACCCGCGAGTTTCTCGCTCCTCGGCTCTGGCATCGAAAGCAACGGGCTTCCCAATTGCGAAGGTAGCGGCGAAGCTGGCAGTTGGTTATACGCTAGACGAGCTTGAGAACGAAATTACCGGTGGTGTCACACCAGCGTCGTTTGAGCCTGCGTTAGACTACGTGGTCACTAAGATTCCTCGCTTTAACTTTGAGAAGTTTGCAAACTGTAATGACCGTTTAACCACACAAATGAAGTCGGTGGGAGAGGTTATGGCTATTGGCCGTAACTTCCAGGAATCGATGCAAAAAGCGTTGCGTGGCTTGGAACTTGGGGCTGCCGGCTTTGACCCTGTGGTCGACCTGCAGGCAGAAGATGCGTGCTCGAAGGTCATTCGTGAATTGAAAGAGCCGGGCGCTGAACGTATTTGGTACATTGCGGATGCGTTTCGTTTAGGCATGACTGTTCGCGAAGTGTTTGAATTAACACGCATAGACGAGTGGTACCTGATTCAAATTGAAGAGCTTATTAACTTAGAAAAAGAAGTCGATGAACTTGGCCTGGCCGGACTGACCGAAGACGTTATGTCTGTGCTTAAGCGTCGCGGCTTTGCCGATGCGCGCATTGCAGATGTTCTGCACGTAAGTGAGGCTGAAGTTCGGAAAAAACGTCAGCAATACAATATTCACCCGGTTTACAAGCGCGTTGATACGTGTGCAGCGGAGTTTGCTTCAAGCACTGCATACATGTACTCGAGTTACGATGAAGAGTGTGAAGCAGAGCCGTCTGATAAAGAGAAAATCATGGTTATTGGCGGCGGTCCTAATCGCATCGGGCAAGGTATTGAGTTCGATTATTGCTGTGTTCACGCAGCGCTAGCGCTTCGCGATGATGGCTATGAAACCATTATGGTGAACTGTAACCCCGAAACCGTATCAACCGACTACGATACGTCTGACCGCTTGTATTTCGAGCCTATTACTCTGGAAGATGTACTGGAAATTGTGCGTATTGAGAAACCCAAAGGCGTTATTGTTCAGTACGGTGGCCAGACTCCTCTGAAACTGGCGCGTGAGCTAGAAGCGAATGGTGTACCTATTATTGGTACGTCGCCAGATGCTATTGACCGGGCGGAAGATCGTGAGCGCTTTCAAACGGCGGTTCGTCGTTTAGGCCTTAAGCAGCCGGAAAACGCCACAGTCACAGGCTTTAACGAGGCTCTGACTGAAGCGAAACGTATTGGCTATCCGTTGGTCGTTCGTCCGTCATACGTTCTGGGTGGCCGTGCTATGGAAATTGTCTACGACGAGACAGATTTGCAGCGTTATCTGACTGATGCCGTAAAAGTGTCAAACGATGCCCCTGTATTGTTGGACAAGTTCCTTGATAATGCGATTGAGGTCGATGTCGATGCTATTTGTGACGGCAAGGACGTCCTTATTGGCGGCATTATGCAGCACATTGAAGAAGCTGGCGTTCACTCAGGTGACTCGGCGTGTTCATTACCTCCTTATTCTTTAAGCGATATCATTCAGGCGCAGCTACGTGAACAAATGCGTAAATTGGCGTTTGAGCTCAATGTAAACGGCTTAATGAATGCACAGTTTGCCGTAAAAGACGACGAGATTTACTTAATAGAAGTGAACCCTCGTGCGGCTCGTACCGTACCTTTTGTATCTAAAGCAACCGGTGTACCACTGGCGAAAGTCGCAGCACGAGTTATGGTCGGGCGCAGCCTTGAAGAGCAGGGCTATGTGAAAGAGATTATTCCACCGTATTACTCGGTTAAAGAAGTGGTTATTCCTTTTGCTAAGTTCCAGGGTGTGGATCCTATTCGCGGTCCGGAAATGCGCTCAACGGGTGAGGTTATGGGCGTCGGTGAAAGCTTTGAAGAAGCCTACGCCAAAGCTAATTTAGGGGCTGGTGAAGCGCTGGCGAAAAAAGGTAAAGCGCTTATTTCAGTGAAAGACAGCGATAAACAGCGTCTTATGGATCTTGCTCGTGGCTTGCTGGCTCTAGGGTTTAGCCTTGAAGCAACACGCGGTACGGCGAAGATGCTCGCAGAAGAAGGTATTGACTGCTCTATCGTCAATAAGCTTCAGGAAGGTCGACCAAATATTGTTGATGCTATAAAGAATGGCGAGTACAGTTATATTATCAACACGGTAGAAGGTCGTCAGGCGATTGAAGACTCTGTTTACATTCGTCGAGAAGCGCTGTTGAATAAAGTGATTTACACCACCACATTAAATGCAGCGTTCGCAACAGTTAAAGCAAACACCGCGGACGACAGAGCTCGGGTTAGCTCAGTACAAGAATTACATAAAAGGGTATCGTTAGTATGAACCAGATTCCAATGACGGAACGGGGCGCTCAGTTGTTAAGAGATGAGCTGAAGCGTTTAAAAACGGTAGAGCGACCTCGCATTGTCGAGGCGATTGCCGATGCACGTGAGCACGGTGACTTAAAAGAGAATGCTGAGTACCACGCTGCGCGTGAGCAACAAGGTTTTTGTGAAGGTCGAATTCAAGAAATTGAATCGAAGCTTTCTAACGCACAAATCATTGATGTCACCAAAGTACCTAATAACGGTAAAGTGATTTTTGGTGCAACAGTTACAGTGTATAACACCAAGACTGATGAAGAGGTTACTTATAAAATTGTTGGTGATGATGAAGCGGATATTAAGTCGAACCTTATTTCCGTTAACTCTCCAATTTCTCGTGCCTTAATTGGTAAGGAAATCGATGATGTTGCAACAGTAACGACACCTAATGGTGAAGTTGAGTACGAGGTTGTTGCAGTAGAGTACAAGTAACTCCTTAAATTTATTGATATTTTTAAAAGGCTGGAAACTTAAGTTTACCAGCCTTTTTTATTTTTTAGCCTTGTTTTTGGTTGTTTTTTCACCGTCTTGCTGTATATTTCCGCACCCATCACTAACTGTTAACATAAATAAAACAAAGAAGCTAAACGATGGACACGGAAGCCCCGGGGTTTGACCCTCTCTCCTATACTCAAGTTGACGACTTATCCGTTACAGAATGTTTTGAAAGGCTGAAATTGGTTTCAAACAAGTCTACCTATAAAGATGTGGCTATTTGGCTCGGCAAAACACAGATGGACTACAATAATTGGCGTCGCAGTGGCAAGCTGCCTTGGTTTGAGATTATTAGGGCGTTACTCAGAGAAGGCATATCGCTGGACTGGTTCTTCGCGCCTGGGCAAGACTTAAGTAAACCACAGTATGTCTATAGTTCTGCCGACTACACCAAAGCAAGTGTCCGGGAGCACGAGCAATGGCAAAGATTTAACTTTCTGAATGCTCACCGAAGAGTCAGGCCATTATTGGAAAAATACCAACTAGAGAGCAGCAGAAAAGCCGAAGCCTTTCTGCTGGAGTGCTACCTATTGTCTAAAGACAACTTTCTGAATAAAGAACAGGCGGTCGAGCTTATTGCTCGCGCACTGGCCATGGACCCACCCAAGACGGAGGAACTGAGTTAACTTAACGGCGAGGTAGTTTTATCTGAGGTTCTTCGGCCTGCTTATACAGAATTTGAGTTTTACCAATAATTTGCACTTGCTCAGCGTCGGTATGCTGAACAATAGTTGCCATAATTTGCTGGCGTAACTCTTTGTCTTCCTCTGGCACCTTTATCTTAATGAGCTCATGGTGTTCAAGTGCTTGCTCTATTTCGGCAATAACACCTTCGGTTAATCCGTTTGCGCCTAATAACACAACAGGCTTTAACGGGTGAGCCAGTCCTTTCAAAAACTGCTTTTGTTTATTTGTTAATGACATTTGCTAATATTCCGGTTTACGACTTGAATTTTTGGTATTGTAACGCCAGATAAGGTGTTCTAGCCAGTTAATTGAGGAAACTTCGGTAAATCATGGGAAAAAAGCGCAGTGTCAGTAGTCAGCGTTGGCTGAAAGAGCATTTTGATGACCATTTTGTGCAAAAAGCGCAAAAAAAAGGCCTGCGTTCTCGGGCGGTTTTCAAACTGGAAGAAATTCAGCAGAAAGATAAGTTGATCAAAAAAGGCCAAACTGTCGTTGATCTAGGGGCTGCTCCCGGCGGTTGGTCACAATACGTTGCTGACTATTTCAATGGCGACGGGCAAATTATTGCCTGCGACATTTTACCGATGGACCCAATCGCTGGTGTCGATTTCCTTCAGGGCGATTTTCGTGAAGAATCTGTACTGGAGGCGTTAACCGAAAGAATTGGTGGCAAGAACGTCGATGTTATATTGTCGGATATGGCGCCAAATATGAGTGGTAATGGCACGGTTGATCAAGCACGCTCTATGTACTTAGTAGAGCTGGCTTTGGATATGTGTCACCAAGTATTGAAACCTGGCGGCCATTTTGTCGTCAAAGTATTTCAGGGGCAAGGGTTCGAAGAGTTCCTGAAAGATGCAAGAGCCGCTTTCAAAACGGTCAAAACACGTAAACCAGATTCTTCTCGGGCTCGTTCCAGAGAAGTCTACTTGGTAGCGACACATTATAAAGTATAGTACCCTGTTGGGTAGTGATTTTAATAGAGGTAATAGGCTTTGAGCGATATGGCAAAGAATCTCATCTTGTGGCTGGTAATAGCCGTTGTGCTGATGAGCGTTTTTCAGAGCTTCAGTCCAAGCGAATCGTCGTCTTCAACCATGGCGTACAACGAGTTTGTAAGTCAGGTTAACAATGGCAACATTCGCAAGGCTGAATTTGGTGATGACGGACGCACGATTTCAGGGGTAACTCGAAACGGACAATCTTATAAAACGGTTGTTCCAACCCAGTACGATCCAAAAATCCTGGACGATTTATTGGCGAACGACGTTCAAACACAAGGTACTCCTCCTGAGGAGCAAAGTATTCTTGCGTCAATTTTCATCTCATGGTTCCCAATGTTGCTGCTTATTGGTGTGTGGATATTCTTCATGCGTCAAATGCAAGGCGGTGGTGGCAAAGGCGCCATGTCGTTCGGTAAGAGCAAAGCCCGTTTAATGAGCGACGAGCAAATAAAAACGACGTTCAAAGACGTGGCTGGTTGCGACGAAGCCAAAGAAGAAGTAACCGAGTTGGTTGACTACTTAAAAGATCCATCGAAGTTTCAACGATTGGGCGGCAAAATCCCGAAAGGCGTGTTAATGGTTGGCCCTCCTGGTACCGGTAAAACCTTGCTGGCGAAGGCGATTTCAGGCGAAGCCAAAGTACCATTCTTTAGTATTTCGGGTTCTGACTTCGTTGAAATGTTTGTCGGTGTTGGTGCCTCGCGTGTTCGCGATATGTTCGAGCAAGCGAAAAAGTCAGCACCATGCATCATCTTTATTGATGAGATAGATGCGGTCGGCCGTCAACGTGGCGCAGGCCTGGGCGGCGGTCATGACGAGCGCGAGCAAACACTGAACCAAATGCTGGTTGAAATGGACGGTTTTGAGGGTAACGAAGGTATTATTGTTATTGCCGCTACTAACCGTCCGGACGTACTTGACCCTGCATTACTCCGACCTGGACGTTTTGACCGTCAGGTTGTGGTGGGGCTACCAGACGTTCGCGGCCGTGAACAAATTCTGAAAGTACATATGCGCAAAGTACCTTTAGGTGATGATGTTAAACCAGAGCTAATCGCTCGCGGTACACCAGGCTTCTCAGGCGCAGATTTAGCGAACTTAGTGAACGAAGCTGCCTTGTTTGCTGCACGTGGTAATAAGCGTGTCGTTGCAATGGAAGAGTTCGATAAAGCAAAAGACAAAATCATGATGGGCGCGGAACGTCGCTCAATGGTCATGACCGATGATGAAAAAGCGATGACTGCATATCACGAAGCAGGTCATGCGATTGTCGGTCGTTTAGTGCCGGAGCACGACCCTGTTTATAAAGTATCTATCATTCCACGCGGTCGTGCGTTGGGTGTGACTATGTACTTGCCGGAACAAGACCGTGTCAGTCACAGCAAGCAACACTTGGAAAGCATGATTTCAAGCTTGTTTGGTGGTCGCTTGGCCGAAGCCATTATTTATGGCGATGAAAAAGTCACAACCGGCGCTTCTAATGACATTGAGAGAGCAACCGAAATTGCTCGTAAAATGGTAACTCAGTGGGGCTTATCGGACAAAATGGGGCCACTGCTTTATGCTGAAGATGAAAACGAGGTGTTCCTTGGTCGTCAGGTGACACAGCATAAGCATATGTCTGATGACACAGCCCGAGCTATCGATGAAGAAGTGAAGTCTGTTATCGATAAAAACTATCAACGAGCTAAGCAGATTCTTGAAGAAAACGTCGATATTCTTCATGCGATGAAGGACGCGTTGGTAAAATATGAAACTATCGATGCAGACCAAATCGATGACTTAATGAATCGTCGTGAAGTTCGCCAGCCTAAAGGCTGGACGGATAACAATAACGACGGTGACGGCACTAACGGTGGCGCTGCTAAGGCAGACGACACTGAAGAGCGTCCACAGAGACCTATCAATGTTGATAAGCCTGGTGACGCGACGTCGTAAAAACAGCTAAGCTTTAAAAAGCCACCGCAAGGTGGCTTTTTAGTAATGGGGAAGCAAATTGGGAGCTGCTATGCCTAAGAATCCGAAACCTCTGCAAGTGATGGGTATTCTTAATGTAACACCTGATTCATTTTCTGATGGTGGTCGTTATAACCAGCTAGACGAAGCGATAAGTAGAGCCAGTCAGTTAATAGAGCATGGTGCTGATATTTTGGATATTGGCGGAGAGTCGACCCGGCCGGGTTCGGACGCAGTCAGTGAGGCTGAGGAGCTCGATCGAGTTATCCCCGTTATAGAAGCAATAAAACAACGTTTTGACATACCGGTTTCCATTGACACGACGAAAGCGAAAGTCATGACTGAAAGTGTCAATGCCGGCGCTAGTTTAATTAACGATGTGAATGCACTGAGAGAGGAGGGCGCTGTTGAAGCCGCTGCTAAGGCTGGCGTTGAAGTTTGCCTTATGCATATGCAGGGGCAGCCTCGTACCATGCAAGAGTATCCACACTATGACGATGTTGTCTGCGATGTTAAACGCTTTTTTCAAGAGAGAATCGATGTTTGCACGGAGGCAGGCATAGCACGTGAGAATATTTGGCTCGACCCTGGCTTTGGTTTTGGCAAAACACCTCGGCACAATTACCAACTACTACAACGACTGCAGGCATTTCATGAGTTGCAGCTGCCATTGCTCATCGGTTTGTCACGGAAAAGTATGATTGGTCATGTGACTGGACGAGACGTCAGTGAACGATTAGCAGGAAGTTTAGCCGGTGCAACCATTGCAGCAATGAAAGGAGCACGTATAATTCGCGTTCACGATGTAAAGGAAACGGTTGATGCGATGAAAGTCATCGCGGCAACATTAGAAGGAGAGCACATTTGAGCGAGCGTAAGTATTTCGGCACTGACGGTGTCCGTGGCAGAGTTGGAGACTACCCCATAACCCCTGACTTTGCAGTGAAATTAGGCTGGGCCGCTGGTCGAGCCTTAGCCGCGAAAGGCGCAAGTCGGGTATTGGTAGGTAAAGATACTCGCGTGTCAGGCTATATGCTGGAATCAGCGCTTGAAGCGGGCTTGGCTGCTGCAGGTGTTGGCGTTGATTTTTTAGGGCCTATGCCAACCCCCGGAATTGCTTATTTAACAAGAACGTTCCGAGCTGCTGCAGGTATTGTGATTAGTGCTTCACATAACCCTTATTATGACAACGGTATCAAGTTCTTTGCCGACAATGGTCACAAACTGCCTGATGCTACTGAGCTCGAAATAGAGCGTCTTATTGATGAGCCGATGGACTGTGTTATTTCGGAAGAGCTTGGTCGTGCTCGTAGAATTAATGATGCAGCAGGTCGTTACATTGAGTTTTGTAAAAGCGTGTTCCCTAATGAGATGACCCTCGAAGGTCTGCATATTGTTGTTGACTGTGCCAACGGCGCAACCTATCACATTGCCCCTAATGTATTTCGGGAGTTAGGCGCAAAAGTGACTGAAATTGGTACAGACCCGAACGGTTTAAATATTAATCATGAGTGTGGTGCGACACACCTCGATTCGCTGCAAAAAGCGGTGATTAAAGAGAAAGCCGATTTAGGCATTGCTTTAGACGGTGATGGCGATCGCATTATGATGGTCACCGAAAATGGCCGTGCGATTGACGGTGATGAAATTCTTTACATGTTAGCAGTGACTGCGCAGCAGCAAGGGCAATTGCAAGGTGGTATTGTCGGCACCTTAATGACTAATTTCGCTCTTGAACGTGAACTGAACAAGCGCAATATACCTTTTGTGAGAGCAAAAGTGGGCGACCGTTACGTTATTGAAGAACTCGTTAAGCGTGACTGGTATTTAGGCGGTGAGAATTCTGGGCATTTGATCAACCGTCAACACCATACAACAGGCGACGGTATTATCGCTGGTCTGCAAGTGTTAGCGGCTATGTATCAGGAAGGAAAGTCATTAGAGCAGCTTAGTTGCGACTTTAAGAAAATGCCTCAGGTACTGGTCAATGTTCGTTTTGAAAAGGGCCAACAGCCACTTGAGTCTTCGGCAGTGAAAAGTGTCGTTAAAGAAGTTGAGTCGGCTCTCGGTGATAAAGGCCGAGTGTTGTTGCGTAAGTCAGGTACTGAGCCGCTTATCCGAGTCATGGTAGAAGGCGAGGATGAGGGGAATGTGCGGGCTTATGCCCAACAAATCGCCAACGAAGTTGAAGCGGCTACAAATTAAACACTTAGCGGCTTTGCTGAAAATGTTGCTTGTATCTTTGAGCGGGTTTCGCTACTATTCCCGCGCTCTGAAGTAGAGGACAAATTATGCCAAATGCATCATTAGTGATTGCAAACTGGAAAATGAACGGAAATAAAGCGTTAGCCAAAGAAATGGTAACGTCTTTAAGAGATAACCAAGAGCAGTTTCGTGCTGTTGACGTTGTCGTTTGTCCTCCCTTTACTCTCATCTCTGATTTAACACGAGAGTGTTATTACGACGACATCGCTGTCGGGGCGCAAACTGTATCAGAGCATGAAAGCGGCGCTTACACTGGAGAGGTATCAACGTCTCAGTTGAAAGAAGCAGGCGTTAGCTATGTGTTAGTTGGTCACTCAGAACGACGTCAGTTATTTGCTGAGAGCGATGAGCAAATTAACCAGAAAGTAAAAGCGACATTGAGCGCAAATTTAAAAGCGGTTCTTTGTGTTGGTGAAAACAAATCACAAAGAGACGCTGGCGAAACCTGGGATGTGGTATCGCAGCAAGTGAAAAACGCATTGCAGGGTATCGCACCTGAAAGTACAGGAAAGATTATCGTTGCTTATGAACCTGTTTGGGCAATAGGAACAGGTGAAACAGCAACACCGGAACAGGCTCAGGAAGTGCATGAAAAATTAAGAGCACTGGTTGTCGAGCTGTTCGGTGAAATTGGCAATAAATTGCCATTGTTATATGGCGGTTCAGTCAAGCCAGGTAACGCAAAAGAACTGTTTTCACAAAAAGACATTGATGGTGGCCTGATAGGTGGTGCAAGTTTAAAAACTGACGACTTCCTAAGCATCTGCCAGGCAGCACAAGGGTAATTTAATTATGTATGAATTTTTAATGATCGCATTTTTGGTCGTCGCCATTATCCTGGTTGGATCTATCATGATTCAACAAGGTAAAGGCGCAGACATGGGCGCATCGTTTGGTGCGGGTGCATCAAACACGGTATTTGGTTCGTCAGGCTCAGGTAACTTTTTGAGCAGAACCACTGCTGTTTTGGCAGTTGTGTTCTTTGTTTTGAGCTTGGCTTTAGGTAACTTGTCGACTTCAACGGGTGAAGCAACGGATGATTTTTCTGACTTAGCCGTTCCAGAACAAGAAGAGCAGTTACCGCCTGCGGAAAATAACGAAGACGAATCGTCAGACGTACCGCCTGTTAACTAAAGAATTTGCAGAAGTGGTGGAATTGGTAGACACGCTACCTTGAGGGGGTAGTGCTCTTACGGGCGTGCGGGTTCAAGTCCCGCCTTCTGCACCAATTAATTTCTCTCTGATTGTTGCTTCAGAGCTTGAAAATAAAAGAAAAAAACGTATAATGTGCAGCAAGTTTCGGACGCGGGGTGGAGCAGTCTGGTAGCTCGTCGGGCTCATAACCCGAAGGTCGTAGGTTCAAATCCTGCCCCCGCAACCAAATTCAATGAAGCAGGACATAGTAATAGGCTTCGTTGAATAACTGACAAAGGGTCCAGTGTTTAAAAAGCCCCGCAGCAGCTCGGGGCTTTTTGCTATGTGACCTTAGCTATCTTAAGATAGCCAGAACACTGGGCGCTTGCGCCCTTTTTTTGTTTTTAGGAGGCAGTAATTGGCAAATTTGCAAGAACGGTTGACGGACATTATTCGACCCGCAGTAGAGGCTCTGGAGTATGAGCTATGGGGTGTTGAGTTTGTTCGAGCGGGTAAATTTTCAACGTTGCGCGTCTACATTGATCACCCTGAAGGTATCAGTGTGGATGACTGTGCAGATGTGAGCTATCAGGTCAGTTCGTTATTAGATGTCGAAGACCCGATAAACGCTGAATATAACCTGGAAGTTTCTTCCCCGGGCATGGAAAGACCGTTTTTTAATACCGAGCAAATGGTGCCTTATATCAATGAAACTGTCGCTGTGAACCTAGTTGCAGCCCAGAAAAACAAAAGAAAATTTCAGGCATTATTGGAAGCAGTTGAAGACGACACACTGACTTTAACTGTCGATGACGATACGCTTCAGGTGAAAATGCGCGATATTAAAAGCATTCATCTGGTTCCAAGATTTGATTAGATTGCGTTGGCGAGGCAGCACTCATGAGTAAAGAAATACTGTTAGTCGCAGAAGCGGTTTCAAATGAAAAAGCCGTACCAAGAGAAAAGATTTTTGAAGCGTTAGAGTCAGCTCTGGCGCATGCGACTAAAAAGAAGTACGAAGGTGATATTGACGTTCGCATCGATATCGATCGTCAGACAGGCGAATTTGATACTTACCGTCGCTGGTTAGTGGTTGACGATACCGACGAAGGTTTGGAGCATCCGTACCGTGAAATTAGCTTGTCAGCAGCGCAATACGAAGACCCGTCGTTGCAATTAGGCGATTACGTTGAAGAGCAAATTGATTCAATTCAGTTTGACCGTATAACGACGCAAACGGCGAAACAAGTTATTGTACAAAAGGTTCGTGAAGCAGAACGAGCTCAAGTTGTTGACGAATACCGTGACCAGGTGGGTGAAATGGTGAGCGGTATCGTAAAGCGTGCTAACCGTGAGCATGTCATTCTGGATTTGGGTAACAACGCAGAGGCAATTATTTATCGTGATGAAATGCTGCCACGCGAGTCGGTTCGTCCTGGCGACCGTATTCGTGGTTTGCTTTATGACGTGAAGCCTGAAGCTCGTGGCGCTCAACTCTTTGTTAGCAGAACACACCCAGAGTTCTTGCTTGAGTTGTTCCGTATTGAAGTGCCTGAAATTGGCGAAGAAATGATAGAGCTTCGTGGCGCTGCACGCGACCCGGGTTCACGTGCTAAAATAGCTGTTAAAAGTAATGATAAGCGTATAGACCCTGTCGGGGCTTGTGTCGGCATGCGAGGAGCGCGCGTTCAGGCGGTATCCGGTGAGCTTGGCGGCGAACGAGTTGATATCGTTCTTTGGGATGACAACCCGGCACAGTTTGTTATCAACGCAATGGCGCCGGCAGAAGTTGCCTCTATTGTTGTTGATGAAGATGCTCACACTATGGATATCGCTGTGGCGGATGACAACCTGGCACAAGCTATCGGTAAAGGCGGTCAAAACGTTCGTTTGGCGAGTCAGTTAACAGGCTGGACACTAAACGTAATGACTGAAGAAGAGTTTAATGAGAAGAATGAAGCAGAAACGCAACGCTTGTTAAACTTGTTTATCTCAAGCCTGGATATCGATGAAGATTTCGCAACAGTGCTGGTTGAAGAGGGCTTCTCATCATTAGAAGAGGTGGCTTACGTACCTGTTGCAGAATTCCTTGAAATTGAAGGTATGGATGAAGATATCGTTGAAGAACTTCGTAGCCGTGCACGCGCTTATTTAACAACGAAAGCATTGGCTAATGAAGAGTCTTTGGAGTCGGCGGAGCCTGATGAAACCTTGTTAAACTTGGAAGGAATGGATCGCCACCTTGCTTACGTATTAGCAAGTAAAGGCGTGACCACTCTGGAAGAATTAGCAGAGCAGGGCATTGATGACTTAGCCGATATTGAAGAACTTGATGAACAGCAGGCTGGCGATTTAATAATGAAAGCCCGCAATATTTGCTGGTTCAGTGAAGAACAGTAAAACGATCAGCGGAGGTACAACAGACTATGGAAGAAGTAACGCTCGAAAAGCTGGCCAAAGATGTCGGTACAACAGTTGATCGTCTGGTTCAGCAGTTCGCTGAAGCGGGCATGAACAAGAAAGCTGGCGACTCAGTTAATGAAGAAGAAAAACAAAAGTTGCTGGCTCACTTAAATCGTCAACATGGCGGTGGCGGCAGCTCTGAACCCAGCAAAATGACACTGAAACGAAAAACCAAGAGCACGCTGAGTGTTGGCGGTGGTCGTGATTCTAAATCGGTACAAGTTGAAGTTCGTAAAAAGCGGACTTACGTTAAACGCTCAGCAGCAGACGAAGCCGAGCGTGAAGAACAAGAGCGCTTAGCAAAAGAGAAAGAAGCTGAAGAAGCGAAGCGTCGCGAAGAAGAGCAGAAGCGCGAAGAAGAGCAGCGTAAGGAAGCGGAAGCGAAGGCGAAAGCTGAGCGCGAGAAAGCTGAAAAAGAAAAGGCTGAAAAGGAAAAAGCTCGTAAAGAGAAAGAAAAAGCACGCCAGAAGGCAGAAGCTGAAAAACGTGCAGCAATGACCCCTGAAGAGCGTGAAGCCGCTGACAAAGCGAAAGAAGAAGCTGAAAAGCTGAAACGTCAGCAGGAAGAAGAAGCCCGTAAAAAAGCGGAAAAAGAAGCGGAAGCTCAAGCGGAAGAAGCTCGTAAACTAGCAGAAGAAAACGCAAAGCGCTGGGAAGAAGAAGAGCAGAAACGTAAGCAGCAAGAGCAGGAAGATGTGCACTTTACTACGTCTTCTACAGCTCAGGAAGCTGAAGACGCTCAGGACTTCGACGAAGAACGCAAAAGTCGCCGTCGTAATAAAAAACGTCGTCGTAAAGATGAAGAAAATGAAGATGCACCGCGCCGCGAGAAGCGTCGTAAGGGCGCTCGAAGAGGAGCTTCTTTGCAACAAGGCTTTAATAAACCCGCTCAACCTGTTGAGCGTGAAGTAAAAATTGGTGAGACCATTACAGTAGGTGAGCTTGCAAACCGTATGGCGGTAAAGGCAGGCGACCTCATTAAGACCATGATGAAAATGGGCGAAATGGTCACTATTAACCAGATTCTGGATCAGGATACAGCCGCTCTGGTTGTTGAAGAGCTTGGTCATAAACCAGCGTTGGTTAAAGACAATGCGCTCGAAGAAGAAGTGCTGTCTGATCGCCACGAAGGTGGTGAAGAAGCGCCACGTGCACCGGTTGTTACTGTTATGGGTCATGTTGACCACGGTAAAACATCGTTACTCGACTACATTCGTAAAGCGAAAGTGGCGTCGGGTGAGGCCGGTGGTATTACACAGCATATTGGTGCTTACCATGTAGAGACTGATCAAGGCATGGTGACTTTCCTGGATACACCGGGACACGCAGCCTTTACATCGATGCGAGCACGTGGTGCCGGCGCAACTGACGTGGTTATTCTCGTTGTCGCAGCCGATGATGGTGTCATGCCGCAAACGAAAGAAGCTGTACAGCACGCGAAAGCAGCGGGTGTACCACTTATCGTTGCTATCAACAAAATGGATAAAGAAGAAGCTGATCCAGACCGTGTTAAGAACGAGTTGTCACAGTTGGACGTTATCCCTGAAGACTGGGGTGGCGATACTATGTTTATCCCTGTATCTGCTCACAGCGGCTTGGGTATTGATGAGCTTCTGGAGGGTATCTTACTTCAGTCTGAAGTACTTGACCTTAAAGCGGAAAAAACAGGCATGGCGTCAGGTATCGTGGTTGAATCGCGTCTTGACCGAGGTCGTGGTCCTGTAGCGACAATTCTTGTACAGCGTGGTTTGCTGAAGCAAGGTGACGTGGTTCTTTGTGGCTTGGAATACGGCAAAATTCGCGCGATGCGTGACGAAAATGGCCAGGAAATTAAAGAAGCAGGCCCTTCAATTCCAGTGGAAATACTGGGTCTGTCTGGTGTGCCTCAAGCCGGTGATGAAGCAACCGTTGTAAAAGACGAACGCAAAGCGCGCGAAGTAGCGAATTACCGCCAAGGCAAATACCGTGAAGTGAAGCTGGCTAAGCAGCAAAAAGCGAAGCTGGAAAACATGTTTGCGAACATGGAAGAAGGCGATGTTTCAGAGCTGAATATTGTTCTTAAGTCAGACGTTCAAGGTTCACTGGAGGCAATTTCTGATGCATTGACCAAACTGTCTACCGATGAAGTGAAAGTGAATATTATCGGCAGCGGTGTTGGTGGTATCACCGAAACAGATATTTCTCTGGCGAGTGCCTCAAACGCTATCGTTGTTGGCTTTAACGTCCGTGCGGAAGCAGCGGCTAGAAAACTGGTAGAGCAAGAAAGCGTAGATCTTCGTTATTACAGCGTCATATACGACCTGATAGATGAAGTGAAGGCTGCCATGAGCGGCATGCTGCAACCAGAATTCAAGCAAGAAATTATTGGTCTTGCAGAAGTTCGTGATGTCTTTAAGTCGCCGAAGCTTGGTGCTATCGCCGGCTGTATGGTTACCGAAGGTATCGTGAAGCGCTCTGCACCAATTCGTGTCTTGCGTGACAACGTAGTTATTTACGAAGGTGAGCTTGAATCGTTGCGTCGCTTCAAAGACGACGTTCAGGAAGTTCGTAACGGTATGGAATGTGGTATCGGTGTTAAGAACTACAATGACGTTAAAGAAGGCGACCAAATCGAAGTCTTCGAGACGGTTCAAATTGAACGTAAGTTGTAAGGAAAGGTATGCCACAAGACTTTAGCCGCACCGAAAGAGTGCGGCATCAGTTACAACGTGAAATTGCACTTATCATACAGCGTGAGGTGAAAGATCCTCGCGTTAGTATGGTGACGGTTTCCGATGTAGAAGTATCAAGAGATTTAGCGTACGCCAAAGTATTCGTTACCTTTTTTAATGATGACGAAGCAGAAACCAAAACAGCGCTTAAAATTTTAAACCAGGCTGCTGGTTTTATTCGCTCGCTTTTGGGTAAGCGCATTAAAGCTCGTATTGTGCCGGAATTGAAGTTCCATCACGACACCTCATTAAACGAAGGCATTCGAATGAGTAAGTTAGTGGCGGAAGCTCGCGCACGCGACAATAAAAATCAGAACGATTCAGAGGACTAAGCAATGGGCAAAGCTCGTCCCCGCAAAGGGCGTCCTGTCTGTGGCGTAGTGTTTCTGGATAAACCGAAGGGCATGAGTTCAAACCATGCCCTTCAACGTGTTAAACGCCTCTACAATGCTCAAAAAGCGGGTCATACCGGCGCTCTTGACCCTTTAGCAACAGGCCTTTTGCCTGTCTGCTTAGGGGAAGCCACTAAATTTTCTCAATACCTTCTGGATGCGGATAAAAGCTACAGGGTTGAAGCGACACTTGGTGTGCGTACAACAACGAGTGACGCTGAAGGTGAGGAAGTCGAACGAAAAGCGGTGAACATCACTGAAGATGACATTCGTGAAAAGCTTCCTGAGTTTACCGGGAAACAGCAACAAACTCCGTCAATATACTCAGCACTGAAGCATGAAGGTCGCCCCCTGTATTACTACGCACGTCGCGGTATTGAAGTGCCACAGAAGGTACGTGAGATAAACATTCACTCTATAGAGTTTATCCAATTCAACGGAAATGTACTGGAGTTACAGGTCAGCTGCAGCAAAGGCACTTATATACGCACATTAATCGATGATTTGGGTCAGGCATTAGGATGCGGAGCACATGTTTCGTTACTTCATAGAAATGGTGTGGCGGACTTAAACGCGGACAATATGTTGACTATAGAACAGCTGGAACAAGTAGCTGAAGCCGGAGAGCTGGACGCGCAGCTTCACTCTGTTGATTGTCTGCTACATGCGTTACCAGAGCAAAAAATAAGTCGCGCTGAAGCACGAGACTTACTGCATGGCCAGCCGGTAAATAATTACTTAGACCGAGAGGTGGCTGTTGGCGATCAATGCCGTATGTGGAGTGAACGTATTGACGACGGAAAAGAATTTATTGGTGTCGGTGCTTTAAGAGATGATAACCGCTTTTGGCCAAAGCGCGTGTTAGCGCTTGAGTTCTGCGAGTTCTCGCTGGATGATTTGAAATAATCATTGATTTTGGGCGCTGTCTCTATATAATACGCGCTTCTCCCGCCCCTGAATTAGTGATCGGAGGCGGATATTTCACATAATTAGGAGTTATTATGTCACTAACTGTTGAACAGAAAGCTGAAATCGTAAAAGAGTTTGGTCAAGGCGAGAACGACACAGGTTCTCCAGAAGTACAAATCGCTTTGTTGACTAAAAACCTGGCAGAGCTTCAAGACCACTTTAAATCGCACAAAAAAGACCACCACTCACGTCGTGGCTTGTTACGCATGGTTAGCCGTCGTCGTAAATTGCTTGACTACCTTAAGCGTAAAGACGAAAAGCGTTATTTATCAGTTGTTGAGCGTTTAGGAATCCGTCGCTAAGACGCTGAGCAAAGCAAAAATTCTGTAAGAAAGGGCTGAATTGAAAAATTCAGCCCTTTTTTTGTTCTTTTTAGTCTTATGGGTCTTAATTTTGTCACAATTCCCTTATACTATGCGGCGAGACAAATAAAGAGAGAAGACGAACATCAATCCGGATGTTCTATATTTATTAGGTAAAGGAAAGACAACGTGAATCCAATTACGAAACAATTTCAGTACGGTCAGCATACAGTCACTTTAGAAACTGGCGTTATTGCACGTCAGGCCACTGGCTCCGTATTGGTCAGTATGGATGACACAACAGTTCTGGTAACTGTTGTTGCAAAAAAAGACGTCCGTGAAGGACAAAGCTTTTTCCCGCTGACAGTTAACTATCAAGAAAAAACTTACGCAGCAGGTAAAATTCCGGGTGGCTTCTTCAAACGTGAAGGTCGTCCAAGTGAAAACGAGACGCTGACATCGCGTCTTATCGACCGTCCAATCCGTCCTTTATTCCCTGAAGGTTTCATGAATGAAGTTCAGGTAGTTGCTACGGTAGTGTCAGTTAACCCACAAATTAACCCTGATATTGTTGCACTAATAGGTGCATCAGCTGCGCTGTCAATTTCAGGTGTACCATTCGCAGGCCCAATCGGTGCTGCGCGTGTTGGTGTAGTAAACGACGAATATGTATTGAACCCAACCATGGATGAGCTAGAGCAGTCTAAGCTCGATCTTGTGGTTGCAGGTACAGAAAACGCAGTATTAATGGTTGAGTCTGAAGCCGAGCTGCTGTCAGAAGACCAAATGCTGGGCGCTGTCATGTACGGCCATGAAGCCATGCAGGACGTTATCAAAGCCATTGAAGAATTTACTGCAGAAGCGGGTAAAGAAAAGTGGGACTGGAAAGCGCCTGAGAAAAACGAAACCTTACAGCAGAAAGTTCGTGAATTGGCTGAACAAGGTATTGGTGAAGCTTACCGCATTACTGACAAAGCCGAACGTAAAGGCAAGCTTGACGAAGTTAAACAGCAGATGGCTGAAAAGCTAACTGCAGAAGATGAAAATGCTGACTTAGAAGAAGCCGGCGACATCTTCCATGACCTTGAAAGTGACATTGTTCGTAGCCGTATCATTGCGGGCGAAAAACGTATCGATGGTCGTGACCCAGACATGGTTCGTGCTATTAGCGCAGCGACAGGCGTGTTACCGCGCACTCACGGCTCTTCATTGTTTACTCGTGGTGAGACTCAGGCCCTGGTTACTGCAACTTTAGGTACTGACCGCGACGCTCAGATGATCGACGAGCTTACCGGTACTAATACCAGCCGCTTCATGCTGCATTATAACTTCCCTCCATACTGTGTTGGCGAAACTGGCATGATGGGCTCACCTAAGCGTCGTGAGATTGGTCATGGCCGCCTAGCTAAACGCGGTATTCAGGCAGTTATGCCAAGCCACGATGAATTCCCTTACACCATTCGTGTGGTGTCAGAAATTACTGAATCTAATGGTTCAAGTTCAATGGCGTCAGTTTGTGGTTCTTCATTGGCACTTATGGATGCTGGTGTTCCTATTAAATCGTCTGTAGCGGGTATCGCTATGGGTCTGGTAAAAGAAGGCGACAAGCATGTCGTTCTTTCAGATATCCTGGGCGACGAAGATCACTTAGGCGATATGGACTTTAAAGTAGCGGGTAACAACGACGGCATTACTGCGCTGCAAATGGACATCAAAATCGACGGTATCACTCGCGATATCATGGAAAGTGCACTGGCACAGGCTAAGTCAGCTCGTTTACACATCCTGAAAGTGATGGATGAGGCTATTGGTGGTCACCGCCAAGAGCTATCTGCTTATGCACCACGCTTTACCACCATCAAAATTGATCAGGACAAGATCAAAGATGTCATCGGTAAAGGCGGTGCGGTTATCCGTGAACTCACTGAGTCGACTAATACCAACATCGAAATTGGTGACGACGGCACTATTAAAGTAGCTGCTAGTGACCAGGCTGATGCCGACGCCGCTATTGAGAAAATCAAGCAGCTGACGGCTAATGTTGAAGTTGGCAAGATTTACCAAGGTAAAGTAGCACGCATCGTAGACTTCGGTGCCTTTGTTACTGTGCTGCCGGGTAAAGATGGTCTTGTTCATATTTCTCAAATCGCTGAAGAGCGTGTAAATGACGTTAACGAATACTTGAAAGTCGGCGACGTAGTGCCGGTTAAAGTATTGGAAATTGACCGTCAGGGCCGTGTTCGTCTAAGCATGAAAGAAGCGGTTGAGAAAAAAGAAGAGGCTAACGACACAGCAAGTGACGAAAGCAAAGCTTCTGAAGAGAACTCAACAGAAGAGTAATCTTCGATATGCGCGAAAGCCCCGCAGTTTTAGCGGGGCTTTTTTTTGCCTGAAAGGCGCTGAATGTGCTGTAATGTAGGTTATCGTTAAATTAAAGGTACTATTATGCAGTTGGTTCGTTCCTATGCCATTCTTTGTTTTGCTATTGCTTCAATGTTTTTGTCTGGCTGTGCCTCGTTAACGGGACAACAACCTTCGGCAATAAGCCAAATAGTCCTTGCAGAGCCCGAGCGCGCTGAGTTTCGTTATGAAATTGAGCTGGCACGGCTTGACCAAATTCTCACGGAAGACTTAAGCACTGAACAACGCGCTGAGCTTTATTACCGCCGAGGAGCGTTATATGACGCTGTAGGCCTTAGCACATTAGCGAGAATGGATTTCACTCGAGCGCTTGAATACAACCCACGGCTTGCTGACGCATACAATTTTCTTGGTATCCAATATACTCAGTTGCAAGAGTTTGATTACGCCTATGAAGCCTTTGACTCAGCGATAGAGCTTGAGCCTAAGCACAACTACGCGTATTTGAATCGAGGTATCGCGGAATATTATGACTCGCGCTTTGAACTTTCTAAAGAAGACCTAGAATATCATTTAGAGCGTGAGCCTTCTGATCCCTATCGAGTTATTTGGTTATATCTCACCAGTGTTGATATCAGCAATGAACAAGCGAAAAAAGCACTCAGTGAAAACGTTCGTGAGCTGGACAAGTCGGAGTGGGGGTATCAGATAGTACAGCTGTTTCTTGGCAATCTGGACGTGGATGAGTTTAGAAAACGCATGACTCAGCAATTGGGTGAAGACGAACAGTTAACGGAACGGCTATGTGAAGCTTATTTCTACTTGGGTAAG
Source organism: Idiomarina sp. OXR-189 (assembly GCF_034373425.1). NCBI lineage: Bacteria > Pseudomonadati > Pseudomonadota > Gammaproteobacteria > Alteromonadales > Idiomarinaceae > Idiomarina > Idiomarina sp. OXR-189. The sequence goes on from NZ_CP139706.1 coordinate 1,012,495, forward strand.
TATATGCAGCTGAACAATAAGCCGCTGGATGCCATGAACTACTTTAAGCTGGCTCTTTCAACAAACGTATACGAATTTGTTGAGCACCGTTATGCGTCAGTCGAGTTAGACAGAGTTCGGCAGTCGCTTATTAATCGATGATAAATAAGTCGCTTATTGCTTTCATTGCTCTGTTATTTGGAAGCATTGGTCATCAGCACCTGACAAGCATTCAAGAGCGTTTTCTTCATGCTGAAAGTGGCTATATTCATGCTCAATTTGAGCTTGCTTATTCATACTGGCAGCAAGGTAAGAAAACGTCAGCGTATTATTGGTGGGAGAGGGCTGCTAATAGCGGTAGCGTTAAGTCAATTAACCGCCTAATGACGCATTTTCCACAGAATTCCGATAAATGGCTGAGGCTGGCCGCAAATGCTGGAATCTCCTCAGCAATAGATGAAGTTGCCAAACGGCAGCTTGTCAGTTCAAGCTTTTCTTTAAAGCGCTGGGTGGCACGTTGGCAACATGAGCAGACGGCTTGGCTTGAGAAACAATTCGACGCACTAAATTCCTTTGAAAATAATCCTCAGTGCAAAACGACTCTAGCTGTTATTGGTCACAGTAATTCCCAGAAGTCTGGCTATCTTAAAGTGTTGAGGGCACTGGAGGAAAGTGCCTTTGAAGTGAATTGGTGCTCTCAATGGGTTGTCGACTCAGAGCTCGAATGCACTTTACAAGGGGAGAGGAAACGGGCGAGTTGTAGCGCAAACGAGTCAGCTGATTATGAGATTATTTTCGCTGAATCGGGTATTGCGAGTGCTTCTGACCGACAAATTTTTTTAACCGAACATAGTTCCAGAGCTGTTATTCTTCATGAAGTTGCTCACTGGTTAGGGTTGGCCGATGAGTATCCGATGTCGGAAGTTTTGGCGGAGAGCTTCTGCCAAGGGCTGTACGTACATAAAAGCTTAAATATTGTGATTACCGACGCCAGTAACAATAAGCTCTATGAAAGTGATATAAAGGCTCTTTACGAGCGTCTTCCATGGAAGAGTAGTTTGGACTCATGGCGAGATATAGCGCAGCATAATGGTCGCTACTGGGTGCTAGGCTCAGACAAAAAACAACATGACATTGGGTTGTTTAAAGCAGATACCTGTAATGCAGAAAGGCAGTTTCAGGCGTGGAAGCCTGTGAAGGAAACTACAGCTATGGAGCAGCATGCAACCGAATACTGGCCTGAAATTTACCTGCAGCTAATAGAGTCTCAAAGCGAAACGGCTAATTGAGCCAAGATAATAACTGGACAAAATGTTGCCATAAACCACAGCAAAGAGCGCAGTTTGTCATAGTTCGCCAAGTAAGTAATGTGGTAGAGCACTCGTAACACGATAAACGCAATGGCAAGGAACTCAATGCGCTCAGTGACAGTGTTTGTTGCTATTGCTGCGAGCAACGCTACTGCGTATAAAGGGAATGCTTCATAAGCGTTATAGTGTCCTGCAACGGCGCGTGCTCCGCGACCAATGAGACGCTGCTGCTGGGCTCTTGGGTGTTTATTATCGTAACCGTTATCACGGTTTTGGAAATAAACAACAGGGGCTTTGGCTAGAATTGGTAGCAGCCCGGCAATGAGTAAACACCATAAAAGTAAGCTCACAAAGCACTCCTGTTGTTTTTAGTCGATTAACGTACTGTTTCACCTGCAGCTTGCAAGTCTGCATGATAAGAAGAACGTACTAATGGGCCACTGGCAATGTGTGAAAAGCCCATTTCTACACCGGCTACTCGTAGCTCTTCAAATTCATCCGGGTGGACGTAGCGAGCGACTGGCAAGTGATGACGACTTGGCTGAAGGTACTGACCAATAGTCAGCATATCAACATCATGCGCTCTCAAGTCGCGCATAACCTCAAGTATTTCTTCTTTGGTTTCACCCAAACCAACCATCAAGCCAGACTTGGTTCGAATATCAGGGCGTGCTTCTTTGTATTTCTTCAACAAGTCCAACGACCACTGATAGTTGGCACCAGGGCGTGCTGCTTTGTATAGGCGTGGCACGGTTTCCAGGTTATGGTTGAAAACATCGGGCGCTTCTTCTTTAAGAATATCCAAAGCCACCTGCATACGGCCACGGAAGTCAGGCACTAACACTTCAACCTGAATATCACCATTACAATGGTGGCGAATTTCACGAATACAGTCAGCAAAGTGCTGAGCACCGCCATCGCGTAAGTCATCACGGTCGACTGAGGTAATGACTACGTATTTCACTTTCATGTCGCGAATGGTTTTGCCTAGCTTCTCTGGCTCTTCCGCGTCAGGAGGTAAAGGACGACCATGAGCAACGTCACAGAAAGGGCAGCGGCGAGTACATATATCACCGAGAATCATGAAACTTGCAGTCCCATGATTAAAGCATTCTGGTAAGTTTGGACATGACGCTTCCTCACAAACAGAATGCAGTCCATGGCTACGCATGGCTTGTTTTATCTCATCAATTCGCTCGGTTGAAGAGGGAAGCTTCACTTTCAACCATGAGGGCTTACGCAACATTTCATCGCGCTCGGTTGGAATAACCTGCACGGGAATAAGTGCCATTTTGTCGGCGTCGCGCATTTTGACGCCAGGTTCAACTCTAACTGGCTTTGACATAATCTTGAGCGAGTCCTGTTTGTTGAAGAATGTTGCTGTACGACAGCGCATCAGTAAAGTGATTGATGATAGCATTGGCTGCTTCATCAAAGGTTTGCGGGCCATTCATGTCTTTTGTTTGGACCATTTTAATGCCGGTTAAACCACAAGGGTTAATTCGCGCAAACGGCTCCATATCCATATTAACATTCAGTGCAAGACCGTGAAACGAGCAGCCCTTGCGAATACGTAAACCTAAAGAGCACACCTTGTCTCCGCTAACATAGACTCCAGGTGCATCGCGCCTTGCGGCTGCTTCTACCTGGTAGTCGGCGAGCATATCAACAACGGTTTGTTCTATGCGGTTGACTAACTGTCTAACACCGTATTTTAAACGGCGAATGTCTAACAGGAAGTAGATAACGACTTGACCCGGGCCGTGGTAGGTCACCTGACCACCACGATCGACTTGTATAACGGGAATACTGCCGGGGGCGAGAAGGTGTTCTTCCTTACCTGCTTGCCCCTGGGTAAAGACAGGATCGTGCTCAACCACCCAGAGTTCATCGGCAGTGGTTTCATCACGTTTGTCTGTAAACGCTTGCATAGCATGCCATACAGGTTCGTATGGTTGCCTGCCAAAGTTACGTATAATAAGAGTATCGTTCATGCCGCAATTATAACGTTTGTAAAGCTTAACGGCTAGTCGTTACATCAAAGTACGTAGCGAACGTCATCAATATCGGACAGTGAGCGGTACAGTACTTCAATATGTTCCTGACTTTCCACACGGACGGAAACAGAAACTGAGTGATAATTCCCCTTGCTGCTCGGTTTAACAGATGGGGTGTAATCTCCTGGGGCATGCTCCTGGAGTACGGCTACTACTTGATCTGGCAAGCTCTCAGTAGCGACGCCCATCACTTTAAACGTGAAGCGCGTCGGAAAGTCTACCAGTTTATCAAAGCGCGTTTTTTGCATGACGTAAACCTTTATTCTTCACTAAACTGTTGCTTAATATAGTCCATGATTTTTTTGAAAAAGCCGCCTTCCTCAACAGCTTGTAAGGTAACTAACGGGAATGATGCAACATCTTCGCCATTAAGCTGTAAATATACAGTGCCAACTTTCTGACCTTTGCTTAGTGGTGCTTGTAGCTTTTGGTCCAATTCGAAGTTAGCTTTTAACTCGTCTTTTTGACCACGCGGTAAAGTAACAACCACATCTTCGCTAATACCAAGCGGTACTTCATCAATGTCGCCGCCCCAAATTCGATGCGCGACAAAGCTCTCACCGGCCTCATACGCTTTTACGGTTTCGTAGTAACGGAAGCCGTAGTTCAGAAGCTTTTTGCTTTCTACTTTGCGTGCTTGTTCGCTATTGGTTCCCATTACAACTGCGATAAGACGGGTTCCGTCTTCGACAGCAGAAGAGACCAGGCTGTAACCTGCTTCATTTGTATGACCGGTCTTAATGCCATCGACGTTTAAGCTTCTGTCCCAAAGTAAAGAGTTGCGGTTGTATTGCTTAATGTTGTTAAACGTAAATGATTTCTGTGCGTATAACTCGTATTCTTCTGGCGTTTCTTCAATTAACGCACTCGCCAGGGTTGCCATGTCTCTTGCTGACACATACTGGTCCGGGTCTGGTAACCCATGGCTGTTTGCAAAATGACTGTTCGACATACCAAGCTGCTGAGCGTAGTTGTTCATAAGGTCAGCAAATGCGTCTTCACTACCAGCAATGTGTTCCGCCATTGCTACACAGGCGTCGTTTCCTGAAGAAATGATAATACCTTTGTTTAACTGCTCTACAGAAATTTGCTTACCAACTTCTATAAACATTTTGGACGACTCTGGGAAGTTCTTCGCCCAGGCATTTTCACTAATCGTGACCTGATCATTCGGGGATATACGACCCGAGAGAATTTCTTTACCAATGATGTAACTTGTCATCATTTTTGTCAGGCTGGCTGGTGGTAAACTTTCGTCAGCATTGCCTTGAGCCAATACTTTGCCCGTTGTGTGATCAATTAAAATATAAGCTTTTGCATTAACAGACGGTGCATTTGGCACTAGCGACTGAGCAGCTGCAAAGCTAGCTGTACTAAAGGTAATGGCAACGATAGCAAAAAAACGACAAATCTTTTTCATTGGAATTATCTTATTAGTCAGTGTGAAACAAAATGTGAAACACGAGTTTTAAATAGCGCTGGATTATATCAGTTCTGAGCTGTTCCGTCAGGCGCAGCAGCACTGTTTTGCAGTGCTTTTACACGAAACGCCTTTGGGTAGCCATTGGCTCGGACTTGCTCGAGCAAATCATGGCTTTCATGCTCAGGCACTGGCCCTAATACTAATTTGTATAGACCATTATTTTGTTCAGTAGTTGCAATTTCTTTAAACTGTGTCGGTAAATGGTCTTTTATCTGCGACAGGCGTTGTTTATCCGAGGAAGCCACGAGTTGAATGTGATAGGACGATGCTTTAGCTTGCTCACCGGCACTAGCGAGCGGTGTTTCCAGGTTGATGGCTTCGACTCGCACAGGGGCGGTGCCGGAATCCAGCATGTCGAGTTTATAAGCCGCCGCAAACGATAAATCAATAACCCGTTCGGGGTGGAAAGGACCGCGGTCATTGACCCTGACAATGACACTGCGGTTGTTGGTTAAGTTGGTCACTTTGACATAAGTGGGCAAAGGCAACCGAGTATGAGCAGCTGTCATACTGTACATATCGTAATATTCACCGTTCGATGTCAGGTGACCATGAAATTTGTTGCCATACCAAGAGGCATAGCCTTCTTCAGCAAACCCTTGAGCGCTATCCATAACCTGATATTGCTTACCAAATACCTCATAGTCCCGATTACCTTGAGGACTGTGCGGCTCCGGTACAGGCACCGCATTTCGAAGCTCGGCTTGTGTTGGAAGCCGGGTTGGTGCGCTGTCGTGATGCTGACTGTATCGCCCTGAAGGCGAAGAGCTACACCCGGCAACCAGAATTACTATTAACGAGCTGAAGAGTAACTTATTGGCGCGCATTGCGAAGCTGTTCACTAAATTGGTAAACCGCCATAGCGTAAAGAGGGCTATGGTTATAGCGAGTAATGACATAAAAGTTATCGTACCCTAGCCAATACTCTGCAGACTCTTCCGTTTCAAACTCAAAGACACGGACGTTTGTTTCCGGGCTTACTGCTTCATGATTTGGTAAATCAAACCCCTTATCAACCAGCTCCTTGCGAGACGTGTTTGGCTTCATACCTTCACTGGCTACTGTTGACCAGTTGCCATCATCACTAAGCGGTTGAGCAACGGGTTGTCCGGCTTGCCATTTATGCTTGGCAAAGTAATTTGCAACACTGCCTATTGCATCGACTGGGTTGGTTAATAAGTTGCGTTCACCGTCGCCGTCAAAGTCAACTGCGTAATAACGGTAACTGGACGAAATAAACTGACCATAACCCATTGCGCCGGCATAAGAACCTTTGGCTGAGTTAATATCCCAGCCTTCTTCAGAAGCCAGTTGGAAAAACTCACCAAGCTCCGAACGAAAGAATTTGGCCCGAGGAGGATAATGAAAACCCAGAGTATATAAAGAGTCCAGTACGGAGTATTTCCCCATGTAGTTACCGTAAAAGGTTTCTACGCCAATAATAGCGACAATAATTTGCGCCGGAACGCCATACTTTTGCTCTGCTTTTTGCAGGGTAGCTTCGTGTTTTTTCCAAAACTTCAAACCGGCTTTGAGTCGCTTCTCGGTTAAAAATATTGGGTAATACTGATACCAGGGTTTTGCTTCCCAGGGGCGCTGAATGGCCTCAAGAACATCGTCGTTTACCTTAGCTTTTGCCAGCCATTGCTTTAGTTGGGCTTTATCTAAATTGTGTTGCTGAGCCTGCTCTTCAATAAACTCATCGACACTTGGAATGTTGTCTTGTGCTGCCAGACTCATGCTGAAAATAGATAACGCAATACCTGCTAATAAACGCATAACCTGCCTCTTGTTTTAATTATTAATGATGAGCCTATGGTGAGTGGCTATCGACATTAATATGCCAAAGCCTGCCATTAGCGTCACCATTGAGGTGCCACCGTAACTAATTAACGGTAATGGTACCCCAACAACGGGTAAGAGTCCTGAAACCATACCAATATTTACAAAAACATACACAAAGAAGGTAAGCGTTATAGAGCCTGCTAATAACTTGCTGAATATATCCTGAGCACGCATAGCGAGGATAAGCCCGCGCAAAATAACAAAGCCGTAGAGAGCTAAGAGTAAAACGACACCTGTCAGGCCGAACTCCTCACTGAATACTGAAAAGATAAAGTCGGTGTGTCGCTCGGGAAGAAACTCGAGCTGCGACTGCGTTCCCTGCAGCCATCCTTTACCGTCAATTCCGCCAGAGCCTATTGCTATCTGTGACTGAATAATATGATAACCGCTCCCCAGAGGATCACGCTCCGGATTTAAAAAGGTCAGGACACGTTCACGCTGGTAGTCATGCATGAGATAAAACCAGAGTACCGGAGCAAAAGCCGCAGCGGCAACGCCGGCGGTCATCACCAACCGCCAACTGAGACCGGCCAGAAAAATGGCAAAAAGGCCTGCACTGGCAACAATTAAAGAGGTCCCCAAATCGGGTTGTTTAGCTATTAGTAGGGTGGGAACCAATACCAGAATGAGACCACCAAACAAGTGTGTCAGAGTGGGGGGGATTTGCCGTCTATCCATATACCAGGCAAGCATTAACGGCATTGCCAGTTTCATAATTTCTGAAGGTTGTATCGTTACGGGGCCAACATCAAGCCAGCGCTGTGCACCTTTGCCCATTTCTCCAAAAGCAAGAACGGCAACGAGTAGAAGCACAGCAGCAATAAATAATGGAACCGCCAGGCGGCTTAATGCCCGGGGCGGAATTTGCGCCAGAACGAAAAGGACAACAAAAGACGCCAGAATTCGAATAGATTGGCGTTGCATCATGGCCATGTCCTGGCCTGACGCACTAAAAATTACGAACAAGCTGACAACAGAAAGGGCAACAAGAGCCAGAAACAATGGTCCGTCAATGTGAATTTTTTTCAGCAGCGGGTTCCGCTGTCTCTCTTCAGTTGTCAGCATTATGATTTGCCTGATCGTTGTCGTTTATCATGTAACGTGAATGCCATTCATCGAGCATTCTCCGCGCAACGGGAGCTGCAACACTACCGCCACCGCCGAGTGAGTTTTCAATAGCAACAACAATAGTCACTTTAGGGTCAGTTGCGGGGGCGTAGCCGACATACATGGCGTTATCGCGATAGCGCTCTGCGATGTCTTCTGCGTTATATTCTTCGTCTTCTCCGAGGCTTCGAACCTGCGCCGTACCTGTTTTCCCGGCTGAGCTGTATTCAGCGTCTTTAAAGGCTGAACGGGCGGTACCGGTGTCATCCATATTGACCATTTTCATGGCGTTTTTAATGACTGTCCAGTTCGACGTATTGTTAAGCTCTATCGGTTTATTATGAGTAATTAATGCTTCAGACACTTGCCCTTCGTCTATGGTGCCGCGCAGCAAGCGGGGAATGACGTACTCACCTTCATTGGCGACAATAGCTGTAGCAACCGCTAGCTGCATGGGCGTTGCGGTCCAGTAACTTTGGCCAATTCCGACAGATAATGTTTCACCAGCATACCATGGCTGGCCAAAACGGGCTCTTTTCCAACCGCGAGACGGCATGAGGGCAGGCACTTCTTCGTGAATATCGAGCCCGGTAATCTCTCCAAAGCCAAATTTAGTCATAAAATCTGACATTTTATCGATGCCTAACTTCAGTGACATATCATAGTAGAAGGTATCGCAGCTTTCGGTTATGGCCGTGGTAACATCAACCCAGCCGTGACCCCAGGCCAGCCAATCTCGATAGCGTCTATCCACACCTTTAATTTCAAACCAGCCCGGATCCCAAATTCGGGTATCTTTGGTGATAGTACCGTCCTCAAGACCTAATAATGCAATTTGTGGCTTTACCGTGGAGGCAGGAGGGTAAGCTCCTTGAGTCGCACGGTTTAATAAAGGGCTGTTTTTTGAGGTTAATAAAGAGCGATACTGTTTAACAGAAATACCATTGACGAACCAGTTAGGGTTGTAACTTGGAGTGCTTGCCATAGCTAGTATTCCACCAGTTTCATTGTCCATGAGAACAATAGAGCCTCGATTTTCTCCCAGTAGTTCAACCGCTTTTTTCTGTAGTTCAATATCGAGTTCAAGAATAACATCAATACCAGGCTCGGGTGCCTCAGTACTTAACGTGCGAACAGCTCGTCCGCGGTTATTGACCTCAACACTCTGGAAACCGACCGTGCCGTGTAGTTGTTTTTCATAATATTTCTCAATGCCCAGTTTGCCGATGGTTCGGCTGGCAGCATAATTTGCAAGCTCCCCTTGCTCTTTAAGGCGGTTAACGTCTTGCTGATTAATTTTTGCGACGTAACCAACGGCATGAGTCAACAAGTCTGCATACGGGTAACTTCGAATAAGTCGGGCTTCCAGGCTAACCCCGGGGAATTTATGTTGGTGTGCGGCGAAAATTGCCAGGTCTGTTTCACTGACGTTATCCAGAAGCGGGACATTATTAAAGCGACGTTGACTCTTTAGGTTTTGTTCGAACTGTTGGAGCACATCATCTGAAAAGCCCAGTAAACTTTGTAATTGCGAAAGTGTTGCATTGAGATCATTGACTTCTTCCGGGGTCACATCAATGCTGTATATGGGTTTGTTCTCAGCCAGAAGAACGCCATTTCTGTCGTAAATAAGCCCTCGATTAGGGGCTAAAGGCACAAGCTTTATGCGGTTGTCGTTAGAGCGGGTTTGCAGTTCGTTGTGCTCACTGACTTGCAAGTGGAACATGTTGGAAGCCAACAGCACAAAGACGGCCACAACAATAACGATAGCGACCATCGCACGGCGGGCAAAAATAGCAGATTCGGCTTCGTGATCACGTATGGTTGTGCGCTGGCGCATTATTATCGTTATTATTCTCTGTGATAAGGGTGATTATTATTCAAACTCCATGCCCGGTAAAGGCTTTCCGCAACAATTAATCGAACCATTGGGTGCGGCAAAGTTAAATTCGATAACGACCAACGCTGCTCTGCCAATGACAGACATTCATCTGATAAACCTTCAGGACCACCAACCAGCAACGTAACATCGCGACCATCCATTTGCCAGGCCGAGAGTTGCTTTGCCAGCTTAGGTGTGTCCCAGGCTTTTCCGTTAACTTCTAGTGTAATGACTTTATTGCCTTTGGGGATAGCCTGAATAAGCGCCTTGCCTTCTTCTTGCATTATTCGGTTCACATCGGCCTTTTTGGTGCGTTTGTGAGCCGCAATTTCGGTCAAAACAAGCTTACAGTCATTTGGGAAACGCTTCTGGTATTGGTCAAAACCTTCTTTTACCCAGGTTGGCATTTTGGTGCCAACCGCAAGTAATTGAATGTGCACTTACTGACCCCAAAGTTTTTCTAATTGGTAAAAGTCGCGGATGGTTTCCTGCATAACATGTAAAACCACATCACCCAGGTCAACTAAGACCCATTCCGACTGCTCACCACCTTCAATTCCAATAGGTGGGAAGCCAGCATGCTTGGCTTCCGTTGCCAGGTACTCGGCAATGCTCTTAACGTGTGTTTTAGAGCTACCCGAGCAAATGACCATAAAATCAGCAACGTCGGTTTTATCGTGCACATCAAGAACTTGTATGTCACGAGCTTTTATATCTTCAATTTTATCAATGACAAAATCGCGTAATTCTTCTGCCTGCAAAGGAGGGTCTCCATTCGATTTTAAGTTTTGTTTCAACCGCTAAGTTTAACAGATTATCGCGGCTCTGTTCAGCTACAAATACAGTTTGTTTTCTTTAATGTACTTGTAAACAGATTCAGGAATTGGCGGCGACGCAGGGCGTTTGTGTAACTGTTCGCGAAGTTCGGTTGCGGAAATGTCGATAAGAGGAGTTTGGGCAATATAAAGCTTGCCGTTTTTGGCACTTTCTAAGTCGCTCGGTTGGTTAACTCTGTGTTGAGCTATAAAAGTTTCAAGCTCGTTACCTTGTGGCGCGAAAGGCACACCACTGCGAGGCATCACTACGATATGCGCATATTGAACGATTTCCCGCCATTTGTGCCAACGATTCAGGCTCATCAGCGAGTCCATTCCCATAACAAAAACAAGTGTATCGTTAGGAAAGCGTTCAGAAAACTCAGCGAGTGTGGCTGTAGTATAGGAAGGGCGTGATTGTTGTAACTCCCAGTCTTCAGCCTCAAAACCGGGATAGTCTTTGCAAGCAAGCTTAACCATGTCGAGTCTCTGTTCAGCTGAAGCTTCTGGCTGCGTACGATGTGGGGGAATAGCACTAGGCATAAACGCAAGCCGGTCTATTCCGAGTTCTTTCATCAGTGCGCTGGAAGTTTTTAAATGACCGTTATGGATAGGGTCAAAAGTGCCACCGAAGAATGCCCGAATCATAGTGAAATAAAAGAACGTTCAGTCTGAAATGGTTGAGAGAAAGTGTTTAAATACTCGGTAGTGTTTAAGTGGTTCGCGCCTTGCTGGCAAAGCAGCCCGAGCAAATGAACAGTTAATATTAGCGGAGATTCACCGCTGTCCTGTTTTAATGCCATTTCTAAGCGTTCGATTAGGTAGTGTAACTGATGCAAAGCGTCTATAGACAAAGATTCTGCGCGCTTCATATAGCCAGGTTGTTGGTTGGACCAAATCATATTACGGCGAAAAACAGCAGAGACATCAAGGTTGTTACCACTGTTTTTAAGGGTAGTCAGCAGTTGCACTTCTCTTTGCAAAATCCAGGCAAAACGGTGAAAGTCGTTTTCTTCATCAAGTAAACGCGTAAGTCTGTGCAGAGCTTCTTTATAATTACCGGCCTGAATACTTTCTTGTAAGGCGAATACATTAAAGCGGCTGGAATCACTGCTGGCATCGGTCAGAAAATCTTGAGTGATAATGCCCGAGTCACTGAGCAGTTGCCATTTACGAAGTTCCTGATCGAGTGCTAGTAGATTCCCCTCGAACCAATCCGACAATAACTCAGGAACACCGTTTGCTAGCTGTAACTGGTATTTTTGAGCTCGCTTATGAATAAAGGCGGGGAGTCGGCCTTTATCGGGGCTTTGCGTTCTTATTAAAGGCCCATGCTGAGATAACGACTTAAACCAACGACTGTTTTGATGTTCTTTTTTTAAATAACTGCCAATGACCACAAGAGTATGGTTTTCCGGAAGCTGGCTTGCATAGCTGTGTAAAGCGTTTGAGCCCTCTTTACCGGGTTTGTTTTCAGGGAGTTCGAGTTCGATGAGTGTGTTACTACCGAACAAACTCATTGACTGTTCAAGCTCACTGAGTTGCTTCCAGTCAAAGTCTTTTGATTGTATCCAATGGTACTTTTCAGCATCCTGACCAAAGTGCTGGCGGATAGAATCTATAGCATCCATGCGCAGCAGTAAGTCATCGCCGAACAGCAGCAGTACGGGAGGAACGCCCGAGCGTTCAAGGTACTGGTTGAGTTGTTCGGGATACAAGGTCTGCACTTAACGCTCCGTTATTGCGACAGTTCAGAGACAATTTGCTGAAGGATAATTCGCGATGCTTCAGCCCGCATTTCGTTAACCAACATTTCACGCTCACGGGTTTTTGCCAGGGCAAAGTTTGGGTCGTCCTGGTAGTCGCGGGCAACTTCAGCAGTTCTTTCGACTAATACTTGGTCGTCTTTTAAGAGCTGATAGTTCACTTGGTAAAGTAACTCGTATTCTGCCACCTGTCCGCTTTCGAATAATGACAGGGTGCGGCGTTCGAGCTTGTCAGAAAGTAGAGCTAACTGATAACTACTGCCGCTTTCTACGACGTTAATACCCGAGTGTACTAATCGCTGTTCCATTTGCGAGGCTAGCTCTTTTGACACATTAGAGTGTAATGCCATTGAGTCCAGGTTGGGAGGCAACTGGTAGTCACCACGCAACTGAAAGCCACACCCTGAGAGTGTGGCTAACATTGTTAGACTCAGTAGTAGCCGGCTCATTATTCTCATCGTCATTAACCAACAACAATATTGAGAATTTTGCCGGGAACGTAGATTTTCTTACGTATGTCTTTCCCTTCAATGTGCTTTTGCACTGACTCATCGTCGAATGCTTGTTGTTCGACTTGCTCGGCAGAAGCGTCAGCAGGAACGGTCAGCTTGGCGCGAACCTTCCCATTTATTTGAACCACGATAAGCTTTTCATCTTCAACCAAAGCGCTTTCGTCGACATCTGGCCATGCAGTAAACGACAATGGTTCTTCATGACCGAGCTCAATCCAAAGCTGTTCACAAATGTGTGGTGTAATAGGGGCTAGCATACGAACGACAGCATCAATGGCTTCACCTAGCACCTGACGGTCGGCAGATGTTTCCATGGGGGCTTTCTGAAGGTGATTCAGTAACTCCATAATAGCCGCAATAGCCGTATTAAAATGCTGGCGGCGACCCATATCATCACTGACTTTGGCTATAGCTTTGTGCAGCTCACGGCGTAAGTTCTTTTGCTGAGAATTCAACGTTTCACCAGAGACATAGCCACCGGCGTTAATAAAATCGAAAGTGAGTTTCCACAAACGACGTAGGAAACGCTGAGCGCCTTCAACACCAGAATCAGACCATTCCAATGTCATTTCTGGTGGTGCCGCAAACATCATAAACAAGCGCACGGTGTCAGCACCGTATCGTTCTACCATGGTTTGCGGGTCAATACCGTTATTCTTAGACTTCGACATTTTACTCATGCCGGCGACTTCAACGGGTTTACCGTCCGCTTTTAATGTAGCCCCTGAAATAGCGCCTTTTTCGTCGCGTTGAACATCAACATCCAGCGGCGAGAACCATTCTTTACCACCTTTTTCGGTATCACGGTAATAGCTGTCTGCTAACACCATACCCTGACACAGCAAGCGCTTAAACGGCTCGTCAGACTCGACTAAGCCGGTATCACGAAGCAGTTTGTGGAAAAAGCGAGCGTACAGTAAATGCAGTATCGCATGCTCAATACCGCCAATATATTGATCCACCGGCAGCCAGTAGTTTGCTTTCTCAGGATCTAACATCGCGTCATGAGTTTGCGCACTGCAATAGCGAGCGTAATACCAGGATGACTCCATAAAGGTATCAAAGGTATCGGTTTCGTGCTCAGCCGGCATACCGTTATATTCAGTTTTACGCCATTGGGGATCAGACTTGATTGGTGAGTTAACACCATCCATAACGACATCTTCTGGTAATTTCACCGGCAGTTGTTCTTCAGGAACAGGTACAGACTCACCATTTTCCAGGTTCAGCATAGGAATGGGTGTGCCCCAGTAACGCTGGCGCGAAACTCCCCAGTCTCTTAGGCGATAATTCACTTTTTTCTCGCCGATTCCTTTCTCATTGAGTTCTTTCGCTATGGCGTCAAAAGCATTTGCTGAGCTTAACCCGTTGAAACGATCAGAATTGATGACTGTGCCTTTTTCCGTAATAGCCGCTTTAGCAATGTCATTATCGCCGGATAAAGGCTCAATAACTGGTTTTATCGGCAAGTCATATTTGGTTGCGAATTCCCAGTCGCGTTGGTCGTGGGCTGGTACTGCCATTACAGCGCCTGAGCCATAATCCATCAGCACGAAGTTAGCGACCCATACTGGAATTTCCTCGCCTGTCATAGGGTGCACTGCTTTAAAGCCAGTATCCATGCCCAGCTTGTCCATGGTAGCGATATCAGCTTCAGCGACCTTATTGTTCTTGCAGTCTTCTATGAAGGCAGCCAGCTCGCTATTGTTTTTGGCGGCTTCTTTTGCCAGCGGGTGACCAGCGGCAACGCCCATATAAGTGACGCCATAAATAGTGTCAGGACGGGTGGTATAGACTTTGAGAGGTTGCTCATAACCATTGACAGAAAAGTCGACTTCGACACCTTCTGAGCGTCCAATCCAGTTACGTTGCATTGCTTTAACTTGCTCTGGCCAACCGTCGAGTTGGTCAAGATCGTCTAGCAACTCTTCTGCGTAGTCAGTGATTTTTATAAACCACTGTGGAATTTCCTTTTGCTCTACGGTCGCACCGGAGCGCCAGCCTTTTCCGTCAATAACTTGCTCATTTGCTAAAACCGTTTGATCGACAGGGTCCCAGTTCACAGTGGCGTTCTTTTTATAAACCAAACCTTTTTCATAAAGCTTGGTAAAGAACCATTGCTCCCAACGGTAGTAGTCGGGCGAGCAGGTTGCTACTTCGCGGTTCCAGTCATAGCCAAAGCCTAAGCTTTTCAGCTGGTCGCGCATGTAGTCGATGTTCTGATAGGTCCATTTAGCGGGAGCCGTTTTGTTTTGGATAGCGGCATTTTCAGCAGGCAGGCCGAACGCATCCCAACCCATTGGCTGTAGCACATTTTTACCTAACATACGCTGGTGACGGCTAATGACGTCGCCGAGCGTGTAATTACGGACGTGTCCCATGTGTAACTTACCGCTGGGGTAAGGAAACATTGATAAACAGTAGAACTTGTCTTTGCCCGGTTCTTCTTTTGCGGTAAAAACGTCTTGCTCCTGCCAGCGTTTTTGCATAGCAGTTTCAATTTTGTTGGGGTTATATTGTTCTTGCATAGTCCTGCTTACTTCCGTTGGTGCAATAAAGTGAATTAACTGATGGCGTACCACATGACAAGCATGACAACGATGCCTGCTAAACCAAAAAAGCCATACTCAAATACAGAACGTTGTTTCACTTCTGCAGGGGCAGACTTATCGATACCAAATAGCATCAACCAGCTGCTTAGGCCTAAACCACCAGCGGCAACCAGAACGGCAAACAAAATAGCATCGAAAATATTTTCCATAATGATATTCCTGTAGAAAGTACAAATAATAACTGCAGATATAGGCTCTGCTGACACACTGAACACACAGCCTACTAGTGTACTGATTTTAGGGCGTTATGACTACGCTTGAGATCGCTTATTACGGGCTTTTGTCAATCCCGCGGGAAGCAGTCCTAAAAGCGCAAGTATAAAAGCGCCCCATAAACCAAACCGCTTGTACCAAGTATCGCCATTAACTGGGTAAAGCTCGGCTGAAACGGTTGCAGCCTTAAATTGCGGAGCTTTTTCGATAAACTGACCAAACTCATCGACAATAGCAGTGACACCGTTATTCGTTGCCCGTAAAAGAGGGCGCTGCAATTCAAGCGCTCGCATTCGGGATATTTGCATGTGTTGCCAAGGCCCGTGAGAGTCGCCAAACCAAGTGTCATTACTTATAGTGACCAAAAAGTCAGTGTCTTCAAAGGTATTGTCCCGAACCTGCTGCGGAAAGGCTATTTCGTAGCAAATGGCCATAGACAGCTTTCTGTTATTTGCTTCCAGGTTAGGCTGCTGATAGCCGCCCCGGCTAAAAGAGGACATGGGTAAATTAAACAGCGGAGCTATTGGACGCAAAATGTCTTCAAAAGGCACGAATTCACCAATTGGGAGCAAGTGGTGTTTTTGATAACGGTTTTCGCCACCATATTGGTAGGTGTCATCATCAAGCACAATAACACTGTTATAAAAGGCGTCATTGAGTCTGTCGTAATCGATAATGCCAGTAATTAACGCTGAGTCGTTAACCGACGCAGATTGTTCCATCGTGTTCAGAACGTCCTGCGCATAGGGCTCTAAAGCGGTTACCGCAGACTCAGGCCAAATCACAATATCATGATTGAATTTAGGTCGCGTTAAGTCGAGATAACGCAGAATATTTGGCCACTGCTGTTCGGCTTGCCATTTCAGTGACTGCTGAATGTTGCCTTGTACCAACAGTACACTGGTTAACTCGGTACTTCGCCAGGTAGGCTGCAATTTGTAACTTAAGTTTGAAACCGTGAGTAATACAAGTGGCACAATTAAGAGTAGTGGACGATGATATTTTACAGCCATTAAAATAGACAGTGCTGTTAGCCATAAGGCGACAGTAATGCCAGATTCGCCAACCAGAGGGGCTAAATTGGCAAATACACCGTCGGTTTGCGTGTAGCCAAGACTAAGCCATGGAAAGCCTGTGAACAGCCAGCCCCGAAGTAACTCAAAGCCCAGCCAAATAAGAGGAAGTGAGAAACGCCACTGTATGCTTCGGTGTGACAATTTTTGCCAAAGCCCGAATGCAAGTGCAGGAAATAAGGACAAGTAAAGAAACAGCAGCAGGAGAATAAGAAGGGTGGCGTAAATTGGTAAACCACCATACTGGTCAATACTAACGTAAATCCAACTCAACCCTGCGGTAAACCAGCCAAAGCCAAAGGTTAACCCCGCATAAAAAGCTCGCTTCGGAGCCATTGGCCAAATGACTTTCAGGACCAAAGGTAAAATAATAAAAGGCAACCAATGCCAGTTGAAAGGGGAGTATGCCAGAGTTAAAGATGCTCCAGACAAAAGCAAGAACAGAGAGTTAAGTTTACTCCCCCAGCGTTTCTTCATTATTCGGCGTTCTCCGAAGACTCGACTTCTTGAATGCTTACTTGAAGTTGTTGAATCCGTCGTTTGTCGGCGTTAGTAATACGGAAAGTGAAATTGCCTAAGGTAATTTCTTCTCCAGCTTGTGGAAGATGCCCAAAGCCATGGGCGATTAAGCCGCCTACTGTGTCGTGCTCTTCGTCGCTGAATTCTGACTTAAAGTACTCGTTAAAGTCTTCAATAGTGGTTAATGCTTTAACTGAGTATCGAGTCGGGCTTAAGCGACGAATGTTTTGTTTGTCGTCATTCTCATTGATATCGGTTTCATCTTCAATTTCGCCGACAATTTCTTCGAGAATATCTTCTATCGTAACAAGCCCTGAGACACCGCCGTACTCATCGACAACAATAGCCATATGGTAGCGGTTTGAGCGAAAGTCTTTCAGTAAAACGTCAACACGTTTGCTTTCTGGAACAATAACAGCAGGGCGCATAACTTTGTCTAGCGAAAACTCTTCGTCAGTGGCGTTAAAGCCATAGCTGAGCAAGTCTTTTGCCAGAAGAATGCCCTCTACCTGGTCTTTGTTATCAGTGACAACAGGGTAGCGGCTGTGCTGTGATTCGATAACGATAGGCAGAAACTCTTCAACGCTTTGGTGCACATCGATGGTGACCATTTGTGAGCGCGGGATCATAATGTCGCGAACTTTGAGTTCAGCAACGTCCAGGACACCTTCAATCATTTCCTTGGTATCGTTATCAATCAGGTCGCGTTCTTCGGCGTCCTGTATTAAATCGACGAGTTCTTCTCTGCTTTTCGGCTCACCGGTGAATATTTGTAATAACTTGGCTGCCCAAGATTTACCCGACGAGCCGTTGGCTGAGTGGGGGTTGTCGTCGCTCATTAAAGTGTTTGCTCCGTGTTGCTTGTAATTTCGTATGGGTCTGGATAGTCGAGAGAGGCCATAACTTTCTGCTCTAAAGCTTCCATTTCGACCGCATCTTCTTCTTGTATATGGTCGTAACCTAAGAGGTGCAGAGTACCGTGTATTACCATGTGCGTCCAGTGGGCGATGGATGACTTATGCTGCTCTTTTGCCTCACGTTCAACCACGCTTTGACAGATGACCAAATCGCCCAGTAATTGCACTGGCAGCTCCACAGGACTTGCAAACGGAAATGAAAGCACATTCGTGGGGTAGTCTTTCTCTCGGAATTGATGATTGAGTTGTGCGGCCTCTTTATCGGCTACAACTCTAACCGTCATTTCTAAAGGCTTGTCGAGCGCAAGTATGTCAGCAACCGCGTTAATTGCGGTTACTATAATCGACTCTTCCGGGGCAGACTCTATACCTTCTGCTATTTGGTAATCGACCGTGACTTTACTCATGAACGTTTATCGAACTCGTCGTAGGCCTGAACAATACGCTGAACAACCGGATGCCTGACGACATCGCCGGCCTGGAAGAACGTAAAGCTCACATCGGACACTTTATTTAGAACCTCAATGGCGTGTCTTAAGCCAGAGCGTTGTCCACGTGGCAAGTCGACCTGTGTAATATCGCCGGTAATTACCGCTCGTGAATTAAAGCCAATACGTGTCAGGAACATTTTCATTTGTTCGCAGGTGGTGTTTTGACTTTCATCCAGAATGATAAAGGCGTCGTTTAGAGTACGACCGCGCATATAAGCCAGTGGTGCCACTTCAATGACGTTTCTTTCAATGAGCTTTTCAACTTTTTCAAAGCCAAGCATTTCAAATAGAGCGTCATAAAGCGGTCTTAAATAGGGGTCTACCTTTTGCGCTAAGTCACCGGGTAAGAACCCGAGCTTTTCACCCGCCTCGACTGCAGGACGGGTGAGTAAAATACGGCGAACTTCCTGTCGCTCAAGCGCGTCAACGGCACAAGCAACGGCTAGGTATGTTTTACCCGTTCCGGCAGGCCCAATACCAAAGTTCACATCGTGTGCCAAAATGGCCCTGACGTACTCAGCCTGGTTATGGTTGCGTGGCTTAATAAGACCTCGTTTGGTCTTAATATGTGTCATCTTTTCCGCGGCTGGGTCGCCTTTGTCGCCATCTTGTTCAAGTACCTTGGCTTGTTGAATGGCAAGGTGTACCTGCTCTGGTTCAATTTGGCCGTCACGACCTTTCATTGGCGCAGTATCGACATATAAATCCAGCAGCAGCTGATGTACCGAAGAAACGGTTTTGGCATTGCCAATTAGACGGAACTGGTGACCACGATGGGTAATTTCAACGCCCAGGCGGCGCTCTATATGCTGCAGGTTCTCATCTAAAGGCCCGCAGAGGTTAGAAAGCCGACGAGAATCCGTCGGCTCCAATTCAAAATCTAGCGTTTGCGTTTGTGGACTCAATCGATTCCTCTTTAACTCGCTTGGGGAGGCATTTTCACAACACCCAATTCATCGGGTTCGTTGACTTTGCCTCTTTGTAAAATAGTTTCGGGCGCGGTGTCGACACGCAGTCCCATGTCAGCTTCTTCGCGAATAAGCTCACCACGTAAGCTGTTCGGTAACACTTCGGTGATACGAACATCAACGAACTGATCTATCATATGGGGTTGCCCAACAAAGTTTACAACCCGGTTATTTTCCGTTCTGCCTGACAGTTCCATCGGGTTTTTCTTCGATGGTCCGGTGACCAGAATTCTCTGCTCGGTGTCCAACATACGTCGCGCGTGCGCCATAGACTGTTGGTTCAGTCGCTGCTGTAAAATTTGCAAGCGCTGCTTTTTCGTTTCTTCTGAAACATCGTCAGGTAAGTCTGCAGCCGGAGTGCCCGGACGTGCGCTATAAATAAAGCTGAAACTCATGTCAAAATCAACTGCCTGGATCAAATCCATCGTAGCCTGAAAATCGGCATCGGACTCACCCGGAAAGCCAATAATAAAGTCAGATGACAGGGCAATGTCTGGACGTGCTTTCTTTAATGCACGCATTTTGGATTTGTATTCAAGCGCAGTATGGCCGCGTTTCATCATTGTTAGTACGCGGTCTGAACCACTTTGCACCGGTAAGTGCAGGTGACTGACCAGTTCAGGGATCGTTGTGTAGGCTTCAATAATATCGTCTGTAAATTCAACCGGATGCGACGTGGTGTAACGAATACGGTCAATACCATCAATGGCTGCAACCAGGTGAAGTAACTCAGCAAAGCGACATTGAGTGCCGTCAAAGTGTTCACCTAAGTAGGCATTTACGTTTTGACCAAGCAAATTAACTTCGCGTACACCTTGATCTGCCAGCTGAGCGATTTCATAAATAACATCGTCAACAGGGCGGCTGACTTCTTCACCACGAGTATAAGGAACCACGCAGAACGAACAGTATTTGCTGCAACCTTCCATAATAGATACGAATGCACTAGCGCCGTCTGCTTTGGGCTCCGGTAAACGGTCGAATTTCTCTATTTCAGGGAAAGATACATCAACCATCGGTGCGTGGGTTTCGCTGACTTGGTTAACCATTTCCGGTAAACGGTGCAATGTCTGCGGCCCAAATATAATGTCGACGAAAGGCGCGCGTGAACGTATTTCATCGCCTTCTTGCGAAGCCACGCAGCCACCCACGCCAATGAGTAAGTCTGGCTTTTTCTGCTTAAGGTTTTTCCAACGCCCCAGCTGATGGAAAACCTTTTCCTGAGCTTTTTCGCGAATGGAGCAGGTATTCAGTAAGATCAGATCAGCGTCTTCTGCTTCTTCTGCCACATCGTACCCGTGCGTCGATTTGAGTAAGTCAGCCATTTTTGCTGAATCGTACTCGTTCATCTGACAACCCCATGTTTTGATATATAACTTCTTGCTCATGACGACTCGATGGTTGATAGGTTCTAGAATTAAGACCGCGTATTTTATCGTTTATTGGGGCAAATTGCCAAACACGAATTTGCTAGCTTTTACGACGCGATCGTATTGCAAAATAACCCGCCACAAATATGATGAGAGCGCCCCATAACATGTGCCAGGCAAGTGCTTCATTAAACAGCCAAAAGCCCAGTAGTGCGGCGAAAATAACAGAGCTGTAAGTAAATACGCCGACTTTTGCCGGAGGGGCAATTGAAAAGGCTTTGGTCATAGCTAACTGACCGTATACGGCCAGTAAACCCATCGCTAAAACACCAAACCAATGATGGCTCGGAATAGGCTCCCATAACCAAAGTAAAGGAATGCCTGACGCAATTGTGGCTAATGCCGAAAAGTAAAACACAATTTTGCTGGCCGATTCTGTGCTGGACATACGACGTATTACGGTCTTAGTAAATGCGGCTAAAGCCGCTGCTAAAAATGCCACAGCAATGACCGGAGACAGTTCACTGTTCATTGGGTCTAGGAAAATAAACACGCCAACAAAACCAAGGGCAATAGCCAGCCAGGTTTGACGGGCGACATAATCCTTTAACCAAAGCCAGCCAATCACGGGAATTAGAAATGGCGATAACAGTAGTACCAATGTGGCTTGAGCAAGCGGTATGGTGGCAATGGCATAAAAGAAGAGATACATCGCAGTGATGCCGGCAGCCGCTCTGACTAAGTGCAAGCTGAGTCGTGTTGTTTTTAAAGAGCAGGTACCTTTTCGCCAAAGCCATGGCAGTAACACTAAAAATGCGGTTAAGTTGCGAAAAAAGACCAGTTGCTCGAAGGGTTGATCCTGGCTGATGAATTTTACCAGAGCACTCACACCAGCAAAGCTCGCTTCCGCGCTTAAAATTAAAAACGAGGCGAGAATAACAGCTTTTTGAGAGGTGTCTGTTGTTGGCATTCGTGTGCTCTTAAAAAATGTGATATTTCTACCGCTGAATCTGCCCATGATAACGGAAAAGACACTAAAAATGTGTTATTTATAGAGAACTTAAAATCACAGGCTTTTGCGGTTCTATGCAAGATTTAACAGTTGTCATAAATGGTGGTGGTATGGTTGGTGCGGCTTCGGCGCTTGCGTTCGCGAAAGCTGGGGCCCACGTTAAATTATTTGAGAGCAACCCACCGTCACTCGACAACCAAGGCAATAATTGGGACCTCAGAATTTCATCTGTGAATGCCGCTAACTGGCAGTGGCTTTTATCACTTGGCATTCATGGTGTTATTGACCCAGGCAAAGTAAAAGATTACCAACGATTAACCGTGACTACTCAGTCAGGGCAGAGCTTAACCTTTGATGCTAGTGAAGTGGGCCTGACATCGCTGGGAGTTATGGTAGAAAACAATGCGTTACAGTCTTCGCTTTGGCAGTGTTTACGCGACTATGACAATGTCGATTTCGTTACTGAGCAACGTATTGACTCGTTAGACAGTCAGCAGAAAACGGTTAGGCTGACGAACAACGAACACATACCTTTCGATTTACTGCTGGGGTGTGATGGCGCGAACTCCGTTATTGCCAAACTCAGTAATATTGCCTATCGCGGTTGGGACTACGATCAACGCTGTTTGCTTGCGAATGTTGAGCTAGAACAACCTATAGAGCCGGAGACCTGGGAAGTATTCAGACCGCAGGGACCTTACGCGTTACTGCCGTTGTCTGATACAAAAGCCTGCCTCATTGACTACGATGAAAGAGCCAGCATTAGGGCGCTTCAGCACGATGAGTCGGCGCTTCAGAAACATTTGTATTCTGTGTTCGAGCCTCGTGTCGGAAAATTTCGCGTCATAAAAGCGGCTAGCTTTCCTTTGCAACGTAAGCACGCATTATATTATACCTCTAATGGTTGTATTGCGCTTTTAGGGGACTCGGCACACAGTATTCATCCTATGGCGGGGCAGGGGGTTAACCTGGGTTTCGCCGATATTCAGTGCTTGCTCAACGAATTATCTAACAAGCCAGTGGCTCAGGCGCTTAACGTATACGAAAAACAACGAAAATTTGAGAATGCTAAAATGATGCGGTTAATGGATGCGCTTCAAATAAGCTGGCGCAGTACTCATCCACTAGCGCGGTTCATTGCTGATGTCTCGCTAACCGCGGCAAAAGCGCCGTTGCTGAAAAACTTCTTAATAAAGCAAGCTATTGGAGATTAGGTGAGTACAGGGAAGTGAGACTAAAAACAGGCACAAAAAAACCACCCTGAGGTGGCCATTGTCTGTTGTGGTGCGGAGGGAGGGACTTGAACCCTCACGTCCTTTCGGACACTAGCACCTGAAGCTAGCGCGTCTACCAATTCCGCCACCACCGCAACAGTAGTTAGTATGGCTGGGGCACCAGGGATCGAACCTGGGAATCGCGGGATCAAAACCCGCTGCCTTACCGCTTGGCTATGCCCCATCCAACTAAGGACAGCAATCACAAAATAAATTAAAGAAGCTAATGGCTGGGGCACCAGGGATCGAACCTGGGAATCGCGGGATCAAAACCCGCTGCCTTACCGCTTGGCTATGCCCCAATTTTAGCTACCCTGAGAGAGAGTTGGTGCGGACGGAGAGACTTGAACTCTCACGCCGTGAGGCACTGGAACCTAAATCCAGCGTGTCTACCAATTCCACCACGTCCGCACATTTCTCAGTTAAGTTGGTGGCTACGGCGAGATTCGAACTTGCGACCCCAGCATTATGAGTGCTGTGCTCTAACCAGCTGAGCTACGTAGCCAACTTTTTTAACTTTCCGCTCTCTGTGAGTGCGGCGCGTATTATGCAAATCGCTCCGCAACCCGTCAACCTATTTTTGAGAAAAAATACGATAAAGCAGCGCGTTTGTGCAAAAAAACAGTCATTTGATTAAAAAGAAGTCAGATTACCACGGGAGAGGGTCACCATTGCTGTGGTAAAACTCGCCCGTCGACTCCATTGAAAGTTCGTCGATTCGTTGCATGAGTCGTTCGGCCGCCGTTTCTGCCGGAATATCCCCCGCATGATTGACCATGTCGGTCTGGACGAAGCCTGGATGCAGTATCGCGACAGCAATGCCTTTGTCTTTTAGATCAATAGAAAGAGACTTGCCCGCTGCATTTAACGCGGCTTTAGACATTCTGTAGCCATAGCGGCTGCCCGAGCCGTTGTCTGAAATTGAGCCCATCCGGCTCGTAATCAACGCAATTTTGCTGCCTTTTGATAAGTTATCCAGTAACGCCTCGGTTACCCGCAAGGGCGCTAATGCATTGACCTCAAATTGCGCCCGAATGGTACCAGCGTCCAGCTCACCTAAAACATCCTTGTGTAGTAGCCCTGCGTTATTGATCAAAATGTCCACTTTCTTGTCGGCCAATGTTTCTTTTAAGCGCAACAAGTCTGAAGCTTTGGTAACGTCAACACCTTCTATAATGTCGACATCCAATTCGGTTAACTGCTTAGAGTTATTACGGCAAACAGCCGTCACTTTGTAGCCTTTTTCGGCATATTGCTTTGCAAATTCAAAACCAATGCCCCGGTTTGCTCCTGTTATAACGACATGAGGTTGACTCATTGTACGACTCCTTTAATCCGTTATTGGCTGACGCCACCTTCTGTTAACTTTTTAGGGTTTAATAGTTGTTCCAGGCGCTCACGTCCTAAATCGGTCATTTCGTCCGCAACATCGATAATAGGGCGACCGTTTTGGTAAGCCCTTTTCGCTATCTCAGCGGCTTTACTGTAACCAATAACAGGATTAAGCGCGGTCACTAAAATAGGGTTTTTAGCCAAGGCTTCATTAAGGCGCTCTTCGTTGACTTCAAAATCTTTAATGGCTTTATCAGCTAAGGCATGACAGCCGTTTGTCAGAAGCTCTATCGACTGTAGTAAATTATAGGCCACAACGGGCAGCATAACGTTCAGCTGAAAGTTTCCTTGCTGAGCCGCAGTTGTAATAGTGGTGTGGTTGCCGTTAACTTGTGCAGCCACCATAGCCACGGCTTCCGGTATTACCGGGTTTACTTTACCGGGCATTATGCTGCTGCCGGGTTGAAGTGCCGTTAACTGAATTTCCCCCAGGCCAGCTAGTGGACCACTGTTCATCCAGCGTAAGTCATTGCTTATTTTTAACAGCGTCGTGGCCAGGGTATTCAATTGGCCGTGTAACTGCAGATTCAATTCTTGTCCCGCAATGCCTGTAAATGGATTTGGGGATGCCTTAAATTCAGTACCGGTAAAGTCGCTGAGTTCTTTTGCAAAGGCTTCTGCGAAGCCCTCTGGGGCATTAATTCCGGTACCTATCGCTGTACCGCCCTGGGGCAGAATACGGCTGTGCTGAAGCAATTGTGGTAGCTGTTCTGCCGAATGGCTAAGCTGTCCAGCCCATGCTTCCAGCTCTTGCGCCAATGTCATTGGCATTGCGTCCATTAAGTGGGTTCGTCCGGTTTTTACGACGTCCCGAAGCTCGACAGCTTTACTCCGAATAACCTCCATTAAATGTTTAATGGCTGGCTGCAATTGTTCCTCCACGGCCAACACGCTGGCAACTTGAATGGACGTAGGTATGACATCATTGCTCGATTGACTCTGGTTGACGTGGTCATTGGGGTGAACGTCAACGCCGTCCTGTTTGCACAAGTTAGCGATAACTTCATTGACGTTCATATTAGAGCTGGTGCCCGAGCCCGTTTGAAAAATGTCGATAGGGAAATGGGCTTGGTGCTCACCGTTTATAATTTGTTCGGCGGCTTTGACAATTGCGTCTCGCTGCTTTTCTTCTAAACTGCCCACTTTGGTATTGGCTTTAGCTGCTGCCGCTTTGACTCTGGCTATAGCCTGAATCATATCGGTTGGCATCGTTAACCCGCTTATTGCGAAGTTGTCGACCGCGCGTTGTGTCTGTGCCGCGTAGAGCGCGTCTTCAGGAACCTGAACTTCACCCATACTGTCGCTTTCAGTGCGATATCCTTGAGTCATAAAGTAAACCTCCTGCGGCAAAGTGTTTATTCAAAGTTAACTTTAATAGGTATAACACATTACGAGCTGAGCGAGATGAAGATCAGTTTATTAGGTAAGCTAAAGTTGCGGAATTTGTGATGTGGGGTAATCTAGAATTATTAATCTAAAATGGAGTTTCATTTGAGAGCGCTTAATTACCTTTTGGTCACTTTCGTGTGTTTTCAGTCGGTCATGACGGTTAATGCAGAAGAGCTGACGCTGACTATTGTTGACGCAAAGGACAAGCCATTGCCAAATGCAGTGGTCATTGTTGATAACGAATATGTGACTGACAATGCAGAGCTCAAAATCGAGAAAACGATCATTGATCAGGTTGATCGTCAGTTCACCCCCTTTATGACGGCTATAAAAGCCGGAAGTGAAGTCACTTTCCCAAACAGCGACAATATTCGTCATCATGTCTATTCGTTCTCGAAGCCTAAGCCTTTTGAGCTTAAGTTATACGCGAATGAAGAAAAGCCGACATTAAGCTTTAATAAACCGGGTTTGGTGACATTAGGCTGCAATATTCATGACCAAATGATAGCCCATATCATTATTACTGACCGAGAAACCGCCTGGGTAACCGATGAAGAAGGCAAAGTGACTCTCGATATAAATATCCAGAGCGAGTCATCAGTAAAGGCTCGTCTATGGCATCCGCTGATAGGTTCGGATCTAACGTTGGCAAAAGAGGTGTCTTTGGTGAATGGAGAAAACAGAACGCTGTCGTTAAATGTGATAAACGAAGAGGAAGACAAGGAACCAAAGTCACGTCTAGAGCAACGATTCAACCGAACAGGTAATTTATGATTCGGCGCTTTCGCACCAGACTGGTTGTTATTCTATTGCTGCTTGTTTCAGGGGCTATTGCACTGTCTCTGACAGCAATGGGCTTTAGTGTAAAACAACAAGCTGAACGCTCCATCGCTCAAGAGCTGAATGTCAGTGAACGAGTTTTTCGCGAACTTCTGAATAGCCGCAGTGAGTTGTTGCTGCAAGCGGCACAAGTGTTGACCGATGACTTTGGCTTCAAGCGAGCAGTGGCTAGCGGCGATAAAGACACTATCGTGTCCGTATTAGTGAATCACGGAGAGCGCATCAATACTGAATTGATGGTGCTACGAACGCCGACAGGAGAAGAGATTGCTGCCACCCACCCAATTGGTGATGAAATTACTAATAACTCAAGTGGTCAGCAGCTGGCCATTGTTGATGGTGAGCTGTTTCAGTTGATAACGGTTCCGGTGAAGGCTCCGCAACTTATTGCCTGGGCTACTCTAGGTTTTCAGATAGATTCTCAGTTGGCGACAGAGCTACAAAATTTGGCGAATGCTGATATAACGCTTTGGAATGAGTCCTCAAAAAAGTTAATAGCATCCAGCCTTGAGCCGGGTGTCCAGGTTAACTTGCAGAGTGCGCTGAAACGTCAAAGCGCTCTACCTAACTGGCTCGAGCAACAAGCGTTAGTTGGGAAAGAGGCATTGCTTGATGCTTCGCAGGGGGAACAAGTGCACGTACTGTTGTCGTCGTCACTTGAAGAAGCTATGGCCGACTTTCACCGTGTTCAGCTGCAAATGTTGTTGATTGGCGGGCTTGCTGTGTTAATAGCTGGTGGGGTTGCTTTACTGATGGCACGCAGTGTCTCAAGGCCGCTTTCAAGACTGACGGAAGCGGCTAAACAACTGCAAAAAGGTGACTATGGCGACTTGAATCTTGAGAAGCGTGCCGATGAATTTGGTGAATTAGCAATAACCTTTGAGTCAATGAAAGGGGCTGTGTCTGAGCGTGAACGACGTATATCTTTTCAAGCGACGCACGATCAACTGACTCGGCTGCCGAATAGAACCCAGTTTGCCGCCGATTTAGAAGGGTTGCTTAAGGCCGGCTCAGTAGGAACATTACTGTTGGTCAATATCCGTAAATTCCGAACATTGAACGATACTCTCGGCCAAGAGGTCGGGGATCTTGTGTTAAAACAAGTTGCTCAGCGGATTATAGATTTTGATGAACAGTGCCTATCAGCTCGTATCGGCGGTGATGAGTTTGCCTTGGTTTTTGAGCAGGAGTTATCAGAGAAACATAAGCTTATTCAGAAACTTTACTCATTCCTTGAAAAGCCCGTAAAAGTAGGTGAGAGTGATTATCCGGTGTCTTTTAATGTTGGTGCTGTCGAGTTTCCTCGACAAGGCAAAGCCTTCGATACGTTGTTACGCCGAGCGCAGGTGAGTGCGCAGGAAGCTAAACGACAACATGACTTTGTGTTCTTTTACACTGAAGGGCTTGATGAGCAGCACTTGCGGAAGCTTGATATCCTGGAACACCTGGACTACGCGGCTGAAAATGATGAACTAACTTTGCTTCTTCAGCCAAAAATAGAAACACAAAGCGGAAAAACCATAGGCGCGGAAGCCCTATTAAGATGGAACAGTGAAAAGCTTGGTTTTGTCGGGCCTGATGAATTTATTCCACTGGCTGAACAGTCAGGGCTAATAAAAAAGCTGACGCAATGGGTATTCAGGCAGTCTGCGGATTACCTACGGCATCTTAATGCGCCAGACGGTTTTAGTTTAAGTATTAACCTTTCTGCCATTGATTTGCTTAGTGACGAAATTCTTTCTGTTATCGCTGAGCTTGAAGAAGATATGCCTGCACTGAATAGACACTTGGTCCTTGAAGTGACCGAAAGTGCCATTGTGAGTGATCCGGATGCGGCGATTGAACGATTAAACTGGCTTAGGGAGAAAGGTTATCAGGTTTCTATTGATGACTACGGAACGGGTTATTCGTCACTGGAACAAATGCGACGTTTGCCGGTAACTGAATTAAAAATAGATAGGGCTTTTGTTCAATATCTAGTGAGCAGCCCGGTTGATCAGTCAATTGTTCGGTCAACAATTCAGCTTGCCCATGAACTTGGGTTAAGAGTCGTTGCGGAAGGAGTTGAAGACACTGAAAGCTGGGAATGGCTGAAAAAACAGAAGTGTGATGTTCTTCAGGGGTTCTACTTTAGCAAGCCAATTTCTTTTAATGATTTTAATAACAGACTACAGGGAGAGTCTTGTGATTAAACGAGGATTATTGAGTGCAGCTGCTTTGGTGCTTGCAGTGTCTCCGTTAACAACTTTTGCCGATACTGGGTCAAAGTTACTAGCGACAGGCGGTGCGTCGACTATTGAGGGAGCCGGAGGTGGTGGTATTGTTCCCTGGGCGACGCTCAGCTCCTATGCAGATACTGGAGAGTGGGGAGCGACCGTTAATATCAGTGAAGTCTCTGTTGATGATTTTCGACTTAGCGTTCAGGGAGCCAGCTTCTCCTGGAGCAATCGTGTCGAACTGTCTTATGCTCAGCAGACATTCGACCTATCGACGATAGGGGGAGAGCTCGAGCAGAAGGTAGTGGGTGCGAAAGTTCGTCTATTTGGAAATCTGGTTTACGGTGACTGGCCTCAATTAAGTGTTGGAGCACAATATAAGAAAAATCAGAAATTTGCTCTACCTAGCGCGGTTGGCGCGTTAGATGACAGTGATACTGACTGGTATGTCAGTGCTGCTAAAGCTTGGTTGGATGGGCCATTTCATCGAACTTGGGTTGCTAACTTAACGGTACGTCGCACGCGCGCAAACCAGATTGGTTTATTGGGCTTTGGCGGCGATAATGAGCAGAATGCCAAGTGGGTGGCTGAAGCTTCTGTGGTCGCATTTTTAAACCGGTATTGGGCTGTCGGTGTTGAGTTCCGGGAAAAGCCCGATAACCTGAGTTTCGCTAAAGAGAACGCATGGAAAGATGTTTTTGTGGCGTACTTTCCATCAAAGGCGGTTTCTGTCGTAGGCGCATACACCGACTTAGGTTCTATTGCAGGTCTAGATGACCAAAATGGCTGGTATCTGTCATTGCAAGCAGCGTTTTAAAGGAAATAGCTATGAGAATATTAAGCTTCGTGTTTCTTCTTCTGTTATCGCCTGTAGTCTTGGGGCAAAGTCTTTATCAGCAATTAGGAGAAAAAGAAGGAATTTCTTCAATAGTTGAGGAGATGTTATACCGGGTTGGTGGTGATGAGCGTATTGTGCATCATTTCGATGGCGTTGATATTGTGCGCGTTCATAAACTCATTACTGAACAGGTTTGCGATGTGGTTGGTGGGCCATGCGACTACAGTGGGGATACCATGAAAGTATCCCATGAAGGCATGGGAGTAACTCATGCCGATTTTAACGCGTTGGTAGAACATTTGATCATTGCAATGGAAAAGCACAATATTCCTGTTTCGGCTCAAAACCAGTTACTGGCAAAACTTGCTCCAATGTACGGAGATATAGCAGAAAAATAAAAAAAGCCGCTCAAAAGGAGCGGCTTTGAAGCAGTATTAGATTCTTAGACGTTAAAGCGGAAGTGTATGACGTCACCGTCTTTAACAATGTAGTCTTTACCTTCCAGGCGCCACTTACCGGCGTCTTTTGCACCTTGCTCGCCGTTATGTTCAATGTAGTCGTCATAGCCGACGACTTCAGCACGGATAAAGCCTTTTTCAAAATCGGTATGAATACGACCCGCGGCTTGTGGCGCTGTAGAACCGACTTTTACCGTCCATGCGCGAACTTCTTTAGGACCGGCCGTAAAGTATGTTTGCAGGTTCAGAAGCTCGTAACCAGAACGAATAACACGGTTAAGTCCAGGCTCTTCCTGACCAATCTCCGACAGGAACTCTTCTTTGTCGGCGTCGTCCAGCTCAGCAATTTCTGATTCAATGGCCGCACAAACCGGCACAACAACGGCATTCTCGGTTGCCGCTATTTTGCGAACTGTGTCCAGGTGGGGGTTATTTTCAAAGCCATCTTCAATGACGTTGGCAATGTACATAGTTGGCTTCAATGTCAGTAAGTTGTATGAGCGAATGGTTGCCCGGTCTTCTTTCGTCAACTCTACTGAACGAGCCATATGGCCTTCATCCAGTGCAGGCTTTAGCTTTTCCAGTACGGCAATTTCAGCCTTAGCCTGAGCGTCGCCACCTTTGGCTTTCTTGCCTAAACGGTGCAAAGCTTTTTCGACGGAGTCTAAATCGGCTAATGCTAATTCGGTGTTAATTGTGTCAATGTCATCAGCAGGGTTAATTCCGCCGCTAACGTGGACAATGTTGTCATCTTCGAAACAACGGACGACATGTCCAATAGCGTCAGTTTCACGAATATTAGCCAGGAACTGGTTACCTAAGCCTTCACCTTTGGAGGCACCTTTTACCAGGCCTGCAATGTCAACGAACTCCATGGTCGTTGGCAGTACTTTCTCTGGGTTAACAATTGAAGCTAGTTTGTCCAGGCGAGTATCCGGAACCGGAACCACACCGGTATTAGGTTCAATTGTACAAAAAGGAAAGTTTGCTGCTTCAATGCCTGCTTTAGTCAGTGCATTGAACAAAGTGGATTTACCGACGTTGGGTAAACCAACAATACCACACCGAAATCCCATGATGAGTTAACCTTTCTGTTGAGGACGGTAGCTGTGGAGGCGTTGAAGCGCATCCGTCCAGCCTTGTTCCATTAATGTGTCAATACTGCGACTGGCTTCATCGATACAGTCATCAATGAGTCGCTGTTCAGTTGCTGGCGCTTTACCCAGCACAAAACCTGTTACTTTCGATTTGTGCCCAGGATGCCCAATGCCAATTCGCAGTCGCAGGAAGTCCTGGCTGCCAATTTGCGCGATAATATCTTTAATGCCGTTATGGCCACCCGCGCCGCCGCCTTTTTTAAATTTCGCTATGCCAGGAGGTAGGTCGAGTTCATCGTATGCGACGAGTATCGACTCTGGCGGAATTTTATAGAAATTGGCGATATGTGCGACAGAAAAGCCGCTGCGGTTCATGTAATTCTGGGGTAGCACAATGCGCAGATCGTGAGCGCCTTGCTGATAACGGCCTATTAGTGCTTTTGATTTGGTATCGGCGGATAATGTAACGCCGTGTCGTCGACAAAAGTCTTCAACTAACCAAAAACCCGCGTTATGGCGGGTTTTTTCGTATTCGGGGCCTGGATTCCCCAGGCCCACTAACAGCTTAATGCTTGTTCCCATAGCTAGGACTAGTGCTTACTCTTCGTCAGCAGCGTCGTCTTTGCTCTTCTCTGCAGGAACTTCATCCGGTGCTACTGTTTCTTCTTCGTCTTCTTCTTTCTCTACGCGAGGAGCTGAGATAGAAACAACCGCCTGGTCGTGGTCTTCACCTTTAGTCAACTCTACCAGCTCAACACCTTTAGGAAGGTTCAAGTCAGTTAGGTGAATAGTGTCACCAACGCTCAGTTCTGCGATGTCAACTTCCAGGTACTCTGGTAAGTCTTTCGGAAGAACCAGGATTTCAACGTCATTGACGTGGTGAACAACAACGCCACCTTCTTCTTTAACGCCTTTCGCCGTTGTTTCATTCAAGAAGTGAAGAGGTACGTTAGTGTGCAGCTTCTGGCCTTTCTCAACACGTTGGAAGTCCAAGTGAGTCAGCTTAGGCTTGTATGGGTGACGCTGCATATCTTTTAAGATGCATTGTTCTTTTTTGCCATCGATGTCTAACGTCAGAATGTGTGAATAGAAGGCTTCGTAGTCAGCCATGTTGTTCACTTTGTTGTGATCCATTTCTAACGCTACTGGCTCACCTTTACCACCATATAGGATGGCAGGTACTTTATCCGCATGACGCAGGCGGCGGCTCGCACCTTTCCCCTTGTCCCCACGGACACTTGCTTTAATTGTGAAATCTAATTCAGCCATGATATTGGGCTCTCATTGTTAAATGTTTTAATTTGTCAGCACTCGCGACCAAGCTGCTGACCCAGATACTCAGAAACCGACGACGAGGCCGGTTTCCAAGGGCGCGCAATACTAGCACTGAAGTCTCAAAAAAACAACTTTATCAGTACTCAAACATTGCAGAGATAGACTCTTCATTACTGACGCGACGAAGTGCTTCAGACAACATGCCGGAAAGTGTCAGTTGGCTCACTTTTCCTGTCGCCTTCATTTCTTCGCTAAGTGGAATACTGTCAGTAACTACCAGTTCGTCAATCGCCGACTCTTCTATATTCTTAACAGCGTTACCGGAAAATACCGGGTGTGTTGCATAAGCAAAAACGCGCTTAGCCCCATGGCTTTTCAGCGCTTCCGCTGCTTTACAAAGTGTACCGCCAGTATCAATCATGTCATCGACAATAATACAGTCACGTCCTTTAACATCCCCAATAATGTGCATGACCTGAGAAACGTTAGCAGAAGGGCGGCGCTTATCGATAATAGCTAAGTCGGTGTCGTCCATTAACTTGGCAAACGCGCGGGCGCGAACAACACCACCGATATCTGGAGAAACAACCACAGGGTTGTCGAATTGCTGTTGGCGCATGTGCTCAAGTAGTACAGGTGTGCCAAATACGTTATCAACCGGAACATCGAAGAACCCTTGAATTTGCTCAGCATGCAAGTCAACGGTCAGAACGCGGTCAACACCAACGCTTGATAAAAAGTCAGCAACGACTTTCGCAGTAATAGGAACACGAGCAGAACGAACGCGGCGATCCTGGCGAGCGTAGCCAAAATAAGGCATTACAGCGGTAATACGACCTGCAGATGCGCGACGCAGTGCATCAACCATGACGATAAGTTCCATGAGGTTATCGTTGGTAGGTGCGCAGGTGGATTGCAAAATAAAGACATCGGAACCGCGGACATTTTCATTAATAGCGACACTGATTTCGCCATCACTGAAACGTCCAACAGACGCTTCACCCAGTTTAATGTATAAACGATCGGCGATTTTCTGCGCTAGCTCGGGGGTAGCGTTGCCAGCGAAAAGTTTCATGTCAGGCACAACATACCTCGACTTTTATTGGGTTAATGTTTGGAATAGTGGTGAACGGTTCTGGCCTTGAGCGATAAATGAAAACAGCCCTTGCGGAACCTGTTTTTGTGCTTCCTCTGCCGCTTGTCTGCTCTCGAACGTCGAAAATAGACATGCTCCACTGCCAGTAAGCCGAGTCGGAGCGTATTCTAGCAAGGCATCGCGTAATTTAGCAACTTCAGGATGCAGAGCACAGACCACTGGCTCGAACACATTTTCATGGTGGCTTTGTTCCCAGTCAGCGGCTTCAACCGATTTACAGTCTCGCCTTAGGTCCGGGTGATTAAAAAGTTCAGCGGTGGAAATATGGACGTTGGGTTTAACAACCAAGTACCAGGGAGTAGGCGGCTCAACATCCGTGAACTGCTCACCAATGCCTTCTGCGAAACATGACTTTCCATGGATAAATACGGGAACGTCGGCGCCTAACTCGAGGCCTATTTGTTGAAGCTGCTTGTTCGACAAGCGTTCTCCCCATAGGTAATTAAGACCAACGAGCGTTGTGGCAGCGTCCGATGAGCCGCCGCCTAAGCCTGCGCCTTGAGGTAAACGTTTCGTAACTTCAATGGTAACGCCAGGCAACTGACTAATGCCTTTATTTAGATACTCCTGGCGCAGCCGCTCTAAAGCTTTCCAAATTAAATTGTCTTCTTTGGCAATTTGAGACTTGCTATCTATGAAATCGAACTGGTCGTCCGGCGCTGGTTGAAAACTTATGGTGTCGCCGTAGTCCAAAAATTGAAAAACAGTTTGTAGTTCGTGATAGCCGTCATTCCTGCGTCCGGTTATGTGCAAAAACAGGTTCAGTTTTGCCGGCGCTGGTAGCGTTAGTTGCTGGTCTGCCATTCGTTCATTTGTACCTTTATTTTTAATGTCGGGCTTTCAATGTGCACCTGCTCGGGGAGAGGGAGCTTTGTTTCTGCTTCTAACTTATAGAACCATCGAATACGCCACTGTTCATCATTTTGAATAACTGAAGCACTGGCTAGCGTACCGTCGTTGTAATACGTGAGTTTTTTCAGTTGTGACGTTTTTTGACCGACAACCCATTGATGCAGATGCTCAAAAGGAATATAAACCGGCAATACATCCGCCAGAAGAGCAGGGGCACTTAACGCCGAGCGCATGGCTCCGTTAGAGTCTACTAACGTTGCCTGTTGGTTGCTAACGGTCAGCCTTGCCAGTTGACCTTTTAACGGATGTGAAAAGCGAAGTTCCTGATAAGTCGGTTGATATTGCCAATTAACATAAAATGAGTCACGCTTGTCGAGCTCTTTCTGAATAAGCGCCATGCGACCTGACATCGACCAGCTATTTAACGTGTTCAGCTTATTTTGGTGTGCTTTGACAAGCTCAACATTGACTTGTCGGCTACTGTCCTGGTGTGACGGTGTTGGTATTGAGCAGCCTGCGGAAAGCAACACAGCCAGCAAAACCGCAAATCGAGTTAGGTATTGAATCATATTTTTCTATTGGCGTAATCGATGGATCGTTAGTTGACCAGAAAGCGCTGTGACTTTCAATGATTAGGGCTTTCACGTACAATCACTGCCACTTAATATCATGACCGCGTTGAGATAACGAGTTACACAATCCGATGACCATTTCAGCTCTGGGAATAAACCACAAAACAGCCCCCGTTGATTTGCGTGAGCAAGTTGCTTTCAATGCCGAGCAGCTCGACGCTGCATTGCAGGCTGTGCGTGGTTTACAAGGCGTGCAGGAAGCGGTCATTGTCTCGACGTGTAACCGTACCGAACTTTATTGCCGTGGTGATGTATCAGACGATTTATTGCTCGGTTGGTTCACAGGCTTTCACAGCTTACCTCCCGACGCTCTGCAAAATCATCATTATCTGTTTAAAAATGATCAGGCTATCAGTCATTTAATGTCTGTTGCCAGTGGCTTAGACTCGCTTGTGCTTGGGGAGCCGCAAATACTCGGGCAAGTAAAACAGGCGTATCAAATAGCGAAACGGCAGGAGGCTGTCGGCGGTATTTTAGAGCGTTTGTTTCAGCAAACATTCCGTGTCGCAAAAACTGTCCGTAATGAAACCGCCGTTGGGCAAAATGCCGTGTCAGTGGCTTACGCCGCAGTGTCTATGGCGCGACATATCTTTTCGAACTTAGCCAAGTCTAAAGTGTTATTAATTGGGGCTGGAGATACTTCTGAACTTGTCGCCCAACACTTAAAGCAGCAAGGGGTGACGGAAATAACAGTCGCTAACAGAACCTTGCAACGCGCACGAGAGCTGGCTGAGAAAGTGGATGGTGCCGCGCACAGTTTGTCAGAACTGTCTGAACTTCTCCCTGACGCTGATATTGTGGTGAGCTCAACTGCCAGTACCTTACCAATAGTGGGTAAAGGCACGGTTGAAAAGGCATTGAAGAAACGTCGCCATAAGCCGATGCTACTGATTGATTTAGCCGTGCCCAGGGATATAGAAGAGCAAGTGAATGAGCTTGATGATGCCTATTTGTATACGGTTGACGACTTACAAAGCATTATTAGTGAAAACATAAGAAACCGAGAGCAGGCAGCAAAAGAAGCGCAGGTAATTATCCGTCAGCAGGCGCAGGAGTTTACTGACTGGTTGCAGTCGCTCAACAGTGTGGAGTTGGTTCGGTCATACAGACAACACACGAAAGCTGTCGCCGATACTCATTTAGAACGAGCCTTGGCTCAACTGCAGCAAGGTAAAGCGCCGGAAGAGGTGCTGAAGCAATTTAGCCATAAACTGGTGCAGCAACTGACGCACCAACCTACCAGTTTGTTAAAATCAGCAGGTGAGAACAACGATCAGTATACACTTGCGGTGTTACAGCAATTGTGGTCAGGCGACGGTTCTGACCCTTTAGAAGGCAAATAAAAGAATATGTTGAATCCATCCATTGAACGAAAACTTGAAGGTTTGCTTGAGCGTTACCAGGAAGTTCAGGCGCTGCTGGGTGAACCGGATGTTATTTCCGATCAGAACCGTTTTCGCGGGCTATCGAAAGAGTATTCACAGCTTGAGGAAGTCGTGGACTGCTTTGAGAAATATAAGCAAAACCAGGAAGACCAGGTCGCTGCTAAAGACATGGCCGAAGAAGACGACCCGGAAATGCGGGAAATGGCTCAGGAAGAGCTAAAGCAGGCGAAAGAAAACGAAACTGAGTTGGAACAGCAACTGCAAATTTTATTGCTGCCTAAAGATCCTAACGATGATCGCAATTGCTACCTGGAAATTCGAGCGGGTGCTGGTGGTGATGAAGCCTCAATTTTTGCTGGTGACCTGTTTCGTATGTACAGCCGCTACGCAGAAAAGCATGGCTGGAATATCTCTGTAGTAAGTGCGAATGAAGGTGACCACGGCGGCTATAAAGAAGTTATTGCACAAATGAATGGCGATGGCGCTTATGGCCGTATGAAATTTGAGTCCGGTGGTCATCGTGTGCAGCGCGTACCAGAAACTGAGTCACAAGGCCGTATCCATACATCGGCCTGTACGGTGGCTATTTTGCCAGAAATTCCGGAAGCCGAAGCCATAGAAATTAATCCGGCAGACTTACGTGTCGATACTTTCCGCGCATCGGGCGCCGGTGGTCAGCACGTTAACCGAACGGACTCGGCCATTCGTATTACGCACTTGCCGTCAGGCGTTGTTGTTGAATGTCAGGAAGAGCGTTCACAACATAAAAACCGCGCCAAAGCGATGTCAGTTCTGCAAGCTCGATTACAGAAAATCGAGGACGAAAAACGTCAGCAGGAAGAAGCAAGCACCCGTCGTAACTTAGTGGGCAGCGGGGATCGTTCAGAGCGTATTCGAACTTATAATTACCCGCAAAGTCGTGTCACTGACCACCGTATTAACTTAACCTTATATCGGCTGGATGAAGTGTTGCAGGGCGACTTGGATTTGATTATGGATCCGATTATTACTGAGCATCAGGCGGATCAGCTGGCGGCATTGTCTGAAGGACAAGAATGACCATAGAAGAAGCGCAACAGTGGGCGC
The DNA here is from genome assembly GCF_034373425.1 of Idiomarina sp. OXR-189. Lineage (NCBI taxonomy): Bacteria > Pseudomonadati > Pseudomonadota > Gammaproteobacteria > Alteromonadales > Idiomarinaceae > Idiomarina > Idiomarina sp. OXR-189. The sequence goes on from NZ_CP139706.1 coordinate 1,050,316, forward strand.
GTCAGCAGCTAGCGCATAGTGATGACGTTAGGGCTGACGTTTTTGCGTTGTTGAGCTTTGTGTTGGACAAAAACAAAACTTACATAATGACATGGCCAGAGAAAGCCTTAACAGAAGTGCAATGGGAACGCTTTCAAGCCTTGGTTAGTGAGAGGGTGAAAGGTAAGCCGATAGCCTATATTACTGGGCGTAAAGAGTTTTGGTCGTTAGAACTTGAAACCAATGAAAGCACATTAATACCCAGGGGAGACACAGAAACTCTGGTAGAAGCAGCCTTGAGTTTAAACCTACCCGAGAACGCAAGAGTGCTGGACTTAGGCACCGGGACTGGTGCTATTGCTTTGGCGTTAAAGTCAGAAAAGCCGAATTGGCAGGTGCTTGGTTGCGATAAGAACGGCGACGCAGTGGCTTTGGCATCTCGCAATGCTACACGTAACAGCCTCGATGTTGAGTTTTTTCAAAGCGATTGGTTCTCTAACGTGTCAACAGATAAGCCATTCGACTTAATTGTGTCTAACCCTCCTTATATTGAAGAAGCCGACCCGCACCTGGTGCAGGGCGATGTGCGGTTTGAGCCGTTAAGTGCTTTGGTAGCAAACGGTGATGGTTTAGACGATATTAAGAACATTGTTGTTGGTGCATCATCATATCTTGTAAATGGCGGTTGGCTATTACTTGAGCAGGGATGGCAGCAGGCCGATAGTGTCATTGAGCTACTCACAAAAAATGGTTATAAAAAGGTTAACCGCTGGCAGGATTATGCTAGTGTAGAGCGAGTATCAGGTGGACAATACGTCACGGCGGAGAGAGACAAGTAATGAGCAACCAGTTCATGTTTGCTGATGAAGCCAGCCAGCAAAATACAAAATTACCGACAGAATACTGGAAAATTCTAATTGTCGATGACGAGCCAGAGGTGCATGCGGTCACTAAATTGGCGTTGAACGACTTTAATTTCCTGGGGCGAGGTCTGAAGTTTTATAGTGCTTTTTCCGGGGAGGAAGCGAAAAAACTTATCGACGAGCATCCAGATGCGGCAATTCTCTTGCTGGACGTTGTTATGGAAACCGATGACGCGGGGCTTCAGGTTGCTCGTTATATTCGTGAGAAAGCGGATAATCATTTTACCCGCATTATTTTGCGAACAGGCCAGCCAGGCCAGGCCCCTGAGCGCACCGTTATTGTTAATTACGATATCAACGACTACAAATCGAAGACTGAATTAACCGCGCAAAAACTCTTTACGGCAGTGATGTCCTCGTTGCGTTCCTACCGCGATATTATGTCTATAGATCAAAGCCGTCATGGCTTGGAAAAAATTATTTCAGCATCAACAAACTTATACGCACTGCAGCCTATGAATAGTTTTGTTGATGGCTTAGTTCAGCAGTTAAGCTGGGTTATTGGGGGGGCGAAGCAAACCCTTTATGCGACGGCCAATGAAGAAGGAACGTCTTATAAAGTGTTAGCCGCGCATGGTGAAGACTCTCAGGTTAGTGTCGGGCAAACTCTGCGGTCGGTTATTCCCTCAAAAGCCTTAGCCGAGCTAGAAAACGTGATTGCTAACCATGGCTCGTTTTACGGTGATGACTTTGTACTGCTGTATTGCCGCAGTCATTGCCGAGCACATGGTTCGGTTTTATTTATTGGTGGCCGTTCTCGTACGTTAACAGCCGATGATCATCACGTATTGCAATTGTTTGCGGAAAACGTGCAGCTGGCGCAGGACAATGTTGTTTGTTTAGAAGACTCTGATCATTTCTTGGCGCGCTTAGCCGACCAGTTGATGCTGCACAATGCGAATCATTTTAATAATGTGCTGGATGGAAGCAGAGAAGGGCGCATAGCTTACCGGTTGTCACAAGCGGTTAATGCTGACGAGGCGGAAGCAACAGCTTTAGCCTGGTCGTTATTTGCACAAGCTCGGCCGTTGTTAGATTGTGCTTCGACGGCTGTTGCTGCTAACGAAACGACTTGCCAGCAGCGTGTTGCTCGTTCATTAAAAGCACTGACTCATGGTCAACATGACGCTACCCAAAAAGCACATCGTGCGTTAATGGAACGGTTAGAGCGCTGGGACGGCTTAGGTCTTCCTGAAGGGAAGCAAGGTAGCGATATTGCATTAAGCACTCAGGTGTTGTTACTGACCGAGCAGCTTGTGGACTGGTTTGAAGAAGAAACCAGCGATGCGGATATCAAAACACGACTCGATGATGAAAAAGGCCGTTACTACTCACCGGAATTTCTCGAGCAGGCTCTGAAGCTACTACCCGAACTTAGAAATCTTTAATTTATTATAAAGGGGTTATACTGTGTACGTTGTTTTTAAACACCTGCATGTTTTATTTGTTTTCATTTCTATTATTTTATTTCTATTCCGCTTTGTCTTGCGGTTGTTAGATTCTCCTGCATTACAGAAAAAATGGCTAAAAATAGTTCCTCACGTTAACGACACACTTCTACTGGCGAGTGCTATTGGCATTATGGTGACTGTCGGTATGTATCCAATAGAAGTGCCTTGGTTAACCGATAAAGTCATTGGTGTTATTGGCTACATTATTTTTGGTATTTTCGCCATGAAAGGCCAGTCTGCTGTGACGCGCTGGGTTGGTTTTGTTGGTGCTTGCGGCTGGATAGCGTTTTTATTGCATGTGGCTATGTCTAAAACACCATTAATTGCCGGCTAATTGAAAGGGAGTTTGTATGTTAGCACCGGAAACTGCAGTAACAGAGACTAGCGCGCTTATTACCAACGACGGCGTTATCGTCGGTTTATTAATGGCTATTTTGGGGTTCGTTTTTTATACCAATAATAGCGACCACCCGGCGTTTAAAAAGTTTTATCGCTTTGTTCCTGCGCTGTTACTTTGTTACTTCCTGCCGTCGTTACTCAATACGTTTGGAATTGTTGACGGTAATGCGACAGCAGTAACTGATATAACAATGGACTACTTACTGCCGGCCTGTATGGTGCTGCTAACCTTAAGCCTGGATTTAAAAGCGATTCTGGGGCTGGGGTCGAAAGCGCTAATACTGTTTCTAACCGGTACTTTCGGTATCGTGATTGGCGGCCCGATTGCGCTGCTTTTGGTGTCGCTCATATTTCCTGAAATGTTGGGTGGTGCAGGGCCAGACGCTGTTTGGCGCGGCATGACAACCATTGCCGGCAGCTGGATAGGCGGCGGTGCAAACCAAGCCGCAATGAAAGAAGTGTATGAAGTCGGTGGTGATATTTTCTCTGCTATGGTGACGGTGGATATTATTGTCGCTAACTTGTGGATGGCGGTATTGCTATATATGGCGGCCAATTCCAAGAAAATTGACGAGCGTACAGGGGCGGATACCTCGGCAATTGATGCTATTCGCCATAAAGTTGAAAAGTACGAGGCTGAACACGTTCGAAATCCTAGTTTGAGAGACCTAATGCTTATCTTAGCTATTGGTTTTGGCGTGGCTGGCATAGCTCACTTGTTAGCTGACTGGATTGCCCCCGCTATTGGTGAACATTACCCCGCGCTGAGCAAGTTCAGTTTAGATAGCTTGTTCTTCTGGGTTATCGTGCTTGCAACCGCAGGTGGTATCGCGCTGTCTTTTACTCGGGCACGCTCGTTGGAAGCGGCAGGGGCCTCTAAAATTGGTTCTGTTTTCGTCTATGTACTAGTAGCCAGCATTGGGCTACACATGGATGTGACTAAAATTGTGGAAGCACCCAAATATTTCCTTATTGGCGCTATCTGGATGATTATTCATGCGTCATTAATGCTGTTTGTTGCTAAACTTTTACGCGCCCCTGTTTTTTATATGGCAGTTGGCAGCCAGGCTAACGTTGGCGGAGCCGCTTCGGCTCCGGTGGTTGCATCAGCCTTTCACCCATCGTTGGCTCCGGTTGGGGTCTTGCTGGCAGTCATGGGCTATGCCCTCGGTACCTATATGGCGTATTTCTCGGGTCAAGTACTGCGTGTTGTTGGCAGTTAATTAAAAGGAATGACCATGATTTCAAAGTTAGCGTTAAATGATATTGAAATAGCCAATGACAGTCCCTTTGTTCTGTTTGGTGGAATGAATGTGCTGGAGTCTAGAGACTTGGCACTGCGAATCGCAGAACATTATGTTGAAGTAACGGACAAGCTTGGTATTCCTTACGTTTTTAAAGCGTCTTTTGACAAAGCAAACCGTTCATCGGTGCATTCCTTTCGTGGCCCTGGACTGGAAGAAGGGCTGCGCATTTTTGAGGAAGTAAAGCAGCAATTCAATGTGCCGCTTATAACCGACGTGCACGAGCCTCATCAGGCTAAGCCAGTGTCTGAAGTTGTCGATATCCTTCAACTACCGGCGTTTTTAGCGCGTCAAACAGACCTGGTTGTTGCTATGGCTGAAACGGGCGCCATGATTAACGTGAAAAAGCCTCAATTTTTAGCGCCACATGAAATGAAGCATATTATTAGCAAGTTCGCAGAAGCCGGTAATCAAAATATCATGCTGTGCGAACGAGGCTCGTGTTTTGGTTATAACAACCTGGTGGTTGATATGCTGGGTATGGATGAAATGAAGACCATGGCCCCGGTCATTTTCGATGCGACTCACGCGTTACAGCGCCCGGGTGGCCGCAGCGACTCAGCTGACGGACGCCGTGCTCAAGCAGCACAACTAGCGCGCTCTGGCATGGCTTTGGGTATTGCGGGCTTGTTTATTGAAGCACACCCTAACCCCGATGAAGCCAAGTGTGACGGGCCATGCGCTTTGCCACTACGCGCATTAGAAGATTACTTAAAGCAAATGAAAGCCGTTGACGACTTGGTGAAGTCATTCAGCGAATTGGATACGTCTAATTAGTCATGTCGCTTCAGGCCAGCAGCTCGCTTAAGCAAACGCCGCTTGATAAACGTCAGGCGATAAAGCTTCTATTAAAAGCCGTAGGCGGATTGCTGGCGCTGCTGTCTTTGGCATTACTGGCGCCATTTGTTATGGCCGTTATTAATGCGGAAAAAGAGCAGTGGACGTATTTAACATTGGCTATCATAGGTTTTGTGATTGGCGTTGCACTTTTCCTGCAGCCGGTTGGCGACGCGAAGCTTCGGGCCCGGCAAGTCTTTCTATTAACCACCTTGTGTTGGGTGTCGGCGAGCCTTTTTGCCACGCTGCCTTTTATTTTTGCCCAACCTTATCTCGATTTTTCCAGCGCATGGTTTGAGGCCATGTCAGCAATTACCACAACGGGAGCTACCGTTATTTCGGGGCTTGATGACCTGCCATCCAGTGTACTGTTGTGGCGAGCCATGCTGCAGTGGTTAGGCGGTATTGGAATCATCGTTATGGCCATGGCCATACTACCGTTTTTGCAGGTTGGTGGTATGCGTCTGTTCCAAGCTGAATCTTCCGACATGTCGGGCAAGTTTATGCCTCGCTCAAGCCACATGGTTTTAGCCATAGGCCGTGTTTATTTAATACTGACTGTTGCTGTTATTGCCTTATATCTTTTAGGCGGTATGAAAAGCTTTGATGCCTTTGTTCATGGTATGACAACCATAGGCACAGCCGGTTTCTCTAATTATGACGCCTCTTTCGGTCACTTTTCTGACACGCCATTTTTGGTCATAACGGGCACACTATTTATGGTCGCGGGGGCATTGCCTTTTGTTCTCTACATTCGAGCGCTGAAGGGCGATTATGAACCACTTTGGAAAGATACGCAGGTACGTGCCTTCGTGACCTTTCTAATGATTGCTATTGCCCTTATCACTCTAGTTCAGGTGGTGAAAGGCCGAGAGTTTGGTGACGCCCTCATGCACACCGCATTTAATGTTGTATCTGTGGTTACCACAACAGGGTATGCGACGGAAGATTATGGCAACTGGGGCAGTTGGTCTCTGATGGTTTTCTTCTACCTTATGTTCATTGGAGGGTGTACCGGCTCTACGGCCGGAGGCATGAAGATATTCCGTTTCCAGTTGTCACAATTACTGCTCAAAAAGCAGTTTAGTCAGCTTATTCATCCAAATTTAGTCAGAGTAGAGACCTACCAGGAACGAAGAGTTAACGACTCTTTGCTTGGCTCTATGGTGGCGTTCTGCTTTATGTACTTTTTACTTATAGCGGTTATTGCGTTAGGTCTGTCATTGTTTGATCTCGATTTTCTAACCGCTATTTCTGGTGCTGCATCAGCTGTGGGGAACGTTGGTCCGGGGCTTGGCGAAATTATTGGACCTGCAGGTAACTTTTCAAGCCTGGACGGTGGTGCCAAACTATTGCTGATATTTGCTATGTTAGCGGGGCGTCTGGAAATTATGACGGTGCTTATTTTATTTCACAGACATTACTGGAAGCACTAAAATAAATTTCAGCGAACACTTGCACGCTGAAACCACATGAATTAAATTAAACGCATGTTTAAATCATGCGTTTATTTATATCATGGCAGCACGCATTACCACTCAACAGAAAATACTCAACGCCGCTGAAGCGTTGTTTGCGCGAGACGGCTTTGAACAGACCTCTTTACGGCAGATCACCCACGAGGCGGGAGTGAATCTGGCTTCCGTAAACTATCATTTCGGCTCAAAAAAGGCGCTGATACAGGCAGTCATTGCCCGTTACCTAAGTGTTTTTATGCCTGCTTTAGAGGAACAGCTAAACGAAGCTGAAGCCCAAAAAGACTTAAAAACACAGGCGTTATTTGAGCGTTTCAAACTTCCGCTTGCTAAGTTGACTCAAATCAACAAGCGCGGTCCCGATACTTTTTTACGATTACTGGGCTTTGCTTATTCTGAAATACAGGGGCATTTGCGTAAGTACACTCAGCAAGAGTACGGCAATGTATTACAACACTTGCTGCAGCTTTTAAAGCGCACTAATCCGCATTTAGATGAGCAACAAATGTTTTGGCGTCTGCACTTTGTGTTGGGCTCTGTGGTCTTTGCTCAGGTATCCGGGCAAGCGCTTATAGAAATAGCGCAGGCTGAGTTTAATCAGCAAATTGGCGCACAAGATGTTATTGACCAACTTATTCCGTTTGTGTCTGGCGGGCTCGAAAATTCGTAAATAAACTGTCGTAAGACTGAGATTTTACTACACTTTCATTGTGATGGTGCACTGGAGATAACCATGGAAATTCTCATTTTGTTGTTGGTTTTAGTAGTACTGGTATTTGCAGTCGGAGATATCCGTCGCAGCCTTATTACAAAACCTGTTTTTGCTATCTTTAAGCGTATTTTGCCACCAATGTCGGACACCGAGCGAGAGGCTATGGAAGCTGGTGACGTATGGTGGGACGGCGAGCTGTTTAAAGGCCGCCCGGACTGGCAGAAGCTGCTGGATATGCCTCAGCCGAAGCTTACTCAGGAAGAGCAGGACTTTATCGATAACCAGCTGAATACGTTGCTGGATATGATCGATGACTTCAAAATTGTGCAGCAAGACAGAGACTTGCCAAAACAAGTATGGGACTTTCTGAGAAAAGAACGTTTCTTTGCCATGATTATTGGTAAAGAGCATGGTGGTTTAGACTTTTCTCCAGCGGCTAATTCGTACATTGTGTCGCGTATTGCCAGCCGTTCAATTAGCGCCGCAGTGTCGGTTATGGTGCCTAACTCATTAGGCCCGGGCGAATTGCTGACGCATTATGGCACTAAAGAACAAAAAGAGTATTGGTTGCCTCGTTTAGCTGATGGTACCGATATTCCATGCTTTGCCTTAACAGGCCCTGAAGCCGGGTCTGATGCAGGCTCTATTCCGGACGAAGGCATTATCTGCAAAGGTGAGCACGAGGGCGAAGAAGTTGTTGGTATTCGTCTGAACTGGTCAAAGCGTTACATTACTCTGGCTCCTTCAGCTACGGTTCTGGGTCTTGCGTTTAAACTGTACGATCCGGAAGGTTTAATGGGCGACAAAAAAGACATAGGCATTACTTGTGCGCTTATTCCAACCAGTCACAAAGGCGTCGAAATTGGTGACCGCCATTTCCCGTTGAATCAGGCGTTTTTAAACGGTACCACTTACGGTAAAGACGTATTTATTCCGCTGAAATGGATTATCGGTGGTGAAGACTACGCCGGTAAAGGCTGGCGTATGCTGGTTGAATGTCTGTCAGCTGGTCGAGGCATTTCACTGCCGGCGCTGGCAACGGCATCGGGTCATGTTACTCAGCGAATGACGGGCGCATACGCCTATGTACGCCAACAGTTTGGTCTGCCTATTGGTATGTTTGAAGGCGTACAGTCATCAATGGGTAAAATTGGCGGTACGAACTATATTCTCGAATCAATGCGCCGCTTAACAATTTCATCGCTGTGCCAGGGTATGAGCCCATCGGTAGTAACCGCAATGACTAAATACCACATGACAGAAATGGGTCGTGAGGTTATCGAGCACGCTATGGATATTCATGCCGGTAAGGGCATTCAGTTGGGGCCACATAACTACCTGGGCCACAATTACATGGCAACGCCGGTTTCTATTACGGTAGAAGGGGCTAACATTCTAACCCGTAACCTGATGATTTTTGGTCAGGGGGCGACTCGTTGTCACCCTTATGTGCTCAAAGAAATGCAAGCTGCCGCCAACCCGAATGAAGACGAGGGTATGCGCGAGTTTGACGGCTTGCTAATGAAACACATTGGCTTTGCCGCCAGCAACGTATTTGGCAGCTTATGGCTGGGTCTGACAGGGGCGCGTTTTGGCGAGTCTCCGGTTAGCGGTGAAACGGCTCAGTATTACCGTAAACTGGGTCGTATGAGTCGTGGTTTAGCATTAGCGTCAGATATTTCAATGCTGATGATGGGCGGTGACTTGAAGCGTAAAGAAATGATTTCAGCGCGTCTGGGTGACGTTTTAAGTCATTTATACATGGGCTCTGCGGTGTTGAAGCGCTTTGAAGACGAAGGCCGTCAGGTGGCTGACTTGCCGTATGTGCACTATGCATTGCAACATCACCTGCATAGTATTGCTGAAGCTTTCTATGGTTTCTTCGACAACTTCCCGAACCGTGCCGTCGCCTGGATGATGCGTTTAGTGATATTCCCGCTAGGTAATCACTTTAAGAAGCCAAAAGATAACACCTTGCAGGAAATTAGCCTAAGCATGATGGAGCCGGGCGTCACGCGAGATCGCCACACCTTCCTGTGTTACTGGAAAGACGACAAGAACGACCCGACCGGTCACATGGAAAAAGCGTTTTTATCAATGCTGGAAATGAAGTCGGTTTACAAAACGCTTCGCAAGGCTCAGAAACGCGGTGAATTGTCGTCTAACCTAAACGGTCAGGAACTTGCCGATGCCGCTTTAGAAAAGGGCTTAGTGGATAAAGACACTGCTGAGAAACTGGCAGAAACAGAAGAGCTGAGACTGCTTGCTATTGGCGTAGACAGTTTCGCGCCGGGCATTCTGGAAAACAATCAGTTTTACACGGCAAAAGGTGACTTGAGAAAAGCGGCGGTCAGAGACTGACCACCGCATTCATTTCAACTTAATAAAGTGTTCGACGTTTGTCTTTTAAGTTGAACACTGGGTCCACAAAAGAGCGCTGTTGAGCGCTCTTTTTCGTTTCTGCGCTCGCACTTGCTGTTGCCGGACAACTGCCTGTTTCAATATAGTTGTATGCAGCACCGGTCAGCGGATCTTGCTCGCTTCCCCAATCCGCAATAATTTGATCCTCAACCTCACAGGTAGGAGCCAAGCCGTCGTAATACTGACCCTCACCCTCAGCGTTTACTGTTTCAAAATTAATAGCGAAAGTCACCTTATTACAGAGAACCTCAAAATTGGGCTGCTGGCCGACAGGTTTACCACACGTATTTTCGCCAATAGTGACAACATTCACGTAAGGTTTTAAAGAGTTAATGATAATTTCCGAAGAAGAGCAGCTGCTGCCAGTCGTTAAAACATAGACCGTATCTAAGTCGAGCTGCTGCGTGCCATCGACTAAGCGGAACGGAAGGGTTTCGTTTTTATCGCTGTTTTGCTCATTAAAGCGGTAAGTTAAAAAGGTTTCGCCCAGTACGTTATTGCCCGCAGCCTGACTGGAGGTTTGATTGGCGTAACGAATTAACCCACCACCGTTGTAACGCACATCGATAATTAAATGATCAACGCCTTCGTTAGCGAACAAGTCAAAAGCTTCGTTTAAGTCGCTGCCAGTACGATTAATGAAGGAATCGAGAGTAAAGTAGCCGGCAGTGTCTCCGTTATCGAGCGCTGTGGTTTGCGCGCCCATCACAGTGTTGGTTTCAACTTCAACTTTGCTCAGAACATCGGTTTGCTCGGTGCCATCAGTCTTTTTCCAAGTGAGTTTCCTGCTTAAACCTTCTTCGTTTGGGCCTAAAGCATCATCAAATTCACCGGCGGCGATTAGCTCAGCAACTGGCACATCGTCAATGGCAATTAGCTCGTCAGCACGTTCTATGCCCGCTGTATCAGCAGGAGAGCCGTTATAAACAAAGCGAATTTTCACGCGAGTATCGCTTATTTGCTCCATCGAAAAGCCGAAGCCAAAGTAGGTGGCGTTAACGTACAACTGTTCGTATTCTTCTTCCGTTAAAATGTAGCTATAGCGGTCTTCGGGAACACGCAACTCTTCGAGAAGAGCATCAATACTGTCAAAGGCTTCCGGATCAATACTGTCCTGCAGTTGGTCTGCCCAAAAATAGTCCTCTTTCATGTAATTGAAAAAGCGTTGGTTTTGGTCTTCGACAGAGCAGGTGGCGTAGTTTGAGTCATCAGAGCCACCACAAGCGGAAAGCGTTGCGGCTATGCCAATAAGCAATAAGGATTTTTTAAAGGTCATACTGCGTCTCGAGTGTTGTAAAAATGTTAACTCACAATTTAGCACGGAAAACGAAAAGATGAACACCCAGCGTGGCGCTTTTTACCGCATCGTGGCACACTGCCGACACTGACTATTTACCGTTAAACTCAGACGGAGAACAACGACGTTATGGCACAAGTCATGATAGACATTAAGGGCACCGAGCTAACGCCAGAAGACAAAAAGCTGTTGGCACAACCCTCTGTTAATGGACTGATACTGTTTACACGCAATTTTGAGTCGGTCGAGCAGTTGGTTCGTTTAACTCAGGAAGCTCGTATGGCTGCCGCTAAACCTCTACTTATTGCTGTAGACCACGAAGGCGGACGTGTACAGCGTTTCCGGGATGGCTTCAGCGCTATTCCGGCAATGGGCTCACTGCGTCGCATTGAAAGCGCCGATGAGCACCATCGTGCGGCACGAGACTTAGGTTGGTTAATGGCAGCAGAAGTACAGGCTGTCGGCATAGATATTAGCTTTGCGCCGGTGTTAGATGTCGATGACTGCAGCGAAGTGATTGGCGACCGCGCGTTCTCTGATACCCCCTCAGAGATTTCTGAGCTCGCCTCTGCGTTTATTGAGGGCATGCATGAAGCCGGTATGGCCTCTACCGGCAAGCATTTCCCGGGGCATGGCTCGGTGCAGGCTGACTCTCACATTGCCATTCCAGAAGACGACCGCACACTGGAGCAAATTCGGGCACATGACTTAAAGCCGTTTTTGTCATTAAGCCAAAAGCTTGATGGCATAATGCCGGCACACGTTATTTACCCGAAAATTGACCCACAGCCCGCTGGTTTTAGTGAGTTTTGGCTGCAACAAATATTGCGTAATGAACTGCAATTTAACGGCACCATTTTCAGTGATGACTTGTCGATGCAGGGTGCGACTGTCGCGGGCGACATGCAGCAAAGGGCGTTAGCCGCATTGAATGCAGGCTGCGATATGATACTGGTTTGTAATGACAGAGCAGGGGCCTTACAGGTACTTGACGCAGAGTTTCCGGCAACCGAGCCAGAAAGTGCTCAGCGCGTTCAACGTATGCTGATGAGCGAGTCTGCTGTTGGTCTGGAAGAGTTGAAGCGCACCGAGCGCTGGCAACAAGCACAGCGCTGGCTTTCAGTGGCTAATTAAGCTTCGTAAGGAATGGGGTCTTCAACGCCGTTGGCAGCGAAGGCCTCTAAACGCTCCACACAGGCACCACACTTACCACAAGCTTTGTCACGACCGTTATAGCACGTCCAGGTTTGGCTGTAGTCCAGGCCCATTTTCAGGCCATCGGCTAAAATTGCGTTTTTATCGACGTCTAAATAAGGCGCATGAACAGCTACCGGTTCGTAATTGGCCATTTTACTGACCACATCCATTTGGCGCACAAACTCCGGGCGACAGTCCGGGTAAATAGCGTGGTCGCCTGAGTGAGCGCCGTAATACACCGCAGAAGCTTCCTGAGACACCGCATAACCAATGGCTAGCGACAACAAAATCATATTGCGGTTGGGTACCACCGTCGACTTCATCGACTCTTCTTCGTAGTGTCCCTCGGGAATATCAATGTCGTCGGTTAATGAACTGCCGGACAGTAGTTGGTTAATGGCAGTAATATCGACTACTTTATGCGGAATTCCATGCTGTTTACAGACGTTAGCGGCAAGTTCTAGCTCTTTCACATGGCGCTGACCGTAGTTAAACGACAGTGCCAACACCTCATTACCTTCCTGCAATGCTTTGTGCAACACCGTAAACGAGTCCATTCCACCTGAATAAATAACAACGACCTTTTGCGACATGCTGTAACTCTCCGTATAATCTGCGGTCTATCCACCTTAATAGAAGCTATTTTAACGAAAGCTATGTCTTACCGCATCAACGAAATTTTCGAGACCCTGCAGGGCGAGGGCACCTTTACCGGTGTGCCATCCATATTTGTGCGCTTGCAAGGCTGCCCAGTGGGTTGTCCGTGGTGCGACACCCAACATACCTGGGAAACCAACGACAGCGACAAAGTTAGCGTCGACGAGATGATGGCAAAAACCGCAGCCTCCTCCAAATGGGCAGAAATGACTGCCGAAGACATAGTGAAACGCTTTGAACAAGAAGGTTACGCCGCCAAACACGTGGTCATAACCGGCGGCGAGCCCGCTATGTTCGACTTGCTGCCACTAGGTGAAGCTCTAGAAGCCAAAGGCTACCAGCTGCAAATAGAAACCAGCGGCACCTTCGAGCTAAAAGTGACCAACAACACATGGGTAACAGTGTCGCCTAAGTTAGATATGCCGGGCGGCTACCTGGTGCGCCCAGACTGCATGGCGCGCGCTAACGAAATAAAACACCCGGTTGCCATGCAAAAACACATAGATGCTTTAGATTCACTGCTAAAACGTTGCCCCCCCAAAGCCGACGCTATTATTTGCCTGCAACCCATAAGCCAGCGCCCACGCGCCACCGAGCTTGCTATGCAAACCTGTATTGAACGCAACTGGCGCTTGTCCGTGCAGATGCATAAATATCTCAATATTGAGTAAGACATTGACTACTCGTGCTCTGACCCTCTGAAAGTCGATCTATACTTCCTGTCCTAACTCGCCAAGTAAGGCAAATTTTGACAGGAGGTTTTATGAAACGGAAGTCCATTTCACGCAGTCGCGGTCAGGGAATGACCGAATACATTATTATTGTTGCGCTTATTGCAGTAGCTGCAATTGGCGTCTATTCACTGTTCGGCAAAGCTATACGTAACCAAGTTGCTGGCCTGGCTCAGGAAATGACCGGGCAGTCATCTAGTCAACAACTCAACAGAGCCAGACAGTCGTCCCGCCGTGCAGGAACTGTTGCTGACACTGATGTAAACCTCGGCAATTATGACGAGGCGACCGAACAGGGCGACAACTAAAATGTTGGGCTTTCGAAAGAAGCAAACAGGGCAAACGTTGGTCATGATGACCGGCGTTTTGCTCTTGGTCGCAAGTTTACTATTTGCTGTGACCGATATGGGCAAACACGCACGCCAACAGTTTTACCTGCAAAGCGTCGCTGACAACGCTGCATATAGTGCCGCAGTAGCCATGTCGAGGCAGATGAACTTCATGGCTCTTACCAACCGAGCGCTCATAGGCAACCAAGTTGCAATTGCCCAGTGGGTTGGCCTGGCAAGTTATCTGGCCATGTTGGATCGCACCGCAGAAAACCTTGAAACCATTACCTCGTTTATTCCTTACGTAGCTCAAATAACCCGAGCTATATCGATGATTGTTGAACGCATTGAGGAGAGCTTTGCGGAAGTGGCTAGTCGGTTGGTCGCGTTTCAAACTTTTGTCATTCGGGGTATATCGTTTGCCCAAAGAGCACTGGATGCAAATTTTGTTATACAGCTACCTTTACTGATAAATGATGTGGTTTCAGAGCACTCCGAAGAATTAAATTGGAATGCTTTCCATGGTGGAGGAGTTCTACCCTTTCCCAGTTTGTGGTCGTTAAAAGCAGACTATAAGTCTACTGAAAATGAAGAAAATTCTCAGTTCTTTGAACGCCTGACTATAAAAAGCTTAGACCCTTTTAGCCTAACCAGAAGTTATGACTGGGTCGATTTATATAGCTTTAAAGTAGCTAAAAGCGGTGGAACAGAAGTAACCAGAAATAATAACGGTGGTTGGGATTGGCATGGACTTGATTCGGTGTCGCTTCATACGAGACGGTGGTTAATTGGTGGCTTCCGTGAAACGCTTCCTATGGGGTGGGGAGCAAAAGCCCAAGATCAGCGCAGATACCGTCGGTCAAATTATGGCGGAGCTTTTTCGGTTAACTCTATGTCCTCCAGTTTTGGGCTCTCTCAAATGGGATCTCTTAACGTGGAGCAGGATAGTTTTGGCTACATGAGGTTAAATAATTTACTAGTTTCTAGCATGGATTCGGTGATAGTGAAAATCGATAACGGAGAGCAAACTGCTTATGCCAAGGCGATGACCAAATTCACTAGGCCTAAGCATATATTTCCTCGCTCCGACTCAAGAGTCGAAATGGATAACTTATTTAACTCACTTTGGGAAGCTAGCTTGAAGCCTCTGAGTAGCATAGATAAGGTGGTGTTTGGTGGACAAGAGTTTATCTAGATATGTATTTGGCCAAAGTGCTACAGAATGCTTAGTGGCTCTTAGTTTACTTGTCGTTATTTTAGGATCGCTTAGTGGTTTATTAGTTCCAGCATCAGAAGACAGTGAGAAGTTGTTAAAACTATCCAGGCAGGTTGTGTGGGAGAAAGTTAGAGATCGTGAAAAAACTCAAGTAAGCGGGAACTATCGACTAAACAACTACTTGGGCAGTGTTATTGGACTTATTGATGACTTAGTTCCAGTTGAACTAGAAGGTACAAACTTAAGAATGACAAAGACAAACTATATTCCGAAGTTCGGGATGGTTCGACTGACTGATAGTTGGGAGCCTAAACATCGAGATGGCCTAGTAAAGCGTCCTGCTTCACTAGTAATTAACAACGTACTTTCTGGAGAGGTTATGGAAACAATTCAAGACGGTCTTGGAAGAGCCTTTTTAGCAAAAGAGTTAGAGTCTGACTCGTTAATATTTGGTCACATCGATCCAGATGTGGTTCCGGAAAGCTCGATAAGAGAGAGGTAGTTATGGATTTACCAGATGTATTTGATGATTGGTCGTGGAGCCAACAGTCAATCAGTTCCCTTGAAAGTATAGTTGCTTACCATCTTGAGGCTCCAAGTGAACCTAACTGGGATAAAATTGAGGCAGAATATCCTGGCTGCATAGGTGCAGAAACTTCCATGTGGATGTGCCTTCAAGAAGATTCCCATCTGACATTATTCGAGCCGACTGAGGGACGCTGGATATTGGCTTCAGTGCCATTAGTTTTCAAAGAAAACTCTATAGAAGGGCCAATGATGCCGCTGCACTTTGTGGAGCGTGACGATGAGAAAGTATGGGCCTATTACTCCCTTTTTAATATGCAAGGCACTAAATCGTTTATGCGCTTTGAGCACGGTAAAAATGTCGAGTCTGTCAAATCATCTGAAACAGAGGAAGATATTTGGTTGCTTAAAGGTGATTTGGGCAAGCTTACCTTCTCGCAGCAAGGCGAGTTAGTAATTGTTACGCATACCGTGTCAGCTGATTCAACAGTTTACTCTGAGAACCTTCGTGATGAACAAACAGACGTTAAAAGAGACAAGCGGCCGTCCTTTTTTGATGACTGGTCATGGTCTCAAAAATCGATAAGTGCTCACGAAGAAATAATGGGGTACCACCTAGATAATCCTCAATATCCAGATTGGGAAGAAATTAGAAAAGACTATCCATGGTGTGTAGGTGGTGATGTTGTTCCTTGGATTTGCGACATCGACGGTGTGGAGTGGACTTTCTACGAAGGAAAAAATGGTCAGTGGGTGTTAGTTGCTAATAACGACTATATAGGGCCTGACGT
Source organism: Idiomarina sp. OXR-189 (assembly GCF_034373425.1). NCBI lineage: Bacteria > Pseudomonadati > Pseudomonadota > Gammaproteobacteria > Alteromonadales > Idiomarinaceae > Idiomarina > Idiomarina sp. OXR-189. The sequence goes on from NZ_CP139706.1 coordinate 1,066,560, forward strand.
AGTAGAAATGCCGAACATGAGGATATACCAAGAATCGAATGAAAAAGAAGATATCCGAGTGTACTTATCCCCTGGAGATATGGAGCTTTCTCAACAAGGACTGCTTTTTGTGAATAATCAAAAAATTGAGTCTTTCGAATCTTTTAAAGTAGATAACGATGTGTGGAATTTGCGGAATAACTTGGGAAGAGTAACTTTTACCCCAGCTGGAAAGTTTGTGGTAGTTGTTCATAGCGTTCCAAAAACAGCGAATTAACTTAGCGATAAAATAACGAGCAAACTAAGAGGGAACTTATGATTGCTGATATTCCAACAGGGTTTGATCAGTGGCAGTGGACGCAAATGCCGGTAGCAAATAATACCGGTGCGAAAGCCTACTTTTTACAAAATCCGAAAATACCAGACTGGGAACTTCTAAAAGACTTTTATCCATATTGCGACCGCAATAAGTTCGATTTTTGGTTATGCCAAATTGAGAATAAAAACTGGACCTTTTTTAAAGGAATAGATGACACATGGGTTCTTAGTAAAATTATTACTACGGATATCGAAGGAGCTAAGTTAGTTGGCCCATTTTTCGTGTTGTCGCAAACCGAACAAAATGGCAAGGAAGTTTGGGTTTATGTATCGCACTACAGTCTGGGTGATGTACAAAAGATCTTAAAGCTTAAATACAGCCAGAAGATACGTTCTTTTCGCTCCATAGAGATGCCGAATGATCTGTGGGAGTTTAAGGACGGCTTAGGCCGGTTGGTATTTTCTCAGCAAGGCGAATATGTCGTTATGGTTCATGTGATATGACGGCGTACCAACGCGGCCAGGCATCGGTTGAATGGATGCTTCTTTCGATACTCGTCATGTTAGCGCTGGTTGTTGTAGAAGATAACTGGTCAGTTATTGATTATTTAATAGAGACAGGGAATAGAGTCAGGGAGTTTTACGATTTTATCTGGCGTCATTTAGTGCTCATTCCAGGAGGGGGTTCGTGAGTAAAAAAGCAAAAGGGATATTTGCAGTCATTTTTAGTTTAATTATTTCATTAATTACTGTTTTCATGATTAATGAATACCTCAATACGGAAACTCAACGCCGGGTGGAGCAAGCGTCAGCTGATACCCACTCTGTTGTGGTTTTCGCTAACGATTTAACTGCAGGAACAATTGTATCGGCAAAAGATTTGTTGGTGCGACAATACCCTAGCCATCTAATTAATCATAATTGGTTCTTACAAAACGAAGCTGGTCTCATTATTGGTCAGGAACTTAGAGTAGATGGAAGTAAAGGAGAGCCTGTATCAAAGCGAGGTTTATTAAACCAGCAAAATACCGGTTTGTCGCGTCAGCTCCCTGATGGTCATTACGCAATTACCGTTAGTACCGATAACCTGGGGCATCACAATGCTTTATTGAAGCCTGGAGATGTTGTTGATATCGCATTTGTGGGTGAACACTTTGAAAGTGGTATCGCGACCGAGTCGTTTGAGAATATTGAGGTGTTCGATATTCATGGGCTCAACGATGGCTATGGAAGCTACGCGTTGACTTTACTTATTAAGCCTGACGATGTTGATGAATTTACCCGGGCTATGAGCAGTGGAATGCTGGTCTGGGCAAGAAGTTCGTCGAGTTCGAGAGAAGATGTTTGGAACACGGAAAGTTTAACTTCAAAGGTGATGTCATGGACGACATATTAAGGTACACACGACCGATTATTTTTCTGCTTTTAGTTTTATCGGCTTTTAATGTTTTAGCCAGTGATATTGATAACCATGTTATTGAGTTAGGTGGCTCGACATCAATTAATATTTCGCCAGGGACTAACGTGCTCGTTAGCGATGAAAATATCATAAAAGCGAAACTTCTCAGTAATGAGAAAATTATTCTTAAAGCGGTGAGTGTAGGCAGTACAGATGTTTGGCTTAAGCATGGCGCCGAAAGCAAAAAGGTTTTAGTAACTGTCGCACCGTCGAATAAAGGGGTACTGAAAGAGCGAGTCAAAGCATTGTCTGCGGTTGAAGATGGACTTCATCTAGAAGAGCGCAATGGTCTTATGGTCCTGTCAGGCTCGGTTTCTTCCAAAGCCAATAATCTCATTAAGGCGTTAGCTCAGGGTGATTCGAATATAATGAATTTGACCTCTATGCAAGAGAGTGAAGAGCCGATGCTGACGTTGCGAGTAAATATACTCGAAACAAAGCGACAAGCTTTGGAAGATATTGGTATTCGCTGGCAAGGTGCATCAGAGGGGCCATCTATATCAAGCGCAGTCTCTGGTTTATTTGACTGGGAGCTTGATATCGCCTCCCAGCTCATGTTTATGAAACGCCATGGTCTAGCGAAACTTTTGGCCAATCCAACGCTTTCTACTCAGAGTGGTGAGAAAGCCAGTTTTTTGGCCGGGGGTGAGCTTCCCATTCCTCAAGTCGTTGCCCAGGGTATGCAAGATGTGACTTTCCGTGAGTATGGCATTCGACTCATAGTTGAGCCTGTTGTTTTAAAGGATGGGCGTATTAAAACAAAGTTAAGTGCTGAACTGAGTAATATTGATCCTGCGGTTTCTGTGGCGGGAGTCCCCGGTATTTTGACCCGACGTACCGAATCTGTGTTTCTCTCTGAAGACGGCGACACTATGGTTTTGTCTGGCTTATTAAATGTGGATAAATCTAACCAGTCGGATGAAATGCCGGGTTTAGGAGAGCTACCGGGGTTGAATCGAGTGTTCGGGAGTCAGCAACACCGAGAGCAAACAACAGAGCTTGTGGTTATGGTTACTGCTGAAAAAATGTCATCGGCTGAGAAACAACGTTTAGATAAAGAGAAAAAACGGGAAGAAAGAAATAACTGGTTCAAGGACGAGTCAGTGTTACAACTAAGGGAACTGGTTCATGAAAATACAACAAGCCATTGAAACGCTGCGAAACCGTCTTGATGTTCGCGACAGTCAAATTGAAGCATTGGACGAAACAGGGCTGCGTGAGTATGCGCATCGCTTTCTACAAGAAGTCTCTGACTTCGCCCCCAGAGTCATTGAAGACGCTATTGCTGAAGTTATTGGTTTAGGGCCTATAGAAAGGCTTTTAGCCGATGATTCCGTCAGTGAAATAATGGTCAATCGTTACGATAAAATCTTTGTTGAGCGTAGCGGTAAATTACAAAAAGCGGCTGAAGTATTTACCTCAGAAGATGCACTAAGAAGAGCAATTGATCGCATTGTTTTGCCGTTAGGCCGACATATTGATGATGCCTCTCCTATGGTCGATGCCCGTTTGCCTGATGGGTCTCGCGTTAATGCAGTTATATCACCCCTGGCGACAAAAGGTGCTTGTCTTACTGTTCGTAAGTTTTCTAAACAGTCATTAGGAATTAACGATTTGGTAAACAGCGGCTCTTTGACTCAGCAAGCGGCTGACTTCTTAAAGCTGGCGGTACGTTGCAGGCAAAACATTATAGTGTCCGGGGGCACGGGAACTGGTAAAACGACGTTGCTCAATATTCTGTCGCACGAAATTCCTGAAGGGGAGCGCGTCTTAACCATTGAGGATGCTGCGGAGCTACAGTTAAATCATGACAATTTAATTGGCCTGGAGTCTCGCCCTAAGAACCAGGAAGGCACCGGCGATGTGGGTATTCGAGAACTGGTGATCAACGCGTTGCGAATGAGGCCAGATAGATTAGTGGTTGGTGAGTGTCGAGGTGCAGAAGCCTTAGATATGTTACAGGCAATGAATACCGGTCATGCTGGCTCTCTTTCCACAGTTCATGCAAATAGTGCACGTGATGCGCTCAGACGGCTGGAAGTTATGGTTTTAATGGGGGGAATAGAGCTACCAGTCAGCGCTTTGAGGCAACAAATATCAAGTGCTGTAGATATTATCGTGCAAATTGCCCGAGCACCCGATGGACGACGGTTAGTTGTAAGCATTGATGAGCTCACGGGTATTGATGACGACGTTTTACAAATGTCGCCGTTGTTTAGTCGGGAAAGCGCAGAACATTCCCTGACCAGTAATCAAACGTTGTGTCGCTTTGCAGAGCAGCAGTCGGATGATATTCGAGAAAGCCTGTTTAAAACCCTGATGGGTGATGAATCATGTATATCGTCTTTTTAGTACTGTTTCTTACTCTGACTGTATCTTGTTGGTTTTGGCTATTTTCACATGCGACACCAGACAAGTATCAGGAGTTCGAGAACAAGTTAAAGCTATCAACCGTTCGCTCTCTGGAAGACTTTTTTCTTAACCTTCCGGTTAGCTGGCTGGTTCGTGGTTACTTGCTATTGTTAGTTATTCTGCCAGTTATTGTTTGGCTTACTTCCCCGGTCTTGTGGGCTATTTGTAGTTTTGTTCTTACGCTAATTGCACCGCCTTTCATGTATCGCTTTCTTAAAAAGAAACGGTTCGAGAAGTTAGAGAAACAATTGCCCGGTATGCTCATTAGCTTGAGCAACCAAATCCGCAGCGGTGCCAGTGTCAGCACTGCTTTTAAAAGCTTTAAAGGCAGTATGCAGCCTCCGCTTGGGCAAGAAATTGATGAAATGCTTCGTCAGGAAAAAGTTGGGCGGCCTTTCATAGAGTGTCTTGATGACTGGCAACGCCGGGTCCCGGTCTTTTCTGTCAAACTGGTTGCTCAAGCATTAAAGCTGGGGCTGAAAAGTGGCGGACAGCAATCCGATATATTCCTGAGGCTGGCGGAAAATATTCAACAGCAACAACATATAAAAGAGCGGCAACTGACATTAACGTCACAAGCAAGAATGCAGGCGAAGATACTCGTGTTAATGCCAGCTGGTTTGTATTTTTTATTAGGATGGATAAAGCCTAATCACACTGCTGTTTTTACTGAGTCGTTTATTGGTATGGGAATGCTCGCTGCCAGTTTGTTATTGATGATTTTAGGCGGGTGGATGGTTAAGAAAATAATGAACCCGGATGATGACTAATGTTGTTACTTTTTATATTGATATTTTTTGTCAGTACAGTGGTGTTCTTCGGTACCTATAAATTATGGAGTTACCTTCAATTAAGTTCTGTTCTGGACAGAGAAATAAACCACTTATGGCAAAGAGCACCGGATAAACTGAAAGTCGTTGTCGAACGTTATTTGGTTCTTAAGTTTGCGGGTAATAAAGCACACTTATCATTTTTTGTGTGGTTACTCCTGGCTACTATAAGTGCAGCTACTTCTATCATAAATAGAGAGCCTTTGGTGTTTATGTTTTTTGCTCTCGTTTTATTGATGGTCTTCAACAAAAGACGAACGTTATGGCTAAAACGAAATAAAACCTTAGTGAAGGAGTTACCTGACTTTTGCGACCTTATTTCTATGATGATGGCATCTGGAGTTCCGTTAATTCTTGCGTTGGAAAAAGTTGCAGACTCATGCAATGAAAGACTTTTAGCCTCTGAAATAAACGCTGTTGTACAGAGGTTACGTCGCGGCAATGGGTTTGATGCCTCAATGAAGGCTTTATCTGATGGTTGTGATGCTAAACCGATTAAAGAATGGGTAACAATGTTGGTTAAAGGGCATCAGCAGGGAGCCAGTCTTACTAAACCCTTAAGGTTTTTTGCGCACCAGCTACGTCAGGAGCTGCTTAATAGCGCTGAAAAGAGAGCTCAGGAAGCACCGGTAAAGCTCTTGTTTCCATTAGTAACCTGCTTTTTTCCGGTTAACTTTTTGGTCATCTTAGGACCTATTATTTTACAAATGAGCCAGGGAGGGTTCACATGACGAAAGAGCAACCAGTCATTTTATGGACTGATGTTCGAAAAATGTCGAAATTTCACCAGAGGTTAATCGGGATGTTAGGAGAGGACCAGCCAACGTCGGATATGGCTTACTGGTTCCCTTATTGCAAATCGATTCATACCTGGGGGATGAAAGAGCCTATAGACGTTATCGCGTTAGATAAACAGCAATGCATAATGGAAGTAAGACGCTTCATCTGTCCCAACGAAGTTCATTGGTTTAAAGGAGCACACAGTCTAATAGAAACGGTGGCCAGTAGTTACTGGCCGTTAGAGTCCTGGCTAGGAAAGCCTGTCATATTTAATAAAAAGCAAGGAGCGCCTCGTGAAAATTATCACTTCGATTGCAGTATTAACCTTAATTGTTAGCCTCAGTGGTTGCAGCGCAACTGTTGCAGAGCAAAAGCAAAGCTTAAAAAGCTTTGAGAACGCTAAAAGCTGGTATTTATCTGGTGATCTCGATTCAGCTGAGCATCATTTACAGTGGCTTCACAGTAAAGGGCTGGCTAGTTCCCAGAGTTGGGCTTTACTAGGAAATATCTACTTTAGGCAATACCGCTTTGAAGCCAGTGAGCAGGCATATTTGCGTTCACTTGAGTTTGATTCATCAAATAACGATATCTGGTTTAACCTTGCACTGAACCAGCTTAGGCAGACAACCAACACGTTAATGGATGCCCGGGTCCAGCTTAAAGAAACTGATGGTCAATTGGATGGACTTCTGAAAGATCTTTTAGCTCTACAAAAGCTGTCTATCGAGGATATAAAATAGGCGAGTATAAGCTCGCCTATTATCGAAAACCTTAACGCACCGAATGCTTCAGTATCCGTGACTTCTGGCGTTGCCAGTCACGTTCTTTCACTGTGTCGCGTTTGTCGTGAGACTTCTTACCTTTGGCCAGGTGTATTTCCAGCTTGGCCCAAGGGCCTTTCCAATACATGGCGGTTGCCACAATGGAGTAGCCTTCGCGCTCGGCGGCGCCAATGAGTTTGTCGAGCTCCCGGCGTTTTAGTAGCAGTTTACGGCTACGGTCGGGCTCGCAATAAACGTGCGAAGACGCCTGGTTCAGCGGTTGTATTTCCGCACCCAGTAAATAGGCTTCGCCGTCTTTAATAATGACGTAGCTGTCGCTTATGTTCGCTTTACCGGCGCGTATACTTTTAATTTCCCAGCCTTGCAGACTAATGCCTGCCTCGAACTTGTCTTCGAGGAAATATTCATGGCGGGCTTTTTTGTTCAGCGCAATGGTATTAGACGATTGTTTTAGTTTCTTTTTGCTCATAAGGGCTATTATACCTATGCACACTGAAAAGAAAATTGCTTTAAGGGCTTCAAAGCATATCTGGTTGCGTTATTATTGCGCAGTCAAATTTTAGCGGTAGAGAAAAACATGCCCAGTATCGAAAAAAGTGCGTTAGTTTCATACAGTGCAGAGCAAATGTTCAACTTGGTCAACGACATTGACTCGTATCCGGAGTTTGTTCCCGGGTGCGCCGACTCGCGTGTGGTTGAACAAAATAGCGACTATAAAGTAGCGTCGTTGCAAATAAGCAAAGCAGGCATTCAAAAAACTTTCACCACGCGTAATCGGTTAGTAAAGCCAGAGCGCATCGACATGGAGCTGGTTGACGGTCCGTTTAAAAAGCTGACCGGCGGTTGGGTGTTTAAACCATTGTCAGACGACGCATGTAAGGTAGAGCTCAAGTTGGACTTTGAGTTCTCCAGCCGGTTGTTAGGCATGGCATTTGGCAAAATCTTTAGTGAAGTTACGTCAAAAATGGTCGATGCCTTTGTGAAGCGTGCAGACCAAGTATACGGAAGCTAACATGGCGAACACTCTGACGATAGAAGTGGCTTATGCCACACCTGAAAAGCAGCTTATTCTGACAGTGCATCCGCAAGAGGGCGCAACGGTAGAAGAGTGTATTTTACAGTCGGGTATTAAAGAGCACTTTCCGGAGATTGATCTTAGCACTCAGAAAGTCGGTATCTGGAATAAGGCGTCAAAGTTAGATGCCACGCCGCGAGACGGCGACCGCATTGAAATTTATCGCCCACTTATTGCTGACCCGAAAGCGGTACGTAAACGCCGCGCGGAAGAAGCAAAACAGTCTGGACGAGCTGACAAAGTAACCGGTGGCAGACCGGATGCTAAGCGCAAAGCGCAGGAGTCGAAACCCGAATGAAGCTGTACATAATGCGTCATGGAGAGGCTCACTACCCGAAAGGAAGCTACTCAGACAGAGAGCGTCGCCTAACTCCGGAAGGCGAGCGTGAGGTACTCACTACAACGCGATGGCTGGTTGAGCGTCACCGTGACGTAGACTGTGTGTTTGTGAGCCCGTATTTACGAGCGCAACAAACAGCAACGGTTTTGTTTTCAGAGCTGAAAACTAAACACCGAGAGAATTGTGACGCAATTACGCCTGACGGTCACGCGGCGGCTGTAGTTAGCTGGTTAGCGGCGGAAATAGAAACCCACGGCTATGAAACTGTAGTGTTGGTGTCTCACATGCCACTGGTTAGCTACCTGGTGCATGAGCTTGATGCCAGTGTACAACCACCTATTTTCCCAACGGCAGGCATTGCGGTTATTGAATTTTCGCCAGAAACCTTAACGGGTAAGTTTCAGCAGTTAATGATTGCTGAAAAATGTGCGGGTTAATTGTCATTAACGCGAAGTAACACCAGTAACGACGCGTCGCCGCCCCATTCACGAGGAGCCTGATGAAAGGCTCTGACTAACGGGTGTTGCACTAACCAGTGTGGCACCTGTTGTTTTAATTTGCCGCTGCCGTGTCCATGCATAATGCAGCAACAGTCAATACGTTCTTTTTCACAGGCAATAAGCAAAGCGGCGAGCTCCTGGCGGGCGGTTGCTAAGGTCATGCCATGTAAGTCCAGTAGTAATTCAGGCGTGTAGTCGCCGCGCCGTAGTTGCTTGGTCAAGTACGTTGACTCACCCTCAGCAGTAAATTGCATAGCACCTTCACTGAAATGCGCTTCAAAACCGTCTGAAAAGTACTGGCTGGCTTCGCGGCTGGCTGCGGCTATATCCTGAGGACTGTTGCCTTGCCTTTGTGTATTCCGTCGCTTTAATTCAGAAACTTTGGGTGGCTCTGGTGGTCGCTTGTCCTGCTCAATAGGAGCTGCACCCTGAGCTGCCTCGCGAAAAAGCGCGATGTCGTCTTCTGACAGTGAGGATGAAGAGCTTTTCTTTGCGACCATGACTAATGAAAACCGAGTGAAATTAAGGTATCTTTAACACCAATAAAGACCATCAGTATAAAACATTCGTTGTTCAGGAGACAGCCCTTGCACGTTCGAAATCGGGAACAAGCCATTGAAGAACTTCATAGTATCGATGATTTGATACGCTGGAGTGTCAGCCAACTTAACCAGTCTGACGTGTATTACGGGCATGGCACGGACAATCCTATTGATGAGACTCGCGCGCTTTTAAGCTATGCCTTGCAACTGACTACTGAGCAGTTGGCCGCTATGGGACACTGTCGTGTGCTGACAAGCGAAAAGCATGAATTCATTGAGCTGTTAAACCAGCGTATTGAGCACAAAATGCCAGCTGCGTATTTAACCCACCAAGCGTATTTTGCGGGGTTGCCGTTTTACGTGGACGAGCGAGTGTTGGTGCCACGTTCACCCATAGCCGAACTTATTGAGAACGGCTTCCAGCCTTGGTTAACCGAGCAACCTAAGCGTGTACTGGACTTGTGTACGGGCGGTGGTTGTATTGCTATTGCGTGCGCTTTTGCATTTCCGGACGCAGAAGTAGATGCACTCGACGTGTCGACAGAAGCGCTGGAAGTGGCTGAATTCAACATTGAACAGCATGGTTTGTTGCATCAGGTCACGCCTATTCAGTCAGACTTATTTGAGGCTGTACAAAATGAAAAGTACGACCTTATTGTGACGAACCCGCCGTATGTCGATGCAGAAGACATGGCCGACTTGCCGGATGAATATCATCACGAGCCTGAACTAGGTCTGGCAGCAGGCGAGGACGGTCTCATTTTGGTCGATAAAATGCTTATGGAAGCGGCGGACAAGCTGAACGATAACGGACTCTTTGTTTGCGAAGTGGGAAATTCAATGCCAGCGCTGGCGCAAAAATATCCACGTACGCCATTTACCTGGATAGAGTTTCAACATGGCGGTGATGGCGTATTTTTGCTGACCAAAGAGCAGCTTGAAGAACATAAGCAGCGTCAACTAAATAACTCAAAGTAGGGCTAGCGCATGCCGGGAAATTCGTTTGGACAACTGTTTAAAGTTACAACCTTTGGTGAAAGCCATGGTCCGTCATTAGGCGCGGTGGTTGATGGCTGCCCGCCGGGTCTTGAGCTGTCTGAAGCGGACTTGCAAGAAGCGTTGGACAGACGTCGCCCGGGGCAAAGTCGTTATACAACAGCGCGTCGCGAAGCCGATGAAGTACGTATTCTTTCCGGTGTGTTTGAAGGCAAAACCACAGGTACTCCTATTGGCTTGCTTATTGAAAATACAGACCAACGCAGCCAGGACTATTCGAAAATTAAAGATGCCTTCCGTCCCGGGCACGCAGACTATACCTATGAGCATAAATATGGCATTCGGGACTACCGTGGCGGTGGGCGTTCGTCAGCGCGTGAAACGGCAATGCGTGTGGCGGCCGGTGCTATTGCAGAAAAACTGTTAGCGCAGCAGGGCATTAAGATTCAGGCCGCGTTGACGCAAATGGGCGATATTAAAGCGAAAGACACAGACTGGCAGGAAGTGAGAAATAACGAGCTGTTTTGTGGTGACGTTAATGCCATCGAGCCTATGCAAGCGCTTATTAAACAGCTATTAAAAGAAGGTGACTCCGTGGGTGCTCGCATTCGAGTGCAGGCAACCGGGGTGCCGCCGGGCTGGGGAGAGCCAGTGTTTGACCGATTAGATGCCGACTTAGCTAAGGCGCTTATGAGCATTAATGCCGTAAAAGCGGTAAGTGTCGGTGACGGCTTTGATGTGGTGACCCAAAAAGGCTCTGAGCACAGAGATGAAATGACTAAGAAGGGCTTTTTGTCGAACCATAGTGGCGGTGTTCTGGGGGGTATTTCCAGTGGTCAGCCCGTTATCGCAGACATTGCGTTGAAACCAACGTCAAGCATTTCAATCAGTGGGCAAACCATAGACAAATGGGGCAATGATCAACCCGTTGTCACAAAAGGGCGTCATGACCCTTGTGTGGGGATTCGGGCGGTACCCATTGTTGAGGCGATGACATCACTGGTATTGGTCGACCATTGGTTGCGACAGCGGGCTCAGAACGCGCAGGTAAAAACAGAAACACCCGATATCAGTCGTTAACCAGTAGCATTTAAGACGTATGCCAAACGAATTGACACATCATTATTCTCGTTTAATTGAGATATTTAACGACTGCTTTCGTACCCGTTATAACACGGTGTTGGTGGCGGGTGATGACGAGCCGTATTACGAACCGGGGAAGGGCGGCGAGCCTAATAAGATTGTATTTGCTCATGGCTTTTTTGCGTCAGCGTTGCATGAGACCGCGCACTGGTGCATTGCCGGTGAAAAGCGCCGGCAACAGTTCGATTACGGCTACTGGTACGAACCCGATGGCCGCAATGAACAGCAACAGCGCGAATTTGAACAGGTTGAACGAAAGCCTCAGGCGCTGGAGTGGCTATTTTCACTGTGTGCAGGTTTTAAGTTTGATGTGAGCGTCGACAACTTAAGTGGTGTTGAGGTCGACAGGCATGCATTTCGTGAGGCTGTCGCCAAACAGTTAGAGAGCTATCTGGCAACCGACACCTTGCCGCCCAGAGCAAAGATATTTGCAAAAGCGCTGTGTAAGGCGTTTAATTGTGAGTGGCCAAGTTGCCAAATGATTCAGGATTAACAAGGAGTTACTTATGTTTTTAAGAGCACTATTGGTTACTGTTGCTATTTTAGGGCTTAGCGCTTGTGAGACGATTGAAGGCGCAGGCCAAGACTTAGAAAAAGCCGGTGAAGCCATTCAGGACGAAGCAAACGAAGAGTAACAATGACAGCAGTAAACCGTTTAACGGTTGGCCTGGTGGTTAATCCGTACGCAGGTATTGGCGGCGCCATTGCTTTAAAAGGAAGTGATGGCGCTGATATTCGTGAAAAGGCATTAAAAGCCGGTGCAGAGCGCAAAGCAATGCAGCGTGCAGAAACCGCGTTAAAAATCCTCCAGAATTATCAAAAACAGCTCGACTTTGTCACTTGTGGTGGCGAAATGGGCGAAAATGTATTGAAGTCTCTAGGGTTTTCTTACCAAACCGTATTTAACCCGAATACTCAGGAAACGTCATCGGACGACACCAAACAAGCCGTAAAAGCGATTATTGATAAAAACGTCGATATCCTGCTGTTTGCTGGTGGTGATGGCACCGCTCGTGATGTTTACTCAGTGGTTCCTGATAACCAATTAGTATTAGGTATTCCGGCCGGAGTGAAAATTCACTCGGGTGTTTACGCTATTAGCCCAACGGCAGCGGGGCGTGTTATTGAGAAAATTCTCAAAGGTGAGCTTTCGAGTATTCACGAGTCTGATGTAATGGATATTGATGAAAGCGCCTTTAGAGAAGGCATCGTCAAAGCACGACGTTATGGTGAAATGTCGGTACCGGCCGAGCTTGAATATGTTCAAGCCGTGAAAATGGGCGGTAAAGAGAGCGATGAGTTGGTGCTTGATGACATAGCGGCGGAAATTATTGAACGAGTGGACGACGAACTGCTGGTCATGGGATCGGGTTCGACCGTTGCCGCCATCATGGACGATATGGGTATTGAAAACACGTTATTAGGTGTTGATCTTGTTCAGGACGACGCCTTAATAAAAAGCGATATTACCGAGAAAGAGTTGTTTGAAGCCGTCTCTAAGTCTGTAGGCTCAGTCAAACTGATTATTACGCTTATTGGCGGACAGGGGCACTTGTTTGGCCGTGGTAATCAACAACTGAGTCCGCGTGTTATTCGGGCAATTGGTAAAGACAACATTTGGGTTGTCGCGACTAAGGCAAAGCTGAAGTCATTAAATAACCAACCGCTTCGAGTCGACACAGGAGACAGTGAGCTCGACAACGAATTGTCGGGAACAATTCGGGTCATTACCGGCTACCACGACGAAGTGCTTATGCCCGTGGCAGCCGTCAGTTAGTTTAAAACTGTGACTTAGGTAAATGAACGACTAAGCCGTCTAGCTCGTCAGTGACTTCAATTTGGCAGCTCAGACGGCTGTTATCCTGAGGCTCCATGACCATATCTATCATGTCTTCTTCCTGCTCAGATGGCTCAGGAATTTTATCCTGCCACTCTTTTGGAATGTAGCAGTGGCAAGTGGCGCATGACATAACCCCACCACACTCACCAACAATACCATCGATAAAATTATCGACAGCGGCTTCCATGACGTTGGTTCCGGCTTCGACATCAGCTTCAAATTGGTTTCCGTCGGCATCAACAAAATAAACTGTAGGCATGGTTAATTGGGTTTCCTGTAAATTATTTAAAAAGTGAACAACAAATTTTGTGCCAATTAGGATAAAATACCTGCCTTTTAACCACAACGCCAAACTTCAAGGTTTCTCATGTTGGAAAAACTGTTTTCGATAAAAGCCAATGGCAGCTCCATAAAGTCGGAAGTCATTGGTGGCTTCACGACCTTCCTGACCATGGCTTACATTATTTTTGTAAACCCCTCCATTTTAAGTGAAACCGGAATGGATTACGGTGCGGTCTTCGTGGCGACTTGTTTAGCTGCGGCTATTGGCTGTCTAATAATGGGCTTCTGGGCAAACTACCCCGTCGCACTAGCACCAGGTATGGGTCTGAATGCGTTTTTCACCTATACCGTTGTTTTCAGCATGGGGTATACCTGGCAAACGGCGTTAGGTGCAGTGTTCTTCTCAGGCTGTATTTTCTTTTTATTGTCGGCGTTTCGCGTTAGAGAGTGGATTATTAAGTCCATTCCACCAACGCTTCGCTTAGCGATAGCGGCTGGTATTGGTGCATTTTTGGCATTAATTGGTTTGCAAAACGCCAATATCATTGTCGCTAATGATGCGACTATGGTGGCCTTAGGTGAATTAGGTGAACCGTCAGTATTACTTGCTGCGGCGGGTTTCTTTTTAATTATTGGTTTGGTTGCACGCGGAGTTCAGGGTGCTGCTCTAATTAGTATTTTAGCGGTCACTTTTATTGCCTGGTTGACAGGGTTAGTTGACTATAATGGCATTGTTTCTGCACCGCCGAGCTTAGCGCCAACGTTCCTGCAAATGGACTTAGCTGCCGCTTTTGACTTAGGGATGTTGTCGGTTATTTTTGCCTTTTTATTTGTCGACTTATTCGATACATCTGGCACGTTGTTGGCTGTTGCACAGAAGGCCGGTCTGGCGAAAGCCGACGGTCATATGCCTCGCTTAAACAAAGCACTTATGGCAGACAGTACAGCAACGGTAGCCGGTTCAATGCTGGGTACGTCGACCACCACGAGCTACATTGAATCTGCGGCTGGAGTTGCCTCTGGTGGTAAGACGGGCTTAGCGGCGGTTGTGGTTGGTGTCTTATTCTTGTTGGCGATGTTTTTTGCGCCATTGGCTGGAATGATTCCAGCCTATGCAACCGCTGGGGCTATTATTTACGTAGCTGTATTAATGCTCTTCACGCTAAAAGACGTGAAGTGGGACGACATTACTGAAGCAGCCCCAGTAGCTGTGGTTTTATTAATGACGCCGTTAACGTTTTCAATAGCGGACGGTATTGCTTTAGGCTTCATCAGTTATGTGGTCGTGAAGCTTTTAGGTGGCAAATACAGTGACTTAACGCCGAGTGTGGTGCTTTTAGGTGCTTTATTTATCGCAAAATTCATTTGGTTAGGGTAGTAACATTATGGGATGGCATTCAAATCGCGAATTTTTTGTTTCTTGGGAAGAATTGCACCGCGCGACACGCGAGTTAGCGCGTCGGCAATTGCCAGCTGAACAGTATAAAGGCATTATCGCGGTAAGCCGTGGTGGTTTGGTTCCGGCCGCTATTGTGGCTCGTGAATTGAATATTCGTGTGGTTGACTGTGTTGCTGTCAGCTCGTACGACCATGACGAACAGCGTGACGACTTGCAACTATTGAAAGACGTTACAGCCACAGGGGACGGTGAAGGCTTCCTGGTTGTTGATGACCTTGTCGATACCGGCAACACATTGAAGTTCCTGCGTGATCGCTTGCCAAAAGCCAAGTTCGTTACCGTTTATGCAAAACCAGCCGGCATGGACTTAGTCGACGACTTTGTTGCGGACTTAGAGCAAGATACCTGGATTCACTTCCCGTGGGATATGCACCTGCACTATGTTGAGCCATTGGCAGGGCAAGAATCTTAATTAGCGTTTATAAATCGTTAAGAAACAAAAAGGCCTGATTGAATCAGGCCTTTTTAGTGTCAGGAGCTTGTGGTTGAGACTAATCGAATTGCTTAAGGACGAAGTCAACGCACTGATCAAGATCGATTTTTTGCTTCTCGCCACCGGCTCGTGACTGGTATTCAACCTGGTTTTCATCAAGGTTACGCTCACCAACAACGACTTGATGGGGTACGCCAATAAGCTCCATGTCGGTAAACATGACCCCAGGGCGCTCTTTACGGTCATCAAATAATACATCGACGCCTTTAGACTTTAATTCTTCGTAAAGCTTCTCAGCGGCCGCCTGAACGCGTGCAGATTTGTGCATGTTCATTGGCACAATAGCAACCTGGAACGGCGCTAATGCGTCTGGCCAGCGAATGCCTCGGTCATCGTTATGTTGCTCAATAGCCGCAGCAACAATTCGCGAAACACCAATACCGTAACAACCCATGGTCAGAGTTTCGTGCTTGCCTGTTTCAGACAACACACCGACTTTCATTGCATCGCTGTATTTTTTGCCTAACTGGAAAATATGGCCAACTTCTATACCGCGCGCAATTTTCAACGTGCCTTTGCCACACGGGCTGGGGTCGCCTTCAACCACGTTCCGGATATCAACGACATCAAAATCACTAACATCGCGTTCCCAGTTGACGCCGGTTAACCACTGGCCATTCTCGTTGGCTCCGCAGGCAAAGTCCGCCAGCTGTGCGGCACTTCTGTCGACTAGCAGCGGTAGCTTGCTAGCTACCACTCCAACGAAGGCAGCTTCTACACCCGTTGCTTCATCGGTTTGAGTTAACACTTCTATGGGGGTTGCTACCTGAGGTAGTTTTTCTGCTTTCACACTGTTGAATTCATGGTCCGCGCGCAACACTAATTGAACGTACTCGGCGTCAATTTCGTCAGACGCTTTAACAATGACGGACTTAACGGCTTGCTGGCTCTCGACTGACAGAGGTTGCAACACAGCGGCTAATTCATCGCCGTGCACTTCGTGTTTAGCCATGTCTTGAGTTGCTGCAGGGCGTTCGCCTGCTGGCGCCAAAGCTTCTGCCATTTCCACGTTTGCAGCGTAGTCTGAACCGTCCGAGAAGGCGATAGCGTCTTCGCCCGAGCTTGCTAACACGTGAAACTCGTGAGAGCTATTACCACCAATAGAACCAGTATCGGCAATAACTGGACGGAAATCTAAGCCTAAACGCTCAAATATACGACTATACGCTTGGTACATAGCGTCATAAGTTGCTTGCAGCGACTCCTGACTTAAGTGGAACGAATAAGCGTCTTTCATGATGAATTCACGCGCACGCATAACCCCAAAGCGAGGTCGAATTTCGTCACGGAACTTTGTTTGTATTTGGAACAGAGTCAACGGCAGTTGCTTGTAACTGCTGACTTCCTTGCGCACCAATTCACTAATTATTTCTTCATGAGTTGGGCCCAGTAAAAAGTCACGTTGGTTACGGTCTTTAAGGCGCAGTAGCTCAGGGCCGTAGTCATCCCAACGACCAGACTCTTGCCAGAGATCAGCAGGCTGAACCATTGGCATTAGTATTTCTAACGCATTAATGGCTTCCATTTCTTCGCGAACAACCGCTTCAACTTTACGTAAAACGCGCAAGCCTGTTGGTGTCCAGTTATAAAGCCCGGCAGCGACTTTTCGTATCATACCGGCTCTAAGCATCAACTTGTGGCTCACAATTTCAGCGTCAGACGGAGTTTCTTTTAGCGTTGATAATAAATATTGGCTACTGCGCATAGTCTGGCAATTCTCTGCAAGTTGTAGTGGTCAAAAATTAGGGCGAAGTTTAGCAGTGTCTGTTGAAGGTCAAAAGTCTTTTACAGAGTATTTTGTGCAATTTCTTCCACAAAAACCGTATTTTCTTCAACGTACCAGCGAATATTATAGTCAAAAAGCGCAGTTCCGTAGATTCTCCTGGCAGTTTTCGCCTTATGGTAGGCAGGGCGGGGGTCTTGCTGCAGTACGTCAATAATGGCTTCGCGTAGTTCTTTATTCTGGCCGGACAGTTGCTCTAATTGCCGCGCAGCTTCTTGTGAAAACTCAACGCTAAGTTGCTCTGGCTGATTGTCGGCAAAACCTCCTTTAGCATCGTCTATGGCGTCGACATAAGGTATGTAAGGTTTAATGTCGACTATGGGCGTGCCGTCGACAATATCGGCACCACGCACTTTTAAGCACACGCAGGGCGTTGTTTCAACGCCAACAAGCTCGACGACAGACAGACCCAACTGGTTGGGGCGAAAAGGGGATCGTGATGCGAAAACACCGACAGATTCATTGCCTCCGAGTCTCGGTGGGCGCACTTTTTCCTGCCAGTCTGAATGTTGGTGAAACTCAAAAACAAGCCACAGGTGTGAGAATTGCTCAATGCCTTTTATTGCCTGGGCATGATCATAATCGCCAGCTAACTCAACTGTCGCATAAACGTTAGGCGTAAGCCGGCTTTGTCTGGGCACGCTGAATTTCTCAGGGTAGGGCGTTTTGATATATGCGATAGGTGTCAGTTTTTGTTGGCTTTTCATGGTTCACACTTTTACCTGGCGATAATAGCCAATTTGACCACATTATTGCGATTTTGCCTAACCTGAGATTTGTTAGTTTTTTAACTATTTGAAATTTAAAGAGTAATTATTTTGGCACGCCGATTGCTGTCTAACCGTAACCATTTGAGGTTATTACTGACTAATCATGAACTGGTGCTATCAAAAAAGGAAAAGCAAAATGATGAAGCATAAAATTTGGCCGTTAACACTGGCTTTTATTGGTTTGGTGACCCTAAGTACAGCGGCCTTTGCAAAAGAAAAGGAATTAACCGAGAGTTATATTGTTGACTCAAAAACAGAGATTCATGTGGAAGCAACGGTTGGGACAGTTGAACTAATGCCGTCAGACAATGACGCGGTAGAAATAGAATTGCGAGTTGAATCAGACGGAGACAGTTGGTTTACCAGTGGCGGCGATATTGACGCTGTTTTAATAAAAGGCGAAAGGAAAGGAAATAAACTCGTAGTATCGGCAACACCGGCGGACGATATGGTTCAGCATTGGGTCATTAGAGTTCCAAAGATTAACCATCTGGACTTAGAGTTAGGCGTTGGTGAAATCAGCGGTGTATTGCCTTTTATTAACAGCGATATTGAGCTCGGCGTAGGAGACCTGGATTTAGATTTGGCCGCTGGAGACTACAAAGAGGTAACGGCGTCAGTTGGTGTCGGCGATACTCGTTTGGATAATTTTGATAACAGCAATAACGAGCGCATGATGGTAACTTCAGAGTCTACCTATGAAGGCACAGGGTCAGTTCGTGTTGATGTAGAAGTAGGTGTGGGTGACGTGCGCTTGAGTAAATTGAGTAACTAAGCGCTTAGTCGACCCACCGAATGGCTCGCCCGACGCAACTGACTTCGCTATAGCAAATGGAGCCTGCGTCGGGTTTTAAATTAAAGCATTGAGTTTCAATAACCGCATCGGCTTCAAAGCGAGCCGCATCTGCTCTTAAGGCCTTTAAAGCGTCTGACTCTGACGCAGGGGCAGCCTTATATTCCCGTTGGCAGCTTTCGCCATTAACAACACTAACTACCTTATAATTTGACCTTGGTAAGTTGCCCTGACGGTAAATATCGGCAGAGTGTGATGACCAACTCATAGGCGAACCTGAGCCGCCCGGAAGTATCGAGCAGCCCGTCAGTGCGAGTAGTGGTAAAGCTATAAATAATGGAAAGCGCAATTTGTGTCCTTGCGTTTTTGTTTTTTTATAGCCTAATCAAGCTTTAGAGTTTGTTCAACAAAAAGCGCTACTTAATTAGAAAAGACTCTAATGGCTTACCGTTATCTAAAGCTGTTTTCATTGGCTTTGGCATTCTGCCTTGGCCAGTCCAGGTTTGCCGATTACCTTCGTCGTCAGTGTATTCGTATTTAGGAGGCTTGGGCGCCCGTTTCTTTGTAGTTTTGACGATAGGTTCGCCACCCAGTTCTTGTTCGAGAATATCTGACAGTTCAATGCCAGCATCGGCCATTGCAGCTTTGAATTCTTTTATTTTTTTCGCTTTCTCTTGTTGTTCACGAAGCTTTTCGGCTTCTTCTTCTCTGCGTTTTGCGACAACCGAATCGAACTTTTCTTTTATTGATTCTAACTCTTCAATTGAAAGAGACTTTAATGCCGACTTTAAACGTCTTTCGTGACGAATAATATTTAAAAACTCACTCATATTAATTTCCCTAATTCCTATATTTAATTGCTGGGAATAATAACGCTTGATTAAAATAACAGCAATAAAATACGGCTAAAAACAGAAAAAGAGCGATAGTCGCTCTTTTTTCTCTATTTAATATCTGTGTTGCTTAAGAGATATTATTGCCGTCGTTGTTGTCATCGTCATCAGAGTCATCGTCAGAGTCGTCTTTTTTATCTTTCAGAGACTGACGCTTCTCTTTCATTTCGGCTTTGCGCTTTTCTTTTTCAGCTTTCCACTTTTCTTTTCTGTCTTTTTTATCGTGCTTTCTTTTTTCCTTTTCTAATTTATGTTCTTCTTTCTCATATTTCCGTTCTTCCTTGCGTTCTTGCATTTCGGCTTTATGCTCTTCCTTACGCTGCATCATCTCAGCCTTGTGCTCTTCGCGCATAGCTTCCATCTCGGCTTTGCGCTCTTCCTTCATTGCTTCCATGTCAGCTTTCATCTCTTTCTTGTCCTGCTTCATTTCTTTTGCTTCTTCAGACTTTTGCTGAGCAAAAGCAGTTCCGTTGAAGATTAATAAAGCAGCCACCAGTGATGTTATTCCTAAATTGATGTGTTTCATAAAAGTCACCTCATTGCATTTCTTTGTATTAGGTTTAGTTCAGAAAATTTGTTTCTACAAGCCATAAAAAATAAAACACCCAGACATATAGCATGCCTGGGTGTTTCTATCTGGTGTCTTTACAAAACAATTACATATTAGGGTAAGTTGGGCCGCCGCCACCTTCTGGAACCACCCAGGTAATATTTTGACTGGGGTCTTTAATGTCACAGGTTTTACAATGTATGCAGTTTTGAGCATTTATTTGGAAAACTTGTTTTCCGTCTTCCTCAACAACTTCATAAACTCCGGCAGGGCAATAACGTTGCGCAGGCTCGGCGAACTCCGGCAAATTAACCTTAAGCGGAATATCGTCATCTTTGAGTTTTAGATGACATGGCTGATCTTCTGCATGGTTCGTATTGGATAAAAATACTGAAGACAGGCGATCAAAAGTGAGTTTGTTATCGGCTTTAGGATACTCAATAGGCTTAAAGTTATCGGCTTTACCTGTTGCTTTATAGTCTGGTGTCCACTCTTTAAATTTAAACGGTAGTTTTCCGCCAAACCAATTCTGGTCAACCATATTATAGGCGCCACCAAGCATTGTGCCGAGCTTATGAACCGCGCCACCGAAGTTTCGTGAACGATAAAGCTCGTCGTACACCCACGACGATTCAAAACGTTCGGTGTATTGCTTCGCCTCAGTGTTTGCATTACCGGCTTTTAGTTCGTCAAAAAGCGTTTCAGCGGCAATCATGCCAGACTTCATTGCCGTATGGTTGCCCTTAATTTTAGAGAAGTTCAATGTGCCGGCATTACAGCCAACGATTAATCCGCCAGGGAAGGTCATTTTCGGTAATGAGTAATAACCGCCTTTAGCAATAGCCCGAGCGCCATAAGAAACACGTTTGCCATTTTCAATAATTTGTTTAATGGCAGGGTGGGTTTTGAAACGCTGAAACTCCTGGAAAGGGTTCATGTATGGATTTTCATAGTTCAGGTCGACAATAAGCCCCAGGTACACCTGGCCGTCTTCTGCGTGATAAAGGTAACCACCACCTTTGGCATTGCCTTCTAAAGGCCAGCCCGCGGTATGAACCACTTTACCCGGCTCATGTAACTCTTCGGGAATATCCCATATTTCTTTAAAGCCAAGGCCGTAGTGTTGTGGTGTGGCGTCTTTGTCCAGTTCGAATTGGCTAATCAGTTGCTTGCCCAAGTGTCCGCGGCAACCTTCAGCAAATACGGTATATTTTGCTCGCAGCTCCATGCCGGGCATATAACCGTCTTTTTCACTACCGTCTTTGGCAACACCCATATCACCGGTTTGTACGCCTGCTACTGAACCGTCTTCGTTGTATAGTAGCTCGGCAGCTGAGAAGCCCGGGAAAATTTCAATGCCTAGCTGTTCTGCTTGCTCAGCCATCCAGCGACACAGGTTGCCCATGCTGGCAATATAGTTACCTTTATTGTGAAAGGTTTTAGGAACCGAAAAGTTGGGTAAGCGACTGAAGTTTTCTTCGTCTTTTAGTAACAGAATATCGTCACCGGTAACCTCTGTGTTAAGTGGGGCTCCGCGATCTTTCCAGTCTGGGAATAATTCATTTAATGCACGAGGCTCAAATACTGCACCCGATAAGATATGGGCACCAATATCAGCACCTTTTTCAACGACACAAATCATCAGCTCTTGCTCGTTCTCCTGAGCCAGCTGACCGAGTCGACACGCAGTTGCTAAGCCCGCAGGACCTGCACCAACAATGACGACATCAAATTCCATGCTTTCGCGTTCCACGTGAACCTCCACTTTATTCAGGCTATTTGTATTGGTATTAGCCCGTTGTACTGCTGTAATAATTGAGTGACTTGTTGCGCTGGAACCGGCTTACTGAATAAGAAACCTTGTCCCGTTGCACACTCTCTATGCAGCAGAAATTCAACTTGCTCTTCTGTTTCAATACCTTCAGCAACCAACTGGATATTTAGGTTGCGCGCTAAACTTATAATTGTTTGGGTAATTGTCGCATCATCTTCATTATCTGGTAAGTCTTTCACGAATGAGCGGTCAATTTTCAGCGACGTTACCGGAAAGTTCTTCAGATAAGAAAGTGACGAGTAACCTACACCAAAGTCATCAATGGCTAAAGACATACCGTACTCGCGCACGGAATGCATGAACCTTGTGTGCGATTGTATGTTTTCAATAAAGACTTGTTCGGTAAGCTCCAGTTCGACTTTATTCGGTGGTACTTTGGCTTCGTTAACTTTTTCAATGACATCGTCGGCAAAGTCGGGCAAATGCAATTGCTTACCCGAAATGTTGATAGCAATACTTAATTCGGTAAAACCAAGCTCATGCCACTGCTTTAGCTGCAAGAAGGACTCGCGCATAACGTATTCGGAAATAGGAATAATTAAGCCGGTATCTTCAGCCAGTGGAATGAATTGGTCTGGCGGAATAATAGAGCCATCTTCGTCGACCCAGCGAACCAAGGCTTCAAAGCCTGTGATACGGCGGCTACTTAACTCAACTTTCGGTTGATAGTAAACGGTGAGCTGCTGCTTATTTACGGCATGTCTCAAGCGTTTAACCAGTTCTAGTTTTTTGGTTAAGTCCTTGTGTATGGCTTTGTCGTATATTTTATAGGTGTTACGACCTTGTTCTTTTGCTTGGTAAAGTGCGGTATCAGCGTTACGAATAAAGTATTCAGCGTTGAAGTCGGCGTCTTCAGCAAAGGTGATGCCAATCGAAGCGCTTATGAAGAGCTCATAAACATCAACAAAGAAGTGCGCATCTAACGCCTGCAATAAGCGTTCTGCCAGAGCAACAACTTGCTGTCGATTTTCTGTGCACTCAATTGCAAGCAAGAATTCATCACCGCCAACACGAGCGAGCTGACTGCTGTTAGGCGCCAGTTTATTAATACGGCGAGCAACACGCCTGAGCAGTTCATCGCCTACAGTGTGTCCCAGAGCATCGTTCACTTCTTTAAAGCGGTCGAGGTCGATAAACAGCAGGGCAGAGTTGTTTTTAGCATCACTCTTCTCAAGCCATTCACCCAAAATACGTTTTAACGCATTGCGATTAATAAGGCCCGTGAGTGCATCGTGTTCTGCCAAATAAGCCATTTGTTTTTCAACGCGTTCGCGCTCATCTATTTCGCTGTAAAGCTCGATGTTAGCGTCAGCGAGTTGCTGCGCTTTGAATCGACTTTGACCGAGAATATAAAGCACAAAAGTAAGAGCCGCAGTAATGAATAGTCCGGCCAGTAAAACCGCAGTAGAAACGGAACCTCTAAGATCACTCATGTGTTCAGCGGTTGGCCAAACAGCCAACTCCCAGCTATTCCCGACAAGCTGTAAGCGGCGGTTGTGCGTCCAGTTCGCTTTTAGAGATGGGTCTCCGGCAAATTCATAAAGTATGCCAGTGCCATTACTAATGCTAACCTGAAAACCTTCGCTGATATTGGTTCGAATGACATTGTTGAACATACTTTGAAGGCTGATAACAAAGCCGATAAAGCCCGGAGTATCAGAACGCTGAACGCGAACAAAAATGGCAATGTCGCTACTGAGGCGACCAAGGTTTCCAGCGGGCCCCATCATCGCATGACGGTTGTTTTGAGACTGACCTAGTTGCGCGCGCAACGGACTGTCAGAAAACGGTGTTCCTATGAGTTCATTTTTCTGATTTTTAGGATACAAAAACTGTATTTTTTGGTCGGCATTCAGCCAAACTACGTTTTGCACGTTGGGGTAATAAAGCGTGACAATGTCGGCGTCTGAGTCGCGGCGAGAGTTTAAGCTTATTTCGCTGCGTTCCCATTCCCGCGCAAGTAACTCTGCAACGAATAGGTGTGACACAAGACTTTGGCGGATATCGCGCTGCAGGCTATAAGCCTCAGCTTCCAAAGCCTCATGTGCTTTTTCGTTTTCAGTGTATCGCAGATAGAAAAACGCTGTGAGAGTGACTGCCACCCCCACAACTGCCGCGATAACGGCTTGCCGCGACCCCTGAATAAACATCATTGCTTAGCGTAACTCCTCTCTGTCCCTGAAATATTCGAGTGCTTCAGGGTTCGCTAATGCGTCTGTATTCTTAACGGGCTCACCATGAACCACGTTACGCACAGCCAATTCGACAATTTTACCACTTATAGTACGGGGTATATCGTCAACCTGCAAAATAACGGCTGGCACATGCCGCGGCGTTGCATTTGCACGAATGGTTTTGGCAATAGTTTGCTTGAGCTCGTCGGTAAGCTCAATACCTTCGCGTAATCTAACAAAAAGAACGACGCGTTCGTCGCCATCGTATTGTTGGCCAATAGCGATACTTTCAAGGACTTGGTCTACTTTTTCCACTTGGCGATAAATTTCGGCTGTACCGATACGAACACCGCCAGGGTTAAGCACAGCGTCTGAACGGCCGTGGATTATAACGCCATTGTGCTCGGTTAACTCAGCGAAGTCACCATGCGCCCATGTGTTGTCAAAGCGAGCAAAGTAAGCGTTAAAGTAACGTTCCCCGTTGTCATCGCCCCAAAAGCTTACGGGCATACAAGGGAATGATTTCTCGCAAACCAGCTCGCCTTTTTCGCCGCGTATGGGGGCGCCGTTGTCGTCATAGATATTGACCGCCAGACCGAGACCCCGGCACTGAAGCTCACCGCGATAAACCGGCAGAATAGGGCAGCCGAGCGCAAAACATGAAATGATGTCAGTACCACCGGAAATAGAAGACAAGCAAAGATCTTTTTTGATGTCCCGATAAACGTAGTCAAAGCTTTCAGGGGGTAATACTGAACCCGTGGTCAGAATGCTTCTTAGTTTTTCCAGTTGGTGACTTTCTCTGGGTTTCACACCGGCTTTTTCAAGTGCCGCAAGGTATTTAGCACTGGTTCCAAAAACAGTAATACCTTCTTCGTCAGCAACGTCCCATAAGAACTCAGGCTCTGGCGCGAACGGAGAGCCGTCAAATAAGGTTAAGGTTGCACCAACGGCTAACCCGCTGACCAACCAGTTCCACATCATCCAACCGCAGGTCGTGAAATAGAAGAGGTTGTCTTCGGTATCGAGGTCAGTGTGTAAACCGTGCTCTTTCAGATGTTGTAGTAATGTTCCTCCGGTGCCATGCACAATGCATTTAGGAACCCCGGTTGTACCGGATGAGAACATAATATAGAGCGGATCGTTAAAGTTGCGCTCGACAAACTCAATTTGGGTAGCGCTACTGTCGGAAAAATCGTCCCATGAAACGACGTTATCGCCGGTGAAGGTTTCTTGTTGGTCACTGAAGTTAACAATGACAGTTCTTTCAATGCTCGGGATTTTTTCAACGATATCGGCGGTTTTGTCTTTAATATTGAGGTTTTTACCGTTGTAGAAATAGCCGTCGACGGTAATTAAGACTTTCGGCTCTATTTGACCAAAGCGATCCAGCACGCCTTGCACACCAAAGTCGGGAGAGCAGGACGACCAAATAGCTCCTATGCTGGTGGTTGCCAACATGCCAATAATGGTTTCTATGCAGTTTGGCATCATAGCCGCAACGCGGTCGCCAGCTGTTACGCCTTGCTTACGAAGCCCCGCAGCAAGGCCTGCAACTCTTTTATACAGCTCTGCATACGTAAGTTGCTGTCGGGCACCGTTCTCACCGCGGAAAATTAACGCAATTTTATTATCTTTATGTCGCAGCAAGTTTTCTGCAAAATTAAGCTTTGCTTCGGGAAACCATTTGGCGCCAGGCATTTTTTCTTTATCGGTGACAACGGTAGAGCCTTTTTTGCCAATAACATCAAAATAGTCCCAAATCATTGACCAGAAGCTTTCATCATTATCAACAGACCACTGATAAAGGTCGTGATAATTCGCCAACGCTAAACCTTTTTCCGTGTTTACCTGTTGCAGGAAGTCGGTCATGCGGGCGTTGGCAATAGTGTCCGCTGACGGTTGCCACAATGCTTCTGAAGTCATTTTATTCCCCTCGTTTTGCTAATTCTGCAATGGCTACCTGTGAGCGAGGCCCGTGACTTAAGTGTTCACAAATACCTGCGCCCGCTGCGATTAGCTTATTCAAATCAATGCCAGTTTCTACACCCATACCGTTCAGCATGTAGACCACATCTTCGGTGGCAACATTACCACTTGCGCCTTTAGCATAAGGGCAGCCACCAAGGCCAGCAACGGCAGAGTCAATAGTCGCAACACCTAAGGGCAGGCAGGCCATGATATTGGCTAATGCTTGTCCGTAAGTATTATGGAAATGCAGAGCGAGTTTTTCCATGGGTATTTGCTCAGCTACCGCTGCCAACATTTTCTGAGCTTTAAGCGGGGTGCCTACGCCTATGGTGTCACCCAGAGACACTTCATAACATCCCATGTCATACAGGGCTTTTGCGACTTTAACCACATTATCGAGTGGCACTTCACCTTGGTATGGGCAGCCCAGCACGCAAGAAACGTAACCACGAACAGGAATGCCTTTATCTTTTGCCGCTGCAATGACAGGTTTGAATCGCTCCAGCGACTCGTCAATGCTGCAGTTAATATTCTTTTGTGTAAAGGCTTCAGAGGCAGCTCCAAATACAGCTACCTCATCCATATTAGCTGCCACTGCAGCCTCGAAGCCTTTTAGATTTGGGGTGAGGCCCGCGTAGGTGATTCCCGAGCGGCGGGTCACTTTTTCCATAACCGCTGTGCTGTCAGCCATCTGTGGAACCCATTTTGGACTGACGAAACTTGCACTCTCAATATACGAAAGACCCGCATCCGCCAGAGCTTCGATAAGAGTGACTTTAGCGTCTACAGAAACAGCGGATTCATTCTGTAAGCCGTCTCGAGGACCCACTTCAACAATTTTAATCTGCTCTGCAATAGCCATAACTACTCCGCTTCGCTAACTGCGATGAGTTCATCACCGTCGCTGACAAGGTCACCGGCGGCAAAGAATATATCTGTGACTTCGCCATCGTGGCCAGCGCGTATGGTGTACTCCATTTTCATGGCTTCCATAATGACAAGCGCTTGATCTTTTTCGACGGTATCACCTTTAGTCACCAGGACTTCCATAATAGTGCCGTTCATCGGCGCAACGTGTCCGCCATGCGCTGTATCATCAGAAAGGGTATCAGCGACACGGTGACGATGGAAAGTGACAGGGCCATTGTCGGTAAAGACGGTAATTTGTTGGTCGTCTGCACTGACATAGCGTGAATAACGCATATCACCCGCCGTTAAGGTCAGTTTGTCATCGGTCAGAGATACTTGCCAATGAATACTCTCTTCATCGATGTGTTGAGTAAACTCACCCTTCCCAGTCTCTACCAGCGCAATGGTGTAATTGTCATCATTGAATTGCAACGGGATGCTGTGCGTAGCTGCTGAATTCATTCTAAATGCGTTACCACTTTGCCACGGAGAGCTGCCACGTTGCTGCTGGCGTTGAACAATATCGAACAGCGCAGCTTCCGTCGCAATTTGCTGATAATTCACTGAGCTGTCCGGTGCCAGGGCGTCCTGGTGCTGCTGAATAAACTCAGTGGTCAAGTTCGTATTCACAAATTCCGGGTGCGATGCTAAACGGTGCAAGAAGTCGACATTGGTTGTCAGCCCCGTTAACCGGTATTCGCGCAATGCTTTCTGCAGACGAAGTAGGGCACGGCTTCTGTCTGTATCCCAGACAATCAGTTTGGCAATCATGGGATCGTAGAAAGCTGAAATTTCATCGCCTTCTTCAATGCCGGTATCGATACGTA
The DNA here is from genome assembly GCF_034373425.1 of Idiomarina sp. OXR-189. NCBI lineage: Bacteria > Pseudomonadati > Pseudomonadota > Gammaproteobacteria > Alteromonadales > Idiomarinaceae > Idiomarina > Idiomarina sp. OXR-189. Next base: position 1,094,294 of record NZ_CP139706.1, read on the forward strand.
CGCCGTTTATTTCAGCGGGTGTGCGCAAATGGTTGATGGTGCCGGTGCACGGTAAGAAGTCGTTGTCCGGATCTTCCGCGTAAATACGTGCTTCGAACGCATGGCCGTTAACCTGAATATCGTTTTGAGCAAGCGGTAACGGTTGACCTGAAGCGACCAATAACTGCCATTCTACTAAGTCTTGCCCAGTGATCATTTCTGTAACAGGGTGTTCAACCTGAAGCCGGGTATTCATTTCCATAAAGTAGAATTCGCCGCTTTGATCAAACAAGAACTCCACGGTGCCGGCGCCAACATAATCAATCGCCTGAGCCGCACGAATGGCAGCTTCGCCCATGTCCTTACGAGTCTTTTCCGTAAGCGCAGGTGCCGGTGCCTCTTCAAGTACCTTTTGGTGGCGGCGTTGTACAGAGCAGTCACGCTCAGCCAGATAAACGGCGTTGCCGTGTTCGTCAGTAAACACCTGAATTTCCACGTGGCGTGGATTTCGAATAAAGCGCTCCAACAGTACTTTGTCGTTACCGAAAGAGGATTTGGCTTCGCGCTTAGCTGAGCTTAAGGCTTCGTCAAACTCACCCATGTTTTCGACGACGCGCATGCCTTTACCGCCGCCACCGTATGCGGCTTTCAAAAGCAGTGGAAAGCCTACTTTTTCGGCTTCAGCCTTGAGAATATCGGTGTCTTGCTCGCTACCATGATAGCCCGGAACTAAGGGCACTCCGGCGTCTTGCATTATGGCTTTGGCAGCACTTTTCGAGCCCATTGCGGCGATAGAAGCAACCGGAGGCCCAACAAAGATGATGTCATTTGCCTGACATGCGTCAGCAAAGTCTTCGTTTTCTGATAAGAAGCCATAACCGGGGTGTATAGCCTCGGCACCGGTTTGTTTAGCTGCGGCAATAATTTTGTCGCTGCGCAGGTAACTTTCTGTGCTAGCGGCAGGGCCAATGTGAACGGCATTGTCAGCTAACTTAACGTGGCGGGCGTTGCGGTCGGCATCGGAATAAACGGCGACTGTTCGAATGCCCATTTTCTTTGCCGTTGAAATAATACGGCAAGCGATTTCACCACGGTTCGCAATCAGTAATGTGTTGATCATAATGGGACCTGTTTTTAATTCTTATTGAGCCAGGCAGCAGGGCGTTTTTCTAAAAACGCACTTAAGCCTTCCTGACCTTCATCCGATACGCGAATTTCCGCAATGGCTTTAATAGTATGTTCGCGTACGTCTTTATTAATAGGACGCGAACCAACGTTGCGAATAAGTTCCTTACAGGCCGTGACGGCTAGAGGACTGTTGGCTAACAGCGCATCGAGTAAATTATTTAGTGGCTCTTCAAAGTCGTCGACAACGTCATTCACTAAGCCGAGTTTCTGTGCTTCGTCAGCGAAAAAGCGCTCTGCTGTTAGCATGTAACGACGAGACTGTCTTTCACCAATAGTGCGGACAACATAAGGGCTAATAACCGCTGGTATGAGTCCAATTTTGACTTCACTTAAGCAAAAGCTGCTGCGTGGTTGCGCCAGTACAATGTCACAACAAGCTGCTAAACCGACGGCACCGCCGAAAGCGGCACCCTGGACTAACGCAATACTTGGCTTGCTGAGCAAATCTAAACGCTCCATTAACAGCCCAAGCTCACCGGCGTCTTCAACGTTTTGTTGGTAGTTTTTATCCGCCATAGAGCGCATCCAGTTCAGGTCCGCACCAGCCGAGAAGTTTTTACCTTCAGAACGAAGTACAAGCACTCTGGCGCTAGCATTCTCTTCAACTTCCTTTAACGCCTGCAACAGTTCCGCAATCATCACATCGTCAAAAGCGTTGTGAACATCCGGGCGGTTTAGCGTCAGGGTTGCAATGCCTTTGTCGTCAATGTTGAGGCTAGTGTATTTTGCCATGGTTCATAACCTCCGATTACATGCGGAAGACGCCGAAGCGGCTGTCTTCAATCGGTGCATTTAATGAAGCGGCAAGGCTTAGTGCCAGAACTTCGCGCGTTTGTGCCGGGTCGATAATACCGTCGTCCCATAATCGAGCAGACGCATAATACGGATGACCTTGTTTCTCGTACTGCTCAACAATTGGCTTTTTCAGCGCTTGTTCTTTCTCTTCACTCAGACTTTCGCCTTTACGGGCTAAATTGTCTTTGGTGACCTGCGCCATAACGCCTGCAGCTTGCTCACCACCCATGACCGAGATACGCGCATTTGGCCACATGAACATCATGGTTGGGTCATAAGCGCGACCACACATGCCGTAGTTACCGGCGCCATAGCTACCACCAATTAAGACGGTAAACTTAGGAACTTTCGCACAGGAAACGGCCATAACCATTTTCGCGCCGTGTTTGGCAATGCCTTCGGCTTCGTACTTTTTACCGACCATAAAGCCGGTAATGTTTTGTAAGAACACCAGTGGAATTTTACGCTGTGCACAAAGCTCAATGAAGTGGGCACCTTTTTGCGCCGACTCGGAGAACAAAATACCGTTATTCGCGACAATACCAACAGGGTAGCCATCAATACGGGCAAAACCCGTCACCAGCGTATTACCGTAGTTGGCTTTAAATTCATCAAAGTCAGAATCATCAACAATGCGCGCAATGACTTCGTGAACGTCATAAGGCTTACGCAAATCGGTACCAACAATGCCGTACAGCTCTTTGGCGTCGTAACGCGGTGGTTTTGATGGTTGACGGTCCAGCTGAGTTGGCTCACCTCGGTTAAGGCGTGCTACCGAGCGGCGAGCTAAAGCTAAAGCATGCTCATCGTTGTGAGCAAAATGGTCGGCAACACCGGAAATGCGAGTGTGCACGTCGGCGCCGCCAAGCTCTTCGGCGGAAACTTCTTCACCCGTTGCCGCTTTAACTAGCGGGGGACCGGCTAAGAAAATAGTACCTTGCTCTTTAACAATAACGCTTTCATCGGCCATTGCGGGTACGTACGCGCCGCCGGCGGTACACAGGCCCATAACCACTGCAATTTGCGGAATGCCTTTGGCTGACATGTTGGCCTGATTAAAGAAAATACGCCCAAAATGTTCTTTGTCAGGGAATACTTCATCCTGGCGGGGCAGGTTAGCGCCACCAGAGTCTACCAAGTAAATGCAAGGTAGGTGACAGCGCTCGGCAATTTCCTGAGCGCGCAAGTGCTTTTTCACGGTCAGTGGGTAGTAGGTGCCGCCTTTCACGGTGGCATCGTTGGCGATGATCATGCACTCAGTGCCTTCAACCTGACCAATGCCAGCGACAACGCCGGCAGCAGGAACGTAATCTTCATAGCATTCCCAGGCGGCAAACTGGCCAATTTCTAAAAATGGCGAGCCAGCGTCCAGCAACTTATTAATACGGTCACGAGGCAGTAATTTACCGCGAGATAAGTGGCGCTCTTGATACTTAGGGCCACCGCCTTGGTGTATTTGTGCTGCTTTTTCGTGCAAGTCGTCAACCACAACCTGCATCGACTCGTAATTTGCAGTGTACTGCTCATCACGAGTGTTTACTTTACTCGATAAAATTGCCACAGCGCAGCCTCCCGTTATTTGGATTCGCTGAAGATTTCACGACCTATCAGCATGCGGCGAATTTCTGATGTGCCCGCGCCTATTTCGTACAGTTTTGCGTCACGTAACAAACGACCTGTTGGGTACTCATTAATGTAACCGTTACCGCCTAATAATTGAATGGCGTCTAAGGCTAATTGAGTGGCTAACTCAGCGGCGTATAAAATTGCGCCGGCTGCGTCTTTACGAGTGGTTTCACCACGATCGCAAGACTGGGCTACTGCGTAAACGTAAGCGCGAGCTGCATTAGTACGAGTGTACATATCAGCAACTTTACCCTGCACTAATTGGAACTCGCCAATTTCTTTGCCGAACTGCTTACGGTCGTGAATATAAGGGACGCAAGCGTCTAAGCATGCTTGCATAATGCCTAATGGCCCTGCTGCAAGAACTGCGCGCTCGTAGTCCAGACCGCTCATTAGTACAGCGACACCTTCGTTAAGCTCACCCAAAATGTTCTTTTCAGGAACTTCAGCGTTTTCGAATACCAGCTCACAGGTGTTTGAACCGCGCATACCAAGTTTGTCGAGCTTTTGCGCCTGGCTGAATCCAGGGGTGTCTTTTTCAACGATAAACGCAGTAATACCCCGAGAGTTTTTCTCAGGTTCCGTTTTTGCGTAAATGACGAAAACATCGGCATCCGGACCGTTAGTGATCCACATTTTGTTGCCATTAAGAACGTATTTGTCACCTTTTTTCTCAGCACGCAGCTTCATGCTGACAACATCCGAGCCGGCGTTAGGTTCGCTCATAGCAAGAGCACCAACATGTTCACCGGTACACAGCTTTGGTAAGTATTTTTTCTTCTGCTCTTCGTTACCATTACGGTGAATTTGGTTCACACAAAGGTTTGAATGTGCACCGTAACTCAGACCTACTGACGCTGAAGCACGGCTAATTTCTTCCATAGCGATAACGTGCTCAAGATAGCCCATACCCGAACCACCGTACTCTTCAGCAACGGTTAAGCCAAGTAGACCCATGTCGCCAAGCTTACGCCATAAATCGCTTGGAAATTCATTTTTTTCGTCAATGTCTGCAGCGCGTGGTGCAATTTCATCACGAGCGAAAGCATTAACTTGCTCACGGATCATGTCGGCCGTTTCGCCGAGGCCAAAATTAAAAGTGGTGTATTGACTAATCATAACGACTCCTGAGAGTGAACTTTGGATGTTGACTGCTGAATGGCTTCAAGTTCGTCCTGGCAACGTTGTTCCAGACCACTGAGTTCCGTCAGCAATACATTAATATCTTCCATTTGTTGTTTGAGTGAGACTTTCTTCTCACTGATAAGCTCAAGTACCTTTTGTAACTGCGCAGCGCTGCTGTTGTCTGCGTCATAAAGCTCAAATAAGCGACGCGTTTCAGCCAAAGAAAAGCCTAAACGTTTGCCCCGTAAAATGAGTTTTAAACGGACTCTGTCTTTATTGGTATAGATGCGCTGCTGGCCCTGTCGCTTTGGTGAAAGCAGGCCTTCGTCCTCGTAAAAGCGGATGCTACGAGTGGTAATGTCAAATTGCTTTGCCAGTTCACCAATACTGTAGGTAATTTTATTGTTCATCGGTACTTGCTTTTTGGTTGCTCTGGGATCTAAGCTTAGAGGAAGTTTACGTTAACGTAAAGTGCATTTGGAGGAAAGATGTCAAGCGATTCCATCGTTATTGTGGCGGCCAACCGCACGCCAATGGGCGGTTTTCAGGGCAGTTTGAGTGATGTGTCAGCACCCAACTTGGGCGCGACAGCGATAAAAGCAGCTCTTAGTAACAGCGGTTTAACTGCCGATGATATTTCAGAAGTTATCATGGGTAATGTATTACCCGCTGGCTTAGGTCAGGCTCCGGCTCGCCAGGCGATGCTATACGCAGATTTACCTCGCTCTACAGGCGCGACTACCATTAACAAGGTGTGTGGCTCGGGCTTGAAAGCGGCAATGATGGCGCACGACTTAATCAAGGCTGGTTCGGCCGATGTCGTTGTTGCAGGTGGCATGGAAAGTATGTCAAACGCACCTTATATGCTACCAAAAGGTCGTAGCGGTTACCGAATGGGGCATGGGCAGGTTCTTGATCATATGATGCTTGATGGGTTGGAAGACGCTTATGAGCATAAAGCAATGGGCGTTTATGCTCAGGGTACTGCTGATGAATACGGCCTTGACCGTGAAGCAATGGATGAGTTTGCCATTAATTCATTAACCAAGGCACAGGCAGCTATTAAAGATGGACTATTTGACGGTGAAATTACGCCGGTGACTTATTCGACTCGCAAAGGCGAAGTCACGGTAGACACTGATGAACAACCTGGTAAAGCGCGCCTGGATAAAATTCCACAGCTTCGCGCAGCTTTCAAAAAAGACGGCACTATTACTGCGGCTAACTCCAGTTCTATTTCCGATGGTGCGGCTGCACTTATTTTAATGCGTGAAAGTGAAGCTAAAGCCAAAGGCCTGCAACCGCTGGCGCGAGTTATGGGCCACACGACGCACTCGCAAGCTCCGTCTGAGTTTACTGTCGCTCCTATTGGCGCAATGAACTCTCTGCTTGGCAAGTTAGACTGGACAAAAGACGATGTCGACTTATGGGAAATTAACGAAGCCTTTGCCATGGTCACTATGTTGGCTATTCAGGAAATGAAATTAGACCCAGCTAAAGTCAACGTGCATGGCGGCGCTTGTGCATTAGGGCACCCAATTGGTGCAAGTGGTGCTCGCTTATTAGTAACTTTGCTGCATGCGTTGAAGCAAAAAGGCCAGAAGCGCGGCATCACCTCGCTGTGTATTGGTGGTGGCGAAGCCGTCGCTCTGGCAGTCGAAATGATGTAACTGGCGTATGCCTATATGAGTTAGCCGGCGGGCTTCAATTTGTGAGCGCGCCCGGCTAACCAAACAGCAAGTACGATAATTAAAGCGCCACTAATAAGTCGGGTATAGTCGAAAGACTGCTCCCAAAATAAGACATTAACTAGAATTCCGGCAGGAATGAGCGCATTGTTCATGGTGGCAAGTTGCCCGGTGTTAACCCATTTGCTGGCCAGATTCCAGCCAAGGTAGCCGAGACCGGAGGCAATAATGCCCAACCAGAGCAAGATACCCCACTGAAGCTTAGTGGTTGGCAATAGGTTAAAGTCGGCGAAAAATAATACGCCAAGCCCGGCAATGACACTGGCGCCAAAGAAAAAGGCGGCAAACTGCTGACCTTGGGCGAGGGTTTTACCTGTGGGTAGACGTTTGTAAGCAACTTGACCTAAGGCAAAGCACGCATTGGCGGCTTGAATTAAAAAGAAGCCAGTGATGAAGTCATCGGACAATGGTTGATAGCGAATAATGGCAGCGCCGCAAACGGATACTGCCGCAGCAATCCACCATAAAAGAGGTAAATGCTTGCGGTTGAGTATGAGTTCGTCAATGAGGGTTATATAGAGCGGCGTAAAAATAGTGAACAAAAGCACTTCAGCGACGCTCAAATACAAAAATGCGTGATACAAAAATAAATACATGGCGCCAATTTGCACGGCGCCAATAATGGCCAGCTTAGTCAGTTGAGGTAGCTGCCCACTTTTGGGCGATAAATGCCGCCAACGGAACAAGGGTAGAACGGTTAACAGTGCTAAAATCATGCGCACAAAAACAACAATATAACCGTCAACTTGTCCGGCAAGGTAAACGCCAATGAGAGAAAAACTGGCGGCCCAAAGCAAAGTAATCAGAATTAAGAGGGTCACGTTAAAGGCTCACTTAACTAAATTCGTTCATTATGATGTGAACAAAATAACACAACAAGAAGGTGAATTATGTCTAAGAAAGTGCCTCTGTACATAGATGGCGAATTTGTCGCCTCGAAGTCGGAACAGTGGATTCCTGTCACCAATCCAGCGACACAGGAAGTTATCGCCGAAGCGCCCGTTGCCACTCAAAGTGAAATGGAAGCAGCGGTTGAGAGCGCGCGCGAAGCGTTTAAAACCTGGAAAGAAGTACCTGTATCAGAGCGTGCTCGCGTAATGATGCGTTATCAAGCACTGCTTAAAGAGCATCAGGAAGAAATTGCTGAAATCCTGGCTCAGGAAACCGGCAAGACATTTGAAGACGCAAAAGGCGATGTCTGGCGCGGTATTGAAGTGGTTGAACACGCAGCTAATATCCCTTCGTTATTAATGGGCGAAACGGTTGAGAACGTTGCTCGCAAAATTGACTCATACAGCTACACGCAGCCGCTAGGCGTTTGCGCTGGTATTACACCGTTTAACTTTCCGGCAATGATTCCGCTTTGGATGTTCCCGTTGGCAATTGCCTGTGGCAATACCTTTATTCTTAAGCCGTCTGAGCAAGATCCTTTAACACCAACGCGTTTGGTCGAGCTGTTTGAAGAAGCGGGTGCTCCAAAGGGCGTTCTGCAGGTCTTACATGGTAATAAAGAGCAAGTCGACTTCTTGCTTGATCACCCCGATGTCCGTGCATTGTCATTTGTTGGTTCGGTACCTGTTGCTGAATACATTTACCGCCGTGGTACGGAAAACGGTAAGCGCGTTCAGGCGTTTGCGGGTGCGAAAAATCACTGCGTTATTATGCCGGATGCTAACAAACAGCAAGTTATCAATAACTTGGTTGGTTCGTCGGTTGGCGCAGCCGGTCAGCGTTGTATGGCAATTTCTGTCGCCGTGTTTGTTGGCGCTGCGAAAGAGTGGATTCCAGAAGTGGCTGAAGCTATCGCAAAAGTTCGCCCGGGCGCCTGGAATGACGAGAATGCAGCCTATGGTCCGGTTATTAGCCCACAGGCGAAAGAGCGTGTTGAAGCCTTAATTACTCAAGGTGAAAAAGAAGGCGCAAAGCTTTTAGTCGACGGACGCAACTGTGAAGTTGACGGCTTACCAAAAGGTAACTGGGTAGGGCCGACTGTGTTTTCTAGTGTCACACCGGATATGGAAGTTTATAAAACTGAGATTTTTGGTCCGGTTTTATGTACGACAGAAGTCGATAGCCTGGATGACGCGTTAGAGCTGGTTAATAACAACCCTTACGGTAACGGTACGTCTATCTTTACTGCCAGCGGTGCGGCTGCTCGTAAATACCAACACGAAGTTGAAGTCGGTCAGGTGGGTATTAACATTCCAATTCCGGTACCTCTGCCATTCTTCTCGTTTACTGGTTGGAAGCGTTCATTCTTCGGTGATCTCCACGCTTATGGTAAGCAAGCGGTGCGTTTTTATAGCGAAACGAAAACTGTGACGGCGCGCTGGTTCGAGAGCGACATTGATGAAGTCGCCGGTCCAAATATGTCGATTAACCTTAGGTAGTAGGGGACAACGATGAACTTTGAACTGACAGAAGATCAACAAGCCTTTGTCGACACGGCAAAGGCGTTTGCTGAAAAAGAGCTGGCGCCGAATGCGGCAAAATGGGATGAAGAGCATCATTTCCCAATAGAAGTGTTTCGTAAAGCCGGTGAAATGGGCTTTATGGGCATGTACACGCCGGAAGAAGCTGGCGGCTTTGGAATGAGCCGTTTAGATTCAGCGTTAATTTTTGAACAACTGGCTGGCGGTTGTACCGCAACAACTGCAATGATGACCATTCACAACATGGTCACCTGGATGATTGGCTCGTTCGGCCAACAGTCTGTAATTGACCAGTGGGTACCAGAGTTGGTTACCGGTGAGAAGTTGGGCTCTTACTGCCTGACAGAACCGGGCTCGGGTTCAGACGCTGCTAGCTTGCGCACCAGTGCGAAGAAAGACGGTGACGAATACGTTCTGAATGGCTCTAAAATGTTTATTTCCGGCGCCGGTGAAACCGACGTACTGGTCGTTATGGCACGCACTGGCGAAGATGGTCCTAAAGGCATTTCTGCCTTTGCAGTGCCGGCCGACGCAGAAGGTATTGTCTATGGTAAAGCTGAAGACAAAATGGGCTGGAATGCCCAGCCGACTCGCTTAGTGACCTTTGAAGACGTTCGCATTCCGGCAGAGAATTTGCTGGGTAAAGAAGGCGAAGGCTTTAAGTTTGCCATGATGGGCTTAGACGGCGGACGTATTAACATTGCGGTTTGCTCTGTCGGTACCGCACAAGCGGCGCTGAATACGGCTAAAGCTTATATGCAGGAACGTACTCAGTTTGGTAAGCCTCTGGCAGCCTTTCAGGCGCTACAGTTTAAGTTAGCTGATATGGCCACTGAGCTGGTAGCAGCACGTCAAATGGTGCGTTTAGCGGCAAGCAAAGTCGATAACAATGATGCGGATAAAACGACGTACTGTGCAATGGCTAAGCAGTTTGCGACAGACGTTGGCTTTAAAGTATGTAACGATGCGCTACAACTGCATGGTGGCTATGGTTACATTAAAGAGTATCCGTTAGAGCGCCATGTGCGTGACGTTCGTGTACACCAAATTTTAGAAGGCACGAATGAAGTCATGCGTATGATTATCGGCCGCCGTATGCTGGCGGATAACGATCGCGAAATCTTGTAAGGAGATTCCATGCAAGACGTTGTACTTTTTGAAGAACTGAGCGCCGGTGACAAAGTCATCGGCGTTGCTACATTAAATTCCGAGAAATCGTTGAATGCCTTAAGTTTGGCAATGGCTGAAAAGCTGCTGCCACAGCTCAAGAAATGGGCAGATGACGACAAAGTGGCTTGTGTCTGGTTGCAGGGCTCTGGTGAAAAAGCCTTCTGTGCCGGTGGTGACATTGTCGCTATGTACAAAGCTATGCAGGCCGAGCCAGGCAAGTTAGTGGAAGAGGTTGAAAACTTCTTTACTCAGGAATACAAGCTGGACTATCTCATTCAGACCTATCCGAAGCCTTTCATTTGCTGGGGTGACGGCATAGTGATGGGCGGCGGTATGGGCTTAATGAATGGAGCCAGCCACCGTATTGTGACCGAGCGCTCGTTATTGGCTATGCCGGAAGTCACTATTGGCTTGTATCCAGACGTTGGCGCGACTTACTTCCTGAACCGTATGCCGGAAGGTTGTGGGTTATTCCTTGGAATTACCGGCGCCACCATCAATGCCAATGACGCGCTTTATTTGAACTTGGCCGATCACTTCGTTGGTCACGAGAGTAAAGACGTTATACTGACTCGTCTCAAAGAGACTGAGTGGGGCAATACAGCCGCGCTTAATAAACAAAAAGTGACTGACTTACTGAGCGCAGTAGCGAGTGACGACACAACGGCACTGCCAGCGCCTCAGGTAGAACCGCATCAGTCTCTTATTTCTGAGCTCACAGCAGGTAATGACATTGGTGACATTGCTGAGCGCATTGTTAAGGATGAAACTGATGACAAATGGTTAAGCCGGGCACGGAAAAACCTGGCGAACGGTTGCCCGTTCACCTCTCATTTGGTCTGGAACCAGTTACAGCAAGGCTCTGACCTGTCGTTAGCTGACTGCTTCCGGTTAGAGTTGACGCTGTCGTGTAACTGCGCGGTTCGCGGTGACTTTGCTGAAGGCATTCGAGCTTTGCTGATTGATAAAGATAAAAATCCACAATGGCAGCACAGTTCAGTGGCGGACGTACCCGCAGAAGAGGTTGATGCATTCTTTTTACCTCCGTGGGGTGACAGAACGCATCCGCTGGCCGATCTCGATAAATAAAACGAATGAACAAGAAGGAGTGCCGACATGGCAACCGTAGGATTTATTGGACTGGGTAACATGGGTGGCCCAATGGCCAGCAACCTGGCTAAAGCAGGGCACAAAGTTAAAGCGTTCGACTTGTCAGAAGAGGCGCTAAAAGCCGTTGTCGCAGATGGTGCGCAAGCCGCGAAAACCGCCGAAGAAGCTATTGATGGCGCTGAGTTTGTGGTTTCAATGTTACCGGCAGACCGTCACGTTAAAGGTGTTTATTTAGGTGACAACGGACTTATTAACAAACTGTCTAAAGACCAATTAGTTATCGATTGCAGCACCATTTCTTCAGATACAGCGATGTTTGTGGGTGAAGAACTTGAGAAAGCGGGTATCGCTTTCATTGATGCACCTGTGTCTGGTGGCGTGGGTGGCGCGAAAGCCGGTACCTTAACCTTTATTTGCGGTGGTACTGAAAGCAATGTAGACCGTGCACGCACTGTATTGAACGACATGGGCAAAAATGTGTTCCGTGCAGGCGATGTCGGAGCCGGGCAAATTGCTAAAATTTGTAACAACATGCTGCTTTCTGTATTGATGGTTGGCACGTCAGAAGCTCTGCAATTGGGCAAGGCAAATGGTCTTGACCCGAAAATTTTATCCGAAATAATGCTGGCAAGTTCAGGTCGCAACTGGACGCTGGAAGTGTATAACCCATGCCCAGGGGTTATGGAAAACGTGCCTTCCAGTAACGATTATCAAGGTGGCTTTTTGGTGGACCTAATGGCGAAGGATTTAGGTTTAGCCCAGCAAACGGCCCTGGAAAGTGGTGCCGCAACGCCAATGGGCTCGCTGACGCGTAATCTATACCACAGTTGGTCTGAACAAGGCCATGGTCGTCAGGACTTTTCCAGTATCTTTAACTATGTGGCGCCTAAGTCACAGAAGTAACTTAAGAATTGAGGAAACACATGCAAATTAAAGACAGTGTGATTGTAATTACCGGTGGCGCTCAGGGGCTGGGCCTTGCAATGGCAGAAGACTTTGCCAAGCAGGGCGCTCAGTTAGCGCTTATCGACATTAACGGTGACGTGTTAGGTGACGCTCAAGAACAGTGCGAAAAACTAGGCGCAGCCAAGGTTATTGGCTATGAAGTCGATATTACTGACGAAGAGTCAGTAGAAACCGTGTTTGAGCAAATTCAGCAGGAATTTAACGGCATTGATGTATTAGTCAATAATGCCGGCTTACTGCGCGACGGTTTATTGATTAAGTACAAAGACGGAGAACTGAAGCAGAAAATGCCTCTGCAACAGTTTCAGTCAGTGCTGGACGTTAACCTAACCGGAACCTTCTTGTGCGGTCGTGAGGCGGCAGCACAAATGGTGAAAGCCGGTAAAAAGGGCGTCATTATTAACATTTCTAGTGTAGCTCGAGCTGGCAACATGGGTCAGACCAACTATTCCGCAACGAAAGCCGGTGTGGTTGCAATGACAGTCACCTGGGCGCGGGAGCTTGGTCGTTATGGCATTCGCTGTGGTGCTATTGCCCCTGGCTTTATTGAAACGCCAATGACAGCTCAAATGAAACCCGAAGCGGTCGAGCGTGCGTTGTCTATGGTGCCGTTGAAGCGCTGGGGACAGCCCAATGAAATTGCCCACAGCGCACGTTACATTATTGAAAATGACTTTTTCAGCGGTCGAGTCGTCGAAATTGACGGTGGCGTACGACTGTAAGTCGCATTAGATAAAGTAATGTAAATAGCCGAATGAAGGGCGTCTCTGTTATAGTAGTGAGGAACTAAAAAACAGAGACGCTTTTTTGTATCGGCATGCGCAAATTACCTCCCTTAAATGCACTAAAATCTTTTGAAGTGGCCGCACGCCACCTTAGCTTCACCAAAGCAGCCGAAGAGCTGTTTGTTACCCAGGCGGCAGTGAGTCATCAGGTTAAAGCGTTAGAAGACTTCCTCGAACTTAAGCTGTTTATTCGTCGAAACCGTTCGTTATTGCTGACTGAAGAAGGTCAGGAGTACTATTTAGAGCTTCGGGATATTTTTGAGCAGTTGGCTCAAGCTACCGATAAACTGCGACTGGTATCAGAGCGCGGAGCTCTGACTGTATCGGTGCCTCCTAGTTTCGCCATTTTATGGTTTGTACCCAGATTAAGTAGTTTCCGTGAAGCTCACCCAGACATGGATATTCGTATAAAAGCAGTTGATGAAATTAGCGGTTCACTGACTGATGATGTCGACGTAGCCATTTATTACGGTGACGGTCGCTGGCCCGGAGTCAAATCCTATCAGCTTCATGAAGAATACTTATGGCCAGTGTGTTCGCCTTTATTGTTGAATAAAGCCGACATAACAGAGCCGGCAGATTTATTTAAACAAACACTGTTACATGATGAAACGCGTAATGCCTGGAAAGACTGGTTTCAGTTAGTTGGTTTGCCACAATATAAAGGCGATAACGGCCCGGTGTTCAGTCACTCGAGCCTGGCGCTGCAAGCAGCGGTGCATGGGCAAGGGGTGGCCTTAGCCAATAACGTGTTAGTAAAGCCTGAAATTGACAGTGGTCATTTGGTGAGAATATTTCCGCAAGCGTTGCAGCGGAATAAAGCCTTTTATTTGGTTTGTCGTGACAACCAGGCCGAAATCGGTAAAATCGCGACCTTTCGGCAATGGCTGCTGGACATAGTGCAGCAGGAAGAACGGGAATTTAAAGAGTGATGCGTTATCAGCGGCAACACCCAGAGGGCGCGATGAGAGTTGTATTTTTTCATGGCTCTGGTGGAGGTCCCGACACTGCGTTTATGAATTATTTTGCTGAGCAATGTGTGGCCTTTGGCGCTGAAGTGGTTCGCCCGGACTTTCCGTACTGGGAAAAAGTAAGAGAAACCGGTAAGCCCAGGCCACCCAATAGAATGCCAGCCCTTGTTGAGGCAGTTGAGTCTCTATTGCAAGACCTGCAGCAGGACAACAAACCGTTAGTTTTAATGGGGAAGTCGCTGGGCAGCCGAGTGATGTTGCGCGTGGCGGACAAGTTCAATGCTCAAGCGTCTATTGCATTAGGTTTTCCGTTCCACCCTCCGCAAAAACCAGAAAACTCGCGGTTGGATGAGTTAGCAATGAGCCGGGCTCCGGGGCTTATTTTACAGGGAACTCGAGACCCCTTTAGTAAACCGTTAATGAAGAAGAAAGAGCAGGGTGAATGTGTAACGTTACCTGACAACTGGTCATTGCGTTGGCTGGAAGGGGCTGATCACGGCTTTGAAGCAACTAAAGCAAAATCGGCAGACACGCCCGTTATTTGGCAGCAAGCGGCTACGGCAATTAAGGAGTTTATTTAGTGAGTCAGTTATTTTTAATCGTTGCGGCATTTTTAGGCGCAACGGGTGTTATGTTAGGCGCCTTTGCTGCGCATGGTCTTAAGTCGAAATTGAGTGAGAGTTTGCTGAGTGCTTTTGAGACCGGTGTAACCTATCAGTTTTACCATACACTAGCGCTACTAGCGTTAGCCTTATGGCTTAAACAGACAACGTCTGGATGGTTTGTGGCAAGCGGTTATTTATGGATAGCTGGCGTTATTTTGTTTTCTGGTAGTTTATACGCATTAGCGCTTACCGGTATTAAGTGGTTCGGGCCTATAACTCCCTTAGGTGGTTTGCTATTTATCGCAGGCTGGATAAGCTTGCTTATTGGCGCAATAAAGTTAGGAGCAGTGAGTTAATGAGCGGAATTATTTTATTGTGTCGCGCTGGTTTTGAAGGCGACTGTGCCGCTGAAATTCAGGATAAAGCGACCGAGCTTGGTATTTACGGATACTGCCAGACACAGCCTAATCAGGCTTATGTCACTTATAATTGTCAGGCTGAAGAAGCGGAGCATATTGCCAGAAAGCTTTCGTTGAAAGACTTGGTGTTCGCACGCGAAATGTTCGCTTTGCTTAGCCCAATTAAACTGGCTGGCGTTGAAGACCGAGCCAGTGAGGTGATAAAAGCGTTAAAGCCGCATCAGGAAACCTTCGGCTTGGCCGGCGAGCTCCGGGTGGAAACACCTGATACAAACGAAGCTAATCAGTTATCAAAGTTTTGTCGGAAGTTCAGTGTTCCGCTTCGTCAGGCTTTGCGAAAAGAAGAGCTGTTAAGTAATAAACCGTTGGCAAAGCGTCCTTTACTGCATGTACTCTTTGTTAATTCAGCACATGCCCTGACCGGGTATTCATACAGTTATAACCAGACACCTTATGACGGCGGTATTTTGCGTCTAAGAATGCCAAAAGACGGGCCTAGCCGTTCGACGTTGAAGCTCGATGAGGCTTTTCAAGTGTTTGTTCCTGAAAGTGAGCAGGAAAAACGCATACATCCCGGTATGAAGGCCGTCGACTTAGGTGCTGCGCCGGGTGGCTGGACGTATCAGTTAGTGCGTCGGGGTATGATGGTACAGGCTGTTGATAACGGCCCTATGGCTGAGGCGTTAATGGAAACCGGGCAGGTTCAGCATATAAAAGAAGATGGCTTTAAGTTTCGCCCAAAACGCAAAAACATTCACTGGCTAGTTTGTGACATGGTTGAAAAGCCAGCACGAGTCGGTGAGTTAATGACAAGCTGGTTGCTTGAAGGCGACTGTCAGGAAGCTATCTTTAACCTGAAGTTACCCATGCGTCAGCGCTATGCTGCGGTGAAAGAGTATCTGGAGCAAATAAAAGACCAGCTACAGACACAGGGCACGAAGCCATTCGAAATTCAGGCCAAGCACCTGTATCACGATCGTGAAGAAATAACAGTTCACTTGCGCTGGCTACCGAAGCAGTAAAGGGACGAGCAGGCTTTCACCGGGAAAGCCTGCTGTAAACTGATTACAGGCGGTCGATAACCGCTTGAGTAAAGTCTGTTGTGCCGTGCGAACCACCGAGATCGCGGGTGGTGCGATCGCCGGACTCAATAACGTCCGCCAGAGCTTTGGTGATTTTTTCCGCTTTGTCGGCCATGCCTAAGTATTCCAGCATTTGAATAGAAGCCAGAATAACAGAGCTTGGGTTGGCCAGGTTTTTACCCGCAATGTCTGGTGCAGAGCCGTGAACTGCTTCAAAAATGGCGCAGTCTTTACCAATGTTAGCGCCTGGCGCCATGCCCAAACCACCGACCAGGCCGGCACATAAGTCTGACAAAATATCACCAAACAGATTGGTAGTGACAATAACGTCGAACTCTTCCGGGTTCATAACTAAGCGCATACACGCCGCATCGACAATCATCTCAGCAGATTCGATATCTGGGTATTCTTCGGCAATTTCGCGAGCTACTTTCAGGAATAAACCAGAAGTGGATTTCAAAATATTGGCTTTATGTACTGCCGTTACTTTTTTACGGCCTTCGCGACGGGCTGTTTCGTAAGCAAAACGCACGATACGCTCAGCACCTTCACGCGTGATTTTGCTCATAGCCTCGGCTTCGTTACCGTCTTCTGAGACTTTCTGACCAAGACCTGAGTACATGCCTTCGGTGTTCTCGCGGATAGTAATGATATCAATATTTTCGTAGCGTGCCTGAGTGCCTTTGAACGACAATACGGGACGCATATTTGCGTATAGCCCGAAGTGCTTGCGAAGGCTGACATTAATCGAGGTAAAACCTTCGCCAACGGGGGTCGTTAATGGACCTTTTAAAGTAACACCGTTACGAGCGATAGCATCAAGTGTATTCTGTGGCAGAAGCTCGCCAGTTTTTTCTAAAGCGGTTAAACCGGCTTCTACATATTCGTATTCAAAGTCGCAACCTGCTTTGTCGAGAATGGCTGTTGCCGACTTAACAATATCGGGACCAATACCATCGCCTGGAATAACTGTGATTGTCTTGCTCATTTAAAGAGTTCCTTCAAACCGTGTTACAACTAAATACAGGCAGTAATTCTACCACCCCTACAGTTTATGTGACTAGAAAAGCATTATTCACCAAGTGAATAGGTGCTATAAGGGAGAGTGACAATGACTCTCAAACGCTGCTATCTGCTGCACTTTTTGAGCACTCGTTGGTGTTGCGCCTAATGCTTCATAGCAAGAGTCTAGCAGCTTCTGAGCCGAATCGCTTAATTCTGCTTGTGGGTGATACACCTTAACCGCCAGAAAATGGGCAACGTAGAATAGGGCGGTTAACTTTTTGTCAGTTGTTTGTTCTGGATCAAGTAGTAAGTTTGTCTTCTCGGGCAGTTGCCAGCGAGCAACCAACTGACGACTGCGTCTAAAGTCAGCCGGATCTAACGCTGAGCCGACCCAGCTACTGCAATAAAAGTGCTCGATAACCGATACTTTTGGCCATTTAGATGACTTTAATAAATCCGGATGGCGGAACAGGTCGGCACCTGACAATAATGCTAATAGCGGAGCGGGCGTGGGAAGTTTAATACCGCTACTTTGGCTGAGCTTTTCCAGTAAGGTACACAGCAGGTTAATGCGTTGCATGAGCGCTTTATGCAACGGTATGCTATTTAGCGAAAATTGGTGCTGCAAAAAAGCCGTCGCAAGAATGACGGAAGCGCGCTTGGCGCCCAACCATAGATAGGCCTGCTTAATATCCATTTTAGCGGCTTCATCGTTGTTGATGCGTTCATTTTCTATGACGGACTGATGCACCGACTCGCTTAAATAGGGGACTTTTCTAATTTGCTGTATCACCGCATTGAGTGAACCAGACGCATTAGCGTATCGATTAATGGCTGTAAGCAATGCTTTCGGTGTTTGCAAAGTAGAGGGTCTGGCCTCAAGTAAAAAGTCCCGGTGTTTCACCAATGACTCGAGAATGTCTGAGGCTGTTGGTTCGTTAGTTGGCTGCCACTGCTCTAGCTGCTCTGCACTCACATAAAATGGCGTATGCAGCTTATGAGGAAATGCCAATAAAAACTGACCTTTCTGATAATCCATCAGTAGTGCGGAACGCGACTTTTTAGTGTGCTTAAAGCGTTGGCCCGTGAAATAACGACAAAAGCCGGCGCTTTGCTTCATTAATGGCCAGAACTTGTATCGGAAAACACTGTTTAGTTGAGGTGCGAACTCAACTTCCGGAGGCACACGCTGTTGCTGAACCCGCGATATGAGCGCCACCCAATGCCGATAAAACGCAATATCATGTGAGTTAAAACTCAAGGGCTTCAATGCTTCTAACCAAAGCGCCTGGCGCAGTTGCTTAGAGCGCCAGTAATCCACACTCTCATTAATACAGGCACTCAGACAAGCGGCTGCTAACACCCGCCGGTAATGGGTGTGCAAAGCCAGAGTTTTTCCTAACTTTAATGCGTTAACAGCCTGAGCAAGGAACTCAACGAGCTTATCGTTATTTTCGAAACGGGCCTGAGCGTAGCAGGGAAGTAATTCAGGCCAGCGATACTCTTGAAACTCTTCATCAAGCGACTTCACAAATTGATACAGCTGGCGAATGTCATGCTTGTCCATTAGCCCGTAAGCTTTAGCACAACAGTTAGCGAGCTTGTTCATTGTCGCCTCTGAGTGTTCTGGTAGTCTTGGTAAGAGTCATTACCCCAGGCAATAAGTTCATTATCTTTGAACACCAAAGGGGTGCATTCGTCTTTGGTTGTAATGCCGTCAGAAGTAACATGATGGGTACGGTAAAACAGGACTTGCATGTCGCCTTGCTCAGACGATTTAGCTTCGTTGATATCGGGAGAGCCCAATATTCGAATAACACTGTCTTTCGACATGCCTAAGTCGAGTTGACCAATTTGACGTGCATTATAGGTTTCACGTTCCTGCCATTTAAGATCGGCCGGATCAGCCTGATACAACATCAGGACTAATCCGACAATTGCCAAGTAGCTAACAGCGCCTATGGCTAAAATGACAAAAACCTTGTTCTTCATAACCCGCTTAATCAGTAACGACTTTATAGCAAGGATAGTACACCGAACCCGGTAACTTCATACGGCCTTGTTCGACGAACGCTTGCAATAATACGTCCAGTCGCTTCATTAACTGGGTTTCACCGTGAATGGTGAATACGCCTTTTTCACGAATGCGGCGAATACCGTCGTCTTTCACATTACCGGCAACAATAGATGAGAAGGCGCGACGCAAGTCAGCGGCTAACTCTTCTTTTGGCTGGTCAGGGTGCAAGTTCAACGCGGCCACATTGTCGTGTGTTGGTACAAATGGACGCTGGAAATTGTCGTCAATAAACAGTGTCCAGTTGAAGTAATAGGCATCGCCCGAGTCGCGGCGATACTGCTTCACCGAAGCCATACCGGCACTCATATGCTGAGCGACACTGGCCGGGTCTGCAATAATAATTCGGTACAGTTGACGAGCTTCTTCACCCAATGTCTCGATAATGAATTCATCTAAGGCTTCGAAATAGTCACGTGAACTTTCAGGCCCGGTTAAAATGACCGGTAAGCTTTGCTGCTGGTTTTTCGGGTGCATTAAAATGCCCAGTAAATAAAGCAGCTCTTCGGCAGTGCCTGCGCCACCGGGGAATATAACAATGCCGTGTGCGCAACGAATAAAGGCTTCCAGACGCTTTTCAATGTCCGGTAAAATGACGAGTTCGTTGACAATAGGGTTAGGTGGCTCAGCGGCAATGATGCCTGGCTCTGTTAACCCTAAATACCGACCGCCACTGATGCGCTGCTTAGCGTGGCCAATAGTCGCGCCTTTCATAGGACCTTTCATAGCGCCGGGGCCGCAACCTGTACAGATATTCAAACCACGAAGGCCCAGCTGATAACCTACTTCCTTAGTATACTTGTACTCTTCTTCACTAATTGAGTGACCACCCCAGCATACCACCATGTCAGGCTCTTGCATGGCCTGAACGGTACGAGCGTTGCGCAGAATATCGAAAACGACATGGGTTAGGGTGGCGCTATCTGCGTCTTTAAGCTCTTCTTCTGAATAACGCTCGCCGGTAAATAGAATGTCCCGAAGCACAGACTCCAGTAACTCGCGAATACCAACAATAAGCTCACCGTCGACAAACGCCTCTTCCGGCGGCTCAATAAGTTCGATTTTTATGCCGCGCTCTTTGCGAATGATATTAACGGAGAAATCTTGGTACTTGTCGTAAATTTCTGCGCTGCTGTCGGTTTTACTACCGGCATTCAGTACGGCAAGGCAGCAGTTTCTGAAAAGCTTATAGAGTTGGCTGTTTGAAGATTTTTTTAGTCGTTCTATTTCTAGTTGTGACAACAGAGACATTGTGCCTCTGGGAGAAATACTTGCTCTCATTATTATTTAATACTCCTTTACAAAGGGTGACCCTTGTCACCTTATATGGCACCTCATCATTAGTATCCGTCCGGTGCCAGAATAATGTTGTTTCGTCCGTTTTCTTTTGCTTGATACAGTGCTTTGTCAGCACGTTCAAAAACAGACACTGTGGTGTCGTTGTTATTTTTAAAAGACGCCACGCCTGCCGATACAGTAATGCGAATATCGTCAGTTTTAAACTTAAATGGGATATTAGCGACTTTTTCTCGGGCTAATTCCATCTTCTCTTTCACTTGATTTTCATCAAGACAAAAGATAATAGCAAATTCTTCACCGCCATAGCGACACACAAAACCATCATTTTTTAGTGTTTTGTTTAAGGTGCCGGCAATGACCTGTAGAGTTTTATCACCCGCAATATGTCCGAAGTTGTCATTGACGTCTTTAAAAAAGTCGACATCAGCAATGGCGATGGTGAGGACGGTTTGCCCTTTTTGCCAACGTGCAAACTCCATATTCAGTCGTTCTTCAAACGCAGAGCGGTTAGGCAACTTTGTTAACGCATCCTGTAAACTGCGGAATTTTTGTTGTGCCAGCTCCCGCTTGTAACGCTCAACTTCCGCTTCTGTCTGGCGTAATTTATCTTCAAGCTCACTAGTATTTTTAGTGAAATTTTCACGCTCATGGTTTTGCAGCAAAATATGCTGCTCCAACGTAGCACCTAGTTGCTTTAACTTGCTGCCAACCGTTTCCTTCAGCTCGAAAACTTCTGAAGCACCATGAACACAGTCAGAAATATCAGATACGCCCAACTTTAGCTTTTCATTAAGGACGTCGCGCTGTTCTGCAAAATAGCCCGACGCGCCTACCGTATTGCCCAGTATGTTATTGACTGATTCGAGTGACGCATTGAGTTGCTGTAAAAAGCTCTGAGCCGACTTACGTTCTTCATTCACGCTGTTGAAAATAAGTCGCATAACTTTGAGGCTGATGGTCATCAGGGTGTCGAGGCTTTGAGGTTTTTGCAGCGCTGTTTTAACTTGTTGTAATGCTTCTGCGGAGTTACCGCTAAATTCAACTTCGCTTAACAGATCAAATAATTGAGCTTGATAGGTCTCAGTAGCAACGGCATCTGCTTTGGGGTCGTTTTTAGTGACAGCGCATTGGTGTGATAAATTCAATAAGCGATTAACCAGCGGCAAATAGTGGGTAAGCGCCATGGTCGGTTTTTCAAACGCTTTTTCAATGCTGGCCAGTTCTTTTTCAGCTTGCTTTGTTGAGGGTTCGAGTTTCGCCAAAGCGTTTGAGATAGTGTCAGTGGTTTGCTTAGTTTGCTGCTGAAATTTAATGGTGTAATTAGCAATGGCGTCACTGAGTTTTTCAATCAGCGGGTCAAGTATTGCCGCCGATGCATTTTGCTGAATTTGGCTACGAAGTTGGTGAATAATGGAGTCTAAATCGTTGTCAACACCATTAAGTGCCAGACACAACTGATTAACAAACTCAGAGTAACGTTCTGAGTCCCGACGATAATCGTCCTCAATCTGCTTTCTGGACTGAATGCTTTGCTGCAACTTCTTGCTTAGATGCTGTACCTGCTCTTGCGGCGTTTCAGGTATTGACACTACTCACCTTCTTACTGACAACTCATACTAGTACGAGTCTTAGGGTGACAAAGTTTATCGGTTTCTGCATTAAATACTATTCACAGATTGTGGTAGTCTTTGCATTTATTTCCTAACAAAAAAGTCGAAAATAGCGGGGACGTACTGTGCGTAAAAGCGTATTAGCATTATCGATTCTATTAACATCTTCAGCGGCCTGGGCAGATACTGAGTATAAAATTGATCTGACTCAACCGGAGCACCAGCGAGGGGACGTTAGTATCACGTTTCCTGAAACTAATGAGCAGTTTCTGGACATTAAAATGCCTGCCTGGCGCACGGGATATTACCGTATTTTAAATTTGGCCAATGGGATTAGGGACTTTACCGCGAAAACTAATGGCCAGAACCTACGCTGGGAAAAAGTGGATAAAAGTACCTGGCGTATCCACTTACCGAAAAACGCGGGTGAAGTGACGGTGAATTATGAAATCTACGCTGACCAGCTGGGCCGCAGAAGCCGTCATATTGACGACAGCCACGCCTATTTAGACGCCTCTGCGGTGTTTATGTACGCCGACCAATGGCGTAACGAACCAGTAACGGTATCGCTAAATGTGCCTGACAACTGGCGCAGCTATTCCGGTATGGAGCGCGAGGGTGATCACAGATTTGTCGCCGATAACTGGGATGTATTGGTCGACTCGCCAATAGAAACGGGTATTAATAAGCACTTTGCCTTTGAGCAGGGCGGGCGTGACTACGAAGTGGTGTTTTGGGGCGAAGGCAACTACGACGCTGAACAGACAGTTGCAGACCTGGAAAAATTAGTAGCTACCGGTGACTCTATTTGGAGCAGTTACCCTTATGAGCGCTACGTTTTTATGATTCACGCAACCTCCGGGGCCGGTGGTGCAACGGAACACAAAAACTCCACGGTTATTCAACGCCCACGTTATAGCTTTGCCAGTCGAGATGACTATTTGTCGTTTATGTCGACAGCCTCTCACGAATTTGTACATACCTGGAACGTGAAGGCTTATCGACCAGACGGTCTGGTGCCTTACGACTACCAAAAAGAGAACTATACAGATTTATTCTGGATAGCCGAAGGCTCAACAAGCTACTTCCAAAACCACTTACTGCTACATGCGGGAGTTATGGAACCTGACGAATACTTCGAGCGCTTGGCTAGTGGTATTGACCGTTATAAAGCTAAGCCTGGCCGCAAGGTGATGTCAGTGGCAGAGGCTTCTTTTGAAGCCTGGATTGATCAGTATGGCGACCGTGCTCACAACGACTCAGTAAGTATTTATTCGGAAGGTGCGTTAGTCTCCTGGATGCTCGATAATGCGTTACTTGAGGCAACGGACGGTGAAGTTAGTTATCGCGATGTACACAACGAACTTTACAAGCGCTTTGATGCCGACGAAAAGGGCTTTAAGGCCAGCGATGTGCTCGCAATTCTTAATGACTTAACTGGTGACTCGTGGCAGCAATGGTGGCAGAACAATGTTGAAGCACCAGCAGCCGATATTCCATTTGAGAAAATGCTGAACGATGCGGGCTTAGAGCTGGTCTACGAAGAAAATGATGAGCCAGAAAACTGGACAGGTTGGCGTGCATCGAAAGTAGACGGTGGCATGGAGTTGACTCAAGTCAGCCGCGGTAGCCCGGCATGGGAAGCCGGTTTTAGACCGGATGATGTCATTGTTGCGTACGACGGCTATACGGTTATGCAGGGTCGTTTTAAGGAAGCGCTTCAGGAGTATGAAGCGGGTGACGAAGTTAAGGTCACTTTCTTCCGCCGCAATCAATTGCATGAGAAAACGCTGAAGCTCGAGCAGGCACCGGCAACTGATGCCTCGATTAAGCCAGTAGACGCGCCTACTGCACAACAGAAAGCGCGCTTCTTACAGTGGTTGCAAATTCCGCACCCAAACGCGTAATTTGCTGAGAATTTACTGACGGGCCAAGCGTTGCATTTGCGGCGCTGGCTCGAAGTTGGAGCGAAATGGGTTGATGTCCAGCCCACCTCGTCGTGTGTAACGTGCGTATACACTCAGCTTCTTAACACCAAGAGCGAGTATGTCCTGAAAAATTCGCTCGACACATTGCTCATGAAACTCATTGTGGCCGCGAAAAGACACCAAGTAAGCTAACAAGGCCGCTTTGTTGATTTTAGGCCCTTGATAATGAATGAAGACTGAGCCCCAGTCAGGCTGGTTGGTGATTAAGCAGTTTGATTTTAGTAGGTGGCTGTGCAGCTTTTCTTCGACCTCTTCAGCCTTGTCTTCAAGCTTCAACAGCTCCGGGCGATAATCATAATGTTCAATATCGATATCCTGCGAGTCTATGCATTCCCCCTGAAAGTCAGCAATAGTTTCATGAGCCACACGACTTAATGGGGTCAGCTGGACAGACACGGAGTCGCCTGCACAGGCTGACAAATCTTTTTTCATAATGCTTTGAACGTCGCCCCAAGTGTCGAAACGGCTTTCATTAAAACTGTTCAGGTATAACTTGAAAGACTTTGATTCGACCAGGTTAGGGCTGGCAGCAGGCACTTCAAAATAACCGATAGCTACTTGCGGTAAGCCTTTGGCATTTAGCCATGAAAGTTCATAACCGGTCCATTGATCAACTCCGCTAAAGGGCAGTTCACCTGAAATGCCTATTGGCTCCCGGTTCAACGAGCGCGGAACAGCCTGTAACTGACTTGAGTCGTATTGGCTTGGGTATTCGGTTTGCTGGCCAAGGCTTAAATGGCCGAGTGCATCCTTTTTTGGCATTTGTGTCACTCCGTACGTACAATGAGGCCATTGTAAAATGTCTGAGTGAGCAGTACCAGATGCAGAATTTAGAAAGTGTGTTAGATAACCTCATAGAAAGCTACGTCGAGAAATTGCCGGTTCGTTATACCGAGTATGTTTCGGAGTGGGATAGTCCTATTTATGGCACTGTAATAGATGATGACACGGTAGAGTGGAGTCCCGTTAAGCAGGCGTCGCCGTTGTCTTTTGAGGACTTAGAAAAGGCTCTTGAAACAACTTTCCATGACAGTATAAAAACCGTCTTTGGACGTTGGTTTGCCGGTGATTTAGCGCTGGAATACGACGGGCATCCGGTAACTTTATTACAAGTGCAAAGCCCTGAGGACGGTGAGCGACTATTGGCAAATCTGACCGGTCATATCCTTATGAAGCGTCGTTTAAAACAACCTGAAACGGTGTTTATTGGTTTAGGTGTTGAGAATGATGACTTGTTGGTGTCTATCGATAATTCGACCGGGCAAGTTGGTTTAGAGTGGGTTGGCAAAGAGCAACATGAGTGCCTTGCTGACTCTCTGGAAGACTGGCTGATAAAGTGCCAACCAAAGGACCCTTCTTCTGCAATTGAGTGACTCGACAGTCTGTTAAAAAAAGGTTAGCTTGATGTTTATCAAGAATAACAAAGAGGTTGTCCGGGATGCAGGGGCTAACAGAGGCTACAGAGCAGGAAATACAACACGCCAGTGAACAAAGCAGTGGCGAGGTGCAGGGGGAGTTGACCTATCTGGTTGCTGAAGACCTGAAGGTTGCAGCCTCGTTACTTTTTCAGACTTACTATGACGACGAGCTGTTGCAAAAGATTTTCCGCGCCGACAAAGCGGACTATGATAAACGGTTAAGAGCCGCTATTCGGGAATATCTCACCTCATTTTGGGAAAGCGGGCAGTCAATTATCGGCATTAGAGATGGTGGTACCTTACTGGGCGTAGCCTGCCTGACCCGACCGGGAAAAAGCTTTGGCCCCGGGCGCTTTTGGCATTGGCGCATAAGCATGTTGTTGACGGCGGGCTTTTTAAGTACTAAACAAGTCATGGAAAAAGAGCGCCGTATTCAGGAAGCGATGCCCGATGTTCCGTACCATATGCTGGCGTTTATTGCGGTGGCGCCACAGTATCAACAGCAGGGCATTGGTCATTTATTGGTGGAGGCTGCTAAGTCAGCTTTTCAGGAAGACCCGGAGTCTCAGGGAATTGCAGTCTTTGTGACTCGTGCAGACTATCAGGCCTTTTTCAAAAAGCGTGGGTATCGTCTGCAAGCGCAAATCGAATTTGAAACACTGTCCGGTGAGCTGCTGTTTTATCCAAAGGAGGAGGCTGAATAATGAGCTACTCCAGTTTTAAAGAGTCTTACCCTTACTACTTACAGGAGCATTCCGACACGCGTTGCCGAGCCTTACATTATATCGGCAGCACTCTGGTACTCATTGTACTTGCCTATGCGCTGTTCACTCAAAGCTACTGGTGGTTGCTGGCTGTGCCTGTTATTGGTTATGGCTTTGCCTGGCTTGGGCATTTTATTTTCGAGAAAAACAAACCGGCGACCTTCAAATACCCACTGTACAGCCTGATGGGCGACTGGGTTATGTACAAAGATGCTTGGGTTAACTTACTGACCGGGCACTCTAAAGGGCGGTAACTCCACACCAATTAACCGCTGATTGTGTAGTGTTAAATCGCCCTCGTAGCGGGTTTCACCGTCACTGGAAAAGCCCAGTTTAAAGGTACTGCGCCAACCTGGTTGACTGCCTTTAAACGACCAGTGCGTTTTATCTCGCCGAATGTCTAAGAACTGCAAACCTTGTTGCTTACAGTAATAAATGGCGTGTTTTTGGGCGCTTTCCGATTGCTGCCGGTGTTGCCAAAACACCCAAACCGCAAGCAGTAAAACCAGAAAGACTATGACATCGAGTAAATTCATGCGGTTACTTCACCTGCGACTTTAAACGGTTCAGTGCCTGTTGTACCGGCTCTGAAAGTTGCTGCTGCGCAATGAGAGACAGTAACTGTGGACGCACAGTTGGCAGTGCGATGATGTCCTGGAAAAGCGCATCGAATAAGGTGACGTCCAGTTTAGCAATAGCGTTGAGGTAGCTATTTAGGATTGTCGGCTCTGCCAACACACGCCATAAACGAGCCGCAATAACGACCAGTTGGTCCGCATTGGCGGTCTCAATCAGTGACGCAACTTGTTTTTGCACTCTTGGCTCATCTGACGCGCTTGCCAATGCTCTCAACGCGTCTGTTGTGAGCTCTGAATCTGCTGTGTTTATCAGCTCCAGTAACGCGTTGCGTAAGTGCGCCGGTATAGACTGATGCTCGAGCGCTGCGGCCAGAGGCGAACGCACACCGTTGGGGTAGCTCGCAAAGTGTTCAGCAATGGCCGTGCTAATATCGTTGCGCTGCATTAAACGTGCAGCTACATCATGAAGCCCTTGTAAGCCGATATTTTGCCAATTCTGACTGCCATTTGGTTTTAGCAAATAAGCTTCAGCCGCTTCAAAGTGGATAGACGGTGATAAATTATGTTGGCATTGAACATGAGCGTGCAAAGCTGCTCGCTGTGTTTCTGACGGTGTTAGCAAATAGGGGTTCTGCTGCAACTGCTCTTGCTGTTCCTCAGTGAGCTCGCCGGTAATCTCGTGCCCCAGCGCGTTAATCACATACTCGAGGTATTGATTTCGTGCTGCCAGGTTAAGTAGACCACGCTCATCTAATGGAAACTGAAGAAACCATAAATAGGGTGGTTGTTTAGCGCTTTTGTGTTGGAACAGAACGGCAATTTGAGCCTGACGGGCAATTGGATAAGGATATGGCTGTTGCTGATGCTCAACAGCGTCGAATTGCTCCTGAGAGAGCTCGGTTAAGCAACGGCCAATGTCAAAAACCTGATACTCGGTTTGGCCTGCTTTTAGAAAATCACCCAGGGTTGTAATGCTCTGCTCTGACACAAAAACTCCATTTCACTTGAATTTTGGAACGTATTAAACCACTATTGCGCCATTATAACGATTAATAACCTCATGTGGTAACGGAGTCTGATATGGAGCAGTATCAGAAAGCGGCTCGATTATTAGATAGGATTGAACGCGAGCTCAATAGTTTAGGTCTTTGGCAGTCTCACCAACCGCCGGTTCAGGCACTCGAAAGTCAGCAACCTTTTGCGGTTGATACCCTGGAATTTCATCAGTGGCTGCAATTTATCATGATACCGAAAATGTGGTCACTCATTGACGGGCAGCGGCCGCTCCCGGAAGGTACTTCTATAAGCCCCATGGCGGCTCACACCTACCGTAATGAACTCGAACAATATGAGCAACTCATAGGGCTTATTCGCGAGTTCGATGTTCTGCTAAGTGGCACTGACCCTTTGCAGGATGATCTTTAATGCGACCACCTCTGGATATTGTTTATCAGGACGATGATTTAGCCGTTATTAACAAGCCCAGTGGCTTATTGGTTCACCGTAGCCGCATTGCTAGTGAGGCCCGGGAATTTGCCATGCAAATGCTGCGCGACCAAATTGGCCAGCATGTTTACCCTGTACACCGCCTCGACAGGCCTACCTCCGGACTTTTAATCTTTGCGCTCAGCAGCGAAATTGCGACCAAAATGTCGGAAAGCTTTGCCACTAGCCAGGTAAAAAAACAATACCACGCGGTTGTGCGCGGCTATTTACCTGAGGAAGGAACTGTCGATTATCCGCTAAAAGAAGAGCTTGATAAAATTGCTGACGCAAAGGCGGATAAAGACAAAGAGGCACAGGAGGCTGTGACGCATTTTCGCTGCCTGGAAAAAGTGGAATTACCCTTTAAAGTCAGCAAAAAGCACGATACAACGCGTTATTCGTTAGTTGAGTTAACGCCTGAAACAGGCCGCAAGCATCAGCTCCGTAGGCACATGGCGCACCTTCGTCATCCTATTATTGGTGACACGAACCATGGTGACGGTCGCCATAACCGGTTCTTTCGGGAACATTTTGACAGCCATAGGTTGCTGTTAGCGGCAACGGGAGTGGAATTTAAACACCCGGTAAGTGGCGAAACCATTTCATTAACAGTGCCACTTCCGGATGAGTTTCTTAAGGCCTTTCAGGCAGATTAAGCCTATTGTTGTTTATTCAGCGCCTCGAAGTAGGGCGTTGATACCCACTTTGGCGCGCGTTTTCGCATCAACACGCTTAACGATAATAGCGGCATAAAGACTATGAGTCCCATCTGCTGCAGGCAGTGAGCCCGGTACAACAACGGCACCGGCTGGAACACGGCCGTACAGAATACGGTCATTCTCCCGGTCATAAATGCGGGTGCTTTGGCCAATGTAAACTCCCATTGAAATAACCGCACCTTCTTCCACGATAACGCCTTCAACGATCTCAGAGCGCGCACCAATAAAGCAGTTGTCTTCAATAATGGTTGGGTTTGCCTGTAATGGCTCTAATACACCACCAATGCCGACGCCACCCGACAAATGCACGTTTTTACCGATTTGCGCACAAGAGCCGACGGTAGCCCAGGTATCAACCATGCTGCCTTCACCAACGTAGGCACCGATGTTGACATAAGATGGCATGACAACAACGTTGCGACCGATATAAGCGCCTTTGCGCACCATAGCGGGCGGCACGACACGCATACCCTCAGCACGGAAGCGGGCACTGTCGTAGTCAGCAAACTTCGCAGGCACCTTGTCCCAGAAGCGAGTTTCGCCGCCTTCAATTAAGTCGTTGTCGTTCAAGCGAAAAGACAACAGAACCGCCTTTTTAAGCCATTGGTGTACGACCCATTCGCCTGACACTTTTTCGGCAACGCGCAGTTCACCGCGATCAATTTCGTCAATGACGTAGCGTACAGCTTCACGCAGCTCATCGTCGTCTGTGTTGGCGTTGATTTGGTCGCGGTTGTCGAAAGCATCAGTAATTAATTGTTTAATGTGTTCCATGGTTCTAATTTAAAACTCCAAGTCTTCGATAATCTGTTGTTTAAGCGCTTGTTTTTGTTGCTCACCCAGCGACGTGTTGTCTTCCGAGGTTACAATGAACAAATCTTCTGCCTGCTCACCAATGGTGGTGATTTTTGCGGCCAACAAGGTGACGTTTTGCTGTTGTAAAATAGCCGCCAGTTTAGCAATAAGTCCCGGTCTGTCTAGTGTTATCAGCTCAAAAGTCGTTCGTCCCTGATGCTTGCTTGGTATAAAAGACACTTCGGTTTTTACCGAGAAATTTTTCATGCGGCGGGACAACGGGCGATTGGTTTTAGGGACAGGAACGCGTTTATGCAGTACGTCCAGTAACTGCTGCTTCACTTCTTCAATGCGTTGCGGCTCAGTTAACGGTTTGCCGTCTCGCTGCAAAACAATGAAGGTATCCATGACAAAGCCGTCGCGTGTTGCCAGTATTTGTGCATCCAGAATGCTGAGTTGCTGACTGTCCAGAACGCCGGCAACAGATGCAAATAAATGGCTTTCCTCATGATGATAGATAAACAACTCGGTGGTGCCATAGTTGTTTTCATCGCCAATCAGAATAAGCGGCAGCTGGTCGGTCGGCAAATTCAGAATGTGCTGCGAATGCCAGCTAATTTGCTCAGCGGTATGGCGAAAGAAGTAATCTGCTGTAAAGCGTCCCCAAAGGGCGTTAATGTCGCTTTTATCAAAGCCGGCGCTTAATAAAAGCGCCATAGCATTAGCTTTGTTTTCTTTTATTTTCTCCCGCACATCCAGTGTGGGTTGGCTGCTGTCTTGTTGCAGCAAATAAGCGGTCGCATTGTAGAGTTCTTCTAGCAGCGTCGCTTTCCAGTTGTTCCAAAGCGATTGATTGGTGGCTCGAATATCAGCAACCGTCAGGCAATAGAGAAAGTCTAACCGTTCTACCGTTTGTACCTGATTAGCGAATTCCTGAATCACTTCCGGGTCGTGAATGTCTCGCTTTTGTGCGGTGACTGACATGGTCAAGTGGTGTCGAACCAACCAGGCAACGAGCTCAGCGTCTTCTTCGGAATAACCGTGTTGGTGACAGAAGTTGCGAGCATCCATTTCACCCAGCTCTGAATGGTCGCCACCGCGGCCTTTGGCAATATCGTGAAAGATACCGGCTAAATATAGGCAGTACTTACGTTCCATTTGCTGCACAATTTTTTCGCACAGCGGAAATTGTTCGGCGTATTTCTCGTCGCTATAGCGATACAAGTTCCTTACTAAGCGGAAGGTGTGCTCGTCTACCGTGTAAGCATGAAAAAGATCGAACTGCATTTGTCCGACAATTTGCTGCCACTGTGGCAAGTAGCTGGCCAATACACTGTGATGATGCATTAACGAAAATGCCAAACCGCATCCCCGCTCATGCTGAATAAGCTGATTAAACTTATTTCGACAGTCTGGGTTGTGACTAAGCGGCTCGGTCAATTGAGCACGGGCGTTACGAATCAGCCTGATAGTGTTCGAATGAATGCCGGTTATCTGTGGGTACTCGGCAATACAAACAAAGGCTCGAATTAAGTTAACCGGGTTGTCAAAAACTTCATCATGACGTGCGGTTAGTAGTGTATTCGAGATAGCAAAGTCACGGTCAATGAGCTCAGCGTCCTGAAGGTCTTGCGTGCCTAAAATAGCCTGATGAAAGAACTGCAATAACATTTGGTTGAGCTCACTGACTCGAAGAACCACCTTGAAGTAGTCCTTCATCATTGTTTCGACGGACGACTTCCCTTCGTTTCCGTACCCTAACCGTACCGCTACACCGGGCTGGAAGTCGAAAAGTAGTCTATCTTCACGTTTTCCGGCTTCTATATGCAGTGCAAAGCGTATCCGCCAAAGCCAGTTCATACAGTCCCTTAACTCAACGAATTCATCGGCGGTCATATAGCCATACTCAACCAAGTTTTCATCTGAATGAGTCTGAAAATGACGCTTAGCAATCCAGCCTATGGTCTGAATATCACGCAGTCCGCCCGGGCTCGACTTAATATTGGGTTCGAGGTTATAGGATGTACTGTGATATTGCTGATGCCGCTGTCGCTGCTCATCCAACTTTGCCTGATAAAAATCACGGCTGCTCCAGGGGAAATCATTTATTAAGTGCTGCTGAAATTCATTGAATAGATCCTCTGAGCCAGTGAGGAAACGGCTTTCAATGAGATTGGTTGCAACGGTAATATCGTCAGCGGCTTGTTGAAAGCATTCATCTATGGAGCGAACAGAATGGCCGATATCCAGGTGCAAATCCCATAGAAAAGTAATGAGCCGGCTGAGTTTGTCTTCAACCATGCGAAGGCTATCGCTTTTTGGGTCAACCAGTATCAGTAGGTCAATATCAGAGCCGGGATGCAGAGTTTCCCGACCATAGCCGCCTACTGCAATTAACGTGGCGGATTCCTCATTCAGTTCAAATTGCGACCACAATTGTTCGAGTAACTGATCAAAAAAGTTGGCTCGGTGATGAACCAGTTCGTCAATGTCAGCGGTAACAAAACGAGTGGCTGACCAGTTTTGGTAACTGGTCAGTAACTCTTTATAGTCTTTTGTTTGCGGAGGGCTGTTACGGCTGGGCCAATGGCCGTGAAAGTCTTTATCATTGTCAGCATTGGCCATAAGCGTATACCTTTAGTCGTTGTGTTCAATGACGCGTTGTAAATCAGTCTCGTCGTTACGCAAAGTAAGTACTTCAACGCCGTTATCAGTTACTAGTAATGTATGTTCCCACTGCGCGCTTAAACTGCGATCTTTCGTTAATACTGTCCAGCCGTCTTTCATAAGCTTTGTTTGGCGTTTTCCGACGTTGACCATAGGCTCAATAGTAAAGCACATGCCGGGTTTTAACTCCTCACCAGTACCTGCTTTGCCGTAATGCAGAACTTGAGGATCTTCGTGGAAAACCGCACCAATGCCGTGTCCGCAATATTCGCGAACGATTGAATAGCCGTGGCCTTCAGCGTGCTTCTGAATGACTTCAGCAAAGTCACCAAGACGAATACCAGGCTTAACCATTTCAATGGCTTTATACAGAGACTCCTGGGTTACTCGAATAAGGCGCTCAGCTAAAATGGAAGGTTTACCAACGACGAACATTTTTGATGTATCACCGTGATAGCCATCGAGTTTCACTGTGACATCGATATTCATGATATCGCCGTCTTTAAGCTTCTTCGGTCCCGGAATACCATGGCAGACACAATGGTTAACTGATGTACAAATAGACTTAGGAAACCCATGATAATTAAGCGGTGCAGGGTAGGCGCCGTGGTCGGTAATGTATTTGTGGCAAATATCATCAAGCTCTTCAGTGGTTACGCCAGGCTTTACATGCTCACCTATCATTTCCAGTACACTGGCGGCGAGCTTGCCCGCTGCGCGCATCTTTTCAATTTCTTCCGGAGTCTTAATAGATATGCTCATTTTGTTATTCGTCCATACCGCTCATAAAAAACGACAGTTTAACAGCCGCAGCAAAACTTCGCTATGTTCACTCACTAAGGGCTTCTAAAAACACGATTTAAGTGGTTTTTAGTTGTTGTTGCCGCGGCTTTATGGTATAAAACGCACGCTTTTTCGGTTGGTCGGATATTCTCTTAATAAATGGTCGCCGCAAATAGCAACTCAATAAACAATTGTATAATCCACACATACACCGGCACATAAGGCGGGGTGCTTAGCTAGACTAAGTCGGCTTATGGGGTGTATGGAGGCTTAACCCCTTACAAAAGGAAAATATTATGGCTAACGTGTCAATGCGTGACATGCTGAAAGCAGGTGTCCACTTCGGTCACCAAACTCGTTTCTGGAACCCGAAAATGAAACCTTACATTTTCGGCGCTCGTAACAAGATTCATATCATTAACCTCGAAAAGACTGTGCCAATGTTCAACGATGCGTTGAGCTACATGCAGCACGTTGCTTCAAACAAAGGTAAAATCCTGTTTGTTGGTACTAAGCGCGCAGCGTCTGAAGCGGTTAAAGAAGCGGCTAACAACTGTGGTCAGTACTACGTAAACCACCGTTGGTTAGGCGGTATGCTGACTAACTGGAAAACAGTACGTCAGTCTATCAAGCGTTTGAAAGACCTTGAAACAATGAGCCAAGACGGCACTTTCGACAAGCTGACTAAGAAAGAAGCGTTGGTTAACACCCGCGAAATGGAAAAGCTTGAGAAAGGTTTAGGCGGTATCAAGAACATGGGCGGTTTGCCTGACGTTCTTTTCGTTATCGATGCTGACCACGAGCACATTGCAATTAAAGAAGCGAACAACCTGGGTATTCCTGTTGTTTCTGTTGTTGATTCCAACTCAGATCCAGACGGCGTTGACTACATTGTTCCAGGTAACGATGACGCAATCCGCGCGGTACAGTTATACCTGAACTCAGCTGCTGATGCGATTAAAGAAGCGCGCGTAGCACAGGTTGAAGCGAAAGACTCTGACGACTTCGTCGAAGCAAGTGAATAATCGAGGATAGAGATCATGGCAATTACAGCAGCTCAAGTTAAAGAACTGCGCGAGCGCACTGGCGCTGGCATGATGGACTGCAAAAAAGCATTGCAGGAAGTCGACGGCGATATGGAAGCCGCAATTGAACTGATGCGTAAAAGTGGTCAGGCTAAAGCCGCTAAGAAAGCGGGCCGTGTTGCCGCTGAAGGTGTTATTTTAGTTAAGTCTGAAGGCAGCCAGGCGACATTAGTTGAACTGAACTGTGAAACTGATTTCGTTGCTCGTGACGAAAACTTCTTAGGCTTTGGTGAGAAAGTTATCAACGCTGCGTTTGCAAACAAAGAAAACGACGTTGAAAAACTGAAAGCAACCGACATTGGTGGCGAAACAGTTGAGAAAACTCGCGAAGACTTAGTGGCTAAAATCGGCGAGAACATGAATGTTCGTCGCGTTCAAACGATTGAAGCTGGCGACGTTGTTGCAACTTACACGCACGGTGCTCGCATCGGTGTTGCTGTTGCATTAACCGGCGGCGACGAAGACTTAGCTCGTGACCTGTGTATGCACGTTGCAGCAAGCAGCCCTCAGTTTGTTAAGCCTGAAGACGTAGACGCAGAAGTTGTTGAAAAAGAGCGTTCTATTCAGGTTGATATCGCTATGCAAAGCGGTAAACCTAAAGAAATCGCTGAGAAAATGGTTGAAGGCCGTATGCGTAAGTTTACCGGCGAAATCAGCCTGACGGGTCAGCCTTTCGTTAAAGATCCATCAATGACTGTTGGTGAATTATTGAAGAAAGCTGGCGCTGACGTTGTTACTTTCGTACGCTTTGAAGTGGGCGAAGGCATTGAGCGTAAAGAAGAAGACTTTGCTTCTGAAGTTCAGGCTCAAGTGGCAGCAGCGAACAAAGGTTAATCTAGTGGTTTCGACCAACTTGATAACATAAAATACAACCGCGTCTTGAGCGTTCAGGACGCGGTTTTTTTTAACCTAAAAAAAGAGTAGAGGCAATAATGACTACCCATCCTAAACCCAGTTATCGACGCATATTGTTAAAGCTCAGTGGTGAAGCGCTTATGGGCGATGAGCCATTCGGTATTGACGCCAAGGTCTTAGACCGTATGGCGCAAGAAATTAAAGAACTGGTTGAACTTGGGGTTCAGGTCGGTTTGGTCATTGGTGGTGGTAATCTATTCCGCGGAGAAGGCCTGGCTAAAGCCGGTATGAACCGGGTTGTCGGCGACCACATGGGTATGTTGGCAACGGTCATGAATGGTCTTGCTATGCGTGATGCATTGCACCGAGCTTTCGTTAACGCTCGCCTTATGTCAGCAATTGAATTGACTGGCGTATGCGATAGCTACAACTGGGCAGAAGCCATTAGTTTGCTTAAATCAGGCCGCGTTGTTATTTTCTCGGCGGGTACGGGAAATCCGTTTTTCACCACAGATTCCGCAGCATGTTTACGCGGTATCGAAATAGAAGCTGAAATGGTTCTTAAGGGAACCAAAGTTGATGGTGTCTATTCAGATGATCCGGTGAGTAACCCGGATGCCACACTATATAAGCACATAAGCTACAATGATGTGCTGGAAAAACAACTGAAAGTCATGGATTTAGCGGCATTTACGCTAGCCAGGGACCACGGCTTGCCAATTCGGGTATTCAACATGAATAAGCCGGGCTCTTTACGATCAGTGATTCTTGGTGAAGAAGAAGGTACACTGATCAGTCACGATGCAGAATGAAGACAGATTCTAAGATTAAAGGGTATAAACAGTGATAAAAGAAATTATTGAAGATGCAAAATCGCGCATGGAGAAGAGTGTAGAATCGCTGCGCAGTCAAATGTCAAAAGTACGCACTGGTCGTGCTCACCCAAGTATTCTTGATAGTGTCATGGTTAATTATTACGGTACTGACACGCCGCTTAAACAGTTGGCAAATATCACGACTGAAGACTCTAGAACTCTGGCTTTGACTGTATTTGATAAATCATCATCGCAGGCCGTAGAAAAAGCGATTATGGATTCAGATTTAGGCTTGAACCCAGCCTCGGCTGGCGCTGTCATTCGCATTCCGTTGCCGCCGCTAACAGAAGAGCGCCGTAAGGATCTAGTGAAAATTGTGCGCGCTGAAGCTGAACAAGGGCGTGTAGCGGTACGTAACATTCGCCGTGACGCAAACGGCGATATTAAAGATTTGCTGAAAGAAAAAGAAATAACAGAAGACGAAGAGCGTCAGGCGGAAGATGAAATTCAAAAGCTGACTGATAAATACGTGAAGCAAATTGACGAAGCACTGAAAGCGAAAGAAGAAGACTTGATGGAAATATAATCATCAGGTGATGACTTCATTGGTGTATGACGCCGTGTCAGGTATACTCGCACGGCGTTTTTTAATGTTCATGGCTGATACATGAAAGAGCTACCGTCAATAAAACAGTTAGTACCCAAACACGTCGCTATTATAATGGACGGTAATGGGCGTTGGGCGAAACAACGTGGCAAAGCACGGACATCGGGTCACAAGGCCGGAGCTGAAGCGGTGCGTCGCGCGGTTGCCTTTGCAAGGCGTAATGGCATAGAGTCGTTGACGCTTTTTGCATTCAGTAGTGAGAACTGGAACAGACCTGCGACAGAAGTTTCTCTGTTAATGGAGTTGTTTATGTCGGTGCTCAAAAAAGAAGTGGTGAAGCTGGACGAGAATAATATTCAGCTGCGCATCATTGGTGATAAAAGCCGCTTCTCGAAAAGGTTGCAAAAGCAAATTGCGCAAGCAGAAGAAAAAACAGCAGGGAACGACCAATTAACTCTGAACATTGCCGCCAACTACGGCGGGCAATGGGATATTACCCAAGCCTGCAGGACATTGGCCAAAAAAGTTGAAGATGGCGACTTAACCGCAGAAGAAGTAACAGAAGAGGCGCTGGCAGATAATTTAATGTTGTCTGACCAAGCCACACCTGACTTATTGATTCGCACAGGTGGCGAGCACCGCATCAGCAATTTTCTGTTATGGCAACTGGCGTATGCAGAGCTGTTCTTTACGCCGGTATTATGGCCAGATTTTGACGATACAACCTTTGCAGAGGCCATTAACGATTTTGCGCAGCGTGAACGTCGGTTTGGGCTGACAAGTGAACAGCTAACTATGCTAATGCAAGACATAGATACTCGAACAGAGGAATAACACTTGCTAAAACAACGAATTATAACGGCATTATTACTCATTCCAATTGCGCTTTATTGCGTCTTTTTGCTCCCGCTTTGGGGCTTTTCATTGTTTATTCAGGCCGTCATTATGATGGGCGCCTGGGAATGGTCTCCGCTAATGGGGGTACGTCGTAAATCGGCAAGAATTGCGTATGTTGCCTTTATAGGGGCCATAATTGGTGTGTTGTCTTGGCTGGTTCCCTTAGGCGATTTATGGGGAGATGACGGCGCATTAAACACCGTGACTTATTACACGATAGTATTTGGCGGTGTTTGGTGGGTGATAGCACTGGCGTTAATCGTTAACTACCCATCAAGTCGTCGTGTCTGGTCCCGAACTCGTGCAATTGTTGGCGTGTTTGGAGTGCTTATTTTCATTCCGACCTGGGCAGCCTTAATGACTGTTCGCTCAATTAACTTTGAAGACAATCCTTATTTTGGTGGTTGGGTCGTTCTGTTTATTCTCTTACTGGTGTGGGCGGCTGACGTAGGCGCTTATTTTGCCGGTGTGCGTTATGGTCGTAATAAGATGATGCCCGCGGTCAGCCCAGGCAAGACAATGGAAGGCCTTTGCGGTGGCGTGACTTTAGCTTTTGTCGTCATGATGGTTGTTGCGCATTGGACAAAAGTGCCGGCTGATCAGTTTACGGGCTATTACCTCACGGGACTTTTTACTGTGGTTGCCTCAGTGTTTGGTGACTTAAATGAAAGTATGTTCAAACGTAGTGCCGGTGTGAAAGATAGTGGCTCAATTTTACCCGGACACGGTGGAATTTTAGACCGAATAGACAGTCTTACCGCTGCGGTTCCTGTATTTACTTTAGCTTACCTGGAGTTTTTGCACTAATTCTATGCGCACAATAACCATACTTGGAGCAACCGGCTCTATCGGTCAGAACACGCTGGACGTTTTGTCGCGGCATCCGGGAGACTTTTCGGTATACGCACTGACGGCGCACAGTCAGGTTTCTGCTATGGCTGAATTGTGCCTTACTCACCAACCCAAGTACGCTGTAATGGGGTCCAGTCAGGCTGCTAATGACTTGAAAGAACAACTTAGCGGTAAAGTTTCAACCGTTGTTTTACACGGACTAGAAGCTCTAATTGAAGTCAGTCAAAGCAGCGATGTTGACACGGTAATGGCTGCTATTGTCGGTGCTGCTGGCTTGAAACCAACCTTAGCAGCCATAGATGCGGGTAAAACCGTTCTCTTAGCCAACAAAGAAGCCTTAGTTATGAGCGGGCAGCTGTTTATTGACCACGCGCAGCGCTCTGGCGCTAAAATACTGCCGGTCGATAGCGAACACAACGCTATTTTTCAATGTCTGCCTAAAGCCGCTCAGGAGCATGTAGGCTCAATGAGTCTTAACGAGCACGGTGTTGACTACTTATTATTGACCGGCTCGGGGGGGCCCTTCCGTGATTTACCCGTCGATAAGCTGGAGCAGCAGACACCAAAAGCGGCGTGTAACCATCCAAACTGGTCAATGGGACAGAAAATATCTGTGGACTCGGCAACCATGCTGAACAAAGGGCTTGAATATATTGAAGCACGCTGGCTATTCAATTGTACCGAGCCAGAGTTAAAGGTGGTTATTCATCCGCAAAGCGTGATTCACTCAATGGTTCAGTTCACCGACGGTTCGGTTTTAGCACAAATGGGACAACCGGATATGCGTACACCCATTGCGCATACTCTCGGGTATCCAGAGCGTCTCAAAAGCGGCGTCGGCGGTTTAGATTTTGCAACGCTTAATGAGCTTACTTTCAGGCAGCCAGACTATGCTCGTTATCCTTGCTTGAAGTTGGCTATTCAGGCGTGCTGGGACGGTCAGTGGGCGACCACAACGTTAAATGCAGCTAATGAAATTGCTGTACAGGCGTTTTTAGATGGACATATTCAATTTACGGATATCGCCAAAGTGTGTGACTCGGTATTGCAGAACAGCACTCCAGTTTCTGCTGACAGCCTTGAAGTGCTTTTCAATTTAGATACCCAGTCTCGTGAGAAAGCGTCACAGTGGGTGAAGGAGTACGGTTTATGTTAGATATTTTGTGGTATGCCTTATCCTTCGTTGTTACGCTTGGAATTCTTGTTGCTTTTCATGAGTTTGGACACTTTTGGGTCGCTCGGCGCTGTGGTGTGAAGGTCCTTACATTCTCTATCGGTTTCGGGCGTCCTCTTTGGCAGAGACAAGCGAAAGATGGGACCGTTTATCAGGTAAGTGTCATACCGTTAGGGGGTTATGTTCGCATGCTTGATGAGCGTGTCGATGACGTCCCGGACGCTTTAAAAAGTGTGAGTTTTAATGCCCAGTCGGTTTATAAGCGATTTGCTATTGTGGCGGCGGGCCCCATTGCTAACTTTGTCTTAGCTGTGGCTGTATTGTGGTTAATGTTTGGTATGGGAGTGCCAACTGTTAAGCCTGTCGTGGGTGAGGTTGAACCAGGTTCGATAGCGGCCGAGGCTGGCATTCAGTCAGGCAGTGAAATACTCTATGTCGATGACGTCGAAGCTTATGACTGGCAGCAGGTTCAGTTAGGCCTGATGTCGGCGATAGGTAATGAGCAGGCAACCATAAAGTTGCGCACGAGTGATCAGCAGGAAGTTAGCCGAACCTTAAATATTGAAAACTGGACATTCGATCCGGAGACTGAATCGACTTTTGGAAGCTTAGGTATTTCGGTCTATCAACCAGAAGTGTATACCGCTTTAGCTCGGGTCGAAGCGGACTCTCCGGCGTCTAGGGCAGGGTTGCAGGAAGGCGATGAGATTCTTGAAATTGATGGTCGAGCGATTGATAACTGGCGGTCGTTGCAGCAGCAAATTGCCGAGTCTCCGGGAACATCGCTGGATATGCTGATTCTACGAAACGGGGAAAAAACAACCATCCCCGTCAAAATTGGGGAACGTGATACTGAAAATGGTGTCATAGGCTATCTTGGCGTTGCTCCAAAAACGGACCCATTGCCGGACGGGTATATATACAACCACCAGTACGGCTTGTTTAGCGGACTCTCTAAGGGTATTGAAAAAACTTGGGAGTTAATGGTTGTTAGCGTCAAAATGATAGGTAAACTGCTGACCGGTGATGTGTCAGTTAAAAATTTAGCAGGGCCATTAAGTATTGCTGAAGGGGCTGGCGTTAGTGCGAGCAACGGATTTGTTTACTTTTTGAGTTTTTTAGCTCTGCTCAGTGTCAATTTGGGGATTATAAATTTATTACCGTTGCCGGTTCTCGACGGTGGTCATTTGATGTTTTATTGCATTGAATGGTTTAAAGGGAAGCCGGTATCCGAAAGAGTGCAAGATATTTGCTATAGGATAGGCGGGGTGTTGGTATTCGCGCTGATGGCGTTGGCAATATCAAATGATATCATCCGTTTTGCATTCTAAATCACGAATTAAACAATAAGTAGCTAGTGATAATGACGTTTAAAAAGCTGTTAGTAAGTGCAATGATAGCGAGCGCTGTTGCTCCGGCTTATGCACAAGACGAATTTGTTGTAGAAGATATTGAAGTTAAAGGGTTACAGCGTGTCGCTTTAGGGGC
Organism: Idiomarina sp. OXR-189; assembly: GCF_034373425.1. Classification (NCBI taxonomy): domain Bacteria; kingdom Pseudomonadati; phylum Pseudomonadota; class Gammaproteobacteria; order Alteromonadales; family Idiomarinaceae; genus Idiomarina; species Idiomarina sp. OXR-189. The sequence goes on from NZ_CP139706.1 coordinate 1,135,253, forward strand.
TGCGTTAACCTATATTCCGGTTCGGGTCGGTGATGAAGTCAGCGAGCTGCAAATTCGCAGCGCAATTCGTTCACTGTATTCCTCCACGCACTTTGATTATATCGATGCTCGACGTGACGATAATACGCTTATCTTTTCCGTCAGTGAGCGGCCCACTATTGCAGATATTACCTTTGACGGTAACAGCGACATAAAAGACGAACAGCTGCAAGGTAGCTTAACCGACAACAACATTATTGTTGGCGAGCCGCTCGACAGAACGACCATTGCAGGCATTGAAAAAGGTCTTGAAGACTTTTACCACAGCGTGGGTAAATACAATGCGTCTGTCGAAGTTCAGGTGGTGGACTTGCCGCGTAATCGGGTTGAGCTACGTATGACCTTTGAAGAAGGGGATGCCGCAGAAATTGCCCAAATTAATATCGTCGGTAATAAAGCGTTCTCTGACGCTCAGCTCCTGGATACTTTCGAGTTACGCGATGATTTGCCCTGGTGGAACGTTATTGGTGAAAAACGTTATCAGAAGCAGCAACTTAGCGGCGACCTTGAAACCCTTGAGTCCTTTTATCGTGACCGCGGTTACCTGCGCTTTCAGGTCGAGTCTGTACAAGTGTCAATGACACCGGATCGTGAGGGTGTATACATCACTCTTAACGTCAATGAAGGTGACAAATACAATGTCAGCGAAACGGATGTTATCGGTGACTTAAAGGGTCACGAAGAGATGATTACGCGTATCGCCCAAATTGAAGAGGGAACGCTTTATAACGCCGCACAAGTGACTTACATTGAAGACATGATAAGCCGCTTTTACGGTCGCTACGGTTATGCTTACCCTGAAGTACGTGCTATTCCCGAACATAACGAAGACGATAAAACGGTAAAAATCACGTTTTCAGTGAATCCGGGTAAGCGTGTTTACGTGCGCCGTATTAAGTTTGAAGGCAATAGCGCAACCCAAGACCGCGTACTGCGTCGTGAAATGCGTCAATTAGAAGGTGCCTGGCTGTCAGACAGTAACGTAGAGCAGGGTAAAGTGCGCCTTGAGCGCTTAGGTTTTTTTGAAACTGTCGAGACCTCTACCGAACGGGTCGAGGGCAGCGACGACGAAGTAGATATTACTTATAAAGTTAAAGAGCAGCCTTCAGGCTCATTTAATGCTGGCATTGGTTATGGAGACTACTCGGGACTTCAGTTAAACGCTGGTGTTCAACAGAATAACTTCTTGGGAACGGGTAACCGGGTTGGCTTTAATATCAGTACCAGCCGTTTTAATAAAAATGCAAGTGTTTCCTATACAGACCCGTATTTTACAATTAACGGCGTTAGCCTGTCTGGTCAGATTTACATGAGTGAGTTTGATGCAGGTCGTGCGGAAAACTTGGTTCAATACAACCAGAAGACCTATGGTGTGTCGTCGGGCTTAAGCTTCCCAATTGACGAAATTAACCGTCTGAACTTTGGTGTTGGTTATAAGAACCAAGAAGTGGCGGCAGCGAATACCGACTCTTACGAACAAATTAGTAATTTTTTCCAACCGTTTTTAGACCCAACAGCGCCGGATGAAGCCGTTGGCTTTGACATTTATGAAGTGAATGCCGGTTGGTCACGAGTGACTCTGAACCGAGGTACTTTCCCAACCAGCGGTTCATCGCAACGCTTTGGTGTAGAAGTTGCAACGCCATTGAGTGATGTGCAGTACTTCCGCTTTAATTACGATTATAAACATTACTTTCCAATTACCCGCGACCAGCAATGGACATTCCTAACTCGCCTGAATTTAGGCTATGGTAATGGTTATGGCGAAAGTGATGACGGTAACGAATTTTTACTGCCTTTCTGGGAAAATTTCCGTGTAGCAGGTCAAGGTGACTTACGAGGCTTTGAACCTAACACAGTAGGCCCTAGAGCCGTTCAGCTTGGCGGCGGCATGGCGACGCCTCCAGGTGTCGATGGTAGTCCCGGTGGTATTCCGTCGACGAATGAGAGTGTTTTTGTCAGTCAATATGCTGTGGGCGGTAACGCAAAAGTTGTCGGTGGTCTGGAGCTTATTGTACCGACACCGTTTATCGACGAAGGTATGCGTAATAGTGTAAGAACCAGCGTCTTTGTTGACTTTGGTATGGTTTGGGATACAGAATTCAATTACGATACCTATAAAGATCTACCGATGAGCCCAAACAGTCGCTATGAATTAAGTGATTATAGCTCACCGGGAGACTTCCGAGCTTCTGCTGGTGTTTCAGTACAGTGGATTTCACCTATGGGGCCATTAACGTTCTCGTTAGGTCGAGCGCTTAAAGAAGTGGCAGGTGATGAAACTCAGGTGTTCTCATTTAACATTGGTACGACATTCTAATAATAAAGCTAAAATAGCAATTTGAAGGAGTAATATTTTGAAAAAGTTAATGAAATCAACAGCAGCAGCTGTCGCTATTTCAACCGCACTGTTTGCTGGTGCCGCTCAAGCGCAGCAGAAAATTGGTGTTGTTGACATGATGAACGTGTTTCAGCAACTGCCACAGCGTGAGCAAATTTCTGAAAAACTGCAAAATGAGTTTCAGGATCGCTTTGAAGAAATGCGTCAGCTAGAGCAAAAAGTTCAGGAGCTTCGTCAGAAGCAAGAGCGTGATGCTTCAATTATGTCAGAAGCAGAAAAAACTCAGCTGGCTCGCGAGCTTGAGCAAACAATTTCTCAAGCGCAGCTTAAGAGCAAAGCGCTGCAGGAAGACACGCGCGCTCGTCAAAACGAAGAGCGTAACAAGCTGCTAGCCAAAGTTGAGGGCGTTATTACTGACATTGCAGAAGAAGAAGGCTATGACGTTGTCTTACAACGCAACGCTGTTGCATACATGAAAGCTGGTAACGACTTGTCAGACGAAGTTGTCGAGAAAATGTCTTCAGGAAATTAATATGTCCGAATACATATTGCAGCAGTTGGCTGACCATGTGGGTGGGGAGGTGCGAGGAAACTCGCAGCTCCCCATTTTGCGCGTGGCAACCTTGCAATCAGCGAGCTCCGATGCCATAGCGTTTTTGGCAAACAGCCGCTATAAAAAACAGTTAGAAACCACGCAGGCCGGGGCGGTTTTAGTCAGTCCGAAAGATGACAGCGACGAGGTGGATAACGCCATTATCGTTAATAATCCGTATGCGGCATTTGCTCACATAGCTCAATTACTCGATACCACCCCAAAACCGGCAGAAGGTATTGCGAAAACAGCCGTCATCGCAGACTCTGCTCATATTGGCAAAAACGTGAGTATTGGTGAGTATGCAGTAATTGAAGAAGGAGCTCATATTGGTGATAACACCAGTATTGGACCACACTGTTATGTAGGACGCGAGACCATAGTTGGCTCGGACTGTACTTTGTGGTCCGGAGTGAAGATATACCACCAGTGCGTCATTGGTAACAATTGTTTATTCCATTCCGGAGCCGTTATTGGTGCCGATGGCTTTGGTTGGGCGCCAGAAGACGGGAAGTGGGTTAAAATACCGCAGCTAGGCCGTGTGGTCATTAAAAATAACGTCGATATTGGTGCCAGTACAACTATTGATAGAGGTGCGTTAGACGATACCGTCATAAGCTCTGGCTGTATTATCGATAACCAGTGTCAAATTGCTCATAATGTCTTTATTGATGAAGATACGGCCATTGCTGGTTGTACAGTATTGGCAGGAAGTTGCCGTATCGGTAAGCGCTGCATGATTGGTGGAGCTTCGGCGATTAACGGACATATCAGTATTTGTGATGATGTGCAGATAATGGGCTTTGCTATGGTGATAAAAGAAATCACTGAACCGGGTGTTTATGCGTCAGGCATACCGGCTGCCAGCCACCGTGAGTGGCGGCGCAACGGTGCTCGCTTTAGACAGCTTGATGACTTATTCAAGCGTGTAAAAGAGCTCGAGAAAAAAGCAGATTAACTTTCAAGGTGAATGATTTGAAAATAAAGGACTCAGGATTTGATATTCAGGGCGTACTTGAGTTACTCCCGCATCGCTATCCATTTTTGCTCATTGACAGAGTTATTGAAACGAACTCAAAAGACTCGTTACATGCTATAAAAAATGTCAGCTTTAACGAGCCAATGTTTAATGGACACTTCCCGGAAAAACCAATTTTCCCGGGCGTTTTGCTGTTAGAAGCAATAGCGCAAGCCTGTGGTCTACTGGGGTTCAAAATTACCGAAAGTAAGAAAAACGCCAACGATTTATACCTTTTTGCCGGTATTGATAACGCGCGGTTTAAACGCCAGGTCGTGCCCGGTGATACAATCGATTTTTACGTTACTTTTGAGAAAGAACGTCGCGGTATTTGGAAATTTAGTGGTCGTGCAGAAGTAGATGGTGAAGTTGCGTGTACGGCTGAAATTATCTGCGCAAGAAGAGAAGTGTAGTGATTCACGAAACAGCAATTATCGATCCGAAAGCACGTATTGGCGAGAACGTCAGTGTTGGTCCGTGGACGGTTATTGGTCCTGATGTTGTTATTGGCGACAACTGCGATATTCGCTCGCATGTTGTCGTTAAAGGCCCGACGACGATAGGGAAAGGCAATACTATCTATCAGTTCGCGTCCGTCGGAGAGGACTGCCAGGATAAAAAGTACGCAGGTGAGCCGACTGAGTTAATCATTGGTGATAACAATGTTATTCGTGAATCGGTCACTATTCACAGAGGTACCGTTCAGGATAACTCTCTGACTAAAATTGGCGACAATAACTTGTTCATGGCCTATGTGCATGTGGCGCACGACTGCATGATTGGCGACAACAATATTTTTGCTAACCAGGTGAGTTTAGCGGGGCATGTGCATATTGGTGACTGGGTTATTCTTGGCGGTATGACAGGCGTACATCAGTTCTGCCATATTGGTTCTCATGCTTTTGCGGCAGTAAACTCCATCGTTGTTCAAGATATTCCTCCTTTTGTTATGGCGCAGGGGCATAACGCCCGCCCCCGTACTATCAATGCAGAAGGGCTAAAGCGCCGCGGCTTTACTCCGGAGCAAATTCAAAACATCCGCCGGGCTTATAAGCTGCTGTACCGCGCCGGACACACAACTGAAGAAGCGTTAGAGCATATTGCAGCGTTGAGCGAACCTGCGTTGGATGGCTTTACTGACTTTGTTCGCCATAGCAGCCGTGGCATTATTCGCGGCTAAACAGTCCCGTTGAATAGTCCTTAGTTAGCGAGCCCGTAATGACAAAAAGCATAAAAGTTGCCTTGGTTGCCGGCGAGCATTCTGGCGACTTATTGGGCGCCGGCCTTATCAAAGCGCTAAAACAGCGCCACACCAACATCGAGTTCATCGGTGTTGGAGGGCCGCTCATGCAAGAGCAGGGGCTCAAGTCATTTTTTCCAATGGATGATCTTGCCGTTATGGGCATTGCAGAAGTGCTTAAGCAGCTTCCTAAACTGCTTAAACACCGAAAGCAGCTGGTTCAGTACCTTATTGGTGAACAGCCCGATGTCATGGTGGGAATAGACGCACCAGATTTTAACCTTACGGTCGAGAAACGCTTAAAGAAAGCTGGTATTCCTACCATACATTACGTTAGTCCGTCGGTTTGGGCCTGGCGTGAAAACCGTATAAAAGGCATTAAGCAGTCGGTTAACCATGTATTGTGTTTGCTACCGTTCGAAAAAGAGTTTTACGATAAGCATCAATTGCCGGCCACCTTTGTTGGTCACCCCCTGGCTGATGATATTCCTCTTGAATGGAGCAAAAACGACGCAAGAAATGAGCTGAACATAGAGCCACACGGAAAGTACTTAGCTATTTTACCGGGGAGCCGTTCTGGCGAAATTGAGCGCATGGCTCCGCTATTTCTAAATGTGGCTAAGCGCCTCTTTGCAAAATTCCCAGAGCTTAAGTTCGTCGCCCCGATGATAAGCGAACAAAGAGCAGAGCAGTTTAATCACCTGGTGAAGCAGCATGCGCCGGAGCTGACAATTAATACACCTATCGGTAATAGTCGATTGACTATGGCAGCATCCGACTACTTGCTGTTGACCTCCGGCACTGTTGCATTAGAAGCGTTATTAATAAAACGGCCTATGGTCGTTGCTTACCGCTTTCATTGGTTGAGCTACCAAATTATTAAACGTCTTTTCCACGCACCATTTTTCTCACTGCCTAATTTATTGGCAGGTCGTAAAATTGTTCCTGAACTGGCTCAAGCACAGGCGTCAGAGAATAACATTGAGCAAGAGTTGTCTGTTCTTATCGAATCGGACAATCATGCGCTTTTAGAGCAGTTCACTCAAATACATCAGCAGCTTAAAGTTACCGCCAGCGAAAAAGCCGCAGACGTTGTTGACTCCTTTCTATAATTTAGAATCTTAGCGTCGATAATCTAAACTCTTCTTTTGTCGTAATAACTTCTATTATTAGCGTATCGCTTTTTAAAGGAGTTTATTATGGGTTTATTAGTCGATGGCCAGTGGCACGATAAGTGGTACGACACCAAAAAACATGGTGGTCGTTTTGTTCGTAGTAAGTCACAGTTTCGCTCGACCATAGAGAAGGGCGGTGAGTTTGAGCCTGAATCAGGGCGTTATCACCTTTATGTATCTTATGCGTGCCCGTGGGCGCATCGAGCACTCATTTTTCGCAAATTAAAAGGCCTGGAGCCTCATATTGACGTATCTGTGGTTAAGCCACTGATGGTGGAAAATGGTTGGGAGTTTGGCGAAGCACCGCTGAATGAGCCTTTGTATGGACTCGACTTTATGTACGAGCTGTATTTGAAAGCGGATAGCAACTACAGTGGTCGTGTCACAGTGCCTGTGTTGTGGGACAAAAAGACGCAAACCATTGTAAATAACGAGTCTGCGGAAATTATCCGCATCTTCAATTCAAGCTTTAATGAATTGACCGGTAATACAGAGGACTTTTACCCACAAGACTTACGTAGCGAAATCGATGATGTTAACGAATGGGTGTATAACAGCATTAATAATGGCGTATATAAGAGCGGTTTCGCAACGACGCAAGATGCCTACGAAGAAGCTTTCGATGAGCTTTTCACCGCGCTTGATCGCGTTGAACGTATTCTATCTAAACAACGCTACCTGGCAGGAAACCAACTCACAGAAGCCGATTGGCGATTATTTACCACATTAGTGCGTTTTGATGCGGTCTATTTTGGGCATTTTAAAACCAATAAACAACGCATTGTTGACTATCCGGCTATGTGGAATTACCTGCTGGAGTTATATCAGTATCCGGGCGTTAAAGAGACAGTGGTCATGGACCATATTAAAACGCATTACTATGCCAGCCATAAAACCATTAACCCAACACAGGTTGTGCCCAAGGGCCCGGATATCGACTTTGAACAGCCACATAACCGGGAGGCTTTAAAATGAGTGTTATTAAGAGCAGACATCGCGGCATGGCGGCTCAGGATGGCGCCGGCGTTAAGCTGACTCGGGTCATTAACCAGCCAGGCTTGCGGCATCAGGACCCATTCCTGATGCTGGATGAATTTAGGTCAGACAACCCGGACGATTACATTGCCGGCTTTCCTCCGCATCCGCATCGTGGTTTTTGCACGCTGACCTACATGTTGGCGGGTACTATGGAGCATAAGGACTCAGTGGGGAATACGGGGGAAGTGGAAGCCGGTGGCGTACAATGGATGAGGGCGGCAAAGGGTATTATTCATGCCGAAATGCCAAAACAGGTAGAAGGCCTTATGTGGGGTTTTCAGCTGTGGGTCAACTTACCTGCCTCGGAAAAAATGACCGACCCTGAGTGGTATGACTTTCCTTCAGCGAAAATACCCGAAGTGCAAGCCGGTAACACAACACTTCGCTTAATTGCGGGAAACTACGCTCAGGAAACGGGACCGGTATCTTTACCCAGACGCGATTTTTTCATGGCCGATGTAAAGCTGCATGGCGAATTTGAGTTAAAGTCACAGCAACAGGAAAAGCGTTTAGCCTACGTCTACGAGGGAGAGCTGGAATTAAACGGTGAAGTGGTGTCTCGAGGTGAGCTGCTGCAACTCGACAGTGCCACAGATTTAGCGCTTAAAAGCGATGCAGGTGCAGGGGTTATTGTGTTGGCCGCAAAACCTATTAATGAGCCTATCGCACAGTATGGTCCATTTGTGATGAACACGTCTGAGGAACTGGATACGGCAATCAAAGATTATCAAAGCGGAACGCTGGCAGCGAATCAGAAGCTTTAGCGCAGACCTAGCTCTTCGGTTTCCTCTAACAACTGTTCGTAGCGTTGTGTGTGGCTATCGGAGAGCTGCAATCCTTCAAGTACCTTAAAGCATTGCTCGCATTCTTTTTTCAGAGAGTTTGTATTGGTGGCTTTAGGGTTTTCTTCTGTATAACGAACGGCAGCCTGAATGAAGTTCAAGGCAGCGCCACTGTTTAGCGGTGCCAGCTCCATCGACTGACGAAAGTCATTTAATGCCTGTTGGTAAATGCCTGCTTGATACGCTTCAGCACCTTGTCGATGAATTTTAAAGAATTCGTCCTGCTGTTTTTGAGCAGCCGCCATGCGGGATTTGAGGATTTTCAGCGTGTAACTGTCAAGTTTCACTTTTTCTGCTTGTTGGCCGGCAAGCATATTCGCTTTTTCGTATTCACCAACATCCAGTAAAACGGCAATAACGTCCGGTAATAGGTTCCGATCGATTTCACGGTTGTTGGCTAAGTCATCGCCGACCACTTCATTCAAGCGGTGTTGGGCTTCTCGCAGCCGCCCGTTAAATGAATCAATGCGAGACAGGAGAATAGCCTCGAGATCTTCAAAGGAAATGTCGGCGTGCAGTAAGTGCTCGTCGTAGCGCGCGCGTTGAAGCTCCATGGTGGCTTCAGTTTGATACTTACTAATTTGTTGCGGGGTATCGCTGTTTTCAGCGGCATCGAGAATACTGCGCAGGTAGTTACACAGGTGCTCTGCATTACGAAATACTGACTTACGCGCTATTTGTAACACGTTATTCATGGCTTGCTTTGCTAAGTCAAAGTCGCCGTTGTCGCGAGCAATGTGAGCCAGTCGAGTTTGTCTGTCGATTGAAAATGGCGCCATAGTAATTGCGTCGCGAGCGCTGTTTAACGCTTCTTCAAGCTGCTGCTGTTGTAAATAGCACTCGGTTTTTAAATCCTGAGCTTCTATCGCATGGGGCATGCGTTTGAGAATATGATTAATAATATTCAGTGCTTCTTCCGGCGAATTTTGCAACAGTCGGGTTTCGGCTAGCTTCAAAAATACCCAGCTGTGTGAGTTATCTTCCAACAGTTCCTTTATCGCTTTCTCTGCTTCGTGCAGCTGGCCAGTCTTATTGTAGAGCTCTATTTGCAGCTTGCGGCAGTAGTTACTGTACCGGCTGTTCGTCGCAATGTGTTTCTCACACGCCTTAATGCAGTCTTCGTAATTATGAGAGGTGAGTGCCTGAAACACATCTTTTAGCCACATTCGGCGCTTGTAGGCGCGAGTAAGGCGCGAGCGGAGCACCCGATGCGAGAATGGCTTCATTAAATAGTCATCGGGCTGAAGCTCGAGAGCACTCAGCACCATTGGGCGTGAATTGTCGCCGGTAATAATAAAAAACAGAGTATGCGGTTTCATCAGCCCGCGCACTTGCAGCTCTTCTAAAACCTGACGGCCGTTTTTACCGGAGCCGAGATTATAGTCAACCAACAGAATATCGTGAGGATTCTTCACGTAGGCGGCAATACCCGCCTCACCAGTGCTTTTTACCTGAACCTCTTTTGCGCCCAAATTGAGCAGGGAGCCTTTAAGCATTACTTGAAAGGGCTTCTGATCATCAATCAGTAGCACACGCTTATTATTGAGCTCCAGAGTTTTATCCATTCTTGCGGCCAAACACCCTTTAATTAACGACTTAGCAACAGCATACTGTTTAAATTCAATAATGTTAAGCAGCAACAGGGTGATATATGCAAGCTTTACAACTGTCTGAAGGAAAAGTGCACTGGTCTGAAATCAACTCATTGCCAAATCCCTCTGCCAATGAGGTTACCGTAAAAGTGTCGGCCGCCGGTGTGAACCGGGCAGACTTAATGCAAATAGCCGGCAAGTATCCACCGCCACCCGGTGCATCTGACATACCCGGTTTAGAAGTAGCAGGCATTGTCGCAGAGGTTGGCAGCGGTGTGGCTGGTCCGCAAAAAGGGCAACGAGTTGCTGCCTTGTTGGCGGGCGGAGGCTTTGCCGAATACGTAAATGTGCCGGCTGAACAAGTACTCCCTGTACCTGATAACTGGAATGATGAAATGGCTGCAGGGTGGTTAGAAACCTTCGCTACGGCTTATTTAAATGTATTTATGCTGGCAAACCTGCAGCCGCAGGAGTCCGTTCTTACACATGCAGGGGCCAGCGGGGTGGGGTCTTCACTTATTCAGCTATGTCGGGAAAGTGGCAATCCAATAACGGCTATTGTCGGCAGCTCTGACAAGGAGAGTTTTTGTAAAGAGCTTGGCGCCACGGACACCATTAATCGTTATCAGCAGGATATTGTTGAAACGATGAAAGGTATTGGTGGTGTTGATGTGGTGCTTAACCCGGTAGCAGGTGACTCTATAGGAAAAGATCAGCACTATTTAAACCAAGACGGTCGTATTATTCTTATCGGCCTAATGGGTGGCCGCGAGGGCACGGTCGACTTTGGACGCATGCTTATGAAGCGCCAACGCATTATTGGTTCTACGCTACGCTCTTTAGTGGCGGAGCGTAAAGGCGAAATACTCACACAAATGTGGCAGCAGTTTGGCTCTCAGTTTTCGAGCAGCGCCATACAACCCATTATTGATAAAATCTTTGAGCAGGAAGATATTCAGCAGGCATTCGATTATGTTGCTGCTAATAAAACGCAAGGGAAAGTCGTTGTGAAAATTGACGGGTAACGTCAAGAAAAGTGGTGGAGGGGGCAGGATTCGAACCTGCGAAGGCTGAGCCGTCAGATTTACAGTCTGATCCCTTTGGCCACTCGGGAACCCCTCCACTCAAGAGGCGCGTATAATAACAGTCAGAACTGAGCTGTAAAGAGAAAACTTAAACTTTCCTGACTTTGGACGATAACAAGAATATCTAAGGTTATTTTCCAGGGTCGGTATGAGCCAAGTTCAGTCGGTTCAGCAAAGAGCATCAGACATTTTTGAGCAGCACGCGAGTGAAGCCGTTAATCATGGCTTCGCGGGTGAGTTTGCTTATTGGGTGTCAGCACTGGGTGCTGATCCGGTTATTGATGATAACCAATATGACCAAACTAATTGGCAAAGAGCTATAGGCGCTGCAAGAGCTCGACCGTTAGAACCGGCAGAAAATGTTGTTTTAGCGAGCGGTGTTTATAAGTCAGTCAGCCAACTGTCTGACTTTAAGCTGCAAGATGCTACACACCCTCAACCGCTCGTGCCTGATGCAAGTCCCGACCGCTTGCCTATTGAGTTGCTTCATAATTTAGACTGGCGTGTACGTCAACGTGTCGAAAAGAAAAAATCGAAGCAAGAAGAGCCAGAGCTTAATGATTACCGTAAACGAGGTCCGGCGGGGCTTTACGATGTGTTACAAAAATTAGGTATTACGCACTAAGCATTTCATCGTTTCTCCGCTTCGGGCATAATGGCCTTGATGTTTCGCAACCAATAGTCTTGCAGCCACATGAAGCAATTACCTCCAGAAGATGAAGAGCGTATTGATGCGTTTACTGAGCATTTATGGCTGCACCATGGCTCCAGTGAAAATACCCAGGCGGCGTACCGTAGTGACTTACGTCGATTCTGTGAGTACCTGCTTCCCAAAAAAACTCCGTTACTTGAGGTTGATGAGTTAATTCTTCAAGACTACCTACTGTGGCGCCGGACTCAGGGTTTGTCTCCTCGAAGTACCTCTCGCTTTTTAAGTTCGGCCAAAAAATTTTTCCAGTTTGCAGTGAAACAGCAGTGGCTTGCTCATGACCCCACCGCCAAGCTGAAGCGTCCGAAGCTCCCGCAAAGCATTCCGCACTCATTAAGCGAAGCCGATGTTGAAAACCTGCTGCAAGCTCCGGAAACTGACACTCCAATTGGCCTGCGTGATCGCACCATGCTGGAAGTACTGTACGCAACTGGTTTGCGTGTCACGGAGCTGGTTCGTTTGCAATATGACCAAGTTAGCCGGCAACAGGGCCTGGTGCGAGTGGTTGGTAAAGGCGATAAAGAGCGACTGGTTCCGTTAGGTGAGGAGGCGTTGGAATGGCTGGAGCATTACTTAAAGCATGGGCGCCCTGTATTGACTGACAAACAAAGCCCCTGGGTGTTTGTGACTAAGCGAGGCTCATTACTGACCCGGCAGGCGTTTTGGTATCGGTTACGACATTACGCAGAAACCGCAGGTATATACGCTCATTTATCGCCACATACGTTACGACATGCGTTTGCTACTCACCTACTGAACCATGGCGCCGATTTAAGAGTCTTACAGCTACTTTTAGGTCACAGTGACTTATCGACTACGCAAATTTATACGCAGGTCGCAAGAGAGCGGTTACAGGCCCTGCATGCCCAGCACCACCCTCGCGGATAATTGCATTTTAAGCGGTAACAGGGTAGGGTTCGCTCATCAATAATAAGAGGTATTTATGCAGTATTTGACGACGTTATTGGCCGTATCGGCTATAGGTTTTTCGCTATTTTCAGCGCCCATTTCCGCTGACGAACTGAATACCAAGCACTTGAACAGAATAGGTATTGAGGTAATTTCAACCGAGCCGGGCGAAATTGACGGCTATGTTCGTGCGGTCACTAATCAGGGTATGTTTTATGTGTCAGAAGACGGCAAAAAACTGATTAGCGGTAATGTCTTTGATATTACAAATTCAGCGCCCGAGAACCTGACAGAAATGGGTATGGCAGCGGTTCGCAAAGAAATGCTGATGGACTATACGGACGATATGATTGTCTATACAGCGGACGATGAAAAGTACAAAGTCACTGTATTCACGGACACGACTTGTGGTTACTGCCAACGTCTGCATGAAAACCTCGACAGCTACTTAAGTGCCGGTATTACTATTCGGTACTTAGCATTCCCGCGTGGCGGTCTGGATAGTAAAGGCGGACAGGAGCTGCAAGCAGTTTGGTGTGCAGACGACAAAAAAGCTGCGATAAGTGCTTTTAAAGACGAAGAAAGCTATCGTGGCAACAGTTCGTGCAGCAACCCCGTCGAGCAACATTACTCGCTGGGTAAGTCGTTCGGTGTTACCGGAACGCCCGCAATTATTTTACCCGATGGTCGTTTAATTCCGGGGGCGGTTCCGGCACGTCGCCTGTTGTCTGAATTAAGAAAGTAGTTCAGCAGCTGCAATGACAGATTATACAATACGCCGCTACCCAACGGTCAGTGACGAGTTTTTGCCGCAAAATGTTCCGCCATTGTTGCGGCAAATTTATGCGCGTCGTGGTGTCAGTGATGAACGAGAACTGTCCTTAAAAGCGGCCGGTCTGACACACTTCTCAAGTTTAAAAGATATTGACGGTGCGGTCGAAATACTGGCGGATGCTCTGGAAAAGCAGCGGTCTGTGTGTATTTGCGGCGACTTCGACGCAGACGGTGCGACTAGTTCAGCGCTTATGGTGTCGGCCTTAACGGCTTTCGGTTTCTCGAATGTCGGGTATCGTGTTCCCAATAGAATGACTGACGGCTATGGGTTGTCGGTATCTATGGTAGAAGAGCTCGCCGCTAAAGACATTAAAGTGATTGTCACTGTTGATAATGGCATAGCGGCTCACGAGGCCATTGAACGAGCCAATGAACTGAATATCAAAGTGATTGTTACCGATCACCATTTACCTGCGCAGACTCTGCCTAATGCAGACGCTATTGTGAACCCAAACCAGCCCGACTGCTCGTTTCCCAGCAAAAACTTAGCCGGTGTTGGCGTTGCCTTTTACGTACTGCTGGCTTTGCGCGCCCATTTAAGAGAAAAGCAACCCACACCGAATTTAGCTGACTGGCTTGATTTAGTTGCGCTCGGCACCGTGGCAGATGTTGTGCCACTGGACTACAACAACCGAATTTTGGTTCATCAGGGGCTCGCACGAATAAAGCAAGGTCTCTGCCGTCCGGGCATTCAGGCTCTGCTGGACGTGTCTAACCGCAATGCCGCGCAGCTTAATGCCAGTGATTTGGGGTTTGCCCTGGCTCCCCGAATTAATGCGGCTGGGCGACTGGATGACATAAGCTTAGGCATTGAGTGTCTGCTCGCTGAGAAAGAGCACGCACAGAGGCTGGCGCAGCAATTGAACGAGCTGAACCTGCAACGTAGAAATATCGAGTCTGATATGCGCGAACACGCTGAGGCTGCCGTTGCAAAATTGCAGTTCGATACTGGCCAGGTTCCAGACTTAGTGACCCTGTACCAATCCGACTGGCATGCCGGGGTTATCGGTATTGTAGCAGGTCGGGTGAAAGAACAGGTGAATCGTCCGGTTATTGCGCTGGCGCATGAAGATGACGACATATTGAAAGGTTCTGCACGCTCTGTCAGTGGTTTACACATGCGAGATTTGCTTGAACGCGTTCATACCCTCGAGCCTAATATTATGGAACGCTTTGGTGGCCACGCGATGGCAGCAGGCTTAACCTTAAAGAAGGCTAATTTAGAACGGTTTTCAGAGCTGGCTCAACAAGTTGCCGAGGAGTGGCTGACGGAAGAGCAAAAGCAACGTGTCTATTGGTCTGATGGCGAACTGACCTTACCGGAGCTATCGATAAGTCACGTCGAGATGCTGCAAAACGCAGGTCCTTGGGGACAGCATTTTCCGGAGCCGATGTTTGACGGTGAGTTTGACATTGTCGACCAGCGTATTGTTGGCGAGAAACACTTAAAATGTGTGCTTAGGCACCCACAGGGCGATGTGTTAGATGCTATTGCATTTAATGTTGATACCAACGAATGGCCAAATAATAGCGCTCAGCGGGTTGAGTTGTTATACAAGCCGCAATTAAATCACTTTCGCGGTAAAACTTCTGTGCAGTTGCTGGTAGAGCAAATTCGCGCAATACGTTAAACTACGTCCCTTTAAAAATTCAAAGAATTAGGTAGTCGAATGTTTGAGACCAACGCAACCTACAACAACATAAAAGAAATGCGTGAGCGCAGCGATGCGCTTAGGGGGTATCTTTGACTATGATGCTAAAGTAGAGCGTCTGGAAGAAGTTACTCGTGAAATGGAGCAGCCCGATGTCTGGGATGATCCGCAAAAAGCGCAAGCTCTGGGGAAAGAGCGAGCCAGTCTTGAACAAGTGGTCGAAACCTTAGACAAGTTACAGCAAGGTCTGGATGACGTAGAAGGCTTAGTCGATTTAGCGGTAGAAGCTGAAGACGAAGACACCTTCAATGAAGCTCAGGATGAATTGTCTGGCCTGTTAAAGCAGTTGGAAACCTTAGAATTCCGCCGGATGTTCTCGAAAGATAATGACAGTGCTGACTGCTACCTGGATATACAGTCGGGCTCTGGCGGCACTGAGGCTCAGGATTGGGCCAATATGTTATTGCGGATGTATCTGCGCTGGGCAGAAGCTCATGACTTTAAAGCAGAAATTACCGAGCTGTCAGAAGGTGATGTTGCAGGAATAAAATCAGCGACGGTGCGCGTGGCAGGTGAGTATGCTTACGGCTGGTTACGTACCGAAACAGGCGTACACCGTCTGGTTCGTAAGTCTCCGTTTGACTCGGGAAACCGTCGTCATACATCGTTCGCTTCTGTGTTTGTTTATCCGGAAGTCGACGACGACATCGATATTGAAATTGATCCGTCAGATTTACGCGTTGATACCTATCGGGCTTCTGGCGCAGGTGGTCAGCACGTTAACCGGACCGATTCTGCGGTTCGCTTAACACACGAACCGACAGGCATTGTGGTGCAATGTCAAAGTGACCGTTCGCAACACAAGAACCGTGACTCAGCAATGAAGCAACTAAAAGCGAAGTTGTATGAGTTTGAGTTGCAGAAACAAAACGAAGAGAAACAAGCGCTGGAAGACTCTAAAGCGGACATTGGCTGGGGCAGCCAAATTCGCTCGTATGTATTAGACGACGCACGTATTAAAGACTTACGCACCGGCGTTGAAAATCGTAATACACAAGCCGTGTTAGACGGCGCTTTAGACCCATTTATTGAAGCCAGCTTAAAAAGCGGGCTGTAAGTTTAATTTAAGTATCCCGACAGAGGAAAATCGATAATGACTGATAAATCGCAAGCACCCGAAGTAGATGTAAACGAACAGATCGCGCAACGAAAGGCGAAACTGTCGGCGCTTCGCGATAAGGGTATCGCATTCCCGAACGATTTCCGTCGGGACTCGCTGGCAGCAGATTTACACGCAGACTACGACAACGTCAGCAAAGATGAGCTGGCAGAGAAAGGTATTCGTGTAAAAGTTGCCGGTCGTATGATGACCCGTCGTATTATGGGTAAAGCTAGCTTTGCCACCATTCAGGATATGAGTGGCAAAATTCAATTGTACGTTGCTCGAGACAACTTACCTGAAGGCTTTTATAACAGCGAATTTAAGAAATGGGACTTAGGCGACATTATTGGTGCGTCGGGAACTCTGTTCATTACAGGTACCGGTGAGCTAAGTGTGCAGGTTGACGATATTCGTCTGTTAACCAAAGCACTGCGTCCGCTGCCGGACAAATTCCATGGTTTGGCCGACCAGGAAACGCGTTATCGCCAACGCTATTTAGACCTGATTACTAACGACGAGTCGCGTAATACCTTTGTCGTTCGTTCTAAAGTCATTGATTACATTCGCCGCTTCTTAAGTGAACGCCAGTTCCTGGAAGTTGAAACGCCAATGATGCAGGCAATTCCCGGCGGAGCTTCGGCGCGCCCATTCAGTACGCATCACAACGCGTTAGACATGGAGCTGTTCCTGCGTATTGCACCTGAGCTTTACTTAAAACGTTTGGTTGTGGGGGGGTTCGAAAAAGTCTTCGAAATTAATCGTAACTTCCGTAATGAAGGCTTGTCGACTCGCCATAACCCAGAGTTCACTATGCTGGAGTTTTACTGGGGCTATGCGGACTATCACGACCTTATGGATTTAACCGAGCAAATGCTGCGTGGTGCGGCAGAAGCGGTACTTGGCTCTGCTCAGTTTACCAGTCAAGGCGTTGATTACGACTTTGGTAAGCCGTTTGAACGCATGACCGTGCTGGAAGCTATTTTGAAGTATATGCCGGAAGTGAAGGAAGAACAGCTGAAGCACATGGATAGTGCGGTGGAGATTGCTGAGCAGGTTGGTGTAAATGTGCAGTCTTCATGGGGTTTAGGTAAGGTTCAAATCGAAATTTTCGAAACTGTTGCCGAACACCGTTTGATTCAGCCTACTTTTATTACTGCATATCCGGCGGAAGTATCGCCGCTGGCGCGTCGTAACGATGATGACCCGTTTGTGACTGATCGCTTTGAATTTTTTGCTGGCGGTCGCGAACTGGCGAATGGGTTCTCCGAGCTTAACGACGCAGAAGATCAGGCTCAGCGTTTTCGTGAGCAGGTCGAGCAGAAGGAAGCAGGTGACGACGAAGCCATGTTCTATGACGAAGACTATGTTACCGCACTAGAGCACGGCATGCCGCCAACGGCGGGTGAGGGCATTGGTATTGACCGCTTAGTTATGTTGTTAACCGACTCTGCATCGATTCGAGACGTCTTACTGTTCCCGCATATGCGTCCAAAAGCAGATTAAGCAATAGCTTAAAAATTGCTCGAAAAGCGCATTGGCTGCTATAGTCATTTTCTATAGTCAGTTAATGCGTTTTTTTAATGGGCGGCTTGTATGTACTACTCTGAGTTTTCAACCCCGTTGGGCACTATGTACGCAGTGGCCGACAGCCAGCATATTCTTGGTCTTTACTATCAAGGGCAAAAACACTGCCCAGACATGCAACAGTACCAGTATGCGCCGGAGCAATGGTTATTAGAAGCTGCTACGCGGCAAATTCATCATTACTTTTCGCAGCCGGATTACGAGTTTGATCTTCCGCTTAACCCTAAAGTCACATCGTTTCAAAAGAGTGTCCTGGATGTACTTCAACAAATTCCTTCAGGGGAGACGCTGAGCTATCAGCAGGTGGCCTCGAAGCTTGGTAAACCAACCGCAACCAGAGCGGTAGCCAGCGCTATTGCAAAGAACCCGGTTATTATCGCCATTCCTTGTCATCGTGTTATTGGGCAGGATGGTTCATTAAGAGGTTTTGCGGCAGGGTTAGAGCGTAAGCAAGCATTACTGGATAGAGAAAAGGCGAGTCGGAAAACAGCGGCCTAAAACGAAAAAACCCGGCAAAAGCCGGGTTTTTTACAATGCAGTCAGCGACTTAGTGATCTTCGCCGTCAGTGTGCACGTGACCGTGCTCAAGCTCTTGTTCAGTCGCTTCACGAACTTCAACAACTTCTACGTCAAAGTTAAGGTTAACACCCGCTAATGGGTGGTTACCGTCTACAGTGACTTCGTCGTCTTTTACGTCAACGATAACAACAGACTGTTCGCCTTGGTCAGTGCTTGCGCGGAACTGCATACCAGGCTGTACTTCGTTTTCGCCGAATAAGTTACGTGGAACGGTCTGGATTAAACCGTCGTGACGTTCGCCGTACGCTTCTTCTGGCTTAACTTCAGCAGTGAAGCTATCGCCAGTTGCTTTGCCTTCCAGTGCATTTTCAAGACCAGGAATTAGCATTCCGCGGCCGTGAATAAAGCTAAGCGGATTGCCTTCTTTAGACTGGTCCAGGGTCTGGCCATCTTCTGTTTTCACAGTGTAATGGATAGCCACGACTTTGTTCTGTGCAATGGTTTCGCTCATAAAATTTAACCTAATTGATAAGGCAGTGAGTGTATTTCCAGTAGACTTGCGTCGTCACCCTGAACTCGAATAGCGGTGTCAGCGTCAATGTCGCTGGGTAAAACCGCTAATAAGTCCGTTTGTGTGTCGGTGCGGTTCACTGCCATAATGACCGTACCTGCACGACGCCAGTTTTCACCAATGGCTTTCTCTAGTTGCTGCCCCGGCTCCACAGCTTGCGCTACGTTACCTGACAATCGAAAGAGTGCCCGTTTCTGTTTGCCCAAATACTTCATCCGGGCAATAGTCTCCTGGCCGATATAACATCCTTTGTCGAAACTGACTCCGTCCCACGCTTGTATATTCAGCATTTGCGGTACAAACGCTTGACAGTTTTCTACCGTCAATTGTGGACGAACTCGTTCAATTTCCAGCGCATCCCAAAAGGGCTGCGGATAGTCCGTAGAAACTGCTTGCCGACTCAGCACAATAAATTGATCAGGTTGTTGACCAACGTGCAATGTCAGACTGTCAGCAGGCAAAGCGTCTTTTGCCTTATTGCCTATAAAGCCGGCGACGTGCCAGTCCGTGCTGACGTCCTCAATGTCGACTTTACTAAAAACACCGTACTTTTTCAGTTGCGTTAAAGAGCCTTCAAGGGCACTTTTATGCATAACAAATAATGCTGCATTGTCATGACGAAACAACCAAAAATTACTGAATGCCTTCCCCGTAGGGTCACAATGTGCGCCATATAACCAATCTTCTTGGTCGAGTTTGCGCACATCGCATGTCAGCTGTCCTTGTAAAAAGCTGTCAGTGTCTTCGCCAGAAACCGACAGGATACCATAGTCCGCTAGTTGAACGGAAAGGCAATCCTCATTCGAATCCATTAAAGCTTGTTTTAACTCGACCACAATGACTCCTTATTGGATAGCTTACATGCTAATATTAGGGCACTGATTGAAATTACAAGGGCAATTGCTGCGGAGATCTTATGTTCCCGAAACAGTCTGAAGAAGTTTTAAAGGACAAACGTCGTTTAATATGGGCCTGCCGCCGGGGCATGCTGGAGCTTGACGTACTTTTTGAACCTTTTGTGAAAGAGGCTTACGACGAGCTTAGCGACGAACAAAAAGCGGTATTTCGTCGCTTGGTGACCTGTGATGACCCAGACCTATTTGCTTGGTTTATGGGGCATAAAAAGTGTCCGGACGAAGAGCTTCAGGGCATGGTTGACTTTATGCTGTCACGCGTAAAGGTATAAACGCTGGAGTTCTATTTACTCAAGCGACCCCAACAGCCATTGTCCGGGTCGCCTTGCGGATATAACTGGTGGTGGCAGGAGGCAGCATGCAAACTGTTCAGTAAACCACTGGTTATTGGCAACATGCTGACATTATTACCGTTGGAGTCATTACCTGACTCAGGCGTTCAAATTAAGTCCTGGGTGTGGATCTGGTGGTTTCGTCTGCCGCCCGAGCAGCAAGCACAGCTCAGACGGCAACTTTCTCAAGTCAGTTAGTAACCCGCTAATGCGAAGGTGTTAGTACGGTTGGTTCGGCTTTTTCCATGGTATTCGGATAATCCAACGTGTAATGAAGCCCACGGCTTTCCTTGCGCTCTAAAGCGCTTCTGACAATAAGCTCGGCCACTTGCACTAAGTTACGCAATTCCAGAAGATTATTACTTACCCGGAAGTTTGCATAATAGTCATGAATTTCCCGTTGTAGTAGTTCAATTCGATGCAGGGCGCGCTCTAAACGCTTTGTGGTGCGCACGATGCCAACATAGTCCCACATAAACAAACGCAGTTCGTGCCAGTTATGCTGAATGACGACTTCTTCGTCTGAGTTACTTACCTGGCTTTCATCCCAACTTGGTAAGTGTGTTTGTGGTGCTTTCGAAGACTGCTTAGCTAAAATATCCTTCGCCGCAGCCCGGGCAAAAACCAGACATTCCAACAGCGAATTGCTGGCCATTCGGTTAGCGCCGTGTAAACCAGTACAAGCGACTTCACCAACAGCGTATAAATTGGGTACGTCTGTTTGGGCATGTAAGTCAGTGCGCACGCCACCACAGGTATAGTGTGCAGCCGGTACGACCGGAATAGGTTCGCTACTCATATCGATACCGAGCGATAAACACTTATCCATAATGGTAGGGAAGTGCTGTTCGATAAACTCTTTCGGCTTGTGAGAAATGTCCAGGAACATGCAATCGGCGCCCAAGCGCTTCATTTCATAGTCAATGGCGCGGGCAACAACATCACGGGGCGCCAATTCTGCTAGCTCATGAAAGTCTGGCATAAAACGGGAGCCGTCCGGACGTTTTAGAACAGCCCCCTCACCACGCAACGCTTCTGTCAGCAAAAAGCTTTGCGCATTTGGGTGAAATAAACACGTTGGGTGGAACTGATTAAACTCCATATTGGCAACACTGCAACCGGCGCGCCATGCCATGGCAATACCGTCACCACTAGCGATATCCGGGTTACTGGTGTATTGATACACTTTACTGGCGCCACCGGTTGCCAAAACCACGAAGTTTGCGGCAATGGTCTCTACCTGTTCTTCCATGCGGTTCCATATATAGGCACCGTAACAGCCAGGATCTGCGTCAATATGTTGCCCGGTAATTAAGTCGACGGCGTTGTAGCGCTCTAATACGGTAATATTTGGGTGCTTCAGAACTTGTTCTTGTAATGTGGTCTGTACCGCACGACCTGTCGCATCGGCGGCATGCAGAATACGCCGATGGCTATGCCCACCTTCACGGTTTAAGTGATACGTAGGGGACTGTCCGTCGCTCTCAACTTTGTCGAAGCCGACTCCTGCGTCAATCAGCCATTGTAGGCTGTCGCGCGCATTTTCTGTGGTAAACTTAACAGCTTCTGGGTCACAAAGGCCTGCGCCAGCGACTAGGGTGTCCTCAATATGGCTTTCAATGCTGTCGTTTTTATCAAACACAGCGGCAATGCCGCCTTGAGCATAAAATGTCGAGCCTTCAGTTAAGGCGCTTTTACTTAATACCGTGACTTTTAATGTGTCGGCAAGTTGCAGGGCGGTGGTTAAGCCAGCAGCTCCTGAGCCAACAACCAGCACATCGCATTGATAATTTGCTGCAGGTTCCATAAAGTACTCATTAAGAATTTTGGATGATTTTACGCATTTGCTGAAATATTTGCGAACTTTTTACAAGCGGTCTGGTCACAGTCTGTACAAACAGGACGGGCCGCCAGTTCCAGCAGTTCCTGGGTAAAGGGAGAACAGGCTCGGATGAGCGAACAGGTGAACGACCAGCAACTGGTCAAAAAAGTACAACAAGGTGACAACCGGGCTTTTGATCTGCTGGTAAAGAAGTATCAGCACAAAGTCATGAGTTTGATATCCAGGTATGTAAAGCAACCGGGAGATGTTGCAGACGTCGCACAGGAAGCATTTATTAAAGCGTATCGTGCGTTGCCTAACTTCCGCGGAGATAGCGCTTTTTATACTTGGTTGTACCGAATAGCGGTTAATACGGCGAAAAACCATTTGGTTTCTCAGGGCAGAAAACCACCCGCGTCAGATATCGACGCTGAAGAAGCTGAATATTACGAAGGTGCCGCTGCTTTAAAAGATGGTGCATCACCGGAAAGCCATATGCTGACGGACGAAATCAGAAATGTGGTGATAAAAACAATTGAGGGGCTGCCGGATGACTTAAGGCAGGCTATCACGTTAAGAGAAATTGAGGGGCTTGGCTACGAGGAAATAGCGCTCGAAATGGACTGTCCAATAGGTACTGTTCGTTCACGTATTTTTCGCGCCCGAGAAGCCATAGATAACCAACTGAGACCGTTGCTGGAACGGTAAGTCGAAGAGGGGCTTATGTCTCGAAAATTATCAAAAGTTACATCAGCTTTGTTTGACAGTCAGGATGTCGACGCAAAAGAGCTTGATGAAGTATTAAATGATGAGCAGTCAGCTCAAACCTGGCATCGCTACAGTGTGGCGCGGGCTGCTTTGAAAAATGAATTAGGCGCAAGTGTCGACCTGGATATTAGCCAGCGCGTTAGTGCTGCTATTGAAAGTGAAGGCTCTAACGTTATTAAACCTGGGTTCGGACAGTCGAAAAGCCAGAATAAAGCAGCGTCGAAATGGTTCCAGCCTTTGGCGAAGGTAGCAGTAGCAGCGAGTGTTGCTGTAGTGGCTGTTATGACGGTTCAGGTTTACCAACAGCCAGCCGGAGCGGACGGAGCCAGTGCCGAGCCCGCATTATTAACGAATCCAATTGGTGGGCGTGAGCCAGTAAGCCTGAATCATGTCGAGCCAATGTCTCAAGTGAGCGACCAGCAGCGTCGTCGCCAGGTGCAGTCGTATTTAATCGACCATCAGCAGCAGTTAATGCTGCAGCAAAAAGAAAGCGATGATAAAGAAGAGCAGGAGCTCAACAAAGGTAATTAATTCGATGATAACTCGGTTGTACCAGTCACTGATAGCCGCTGCCGCTGTGTTATTTATGTCGGCAGCAAGTGCTCAGGAAACGCAAAAGGAAATTGACGGTGAGGGCTGGTTTGACCGTATGTCAAAGGCACTGACATCCCTCAATTTTGAAGCCTCTCTAGTTCATGTTCACGGTGACCAAATAGAACCCTATCAGTGGTTCCAGGCTGCCGGTGAGACACAAAGTCAAGAACTGCTCATGCGCATGAACGGGCCTGACTTCCGTATTTTAAGAGTGGGCAGTCGTGTTGCCCATTTCCACACTTCAGCCAGTAATTACTCGTTAAGGGCTGACTCTGTTTCAGCAATATTGCCCGAAGCGTTCACCAAGCCTTTCGCGAATTTAAAAGATACGTATCAAGTTACAATTGGTGGCGGGGCGAGAGTATTGGGTCGTAACGCTCAACACCTGCGAGTTATTAGTCGCGATAATCAGCGCTACAGCTATTCGCTTTGGGTCGACAGATCGTCCGGCATGTTGCTCAAAATGATGATGCATGATCAACGCGGTGACATTGTTGAACAAATGCAGTTGACCAGTCTCTCTATTCGTGAGGACTCTCCCGGCGTTTTAAAAGAAGTGTCAGATTTGGAAATGCCACCATTACTAAGTGACCTTCGCATATTGAACAAACCGGGGTTTCCCGTAAAACCCGGCTGGCAGCCTCAGGGCTTTGAACTTATTACCAAACAAAGCCATAACCTGGTTGCTGAATCGACACTGGTTGACCATTATTTATTTTCAGATGGTTTGACGGAGTATTCGGTTTACATTGCAAGGCTTACCGATGATATGGAAACCGATGTGGCGCTGTCTTCCTCACAAACCTTATTCACAATGCGTTATAATGACTACTTAATTACTGTTGTCGGGCAGGTGCCACTCAGCATCGCCCAGCGAATAGCGCAAGAAGTGAGATAATGAAAGAATTGGCAGAAGTGGTTGCCGTTGACGGTAACCGAGTCACAGTAACCACGCAATTAAAAACCGCTTGCTCAGGCTGTGCCCAGGTTTCTACCTGCGGTGCGGGTATTCTTAGTAAAGTGTTTGCCGACAGAAACGCCCAGTTTCATGTGGTGACAGACGAGTCTGTTACCGTTGGTGACCGAGTAGAACTCGATGTGCCAGAGCAAGCCGTTACTCAATTCGCTCTCATGCTTTATGGCTTGCCAATTTTAGCCTTGTTGATTATTGCTATTGCGCTACAAAGTTCCGAGGCTGTTCATGAAGGTATTACCATTTTATTGTCTTTTGCAGGCTTTGCGCTGACGTTTTTAGGCTTGCGGGCGTGGTTTCGGCGCCGAGACATTAAAATAAACCAATTGGTACGAATAAAAACCGTATAACGTGGCTTTTTCAATTCTCGCCAAATAAACCATAAAAACCTTTGTTCTTGCGCCTAACATGAGTATGATCGGGGCTAATTTTTGAAAGTCAGAATTTAAGTTTTACAGAGGTATCATCAATGCCGGATAAGGCGTTCAAGCAAAGTAATATTCGCAACTTTTCTATTATCGCTCATATCGACCACGGGAAGTCCACGCTGTCTGACCGGCTCATACAGCATTGCGGGGGGTTAACCGACCGCGAAATGGCCGAGCAAGTCCTTGATTCCATGGATCTTGAGCGCGAGCGCGGTATTACCATTAAGGCGCAAAGCGTCACGCTTTATTATACGGCACAGGACGGTGAGACCTATCAGCTTAACTTCATCGATACCCCGGGACACGTCGACTTCTCATACGAAGTCTCGCGTTCTCTGGCAGGTTGTGAAGGTGCGCTACTGGTTGTCGACGCGGCGCAAGGCGTTGAAGCACAGACACTGGCGAACTGTTACACCGCTATTGAGATGGACCTGGAAGTGGTGCCGGTTCTGAACAAAATTGACTTGCCTCAGGCTGATCCAATGGCTGTAGCGCAGGAAATTGAAGACATTGTGGGTATTGAAGCTGTCGATGCTGTTCAATGTTCAGCAAAAACAGGAATTGGCATTGACGACGTACTAGAGCGCATTGTTCGTCAAATACCGCCACCAAAAGGTAGCGAAGAAGAGCCTTTGCAAGCCCTTATTATTGACTCATGGTTTGATAACTATCAGGGCGTTGTGTCTTTGGTTCGTGTGCGTAATGGCACATTGCGAGCGGGCGAAAAAATGACGGTGATGTCGACCGGTCAGTCGTTCCAAATCGATAAAGTGGGTTACTTTGATCCCAAACCGCATGAAACCGGCATATTGCACACTGGCGAAGTGGGCTATGTTATTGCGGGAATTAAAGATATTTTGGGTGCGCCAGTGGGCGATACGCTAACAAATACCCGAGCTCCGGCCAAAGAGCCCGTCCCCGGTTTCCAAAAAGTGAAACCACAGGTTTATGCGGGTATGTTCCCAATTAGTTCAGACGATTACGAAGCTTTTCGTGACGCTCTGGGTAAATTGGCATTGAATGACGCTTCGTTATTCTATGAGCCTGAAAACTCAGCAGCACTGGGTTTTGGTTTCCGTTGTGGTTTCCTTGGCATGCTGCACATGGAAATCATTCAGGAGCGACTCGAACGCGAGTACAACATTGACCTTATTACTACCGCACCAACAGTAGTCTATGAAGTTGAAAAAACAGACGGCGAAATCGTCAAAGTCGACAATCCGGTAAATCTACCGCCAGTCAACGATATTGAAACAATTTACGAGCCTATCGTGGAAGCCAGCATCCTGGTTCCACAGGAGTTTTTAGGTAATGTCATCACGCTCTGCGTTGATAAACGTGGTGTGCAGACAGGCATGACCTACCATGGCAAGCAAGTCTCCGTAACTTATGAAATCCCGATGGCTGAAGTGGTGATGGACTTCTTTGACCGCCTGAAATCGTGCAGTCGTGGTTATGCGTCGCTCGACTATCAGTTCAAAAAGTTTGAACCTGCGGACATGGTTAGGGTCGATATACTGATTAATGGTGACCGAGTGGATGCGTTGGCAATGATCACGCACCGCGATCATGCGGAAGGGCGTGGTCGCATGTTGGTGGATAAAATGAGAGAACTGATTCCACGACAAATGTTTGATATTGCTATTCAGGCCACTATCGGAAACCACGTTATTGCGCGTTCTACGGTAAAACAGCTACGTAAAAACGTAACCGCTAAGTGTTACGGTGGCGACATAAGCCGTAAGAAGAAACTCTTACAAAAACAAAAAGAAGGTAAAAAACGCATGAAGAACCTGGGTAACGTTGAAGTACCTCAGGAAGCTTTCCTTGCGGTTTTAAAAGTAGGCAAATAGGAAATGGCCAATTATTTTTCATTAATTTTAACGGTAGTTACTATCGTATCGGGGCTGCTTTGGCTATACGATGCGAAGTTTTTAAAACCTAAACGTCAGGCAATAGTTGCTGAGGTTGAAAAAAAGACCACCAGCCCGCTGACAGAAGAGCAAGTAGAACAGTTAGCACCGCAACCCAAGCTAATGGAGCTGGGGCAGTCGATATTCCCGGTTATCGCTTTGGTGTTGATCGTTAGAACAATATTGTATGAGCCATTTCAAATTCCGTCGGGCTCAATGATGCCAACGCTGCTACGCGGTGACTTTATACTGGTGCAGAAATTTGACTACGGTATTAAAGAGCCGTTATTTCAAAACACCATTATTGAAACAACCGAGCCCAAACGTGGTGATATCGCAGTTTTCAAATATCCAGTAGAACCAAATATTGATTACATCAAACGTATTGTCGGTTTGCCTGGTGATCGTATTGTTTATCGCAATAAAACCTTATACATTCAGCCTGCTTGTGAAGAAGGGCGCAGAGATTGCCCGGAGATGGAAGTCATTAAAACGCAACTGAAAGACGATGGTGCTTACTTTTCTGGCTCTTCGCCGCTTAAAACCTATGAAGAAACCTTGGGCGATGTAAAGCATGACATTTTAGTTGACCCTAGAGTTGCGTCGCGCCGTGATTTTTTCTACGACCAGCCCGGTACCCAAAGAGACGAGTGGGTCGTACCTGAAGGCCAATATTTTGCCATGGGTGATAATCGCGATAACTCACGAGACAGTCGCTACTGGGGCTTCGTCGATGAAGAACTGTTGGTCGGCAAAGCTGTATTCATTTGGATGAGCTTTGAAATGGACCGTGGACAAGACAGTTGGTTACCGTCGTGGGTACCAACAGGGATTCGATTTGAAAGGCTGGGGAGTATCGAGTGAGTTTACCCAAACCACCGTTAACTGAACTAGAAAAAATTGTCGGACATCATTTTCAAAAACAAGATGTGCTGCGGCAAGCTCTCACGCACCGTAGTGCCTCATCGACCCATAACGAACGCCTGGAATTTCTGGGCGATTCTATTTTAGGGCTGGTAATTGCTGAAGCTTTATTCAAGCAGTTTCCAAAAGTCGCTGAGGGCGATTTAAGCCGCATGCGGGCCGCTATTGTTTGCGGCCGTTCGTTGGCGAAGCTGGGAAAAAAAATGGGGCTGGGTGACTTCCTGTCGTTAGGTCAGGGCGAGCTAAAAAGTGGCGGCTACCGTCGGGAATCGATATTGGCGGATGCAGTAGAAGCCATTATCGGTGCCATTTACCTCGACAGTGACATGGACACAGTTAGAGAAGTCATTTTGAAGTGGTTTGAACCACAGCTCGATGACATTAAGCCGGGTGCCAGCCAGAAAGACCCGAAAACACGCCTGCAGGAATGGTTACAGGCAAGACAGCAACCGCTGCCAGAATACGATGTGATTGCTACACAAGGGCAGGCGCATAATCAACAATTTACAGTTCACTGTGTTATTGAAGGGCAACAAGAGCCATTCATAGGCAGTGGCACAAGCCGTCGCAAAGCAGAACAAGCTGCAGCGACCTCGGCATTAGAACATTTGCAGGAGCGTAAATGACGCTTGATATAGAACTCGACGACAACAAACACAGCGGCTTCGTCGCTATTGTTGGACGCCCAAACGTGGGTAAGTCGACGCTGATTAACCGTATACTCGGTCAGAAAATCAGCATTACCTCGAATAAACCACAAACAACACGCCACCGCATTCTGGGCGTAGACACCGACGGTGACTGCCAGGCGGTTTATGTTGACACGCCGGGTATGCATATTGAAGAGCCGCGGGCAATTAATCGAGTAATGAATCAGACGGCATCTTCCGCGTTAAAAGACGTCGATTTGGTCCTGTTTGTTGTCGATAGTTTGAAATGGCTGGAAGACGACAAAATGGTGCTTGAGAAAGTGCAGCGCAGCAAGGTACCGGTGGTCTTACTGGTCAATAAAGTCGATCAGGTTAAAAACAAAGAGAAGTTACTGCCGCATTTGCAGTGGTTGAGTACACAGCACGACTTTGCAGAAATATTGCCGATATCAGCCACCCATGGTGACAACCTCGACGAGCTGCGCAAAATTGTGCGTGGTCACTTACAGCCTGGTTTTCATTACTTTCCGGAAGACTATGTCACTGATCGTTCAGTGCGCTTTATGACCGCTGAAATTATACGTGAAAAGTTGATGCGCTTTACCGGTGATGAGCTGCCGTATGAAACCACAGTGGAAATTGAGCAGTTCGGTCACTCAGAAAAAGGTACGACGCATATACACGCACTTATTTTGGTTGAGCGCGAAGCACAGAAGCGAATGATCATCGGAAAGGGTGGTGAACGCTTGAAAACGATAGGCACAGAAGCTCGTCGCGACTTAGAGCGTTTGCTCGACAACAAAGTACTCCTTAAACTATGGGTGAAAGTGAAGTCGGGTTGGTCTAATGACGAACGAGCCTTAAAAAGTTTAGGGTACCGCGAGGACTAAATCGTGATTCAGCGAGCCTTAGTGTTGCATCGCTGGGATTTTCAGGAAACCAGTCTGCTGCTGGATGTGTTCACAGAGCAAAACGGGCGCGTCCGGCTTATTGCTAAAGGCGCTAAACGGTCCAAAAGCCCGTGGCGTGGATTAGCTCAGCCTTTTGTACCAGTGAAAATAGAGTACAAAGGGCGCAGCGACTTAAAAACGCTGACACTACTTGAACAAGACACCCAATCAGCCCAAATAAGACTTACCGGCAACGCACTTTATAGCGGCTTCTACCTCAATGAACTGTTGCAACGCCTGCTGCCGGCAGAAGCTGAAGCACAGGAGCTGTTCCAGCATTACTGGTCGGCGATAGCTGCGTTGTCCGAAGCGAAACATGTAGAACCAGCACTCAGACGCTTCGAGTGGCAGCTACTTGAACATTTGGGGGCAGCCTTTGACTGGTATCATGATGCTGACACTGGACAGCCGCTAAAAGATCTTGAGTACTGTTACTTTGTGCCTGATCATGGGTTAGTGTCGACGCCCCGGCATAAAGACGACAAAGCTTACCCAGTCAATGATATTGAACGAATAGCAGACTGGGATATAAGTGATGAACACCGCTTAAAACAGTTAAAGTGGATAATGCGCGAGGCGCTTCACGTGTATTTGGGTGATAAACCGCTGCGCAGCCGTGAACTGTTTCAGCAAAGAAGGAAGTAACCATGAGAGAATTACGCTTAGGGGTAAACATTGACCACGTCGCAACACTTCGAAATGCGCGTGGCGTGCGTTACCCAGACCCGGTAGCTGCGGCCAGCATTGCTGAACGTGCAGGAGCTGACGGTATCACCATTCATTTGCGTGAAGACCGCCGGCACATTACCGATCGCGACGTGGCAATGCTGAAGCAAACTCTGAACGTGCCAATGAATTTAGAAATGGCCGTGACCGATGAAATGATCGACATTGCAGTAAAAACACAGCCAACGTTCAGTTGCCTGGTACCGGAAAAGCGTGAAGAGCTGACCACTGAAGGCGGTCTAGATGTTGCCGGACAAGTCGAAAATATTGCCAATGCGACCAAACGTTTAACGGATGCAGGCATCCAGGTGTCGCTATTTATTGATGCTGATCGCAAGCAAATTGATGCAGCAAAAGAAGCCGGAGCGCCTATAATTGAATTGCATACAGGCCAATACGCTGAAGCTGACACTGAAGAAGAACAGAAAAAAGAATTGGCCCGCTTAATGGAAGCGGCAGAATATGCGCACTCTATTGGTTTGCAGGTTAATGCGGGTCATGGCCTTCACTACCACAACACCTTGGACGTCGCGCAAATTCCGCAAATGGTCGAACTGAATATTGGTCACTCTATTATTGCCCGGGCAGTTTTAGATGGTTTGGATAAAGCTGTCCGCGATATGCGGGAAATACTCGATAAGGCAAGATAATGGCAATAGTAGGACTGGGTACGGACATTATTGAAGTGTCCCGTATCGAGAAGTCGTTAGCGCGTGGCGACAGCTTAACTAAGCGTGTGCTGACTCCCAAAGAGCAGGAAGAAATGAGCGCATCGGTTGACGAGGCTGCGTATTTGGCGAAGCGATTTGCCGCTAAAGAAGCTTGTGCTAAAGCCTTTGGACGCGGTATTTCTGCGGGACTATCTTTTCAGCATATGCAGGTTGTCCATGACGACTACGGAAAACCCAGCTGGCACTTTACCGATACCGCTGCCGAGTGGATTAAAGAAATGGGGGTTGTTGCCAGCCATTTATCCATCAGTGACGAAAAGCATTACGCCGTGGCAACGGTTATTTTAGAGTCTGAATAAAATAGGTTAAACACAACCCAAATGGCGCAATTTTTTAAGCCGCAAAAGCGTGGCAAAGCCGTTAGTAAAACTCTCAAAGCTCAAGTCTCTGGGCTTGATCATCAGGCGCGAGCGGTTGTTCGTGGCTCTGATAAACAAGCGGGTCGAAAGCCTCAAACACGTTTCATTATTGGCGCATTACCCGGTGAGGTCATTCAGTACAAAACCACCGGCAAACACAGTGGTACGCTTGAACGCATTCTGGAGCCAAGCGCAGACCGTCGCGATGCTCCCTGCAAATATTATGAGCAATGCGGTGGTTGCGACTTTCAGCATGTCGATGAAAGCTACCAGCTGCGCCACAAACAACAAGTGGTAGAAGAGCTGTTTCAGAAGTTCGGTGTGTTTGACGCTGCGACTGAAAGCTTGCCCTGGCAGGCACCATTAGTCAGTGAGCCGACTCGATATCGTCGGCGTGTCCGCCTGGCCACCCGCTGGCTCGGTAAAGAACAAAAATTACTTATTGGTTTTCGGGAAGCGCAAAGCCATCAGATTGTGCCGGTTGAAGACTGCTTAGTGGCTGAAGAAAGCTTATTGCAAGCGGTGAATAGGCTGTATCCAGTGCTAAACACCTCAAGTATTGCGACTAAGCTGGGGCATTTAGAAGCCATTCACACTAATAGGCCAGTTATTTTACTGCGTATAACGGACAGCTTGCCAAAGGACGCTATACAGTCACTTGAGAAGTGGCAGGCAGAGCAGAATATCGATATTTGGCTGCAAAGCGACAATGAATTAACGCCTCTGAACAACGCAAGTTTACCTTTTGATACTTCCATAGACGGTGACAAGCTTTACTTTCAGCCCGGAGACTTTTTGCAGGTTAACGGCGGTATTAATGAACGTATGGTTCAGCAGGCTATAGACTGGCTTGCGCCAGAAAAAACGCAACGCGTGTACGACTTTTTCGCAGGTATTGGTAACTTCAGCATCCCGTTAGCGCGTCGAGCCAAGTCGGCACTGGCAGTGGAAGGTGTATATCGCATGGCGGAACAAACGCGCAATAACGCTGAAACCAATAGTCTTACTAACTTGAGTTCCTTAGCGGCTGAACTAAATGATATTACCGCGTCTGAATTAGGTGAACCGGCTGACTTATGGTGTTTAGACCCGGCTCGGCCCGGAGCAGAAGGGGTGATGACGTTACTTAAAAAGCTCAAACCCGAGCAACGACCTAAGCGAATTGTGTACGTTTCCTGCGCGCCGGACACACTCGCGCGAGACGTTGCTGCTATTGTTGGTCTAAAAAGCAATAAAAAGACCTCCGACTACCGTATTAGTAAGCTCTGCACAGTTGACATGTTCCCGCAAACGCATCACATTGAAACCATGGTTTGTCTGGAGCGAGCGTCGTAAGTCATGGTCCATGTACGCAGTACCCACGTGGATGATCCCAAGTATAAAGACAGCGAACAGCATTGGCTGAACGCTGTGAGTGATCCTGAGCCACTGGAAACTACCTTAGAGCAGCTAAAACAACAATTTCCAAAAGAAGAAGCCGCACTGCTAAAAGGCCAGGAAATGGTAGAGATTCTGGCGCCACTGAAGCTTGACGCGGAATCGCTACTGGCGGCTTTGTACGTACCACTGCTGGAAGCTGGCAAGCTCGACCTCGAAAAGCTCACCGGCAAGCAGTCAAAAACGCTCATTGTACTGTTGCGTAACGTACAGCAAATGCAGAGCATTAGTGACTTACAACATTTTCAGCACGGCCAGCCTGACGGTACTCAAATAGACAATGTACGACGTATGTTGCTGTCTATGGTGGAAGACGTGCGTGCGGTGCTCATTAAGCTTGCAGAACGTATTTGTTACCTGCGTGAAGTGAAAAACGCCGACGAAGAGACACGGGTCTTAGCAGCCAAAGAGTGTTCGGAAATATACGCGCCTTTAGCCAACCGTTTGGGCATAGGTCAGCTTAAATGGGAACTGGAAGACATAGCTTTTCGGTATTTGCACCCGAATACCTACAAAACCATTGCCAAGCGCTTGCATGAGCGTCGTACAGACCGAGAGCAATACATAGAGAACTTTGTTGCCGACTTGCAAAACGCGTTGGACGAGCAGCAAATACAAGCCGACGTTTATGGCCGCCCCAAACATATTTACTCTATTTGGCGCAAAATGCAGAAAAAGCATCTGCAGTTTGAGCAACTGTTCGACATACGGGCAGTTCGTATACTCACGCACAACCTAAAAGATTGTTATGCTGCGCTGGGCGTTGTGCATTCGCGGTGGCGACATATTGCTTCAGAATTTGACGACTACATAGCTACGCCCAAACCTAATGGTTATCAGTCTATTCATACGGTGGTGGTCGGGCCCGAAGACAAAAGTGTCGAAATTCAAATTCGCTCGCATGATATGCACGATGACGCTGAACTGGGTGTCGCCGCGCACTGGATGTACAAAGAAGGCCCGGCAACCGGCAAACGTCACGGTTTTGAGGATAAAATTGCCTGGCTGCGTAAGCTGTTGGCCTGGCATGAAGACATGGCCGGTAGCGAAGGCTTGGTCGATGAAATTCGCTCGCAAGTCTTTGAGGACCGTGTCTACGTGTTTACGCCGAAAGGTGAGGTTATGGACTTACCTATGGGCTCAACGCCGCTCGACTTTGCGTATTACATTCATAGCCAGGTTGGACATAAGTGCATTGGCGCCAAAATTGATGGCCGCATTGTGCCCTTTACCTATCAATTGCAAAACGGCGATCGCGTTGAAATTCTGACTCAGAAAAACGCACAACCGCGTCGCGACTGGCTAAACCCGCAGCTGGGGTACCTACATTCCTCACGGGCAAGAGCCAAGGTTCATACCTACTTTAAAAAAGAAGACCGGGATAAAAACCTACACGCGGGCAAAGAGCTGCTAGAAAACGAGCTACAGAAGTACGGTATTCCGCTGCATAAAGCCACAGACGTTTTAGCCCGCTTTAATGTCAGTAATCTAGACGACCTATTAGCTGCCATTGGTGCCGGTGATGTGCGCTTGCATCAGGTTGTTAACCAGCTCAAGCCGGAAACAACCGAAGCTGAAAAAGTTGAGCAAATTAAGAAGCGCACTAAAGTCACCAAGCGCAAAGTTGGTAGCACCTCGGAAGTGGTGATCGAGGGTATTGGTAACCTCATGATGCAATTTGCGAAGTGTTGCGAGCCATTACCGGGCGAGCCAATACGAGGCTTTATTACGCAAGGGCGTGGTGTTTCGGTACACAGACGTGACTGTGAGCAGTTAGCGCATTTGCTGAACCAGCACCCTGAACGGGGCATTGAAGTCAGTTGGCCCCGTCAGACGCATCAGGACTATCGAGCGGAGCTACGCATTTCAGCGCTAGACCGCAGTGGGTTACTGCACGACATTACCAGCGTGTTGGCGAATGAAAAAGCCGCCGTCATGCACATGGATAGTGATGCTGACAGCCAGTCTCAAACCGCCACAGTAGTATTGGCTTTGGCTGTAAAAGATAACGAGAGCCTACAGCGAATTAGTCAGCGCTTGCGGCAAATTAACGGAGTTGAACAGGTACAACGGGTGTAAGCCCTAAAGGTTTTTATAAATGAAGAGTGAATTTAACGGTGTCGCCGAATTAACAGATGTCATGCGTCGGTTGCGCGACCCCGAGGGCGGTTGCCCCTGGGACTTAAAGCAAAGCTTTGAGTCACTTCTGCCGTATACCATAGAAGAAACTTACGAAGTGGTTGACGCGATTCAATCGGGTGACATGGCCGCGATAAAAGACGAGCTGGGTGACTTGCTGTTCCAGGTGGTGTTTTATGCACAGCTGGCGAAAGAGCAGGGCGACTTTGTGTTTGACGACATTGCTGCGCATACCGCCAATAAGTTGATTAGTCGTCACCCTCATGTATTTGGCAGTGATGCTGAACGCAACTTGTCCGATGCCGAAATTAAAGCCCAGTGGGAACAGATAAAGCAGCAAGAGCGTACCGAGAAAAATGCCCGTGGCTCTGTATTTGACGACATACCCAGTCAGTTGCCGAGCATTTTAAAAGCCGCCAAACTGCAAAAGCGTGCGGCCTCCGTCGGTTTCGACTGGCCAGAAGCTGAACCGGTATACGACAAAATTGAAGAAGAAATACAAGAAGTAAAAGAAGCAACAGACCAAGAGCACATTGAAGAAGAAATTGGTGACCTGCTGTTCGCTGTTGTTAACCTTGCACGTCACAAACAAGTGAACCCCGAAGCTGCGCTGCAACGCGCTAACGAAAAATTCAAGAGCCGCTTCCAAAACATAGAGCAACGCCTAAGCGAGCAGGGCAAACATCCCACTGATTGCAATTTAGATGAGCTTGAAGCTTTGTGGCAACAAGCTAAGAATGCCTGACTGAGCTCTCATGTCTAAACTAACCGAAGCTATTTCTTTTAGACTGACGCAAGACTTGTCTAAATCAGCCGCAATCACTTACGACAATATGCGCTCGTATTACGAACATTACGGAGTTGGTTGGCAAGAATCTAAAATACTGGAACAAATTGTCGACTTAGATAATTGGGATATTTTGTGTGACGGTCAGCTAATTGGAGCGTTGCGCCTTTCATTTGATGGTGACTCTTGCTGGTTAAGAGATCTTCAAATTATCAAGGACTTTCAGAACAAAGGTATTGGCGGGGCGGTGTTGGCCGAAGCAAAACGAAGAGTTGAAGAGTCTGGAGCTTACAGGCTAATGTTGAAGGTATTCAAAATTAGTCCTGCATATCGCTTATATGACAAGTTCGGCTTCACGCTGACTAACGAGGATGACCGGTTTTATTATATGGAGTTAGATGTAATCAAAAAGTCATAGAAGCTATAAAAGCTATTATTGAGTATTCACACAAGCTTCAATAAGCTGCTTCAAATGCATTGATAAAGGGATAGTTAAGTGTTTTACATAGAAATTTTATTGCTTGTTTTGTTCGTTATACTGTTAGCGGTTGGGTATAAGAAAAATAACCGAAATATGATGCTGGTTGCGTCTCTTTGCTTAGTGTTAGCCACCGCTTTGCCTAGTCTTTCTTCGGGTATTCAGGAAGGCTTCGATCAAACAAAAAACTCCTTAGAAAAAAATCGGTAGGGAGTTAAAAGTTGGACTCAAGTATTACTTTTGGATTGCTTGGTGGAGCGGTAGCTGTCTTACTGGGGCCTGTAATTACCAGAAGCGCTGCAGCAAAGCAGACGAATGGTAGACTTTATTATGGGAGCTGGTTATTTCTTCTTGGCTTAGTCTGCCTTCTTTTTACTGCTTCTCTGGGCTGGAAGTTTCTGTTCGGTGAAGAGCTTTTCAATAATTCCGCTGATGCAATTTATGGCTTAATTTTAATTTGTAGCTTTGGACTATCCGCTTACGCGTCACTTGCTGAATACTTCAAGGTAAAAGGGCAGTTCGATTCAGACATAATAACGTTTTATAGCTCCTGGACGGGTAGAAAAGAAGAGCGTTGGGAAAACCTTGTTTCGGCAAACTTCAACGCTCTTATGTATTGGTTTGTACTGGAATTTGAATCAGGAAAAAAAGTCCGGGTAACACCGCTCTTAAATGGTCATGGTGAACTGAAAAGATTACTTAAAGATAAAGGTTTTGAAGTATAAAAGGGTAACCCGATGACAGAAAAAGACATAATAAAAACAATTAATAAGCACAGTATAAAAACCGTCATCGCTGTTGTTTTAATAACGTTAATTGCTGAATTCTTAGATATCTATTTTTTTCACGGCGATCTGCTATCGCCAATATGGATTATATTGCTTGCCATTGGGGCATGTTTATATGTTTTCCAAAAAGTGTTGGTCGATCTCTTGGTTAAAGACGAAGTCGAGGAAGAAAAATGAAAAACGCATTACTCACCGGCTTGGGAATTGGTGCTGGTATGGCTATTTATGAAGTATCGACGAATGGGCTCTCTGGCGCTGACTTTTATCGCGCTATTTTTGTTGGTGTATTTTGCACGGTCATTTTTGCGGTTTATAACTCTCTGAAACCTAAAAGTGAGAGTTAAGAAGTTATAATAAACACCATGCTTAAAAAGATACTTCCCGACAACTCAAATTCAGACTTCTTGCTCGTTATAAAAACAGTCTCTCTGTTGCTTATCGTAGCTTTTTTATTAGGGGCCGGACTTGGTCTTCTTGGTCAACGCTTTCCTGAATCCCAGGTTAAGGAATTAGGCATTCTTGTGTTTTTTTTAGGGGCAGTGGTTATCGGACCGTTGTTAGAGACTTTACTACTTGCTGCGTTAACTGAACTAGGCGTAAAAATAAAAGTGAGTAGAGTGGTTATTACAGCAGTGGTAGCCATATTTTTTGGTTTTCTTCACCTCACTGACTATGTGGCAAGCTTTATTCTTGCAGTTGGTGGTTTTGCTGTATATACCTATGTTTACTTAAAAGTGCGTGAGGATACTGTTTTTAGGGCAATAAAAGTGGGCTATTTAGCCCATGCGCTTAGAAACCTGATTGCACTTTTCTCTGCAATACTGCTCACTTAAAATAATTCAACAGGAAAATGAACCATGGCTAAACTTCTACAAATTGACTTTCCATTTCAAGGGCCGTTTGGTGAACAAATGACAGAAGCCATGCGAGAATTGGCTGTTTCCATCAATGATGAGCCTGGCTTTATTTCCAAAATTTGGACAGAAAACGCTGAGCAAGGAGAAGCAGGGGGCATTTATTTGTTTAAGTCAGAAGAGACTGCGCAGTCCTATTTGGAAAAGCACTCTGCTCGATTAAAAGAGTTTGGTGTCGATAATATCAATGCGAAGATATTTGATGTGAATGAACCTCTATCTAAGATCAATAAAAGCCTTGGCTGATCGATAAATAGGTTAAACTTTAATCAAAACCTGCCGATAATACAGTGACGGACTATACTGAAAGTCAGTGATAGCCGATTTTGCAGGAATACCATCATGCCTATTAATCCAACCAATTTCGCAACAGGCTCTGGCAAGCCTAATTCTAATAGCGTAAGAGCTGAATCTAACGCCGATAACCGTGATGTTAAAGACGCAAAAACAGAGTCGAAGAAGGCATATAATGCCGCTATTCTCGCCGCGCATGAAAAGGTCTCATTAAATAGTAACAATGAGTCATTAAGCTTGCTGTACAAGACCGCACTCGAAGGCATTAATGCCGAGCTTGAGCCTGTCATGGGAAAGAACGCAGCGAAGAAAATTTACGAGTCTGGCGTCGACACTTCCCCTAAAGCCACGGCTGATCGCATTGTCTCCTTTGCCACTAATTTTTACAGCCGTTATAAAGAGTTAAACCCTGGCGACTCAGAAGAAGAGACGCTGAATAACTTTCTGGAGCTCATAAAAGGCGGCATCGACAAAGGTTTTAAAGACGCGGTTACTATTTTGCAAGGCCTACAGGTCTACGAAGGCAAAGTGGAAAGCGATGCTGATGAAACCTACAAGCTAATAGAGCAAGGTCTTGAAAGCTTCCGTGAGCGAGTACTTGAAGAATCCAAGCAGCAAAGTGATTCTGACAGTGAAACTGAGCGCGCCCCTGAAAGCGACTAAAGACGGCAAGCTCGGTTAACTGGAACATAAAGAGTTGCGCACTGTAGAAGTAGTGTTATAGTTATCGACAGTCTTTAAAAAGTCTTTTTGAGGCCTTTTGTGAAAACTGAAACGGTTACTTATCTAAAAGAAAACGCTAACTCTCTCGAGCTCAATGAAGAGTTGCTTGTTACCAAAAAGGGCAAACCCGCGTACGTGGTTCAGTCTTTTTCCGATTATGAGTTTCAACAAGAAACTCTGGCACTTCTGAAGCTTCTCAAGCTATCCGAAAAGTCGTTGGGTGACGAAAGGTTGAGCTTTGATGAAGCATTCGAGTGAGTTTTATAGAGTAGAAGCCTCTCGTGTCTTTAAGTTGTCTACCAGACGCTTCCGTAGTTTCATAGAACACAATTATTCAGAGTCGATTGCTGATAATGTGATCACCAACATAAAAAACAGGATTAAAGAACAACTGCCAATTAACCCTAAAATAGGCCCCATTAGCGAGCGGCTTCTTAGTCTTGGAGTCGCTGATTATAGGCAGTGGTTGGTTGATGACTATAACCTTGTATTTTATAAAGTTGATGAAGCTAATCAAAAAGTCGAACTCTTGTTATTAATGTCGACTAAGCAAAATATCCGGAAGCTGCTCTTCGAAGTAAACCTGTTGATTTAGATAGTTATAAACAATTAGCTAGCCACGCTCCTACCGCCACTGATTTGCTTTTCTCGGTTAAAGAAATTATCGTAGCTTTATGCAATTGCTACTGGCTATTGGGTTTGGAGGCTTTTAATCCAGCCTTATCGAAAACGTAAAGCACTTGAAGCGGAGAGTTCTTAGTGGAGATTATGAATACGTCAGGTTTATATCTGTTGGCGCATGTGCAAATTTAGTGAAGAACGTGCTAACGGATATTCGGGAGCATAGTCATGAGTGAGTCAACTGCTCGACAACCATTTGGGTCTACTGTTGTACCTATTATTGTCGCTGTGATTCTGACTGAAGCACTTATGTATAGCTTAGGTTCAAAGTACAACCCACTAAGTGATGACTTTGATATCGCGAACTTCCTAATTGATTTAGGCGTGTTTGTAACAATCGCAGTGGCCGCTTCATGGTTATATCAGCGAGTATTTAAGTTGCTGCGAAGAAAAACTACGAACAAGGAATAGTTAGAATATGACTATCCAGCTCAAACGCATCTATGACGATGCATCATCTGACGACGGTTACCGAGTTTTGGTGGATAAACTCTGGCCTCGTGGCATTTCAAAAGATGCAGCCAACCTTGATGAATGGATAAAAGACATAGCGCCTTCCGATGAGCTTCGTAAATGGTTTCACAGTAATCGCTCTGAGTGGGGTGAGTTTCGCAATCGCTACCTATCTGAATTAAAAAAACATAAAGAAGCCTTACGCGACTTAGCAAGCAAGGTTAGTAGTGAAAAAGTTACACTGCTGTATTCCTCTAAAGATACTGAGCACAACAATGCCGTGGTGTTGAAAGAGTATTTAGAAAAATTAACGTTATAACGTCATGGTGCTCTTATGTAGGTTAGTATCATGAGCGAGACAACAAAACGGTCAACGATTTACTTTGCCCTCAATTGCACAGCGCGTTGAGGTTGAAAGTGGCTCATAGAAAGCATGTTTATAAATTTGAATAGAAAATCGTCATAAGTGCTACTATAGTATCACTATGAGATAGATGACTAGGCGGTATGCTATGAAAGTAGAGCTTGTTACAAGTCTAAAGCGTCAGGCGACAAAAATTTTGGCTGATTTACATTCATCGAAAGAGCCGGTCTTGATAACGGAACACGGACAACCATCGGCTTATTTGGTGGACATTAAAGATTATGAATTAATGCAACAGCGTTTAGCGCTTTTAGAGGGGCTCTCAAGAGGAGAGCGGGACTTACTTCACGGAAGAACGTATAGTCAGAATGAGGCCAAGGAGAAAATGAGTAAATGGCTGAAGTAATATGGACACATTCAGCATTACAAGATCTCACTGATATTGCAGAGTATATTGCGTTAGATAATGAGGCAGCTGCTGAAAAGTTAGTGAAGTCTGTATTTAATAAAACAGATAGGCTAAGTGAATTTCCTCTTTCAGGTAGGGTTCCCCCTGAACTTCAAAGCTCGGTATACAGAGAAGTCATCGCTTCTCCCTGTCGCATTATTTATCGCGAACAAGATGGCACAGTTAATATTCTATTTGTGTTCAGAGAAGAACGAGAGTTTAGAGCCTACCTTTTAAATGAAAATTAAAAAAACGTGCTAACAATAAAAACAAAGGAAGGAAACAATGGAACAACACGCACAATACGCTGGCTTTTGGATTCGTCTACTAGCGCTTATCATTGACTCAATCATTATGCTCATAGTTTTCGCTTTACCAACGTCATTTATATACGGCCAGGTTTATTGGGAAGGCAATGAAATGATTTACGGCTTCTGGGACTTACTATTAAATTATATTTTGCCGGTAGTCCTCACTATTTTCTTCTGGGTGAAATATCTAGGTACGCCGGGGAAAATGTTACTGAAGCTGCGCGTTGTTGACGAAAAAACGGGTGACAAGCTGAGCGTAGGTAAGGCAATTGGCCGTTACTTTGCGTATATTCCAGCGGCTATTCCGCTATTTCTTGGCTTTTTCTGGATAGGTTGGGCAAAGCGCAAACAAGGGTGGCATGATCTTTTAGCGGGCAGTGTCGTTGTGAGAAGTGAAACAAAAGGGCCGTTTAAGTTCGAAGATATGGAACAACCAAACGATCAATCCAGTTAGTGCGCAATCGGGGTATTGCGGTTTTAACCACAACACCCCGATATATCTGCTTTCTCTCCCGCCTTAACGGCTCGCGCATCGCGAATAATGCGTATTGCAGAACGCAACACAACCAAGGCAATTACTGTTGCTATCACTAAGTCTGGCCACGCCATATTGAGCTGAGCGACCAAAAGCGCAGAAATAATGACACCGGTGTTCATGAGCATGTCGTTGCGAGAGCATATCCAGCTGGCGCGAATATTAATATCGCCGTTTCTGGAGCTATATAAAAGAGCAAAGCAAGCGATGTTAACCACCAACGCCAAACCGGCAATCCATAACATCATGTTGGCATTCGGTTGGCTGCCAAAAAGTAAACGCTGGAGTACGTCAGCTAACACTAATAACGCCAATAAGGTTTGCAGCGTACCGTTAAAAATAGCTGCGTTGGCTTTGTATTTAATGGCTTTACCAACCGCGTACAAACTCACGGCATAAACGAGTGTATCGGCCAGCATGTCAAGCGAATCGGCAATAAGTCCACTGGACTGTGCTAACCAACCGGCAATGAACTCCACGAAAAACATAACCCCGTTAAGGACTAGCACCGTCCAAAGCAGTTTTCGCTGTGATTTATCGATATGAGCTTGTGTGGTAGCACATGAACTGCCGCAGCAGGATGACATAAACGAACTCCTAAATAGACTTTTGCTGGCGCTATACTAGCAAATCGACGTAGTTAAAGACTAGGTTGCGTGCTTTTTCATTTGTCGTCATGACTGACTTTCGGTATACTACTTTCCCGTCTTAAAGCAATCCCAAATTCGACCTGACCAACTGGGTATCACATGGCGACAAACTATATTTTCGTAACCGGCGGAGTTGTATCCTCGCTGGGTAAAGGCATTGCTGCAGCCTCCTTGGCGGCAATTCTTGAAGCACGGGGCTTAAACGTAACTATCATGAAACTGGACCCCTACATTAACGTAGATCCAGGGACCATGAGCCCGACTCAGCACGGTGAAGTATTCGTTACCGTAGACGGGGCTGAGACCGACCTTGACCTTGGTCAT
The DNA here is from genome assembly GCF_034373425.1 of Idiomarina sp. OXR-189. Classification (NCBI taxonomy): domain Bacteria; kingdom Pseudomonadati; phylum Pseudomonadota; class Gammaproteobacteria; order Alteromonadales; family Idiomarinaceae; genus Idiomarina; species Idiomarina sp. OXR-189. The sequence goes on from NZ_CP139706.1 coordinate 1,177,565, forward strand.
TACGAGCGCTTCATTCGCACTCGCATGACCAGCAACAACAACTTTACCACCGGCCGTGTCTATGAAGACATTATTCGCCGTGAGCGTAAAGGTGAGTTTTTAGGGGCGACCATTCAGGTCATTCCTCACATTACCAACGAAATTAAGCGCCGTGTCATTGAAGGCAGCGAAGGTTTCGATATTGCCATTATTGAAATTGGTGGCACCGTCGGTGACATAGAGTCGCAACCTTTCCTGGAAGCTATTCGCCAGTTAGGCACGGAAATTGGCCGCGACCATACTTTATTTATGCACCTGACCTTAGTGCCGTTCTTAGGCGCAGCAGGTGAGGTGAAAACCAAGCCAACTCAGCACTCTGTAAAAGAACTGCGTTCTATTGGTATCCAGCCTGACGTTCTGGTGTGTCGTTCTGACCGCTCATTGCCGGCGTCTGAACGCTCGAAAATCGCCTTGTTTACTAATGTAGAAGAGCGTGCAGTTATCGGATTACGCGACGTTGACAGCATTTACAAAATCCCGTCTATGTTAAAAGCGCAGGGGCTGGATGAAATTGTTACTCATCGTTTCCGTTTAGACTGCCCTGAAGCCGACTTGCACGAGTGGGAAGAGGTTCTGTATCAAGAGTCGAACCCGAATGGTGAAGTAACGGTTGGTTTTGTCGGTAAGTATGTTGAGCTGCCGGATGCTTACAAGTCGGTAAACGAAGCGCTGGCGCATGCTGGGCTTAAAAACCGCTTAACCGTTAATATTCGTTACATCGACTCACAAGACTTAGAAACCAAAGGTACGTCCAAGTTAGAAGATGTGGACGCTATTTTAGTCCCAGGCGGTTTTGGTGATCGTGGTATTGAAGGCAAGCTTATTGCGGCGAAATACGCACGTGAGAACAACATTCCATACTTAGGCATTTGTTTAGGTATGCAAGTGGCCATGATTGAGTTTGCTCGTAACGTTGCGGGCTTAACAGGCGCGAACAGTACTGAGTTTGACGAGAATTGCAGCGATCCTGTTGTGGGTCTTATCACAGAGTGGATGGATGCTAACGGTCAGAAAGAGCTGCGAGACAAGCATTCCGATTTGGGTGGCACCATGCGCCTTGGGTCACAGGAGTGCCACTTGGAAAAAGGCTCAAAAGCGCTTGATATGTACGGTAAAGAGGTGATTGAAGAGCGCCACCGTCATCGCTACGAAGTGAATAACCATTACATTGAGCCGCTGGAAAAAGCGGGCTTAAAAATTACCGGTTACTCGCACGACAAGCAGTTAGTTGAAATTCTGGAAAACCCGAAACACCCATGGTTTGTGGCGGTGCAGTTCCATCCGGAATTCACATCAACGCCGCGCGATGGACATCCGTTATTTAAAGGCTTTATCGAAGCCGCGGGTAAATTCCGTAAAGAGCGCATGGCTTAATTGAGTCACTTAACGAAACGTTACGCATTAAACAGGATTGAAGCATGAGCAAGATTGTTAAAGTTGTTGGTCGCGAAATTATGGATTCTCGCGGTAACCCAACCGTAGAAGCCGATGTTTATTTAGAGTCTGGTCACATGGGACGCGCTGCAGCACCAAGCGGCGCGTCAACTGGTTCACGTGAGGCGTTAGAGCTACGTGACGGTGATAAGTCGCGTTACCTCGGTAAAGGCGTGCAAACCGCTGTCGCTAATATTAATGGCGCTATTGCTGAAGCTTTAATGGGTAAAGACGCTGACAGCCAGGACGCTATCGACAACATTATGTTGAAGTTAGACGGTACTGACAATAAAGAAAAGCTGGGCGCAAACGCGATTTTGGCGGTGTCTTTGGCGGTAGCGAAAGCAGCAGCCTTGAGTCAGGGCGTTGAGCTTTATGAGCACATTGCGAACCTGAACCACACCAGCGGCAAATACAGCATGCCATTGCCTATGATGAATATTCTTAATGGTGGTGAGCACGCAGACAATAACGTCGACATTCAAGAGTTTATGATTCAGCCGGTTGGCGCTAACAGCTTTAAAGAAGGCCTGCGTATGGGTGCTGAAGTGTTCCATGCTCTGAAAAAGGTTCTGCAGAAGCGTGGTTTAAGCACGGCGGTGGGTGACGAAGGCGGCTTCGCACCAAACCTGGCATCGAACGAAGAAGCTTTGCAGGTTATTGTTGAAGCGGTTGAAAACGCGGGCTACAAAATGGGCAGCGACATTACGTTGGCATTAGACTGTGCAGCCTCAGAATTCTACCGTGATGGTAAATATGAGTTGTCTGGTGAAGGCAAATCATTTACTGCGGAAGAGTTTGCCGACTACCTGGCAGAGCTTTGCGACCGTTACCCAATCATCTCTATTGAAGATGGCCTGGACGAAAGTGACTGGGACGGCTGGAAAGTCTTAACCGAAAAACTGGGCAGCAAAGTTCAGTTGGTCGGTGATGACCTGTTTGTGACCAATACGCGTATTCTGAAAGAAGGCATCGACAAGTCGATTGCTAATTCAATTTTGATTAAATTTAATCAGATTGGTAGCCTGACAGAAACCTTAGCAGCGATTGCAATGGCACGTGAAGCAGGTTACACGGCGGTTATTTCTCATCGCTCTGGTGAAACCGAAGACGCCACTATTGCAGACTTAGCAGTGGGTACAGCCGCCGGACAAATTAAAACGGGTTCACTGTGCCGCTCTGACCGGGTTGCTAAATACAACCAACTATTGCGTATAGAGGGCGATTTGAATGGCCAAGCGCCTTACCGCGGACGACAGGAAGTCAACGCTGGCTAATCAACAAGCTGACATATTTCAGCCGCTGGCACAGCAAGGCGATTTTGCCGAGCTGTGCTCAGCGCTGTATGAGCGTGAATTGCAGCAACTGTCGCAAGTCGATGACATGCCAGTTGCCGCACTGCAACGCCGATTAGCCAGTCTTCCGCACTATATTCGCCATGCCGCTCACGGCTGTTTGAATGCCGCTAAGCAGTCTCCTCTTAAGCTGGACGTGCAAAATGCCAGTTGGCAAGCACCGCAGCCAACGAAAGTCCCTTCATCGGGGACCTCAGCTGAAAAACAAGTCTCCTGGTTCTCAAAGCATGCCGCGTTAGGTCTGGTGGTGCCGGTACTTTATAGAACCCCGGAATTTACGACTATCATGCTCGACAGCATTGATAGAGTGGATACAGACAAGCAGCGTTTGCGGTTGAACTACCGAGGCTGGCTAGACTTTGCCGGGCAGGGCGAGCACGCAGAAGACACCTTACTCAAACCCAATAAACGCATTATGACAGCTGCTTGCTGTGGACATCAGTGGAATCACAAAGGTCGAATTAACCCGCGCACTCTCATGCTGCGCGAGCTGTTATTGGTTGCTACTCTGGACTGGAAAAAGTTTCAGATGGCGTTGCGGATAGCTCATTAAGCCAGTCGGTCCAAACAGGCTGTAATCCTTTTGCCTTTATCGCATTAGCCACCTCATTAACTGAACGCTCATCGTCGATAGAAAACTGCTCTAGCTCCTCATTTTCATTAGCATACCCACCAGGCTGAGTTTTGGACTCTGCGCTGACGGAAGTCACCCCTAAACTGAACAGACCATCTCGTAAATTTTGCTGCTCGCGGGTTGAGAGGCTAAGCTCGACATCGGGGAACCGTAATCGATAGGCGCAAATAAGCTGTACCAGCTGTTTGTTGGTCATGTCTTTTACACCTGAAACGCCACCAGTACACGGGCGCAAACGAGGAAACGACAAAGAATACCGACTGCGCCAGTAGCGTTTACGCATATAGTCGAGGTGTATTGCCGTGAAGCTACTGTCGATACGCCAGTCTTCCAGTCCAATCAACGATCCAAGACCTATTTTGTCCATGCCACATGCACCGAGCCTATCCGGTGTTTCAAGACGCCAGCGGAAGTCGCGTTTTTTGCCTTTTAAATGGTGTTGAGAGTAGGTTAGGGAGCTATAGGTTTCCTGGTACACCATTACCGCGTCTAACCCGTGTTGTCGAAGCTGGGCGTATTCATCAGAAGCCAGCGGCTGAACTTCAAACATCACGTAACTAAAATAGCGTTTTATAATTGGCATAGCTTGCTGAAAGTAATGAATACCGACTTTCGTTTCGTGCTCTCCGGTAACAATGAGAACCGTGTCAAAACCCTTCGCTTTTATCGCGCGGCACTCCTGCTCAATTTCATCCAGTGACAAGGTCTTTCTTTTTAAGCGGTTGCTCATTGAAAAACCGCAGTAGCTGCAATCGTTGGCGCACAAATTCGACAGATACAACGGAATAAAGAGCTGTAACGTATTTCCGAAGCGTTGTCGCGTTAGCATGCGTGAGCGTTCAGCTAAAGCAGGAAGGTAGCTCTCTGCTGCCGGTGATAACAAAGACATAAAGTCGTCGCTGGTCAGCGTGCTTTTACTCAACGCACGTTCGACATCGGTGGCACTTGTGCTGTAAAGCTTAAGCCTAATGTCATCCCAGCTAAGTTGCTGCCAAATATCATAAAAACTCTTACTCATAAGCCCTCTAGAAACTCGGTCAGTGGACTTGAAGCGCTGGCGTTCATTGAGCAGTCGCGAGTACCGGGTGTTTTACCTGAAAGACCCGCTTCAAAAGCTATTCTGCCTGCGCAAACACTCTGGCGAAATGCATTTGCCATTGCTACCGGGTCATGTGCTGTTGCAATGGCGGTATTAACCAGCACGGCGTCAGCTCCCATTTCCATGGCTTCAGCAGCGTGGCTGGGAGCACCAATACCAGCATCCACCACGACAGGGACCGATGCTTGCTCGACAATAATGTGCAGGAAGTCACGGGTAATAAGGCCTTTGTTTGATCCAATAGGTGACCCCAGCGGCATTACCGCTGCGCAGCCTACTTCTTCCAAACGTTTGCACAATACCGGATCGGCGCCACAGTAGGGCATAACAATAAAACCTTCTTTAACCAGCTGCTCGGCAGCTTTTAAGGTTTCGATAGGGTCGGGTAGGAGGTAGTTGGGATCAGGATGTATCTCCAACTTCAACCAGTGGGTTTGCAGTGCCTCGCGCGCCAATCTGGCAGCGTAAATGGCTTCGTCAGCGGTTTTTGCACCGGAGGTGTTAGGTAATAAGCTGAGGCCCAACTCTTTAATCGGCGTGACAATATCATCTGTCGGTTGGTTAAAGTCGACGCGCTTTAAGGCCAGTGTGATCAGCTCACTGCCTGACGCATGAATAGAGGCTTTCATTATATCTGCGCTACTGTATTTGCCGCTGCCAATGAACAGCCTGGAGCTAAAGTTTTTATCCGCAATAGTAAGCATTTTAACCTCCTGCAACCGCTTGAATAATGGTCAGTGAGTCATCGTGATCCAGCCTATGTTCATGCCAATTCTCACGATGGATAACAACGCCGTTGACGGCAACAGCAATAGCCGCAGTGTTAATTTGTTGATGCTCAAAAAATTCCGATAAACGCAAAGGGCCATCGAATCGCATTGATTTGCCATTAACGGTTATTTGCATGTTCACCTCCGCAAATTGGGCATGTTGTAGACTTTGGCAACTCGGCTTGCTGCCAGCGGTGAATAAGGCCGTCAAACGACTGCAGCCGACCCCAGGGCATCTCGTGTAGCGTTAGGTATTGAATAGCGAGTAGTGCCTGCATGGCTCCTATAATGCCAACGATAGGAGCAGCAATGCCGGCATTAGTGCAGTTAAGCGGCTCTTTAACCGAGGCTGGGTACAGACACTGATAACAACCATGGTCGGCGCTTGGCTTTAATGCCAATACTTGCCCGTTGAACCCCCGTGCCGCGCCTGAAACAAGTGGTTTTTTCAACCAGTAGCAGTAACGGTTAATAAGGTACCGAGTGTCGCGGTTATCGGTGCAGTCAAGCACGATATCGGATGTGCCAATGTGGTCTCTTAGTGTGTCCTTAGAAGCAGCCTGCGATAACGCCGTTATATCGACGTCTGGGTTAATCTCGCTTAGGCGCTGTGCAGCTTGCGTCACCTTGAGCGAGCCAACATCATTACTACCGTATAAGGTTTGCCGCTGTAGGTTACTCAGTGACACATGGTCATGATCCATTAACGTGAGCTGACCAACGCCGGATGAAGCCAGATATTGGCTGGCAGGAGTTCCTAAACCTCCTAACCCAATAATTAGCACTTGGCTGTCGAGTAAACGTTGTTGGCCCGGCTCACCAATGGAATCGATAAGCAGGTTGCTGCTGTAGCGCAGAGCTTGTTGGTCAGTCAGCATAGGCAGCCTCCAACTCCTGATTAAGCTCGATAACGGCGGCTTCGATGTTAGTGGCTTTCGTAATGGCGCTAACTAAAGCAATGCCGTTAACACCGGTTTGTTTGACGTGCGTAATGCGCTCTTTAGAGATGCCGCCAATAGCCACAGTGGGTATGCCCGTGGGTTTTAATAAAGAAACATAGCTCGTCAAACGCTCCAGCCCTTGCGGCTTTGATGGCATCTCTTTGGTTTGCGTTGCAAAAATATGCCCTAATGCTATGTAAGAGGGCGTATATCGCAAAGCGATGAGTATTTCGGTGTAACTGTGAGTGGAAATACCCAGCCGAAGGCCGTTTGAATGAAGCGCTTGCAAGTCAGCCGTTTGTAAGTCTTCCTGACCCAGGTGAACGCCGTAGGCACCGTGTTTTATGGCAAGCTGCCAATGGTCATTAATAAACAGTCGTGCCTGATACGACCGGGCCAGTTCAATACTGCGCTTTATCTCCAGCTCTATAGAGTCTGAGGGTTTGCCTTTTATTCTTAACTGCAGTGTTCTAACGCCAAGCTGCAATAAGTGCTGCACCCATTTGAAAGAGTCGACAACGGGATATAGACCCGGTGACTTATTAAGTCTGGGAAATTCTGAACCTGGCGCAGGCAGGTTAGTAGCCTCTATATGTGGAAAGTGTTTTAGGTTGTTTGGCCAAAGGGTATGAGCAACCGGCCCGGGGCCTTTACCAATTCTGGTTGCCCTCAATAAACCGTGATGAACATAGGTATTGGCCAGTGTGATAGCGTCTTCTGTCGGATATCCCTGCGCTGCTGCGGCAGCAACGGCGGAAGAAAGCGTGCAGCCGGTACCGTGGTTATTATTGGTAAAGACTTTCTCTTGCGAGTAAACAAGATAGGGCTCACCGAGAAGAGGGCGTTTAGACAGGTAAATATCGACTATCTTATTTTTACCGTATTGCTCAGTTTCAAGGCCGGTTACCAGAACACTGTTCGCCCCTTTTTCAATAACTGCCGCCGCCGCATTCAACGCACTTCTTTTATCGGTTACCTCAGTGTCGGCCAACCACGACAGTTCGTCAGTATTTGGCGTGAGTAAATCGACTAGAGTTAATAGTCTGTGACTTTGCGCGAGTGTCAGCGTTGATAACGTATCATTGTGGCTGGTGATCATAACGGGATCCCACACCACAAAAGGACGTTCTATTGTGTCGGGCCAGCGGCTTAGAAAATCGACAACCGCATCCAATTGTTCACGGTTACTGAGTAAGCCAATTTTTATGGCCGCGGGTGGCAAGTCGTTAAGTAGGCAGTTGAGTTGCTCGTCAATCGCATTGCCACTTAACTCATACAAACCCGTTACTGTTAGAGAGTTTTGTGCCGTTACGGTGGTAATAATGCTGCAACCATGACATTTAAAGCTTCTAAACGTATTTAAGTCGGCCTGAATGCCGGCGCCACCGCCGCTGTCAGAGCCTGCGATAGTCCAAACCACAGGTTTTTCAGAAGGTGCGTCAGTCATGACTCCGCTCCAACTTCGTCAGCCGTGGCATCTTTAAAGGTGACATCGATGCGTTCATTCCCTAAGTGCCCAGAGTACTGTCTAACCTCGTGAGAAATTTTCATGGAGCAGAATTTAGGGCCACACATTGAGCAGAATTGCGCTGTTTTATTGGACTCTTGCGGCAAGGTTTCATCGTGATAATTGCGCGCGGTGACTGGGTCCAAAGCTAAGTTAAATTGGTCCTCCCAGCGAAACTCAAAGCGGGCTTTAGACATAGCATCGTCCCTTGCCTGAGCGCCTGGGTGTCCTTTTGCCAAGTCAGCCGCATGCGCCGCAATTTTGTAGGCAATGAGTCCTTGTTTAACGTCCTCTTTGTTGGGGAGTCCCAAGTGTTCTTTAGGCGTGACGTAGCACAACATGGCGCAGCCAAAGGCGCCTATCATGGCGGCACCGATGCCGGAGGTAATATGGTCATAGCCGGGGGCAATGTCGGTGGTTAATGGTCCCAGTGTATAAAAAGGCGCTTCATGGCAATGCTTAAGCTGCTCGTCCATGTTTTCCTGAATTTTGTGCATGGGCACATGTCCTGGGCCTTCAATCATGACTTGTACGTCATATTCCCAGGCTATTTGAGTCAGTTCGCCTAAAACACGCAGTTCAGCGAATTGGGCATCGTCATTGGCATCGGCAATGGAACCTGGGCGTAAGCCGTCACCCAGTGACAGCGATACGTCATATTTTGCGCATATTTCACAAATATCGCGGAAATGTTCATACAGGAAACTTTCCTGACGGTGCGCCATGCACCATTTGGCCATAATTGAACCACCGCGTGAGACAATCCCTGTCACTCGGTTAGCAGTCAGCTCAATAAAGTCATGCAGTACGCCGGCATGAATAGTGAAGTAGTCAACGCCTTGTTCGGCTTGCTCCAAAAGCACGTCCTTAAACACCGGCCAGGTTAAATCTTCAGCAATGCCGTTAACCCGTTCCAAAGCTTGATAGATAGGAACAGTTCCAATGGGAACAGGGCTGTTTCGGAGGATCCACTCACGAGTTTGGTGAATGTTGCGGCCAGTGGATAAGTCCATGACTGTGTCGGCTCCCCAGCGTGTTGCCCAAATGAGCTTTTCCACTTCTTCTTCAATGGAAGAACTAACCGACGAGTTGCCGATATTGGCGTTCACTTTCACCAAAAAGTTACGACCTATGATCATAGGCTCAGATTCCGGGTGGTTCACATTGGCCGGAATAATGGCGCGACCTTTGGCAACCTCATCACGAACAAATTCCGGGGTTACCGGGTTGTCTAAATGCTCCCGACCCATGTTTTCCCGCAACGCAATAAATTCCATTTCGGGAGTCACAATGCCACGGCGCGCATAGGCTAGCTGTGTCACGCCGCTTTTGTCGGCATTTTTAGCCCTCGCGCTTATCCAGCCTGATCGCAGTGGTTTGAGTCCGGTTTTTACATTGACGACTGAGTTAGGGTCACCGTAGACACTGGATGTATCATAAACGTCGACGGGTAAATTGGGTGGTGGTGTTACGCCTGGTGTTGGCTGATGCAAAGTTTCGCTTAAATGAATACGGCGAAATGGCACATGAATGTCAGGCTGGCTGCCTTGAATAAATTCGCGCGTAGAGTTAGGAAAGTAACGGCCTGAAACAGACGATAAAAAGGACTCTGCCTGTTGGCGGTTTTGACGGTTTGTTGATGACATAGCATTCTCTCCAGCTAAAAAAATAACAGGGTTTAGAGATGCTTGTCAGGAGTGTTGAAAGGAACAACAGCGCTGAAAAAGGGAGAATCCCTGGCTGTTGCTCTCTTGTTCCCTTCGCAGGTATTAGCCTGATCAGGTTCAACGGATCCCGCTTTTTGCGGTCTCAGCCTGTTACTTTTTGAGTAACGAGGCACTCCGACAAGATTCCTTTTTAGTGGAACAAAATACTCAGCTTAATGCAACAGCGAAAGCGTGAACTGTTACTGCTGTATCAATGTATCAACGACTTTTGCGGCTTTATCCATTGGCTGACCTAAGCCTTCAACGCGGTGTTCAATAACACCGTTTTTGTCCAAAACGGTAATTAAATTACTATGGTCGAAGTCGCCGTCAGGACGCTTTCTGTAGCGAACTCCAAGGACAGTCGCTAAGGTCCGAATGTCCTGGTCTTCACCATGTAAAAAGACCCAACTATCGCTGTTCAAGTTGTACTGTTTAACATAGTCAGCCAAAGCTTTAGGTGTGTCGCGAGAGTTGTCGAAGCTGACCATAACCAACTTAACCTGCTCTTTGGCTTTGTCACTTAAACTGGTGTAAAGACGTTTAGCGTCATTGACAAGAACGGGGCAGGCGGTGGTGCAGCTGCCGTATATCATTGAGACAATAACCGGTTGGCCTTGCAAGTCGGCCAGTGTCATATGCTCACCTTTGTGTGTTATCCAGTGCGCATCAACCTGATACACCGATGAAGAATGCGATACTTTTGCGGCTTTCATCGAGGTGTGGTTTTTATGATTCTCATGCCCGGGCTTATGCTGAGAATGGTCTTGTGCTACAGCCGGAGCCAATGCAAGCAGGGCGCTTGATAGAACCAATGCGGCATAAGCGGCTGGTTTAAATAGGTTATTCATAATTGGTCTCCGTTACTGGCAATAGTGTCAGAAGAAATGTCGTAAGCGCAGCGAAAACCCATAGTGCTGGTTGAGCTCTGAGGTGCGTAGTCGCTACGAGACTGATACCGAAAGAAAGTGGCGTAATTGGCTTTGGTAAAGCTCGATAAGAAGCGAGCCCCGTCGCCACAAGAGCCTGACAATAAATCAACGTCATCGCCGTTAGTTAACAGCAACTGGTAGTCTTCGACCCATTCGTTGACCCGGTCATACATGTGGCTGAGTTCAGTGGCATTAACGTTCACCCTTTGTTCATCGCTTTGAGGCTGGCTGTACCAGGCGAATAAATCGCGCGCATAGTCATCGTCGCTTATATTTTGTTGCTGACGATACTGAACGGAAGCGTATTCCCATTCATTGAGGCTGGGCAAACGACCGCCTTGTGCGGCGCAATACTCGCGTGCAGCAAACCAGGACACATAAGTCACCGGATGCTCAGCTTGACCGTCAGGGTAGACGTTGTTTTGCGGCCAGTGCTTTAAGTAATTTCCGTCGTGAAACAGGGCAGCGATGTTATCTCGCTGCCACTTAGGATGATTTTTAACAAAATCGAGAAAAAGTTGGTTAGTGACCGGAGTTGCGTCAAGCATGAAACTATTAATTTCGATGCTAAGACGTTCCTTGTCCAACAGAACTGGAGGTTCAAACTCGCCACCGTTAATACGGACTGGGTCTGAGAGTACTAGCGGTGACGCTGTTAGCGTCGAGAACATAAGTCCCGCAACTCCAAGCCACTTAACCATAACCGTCTCCTTATTTGTCTTTACGTGGGCCGGCAATAAGTGCGCCGGCCGCTCCAAGCTCTGCGTCAGCAAATTCGTGATCAACCAGCTTGTAAATGCCTTCTTCCGGCACAATGAAGTCGATAGTTGCGCTGTTGCTTGCGCCCAGCAGAACAGTCTGCATGCCATACCATTCGTTACGTGGGTCGCCCTCGTACCAAACTCGGTCAAAGATAGCGCCAATAACGTGGAAGCTTGAAGTGCCTGAAGGTCCTGCGTTTAATACGTGTAAGCGCACACGGTCGCCTTCATCAGCACGTAATGGTGAGTCACTCAGTGCACCGACGTGACCATTAAAAGTAACGTGGCTAGGCTGGCGATTCAGTGCTGCATCGTGGTTGTATATGAACTGACCTTCAGCGACTTCCTCTAAGTAATGTTCGGACTGGACTAACACGTACTCTTTGTCCGGCTCTGTCGGGTAGCCGTCTTTGGGTGATACAACGACTGCCCCGTACTGACCCATTGCAGTGTGCATTAACACGCTGGAAGTACCACAGTGGTACATGTAAGTACCGGCATAGTTGGCAATCCATTCAAACTCAATAGTTTCGCTTGGTGAAATAGTGCGCCATTTGTCTTCAGCCGCGACAGTGCCACTGTGGAAGTCCATTGAGTGAGGCATTGGGTTAACCACAGGCTGGTTGTTCTGATAAGTATTTGCCTGAACCTGCTGCAAGAATGGCGAGCCATTTTTGACTGGCTTAGTAATAGTTACTTCTTCGTCAGAGCGGTTCTTCATTTTGAAAATAACGCGGTCACCCTCACGAACATGCAAAACCGGACCGGGTACTGAGCCGCCAAATGTCCATGCTGAGTAGCTCACGCCTGGTGCAACTTCCACTTTTTGTGAAAATACGTCCATGCGAACGTTGTGCGTTTTGTTGCCTTCATAGTCGAGTTTTGCCAAATTAGGCACTTGAGTCAGATAGTCACCAACAACTGCGGGGCCACTGTAGTCTTCGGGGTAGACTTTAGCTTCAGGTAAACCATAAACTTTGCCGTCAATGACATATTCACTGTCGTGCTTAAGTTCAGTGTCAGCGAAAGCAACAGGGGCTGAAACAGAGGCTGCGGCTGCTAGAATAGAAGCGCTAATAACTGAGAGACTGAGAGATTTCATAACTGCTCTTCCTTGTTTATATGATATTTAAAATTAACGAGAGCCTGCGACAGCGTCTGCTTGAATTGTGCTGCTGCCGTTAGCCAGTTCGGTATTGACGTAATTCACAATGGCGGCAATGTCTGCGTCTTTCAGGTACGCCATGGGAGGCATTGAGCCGTTGTAAGTAGTGCCGTTGACAGTGACTGCACCCGATTTACCTTTTACAATGGTTTGGGCGATGTAATCGGGTTTGTCTTTAATATTTGGGTTATCTGCAAGTGGCGGGAATACGCCTGCCAACCCTTTACCTGCTGGTTGGTGGCATGCTTGACAGTATTTTTTGTAGGCATTTTTTCCGTCTGCAGCTTCAGCAGGTTGTGCGAAGAAGAATGCGAAAACAGAGGCTGCGACTACAGCTATTTTTAAAGTGGATTGAATGTTCATAATGACACCTCAGTGACTGACTTAAGATGCCTCTAGAATACTGTTTTAATGGGTTTTTACGAGTGAAACGAAGAGGTAAAAGTCGCTTACTCCCTGGGGTATAGAGTGGGTATATGAGGGAGTATACCCAGGGGTAAGCGAGGGGATAGAAAGTTGTTTAAATACTGCGAGCTTCGAGTTCAATTCGTGACGCCGCACCATAGATCTTGCTGGCATCACCTTGCAATTCACCTTCCGGTGTAATGGTCGGCCAAAGGTCTGTTAATGACTTCAGAACACTGCGAGTTTCATCAATAGCTGATGAGGCTTTTTCTGCTTCTTCGCTATTAATTCTCTCTAAGCGATTGAGCGCAATTTCTTTAAAGCCGAGTGCGTCTTGATACTCATGCACTTGTGCAACTTTACCTTCCTGAATGCCCACAGCGTACTCGTCGGCGGTTGCCATTAGCATAGTAGCGACGCTTAACAGCACACCTTTTGCCGTCATATCGGCGATAGGCTCGTGCGCGCTGATAGCATCAAGCAGTACCTTGTAATTGTTCATGACAACGTCTTTACTGTTGTCGTTGATAACGCTATCAGCTAATGCTTCAAGCTCATCGGCAAAGCCAGGCTGACCACGGTCGTTAAAGGCTTCAGTTAGCCCCGCGTAGAGCTCATCCCCTGGGTGCTTCATGTGAGTTTTCGCCATTTCAATATGACCTTGCTCATAAAGCTTCATACCAACCCAAAGATGACCACGAATAAACCCAAGTTGCGCTAAAAACGCAGTGTCATTGGTGCTTAGATCGATTTCAGGCGCAGCCATTTCGCCTTCAGCCATTGGCGCTGCCATAAAAGACGCAGGTGCAGCGTTTGGCTGAGTCAAAGGCGCTGCATTAGCGGTTGAGGCTGCCATCGTTGTCGCTAAAACGCTGCCAACACCAACCCAAACTTTTTTCTTCTCAAACATAGAAAAACCTTATGTGCTTTTTTGAGTGACGGAACTCGTGTATATTTGCAGAAATGATAACTATTCGCAAGTTAAAACTATGATACTTCATATTCAAAAAGCGGTGGATGAAGCTGTTATTGACAGCCTGGTGGCAGGTTTATCGGCAGAGCAATTCGGTGACGGCAAAGCGACGGCAGGCTGGGCTGCAAAAGAGGTTAAGAACAACCAGCAATTGACTGGAAAAAAAGCAAAAGCAGCAACCGATCTATTATTAGAGAAGCTTCACACAAACCCTCTGGTTCAGTCGGCTATGCGACCAAAGCATGTGGCTCGTTGTAGTATTAATCGTTATGAAGTGGGTCAGTACTATGGTACTCACATGGACGACTCCCTGATGAACGGTGTACGCACCGACATTTCGTTTACGCTGGGTTTATCAGAGCTTGATACGTTCGAGGGCGGTGAACTGGTTATTGAAGATACCAGCAGTGAGAGAAGCTGGCGTCTGGGAAAAGGGGATATATTGATATACCCAAGCCATTACCTCCATAGGGTTAATGAGGTGACCCAGGGAGCTCGTCTGGCAATGATAGGCTGGATTCAAAGCGTGATAAAACACCCTAGCCACCGGGAGCTTTTGTTTGACGTTGAGCAATCGTTGAAAGTGGAATTTGATGCTAATGGTAAGTCTGAGAACTTTGATCGGTTAACAAAAGTGTTTCATAACCTAATGAGAGAGTGGGCGGATATTTAAATACCGCCCACGTTGAATGCTTAGCTGGCTAGTGTTGAACCGCAAACGACCAGTAAGGCGATATTAGCGAATAGACCAATCATAAAGAAATAGCTACGTGGGCTAGGGTTCTTTTCGGTGGCAATAGCGTAATAAAGCACCATGTGAATAAGGCGTGCTCCCACAAATACCCAAATCAGCAGCGCCGTCCAGAATGCACTTGCCCCCACAAAAAACGCCAGAAAGGTAGTGCCCAGCATAAGAGGGTAGTTTTCAAGTGAGTTCATAAATGTCCGGTGCGCACGAAAAACGAATGAGTCGTGACTGAGTGACTCATTAATTTTTCCCGGAACGGCGCCTGGTTGTTTGGCTTTGCGACCACTAGCGACCAGCCACTGAACCAATAAAATAACCAGAGCTGCAAAAGCGCCCCAGTAAGCTAATAAATAGGTTTCAGATCCGTTCATTGTTATCTCCTTCGTTATTATTTTTAAGGTGCGCTCGGCTAGCTCGCAGCTGCGCCACAATTCCAACAAACTTCAAAAGCTGACCCGTTGAGCTCCTGACATTGGTTACAGCGCCAGTCGTCACCACGTGCCTGTTCTTCCAGTTGCTGAATAAGTTTCTGAGCAGTATGGAGTTGCGTGTCATCAACCAACCAAAGCTCTGGCCAGGTGTCCAATGGTGCTAAGTCTCCGGCCGCACCGCTGGAAAACTCATTTTTCATAACGGTTTCTATGCCGTTCATGCGCAATACATTACGCGCATTTTCCACTAAAAGTTTGTTTTCACGGGTATAAATTAACGTCATAGCTACCTTCAAGTCATTTTACGAGCTAATACTTTGAGCCAATACACTAACACCGGACAGCACCATTAATACTAGCGTTAATTGACGAAAGCGATATTCCGAAACATGATGCTGGAGCCTGTGACCGACTGTTGCGCCAATGAGCGCGCCCGGCAATAGGCTCAAAATAAGGTAAAAGTGTGCTTCTGCGTAGATGGCCTGCCGCGAAAAATTAAACACGTTAGCAATAGCGATACAACAAAAAAACAGACTTAAAGTGGCTCTGAACTGCTGCTTAGGAATACGAGCGTTTGCCAAAAACAGAACTATGGGTGGACCGCCGAGTGTCATTAAGCCATTTAAAATACCGGAGCTACTGCCTACCGCAATGTGTCCCGGCGCGTGCTCAGCTGTTGGAAACTGTTTACCGCTGGCAAGTGCAAGTGCCACCGCCAAAATCACACAGCCAAGCACCAGTTTAATTAGTTGGTCATCAATAGCGAGTAATAAGGAGCCCGCAATAATTGATGTGATAACGCCGGATATAATTAGCCACTTCCATTGCGACGGACGTGCGGCTTCACGGTTTTTCCAGTATATCCAGGCACCAACAATGATGTTAATAACGGATAATGCAGGCGTAAGAACGCTAATAGGGAACCATAAAGCCAGAATAGGAACGGCGAGCAAGCCGGAGCCAAAACCACTAATGCCTTGCAGCATAGCGGCAAAAAAGAATACTAATGCGGCGGCAAAATACTCCAATTTAACCTCTTTTATTGCTAATGTTTGAAAACGGCTTTTCAGTCGCTGCAATAGTCTTCATAATGATAACAATAATAACAACGGAGCTGAGCATGCGGGTGACTCTGGTCGTGTTGTTGACCTTATTCCTGGCACTACAATACCGTCTCTGGTTTGGGAAAAACAGTTTGCCAGATTATTGGCGTTTGCAACAGGAAGTCAGCAACCAAAAAGTAACCAATGAAAATCTCGAACGGCGCAATCAACTGATTTACGCAGACATTGAAGACCTGCGTGACGGTGAAGATGCGCTTGAAGAGCGTGCTCGCAATGAACTGGGAATGATTAAAAAGGACGAAGTATTCTTCCGTCTGGTTCCGGACAGAGCACAATAATGATATGAAAAGTACAGAGCCCACCGAACACTGCAACATTAAAGCGGTTATACCGGCAGCCGGCCATGGCAGCCGAATGCAAAGCAATATTCCTAAACAGTTTTTAACCGTTGGCGGTAAAACCTTATTACAGTACAGCATCGAAGCGGTATGCGCTGACCCTCGCGTGACGGAAGTGATCGTGGCCGTGTCAGATCCTGACTCAAGCGACTTGCCGAATGCCTCTGAATTTCACGTGGCACAACCCGTTACTTATATCAGTGGTGGTGATACTCGTGCTGAGTCAGTTTGTAGAGGTGTTGAGTACGCTGTGGCACAGGGAGCAACTCATACACTGGTTCACGATGCTGCACGTCCTTGCTTGCCCAAAGAGGCGTTAGTGCGAGTCATTGATAGCGGAACAGCCAGTCAGCATGGTGCTATTTTAGCGATTCCGGTTCGCGACTCTTTAAAACGTGCAATGACATCGAGTGGCATGGCAGCCCACATTGAAGAAAGTGTTGATCGTGAACACTTATGGCAGGCACAGACGCCGCAAGTGTTCCAGGCACAGGCACTGTTAAATGGTATTAAACACATGGGGGCTCATAATCCGCAACTGACGGATGAAGCATCAGCGATGCAATGGCTGGGTTACCAACCGGTGTTAGTGGAAGGGGCTTTTAAAAACGTAAAAGTTACGCACCCAGAAGACTTTGAATGTGTTGCCAGCTGGCTGCTGGCACCTACAACGATGGAGTAAGGAAATAACTCAATGAAGATTCGAGTGGGTCATGGTTACGACGTGCATCGGTGGGGGGCTGATAAGCCGCTGATTTTAGGCGGTATTGAGGTTCCTCACTCGCAGGGGCTGGAAGCACATTCAGATGGCGATGTTATTCTTCATGCAGTGACTGACGCACTGCTGGGGGCTCTGGCATTAGGCGATATTGGTCAGCATTTCCCGGATACCGATGAACAATACAAAGGTGCTGACAGCGCACAACTTCTTGAGCATGCCGTGAACTTGTGTCAGCAGAAAGAGTTTCAGGTGGGCAATATTGACGTAACCATTGTTGCTCAAGCGCCAAAAATGGCTCCGCACATAGATGATATGCGCGCACGCATTGCAGGCTGCTTAAAAACCTGCGTTGATAACGTCAATGTAAAAGCAACCACAACCGAAAAGCTGGGCTTTGTGGGGCGTGAAGAAGGTATTGCCTGTCACGCAGTGGTACTGATGGAGTCGTTTTAATGCTTGCTCCCGAAACGGTTAACTGTCAGGAACTAGCCACTCTTAATGCCGGTGAGAAGCCGAGCGCAACTTTCAAAGCGAGCCCTGAAGACTTTCAGGTTATAGAGCAACTGACTGTCGAAGACGAACACGACGGAGAGCATCAGTGGCTTTGGGTTAGAAAGCGAGGGGCCAATACTGTCTTTTGTGCTGAAAAAATTGCCCGTTTTGCCGGCGTGTCACCAAAACAAGTGAGCTACTCTGGTCTGAAAGACCGACAAGCGGTCACCTGGCAATGGTTTTCGATACAGCTACCCGGTAAAGACACGTTGGACTGGCAGTCGCTGAACGATGACGAAATGACGATTGAGAAGGTCATAAGACGCACGAAAAAGCTGCGTAGCGGTTTGCATAGTGGCAATAGGTTTGTCATTCGCTTGCACAGTGTTAGCGACATGGCGCTGTTAAAAGAGCGCTGGAAGCAGGTCACGCAAAACGGCGCCATTAATTACTTTGGCGAACAGCGCTTTGGACGCAACGGTGACAATGTGGCTGCGGCTGAGCGTTGGATTATGGCCAGTCGTCCAAAACGTTTATCAAAAGCCAAGCGCGGACTTTATTTGTCGGCCTTACGGAGTTTCTTATTTAATTTAATAGCTTCAGAGCGTGCAAAACAGCTGGGCGCAGATTCCTTATTAGAGGGCGATTGCGCAATGTTAGCTGGCTCTAACTCGATGTTTACTGTTGAGCAGTGGGACCATGAGCTTAAACAAAGACTTGCCAGTAAGGATATTGAAATAGCGCTGCCGCTGCCGGGGTCTGCCAATAAGTCAATGAGCGCGGGTGAGTCGGCTGACTTTGAGGACAAGCAGCTCGAGCCTTACCAGAGCTGGGTAGAGGCACTTGCTAAGCTTCGGGTTGATGAGGGGCGACGCGCGTGGAAAGTCATCCCGGGTGAACCAGAGCTAAAAGAACTTGACGGAAGCACCGTTGAGCTTAGCTTTACCCTACCATCTGGCGCCTATGCGACAACGATTTTGAATGAAATTGCGACGATAAGTGGTGAACACAAATGATGAAAATTCTATTGAGTAATGATGATGGTGTACATGCTCCGGGAATTCGCGCGCTTTATTTAGCGCTCAAAGAGGTTGCAGAAGTACGGGTAATAGCACCTGACAGAAACTGTTCCGGTGCTAGTAACTCGTTAACGCTGCATAACCCGCTGCGCATTCGCAAACTCGACAATGGCTTTTACTCGGTCAATGGTACGCCAACAGATTGTGTTCACTTAGGCACTAACTCGCCAATAGCGGAAGATGTCGATATTGTCGTTTCTGGCATTAATGACAGCCCAAATATGGGCGACGATGTTCTTTATTCCGGCACCGTCGCTGCCGCTATGGAAGGGCGCTTTATGGGACTGCCATCCATTGCTGTGTCGATGGGGGGACGAGGGCACGACTACTATGAAACTGCGGCAAAAGTTGTTGCTGATATTGTCGCTGATATGGAAAAAGCGCCGCTGCGTTTAGATACCGTGCTGAACATTAATGTACCCTATACCACTTACGACAAGTTGAAAGGTACAAAAGTGACCAAGTTAGGTCGTCGTCACCGCGCCGATACCATGGTTCATGACCGTGACCCGTTCGGTAATGAGATTTTCTGGTACGGGCCTATTGGGCACCACACCAGCGACGAACCGCAAACGGATTTTGCTGCCATTAACGAGGGGTATGTTTCCATTACGCCTTTGAGTCTGGATATGACAGCTCAACGCCATACTGACACGCTAACGGAGTGGTTAGATCAGAAAAAATGATGAATACAATGAGTGGCCAGGCAAGAGCCAAAAAACTTATACAGCAACTGAGTGACCTGGGCATTACTAACCAGGAGGTGTTACGGGTTATTGCTGAAACACCGCGCCATGTGTTTATGCCGGAGTCGTTGGCGCATAAAGCCTATGAAAATACAGCGTTACCCATTGGTAATGGACAAACGATATCGCAACCATTGATGGTAGCGACCATGACCCAGTTACTGATGCAACACAATTGCCATAATGTACTGGAAATAGGCACGGGTTCTGGTTATCAAACGGCAATACTGGCGCAGTTGGTGGATAAGGTGTTTAGTGTGGAGCGCATTGCTCAATTGCAGTATCAGGCAAAGCGCCGTTTACGCCAGTTAGACCTACATAATGTGTCAATGCGTCATGGTGACGGTTGGAAAGGCTGGAGCAGTAAAGCGCCTTTTGACGGTATTATTGTCACAGCAGCCGCCAGCGAAGTACCTTCTGACTTAGTGGCACAATTAGCCGACGGTGGGGTCATGATTATCCCTGTTGGCGATAAGGATGAAGCACAAAGCCTGACGGTTATTCGTCGTTTCGGCGATAGCGTTGAACAACAGCAAATTGGTGATGTTCGGTTTGTACCTTTGGTGAAAGGAGAGCTCAGTTGAAGTTGTTTTCTGCGCTTTATGACAAAGTATTAAGTTGGTCCGAACACCCTCGGGCTAAAACAATTTTGGCCTTACTCAGTTTTTCCGAGTCGGTGATTTTCCCCATTCCTCCGGATGTGATGCTGGCGCCAATGGCAATGACGCAACCGGACAAAGCCTGGCGCTTGGCATTTTTAACCACGGTGAGCTCAGCTGCTGGTGGGGTGCTGGGTTACTTCCTTGGGTTCTGGGCGTTTGAAACTGTTGTTTTACCCGCTGTAGAGACTATGGGGTATGAAAGCAAGCTGGACACTGTCAAAAGCTGGTTTGCAACCTGGGGCTTTTGGATAGTTTTTATTGCCGGCTTTTCGCCTATTCCCTATAAATTATTTACGGTGACAGCGGGCGTTATGCAAATTGCGTTTTTCCCATTTTTATTAGCCTCGGTTATTAGTCGCGGTTTGCGCTTTTATCTGGTGGCATGGTTGCTCAAAACGGGTGGCCCTAAAATGGCTGTGAAACTTCGTGAATATGTTGATCGAATAGGCTGGTCACTGGTAATACTATTGATAGTAGCCTACATAGTGGTGCAATTGGTTTAGGGATGCGATTGAAAAACGGGATGTTACAGAGTCTTATAGTGCTTGCCTTGCTGCCAATTGTGCTGCAAGGCTGCAGCAGTCGCTCTCAACCAGCTCCCGTTGACACCTTATATACAGGCAAAACCTATCGCGACTTTCAGCCCAACTCTTTGAATGCGAAAAAGTACGAAGTACAAAAAGGTGAAACACTTTACTCAATTGCTTTTCGCGCCAATATGGATGTCGATGACATAGCCCGCCTGAATAACTTAAGCCGGCCTTACACGATTTACCCGGGGCAGACACTGGACTTAGTGGGCAGTGCAAAAAGTACCGGCACCAGTGAACCGACTCAAAGACCTCAAAGTAATAAAGAAAGAGCAAATAACGCACAAAATAATATAAAAACGCCCGTTGCCAAGACTCAGAAGAAAGAGTATGGTCAAAAAGTAGACACGAAAAAAACAGTGAAAAAACAAGCCGATACTCGCAAACAGAACCGTCAAAAGCCGGTGCGGGTGAGGTCTGAAGCGGCAATGCCAAGTAACGCTGAGTTAGCCTGGCAATGGCCGTCGACAGGTAAGGTTATTGAACGTTTTTCACTGAAAGATCGAGGTAATAAAGGTCTCGATTTCGCCGGTGACAGGGGCGATCCTGTAAAAGCTGCGGCGGCCGGTAAAGTAGTTTATGTCGGAAGTGCGCTTAGAGGTTTTGGTAATTTAATCATTTTGAAACATAACGATGATTACATTACAGCCTATGCCCACAATGAGGACATTCTGGTGAAAGAAAAGGAATGGGTGGACATGGGTGAAACGATAGCTCGCATGGGCGACTCAGGTGCTAAACAAGTGAAGTTGCATTTTGAGGTTCGTTTCAGAGGTAAGTCGGTGAATCCTGAGCATTATTTACCGAGCTCTCGCTAGTGACGTGGAAATAATAATAACAAGATATGGAGGTCGACGTGTGCAGTAACACGGTTTTCAGATTAACAGGAGCTTGTTATGAGCCAGATAAAGGAAGAAGCAGTCGACACTATCGAAATCAGCGAGGAAGAAGCGCTACTTGAAAACGCAGACGAGGCGCAGCAGTCCGCAACGAGCTCTGACGAGGCGTTAGAAGAGGCGCTGTCATCGTCCTCAAGTCAGTACCAAAAGAAAATGGATGCCACTCAGCTTTATTTAGGTGAGATAGGCTTCTCCCCATTATTGACCGCCCAAGAAGAGGTCTTTTATTCACGTCGTGCGTTAAAAGGTGATAAAGCCGCCCGCCGACGCATGATTGAAAGCAACCTTCGCTTGGTGGTTAAAATTGCCCGCCGGTACTCAAACAGAGGTTTAGCGCTATTAGATCTGGTTGAAGAAGGTAACCTGGGTCTTATCCGCGCCGTTGAAAAGTTTGATCCAGAGCGCGGCTTCCGTTTTTCAACCTACGCGACTTGGTGGATACGCCAGACAATAGAACGGGCAATTATGAATCAAACGCGAACTATTCGTTTGCCAATTCATGTGGTTAAAGAGCTCAATATTTACTTACGCGCAGCGCGCGAGCTGGCGCACAAGCTCGACCATGAGCCGACAGCGGAAGACATTGCAAAAAGTCTGAATAAGCCTGTGGGTGACATTACTAAGATGCTGCGTTTGAACGAGCGCATTGCATCTGTTGATACTCCGGTTGGCGGTGAAAACGATAAAGCTCTGCTGGATATTCTCGCTGACGAGGATGACCACGGCCCAGAGGGTGTACTGCAAGACGAGAACTTGAAAGCTAACATTACCGACTGGCTGGATTCGTTGAACTCTAAGCAGAAAGAAGTTCTGGCGCGTCGTTTTGGTTTATTAGGATACGAAGCTTCAACGCTTGAAGACGTTGGTCGTGAAATAGGTTTAACTCGGGAACGGGTTCGCCAAATTCAGGTGGAAGCACTAAGAAAGCTAAGAGACTCTCTGAAGCAGCAGGGACTGACGCTGGATGCCCTTTTTTCCGGGCAATAATTTGGCATAACTGTTTTAAAGAGAGGGCTCGGATAAAACCGAGCCCTTTTTGTTTCTAGAGTTTGTTTTGCCAACTAAAGAGTAAATCGAGTGCTTGTCTCGGGCTTAAGTTATTTAAGTCGGTTGTTTTCAGCTGCTCTAAAATGGGGTTTGGCTGTGTGGGTTCAAGCGGCAAACTGGGCTGCTTTTCGTTGGTCTCAGCCGGAACTGAATTGTGGCTCCCATGATGGGCCGTCTCCAGCTCTTTTAGTTTACGTTTAGCTTGTTGAATAACGTTCTCCGGAACCCCCGCTAATTTCGCAACCTGTAAACCAAAACTTTGGTTTGCAGCACCTTCAGTAACCGTGTGCAGGAAGGCGATGGTATCGCCGTGCTCTTTGGCATTGACGTGCACATTACTGGTTGCGGGGAGTTCATCTGCCAGTTCTGTTAACTCAAAATAGTGTGTGGCAAACAGAGTTAGGCATTGCAGCTTTTGAGCCAGATAGTCAGCACAGGACCACGCAAGCGACAAGCCATCGTAGGTTGACGTGCCTCGACCAATTTCATCCATAAGCACCAGACTATTTGGCGTCGCATTGTGCAGAATGTTTGCCGTTTCTGTCATTTCTACCATAAAGGTCGAGCGACCAGAAGCGAGGTCATCAGATGCACCAATACGCGTAAAAATTCGATCGATGCGGCCAATGCGAGCGGCGCTTGCAGGAACGTAACAACCCATGTGCGCCAGAATAACAATCAGCGCTGCCTGACGCATAAAGGTAGACTTACCCCCCATGTTGGGTCCGGTAATCATTAACATGCGCTGTGTATCGTTTAAGGCAACGTCGTTGGCTATAAAAGGAGTCTCGCTGAGCTGCTCAATAACCGGGTGGCGGGCTTGCTCAAGTTCTATCAGGCTCGACTCATCCGTCAGCTCTGGGCGGCAATAGTTCCAGTTGTTCGCTAGTTGCGCGAAGCAGCTGAGCGTATCTAGCTGAGCTAACGCCGAGGCGGTTCTTTGTAAGTCAGCGACGTGCGGCATAAGCTGCTCAAAGAGCTGATCGTATAACCACTTTTCTCGAGCCAACGAGCGCGCCTGCGCATTGAGTACTTTGTCTTCGTGCTCTTTCAGCTCAGGAACAATATAGCGTTCTGTGTTTTTTAATGTTTGGCGACGCTGGTAGTGATCAGGGACTGAGTCTGCATTTTGTCGGCTAACTTCAATAAAGTAACCATGCACCTTGTTATAGCCAACTTTCAAGGTCGCAATACCGGTTTGTTGGCGTTCCCGCTGCTCTAGTTGATGCAGGTAGTCAGTGGCACCGGTGGCTAGATCGCGTAGGTCGTCCAGCTCACTGTCGTAGCCTTCGGCAATAACGCCGCCGTCCCTTATCAGTAAAGGCGGGTTATCGATAATAGCGCGCTCTAAGCGATCAACCACTTCAGGGAAAAGCAAAATAGCCTCGTTCAGTTGGTTGAGACTCTGGTGCTGTAATTGGCTTTTAATATCAGGCAGCTGTTTCAGACTGTCTCTTAAGCGGGCAAAGTCTTTGGGACGGGCGGTTCTTAAGCCAACCCGCGCAACGATACGCTCAATGTCTGAGAGCGACTTCAGGCTGGTTTGCAAAGGCTCGTAAGCGTTATTTTCCAATAGAGCTGAAACCGCATCGTAGCGTTTATTTAAGGCTTGCTGGTTTCGAATCGGGCGCTGTAACCAACGTTGAAACTGGCGGCTGCCCATGGCCGAGGCTGTTTTATCCAATACTGCCGATAAATGCGTGTTAGCGTCGCCCAGGCTTTGTTGTAATTCGAGGTTACGGCGAGTAGCAGCATCCAGAATAAGGGCGTCATTAGGGTGCTCTGTAACAATAGATTGAATATGCGGCAGCGCCGAGCGCTGAGTTTCTTTAACATAGTGAAGAATAGCGCCCGCCGCTCCTAATGTTGGTTCGTCGGCTTTAAGTCCAAAGCCTTCCAAATGCTGCGTAGCAAACTGTCGAGTTAGTAATTCAAATGCGGTTTGTTGTTCAAATTCCCAGGCTGGACGGCGTTTACAGTTTGCTTTGGCCAGCGGCAAGCCTGCTAATGACAGAGTGTCTGGGTAGAGAAGCTCTGCTGGCTCCAGACGTTGCATTTCTGCGGCAAGTTGCTCGTGGGAGTTAGCTTGCGTTAACCAAAAACGTCCGCTGCTAAGCTCTAGACTAGAAATTGCATACAGGTCGTCTTTCAAGGCCGATATAGCGACTAACAGTTTTTGTTGTCGTTCGGCCAGTAGCGACTCGTCGGTTACTGTTCCCGGCGTGACAATGCGAACGACCTTGCGTTCGACAGGTCCTTTGCTCGTAGCAGGGTCGCCAACTTGTTCACAAATAGCGACAGATTCGCCTAAATTGACGAGTCGCGCTAAATAGTTTTCGACCGCGTGGTAGGGAACACCGGCCATTGGAATGGGCTCGCCGTTACTTTGTCCGCGTGCGGTCAATGAAATATCGAGAAGTTCTGCTGAACGTTTTGCGTCGTCAAAAAATAGCTCATAGAAATCTCCCATACGATAGAATAAAAGCATGTCTGCATGTTGCGCTTTTATACGTAAGTATTGCTGCATCATTGGGGTATGTGATTGGATATGTTTTTCAGAAAAATCAGGCATAGTTGAGTTATTTTTATCTGGAGCCAATGTTATGGTAACAACCACAGTTATTACGCCGCAAACCTTAGAACTCGCGGAACAGCTTGGTCAGTGCTTGTTAGAAAAACAGCAAACAATTGCCACTGCTGAATCCTGTACCGGAGGAGGAATAGGATACGCTATTACGGAAGTGGCGGGAAGTTCTGCTTGGTTTAATGGCGGATTAATCACCTATACTAACGACCTTAAGCGACAGCTACTGAATGTGAGTCAGAAAACGCTTGAACAAGATGGGGCTGTATCGGCTGAGTGTGTGAAACAAATGGCGCTTGGCGCCCAGGCTCAATGCAATACGTCGTGGGCTATTGCGGTTAGTGGTGTGGCAGGGCCCGGCGGTGGTACCGCCGAAAAGCCGGTGGGACTGGTTTGGATGGCTTTAGTTGGACCCGATTGCGAGGAAGTTTGGTCGCAAACTTTCACGGGGAATAGACAGAAGGTGAGAAGCCAAACCATCGACGAAGTCTTGGGGAAAGCAATAAATCAGTTTTTATTACAGTAACTTAGCTGTCATTTCATAAAACTTTTTAATGAATACTTGATACTGTAAAAACGTACAGTATACTGTGTATAAAACCAGTAATTAATGCGGAGCTTAAAATGAGCAATGATCGTCAAAAAGCGTTGGATGCAGCGCTCGGGCAAATCGAACGTCAATTTGGTAAAGGATCTATCATGCGGTTGGGTGACAACCAGACGTTGGATATTGCCTCTGTTTCAACAGGTTCGTTAGGGCTAGATATTGCTCTTGGCATTGGTGGTTTACCCTTTGGACGAGTGATAGAAATTTATGGACCGGAGTCCAGTGGTAAAACGACAATGACTTTAGAAGTTATTGCTGAAGCCCAAAAAATGGGGAAAACCTGCGCCTTTGTTGACGCTGAGCACGCTCTCGATCCTATCTACGCTGAAGCTCTAGGCGTTAACGTAGATGACTTACTTGTGTCTCAGCCTGATACGGGAGAGCAAGCACTGGAAATTTGCGATATGTTGGTTCGTTCCGGTGCTGTTGACGTTGTAATTGTTGACTCTGTAGCTGCCTTAACACCTAAGGCCGAGATAGAAGGCGAAATGGGCGATAGCCATGTTGGCTTGCAGGCGCGTTTAATGTCACAAGCGCTTCGTAAATTAACGTCAAATATTAAAAAATCGAACACCATGTGTATTTTCATCAACCAGATTCGTATGAAAATTGGTGTAATGTTCGGTAACCCCGAAACCACAACGGGTGGTAACGCACTGAAGTTCTATTCCTCTGTTCGTTTGGATATTCGCCGTACGGGTGCCTTGAAAGAAGGCGATGAAGTTGTCGGTAACGAAACTCGTGTGAAAGTGGTTAAGAACAAGGTTGCGCCTCCGTTTAAAGAAGCAAACTTCCAAATTTTGTATGGTAAGGGCATTTCTAAAGAAGGCGAGCTGATTGACCTGGGTGTTAAGCACAAGATGGTTGATAAAGCGGGCGCTTGGTATAGCTATAAAGGCGATAAAATTGGCCAGGGCAAAGCAAACTCAATGAAGTTCTTGCAAGAAAACCCCAAAATAGCGGACGAATTGGAAAGCAGAATACGTGAACTCTTGCTGTCAAAGCCTGAAAAGAGAACCAAAGAAGATCGTGAAGCGGAGAGAGCAGCTGCAAAAGAAGCTGAAAACTCTACAGAGTCAAGCGATGACAACGTGTTGTAAGTTGCGTCGTTAATAATGAAAGTACAAAGGCCCTGGATTTATCCGGGGCCTTTTAAATTGAGGGATTTATTGCAAAGAGTTGTTGGTAGAGCTTTGCCGCATAAGCGTCGGTCATGCCGGATAAGTAATCTGAAATAACCCGAGGGGCATTGTTTCCATGCTCTTGTTCGTGCAGGTAGCGTAAGCGAGTATTTTCCGGAAGCAATCTTTCTGGCTCTACAGAAAGCACATCAAACAGCTCCATAACTATTTGCTGCCCTTTAAACTCTTGCGCCTGCATTTCAGGTTTGCGAATAACCCACTTAAAAATGAATTCTTTTAATGCATTAAGCAACTGCTTCTCGGCATCTCCAAGTGCAACTTGGTACTGTAACAACGGGCATTCAAAGTCGTTGTCTGTTTTTATCAAGGTTGCAGAAGTAACCAGGCGGTTGACCAAGCTACCAATGGCTCCTTTGCGCTCATAATGATCATCGGAAAACAGTGCATGAGTCAGTGATTCAGCGTTAAAGTCAGGCAGAGCGCTTTCTAAAGACTGCAACCTGTCAAACATATACTTCATCCAGTGCTCACGCTGAATAAGACCAACAACTATGGCGTCTTCTAGGTCATGTACACCATAGGCAATATCATCGGCCGCTTCCATAATAGACGCATCAACGCTTTTTAAAGCGCTGCGGCCGTGTTTAGTGGTTTGTGGCTCTGCTGAAAGTGCCTGAAAGGCTTGTTTGTCACTAGTCGATAATGGGGCAAGCACCCAGTCTAATTGGGCTGTGTCATCGTTATATAAGGCTTTAGGGGGCAACCATTGCCGCGTCGGTAAATGCTTAAAGTTACTGACATCTTCAGGTAACTGTTCGCGGCGAACCTGGCTGGCTAGAACAGGGTATTTCAGTAACCCGAGTAAAGTGCGACGGGTTAAATTCATGCCATGCTCTGGCGTGTAGGCTTCGAGCTTGGTAACGATACGAAAGGTCTGGCCGTTACCTTCAAAACCACCGTTATTGCGCATCATGTAATTGAGCGCAATTTCTCCGCCATGACCAAAGGGCGGATGACCAATGTCATGTGCCAAACATAATGACTCTAGCAGAGGCTCAGAAAACTCAAGTGACTTTGAAAGCTCAGGGTGCCGGTGACTTAAATGAACGATAAGGCTTGCGCCAATTTGGCTAGCCTCCAATGAGTGGGTTAAACGAGTTCTTGGAAAGTCGTGCATACCCACGTACATAACCTGAGTCTTTGCCTGCAGCCGTCTAAATGCGGCGCTATGCAATATTCTGGCTTTATCTCGCTGGAATGGGGTACGGGTGTCATTGGGTCGATTACTTAATGTGTTAACTTGACGGTCAGTCCAGGGCATAGATAGCTCAGGTAGGTTGTTGAAAACTCAGTAATCATAGTACGATACTTAAACAAATTAAAAAAGTGGGAAAAATCACATGTCGGAAGTGAAAGTTGCATTAGCTCTAGGCTCTGGAGCGGCTCGTGGTTGGTCACATATTGGTGTTATTAAAGCCCTCGAAGAAATGGGTGTGCGCATTAATATGGTGGCAGGCACTTCCATTGGCTCACTAGTTGGAGCGGGTTATGCGTCTGGTCGCCTGGCTGAAATAGAGCAATGGGTGCAGGGAATGAGTCGCTGGGAAGTGTTCAACCTACTGGACTTTGGGTTTAACCAAGGCGGCATTATCGGCGGCGAAAAAGTATTTAACCATGCTCGGGAAGAGTTCGGGCAAAGAAATATTGAAGACCTACCTATTACTTATGGCGCTGTGGCAACAGACCTCTACAGTGGCCGTGAGATTTGGTTACGGAAAGGGGATTTATACGACGCATCGAGAGCTTCCTGCGCCATGCCTGGGGTTCTCTCACCTAAAGCATTTGACGGACGCTGGTTAATTGATGGTGGACTGGTTAACCCTGTTCCCGTGTCGCTGTGTCGGGCCCTGGGTGCTGACTTTGTTATAGCCGTGCATTTGAATTCTCAGTTGAACTCCCGGGCGGTAGAGAGAAGAGGTCGCAGTATTCCGCCGCAAACAGAGGCTGAACAACTCGAGAAGGAAAAAGCAGAAATAGAAAGACATGCGGAAGACGATAATGGCTTTTTCGATAACCTGTGGTCGGGCAGTAAAGAGTACTTAGACAGCTTTAAAGAGCGTTTTAAAAGCAATGGTCATAAAGCGCCGGGTATGTTCAGTGTCATGGCAAGTTCTATTGATATCATGCAGGAGCGTATTACTAAGGCACGTATGGCGGGCGATCCGCCGGATATTTTAGTGCAGCCCAAACTTGGCCATATCGGCATTATGGAGTTTTATCGTGGGCAGGAAGCTATTGATATTGGTTATGACACCACCACGCGGATGCGTGATTTGATCATGGATGAAATTGAGTTATACAGAGAGCGCCGCGGTTAAGCGGCGCCCAAACTTTCAAACGTATCCTTTAGTAGCCGGCTGCGTGTCCGTCTTTGCGGCTTTCAGAAGCGCCAATGTAAACATCCTGTTCGTGGTCTTTCCAAATAGCCTGATAGCCGCCATAAGGACCGACAGCTTCCTGCAGCGTATGTCCCATTTTTATCAGTTCGCGACGAGTGTTCTTAGAGAAGCCGTTTTCCAGACTGACAACACCGCCGTCGGACATGACAGAACCAGTTGGCTGGCTTGAACCTGTATGCAGAATACGAGGGGCATCGCCGGCTTCTTGTAGGTTCATACTAAAATCAATCATGTTAATGAGAATTTGTGCATGCATTTGAGGTTGTGTGGCGCCGCCCATAACGCCGTAACTCATTAATGGTTTACCGTCTTTGGTCACAAATGCGGGAATTATAGTGTGGAAAGGGCGTTTACCTGGTTCAAACACATTGCGATGATTCGCATCCAGCGCAAACAGTTCACCACGGTTCTGCAAAACAAACCCTAAACCTGTCGGTGTTACTCCTGAGCCCATGCCGCGGTAGTTACTTTGAATAAGCGATACCATGTTGCCGTCTTTGTCAGCGGTTGTTAAGTAAATGGTGTCGCCCTCTGTCGGCGGGTTACCTGGCTCGTATGAACGACCGGCTTTCTTCGGGTTAATGAGTTTTGCGCGCTCCCTAGCGTAACCTTTGTCCAGTAGCCCTTCGACAGGCACATCATTAAATGCCGGGTCAGAGTAGTATTTCGCACGATCTTCGAATGCTAGCTTTTTAGCCTCGACGAAGTGATGAATGTACTCAGGGCTGTCAAAGCCCATACTGCTAATGTCGTACTGCTCAAGTATATTGAGTATTTGCTGAGCCGCTATTCCCTGGGTGCTCGGTGGCAGCTCCCAGAGGTCATAATCACGATAGTTGGTCGAAACCGGGTTAACCCAAGTCGACTCATGCTCCGCTAAGTCCTCGTAAGATAAAAAGCCACCGTGTTTTTCGACAAAGGCATCTATTGTGCGTGCAATTTTGCCTTTATAGAAAGCATCGCGGCCTTCATTAGCTAAGAGCTTATAGGTATTGGCCAAGTCGGGGTTTTTAAAACGCTCACCTTTTTCAGGAACGTCGCCGTCTTTCATAAAAACATCAGCGAACCCGGGTTGGTCGGCCAGCACTGCGGCGTTTCGACCCATGTAGTAGGCAATAACTTCAGTCACCGGAAAGCCTGACTCTGCATAGTTAATAGCCGGTTGAAGCACGTTTTCCATGTCTAACTGACCGAAACGGTCATGAAGTTCAAACCAGCCATCGACCGCACCGGGAACAGACAGCGGTAATACGCCACGAGGGGGAATTGACTCATAGCCGTTTTCTTTAAAATATTCCAGCGACAAACTTTTCGGCGAACGGCCTGAGGCATTAAGTCCATAGAGCTTTTCTGACTCGGCGTCCCATACAATGGCAAATAAATCGCCACCAATACCGTTGCCTGTCGGTTCAACTAAGCCTAACACTGCGTTTGCAGCAATGACCGCATCAATCGCATTGCCGCCTTCCTGCATAACGTCCAGCGCGACTTGTGTGGCAAGCGGTTGGCTTGTCGCTGCCATGGCGTTTGGAGCCATAGCTTCCGAGCGAGTAGCAAAGTGATGACCTGTTATACGGTCACTGGCCGCAGCGGGTAGGGTAGACGCCGCGCATGTAAAAGCGAGAGCGGCTGAAGCGATAATATTCAATCGTGCCATAGTGTTTACCTTGTTAACTGTGTTGTATTCACTATAGACCGACAGTTAGAAACAAAAAAGACCAGCACGATAGGCTGGTCTTTTTATAGGTTTAAGGCGTGTTGTTATTTAGCCTTTTTTGTCACCGTGATAGTAATCATCGATAACGCTTTCCATTTCTTCGAACTTATCTTGTAGCTCTTTCTCTGGTTCAGCAGTGACTTTGCTGAAAATGATGATAGCCAGTGTAGATAAGATGAAGCCTGGCACAATTTCGTAGACGTAAGCAGATAGCTGTTCGCCACCGAAAGTTGGGCCGTAAATCCAGAACAGCACTGTAACAGCGCCTGCCAACATACCGGCAAGAGCACCATGACGGTTCATACGTTTCCAGAACAGGCTCAGAATAACCACAGGGCCAAATGCGGCGCCGAAGCCGGCCCATGCGTTACTGACCAGACTTAAAATGGTGTTCTCTGGGTTCCATGCTAACCAAATAGCCACTAACGAAACTGCCAATACTGACATACGACCGACGAATACTAGCTCTTTTTCACTCGCGTCTTTACGTAAGAAGGCTTTATAAAAGTCTTCCGTCAGCGAGCTCGAGCTAACCAGTAGTTGCGAAGAAATTGTACTCATAATGGCTGCCAGAATTGCCGCCAGCAGGAAGCCACCAATTAATGGGTGGAATAGGAACTGCGAGAAAATGATGAAAATAGTTTCAGCATCCGGCAAGCTCATTTTGGTTTCCGCAACATAGGCAATACCCACAAAACCGGTCGCCATAGCGCCAATGATAGATACTGTCATCCATGAAATACCAATGCGGCGTGCCGCTTTCACGTCACTGACAGAGCGAATCGCCATGAAACGAACAATGATGTGTGGCTGACCAAAATAGCCAAGACCCCAGGCAAGCAAAGAAATAATACCTAAGGTGCCCAGTATTTCACCGGTGGCTCCATCCTTAAAGAATGCCAGGAAGTCAGGATTAATCTCACCGACTTGGCCAACGACACTGCTGTACCCACCGAGCTCAGAAAAGGCGACAATAGGCACCAGAACCAGAGCCACGAACATAATGCAGCCTTGAACAAAGTCCGTCATGCTTACCGCTAAGAAACCACCGAACAGGGTGTAAGCACATACCACACCGGCAGTTACCCAGAGGCCCGTGGTGTAGTCCATGCCAAATGAGCTGTCGAACAGCTTACCGCCGGCAACCAGGCTGGCTGAGGTGTAAAGCGTAAAGAAGATAATAATAACCACAGACGAGAATATACGCAGTCTACGGCCTTTATCATTAAAGCGGTTCGCAAAGTAGTCCGGAATTGTGATGGAGTCGTTTGCAACCTCGGTGTAAGTTCTCAAGCGTGGCGCCACAATGACGTAGTTAAGATACGCACCAATGACCAGACCCACTGCAATCCACAGCTGCGAGACACCTGAGACATAAATTGCACCGGGTAAGCCCATCAGCATCCAACCACTCATGTCAGATGCACCCGCAGATAACGCGGTAACGCCAGGACCGAGGCCTCGACCACCTAGCATGTAACCTGATACTGAGTCAGTTGACTTCTTGTAGGCGTAAAGACCAATACCTAGCATGACGATAAAATACGCTGCTAGTGATATCAGAGTACCTGTTTCCACATTAAACTCCTGTTGTTTTGGTTTTTAGTCAGCGATCTTTTTTGCTTTGTCGCTTTTGAATTTAATCTGCTTATTTAAGTGGTCATGCAGCAACTGATGAACATAAGGTTGCTGATTATCACCTAGTACTATGTCTGTTTTGTCAAACACGATCATTTTACCACGATATAAAATTAATATCTTATCAGCAATGTGTTTCACGATTTGCGGCGAATGAGTAACTAAAATGTACGAAATACCCATATCTTGCTGGAGATCGAGCATAAGGTTAATGATTTGAGCTCTAACTGATGGGTCGAGCCCAACCAAGGCTTCATCGGCAACGACAATCTGTGGCTCCAGGATGATAGCCCGTGCAATACAAACACGCTGTTTTTGTCCACTGGACAGCATATGCGGGTAAAACTCTCCATGCTCCGTTAGCATACCCACTCGCCTCAGAGCGATATCGACTTTTTCGTTACGCTCTTGCGCTGTTAAGTTGGTATTGAACTTTAAAGGCTCTTCGAGCTGTTTACGGAGAGTAAGGTGAGTATTCAGGGAGTTCTCGCTGTCCTGAAATATCATTCGGATATTGTTACAACGTTGCTGGTAATGCTGGTTATGTAGCTTTTGGCCGTTTAACCACAATTCACCAGAGCTGGGGTTATCGACGCCGGCAATGATTTTTGCCAGCGTTGATTTACCGGAGCCTGTTTCGCCCATAACCGCCAGTGTTTCACCAGCATCGATATGAAAGGATATTGGCTCTATCGCCACTGACTTTTGACTCCAGGGCCACGCCTTACGGGGACGATACGTTTTACCGAGGTTTTTTACTTCCAGTAAATGGCTCATGACTCAAGCTCCAAAAGCGGGAAGTGGCAATGAAAGACTCGTTGCTGCTTCTGGGTGGCCAGTGGTGCTTTTACACACTGCTTTTGCGCATAGGGGCAGCGAGGGCCAAGGCGGCAGCCAATTGGCATATGACGCAGTGTCGGAATTGCTCCCGGCAAGGTCGGCAGGCGTGCTTTATGCGGTAGCTCTTGTTGTGTTTGCAGCGACATTCTGAGCATTGAGTCGGTATAAGGGTGGGCCGGATGGTTAATAACTTCCTCCGCAGGCCCTGTTTCCATAAGCTGACCACAGTACAATAAAGTCAGTTGTTTGGTCTCTGGCAAAATTGAGGTTAAGTCTTGAGAAATCAGCAGCACAGACATTTCCTGACTGGCAGCCAGTCGCGCCAAAAGCCGATGAATTTGTAGCTTTGTCGATGGCTCCATTGCGGTTGTTGGTTCATCGGCAATAAGCAGACGAGGGCGGTGAGCAATGGCTATGGCAATACTGACTTTTTGAGCAACCCCTTGCGAGAGCTCGAATGGATAACTGTCTATGACCGACTCGTGATCGCGAATACCTACCCGGTGCAATAACCGCTTAACCCGGGTTTTCCTGTCCACACGGCGCCGCATGAACGTACCACGTACGTCGCCTTCCGGGATGGCTTCTACAATTTGTTGCTCAATCGTGCTGTTTGGATCCAGATAAGAGTATGGATCCTGAAATATCATGGCCATATCCCGGCCGGTCACGGCGCGGCGTTGTTTGGTGTTCATGGCTAATAAGTCCTGGCCATTCCACCACAGTCGGTCAGCGGTTACCTCCCAGTTAGGGTTAGCAAAACCAACAATGGCCTTTGCCAAAAGACTCTTACCGGAGCCAGACTCACCAACCAGGCTATGAATTTCCCCTTTCCCGAGTTGTAGGTTCACCTTATCCAACACCCGGACCATGCCGTGCGGTGTTTTCATTTCAACCGTTAAATTGCGAATATCCAGTAACTGCATTAGCTGTTCACCCTTTCGCTGAGTGCACGGCGCAGACTGTCGCCGACAATATTAATCGACATTATGGTGACGAATAAGGTCACGCCCGGCAACACCATTGACCAAGGTGACAAATACACTTCGTCAAGGCTGCGTGCCAGCATGCTTCCCCACTCAGGTGTTGGTGACTGTATGCCAAGCCCCAGGAAGCTTAACGCAGCAATATCCATAATAGCGACGGATAAAGACACGGTCAGTTGCATAACCAGTATAGGGGTAATGTTTGGTAGAATGACTCGGTACAGCAGGTAAGGTTTGGAACAACCATTAAGTCGCGACGCGGTGACATAGTCTTTGTGCCACTCCTGATGAACCGCGTTACGAGTGACAAAAATAAATTGAGGTATCAGTGACAGGGTAATAGCCAACGCAACATTAAATAACCCCGTCCCTAATATGGCAATAATAATCAGTGCCATTAAAAATGAGGGAATAGAGAGCAAAGTGTCGAATACGCGTGAAAACGTTTGATATTTAATGGTGCGGTCAATGCCCAAAACTGCCCCGACAACCATGCCAATAATGGACGAAACAGCGACCATAAGAATAGGCAGACCCAGGCTGTAGATGCTGCCGATAAGCAATCGCGACAACATGTCCCTGCCAAGGTCGTCCGTTCCCATTAGAAATTGAATGTTGCCTTGTTCCGTCCACGAAGGAGGTAATGAAACGGCGTCGGCAAATTGCATCGACGTGCTGTAGGGAGCAAGTATGGGTGAAAAAATAACAACCAGAATCATAGCCAGCAGTATGTACAACGCCGTCATGGACAGCAGGCGCTGATTAAAGCGCCGCCATACCAGCGTTAACGGGCTGGGGTTTTCGTCTTTGTAATACAGGTTAATATGCGGCATGTTATTCCTGCCTCACAATAGGGAATCGCCATCCACGATAGAGATCCACCACTAAGTTAAACAGTAAAATAGTCAGGGCGATAATAAGTACACAAGCCTGAATGACAGGAAAGTCGCGCTCGAAAATAGCGCGTACCAGCCAGTTACCAATGCCCGGCCAGTTGAATATAGACTCGATAACAATGCTATTGCTGAGTAACAAGCTGAAAATAAGTGGCACTTGCTGCAAGACTGACTGCGTGGCATTTGGCACAGCGTGTTTTATTAACACTTGAAACTCGTTAAGACCGCGGGCTCTTGCCGCTTTGACGTATGGCTTTTGCAGCATGTCCTGAGTGGCGTTACGCATTAGTCTAAGCAGCAGCATCATTGGCATGATGGAGAGAATAATCACCGGCAGAATAAGGTGATTAAGTGCATCCTGAAGTGCTGCCGCTTTATAGTCTGAGTCGCTTATTACAATATCAATTAAAATTGACCCGGACTGAGGGGCAATACCGTACAACGGATTGATTTGCCCGGTAATAGGCAGCCAGTCTAGTTTTACTGCAAAAAACAGAATAAGTAGCTGAGCTAACCAGAACACCGGAATGGAGTAACCTGCCATGGCCAGGCTAATAACGCCTTTATCAATGGGCCCACGAAACTGGGTGGCAGCAAAGATACCGCTGGGTACACCAATAAGTACCGCAAGAACTAATGCGCCGACAATAAGCTCCAGAGAAGCGAAGAGGTGTTGATAGGTATGTTCGAAAACATAGTCGCCGGAGCTTAGAGAAGCTCCCCAGTTGCCTGACAACAAGTTCTGCATATAGTTAATGTACTGAAATGCGATGTTTTTATCGGCACCTCGTATTTCTGAAATAACCGGGTAATAGTCGCTAAAAGTGCGCACCCCAGTCATATTGGTGACAGGGTCGCCGGGAAAGAAAAAGTTAAGCGAAAAAGTGAATACAGTTAATAAAAAGAACGCAATAATAAAAACAAACAAACGGCTGCTGAGGTAACGGATCATTGTTCGCTCTCCTCAGCTGTTGTCACTTTGGTTGCCAGGCGGAAGTTGATTCCCCCATAAGGCGGTAACTGAACGCCTCGTACCGATTTTTTCTGAGCCTGGTAGCGTCGTGAATGAGCAATAGGTAATAGCGGTAGCTGCTGGTTGAGTATGTGCTGAGCGCTTTGATAGAGCGCCTTGCGTTCATTTGCGTTAGTTGTCGCAATGGCTTCGTACAACAGCTGGTCAAACCCAGGGTGACACCAGTTAGCGCGGTTACCGCCGGTTGCTACCGCAGCGCAGCTTAATAAAGGCCGGAAGAAGTTATCCGGGTC
Organism: Idiomarina sp. OXR-189; assembly: GCF_034373425.1. Taxonomy (NCBI): domain Bacteria; kingdom Pseudomonadati; phylum Pseudomonadota; class Gammaproteobacteria; order Alteromonadales; family Idiomarinaceae; genus Idiomarina; species Idiomarina sp. OXR-189. The sequence continues at coordinate 1,214,298 of NZ_CP139706.1, forward strand.
AGCATTGTCTGCATACCAACCTATTAAAACAGTGTCGTGTTCGCCGCGCGACAAGCGTCGTCTAAAGGTATTCCACTCATAAGAAACAATACGGGCATTCACACCGACTTGTGCAAGGTCCGACTGCATAAGCTCTGCCATTCTGCGTGCATTAGGGTTGTAGACACGCTGGACTGGCATTGCCCAGATATTAATGCTGAGTTCACTGTTGCCAGCTTCTTCAAGCAGTTTGCGGGCTTTCTCAGGGTTGTAGTCATATTGAATTCCCTGATTATCGTAAGCCCAGGACGTTGGTGGTAGTATTGAGCGTGCCAACTCCGCGTTACCGTAGTAAATTGTATCAATAATGGCCTGGCGATTTATGGCATGGCTGAGCGCCTGGCGAACCAGTGGATCATCAAACGGTGGCTTCTTTGTATTAAACGCCCAAAACGAGACATTAGGGCTAACCTCGTTAGTGACCATTATGTCATCGCGATTCAAAGCCTGAAGTTCGCTAATAAGTGGGTAAGGAATAATATCGCATTCACCGGTAACAAGTTTTAACATGCGTTTATTGGCATTGGGAGTAATGGAGTAGACTAGCTGTTTAATTCCGGGGCCTTCACGCCAATAATCAGGGTGCTTTGTATACCGTATTAGCACGTCTTTGCGGAAGCTTTCAAAGCGGTAAGGGCCAGTGCCTATGGGTTTTTGATCGATTAAGTAGGGCATGTCCTTAACCGACAGTAATTGGGCGTACTCTGCTGACAGAACAATGGCGAAGTCGGTCGCTAAATTTGCAAGAAAAGAACTGTCAGCATTATTCAACACAATGTCGACGGTCATCTCGTCGACTTTCACTACCTTTTGAATGAGTTTATCGAGCCCGGTGGCGCTGAAGAATGGGTAACTGCCGCCAACGTTATGATACAGACTGGTTTCATCAAGCCAGCGATTAAAACTAAAGCGCACGTCTTCTGCATTGAACTCTCTCGTTGGTGTGAAATAGTCTGTTGAGTGAAACTCGACACCTTCGCGTAAATAAAAGCGATAGCGCGTACCGTTATCGAGAGGCTCCCAGCTTTCGGCGAGCGCTGGCACAAAGGCCTGCTTTTCAGCGTCGTAGTCAATTAAACGGTCATAAAGCTGGGCTGCGGTAGCGTCGACGGTTGTGCCTGAGGTAACCAGTTGCGGGTTGAAGGTATCGGGGTTGCCCTCTGAACAGTAGATAATACCTTCGGACAGCGGCGTCACTTCTTCTGTGCCGGGTTCACAGCCGCTCAGTAGTATGGTTGTTGCTGAAATGAGTAAAGAAAACGCTTTAGTCATTATTCGCGGCCGCTCCGTCCAGCAGTTGGTATTTCTTTAAGTATCCTCTGAGCTGATGATAGGTCAAACCGAGATAAGATGCTGTCTTTTTTTGATTAAATTGCGATAACCGAAGCGCTTGTTTTAGCAGTTCTTTCTCGTAGTCCTGTGAGAGCTGTTTAAATTCGACAGGCTCATCGGGCTTCAAAGTCGAGGTTACTTTTGAATGACCGTTGTCTGACGCTGGCTCCGGCGGTGCGTTTTCTGAGACCTGAGGGCTTGCCTGCGTTGCTGTTGAGATACCGGGACGGAAAGGACTGTCGAACGGATCAAGAATAATATCATTAATGGGAACGTGGCCATTGCCTAGCCGGTACAGGCTGCGCTCAACGGTGTTTTTAAGCTCACGAACATTGCCCGGCCAGTCATAGCTTAAAAGAATTTTACGAGCTTTTTCGGTAAAGCCACTAAAGAGTTCAAGCTCCATTTCCCGAGCCATTGATACAGCAAAGTGTTCTGCCAGCACCATAATATCTTCTCGTCTTTCCCGAAGGGGAGGCAGCGTTATAACGTCGAAGGCTAAACGGTCGAGTAAGTCGGAGCGAAACTTACCTTTTTCTGCAAGAGTTGGTAAGTCCTCATTTGTTGCTGCAATTAAGCGGGTGTCGACTTTAACCGGCTGGCGGCCACCGACACGCTCAAATTCACCGTATTCAATGACGCGGAGCAGCTTTTCCTGAACCCGTAATGATGTGTTGGCCAGTTCATCTAAAAATAACGAGCCACCATCGGCGCGCTCAAAACGACCTTCGTGACGCTTCGCCGCGCCGGTAAATGCTCCAGCCTCGTGTCCGAAGAGTTCGCTGTCTAGCAGATTTTCATTTAAAGCGGCGCAGTTGAGAGTTAAATACTGCTGCTGCCAGCGTTGTGACAGGTAATGGCAGCGCGCAGCAATAAGCTCTTTACCGGTACCACGCTCACCAATAATAAGGACGGGCTTATTTAAAGGGGCTATTTGTGAAATCTGTTCCAGAACTTCAACAAAGCTGTTGGACTGACCAATTAAATTGTCTGATGGACGCGAATTACTCATCGACTGAGCCTTAATTATAGTTATTTTTGCTAATTATTAGTCTATTTCACGAACTGTGACAATGCCTGGTTATGTCACAAAATATAAAAACCTTATTAATCAGTGCTCTAGCTAAATATAAAAAGTTGGCTCGATACTTGAATAATGTATGAGCGAATAAATCATTAGCTATGTAAGAGGTATTTATTATGGGTATTTTTTCACGTTTTAGCGATATCGTGAACTCTAATATCAATTCGTTATTAGATAAAGCCGAAGATCCGCAAAAAATGGTGCGTCTGATTATCCAGGAAATGGAAGACACATTGGTGGAAGTACGCTCAACGTCTGCGCGTTTATTAGCGGAGAAAAAAGACATTCAGCGTCAGCAGCAGCGCATGGAAAAAGAAGTTGCCGACTGGGAAGCAAAAGCTGAATTAGCGCTGAGCAAAGAGCGTGAAGACTTAGCTCGACAGGCACTTATAGAAAAGAGCCGGGCGCAAGACAATGTCGATGCTTTGCAAAGTGAGATGCAGCGTGTTGATGAGTCACTCGACAAACTGAATGACGAAATTGCACAGCTACAGGAAAAGCTGGCGGACGCGAAGTCTCGTCAAAAAGCGATTTTGATGCGCCAGAAAACCGCAAGTAGCCGATTACAGGTGAAAAAGCAGGTGGATAGTTCTAAAGTAGATGATGCAATGCAGCGCTTTGATCGCTACGAAGCAAAAATCGATGACTTAGAAGCGCAAGTTGAATCCTACGATATGGGTAAACGCACTTTGCGTGACGAGTTTGCCGAATTAGAAAACGAAGGCAAGGTCGATGAAGAGTTAGAAGCTCTGCGCGCTCGTATGAAGTCAAAGTCATCTAAAGACTCTGAATAAATAGGCAACGCAACATGGATATTGAAGCTATTTTAGGGATGTTGATGGCGCCGCTGATTCTGTTTGTATTGGTTGTTGCACCCATTTGGATAATTTTACATTACCGAAGCAAACGACAAATGAATCAGGGGTTGAATGAGGAAGAGCGTGAGTCGCTTGCGCTCTTGGCCGACCAGGCAAAACGTATTCGTGAGCGCGTGCAGACGCTGGAGCGTATTCTGGACGCTGACTCACCCGGTTGGAGGGACAGACAATGAGTATTTCAAAAGCACGCAGAGAGCTGACCCGCGACTCAGAAAAAGGCAAAATAGCCGGTGTTTGCGCCGGCCTGGGAGACTACCTGAACGTTGAGCCTTGGTTGGTACGAGTCGTATTTTTCACAGGGTTGATTTTCGCATCTGGCTTTTTCTTTGTATTGTATTTGGCAGGGTGGTTGATTCTCGACAAAAAAAAGCCCGATTTGAACTCGCATCGCGTCGACGTTAAAACCAAAGTTTGGCAAGGCGGCGAACCGCCAAGAGAAGCCATTCACGACATAAAGCGCGAGTTCGATGAGCTGGAAGCTCAGTTGCAATCTATGGAGAAATACGTAACCTCCAATCATTATAATCTTCAGCGAGAATTTAATCGTCTGTGAGTCGTATTAAGCAGTTTAAAAGCCAAACCCGCGATCTCATCCATCGCGGGTTTGATCGTCATATTAAGCTGGCAGTAACAGGGCTAAGCGGTGCGGGTAAGACCGCATTAATTACCGGCGTGCTGGAGCAGCTACTGTATGCGAATGAATCGCAAAACCTGCCTTATTTTAATGTGCGTCAACACCAGCGGCTTATAGGCTGCCGTCTGCATACCAGCCCTAACTGGGACACACCGCGTTTCGACTATGAAAAAGCCATTGAGCGCTTAACGGGTACACCGGGACAGTGGCCGGAGTCTACCCGCGATGTCAGTGAAATTCGGTTGGAGCTGAAATACCATCCGGAGCGGGGGCTAGCGGGTAAAGTTCTTGATGAGCGTCGACTTACCGTAGATATTATTGATTACCCCGGCGAGTGGCTACTCGACTTACCGCTGTTGTCGCTGACTTACGAGCAATGGTCTAAAAAACAGCGCACCTTGTTTTCCACTGAACCACGTAAAGAGCTGGCAGAAGCATGGCTTCATCAATTAAACGATCTGACAGCCGTTGCTACTGATGATAACGCCGAGAAGCAGATAAAAGTTGTCGCCAAGGCATATCGCCAGTATTTGGCAGACTGTAAAGAGCAGGGCTTAAAGTTGCTGCAGCCCGGGCGCTTAGTGCTGCCCGGCGAGTTAGCGGGAACGCCTTCTCTCGACTTCTTTCCGTGGCCTTTAGAGCAGCCCGTGCCTGATGCCTGGCAAAGCTTACTTGAGCGTAAGTTTGAGTATTATAAAGAGCAGGTGGTTAAGCCTTTTTATCAGAACTATTTTCGCCATTTTAACCGCCAGCTCATTCTGGTGGATGTGTTAAGTGCCTTAGAAGGTGGCGAGTCTTATTTTGACGAACTTAAGCTGGCGCTGAACGAAATTATGCAGAGCTTTAATTATGGTCAAAACAGTTTGCTAAGGCGCCTGTTTTCGCCGCAAATTGATAAAGTCTCATTCGTCGTTACGAAGGCTGATAGCGTTGTACCGTCTGATCATGCCAAGCTCACCGGGCTTATTAATGCACTGACCCTCGAGGGTCGTCAGCAACTGCAATTTGAGCGTATTCCTTTTGATTTATTCAGCGTGGCAGGTGTTGCGACCAGCCAATGGAAGCAACTGAAAAACGGTACGAATGTGCTGGAGGGAATTGATCAGTCCGGCGAGTTAGTCCGGGTTGGCGCTCCCCATGTGCCGGGTCGTTTGCCAACGCGAGAAGACTGGCAACAAGGCTATGTTTATCCGCATTTTCAGCCAAACTTTACGCTTGCAGATTCCCCGTTGCCGCATATTCGCTTAGACAAGTTGCTGAATTCAGTCATTGGAGACAAATTACGATGAGTAAGCATCGCGAACTCACCTATTATTCTGTCGAGGAAGAGGCACAGCCTCAGGTCTCCCCAGAGCCTTTCGATGAGCAAGATACGATAGAAAACAATACCGACTGGCGCACACACTATGACCGGAAGCCTCGCCGTTGGGGGCGTTGGCTGCTGTTTGGCCTGGTGTTAGCGGTAGTCGCCGGTATTGCCGAGATTGTATTAGCCGTTATCGAATCCTGGCAGCAAAGTTGGGTATTAGGTGGGCTATGGAGCCTTGGTTTCGCATTAATAGTAGGGATTTTCTCAGCGTTTATCGTCAAAGAGTTTTGGCAACTACGGCAACTAAAACGCCGCTGGCATGCGCAAAGCCATGGAATAGAAAGTGTTGAGCAGCAGTTAAAACTGCTTGACCACCCAGACTTAGAGGAGCGTTGGGCGCAAATTTACCAGCCATACTGGTCTGATAGTGAGAAACGCGAACGTTTTGAGTGCGATATTCTCCGTCGGGTCGACCAACAAGCCAGTCGCTTGGTCAGTCGCTGGTCAGCGGAAGCTGCCGCTATGATAGCCGTTAGCCCCTTTGCGGTCTTAGATATGCTGATTATTTTATGGCGCAACCAACGAATGATTCATTGTATTGCCGCACTTTACGGCGTGAAGCTGGGCTATTTGGCAAGGCTGCGTTTGTGGCGGCAAGTGCTGGCAAATATCGCTTATTCGGGGCTTAGTGAAGCGGCCGTTGATCTAGGCACACAATGGGTCAGTGCAGAGCTTATTACCAAACTGTCTGCCCGCGCCGGACAAGGGCTAGGCGCCGGCTTATTAACGGCACGTTTAGGCTATCAGGTCATATCACTTTGTCGACCAATGCCATTTCAACACACCAAAAAACCAGGGTACGGTCGCCTGCAAAAAGATTTACTCAGTCAGTTAAAAGGTGTTTTACCATCCTTATATAAAGCCCGTTTTACAAAGGCTGCGAAGAGCTCAGACACTAAAGTGGAAAACTAGCGTTACACTTTAAAAAAGGTTTGAGATAGCGCAAAGATTGCCAATATTGGGTTGCTCGTTGCACTCTGTTGCTCGTTAACATTTTACTGACAAACGAGTGAAATTTGTATGTCTGCCAAGAGCAACCACAACAATTCTAATAATAAGTGGCAACCTGCAACTCAGGTGATTCACGCTGGCGCTAACCATGATGATCCGCATGGGGCGCTGAGCAGTCCGTTGTATCAAACATCGACGTTTGCTTTTTCATCGTCTGAACAGGGTTCGCGTCGGTTTGCCGGCGAGGAAGAGGGCTATATTTATAGTCGTTTAGGTAACCCAACCACGAACGAACTTGAGCAACGCATGGCTCAGTTAGAAGGCTATGAGGCGGCCGCCGCTGCAGCAACCGGTATGGGGGCGATAGCGGCAACGACTATGGCGTTCGTTAAAGCGGGCGACCACATTGTCGTTTCTGACGCCATTTACGGTTGTAGTTTTGCGTTATTCAGCGAACTGTTTGAACGCTTCGGTGTTCATGCTGACTTTATCGACTTAACGGATACCGAGCTCTTAGCGTCTACCATTAAAGAAAACACGCGTCTGGTGTTTTTAGAAACACCCGCGAATCCGCATTTAAAAACGGTCGACATTGACGCCGTACACGCTGTTATTAAGAACAAAGACATTCGGCTGATTGTCGACAACACCTTTATGACGCCGCTATTACAGCAGCCCAAGCAGCATGGTGCGGACATAGTCGTGCATAGCGCTACTAAGTTTTTGAACGGCCATGGTGACGTGGTTGCCGGTGTTGTGTGTGGTAGCGCGGAAGACATAGCCACTATTAAAGGCACGACATTAAAAGATATGGGAGCGACCATTAGCCCGCACGATGCCTGGCTTATTTTGCGTGGCTTAAAAACCCTGGATGTGCGTATGCAGCGTCACTGCGAAAACGCCAATAAGGTTTATGAATTTTTAACTCAGCGCAGTGACGTTAAAACCATCTATTTCCCTGGTGCGCCTGACCATAGCGCTCAGAAGCTGATGGGGCAGCAGATGAAGGCCAATGGCGCCGTTATTGCGTTTGAGCTTGACGGCGATGAAGCTATGGCGCGTTACTTTCTGGATCAACTACGCATGATAAAGCTGGCCGTGAGTTTAGGGGACGCTGAAACGTTAATTCAGCACCCGGCTTCGATGACGCATTCGCCGTATACACCGGAAGCACGGGCCAAAGCAGGCATTTCAGATACGCTCATTCGCATTGCTGTCGGCCTAGAGGCCGCAGAAGACATTATCGCTGACATCGAGCAAGCGCTGGATGCGTGTAAAGCGCAATGGCAACAGTCAGCGTAATTCTGAACTAATAATAACAATAACTATCAAAATTTAATGAGGAAGCAACAAGGTTGAATTATGGGTAAAGAAAGTCAATACGTATCGAAGCAACCGGACGAGAACGGTATTATTCACTGGACTGACGAAGAGAACGCGATATGGAAAGATCTCGTTGAGCGTCAGTTAGAATGCATTCCGGGTAAGGCTTGTGACGAGTATATGAAGGGACTTGAATTACTCAACTTACCAAAAGATCGTCTGCCACAGTTGCATGAGTTGAACGAGGTGTTAGAGCGTGAAACTGGCTGGCAAGTCGCAGCTGTGCCAGCTCTTATTCCGTTTGACGAATTCTTCCGCTTACTGGCGAATAAACAGTTCCCGGTCGCCACCTTTATTCGAACTCGCGAAGAGTTTGATTACTTGCAGGAGCCGGATATCTTCCACGAGATATTTGGACACTGTCCGTTATTAACTAACCCGGCGTTCGCTCACTTTACCCACCAATACGGTAAACTGGGGTATGCGGCAACACCTAAAGAACGTGTCTATTTAGCTCGTTTGTACTGGTTTACGGTTGAGTTTGGGCTGCTGCAAACCAAAGAGGGCACACGGATATACGGTGGTGGTATATTATCGTCGCCGGCGGAAACAGAGTACGCGGTTAACAGCGACAAGCCAGAGCGCAAACCATTAAAAGCCCTTGATGCACTGAGAACGCCGTACCGCATTGATATTATTCAGCCCATTTACTACACCATAGAGAGTGTTGATGAGCTGTTTGAAATTTCTGACATGGATATCATGTCACTTGTACATGAAGCGATGGAGCTCGGCTTGTTTGAACCGAAGTTTCCGCCGAAAGATGCAGCTTAGCTTTTGCCAACGATAAAGAACAACGAGGAGTAAAGTTACATGGCACAATTAGATCAGGAACGTTGTGAAGCTTGTCACGCTGACGCACCCAAAGTGAGTGACGACGAGCTAAAAGAGTTAATGCGTGAAATTCCGGACTGGACGCCGGTCACCAAAGACAACGTTATGATGTTACAACGTGAATACAAGTTTAAAAACTTTAAGCAGGCACTGGCATTTACTAACCGTGTTGGTGATATTGCTGAAGAAGAAAAGCACCACCCAGAGCTAATTACCGAGTGGGGCAAAGTGACAGTAACGTGGTGGACGCACGCTATTAACGGCTTGCATAAGAACGACTTTATTATGGCTGCGAAGACCGACAAGGTACTGGACGCCTAGGTAATCGCTTCCACTAAAATGCGAATAAAACCCTGGTGAAAATGTCCGGGGTTTTTTGTTTTTAAATGCCCACCTTTAGTGTATCATTTGCTTTACATTTAGACGGTGAAGCAAGGTGTTATGCGGCTAGAAATTATCTGTGATGACAGGCTTGGTATTTGTCAGGATGTCCTGCAAATTCTTCGCGATCACGAAATTGACCTACGTGGCATTGAAGTTGACCCTAAAGGGAAAATTTTTCTGAATTTCCCAGAGTTAGACTTTGATGATTTTCGTCATTTAATGCCGCAAATTCGTCGTATTCCTAACGTCAAAGACGTAAAAACCATTCCTTACATGCCGTTCGAGCGTGAGCATTACGAGTTTAATCTGCTGCTTTCTACGTTACCGGATCTGGTTCTGTCCATAGATACCAAAGGCGTTATCGATATTATTAACGACGCAGGTTTAAAACTCCTTTCGGACAGTCATGACGTGCTTAAAGGTGAGCCTCTGTCACAATTTGTGCAGGGCATTGCGCTACAGCGCTGGCTGGATAAACAGCCGAAAATGCCGATTTATGAAGCTGTGACCATAGGTAGTGATCAATACTACGCTCAGCTATTGCCTATTTGGGTCAAGGACGAAGAGGGCTCAGAAGTCTTTGCGGGTGCCGTAATGACCTGTAAGTCAGAGCCTGTTACCGAGAACTGGCAGCAAGCCAGTAATAAAGCTGCGTTTGATCGCTTACTAACGGAAACGCCGATAATGAAACGTGTTATCAGCGATGCGCAACGTATGGCCGAACTTGATGCGCCTCTGCTATTAGAAGGCGAAACGGGAGTTGGTAAAGAACTACTTGCGAAAGCTTGCCATTTGGCCAGCCCACGACATGAAAAGCCGTTTCTCGCCATAAACTGCGCAGCGTTGCCTGACAACGTCGCTGAGAGCGAACTTTTTGGTCATGGTGAGGGCAGCTTAAGTGCGCAAAGCGCGAAGAAGACAGGTGTTCTTGAACAGGCTGCCGGTGGAACCGTGTTGCTCGACTCTGTTGGGGAAATGTCGATTGGTCTGCAAGCCAAGCTACTGCGCTTCCTGGAAGACGGTGTATTTCGCCGCATTGGCGAAGAGCAGGAAGTGAGTGTCGATGTTCGGGTGATTTGTACAGCGCAAGGAAACCTATTCGAATTGGTTGAAAATGGTGAGTTCCGTGAAGATCTCTATTATCGCTTAAACGTATTGGCTTTGACCGTTCCGCCGCTGCGCGAGCGCAAAGCGGATATTATTTTATTGGCTGAGCATTTTGTTACTCAGGCCTGCAAAAAACTGGGACGTAGCCAGGTTCAATTAAGCCGCACGGCGAAAGACAGGCTCAAAAATTATCATTGGCCGGGCAACGTACGTCAGTTAGAGAATACGATGTTCCGTTCCGTCTCTATGTTGGAAGGGCAGACACTGGAGCCGGCAGACATTCGGTTACCGGAACTGGAGCGAAACGACGAGCGCCTGGCGGTTGATATTGAAGATATTACGCTGGAAGAGGCGTTGAGGCAGTTCGAAAGTCATATTATGAAACGGCTGTATCCAAACTACCCGAGTACGCGTCAATTAGCCAAGCGGTTAGGGCTGTCGCATACGGCCGTTGCGAACAAATTAAGAGACTATGGTATTGGAAAACAACGCAAAGGGCGGCCACGTAAGCCCAAAGACTAAGAGCCGTCGTAAACTTAACCTGCCAAAAAAACACCCTTGTAAATTTTAATTTACAAAAATAGCAGGATAAACCTTGATATAGAGCAAAGGTTTATCCTGTAACAATTACTTTACAATAATACGCTTCCCCGCGCTCGGCACTATTTCCGGTTTGAATTCGCATTGTTAACACCTTTAAGGCTACAGTCTTAGTGTTAATAAACGAATAACAAGAGGAAGTAATAATGTCAGAGCAAGTCATGAATCCCTTAAATACCGATGGTTTTGAGTTCGTTGAGTACACGGCTCCGGATCAAAAAGGCATCGATGCGTTAAAAGATCTGTTCGATAAACTGGGCTTTACTGAAGTAGCTAAGCACAAGTCAAAGCAAGCTTGGTTGTTCAAACAAAATGACATTAACTTTGTGGTAAATGCCGAGCCAGGTGGTCAGGCAGAAGAGTTTGCTAAAGACCACGGTCCCAGTGTTTGTGGTATGGCTTGGCGTGTTAAAGATGCTAGCCATGCATTAAAGCATTCATTAGAGAATGGCGCGAAAGCGTTTCCAGACGACAAAGGTGTTATTGAAAATATTCCTGCGGTTTTCGGCATTGGTGAAAGTGCGCTGTACTTTGTCGACAACTATCAAAATAACGAAATCTACCAGCAACATTTTGATTTCTACGATAGCTGGGAAAACAAAATGAAAGACCACGCGGCCGGTCTGTACGAAATTGACCACCTGACGCACAACGTGTTCCGCGGCAACATGGATACCTGGGCAGGCTTTTATGAGCGCATTGGTAACTTCCGCGAAATCCGTTACTTCGACATTGAAGGTAAGCTAACAGGTCTGCTAAGCCGTGCAATGACTGCACCTTGTGGCAAAATCCGTATTCCAATTAACGAGTCGCACGACGACAAGTCACAAATTGAAGAATACCTGCGCGAATACAAAGGCGAGGGCATTCAGCACATTGCACTCACCTCAGACAACATCTACAAAACCGTTGAAGACCTGCGCTCAATTGGCATGGAATTCATGGACACGCCAGACACCTATTACGAGAAAATCAACGAACGTGTTGAAGGCCATGAGGAAGACGTCGATGCTCTGCGTAAGCAGCGTATTCTTATTGACGGTGCGCCAATGAAAGACGGTATTTTGCTGCAAATCTTCACGCAAACCGTGATCGGTCCGGTATTCTTTGAAATTATTCAGCGTAAAGGTAACGAAGGCTTTGGTGAAGGTAACTTTAAAGCGCTGTTTGAGAGCATTGAAGAAGACCAAATTCGCCGAGGAGTACTAGACGATGCGTAAATGGATCAGCTTCCCGAAGCAGGAAGGGACGTCGTCACGACAAGCCCATGCTGACTTTCCGGAGCAGGCCATTTATGAGCGCGAAGCGGGTCGCAGCGGCTTTTTTGGCCCTGCGACACACTTCCATCATCAACATGCGCCGACCGGTTGGTCGGAATGGGAAGGTCCGCTGAAACCGCGTGCCTTCGACTTTAATCAGCTTACCGAACAAGCGCCGGAAAATCCGTGGTTGACGCCGGATTTGCTGTCAAACAGCAGTTGTAAGTTCCGTATTTGGCACTGTACTGAGAATATGCCGTATTTGGTGCGCAATGCCGACGGCGACGACCTGTTGTTTGTGCATGAAGGCAGCGGTCATTTGTATTGTGACTATGGCCATATTCATCTGGTTAAGGGGGACTATTTCTTAGTGCCGCGTTCGACCAATTGGCGTCTTGAACCTGATGAAAAAATGGAGCTGCTGATGATTGAAACCACCAATGGTTCGTATCAGCTGCCGGAGAAGGGCATTGTCGGTAACCATGCGGTATTCGACCCAGCGGTTCTGGATACGCCTGCCATTGATGACGAGTTTAAAGCACAGTACAGCGAAGACAGCTGGAAAGTGTACGTTAAGCGTCATCAGCAAGTCAGCGTTATTACTTATCCTTATAACCCGTTGGATGCCATTGGCTGGCACGGTGATTTAGCACCTGTGCGTTTGAACTGGCGTGACATACGGCCACTTATGAGTCACCGGTACCACTTACCGCCGTCAGCACACACAACGTTTGTTGCTGAGCGTTTTGTGGTGTGTACTTTTGTGCCAAGACCTATTGAGTCTGACCCTGGCGCACTTAAAGTGCCGTTCTATCACAATAACGATGATTACGACGAAGTATTGTTCTACCACGAGGGCGACTTCTTTAGTCGCGATAATATCGACCGTGGTATGGTAACCTTCCATCCCGCAGGGTTTACCCATGGCCCACACCCGAAAGCTTTCAAGGCGGGTCGGGAACACAAAAAGAAATTCACTGACGAAGTAGCAGTCATGCTGGATACTCGCGATTCGCTGGAAATGAGCGACGCGGCGATGAAAGTCGAAAATCCAGATTATGTCTACAGCTGGCAGGAGAAATAACAACTTATGAAATTAGCCACTTATAGAAATGGAACGCGTGACGGCCAGTTAATGGTAGTCAGCAAAGACTTAACTCGAGCAGTTGCAGTACCTGCTATTGCTTCCTGTATGCAAGAAGCAATTGATAACTGGGACGATGTTGAGTCAAAGCTTAATGACGTTTACACGCAACTGAATAAAGCTAGCGTTGATGGTGAAGTGACTTTTGAGCAAGTCATGTGTGAGTCGCCATTACCTCGCGCGTACCAGTGGGCCGACGGCAGTGCCTATGTCAACCACGTTGAACTGGTGCGTAAAGCGCGTGGTGCCGAAATGCCACCAAGCTTCTGGGAAGATCCACTGATGTATCAAGGTGGCTCGGATGACTTCTTAGGTCCACACGACGAAATTCAAATGGGCAGCACCGAGTGGGGTATTGATTTTGAAGGCGAAATTGCTGTAGTTACTGACGACGTACCTATGGGTGTCGATGCGAAGTCGGCTGCAAGTCACATTAAACTACTTATGTTGGTTAACGATGTGTCATTGCGAGGCCTTATTCCGGGCGAACTGGGCAAAGGCTTTGGCTTTTTCCAGAGTAAACCATCGTCTGCGTTCTCGCCTGTGGCGGTAACACCGGACGAGTTGGGCAGTGCCTGGAAAGACAGTAAAGTTCACTTACCGCTGTTGTCAGAATATAACGGCAAGCCGTTTGGCAAGCCAAACGCGGGCGAGGACATGACCTTTGACTTTGGTCAGTTAGTTGCTCATGCGGCTAAAACTCGTAACTTGGGTGCGGGCGCTATCATTGGTTCGGGTACGGTGTCGAATAAACAAGGCACAGACCACGGCACGTCGATTGCTGAAGGTGGTGTTGGTTATAGCTGTATCGCTGAAGTTCGAATGATAGAAACCATCCGTGATGGCAAGCCAACGACTGAGTTCATGAAGTTTGGCGACACTATTCATATGGAAATGAAAGATGCCGACGGTGAGTCTATATTCGGTGCGATCGATCAGAAAGTGGTTGAATACAAAGGACCTTCAGCATGATGAAGCTCTATGGATACTGGCGCTCTAGCGCCAGTTTTCGTGTCAGACTGGCGCTTTATTTAAAAGAATTAGAATTTGAATACCATCCAGTGCATCTGGTCAAGGATGGTGGTGAACAACACACTCCTGAATACCGAAAATTAAACCCGGCCGGATTAGTGCCGACTTTTGTCGATGACGAAGTCACGCTGAATCAATCGTTAGCCATTATTGAGTATTTGGATGAACGCTATAAGCAGCATCCGCTATTGCCAAGTGCTACCGTTGATAAGGCGCGGGTAAGAGCTTTGGCTTATGATCTCGCATGCGAATTACAGCCGATCACAAACTTGCGGGTACTGAAATACCTTACTGGTGAACTTAATTGCAGTGACGAACAACGCAATGACTGGATTCATCATTGGGTTCATCAGAGTTTCACCGCATTTGAGCAGCGCCTGACCGAAACCGCAGGTGATTATTCCTATGGAGATTCGGTAACATTAGCGGACATCTGCTTGTTACCGCAGGTCTACAATGCCGAGCGTTTTAAGGTATCGTTAGATAATTACCCAACGCTTGTGGCAGTGCATGACCGTTTACAGCAATTAACTGCGGTTCAACAGGCACGCCCAGAGAATCAGCCAGACGCACAATAAGGAATAACTAAATGGTTAAATCACGTCTAGTGATGGCAATAGGGGCGGCATTAATGGCCGCCTCTTGCGCATCTACAACCCCTGCAAATGAAAATACAAATAAAACCAATGTAACGGCGCCACAGGTACAGACTCTCAGTGCTGACCCGTTAGCTTCAGCGCAAGGCACTGCGGAACTTACCATAGAACAGATTATGGCTGACCCTGACTGGATGGGTCGCTTCCCGGAAAATGCTTTTTGGAGCATGGATGGTGAGCATATTCTGTTTTATCAGAAGCGCGAAGGCAGTGATATTCGTGACCTGATGATTATCAATAATGCTGAAGGCGAAGCCTCCAAAGTGGCACTGTCGGACTATCACCTTTACGTGGCGGATGAAAAAGAGCAGTCAGTTGCTGGTAATTGGCTGGCCTACACCTTTGAGGGCAATGTGTTTGCCCGCTTTGGCGATGGCAGCGTTAAGCAATTGACCCGTGACGAAGCCCGCCAGCATAACTTACAAGCCATGACCGACGGCTCTTTAAGCTATCAGCAGGGCAATGACTTTTATGTGGTTGATATTAACTCTGGCCTGACCCGTCAGGTTGCCTCCATTAAGTTTGAAGATGCGCCAAAAGCCAATGAAGAGCCAAAAGATTACTTAGCCAAAGAAGAACAACAGCTTATTCAGTACGTGCAAAAAGAGCGCAAAGCAGCGGAAGAGCGTTTTGAACGTCAACAGCAGCTGCAGTCTCAAAACGCAAGCCTGGCTCCTAAGCCTTTCTATCTGGATAAGTCGAAGCAGTTAGTTCAGGCACGCTTATCACCTCGCGGCGATAAAATTGTTGCGGCGATTAGCGAACCCAACAAATGGCGTGAAGACGGCGATATCATGCCAAACTATATTAACGAAGACGGTCGTATATCCAGCGAACAGGTACGTCGCCGTGTTGCTGATGCGCAGCCGGATGAAGATCAGTTAGTGATTCTGGATTTGGAAAACCACACTGACACAGCACTGACTTACAATACGTTGCCGGGCTGGAATGAAGACGTTCTGGCTGATGTTAAGCGTGAGAACCACGAAGCGCGTGGCGAAGACTATGAATCAGAAGAAAAGCCACGTCCCATCCATTTAATGGCCGATTGGGGCTGGGAAAATGGGGCGATTCAGTGGAATGACAACGGCACTGAGCTGGCGGTTATGCTGGAAGCCTGGGACAACAAAGATCGCTGGATTGCGACCGTTGATTTCTCCGGCAAAAAATTAGTGCCACAGGATCGCCTGCACGATGATGCCTGGATTAACTATACCCATAACGAATTTGGTTGGTTAAACGACGACAGCCTGTGGTTCATGTCGGAAGCCGATGGTTATTCGCATTTGTATGTGAAGCCGCTAAACGGTGACACTCAGCAGCTCACTGAAGGCAACTATGTTGTCGAAACCGCTGAGTTAAGCAACGACGCTGAGTACCTGTATTTTCAGGCCAACATTGAGCACCCGGGTATTTACGAAGTTTACCGTGTCAAAACTGACGGTAGCGGTGAGCCAGAAGCAATGACGGATTTAGACGGTATGACTGCGTTTGAGTTGAGCCCGCAAGCAGACGAGCTGATTCTTACGCATTCAACGCCGCTTATGCCACCAGAGCTTTATCATAAAGAGGCTAACGTCAGCGATGCGCCTGAACGGATGACGCATACAGTGTCAGAGAAGTTCCTTAGCATAGACTGGACAGCGCCGGATGTTGTCGGCGTTGAGTCGAGCCATGTTGATGAGCCTGTTTACACGCGTATATACACGCCGGAAGGTTTTGATGCCGAGCGTGCAGAAGAATACCCGGCAGTGGTGTTTATCCACGGTGCGGGTTATTTGCAAAATGCGCACATGGGCTGGTCTGGTTACTTCCGTGAATTTATGTTCCATAGCCTGCTGAACAAGCACGGCTACGTGGTCGCGGATCTTGATTACCGTGGCTCCAAAGGTTACGGCCGCGACTGGCGTACGGCGATTTATCGTCAAATGGGCACGCCGGAAGTAGAAGATTTAGTCGATGTGGCGAGCTATTTGGAAAGCAACCTGAATGTCGATGGTGACCGCCTGGGTACCTATGGTGGCTCTTATGGTGGCTTCCTAACCTTTATGGCGCTGTTTAAAGAGCCTGGACTGTTTGAGGCCGGCTCTGCATTGCGCCCGGTCACTGACTGGGCACACTACAATGTCGGTTATACGTCGAACATTCTGAACCTGCCTCAGGACGATACCATTGCGTACCGCCAAAGCTCGCCTATCTACTTTGCTGAGGGCTTAGACGATGCGCTGCTGATCAATTCACCAATGATTGATGACAACGTATTTTTCCAGGACAGTGTCCGTTTGGTACAGCGTTTAATCGAGCTGAAGAAAGAAGATTGGGAAACCGCTATTTACCCGGTTGAACCGCACGGTTTCCGTCAGCCAGCAAGCTGGCTGAATGAATACCGTCGTATCTTCAAACTGTTCGAGGAAAACCTAAAGTAAGCAACTACGCTTAGTCTTTATGGGGAACGGCGTCGCTCAAACGGCGCCGTTCTAGTTTATAAAGCAATAAGGCGGTTAATAAACCGGCTGCATGTATGTAGCTTACGTGCTGACCAACGAAATGGTCAGGCTGCCACCCCAATAACTCAACTACGACTTTGCCAATAAGCGCAACAAGAATTAGCCACATCCACTTTTTGCCGGCCTTAATATCTTTTATTAAACAATAGCCAAGCAGCCCATGCAGAACGCCGGACAAACCGACAAAAATAATGGTAATAGGCAGTAACCACAAAATAAGAGACGTCGCTGCTGAACTTAATAGTAATGCGTTGACGAGCCAGCGCGTATTCCAGTATTCCCGCCAAATAACCACAATGAACGTCAGGCCTGCAAGATTAAACAGTGCATGAGTCCAGTTTAAATGAATAAAGTGGGTGGTAATTAGCGGCCAGCCTTGTGACATAACGGTTTCACTGTGAAAACTTAACTGCTGGTGCCACTGTGGCAATAGCTGCAAAACACAGCAAGTGGCCAGAATAAAAACAAGACCAACCCAGTACCGATTTAAATAGTGCATCTAGCGTCCTTTTCATTGCGTGCGCAAACTCAGCTTCGTATGATAGGGGAATTAAATGTGAATATGAATGAGGTTATATGAAATATCGCATTACCACACTGGTTGCGGCGGTACTTGCCGTTAGCGCTTGTCAGCCACAGCAGCAAGAAGTACGAGAGCCTGAAGCGGCGACTGGTTTTCAACAAAAACAGTCAGTAAAAGCCGATGACTTTATGGTTGCAGCGGCAAACCCTCATGCGGTTGATGCGGGTTATAACGTCTTAAAAACAGGTGGTTCAGCAGTAGATGCGGCCATAGCCGTTCAGGCAATGTTGGGGCTGGTTGAACCGCAGTCGTCCGGTATTGGTGGTGGTGCCTTTATTTTATATTGGGACAATGAAGCAAAAAAACTGTACTCCATTGATGCTCGCGAAACGGCGCCAATGGCAGCGACAGAAGAACTGTTCTTAGATGAAAACGGTAAGCCACCTAAGTGGATAGATGCAGTCGTTGGTGGGCGCTCTGTCGGTACCCCGGGTATTTTGAGAGGGCTTGAGTTAGCCCATTCTAAGTGGGGCGAAAAAGAGTGGGGCAGTTTGTTTGACGACACTATTAAGCTGGCGGAACAAGGCTTTGAGGTATCTCCCCGACTCGCCAAACTGGTCGAGCTTGAAATTAACCCGGGTGTTAAGAAAATGCCGGCAGCCAGTGATTACTTTTTTCCAAACGGCGAGCCGCTAAAAGCGGGGCAGCTTTTGCAAAATGAAGAATACGCCAATAGCCTCAGTTTGATAGCCTCGCAAGGCGTTGATGTCTTTTACGAAGGCGAAATTGCGAAAGACATTGTCGAAGCCGTACAAAATAGCCCAATTGAGCCGGGCGTTTTAGCCTTAGAAGACCTGGCAAATTACGAAGCGAAACTGCGTGAACCCGTATGTAGTGAATATCGGGTGTATCAGGTATGTGGTATGGGGCCGCCTAGCTCCGGTGGCATTACTACGCAGCAAACCTTAGGCATTCTGGAGAGCTTTGACATTGGTCATTTAGAGCCTAACAGTGAAGAGTTTGTTCATCTGTTTGCGCAGGCATCTAAGTTAGCTTTTGCGGACAGAAACCAATGGATAGCCGACAGCGACTTTGTCGATGTGCCGGTAGAGGCTATGTTAAATAAGAACTACTTAGCCAAACGAGCTGAGCTGATTAGCGATAAAGATTTAGGTAAAGCGCAACCCGGTACTGAGCTATTGCCGAAGTACCAGCAAGATATCGCTTATGAGCGGCCGAATACGAGTCATGTTTCTATTGTCGATGACGAGGGCAATGTGGTGTCAATGACCACCAGCATTGAAATGGGCTTCGGTTCTACCGTTATGGCGAGAGGCTTTTTACTGAATAACCAGTTAACTGACTTTTCATTAGCGCCAGATGACGGAGAGCACAAATACGCCAATAGAGTTGAACCGGGTAAACGGCCGCGCAGCTCTATGGCACCGGCTATTGTGCTTAATGAGAGCGGAGAACAGGTTCTTCATGCTATTGGCTCTCCCGGCGGCAGTCGCATTATTAACTATGTGACTCAAAGCCTGGTGGCACTTCTGGACTGGAACATGGATATTCAGGACGCTATAAACCTGGGGCATGTTACTAACCGGAATGACTATACCTCGCTTGAAAAAGGGCGGGATATCAGCCAATTAAAGAGTGTTCTTGAAAAACGCGGTCACAATGTCAAAGTGCTTGATTTAAATAGTGGTTTACATGGTATAACCCTAACTGACAGTGGCAAATTAATTGGAGCAGCTGACCCGCGCAGGGAAGGTGTCGCGAAAGGGGAATAAAATGAAAAAACTGTTAAGTGGTTTATTAATGGTCGCTGCTCTAATTGGGCTAAGTGGCTGTAGCGATGACGAGGCCGTTGATCTGAATACAGCAACGCCAACGGAGGTCATTCAGGGGTTTTATCAGGCCGTTTATGAAGAGAAAGATCTCGAAAAAGCCAAACGTTTTTCATCACCGCGAATGGTTGACCTTATCAGCCATTATGCGGCGGTAAGCTCGGTTCAACGCTATGTGCTTGGCCGCTATTACGACAAAGTAGAGCTGGAAGTGGTTAGTGATTCGCTGGGTGACTATTTAAATCACTCGGATGAACTCCGGGCAACTGTTTTGTTTGAGGGAGAGTATAAAGGCGAGTACAACAAGGACAGCCGCGATGTTGTACTCATCCAAAATGGGGACAGTTGGTTAGTCGACAGAATTCTCGACCCCAGATACCGTCCTTAAGTTACCCCTGTTTTAGGGTGTCTGTGTACGGAGGCCAGCCAAGAGGCTTACCTGCTAGCAAGTGCAGGTGAATATGATAAACGGTTTGGCCGCCGTGCTCATTGCAGTTCATGACTAAGCGGTACCCGTCTTTTGCAAAGCCATACTGAACGGCGAGCTTTGAAGCAACGACGTATAAGTGACCCACTAAATGGGCATTTTCTTCGTCAACGTCATTAACGGTCGCTATGGGCTCTTTCGGAATAATCAGCAAATGCACAGGCGCTTGCGGGTTAATGTCTTTAAACGCGAGTGCTTTTTCGTCTTCGTAAACAATATCCGCCGGAATTTCACGATTGATAATTTTAGAAAATATGGTTTCTTCTGCCATGCCCAATTCCTTGTATCTTAGTGTCACTCAATGGTAACCACAGCAGCTCTACGGGGCAACTTTAGTTAAGGTTTTCAGCAAGCTTATATTGACCATGAGACTTGCCACAGAAAACCAAATCAACCATTGGGTGTTGAATTTCCTGCTCTGATAAGTCCATTTCGAGGCTACTTTCGCTAACGTATGTTTGAATAGACGAGTTGTTCACCAGAATATGATACCAGGGCTGATTTTTTGATGGTTTCGTCGTCGCCATTTTGTCATACCAGCTGTCGGATAGTGTAAACTCCGGGTCAGCATCAATAATCACTCCGCGGTATCCATATATTGAATGAGTGACAAGTTGTCCTATTGAAAATTTGGCTTCAACCATGATGACGGTTCCTTGTTATCTAACAATGTTTTTTTATCGGCCAAAGCGTGCTAAAACTGAAGTGACATTTACACTTTAATAACAGTTGGAAAAACGCATGCTTGAGTCGAATGACAATCGAAACTTTATGCGAATGTCGATAAACGCAGACGCCAAGGTGACTTTTCATAAATCTGGTGAGACACAGTCTTTTAATGCGGTTTGTCTGGATTTAAGTGCAGAAGGGCTGTCGTTGAAAGTACCGGTGGAACTTGAGAAAGGGCAGCAGTTAACAGCGGAAATTGTTTCAGCGAGTGGCGTGCCATCGTTAAAAGCAACCGCTGAAGTCGTTCACAGCCAAAGGCTGGAAGACAACAGCGGCGATTACATACTGGGTTGTCGAATTATCTCAATGGACTAATTTCGACCTCTGGTTACATGACTCGCATGCCTGGTTTTGCACCATCGTGAGGGTTCAGGATATAGATTTCATCCTTCCCGGGGCCTGCGGCTAACACCATACCTTCTGACATGCCGAAGCGCATTTTCCGTGGTGCCAGGTTGGCAACCATCACTGTGTGCTGACCAATCAGCTCTTCAGGCTTATAAGCCGATTTAATGCCCGCAAAAACCTGACGCTGCTCGCCACCGAGATCCAGCGTTAACTTAAGTAGCTTGTCCGCACCTTCAACGTGTTCAGCGTTTGCAATAAGCGCCACACGCAGGTCAACTTTGGCAAACTCATCAAACGAAATTTCATCGGCGATAGGCTCTTTCTTTAATTCATCGTTTGCCACTGCCGGCTGCTCTGTCGCTTGTGGTTGCTGCTGTTTAGAATCTTCAATCATGGCGTCAATGTCTTTCATGTCAATGCGCTGCATTAGCGCTTTAAACTTGTTAATTGGGTGGTCAGTCAATGCGGTTTTGTGACTTTCCCAACTGAAAGTGTCGTTCAGGAAGTGCTGAACGTCTGCTGACAGCTTTGGAAGCACTGGGGTCAGATAGACCATAAGTACACGGAACAAGTTAATACCTAATGAGCAAATTTCGTGAACTTCCTGCTCGGCACCTTCTTTTTTAATAAGCTGCCAGGGTTCTTTGTCCGCAATGTATTGGTTGGCGCGATCCGCCAGTGCCATTATGTCACGCATGGCTCGAGAGAATTCGCGTTTCTCATACTGTTCAGCAATGTCTGCTCCCGCTGACTGGAAGTCTTCCAATAATGCTGAGTCAGCCACATTTGAGGACAATTTGCCGTCAAACTTTTTCTGAATAAAGCCGGCGCAACGACTGGCGATATTAATGACTTTACCCACTAAGTCAGAGTTAACGCGTTGCGCGAAGTCTGTCAGATTCAGGTCTAAATCATCAATGCGGCTCGTTAATTTGGCAGCAAAATAATAGCGCAAATACTCCGGGTCTAAGTGATCCAGGTAGGTTCTTGCTTTTATAAAGGTACCTTTAGACTTAGACATTTTAGTGCCGTTAACGGTAATGAAACCGTGCGCCCATACATTAGTCGGTTGGCGGAAGTCTGCGCCTTTGAGCATGGCTGGCCAGAATAAGCTATGGAAATAGATAATGTCTTTGCCAATAAAGTGATACAGCTCTGCCTCGCTGTTGGCTTGCCAGTAAGTGTCCCAGTCAGCCTTGCCGGTAGTATCGCAGTAGTTTTTAAAGCTGCTCATGTAGCCAATTGGCGCATCCAGCCAAACGTAGAAATACTTGTTTTCGGTACCCGGAATTTTAAAGCCAAAATAGGGTGCGTCGCGGGAAATATCCCAACGCTGTAGGCCTTGCTCAAACCATTCATTAAGCTTATTGGCCATTTCGTTTTGCAACGAACCAGAGCGCGTCCAGCTTTTTAGCATGTCGCCAAAAGCGGGTAAATCGAAGAAGTAGTGTTCTGACTTACGAAGTTCGGGTTCTGCACCAGAGACAACAGACTTCGGATTCTTTAAGTCTGTAGGGGCGTAAGTTGCGCCACAAACATCGCAGTTGTCGCCGTATTGATCTTCCGCACCGCAGTCAGGGCAGTCCCCTTTAACAAAACGGTCGGGCAGAAACATTTCTTTTTGCGGGTCATACAGCTGCTCGATAACCTCGGTTTTTATATGTCCTGCTTTGTCGAGACGGTTATAAATGGTTTCGGCCAGCTCTTTGTTTTCGTCACTGTGCGTGCTGTAGTAGTGGTCAAAGCCCACTAAAAAGTCGCTGAAGTCCGCTTCGTGTGAGCGCTGCATATCGCCTATCATTTGTTCCGGCGTAATACCCAGCTGCTGAGCTTTTAGCATAATGGGGGTGCCGTGTGCGTCATCGGCGCACATGAAATGGCATTCATGACCTCTTAGCTTCTGGAAACGTACCCAGATATCGGCCTGAATGTAGCCCAACATGTGGCCTATATGAATAGGTCCGTTAGCGTATGGTAATGCATTGGTCACTAGAATTTTTCGTGCGGATTGGCTCATGCGAAATTATGCTTCCGTATTCGTTAATTAATTTAAGTCAAACCCAAAGTTACTATGACTCATGTTACCATAGCCTATGCTCGATACACAGCTACAACAGGACGTCCAATGGCAACTTTTTTCGACAAAATATTTCCGAACGGCATACCAAATGAGTGGGTAACAGGCTCTGGTAATACGCGAGTACTGAATGTGCCTTTCGCTGCTGGTGAGCCGCTGTTAACGTCATTAAAAGAGCAAGACGAGCTGGCCGGGTTTGACTGGGAAATAAACAGCCAAATTGAAAAGCTTAAAAACTCGCAGCCCGATTTGCCGTTAACGACCGGTAATGTCATTGTGGTTTCGTCGGGCAAAGGCGGTGTTGGTAAGTCGTCTGTTAGCGTGAATTTGGCGTTAGCACTCAGTCAGCTGGGAGCCAAAGTGGGCTTGTTAGATGCCGATATTTACGGACCGTCTATACCAACCATGCTGGGTAAAGCTCATAAAGAACCTGAGCTAACTGCAAATAA
Source organism: Idiomarina sp. OXR-189 (assembly GCF_034373425.1). Classification (NCBI taxonomy): domain Bacteria; kingdom Pseudomonadati; phylum Pseudomonadota; class Gammaproteobacteria; order Alteromonadales; family Idiomarinaceae; genus Idiomarina; species Idiomarina sp. OXR-189. The sequence goes on from NZ_CP139706.1 coordinate 1,237,954, forward strand.
CAAGATGGTTCCCATGGAGCGCCATGGTATTTACGTGCATTCACTGGGCTATTTGGTGGATGAAAAAGACGCCACAATTTGGCGTGGTCCAATGGCCAGTGGCGCCTTGCAGCAGCTCTACAAAGACACTGCATGGCCCAATCTCGATTATCTGATTGTCGATATGCCTCCGGGTACCGGCGATATTCAATTAACCATGGCGCAGAAACTGCCGGTAACAGGCGCTATTGTGGTAACAACGCCTCAGTCGGTGGCATTGCGAGACGCCGAAAAAGGCATTGCTATGTTTAATAAACTGAACATTCCGATGATAGGCGTGCTGGAAAACATGAGTTATTATCAGTGTCCGAGCTGTGGGCATGAGGATCCTGTATTCGGGCAGGGCGGCGGACTCGCTATCGCCAAGGAAAATAAGCTGCCGGTGCTGGGACAGTGGCCGCTGTCGACAGAGCTACGCGACAGTCTGGACGGTAATGAACCATTACTGTTAAAACAGCCAGAGCACAAGTTGAGTCAATTAATTCTGGAGTCAGCACAATATGTTGCTGCCAACCTCTATTATCAGCAGAAAAATTCGCTATAGTACGCGCTATAGAAAGGATAATGACAACAGTCACAGGTGAATAAGAATGCGCTTAACCGATACCGAAATAGAACAACATTTAGCGGAAGGAAAAATAGGGGTAACACCGGCGCCTAAGGCGACGGATATTTCAGGTGTTACTCTGGATATTCACCTCGGTAATGAGTTTCGGGTTTTGCAAGACCACGCAGCGCCGTTTATCGACATAAGCGGTTCGCGCGAGGCGATAGAAGCGGCTATTCATGAAGTGATGAGTGATGAAATCAAACTCAAAGATGGTCAGGCGTTTTTCATTCATCCAGGGGAGTTTGCGTTAGCGGTAACTCATGAGTCTATTCAGCTGCCTGCGGACATGGTCGGTTGGCTTGATGGTCGCTCGTCGTTAGCACGTTTAGGGTTAATGGTGCACGTTACCGCTCACCGAATTGATCCGGGTTGGTCCGGGCAAATTGTGCTGGAATTTTATAACAGCGGAAAGTTACCTTTAGCGCTGCGCCCAGGTATGAAAATAGGGGCTATCAGCTTTGAGCCGCTGGGGCAGGAATGTGCGCGACCTTATAACAAGCGCGATGATGCGAAGTATAAAGATCAACACGGCGCTGTTGCATCACGTATTTCGGCGGACGGCGGTTAAGCGCTTTCAACCAACAGTTGATGCGCAGCTTGCTCTAAGGTTGTTAGCAGGCTGCTGGTATTGTGGCGATAATGAACGTCAGTGTCGCTGGTGAGTCCACCAATAACAGGCACTGGCACCCCTTTCTCTTTCTTGTTACTCAAAATAAGGTCGACAACTTGTTGGCCCAGTTCGTACTTCATAAACTCCAGCTTTTCTGCCAGTGACAACTCACCAGCGGGGCCATGCTCGTCGACCAGGTTATCAATAAATACGACCTTGGCTCGGGTGCTTTTCAGCGCATCACAAATACCCGGAACCAATAAGGGCGGCATGACAGACGTCATAAAGCTGCCCGGACCTATAAGAATAAGTTGACTGTTCTTAATATGGCGAACGGCCTCAGGAGTTGCTTCGACCTGACCAGAAAGCTCCAGCTTGTGCGGCATGTTGGGCAGTTTATCGATATGAATTTCACCGTGGCACTGAATGCCGTCACTGGTTGTTGCGATAAGATCGGTCGGGCATTCCGACATGGGAAGAATACGGTTGTCGACGTTAAGTAAGCGGCTTAGAAGCTGAATGCCATCAAGTGGACGGGCGCTGAGTTGATCCAGCGTATAAAGCAACAAATTTCCGAAGTTGTGGCCTTTTAATGCTGAATCTGAGTCAAAGCGATAATTCAAAACTTCAGCCGCTAACGGCTGCTCTACCAGTTGGGACAGGCAGTTTCGGATATCACCCCAGGCTATGCAGTGCTGAGAAGCTCTAAGAAGACCGGTTGCGCCGCCGTTATCGGTTGTAGCCACAATTCCAACCAGCTTATGTTTCATAAACGACAACGTCGAAAGTACACGACCCAGACCGTGTCCGCCGCCAATCGCGGTGATACATCTTAGTGATTGCAGTTGCATGTGGCTCCTTTTTCTGCCAAGGCCGTGCTGTTTGTGTCTTTTAGCGCACCTTAGCCGATTTTTTGTTAGTTATGCAAGCCTCGTCGACTGTGTAACAATAGATGTCGCAGGAGGACGTATGCCACTAATTTTCGATAATCAGTTTGCTAATAAGTTCCCGGAACTTTGTCACGCACAAAAAATACAACCTGATGGTCAGGCAAAATTGCGATGGGTCAATGACGCTTTGTGGAAGTCACTCAGTCATGACTTTCCTCCGAAAGAACTGGCGGACTGGATTGCCGGCAACCGCGACTGGCTGGGTACTGAGCCGGTAGCACAGAAATACGCAGGGCATCAGTTCGGACATTTTAATCCATACTTAGGTGATGGTCGCGGTTTGTTGGTGGGTCAGGTAATAACGGCTAACGAGCGTTATGATCTGCACGTAAAAGGTGCGGGGCCAACACCTTACAGTCGAGGTGGTGATGGTCGTGCGGTGCTGCGCTCATCTATTCGTGAGCTGTTAGCCAGTGAGGCGTTTCAAGCACTGGGTATTCCAACGACACGTGCGTTGGCCTTGGTATCGACAGAAGGGCGAATTCAACGGGAAACGATAGAGACAGGAGCAATGCTGGTTCGAGTGGCCCGCACACACATTCGCTTTGGTCATTTTGAACACTGTTTGTACCGAAACTTAGAAGACAGTGCTAAGCGACTCTGGCGGCACAGCATTGAAGAACTCTGGCCTAGTGCGGCGGACAAAACTGTGTCTGAACAATTCCGCTATGTCGTTAACGCGACCGCTGAGATGATAGCAAAATGGCAGGCGTACGGTTTTGTGCATGGAGTTATGAATACAGACAACATGAGCCTGGCTGGAGAAACCTTCGACTATGGTCCCTATGCCTTTTTCGACGCCTATAAGCCTAACCATATTTTTAATCATACTGATCACGCCGGTCGGTACGGCTTTATGCAACAGCCCGGTGTGGGTTTATGGAACTTAAAACGACTTGCTCATGCGTTGGGTTTATTTGCCGGTGACGCGCCTGTTGATGACGTATTGGACGACTATGAACCGGTGTTAAGGCAAGAATTCCTAAAGGTTATGAAGCAACGGCTTGGGTTAACTCATGTCGATGATGATGATGATACTTGCTGGTCGCTAATTAGTGGCTGGCTGATGCTTCTGGAAACTTATCAGCTCGATTACAACCTAAGTTACAGGGCGTTGGGCGCGCTGTTCGATAACGATTCGCAAGCGCTTAATAGCTCGTTAGAAAAGACAGCGACAGAAATAAAAAGTAAGGGACAGAGCTGGTTGAGTGATTACAGCAAGGCAGTTGCCAATAAGCCTGACACGGCAACAATGCAGCAAGTGAATCCGCTGGTTATTTTACGCACTCATCATGCGCAATATGTTATTGAGCAGGCTGAACAGGGCGACGATAAACCGCTGACTGATTATGTCAGCGCACTGATGACACCCTTTGATGAAACCCATAATAATACTCGCTGGGTATTACCACCAGAGCCGGGCCAAGCGCCGGCTGAGCTGTCATGCTCCAGTTAATGAGCATTGCGGTTAGTGCCGGGATAGGACAAAATCAGTCATAACTAAGACTTACTATAAGAAAGGAAGCCGATAATGCGACTAATAAAAGGGTGTTTGCTGGTATCTGCCACTATGCTGTCAATGAGTGCAGCAGCCCAGCAATGGTCTGTGCCGGCACCGCAAGAGTTCGAAAAAACAACGATATGTATGGATGGTGTTGACTCGCCTTTGTCGGTTGAGCTGGCTGATACTCAGCCTCAACAAGCCCGTGGGCTTATGCAGCGAGAGTCACTGGGTGAGTACGAAGGCATGTGGTTTCGCTATAACCATGAGCGCCCTGGGTACAGTGGTTTTTGGATGTATCAGACCTTAATTCCGCTGGATATCGCTTACCTCAATAAACACGGGGAAATTGTTAAGACATTCACGATGCGCCCTTGCCGAAGTACCGATCCGAGCCAGTGTAAAAGTTACTCACCAGGTAAACCTTACTGGAGCGTTTTGGAAGTGAACGCGGGGTTCTTTTCAGAGCATGATGTTCGACTGGGCGATAAAGTGTCTTTAGCGAGCGAGAATGGTTCGTGCATAACGAACAATAAAAACGAACAAAAATAACGATATAACAAAAAGGAGATGAAATGAAATACGCACTAGCAGGCCTAATTGGGCTTACCGTATTAACCGGCTGCGGTCCGGCAAGCGAAGAAGCGAAGCCGACTGAGAAGGCTGCCGCCGATATTAAAGATTCCGCGTTTAACCCAAATTATAAAAACTACTTAAAAACGTTGGCGTCGGACGAATTTGAGGGACGTGCGCCCGCGTCAGAAGGCGGAGAGAAAGCGGTTAGCTTTATTGAAAACCATTTCCGTGAGTGGGGCTTAAAGCCGTATGACGAAGAAAATAACTCATACCGTCAACCGCTGCCTTTGGTGAAGTTAATGCCTTACAAAGTCAGTTCGTTGAGCTTTTCGGGTGAGTCAGCACCGGAGTCGATGGAGTATCGTACTGAGATGATGGCGTGGACACCACGGGTTGTTGAAGAAGTTAATCTAAACGACAGTGATGTGGTCTTTGTGGGCTATGGCATAGTAGCGCCAGAGTATGACTGGAATGACTACGAAGGTCTGGACGTTGAAGGGAAGACGGTCGTTATGTTCGTCAATGATCCGGGTTACGCAACGAGCGATCCGGAGCTTTTCAACGGTAATGCAATGACGTACTACGGTCGCTGGACGTACAAATATGAAGAAGCGGCTCGCCAAGGCGCAAAAGCAGCCTTTGTTATTCACGAAACAGGCCCTGCCGGCTATGGCTGGGGTGTCGTTGCTGGAGGCTCACCAGTGAAATTCGACTTGAAGCGTGACAACAAAAACATGGATCGCGCTGCTGTTGAAGGCTGGATTACTGAGAAAAGTGCCAACGCACTATTTGCCTCTGTGGGTAAAAGTCTGGAGGAGATGAAAGAGCAGGCAGTAAGTGGTGAGTTCAAGCCTCAGTCGCTTGATATTCAGGCCGCAATGACCATCAATAACAAGTACGAATACTTAGATACCAATAACGTTATTGGCTATATCGAAGGCACTAAGTATCCGGAAGAGCACGTTATTTATATGGCTCACCATGACCATTTAGGTATGGATCCGGTACGCGAAGACGACCCTATCTACAATGGGGCTCAAGACAATGCCTCGGGTACTGCAGCCTTGATGGCCATGGCTGAAGAGTTCTCAAAACAACCGCGTCCTGAGCGTTCTATTGTCTTTGCTGCGGTAGGCGCAGAAGAAAGCGGGCTGCTGGGCTCGGCCTGGTATGCCGATAATCCGCTGTTACCTCTGGGTAAAGCTGTTGGCGGAATTAATATGGACGTAATGAATGTCTATGGCCCTATGAAAGACATGGTGGTTGTCGGTTATGGTAATTCAAATATGGATGAATACTTGAAACCTTACGTTGAGGCCCAAGATAGATATATATCACCAGAGCCGACACCGGAAAAAGGCTTTTTCTATCGCTCTGATCATTTCAATCTCGCGAAGAAAGGTGTGCCAATGCTGTATGCAAAAGGCGGGAATGATCACTTCACGAAAGGACGTGAATGGGGCGAAGAGCAGCGTGCTATTTTTAATCGCGATGCTTACCATAAGCCTGCTGACGAGTTTGATGAAAACTGGGATTTACGAGGCGTACAGCAAGACATGTCGCTATTTTATGCGGTAGGTGAAGAGTTAGCGAACTCTCGCGAGTGGCCTAAATGGGCACCAGGTAATGAGTTTGAAGCTGCCCGTAAAGCGACACAAGATATGCGCAAGTAAAATCGTAGATGACTTGGCTGGAACAGATATTCTGTCTTGTTGTCTTAACTGATGGAGAGTTGTAGGAGTCGTTATGACAGATAAACGAGATAAGCTTTATATACGTTTCAGCCAAGGCGGACAAAACAGCCGAACCGGAGGTTCACCGACCTCAGGAAACTGGCTTACCCGAATTCTTGGGTTATTACTGCTGATTGTTATTGTTGGCTTAGGGTTAGCTTTCGGTTTAGTGATTGCCGGAATTTTAGTGTTGTTAATGATTCCTGTGCTTTGGCGTCAGCGTCATACCATCAAGCAAGTGTGGCGTATGCGTAAACAAGCCAAACAACACTATCAAAACCAACAACGTCAATATGAACAGCAGGAAAGTTATCGTCAGCAGAGGAATCATCAAAGTGATTATTCAGACGGTTCGGTTATTGACGGTGAATATGAAGTAAAAGATGAAGACGAAACAAAGCGTTAGTTCAATTTGTCTCGCATAAAAGAAAACCGGAGCTGCTAGTGCTCCGGTTTTTTTATGGCAGTTTATTGCTGGTCGCCTGACTTAGGCTATTCTTCCACTTCTTTCGGTGGGAAGATTTTTCTCACCACATAGAAGAATAACGGTACAAAAAATATTGCCAGTACCGTTCCGCCTATCATACCGCCGATAACCCCAGTACCAATGGCATTACGACTGGCAGCGCCGGCACCATCACTTAACGCTAATGGCATAACACCGAAGATAAACGCCAGTGAGGTCATTAAAATAGGGCGTAGACGCAATCTGACCGCTTCCATTGTAGCGTCGAGCAGCTCTTTGCCCTGAGCTTGTAGGTCTTTGGCGAACTCGACAATGAGTATGGCATTACGTGCCGATACCCCGACAGTTGTCAATAGACCCACCTGGAAGTATACGTCGTTGGAAATGCCACGCAGCATCACGGCGATTACCGCCCCTAAGATCCCCAAAGGCACAACCAGCATGACGGAGAACGGAATTGACCAACTCTCGTACAGTGCAGCCAGGAACAGGAATACCACGACAATAGAGACGGTGTAGAGTATCGGCGCAAAGTTACCAGATTGACGCTCCTGCAATGAGATACCCGTCCATTCAAAGCCAAGACCTGGTGGCAATTGAGCAATAAGGTTCTCAATTTCGGTCATGGCTTCACCGGTACTGATACCAGGCGCCGCCTGACCTTGTATTTCAAGTGCTGCGACACCGTTATAACTTTCGACACGTTGTGGACCATACGTCCATTCCCAACTTGCGAAAGAGCTAAACGGCACCATATCGCCCTGGTTGTTGCGCACGTACCATTCGTTGATATCCTCAGGTAGCATGCGATCATCCGCTTCGCCTTGTATGTAAACTTTTTTCACTCGACCTCGGTCGATAAAGTCGTTGACATAGGCAGAGCCCCAGGCCGTACTTAAAGTGTCGTTAATACTGGCAATCGTTAAGCCCAGCGCTTGTGCTTTTTCAAAGTCGATATCAATGCGCAACTGTGGCGCGTCAGGCAGACCGTTAGGACGAACCTGTACTAATTTATCGCTTTGAGAGGCCATGCCTAGTAATTGATTACGCGCTTCAATAAGACCTGCGTGACCAATGTTGCCGCGATCTTGTAAGAACAAGTTGAAACCACTGGCTACACCAAGTTCCGGAATTGGTGGAAGGTTAAAAGCGAAGATCATGGCTTCTTTAATACCAGCGAAGAACCCAAAAGCCCGTCCAATCACAGCTTCGACGCTCTGGCTCTCGTCACGCTCGCTCCAATCTTTCAAGCGAACAAACGCGATACCATTGGCCTGACTACGGCCAGAGAAACTAAAACCAACCACAGAGAATACCGACTGAACGGCGTCTTCCTGATTGAGATAGTAGTTCTCAATTTTGTCCATGGTGTCTACTGATTGCTGCAGCGTTGATCCAACAGGAAGCTGCATTTGCGTTAAGAAAACACCACGGTCTTCATCCGGTAGGAATGCGGCCGGCAGGCGCGTGAATAAGAAAATTAATACGCCAATAATACCTAAATAAATAAGCCCGAAACGCATGGTTCGGCGTAATATATAACCGACAGAGTTGGTGTACTTAACTGTCCACTTTTCCAAAGTACGGTTAAACCAACCTAGCGGACCCCAGCCGTCGTTTTTGTCGTGTTTGACCGGCTTTAATAGTGTCGCACACAAGGCTGGTGAGAAAATAATTGCGACAAGTACAGACAGACCCATAGAGGTAATAATTGTCAGTGAGAACTGTCGGTAAACGGCACCGGTTGAGCCGGGGAAGAATGCCATTGGTGCAAATACGGCCGCCATAACCACGCCGATAGCAATCAGCGCGCCGGTAATTTGTCCCATCGACTTAATGGTGGCTTGTTTTGGTGACAAGCCCTCCTCAGACATAAGCCGTTCAACGTTCTCGACAACAACGATGGCGTCATCCACCAGGAGGCCTATCGATAGCACCATGCCGAACATAGTTAGCGTGTTTATCGAGAAGCCGGCTAGCGCCATAACACCCATGGTACCGAGAATAACAACAGGTATTGCCAGGGTAGGAATGAGTGTCGCCCGCAGGTTCTGCAAGAAGATAAACATGAGCAGGAACACCAGAATAATGGCTTCTATTAGTACCTGCGCAACCTCTGAAATCGAAATTTTGATAAACGGCGTGGTGTCATAAGCGGTCACCATTTCCATGCCGTCAGGGAAAAACTCTTGCAATTCCTCTATGCGCGCATTAACGGCTTCAGCTGTCTCAAGCGCATTAGCTCCCGTTTGCAGGTTAATAGCAAGACCAGTTGCTGGTTTACCATTGTAATTGGCTTCAATTGAGTAGTTTTCAGCACCTTTTTCAACACGAGCTACGTCTTTTAAGCGTACCTGAGAACCGTCAGGCATAACTTTCAGAGTAATGTTTTCAAACTCAGACACCTCTGACAGGCGAGTTTGCGCAATAATCGTCGCATTCAGTTGCTGGCCTTCAACAGCTGGTGTACCACCGAGTTCACCAGCAGCGACCTGAGCGTTCTGTGCACGTATCGACGACTTAAGATCGTCCATGGTCATGCCGTAGTTAACCAGAGCTGAAGGGTCAACCCAAATACGCATGGCGTAAGGCGCACCAAACAACTGGACGTTACCAACACCGGTTGTCCGCGCAATAGGGTCCTGAATATTGGAGGCAATGTAGTCACTTAAATCGGTTTGGGTAAAGCGATCATCTTTTGCGACCAGCGCCAAAACCATTAAGAAAGAGCTACTGGACTTACTGACGGTAATTCCCTGTGCCTGTACTTCCTGAGGTAGCTGTGGCGTTGCCTGGGAAAGCTTATTCTGCACCTGTACTTGCGCAATGTCAGGATCTGTACCGGACGCAAAGGTCAGGCTGATAGTCGCGTTACCAAAGTTACTTTGCGAGGAGAAGTAGAGCAGGTTGTCGATACCTGTCATATTCTGCTCAATAACTTTGGTTACAGTATCAGACACGGTTTCCGCGTTCGCGCCAGGGTAGTTGACTTGTATTTCAACTGCCGGTGGCGCAATGGTCGGGTACTGAGCTACCGGTAACTGTATGGTCGCAATGGCACCAGCCATCATAACTAACAGTGCGATAACCCAGGCAAATATGGGTCGATTAATAAAAAACTTAGCCATTGATGAATCCTTTACTGCTGTTCATTAGAGGCAGAGTTCGAAATTTGGACCGTCGCGCCCGGACGAACTTTTTGAAGGCCTGAGGTGATAACTTTGTCACCTTCTTGAACGCCGTCACTGACTAACCAGTCACTGCCAATGGCTCGCTCGGTAGTAATCATGCGTTGTTCAACTTTGTTTTCACTGTTGACGACCATGACATAAGGGCGACCTCGCGGATCACGAGTCACTGCTTTTTGCGGCAGTAACAGGGCAGTGTTGATAGTGCCTTCACTGACAGCGGCTCTAACAAACATGCCTGGATACAGAGTTTTATCCGGATTAGGGAAAACGGCTCTTAACAAAATAGCGCCGGTATCTTCTTCAACGCTTACCTCTGAAAACAGCAATTCGCCTTGCTGGTCAAAGTCTAAACCGTTCAGTTTTAAACGAACCGGCGCATTGCCTGACTCATTCGCTTCGATACGACCTGACTGAATATCGGCCTGCAGCTGCATAAATTGTTTGCTGGATTGGCTGATATCAACATAAATAGGATCAAGCTGGTTGATAGTCACTAAAGGTTCCTGCTGAGAAGCCGTAACCAAGGCGCCCTCGGTAAAGTTGGAGCGACCAATAATACCATTGATAGGCGCATTAACTTTCGTGTACTCAAGGTTGATTCGTGCGTTTTTAAGTTGAGCTTCCGCCACTGCGACCGCTGCTTTATTTTGAAAATAAGTCGCTTCGGCACTGTCGAATTCGTCCTGACTGACCGCGTTTTCTTCAATGAGCTCCTTGAAGCGGTTATAGCGAAGTTCTGAGCTGCGTAAAACGGCTTTTGCGCGCTGTACTTCAGCCTCTGCACTGGCTAATTCTGCTTCGTAAGTTGCCGGGTTAATTTGATACAACTGTTGACCTTTCTCGACGAAAGTACCTTCTTCGAACGTTCGTTCTAAAAGTACACCACTGACTTGCGGGCGAACCTCAGCAACGCGAAATGCTGCAGTACGGCCGGGGAGTTCGGTGCTTAGCTCGAGTGTTTCAGGTTTTACCGTTATAACATCGACCTGCGGAGCTTGTTGTTGCTGACCTTGCTGCGGTGCGTCACCACAGCCGGTTAAGACTGTGGTTGCTAAAATTCCCGCTGCGAATAACGGCGCAATTTGAAAGCGCTTTTTCATCAAAATACCTCTAGCTTGTCCATTTTTAAATACCGCAGAATTATACATACATTCATGTATGTTTGTAAAACTATTCCTCGACAGTTAAGACGATTTTGCCAATCGTTTTATGCGTTTCTAACGCCGAATGCGCCTTTCTCAGATTCTCGGCATTCATGGGTCCAAAATTCTGACCCAACGTCGAGCGTACCTGATGGTTGTCGACTAAATTTGCAACGGATTGCAGTAGCTCTTGCTGCTTAATCATATCGTCGGTAGTAAACATTGAGCGGGTATACATGAACTCCCAATGCAGGCTAATGCTTTTTTGTTTCATCAGTCGAATATCGAGAGATTCGGCCGGATCATCAACTAAGCTAAACCGGCCTTGCGGTGCCATAAATGCCATGCTTTGTTCGAAGTACTGCTCGCTGTGCGTGAGGCAAGCGACATCAGTTACCTGACCAATACCGAGGTTTTCAATTTGCTCACCCAATGGCTTGCTGTGATCGATAACATGGTGTGCACCTAAGGCCTTGACCCACTGTTGAGACTCAGGGCGTGAAGCGGTTGCGATAACAGTAGCGTTTGTTAGTTGTACCGCAAGTTGCGTGAGTATTGAACCAACACCGCCGGCACCACCTATAATGAGCAAGTTACGCTTCTCGTGAGGTGAGGGCGCATCAATCTGCAAACGGTCAAAGAGCAGTTCCCAGGCCGTGATAGTCGTCAGTGGCATAGCTGCCGCTTGAGTATCATCTAAAGTACTGGGCGCGTGTGAGGCAATGCGGTAATCAACGGCTTGATACTCTGCGTTACAGCCGGGGCGTGTTAAATCACCGGCATACCAGACACGGTCACCGGCGCTAAAGCCTTTCACCTTGCTTCCTGTTTCAACCACTTCGCCAACGGCGTCCCAACCAATGACTTTATGACCCGAATCGGGCTCGGCACGCATTCTGATTTTGGTATCCACCGGATTAACCGCAATGGCTTTAACTTTAACTAGTAAGTCATGGTCACCGGCAGTGGGTTTGTCAATTTCAATATCTTCCAAAGACTTAGGGTCATCAATGGGAAGAGAGCGTTGGTATCCGACAGCGCGCATCGTCTACTCCTTATTTCGGACGTTAAATGTTTTATATATACGCAGTTTAGGTCAAAACGATGACTCTGCGATGAAAGAAATTAGAAAGGATTAGGCAGAGAAGCCACTTTTTTCCAGCTCTTGGGCAAATGCTGAAAGGGCATCGACACCTTGAATATCTTCTTCTTGCAGATAAAGCCTGAAGTTTGGCCACTGAGCAAAGGTCTGCTCAATAGTCTCTAGATAGGCTCGCTCTTGTTCTTTGCGCTTCGCCAGAAAACCACCATCTGCTGACTCAGGTAATATACGATTCACGACCACTCCTGAAACCGGTAGCTTTTCTTCAGTGAGAGACTGTAATGCACGTTGAGTTTCGTTAATTGGCAAACGTTCAGGCGTTAGCACGAACAAAATGCCGGTGTAGTTCGGGTCTTGTAACAGTCGACGAGTACGTTGAAACAGACGTTGCCGATTGAGTAACTGTTCGGTAATAGCTTTGGTTTTATCTGACATGCCATCGCTGGCGTTGTCAGACGGATCCGCCATAGGGTTATTAATATCCTTACCGGCTTTAGGTGATAAGTGTTCCAAGACACTATCGAATTCCTCGGAGCGTTTTTGCGAACGCAGCATTCCTTGTGTCCAGGCTGCCATCGCTTCAGGGAGCGATAATAAACGTAATGTGTGGCCGGTCGGCGCAGTATCAAATATGAGCAAATCGTAGTCTTGCTCGGCCTGGTCAATAATTTTGCAAATGCGTTCGAGCATAGCTGCTTCTTGCGCGCCTGGTGACTGTTGTGTCAGTCGCATTTGCCGTTCAATTTCCGGAAATAGGTCGGGGTTAGTAAAACGCTTCATTTGCGAGCTAACACGAGCAATGTGCTCTTTCACTTCTTTATCGGGATCAATCTCCATAACCGTGAGGTTGTCAGAAACGTGGTGCAAACGATCACCAATGTCCATATTGAAGACATCGGACAGGCTGTGAGCCGGGTCAGTGGATACCAGTAGCACCTTTTTACCGTTCTTGGCAGCTAACATGGAAAGTGCGGACGAGACTGTTGTCTTGCCAACACCACCTTTACCGCCAACAAGTAAGATTTTTTTACTGGATAACTGCATACAACGAGCTCTTTAGTGGAGGGTGAAAAAATCGACTAGCAGCAACGGAAGTGATCAAGCGGTGAGTGCTCCATCCCCATTCTTTTGTGCCATTCATGAAAGCGTTCGAGCATTAAGGGTTGTAATTCTAATGTGTAATAGGCGGCCGGATTCGGCACGCCCATTATCTCGGAGTAAACCAAGAGCATGAACAAGTCATCTTCGTCGCGTTTAGCGCGAGCAATGGCAGAGCGGTAGGGCGCGTTATAAAACTCGTTTACCAACTCGCCTGCACGGCTGAACCAACGTTTTACCGAATGAATGTTCATGCTCATATTCTTTACCCTTTCGTTTTCTCCGCTTTTTGTTCCTTTTTAATTTTTGACAAGCTGGCACTTGCTTCCAGAGCTATCCAGATAGCTGCCACAAGAACCACAAGGTCAAGCGTTAACAGGAACCAGTCGCCTTTATCGTAGAAGCCTTTAAGCTGAACGATAAGAGCGAATACCGTCATTATTAATAAGAAAATAAGCGGTAATAACGTGTAGTACATTGGACGACCTAAGCGTACCAGCATCACGGTAATAACCAACAGTGTCAGGCCGGCAAGCAGCTGGTTAGTCGTACCAAACAGAGGCCAAATTAACAGACCGCCAGAGCCGTCAGCGCCGCCAGCACCAAATGCCAAGATTAAGCATGAGCCTACCGCCAGCAGGGTTGCCGGTAAGGCTTTCTGCATCCAGCGGATATTATATAAGCCACCCCATTCCTGGAATATGTAACGCTGCAAGCGCAGGCCGGTGTCCATGGTTGTACCGGCAAAGAGGACAGCCATTACCGTCAGCAAGGTTTCGGCAATATTCGCCTCCAGGCCAATGCCCTGGCTAATGATGTTTGCGCCGCCTTCGACAAAGGCTGCCACACCACCTTGACCGAATGAGGAGTATACGGCCTCCCAGTCAGCCAGTGTCGCAAAACCAGCGGTCGCAGCAATAATGGTTGCCAGTGACAGCGAGCCTTCGCCAATGGCGCCAAAATAACCAACAAAGCGGGCGTCAGTCTCTTTGTCCAGCTGCTTAGCGGTGGTTCCTGATGCAACCAAACCGTGGAAGCCGGAAATTGCGCCACAGGCAATGGTGACAAAGAGCAATGGCAACATGGACGGCGTGCCTTCAGGCGTATTGGTGTTAAATGCCGGAGCCGAAATCTCTGGCCCTAATAACAAGGTAGCGCCGTAAAGAAGAATCAGGCCAATAAACAGCTGCAGACCGTTAATGTAGTCACGCGGTTGTAACAGCACCCAAACTGGCAGTAACGAAGCAATAGCTGCGTAGCCGAACAGAATCAGTACCCATTGTGCGTTATCGCTGACACCCATGAAGGTTTCAGGCAACGCCAGCGGCACTGAAGGACCAACGAAAATAAGAATGTATAAAGCAACAACGCCTATGACCGATATCGCTCCAAGTCCCATCCATTTACGGAAAATGATTTGGCCGATAATCAGCGCCACAAAAATAGCCCCCCAGACCGGCACCACTGAACTCGAGAACTTAATGAGCAAACCTGAGATAGCAGTCGCGAATACGGCGTTAACCATCAATAAGACCAAGAAGATGACTATCATGAATAGCGTTTGAGAGCGCTTGCCGACAACATCACCGGTCAAGTTACCAATAGACTTAGCTTTGTTACGGTTACTTGCCCAAATAGCGCCAGCGTCATGAACACCTGCGAAGAAAATAGTACCGAAAACCACCCAAAGGAAAGCGGGTACCCAGCCCCAAATTACAGCGATAGCCGGGCCGATAATAGGAGCGGCACCTGCAACAGAAGTAAAATGGTGTCCCCAAAGAACATATTTATTGGTCGGAACAAAGTCGACGCCGTCTTCGAGTTCGTGAGCAGGAGTTTTAAAATTTGGATCGAGCTTAAAGATTTTTTCGGCAATGAATTTTGAATAAAAAACATAACCGAGAAACATGGCGCCCAAACCCAAAAGCATCATGACGATAGCGTTCATGGCGTTAGCCTCGTTGTTATAGGTTAGAAAGACATTGATCGAACATCACACGCTAGTGTAGCGCATATTCAATAATACTGTGCATTCGACCAATGTCTAATTGTTTGTCTAACCTCTTAACTACCTACCCGGGCCTTTAACCAGTCGAACGACAAGAGATATCGCAAACAGAATGATGAATATGTAGAAAATGATTTTGGCAATTTCAGCGGCGGCACCTGCTATTCCACCAAAACCAAATACGGCAGCGATTACAGCGACAATTAAGAATATTAGTACCCAACGTAACATAAGCACCTCTTTTTTATGAGATTTTAAGTGTCACTAGTTAAGGTAGACCAGGATTTTCGGCTTTGCCAGAAAAGGAAATGTAAAGATAAAGGCGATTGAGAGAAAAGTCACTGCCCGTTGAGGACAGGCAGTGACAGGCTTAAAGGGCTTAAATAGCCTTAGTGAGCTTGCTCAGCCGCTTCTTCATCGGCGGCGGCTTTGTCTTTAAGAGGCTTCGCATAAACGTTGATGCGGTCGCCTAAGTAAATAGCGTTACTCAACAGTTTTGCCGTGCCCCAGAAATAAGCGCGGAAGTTTACGTTATCGGTAAAGGCTATAACATGACCGTCACCAAAGCGGTGGGCGGCGATGTTGGTTTTGCCTTTAAGAATGTCGCGGTTACGTTTGTCGGCGTAGCCACTTAATAGTGGGGTGTCGCTGTATTTAGCAACGGAGACAAACGGCGACTCTGGTGTTTCAAAGGCCTCTAACGAGCTTTTGAATACCGGCATGGTTGAGCGCGGGAAGCCATAGAACAACGGATGCGAAGTGTCTACATCCATTGAGAAAATAGCTCCGGCAATGCGTTGTTCGGCATAGAAGTCGTCGCGCTCTTCATACGTCAGGCCTTCTTTTGCAAACGCATTTTGATAGACCTCTTCACCGACGTAACGAGCGTGCAACAATCCATTGTTTGAAAGCCATTCAGCGCCACCACGCTGACCAATAATGACACCGCCTTGCTGTACCCAGTGTTTCAGTTTCTCTTTGACGTCGTCAGACAGGTAACTGTTGTACCAGCCATCGACCATAATAATGTGAGAATAACGAGTTAAATCAACGCGCGATAACCGGTCTGTGTCAACCATGGACAGAGGAACACCCACGTGGCGATCGAGGTAGTACCAGGTTTCACCAGCTTCGTACAGGTTCACACCGTCGCCGGTTAGCATCATCACCTTAGGCTCTTCTACCGGCTGAATATTACGGCTACCTAAGTCGACACCTTCAGGGGTAAGCCCCGTGCCAATAGATGTAACTTGTACGTTTTGCTCTTTAGCCAGAGTGGCTAAAATGCGTTGTACCTGATGCCAGTCTTTATTTTGGTAAGCTTTTGGTACAACAACGGCACCCGGTTCAAAGGTTTTGCGTTCGCCCTGAGCTTTAACTGCGAAAGACTTGGTTGACTGGCGCGCGTGAATGTCGTTCTCCAGCAGGCTTTGCAATAACGCCGGGGCTTTGTAGTCGTCCCAGCTAAAGGCATAAGCGTAGGCGTCTTCCAGTGTCGTTTGTTGCTTAACCGGAGCATCCCAGGCTGCATCAGCAATTTGAATACGTCCACGGTGTGTTGTAAACGGCAGGTTAAAAGCGTGAGCTAAGGTCCAGCCTGAAACATCGTAGAAAGTATTATCCGGGAAGTCTTTACGAGTGCTAAAGATACCCTGAATAAGGCCAAACTGGTCTTGCTCAGCCGGAATATAATAGCTTTTACCTGCTTTGTAGACTTGTCCGTCTTTTTCGATATCTTTTTCAACGCGATAGCCTTCAATACCATGTTGTTGAAGAATATCGATAAAGCCTTGCAGGCGAGACGCATCGGTAGCATCGCCGACAAGGTAGCCGTCGAAGTTCTGGCTAGCCGCTGCTTCTAATGCGTTGTCATAAGCCTGTTCCTGGAAGCTTATAAAACGCGCTTTGTTTTTATGAGCGCCATAAATGGTGCTAAGTGACGCCACAAACTGATTGCGAATAGTAAATGGGAAGGCAACTTCACCGTTTACGGAGTCTTGCAAGTGACCACGGCTTGACGCCTGCTCAAACAAAATACCAACGGCGCCCTGGATATCAGGGTAAGTAGAACCTTTGCCGTAATAAAAGTCATCGAATGACTCTTCGGTGTAGTAAAGGCTGCCAATATCATCCAACGAGTCCGCATGCTCAGCCGCTAAAATCTCAGTTAAACGCACATTTTCATCGGGCGTCAGCGGATTTTTGCGCGACGGGATACCCGGCTGGAAGAAAAACGTACTGTTGGTTCCCATCTCGTGGTAATCGGTGAGCACGTTTGGCTTCCACTTCTGGAAGTTAGCAATACGAGCGCGTGACTCAGGGTGTTGCAACAGCAACCAGTCACGGTTCATATCAAACCAATAATGGTTAACGCGACCGCGTATAAAGGGTTGTACGTGTTCACGACTTTGCGGGTCTGCGACCAGGTTTTGGCTTTTATGCTGATTTGCCCATTGTGCAAAACGCGCCAAGCCGTCAGGGTTAAACGCAGGGTCTAAAAGTACTACTGAGTCTTTTAGAACGGCCTCTATTTCTTCACCTTGCGCTGCCGCCAGGTAATAAGCCAATAAAATAGCGGCGTTACTGCCACTGGACTCATCACCGTGAATACTGTAACCCATGTAAAGCACTAATGGTGTATCGTCAGGGTCGGCATCACGCGAAGTGTCAGCCGCCGCTAAGTGGCGCTCGCGGACGTCATCAATATTTTTATGGTTGTCAGGCGAAGTGACTGTCAGCAAAACCAACGGGCGCTGTTCGTGAGTGCGGCCAGTTTCTTCAAAGGTAATGCGATCAGACTCTTTTGCCAGTTGCTTCATGTAGTTAACAATTTGCTCTGGGCGCGCGTGCCAGTCGCCAACGTTATAACCCAGCGCTTCTTTAGGCTTGGTTATGCTTTCGTCATAACTGACATCTGCAGGTAAGTAGTACGACAGGTTCTCAGCGGCAGCAATCGAGGGCACAGCAACGATAGCGACCGTAAGCGCACTGACGTAACGAATGCACTTTCGTAACATACGGGCTTCCTTCTTTATTCTAGTTACTATTATCAGTGACTTTACCCTAACAGATACTGGTGTATAAGCGCTTCTTTTTCGGTGTTTCGTTTCATTCCTGAGGTAAATGACCGGACAGGTTAAGGTTGCAAGTCTCGCTTTATAGGCTGCTGCAAAGAAATAAGTGTTTCAGTTGATTGTATTTCCGGTATGGCCTGAATGCGGTTAATAAGAATGTTTTGTAAGTCCTCTATTGAACGAGTCAGTATTTTGATGAACACGTTGTACTGACCGGTGGTGTAGTGTGCTTCAATGACTTCCTCTAATTTTTCCAGCTTAGCAATAGCCGAGGGGTAATCACCCGCCTGACGCAAGGTAATGCCAATAAAACAGCAGACTTCATAGCCTAGAGCTTTAGGATTAACGGCTAAGTGGGTGCCTTTAATAATCCCCGCAGCGCGCATTTTTTCGACACGAACATGAATGGTTGCCGGGCTCACTTTGTAGCGTTTGGCAATTTCGCTATAAGCTTTGCGAGCGTCGTTCATAAGCTCTGACAGTATGTTTTTATCCAAATTGTCGATTTGATAATTTTGCGCTGATTTTTTCATGGTTATTTAATGTTTTTGTGAATTTATCGGGTTTTATTTTAAATTAATTACAGTGAAAAGCTAATTTTGTTTTTATCTATTGAATGTTTCTTCTTATTTGGTGTTAATGAGTTAACAGAAAGTAGGAGAGACTTATGAAACATTCATTTATAAAACGACAGCAACTGATTCGACAAATTAAAACACAATTTACTCAGGAACTTGCATCGGCATTAAACCTTATTGAGGTTCAGGCACCGCTACTGAGCGAATGTGGAACTGGCGTGCAGGATGACCTGTCTGGTAAAGAGCAATCGGTTAAAGTGTCAATAAAGGCGATACCCAACAAGACCTATGAAGTCGTTCACTCGTTAGCGAAATGGAAGCGACAATTACTCGGTGAGTATGGATTCAGCGAGGGAGAGGGCATTTTAACCCACATGACCGCGTTACGGCCCGATGAAGAAAGCTTAGGTCACAAGCATTCGGTGTATGTCGACCAATGGGACTGGGAAAAGGTCATTGCCGAGCATGATCGCAGCGTGGCTTACTTAAAGTGCACTGTCAGGCGCATCTATGCGGCGTTGCTTCGCACTGTTGAGTGCATTCCTGAAATTAGAGCGAGAGGGTTAGAACTGCCAGACGACATTTACTTTATTCACAGTGAAACTCTCGCGCAGCAGTACCCCGAACTGAGCTCGAAACAACGCGAGCGGGAAATAACTAAAGCGTACGGCGCCGTTTTTATTATTGGTATTGGTGCGCGCTTAAGTGATGGACAAGCGCATGATGCACGCGCGCCCGACTACGACGACTGGAGCACGGTGTCAGAAACCGGTGAAACCGGATTAAACGGTGATTTACTCGTCTGGCACGAGGCTATCGACGATGCGTTAGAGCTATCCTCTATGGGGATTAGAGTTGATAAGGCTGCACTAAAACGTCAACTCGAATTGAGTCAGCAGCAATCTAAAGCATGCTTACCTTGGCATAAATCGCTTATCGGTGGGAAAATGCCCTTAACAATTGGTGGTGGTATAGGCCAGTCGCGAGTGGTTATGTTCCTTATGCAGGACAGCCATATTGCGAAGGTGCAGGCGAGTGTCTGGCCCGAGGAGGTTACGCAGTCATTGCAATCAGACCTTGAAAATAAAGAAGCCATGCCAATATAGAGAGTATCAATCACTGTTTTTGAGTTGTTATGAAATATTCATTATTAGACCTGGCTCCGGTGACCGAAGAGGGAACAGCTGCAACCGCGTTGCATAATGCAGCAGACATTGCTAAGCACGCAGAAAAGTGGGGCTACTCTCGCTTCTGGATGGCAGAGCATCATAATATGGAAGGCATAGCCTCGGCCGCAACGGCGGTAGCATTGGGTTATGTGGCTAGCAAAACCGAGCACATACGAGTGGGTTCAGCCGGTATTATGTTGCCAAATCATGCGCCTTTCGTAGTGGCGGAGCAATTCGGAACCTTAGATGCGTTATACCCGGGCCGAGTCGATTTAGGGCTGGGCAGGGCGCCAGGCACTGATGGTGCAACATTACGGGCATTGCGCCGTACTCCGAATGACGCAGAGAACTTCCCGCGTGACGTGCAAGAGTTACTTGGCTATCTGGCAGAAGCTCAGCCTGCTGATGTCATTAAAGCGGTACCTGGCTATGGGCAAAAAATACCGGTTTGGTTGCTGGGGTCCAGTACCTTTGGGGCGCAGCTTGCAGCTCACCTGGGTCTACCTTACGCCTTCGCCTCGCATTTTGCACCGGACTATCTGCACCATGCACTAAAAGCGTATCGGGACAATTTTAAGCCTTCACAATATTTGGATAAGCCTTATGTTGCGACAGCAATGAATGTGTTTGCCGCAGACTCTGAAACCGATGCCCGATACATGATGAGCTCAATGCAACAGCAGTTCATTGCGCTTAGACGAGGCATGCCGGGTAAATTAAAAGCGCCGGTTGAGGATATTAGCCGGGTGGGCTCACCGCAGGAAATTGCAGGTGCGAATCACGCACTGACTTATACCGCAGTTGGCACAAAAGATACCGTGAGTCGTCATATCAATCAGTTTATTGATGACACCGGTATCGATGAATTGATTTTAACCTGCCATGGGTATGATCACGACGCGCGCTTGAGGAGTTTTGAAATTGCTAGCGAGGTATTAAACGAGCGTTAAGCAATAGGCCGATATGTGCTAGGCTATCGGCCTTTCTTTGTTATTAATAGTTGAGTTTTTGCTTTATGCGCATTGTGATTCGTTATTTCTTCCGCTTAGTTCGTCTTATTTTAATGCCATTTATGATTATTGGTGAAAAGCTGACAACCCCGAAAGGTGTTGAACGCAGTACTGAAGAGCAAAGCAAGGTGGATGAACAGTGTAAGAACCTGGCGTTATATCAATTTAAAACCTGTCCGTTTTGTATAAAGGTTCGCAAAACCATTGCGCGTTTGTCGTTGCCTATCGAACTGCGTGATGCGCAACACAACCAAACTCATAGAAATGAGTTAGAGCAGGGTGGCGGTCGAGTGAAAGTTCCATGCTTACGTATAAGCGAAGAAGACGGCTCTGCCACCTGGATGTACGAGTCCGATGATATTAATCAATACTTAGAAAAGCGTTTCGGTTAACTCTACCGACATTAACGTGGCCGGTTTGGTCCCAACCACCGGTCTAACGCTCGCTGAAACTCTGAATTGCTTTGTACGGAGCTTATCGCGCTGTTCAGGGTTTCTATGGTGCGTTTGCCCCATTCGTTTCGTGTACAACCAACCGCACCTTCAATAACCTGACCGTCGTATTCTGCAATAGGAATAAAACTCAGTTTGGCACCGTCATCATGAGTGCGCTGGTAATAGTTTTTTATCATTTCGTAGTCGACAGTGTAGTCAATACGATCATTCAGTATCATAGCAAGCACGCTTACGTGTGACTTCTGTCCACTGATAAAGCTAAAGTTACTTGAGTTAAGCAGGTAGTCATCGATAAAAGGCTGTAATTTGCCGTAACGGCGTTCATCGGGTTGTCCAAAGCGTAAGTCGGTGTCTTTCGCGAGCTCTTCGAACCGAACAGGGTAGCCATATTTGGCAGTGATATACTGGGCGGTATCTCGGTTGGTTATTACCCCATGTGGCGCATACTTGTGGGTTGTATCGCTGTAAAGAAAGGTGTCGTTATAGGGGCTATTTTTAATGACACAGGGAAAGCACAGGTTTTTACTGCGTTTCATTATCATTGTAATGCGTTTTGACGGCAGCTTTCTAATGTTATGAATGTTTTGCGGCAGCTCTTGCTGGAACGCACTGACCAGAGCATCGCAAACACCGGCGTCTTTATATTCGCCATCGTAAATATGAAAAGGCGGTGCCGAGTTAACGCCCCAGGTAATGTCATCGTTAGCCACTGCTTTTGCAGACAGGAATGAGCCCATTGAAGCAGCCACCATTACAAGTAGCGATACACCATTTTTTAGCGGCATAACGTCCTCCTGTGTGCATTATGTTTGTTAACTCAATCTATACTGTAGTTTTAGCGCAAGTTAAACAAAAAATATAGGGTTTTGATACATGAATGTTGTTTTTAGTCACGGAAAAGAAAGCGGACCTTGGGGAACCAAGATCAAAGAACTCGCTAAAAAAGCTGAAGAAAAAGGCTTTGAGGTTGATAGTGTCGATTATCAGGGGATCGACAATGTTGATGAACGCGCTCTTAAACTTCGAGAAAAATTAACATTTATAGAAGGGCCGGTTGTATTGGTGGGCTCAAGCATGGGCGGTTACGTGG
Organism: Idiomarina sp. OXR-189; assembly: GCF_034373425.1. NCBI lineage: Bacteria > Pseudomonadati > Pseudomonadota > Gammaproteobacteria > Alteromonadales > Idiomarinaceae > Idiomarina > Idiomarina sp. OXR-189. Next base: position 1,260,356 of record NZ_CP139706.1, read on the forward strand.
CAACAGCCTGCGCCGGAGAACCCGCGTGTAAGGGCTTATTTGTGTTGGCGCCGGCCTTTTATTTGGGGGGCTCGGTTAACTTCGATACTGTGGCTCTTCCCGAGTCGACGGCTATTGTGCATGGTTGGCGTGATGATATTGTGCCAGTAGAAAACAGCTGGCGCTTTGCCAAGCAACACTCAGCAGAATTGCATATACTGGATGATGATCACCGACTGATAAGTACGTTACCTAAAATAAGTACGTTGTTCTCTCAGTTTTTAAGCCAGCTTGAAACGCAGGACGCTAATTAAGGAGTCAATAATGAGTGAATTCCCGGTTGCGAAGGCACTGCTAGAAGACAGTTACTTTTTATCCGACTGGCCGTTATGCCAGGTGCGTGTGATGGACGATGCGCAGTACCCTTGGTTTGTGCTGATTCCGCGAGTCGATGACGTGCGGGAACTCTGTGACTTAACCGAAGAGCAGCAAATTCAATTTTTGCATGAAAGCTCCTTTTTAAGTCACTGGCTAAAGGCAGAGTATAAGCCCGATAAACTCAACGTCGCTGCGTTGGGAAACCGAGTGCCTCAGTTGCATGTGCACCATATTGCCCGGTTTATGAGTGATGCGGCATGGCCGGATCCAGTGTGGGGTAAGCAGCCAATGCAACCCCTTTCAGACAAGGAAGTTGCACGGCTGCAAGAGTTATTTGCCGATATTACGTTTTAAATTGCTCTAATTGCTTACGAAGGCTGTCAGCGAGTGAGGACATTTGTTCACACTCGCTGTGACTTTCGCGAACCGCTGTCGACACCTGCGTCGCAAAGTCAGCAATAGACTGAATGTTGGCGGCAACATCCTGACTAACCGACGCTTGCTCTTCTGTTGCGGTTGCGATTTGAGTACTCATATCCGCAGTTTCCTGAATGAGGTTAACTAACTCATTCAACTTATTGTCAGCATCGCTCAGTTTTTCACTGGTGCTTTGCGCTTGCTTACGGTTATGCTCCATAGCGGAAACCGCATTGCGAGAGCCCTCTTGCAGGCGAGTTATTTTCTGACGAATTTCTTCGGTTGACTGACCGGTACGCTGTGACAGCGTTCTGACTTCATCGGCAACTACGGCAAAGCCTCGACCGGCTTCACCGGCGCGGGCTGACTCAATGGCTGCGTTTAACGCAAGCAAGTTGGTCTGCTCTGAAATACCTTCAATGGTATCAATAACAGTAACAATACTTTCGACGTCGTTTGCTAAGCTTTCAACAGACTGTGCCGCACTTTGCATCGAGTCAGACAATTGGTGCATGGTATTGACGGCTTGTCGTAACTGCTCTTGGTTTTGCTCTGTGGTTGAGCGTGACTCTGACGCATGGCTGGCCGTTTGGTTGGCATTTTCGGCAATTTCACGAACGGTGGTTTCCATTTCGTTCATAGCGACCGCAACCTGGTCTGTTTTATTCTCCTGCTCGTTGGAGAGGCCATCAATTTGCGTCATGGACTTATCAATTGATGTCACTTTCTCGTTAACCTCATAAGCGGTATTGCGCACATGCGTAATAATACTGCCGAGGTTGGCCACAAACGCATTGAAGCCTTTTGCAAATTCATGCTTACCTAATTAATACAAACTATTTGCGTGACTGTGCCGTAGCTATTATTGCTATCGGTTAATACAGCGAAATAATTAGGAGAAGTTTTTGACGTCCTTTCCTTTATTAAATGAGCTTAGAACAAAGACTCAAGAACTGCACAGTAAACTTGAGCGAGAGTCTTGTTTTGCTGACTTGATGAAAGCCGATATTAGCTGTGGACAGTATGTTGCGGCGTTAAATAGCCTGAATACTTTTCTGGCAACACTTGAGCCTGCTATAGAAGCTTATTTAACAAAGAGTGACTATGTGTATAAGCCACGACTTTGGTGCGTTCAGAGCGACCTAGAGGCTTTGGGCCACCCTCCAGTATTGGACACACCCCGACGAACAATGACTGACACTGAGGCTATAGGGGCTGCATATGTTATTGAAGGCTCGACTCTGGGCGGAAAAATACTTCATAAAAGACTGCAAAAACAGGATTTCATTGCTAATGCTAACGCCCTGAGCTACTTTAGCTTTTATAAGGAAAATACTTGGTCAGATTACATTAATTGGTTGGAAAAGCAGTCACTGCAGCCATGCAGAATACGCTGGGATATGTGCAGGGGCAATAAGTGCTAGATAGTGAAAGAAAAGCGGCTATTAACTTAGCTGAAGATGAAACTCGCACTCAACTGATAAAACGTGTTGATGATGCGCTGTACGATGCGAAAGAAAATGGGCGAAACAGGGTGGTGACCGCAGAATAATGATAAATACCGAGGGCGCGTTGTCGACACAAAGCATTAACCTGGTTGCTGATGTTAGTAAAAAGCTCGGCTATTTGGAGTGTTTGCTTGAAGATGCTCAGTCTGAACAAGTTGGGCTTAGTGACGTTTCGCGTCAGAAAAAGCTAAATGCCTCTATTGGTATGGACTTAAACGCAACGCAGCTTAACGGCGTGTCTTTAAGCGAAGCTTATGAGTCGCATTCGCGCTGGCGCATAGGCTCTGATGAGAGTCTTCGGGATGCTCATAGACAAACTTTCGCTGCCGTGACGCCGGAAGCCGGCAGTTATCGTTCCACGGGCATGGGTATTTACCAATATAACAAGCTGGTTCATACCACCGCGCCCGCCGGGCAAGTGCCTAAGCAACTCCGCTCATTACTTGAGTGGGTGGAGCAAGCGGACGAGCATCCGCTAGTTAAAGCCGTCATATTTTTGCGTCAATACGAATTCATTCAGCCTTTTTCTATTGGGAATAGCAGTATTGGCCATTTGTGGGTCAGCCTAATTCTTGAGCAGTGGCATGGTTTGCTGCGTTGGCTTAACTTTGAAACTAAGTTAAAAGAAAAGCGTAGCGAATATTATGACTGCTTAAGGTTGTCTATTGGCAATAATGACCTGAGTGTCATGGTTGAGTTTGTACTGAACCGTTTGGATGAGGCTTTCGATGAACTTCTGGATAGCGTTAAAAAGACACTAACGGAACACGATAAACCTGTAAATTCGATGAAAGCTTCGGTAATAAGTTCGGATATAAATTCGGAGAAAGGGCGTTTTCACGAAATTAGGCCTTACTTTACCACTCGTGAGAACATTCTTGCGTTATTACAGGAACATCCAGAGTGGAGTGCCGCACGATTATCAGAAGTGCTCGGAATTTCTGACCGTGCTGTCGAAAAGCACATTTCCAAATTAAAGTCTCGCGGGCAATTAAAACGTGTTGGCTCAGCAAGAGGCGGATACTGGCGAGTTGTTGCGCCGTTGAATGAACAGTTAGGTTTGCTTCAGGGAGATAGTTAAAGGAAGAATTGGTCGGCGTGAGAGGATTTGAACCTCCGACCCCTGACACCCCATGACAGTGCGCTACCAGGCTGCGCTACACGCCGACCGAGGGAAGCTATCTTACTGTATTTGACGTATTACGCAAGCCTCAGAAGCCTTTTAGCTGCTCAAGTGCTTCTATTTTCATCAATTACCTGACTCTTGAGTTTCGGTAAAGCGTTTAAGGTCTTTTAATGCGTCTATTAAAACCGGAACCGGTGGTTCAGAGCCTTTTTTCAAAGTAAATTCAGGGCTGCTGTAGACGTTAAACTGGCCACTATTATCCAAAATCGTTATTTCCGCTTCGTCATAAATAACAATATAAGGACTGTAGGTTTCGATAAGCGGCCAACGAGGCTTCTGAGAGTGTAAACTTTCACCGTTGGTGTAGTTTTTAAAAGACCCTGCGCAGGCAATGCGATCATCCATAACAGTCGGAATAATATCCATTAAACCGGCAATAGGTTGCTTAGGAAGCTCTAGGTTCGATTGCCACAAGGGGACAGTCATGTTTGCAAGTGCAAACTGCTCCTTGCCTAACAATCCGGACTGCTCCTTAGGCGACAAATAACTGACCAAAACTTGATGTTGTCGCGCTTTAGTGAGAATGCCTGATAACTGATCAGTATTGTCTTCTGTCAGCAGTATGACATTAATGCGCTGATTATTGCGGCCCGTAAAGCTTTGAAGACTCTCTGTACTAATTTCATCAGTAAACTGTGACAGGCTGAGCTCATCAGTATTCCACTGTTCACTGAGGTACCAGTTCATTTCAATATTAAAGTCGTTCAAAGGTTTCAAATAAGCAGGCATTACTTTCTGACGTTCAATTGTATCCTGATAAAAATCGGGAAGTCCGTATAGAAACTGAAACAAGCCGCCTTCCTGCCGGGGGTGGGCAAGCATAGTTACCTGTGTTTGAGTTAAGCCTGAGCCTGCCAGAGCAGCATTGATGTTCTCGCTATATTCATTAAACAGAATAATTGTCGCAGGCTGTTCAAAGTCTTTCTTCGAGCATAAAAGCGGCTGCTTAGGGTACTTCAGTTTAATTTTATCGGTCGCCATAAGCATCTGTTGACGAGCCTGATAACTCTCAACATCAATAACCCCGTGTTTCGCCATAAGCGTTTTTGCTGTGGTCGGGTAGGACAATGGGAACATATCGTCCTGTTGGGTAATGGGGGTATATAAAGACGCGTCTGCCCAAACGTGGACGCTATGACTCACAAAAAAGCACAGGACAAATACTGCTGTTGCCGGTGCACCTATTTTTTTACGCTGCAAGTCACTCAAGCGTTTCCAGGCAAGGTTAGCAAGTAGCAACTCGATACCGACAATTAACAAGAACCCTAACAGCACTGCTGAAATTATAACGAAGCTAGCCCCGGTAAATACGGCTTCAGCGTCTTTAGTCATTTGAGCCAGAGAATAGGTGTTTAAGTGGTAGCCGTACTGTCTAAAAAATAAGGCGTCGGCAATAAGAGCGATAAGCCCAAACGAGGCGACTAACGCCGCTAAGCCGCGCAGAACCTTTGAGTAGGGCACAATAAGACAGAGCGGGAATATAAGAATAATGAAGAACACGAAGGGCAAAAAGGCAAAATGCCCAAGCCAACTCACCAGCATATATAAGGTGCCAATAGCACTCGGTGACTCTGGCGATGCCTCAACATAGAGCAAACCAATGAATAAACACAGAATAATGTTGGCAAACGTAAACCAATGCCCCCAGCTAATTAGCCGTGCTATTTTGTCCCGGCGTTGGTATTTTCCGCGTTGGTCCTTTCCCATTGTCTACCAGTCTCGTGTTACAATCCGCTTATAGTAACACAGCAAAACAGCAAGGATAGTCCCTGATATGCAATTGCGAATTGAAGAAAGTATTATTCACCAGTTTTACCAAAACGATGGTCAGGTTGGCTTACGATTAGCCCCTTCAGCATTGAATGAAGACGAGCAATTGCATGATTTACTGGTTGAGTTAACGGACGTTTATACCAGTAAACCGGCTAAAGGTTACGCCAGTTTTCTGACCGAAACCGACGAAGGTGATGCCAGCCCGTTTCCGGAGCAACTGAAGTCCTGGTATGACAAAGAGCTCGACTTTGTTGAGTTCAGTCAGCAGTCGGCCAAGCTATTATTAGAGCAGTTGCAAAGTTATAACTTATTGGAAGCTGGCTTTTTACTGATAACCCGTTATCAACACTTAAGTTCAGAATACCTGTTGGTATGCTTCTTACCGGTAAAAGAAGGCGTCACGATAAGCCCGGATTTAGCGGTTGACCGTTCATCACAGCTGGACATTAGTAAAGTGCAGCTGGCTGCGCGTATTGATTTAACCGAGTGGCGCACGGCGCCCGATGCTGAGCGCTATATTTCCTTTATTAAAGGACGTGCGGGTCGCAAAGTCTCAGACTTTTTCCTGGACTTTCTGGGGTGTACCGAGCGTGTGAATACCAAAGAGCAAACTCAGCAGTTGGTTGATACTGTTCAGGAATACGCGAAGCAGTCAGGGCTTGAAGCAGAACAGCGCCAGGCATTAAATAAAACAGCGTATGAGTATTGTGACGAACAGTGGAAGCAGGGCGACTCGGTAAAAATTAAAGACTTGTCGGAGCAGTTTGCAGAACAGTATCCGTCAGATAACTCTTTTGAAATGTTCTCTAAAGAGTTTGCCGAGCAGCGCGAAAAAGAGATTGCCGACGACTTTCCGGCCGATAAGTCGACGCTAAGAAAATTAGTTAAGTTCCAAGGTCAGGGCGGTGGTGTCAGTGTCGGTTTTGACCACACAGTATTGGGTGAGCGAGTTCATTATGATCCAGCAACCGATACTTTGACTATAAATGGAACACCGCCGAACTTGCGTGATCAATTACGTCGCTATTTTGGTATCGACAGCTAGGGTTATGCGAGTTAAGCAAAAATAAAGGCGCAGAGTGTGAGTCCGCGCCTTTATCTTGTTTAGAGTTACCTCGGTTATTTTTCAGTGGAACCGGGGACAATGTTGGAGGCGTGTAGGCCTTTAGGGCCTTCCTCTAATTCGAACTCAACAGGCTGTCCAGCTTTCAGAGTGCGATAACCTTCCATTTCAATGGTCGAGTAATGTGCGAAGATATCGCCTTCGCGATCTTCGCTCTCGATAAAGCCGAAGCCTTTCGAATTATTGAACCATTTGACTTTTCCGGTAGCCATACATCTACTTCCTTCTTTTGCAACAGACTATGTTTATTATTATTGGAGGTGTTAACTTGAAATTAAGCCGTTCAAACACCATCTTTAACTCTAGGTGACATGAGTTATTAGTCAAGCTTTTTTGGTTAAAAAATGCGCTCTGTTGTTAAAATTTTGAGTGGATTTTTGCAAGTAATTACGAATTTTTAGACTACAATTTATGATAGGTTGTTAACAAATGAGTCAATTTGACCAACAACATCTTAGCGACACAGAGGAAAAACAAGAGCTCAAGCCACCGTCCATGTATAAAGTCATTTTGAACAACGATGACTTCACACCCATGGATTTTGTGATTGAAGTGTTGATGAAATTTTTTAAGATGGATCAGGAAAGAGCAACAGATACGATGTTGCAGGTGCATTATAAAGGTAAGGCCGTTTGCGGTGTTTATTCTGCGGAAATCGCCGAAACAAAAGTAGTACAAGTCAACCAGTACGCTCGCGAAAATCAGCACCCATTGCTTTGCACAATGGAACAAGAGTAAGTGAGTGAGACGGTAAGGAGTGGTGTATGTTGAACAAGGCCCTTGAACTGACGTTGAATGATGCGTTTCGGCTGGCACGAGAGCGCAGTCATGAGCTTATGACTGTCGAACATTTATTGGTAGCGCTGCTGGATAACCCAGACGCGTCAAAAGCGCTGCGCGCCTGTGGGGCTAATTTTCAACAACTGAAAGAAGAGTTGTTGAGTTACATTGACCGCAGTACACCGCTATTTGGCCCGGACGAAGAAGAGCCGGACACACAACCTACATTAGGCTTTCAGCGCGTTCTGCAACGTGCCGTATTCCATGTACAGTCGTCGGGCAATGCCGAAGTAACCGGAGCCAACGTGTTGGTCGCTATTTTCAGTGAACAAGAGTCCCAGGCGGTCTATTTGCTGAATAAGAACGATATTACCCGTTTGGATATCGTGAATTATATTTCGCACGGCATTTCGCGTATCGATGAAGAGCCGGCGGAAGAGTCGCTGGAAGATGAAACCATTGAAACTCAGCAGGAAGAGCAACAAAGTTATCTGCAGAAGTTCTGCACTAATCTAAACGAGCAGGCCAAAGAAGGAAAAATTGACCCGCTGATTGGGCGTGATTACGAGGTAGAGCGCTGCGCTCAAATTCTTTGTCGCCGTCGTAAAAACAATCCGCTACTGGTGGGGGAAGCCGGCGTTGGCAAAACCGCCATTGCAGAAGGCTTGGCGTATCGTATCGTCAAAGGTGACGTGCCGGAGATATTGCTGGACGCGAAAATTTACTCGCTGGATATGGGCGACTTGCTGGCCGGTACCAAATACCGGGGCGACTTTGAAAAACGCTTTAAGCTGCTATTAAAAGAGCTACAAAAGCAAGAGCACGCAATTCTGTTCATCGATGAAATTCATACCATTATTGGGGCAGGTGCCGCCAGTGGTGGGGTGCTGGATGCCTCTAATCTAATTAAACCGTTACTGTCTAGCGGTCAGCTAAAATGTATTGGCTCGACCACTTATAACGAGTTTAAGAATGTCTTCGAGAAAGATCGTGCGTTAGTACGTCGTTTCCAAAAGGTAGATGTTGTAGAGCCGTCCGTTGAAGACACCACAAAAATTCTGATGGGCTTGAAAGATCGTTATGAAAGTCATCATGGCATTCGTTATACCCAGCCAGCGATAAAAGCAGCGGCAGAGCTGTCAGCTAAGTACATTAATGAACGTCATTTGCCAGACAAAGCCATTGATGTCATGGACGAGGCGGGCGCATCACAGCGTTTGCTGCCACCGTCGAAGCGCCGCAAAACGGTGGGTGTATCTGATATTGAAAATATCATTGCGAAAATTGCACGAGTGCCTGAGCAGTCGGTCTCTCAGTCTGATCAGGAAACGCTTAAACAGCTCGACCGCAACTTGAAAATGGTGGTATTTGGTCAGGACGAAGCTATTGATAAATTAACAGCGTCTATTCGCTTGTCCCGCTCAGGTTTGGCGAACGAGAATCAGCCTATTGGTTCGTTCTTATTTGCAGGGCCTACCGGTGTCGGTAAGACGGAGGTCACTCAACAACTAGCCAAAGCTATGGGTATAGAGTTACTTCGTTTCGATATGTCGGAGTACATGGAACGCCATGCGGTCAGCCGTTTAATTGGTGCGCCTCCTGGCTATGTAGGTTATGAGCAGGGTGGCTTATTGACCGACGCGGTTATTAAGAACCCGCATTGTGTTCTCTTGCTGGACGAACTGGAAAAAGCGCATCCGGATGTCTTTAATATCCTGCTACAGGTTATGGACAACGGTACGCTTACCGACAATAACGGCCGTAAGGCAGACTTCCGCAATGTAATTATCGTCATGACCACTAATGCTGGTGTTCGTGAAACAGTAAGAAAATCCATTGGCTTTAAGCAGCAAGACCACAGTCACGATGCGATGGCGGAAATCAATAACACCTTTACGCCAGAGTTCCGTAACCGTTTGGACGGAGTAGTGTGGTTTAACCACCTGACACCGCAAGTGCTGGAGCAAGTGGTTGATAAATTCATTTGCGAGCTGCAGGCTCAACTGGATAAAAAAGGTGTATCACTGGAAGTTGACCCAAGCGCTCATGCCTGGATAGCTGAAAAAGGCTATGACAAGGAAATGGGGGCAAGACCAATGAGCCGGGTTATTCAGGAGCACCTGAAAAAGCCGTTAGCCAATGAAATTCTGTTTGGTCAGCTGTCAAAAGGTGGCAGTGTCAAAGTGAGTGCGTCGGACAAAGATGAACTTAAATTTGACTACGACAGCAACAATGAAACGGTAGAGAGCTAGAAGAAGTGCTTAAGGCCGGTTCGGTTGAGCCGGCCTTAACCCCGAACGGATTAACGTGCGCGGAAGACGATGCGGCCTTTTGTCAGGTCGTATGGAGTCAACTGAACCGTTACTGTGTCGCCCGTTAAAATGCGGATATAGTGTTTACGCATTTTACCGGAGATGTGCGCAGTAACCACGTGGCCATTTTCCAATTCTACGCGGAACATTGTGTTGGGAAGTGTTTCCAGAACCGTTCCCTGCATCTCTATATTGTCTTCTTTCGCCATTAAAATCCTCTGATTTCTGTTAGTAGCCTAAAGTGTGTGCGATTTTAGCGCTTTTTTCCAATGATTGCCAACCAGTCGTTCATATGGGGCAAAGCGAGTTTTGTAATTCATCTTATTACAGGCATCTATTTGATAGCCTAAATACAAATATTCAAGCTCTTGCTGTCGACTGTATTCAATTAGCTGCAAAATGGCATAGGTGCCCAATGAGCGCTTGTGAGCCGCGGGATCAAAAAACGTATAAACAGCTGATAGCGCATGAGGAGTTTGATCTGCTACTGAAACAGCCAGTAAGTTTTCGTCGTTGTCCCGCCATTCCAGAATAAGTGGCGTCATCCAGTCACAGGATACCCAACGCCAGAAGTTAGCCGGGTCGGGTGGGTACATTTCGCCGTCAGAGTGGCGCTGCTCGATAAACTCGCAAAATAAGCGGCTGTGCTCTTTTGTTGGTTCAAGCACAACGTTTAATGATAAATCTTTATTTTTGTTTGCTATGCGTTTTTGGTTTTTGCTGGCAACAAATTCGTTAACTATCACCCGAAGTGACTTACACGCGCTGCACAGCCGGCAATGCGGACGGTACACATCGTTATGACTACGCCTAAAACCGTTCGCCATAAAGTACTCATAGGCTTCAGGGTTTAACCGCTGGTGCTCTTCCGGCACAGCGACAATAAGCCGTTCTTGCTTATCGCTCAGGTAGTTGCAGTGAGACTCCCGTGTTAATCCGAACTGCATGTGGTTACCTCTGAAAACTCGAGTACTCTTGGCAACCAGAATTGGCTAGGCATAGTTGCGCTTTGAGAGCTGTGTAATTTAACCAGAAAACGTTCACGGGACAGTTCTCGTGCTCCTAATGAAAATAAGTGAGGGTTGCCAACCTGGCAGTCAATCAGTTCACCGCCGCTTTTGTGGAAGGCATTGGCAAACTGAATCAAAGCAATTTTTGAGGCGTTAGTGGCGGTGTGAAACATACTTTCACCGCAGAACGTTTTGCCAACCGAGACACCGTACAAACCACCCACTAGCTGTTCATCCAGCCAAACCTCAACGGAATGAGCACAGCCCAGACGGTGCAGGTTGATATACGCATCCATCATTTCATCCGTTATCCAGGTGCCTTCATTGTCGGCACGTTGGCGGGCACAAGCATCAATAACCTCGGCGAATTGGTTATTAATGGTCACTCGCCATGGCTGCTTACGGGCCGCCTTTGCTAACGAACGACTGACATGAATATTGTCCGGATAAAATACAGCACGCGGATTAGGGGACCACCACAAAATAGGGTCGTTGTCTGAAAACCAGGGGAAAATACCGTGTTGGTAGGCATAGAGTAATCGCTCAGCCGATAAGTCGCCTCCAACAGCGAGGAGCCCGTTAGGCTCGTGTAGTGCTGTCGCTGCAGGAGGGAAGCTTATCGATAATGGATCAAGCTGAACGATCACTGTCGTATCAGGACTTCGTTAACGCATCCAGATAGCGTTCAGCGTCGAGCGCCGCCATACAACCAGTGCCGGCAGACGTAATAGCTTGACGATAAACATGATCCATAACGTCACCGGCTGCGAATACGCCAGGTACGCTGGTCGCTGTTGCGTTACCTTCTAAACCACTTTGGACGGTGATGTAGCCATTTTGCATCTCCAGTTGACCGTCAAAAATACCGGTGTTCGGTTGGTGACCAATGGCAATAAAACAACCTGCAACGTCCAGCTCCTCGGTGCCGCCAGTTTGTGTATCCTTAATACGAACACCTGTTACGCCCGCGTCGTCACCTAAAACCTCGTCTAAGGTTTTGTTCAAGTGGAAGGTGATGTTGCCGTTTTTCTCTTTTTCGTGCAGACGATCTACCAGAATTTTCTCAGCGCGGAACGTATCACGGCGGTGAATAACGTGAACTTCACTGGCAATGTTAGACAGGTAAAGGGCTTCTTCTACCGCCGTATTACCGCCGCCAACAACACAGACTTTTTGTTTCTTATAAAAGAAGCCGTCACACGTTGCACAGGCTGATACGCCTTTGCCCATAAAGGCTTCTTCAGAGTCTAAACCTAGATACTTAGCTGATGCGCCAGTACTGATAATCACTGAGTCCGCGGTATATTCACCCACATCACCTTTCAGTTGGAAAGGACGCTTGGAGAAATCGACACTGTTAATATGGTCAAACACAATTTCAGTGTTAAAGCGCTCTGCGTGCTGCTGCATGCGAACCATCAGGTCAGGGCCGGTTAAACCTTCAGCGTCGCCAGGCCAGTTTTCAACGTCGGTGGTGGTGGTTAACTGACCGCCTTGTTGCATACCGGTCACCATGACCGGGTCTAAATTAGCGCGTGCCGCATAGACTGCTGCAGTATAGCCCGCTGGGCCTGAACCTAAAATTAATAACTTACAATGCTTGGCGTCTGCCATCGATAACTCCTGACTGCTTGTATTCTTTTAATGTAAGATAACTAGTGTATGGGGACTGATTGTAGGGTTTGCAAGCGTGTGGAACAAGTCAAAAATAAAAAAGCCCCAGTGAAGGCATTCACCAGGGCTTTTTAGAAGCTTCTGAGTCGTTAGGGATCTATTAACCCTGTAACGCTTCCCGCGGATCTTGATAGTCAAGGCCTAACTGTTCACCTAAGTCATCGTGAATCGCTTTGTAGGTGATTTTACCTTTGTGCATGTTCAGACCTTTCAGCAAGTGGTCGTTCTCCAGCATTGCTTTCACGCCTTTGTTTGCTAACGCAATACCATAAGGCAAGGTTGCATTATTCAGTGCGATAGTTGAGGTACGAGCCACGCCGCCCGGCATGTTTGCAACACAGTAGTGAACCACATCATCAATGACATAAACTGGGTCTTGGTGAGTCGTCGCTTTTGACGTTTCAAAACAACCGCCTTGGTCGATAGCTACGTCAACCAAGACAGAGCCTGGCTTCATGTTTTTAATGTTTTCACGAGTCAGAAGTTTCGGAGCAGCCGCGCCTGGAATCAGTACCGCGCCAACAACTAAGTCTGCTTCGCGCGAGTATTTGTCGATAGCATCAACGGTTGAATAAACCGTTTGTACGCGTCCAGCGAAAATATCGTCCAGCTCACGTAAACGAGGCAGTGAACGGTCTAAAATAGTGACTTCTGCGCCAAGGCCAATCGCCATTTTCGCTGCGTTAGTACCAACAACACCGCCACCAATAATTAAGACTTTGCCCGGAGCAACGCCTGGTACGCCACCTAATAAAGTACCGCTGCCGCCGTGAGCTTTTTCTAAGTAGTGTGCACCTGCCTGAATTGACATACGGCCAGCAACTTCACTCATTGGTGCTAACAGAGGTAACCCGTTGCGGTTATCGGTGACCGTTTCATAAGCAATAGCGGTACAACCAGCCTTACCCAATAACTCAGTTTGAGTTGGGTCAGGAGCCAAGTGTAAGAAGGTATAAAGAATTTGGCCTTCGCGCAGCATTTTGCACTCGTTTGGCTGAGGTTCTTTCACCTTAACAATCATGTCAGCGCGTTCAAAAATCTCTTCAGGCGTATCGACAATGCTTGCGCCTGCTTCTGTGTATTGTTCGTTCGTAAAACCAATAGCGGCGCCGCCATTATTTTCAACAATAACGTCGTGGCCATTTTCAACATATTCGCGAACTGCAGCAGGGGTTAATCCGATGCGATATTCGTGGTTTTTAATCTCTTTTGGTACACCAATTAGCATTGTCTGCCTCTTACTTAGTTAACGGTTTTCGGTGAAATAATTTGGCGCAAATTATAGACGCAAACCTAAGTGCATGAGTTACTTTTTTTAAGTTATTTTTTAGTGTGATATTCTATTAATAATTACTTTTTCAGAGATTTATTATGTTTAATGCTGAAATCCCCACAGAAATCACTGTTGATAAAATAGACAGGAAGATCTTACGCCTGCTGCAAGACGATGGCCGCATGTCGAATGTCGAGTTAGCTAAGCGGGTTGGACTGAGTCAAACCGCTTGTTTAGAGCGGGTTCGTAAGCTAGAGCGTGAGCAAGTTATAGAAAGCTATCATGCCAAAATAAACCCTGCTAAATTAGGGGCTAACTTAATGGTGTTCGTTGAAATTACACTGACACGAACATCGGCCGATGCCTTTGCTGAATTTAGTGAAGCGGCACGTAAAACTGGCGAGATTCTCGAGTGCCACTTGGTTGCCGGAGACTTCGACTTTTTGATTAAAGCTCGCGTGCCCGATATGCGGGCCTACCGAAAGCTACTTGGTGAAACCCTATTAATGATGCCAGGCGTTGATGAGTCTCGTACTTATGTTGTTATGGAAGAGGTCAAACAAGAAAATAAAGTATTAGTAAAGGGGTAACATTAGGGCTGACATTCGCTACAATCATGTAATTATTAAAAACAATAACTAACGAAGGCGCTACAACAGAATAATGACAGGTGTACAGAGAGTTCTAGAAGCCGGACTGCTTGTTAGCGGGGCTTTAGCTATTTTTATTTTCTTGTCCTTAGTCAGCTTTAATCCGGCTGATCCTAGTTGGTCGCAGACAGGCTATGAGGGCAGTATTCATAATGCCGGTGGTGCGGTTGGCGCCTGGGTGTCTGATGTCCTGTTGTTTGCATTCGGTTTTGTTGCATACCTTATTCCTTTTGGGTTTGCGGGCTTAGGCTATTTGTTGTTCCGCAAAACCTACCACTTACTGGAAATGGATTATTTGGCGGTCAGCCTTCGGATGATTGGGGCGTTACTAGCGCTCATTGGCGCTTCTGCGCTTTCTTCCATTAACTTTGACGACATTTATTACTTCTCCGCCGGCGGAGTTATTGGCGACGTGATTGCCGCGTCACTCTTGCCGTACCTGAACTTTGTCGGCAGTACCTTATTATTACTCACGTTTTTTTTCACCGGTATAACTCTGGTTACCGGTATTAGTTGGCTGCAAGTGGCTGACAAGCTGGGAGAGTGGGCTATTGTCGGCGTTTTGTGGTTGGTCGACAGAGTGAAACAGACCTGGCAAAAACGTGACAGCAACGATGACGAAGGTGAGCCAGAAGAGAACTCTACGGAAGCTTTAACTGATAACGAAGACAAAGAGACAAAATCGTTAACCAGTGATTTATTCGGCGCAGATAAGCAAGAGCCTGTATTAAGCTTGCCGTCAATTAGTGCGGTCGACGAAGAAGAGGTGGTGGAAGAGGAAAAAGCACCGCGCTTTAGCAAAGAGGCCGCCGAACGCAAGAGTCAGGCGAAAGCCGCAAAACAGGATGATAAAAGTGACGAGCCTGAAGTCGCAGAAAGCGATGTTGACCCCGAGGTGTTACCACCTTTGCCGTCAATTGAGTTACTGGACCGTCCCAATAAAAAAGAAAACCCTATTACGCAGGATGAACTTGACCAAGTATCGCGAACGGTTGAAACCGTGTTAAAGGACTTTGGTGTCGATGTTCGCGTAGCGCATGTTCAGCCAGGGCCGGTCATTACTCGCTTTGAACTGGACTTAGCGCCGGGCGTTAAAGTGTCTAAAATTTCTAACCTGGCTAAGGACATTGCCCGAACCTTGTCGGCTGTTGCCGTGCGTGTGGTCGAGGTTATTCCCGGGAAGTCATACGTAGGGCTAGAATTACCGAATAAGCACCGCGAAATTGTGCAGCTGAGCGAAGTTATCAATAGTGACCAATTCGGTAATAGTCAGTCGCCACTGACAATGATTCTCGGTAAAGACATTGCCGGCAAGTCTGTGGTTGTCGACCTGGCTAAAATGCCGCACTTATTGGTTGCGGGTACGACCGGTTCGGGTAAATCTGTGGGTGTGAACGTCATGATTCTTAGCTTGCTTTACAAGAGCACTCCGGAAGACGTTCGCCTGATTATGATAGACCCCAAGATGCTTGAACTGTCAGTTTATGAAGGCATTCCACACTTATTGACGGAAGTGGTTACCGATATGAAAGATGCGGCCAATGCGCTGCGTTGGTGTGTCGGAGAAATGGAACGCCGCTATAAGCTGATGTCAGCCTTAGGGGTACGTAACCTAAAAGGCTATAACGCTAAGGTAAAAGCGGCAGAGGAAGCAGGGGAGCCGCTGCGGGACCCTATCTGGAAGCCGGGTGACTCAATGGATGAGTTACCGCCTGTTTTAGAAAAGCTACCCAACATTGTTGTGGTTATTGATGAATTTGCCGACATGATGATGATTGTTGGTAAAAAAGTCGAAGAGCTTATTGCCCGTATTGCTCAAAAAGCACGTGCTGCCGGTATTCATCTTATTTTGGCAACACAGCGTCCGTCAGTCGACGTTATTACCGGTTTAATCAAAGCGAATATTCCAACGCGTATTGCGTTTCAGGTGTCGTCAAAAGTCGACTCTCGTACTATTTTGGACCAGCCCGGCGCTGACCAGTTATTAGGGCAGGGCGATATGCTTTACTTACCACCAGGAAGTGGCTCCCCAATACGAGTGCATGGCGCTTTTGTTGATGATCATGAAGTGCATGCCGTGGTGAAAGACTGGAAGAAGCGCGGTCGTCCTAACTACCTGGAAGAAATTCTCTCAGGTGATCAAGGCGAAGAAGCGTTATTGCCGGGCGAGCAACAGGAAATGGATGACGCCGAGTCAGACCCGCTTTATGACGAAGCGGTTGCTTTCGTCACAGAGACGCAACGAGTGTCGGTGTCGAGTGTTCAGCGAAAATTCCGTATTGGTTATAACCGCGCTGCACGCATTGTCGAACAAATGGAAATGAGCGGTGTCGTAAGTAGTGCAGGTAATAACGGCCAGCGCGATGTTCTGGCACCTAAACCACCAAGGGACTAATTCATGAAAGCAGTATGGTTCGCCGCCGTTATGGCGGTATCAATGAATGCATTTGCCAGCGACAATAACTCGGATAAACAGGAGCTACAGCAGCTGTTAGAGCAAACTCAAAGTTTATCGGCAGAGTTCGAACAGCAAGTGAAAGACGAGCAGGGCAATGTTCTGCAAAGTTTAAGTGGCACTATGACGTTAAAGCGCCCGGCGAATTTGTATTGGCACACAATGCGCCCCGATGAAACGGTGATGGTCGCAAACGGAGAGAAGGTTTGGTATTACAACCCGTTCGTAGATCAGGTCACTATTTATGCGCAACAGGACATGGTTGATAACAGTCCGCTATTGTTAGTATTAGACAGTAATACCAACCAGTGGCAGAACTACTCGGTAACTTATACTGATGAACGTTATCTTGTTAAGCATAACAATGATAACAGCCAGTTAGAGTTGGCTTTCGACGGCAATAAGCTCAAAGAAATTACTATGGTACAAGCGCATGGCGAGCGTACTGAACTGATGTTGAGCGACGTGGCATTAAATACTCAAATTGACGACCAGCAATTCACATTTAAAGTGCCGGCTGGTGTCGATGTGGACGATCAAAGCTAATCGTTGTGGCCAGCCTTGATCTAGATTTTCAGCCTGATTTCAAACCCCTCGCGGCGCGCATGCGTCCGCAAACCATTGAAGAGTATGTCGGGCAACAGCATTTATTAGCGCCCGGAAAGCCGCTGCGAGTGGCGGTTGAACAAGGTCATTTGCATTCAATGATTCTCTGGGGGCCACCGGGCACCGGTAAAACCACCTTAGCTGAGCTCATTGCTACTACCGCCAATGCCACTGTCAGTCGTATCAGTGCGGTTACCTCCGGTGTAAAAGACATAAGACAAGCCATTGAAGAAGCAAGGCAGGTTGCCCAACAGCAGGGACGCCGAACGATTTTGTTTGTCGACGAGGTGCACCGTTTTAATAAAAGTCAGCAGGACGCATTTTTACCACATATTGAAGACGGCACCATTGTGTTTGTTGGTGCGACGACAGAAAACCCCGGCTTCGAATTAAACAATGCGTTGTTATCACGTGCACGGGTGTATCGCTTGCAGGGGCTTTCAAAAGCAGACCTTGAGCTGGCCTTAAACCGAGCGCTGGAAGATACAGAGCGAGGCCTGGGGCAGCGTGGATTAAGGTTAGAAGGTGAAGCCCGGGCAAAGCTGTTGGATTTAGCCGGTGGTGACGCTCGACGGTTGCTGAATTACCTTGAAGTAGTGGCCGACTTTGTTGAAAGCAGCAGTCAGCCTATTACGCCTGAGCTAATTACCGCCGCTATTGGTGAAAAGGCCACCGCATTCGACCATCAGGGTGACCATTATTACGATATTCTATCAGCGTTTCATAAGTCGGTACGGGGCTCTTCGCCAGACGGTGCCTTATATTGGTACGCGCGCTTATTAACAGGTGGCGGTGATGCTCTGGTTATAGCACGTAGGTTATTGGCTATTGCCTCTGAAGATATTGGTAATGCCGACCCAAGAGCCCTGCAGTTAGCGTTAAATGCCTGGGATACGTATCACAGAGTAGGGCCGGCAGAGGGCGAAAGAGCCATCGCTCAGGCTGTTATTTATTGTGCTTGTGCTGCTAAGAGTAATGCGGTGTACAATGCGTTTAAAGGGGCACTCAGGGCGGCAAAAGAGCACAGCGATGCGCCGGTACCGGAACACCTACGCAATGCACCCACTAAAGTGCATAAAGAGCAGGGCTACGGTGCTGATTACCAATATGCGCACAACTACCCAAATGCTTATGTGCCCGGTGAACGTTATTTGCCGTCAGAACTGGCTGAAACGCAATTTTATCAGCCCGAGCCGCGCGGCTTAGAAATTAAGTTGCAGGAAAAGCTGCGCTGGCTACAGGACATGGACGCTAAGTCAGACTGGAAAAGGGAGCCCGATGAATAACCTACTGCTGCATTTTTTCTGCGTTGCTGCCGGCGGAGCCATTGGCGCCTCGGGACGTTACGCTATTAGCCTTGCGATGCAATCATTTGGGCTGCGGGCATTCCCTTTTGCGACGCTGACCGTTAACATATTAGGCTCGTTTTTATTGGGACTGTTACTGGCGTATGGACAACAACAATCGCTGTCAGAAACAACCCGCTTATTCCTTGGTGTTGGGGTTTTAGGCGCATTTACAACCTTTTCAACGTTCTCGGTTGAGGTTGTGACGCTGGCCAGCCAGGGCGAAATGCTAAAAGCCGCCTTACACATAGGCTTAAACGTAATTATCTGTATTGCTGCTGTTGTTGCAGCAATGATGTTGTACTCAACAACGGTTAAATAGGACACTCATGCTAGACGCTAAATACTTCCGAGAGGAATTAGACAATACCGCAAAGGCACTTGCTAAAAGAGGCTTCGACTTAGACGTTGCTAAACTCAGCAAGCTTGAAGAACAACGTAAAGAGGTACAGGTACGTACTGAACAACTTCAGGCTGAACGTAATAGTCGTTCCAAAGCGATTGGTAAAGCAAAAGCTGCCGGTGAAGACATACAGCCTTTATTGGATGCGGTGAGTGATTTAGGTGACCAGCTGGATAGCGCGAAAGAAGAACTTAAAGCGATTCAGGAAGAGCTTAACGGCATTATTATGGGTGTGCCTAACCTGCCAGCAGACGAAGTGCCGCAAGGTGAAGATGAAAGTGAAAACCAGGAAGTACTGACCTGGGGAGAACCTAAGTCTTTTGACTTTGAAGTAAAAGATCACGTTGATCTTGGCGAAGCCTTAGCTAAAGGTATGGACTTTGAAGCTGCCGCGAAATTAACAGGGGCGCGCTTTGTTGTCATGCGGGGTGGCATTGCTCGCCTGCATCGCGCACTGACTCAGTTCATGCTGGACTTGCACACACAAGAGCACGGTTATCTAGAAACCTACGTGCCGTATATGGTGAATCAGGATTCTTTGCTGGGAACAGGGCAGTTACCGAAATTTGGTAAAGACTTATTCCACATTGAAGGGGAGTCACAAGACCAAATTCCAATGTCACTGATTCCAACGGCCGAAGTACCGTTAACGAACCTATACCGTGACGAGATAGCCGACGAAGACGAACTGCCGCTTAAATTTACGGCACATACGCCTTGTTTCCGCAGTGAAGCCGGCTCTCATGGTCGAGATACCCGTGGCCTTATCCGTCAGCATCAGTTTGATAAAGTCGAGCTAGTTTGGTTAGTAAAACCTGAAGAATCAATGGACGCGCTAGAGCAACTGACCGGGCATGCTGAGACTGTGCTGCAAAAGCTTGAACTGCCGTATCGTAAGGTATTGCTTTGCACTGGCGATATGGGCTTTGGCGCCGCTAAAACTTACGACTTAGAAGTATGGTTACCAGCGCAACAGGCGTACCGTGAAATCAGTTCTTGCTCAAATATGCAGGACTTTCAAGCGCGTCGTATGCAGGCTCGCTTCCGTCGTAAAGGTGCAAAGAAACCAGAGCTTATGCACACATTGAATGGCTCGGGTTTAGCAGTAGGCCGGGCGTTAGTTGCTGTACTGGAAAACTACCAACAGGAAGACGGCTCAATAGTTGTGCCTGAAGCCCTGCGGCCTTATATGGGTGGCCTTGAAGTTATTAAGGGCTAAGGTTAACCCTAAATGCATTTAGCCGGTTTCGGCAGGCCCGCAATTCGTGTGGCCTGCTTAGCCGGGCCTTTCGGGAACAATTTGTAAAGGTAACGACTGTTGCCTTTATCTTCTCCCAACTGCTTTTTCATGGCTTTCACTAAAACACGCATAGCCGGACTGGTATCGAATTCTCGGTAAAAGTCTTGTACAAAATTGACCACTTCCCAGTGTGCCGGTGTCATATCGATGCTTTCAAGCTCCGCAATATGCAGGGCCAGCTCTTCATTCCAGTCATTAATATTGGCTAAATACTCGTGCTTGTCGGTTTCGTATGTTTTACCGTTAAATTCAATCATGCGGACTACCAGGTCATTTGCTGCTGAAAACTGAGAACCAGTTCAACCCATTCTTCGTCCGATTTTACCACAAGGTAATTAGGTTCGGTCGCTTTTGAGCTCTCGATATCGCCTTTACGAGCATAAACAGTTTGCGCTACTGGCGAGCTGTCAGGAAGTGTTTTTAGAGCTTGTTCTGACACTAAAAACGCATCGTCTTGCCCAAGCAGATGGCTGTGCATTTCTAACCATGCTGACAGTGAATTGTCCCGTATCCAATGCAAAGTTTTCATGAGAACTGCAGCACCTCGTCAAACTGATTCAGATGTTGTTTCAGCTGTTCCGTTTTAATAGTGGTCACTTCAATATTTGCCGGAAGGGCATCAATGTCTATGTCTGAGTTTGAACACAGAGCAATAGGCTCAGCATCTAATAAGTCCAACATAGCGTACCGCTTTGACGGTGCTTTCACTAATACATCAGTGGCGCTGTTAATAAGGATAAGTTGTACCGGTGTGTCGAAGCTCGCCAGTGCGAGGGCGACATCGAGTGCTTCGGTTGCTGTGTTCGGGTTATTGCTGCTTTGTACTATGGCTATTTTTTTCATGGGACTAAAATTGTAATGTCCGGTCACTGGTGGCTATGGCTTTGGATAGGGCGGTGAGTCCTGTAGTTTCAAAGCTAGGATGAAACTCATCTATACCAATGCGCTCAGCCACGGTATGGCAAACCACCAAGGGGGTGCCAGATTGGTTTTTAAAATCACTCCATTGCTGAATCAGCTTCTCGTTTTCTGCAGGTGTTTGCGCAACGGCATGATCAACCGCTTGTCGGTAAAAAAACAGGCAGGTTATTTCATGTCCTTGCTTAATAGCATTCTTTGCAAAGGTTAGAGCATCCAGTGAGCGTTTCTGATTCGACGCCGAGCTTTGCAAAATAAGAGTGAGTTTAGCCACGTTTTTCCAATAGTTAATAGCCTATATACAAAAACGCCCCGCATTGCGGGGCGCATTACATTATGTGTAAATGACGATTATTCGTCGCCGCCAAATGCCATTAGTAATGTTAGCAAATTGACGAACAGGTTATAAATAGACACATACAAAGTAACTGTCGCTAAGATGTAGTTGCGCTCGCCACCGTTAATAATATCGCTGGTTTGCCACATAATCAGCATAGCCATCAATGGAATCATTATTGCTGACAATGCTAAGTGCAGAGCTGGCATTTGGAAGAACAGGTTAGCAATAGCGGCAACAATAACCATGATGATACCGGCAGTTACTAAACCACCTAGCTTGGACATGTCTTTCTTAGTCGTCAGAACATAAGCTGAGGTAGCGAAAAAAGTAAGTGCGGTACCGCCGAGGGCCGTAGCAACCATTTCGCCGCCGCCTGGCATTGATAGGGCCATATTAATAATTGGACCTAAGGTGTATCCCAGGAAGCCTGTCAGGCCGAAGGTGAAGACCAAGCCCATAGCACTGTCTTTGGTTTTATAAACACCAAACAGCAGACCAAAATAACCAACTAGGGTTAAAATCAACCCTGGGTGTGGCCAGTTCATTGCACTGCTAATAGCTGCAACAACGGCACTAAAGGCCAAAGTCATTGCTAATAGGGTGTAAGTGTTACGTAGTACTTTATTGACGGCCAGTGCCGATTCATTCTGACCGACATATACCTGACTGCGATTGTTCATAGATTTCTCCGTGTTGAACTACTGTCTGTTAAGACGCTTTATTATTAAAAAAGTTTCCTAAATACTACAGCATAAATGGGGTGTTAGGGCAGTAATTTCCAGTAAAAAGTAGACAGTTTGTCTAATAAACGCCCAAACAGTACCTTTATTTAAATTTTTCCTTTACAAGCGGAATTTAGGTCTTTAATATTCGCATCGTTTTCAACGACACAGTCATTGAAAACAACAATTCGGAGAGGTGGCAGAGCTCGGTTGAATGCACCTGACTTGAAATCAGGCGTGGGTTCATACCCACCGGGGGTTCGAATCCCTCCCTCTCCGCCAAATTTAGATGAAAAAGCCCGACTCATTGAGTTGGGCTTTTTCATTTCTGCCATTACATTCTTGTCATTCCCTTTTTAAATAGTATCCTAATCAGTAATTCAAACAGTTGTTTAACAGGGAAGCGATATGCAGTTTCACGAGACTTTAGCGTTAATTGAGAGTGACAAGAACAACCAAACCATTACCTTACCTGAAGGCTGGGCACAGGGGCGGGCATTTTTTGGTGGTTTTAGTGCCGCTGTTGCTGCGCAATTTCTTCTGCAACAGTTTCCGGAAGACTATCATCTGCGCAGCTTTGCTATTTCTTTTGTTGCGCCGGCAACGCCGGGAGATGCAACTTTAAATTATCGAGTGCTCCGTCAAGGTTCCTCGGTATTGCAGGTTGCCGTTGAACTCACTCAAAATAATGAAGTGATGCTTGCTGGTTTAGCAAGCTTAGGTAAAAGGCGTCAGTCTTCAGTGTCTGTTAGTGGTGAAACACCGCCAGACTTAAAGACTGTTAACGACGGCCCGGGCTTGCCAGAGGCTGATATTGTCCCTGAATTTGCGAAGAACTTTGATTATCGAATTACCTCCGGAGGAATGCCGTTTAGCGGACAACCTGGAAGAACCTTCGGTGGTTGGGTACGCTTCAGAAACGAGCAGCAGAAACTGACCATAGCGGCTATTTTAGCGTTAGTGGATGCCTGGCCACCGGCCGTGTTACCACACTTAAATCAGCCAGCGCCCGCATCGTCGCTCACCTGGACTATTGAGTTTCCTGATAAGCCGTTAGCAGACTTCAGTACTCATGACTGGTATCAGTATGAAGCTTTTATCGAGCATGCTGAAAACGGTTACGGTCATAGTCGGGCCGGTCTTTGGTCAGACAACGATGAGTTATTGGCAATAAGTCGTCAAACCTTTACTGTGTTTGCTTAACTTTATGCAAACGACGGCACAATCTATAAAACAACACCTTATTGATACCCAACCAGGGTTTGATTTGGTGTTGTTGCAATTGCCTGAGCGTGCGCCTCTTAAACCTTCAAATACGCCGGTCATTGACGCCTTACCGCGAATTATTATTCGGCAAATGCTGTCGCTTAAAGCGTCGGCAACCATTATTGAACGTGCGGAGCAAGCTGCACAGTCGTTAGACCTACAATCGATAGCTTACCTGCCAACCGATAGCTTACTAAATTGTGGCGTGAGTCGCACAAAAGCGGCAGCAATTCAAAGCGTTGCTCATTGCCAGAAAACCGAGCCTGAGCGGATTGCAAATTGGGCAAGCATGACATCAGAGGCGCTTGTTAGTGATGTGACTAAGCTTAAAGGTATTGGTCCCTGGACTGCATCGATACTTGCTATGTTTCACTTTGCGCATGAAGATCTTTTTCCCATTCAGGACTCTTCATTACGAAAAGCTATCAGCCAACTGAAAGATCAGGATGTTTACATTATTCCTGAAAGAGCCAGTCCGTATCGTAGTTATTTAGCCTGTTATTTGTGGGACATGTTAGATCAAGCAAGACGATAAAGCCCACGCCAAACGTGCTCTGTAAGAGTAGCGCATAAAACCATCGACGTACGAATACTGCAAAATTGCTGGTTATTGTAAAGATTTGTAAAAGCAAGTTGCGAGGCTAATGAAAACCACTGAATATTCGCTCCCGAATTCGGGCAGAGGGGTACGAGTTCATCAACTTTAAGGACAATAATATAACCAATACGCAATAAGGAACATGGCTAATGAACCGTATTATTTTAGCGATACCTAATCCTATCACCAGCGCAGGGATGGCGGCTGTGATACAACAGCACTTTCATACGCAAATTGAAGTGGTTAATTCAATGAACGCGCTGAGACAAGCGTGTTACAAACACGATGATGCACTCGTTATTTTGAGCAGTCAACTCTCTGGAGTAGCAACCGTCGAGCACTGGCGACGCATTAAAAGGCGACATGTCGACTTACAGTTAATTGTCTGGGGCCGAAACCAGCAAGATATTCTTAACTTTCAGTGCGGTATTAGTCAGGTCGATGGCTATTTACTGGAATCCTCTAATAGTGACGAGCTTGTACAAGCGCTAAAGACCCTCAAAACAGGAAGCATTTATGTTGCCGCTCCGGTTGCTGAATACTTAGCGCGGAACCCGCGCAGTCGCAAGCAGCAGGGAATGGTCGATGCTCTCTCAGATAGAGAGTTGCAGGTGGCACAAATGCTAAGCCGCGGCATTCGGGTTAGAGAAATTGCAAAACATTTGTGCATCAGTAGTAAAACAATAAATACCTTCCGCTACCGCATTTTCTCTAAACTTGGCATTGATGGTGATGTACAATTGTCACATATGGCAATTCAATCGGGTCTGGTTGACCTAATTCAGTTTGAAGGTAGATGACAAATAGCAATTCAGTAACCTTTAATTACAAAGACTTTCTTCGGAACCTGACTCATCAACCCGGTGTATACCGTATGTATGATGAGTCGGGCGACGTTATTTATGTTGGAAAGGCGAAAGATCTCAAAAAGCGAGTTTCCAGCTACTTTCGAGAAAAAGTTGACGCCGTCAAAACTCAAGTTTTGGTTAAGCAAATAGCGTCAATGGATGTCACTGTGACCGACACGGAAGCAGATGCTCTTATTCTCGAAAACAGCTTTATTAAAAAATACCGACCGCGCTACAACGTTTTATTGCGTGACGACAAGTCTTACCCTTATATTATTTTGACCTCCCATGAGCACCCCCGACTGGGTTTTCACCGAGGTGCGCGCCGAGAGAAAGGTGACTACTTTGGGCCCTTCCCAAATGGTAGTGCGGTGCGCGAAAGTCTTAATTTGATGCAGAAGTTATTTCCGATTCGTCAGTGTCAGGACTCCTATTACCGAGCTCGTACCAGACCATGTTTGCAGTATCAACTGAAACGCTGTCTGGCGCCTTGCGTTAATAAATGCACCGATGATGAGTACAACGAACAAGTCCAGTTGGCAAAGCATTTTCTGAATGGAAAAAATCAGCAAGTTATTGATGAGCTGGTGACCAAAATGGAGCAAGCCAGTGAGGCGTTGGAATTTGAAAAAGCGGCACGGTTTCGCGACCAAATAGCGTCTTTGCGTAAGACTCAGGAGCGCAACTCGGTTACCGGTGCGCAGCAGGAGCTTGATGTTATTGGCATGGCTCGAGGTAATGGCATGACTACCATTCAAATGATGTTTATACGGGATAACCACTTACAGGGCAGCCGCAGCTATTTCCCGAAAGTGCCGGCGGACACCAGTGACGAGGAAGTTTTGCGTGCCTTCTTGCTGCAGTTTTATTTATCAGATAATGCGGGCCGAAAAACGCCCCGTGAAATTATTCTGCCGGACACAGTAGAGCCCGATGAAGTGCTGGCACAAGTCATGGGGCAGGCGCTCAATCGTTCGGTGAAAATGCAAAACAATGTTCGCGGTGAACGGAAACAGTATCAGCAATTAGCGGCAAAAAACGCAGTGAATGCGCTGGAGAGCCGTCTGAACCAACAAAGCACCATGAACCGTCGTACGTCGGCGTTACAGCAGGTGCTGGATTTTGGTGTACCCATTCAGCGTATGGAGTGTTTCGATATTAGTCACACTATGGGTCAGCAGACGGTAGCTTCCTGCGTGGTGTTTGATCAAAACGGGCCGAAAAAGTCCGACTACCGACGCTATAATATTACCGGAATTACTCCGGGGGATGACTACGCCGCTATGTCTAAAGCATTGGCAAAGCGCTATGATAAAGCGCGAGAGCAGGGCAACATACCCGATATTCTATTTATTGACGGTGGTAAAGGGCAGCTGTCACAAGCTGAGAAGTATTTCGAGGACTGGGGCAGTGATGCCCCGATGCTTATTGGTGTAGCAAAAGGTGAGTCCCGTAAACCGGGGCTTGAAACGCTCATTATGGCGGGCAGTCATGAGACTATTCCGTTAAGTAAAGACGCCAGTGCGCTGCATTTAATTCAGCATATTCGTGACGAGTCACACCGTTTTGCAATAACCGGACACCGTCAGAAACGCGCGAAAGTGCAGAAAACATCGACTTTAGAGCAAATAGAAGGCATTGGTGCTAAACGTCGACAAACGCTTTTGAAAAATCTGGGTGGATTACAAGAGGTAAAAAACGCTAGTATTAGTAAACTTTCTAGCGTACCTGGTATTAGCCAGGCAATGGCGGAAAAAATTTATTACTCGTTTCGGGATGAGTAAAACCAAATAAGGAAACAGCGGATAATGAAGTGGAATATCCCTAATATTTTGACCAGCTTTCGGATTTTTCTGATTCCGGTGTTTCTGGTGGTGTTTTACTTGCCCTTTGAAGATGCTCGTTTTTGGGCGGCCTTTATTTTTTGGCTTGCCGCTATTACCGATGCATTAGACGGCTTTGTTGCACGTCGCTTTAATCAATTCACTAAATTTGGTGAGTTTTTAGACCCGGTGGCGGATAAAGCCATGGTTGTGGCGGCGTTAGTGGTGATAGTTGAGGACTTTAATGCGGCCTACATAACCATACCTGCGTTAACCATGATTTGCCGGGAGCTTATTGTAAGTGCCTTACGTGAGTGGATGGCGCAAAGTGGCAACCGCGGTAAAGTTGCGGTATCAAATTTAGGTAAACTGAAAACTATTGCGCAAATGGTCGCGCTTATTGGTTTAATTTGGAACGCGAATATCTATATTTTCTGGATTTCTATTGTTTTATTCTACGCAGCCTTTGTTCTGACCGTGTGGTCAATGTGGGAATATTTACGTGGCGCCAGCAAGGAATTGACTAGAAATTAGCAGCTTTGCCGTAAATTTGCGCAAACAGTCATAAATTTGATAAAAAGTCATTGACTGAAAAAGATTAAACAGTAGAATGCCTCGGCAGATGACGGTGCGGGAATAGCTCAGCTGGTAGAGCACAACCTTGCCAAGGTTGGGGTCGCGAGTTCGAATCTCGTTTCCCGCTCCAAATTCTGGCGGGTTGGCAGAATGGCTATGCAGCGGATTGCAAATCCGTGGATCTCGGTTCGACTCCGGGACCCGCCTCCATTATTCGAGAACACTTCTTGTAGTGCCCGGGTGGTGGAATTGGTAGACACAAGGGATTTAAAATCCCTCGCTGGTAACAGCGTGCCGGTTCAAGTCCGGCCCCGGGCACCAATTCCGATTATTTCAAAGTCTATTAAATGCCGCGAGCCATTGAATTTACTGGCTTTTACGGAAAATCCTGATTATCTCTGTCTACAATAAATCGTTGCAAATCGATATTAAGTGGTGCTACTTTTGGTGCTATCTCAATTCGGTTATATGGATGTAGCACCATGTCTAATGACAAGCTAGTCATAGCAACGCATAAGCACGTCGAACACCTTAAACCCTCAGAACGTGATGAATGGTATCGGGTAGCAGGTGGCACCGGTTTACGGCTGCTCGTAAGAAAGCAGGGCGGTAAATATTGGCGCTTGAAATATCGCTTCAATAAGAAGCAGAAGACGCTGGCGCTGGGCGTATTTCCTAACGTAACTCTCAAGCAAGCAAAAGACGCAACTATCAAAGCCAAGGCCATGTTGGCTGATGGTATCGATCCTGGTGATACCAAACCTGCAAATGCGAATGATAATAGCTTGCGTTTTTATGCGGCCAAATGGTTAGAGTACCAATCGCAGGCAACAGCTCGAACCTGGTCTGAAGATCATAAGGCCAGGGTATGGAAGCGTCTTGAAAACGGCATTCTTAAAAAACTCGGCGACAAGCTGATCACTGACGTCCGTAAAGAGGATATCAGACGTTTAATTGAGAATGTTGAGGCCAAGGGTCACCACGAGACTGCCAAACGCATAGCCGACGATACACAGCGTTTATTTGAATACGTAGTCGATCAATACTCACTGGAAGATGATGTCGACATTCGTCTGCTGCGGCCTGTCAAAGTTATATCCAAACCGGTTGTTCACCGTGAAGCCCTGGACATTAATAACCTACCATTCTTCATGCGGGATCTTGCTAATTATACGCAGACGGGTAGGGAATTGACCGCATTGGCAATCGAGTTATTGATTCTGACGTTTGTGCGCTCAGGTGAGCTAAGAGGCGCTCGGTGGGAGGAGTTTGACCTAGATAACAGGGTTTGGTCGATTCCTGCAGAGCGTATGAAGATGAAGCGGCCACACGAGGTACCGTTATCTGCCCAGGCTCTTGATGTCATTAAACGCATCAAACGCATTACCGACCACTATGAACTGTTATTCCCGTCTGAAACTAAGCCGGATGAACCCATGTCCGATAACACAATGCGCCAGGCTATGTTTAAAATGGGCTACTTTCCCAAAGCGAAGGACACTAAAGACGGCAGAGTCGCCAAAACCTACCTTAAATATCAGGACAATGCACATTACCCGGATGGACGCTTGAAAGAGAAGGCCGTGCCACATGGCTTTAGAACTATGGCATCGTCAACGCTGCATGAGAGCGACCAGAAGTTTCGTTCTGACGCTATCGAGCGTCAATTGGCACACGTTGAACAAAACAAGGTGAAGGGCGCTTATTCGCATAAGGCTGAGTATTGGGATGAACGAGTTGAGATGATGGAGTGGTGGGGGAAGTTACTAGCCCAACACAAAGTTGATTTTTAAAAAGATAGTGCAAAAATGGAAGATTAGTGTATATTTCCGCCAGTTTTTATGAAGGTTTGCATATTTTTGAGGACGTTTTTTGAGTATATCTAAATTTTCTTTGGCAAGTATTGAGCGACAATTACGGTGGCCGGTCTAGCGGCAATTATCTTGGCCGGTTGATCTGATAAGGTTCGGCACAGCAGAACGGAGGGAGTTCACTGTGCCGGGAACACGAATCACGGATCAACAGGTCATGATCTATATGAAACACAGAACACGAAATAGCCAAGTTGTCGCTGCTGCTAAGGCAGGCATTTCAGAGCGATCAGCCCGGCGCCTTGATAAAGCCAATCAACAAACGAACGACGGTAAGCGCCAGTGGCGCACCCGCAAAGATCCGCTTGAAGCGGTATGGGATAGCGTTGTTGTTCCCATACTCAAGCAGGATAATGACATTACGCCGGTGGGCGTTTTTGATCACCTTTGCGAATATCACACTGATAAATTCAGTCCCGGCTCGCGTCGTACACTTGAGCGCCGCATCCGTAAATGGCGGTCGTTACACGGGCCTGCTAAAGACGTTGTGTTTATACAAACGCATGAATATGGTGCGCTCGGTATTACCGACTTTACTCATGTGAAATCGCCGGTCACCATTGCCGGTGAGCCATTAAAGCACATGCTGTTTCATTACCGGATGCCGGCCAGCGGCTGGGCGTTCGTGCAGGTCATCTACGGTGGTGAAAGCTTTGCGGCTTTCTCTGATGGATTACAAAATGCGCTACATGCTGCCGGTGGTGTGCCTCGGGAAGTCCGTACCGACAGCCTGAGTGCCGCTTATAAGAATCACTCATCGGCTGATGACTTAACCGAGCGCTTCAACGACCTTGTGAAGCATTACGGTTTTAAAGCAACACGCAATAATCCGGGTGTTGCGCATGAGAACGGTGCTATCGAAAGTCCGCACGGACACACCAAGTCCCAAGTCGAGCAAGCACTAAAAATCCGCGGCAGTTATGACTTCGACAGCCGTGATGCGTATGAAGCCTTTGTCGCCAGTGTGGTAGCACGGCGTAATCGCCGCGTCAGCGACAAATACCAACTCGAGCAGCGGCAATTACAGCCGCTGCCCACGGCAATGAGCGTCAATTACACCGAGCATTATGTCACGGTGTCGCGGACAAGCACGATTTGCCTCAAGCGCGTCACCTACACGGTGCCATCACGGCTTATTGACAGCCGATTGCTGGTACGGCTTTATGATGACCGGTTAGCGCTATTTTACGGCACCGACTTCGTGATGGAGCTTGAGCGAGTCTATGCCGACAAAGGTGGTCGCGCCCGCAGCGTCAATTACCGGCATGTTATTGATGCACTGGCTAAGAAACCGCGTGCGTTCCGCCACTCACAGTTGCGCGATGACCTATTACCGGACGACAATTACAAGACCATCTGGGAGTATGTCGACGACACGCTAACGGCCGATAAAGCCAGCTATTACATGGTAAAACTGCTTCATTTAGCCAAACAAAGCGGCTGTGAGCGTCAATTAGGCCGATTTATTGCTGCGTCAATTACCCAGCGACAATTACCGGCCATCCGGGAATGCGAAGAGCGCTTTTTAGTTATCGAGCCGAAAGCACCATCACTTACCATCAAGCAACACAGTCTAAGCTCGTATGCCAGTATGATACCGGGAGGTCTGCATGGATAACACAACGGCCTCATTATCACTCATGCTCAAGCGGCTTAAGCTGGCCACCATGGTTAAGGAGTGGGATGCGCTGGGCAATAAAGCCGTTAAAGAGCAGTGGAGCCCCCAGCAATACTTATCGGAGCTCTGCCATATCGAGCTGGCAAACCGTGAAGACAAACGCTTACAGCGGCTGCTAAAAGACGCAAAGTTACCGGCTGGAAAAAACCTTGGCAACTTCGACTTTAATCTGGTCGACGGTATCTCGAAACACCAGATCATCGATCTGGTTAACCAACCCGGGTGGTTGAAACTGGGCTCTAACGTCTTACTGTTCGGAGCCAGCGGACTGGGTAAAACCCATATCGCCAGTGGCATCGGTTACGGGCTTATCGAGCAGGGCTATAAGGTTAAGTTCATCGCGGCGTCAGCCATCGTGCAACAGCTACAACAAGCGAAACAGCACCTTCGGTTGCAGGATGAGTTACTGAAACTGGATAAGTACAACCTGCTTATCGTGGACGACGTAGGTTACGTTCGCAAAACCGAGCAGGAAACCAGTGTGCTGTTCGAGCTAATCGCACATCGATACGAAAGACACAGCATGATCATCACATCAAATAAGTCGTTCGAGCAATGGGATGAACTGTTCGATGACTCAACGATGACCATCGCCGCCATCGATCGGCTGGTGCATCATGCGACAATCCTTCATTGTGAAGGTGAAAGTTACCGTCGCAAAATGGCAATGAGCAACGGTAGTTAAAAATCGGTATCAACCGGCCAGGATAATTGCCGGAAAACCGGCCAAGGTAATTGACGCTACATAGGCAAGAATTAACCAGATTAATTTTTTGTTCCTTGTCATTTTGCTTTTAACAGTAGCTAGCCCATTGGTGATTGAAATGTCTGTGGAAGCTTTAGCTATCCCAGGATTATTAATTGCGATATTAGCTATTATCTTTTTTATCATTTCCCGTCGCTTTTTAAATTTAGCCATGAAAGAACTAAAAAGTATGGCTACAGAAGTAAGCGATGGGAATCTTGATCCAAGAGTGAGCTTAAGCAGTGACAATGAGTTTGGTCAGATTGCTCGCGCTTTAAATCGTGCTTTAAAGCGATTTAGTCGTATTTTAGGGCACGTGGACGATACAACAGAAAAATTAAGTAATCTAGCGGAACGTACAGCATCAATCTCAGATCGTTCACATACCAATAGCGAGAAGCTTAGTGAACAGTCCAGCGGTTTAGCGTCAACTATTGAGGAAGTTGCTGCTAGTATGACCGAAATGGCCTCAACTATTGAAAGAATAAGTGGTAGTACTGAGTCCGTTACAGAGGTGAGTAGTGATGCTGAAAAACAGATGGGCAAACTTGCTGAACGTTTACAAAAACT
Source organism: Idiomarina sp. OXR-189 (assembly GCF_034373425.1). NCBI lineage: Bacteria > Pseudomonadati > Pseudomonadota > Gammaproteobacteria > Alteromonadales > Idiomarinaceae > Idiomarina > Idiomarina sp. OXR-189. The sequence goes on from NZ_CP139706.1 coordinate 1,292,484, forward strand.
AGTCAATGCCGTGGAAAAGTTTGATACTAGCTTTGAGTTAGTCGAAAAGAGTGCGGAAAAAATAAGTTCATTTGTAGAGCTTATTCAAAGTGTGACGGAGCAAACCAATTTACTTGCGCTAAATGCGGCAATTGAGGCTGCTCGGGCGGGGGAACACGGAAGAGGTTTTGCGGTAGTAGCTAGTGAAGTGCGCTCATTAGCGCAAAAAACTAAAGCTACAACAAGCGATATTGTTAGTATGACGAGTGAACTGCGTGATGTGATAGCGTCATCTGGGGAAATCAGTGACCAAGCGCTGGAAGCATCAAAAGAAGCACGAGAAATTTCGACATCAACCATTGAATCATTTAGTCGAGTAGTTAACTCCGTTAGGGATATAAATGCCGAAGTTGACTTAGTCACTGAGGCTAGCAAGCAGCAAAGTGACGCGGTTGAGAATGTCAGTCATAGTACTCAAGTATTAAGTGAGCTTTGTGACGAAGCTTTTCAGCAAGCAGAAACACTTTCGAATAACACTGACGAGTTAAACGAACTTAGTAACGACATTGTTAAACAGATGAATAAACTTGAAGACTAAGTTGAAAGGCTCTTACTCTTTTTGTATAAAAAGTAAGAGCCTAGTCTTACATAAAATTAATTTATAAATAGCTCATCGATAGCAGAGGGTTTGGCATAGTAGAAGCCTTGCAGGTAGTCGCAGTTAAGTTTTTTTAAAAAGTTTGCTTGTTGAACACTCTCAATCCCTTCGGCGACGATATCAATACCTAGCTGATGAACGATCTTGATCACTCCTTCTACTATTGCAGCGTCTTGCGTGTTATCAGGCAGCCCTTTAATAAAACTTTGATCCAATTTAAGTGTGTCAACGGGTAAATCTCGCAAGTAACTTAGACTAGAGTAACCGGTGCCAAAGTCATCAATCGCAATTTTAACGCCCATTGACTTTATTTGATTAAGAATATCAATAGTGCGGTCTGCACCCATAACCAATACACTTTCAGTCACTTCTAGAGTTAGCAAGTCTGGGGCTAGCTTACTTGCTTTTAATGCCGCTCTAAGTTGCTGTATAAAGCCTTCTCGACGAAATTGAAGTGGTGAAATATTAACAGTAACCCCGTAATTTTTCTCAGACTTTTTATTAATTATAGCAATATCTTTACAAGCTTTAGATAATACCCATTCGCCAATAGGTATTATTTGCCCTGTTTTTTCAGCTAACGGTATAAAGTGCCCCGGAGGCACCATGCCCTTTTTGGGATGCTCCCAACGGATCAGTGCTTCAACTTTTGCAATAGACTCATCCTGAGTTCTCACAATAGGTTGATAAAATACTCGAAGCTGTTCTTGATCTATTGCCTCTCTAAGTTCAAAACGAATAGTGGCATACTCACTCTCTAATAAAGAGCTGCCAGTTTGATTAAACCAAGACCAAGTGTTACCACCTTGTTGCTTAGCTTCCAGGCGTGCGGATGATGCATATGACACTAATCGCTCGTGGTATGGTTGTTTGCTTAAACACTCGCTTACGCCAATACTGGCACTAATACGAATTGAGTTACTTTCGATGTGATAAGGTTCTTCTAATTTAGTCAAAATAAGCTTTACAAAAGCATCAACCTCTTCTGTGCTCTGGTTATGGACTCTTAATAAAATAAATTCATCCGCAGCGACTCGCGCTAATGTATCAGATGATGATGTTAGATGCTTGAGTCTATCTGCTATCGCTTTAAGTAATATATCGGCTGAATTATGACCTAAACTCTCGTTCATGGAGCTAAAATCATCAATATCTATATACAGAACTGTTAATTTAAACTCATCTTTATTAAACCGAGTTGCTTCTAACGCCAGTTGATGGTCAAAAGAGCTACGAGACAACAGTCCTGTTAATGCATCAAGCCTTCGATAGTTTGCTATATAGTCCTGGGCTTGTCGCTCTTTTGAGACATCTCGTTTGAAGCAGATAAAGTGAGTGCATTGCTCTTCATTATTAAATACAGGGGAAATGAATAGCTCGTCCCAAAACCAAGTCCCATCTTTGCGGTAGTGTCGTAAGGTTGCACTAGCCTCTTGTTTATTTTCAAGAGCTGAGCGTAACGTTTGTAAAACGTCGGTGTTAGTGTCAGGCCCCTGTAAAAATGAACAGCTATTTTGGCCCAGAGCTTCATCTTCTGAGTAACCAGTCATCTCACAAAATGTGTTATTCACATAGGTAATGGGCATGTTAGGCGAATTCGCTTCGTTCATCACAATTCCATACGGACTGTCATTAATGGCTTTGCGTAACAATTGAAGCTGCTTTTCTTGCTCCTTTTTAGCTGTAATATCTCGACCGATACCAAAGACCCCGGTAATCGTTTTACCAGAGATTACTGGGGTATTTGTAACATCCAGCCAAAAAAGTTCATTATCAGAATTAACGACACATATCTCATAATTACTAGTGAGACCTGATAACGTTTTTCGAAATGCGTCCGCCGCTTTGTCTCTATGTGACTCAACGACAAGTTCATTAAAGTGCGTCCCGCGCATTTCATTCTCAGATACACCAGCTATCTTTAATGTCGATTGGTTAGCTAAGAGAAAATAGCCTTCTGTATCTATCTCAAAAATTGCATCGGGATGTTGTGTGAACAGTGAGCCAAACCGGGATGATAGTAATTGGTAGTTAGAGCGCTCAGTGTGAAACGAAAAAATCACAGCCGTAAGCTGACTTAACCGTTTTATAAGTTCGATCTCTTCGGCTTCTGGTGACCGAGGTTGCCTATAATAAGTTGCGAAGGTGCCGTAAAATACACCATTTGCATCAATAATAGGGTAAGACCAACAGGCCTCTAGCCCTTCTGATTTGGCTAAATTCCAATACGGTCGCCATGTCGTGTCATTTTCTATGTTCTCGGTAATTACTAAGCTTTTTAAACACGCGGCGGAACCACAGGTTCCATTACCATGTTTAATCTCAAGCTTTTGCATGTTTGAAATAAAGTGGTTTGAAAAGCTTTTACTGCCGAGCATTCTAAGTTCGTTATTATGCTTGTCTGCTACCATAATAGAAGCGATAGACCCTTCTATTTCGTTTTCCAGCCACTGAATTACTGCGTTAAGTAATAAGCCAACTTCAGTGCGTTGTGAATAGAGTTCGAGAATGCTCTGAACATCCTGATGGTGATTGGTATTTGACACTTTTGTTACCTTTTTGTCCATGCACTAAGCCATCAGCAAGTATGGCTCAACAAGTCAAATCATCGATATTTCAAACATACATTATAAACAAGAATTTACTCAATAACGTGCCTTCCTAATCTTGTTCCCAAATTAACGAAATGGGAACAAGCAAACCCACTGAAAACAGGTTATTTCCCCCTTTATACCCCCTTAAGTACTCAAAATCACGTTTTACAGCAAAAAAGGAACTAGATTATGGCCGAGGTACAAGCGGTTAAGGATCTGGATACCGTAAAGCTCATCAGCTACCTTCTCAAACGAACTTACGGACAGCAAATTGCTGATGTTTGGGATGTTGGCTTGAACCTGGCGTTGCGGATCTCAGATTTACTATCCATCAAGTTTGAAAATATCGAGCACGACCGCCTGTTGCTAGTCGAAGGCAAAACTTCGAAGCTAGCGACAATTAAACTCAATGAAAAGGCGAGGGCGGTTATCGCTCGTATTCGCTCTGAACATCCTGATCACGTTTATCTCTTTCAGTCTTATCGCAACCAACGATCCAAAAATAGACCGACTAAACCGCTAAGCCGTCGTTATGTTTCGCAAGCATTTGCGACAATAGGCGAGGAGGTTGGTATCGACTTGGGTACGCATTCCATGCGTAAAACCAGAGGCTACCATCTTTACAAGAACACCAATGATATTGCCAGGGTAATGAAGATGCTACGTCACAGCTCCGAGGCTGTAACTTTGCGTTATATAGGAATTACTCAGGAAGACGTTGACCGAGATTTTGTCGAATTGGAGTTATAAGCTAATCGGAGTGGTGTAGGCTCGTTTACACCACTCCAGTTATCTTTCCGCTCTGAATAAGTTAGATTTTTTAGCCTAATAGCTTAGCTGAACAGTTGTATAATGGTATAAAAATAGAAGTGGTGGCTCAGGTCATATCCGAGTCTAGATTCTTATAGGGCTAAACTGTGTTCGAGGCACTATGGTATATTCGACTTGGGCATTATATTAAATCAACATATTGAGCGACAACTACGGTGGCCGGTCCGGCCAAAGTAATTGAAGCTACATAATTAACTGATACTTTAGTTTGTGGGGATAGATCTTCTGTTTCTCGACGCCATATCACCCCATGATTTTTAGAAAAGTTTTCTTGAGGGATAAGACAATGGTAGATGTGAACTCTGTGACGGCAGCGTTGGGAAGTATAAAAGCAGCGAGTGATATAGCGAAGGTTATAAAAGAAAGTGGCTCAACTCTGGAAAAAGCTGAAACAAGGCTACAAATAGCGGAGTTAGTTAGTTCATTGGCAGATGCAAAATTAGAAGTCGCTAGTATTCAGAATGACCTTATCTCGAAAGACCAGGAGCTAGCCGATTTAAAAAAAGCTCTAGAGCTGAAAGAAAGCGTTTTCTGGGAAGCTCCCTCGTATTGGGTGAATGAAGTAGATGGAAAAGATGGCCCATTTTGTCAGCGATGTTACGACAAAGAAGTGCAGTTAATAAGGCTCCAGGTCCACGCTAAAGGATCATGGCGATGCTATTCCTGCAATAGTTATTTTGAAGACGGCGATTACGAGTCCTTTGTTGAAGCTTTTTAGTATTGCTACTTCAGAGTTCGCTTAACCGCTCTCGACATATTCGTTGAGCTAAAGAGTCCAGCGTGCAGTAGATCGAATCCTCATTGAATCCTAACTTGAACAACTGCTGTAATATTTTTTCTTTGGCAGAGTAATCGATATCGATGTAATCAATAAGGTGGTCCGAGCTGTGTTTTGCCAGATCAAAAGAATCTTTTCCATGAATAGTGAAAACGCTTTGTTGTGCGGACATACGGGCATCTAAAGGTATTGTGTCTATAGCAATTGGGAAGTCGAGCCTACGGTGGACTTCGTCTGAGACTAAGTTTGCTGGTAGATATGAATCAAATAGTAATTTAATGCTAACATCCGCTTTGTAAGGCTTAAGCTCAAGCTCTTTTGTACAGAAATAGTTCTTGGTTTTAATGTAGCGTAAGTTGGACTGAGAGGGGCAGTACACCCTCTCATATCCGAGGACGGTACTATTTAATCGATAAGGGTTTAGTAACCAAACTCGAGGATTATGTTTTTTTTCCTCTGGCTGAGTTAGAGCAAAGTAAAGAGCCACTAATGGAGATTTAGTCCAATCTAGTAAGCGGGTAGGTAGCCCATGATGCTGCATCAAAGAATATAAATACCAGGGGTTATCGTTCTTTGGTGAATGGTATTTGAAATGATCTTTTAGAAAGTTGTAGACAAGGTCATCCTCTAGATCTCTGGAGATACCTGCCCAATGAACTTTTGGCTTTGGACTGTAGCTTTTCGAAGATACTCCCCGAAACCAAACGTCTTCATGCTTCCCTGTCTCAGAGATGTAATCTTCGATTGTTGAAATCAGCACTATTTACTACCTTCATTTAGAATGATTTTAAAGCTTAATGTTCACCCGTTAAAAATCCGCCCAGCCATCTGATCCAGCCGATCCTTAACTCGTTCCCAATTCGGCATAACTTGTCCCATTAGCCGATAAAAACGCTCGCTATGGTTGTGCTCGGCTATGTGACACAGTTCATGGAGTATGACGTAGTCAAGGCACTCTCGGGGTGCTTTAACCAGCAGAGGGTTTAGGGTAATACGTCCGTTCGGTGAGCAGCTGCCCCATTGGGTTTGCATGGTGAGTATTCGCAGAGGAGGGCGCTTATCAACCCACAATGCTTGCTCTAAAACGGCGTCTAAACGCTTGTGGAAGACGTCTTTGGCTCTGACCTTGTACCAACCTTCTAATGCTACCTTTATACGCTCAGTAGTGTACTCTCGCACGTTCACTTCAAGTTGGCCTCGCAACAGCTTAACACCGGCTGCTTGGTCCGGTTTCACTAGCACTTTTAGTACGTATTGCTTGCCCAGGTAGTAATGGCTTTCACCGCTAACATACCGGCGTGGCGTAATGTGCGTGAGTTGCTTACGAAACTCTCGCAATTGCTGGTAAATCCAACGCGCCCGTTTTTTGGTAGCGCGTAATACCTCATCATCGGAGCTGTCTTCAGGTGCGGCGACTTTTACTGAGCAATCCGGCAACACCTTGATTTTGATTTTACGCTCAGGGCTTTTAGCGGCAACGCGATCAAACTCAATCAGCTCGTCGGCGTAATAAAAACTAAGCTTATCTCCGTGTGGCTGACGCTTCTCAGCAACCTCATCAGCAAAACGTATCGCAACGTTCATGGCTTAATGACCCAATTGTCCAACACGAACCACCTGCACAATGGCTTCGACAATCTTTTTCGCCTGTTCGATACCGCCGCCGACGGCTTTGCATTCCGCAAAAATCTTCGGCAGTAGCTTTTTACGAATATCAGCTTCAATGTTGTTCGGGTTAATCGAATTCTCAGCAACAGACTGACTGACGATGTTATCGACATCAAACGCAATCTCTACCCATTTATCCTGCGCTTGTTCATCCATGACTGTAAACGCTTCAGGTAGGTGCTTTTTGAACACGCCGTAATAGGCTTGTGCATGATGGTTGCCGGTCAACCGTTCAGGGATATCATCCAGGCGACGCTCTTGTACCTGCTCCTCAAATTCACGGAATAGCATGTACTGTTTCAGCGGGTGGTCAAAAAGTTTTTCCGCTTCTTCAATGGCTTCACGCAGGAGCTTAGAAAAGGCTTCTTGAGCGTAAGGGTCGTCACCGAGCTCTTGTTCAATCATCTTCGTGACACGAGTTTTAATGATATCGGTTTCGTTACGGGTTTTATCTTCGGTCCAATCTTCCGGTGTTTGTTTCTGGCCCATTTTACCGACTTCGTATACGCCTTCAGAGTCACGCACTTCGACACCAACGACGTGTTTATTCAGGAGCTTTTTCACCTCGTGAGCGTACTCGTCGTAGCTGATACGCTCGCCGGAGTCCTGTTGCACAGTTTGACGAAGACTGGACAATTGTTTCACTGTCTCTTTGTATTGTCGGCGATCCTTATCGGTAAAACTCTTATCTTCAAAGAAGGTAGCCGACTGCAGTGCGACTTTAAGGCAGGTGGCAAAGGCTGTGAGTGCTTCGTAAAAGTCTTCGCGGCGTTTTTGGTTTTTATCGACCATTTCGCCGTTTATTTCTTCCATACGAGGCAATAGGGCATGACGCAGGGCTTCGGTATCTGATTTATTCTTAACACCGTCAAATATCGCCCATAGCTCTTTATAAAGCTGGGGTAGTCGCTTGTACTCGGTACTCATTTGTTGATACAAGCCATCAATATCATCGATGTCGTAACCGCCTTGGGTACGTGAAGCCAAGTCCTGATATTCTTGTATGGTGGTATCGAGCTCGGACAAAATACCGCGATAATCAATCAGCAGACCAAACTTCTTGTCGGGGTGCAGACGGTTCACGCGAGCAATCGCCTGAATGAGGTTGTGACCTTTTAGCGGTTTGTCGATGTAAAGCACGGCGTTTTTCGGCTCATCAAAACCGGTTAACAGCTTATCAACCACAATCAACAACTTTAGCTTAGGGTCTTTATCAAATCGTTCGATCAGCTCTTTGGTGTAATTCTGCTCATCAGACGAGCCAACATGCTCTTTCCACCACTTACTGACTTCCGGCATTGTTTTTTCATCAACAGAAGTATTGCCCTCCCGGGTATCGGGCGAGCTCATGACCACCGCCGATTCAAACAGACCGACTTCGTCCAGGTATTTTTTGTACTTAATAGCGGAGGCTTTGCTGTCACAGCACAACTGGCCTTTTAAGCCTTCATCGATGTTTTTGTCAAAGTGATGGGCGATGTCATACGCAATGAGTTTTATGCGCTCGTCGGTGCCATACACCTGACCCCGGCGACTGAATTTCTTCTTTAAATCGCCTTTTTGCTCGTCACTTAAACCGTCCGTCATACGTTCAAACCAGGCGTCGATAGCGCGCTCGTTTACATCCAGGTCGGGTATGCGCTCTTCGTAGAGCAGGGGAGTGACGGTTTTATCTTCCACCGCCCGCTGCATGGTGTAGGCGTGCACAATAGGCCCGAATTTGTTGGTGGTCTTATCGTCTTTTAGCAATGGCGTACCGGTAAAGGCCACAAAAGATGCGTTCGGCAGTGCCTGGTTCATGCGAATGTTGTTCTCGCCGCCTTGGCTGCGGTGACCTTCGTCAATCAGCACAATAATGTTGGGACTGTCGTTGTGGCACTCGGGCAGTTTGGTGGCGGAGTTAAACTTCTGAATGAGCGTAAAGATAATGCGCTCGTTGCCTTTACCGATTTGCTGAGCGAGGCGTTTACCTGAGGTTGCCATCGCGGCTTCTTTGTCTTTTTTGCTGGACAACTCGCCACCGGAAGCAAAGGTTTTCGACAGCTGGTTTTCCAAATCGACACGGTCGGTCACAACAATCACCCGGCATTGTTTCAGCTCTTCTTGCAAAATCAGCGCTTTGGATAAAAACACCATGGTGAAGGACTTGCCCGAGCCGGTGGTATGCCAAATAACGCCGCCTTCGCGACCGCCTTTGCTGTTGCGTTTTTGAATGCGCTCGAGCAGCCGTTTTATGCCAAACACTTGCTGGTAACGACCCACAATCTTGCCAATCTTTTTATCAAAAATAGTGAAGTAGCGCACCATATCGAACAGGCGCTCTTTCGACAGTAGGCTTATCAGCAGTTTATCCTGGCCAGTCACCATGAGCTCTCCACCGGCAAGCAGGTTTTGATACCAACTTAAGTCGCGCCTATCACGGTGGTCGAATAGATGTTGAAGGGTAGCATCGTCCAGCGCCCTATTCTTGAGCGCCAGCATTTCAGCGTCGTTGATATCCTCTTCTTTCCAGGCTGCCCAGAACTTTTCCGGGGTCTCTACGGTGCCATAACGCCCATCAATGCCATTGACCGATAACAACAGTTGCGAATAGGCAAACAGGTGAGGGACTTCGTCAGGACGTTGGTTACGCAGGCTCTGTGAAATACCTTCGTTTATCGTTGGGCCTTTTTGCGCGTTACCGTCCGGGCGTTTGGCTTCTATTACAACCAGCGGCAGGCCGTTCACAAAACAAACCAGATCCGGTCGGCGACTGTCAAAGCCACCGGCACGCGTCACTGTATATTCTTCGGTAAAGTGAAACTGGTTGTTGTCCGGATTCTGCCAGTCGATGATAGAGACGGTTGGCGTTACTTTTTTACCGTCAACGAATTCCGTCACCGGAATGCCGTACATTAAATGGTTATAAATCGCCTCGTTGGCGTGGCGAAGCCCTTCATTGAGGGCCGGGCTGCACAGATGCGAGATGATGTTATCAATGGAGTTTTCGGACAGCGGATAGCTTTTACCGGCATACTGAAAGGTACGCTTGCTCAATACATCACTTAATACTTCACGCAGCACCACACGATCCTGTTTACCACCACGCAGCGCCAGCGCTTCCTGTGGTGATAAAAATGACCACCCCAAACCGGCTAATAGCGTCATGGCCGGTATTTTAGCGGCGTATTCTTCCTGAAATTTTGGGGCAAACTGTTCCATTGTCTTCTCCGCGTGAAGTCGCCTTATGGCAACAGACGCTTTTATTATTTTCTAAATCAAAAAATAAGCTACCAGATTAAGTTGTTCGGCGAAACCGAACAACTTAGCTCTAATCAGTCATCAACTCAAAGTTGACTATTGGCTGTTCAGCTATTGTCACTCCTGGTTTTGAGATTCGCCGATAGCTTTATCGCGCCCAACATAATCATCAAGCGTTTGACCGTGTTTGGTTTTCCATTCCTTCCAGCCATTTGTAGCGCCAAGTACTAAAAGGCAGGATGCACCGCTCGGTGTTTTAAAAAGGTAATCTTTTTGGAAAACCACATTATCACCGTCCTTAGCTAAAACGCCTTTCTCAAGCAGCGAGTCACGCTGGGCTATTAACCGAGGTTGCGTTGTTTTTCGCTTGGGAACATAGGGCGCTGATGAGCCTTTTAAAATGACCATGCCTTCATTGGTGTAATAGGCTTTGGCATCAACACCACCGCGCTGACAGTAAAAGACTTCCCCTGTGGCTGCTTCTTCGGCATCGACCAACGCTTCAAAAATAGGATAGCCCAGTGTCGCTAAAAGCAATGAGCCGACTCGATGTATTTCATCGCAGTCCGCTTTCAACGGAATAGGCGTATGAGGTTTCTGTCCTCGATTACCATTAACCAATTCGTAGCGTCCACATTGGCGTGCTTTTTCAATACTCAACGACTCAAGGTAAAGCACGTGCGTTTGCGTCAGGTTATTGGTGAGTGAGATTAAAACCAATGCTCGTTCCCAGTCCTTAGAGTCATCCTTTAAGTGCTGACCTAAACGGTGCCCGACGTCACCGGACTGACCAATATAAACTTCATCCTGGTTTTCTCTGCCGACAAGAAGGTACAGTCCCACCTGGTGCGCTTCCGGCATTTTAAGAAACTCACCAATTTGGTTGCGAGGTACTTCGATTAATCGAACGATTGAGGTTGTAACCTCTGCAACACGAATACCGGAAGGGTCGCCGTTAGGTAAAAAGATTTGGATGGTTCTTGGTTGCTTATCCGTCATGCCGCTTCCTCATCAACTTTCACGCGACGTTTGCCGGTTAGAAGTTGTTGCATTAGAGCTTTTTTCTCCTTCTTAAGATGCTCAAGTTTTCCTATCAATAAATTACAACCTAAATCTGCGTTACTTAACATTTTTGCTATTTTGTGTTGTTCATCTATTGGCGGGATATTCAATTTCATTTTCTTAAACATTGGTAATCGAAGGGACTTTACTGTCGAGCCGACAGCTTGTGATAGAAGGTATTGCTTGTAGTGGCTCAGGTAGTAATACAAAAATTTACCGGAGCAACTTGGAAAATCCATTATTGCGTAGGTTCTCTGGTGCAAATCAAATTTGCCAGAAAAATACTTCGGCGTAAATTGCTGTCCTTCCCCGGGAACAATTATTGCCTCAGCATCGAAAAGGTAGTTATTACTCGTCCTAACGTCTATGGACCTATCAAAAAAGGTGTATTCACCCGTCAAACTTGAGTCTTGTCGGTTTGAACTTCCCGTTGTAATGGTTGCTAATTCACCTAGCAGACTCTCTTGCCACTCCCCACTAAACCGCACACCATTTTCATCCAGTAGTCGCTTTTTGCCGGTGAGCAGTTGTTGCATTAGGGCTTTTTTCTGCTGCTGGCTGTTGGCGAGCAGTTGCTCTGTGGTGGTGATGGCTTTATCCCAGGTTGAGAGGATTTGGGCTATTTTCTTTTGTTCAGAAAACGGCGGAATTGAAAGTTTCAAACCATAAATTGGTTTTTGGGATATTAGCGGTTGCCCACCCTTATTTCTCAGTCGGGATAAATCATAACTTTTGAGCTTGAGCGCCAGAAACTCAATGTCAATGGATTTATTTACTTCCTTACTGTATAAGGCATTGTCAGTAATCCAGCAATTCTTGTTTATATACCGTGTTATTCCGCAATATTCTCCAACACGGCCAATCAGAATTACAGGCTTGGTAGAGTTGGTTCGGCTAGAATACCCCATGATATTATTGCCACCATAAACAGGGTAAGGTTTCGAGTCAGTCGGTGTCTTACTAATATCTTTAGGCTTAGTGTCGCCGCTACTTAGCTTAATTATATCGATTAGCTTTATGAGCTCCCATCCCTCAGGCACCATAACCCAACTCCTCCAGATACTTTTCCATCTGGCTTTCCAGCTCATCCAGTTCGGCTTTTAGCTTCTGGCGTTCAGTGCGCACGGCCATTAAATCGATTTCTTCCTCCTCTTCGAAAGTGTCGACGTAGCGGGGGATGTTCAGGTTGTAGTCGTTTTCTTGAATCTCATCGAGTGTAGCCAGGTACGAGTATTTGTCGACGGTTTCGCGACGGCGGTAGGTATCGACGATTTTCTGAATGTTGTCTTGGCTTAGCTGATTTTGGTTTTTACCTGATTTAAACTCACGCGAGGCGTCGATGAATAAGACGCTTTCATCTGACTTTGATTTTTTGAAGACCAGAATAGCAGCAGGGATACCTGTGCCGTAGAAAAGCTTCTCGGGTAGACCGATAACGGCGTCTAGCAGGTTCTCATCAATCAGTTGCTGGCGAATTTTGCCTTCTTTCGAGCCTCGGAATAGTACACCGTGTGGTACGACTACGCCCATGCGACCCCCGAGTTTTGACGAAGACGCGGGCTTCAGCGTCTCTATCATGTGCAGGATAAACGCGTAGTCGCCTTTGGTTTTTGGTGGGACGCCACGACGGAAACGACTGAATTTGTCGTTCTCAGCGTCATCATGACCCCATTTATCTAAACTGAACGGTGGGTTAGCGGTCACGATATCAAACAGCATGAGGTCACCGTTCTTATCCAGCAGCTTAGGATTGCGAATGGTATCACCCCATTCAATTTTATGATTGTCCTCGCCATGCAGGAACATGTTCATTTTGGCTAACGACCAGGTAGAGCCAATGGCCTCCTGACCAAACAGGGCATACTCTTTACTGTCATGATTTGCGATAACTTTACGGCCACACTTCATCAATAATGAGCCGGAGCCACAGGCCGGGTCACAAATGCTGTCACCGGGTTGTGGGTCGAGTAGTTCTGCTATTAAGTCGGATATTTCAGGTGGGGTATAAAACTCACCGGCTTTTTGACCACCGCTGGCGGCAAAGTGTTTAATCAGGTATTCGTAGGCGTTACCGATAACGTCCAGTGAACCCACGCGACTGGGTTTTAAGTTAAGCTCAGGTTTGGCAAAGTCTTCCAGTAAATGACGCAGAATGTCGTTTTTCTGCTTTTCTTCACCGAGCTTATCGGTATTAAAGCTGATGTCCTGGAACACACTTTTACCAGCGTCTTTTAGCTTGGTGCCGTTGGCTTCTTCAATGGCATGCAAGGCCTGATCAATGCGCTCACCATTACCCGGCTCGTAGCGACGATCGTAAAGTGCATAAAAGCTGGCGTCACGCGGTAACACAAAGCGCTCGTTTTTCATCATCTCTTCAATGAGCTCGGGTTCATCACCATACTGCGCTGCGTATTGGTCGTAATGGTCCTGCCATACATCCGAGATGTATTTGAGGAAGAGGGTGGTCAGAATGAAGTCTTTATAGGTGTCGGCACTGACTGTACCGCGAAAGGTGTCACAAGCGTTCCAAAGTGCTTTATTGATGCTGTCCTGGCTAATCGTTGTCATTGTCTTTAACGTCCCCCTACAACCTGATTGTAAGCGTTTCAAATATCCATAAGTGGCTTCATTATGCCACGGATAACATTGATGTCACGGGTTCAAGCTTAAATGCTTTTTGCGACAATATAGGTCGCAAACCAACAAGTGACTCACGACCTTTGCTCGACTATTGCTCGTTCTTTTCTTCTTCCGCATCACGCTCAGCGATACACTGCATAATCCAATCATCAATTTCTTCCGCTACCCAGGCTACTGCGCGCCCTCCGAGTGATACTGGTTTGGGAAACTGTCCTTTAGCCATGTATTTGTAGATAGTAGGGCGGGCCAGGCTGGTTACGTTCATGACTTCTTTTACTTTCATTAATTTCATAGTGCTTCTCCTTGTTTGTGTCAGATGATGATGTAGGGCTGTAATTTTTTACATTGCCTCATGCCTTCGGAGACCCCCGGGTTAGCTGCCCGTGCCTGTTCGCCTGTGTTCACATTCAAGGAAAAAATAATCAAACCTATATCACTTAATGGCAGTTACGGCTGCAGTTAATTAACTGTCAATTAGGAGAACATTTATGTCGAACGTAACGGTCGTATACACCAAATCTGAACTAGAACGAGCTATCGAAAGGCAAGACAAAACCATAGCTGTAAAAAGCGCTTCGTTGGCTGATGACGTGAAAACAGTTAAGTCAGCATCATCTGGTGCCTTTGCGTTAGCTGTCGGTTCAGCTGGAGTCTTTGCTACCAACTTCTGGAATCCGCTGGGATGGGGCTCAGGTATTATCGGAACCTTATCTACTGGTTCACTGATCACTGCCATCGTAACGATAGGGCTCAGCACGACGTTGCTATTTGCTATTTACAATGACTATTCAATAAAAGGACGAACATCGATTCGACTGGCTGGTGGTAATAGCATCGATGCCGACCTGGTCATGGAAAGGGACTAGGTATGGGTAGCATGAGACGAAACATTATCGCTGTTAAAACGCGCCCTGGTGAGGTTCGCTTTGTCGCTGTTGCATCCATCGAGCGTGTGGAAGCGTTTGGTAATTACGTGAAGATTTACTTCGGTAACGAACGGGTGCTTCATCGAGCAACGCTATCGGATATGGAAGGCATACTGGATGATAGATTCATTCGCATCCACCGAAGCCATATTGTAAAACGTGACCATTTGCGAAAGCTGCTGTCAGAGCTAGGTCGATACCAAGAAGTTGAATTAGCTGACGAGACAGTGCTTCCGCTTGGCGGCAACTATAAGCGCCAGCTAATGACCGAACTTGGATTGTAATGAGTTAGCTCAGGGTGTGTCGACCCTGGGCTTATTTTTTGTCTTAGGTGCCTGTGTGACGACAGCATCGTCTCGCATAACGACGACGTCTGCTGGCGCATCGATACCAAGCTTTACCTGGCCATTTTTGACGCTGCAAACAGTAACGGTTATGTCATTACCTATTGTTAGCTTTTCGGATGTCCTTCGGCTGAGAATAAGCATGTTGAAGTCCTTTTCAGTCAATTCAGACTAAAAGCATACCTACCTTTCGACGCTGATGCCATGGACACAATAGATAATTTTTAGTAAATGTAAGCCATGCAAAGCCAGCACCTAAAGCGCTTGGCTAAGCTGGCTATACGCATCAAGTGTGATAGTTCTTATAGTTTATTTCTCGTTCTGAATAACCACGCTTTCGGAGCATACTTTTAGCTATGCTTTGCTCCTTGCCTTTAGCCTTCCATGCTGGCTTGTTGGCTATATCAAGGAGTTCCTTGTCACTCTTACCTCGAAGCCGTTTTACCTCATCCGTTACCTCTGAGGCATGTTCAGACGCAGTCGATATAACTTCCTTGCCAACCTTAAATACCGTATCCCAAAATCCCATTTATAGTCCCTCACAAAAAAGCAGTCTAATCACTCTGTTTCAGTATTCATTCGTCATCGACCTTGCCATCACCATCACAGTACGGGCATTCGATGCGTACACGGGAATCGCCTCCACAGGTGGGACAGCTTTCTGGATGAGGGCCACCACCGTGGTCTAACGGGCAAGGAATTTCACCGCGACCACGGCACTCAGGACAGTTGACTTTCGACATGATTATCTCCGTTTAATATCAGTTGCTTGAGTAGCTTCTCAACATTTCACTAATACAGTCAACAGGCCTTGTGTGGCGTGGTTTTGAGGGTGATGGGTTGGTGATATTTTATGTGTTTTCAGTCATCGTAATTGAGTAGTTAATCCCTAAAAATTTTTTCAGGTGTTTTTAGTGGTGAGAAGTTTCGAGGATGGGACGTAGGGGCCCATGATAATGACATGGGCCAGTTGAACTATTCATTGTAGGCGGGTAGCACCGTCAACCGAGAATTGCTCATCTTCATTGATGTTCTGTTCAACGCCAACGGGGAAGTCCCAGTGGGCATGATGAACGGAGATTTCTTGACCGCATTCGCACTTGAACACTCCATCGCCCTTGACGTACGTTGCTTCACCAACACCACTTGTATCAGCTTCGACTGGTTGATAGGTTCCGATAGCGTTTAGTAATTGCCGCTTGGTGTAGGTCTTCTTGCAACTGTCGCACGCAAACTGTTCCATGTAGTACTCCTTTTACATTTCTAGGAACTGTTAACGCTAGCTGAGGTGAGCTTGATTTTCAATGGTAGGTCTTTTTATCCGTAAGATTTGTCAGTATTTTTGGTTTTCTCGTCACTGACTAGTTTTGAAACCTGTCAAAAGAGCGTAGGTTGAAGCTGACTTTAGGTTTAGTCAGCTCCGGGCGTTTAGCTATCGCTGTCTTTATCTCGATCTTCCTTTTTCTTATCCGAGTTTTTGTTAGTGACACTGAGCTGCTCCGCAAGGGGGATAGCGTGGTCAATTGCGATGCGTTTATTGGAAGTGATGTCCATTTTGCCATCGTTGAGTTGCACGTAACTATTGATGTATTTATCCAGGGAGCCAATTGGAATTTGAATGTGTAACCCCTTTACTACTTTATCTATTTTAGTCGCTGAAGTTGTTTCAATCGCTTTGAATAGAAGAGGATAAATTTTGTCAGGCATGTAGTAGCCATGTGACTTCAAATAGACGGTTACAACACGCGCTAGATATTTATAGAAACGCTCAGCTGACTCTGGTTTTTCCGGTGCTAACCGAGCGGCTTGATACGCGAATGACGCAATGTAAACGAAAGGGTCTGGCGCTTCCGTAGCGGCGATTAAATGCGAACGTATTATAGACCGTAAGTGATTTTTCATTACCCGTTGGCAGTCTGTATCCCAGGCCGAAGAGTCTAAGGAGCTTTGCACAGCCTCTAATAATTCTCTGGTAATAGGTGTTACATTGAGTTCCTCTATCGGTACACCTGCTTCATACGCATCATCGAGTCGAACTTGGCGCATTTCCTTTGATGCATGGTCGTAGACAGAAACGAGTGGCATGTATGCTCTACGAAAACCGGTATCAACATAGCCTTCTTGTGGATCGAATTTCAAAACGTTACTCCTTGTTTTGGGTGAACTGGAGTAATCGAATTGATAATTAGTGATGATTAATTACCCCAGTGCGAGAGGGTGACATTACTTTCTTACTTTTGCAGATTCAATGGCTTAGTCGTTTACAAGGTTGTCCCATTGAATGCCTTTGCAGCCCGACACAGTAAAGTGTTTTCGTAGGCTCTCTAAACCGCGTGTAATCGGCCCGAATCTGATAGGCGACTGCATTGACTGCTCTGCGACTTTAAACGCGTTACCAGCTGTTAGATACTCTTCTGAACTATCAATGATGGTCTGTGCATATTCGCGCATGAGTCGCGGTGCGAATTTATCGGCGGTAGTCCAGTCATCGCGCATTACGTTAAACAATATTTGGTTATCGCCACGCATCGGTATGCCGTATTGATTCAGAAACAGCATGGTTACAGCAAATGCAGTCTCTGCGGCCCGGTTAGTGTCCTCCGTCCAATAAGAGTGAGTCAAGCGAACTCCATACTCAGCTGCAATAAAAAACACCGAGTCTAAGTTCACTTCGGAATCACAGTACTCTCGGTCAATTGCTTCGCATACATCGAACAGTTGGGTGTAGTTTGGTGGGTGAGTAGTCTCACGGTGCATGGCTTGATGTATGTTGATAATATCCGTTGGCATGATTAGGCGTAAAATCATATTCGTCTCCAGTAGATAAGTGGCGGCGGGATGCCGCCATTCAGAATGGGATTAACAATGCATTTCAGGAATGACATCGCCGCGTTCATCAGCGATACGCTGCATCATCCACTCGTCGACTTCAGCATCTATCCAGGCAACCTTTTTACCGAGGATTCTTACTGGCTTTGGAAACGAACCCTCATTAACCATCTTGTAGATTGTGGTGCGTCCTAACCCAATACGTTGTTTTACTTCTTCGATTCTCAAAAATTTCATTGTTATTACCTCTGTTTGGTTTATCTCAGAGGATTCGCAGGGTCTGTAACGAATAACCATGAACGACGAATCCAATCAATTTCAGGCCTATATCACGCACGTGCATTCAAGAATCGAAAAAATGGAGACACAAAATGCACGAGCAAAACGCTGAGTATGTAACGAATGGGCCGATGACTGAGGTTGATGTGCTGAATAAAGCGTCTGAGATCTTGGAGACGAAGTTTTTGAAGGGGGAGGGCTTTACCAGCCCGTCTGCGGCAAAAGACTTCCTGAGATACAAGCTGGCGCATCAAAAGCGTGAAGTGTTCGCTGTGATGTTGATGGATTCACAGCACCGGCTGATTGAGTACAAAGAGCTGTTCTTTGGGACTATCAACGCCGCCCCGGTGTATCCCCGAGAGGTGATGAAGGAAGTGCTTCAGCAAAACGCTGCAGCCATCATCCTGGCGCACAACCACCCATCGGGTGTGACCGAGCCATCGGAAGCTGACAAGCGTGTGACGACGCGTATCAAGGACGCACTCAATCACATAGACGTCCCCGTGCTTGACCACATCGTAGTAGGCCAAGACACGGTTTCATTTGCTGAAAGGGGATTGTTGTAGTTGTAATGCCGCTAAGCGCGTAGAAGAGGTTTTCCCTGGGCCTCTTCTGCGTTGCTTGGTGCCTTATGGTGGCGCTTTATTTTTTGTCCTATTTGCGGCTTGTGGTGAACGCAGGGCGTCCCCGACGATAAAGCGTCGTCTTTTCCTTGCATAAGTAACTGAAATGTCGAAATGCCTTTTGATGGTCAGGGTCAAAAGAGTTTAACGGACCGTGTAGACGATAGTAAGACGGGGTAGTGCCGTGTATGAGGCATTCAGTTGTGCACTCACTAACATCAACGACGTTATGCCAGGCCTCTCTGATGATAATCGCTAACTCCGAATTATCACCAGGGCCAAGATGACCAACTCGCATGAACATGTCGTTATTTACAAACAGTACGACGTGGTAGTGTTCATGAACTGCGTCAGGTGTCTGTTCGACCTTCTGCACGTAACGCACGTTGCACCGATGCCAGCGTTTGCCTTCTCGTTGCTTCTGCTTGATTTTGGTGTTGATACGCTCTTGCACCGAGCCTATAAATCGCTCTATAGGAGACTTAGCGCTAACGGGCATACCTGCAACAGGCACTTTCAGGTCAAATCGGACTGCTAACGTCCTGGGATGGTCATCCAGAGCTCTCTTAATCGTGCTGTGAAGCGCATTAAGCCCTTCCTCGATATAAGGACTGTGTTGCTTCCATAAGGACACTCCCTTGAAGGTCGCTTGGTTATAAAGTCGTTGGTTACGGTTAAATGGATTACGGATGTATTCGCTCATTCTTACCTCTTTGATCACGATGGATTCATAAGAGATCTGATGCTGTAATTTTTAACCATGAGTCAGACGGTAAGCTTGGGGGCTTACCTATCACCGGCTGTGCATTGGTTACTAGACGTACCAATGAATGATGTACACAGTAGTAGTTATAAGTATTACTATTACCGACATTGCGAGGGTAAGAAACATGCGGTGGAGCTAATGCCGAATGATCAGTACTCCGGAGTCAAAAGCAGTGTTGGTCGTCCGGGGAAGTTAATATCTAGCTTATAGCTCATCAGGAGTGACCAATAGTTGAAATCGAGCCCCTGTGCATGGGAAATTTGCTAGGCGTATTTCATGCACCCTCGGCATCTCCTTTAAACCCGATTCGAGGTGCTTCCAACCTGATTGTAATAGAATCTCACAAACGAGGATTGCGAGGGACCGTAAATAGCTTTTCTCATCAAAGCTGAGCGACTCTATAAATTTCGTATCAAAGGATTCCATACTTTCCGTGTATGTCTTGCTTATGGACTCGAGTAACTGCGAACTGTCCTTGTCTAAGTTGCCCAGTGACTTGTATACGTTATCTAAAAGTTCAGCATACTCGCGGTAGAAAGCGTCAAGCTTTTGGGGGATGCTGATCCATGTGAAATTGATCCCCTTATGTTTAGAGTAAATAAAAAGCGCCAGCTCTGCAGCATTAGCGGCAGCTGTTCGAACGCGGTCCAATGCCTGTAAGTTTCTCGTCTTCTCTATATTGGGTAATTCGGAATGAACCAAATGCTTAGGTCGCTTTAGGCTGAATAGATTGGCTACTTTTAAAGGTTGAAGCACAAAATCAATGAATTTTGCATTAATGACTCGCGTATCCGGCGGGATAGTTGATTTTAAGGTGTCACACTCAAGCAACATGTAAGTCGATGTAGGTCGATCCATGATCCCTTTCTGGTGCCACCCAGGCAATACAGAAATCAAACGGAGGTGAACCAATAGTCGGCGTGTTTGGTTAATGTACTCAATGCTCGCGCCTGTTAACTTACTCAAGTCTCTAGTAGATACCCCACGAACACATTGGTACTCGTCGGCTTGGACCGTCAAGGCGGCCAATACGAGTAAGGCTGTATTCTTGTTAAAAGCAGTGGCTAGATTCTCTGGCACTCCATTACTCTGCTCCCCTGAAAATCTTAGCCAGGTCTTATATAGCGAAATAACTCTTTGAGACGCTGCCACCGTCGGTTTACGTGACAGGCTTACCATCTCCTTTAACTTGGTTTCGTTAATGCTCAACAAACGCTTTTTCCCTGGCGGACGAGTATAGCTTTGCAGTAAATAATCAGCTTGGACTAAACGCTTTAAACTGCGCTGAATCGTTACACGTGGAATCCCCATTTGACGGCTCATTTGGTCGAGAGAAATATCCAAATGATCTGAACCCTGCAGTTGATCAGTTAGGCGGATTAGCATTAATCTGTCAGTCTGCTTAAGCGTATTGTCTCGTATCAAACTGATTGTAGTATGTGGGTGCATCTGGATTGTCATTATAATAGTATCAATTTCTTGTATGTTCAGATTATAACTATATACATCTTAAAGATATACATCTACTTATAGTGACGTTTATAGCTTCCGTTGATAAATTAGTTTATATATTAAAGATATAGAAAGGAAAACTAGATGGTTAAAGGAAGAAAGCCTGAAGAGTTGGCTTTTTGGTGCCAAAAAAATAAGAAAGAGAAGAGCGAAAGAGAGGACCTGGCAAAGGACCACCTGATACCAGTAATACGTGATCATCGACCAGCTGCTGAGCTCAAACAACAGTCAGTCGCAGAGCTTGTTGAGCTGTACCGACAAAACGTTGGAGAGGGTGACTTAAGGGAAATAACCAAAGACGTAAAGCGTGCTTGGTACAACCGGAAAAGTAAGGCAAGAGAGTACTTCCCTGTTAAGTTGAATGCCAAACAGCGAAAGAGCTTAGAGACGCTCTATAAATCTGAAGCCTACGGCGCTGGCTCAATGTCTGAGGTTATAACCAGGCTGATTGAAGAGGCGCGTACGATACAGCAGCACGACAGCGAGCTTCGCAAGTCGCTAAAGCGTTACAATGACCGTGGTGATGAGCTAACCCAAATGAGACTTGGCGATAAACATCAAAGAGAAAAGGACCGACTGCAAAAGCAGCTTGATAAACGTCAAGAAAAAGTCACGCGGCTTGAAGCAGAGATGACCACGCTGAAACAGTTAAATGCCGATTTAGAGGCTGAGCTATTAGACGTGCTAGTACATAATCGTTTGCAAGCCATTGTCCTGGCAGAGAGTAGTATCGATGTTAGCCAAGCGTATCAGCAGATTGATAATGACAAAGTCAGAGTCGATATGTCTAAGGACTTTAAGTCTCGGTTGACCGCAATCAAATCTAAACGCTCTAAACTTAATTCTGGGTATTACATGACTACAGGTGGGGGTGACGCTTCTGATGATGAAAACGGTTTGGAAGACCAAGCAGCGGAGGACCATGATGAGTCCAAAGCGGTCAGTAGCAATGATAATGTTTCTCAGGATTTATCGTGTGATGAGTCGATGAATGATAACGGTGATGTAGAGCCTGTAGATGACCCAAACCCAATCACTAAAGAGGTAAAAGAAAAGGTGAGGGAAAGCCGTGAACTTAACTTGGATGGCGAAAGCGTTGAGGATTGTGAGCCAGGCAACTCAAGTGGCCAACGCTCAAAATTGACTAAAGTGCAGTCGGGTGCGAAGCGAATGGCTAACTATGGTAAGTGGCGAAAAAAGACAGCAACAAGAACGCCACCAAACGGTGACGACAATTAAGTATACCATTTCATTTTTGGTTTATAATCCGTGGTGCTATATGCGGTGCTACACTTAAGAATTTATTTTGATTTATATTATTAAATCATAACCTTAGGGCGATAATTTAACTCCGGCCCCGGGCACCAATTCCGTATAAAATAAATAAATTTGATGCTAAACTCTTTTGTATCTAATTGGTACAAGGCGTTTCATTATGGACATCAAAGACATCCTTGAAAGCACTAAGCATTTGTCCGGCAACGACAAAGCTAAGCTTGCTCATTGTTTGATCTCTTCTTTAGATACAGCTCAAGATGATAATGTCGATGGCGCTTGGGCAGAACTGGCCGAAGAGCGACTGTCTCAACTTAATAGCGGGGCAGTAAAAGGCGTTTCATGGTCCGAAATTAAAGAGCAAGTAAAAGGCAAGTAATTGAAGCCTCTTACCTTTCACCCTAATGTAGCTCACGAAGTTGGTGCCGCGTATCATTGGTATGAAAGCCATGCAAAAGGGCTTGGGGGATGACTTTTTCTCAGAGTTGGAAGCCTCCTATAAAGTCATATCTGAATACCCAGAAGCTTGGCCTACTTTTTACTCTCGTTTTAAGCGCTATGTACTCAACAGGTTCCCATTTTCCATCATCTTTAGTGTAAAAGGTGACTCCATCTTTGTTATAGCGGTTATGAATAACAGGCGGAAGCCGGGGTATTGGCATAGTAGGGCTCAATAGGTAAAAAGCGAGGAAAAAATTCCTCGCCTCTTCAACGCACTCCTTATACTTTATAGGTTCTACCGTTGTTAAGGCTTCTTCTTCCACTGACCATCAACCTTCACAAAATGCCCTGGCTGTGTGCGTTCAATGGCGCGTTTGCCGGCCAGTAGCTCAACATCAGCAACGGCAATGTCGTTTTCTTCTGCTATGCGGGCATATTCCTGACGTCTGGCTTCATTTATTTGTTCTGCTATTTGCTTTGCCTGCGCAGAGGGCTTAACAACGCCTAAATAACCATTAGGCTGCTCGCCAACCCAGCCTTTATCTTTGGCTGATGACAGCTCGTCCATGGCTTCTTGTAAGGTTATTTCCTGTGCGTAACTTGCTGTTGGCACGCTCATGCCTGAAATAGAAAGTAGGGCGACGAACGCACTAATCGTTAGTTTTTTCATGTCACAATCCTTTGAAAATTAAAATAAACCGCTCGACTCTGAAATAACGTCGTCGAGTGCTTTGTCGACTTTGACGTAAATTTCATGCTCAATTTTCACGTTCAAATTAATGGTTATTGGCTCTTTCGGAGCTGCCACCTGAACCGTAGGGGTGCAGGCGGACATGAGCAACGCCGATGCTGTAATGACAAGCAATTGTTTCATATCGTCCTCTGATTAATTGACCCGTTGCTGGATCCGTTTACGAATAACATCACTCACGCTATTACTCAGCTGTATGCCTTTAATGAGCGCAGGCAGGTCTTCCTCTAAAGTGACGTTTAATTTTACCTTACGACCATTTTCAACGGCTGGATTATATCCGTTCAGCTGTAACTCTAAGGTTAGCTCACCGTTCTTGTCATAGCCAACGACACTCGACAGCTCTTGGTAGTAAAAGTCCTCCAGTACGCTGGCAAGTGTTTTCAGACTTGGGTTTGTACCAACGGCAGAACGCAACGCCGAAGAGTCTACCTGCAAATGCCCGCCAGGTGCGACAGCACTTAAATAGCCTTTTTCCACCGTTAACTGCTGAGAGTCCCAAACAAGGGGGATGGTTCCCGAAATTTCGCCTTCTATCGCAATTCGGTTACTTGGGTACTGGCGCATGAGTTCACCGAGGTTGATACGCTCGAAGACAATAGGTACACGCATTTCGTCGGTAAACTGATAAGTTTGCTCTGATATTCTAACCGAGCCTCCCAGTGCTTTAATGCTATGGCTATTGAGCTGCACTGTACTGTTTCGCAGGTTCTTGAAAGGAATGACGCCGGCAAGCTCAGCTTCTACAGGACCAATAGTAAACCCTTGCTGGATACTGCCGAGGTATAAACTTGCCTGTTGAAAACTCAAACGCTCTGGAGTCGCGTTAAATTGAGTGTTCAAATTAGCGTTGGTCACAGACGTTGTGTCATATATGGCATCGATGGACTGTAAGTTTGCGTCTCCTTCATCAATGCTCCATTTTCCTGTTTCTAAATTGCCTGACAGCCTAAAGCCCGCCGTAGCGGTGCCTTTGTTTAGCGTTAATAATGGGAGAGTGTCTTGTATCAGCGGTGACAATTGTGCCTGTAAGTCTGCTTGCGCTAAGTCATGAATGTTTATATCTATATTCGAGGTCAATCTTAAATCTTCTGTCAGTGTGCTGCTATGATTGAATGCCGCGCCCTGAGCTAATTCAATAGTGCCTTCGGCGTCAACACGGCCGTTTTTGTAATGGATATTATGCGAGAGTTGAGGCTTTAAACTCTGAAAGCCTGCTACTTTTATCGCAACATTATTAACTTCCGTTGTCAGGTTTGCTGTTGCCGTTTCGGGGGCGGTAAAAGGTATTTCTGCAAAGAACGTTGGAATTAAGAAGTCAGCATTGGCAAATTCTGATTCGGCGAAAAACGAAGAGGGGGGCTTTGAGCTAATCATCAGCTTATCGCTCTTGAGCGTTATGTCAGCGTTTAAGGCTAAGTCACTTAACGTATTAAGTTTGAGTGGACTTATGGCGTCAATATTATGTACTACAATTCTGTCGGCACTTAGATTAGTTTTTGGGAGTTCAAGCCGAACAAACTGAGCGTCATTTTGAACGAAGTGACCCGCCATAGTTACCCTAGCGCGAGAGACGTCTTTGCCGTCAAGCGCTGCACTCAGCTGAACCGGCCAGGCTGTTTTATTCAATATTTGTTGATAGCTTAATGGTTCAAGCGCTAAAGAGTCCTGACTGGTAAGTTGCCACTTTACCGTGCTTATTTCTAAAGGCAGAGCTGGCCACTGTGTCAGGTTGCCACTGAGACTTAAGTCATAGTTTTCAATAACGCCGCTTTTAACGTTGAAAAGCATACTTCCGTCAGCAACCGATGTAACGCCTGACGCAGCGACACTCACAGGCTGCTGTAATTTTAAGGTGAATTTGCCGGAAGTCGCGTTAATGAGGCCTTCTGCATCGGCTAATTCGGTTTCTGGTGAAAACGAGCCTTCGGCATTAAGCAATAGAGCAATGCGTTCGTTTTTTACAAACTCAGATGCTTGAGCAAGTTGCTCGGTTGGAACCTTTGCTGAACCTTCAATACTCCATTCACCACTAATAAGCTCGTAATTGGCGTTGAAGTGGCCAAGGTTATGCTCTATATCGATCGATAAAATTGAGTTGTCGCGAGAGAGATGAATAGCGAGTGCCTCAGGATGAGAAAGGCTTAAACTGAGGTTAGGGCGCTTTGTGTTTAATGTTACTTCCCCCTGAAGCGGTGAATACCTTTTAAAAAGTTCGCCTTTCAGCGTGACGTTTTTAAGAATAACCGTTTCAGGAAGCCAGCTTGGTACAGGCGTGTTTAGTAGCTTTTTAATGGTAAGCGGTGTGGCAGCTGAGTTCGACGTGGAGGATGACGGTAACTCGTTCACTGTCACACTTAACTGTTCAATGACCACTCGCTCTTTGGACAGCGAACCGATGCTTATCGACCAGTCCTCGACACCGACTTTTGTCAATTCACGGTTAGCTATCGACAGGCCGATTAATAGCCCAATGCCAATAAACAGGACAAGTGTCAGTAAGACACTGCCGGTAATGGCTAATAGACGCCAAAGCATGGGCTTAATGTCAGGCATTTACCGACCCTTACCTTACTCTGAAGGTTAAGTTCACGCGGACATTGCGGGTGAGTGGATGTTGGCCGTTAGCGAGTTTTTTTACGCCGTGGTAACGAAGACGATCGGGGCCGCCCCAGACAAGTACGTCACCATGTTGCAACGTCACTTTTTGTGGACTGCCACCTCGTTTGAGGCCTCCCCAGAGAAAAGTAACGGGTAAGCCAAACGAGAAAGATACAATAGGCTGTGAAAAGTCGGACTCGTCTTTGTCCTGATGAAGTCCCATAGCAGCGCCGGGATGGTAAACGTTAATTAAGCAGGCATTGGGAGAAAACGATTCAAATCCACACTTTGCCGCTGCCTTTTCAGCAAGTGTTTCTAGCGTTTCGGGCATAGGCGGCCAGGGCTTCTCAGTTATTGGGTCTGTGTCTGTGTAGCGATAGCCCTTTTTGTCGGTTATCCAGCCAAAGTCGCCGCAGCTGCTGGTACGTACTGACATTTTACCGCCCCCGGGCGTCACAAACTGTCTTAGTGGTGACTGTTTAATAACGTCCCTGAGGTGGCTTAAAATAGTATCTGCCTGAGGTTCGACATAGCCATGAAGTAGGTAGGCACGTTCACTAAACTGTGTAACCTCCTGTTTCTCGCTTGCAAATAAGTCGAGTGATGCCATAGCTCACCAAATCCGGTTAGAGTGCACGACTCATAATTAGGCGATCTTCACCCGGACCTAAGTAATCCTGAATGGTTTCTATAACTGAAAAGCCCGCTTGTTTATATAATTTGATGGCAGCGGCATTGTCCGGAGCCACACTGAGCTCCAGTGTTTTCCAACTGCTTTTAGCCGCCGATTTAATAGTCTGCTCCAACAATATACGGCCAAGCCCCTGAGCTTGAAAGCTTTTACCAATAAGCAAAGACATTAAGGTTGCCCGGCTGCCATCGAGCGGCACGATAAGGCTGTAACCGGCAACTTTTTCGTCACTTTTTATGGTTAAAAAACCTCTAGGCCATTGTCGTAGGGCTTGGTAAAAAAACAAGCTGGAGTAGGCGTCGTTGTCATAAAGCTGCTTTTCAAAAAAAGCGAGCCGGGCAATATCGTCAGAAGCTGCGCTTTGTACTGTCACAGGTACATCGTTTTTACCCGCTTGTGCCAGCGAGCCGACGCACAGCCGGCACTCGCCGGAAGCCGGCGCAGAGCCTTCAACATAACGGAGTTTATGAGAGGCGCTCTCTCTGTTACTGGATACTTGATAAACTCTGTCTCGTGAAGGTGTATCGCTGCTCATAATAGCCTTTATTAGTTAAAAAGGGTGAACCCAGCTAAGCCAGAAAAAATCGAGGCCGTCGTTAGGGCGCTTAATGTCTGCATTAGAATAATGAGTATAGCCAA
This sequence comes from Idiomarina sp. OXR-189, assembly GCF_034373425.1. Taxonomy (NCBI): domain Bacteria; kingdom Pseudomonadati; phylum Pseudomonadota; class Gammaproteobacteria; order Alteromonadales; family Idiomarinaceae; genus Idiomarina; species Idiomarina sp. OXR-189. The sequence goes on from NZ_CP139706.1 coordinate 1,319,611, forward strand.
AGTCAATGCGAGCGTCAGAGTCTTTGCTGAACTGCCAGGACAACGAGATACGATCTTCAAACTGAAACTTGGTTGAGAGCTTTCTGTTACCGAGGCTGGTCTTATCGAAATAACTGCCGCCAATACCCGCTTCTAAATAAAGCGGTCGCTCTGAGCCGGCTATATGCCAGGAAGCAACAGGGCTTATTGTAAACGCCGTAATGTTGTCAGATGTATCATTCGAGTCCTGCCAATGGTTTAACCCCATATCCACATAAAGCTTAGGCGAACCAAAAAAGCCTGGCATTTCTATAGGAATGTCGGTAAAGCGATAGGCCACACGAGCGCCACGGAATTGATCGGTTGAATAGGAAGCCGTAAAACTGACTTCATCAGCCAGCGTAGAGGTTGAAGCTAAACTACTTGATAATAATAAGGCACTTAGAAGCGAAATACGTCTTAACATGTCGCTCTCTTAATGGTTGATTAAAAGTGCCTTTATTTTACATACATCCATGAATGTATGTAAATGACTTATTGGTTAATTAATTGTAACCACTTAATAAAAGCGACTAGGGCAACTGACTGGCGCTTCCGTTTTTTGTAAAATACCGAGAGTGGCGACTTAATTGGCTGTGCATACTCACGGAAAGGCGTTAAATGAGATAGTTGAGCGGTTAACAGGCTGCTATCGACTAAGGTCACGGCTTTTTCTGTTTGAGCTAAGTCCAGGGACATGTAAAAGTCATCGCAATGTATAATACGCTGGTTTTTAAGTTTGGACTGGTTTGCTTCGGCCAATTTGGTATGTTCCGGATTATCTGGGTTAATTATCCAGCTTTGGTGATATGGCGTGTCATTGGTTGAGATAGCCGATACCGGAACAAGATCATTTTTCGATAAACGCTGACTTTGCAAGTGTTTGTCGTTTATCTGACCATAGCCAATAGCAATATCCCAACTTTGATGTTGTACGGCAGAGACCATGTCAGCGGCATGTTCACCGGCAAAGTAGTCAGCACAGCGGGTAAAGTTTAATTGTATATGCGGGTAAAGGGCATGAAAGTCCTCGAGCTTATCGGCTAACCAAAAGCGGAAACGTTCAGAGCTTATAGCAACGGTCAGCTGAGTTGTTGTGTTATCACTCAAACTTCGGGTACGCTCTATAGCACGCTCTAATTGATCAAATATTTGTTCAATTTGTGGGGCTAACTCAAGCGCTACCGGTGTTAATGAGTGTACTCGGTTATCACGCTGGAAAAGTCGCATGTCGAGCTGCTCTTCAAGCGCTTGAATTTGACGGGTAACGGCCGACTGAGTCACTCCAAGTTGTTGTGCAGCCTGCTTAAAAGACCCGCTTCTGGCCGCAACATCAAAGACTCGAAGTGCATTAAGTGAAGGAAACTTTGCTTTTTTCATATTAATTATTTGGTATTTGTAATTAACAAAATGTAACTTTGATTCTCGCAGGTAAGTTACTGGAAAACAAGGAAGGAATACGTTGTCGTACTGGAGTGAGTTTTTAACTATTGCGTTAATTCATTTGTTTGCTGTCGCAAGTCCGGGCCCCGATTTTGCGGTTGTGTCGCGCTACAGCTTGAGCTTTGGCAGAAAAGCGGGTTACTGGGTAGCGCTGGGTATCGCTACCGGTATTATTATTCACGTTGCGTACTCGCTGGTCGGTGTGGCACTCATTATTCACCAAACTCCCTGGTTGTATCAGACCTTGCTGGTGGTAGGCGCGTTGTATCTTGGGTTTATTGGTACCCAAGCGATAAAAGCAAAGCCGCGAACGACAATGTCCAGCGACGAATTTGAGGCCATAAAGCCGAAAAAGCGCAAAGCTTTTATTGTCGGTTTTATCACTAACGGTTTGAACGTTAAGGCAACTCTGTTTTTCCTGACGTTATTTACGACTATTATCGCACCAGAAACTCCTTTTTCAGTTAAGTTTGGTTATGGGGTTTATTTGGTTATAGCAACCGGCGCCTGGTTTTTGTTTTTAACCTGGCTACTAACTCAGCCCGCTATTTTTAAACGGGTTTGGCGTTACAGCCATTGGGTAGACAGAGCCATGGGGCTGGCGCTTATATTGTTGTCTGCTAAGTTACTTTGGGAATGGTTTTTACTTATCGAGCTTATCTGAGCCGGGCTTTCGGGTTATACTGAGTAAAATTTTAGAGAACAGCAAAGAGTCACTTTTTATATGCAGTTATTTGTGAACGACCTTACCGTTATTGATTGCTCTTACCTTTGCCCGCAACGCGGCATTGTGGGGGAGAGTTGGATTGTCGATATTGTTCTTGATGGTAACCTGAACGAACAGTCCATGGTGCTTGACTTTGGTAAGGTCAAAAAGCAAGTGAAAGCCATTATTGATGACTCGGTCGATCACAAGCTGTTGGTTCCTGGCGACCATCCGTACACTAAGGTCACTCATAACGAAGACGACAGCTCTTACTGGGTCGACTTTGAGCGTGACAACTCCCGTTCAATACACCTGTTTTGTCCGTCAGACTCTTTTGCCTTTATCGATGCCGAAGTAGTCAGTATTGAGACGGTTACTGATTATGTCAAAGCGGTGATAAAACAAGAACTACCGGTGAACGTTGAAGGTCTGAAACTTACCTTACGGCCTGAGCAAATTGACGGTTTTTATTATCACTACACTCACGGTTTAAAAAAGCACGATGGCAACTGTCAGCGTATTGCCCATGGGCATCGCTCAAAGCTACAGATATTTATTGACGGTATTCGCCAACCAGCGCTTGAGAAAAGTTGGTGCGATAAATGGGAAGACATTTATATTGGCACCGAAGACGATATCGCGACTTTTAATGAAATGACGCTGTCGAAAGCTGCAAATGGCGTAGACGAAAACACTCACATTGGTTACAGCTACACCTCAATTCAGGGACTGTTTGAATTGGTTATGCCGCGTAGCGAAAACTACGTTATTGAAAGTGACTCGACGGTTGAATGTATTGCGCAGTACCTGGCTTCGACAATAGGGCAGGAGTACGCAGGCAAGTCAGTGGAAGTCAGAGCTTATGAAGGCGTTGGTAAAGGAGCTATTGCTTATGCGTAAGTCTCGTTTTATGGGCGTGTTGATAGGCCTGCTTGTATCGGCCCCTCTGCTTGCCAACAGCTCTGTACCTCTTGAAGTTAAAGGGCCTTTTACACAAGGGGCGTTGCATTTAGGTAAAACGGTCGCTGGAGCTGAAGTGACGCTAAATGGTGAAGCGGTGGAAGTGACCGACAATGGTTACTTTGTTTTTGGGTTCGGTCGCAAAGCAGAACTTGAACATGAGCTCAGTGTATCGGCCAACGGAGAGACCCGCACTAAAACCATTAAACTAAGTGAACGGGAATACGATATTGACCGTGTCGATGGTGTACCACAAAAGACAGTGACACCAGACCCGGAGCAGGTTAAACGAGCTCGAAAAGAAGCTGAAAAAGTGTGGTTGGCAAGACAAGAAGCGTCTAAAAATAAGCACTTCCTGACGCCTGTGGCGAAACCTGCTGAAGGGCGTATTAGTGGGGTTTATGGCAGTCAACGAATCTTTAATGGCGAGCCTCGTAACCCTCATTATGGAGAAGATATTGCTGTGCCAACAGGAACACCGGTAAAAGCTCCCTGGACCGGGAAAGTGGTTTTGGCGGAGCCTGACTTATTTTACTCAGGCGGCACTATCATTATTGAGCACGGCTACAAGGTAAACACCACCTATTTGCACCTCAGCAAGTTGCACGTGGAAACTGGCGATACAGTAAAGCAGGGTGAGGTAATAGGAGAAGTTGGCGCTACAGGCCGTGCTACGGGGCCTCATTTAGATTGGCGGGTTAACTGGGGAAATACCCGGTTAGATCCGGCATTACTTCCCCAGCTTTACGAAGACTAACTTTCTACGGTAAGCCATCCATTCAATTTGGCAGCGTCTTTAATCGAGAGCTGCCAGCATGCCGGGGTTGGCTCCTCCCAAATTAAATCTAAGGTTAATAGCTCGTCACGTCGAAATGCATGCACGGTAACTTTCTGACCAGGGCGATAACGTGACAAGACAGACTTCACGTTTGCATCGGTCACTTGCAAGTGATCAATCGCAATAATACGGTCTGACGCTGACAAACCAGCGTTGTAAGCTGTTTCGTCATGGTAAACACTTAACAGCTCCAACCCAGCAGAAGAGGCTTTGTACTTTGCGCCTAAATTGACTGGAGCAGGCTCATCAGCAGCTTTCAGTGAGTTGTCATCCGCGGGTACTGAACGCGTAACTTCTAGCCCAAACTGATTCAATAAACTTTCTAACGGCAGGCTTTGCTTGGCGTACAGTTGCTCTCGTAAAAAGTCTGCAATATCAACGCCTGAATAGCTGTCCAAAATGTTAAGGACGGTGTCATCTGCCGTTCCTAAACCGGTTTTCCCGAACTCATGCCAAAGCTTTTTCATGACATGAGCCAATGTCAGCGAATGGTTGCTTTGCAAACGCAGTATTAAATCCAGACTAAGCGCAATAAGCGCGCCTTTTGAGTAGTAGCTGACAATACTGTTCGGCGCATTCTCATTTTGCTGATAAAACTTAGTCCAGGCCAGATAGCTCGACTCTGTCACGCTTTGTTGGTACTGACCGGCGCCACGCTCAACCCGAGCTAAGGTTTCTGACAGAACTTTTAAGTATTGCTCGGCGCTGACAATGCCTCCGGCATGTAGTAGATAGTCGTCGAAATAGGAGGTCATGCCCTCATAAAACCACAGTTGTTCGGTATAGCTTTCTTTATCCAGTTGATAAGGAATAAACGCTTTAGGTTTTAATGTTTTCACATTCCAGCTGTGGAAATACTCATGGCAACAAAGGCTCAAGAAGGTTTGGTAGTCTTCATTAATACCATGGTCATGCTCGCCAATTAGACTTTTACGACTGCACAGAAGGGCGGTTGAGTTACGGTGCTCGAGCCCGCCAAAGCCTTCACCAACAACCATAGTCAGAAAGGTGTAGGACTTAAATGGAGCTTCTCCAAACATTGATATCTGAGTTTCACAAATACGCGCCAAATCGGCACAGATTTTTGAGGTGTCGGCAAAGTGACGCCCGCTTAACACCAATGAGTGCTTAATTCCGTGGGCAATAAATTCTTCAATGACCAGGTCGCCCATTAAGAACGGATAGTCGATAAGGGCGTCGTAGTTTTCTGCCTCGAAGGTTCCCCAGGAATGAGGTTGGCCGGTTAAGCGGGGCATGCCAGTCGCCACTTTCCATTCAAGCGCATCGACTGGTGCGTGCAATGTTAATTGGCAAGCTTCGTCTTCTCGGCCAGCAACAGCAAGACATAAACTGGTGTTGTTAAAGAACCCTTGCAATTGGTCTAAATAGGCAGAGCGAACAGACAAGTCCCACGCGTAGACTTGATACCTAACAGTGACTGTTTTTTCAGCTGTATTCAGCCGCCAGCGGTTTTTGCTTACTTGCTTTATTGCTACCGCTTCACCGTTAGCTTCGGCATACAATCCGATAATATGCCTAGAGAAGTCGCGTATGAGATAACTGCCCGGAATCCAGTTAGGTAACCACAGCTCCTGCTCTGGCTCGGGAGTATCGATGGTCAGAATGACTTCGAATAGGTGACCATGTAAATCGATAGGTGTTATATCGTAAGCGATCAAGAGCGTCTCCTTTGCTTGACACTGACTGACATCTAGCGATCATAGTAGCATACAGATAGCTAGCGCGAGACCCGTATGAGCACCAAAAAAATCACCGAACTGGTTCCCGGACAAAGAATTGAAGTACAACTGACTAATTCAAACGTGCCCGCACGGTTTTTTACTGAGTTTATCGGTGCCTTAAAAGATCGCTGGCTTATTCTAAATATGCCCGATGCACGAAAATACAGTGATTTACGGGAGTATATCGAGGAAGCGATTCCTGTCGTAGTACGGTTTGTGTTAGAAGCAGGGAACGGTGAAATTTGCGCTTTTCGAAGCGACATTAACTACATTGTTTCTCACCCGACAAAAATGCTGTTCATCCGTTGGCCAAATGAGGTGGAATACCGCGTAATTCGTAAAGGGCGGCGGTTTGATGCCTTCTTACCAATGGTTCTTGAAGGTCAGTCTACCGAAGGAGATAAGGTTTCCCTCAAAGGTCATGTTCTGGATGTGTCGGAAACCGGCTGCCGGGTTAAACATGAGCTACCAGAGAGTAATGACAAGATCTTGTGGGAAAACGGCAGTAAAGTCGACCTAGTCATAGAGCAAAAAAATAACCGTAAAGTGACGTTAAAAGCCATTGTTCGTCAGGTTAAACGAAACGACCACTATGAATTAGGTTTACAGTTTTTAGGCAACCAGAAAGACGAAGTGAATGCGTTGTTCTCCGGAAGCTTAGTCGATATTGAAGAGTTGTCTAAACTGGAGGCGTCAGGAAGCGCATGAAGCATTTGTTGAATCAGTGGCAAATGCTGATGGAAAATAGAAACCGGTTCTTCTGGTTGTTACAAGCCGGCGGTTGGATTGGCTACGCGTTAGTGAACTACATTGGCTCACTCATGCATGAAATGCGTGATATTTACACGCTTATTATTATTCTTGGCGCGTATGCTGGCTTTCTTCTGACGGTTCCGTTGCGCTATTTCTACCGGCGAATATGGGAGATGGCACCACCGCTTATGGTGCTTATTGCTATCGTTGCGTCTTATGTTATTTCGGTGCTTTGGGCCATTATTGATAATGCGACTTACTGGGAAATTTATAAATTTGGATTCAGACCGGACAGCCCATTCTTTTATTTAAAAAACAGCCTGGCGAAGTTTTATATTATTTTAAGCTGGAGCGGGCTGTATTTTGGTATTAAATACTACCAAATGCTGCAGGAAGAAAAGCAGAAAGCGCTGTTGGCCTCGTCTATGGCCCACCAGGCGCAATTAAAAATGCTGCGTTACCAGCTCAACCCGCACTTTCTGTTTAATACACTTAATGCGATATCAACACTTATTTTGATAAAAGACTCAGACAAGGCCAATAAGATGGTTAATAAGTTGAGTCGATTCTTAAGGTTCTCACTGGATAACGATCCGATTAAAAAAGTACCGCTGGAAAAAGAGATTGATGCGCTGCTGTTGTATTTGGACATTGAAAAGGTGCGCTTTGATGAGCAACTAGAAGTGACTATAAATCTCGAGGAAGAAACTAAGCAGGCATTGGTTCCCAGTTTAATCTGCCAGCCGCTTATTGAAAACTCGATTAAGTACGCCATTGCGCAGGTCGAAGGGGTGGGTAAAATAAGTATTCAATCGAAAAAAGTAAACGATGATTTAGAAATAACCATCTGTGATAACGGGCCCCAATTGGAATCTGACCCTAATAAACTGTTCAGGAAAGAAGGCGTTGGTCTTAATAACACTCAGCAACGTTTACAGTCACTGTACGGTAAGCACTTTATATTTAACATGAGTAAGAACGAAGGCTCAGGTCTTTGTGTCACCATTGTTATACCTTTTGAAACACTGGAGAAAGTATGAGTCAGCGCTTAAAAACGCTCGTTGTTGATGACGAACCTTTAGCACGAAAGGGCTTGTCAGTGCGTCTGGAAGCTTTTGAAGAGCTTCAGCTTATGCCGGAGTGCCCAAACAGTCGCACGGCTGTCGATGTTATCGTCGAAGAAAAGCCGGATTTAGTGTTTCTGGATATACAAATGCCCGGACTGAATGGCTTCGAGGTCTTAAAAGCTGTCAAAGAGCAGGGTGGCGAATTGCCGACCGTTGTTTTTGTTACGGCTTATGATGAATATGCGATAAAAGCCTTTGAAGTAAGGGCGTTAGACTATTTGCTGAAGCCGGTCGATGACGACCGACTGAAAGAGTGTGTCGAACGAGTTATTGCTGAAAACAGCAGTTTCGATACCGAGCAACATGAAAAGTTGGTGGGTTTGGTTGCTGAAGTGACAGGGCAGAATGCGGAAGATCTGCTGAAAACCTTATCGGAAGGTGGTGATATAGCGACAAACCAGTACCCCGATCATATTGCGATTAAAGACAGCGGTGAAATTACACGGGTGGCTATTAAGGACATTAAATGGATTGATGCAGCAGGCGACTATATGTGCATCCATGCTAACGATGATACTTTTATTTTGCGGCGTACCATGAAAGAGCTTGAGAAAGAATTAAGCCCTCAGCTATTTCAGCGTGTACACCGCTCTGCTATTGTCAATGTTAACCAAGTCGAGAAACTGTGTAATCAGCAAAATGGCGAATACCATTTACAGTTAAAAAATGGACAGCAGCTGAAAGTCAGTCGCAGTTATAAAGACAAAATTAAACAGCTGATTTTAGGTCAGTAAAAGGCTACCACTATGCGCATTCTGGGCTTCGCTTTACTAACTCTACTGGTGCTGTCGGGCTGCACAGCGAATATCGGCTACCAGTTCGCAGATACGCTAGTTGAATGGCGGGTAAAAGAGTACGTTGACCTCAATGACCAACAAGAAGCGACGCTTGCAAAAAAAGTGGATGAGCTTCATTTATGGCATGCCCAGACTCAAATACCCGAGTATCGCGAAGCGCTCTTTAACTTACGTGAAAAGGTGCATAACCAAACGCTTGAAAAAGCCGATATTGTCGCTTTTGAAGAGACTTTACTGGACTTTTGGCAGAGCGTGTTGAACAGAGTGTCAAAAGAAACCGCGTTAATTAACGACTTGACGGTTAAACAAAAGCAGCAACTGTTTGAAAGAATAGAAGAGAAACAACAAGAGCGTTTCGAAAAATTTGAAGAGAAACAGTCTGAAAACCCTATTTTGCGACAGCTTGAGCGGGTTAATGAAGTTGAAAGTGACTTGGAAGATATTATTGGTGACCTGACAGAGCAGCAAGATAAGTTACTGCGTGACTGGGTTGCGAAAAGCCCTTCTATACAGGAAGATTGGCTGAATTACCGGGCACAATGGCTTACAGAATTTGAAACCATACTACTGGCAGAGCCAACCGATACCAATAAGCTGACAGCTCTGATACAAGACCCTAAGCAACTGCGAACCGAAGCGCTTCAGGAAAAGATAGAGCAAAGCAGTAACACAAGAAATACGTTTTTATGGAATATGTATTTGAGCTTGTCTGACAACCAACGAGAAGCGGCAGTAGAGAAGGCCGACGAATACATCGACCTTCTTGATAGTATTATGGAAGACTTTAACGATTAACGGACTTCGATAATTTTACAGGTGTTGCTTGAACCAACCGTTTCCATAACATCACCGTGTGTGAGAATCACTAAGTCACCGGTTTTCAAGTGGCCTTTGGTTTTCAGCACGTCTATGGCTTCTAAAATAGGGTTGCTGGTTTTTGTTGAGTCAAAATTAATAGGGTACACACCACGGTACATAGCTGACTTGTTGCGACTTTCCGCATGACGAGACAGCGAGAAAATTGGCAAGTGTGAGGTAATACGCGACATGAGTTTAGCCGTAAAGCCAGACTCTGTTAGTGCAACAATAGCGGCAACCCCACTTAAATGCGTAGCTGCATACATTGCTGACATGGCAGTCGCTTCAGTAATGCTGGAAAAAACCTCTTCCAGATCTTTATGATCGAGCTTCGCTGAGGGGTGCGTTTCTGCGCCCAGACAAATATCAGCCATGGCCTTTACGGTGGCAATAGGATGCTTACCAGCAGCTGTTTCAGCCGACAACATCACCGCGTCAGTGCCATCGAGCACTGCGTTGGCGACGTCCATGACCTCCGCTCGAGTTGGCATTGGGTTCTCTATCATCGACTCCATCATTTGCGTTGCAGTAATAACAACGCGGTTTAACTGACGAGCGCGAGAGATAATAAGCTTTTGTTTACCAACAAGCTGAGCATCGCCAATTTCTACACCTAAGTCACCGCGGGCAACCATAACAGCATCTGACGCTCGAATAATGTCGTCTAAGGCATGTTCGCTGGCGACGGCTTCTGCACGTTCTATTTTGGCACAAAGCAAGCCCTTGCCACCGGCATCACGCAGCAAGTGTCGGGCCTGGTTGATATCATCACCACTACGGGGGAAAGATACAGCTAAATAATCAACACCAATTTTAGCGGCGGTTTTTATGTCTTCATGATCTTTTTCCGTTAGGGCAGCGGCAGAGAGGCCGCCACCTTGGCGGTTAATGCCTTTATTGTTTGATAGCGTGCCACCAATAGTGACAACCGTATGCACCTTGGTGCCTTCAATATCAGTTACTTTTAACTGCAGCCGACCATCGTCCAGCAAAAGAATGTCGCCAGGCTTCACATCTTGTGGTAGCTGTTTATAATCAAGTCCCACAGCGTGTTCGTCACCGGCGTCTTTCGCCATTTCCGCATCCAGAGTAAACTGATCACCTGCGTTTAATTCAACGTAGTCATTTTTAAAACGTGCAATACGAATTTTCGGGCCTTGCAGGTCACCAAGTATGGCAACGTGGGCATTTAATTCTTTAGCAATGTCGCGCACCATAGAGGCTCGTTTAATATGATCGTCAGCGCTGCCGTGCGAGAAGTTGAGACGAACTACGTTGGCACCCGCTTCAATGAGGGCTCGTAAGGTGTCTTTTGAGTCTGTGGCAGGGCCGAGGGTTGTAACAATTTTGGTGCGTCGAAGCATGCTTAACTCCAGCAATTTATTAGTAATACTCAGTTTAACATAGGCTTTATATCAGTAGTATGACAATAAAGTCACAACTCTTTAAGGGTGGGAAATTGTTCAATGGCAGATAAAGACTGGAAAAAACTATCGGACGCTGAATGGCGAGAACAGCTGTCCGACGAGACCTATTATGTTTTAAGAGAAAAAGGGACGGAAAGACCTTTTACGGGTGAATATTTGGTGGCGGATAAACACGGTGTCTATCGCTGTGCCGGTTGTGGTCAGCCTATATTTAAAGGCGACACCCAATTTGATTCACATTGTGGCTGGCCCAGTTTCGACGCTGCTATTGATGGTGCCGTACGTTACGAAAAAGACATGAGTCATGGCATGGTACGCATTGAAGTGTTATGCAGCCGCTGCGATGGTCATTTAGGCCATCTATTTGATGATGGCCCTACAGAAACCGGGCAGCGTTACTGCATCAATTCAGTGGCTATGCATTATGAAGATGAGTAACGGCCTTTAAACTGACCATCCTTGATTTGGTCGACAATATCTTCCGCCTGATCGTCCCAGTCATCGTATTCATCTTCTGATGCGGTGACGATATTTTTCATGCTGTTTTTATCCAGGTTGTCCTGGCCAAGCTGCCAGGCAACTTGTGACCAAACATAGGCTTTTTCAGCTTTGCCTTCTTTAAGGTACATAGAGACTAACGTCGAAGGTATTTCGGGGTTAATGCGATCACCTTCTTTATATAGGCGTAGGGCGTTGTAAAGCAGCTTGAATGTTTTTTCTGAGTCTTGCTTGGTGTAATAGGTAGCCAGAGCGAGTTGCAGCTCGGGTGTCTGCATACGCTTAGAGCCTTCCATTGCCAACAGCTTATCAAGTGCGTTTGTATCTCCTTGATTAGACCAATGCCAGTAAAGCCAAAGAGGGTGCTCAGAATTTTCGGTTTCTTTTGCCAGCGCTTTTATATTTTTCTGCGAGTTAATGTAAGCTTCAATACGGTTTGACTGTTTTTGTTTCAGCTTTTTATGTTCGATAGTCGACGCCAGCTCAATGCATTTGCTGTATTCCTGCAGGTCCTGCATCAAATAGTATTGGTTTTCGGGAGTTTTGTTCTGACTGACATCGTAACGACTGAATATAAGTTGACGGCGTTCGGAGTTACACCAGTTGTCATCATTTAAGTCACTGCACATTGATGGAGTACCCTGACAAATTTCCCTAACTGTCGGAGCGCTGTCATAACATCCCGCCAAGGGAAGCAAGGCAATAAAAACTGCGTATTTTTTAAACATAATCACCCGTTTACGATATCACTAAAAGCTGATTTTCTCTTAAAGTTGGCTTCATGCCGACCTTTTCAGTACAATACTGCGGATTTTTAAGCGTAGCACTTTATTTGCTTACTGAACACGCTCACTGAACATTAAGTACAGAGGACAGGGCTCAATATGAATGCTAACCAGCAAGATCCAACTCTAGCAAGCTGGCAAGAACGCCAGGAATACGCCGAACAAATGCAGCCGATTCTCGGCAAGCTTTACCGTAACTTTGGTGTTGAAATTCTTGTTTACGGACGTTCTCTTTTGAACGTTTCAACTATCAACATTATCAAGTCTCACCGTTTAATTCGCCGTTACGAAGGCCAGAAAGTTCGCTTGCGTGAAAGCTTCCCATTCCTGGAAGCAATGGCTGAGTTGAAACTGTCTCCAGCACGCGTTGATTTAGGTAAGTTAGCTTATGGTTACCTGTTTGGCGGCAAAAGCGATGACTTGTCAATTAAAGACTATGTTAAGCGCGAACTGACTGACATTATTGACAGAGAAGACGATATTGAGCCGCGTGATGTTGTGCTTTATGGCTTTGGTCGTATTGGTCGTTTACTGGCTCGCCAGCTTATAGAACGTAATGGTGCTAACAACAAAATGCGCTTAAGAGCGATAGTTGTTCGCGGCGGACGCGATGGCGACTTAGAAAAGCGTGCAAGTTTGTTGCGCCGTGACTCTATCCACGGTCAGTTTAACGGTTCTATTACCGTTGACCACGAAAACCAAAGCATTAAAGCAAACGGTACCAACATCAAAGTGATTTACTCTGATGGTCCGGATCAAGTCGATTATACCCAGTACGGTATCAACAACGCGATTGTTATCGATAATACGGGTATTTGGAAAGACGAAGCTGGCCTTGGTCTGCACTTAAAGTCGAAAGGGGTAAACAAAGTCTTGCTGACAGCCCCCTCAAAAGGTGACATCAAGAACATCGTATTTGGTGTTAATGACAGCGATATTGAAGACAGTGATGCGATCGTTTCAGCGGCAAGCTGTACAACCAACGCAATTACGCCTGTATTGAAAGCCGTTAATGACAAATACGGTATTCGCAACGGTCACGTTGAAACCGTGCACTCGTACACCAACGACCAAAACCTGATTGATAACTACCACAAAGCAGACCGCCGTGGGCGCTCAGCTCCGTTAAACATGGTTATTACCTCAACAGGTGCAGCAAAAGCGGTCGCTAAAGCATTACCGGAAATGGCTGGTAAGCTTACTGGTAACGCAATTCGTGTTCCAACGCCGAACGTGTCGATGGCTATCATGAACCTGAACTTAGAAAAGACGACGTCTCGCGATGAGTTAAACGACTTCTTGCGTGACACTGCTTTGCATTCTGAGTTGGTTAACCAAATAGACTACACCGCATCAACTGAAATTGTGTCCTCTGACTTAGTCGGTTCGCGCCACGCGGGTGTTGTTGACTCACAAGCAACTATTGTCGATGAAGATCGTGCTGTATTGTACGTTTGGTATGACAACGAGTTTGGTTATAGCTGTCAGGTTGTTCGTGTAGCAGAAGCTATGGCGGGACTTAAGGTTCCGAACCTGCCTAAATAACGTTAAAAGAGCGCCCGCCGGGCGCTTTTTTTGTTACAACAGAATTGCTTAATAAAGGGTGAATTATGCGTATTTCTGCTAACTTTGATAGTGGCAACATTCAGGTTATTAGCGCTGACAGCGCCGACAATATCCGACTCGCAATAAATAAAGACAACCAATCCGAGTTTTATCAGTGGTTTCACTTTAAACTTTTTGGTGAAGCCGGTACTGAACACGTCATGGTCATTGAAAATGCATCGGGCTCGGCTTATCCAGACGGTTGGGACGGTTATGAAGCATTAGCGTCTTATGATCGCGAAACATGGTTCCGTGTCCCGACAGAATACAACGGTAAAGAACTGACCATTCGCCACACACCAGAGCAGGAAAGTGTCTATTACGCCTATTTCGTGCCGTACTCTTATGAGCGCCATCAGGACTTAATTCAGTCGGCTCAGCAGTCAGTAGACTGCTATCACGAATTACTCGGCGAAACCATTGACGGTCGCGAGCTTAACTTATTGGTGATTGGCGAACCGGCAGAGCACAAAAACACCATTTGGGTTACTGCGCGTCAGCACCCGGGCGAGTCTATGGCTGAGTGGTTCATGGAAGGCTTTTTAGGTCGCTTATTAGATGATGAAGACGGTGTAGCTCGTAAGCTGCTCGACAATAATGTCTTTTATGTTGTTCCTAATATGAACCCAGACGGCAGCGTTCGTGGGCATTTGCGTACCAACGCGGTAGGCACTAACTTGAACCGCGAATGGGCGGAACCAAGCTTGGAAAAAAGCCCGGAAGTTTTCTACGTTTTAAAACGTATGGAGCAAACCGGCGTCGATATGTTTTTAGATGTGCATGGTGATGAAGCCTTGCCATATAATTTCGTCGCCGGTTGTGAAGGCATTCCGTCATACGATGAGCGTCATAAGGACTTGGAAAACACTTTTAAAGCTGCTTTATTAACGGCGACACCAGAGTTCCAGACCAAGTATGGTTATGACCTTGATGAACCAGGCCAGGCTAATATGACAGTTGCCAATTCAGCCGTGGGCGAGAAGTTTAAGTGTCTTTCGTATACGCTGGAAATGCCATTTAAAGACAATGCCGACTTACCAGATGAGGATTTTGGCTGGTCTGCGCCACGTTCGCAGCGTTTAGGTGAAGACGTATTAACCGCAATATTGGCAGTATCGCCAAAATTGCGTTAAAACTAGAGTGAATTAACAATAATAACAACAAGAGGGGGTCTTCCTTGGAAGCGCTCAATAATTTTCTATTATGGATTGATGGGTTCTTAGGCTCTGCAGCCTATTTCCCATTCATTCTGCTGGGTGTGGGTCTGTTTTTTACGTTATACCTTGGTTTCCCACAAGTTCGTTACTTCAGACACGCATGGCGCGTTCTAGCCGGTAAATTTGACCGCAAAGACTCGCAAGGCGACACCAGTCACTTCCAGGCTTTGTCGACAGCCCTGTCCGGTACAGTAGGTACCGGTAACATCGGTGGGGTTGCACTGGCTATATTCTTAGGTGGCCCAGCCGCTATTTTCTGGATGTGGATGACGGCATTCTTGGGTATGACCACCAAGTTTGTCGAGGTGACCTTATCGCATAAATACCGTGTTAAAACCGAAGACGGCACTATGGCTGGTGGCCCTATGTATTACATGGATCGCCGCCTTAACATGAAATGGCTAGCCGTTATTTTTGCTATTGCCACTATTGTTAGTTCTTTCGGTACGGGCAATATGCCGCAAATTAATAACATTGCTCAGTCGATGGAGCAGACTTTCGAGATTGATCCTGTCTGGACCGGGGCTATTTTGTCGATACTGTTGGCGATGGTTATCATTGGCGGTATTAAACGTATTGCAGCGGTAACTTCAAAGATAGTTCCTATTATGGGTATTCTTTATGTTATCGGCTCTTTAAGCGTTATCTTCTTCAATATTGATAACATTGGTGAGTCATTCGTCTCTATTTTCAGAGATGCCTTTACTGGCTCAGCGGCTGCCGGTGGCTTCTTAGGGGCAAGCTTCGCGTACGCCTTTAACCGAGGGGTTAACCGTGGCTTGTTCTCGAACGAAGCGGGTCAGGGTTCTGCGCCAATTGCTCACGCCTCTGCGAAAGCGAAAGATCCGGTTGCTGAAGGTTTGGTATCGATTCTCGAGCCTTTCCTGGACACCATTTTAATTTGTACTTTAACCGGTTTGGTTATTCTCTCTTCTGGTGTGTGGACGGAGAAGCATGAGAATAACTTTGCTCGCAGTGACCTCGACTTTATTGTTGGTCAGTACAATGACGTTGATACTGACGACCGTGAAGAGCTTTATAAGTACTTGAACGGCTTCAGTGATACTGAAATTGAGCGTTACTCCGGTAAGCTGGAAGTGGTTGATGGTGAAGCGCAAACAGGTGGTGAAATTACTATTTTGCATGCCCGTTCAGTAGCTGAAGATGTTCGTTTTATTATTGCCGACGAGGATGCCTATAACGGTACCGTTGAGATTAAGAACGGTAACTTAATAAAAGAAGACATCGAAGTGGTTGGTAAGTCATTGGTGCACTCCGCTGCGTTGACTTCATTAGCCTTCGCTAACGGCTACTTCGGCGATTACGGACAATATATTATTCCATTAACGCTACTGATGTTCGCGTTTTCGACAGCTATTGCCTGGTCTTACTATGGTGACAGGGCGGTTGTCTATCTAGTCGGGCAAAAGGGCGTTATGCCATACCGTATCCTGTATGTTGCTGGCTTCTTCTGGGCGTCTTTCGCAGATACCACACTGGTTTGGACGGCGTCGGCAGTTGCTATTGTACTGATGACGCTACCTAACTTGCTGGGTATGTTATTGCTTCATAAAGAAATGAAGTCGACTGTTAAGTCTTATTGGAAAGACTTTGGTGACGCTGACAAGAAAAAATAAATTCTTTTGAGTCAGTTAAAACGGCCAGTTCTTGCTGGCCGTTTTTTATTTTCTTATTCACTATGCTTGAAATTCAGCGCAAAAGCCTTATATTGCAAGGACTGCATAAGAGGTAGGTTATAAAATTATGGCGTTAACGAAATGCCCATCTTGCAATAAACGAATTTCATCAAAGGCTCGTGAATGCCCACATTGCCAATTTGTTTTGGCGGGGCAGAGCAAAGAAGACATTCAGCGCGAACGGCGCCGCTTGAACCAGGAAAAATCAGATAAGCTGGTTTCTCGCTCAATGTTGGCCTTAATTATTGCAATAGCCGCTTTTACCTATTTGTTTATGCAACAACCACAACCTCAGTCATGGGGCTATAATATCGCTATTGGCGGTATTGTTGTTGGCTTAATATGGTTTGTTATAAACCGAGTTCAGTTGATGTTCCTGAAAAAGAAACGGTAACCCATGCAGTTCGATGACTTAATTAATAGCATGACGCCTGAGGTGTATGAACGCTTGGTTCAATCTGTTGAGACTGGCCGGTGGCCTGACGGCAACAAACTAACCGACGAGCAACGAGAAAATTCGCTGCAGTTGGTTATGGCGTACCAAGCTCGGTTCGGTAACTCTGACGAGGCGTATACGGTGGGTCCGGACGGCAATATTATTTCTAAGTCTAAGCGGGAATTAAAAGATCAGTTCCGCTCCGACAATGACACGGGTTCAATAGCCCGTTTCAAGCTCGATAACTAAGTTGAAACTACTATGAAAGCTAAGTTGTATTCCGACCTTTTACGCCAGTCTCAAGCTATTACAGAAGGCGAGCCTAACCTAATAGCTAATCTAGCCAACATTTCTGCCTTGTTGTACGACACTGTCGATGACATAAACTGGCTTGGGTTTTACCTAACCGACTCCGATAATGAGCTTGTTTTAGGACCATTTCAGGGCAAAGTGGCGTGCGTAAGAATCCCGTTTGGAAAAGGTGTTTGTGGTGTTGGTGCACAGTCCCAAGAAACGCAGTGTGTTAAAAACGTGCATGAGTTTGAAGGCCATATAGCTTGCGATTCAGCATCAAATAGTGAAATTGTGGCACCTATAGTTGTGAACGGCACAACCGTCGCTGTTCTTGATATTGATAGCCCTTCTATTGGTCGTTTTGACAATGAAGATGCAGAAGGCTTTCAAAAAATAGCTGACTTCTGTAGCACGCTGAACTGGTCGAAATAATGTTAATGTTTGCAGAATTCGATATTCATAGTTATTTGGTGACGCGTGAAGACGCTATATTTTTTGAGGATTACGCTGAGGAAGCGTCTGATCAAATTAACGAAATGTTGCATCACATTAACGCATTGAGAACTGAAGACGATACAACAGAACAGCTTGAAGAGATGGTTCGTCGAACTTTGTTCGATTGGATAGAGGAACCGGCTCTTTTAGAATTATCATTTGACGAAATGGACGAATACGTTCAAAACCTAATGGACGACGTTCGAGAACAGGAAGAAGAACAGAATGAGTGAACCGGAAAAACTAACGAAAAGCAAAGACGTTATTGCCTATCTAGCAGAACAGTTTCCTAACTGCTTTTCGTTAAAAGGTGATGCCAAGCCTCTAAAAATCGGCATTTTTGAAGATTTGGCTAAACGCTTAGAAGACGATGAAAAAGTCAGCAAGACACGCTTAAGAACAGCGCTTCGTCACTACACAAATAGCTGGCGTTACCTTTACAGTATTAAAGCCGGTGAAGCTCGAGTCGATCTTGACGGTAACGAAGCCGATAAGGTCACTGAAGAGCATCAGGAACACGCTCAAGAGTCATTAAAAGAATCTAAAGCGAAAGCAGCGCAAAAAGCGAAAGAAAAAAATGCTGCCAAGCCTAAAGCGCCGGCGAAAAAGAAAAAGCCTGAGGCGAGCAAACCTAGTAAGCCTAAAACCGCTAAGAAAAAGCCAAAACCAGAGCTTAAACTGGAAGAAGCGGAACTTAGCAAGCTTTCTGTAGGTCAACAGGTACAGGTAAAAGCTGGAAACCAACCCATGACGGGAACCATTACTGAATTGGACAAAAGTGATGTTCAGGTTCAGTTGGCAAATGGTCTCAGCATGAAAGTGAAAGCTGATAAGATATTTTTGCGCGCTTAGGAGCATTGAATGAAACACTTGGCTGTAAAAAGTTATTTATTGGCGTTGGCTGTCGCAGTACCTGCAGCTTACGCTATCCCTCCAAAACATAGTGTCGATGAGTTGCCGGAATTAGAGCAAGAGTCTCAGCACGATACAGCCAGTGAACGCATTACATCCTATTTCACTCGTTATCACTTTAGCGGAATGACGCTGGATAACGAGTTGTCTGAGCAAATTTACGACCGCTACTTCGAGATGATCGATTACAGCAAAATGTTTTTGCTGAAAGAAGATGTTGAAAGTGCCTCTGAATATAAACACTTATTCGATGACATGCTGAAAAGCGGTGACCTCGATGTCGCCTACGACATTTACCAAAGTAGTCTGAAACGTCGATTTGACCGGTATACTTACGCGTTGTCTTTACTCGATGACGAAAAGCCAATGGACTTCTCGGCACAAGGCGATAAGTATTATTACGATCGCGAAGATGCTGAGTGGGCTAAAACGGAAGAAGAGCTCAATGAACTTTGGCAAAGCCGCGTTAAATATGATGCGCTTAATTTGAAGCTTGCCGGTAAAGAGTGGCCTGAAATCGTTGAAACCCTGGGTAAGCGGTACAATAGTGCACTTAACCGTTTAACGAAGTCTAAGAGTGAAGATGTATTTCAGACGCTAATGAATGCTTTTGCTCGCTCTGTGGAGCCGCACACCAGCTACTTATCGCCCTCGAATTCTGAGCGCTTTAAACAGAACATGAATTTAGAGCTTGAAGGTATTGGTGCTGTTTTGCAGTCAGAGTATGACTACACCGTTATTCGTAGCCTGGTTCCTGGCGGTCCGGCTGATAAAACAGGTAAATTATCGCCCGAAGATAAAATTATCGCGGTTGGTCAGGGCGAGGGCGAAGATAAAGAAGAATTTGTTGACATTATTGGCATGCGTCTGGACGACGTTGTTGAGCTAATAAAAGGCCCGAAAGGCACCACTGTGCGCCTTCAGGTGCTTAAGTCCAGCCAAGGGGCAGGCGGCACGCCAAGTGTTGTTAAGGTTACTCGTGACAAAGTTAAACTGGAAGACAGAGCCGCTAAAGCAGAAGTGAAAACCATTGAAGAAGGCGTTTATGAAGGCCAGAAAATGGGCGTTATTGAAATACCCGGTTTCTATAACAACCTGACGGCTGACGTTCAAAAGCTGATTAAAGACCTTCAGTCTGAAAATGTGGAAGGTCTTATCATCGATTTACGTGGTAACGGCGGTGGTGCCCTGACAGAAGCTATTGGGTTAACCGGTTTGTTCATCGATAAAGGCCCTGTCGTGCAGGTAAGTGACGGTCGTGGTCGCGTTGATGTGAGTGAAGATAAAGACGGTAAAGTATTTTACTCCGGACCTCTGTTTGTCATGGTTGACCGTTACAGCGCGTCAGCTTCCGAAATATTCGCAGCGGCGATGCAAGATTATGAACGTGCGCTTATTCTGGGTGAAAATACCTTTGGTAAAGGCACTGTTCAGCAGCACCGTGGGTTAGCGCGTCGTTTCGACTTTTTTGATGAGCCTCTGGGCAGTGTACAGTACACCATCGCTAAGTTTTACCGTATTGACGGTGGTAGTACGCAGCTGAAAGGTGTTCAGCCTGATATCGTATTTCCTTCGTATGTGGAGCCATCAGAATGGGGCGAAAGCAAAGAAGATAATGCGCTACCGTGGGACAAAATTAAAAAAGCAGACTTTAAGCCTGTCAATAGAGTTGATGACTCAGAAATTGAAGTGCTGCAAACACGTTTAAATAAACGCATTGAAAAAGCGCCGGAATTTGAGTTCATCTTTGAAGATATTGAGCGGTATCGCCTGGAAAAAGACAAAACCTGGGTCAGTCTTAATTCAGAAGAGCGCAAGAAAAAAGAAGATGAGCAAAAAGCTCGCCAGCTTGAAAGAGTCAATGCTCGATTAAAACGAGCGGGAATGGAGCCAGTTGAAGACATCGAAGATGCTCCTGAGGAAGTGACGGAGGTCGACCCTTACCTTGATCAGGCATTGCTCGTAGCGATGGATTTTATTAACGGCGAGGAGCTTGCCGCGAATAATTAATGGACATTGTTTCACTGAAATACCGCCTTAACTGGCGGTATTTTTTTAATACAACCGACAACAACAGAAGCGGTTGTGATATAACTCAATAAAATAACAACAATAACTAAAATACGATGACAAACAATCAAACAATCTCAAGCCGCTGGTCCAGCCGGTTAAGTTTCATTTTGGCATCCTCCGCAGCAGCCGTTGGGCTGGGCAACATTTGGAAGTTCCCTTATGTCATGGGGGAAAATGGCGGTGGCGCTTTCGTTCTTATTTATTTGCTGTGTATTCTTGGCATTGGCATTCCTATCATGATAGCCGAGGTCATTATTGGTCGTCGGGGCCGTCATTCACCTGGATATGCAGCAAAGTCTGTCGCCCTGGAGTCAGGGAAAAGCTCGTTTTGGCAAAGTGCTGGTTGGCTGGGAATGCTAACAGGGTATTTGGTTTTAAGTTTTTACGCGGTTATTGCCGGCTGGGCATTAGCCTACGTTTTCAAAGCAGGACAGGGGCTGTTTGAAGGCGCATCGGCAGAGCAAGTAGGTAATGTGTTTACTGGTTTGCTCTCATCGCCGGGCGAGCTCATGTTATGGCATAGCATTATCATCGTAGCGACAGTTTTAGTGGTTGGTAATGGTGTGAAAAACGGTTTAGAACGTTCTGTCCGATTTCTATTGCCTGCGATGATCCTGTTACTGGTTGGTATCGCTATTTACGTTGGTAATATTGGTGACTTTTCAGCGGCAATAACCTTCATGTTTGAGCCAGACTTTAGCAAGCTGTCGGTAAACGGCGTAATGATTGCTCTGGGTCACTCATTCTTTACCTTAGGCTTGGCATCCGGCGTGGTGATTATGTACGGCGCTTACTTACCTCGGGAAACATCGATTGTTCAAACCAGTCTGTGGATAGCTGTAATTGATACCATCGTTGCGCTACTTGCCGGTTTGGCCATATTCCCTTTGGTTTTCGGTTTCGGTCTTACGCCAAGCGAAGGACCAGGCCTTATCTTCACTACATTACCTCTGGCATTTGCAGAAATGCCTGCGGGTACGTTACTTGGCACTGTCTTTTTTATCATGCTGGTCATAGCCGCATTCACATCGGCCATTGCTATGATAGAGTCGTCAGTCGCTTTTGTGGCAGAGAAGTTCTCCTTAAGCCGTTGGCCGGCTACGTTAGTTTCAGGCCTTGTTCTGTGGTTGCTGGGACAACTCACCATTCATTCATTTGCCGGTAGTGACTGGGCGCAGCTTAGCGGCGAGTGGTTAGGTAAACCGATTAACTCAATTTTTGATATTATTGACCTTTTGACGTCGAGTATTCTTTTACCATTAGGCGGTTTACTGCTCGCAATTTTGGCTGGCTGGGTCATGAAAAGAGAGCATAGCGAAAATGAGCTGGACAGCCATAAACCCGTTTTTGACATCTGGTTGTTGTGCGTTAAATACATAGCGCCTGTAGCCATTATTATTATTTTCTTACAGCTAATTGGTTTTATAAAACTTTAGGTTAAAAATTAATGAGTCACACAAACAAACAACCAAGTTTGCTTCAGGCGCTTGTTCCATTAATGGCGCTAATTGTCATGCTGGCTTCATCCGTTTATCTATTCGGAGAAGACTCGTCTTACGGACCAAATCAAATTGCGCTATTAGTCGCCTCAGGCATAGCTGTTATTATTGGTTTTCGTAATGGTTTTAGCTGGTCACAAATAGAAGAGGGTATTACTGAGGGAATCTCAGTAGCCCTTGGCGCTATGCTGATAATTCTTGCAGTTGGGTCATTAATTGGAACCTGGCTGCTTTCGGGCACCGTACCAACACTTATTTACTTTGGCTTAGAGTTGCTGAATCCGGGGTTATTTTATGCGGCCAGCTGTATTATTTGCGGTATTGTCGCTCTGTCAATTGGTAGCTCCTGGACAACCGCAGCTACCATAGGTGTGGCGCTTATGGGGGTCGCTTCAGGCATGGGGCTTGAGCCAGCTATTGCAGCCGGTGCTATCGTTTCTGGTGCGTATTTTGGTGACAAAATGTCACCGCTTTCCGATACCACAAATCTTGCTCCCGCCGTTGCCGGTACAGAGCTATTTGCGCATATCCGTTACATGGGCTACACAGCCGGCCCGGCGTTTGTTATCTCAGTCATCATCTTTTTAATTCTGGGCTTAAACGCAGACACCAATGTGAGCTTACAGCGTCTGGAACAAATGCAAACACAGCTTCACGGAACCTTTAATATTGGTTGGGAAATGCTGGTACCACTTGCCGTACTTTTATACTTAGCGGCAACACGTAAACCGGCGTTACCTACGGTGTTCTTTGGGGCGTTATTAGGCGGTGTCTGGGCGCTTATTTTCCAGCCGGAAATGGTCACGCAAATTGCCGGTGAAGAAGGTTGGGTTGCATCGTTAAAAGTTGTTTGGCTGGCATTATCGGATGGAACGACCGTCAGCACCGGCAGCGCTAACTTAGACTCTCTGTTAAGTGGTGGTGGTATGGTTTCCATGCTCAACACCGTTTGGCTTATTCTGAGCGCCATGACATTTGGCGCCATTATGGAAAAAATTGGTCTGTTAGAACGATTTATTCGCGGTATGTTAAAGGCGAGCAAATCTGTCGGTTCACTCATTACCGGTACTATATTCACCTGTTTTGGTGCCAACGTTTTAACCGCTGACCAATATATGGCGATTGTCTTGCCAGGTCGCATGTTCCGTGAGGAATATGAGCGGCGTAATCTTGATCCTCGTGTGCTGTCTCGTACGTTAGAAGACAGTGGTACTATCACCTCAGCATTAATTCCATGGAATACGTGTGGTGCTTATATGTTCTCGGTGCTTGCGGTAAGCCCATTTGAGTATGGTATCTTTGCGTTCTTCAACTACTTAACACCATTAATTGCTATCGTGTTTGCCTACACAGGCTGGACCATTCTTTATAAAAAGCCAGAGCAAAAAGAAGCAACGGCTTAATCAGTAACGAAAGGAAGTTATGACACAGTTACCGAAAGCGAAGTATAGAAAAGATTATCAACAACCCGAATTCACTATTTCAACGGTTGACTTAACCTTTGAGTTACACCCTGAAAATACCCGGGTCACTAATGTCATGAAGGTTGAGCGCCAAGGGAGTCACAGTAAGCCGTTGGTGCTTGATGGCGAAGACATAACACTGGATAGCGTCAAAGTGAATAATGAGGTTATTCCGGCCGAAAAGTGGAAGGTTGAAAATAACCAGTTGGTACTCGAAACAGCGTTCGATAGCTTTGAACTCACCATTGAGAATACGGTTAATCCAAGCGCCAATGAGGCGCTTGAAGGTTTGTATTTAGCCGAAGGAACTTACTGTACGCAATGTGAGGCCGAAGGGTTCCGTCGCATTAGTTACTTCATGGATCGCCCCGACGTTCTGGCAAAGTACCGCACAACGGTTATTGCCGATAAAGAAGGCTACCCATACTTGCTATCAAACGGTAACCGCGTTGAATATCGTGAGATAGAAGGAGGTAAGCACCTGGCCGTGTGGGAAGACCCTCATCCGAAACCCAGTTATTTGTTTGCCTTAGTTGCTGGTAATTTCGACTTACTGGAAGATACTTTCACAACCAAAGATGGCAGAAACGTTGAGCTTCAACTGTTTGTCGATAAAGGCAACCTTCATCGAGCCCCACACGCTATGGAATCGCTCAAAAATGCGATGAAATGGGACGAAGAGCGTTTTAACTTGGTTTATGACCTCGATATTTATATGGTCGTTGCCGTCGACTTCTTCAATATGGGAGCTATGGAGAATAAGGGCTTAAATGTCTTTAATGCCAAATACGTATTGGCGAATCCAGAAACTGCGACTGACCAGGACTTTCTCAACATCGAGTCGGTTATCGGTCATGAGTACTTTCATAACTGGACGGGTAACCGAGTGACTTGCCGTGACTGGTTCCAGTTGTCGCTGAAAGAAGGCTTAACTGTTTTTCGAGATCAGGAGTTTAGCTCTGACTTAGGCTCTAGAGCAGTAAACCGCATTAACGACGTCAAAGTTATTAGAAGCCATCAGTTTGCTGAAGATGCTAGCCCGATGGCGCACCCCATACGTCCGGATAAAGTGGTTCAAATGAACAACTTTTATACCGTTACGGTATATAACAAAGGTGCAGAAGTCATTCGCATGATTCATACCTTGTTAGGCGAAGAGGGCTTCCAAAAAGGCATGGCGCTATATTTTGAGCGCTTCGACGGCCAAGCCGTTACCTGCGAAGATTTTGTTGCGGCGATGGAAGATGCCAATGGTGCTGACTTTAGCTGTTTCCGCCATTGGTATTCACAAGCGGGTACACCAACAGTTTCCGTCGAGCAAGATTATGATGCTCAGCAACAAAAATTGACTATTACCCTGCGCCAGGAAACGCCTGCAACGCCCGGACAAAGTGAGAAGGCCCCATTCCATATTCCGGTGAAATGGTCAGCGTACTCCTTAAAAGGGCAGCCATTGCAGTTGTCTGATGAACAGCTGATTCATCTGAAAGATAAAGAACTAACGCTAAGCTTCGAAAATGTTGCCGAACAACCTGTTTTATCGCTGTTTGAGAACTTTTCAGCACCGGTGAAAGTGAAGCGCGACATCAGTGACGATGAATTACGTGTTCTAATGGCTCACAGCCAAGATGAATTTAGTCGCTGGGACGCTGCACAAACCTTGTTTTCACGTAAGGTTGAGCAGTCTATCTCGAGTGAAACGGCGCTAGAGTTAGACGAACAAACGGTTACGTCTTGCCGAAACTTACTGCTTGGAAACAGCGACCCGGCTTTAATTGCTTTAGCGTTAACATTACCCACGCCTGCAACCATCGCTGAAAACTTTAATGTGATACCTGTTGAGCGAATTAACGAAAACCTCGATGCGCTTAAACAGCAGCTCGCTGAAGCGTTAAAAGAAGACTTTATTAGTGTTTACAATAAGTGTTCAACTAAACACCCTTATGAGTTGTCGGCACAAGACATTGCGGCGCGACAGTTGAAGAAAACCTGCTTAAGCTATCTGGCCTTAACCAGCAACAGCGATGAACTGCTTGAGCAAGAGTTTAATCAAGCGGACAATCTGACTGATCAGCTTGCGGCATTGCAGGCTGCTGTTTGCTCAAATCATTCGCTGGCGAAAACTCTCCTGGAGGCCTTTGATAAGCAATGGCGTGGGGAAAAACTGGTTATGGACAAGTGGTTTAGTACTCAAGCACTTGCCAATAACGAAGCTACCGTTGAGCGGCTGACTAAGCTTATGTCGCACCCGGATTTCAGCATTAAAAACCCGAATCGGGTTTATTCGTTACTGGCTGCTTTTACACAGAACCAAGCGCAGTTCCATAGAGCTGATGGTAAAGGGTACCAACTGGTAGCTGAGCAAATTAAAGTGTTGAATGACTTTAACCCTCAGGTAGCGTCGCGCTTATTGTCTGCGTTTGTCAGTTGGCGTCGCTATGACGAAAAACGTCAAGAGCTAATGAAAGCTGAGTTGAAAGGCATTCAGTCTTTACCAAATTTAGCCAGCGACTTGTTTGAAAAAGTAGAAAGTTGTCTAACTGAATAATTATTTAAGGTAGGCGAGTAACGTGATCATCCAGTATGTCTTTAGTCTGTCCATGAGCTATCAGGAATACTGTGATGTTTACTATAACAAGGGCTTTCAACAGGTCGTTGTAACCACTGATAACGGCACGCGGGTCGCAATTCCCGCGGGCCGCTTTATTAAGTTTATTGACAGTCAGGGAATAAGAGGGCGCTTTTGCCTACAAGTCGATGAAAACCAAAAATTTGTTGATTTACGTCGTGTCTAAAGACTTCCATTCAGTTAAATAACATAGTTATTTCTCAATCCCCGAAATATCTGGTCTAAACACTGGTTTTTAATGCGAAATAGCGTTGAAAGCCTATGATAAATGTCCGACAATAACATCAATCATAGATTCATTGGCCGCGGGCCGCATTTGGCTTGCCTGCGACGTTTCACCAACAACCTCAAGGACTCTGTAATTATGTCGTTGGTCGATAGTCAATCTCCGGTTTTACTGGAAAAAGTCGTTGAATTGATAAATAAGAAAGTTCCAGCCCCTCAGGCGCATTTAGTTGCAGATTTTGCCAAACGGTTATACCGAAACATTGCAAGCGATGATTTAACCAATCGTCACGATAGCGATATGTACGGTGCTGTTTTAGGACTTTGGCACAGCTTTAACGAGTACAATCCTGGCGATAAGGCTCTCATTAAGGTCTATAACCCCGATGTTCCCACTGACGGGTGGGAGTCTCCACATACCATTGTTGAAATTATTCAAAGTGATATGCCGTTTATGGTCGACTCCGTGCGTATGGCGTTATCTCGCCTGGGTATTACGTCGCACTTACTGCTGCACATGCCAATTAGTCACAAGCGGGACAAAGAGCACCAAGTTACAGAGTTACAAAAACCCGGTACACGTAGTAAAGATAATTACGTCGATACCGTGTTCCTGATAGAAATTGACCGTCAGACCAGCAAAGAAGAAATTAAGACACTGAAGAAAGAGTTGGTCTCGGTAATGGAAGAAATTAGCCTGGCTGTTCAAGACTGGAAGCCAATGCGTGAGCGCTTGCAAGAAGTAGCTAAAGAGCTCGATAACGACTTTTATCCCGGCGAGAAAGTCTATAAAGACGAAGCTAAGAAATTCCTTAAGTGGCTGGCAGACGACAACTTTACGTTAACGGGTTATCGTGAATATGAGCTCAGCCCGGTGAAAGGCGACTATGAGCTAAAACAGATTAAAGAGACCAGCCTTGGCTTAATGAAAAATTCGGTCAGCGATAAAGGTCGTTTGGTTTCATCATTGCCGGAAGATGCTCGCGAAATCATTCAGAATGATCGCCTGTTACTATTGACCAAAACCAATTCTAAATCGCGTGTTCACCGTCCTGCGTACTCGGACTACATTGGTATTAAGCGCTTCAATGAAAAAGGTGAAGTTATTGGTGAGCACCGTTTTATCGGTCTTTACTCAGCGAGCTTCTATAATAACAGCACCTCGGATATTCCTCTGGTTAGTGAAAAAATCGAGCGTGTTTTGGAAATGTCTGGTTTCGCACCACAGTCTCATGCCGCCAAAGCGTTACTGAATATTTTAGAAACCTATCCACGTGATGAAATTGTTCAGGCTGAAGAGGATGACTTATTAGAAGTCGGTCTGGGTGTGCTGCAAATGCAAGAGCGTGATATGACTCGCGTGTTTTTGCGCCGAGATATCTTTGGGCGCTTCATGTCATGCATGGTTTACGTGCCGAAAGAGCGCTATAACACCTTACTGCGTGAGCGTACGCAAAGTATATTGGCAAGAACGTTCAAAACGGAATACGACGTTGACTTTACGACGTATTTTTCAGAGTCATCATTGGCGAGAACTCACTATACAGTCCGTTTAAGTGATGGTCATCAGACGATTAACGTGAAAGATTTGGAGCAAAACTTGATTGAAGCTGCACGCACCTGGGAAGATAATTTCGAGAGAATTTTACAGTCTACATACGGTGAAGCTCAGGCGACGCGTCTCAACAAGCGTTATTCTTCAGCTTTCCCTCGCTCATACAAAGAAGATGTACTACCGTCGGTGGCTATTTCAGACATTAAGCAACTTGAGTCGCTAGACGATGATCACAAGTTGGGCATGGTGCTGTATCGTGCGCAAGAAGAGAAAGACGACAGCAAACATCTGCATCTGAAACTATTCCATAAAGACGAACCCATTCATTTGTCTGACGTGCTGCCGATGCTCGAAAACTTTGGTTTACGAGTTATTGGTGAAAGCCCGTATCAGATTAAAACCAGCGATGGTCATATTTTTTGGGTTCTTGACTTCCAAATGCTTCACACGGCGGGTTCGCTGGACTTAGATGAAAGTCGCGAGACCTTCCAAAATGCCTTTGCTAAAGTATGGGGCGGTCAGCTTGAAGATGACGGCTTCAACCGTTTAGTACTGGGTGCTGGTATGAATGGTCGCCAGGCAACCATTTTGCGTATGCTGGCTAAATACATGCGCCAAATTGGTACAACATTCAGCCAAAGCTACATTGAAAGTACCTTTAGTAAGTATCCGCTGCTGGCTAAATTGGTTGTGAAAATGTTCTACACCAAGTTTGAGCCGGGTACCAAAGATGTCGAGAAAAAACTCGAAGCACTGCACACGCGCATTAACACCGAGTTGGATAACGTTGCCAACTTAGATGACGACCGCATTATTCGTCGTTACGTTGAGCTCATTGATGCCGCACTTAGAACAAACTTTTTCCAAACCGATGAAAACGGCAACGATAAGCCTTATATCTCATTGAAATTCCTGCCGGAAATGGTGCCGGAAATGCCGCTGCCATTGCCTAAGTTTGAGATTTTCGTTTATTCACCGCGTGTTGAAGGTGTTCATTTGCGTGGCGGTAAAGTTGCCCGTGGCGGCTTGCGCTGGTCTGACAGACGAGAAGACTTCCGCACTGAAATTTTAGGACTGGTCAAAGCTCAGCAAGTGAAGAATACCGTTATTGTGCCGGTTGGCGCAAAAGGTGGTTTTATTTGTAAAGCGCTGCCGGAAGACCGTGAGGGCTTTATGGCAGAAGGTCAGGCATGCTACAAAACGTTCATTCGCGCACTGTTAGACATTACTGACAACATTATTGAAGGCGAAATTATTCCACCGAAAGACGTTGTGCGTCATGACGAAGACGACCCATATTTAGTGGTCGCGGCCGATAAAGGCACCGCAACCTTCTCGGACATCGCTAACGGTATCTCCGCCGAATATAATTTCTGGTTAGGCGATGCGTTTGCGTCCGGGGGTTCAGTCGGCTATGACCACAAGAAAATGGGTATTACCGCACGCGGAGCCTGGGAGTCTGTTAAACGTCACTTCCGTGAAATGGGTATTGACTGTCAAACCACTGACTTTACCTGTGTTGCTATCGGCGATATGGGCGGTGACGTATTTGGTAATGGCATGTTGTTGTCTAAGCATACGCGCTTACAAGCTGCGTTTAACCACATGCATATTTTCATCGACCCAGAGCCAGATGCAGCAAGCTCCTGGAAAGAAAGAGACCGCTTATTTAAGTTACCGCGCTCTACCTGGGACGATTACAACAAAGAGTTGATTTCTAAGGGCGGTGGTGTTTTCTCAAGAAGTGCCAAGGCCATTGAGTTAACGCCAGAAATTAAAAAGATGATTGGCACCAATAAGAAGTCGATGACGCCAAACGAGCTGATAAAAGCCTGTTTGACGATGGAAGTCGATCTTATTTGGAACGGAGGTATTGGTACTTACGTCAAAGGTAAAGCGGAAACCGATACTGACGTCGGCGACCGTGCTAACGACGCACTACGTGTGAATGGTCACGAGCTCAAAGCAAAAATTGTGGGTGAGGGCGGTAACCTCGGGTTCACTCAACTTGGACGTATCGAGTTTGCTCAAAAAGGCGGTCGCATTAATACTGACTTTGTTGATAACGTGGGTGGCGTTGACTGCTCGGATAATGAAGTCAACATTAAGATCTTGCTGAACGGCTTGGTGACCAGTGGCGACTTAACGCAGAAGCAACGCGACAAATTACTGTACGACATGACAGAAGAAGTGGCAGAAATTGTGCTGGATGACTGTAATCGCCAAACTCAGTCAATTTCAGTTACCGCGCTTCGCGGCGCTGATCAGATAAAAGAGCTGCAGCGCTTTATTCATCAGTTGGAACGTGACGGTGCGCTGAATCGTCAACTGGAGTTCTTACCAGATGATGATGAACTGGCCGAACGCCAGGCGTCGAATCAGGGGTTAACTCGTCCAGAGCTTTCAGTATTAACCGCTTACGGAAAAATGGTTCTGAAAGAACAATTGATCACAGACGAGATCACTGAAGATCCTTACCATGCTCGTGAGCTATTTGATTCGTTCCCGGTACCACTGCGTGAGCGCTTCGCTGAAGCAATGACATCGCACCCGCTGAAAGGGCAGATCATTGCAACCAAGCTGGCCAATAACATTGTTAATGACATGGGGCCAAACTTTGTATTCCGTAAGCAGGAAGCAACAGGAGCTAGTGTTGCAGAAGTTGCCTCAGCTTATGTCGTTGCACGTGAGTGTTTCAAAGTTGAAGAGCTTACCGACAAAATTGAAGCGCTGAACAATAAAGTACCGGCTGAGGTACAAAACGACGTATTGTTCCAACTTCGCCGCATGGTCCGCCGCGCAACCCGCTGGTTCCTGCGCCACAGAAATCCAACGTTGAATGGTATTCAGGAACACCTGGATTTCTACATGGGCGCATTTGATGATCTTCGCAAAAACAGTCTGAAATATATGATTGAAGACGAAGCGAAGGTGATTGAAGAAACGATAGAGAAATACAAAGAACACGGCTTCCCGGCTGAACTAGCGAAGCACGTTGCCAGCTTGAGCACCATTTTCTCTGCTATGGATTTAGCTGAAGTGGCTAACGAAAGCGGGCAAAACCTGAAAACGGTCGGAACACTTTACTTCCGTTTAGGTGCTGAGCTTAACTTACACTGGTTCTTAACGCAGATTAATAACCAACCGGTTGCTAACCACTGGCAAGCACTGGCTCGTGCCGCTTTCCGCGAAGAGCTGGATTGGCAGCAACGCGCACTGACGCAAGTGGTATTAAAAGCAACCTCAGACGCGAAAGACCCAGAGAAGATGATAAGCGAGTGGGTAGAGAAGAACGAAACACTGCTGTACCGTTGGCAGCAAATGCTTTCTGACTTCAAAACTACTAAGAGCCACGAGTTTGCTAAGTTCTCAGTCGCATTACGCGAGCTGATGTTACTTAGTCATAACTGTGCACCAAAAGTATCCAGCTAATGTACGGAATTATTCGTTCATGGCTGTTTCGCCAAGACGCCGAGCGCACGCATGAGTTTGCGCTCGGTATTTTAAAGCGTTGGCACAACACCCCGTTGTCGCTGTTTTGGAAACAGAGTGTTCCAGATAAACCGTGCGAGGTGATGGGTATTCGCTTTCCTAACCCGGTGGGTTTAGCGGCAGGTCTTGATAAAAACGGCGAGTGCATAGATGCTTTTGGTCAAATGGGCTTTGGTTTTGTTGAAATAGGGACTATCACGCCGGTTGCTCAACCGGGTAATGATAAACCTCGCTTATTCCGCTTGGTAAATGATGAAGCCATAATTAACCGGATGGGCTTTAATAACGAGGGTGTTGATAAGCTTTTGGAGAATGTTAAAGCCACTTCTTATAAAGGCGTGCTTGGCATTAACATTGGCAAAAACAAAGTAACTCCCGAAGAAGAGGCTATTAACGACTACCTTATTTGCCTTGAGAAAGTCTACCCGTATGCAGATTACGTCACCATTAATATTTCATCGCCCAATACGCCGGGTTTACGTAATTTGCAGCACGGCACTGCATTAGATGACTTGCTCAGTAAGCTAAAAGCGTCCCAAGCTGAGCTGCATAAAAAGCACGATCGCTACGTACCTTTAGTCGTGAAAATTGCCCCAGATCTAACAGCAGATGAAGTCACTGTAATGGCGAAATCACTGCTCAATGCCAACATTGACGGTGTTATTGCAACTAACACAACACTTGCCCGAGATAATTTAACTGACTCGCAAGCGTCAGAAGCCGGCGGTCTTAGCGGGCGTCCGTTGCAAGATAAAAGCACAGATGTTATCCGTCAATTAAGCAACGAGCTTCAGGGAAAAATGCCGATTATTGGGGTAGGGGGCATTAATAGTGCAGCTGCGGCTAAAGAAAAATTAGCTGCCGGAGCAAGTTTAGTTCAGGTTTATACCGGGTTTATTTATCACGGTCCCAAACTTATTAAAGAAGTTGTTAACGGCTTGTAATAGATACCTGAGTCTAGTATCTTTAGCCGTATATTATTTAGTCGCATTCGAATCATTTCGCTCATATTAGAAGAATAAAGGGCAACAGCGTGGAATCACAACCGCATTGGTTATGGCTATACAATCAAGAATCTGGCGAGCTTTCTGTTAAGCTCTCAGAAGAAAACTCATGCCAAATAGCGTATAAACCAAGCCAGCTGGTCAACATTCATTTTGAACGTTCTGAATTGGATATTGAGGATGCGACTGTATTTCAGTCAACAACCGAACTCCTCGAAGGCTATCCAAGCGACAAGCTCCCATGTGCTATTGACGATGCTGCATTACATGCAATGGCCTGGAAGCGTTTCGGCCGTCCTCAAATGCCACAAAGCTGGCACTTTCAAAAATCAGATATTACTGAATGGCCAGAAGAGCGTCGTTTATGTGAGCTCAACTCCGGGTTCGATCAAGGCTTGTTTATGATTATAGATGCGGATGATGAGTTTGCATCCTGTGTCTTGCTTGACGAGTCTATGCAGTTGTCTGCCATTAAGACCATGCGCCAATTTCAAGCAATAAAAGTGACCTTAAATCGGTTACTACCCGCCACTATTGACTTAGCAATGTCTTCACAGTCGTCCTGGGGACAGCGTTTAGCATAAAGTTTTTGTGTTAGCTTTCAGGTATTCTTTTTGGAAGTAAATTTCAGAAGATTATTTAAAGAAGTTACTTTAGAAAGGATAATTGGTTGCGGGGGCAGGATTTGAACCTACGACCTTCGGGTTATGAGCCCGACGAGCTACCAGACTGCTCCACCCCGCGTCCGATGAGGCGAATACTATACCTGTCCTTTCCATAGCGCAAGCCTTATTTCACTTAACCGCCTACTATTCAGTCAAATTGGAGTTAAGTGCTTATTAATTACTCATTTAAGGTTATTTCCCGGGTTATTAAAGACAGCCAAGTGGCTCTCCGTTATAATTGCGGTTTACTGAATGAACAAGTCGGAATTTATGCATCGTTTTTTTATCGCCTGTGCCAAAGGGCTCGAAGAGCTACTTCACGAAGAATTACAGGCTTACGAATTACCTTATTTAAAACAAACATTTGCCGGTTGCTATATCGATGCTTCTTTAGAGCAGGCCTACCGCATTGTTATGTGGTCTCGTTTGGCAAGCCGTATGTTGCTCCAGTTAGGTGAACACGAACCCAGCAGTCTGGACGACATAAAACTGACATTGACTCAGTTTAACTGGCAAAGTGTCTTTAGTAATAATGAAACCTTTATCGTGGACTTTTCCGGTGGTAATGACGATATTCGTCATACTCAATTCGGTGCGCAATTGGTGAAAGACTGTATTGTCGACTACTTCCGAAATAAAGATCTGACAAGACCGAACATAGAAAAAGAGCAGCCCGATATTCGTATTGCGGTTCGTCTGCACAAAGGAAAACTGGTGTGGTCGTTAGACTTCTCTGGTGACGGTATGCACAAACGTGGTTATCGGACAGAGCAGGGCGCAGCGCCGTTGCGCGAAACCTTAGCGGCAGCAATTCTTATTCGCTCTGGTATTAAAACCGAGCTAGAAAAACCTCAACCCGCTATTTTTGATCCCTTTTGTGGCTCAGGCACTTTGCTTATTGAGGCTGCGATGATGGCCTGTGATCACGCCCCCGGCCTTGGCCGCGGACACTGGGGCTTCCTGCGTTGGAAAGGACATGATACAGCCGCATGGCATAGTGTGCTAGACGAAGCGGAAGAACGTTTCAAGGTTGGCAAGGCCGCGTTCAAAGGCATCATAAAAGGTTCTGATAGTAGCGGACGAATGATATCCATTGCCCGCAGTAACGCGAGTCGCGTACTGCTGAATAATGTTATTGAGTGGGAAGAGCGAGACGCAACAGACCTGGAGGCGCCTGCTGAATCGGGCTTGTTGGTCACGAATCCGCCTTACGGTGAGCGTTTAGGTGAAGTCGTTGAGACCTTATTGCTTTACCAGCGTTTCGGACAAACCTTAAAAGAAAACTTTCACAACTGGCAGCTATCAATACTTGCCGGTGACGAGCAACTGCTGAAGCGTTTACGACTTAGAAGTCATAAGAAGTATTCGTTACTAAATGGTGCCATTCCTGTCACTTTAGCGCTTTATGACTTAACTAAAGAGCAGCCAGACTTTACAGAAAGTAAAAGTAATGACCTTTTAAATAGACTTAAAAAGAATTATTCAAAACTTCGAAAGTGGGCTGACAAAGAAGAGCTGGATTGTTGGCGCGTCTATGATGCCGATATTCCTGAGTACAATGCTGCCATTGATATATACGGCGATTACTTAGTGGTTCAGGAATATGCAGCCCCTAAAACAGTACCCGACGGGGTCGCAAATGATCGCCTGTGGTTCATGCTGGAAACCTTAAGTGAAGCCCTACCATTTGATGAAAGCAATATCGTCTTAAAGCGCCGCCAGCGCCAAAGCGGTCGCCAGCAATATGAGAAGCGCTCGCAGGAAAGTAAGGTACTGACGGTTCACGAATACGGTGCACGTTTCGAGGTTAACTTAACCGATTATCTCGACACGGGATTGTTTATGGATCATCGCTTAGTTCGCAAGGAGCTTTTGGACAAATGTAATGAGCTCGATGTCTTAAACCTGTTTGCTTATACCTGCACAGCATCGGTTCAGGCCGCCAGAAGCAGGGCGAAACGTGTGGTTTCGGTAGATATGTCGAACACTTACCTTAAATGGGGTGAACGCAACTTCGAACTCAACAATTTGCGTGGCGACTACGATTTTATTCAAGCTGACTGCTTTAGCTGGATGCGGGAGCAAAGAGGGAAGCAAGCATTTGATGTGATCTTCCTGGATCCACCAACGTTCAGCAACTCCAAGCGAATGATGGGCACACTGGATATACAGCGTGACCACGTAGGGTTGATAAAAACCGCAGCAAACTTGCTGCACGAAGACGGTGTCATTTTGTTTTCTAACAACCGCAAGAAATTTAAAATTGACGTCGAAGGCTTGGAAAAAGCCGGCTTTGAAGTTAACGACCAAACGCAGGCGTCTATACCTGAAGACTTCAAGCGGCATAAAGGCATACACCATTATTTTATTATTTCCCGGGCGCACTAATGTCGGCAGTTTACCTATTAACTAAGCCTAATTGCCCGTTATGCACACAAGCGTTGCAAATGCTGCATCAGTTAGCATTAGAAGAGCCAGTAGAGCTTGGGGTCGTCGATATTTCGGAACAAGATGACTTACAAGAAGAATATGGCTGGCTTGTGCCGGTATTCGTGAAAGCCAGCGATGACAGTGAACTTCGTTGGCCATTTGATGAAAAGCAATTATTGGAGTTTATTGAGCAATGAGTTTGTTGCGAGTTCAGGATGCTCATTTAGCCTTTGGCGCAGATGCGATTCTTGATGGCGTCGATTTTACCGTAGAAGCCGGTGAGCGCATTTGCCTGGTTGGTCGCAATGGCGCAGGCAAGTCGACATTACTAAAGGCAATTGACGGCGAAGTTACTTTAGATTCGGGTAGTGTGCAGTGGATAGGTGATACTAAAGTATCACGTTTACCTCAGGACCCTCCTGCACAGTCTACGCAAAAAATTTATGATTATGTTGCTGAAGGCTTAGCCGAAACCGGAAAGCTATTATCGGAATATCATGAGCTTTCCGAACAGCTGGCTGATGCAACGCATAGCGAAAAGGTGTTACAAGACTTAGAAAGAGTTCAGACCGCTCTTGATGCCTGCAACGGTTGGCAAATGGCCACTCGTATAGAACAAACATTAACGCGCTTGCAGTTACCTGCTGACGACACCATGGCCTCATTGTCTGGTGGTTGGTTAAGACGTGTTGCTTTAGCGCGCGCTTTGGTTGTTGACCCAGACTTGTTATTGCTGGATGAGCCGACCAACCATTTAGATATTGAAATGGTCCGTTGGCTGGAGGAACAAATTGTCGCCTTTAAAGGTGCTGTGTTGTTTATCAGTCACGACCGCGCATTTATTCGACGTCTGGCCACTCGCATTATAGACCTCGATCGCGGCATACTCACCAGCTACGTAGGTAACTACGACAATTACTTGGTAAAAAAGAACGAAGCGCTGGAAGTTGAAACGGCCCAAAACGCCGAGTTTGATAAGAAGCTCGCACAAGAAGAGGCGTGGATTCGACAGGGCATTAAGGCGAGACGTACGCGCAATGAAGGCCGTGTTCGAGCGTTACAAGACTTGCGCAAGCAGCGACAACAGCGCCGAGAACTGCAGGGTAAAGCAAACTTATCGGTTAATGAGTCACAGCGTTCCGGTAAGAAAGTCTTTGAAGGCGAAAATATGTCACTGGCGTTTGGAGAACAACAAATCATTAGCGATCTCGATTTGTTGCTCATGCGTGGTGACAAAGTTGCTTTTGTTGGCCCCAATGGTTGTGGAAAGAGTACCTTGATTAAGGTTATTTTGGGTGACCAGCCGGTGGATTCTGGCGTCGTGCGCTTAGGAACAAACCTGGAAGTTGCTTATTTTGATCAACATAGAGCACAGCTCGACCCAGCCCAGTCTGTAATGGACAACGTGGGGGATGGTAAACAGGATATAGAGTTCCAGGGGCGTCCACGACATATTCTAAGCTATTTACAGGACTTCTTATTTACACCGAAGCAGGCGCGGACGCCGGTTAGTGCGCTGTCAGGTGGTGAACGTAACCGAGCTCTTCTGGCAAAAATACTGCTAAAACCAAGCAACATTTTGGTACTCGATGAGCCTACCAACGACTTAGACATTGAAACGCTGGAGCTTTTAGAGCAGATTATTGCGAGTTACGAAGGCACAGTTCTCTTGGTTAGTCACGACCGTGAATTTGTCGACAACACCGCAACCAGTGTGTTGTATTTCGAAGGTGAGGGCGTCATAACCGAGATAGTGGGTGGTTTTACAGAGCTTGAGCATTACCTGAAAAACAAAGCTCCTACAACTAAGGCAGATTCTTCTAAAACTAAGGGAACCAAAGCCCCAACAAAAGAGTCTGACTCGAACGAAAAACAAGAATCGAATACACAAAAATCGGTTAAAGGTTCAGCCAAGCCGCGTAAAAAGTTATCCTACAAGCTACAACGTGAGCTGGAAGCTTTGCCGCAAGTTATTGCTGAAAAAGAAACGCGACTGGAAAAATTACAAGAATCAATTAATGAAGCCGGGTTTTTTGAACAACCGCTAGAAAAAACAGAGCCTGTGATGAACGAAATTACTGAGCTGGAAGAGCAGCTCATGCAGGATCTTGAGCGTTGGGAAGAACTCGAAAACTTATCAGAATAGAGTAGTTATTAATAATGAAAAAATTTACAACAAAAGCTGTTACTGCCGCTATTTTGTCATCGCTGTCACTGTCAGCTGCCGCTGACTTGTATCAGGTAGAAGAAGTGCCGACAGCGGACAACTTCCGTCATAGCTTTGCCAGAGATATTAACGCTCAAAATTTTGTAGTAGGTGTTTCGCGCTTACCAGAAACCGCAGAAATTGACTTTGAGCGCTTGGGAATTGAAGACCCGGACACTCTTACAGATGAGCAAATTGTCAATTTCATACGCAACTTAGCAAATGAAAGCACATCAAATACTCAACAACAACGTATAGGACTTAATCAAGCGTTCTACTTTGATACGACAACCCAGGCAGTAGAACCTATACCACCAACAGGTGAGCAATGGGCAGACAGTACAGACAGCTTTTTCTACAGCATAAACAATGCTAACTCGGCTGTAGGTTACAGTACGGCGCCTTACGAGCTTATTGAGTATACCTACACCGATGGCGACGGCGAGGAGCAAACGCGAGAATACTTTGTCTCTGACTTTATTACCCGTGGTGTTTGGTTTAATAATGGCGAAGTGACTCAGGTTGCGCCGTCAGAAACCCAATATTTAGGCGGTGAGACTGCGTTAATGGATATTAACGATTCGGGTCTTGCCGCTGGTTATGCCAGTGTTGCTGTGAGTCCGTTTGCGGAAGAGCAAATTGCTGAATGTACTCCCGAAGACGATGAAACCATTGTTACCAAACCGGTGCAGGTTTGTGCCTGGGAAACATGGTTCGCTTTGAAAAACAGTACCGCAAATAATATAGAGCCATTTACATACAGCTTTTACTCAAGAAGAAGTAGTGGCTCTTTTGGTGCTAACCGTTCTATTTACGACGTTCGTGGTTTCTTATGGCGATTGGACGCCAGTGGCAATGTCATTGGTGAACCACAGCAGCTTGGTACTTTAATGCCCCGTGAAGAAGAAGATGAAAACGACTTTTCGAGTTACGCATACACGGTCAACAACAACGGTATAGCCGGTGGTCAAAGCTGGACGTATCACCCTGACTTAGACGCGATAAAAATGCCGGCTATTTTTGTCGAAGGCGAAGCCTTAGCGGTAACAGAAGACACAAAATATCGTTGGGGTTCGGTCAATGATATTAACGATAATAACGTTGCGACGGGTTACCTTGCCGAAGTTATTTCGTCTAAGCTGAGAACTACCGGCTTCATTTATAGTGTGGACAACGAACAGCTTACAACCTTACCGGGCTTCTTCACTGGCTCATCTACAGTCGCTAATGCTATTAATGATGACGGTATTGTGGTCGGGACTGGAGAAGTTGAAGCAACCTTAGCGACTCGCGACAGAGCTGGATTTATGTTCGACTCAACAGAAGAGGGCGCTGAGTTTATTAATTTGAACGATACAATAAGCTGTGACGCTCCCTACAATATTATTGAGGCGAACAGTATTAATGACAGCGGCGTTATTGTTGCAACCGCTTTAAAAGCTGAAGAGTACACTGACAGCGAAGGGGAAACTCAAACACGCGACGTGGTCGTTACGGTGAAACTTGACCCTTCGGCAGCTGATGGCGAGCTAAACGACTGTACCCAACAAGAAAACCGTGTTGAAAGACAAGGTGCAAGTTTAGGTCTTGGCACGTTGCTCGGCTTTATGGGTTTAGGCGCACTTATTTCTGTATTTCGCCGTAAATCAAAAATTAATAGCTAAACGTTCTATATAAAAAAGTGGCACAGTTTCAATTCGTTAAAAAATGTCAACTGAGACTCTGCCACTTTTACAATTGAACTCTCTCCAAATAAGTCTATCAATAGTAGAGAGGCATTAATAAAAAGCCTCTTTAAAAGAACAACTGTGAACAACAGGCGAGGATAGATTTATGAAAAGACAAAAACGCGATCGCTTTGAAAGAGCTCACACTCAAGGCTTTAAAGCCGGCTTACATGGGCGTTCGAAAGATAACTGTCCTTATCAAACTCAAGACGAGTTTAGGTCGCATTGGTTAGGTGGCTGGAGAGACGCCATGGAAGCAAGGAATACCGGCTTGTTTCGCTAATTTGTCATTCCTTTAAAGGAGAAACGCCGATAGTTGTTGCTATCGGCGTTTTTGTTTTAAGCAAACTTATGTCGTGCAATTAAAACGTTGAAGTATCGGTAAATAATCCGACTTTTAAGTCTTTCGCGGTATAAATTTCACGGCCATCAACTTCGACACGACCGTCGCCAACGCCCATGAACAGCTTGCGTTTTATAACGCGTTTCATATCAATGTAATAACTGACTTTTCTATGCTCAGGCAGAATTTGTCCCGTAAACTTAACTTCGCCAACGCCTAATGCACGACCGCGACCGGGGCCGCCTGACCATGCCAGGTGAAAGCCCAGCAATTGCCACATTGCGTCTAAGCCTAAGCATCCCGGCATGACTGGGTCACCAATAAAGTGACACTGGAAAAACCAAAGATCAGGGTTAATATCTAATTCTGCGTGAATATAGCCTTTGCCATGAGCGCCGCCATCTTCGCTAATCTCGACGATTCTATCCATCATTAACATATCAGGGGCGGGTAGCTTGCTGTTACCTGGACCAAACATTTCACCACGGCTGCAAGCCAGCAGCTCTTCCCGAGTAAAGCTCGACTGATTCATAAACACCTTAAGTAATTGAAAAAACTGTGCAGCAGTTTAGCGTACAGGTGTACGCTAAACAAATCCGACAAGTGTTTATGAGGGGGAATTAAGAAAAAAGTCGACGCCAAAAGCCAATAGGTTGACCTGACTCATCATCTTCTAAGGTATTTTCTTTTACCTTTTGGAAAAAGTTATCCGCCCTGCAGGAAGAGAGTATCTCTAATGCTTCCTCGACGTGAGCCACAGCATAGATGTGGAAGTTCCCTTGTTTTACCGCGTCAATGACTTCCTCGTTCAAGTTCAGTTGGTGCTTATTGGAAACAGGAATAATGACGCCTTGTTCGCCATTTAAACCACGTTCTTTACACAGAGCGTAGTAGCCTTCAATTTTTTCGTTAACAGCCCCAATAGACTGCACATTACCGAACTGGTCCACAGCGCCTGTTATGGCTAACGACTGCTTCAGCGGAATATTAGCCAGAGCCGACAGCAAGCAACACAGTTCTCCTAAAGAGGCGCTGTCACCATCGACCTCATAGTAAGACTGTTCAAAGACGACTGTCGCCGACACCGACAGCGGCGCGTACCGTGCAAATTGGTTTGCTAAATAAGCACTGAGAATCATCACGCCTTTTGTATGAATATTTCCGGACAAATCCGATTTACGCTCGATATCAATAATATCGCCGTCGCCATAATGGATAGTCGCGGTAATTCGCGAAGGTTCGCCAAACTCGCTACCGCCCATAGTTACAACCGTAAGGCCGTTTAGCTGACCAATTGCCTCACCATGTGTATCAATACGAACCTGTTGTTCAAGTATGCTACGACGACTCAATTCTGCTAAATTGCCTTCGCGGTCACGCTGTTGTTGTAAAGCGTCATCAATAGCTTGCTTATCAATTTCCGTTTGTTGACGCTCCAAAGCACAGCTGTTCGCTTCTCTTAATACTTGTAACAAGCGCACGGAGTTAAGCGTTAACTCCTGCTGATAGTCAGTGTATCGCGCGCAAACCTTTAGTAGTCCCGCATAGCCACTTTGGCTCAAAGGTAAAACATCAGCAATTTGCCAAACGTAATTAAGGTAATCGAAGTAGGGGGCAACAGGCTCATTCTGAGTGGCATAATGCCCATGAAAGTCCGCCAGAAATGGAAAGAAATGATCAAAGTCTTCGTCGTACTCACGCAGCTGAGCATACTCATTACGAGAGCCTAATAAAATTACTTTTAAGTTAACCGGAACCGGCTCAGGACGATAGAAGAACGCTGTACCAGAGTCAGGTTTTGCTGTTGACCATTCCAGCTCGCTGCACTCAATCACGTTTTTCAAACGTTTCCAAAGCTTAATGTCTTCTAAAAGTTCTGCGACTTCAATGGCTAAAACGCCACCATTGGCTTTATGAATAAGTCCAGGCTCAATAAGGTGAAGCTCTGAACGAACAGTTCCTTCAATAGCCTGTACGCCAATGTGGCCGAATAGCCGCTCCTCAGTAACCCGATCACAATAGTAATAAGGAGCAGGGTGCTCGTGTGCGACTAAAATACTGGCCAGTTGTTCGCCTTGTATGTCTTCGGGCGCCACATCTCGTATTTGTTGCATATAGTCACGCAGTTTGTGCGTGTCATAGGTTTGAGTTATTTCTTTATAGGCTTCTTCGCGATTGTCCTTGGGTAAATTAATGAACGCCCAAACCGCTTCTAAAAATGACTCAGCAGAGCCTGACGGGATATTAACCGCAACAGGTCGAAGTGCATCTTTTGGATTCGCCATATAAACCCAGTCGTACCAGCTTGAATACTCCCACTGATGCTCATTGAAATACGCGTTAAGTACATCACGTTTTAAAATGCCAGGCGAAAACAACGCA
The DNA here is from genome assembly GCF_034373425.1 of Idiomarina sp. OXR-189. Lineage (NCBI taxonomy): Bacteria > Pseudomonadati > Pseudomonadota > Gammaproteobacteria > Alteromonadales > Idiomarinaceae > Idiomarina > Idiomarina sp. OXR-189. The sequence continues at coordinate 1,361,912 of NZ_CP139706.1, forward strand.
TAGATATTTGAATACGTACCATGCTGCTGCAGTGAGTCGCCAAAAGCCTTAGTTGCGCGTGACTGACCAACCAATGGGTTCTCACTCAGCTCAGCAGGAAAACTCTTTAACCAGGTTTCAATATCCGGCTGTAACGCCTTGTAGTCTAATTTCATAAAACCGTCTCTTTATTATCTATGAGCGCATGATACCAGAATTCCCGAGTAACCGATGATTTGGGCCGTAAAACGCCACATTATATGATTGCGCATAATGTATATTATGTTAAATAAGATATATAAAAGGATAATCAAGGCGGTAAGCGCTAACTTTAAAACGTGTGCTCTGCTACTTCAGGAAGTTTTTCAGCAAGAAAATCTATTAAGGTTCTTACCGCAGGTTTAAGTCCACGGCGATGAGAATATGTCATGTGCATAATGCCAACCGGTAAGTTCCAGTTTGGTAGTAACTGAACAAGCAGCCCTTCAGATACCGCTTGCTGCCCTATGTAATTTGGCAATGCGACAATTCCCTGGTTATTAATGGCGGCTTCTTTTAACAGCATCATGTCGTCGCTAATCAGTTTCGGCTGGAAATTGATTTGCTGCTTGTCGCCTTGTTCATTGGTTAGCTGATAATGGTAACGACCGCTGGTGTAATGCAAACTGAGTTGTGGGTGTTGTATTAAGTCCTGGGGCTCTTTAACCGGCTGCGCGTTCAACAGCTCAGGAGAAATAAACAAACTTGATGGCGACTCTGTTAATGGCCGCGCAATTAACGAGGAGTCTTCAATATACGGACGTACCCGAAGCGCAATGTCGATATTTTCATCAATGAGGTTAACCGGCCTATTGGTAGCAATAACATTAAGCTGCACTTCGGGGTATTTATCCATAAACTCAGGCAGTACTTTGACCAGTAAACTTTGGCTGATGGCATACGGACAGCTAATATTCACACGACCTCTGGGCTTTTCTAACAATGCCTGAGTCACCATCTGCGCAGACTCAGCCGCATCAACTAATGATTCGCAATGCACCAAAAATGCTTCGCCAACGTCAGTAAGCTTTAACCCTGAACGTCCCCTATTTACAAGACGGACGCCCTGCTCTTTCTCTAACTGGCTGAGCCGACGGCTTATGGTCGACTTTGGTAGCTCTAATTCTCTTGCCGCCGCATTAATACTGCCGGCACGCACCGTGCGGGCGAATAAATAGTAATTTGCAATATTGGGTATAGACATAGGTGTTCTAATTTTGGAACGTTTAATCCCATTTTGTCGTCTTTTCATTTAATTCGGAACACTTAGTATTAACGCCAACATTATGAATAAGGTAAGACTTAAAGGAGCTACCCTATGAACGTATTACATTTAGACTCTGGTATTTTTGTTGAAGGCTCAGTGAGCCGTCAGTTAAGTGCTGACATTATTAAGAAGCTACAAGCAGAAAGCGATATTTCGGTAAAGCACCGTGACTTAGTGACTGACGCTATTCCGCACTTAGGCGCTGATGAATTGTTAGCTGAAGATAAGCCATTAATTAACGAGTTGATTGAAGAGCTCAAAAACGCCGATGTTTTAGTCATTGGCGCACCCATGTATAACTTCACCATTCCTACACAGCTTAAAGCCTGGATTGATCGGGTATTGCAGGCAGGCGTAACCTTCCGTTATACCGAAAATGGTCCTGAAGGTTTGCTGGAAGGCAAAAAAGCCTATATTGCTTCGGGTCGTGGTGGTGTCTATTCAACCGGAGAGGCGAGCGCGCTTGATCACCAGGAGGCCTATCTAAAAACAGCATTGTCTTTTATCGGTATTACCGATGTTGAAATCGTTCGTGCTGAAGGCCTGAACATGGGTGATGAGTCACGAGAGCAAGGTTTATCGAATGCTCAGTCACAAATAGCAGACATTGCCTAGTTTTCAAACGGTCGGCGAATTGTGAAGGTGACAAAACCAACCAATTCGCCACTTCGATAAAGTTATTTATAATTAACATTAGGTAAATTAAATAACCACTTGTAGATGGATAAGTTAAACCCAACTACAAACAAACCTGTCGCCAAATGGTTTGGTGAACAACCTTGCCAAATTAGACGTCAAGCACCATAAACGGTGGTTTTATCAGCAAGTTCTTTGACTTTGGTCTACTTTTCTTTATGTAAAGAAAGGGTAAATTAAGACGATATAAAGACTTACGTTAAAAGTTAAGGAACGGCAATGAAGTTAATACAGCGTCTTAGCATTACGCAAAGGCTGGTCACTTTATTAGGAATAGCGGCTTTTGGTACCGCCCTGATGGTGGCGTTTATGATGTTTATCCTAAATGGACTTTTAATAGACGAAGAAAAGCGCAAGCTGGATGCTGTATTAGATTCTGCCCATACCATTGTTAACTACTATTACGAGCAAGCTGAAAACGGCGACATAACCGAAGAAGAAGCCCGACAGCAAGCGTTTAACAGGCTGGACGATATTCGTTACGAAGGTGCAGAGTATATTTTTACACTGAACCGACAAGGTAAGATGGTTCAGCACCCTTTTACGAAGTCGCTGGTGGGTGAAAACGTTCTTTCTTATGAAGACCCTGAAGGTACCCAACTTTTTCAGGAAATGGTCGAAAAAGCACGTAATAACGACCGGGGCACTGTCGAATACATTTGGCAAAAAGGCAGTGATGCCAATAACTTAGTGCCAAAAATTAGCCGAATTCGTGTCTTTGAACCTTGGAATATTATTCTGGGAACAGGTCAGTATACCGATAATATTGCGGATATTTTATGGCAGGAGTTCTTTAAGCTTGCAGGTCTTGCTCTTGTGCTTGCTGTTCCTTTGATGCTCTTATTTATATTCATTATTCGCTCAATTACTCGCCCGCTTAAAACCATCAACAGCGCCATGGTTGATATTGCCGAAGGCGAAGGTGACTTAACGCGCCGTTTAGACGACTCAGGCTCGGACGAGCTTGCCAGGCTCGCCGCTTCGTTTAATACCTTCGTGCATAAAATTCAGCAGCTCGTGCAAAGTGTTCAGGAAAGCGCACACAGTGAAAGTGAAGCTGCTAAAAAACTGACTGAGCTTTCTTCAACCAGTCGTCGTCAAAGCGACGAACTCAGCTCGCAAACAGGCTCGGTTGCTACGGCTATTACAGAGCTTTCATCGTCTGCTGCAGAAGTGGCTGAGCACGCACGTCAGGCGGCAGATTCAGCGAACACGGCAGATGAAGAAGCCGGTCGCTCTGCTGTCATTGTGCGAGAGTCGGTCAATAATATCGAGGCACTGACTAATGAGCTTAAGAAAGCCGGAGAGCAAGCGCGCCTGCTTCAGGACGGCTCGGAAAAAATCGGCAATATTCTTGGAGTCATTGTCGCTATTGCAGAACAAACCAATTTACTGGCATTGAACGCCGCTATAGAAGCTGCTCGGGCAGGTGAAGCTGGCCGTGGCTTTGCGGTTGTTGCCGATGAAGTCAGAACCCTGGCAACGCGCACACAGCATTCAACCGATGAAATTTCAGGCATTGTTGACAGCATTCAGGGAGCCATAAAAGACGTTAGCCAAATCATTACGGACGTTGAGGGTCGTTCAGCTTCGACCAATGAAGAAGCGCTGAAAGCCGAGCAAGCTATCGGTCAAATACAGGAAGCGGTCGCAAACATCTCAACCATGAATGTTCAAATCGCCTCGGCCACAGACGAACAAAGTCGAGTCACCAAAGATTTGAACGAAAACATCACTGGTATTTCTGATCTTTCTCACGCAAATCAAGAAGCAAACGCCCAAGTTGCTGAGGTCAGTCAGGATCTTAATAAAAACAGTGTTGATTTAAGTCAACTTGTTAGCCGCTTTAAAACGCAATAACCTTGAAAGTTATGGGGATACTGGCAATATCCCCCTGTACCTTTTTGAACATAAAGCGTAAAATGAAGGTACTTTTACAAGGAGTGTGTCTGGTAAAAGTCTCCTTTTTCCTGATCTTAATCATTGCGGATTTAAAAGATGAGTCAAACTATTCCACAACAACCGAACGAATATAATATGAAGGTCGTCCGGCAGTTTACTGTCATGACCATTATTTGGGGTATCGTCGGTATGGCGTTAGGTGTGTTAATTGCAGCCCAGCTCGTCTGGCCTGAACTTAACTTCAATACACCTTGGCTAACCTACTCACGTCTTCGCCCTCTTCATACCAACGCCGTTATTTTTGCGTTTGGTACCAGTGCGCTTTTTGCCACCTCTTATTATGTGGTGCAAAAAACCTGTAAGGTGAGTCTTTTCTCGGACAAACTTGCTGCTTTTACCTTCTGGGGTTGGCAAGCCGTTATTGTTGCCGCTGTTATTACGCTGCCACTCGGTTTAACCAGCACCAAAGAATACGCTGAGCTTGAATGGCCAATCGATATTCTTATCGCTATTGTCTGGATTGCTTACCTCATCGTATTTTTTGGGACATTAGCCATTCGTAAAACCTCGCATATTTATGTTGCGAACTGGTTCTACGGCGGCTTTATTGTCGTTATTGCGATGCTACACATCGTTAATAGCCTGGCAGTACCGGTGGACTTTACTAAGTCATACTCTATGTACTCAGGTGCTGTCGACGCTATGGTTCAGTGGTGGTATGGGCACAACGCCGTTGGTTTCCTATTGACCGCAGGTTTCCTGGGTATGATGTATTACTTCGTACCTAAGCAGGCAGAACGTCCGGTTTACTCATACCGTTTATCCGTTGTTCACTTCTGGGCACTTATTTCACTGTATATTTGGGCCGGTCCTCACCATCTGCATTACACCGCTTTGCCTGACTGGACTCAGTCGGTCGGTATGGTCATGTCAGTTATCTTGTTCGTACCCTCTTGGGGCGGCATGATCAACGGTATCATGACACTTTCAGGTGCTTGGCATAAGCTGCGTACTGACCCAATCCTGCGCTTCTTAATTGTGTCATTGTCGTTCTACGGCATGTCGACCTTTGAAGGTCCAATGATGGCAATTAAATCGGTTAACGCCCTGTCTCACTACACTGACTGGACAGTTGGTCACGTACACTCAGGCGCACTTGGCTGGGTTGCAATGATCACCATTGGCTCTATGTACTACTTAGTACCTCGCCTGTTTAACCAAAAAGAAATTCACAGCATTAAATTAGTGAACGTGCATTTCTGGTTACACACTATAGGTGTTGTTTTCTACATCGTATCTATGTGGATTTCAGGTGTTATGCAAGGTCTAATGTGGCGTGCGACTAACTCTGACGGAACTCTCACCTACAGCTTTGTTGAAAGTGTTCAGGCGTCTTACCCGTTCTGGACTGGCCGCTTCATTGGTGGTGTCTTCATTGTCGTAGGTATGCTGTTAATGGCATATAACTGTTATAAAACCATTCGTGCTGGCCGTCGTGAGACTGCCGCAGGCAACGTCGTACAAACAGCCTGAGGGGGAAGAAAATGAGTCGCTTTAAACACGAATTTGTTGAAAAGAACTTAGGCTGGCTGTCTATTTTCATGATAATCGCAGTATCGATTGGCGGTTTGGTTGAAATTACACCGCTGTTATTTCAAAACCAGACTAACGAGCCCATTAAGGGCTTGAAGCCATACACTGCGCTTGAACTTGAAGGTCGTGATATCTACATCCGCGAAGGTTGTAATAACTGTCATAGCCAGATGATTCGTCCATTCCGTGCAGAAACTGAACGTTATGGCCATTACTCATTAGCCGGTGAACATGTTTGGGAGTTCCCTCACCTGTGGGGCTCTAAGCGTACCGGACCTGATTTAGCTCGCGTTGGCGGTCGTTACAGTGACGAGTGGCACTATGTTCACTTAATGAACCCGCGTAATGTAGTTCCTGAGTCGAACATGCCGGCGTTTCCCTGGTTAGATGAGAATAAATTAACTGGCGAAAAAACTGCGAAGAAAATGGAAGTAATGCGTTCTCTTGGCGTTCCGTATACCGATGAAGATATTGCCGGTGCAAAAGAAGCCGTTCAGGGCGAAACTGAAATGGATGCGCTTATTGCGTACCTTCAGTCGCTGGGTACCGCTTTGCAGCAGGCTGATAAATAATGGATTACGGAACTTGGCGCGGCGTGTTTAGCCTGATCATCCTGGCAATTTTCATTGCCATTGTGTTCTGGGCTTTCAGCCGCCGCAGTAAAAAACAATTTGATGAAGCCGCCAACTCTATTTTCGAAGACGAGGCTTCATCAACGACTAATAGCGACAAACCGGAGTCGAAGAAAGATGAGTAGCTTCTGGAGTGCATGGATCATTGTTTTAACGCTAGCCACCTTAGTGGTATTGATCTGGCTGCTGCGTTGTAACATGAAAAACTACACACACATCGAAGAAGGTCAGGAAATGGACCACGAATTCGATGGCATTGTAGAGATGAATAACCCACTACCTAAATGGTGGACGTATCTGTTTTGGGCGTGTTTTGTTTGGGGCTTTATCTACTTAGCGCTATATCCTGGCCTAGGTAATTTCCAGGGATTATTAGGCTGGAAAAGCTCTAACCAGGACATTCAGTCGCTAGAAGAGTCTCGTCAGGCAATGAAAGAAGCCCATGAACAAGGCTTAATTGTTGAGTATGACCGAGCTGTTCGTGATGCGGAAGAAAAGTACGGCCCCATCTTTGAAGCTTATGCTCAACAGCCTATTGAAGAGTTGGCTCATAACGAAGATGCATTGGATGTCGGTCAGCGTCTGTTCTTGCAAAACTGTGCCCAATGCCACGGCTCAAACGCTATGGGTGGTCAGGGCTTCCCTAACCTAACGGATAATGATTGGTTATACGGCGGTTCGCCTGAGGCGATAAAAACAACCCTATTACAGGGTCGTCAAGGCAACATGCCGGCATTTGGCGAGCAGTTCAGTGACAAGCAAATTACAGAGCTTGCTAACTATGTTGCGAGTCTAAGTGGTCGTGACCGTGATCCTGACTTGGTTGAAGCTGGCAAAGCCAACTTTGCAGTTTGTAGTGCCTGCCACGGCGCCGACGGTAAAGGTAATCAACAGTTAGGCGCTCCTAACTTAACCGATAACGTTTGGCTATACGGCGGTTCAATTAATAAAATTGAAGAAACGCTTAAGCATGGTCGTAATGGTGTTATGCCTGCCTGGAAAGATATTCTGGGTGAGGATAAAATACACGTTATATCGGCTTATGTTTACTCGCTCTCTGACGACGAGTAAAAAGAAATCACAAGCCCCGCTACGGCGGGGTTTTTTGTAAGAGGTTTACTATGCAACAACCTTGGTATAAGCAGTTCTGGCCTTGGTTTCTCATTTCCCTCCCTGTTACGGTAATGATCGTTTGCGGCGTTATTATTTATCTGTCCGTAAGTCAGGGTAATTTTTCAATGGTCGTTGATGACTATTACAAACGCGGCAAAACCATTAATGCGATAATTGAGCACGTTGAAGAAGCGCAGCGACGTGATATTAGCTTTGAATTCATCGCCAATAATGGTGTTTTTGAGCTGCGTTATAAAACTGGAAAACCGGAAGAGCTGAGCGCTTTGAAAGTTCAATTCGTACACGCAACACAAGCATCCAAAGATTTCGATTTAATGGTGACAGGCAGCGCAGACGGAACCTACCGTGCAGAAATTCCAAAAGATATTGGTGGCAAATGGACGATTACGGTTGAACCATTCGATGGTGTCTGGAAAGTCAGCGAAAAATATCAGTTACCCAAAGCTGAATTTACGCCGTTGCGCCCTCTTCTTTATGGCGTTTAAACGATGGAATGCTTTCACTGTTTACAGCCTGTTCCAAAAGGCGTTGACTTAACCGTCAGTTATCAAGGCGAAGAGCACGACGTTTGTTGTGCGGGCTGTCAGGCCGTTGCCAATACCATTATTCAACATAATCTCGATGCCTATTATCAGCATCGAGATGAGCGACCATTAGAAACGCCTTTATTGCCCGATGAATTAAAACAGCTAAGCCTTTACGACCACCCTGATATTCAAAAAGAGTTTATACGGGACGCTGGTGACAATATTCAAATTGCCACCCTGACGGTTGAAAATATTACCTGTGGTGCTTGTGGCTGGTTAATAGAGCAAGAGTTAATGAGACTCAACGGCATTAGAAAAGCGGTCGTGAATGTTAGCAGCCGGCGTTTACAGGTTCATTGGGACGACGGTGCCCTAAAACTCAGTGAAATACTGCAAGCGCTTGCACGCATTGGCTATAAAGCGTTGCCTTTTCAACCTAACGAAGCAGAGCACCAGTACGAGAAACAGCGTAAGAGTTACATTAAACGCTTAGGCGTTGCCGGTATTGCGACAATGCAAGTGATGATGGTGGCTTTTGGTCTTTACTTTGGTGTTGGTGGTGACTTGTCTGAAAGCCTTCAGCGCTTCCTTTGGATTGTTAGTCTGGTGTTTGCTACCCCCGTTATTTTATACAGTGCTCAGCCGTTTTATGCCGGCGCATTAAGAGGCCTGCAAGCCAGCAAGCTGAATATGGATATTCCGGTATCCATTGCCTTATTAGGTGCATACAGCGCTAGTGTTTACGCCACTATTACCAACACTGGAGAAGTTTACTTTGAGTCTATCTCAATGTTTACGTTCTTCTTGTTGACCGGTCGCTTTCTTGAGCTGTTGGCAAAAGAGCGAGCCTTACGCTTTGCAACCAATCGTTTAACCTTGCTGCCTAAATTAGCTATTCGTGAAACTGCTGACAGTACAGAAGAAGTAGCCGTTCGCCAACTAAAGGTTGGCGATGTCATTCGTGTCAAACCGGGAGAGACCTTGCCGGCAGATGGGCACTTACTCAGTGGCAAAGCGCAAGTTGATGAAAGTCTTTTGACCGGTGAAAGCCGCCCTGCTGTAAAAGTAAAAGGCGACAAAGTGGTTGCCGGTAGTTTAAACCAAAGCTCCCCTATTCGCGTGGAAGTGACAGAGGTAGCTCAGCAAACGGTGCTTGCCGGAATTATTGCCATGCAAGACGCAGCTTTAGCTGACAAACCCAAAGTACAACAAGTCATTGATAAAGTTGCAGGTTATTTCATTGCCGGCATTCTTTTAACCGCAACGGTTACCTTCTTAGCCTGGTGGTTCATCAACCCCGAACACGCATTGTGGGTAACCTTAGCCGTCCTTGTTGCCACCTGTCCTTGTGCGCTGTCGTTAGCTGCTCCAACCGCGCTAACCGGCATTATCCATCGTCTGAATAATGATGGCATCTTATTAAAGAATGCAGATGTTATTGAGTCAGTAAAAAACCTGAACACTGTATTTCTGGATAAAACCGGTACCTTAACCGAAGGCAAGTTTCAATTAATTACCAAGCTTGATCACACTAATAACACGCACAACGATGCATTAGCTGCGGGTCTTGAAAGTCATTCAGAGCACCCTATTGCAGCGCCATTGAAATTACTTTCAGAGCAACCTGTGGCTTTTAATAATGTCGAAAATCATCAGGGACTTGGGCTAGAAGGTATAGCCGAGGGTATTCGCTACCGCATTGGCAGTCGTGCTTTCATTCAACAGTGGCATCCACAGTACCAACCTGATGGCGAGCACCAGGTTGTTCTTGCGAACGAATCTGAGGTTTTAGCCGAATATCATGTTGATGATCAACTTCGGCCAGAGGCAAAAGAAACAATAACAACCCTTCAGCAGCAAGGATATAACCCAGTTATTGTCAGTGGAGACAGTAAAGACAGAGTGGAACGTGTTGCTCACTCGCTGGGTATCAAGGAGTGGCACCATGAGACAAAACCGGAAGACAAGCTGAGTTTAATAACTGACGCGCAGAGAAACGGTCATACGGTCTGGATGATTGGTGATGGCATCAACGATAGCCCGGTTCTTGCGCAAGCTGATCTTTCCATGACATTTTCCAGCGCCTCTGATCTCGCTCAGACATCGGCCGATGTTATTTTAATGGGCGAGTCACTTTGGCAAATTGAAACGGTGATAAAAGGTGCGACAAAAGTACGCAGCATTATGCGGCAGAATTTTACCTGGGCATTGCTGTATAATGTCAGCATATTACCGTTTGCAGCATTTGGCTTTGTTGCACCATGGGCAGCCGCATTAGGGATGTCGTTAAGTTCCCTGCTGGTTATCGCTAATTCATTAAGGCTATACAAGAAATGAGTGTTGTCTACGCATTAATTCCGGTGGCGATTATTTTCGTTATTATTGCCATTGCTGTCTTCTTCTGGGCTGTTCGTTCCGACCAGTTTGAAGACATTGAGCGACAAGGCCTGAATATTTTAATGGATGACGACAAGCCAAAAGACGCTGATAACAAAGCGCCAAGTGACCAGGCTAACAAAGAGCAAGAAAGTGATAATGACGCAAAGCGCTGATTATATAACCGCCCTGATGATGGGCTTAGCGGGGGCCGGACATTGCTTAGTAATGTGCGGTGGCATAGCCAGTGCCATTGGCGTTCGCTCTAAGCCTTATATTGTCTGGATTTATAACCTTGGGCGTGTTGCTTCTTATGTATTGATTGGGGCGCTGGTAGGCGCAGCTATTGGTTTAATATCGCCCGATGGTTCATACACCACAGTCGTACTCCGTTGGCTTGCGGCACTGTTTTTATTGCTGCTTGGTTTATACTTTACCGGCTGGTTCTCCGGCCTGGTTTATATTGAAAAGTTGGCATCACCGCTATGGCGAAAAATTCAGCCTCTCGCAGGACGTTTGAAGAACAATCAAGGTGTTTTGAATACTTTTCTGGCCGGCGCACTATGGGGCTGGCTGCCTTGCGGAATGGTTTATACAGCACTGAGCTGGGCGGCTATTAGTGGCACGGCTCAGGGCGGTGCGTTAACTATGGCATTTTTTGGGTTAGGTACCCTTCCCGCAATGATAGCCGCCGGTCATTTTAGCCAGTTCCTGCATAACTTTTTAAAAGCCCGAGGTGTTCGCACCGCTATGGGTATTCTTCTTATTGTTTATGCACTTTGGAGTTTCGTGACACTGATCAAACCTTTTTTCCACGCATCGGGTCATTAAAGGCTTCAAATTCACTGTTCATAAGCTATTCTTAGATAAAGAAACATGACTTTAGTCGCGTTCACATTAAGGAATAAAAATGAATAGCTTTAATAAGTTACTGGTCGTTTTAGACCCTGCTGATGAACAACATAAAGCGCTCAAACGTGCGCTGCACATGGCGCGACTCAACCCTGACTGTAAACTCACATTATTTCTTTCTATTTACGACTTTTCTTATGAAATGACCACGATGCTGTCGAGTGAAGAGCGTGACATTATGCGCTCCAACCTAATTGCAGACAGAAAAGCCTGGATTGATGATCTGCTCAGTGAGTTTGACACTGACAACATGGAAATCGAAAAAGAGGTTGTCTGGCATAACCGTCCTTTTGAAGCCATTATTGAAGAAGTTTTGAAAAATAACCATGAGCTTCTGATTAAAGGCACCCAAGTGAGTCCAAGCTTTCAGAACCTTCTCTTTACACCAACAGATTGGCATTTATTGAGAAAAGCGCCTTGTGCCGTGTTATTGGTGAAAGAACACGAGTGGCCAAGTCACGGACAAATTATCGCAGCCGTTCACACAGGCTCTGAGGAAGAACACCACCAAAAGCTTAATAAGCGAATAATTGAGCATGCTCAGGCAATGAGTAAAACTCTCGATGCCAGTGTTCATTTAGTCAATGCTTATCCCAGTGCTCCGGTGAATATCGCGGTCGAAATTCCTGAGTTCGATGTGACAGAATACTCAGATGCACTGGAACAACACCATATTAATAGAATGGCGGCGTTAGGTCGTGAGTTTGGTATATCCACTCATGCGCAGCACCTTTCTCAAGGCTTACCAGAACAAGTGATACCAGAATTCGCCAAACAACTAGACGCCGAACTTGTTGTGCTTGGTACTATCGGCCGTACCGGCATTAGCGCTGCCCTACTCGGCAATACCGCAGAGCATGTGCTCGACCAAATAAACTGTGACGTACTGGCCATAAAACCGGAAGATTTCAAATGCCCCCTCGCTTGATGCGAACCGCTTAGGTATAATCCGCGCGTTATTTTTAAGCAAGTCGGGTAAACGGGAGCCATAATGGCAAATAGCAGTCAGTACAGCTTCAATAAGTTACAGAAGCGAATTCGCCGGGAAACCGGCAAAGCCATTCAGGATTTTGGCATGATTGAAGACGGCGATCATATTATGGTTTGCCTGTCCGGCGGCAAAGACAGTTATACATTGCTAGATACCCTTATGTATCTTCAACGTGTCGCGCCTATTAAGTTCTCTCTCGTTGCCGTGAACCTCGATCAAAAGCAGCCAGGGTTTCCTGAGCACGTTCTGCCAAATTATCTGGATTCACTAGACGTTGACTACAAAATTGTCGAAGAAGACACCTATAGCATCGTCAAAGACAAAATACCTGAGGGAAAAACCACCTGTTCACTTTGCTCTCGTTTACGCCGTGGCATTTTGTACCGAACCGCGAAAGAGCTAAAAGCAACCAAAATAGCGCTGGGTCACCATCGCGATGACATGATTGAAACGCTTTTCTTAAACTTGTTTCATGGCGGCAAGCTCAAGTCGATGCCTCCAAAGCTTGCCAGCGACAATGGTGAGCACATCGTTATTCGACCACTTGCATACAATAAAGAAAAAGACATTGAGCAGTATTCTCAAGCTATGGAATTCCCTATCATTCCTTGTAACTTGTGCGGTTCACAGGAAAATTTACAACGTAAACAAATAAAGCAAATGCTCAATCAGTGGGACAGACAGTTCCCGGGGCGGGTCGAAAGTATTTTTACCGCCATGCAGAATGTGGCTCCTTCACATTTGGCCGATAATAACCTTTTCGACTTTTTATCAGTTATGGCAGACGGTGTTGCTAAAGAAGACGGCGACAAAGCTTTTGATGACGAGCCTATTCAAAACAAGCAGTTTGTAGCGCCCAATGATTATGAAGGTGGCAATTCCGACGTGCAGAGCATAAGTATTAAACAGCTGGCCTAAAAAAAGCCCCTTTCGGGGCTCTTTGTATTTCTAATGAAAGTTATTGAGGAGCAGCTTCGCTACTTGTTTCAGTGTCCAGCTCTTGGCGCACTTCATTCACAATAGGACGGTTAATCCGTATCATTGCACGTAACTCTTCAATGTACTCAACACCACGTTCAGAGTAACTTTCCAAACCGACAATTAAGTCATTTGCCGTAATATCTTCATTATCTAAACGCTTCTGCTCGCGCAACAAACGTAAGTCTAAATAGGCACCGTGGGTATTAATGTTTCGCATATAGCTTTTTACTGATTCATTGACTGAATCAAACTTAGCCACTTCATGACGGCCGTCTTCGCTACGCCCGGTTGGCACAAGCCCACAACCTTTTACGTAACACCATTGACCAAATAAGTTAAGACCCATACGGGAGAAGCGCGAGGTTCCCCAACCCGATTCGTTAGCAGCCTGAACCAGCACCATCATTTCAGGAATGATGTCCATGCGACGTTTTAACAAGCCAAATAAGTTGTCATCAATGGCGATATCTTCTTCTAAACGATAATACTCGATCCAATCATCAATCTTTTGTTTATCGTCAGCGGTTAACTGGCCTTCTTGAAAACGCCCATAAACGTCTTTTAAATACGCCCGCTCATGTAATATACGAATGTTTTCCGCTTCAACCATAGGCAGTAAAAAGCTAAAAAAGGCTTCTTTTTTCTCGGACACATCTGTCATTGCCGAAAACTCAGGCATGGTTGTTTTAATCTCGACATCCGGAATAGGCGGTAAGTGTGCAACGACCGAAGCGTCTTCCTTTTTAGGTGGCTCTTTTGGAATAAACCAAGGCGTTAACAGCGCCGCAACACATAAAATAACAAATAAAATTATCGTAGCTATTCGCATATTTTTCCTCAGGAAAATAATCTTAAATAGAAATATTGTCAGACGGCTCAGGTCTGTCTTTCTCTATAACGGTTACGCCAATAATCTCTTTATAGACCACACCTATCAGGTTATAAATCATCGGCAGCATCCAAATAAGCCCTAAGCCAAATGGAATAATGGCTAAAAATAATGCTCCCATAATAAGCAAGAACAGGACAATAAATTTAGGTAACTTGTAATGAGTAATACGAAAAGAATAGTACAACGCATTTAACGGACTGACACCTCGCTCAATAACAAGAGGCATGGCTAACGCAAGCACTACCGTTAAATACAAAGACCCGAGCAACCCTAAGTTCGGATGCAGTTGGCCTAAAAGTAATGTCAGAATAATATTTAAGACTGTTGCAATAAGTGACACCACAATAAGCGGCATTAAACGTTGAAACCCATCAAAAACTTGTGTCGCTTTTGTTTTTATATCAACGCTGTGTTTTATGCCCATCAGCATAAGGCCACCGAGCAATGGCGCATTAATAACCGCTTGAATAATACTGGTGACAAACTGCAGTTCCAGCGAGTTTTCAAAACTTTCCAGCGAGAAGAAATTAATAAGCACCAACACCATTAAAACGTTAATGCCAAATAGAATTAAAAAGCCGCCTAATAAAGAGCCAAGATGGTTCTTAGTGACATTAAAAGACTGCTCTATGACGCTTTTTAAAGAAAAGTCGTATTTGCCGGTCAAAGCATCGGTTAGTGATCCGCCTACTATTAGCTTGTTATCATTCACAAAAATTACCACACTTTAATTGCTGAGTCGGTTAAAATAGCGCCCGCTATACTAGAGCATCCACATCGACAATCCAATAATTTCGATAAACACTTAAGGAGTCTCATGCAGAAAAAACGTAAAGAACGTCCTGCGAACCCCAAGCTGGTTTTACTTAACAAACCTTACGGTGTTTTATCGCAATTTAGCGGCGAAGCAGACGATGATACCTTAAAAAACTATATTCCTCATAAAGACGTTTATCCTGCCGGGCGACTCGATAAAGACAGTGAAGGTTTGTTATTGCTGACCAATGACGGTGTGTATCAGGCGCGGCTCGCGAACCCCAAGTATAAAGTATGGAAAACATACTGGGTTCAGGTAGAAGGTGAACCGACAGAAGAACAACTGGAGCAGTTACGTAACGGTGTTGAGCTCAAAGACGGAATGACGCGCCCTGCCGAAGCTTTTGTTATGCCCGAGCCCAATAACTTATGGCCCCGTAACCCGCCTATTAGAGAGCGAAAGTCTGTGCCCGACACCTGGCTTTGTATAAAGATACGTGAAGGCAAAAACAGGCAAGTTCGCCGTATGACAGCGCATGTTGGCCTACCAACGTTAAGACTGATAAGAGCTGCGGTCGGGCCGTTTCAATTAAAAGGCCTGCAGCCAGGACAGTGGCGTGAAGAGCCGCCGGTTTGGTAAACCTTTGACTACCGCTGTGGCGGTGGAAATGATAGAATACGCGCCAATTTTAGTACGCCAAAACGTCCGAGCAAATTTATGAGTGATGCAGTAAAAAAAGTCATTGTCGGAATGTCCGGAGGGGTCGACTCCTCTGTCTCAGCTTATCTTCTAAAACAACAGGGCTACCATGTTGAAGGCCTGTTTATGAAAAACTGGGAAGAAGACGACACGGACGAGTATTGCGCAGCGGCCGATGACCTGGCTGACGCAGAAAAAGTTTGCGAAACCCTGGGTATTGAGCTTCACACTATTAACTTTGCTGCGGAATACTGGGATAACGTGTTTGAGTACTTCCTGGAAGAATACAAAGCAGGCCGTACTCCCAACCCGGACATCATGTGCAACAAAGAGATTAAGTTTAAAGCTTTTCTTGAGTTTGCTGCCGAAGCGCTGGACGCCGATTATATTGCCACAGGCCATTATGTTCGCCGACAATATGACGGCAAGAAATGGCAAATGCTGCGTGGGTTGGATAACAACAAAGATCAAAGCTATTTTCTCTATACGCTCAGTCATGAGCACATTGCCCAGACACTATTCCCCGTGGGGGAACTGGAAAAGCCAGAAGTTCGTCGTATTGCTGAAGAACAAGGCTTAGTAACCGCAGACAAAAAAGACTCAACCGGTATTTGCTTTATCGGAGAGCGCAAGTTTAAGGACTTTCTGCAACAGTACTTACCCGCCAAGCCGGGTAACATAGAAACTGTCAACGGTGATGTTCTTGGGCAGCATGAAGGCTTGATGTATCACACGCTTGGGCAGCGCAAAGGGCTGCACATTGGCGGGCTGGCTGACGCTTCTGACGACCCTTGGTATGTAGTCGACAAAGACGTTGAGCGTAATGTACTGATTGTTGCACAAGGTAAGAACCACCCTCGCCTTTACTCTAAAGGCTTAATTGCCGGCCAGCTGCATTGGGTTAACCGGGAAACACCTGCGGAACCTTTCCGCTGTGCCGTAAAAACGCGTTATCGCCAGAGCGATATCGCCTGTCAGGTAACCCCATTAGACAATGGCGACGTCCATGTTGAGTTTGACGAACCTGTTGCGGCAGTGACGCCAGGTCAGTCAGCCGTGTTTTATATTGATAACGTTTGCCTTGGTGGCGGCATTATCGAAAAGCGTCTGACCGACTTTGAGGTAAAACTATGAACGACTGGCAGCAGCGAGTTATTGCATTAGCCGGTATGTCATTAAGTGCCGCTGCGGTACAGAAAATAGCGCGCAGCGGCAGTTTATACCCAGAGTCCATTACCGACACATTAGTTCATAGTGTCTTACAGCAGTCGCCCGACTCCATCGAACAGGTTTACGGTGGGCTAGTAAATTTACAGCCCGGCTTACAAACATTTGTGCGCCAAATTGGCAGCAGTTCTCAGAAAGATGTTGAAGTCACACGCTATTTAATTGGAATGCTGCACCTTTCAAGACGCTTATTAAAAGAGCCAAAAGTACTGGACGAGCTGGGTCAGCGCATTTCTCAAATAAAGCGCCAAAAAGAAGAATTTGGCTTTGAACAGTATCGTATTTTAGAAAGTATGGCTGGCGTATACCGTGAGTTAATAAGCCCATTAGGTCAGCCTATTCGAATAAACGGTAAACCAGAGGTGTTAAAGTCCGATGCTAATCAGCATCATATCCGTGCCCTGCTACTTGCGGGATTACGCAGTGCCATACTCTGGAATCAAGTCGGCGGTAAGCGCCGCCATTTCATATTTTCAAGAAAACAGATGCTGAAAGCCGCTCAGCAGCTCCTTCAAATTGCTTAATTAAACTCGGAGAACTTTGTATGTTGCCCTTATCTTCACTCACTGCGATATCCCCTGTTGACGGTCGATATGCTTCAAAAGCAGAAATGCTGCGCCCTATTTTTAGTGAATACGGCTTAATCAAGTTCCGAGTTACTGTCGAAGTCCGCTGGCTACAATTGTTAGCAACTGTCGATGGCATTAAAGAAGTTCCCGCATTAAGCGCCGACGCGAATGCAGTACTCGATGGTATTGTTGAAAACTTCTCTGTTGAAGATGCGGAACGCATTAAAGAAATTGAAAGAACGACGAACCACGACGTTAAAGCGGTTGAATACTTTTTAAAAGAGTCAGTGGCATCAAACGACGAACTCAATAATGTGTCTGAATTCATTCATTTTGCGTGCACTTCAGAGGATATCAATAACCTGTCACACGGCTTAATGCTGGCAACGGCACGAGACAACGTACTGGTGCCAATGATGACGCAGCTGCTCGACGATGTGAAAGCCAAAGCTAAAGAGTACCGAGCCGTTCCAATGATGGCTCGTACCCATGGTCAACCCGCTACACCAACAACAATGGGCAAAGAGTTTGCCAATGTTGCTGTTCGCTTAGAGCGTCAACTTGAGCAATTTAAAGCGGTTAATATTATGGGTAAAATAAATGGTGCGGTGGGTAACTATAACGCCCACCTTGCGGCTTACCCAAACGTTGACTGGCACGGCATTTCTGAGCGTTTTGTTGAGTCTTTGGGTATCAACTGGAACGCATACACCACTCAAATCGAGCCGCATGACTATATTGCAGAGTACTTCGATGCCCTGTCACGCTTTAACACCGTGCTTATCGACTTTGACCGTGATGTCTGGGGTTATATTGCCCTGAATCACTTCAAGCAAAAAACCATTGAAGGTGAAGTCGGCTCTTCTACTATGCCTCATAAGGTAAACCCCATTGATTTTGAGAACTCAGAAGGCAACCTGGGTATAGCTAACAGCATTATGCAGCATTTGGCACAAAAACTGCCTATCTCCCGCTGGCAACGTGACCTAACGGACTCAACAGTATTGCGTAATCTGGGTGTTGGTTTAGCTTATGCGGTTATTGCTTATCAGGCGACTCAAAAAGGTCTCAGCAAGCTGGAAGTTAATGAAGCCAAACTAGCCGCCGAGTTGGATGATAACTGGGAGCTAATGGCGGAGCCGGTACAGACCGTGATGCGTCGCTACGGCGTCGAAAAACCTTATGAAAAACTCAAAGCTTTAACACGTGGTAAGCGCATTACCCCAGCTGACTTAAGCGACTTTATTGATGCGTTAGATATTCCTGACGCAGCAAAAGAAGAAATGAAAGCGCTAAGTCCGGCAAACTACATTGGCCGTGCGGTTCAGTTTGTTGATGATTTAGTATGACATTAAACCTCGATATAGCAGACTTCCTGGCGAATAGCTGGCAGAAAAAGCCTTGTTTAATTAAGCAAGGCTTTGCTGCATTTTCAGATCTTATTAGCCCTGAAATACTGGCGGGCTTAGCCATGGAAGAAGGTGCGGATTCCCGTATTGTGCAGACAAATGCCAATACCGATTCAGGCTGGCAGGTCATTCATGGTCCCTTCGAAGAATATGAATCATTTGGTGAGTCGGACTGGACGCTATTAGTTCAGTCCGTTAATGAGTGGGTGCCAGAAGTTGGCGAACTCCTGCAACCCTTTCGCTTTCTGCCGGACTGGCGCCTGGACGATGTCATGGTTAGCTTTTCCTGTGAAAACGGTGGTGTTGGTCCACATGTCGATCAATACGATGTTTTTATTATTCAGGGCGCAGGTAAGCGACGCTGGCGCGTGGGCAACCGTCAACCGTTACAGGAGTTGCAACCCACTGAGGATCTTTGCTTAGTCAATAATGATTTTAACGTCGTTATTGACGAAGAACTCGAAAGCGGTGACGTGTTGTATATTCCGGCAGGCTGCCCACACGACGGCATAGCACTTGAGCCGTCGCTGAATTACTCCGTTGGCTTTAGAGCCCCTTCTCAAGCTGAGTTGCTGTGGCAACTGGGTGACAGCGCTATGGCTAATGACGTGCTAACCAAGCGCTACACAGATCCAGATAGCCAAGCCCCATCGTCTGGCTATGAGGTTACCGAACAACAGGTAGACGCTGTTAAGTCATTATTAATAGAAGCAATATCATCGGACGAGTCCAGTGACTTGATTGCCCGGTTACTATCGCAATCGAAGCGTCCTTTGGTGGAACCTGAGCTACCCGTAACAGCAGAGCAAATACCTGCAATGCTCGAGCAAGGCGCCGCCTTTATTGAACGCGCTCCCGGTGCCCGATTACTGCGCTTAAATAATGACACTTTTTATTTAAACGGTGAAAAATTCGAGGTGCCTGAAGCGGCACAGCAAGCCGCTACGCAACTGGCTAAAATGCACGGCAGCGCTCATGTTACAGAGCTGAAAGCCACCTTCTCAACGCCGGAAAGTCACGCTTTTCTGGCCGAGGTCATTAACCTGGGTGGTTACTATTTCTTCATTGATGAAGCACCTGAATAATTCTGTAAAGAGAAGTTGATAAACAGCTGTTTGAATACCCGTATTTATTGATTTTATTCAGTAGCGAACGGTTGCCCTACGTGGTAATGTTCGCGCAATTTTTTAAGCAATAAGGAATTGAAATTCATGTCTCTATTCGAGCACCCTGAATTTGATAATCACGAGCAAGTTGTATTCTGTCACGACCAAGAATCTGGCTTGAAAGCTATTATTGCCATTCATGATACAACCTTAGGCCCAAGCCTTGGTGGTACACGCCTTTGGAATTACAGCTCGTCAGGTGAAGCTTTAACTGACGTACTACGTCTGTCTCGTGGCATGACCTATAAAAGTGCAATGGCAGGCCTGCCTTTAGGTGGCGGTAAAGCGGTTATCATTGGCGACGCAAAAAAAATTAAAAGCGAAGAGCTATTCCGTGCTTATGGACGCTTCATCGAGTCGTTAAGTGGTCGTTACATTACCGCAGAAGACGTCAACATCCGTACTGAAGACATAGACATCGTTGCAAAAGAAACCAGCCACGTAGCAGGTACTGCTGACAAGGCCGGCGACCCTTCTCCACACACAGCTTTGGGCACTTACCTGGGCTTAAAAGCGGCAGCAAAACACCGTTTAGGCAGCGAAGACTTAAAAGGCGTAAAAATTGCTGTGCAAGGTTTAGGCTCGGTCGGTTATGACTTTGCTAAGTACTGTGCAGAAGACGGCGCTGAACTTATCGTTACCGATATTAACGAAGAATCGGTTGAGCGAGCGGTTAATGAATTAGGCGCAAAAGCGGTTGGTTTGGATGAAATATACGGCGTTGATGCTGACATTTACGCACCTTGTGCATTAGGTGCAACCATTAACGATGAAACACTGAAACAACTTAAGGTGAAAATCATTTCCGGTAGCGCAAACAACCAGCTGGCAAACCCTAAGCATGACCAGGCTGTTAAAGACATGGGCATTTTGTACGCGCCCGACTACGTCATTAATGCCGGCGGTGTTATTCATGTCTGCTCTGAAGCGGCCAACATGAGTCTGGAAGAAACGGATAAGCGTGTTCGCGCTATTTACGACACTCTGGACAAGCTGTTTGCGCGTGCTAAAGAGGAAGATCGCCCAACGGGTGTTATTGCCGATGAGATGGCAAGAGAAATCATAGCCAAAGGCAAGCAGTAAGTACGCTGATAAAAAAGCCTGGTGATTAAACCAGGCTTTGCAGAATAACTTCGAGCGGGTGTTTCACCCGCTTTTTTTCTACCCGCTTTACTTGAGAGCGGCAGGAAAATCCGGTAACCAGAACACCTGAAGCCCCATAACGCTGAACCGCGTCATGCCAGCCCATATGATACAGCCCCATACTGTCTTCTTGGTTTTGAACCTCATGACCAAAAGTACCTGCCATACCACAACAACCGACATTAACAATATCTAGGGTGAGGCCCAGCTTAGCGAACAGCGTTTGCCATTGTTTCGCTGACTCAGGAACAAAGCTTTGTTCAGTACAGTGCAGCAGCAGCCCATAATGACTTGATCGCTTTTGATCGTGCGACTCAAAGTCCACAGACATAAGCCACTCAATAACCGTACTTACATTGACCGGAGGTAGCTCGCCATTACAGGCTTTTCGATATTCATCCCTAAAAATAAGTGCCGTCGAAGAGTCTGGACCAACAAGACGAATATCAGCATCGGACAGCGGCTGTAACTGCTCGGTCACTTTACGCGCAGTTTCGTCAAAATCGCTCAGAAAGCCTTTTACGTGTTGCGCTTTACCGTGTCCTGTAAAAGGTAACAATATAGGTGTATAACCGAGTTTCGACACCAAATGCCCTAGCGCCAGAACAAACTCAGCTTCATAAAAGCTGGTGAATGGGTCCTGAACAATAACAACGGCTCTGCTTTTTTCCCTTTCAGATAACTGGAGAATCTCCCGGGTATCCAAAATATCAAACCCACTCTGCCTCCAACCGCTCAGTAAATCTGGCGTTGAAAAGCTTGGCGTATCTACATAACCCACAATATGTTTAAGCGCCCAGCGAGATGCCGGGTTATTAATCAACATATTACTAGCGGTTGGAAAACGACTCGCCAGTCGTCCGGTTTTTTCCACATTCTTAACCAGGTAGTCCTTTAATGGACGGAAATACCGGCTGTAGTAATGCTCATAAAACCGAGCACGAAACGTCGGCACATCGACTTTTACCGGGCACTGATTGGTACACGCCTTACAGGCTAAACACTTATCCATGGAGTCTTTTACTTCATGGCTAAAGTCCTCCGATAGTTTGAACTTACGCGATAACTTTTCAAAAATGCCGCTTTGTTCAGGCACCTGTGTCGCGTCGTACCCTTCTTTTTGTGTCAACCGCAGCCACTCACGCACTAGTCCTGCTCGGCCTTTCGGTGAATAACGCCTGTCGCGTGTCACTTTATAAGACGGGCACATAGCCGATGCAGTGTCGTAATTAAAACAAAGACCGTTACCGTTACAGTCCATCGCGTTTTGGTAGCTCTCGCGCGTAGCTACAGGTATTTGCCGATCATAGTAACCACGCTTTATGGCATCCACTGAAACCAATTGAGCTTCTGTGCTAATTGGCGTACAAATCTTGCCTGGATTCAGCTGATTATTGGCATCAAAACTGGCTTTTATTTTTTGCAGCTCTTTGTATAACTCGTTACCAAAGAATTTAGGCGCATATTCGGAGCGATACCCTTTACCGTGCTCGCCCCACATTAAGCCGCCGTACTTTTGCGTCAGTGCAGCCACTTCATCGCTCACTTCTCGCAGCAAGCTTTCATCTGCGGGTTCGGTTAAATCAAGCGCAGGCCGTACATGCAGCACACCAGCGTCGGCGTGACCGAACATGCCGTAATCTAAGCCCTTGCTGTCTAGCAAAGCCCTGAATTCATTAATAAATGGTGCCAGTTTTTCAGGTGGTACGGCTGTGTCTTCGGCAAAAGCAACGGGTTTGCGTCGCCCTTTTGTTGCTCCCAACAAGCCGACTGACTTTTTGCGCATTGCGTAAATCAGTTGTATGCTCGGCAAGTCATCACAAATTTGATAGCCAATAACGCCCTGGTTATCTTTACTCTTAATGAGTTTGTCCAAGCGCTGACAAAGCGTATTAACCTTAGTATCTATGTCATCTTGGTCAAGTCCAGTAAACTCGACCATATTAATGCCGTCCATGCGCTTGCCTTCAACGTCTTCAAGCAAGTGTGACACAGACTTCCAGATGATATCTTCCCGCGCAAGGTTCAGCACTTTACTGTCAACAGTTTCGACCGACGTCGCATTTGCCTTTACCAGGAATGGTGCATTCTCTAAGGCAGCCTGAAAGTTTGAGTATTTTACGTTAACCAGCACGCGGTGTTTGGGAATTGGCGTAATGTTCAGCCGGGCTTCGCTGACGAAGCCTAACGTCCCTTCTGAACCGGCAATAATTCTCGAAACATCAACAACCTGCTCTTGGGGGTCATAAGCGTGCTTCAGGTCATAGCCTGTTAAAAAACGATTCAATGGCGGGAATTTATCAGCAATTAAGTGCTCTTCACCAACGCAGGTGTCTATAACCTGACGGTAAATTTTTGCTACCCTGTCGCTACCTTGAGCAATGGTTTCAGCCTGTTCAAGAGACACCGGGCCACTGTCAAGAACCTTTCCGTCAAGCAATACGGTTTTAAGCTCGAGAATATGGTCGCTGGTTTTTCCGTAAACCAAAGAGCCCTGCCCGGAAGCATCGGTGTTAATCATGCCCCCCAGTGTTGCCCTATTACTGGTTGATAAGTCAGGCGAGAAGAAATAGCCATGCGGGCGCAACGCATCGTTTAACTGGTCTTTTACCACTCCGGACTGCACGCGAACCCAGCCTTCTTCGGCATTCACTTCCAGTACTTTATTCATGTGTCGACTCATGTCGACCACAATGCCGGAGGTTAATGACTGACCATTGGTGCCAGTACCACCGCCTCGAGGAGAGAATTGAATATCAGAAAACTCATCCTGACCGGCTAACTTCATCACCAGAACAAGATCAGATTGCTTTTGAGGGTATAAAACTGCCTGAGGTAACTGTTGATAAACGCTGTTATCGGTAGCGGCAATAAGCCGCCCCGAATAACTCACATCTATTTCGCCGGAGAATCCAGAGCCTTTTAATGACTTTAAAAAGCTCTGGTAGTTTTCCGGTAACGCACTTTCCGCTGAAACTTTCGGTAATGCGGTCATACTTATAGGTGTTCCGACAAATACATCCAGGTTTCAATAACGGTGTCAGGGTTCAGTGACACAGAGTCAATGCCCTGCTCAACCAACCAAGCGGCAAAATCGGGATGATCCGACGGCCCCTGCCCACAAATTCCAACGTATTTACCACGTTTCTTAGCCGTTTGAATGGCCATAGCAAGAAGTTTTTTAACGGCTTCATTGCGTTCATCAAATAAATGCGCAATCACACCCGAGTCACGATCAAGCCCCAGGGTTAACTGAGTTAAGTCGTTAGAGCCAATAGAGAAACCATCGAATATATCGAGGAATTCGTCAGCAAGCAGTGCATTCGACGGCAACTCACACATCATAATGACGCGCAGGCCGTTTTCGCCCTGTTTTAAACCTTGCTCTTCCAGAAGCTCAATAACTTTCCGGCCTTCTTCAAGAGTTCGTACAAATGGGATCATAATTTCGACGTTCGTCAGTCCCATGTCGTTACGAACCCGTTTAATAGCTTCGCACTCTAATGCAAAGCAGTCACGGAATTCTTCAGAGATATATCGGGAAGCACCGCGGAATCCAAGCATAGGGTTTTCTTCGCCCGGCTCGTACTGACTACCACCAATAAGGTTGGCGTATTCGTTAGACTTAAAGTCAGACATACGAACAATGACACGTTCGGGTGAGAAAGCAGCACCTAAGGTGGCAATACCTTCTGCCAAACGCGCAACATAGTATTCGCGTGGACTGCTGTAGCCCGCCATCATTTGGTCGATAGTCGCTTTCAGGTCATCACTTTGTGCGTCATAGTTCAACAGCGCTTTCGGGTGCACACCTATCATGCGGTTAATAATGAACTCTAAGCGCGCTAAGCCAATACCCGCATGAGGCAAACTGGCAAAATCAAACGCGCGGTCGGGGTTGCCAACGTTCATCATAATTTTTAGCGGCAACGGAGGCATAGCATCAATCCGTGACTCGGTGACGTCAAAATCAAGCTGTCCCTGATAGATATAACCGGTATCACCTTCTGCACAAGAAACGGTTACTTCCTGCCCATTCGCAATATGGTCGGTTGCATCGCCACAACCTACGACCGCCGGAATGCCTAACTCACGGGCAATGATAGCCGCGTGACAAGTACGACCACCGCGGTTAGTAACAATGGCAGCGGCGCGTTTCATAATCGGTTCCCAGTCAGGGTCAGTCATGTCAGTCACTAACACATCACCCGGCTGAACCTTGTCCATTTCACTAATGTCATTCAGAACTCGTGCAACACCACGACCAATGCGCTGACCGATAGCACGGCCCTGGCAAACTACGTCACTCTTGCTTTTCAGAGCAAAACGCTCAATAGCCTGGCCTTTCTGATTAGACTGCACCGTTTCAGGACGTGCCTGAACGATATACAGCTTGCCATCAACACCATCCTTCGCCCATTCTATATCCATTGGACGACCATAGTGCTTTTCAATGATAAGCGCCTGTTTGGCCAGAGCTTCAACTTCGTCGTCAGTAATTGAGAACGTGCGGCTTTTCTCTGTGTCGATGTCTTCAATTAATGTCTGCTTACCGTGCGCACGATCTTCTGAGAAAATCATCTGAATTTTCTTGCTACCTAATGTGCGTCGCAATACCGACGGGCGCCCTGCTTCTAACGTTGGTTTATGAACGTAGAATTCATCAGGGTTTACAGCGCCTTGCACGACCATTTCGCCCAGTCCAAAAGACGAGGTAATGAAGACAACATCTTCGAAACCTGACTCGGTATCGATACTGAACATAACGCCCGAGGACGAAATATCGCTACGCACCATACGTTGAATACCCGCCGAAAGCGCAACACCCCGGTGGTCATAACCTTGGTGAACTCGATAAGAAATTGCCCGGTCGTTAAATAATGACGCGAAGACATGTTTTATGGCTTCCATCACATTGTCTAAGCCACGAACGTTCAGGAATGTTTCTTGCTGTCCCGCAAATGATGCATCAGGCATGTCTTCAGCCGTGGCTGAGCTACGTACTGCGAAACTGAATTCGTCGTTGTTTTCGCTCAGCGTTTCAAATGCTGATTTAATGGCCTGTTCGAACTCAGACTGGAATGGCGTGTCAATTATCCACTGACGAATTTTTTGACCGGCTTGCGTCAGTGCTTGAACATCATCGACATCGAGGCTGTCGAGCAAATCGTGAATGCGGTCGTTAAGACCACTTTGCTCCAAAAACTGATTATAAGCTTCGGCTGTGGTCGCAAAACCTCCGGGAACTTCTACTCCAGCACCGGATAAGTTGCTGATCATTTCACCCAGAGAGGCGTTTTTGCCTCCCACTCGATTAACGTCCTGCATTCCCAGATCTTGGTACCACACTACGTATTCTTGCACGTCACAGTCCTCAATTAATTTTTTAGGCATGGAAGTGTCGGGTATTTTACACTTTATAGCTCAACAAGTTAATATCGCTGTATTAATCCTTTGTAAAAGAGACTTAACGTGCGCTACGCCTTTTATATTTCTGACGGCACGGCACTGACCGCTGAGGCCTTTGGTCATGCCCTGCTCTCAATGTTTCCGGTAATATTCGAGCATAAAACGCTGCCCTTTATTGATACACAAAAAAAAGCAGAAAATGTCTGTAAAACTATTCAAAAGGCAAAAGAAGAGAGCGGCGAGCCGCCGCTGATATTCCATACCTTCGTTAATGAAACGCTAAAGTCAAAAATCACGAATTGCGGGGGCGTTTGCTATGACTTCCTGGATCACTTTGTGACACCGGTTGAGAAAGAGCTTAACGTTAAAGCCGAACCGAAGACCCACCGCACTCATGGTGTCCATAAGAATTATAATTTCCGAATAGATGCCATTAACTACGCCCTTGATAACGACGACGGTAAACGTCTCAACCAGCTTGATAAGGCGGATCTTATTCTGGTAGGCGTTTCAAGAACGGGTAAAACGCCGACAAGCCTTTACTTGGCCATGCAATACGGTATTAAGGTCGCCAACTATCCGCTTACCGACGACGATGACTTTGAACGTTTGCAGTTACCCAAAGAGCTGAAAATGCACAGGCATAAAATTTTTGGTCTAACGCTCAGCTCTCAGCGCCTGCATGAAATACGCAGTCAGCGTAGGGAAGGCAGCCGTTATGCATCGTTAGCACAGTGTCGGTTTGAGTTGGCTGAAGTCGAAAAATTGTACCGCCGGGAAGCAATACCTTTTATCAATTCAACGCATTATTCGGTCGAAGAAATTGCTGCGAAGATTCTTGCGAAGACCAACTTAGAACGGCACCGCTATTAGTGCCGTTCCGTTATTAACGCTTATTTTGCGCTTATTTTGCGTTAGTACTTTCAAAGATTTTGTCTGCAGACGCCGCAACAAAACCGGTGTAGAGCTTACCAGGTTCTATTTCATAGCGTTTCGCAAACTCATAGAAACAGCTGGGAATGCTGACCGTTTTATCAGAGAACTCAACATCATGGCGGTCAGCCATAGTCGATGACTGCTCAAGGTAGACCTCAGGCGAACCTTTGATTTCACCACCAGAGGTGTTCAGGGTAAAGCCGTTGTCTTTTAGCTTCTGATTAACCTGTTCCAGTGACTCGTAGCCCGGAAGTTGGTTAACGCTGACAGTAAAGTGGTTTGCGCAATAGCCGAACGCCGACATCCAAGCAGCGTATTCACTTTCTTCTAACAGCGCCTGATAGTCTTCATGGCTGACTTTCCAGTGGGTTCCTGAGTACAAAAAGTCAGGTTTCTTAGTGTCTTCTTCAGAGACTTGCGCAACAATATCCTTCACTTTAGCTTGCAACTCGTCAGAAAACTCGCTGGTCATTAACTCACTAATAAAGACTTTTGGCAGCTCAGGGTCGTCATGCTCGAAGTGTTTAGCGCGAAGCTTTTTCGCTTCAAAGTGATAATCGCCGCCTTCCTTGTAGCCTAAATCGAGAAAGTGCTGTGCCAGAACTTCTAAGCCAACCGGAGCAATATCGAATGTTCTGAAGGCGACGTGATCGTTAATGATCGGGTGTCCTTCACCCAGAATTTTGTGTACTTTTTCTGCCGATGGCGTGCGAGATAAGTAATCTTGCCACAAATTCTCAAATAACTGCTCTACCTGCTGTGACATACAACGGTTGTCCTCTTATAGATTCAATGAAATAGAAAATTTAGCCTTCGCCATTGCGGGCTGCTTTCAGCGATTCGGCCACTAAGAATGCCAATTCTAACACTTGATCGGCATTAAGTCGTGGATCGCACTGCGTGCGGTAGCGGCTCGATAAGTCTTCTTCGCTGATTTTATAGGCCCCGCCAGTGCACTCAGTCACGTCTTCCCCGGTCATCTCTAAATGAATACCGCCGGGATACGTGCCTTCTGACTGGTGAATAGCAAAAAACTGTCTCAATTCTTTATGAATGGCGTCGAACGATCGCGTTTTCAAGCCATTGTCAGCTTTTATAGTGTTGCCATGCATTGGATCACTCGACCAGATAACATTGCGACCCTCTTCTTTTACGCGACGCACCAGGCGTGGCATGTTATCCGCCAGATTGTCTGCGCCCATGCGGGTAATGAGTGTTAAGCGCCCTGCTTCATTATCCGGATTAAGCGCATCGATAAGGCGAATAAGCTCGTCCTCCGGCATTTTCGGACCTACCTTCACACCAATTGGGTTATTAATGCCGCGCATAAACTCGACATGAGCATGGTCCAATTGGCGCGTACGTTCCCCTATCCAAACCATGTGTGCCGAACAGTCGTAAGGTAAACCTGTAAGAGTGTCGGTACGTGTTAAGGCTTGCTCGTATGGCAGTAATAAGGCTTCGTGCGACGTAAACAGCGACGTTTCATGAATGGTTGCATTGTTATCGGCATTAATACCAAGCACTTCCATAAAGCGCAGTGCTGATTGTATTTCTTCCGCAATTTGCTGATAACGTTCTTTCAGCGGATTTGAAGCTATGAAGCTTAAGTTCCACTTGTGAACCTTATGCAGGTTTGCCAAACCGCCCTGCGCAAAGGCTCGCAGTAGGTTTAAGGTTGCCGCCGAGTGATGATACGCCTTAAGCATGCGCTCAGGGTCTGGTTCACGGGAGGCTTGGTTAAAATCAGAGCCATTAATAATATCGCCGCGATAACTTGGCAGGTTAACACCATCAACAGACTCAAAGTCACTGGAGCGCGGCTTAGCATATTGCCCCGCCATTCGTGCGACTTTGGTTACCGGACACGAACCCGCGAAGGTCATTACAATGGCCATTTGCAGAATAACTTTAAAAGTGTCTCTTATTTTTGGGGCATTAAAGTCGCTAAACGACTCAGCGCAGTCACCGCCCTGGAGCAGAAAACCATTTCCCTGGCAGACATCGCTTAGTTGATTTCTCAGCGCACGAATTTCTTCCGCGAACACTAACGGCGGGAACTGGCTTAGTTGCCTTTCGACATCATGCAGCTGTTGTTCGTTTTGGTAGCTGGGTTGTTGTTGAATTGGCTTATCGCGCCAGCTGCGCGCACTCCACTGTGCCATAAAATTAACTTCCGACTTTTTTCACTGTATAAGATGTACGAATGTACGGTGTCCGCCATTGAAAAGCAACGACTAACGCCGTTGCTCAAGTGCATGAATACGCTCTTCCAAAGGCGGATGGCTCATAAATAATTTGCCAATGGTTGATCGTTTACCTTTAATGCCAAAAGCCAACATGGTGCCATCCAGCTCAGACTCGCGACCTTGCTGCAAACGGCGTAATGCGGCGATCATTTTCTGCTTACCCGCTAAGTCTGCGGAGCCTGCGTCGGCTCTGAACTCACGCTGACGCGAGAACCACATCACAATCACGCTGGCCAGAATACCAAAAACAACTTCCAGCAACATGACTAAGCCATAATAAGCCAGACCACCACGTTGGTTATCACCGCGTGCAATGGCGCTGGCGATGATCCGCGCAAAAAACATCACAAAGGTATTCACCACACCTTGAATTAAGGTCAGTGTGACCATGTCGCCGTTAGCAATGTGACTGACTTCGTGCGCCAGCACAGCTTCCACTTCGTCTGCGTTCATGCTTTGTAAAAGACCGGTGCTTACCGCAACCAATGAATGGTTCTTGCTGCGCCCCGTCGCAAAAGCATTTGGCGACGGTGACTGATATACAGCAACCTGAGGCATCGGTATGCCTGCTTTTTGTGCTTGCTGCTGAACTGTTCTTATCAGCCATTCTTCTGACTGGTTCTGAGGCTGCTCAATTACCCGCGCTCTGGTTGACCGAATGGCCATCCAGCGAGATATCCAAAGCGAAACAAACGCACCACCAAAGCCAAATAAAGCACAAAAAATCAATAAACCAACAGAGCCACGAGCATCGATTCCGGTCGCCGCAATGACAATATTAAAAACAACGCTAACAACCAATAAAATAGCTAAGTTGGTTGCTAAAAACAGCAGGATTCTTTTCATCCTAGTCTCCGTTAAAAATAGTCACAGTTACCGATATGTAGGCGCTTAGTATTAAGTTCAATACACCAGTGAAAATTTACTGGCTAAATTTTGTGCCTGCCAATCGGGAATATAAGGCAGCACTGCTATCGGTTTTGACCTCAATACAGCGATTAATGTTTCCAAGTTTTCGGTTTGTCTGGGCATGGGCACCTCAGAAGTTTGTACAGCAGCCCAGCCCGCTAAATCACACCCAGACGCTTTAATGGACTGTGCGCTAAGTAACGCGTGATTCAAGCACCCTAACTTTAAGCCCACCGTTAAAATAACTTTTGCAGACAAGCGCTTAACCAGCTCTGGCATAAAGTGAGAATTAGATAAAGGCAACTGCCAGCCCCCTGCACCCTCTATGACTAAAGCATCCACGTTACTTTGACGAATTTCGTCAACGGTCTGTTGAAGCTTATCCAAAGATATTTCTACATTCTCATCTGCAGCGGCAATATGAGGCGCAATTGCAGGTTTAAAGGTATAAGGGTTAACCTGCTTATAGGGCTGAGTAACGTTTGCAACCTTCATTAACGCTAAGGCGTCTGAGTTTTTTAGTTGCCCGTCGGTCATCTCGCAACCGGAGGCAACCGGTTTTATAACAGCGACTTTTTGTCCGCATTCCACTAAATACTGAACAAAGCCGCACGCTGCGACTGTTTTACCTGCATCTGTGTCAGTACCAGTTATAAAATAAATATCCATGTTAACTATTAATCAACCATGCTTAACTAAAACTATATTGATAATATGCCATTCCAATGGTAATCCATCACTTGTTCTGTAGGTCTCATAAGCATTTTCTAAAGTTTGGAACTTAGATTTTGTCATCAAACCTGAACTGTTATCTCGTTTTACCAAACTGGCCCCCACCCCTTTTATACTGGTTAGCAAAGCACGTAAATTGGAAAAATGCTGAACGTGATCCTGCGTATAAAAGGTTTTATGCAACCACGGGAAAGCTTCTGTCGCTTGGGTAATATCCGCTAGTGTTGAAAAATTATTGATATGAGGTTTGCTGTCGACCTCAGCCCAACTGTTTTGTAAAGAAGAAAAGGTACCCGGAAGCAATGTGTTCACCGTGGCAATACCACCAGGTTTAAGCGCACGGTAAACTTCCGCAAACGCCGTGTTTAAATCATCCACCCATTGCAATGATAAATTCGCAAATACCCAGTCGACACTCTCATTGGCTAAAGGCAGCGCAGTCCAATGGCCTTGTAACCAGCTCAAGTGAGGGTTTAACGTCTGAGCCTGTGCCAGCATCTCTCTTGAAATATCAATACCAAGGTATTGCTGGCTGTAACGTTCAAGCCGCATTGTTTCAGCGGCGGGACCACAGCCAATATCAACAATGGTTTCCGGACTGATAGGCTTGACTGCGTTGGCGTAGCCCAATAAGTCGAGAGCGGCTTTTCTTTGAATTTCGTCATGCTGAGCATAGCTCGTCGCCGCACGATCAAAATGCTGTGCAACGGCTTTATCAAAATTAAGCGGCTTCATAATGCGTTGTCACGCTCCAGTAACCCATCCACCACATGCCAAAACTGACTGATATGAGCAGGCTGCATATTGCTGTTTAAACTAAAGCGAATTCGGGGTGAATGCTTAGGTACCGTGGGGTGAACAATAGCGCGACATAAATAGCCCAAGCTGCTTAACTCGCCAGCCATTCGCTTGGCGGACTCTTCGCTTTCAAACAGCCAGCTTTGAATTGGAGTTGAAGACTCAATATAGACTAACCCGCGACGAGACATCTCTAATTGAAACTGCTGCGCCAATTGTGCCAAGTGCTCTCGCTTCTCGCGCCCTTCCTGGTCCTTTATAATCATTAAGGCGGCACTTGCTGCGGCAGCTTGCGCCGGTGGCATTGCCGTTGAATAGATATATTCTCTGCAGAACTGAATCAGCGCTTCAATGGTGTCTTGGTCTGCACAAACAAACGCCCCGCCAACGCCAAAAGCTTTGCCGAAAGTCCCTGTCATGATGTCAGCCACGCCCAAATCATTCGATAATGCGCCTTTGCCGCTATCACCAAGGACACCAATGCCATGCGCATCGTCCACCATAACCGTGGTGCTTGGCTTACGTTTTTTCAGTTCGATTAATTGTTTAATGCCGGCGTCATCGCCGTCCATGCTGAAGACACCTTCTGTCACCAGCCAGTCGCCGGGCTTCAATGCCTCAGCAATGGTCAGTGGTTGACTGTGGGCATAGCGCTTAAACCGCTGACGACTTTGCGTTATACCGTCAATCAAAGACGCATGAACCAGTTTATCCGCGTATATTTTGCTGGTGTCACTAACCAAAGTGTTCAGAACCCCGACATTTGCTCCGAAGCCAGAAGAAAAGAGTAATCCAGCCGGCTTCTCCAGCCACTCTGAAAGCTCTGCTTCGAGCCGTTGGTGCGCCAAGCTATAACCACTTAATAACGGAGAACCCGTGCTTCCGACGCCCCATTCATTAGCCGCATCAACGAACTGTTTCTTAACTTCTGGGTGCTGACTTAACCCCAGATAATCATTTTTAGAAAAGTCGAGTACAACACTGCTTTCCCTTGCTGCTCGGCAGCGCCGCCGACGCATTTGCGGCGACGACATTCGTTGCTTAAGTTTCTGGCGTAGCGACTCGTGCATTGGCTGTTAATTTAAGATGCGTCGTAGAAACGAACCGGCTGCTCTTGTTCAGCAATGGCATCTTCAATTACAGCCGTATGTACCTCGTCATCATAGCCATCGGTCTGCTCTGGTGTAATGCCTAAGCGCTCGAACAAACGAAGGTCAGCATCTGCTTCGGGGTTGGCTGTGGTCAGTAGTTTCTCACCATAAAATATCGAGTTAGCACCAGCTAAGAAACATAGCGCCTGCATTTCGTCATTCATATCTTCACGGCCAGCCGACAAACGAACATGCGACTGCGGCATTAGAATACGGGCAACAGCAACAGTACGTACGAACTCAAAATTATCTAAGTCTTCGAGCTTAGCGAAAGGCGTTCCTTCAACTTTCACCAACATATTAATGGGTACACTTTCAGGGTGCTTAGGTAAGTTAGCGAGCTGCACCAACAATGAAGCGCGATCTTTCACACTTTCTCCCATACCAACGATGCCGCCTGCACAAACTTTCATACCAGCGTCACGAACATTGGTCAGGGTGTCAATGCGGTCCTGATAAGTTCGTGTGGTAATAATGTCGCCATAAAACTCCGGCGAGGTGTCCAGGTTATGGTTATAGTAATCAAGCCCGGCCTGTTGCAGCAGCTTCGCTTGCTCTGCACTCAGCATGCCCAGTGTCATGCAACTTTCTAAACCCAGCTCTTTAACGCCTTTAATCATTTCCATAATGTAAGGCATATCTCTGTCTTTCGGGTTACGCCATGCAGCCCCCATACAAAAACGACTGGCTCCTTTGTCTTTCGCCGCTTGCGCTTCCTGCAAGACACTTTCAACAGCCATCAATCGCTCCCGGTCAAGTCCGGTATGGTAATGCGCGCTCTGTGGACAATATTTGCAGTCTTCAGGACACGCTCCGGTTTTAATAGAAAGCAGCGTACTGACCTGTACTTCATTCGGGTTAAAGTGCTCTCTGTGAACACTCTGGGCTTTGAACATTAAGTCGTTAAACGGAAGCTGTAGTAAATTCTGGACTTCTTCAATGGTCCAGTCATTGCGAATGGCAGACATATTAATAATCTCGTCATTTGAACAGTTAATGTCGCATAGAATATGCGTTATCATTCCCCTGTCAATTTACACAAGCATATAAACTTTACAACTGGGTAATTTATGACCTCATCAAGCCGTTTAAGTAATGAAGCCTTCGACCGCCAACATTTATGGCACCCTTATACCTCAATGAGTCACCCACTACCGTCCTATGAAGTGAGCTCAGCAAAAGGTGCCACTATTACCCTTAAAAGCGGCGAGCAGCTTATTGACGGAATGTCCTCCTGGTGGGCGGTCATTCACGGCTATCGTAACCCACGGTTGGATAAGGTTGCCCATCAACAAATAGATACCGTCAGCCATGTGATGTTTGGGGGGCTGACTCACGAGCCGGCAATTAAACTGGGGCGACAACTGGTTGATATGCTGCCCGCTCCGTTAGAGAAAGTGTTTATTGCAGATTCAGGCTCTGTCAGTGTCGAAGTGGCCATAAAAATGGCCCTGCAGTACTGGTTGGCGCAGTCACGCCCTGAGAAGTCTAAGCTGTTAACCATAAAAGGCGGTTATCACGGTGACACCTTCAAAGCTATGTCGGTGTGTGACCCGGAAAATGGCATGCACAGCTTTTTTAATAAAGCCATTGCTACGCAAATTTTTGCTGATGCCCCTGAGTTAACACCCGACGATGAATGGGATGAAACTTCTGGCCAGCAGTTGACACTATGGTTCGAACAGTTCCATAAAGAATTAGCCGCCGTTATTCTTGAACCTATTGTTCAGGGTGCCGGCGGCATGCGTTTTTACCACCCTAACTACCTGAAACTTATACGAGCGCTTTGTGATAAATTCGAGGTGCTGCTCATTGCCGATGAAATTGCCACTGGCTTTGGTCGAACCGGAAAATTATTTGCCTGCGAACACGCCGAAGTAACGCCCGATATCATTTGTCTTGGTAAAGCGTTAACGGGTGGCTATATGACGTTAGCAGCAACCGTCACGACCGCAAAGGTCGCTGAAACTATCGGGCAAGGCCCTGCTGGTGGCGCGCTCATGCACGGACCTACTTTTATGGGGAACCCCCTAGCTTGCGCTGTCGCATCCGAGTCATTAGCCATAGTTAGTGAAGGCAATTGGCAGCAGCAAGTGAGTACCATAGAGAAACACCTCAAAGAGAAGTTACTGCCTTTAAATGAGCTAAGCTCCGTGCGCGAAGCACGAGTTTTTGGTGCTATTGGTGTGTTGGAGATGGAACAGACAATCGACGTCGCTGAAGCGCAGCGTTTATTCATTAAACACGGCGTTTGGATACGCCCTTTTGGTCGGCTGCTTTATATTATGCCGCCTTATATTATTAGCGAGCAGGAGTTATCAACGTTATGCTCGGCAATGGCTGACTACGCAAAAAGCGTTTAAAAGCTGAAGAAATAAAGTGATAAGCCACCCAGGCAGCTTAAAATAAGTATCACCAGGTTCACCCAAATATGCTGTTTATGCTGCCTAAAGAGCACAAAGTTGAGCGCCAGGCTTATAAGGCTAATCACTAAGCCAATGCAAAGTGTGATAACAAATAAGTCGCCTAGTGTTATATGCCAGTAATCCCGAACCGGAATACCAAAGATTTGTGTCAGTATGGTATTACGCTCGGGCTTTGCGTAATTAAAGACGACTGTAGCGATGACAAACACTATCCAGCCAACAATGCACAGCAAACCAAGTACTCGTGACCAAAAAGGTACTTTTTTCAAGTCGTTTATAGAGCCCCTTTTCATAATTTTTCTCTCTGTTAACGGGGTTATACTTGAGTCTGCGCCAATCCGAGGTAACATAGCAACCTTTGATTCGCAAAATAGTGTAAATTTCGGAGAATAGAAACCCATGTCGTATGCTTCTGTAGTGGATATTCTGGAAGGCAAAATCCCCGTCGATGAAACGGTAACGGTTCGCGGTTGGGTGCGTACGCGCCGTGACTCAAAAGCGGGTATTTCGTTTATTAATGTGCATGATGGCTCCTGTTTCGAAGCCGTTCAAGCCGTTGTTCCTGCTGAGCTTCCTAACTACAGTAATGAAGTGCAAAAGCTGACTACGGGTTGTTCTGTTGCTATTACCGGTGTGGTCGTTCCTTCTCAGGGGCAAGGTCAGTCGTTCGAGCTGCAAGCGACGAAAGTCCACGTTTATGGTTGGGTCGAAGATCCAGACACCTATCCGATGGCGCCGAAACGTCACAGCATGGAATACTTGCGTGAATACGCCCATTTGCGCCCAAGAACCAACATTACCGGCGCAGTGATGCGTGTTCGTAACTCTTTGTCGCAAGCTATTCACCGCTTCTTTCACGAAAACGGCTATTTATGGGTTAGCACCCCTATTATCACCACGTCAGATTGTGAAGGCGCTGGTGAAATGTTCCGTGTATCAACGTTAGATTTACTCAATGTACCGAAAACAGAAAAGGGTGAAGTCGATTTTTCTGAAGACTTCTTTGGTAAAGAAGCCTTTTTGACCGTATCGGGTCAGCTAAACGTTGAGTCTTATGCGTGCTCGTTGTCTAAGGTCTATACCTTTGGGCCAACGTTCCGCGCTGAAAACTCGAATACCAGCCGCCACTTGTCCGAGTTTTGGATGGTCGAGCCAGAGCTTGCTTTCGCATCACTTGATGATGTCGCTGACTTAGCTGAAGACATGCTTAAGTATGTTTTCAAAGCAGTCCTTCAAGAGCGCCCTGACGACATGGAGTTTTTCGCTAAACGCATTAACTCAGAAGCCGTCAGTCGTTTAGAAGCCATTGTGAACAGCAACTTCGTTCACATGGATTACACAGACGCTATTGAGATTCTGAAAAACTGCGGCAAGAAATTTGAATACCCGGTTGAATGGGGCGTCGATTTGCAATCTGAACACGAGCGTTACTTAGCCGAAGAGCACGTTGGCGCGCCGATTATTTTGAAAAACTATCCGCGTGATATTAAAGCGTTCTATATGCGCCAAAACGAAGACGGAAAAACCGTTGCTGCAATGGACGTATTAGCTCCGGGCATTGGTGAAATTATTGGTGGTTCTGCTCGCGAAGAGCGTTTAGATATTCTTGATAAGCGTATTGAAGAAATGAACCTACCAATGGAAGAGTATGAGTTTTATCGTGACCTTCGCCGCTACGGTACCGTCCCGCATGCAGGCTTTGGGCTTGGTTTTGAACGCTTAGTTGCTTACGTCACCGGCGTACAAAACATTCGCGATGTCATTCCTTTCCCACGTGCTCCTAAAAGTGCTGAGTTTTAACTCAGCACTTTATCTTTTGCTGAAACAAAATACGGTTCAGCATCTTTTTCAGGTTTTATTGGCGTAGGTACAGCAGGCGTGCCTACGTACAAAAAGCCAACAATAGCGTCGTCTTCAGCTAAACCCAGCTGCTCTTTGACGTAATCATCTTCCGCGGTCCAACCGGTACGCCAAATTGCCCCGAGTCCCTGCGCAAAAGCCGCTTGCTGCATGCCATGAACAGCACAAGCAACGGTACATAGCTGCTCTTCACGCGGTACTTTCGGATGCTCTTGATACCTTAGACAGGCCGCTATCACTAAAGGAGCACGGAACGGTAACTGCCCCGCTTGCTCAACAATGGTTTCAGAAAAGTCATTAATACGCGCCGCCTGCTGATAGATGTCAGCCAGAATTCCACGATCCTTTCCCTGAAATTGTATAAACTCGTACGGCGCTAACGACATATGATCGGGTGCTCTCACCGCTGACTTTTTTATTAGCTCCAATTGTTCGACGCTGGGCCCAGGCTCTATCAGCCGTGGCATTGAAGAGCGCGTTGTTAATAACTCTACTGCATCCATATATCAACCTTTATCATTATGTAACGGTTCGTTACATTCTCCGGCTAGCTTGCATAGACCACTTTCGATATGCTTAAGACATTTCTTAAATAACAATGAGTGATAGCTATGCGTTCAGTGAGCTCAATCTTTAAATATATTTGGCGAATAATCAACGGTACCCGAAAGGTCATTATAAATTTAGTCTTCTTTATTGTGTTGGCTATTTTCCTGGCCAGCATGATAAGTGGCGAAGACCCTATTGAAGTGCCTGAAAACGGCATACTGGTACTTAACCCACAAGGTATTCTCGTTGAAGAAGAAACCTGGGTCTCTCCTATTGATAAATTCTTTTCTGAAGCACTTGGCGGCGGTGATGATATTCCCGAAGTATTAGTGGCCGATGTTGTAGAAAGTATTGAGATGGCTCAGAACGATGATCGTATTGGCGCGCTTTACTTAGATCTTCAGGGTCTCTACCCAAGTGGCATTAATAAACTGAGCGCTGTTACTGAGGCATTAGAAGAGTTCAGAACCTCAGGTAAGCCCATTATTAGTAACGCCGATTACTATGCGCAACATCAGTATTATATTGCAGCCCACGCTGATCAGCTTTATTTAAACCCAATGGGTGGTGTCGTTTTTGAAGGCCTTGATTACAACCAGGTTTACTTTAAAGAGTTGCTTGAGAAGCTAAAAGTTAAGCCGCACGTTTTTAAAGTCGGTAAATTCAAGGCTGCGGTTGAACCCTTTATTCGTAACGACATGTCAGACGAAGCCCGGGAAGCCAATGAAACGTTATATAGCGAGTTATGGGCCGAGTTTCGTAATAGCGTTACTACCACTCGTAATATCAACCCTCGCTTAACCAGTGGCAAAATTGATGATTACATGGCCGCGTTTGACGAAGCAAACGGCGACATGGCACGCATGGCATTAGACAACAACTTAGTCGATGCACTGAAAACACGCACTGAGGTTCGTAATGAGCTTATTAATTTGGCGGGGCTTGACGAAGAGAAAGAAACGTTCAAGCACATTACTTTTGATAACTACCTGACCGCGCAAAAACCACCAATGCCGGCACCAAAAGCAAAAGACAAACCGAAGATCAGTGTTGTTGTTGCGCGAGGCCAAATTGTCGACGGTTCTCAAAAAGCCGGTATGATTGGTGGCGACAGTACCGCTAAACTTATTCGCGATGCCCGTAATGACGAAAACACCAAAGCCATTGTGCTTCGCATTGACAGCCCGGGTGGCAGCGCTTTCGCATCAGAAATTATTCGTCAGGAGTTATTGCAAGCAAAAGAAGATGGTATTCCGGTTGTAGCATCAATGAGCTCAGTCGCGGCCTCAGGCGGTTACTGGATTGCCGCAGATGCTGATAAAATCATTGCTTCCCCTACTACCATTACCGGCTCTATCGGTGTGTTTGGATTACTGATGAACCTGGAAGACAGCCTTGCGGCTATTGGTATTCACAGTGACTCTATCAGCACCACTGAAATTGAATCCATAAACCCTATGGAAGAAATGACAGACTACCAGCAAACGATGATTCAAAAGTCGGTGGAAAATACCTACGACAACTTCTTAAGCCTTGTCGCTAACGCCCGTAATATGAGCAAAAATGACGTACATGAAATAGCTCAGGGCCGTATCTGGACAGGTCGTCAAGCAATGAAACGTGGTCTGGTTGATACCTTAGGTGACTACGACGACGCTATTAAACTAGCAGCAGAGCTAGCCTCTATTGAAAAGTATGATGTGAATATTGTTCAGCAGAAATTGTCACCACAAGAGCAGTTCTTTGCTGAACTGTTTAACAATAGTGCGGCTAGCAACTTGTTACCTAAGGTGAGTCGTGACAATAGTAGTGATTGGTTATTGAAGCTATTCAGTGACGTTCAGTCTGAAACAGCGGTACTGAGAAATTTCAACGACCCGAAAAACATTTACTCATACTGTGCACTGTGTCCGCAACCGCGTTAGAATAATCGACATTCGTTACTAAGAATGTCGACAGGAGACGCAAGTGCCTCGTAAAAAGATATATGTTGCTTATACCGGTGGAACCATAGGTATGAAAAAATCGGAACAAGGATACGTTCCGGTTGCGGGGCACTTAAGTGATTGCGTACAAAAAATGCCGGAGTTTTTCAGGGAAGAAATGCCGGAGTTTGTTATTCATGAATACTGTCCTTTGATGGACTCCTCAAACATGACACCGGCTGACTGGGTCACAATAGCCCGGGATATTGAGAACAATTACTCGGACTATGACGGATTCGTCATCCTCCATGGTACCGATACCATGGCCTATACAGCATCAGCGCTATCGTTCATGCTACAGAATCTCAATAAGCCAGTCATCGTTACCGGTTCACAAATTCCTTTAGCAGCACTGCGTTCCGATGGTCAAACGAAC
Source organism: Idiomarina sp. OXR-189 (assembly GCF_034373425.1). NCBI lineage: Bacteria > Pseudomonadati > Pseudomonadota > Gammaproteobacteria > Alteromonadales > Idiomarinaceae > Idiomarina > Idiomarina sp. OXR-189. The sequence continues at coordinate 1,402,183 of NZ_CP139706.1, forward strand.
TTGCTGAATGCCCTTTACGTTGCTGCTAACTATCCGATTCCGGAAGTCGGCCTGTTTTTTAATAACACCTTATTTCGCGGAAATCGTTCAACGAAGTCGGATGCTAATGGCTTTAATGCGTTTTCATCACCCAATTTCCCTTCGTTGCTGGAAGCTGGCATACAAATTCGCTTAAATGCCGGTCAACTTTCCGAAACAGATGCCAAACCGAGTGAGCTCAACGTGGTTGAAATGACGCCACAGCCTATCGGCGTGGTCATGCTTTATCCGGGCATTTCACCTGACATAATCGACAACCAGTTAAAGCAGCCGGTGAAGGCACTTATTCTGCAAAGTTATGGCGTCGGCAATGCGCCGCAAAACGATGCTCTGCTTTCTGTTTTAAAGCGCGGTATCGATAACGGAATTACAATTTTAAATTGCACACAGTGTTTCCGTGGGCGCGTTGATATGGATGGTTATGCTACCGGCAATGCACTGGCAAAGCTTGGCTTAGTGTCCGGCTCCGATATGACCATTGAAGCCGCGCTAACCAAGTTACATTACCTACTGTCGCAAGACATTTCTCACAATGAAATTCAAAAACTATTACAGAAGAATTTACGCGGCGAATTAACTCCGCCATAATCGAGCACTGACTCAAATCAATAATAATAACAATATTACTATGGCTAAAAATACGTCTCCGGCTTTCGCCTCACGATTAGGCTTTATTCTCGCAGCTGCCGGCTCCGCCGTTGGGGTTGGCAATATATGGGGCTTTCCAACTCAGGCAGCCAGTAACGGCGGAGGCGCCTTTTTACTGGTTTACCTCATTATGATTGCCATTCTCGCCTACCCTATGCTTGTGGCAGAAGTCACCATCGGCCGAATTCGTCAAAACAACCCAATTGAAGCGTTAAGAAATTTATCCGATAAAGCCTTCTTCAGAGGAACCGGAGCTATAGCCGGGGTCGTCGGGCTTATCGTCCTTAGTTTGATTTTAAGTTTTTATGCCATCGTATCCGGCTGGCTTATTTCGTATATGATATCGCCGCTACTTATCTTCGTTGGCCTGCCGGACACTGCCGCATGGTTTGTCGAATTTTCAGAAGCCAGAAATATGGCGACCATGGTCTTCTTTATGCTGTTAACCGTCTACGTGGTGCGTTCAGGTGTCAATAACGGCATAGAACGCTGGTCACGACGGCTCATGCCAATGCTGTTTGTCCTCTTAATTGGTATGTCAGCATACATTCTGACTCAGGAAGGCGCTCTTGAAGGCCTTAAAATGTATTTAGTCCCTGACTTTTCCCAAATTAGCGACCCGCAACTTATCATACGAGCCATGGGTCAGGCCTTTTTCTCATTATCGCTAGGTGTTTGCGTAATGATGACTTACGGCGCCTATCTATCGAATAAAGAGAATATTCCTAAAACAGCCGCCTGGGTTGCTGGTATAGATACCAGCGTGGCCTTTTTAGCCGGGCTTTTAATTTTACCCGCTATGTTCGTTGCTCAGTCCAATGGCGTTCAAATATACGCAGATGACGGTACCCTGCTCTCCGCCGATACACTGGTATTTACCGTATTACCCTCAATGTTTGACACACTTGGAACGGCAGGCTTATTCGTCTCGTTCGGCTTCTTTTTATTGATGGTTATAGCAGCCATTACATCCTCTATTTCTATGCTGGAAGCACCGGTAAACGCATTGCGCGAAGAAGCTCGCTGCGACAGAAGCTCAGGGGTGTGGATAGTCACTCTTATTGTCACCGCTATTTCGACTACAATTATTTATAATTTTGAGGTCTTATTTGGGGCGGTAGTCACATTCAGCACCGTTTATATGCAGCCAATAATGGCTCTGGTGTTCGCTATTATGCTGACTTGGGTCTTACGCCAGAATCACCTGCTGAAAGCTTTAAAGCAAGGTTCACCGGATATCGATAAAAGCTGGTTCTGGAAAATATGGCCCTGGTACGTCAAATTTGTTTGCCCGGTGCTTATTCTTTTGATTATTTGGAAAGGCTGAATCAACTTAAGGATAAAGAAATAAAGGCTGTCGCAAGTGACGACAGCCTTTATTGCCATTAAATAACCCATTTATCCATAAAACTATCGACCGGCATTTGGTCAAACGAGTCGTTTTCAGTACACAGCTTAAATATCTCATTCGCCTGACTTGCCGGGAACCGCTTACTTAAGCTCGCTTTAAATTTTTCTTTGAGTACAGGAATACCCTCGTCACGGCGGTTGCGATGCCCTATTGGGTACTCCACTGCCACCGTTTCTGTTTTAGTGCCATCTTTGAAGAAGACTTGTACCGCGTTGGCAATGGAGCGCTTATCCGGATTCAGATAATCTTCACTGTACTGACGGTCTTCTTCGACGACCATTTTTTCTCGAAGAGCATCGATTTCCGGATGCGCCTGATGAAATCCGTCCTCATAGTGATCAGCATTCAGTTCCCCCCAAATTAAGGGCACTGCGGTCATATACTGTAAGCAATGATCCCTATCTGCGGGGTTAGCCAGCTCCCCTTCTTTGGAGATAATACGAATCGCAGATTCATGTGTCGTAATAACGACTTTCTCTATGTCGTCTACCTTACCTTTTACATCGGAATGAAGCGTTACTGCAGCTTCACACGCTGTTTGAGCATGAAACTCTGCCGGGAAAGACAGTTTAAACAGAATGTTTTCCATAACGTAACTGCTGTAATCGCGCTGAAACTTAAATTTTCGATCTTCTTCGTCTTTCAGCTTCTGATCTTTATTTGTCTTACTAAAGAGAACATCATAAAAACCCCATTGTGGCGCAGTCAAAGCGCCGGGGATTCCCATTTCACCACGCATCGTTATATCTGACAGACGCACTGCCCGAGAGGTGGCATCCCCCGCTGCCCACGATTTACGGGAGCCCGCATTGGGTGCATGGCGATAAGTCCTCAATGACTGACCATCGACCCAAGCCTGAGACAGCGCTGCCATAATTTGCTCTTTGCTGGCACCCATTAGCCAACTAACAACAGCTGTTGACGCCACTTTTACCAGTACAACATGGTCAAGCCCAACTCGGTTAAAGCTGTTTTCTATGGCCAGATTACCCTGTATTTCATGGGCTTTTATCATGCCTTCCAGCACGTCTTTAATAACAAGAGGTTTAAGCCCACGGCTGCGTCGCTGCTGAGAAATGAAGTCGGCGGTCGCTAAAATGCCACCTAAATTATCAGACGGGTGTCCCCATTCTGCCGCCAGCCAGGTATCATTGAAATCCAGCCAACGAACAATGCAGCCTATATCCCACGCAGCTTTAACGGGGTCTAAAGAAAACTGTGTACCAGGAACACGAGCGCCATTGGGAACCTGTGTCCCTTGTACCAGTGGTCCCAAATGTTTGGCACATTCCGGATAACCTAATGCCAACATACCGCAGCCCAGCGTATCCATAAGGCAGTACTTCGCCGTACTCCAGGCTTCTTCGCTTGTGACGTTATAATTCATTACATAGTCGGCGATATCGACAATGACGTCGTCGTAATCGGGACGTTTATTTTGTTCGACAGTCGTAGGCATTATGACTCCTTAATTCAAAGGGTGACTCAAATAGCTACGGAGCTAATCGGTTGATTGATCGCTCTTTTCGTTTATTTTGGATAAAAAAAACCCGGAACCAATCCAGATTGTTCCGGGTATAGGGGAATGGCTCATGGGATGAGCCGTGCGCTAACTCATGATAAAACAGTCTCATTTATCCTGCTTAAAATTCATCCAACAATTTTTAGTTTAGACAATAATCGAAGGATGTCTAATTTTTTTACAGTTTCTTTTAACTTTATGTTTTTGAACAATTAAAAATGTTTTATCGACAAGTTATACACAGCTCATTAAGATGCTTTAAACAGCTTATAAAAGTTCTCAGTGGTCACGCGTGCAACCTCTTCCAGCGTAATACCTTTAACGTCTGCTACGCATTTTGCGACATCAGTAACGTAGGCCGGCTGATTCACTTTGCCACGATGAGGCACCGGTGCTAACCAGGGGCTGTCAGTTTCAATAAGTAGTTTGTCTAAAGGCAATGCTTTAACTGTGTCTCTTAATTCCGATGCATTTCGAAAAGACGCAATACCAGAAATGGAAATATAAAAGTCTAATGAGTCGATGGCTTCTTTTGCCATTTCGTAAGACTCGGTAAAGCAATGTAAAACACCGCCAGGTTTATCCGCGTGGCCTTGTTTTAACATAGCCAGGGTATCTTCACGGGCTTCCCGGGTATGAATAATAAGAGGTTTATTCAACTGCCCTGCTACAGCAATGTGCTGCTCGAAGTTGTTTTGTTGTTTCACTTTCGAGTCCGGATCATAAAAGTAATCCAACCCTGTTTCACCAATGGCAACAACCCTTGGTTCGCTGGCTAGCTCTGTTAACTTTGCCGCCATTTCATCAGCGCCCATGCTCTCTTCATTGACGTAAAGGGGATGCACACCGCAGGATATAGAAACATTGTCATACGCAGAAACGGTATCGCGCATTTGCGGGTACTCATCGAGCGTGACACAAACACACAGCATATGCTCCACGTTATTTTTGCGGGCATTCTCTACTAATCCAGCCAGGTCTGTACCGACTTTCTCTGGGTCAATACGATCTAAATGACAATGCGAATCAACAAACATCCAGTGCTCCGTTGCAATTAAGTTGCGCAAGAATTTAATAATGAACGGAACAGTTTACCATATTCAGACTTATGCTTGTGAGTCAGATAGTTTAATCGATGCCCTGTCGCCAGGTCTTTGGGGAGCAAGGTTAAAACGCAGGGCAACTGCCTGTTTTCAAACAGCCAGGTCACTTGTGTGCTGAAGTAAAAAGGACACGGCCGATCATGCAATGTCAGCGACACATCAAGTCTTTCTCCCAACTTATAGTAATGTTCACTGGTTTCAGGCATTAAAAATGATGTGTATTTAAAGAGTGGCACCATTCGCGTTGCCAACTCGTGAGCAGACTCAAGCTCAACAGATATAACGTGGGACATAAAGGCTCCGTTTATTGCAACAGGAGCCTTATTCTTCACCCAGCAGAAAGTGTGACCAGCGGCTCCAGATAAGGGTTAATAATAACGGCAAATTAACGCCGGGGGAGCCCTGATATGTCTGACGTAACTGTCGGCATTCCGATACCCATTGACTGAGATGCGACGCAGTCAACCAAGAGCATTGCGTTAATCGTTCATACCGCTCTCGCACGCCAGGAAAGTAAAAACGCTCAGCGGGAAGCCGGTTTAACTGAGCGAGCATATCGGATGCTAAGCGCTCAGACGTATTCAACCACTCTGCCGCAACTGCTTTGTCTTTTAGCTCAGGTAGTGGGGTCAGCTTATGCAAAGCGTCGAATAGCTCCGCAGCTTGCGCAGTTTGTTCATCAGTTTGTTCGGCTTCAGGGTAAGGAATGCTGAGCCACTGCATGCGGCTTCGCAATGTTGGCAATAATTGTTCAGGCTCTTTCGTTGATATTAGCCAACAGGTATCAGCAGGCGGCTCTTCAAGTACTTTCAGTAAAGCATTAGACGCCTGCTCAGTCATTTTTTCAGCTTGCAAAATAACGGCAACTTTAAAACCGCCCTGGTTTGCCTTATTCACAATGTTTTTTTGTAGGTCTCGAACCTCATCAACCCCAATGCGACTGGCTTCTGTGCCATCGAGTGTCCAGGTATCCGGATGGTTTCCCGCGGCGTACAGCAAGCACGATTTACATTGGTTACAAGCACTCTTCCCTTTCGACTGGCAAAGCAAATACTTGGTGAACTGCTCAATGAAGCTGTTACTGCCTTTGTCCGGGTAGTGTTTTAAGTAATACGCATGGGCTAACCGATTGCTTTCAAAAGCAGTCACTAAACGTAACCATGCATCGCGTAACCAGGGAGCGGCCATTAAAACAAATTCTCCTCAAGGGTTCTTAGAATGGCTTTATGCACTTTTAACATAGGTTGATTTGCATCTATCACAAAAATCGACGGGTCTTTCGCCGCAATGTTCAGGTAGGCCTGCCGTGTTCGTTTAAAAAACGCCAAGTCCTCTTCTTCTATTCTATCCAGCTCGCCTCGCTCCCTGGCTCGCTCAAGGCCCACTTCCTCATCAACATCCAGTAAGATGGTCAAATCCGGATAAAAGCTGTCCAGTGTTAATTCACGCAGCTTTTGTAACAGTTCATCGCCAAGCTGTCTGCCACCGCCCTGATACGCCCGCGATGATAAATCATGACGATCACCAATAACCCAAGTGCCATTCATTAAGTGTGGCTTAATGACATTTTCGACTAGCTGTACACGGCTAGCGTACATGAGCAGCAGCTCGGTTGTCGGGACTAAGGTTTCATCCCACTTTTTCTTGACCAAGTCGCGTAACGACTCAGCCAACGGCGTTCCACCGGGTTCGCGCACGGCTTCAGTTTCAATACCTTTAGCTTGCAAATGCGTGATCACATTGGCGATAGCAGAACTTTTACCTGCTCCCTCCAGACCTTCAATAACAACAAACTTCCCTTTCATATTTACTCTTTATTTAGTTGGTAACGGCGTACAGCTTTATTATGTTCTTCCAGCGTTTTTGAAAACACATGACCACCCGTGTCATCAGCAACAAAATAATAATACGGCGACTCATCAGGGTTTGCGGCTGCTTCTAACGAAGCCCGACTTGGCATAGCGATAGGTGTCGGCGGTAACCCATTAATTCTATAGGTGTTATAAGCCGTTTTCTCACGTAAATGTGCGCGTGTTAGATTACCGTCGAAGTTTTCAACACCGTATATTGTTGTCGGATCGGACTGCAAGCGCATGCCAATAGCAAGTCGGTTTGCGAACACGCTGGCAACCAAACTTCTCTCACCCGCTATGCCCGTCTCTTTCTCAATAATTGACGCTAAAACTAATAATTCATAAGGCGAGTCAACCGGACAATCATCTGAGCGTTCATTCCATACGTCAGCTAATGTGCGCTGCATTGACTCGTATGCGTCTCTTAAAATGCTCTCAGCTGACGAATACGCTCGATAAGTATAAGTTTCGGGCAATAGAAGACCTTCTAACGAATCATAAGAAGCTCCTAACTCAGTTCTTAACCTGTCAGCAGCCGTTTGCGCGTCACCCGTTAAATAAGTTGCCTCGTTCAACTTCAATAGCCACTGTTCCAGTGTGTGACCTTCCACCAGAGTAACCGAAAACTGAAGTTCGTCGCCGTTTGCGAGTTTTCTCCATACATCAAACCAATTATGCGTTGGCTTAATCTCGTAAACACCTGCTCTTAAATGACTTACCCCGCCAAGTAAGCGGCTAAAACCATAACTCAGCTGTGTATTATTTAGCACGGATTTATCAAGTGAGTAATGCTGAGTAACTTGTGCAACAACGTAGCGGGCATGCTTTCCTTTAGGAAACTCAAGCACAAGTGGTTCACTTTGATTGGCATTTCCAAAAGGCTGAGATAAATAATAGTAACCGTAGCCAAGCACTCCTGCGCCAATGACAATAAAAAAAAGAGCGATTAAAAACAAACGTTTAAGTAAAGTCATAAAGCCAGGCGTTGTATCTTCTTGGGTAACGGATTCTTTTCGAATACTTTACCATTAAATGAGTGAACAGGAACAGCGCCTCGGACGCTGTTGCAAATGAAAATTTGCTCTGCGCACGCCAGTTCAGTCGCTGTACAATCTTTTACGCTAAGGTTAGCGAGCGCATTGCTTTCTATGATGTATTGCCGCATAACGCCATTAACCCCTGCCGTTGTCAGTGACGGTGTAAACCACTGGTCACCCATCCGCCAAAATACATTACCTTGAATAGCCTCTATAACAGTGCCGTCACTGGTACAAACAATTAGGTCATCAACGCCTTTTTCCGACTTTTCAGCACTGAGCAACACTTGTTCTAAGCGATTTAATGTTTTTAGTCCCGCAAGCATAGGCTGTTGCGCCAAAACAAAGTCAGCCAACTCAATATCTAGAGGTTTTTGGGGTGTCGGTAATGAGCTTACCTGAATGTATTCATTGGCTTCTGCGCGGCTATCAAAGCCATAACCCTGGGCACTACTTCCCCGAGTTATAATCACCTTACACACCCCTTCCTCAACCTCTGCTGCCAATGTCTTCAACCGAACCTGTAAAGTGCTTATTGCCGGGTAATGGATGCGTAAAGCGTCGTTGGCATGAGCCAGTCGGGCAATATGTGCGTCTAAGTGCTCTGGAACACCATTAACAATACGAAGAGTGGTGAAATGGCCATCGCCAAACTGAAGCCCTCGGTCAAGAGCATCGGGGTCAATTGGGTGAGTATTAAAAAACTGTTTTATCAGTGTCATAACGAAAATAGGCGGAACCAAGGTTCCGCCTATTGTCTCAATAATTCTCTGAAAAATTAATCGTCAGAGTGATTATTTACGTAATCAATTGCTGCTTGAACAGTTTTGATTTTTTCAGCTTCTTCATCAGGAATTTCAGTTTCGAATTCTTCTTCCAAAGCCATAACCAATTCAACTGTGTCTAAAGAGTCAGCACCCAGGTCATTTTCAAATGACGCTTCAGGCTTAACTTCTTCTTCTTTAACACCCAGTTGTTCAATAATGATTTTCTTTACACGTTCTTCGATAGTACTCATTTATAATATCCCTCAAATAGTCGTCGCGAGAGTGAAAGTTGGCCGTAGTTTAGTGAAACCAGCCCCATTAATAAAGTAAAAATTCCGATAAAGTTAAGAGGTCGTACCGCTGACCGCTTAAACCATCGCCATTCCGCCATTAACGTGAATGGTTTCACCGGTAATATAAGCTGCTCCATCTGACGCCAAGAATGTCACCGCAGACGCAATTTCATCTGGCTTGCCTAATCGTGCAGCAGGAATATTAGCAAAAATACTTTCTTTTTGCTCTTCCGTTAATGCTTTTGTCATATCCGTATCAATAAATCCTGGTGCCACGCAGTTCACGGTAATACCTCGTGCTGCCACTTCTTTGGCCAAAGACTTACTGAAGCCAACCAGCCCCGCTTTCGCGGCGCAATAGTTAACCTGCCCAGGGTTCCCTGTGGTACCAACCACTGAACTGATATTAATAATGCGACCATTACGACGTTTCATCATGCCACGAACCACTGCTTTACAGACACGGAAAATAGCCGTTAAATTGGTGTCGATAACAGAGTTCCATTCGTCGTCTTTCATACGCATCATTAAGTTGTCGCGAGTAATACCGGCATTATTGACCAGAATATCGATACTACCGAACTCTTTTTCAAGCGACTTTACTGTTTCCTGAACGCTATCAGCGTCAGTTACGTTCAAAGCAATACCTTTGCCTTTATCACCAAGGTAATCGGAAATAGCGGCAGCCCCTTTCTCTGAAGTTGCGGTGCCTATTACTGTTGCTCCTTGCTGAACAAGCTGCTGCGCGATTGCTTTGCCAATGCCACGACTAGCTCCTGTTACTAACGCAACTTTATTCTCCAAGCTCATCACTTATTCACCTTTTAAATTGAATTCAATGCTTCAGCGGTGTTTAACGCTGAACAATTAAATGATTTAGTTATACGTTTATTCAAGCCCGTTAATACTTTCCCCGGACCGACTTCGAATGCTTTTTCCACGCTCATATTAGCGGCTTTCTCAACAGACTCTGTCCAACGCACCGGACAATAAAGCTGTCGGACCAATGCGTCTTTTATCGCTGCCGGGTCTGTCTCAACCATGACATCAACATTGTTGATAACCTCAATTACCGGTGACTTCACGGTAATACTTTCCAGTTCCTGCTTTAATTTTTCGGCTGCTGGCTTCATTAACGCACAGTGCGAAGGCACGCTAACAGGCAGAGGTAAAACACGTTTAGCGCCTGCTTCTTTCAACGCTTCGCCGGCACGGGAAACTGCTGAGGCATGACCGGCAATAACGACTTGCCCCGGTGAGTTATAATTTACCGGAGTGACAACTTCGCCCTGGGCCTGCTCTTCACAAATTTGCTTAATAACATCGTCATCTAAACCGATAACGGCTGCCATTGCCCCTTCACCATCAGCAACAGCTTCCTGCATAAACTTGCCGCGTGCTTCAACGAGTTTAACTGCATCTTTAAAGTCGATAGCGCCTGCACAAACCAACGCCGAATATTCTCCCAGGCTGTGCCCTGCCATGACCAGGTCATCGCCTAGACCTTTGTCTTTAGCAACACGATATAGCGCAACACTGGCAGTCAGTAACGCAGGTTGAGTGAACTGTGTTTCATTGAGCTGGTTATTGGGGTCTTGCTGCACAAGCTCCCACACATCATAACCAAGGGCATCGCTTGCCTGTGCGAACGTCTCTTTTATGATCCCAAACTCGTCGGCTAATTCACCAAGCATACCAACGCTCTGCGAGCCTTGCCCCGGGAAAAATAACGCTGTCGTCATAACTACCCTCTTAATATCGAATTAATGCTGAGCCCCAGGCGAATCCACCACCAAAGGCTTCTAATAATAGGTTCTGCCCACGTTTAACGCGACCATCTTTAATCGCCCAGTCTAACGCAATTGGCACCGATGCGGCAGATGTATTACCTGTTTTGTCCAAAGTAATAACCACTTGTTCCATCGACATGTTTAATTTTTTTGCCGTCGCTTTAATAATGCGCAGGTTCGCCTGGTGTGGTACCAACCAATCCAATTCTTCCGGTGACATCTTATTCGCCGACAATGTATCGGTAACCAAGCTACTCAGTTTTGCCACAGCAACTTTGAAGACTTCATTGCCTTTCATGTACATCCAGGCATCGTCTTGCGGGCTAGCTTTGCGGTTTGCCTGTCTCGCCCCCAGTAAATGACTGTATTCACCCGCGCTGTACAAGTGCGTTGAAACAACACCGGGCTCTTTACTCTGCTCGAGTATGACCGCACCGGCCCCGTCACCGAACAGAACCAAGGTGTTTCTGTCGTTGGGGTTACACAGTCGCGCCAGAACATCGGTGCCAATAACTAAAGCACGCTTATATTGACCGGTTTTAATGAAATTATCGGCGACCGATAGCGCAAAAATAAAGCCTGAACAAGCCGCACCAATATCAAATGCGGGAATATTTGTGACATCGAGCATTCGCTGAATTTCGCAGGCAGCACTTGGAAACGCATGCTCAGCTGAGGTTGTCGCCACAACGATAACGTCGATATCCTGAGCTTTTAGCTGACTACTTAATAAGGCTTGTTTCGCAGCTTCATAGCCAAGCGTTGCGGCTGACTCATTCGCGGCTGCAATGCGTCGCTCTTTTATGCCGGTACGTTCAGTAATCCATTCGTCTGATGTGTCAACACGGGTGGCAAGATCATCATTTGTAAGACGTTGCTCCGGTAAATAATGACCGGTACCAACAATTCTCGAGTATGTCATAACAACTCTGCATTTTAAGGCTGTTCAGATAAGACCGCTTCGACCCTGTTCTTGATTCGGTCAGGAAGCTGCTCGTGCGCCTCTGCTACAGCTTGCTGGATAGCGCTGTAGAATGCTTCCGCATTGGCACTTCCGTGGCTTTTAATCACCACTTGGCGCAATCCTATCAAACTTGCTCCGTTGTAGTGGTCGGGCTTCAGCCTGTCCCACGATTTATGCGTACGTCGTTGTAAGAATTTGAAGAAAAATCGATACAGCCAATGAGAGTTTAGGGTGTCTCTCATTTGCTCAATAATAAAGGTTGCCAAGCCTTCGCAGCTTTTTAACGCAATGTTACCGACAAAGCCATCGCAAACGATAACGTCGGAGCGACCACTGAATAAATGGTTGCCTTCAATAAAACCGTTGTAATTTAAGCCTTCACACTGAGAGAGTCTGACTGCAGCATTACGAACCACATCACTGCCTTTAATTTCTTCTTCGCCCATGTTGAGCAAACTTATTTTCGGCTTTTCTATGTCCAGTAGGTACTCTGCAGCAACCGACCCCATTACACCAAACTGGAACAAGGTATCGGAATCGCAGCTGGCGTTTGCGCCTAAATCTAATAAAAACGACTTACCACCGACACGGTTAGGAATAGCGGTCATCAGCGCAGGCCTTAAAACTCCGGGTAAGGTTTTTACCGTAAAATACGCATTAGTCATTAAGGCGCCGGTATTACCACCGCAGACCATTGCATGGCATTGTTCATTGGCAAGGGCTTGCAGCGCAAGACGCATAGAAGAATTAGGTTTGCTACGTAACGACTGACCAGGTTTGTCGTCCATGAGAATAGTCTGCTCAGCATGAACAAGGCTGACAGCATTGCTTTCATTGAGGTTGTATTGCTTTAATAGCGGATTTATTTGGTCTTTGTGACCAAACACTGTGAAGTGGGTATTGGGATAAGTTGAAACAGCTCGTTCCAGAGCTTCAATAACAATAGAGGGGCCATTATCGCCCCCCATTGCATCAATCGCTATATTAAGTTCAGGCATAGCCTGTCTTACTTATTAACGACCTTGCGACCTTTATAATAACCGTCGGCTGTTACGTGGTGACGACGATGCGTCTCACCCGTAGTTGAGTCAACCGACAGTGTTGGGCCGTCTATCGCATCGTGTGAACGACGCATGTCGCGTCTTGAACGACTTTTCTTACTTTTTTGAACAGCCATTTACGCTATCTCCTGATTATTTACGCTTTAATTCTTGTAATACGGCAAATGGGTTATCAGATTCGTCTTTATCAGACTCGTCGATTTCGCCCCATGTCATCGCATCACGGTCTACCTGACAAGACTTAGCGTCGTGCTTAGGTACTAAAGGCATTGCCAGAATTAATTCATCTTCGATAAGCCCATGCAGATTGATTTCACCGAATTCATTCGCCTCGATAGCTTCATAGCTTTCAGGGAAGTCATCAGCCACCTGCCGCTTAGTGACAGGAGCATACGCAAATTGCGCAAAAATATCAACTGCTAAAGGCGTATTGCAGCGTTCGCAACGTACTTGAACATGTACCTTTGCGTCACCTGCAAAATAGCTTATGCCTTGTTCATCAATACCAAACTCAACTTTGACGTCAGGATCAGGACATGACTCTACGAGCAACTCCTGAAACCGAGTTAACGTTTTTGCTGGTACTAAGCCCTCATAAATGACCTTTTTATTGGCACATTTTACGGGGTCTACCATTACGGGAATACGAACCTTTTGCATAGCGCGCGAATGTTACCTTAAGTTGGTGTTCAGTGGCAAGATAAATCGGACGTTACCGACAATTATCTACAATCAATTAACTCAGCGGATTAATCCCCTGAGATCTTAGCATATCCAGTAGCGCAATCGTCGGAAGTCCAATAAGAGTATTAGGGTCATTCCCTTTCATTTCACTGAACAAACTGACGCCCAGGCCTTCACTTTTAAAACTGCCGGCACAATCAAGCGGTTGCTCTAATTCAACATATCGAGCTATTTCATCAGCCGTTATATTATCCCGAAAGGTTACGAAGAACGGTTCAATTCGTACTTCGCACTGAGAAGTTTCGGAATTTAATACAGCAAGCCCGGTATAAAAGGTCACCGTTTTGCCCACAAAGCTTTTTAGCTGCTCAATGGCTTTTTCCTCGGTACCCGGCTTGCCAAGAATTAATCCGTCGCATACCGCGACTTGATCGGAGCCAATAATAATAGACGGTTCACCATTTAGTTTTCTCGCCACAGCTTGCGCTTTTTCTTCCGCTAAACGCCCTACCAGCTGCTCTGGCTGCTCTTCATTAATTGCAGACTCATCAATGTCTGGTTTTACGACGTTATAAATTAAGTGCAGTTTGTCCATTATAGCCCGACGGTATTTTGAACCAGAGCCAAGCACAAGGGGGAGTGTCATAACCTCTCCTTTAAAATAAAGTTCGAAAGTTCAGTCAGAGATGACGCAATATATTCAGCGCCTGCCGCTTTTAGTTGGTCGGCCCGGTGCGCGCCCATAGTCACGCCAATAGGAAAAACACCAGCGGCACTGGCCATTTTCATATCATGTATTGAGTCGCCCACCATAACTGTATTGTCAGGCGAGTAGCCTGCCTCATGCATTAATTCTATGAGCATATCTGGGTTCGGCTTGCCTTTTGATTCATTGGCGCAACGGGAATAAGGAAAGAACTGGGTCATATTCGTTTCCTGCCACACTCTGTCCAGGCCTCTTCGAGCTTTGCCAGTTGCAACCCCGAGTTGCACATTGCTTGAGCGCAACGCTTCAAGCGAGTTAACGGCATCGTCAAACATGGGCGATGCTACTGTGTTCAGTGTGACGTATTCGTCTTTGTAACGCTCTAAAAAGGTCTGCTTTTTTTGGGAGTCCAAAACACCAAAAAGCCTTTCAATAGCAGGCTCCAGACTAAGCCCTATGATATCTTTTGTAGCCTGCTCTGAGGGCACTGCTAAACCAACGTGTTCGGCAGTCCGCTGCATTGACGAAACGATACGGCCAATGGAATCCATTAAGGTTCCATCCCAGTCAAAAACAACGAATTGAAATTTCGACATTACGGCAACCTACATCATTGTTTCGTTAGCTTCGACAAGGTCGCGCTGAGGTTTTCATCTAAGGGCGCTTCGAACTGTACATCTTTTTCCGTTTCTGGGTGCTTAAATGAAAGCTTCCAGGCGTGTAAGAATAGTCGTGTCAGTCCTTTAGACGCCATTAATTCATCAAAGTCAGTGTCACCATATTTAGGATCTTTAGCGATGGGGTGTCCTGCATGCAGGCAATGCACGCGAATTTGGTGCGTCCGGCCAGTCAACGGCGATGCTTCTACAAGGGTTCCCTCGGCATAGCGCTGATAAATACGAAAACGCGTTTGCGACGGTTTACCCTCTGCACTGACACGAACAACCCGTTCACCAGATTGAAGCGTGTTCTTTTGTAGCGGCGCTTCTAACAAACGCACCCGTTTTTGCCACTGCCCTCTAACTAACGCCAAATACTGCTTATTCATTTCTTTGTTGCGCAACTGTTCATGCAGTAACTTCAGCACTGAGCGCTTTTTCGCAACCAAAAGAATGCCACTGGTATCCCTGTCTATTCGGTGCACAAGCTCTAAGTGTTTGTCATTAGGCCTTAGTGCCCTAAGTCCTTCAATTAGCCCGAAGTTTAGTCCCGAACCGCCGTGCACGGCAAGACCCGAAGGTTTATTGACGACAATAAAAGACGCATCTTCGTATAGAATGTGCTCTTCCAGGCGGGCTATTTTATCGAGTTTAGCCGAAGGTAAAGGTGCCTTTTCAGCAACTTTTACCGGCGGAATACGAATTAAGTCGCCACTATTTATTTTATAGTCTGGCTTAGCCCGTTTTTTATTAACCCGCACCTCGCCTTTACGAATAATTCGATAAACCAGTGACTTTGGCACTTTGTTTAATTGGGCAATAAGGAAATTGTCCAGGCGCTGCCCCGATTCATCGGTCAGTACGGTATGCCAGCGGACTTTTTGTTGAATGCTCTTCATGGCGGTATTTTAGCACGCTTCCTAGCAATATTCAGTGAAATTAGCGCTTGTATTTTCGGCGTTTTTCGTGAAATAATTAAGTGTCAAAGTCCATCGTGGATGGCAGACAAAGAAACTAATTCGCGCAATCGTGTCAACAGAGCGACGCATTATCCACATCAGCATACGGTTGAAAAGTCTTAATCAAAGAGAATAAGCAAAAATCCGAGATGTTGATGGCACGGAAAAAGAACAGAGAAACCTCACTCAAAAGAAAGAGCGATTGCAGACGTAACATATAGCGACAATATGACACCGGATGTAATGGTGTTATCGGCACAGTCAAAATCATTTTAACCACACGTTTCAATGACGGGTGGCACAGGCGCTAAGCCTGTACAACAGACGAATTCGATAATCGCACGAGCACCAGAGTGTGTGTGTCATATTGTGGCCCGGAAACATTGAGTCACAGTAATGAAAAGAATGCTAATAAACGCCACGCAGCTAGAAGAGTTGCGTGTTGCGTTGGTCGACGGCCAGCGCCTTTACGATCTGGATATTGAAAGTCCAGGACATGAACAAAAGAAAGCGAATATCTACAAGGGTAAAATAACCCGTATAGAGCCCAGCCTCGAAGCCGCTTTCGTCGATTATGGCGCAGAGCGTCATGGTTTCCTTCCTTTAAAAGAAATTGCCAAGACTTACTTTCCAGAGGGATATACCTTCCAGGGACGTCCAAACATTAAAGACGTTGTTTCTGAAGGTCAGGAAGTCATTGTTCAAATCGACAAAGAAGAGCGTGGTCAGAAAGGCGCGGCACTAACAACCTTTATTTCTTTGGCAGGCAGTTACCTGGTATTAATGCCAAATAACCCTCGTGCCGGCGGTATTTCTCGCCGTATTGAAGGCGACGAGCGCTCTGCCTTAAAAGAAGCATTGTCAGAAATCAACGTGCCGAAAGAAATGGGCCTTATTGTCCGTACCGCAGGCGTTGGCAAATCAAAAGAAGAATTAGAGTGGGACTTAAACGTTCTTATTCATCATTGGGAAGCTATTAGCAAAGCGGCTACCGAGCGCCCTGCTCCATTCTTGATTCACCAGGAAAGTAACGTCATTTTCCGCGCCCTTCGTGACTACTTACGTCGTGACATTGGCGAAGTGCTTATCGATAGCCCGAAAGTCTACGAGCAGGTACGTAATCATATTCAAATTATTCGTCCTGACTTCTTGCAGCGCGTTAAGCAATATGAAGGCGATGTTCCATTATTCAGCCATTACCAAATTGAGAGCCAAATTGAGTCAGCGTTCCAACGTGAAGTTCGTCTACCTTCAGGTGGCTCAATTGTTATTGATCCGACCGAAGCTCTGACTTCAATAGATATCAACTCGTCACGCGCAACTAAAGGCGGCGATATTGAAGAAACAGCGCTGCAAACAAACCTGGAAGCGGCTGAAGAAATTGCGCGTCAACTGAGACTTCGTGATGTTGGTGGCTTAGTCGTTATCGACTTTATTGACATGACACCCGCCAGACACCAACGCGACGTTGAAAATCGACTACGTGACAGTCTTGCACAAGACCGTGCCCGTATTCAGGTGGCTCGCATTTCGCGTTTTGGCTTAATGGAAATGTCTCGTCAGCGTCTGCGTCCGTCACTTGGTGAGTCGGCAAACAATGTATGTCCTCGCTGTAATGGTCAGGGTACTATTCGCTCTAGTGACTCGTTAGCCTTGTCTATTCTGCGTCTCATTGAAGAAGAAGCGCTGAAAGACAACACCATACAGGTTCATGCACAAGTACCGGTAGACGTAGCAACGTACTTGTTGAACGAAAAACGTCAGTCGCTAAATCATATTGAGAAGCGTCATGATGTTAAAATCGTGATTATTCCAAACCATCACTTAGAAACGCCACACTTCGAAGTACTGCGTATCCGTGATGATGAAGTGCCAGAAGCAGCAAGCTTTGAGTTGGTACAAAAGCCAGAACAACATGAGTCATCGGTTTCTATAACCTTAACTCAAGAGTCTGCTAAGTTTGACGAACCGGCACTAAAAGGTTTACAAGCGCCAAGTGCAGCACCTACCCCTGCTCCTGCGCCAACACCGAAACAGCCTGAGAAACCGTCTTTATTAAAACGCTTATCGACTTGGCTGGGTAAACTTTTCGAGAGTGAAGAAGAAACCGATAAGAACAAGCAAAGCTCTAATCAGCGTAGACCAAACCCGCGTCGAAACAACAATAACCGCCGTGGCCGTGGTCGTCGTCCTGCTAATCGTCAGCAGCAAGGTCGTAATAATACGGCGGACAAAGCGGCTGCAGATTCTGCGAAATCGGATAAGAGCGCAGATGAAACGAAAGGTTCAAATAACAAGCCGAACCGCGGTAGAAACGATCGTAGACGTCGCGGCGGACGTAACCGTAACCAGCAACAGAATGCTCAAGGTGCTAATGCTCAGGTGAAGCAAAGCGCTGAGCAAGCGCCGCAAACTGAGGCAGCGCCTGAGAAACCGAAAGAAGTTAAGCCTCGCCGCCAACGTAAACCAATGGAAAAATCCGTTCGCGTTAAAGGCGATGGTTCAGTTGAGAACCAGGCATCACAACAGCCAGCTCCTCAGGCTCAGAAAGATAGTTCTGTCGCTAAAGAAGCTGAAGCGAAAAAGCCAGTTGAGCAAAATGCTGAGTCATCAGCACCGGTAGAGAAAAATACCAATGAGCAAACTCAACAGCGTACTTTAGATCCTCGCATTCAGGCAGCTGCTGAACTTGTTGAAAACAAAGAGCACTTACCGGTTAACGAGCAAAAGTCTGCTGAGGAACCTGCTCCTGAAGCCTCAGAAGCTCCGAAACAGGAAGAGCAAGCTCCGGAAAACCAGGTTCAGACTCCTGAGCCAAGTGCCGAGGAATCACAGCCTGAGCAACCGGAAACTGTTGCAGCAACAGAAGCTAGCGATACGACAGAACCTGCTGAAGTGACGAAGACTGAATCAGAGTCAGTTCCTTCAGTGGAAAGTGAAGCTTCGGAGCCAGTTGCGGAACAAGCTCAAGAAGACGTCTCTGAGAAAAAAGCGCGCAACCGTTCACGCCGTTCTCCAAGACATCAAAGAGCAGCGGGACAGCAACGTAAGCAAAACCGGGAAAATAAAGAGTCTAACGAGACTCCGATAATTCCAGCTCGTGATCTCAGTGGCTCAGCTTTTTCTCCAATGGCTAAGGCATCTGCAGTTGAAAGACAAACGCCTTTCCAGGCGCTGAATGTTGCGTCAGGAGAAAGTCGTTTAACGTTCGTCAGAGATGAACAAACGGCAGGCTATGCCAATGCCCGTTCCCGTTCATTTGCTGAAATGACGAAGTGTGACTAGCACAAAAAAGCCAGTAAACAATCCCTGTTTACTGGCTTTCTTTTTATCTTCATTACTGCTAATTCAAACGAATATTCGAGCGGTTTTTTTCAAGTGTTTTAAGGCCTATACCTTTTACATCAAGTAACTGTTCTACTTCAGTAAAGCCGCCGAGCTGCTCGCGCACTTCAATCAGTTTTTCTGCTTTCTTAATACCGATACCCACTAACGCTGATGCTATTTCCTGAGCCGATGCCGTATTGATATTTACACCCGTCTGCGCTTCAGCTTGTAATGCAATTGGCGAAGGGGAAGCTGTTGGCATTGCATGAGCTGAAAAGCCAATAAATGACGCCAAAACAATAGGTAGCATTTTAAATGTCATAGTATGTTCATCCTTTTTGATAACCACTGCGTCACTGCAGTGGCCATACTATAAACGCTTTTTGCCGGCGCTCTCTCAAATTACGATTTATAAGACAGCTCAATACGCCACTAAGCTATACTTGCCAGTATGTTCTCGACAGCTTGTGCCGGATTAGGAGACTGCGTAATAGGTCGTCCTATCACCATGTAATCAACGCCGACCGTTACCGCTTCAGCAGGCGTCATTGTGCGACGCTGATCATCTTTGCTGCTGCCTTCGGGCCTTATGCCGGGGGTCATTAATTTAAAGTCGTTACCACAGGCTGCTTTTAGCATGTTTGCTTCCTGAGCAGAACAAACAACACCTTTAAGGCCCGATGACTTAGCCAGTCTCGCTAAATACTCAACCTGCTCATTGACGCTCTTAGAAATACCCAGCTCTTTTAGGTCGCTTTCATCCATACTGGTCAACACCGTCACACCGATAAGCAAGGGCGGGTTATCCGTTTCTTTCAGCGCATCTGCAGCTGCTTTCATCATACGGCTGCCACCACTGGCATGAACGTTAACAACATCGACCCCAAGCTTTGCGGCCGCAGTGACGGCTTTAGCGACGGTATTAGGAATGTCGTGAAACTTTAAATCCAGAAAAATAGAAAAGCCCTTTTCTACCAGGCTCGCAACCCACTGTGGTCCGGCTGAGGTGAATAATTCTTTTCCTACCTTTAAACCTACTTTCCCTGACGGTAATTGTTCAATTAACGCATCTGCGTCCGAAGCACTTTGATAATCTAGCGCCACATAAATTTTTGGTAATTCCATTCGATTATTCACCATCTAATCCAAATATCGGTTTTGTTGTTGACCAGCTCTTACATGACGGACATTGCCAATAAAGGGTATGTCCTGAAAAACCACAGTGATAACACTTATAATTGGGTCTCTGCACAATATGCTCATGTACCATGCGCTGCAGACGCTTAAGACTGTCTCGAGCACTGCCCACGTCGGCTGCTTTTATATGCAGACCCATTAAGTGATGAAAGCCGCGCATGGTTGGATGCTTCTCCAACGCGTTTGCCATGAAGCTTTCAGCATCTTCAATGCTCTGTGACTCAGCCATTTTCTCAGACAGCTTGATAACCGCAGTAATTCCCGCTTCTTGTTCTACACAAGTGTGTAAAAAGTCGATAAAGCCATGACTGTTTCTCTTCGCTTCATACGCTTGCTCTAGTAACGGAATTGTTTCACAAACGTAGGCTTTGTCCTGGTCTATTACTTTCGTGAGGTACTCTATTGCCTGGTTATAATCGCCCTGCTCCAGATAAATACGTCCCAGGGACAAAGACGCCCTTACGCAGTTTGGATCCTGCTTTAATGCCTTATTAAAATACTTCACTCTTACTGACGAGTGATCGGCCGTGTCAGCAACTTCGCAATACAATTGTCCCAGAATCACTTTTATAGAGACGTTCTGTTTAACCAGTTTTAAAGCAACAATAATGGCTTTATCCCATTCATGAGTTGCTTCATAAAGTTCAAGCAAGTGCTTTTGACTGCGCTCTTTAAACAGCTTATTACTTTGCAGACCCTGAAACATTTTCTCTGCGCGATCATAAATACCGGCAGCTAAATAATCTTTGCCTAACTCGTACATAGCGGTTAGGCGATCACTTTCAGATAAATTAGGGAGTGAGGTGAGATTCTTATGAATTTTTATTGCCCGCTCTACTTCACCTCGGCGGCGAAATAATTTGCCCAACGTCCAGTGAGTCTCAATAGTCTCACTATCAACATCAAGCAACTCTACGAATAAATCGACAGCCTTATCGGGCTGATCGGAGAGCAGTAAATTAATACCTGTCGCGTACTGTTTTGAAAAGCGTTTTTGCTCTCTTCTCTCTTCTGAACGCACACTGTTGCGACCCATGAACCAACCATAGGCGGCAGCAATTGGCAGAAGTAAAAAAAGAAGCTCTAACATTTAATTCTGTCTCATTGGTTCGACTGCTTAGCGACTAGTTTCGACAGTTTTCGGCAGCGATAACGCCAGTAAAGGTTAGAAAGTAACATGGCCAATAATCCCACAAGAACGCCGCCACCAAAGAAAATTGCTAACAGCGACGCAACGGTCATATCAGCATTCAGAACCAGTAGATTGACGTTAATAACTTGCGTATTTTGGGCTCCAAACGCCATGGCTAAAAGGAATATAGCCAAAACGGGAATAAGAATAAGCAACTTCCTGAGCATGTTCGCTTACCTGTTATTTATAAAAAAACGGCATGCCAGTATAGCATGCCGTTTTTATCAATCGAGCGTAAAAAACTACTTTATAAATCGACGCGCTCGCGCAGTTCCTTACCCGCTTTAAAATGAGGAACGTATTTCCCATCTAAATTAACCGGGTCACCGGTTTTCGGGTTACGACCAACACGTGGCGCACGATAATGCAAAGAGAAGCTTCCAAAACCTCGAATTTCAACGCGCTTGCCCTGAGACAGGGACTGCACCATTTGTTCAAGAATTTCTTTAACAGAAGCCTCAACTTGCTTAGGAGGCAACTCATGTTTCAAAGTTAACCGTTCAATTAGCTCTGATTTTGTCATAACTTACCTCCTGATAAAGCCGTTTATTACGACGAAAAACTGCCTTAGTCGTCAGTTTTCGCCGCTTTGAACGCGTCAGCCATAGCACTGTTGATACCAGAGCTGTCTTGCTGTTTGTTGACGCTTTCTACCGCTTCTTTCTCTTCAGCTTCGTCTTTCGCTTTGATAGACAGGCTCAGAGTGCGGTTTTTGCGGTCAACGCCCATGAAGCGCGCTTCAATTTTATCACCAACGCTTAACTCAGTGCTTGCATCTTCAACGCGGTCGCGTGCGATGTCTGCTGCACGTACATAACCTTCAACGCTTTCTGCTAATTCAACTTTAGCACCTTTAGCGTCAACTTCAGTTACTGTACCTTCAACAATAGCACCTTTTTTGTTAGCTGCCAGGTAATTGTTAAACGGATCTTCTTCTAATTGCTTGATACCTAGAGAGATACGCTCACGTTCTGCGTCAACTTGCATAACAACAGCGGTAACTTCTTCGCCTTTCTTGTAGTCGCGAACCGCTTCTTCACCTGGAGTGTTCCAGCTGATGTCAGACAAGTGAACCAAACCGTCGATACCACCGTCCAGGCCAATGAAGATACCGAAGTCAGTGATTGACTTGATCTTACCAGTAACTTTCTCGCCTTTATTGTGGTTCTTAGCAAACTCTTCCCAAGGGTTAGGCTTGCACTGTTTAAGGCCAAGAGAAATACGACGACGTTCTTCGTCAATTTCCAGAACCATAACTTCAACAGTATCGTCAAGGTTAACCACTTTAGAAGGATGAACGTTCTTGTTAGTCCAATCCATTTCTGAAACGTGAACAAGACCTTCAACACCCTCTTCGATTTCAACGAAGCAGCCGTAATCAGTCAAGTTCGTAACACGACCAGTTAAACGGTGACCTTCTGGGTAACGGTTTGCGATATCTGCCCAAGGATCTTCGCCCAATTGTTTCAGGCCAAGAGATACACGAGTGCGCTCACGGTCAAACTTCAATACTTTAACAGTGATTTCATCGCCAACGTTCACGATTTCGCTTGGGTGCTTAACACGTTTCCAAGCCATATCAGTGATGTGCAACAGGCCGTCTACGCCGCCTAAATCTACGAATGCGCCGTAGTCAGTCAGGTTCTTAACGATACCTTGTACTTCCTGACCTTCTTGCAAGTTCTCAAGCAACTCTTCGCGTTCTGCACTGTTTTCTTTCTCGATAACAGCACGGCGAGAAACAACAACGTTGTTGCGCTTCTGATCAAGCTTGATAACTTTGAATTCTAAGTCTTTGTTCTCAAGGTGCGTTGTTTCACGTACTGGACGTACGTCAACCAGTGAACCAGGCAAGAACGCACGAACGCCGCCAAGGTCAACTGTGAAGCCACCTTTAACTTTACCAGAGATATAACCAGTAACAGTTGCGTTTTCTTCGTGAGCTTTTTCCAGCTGCAGCCAAGCTTCATAGCGCTTCGCTTTTTCACGAGAAAGCACGGTTTCACCGAAGCCGTCTTCAACAGCGTCAAGGGCTACGTCAACTTCGTCACCGACGTTGATTTCCAGCTCACCTTCAGCGTTGCGGAATTGTTCTGCAGGAATCGCACTTTCAGACTTAAGACCGGCATCAACTAATACCAAGTCTTTTGCGATAGAGACGATTGTGCCTTTTACGATCGAGCCCGGACGAGTTTCGACTTCTTTCAGGCTTTCTTCAAACAGCTGTGCAAAATTTTCTGACATAATAATTAACTTCGCTTAATAAATGACGTCCACTGAAATTCCGTATGCAGCGGGGTTATTAAAAATGTTCACCTGTATCCTTACTGTGAACCCCTAATTAGGGCCAGGCCCTAGCTAGTTTCTGAGAGTTTGCTGTGGGCAAACGTCAATACTTGTTCCAACACGTCATCAATAGGCGTGTCGGTAGAATCTAAATACAAAGAATCCTCCGCGGGCTTCAATGGCGCCACAGAGCGATTCATATCGCGATCATCGCGTTCTTTAATTTCGTTCACTAATTGATCAATATTAGCATCAAAGCCCTTTTCCTTCAATTGATCAAAACGTCTTTGGGCACGCTCTTGCGGCGATGCAGTTAAAAACACTTTAGCGTCTGCGTCGGTAAATACTACAGTCCCCATATCCCGGCCGTCCGCCACCAGACCTGGTAAGTCTTTAAAGCCGCGCTGGCGACGCAACAACGCCTCGCGTACACGCGGTAAAGCCGCAATTTTAGAGGCCATATTACCCACTTCTTCAGTGCGTATCGTCATGGTGACGTCTTCGCCCTCTAAAATAATATGCGTTAGTGACTTTTCTTCGTCTGCTTCAAATTTAACATCCAAATGAGCGGCTAAAGCCACCAGGCTTTCCTCATCTTCCGGCGTGAAGTCATGATGAATCGCAGCCAAAGCCAGTACACGATATATCGCACCGCTATCAAGCAAGTGCCAACCCAGCTTTTCTGCGAGTAACCGACTGATAGTGCCTTTCCCTGCACCACTAGGACCATCAATTGTAATGACGGGGATATGCGTTGCCATAAAATCCTCAATTTGCTCTGCGTATTGCAGCTTTTAGCGGCGCAATTATACGCATTTGTGAAAAAATTGCATTAATCAGGAGCACGAAATAACGGGAAAGCTGAGTTTACTCAGTAACTTTGACAAATTCGTGAAAACTCTCGGAAATAAGTGGGGTAGGTTTTACGACAACAGTCGGGATCATTAATAGTTACGCCTACGGGCGAAAATGCGGCCAGGGAAAAGCACATTGCCATACGGTGGTCATTGTAGGTGTCTATTTTAGCATTTTGCCAGCGCTGAACAGGATATATTTTTAGGAAATCAGCGCCCTCTTCAACGTCGGCGCCCAGTTTTCGCAGTTCTGTCGCCATCGCCGATAACCGATCCGTTTCTTTAACCCGCCAGTTAGCTACATTACGAATAATGGTCGGCTTGTCTGCAAAAAGCGCTAAAGGAGCAACCGTCATAGCTGCGTCTGGGATAGCATTAAAATCTTTATCCAGTCCTTTTATAACCCCTGAACCAGTCACTGTCATTTGATGCTCACCTATATCTACGTTGCCACCCATTGCCTGAATGACTTCTGTAAACGCTTTATCACCTTGAATAGAAGAAGCACCCACACCTTCAATAGTTACCGGCCCACCACCGAGCAATGCTGCTGCCATCCAATACGAAGCGCCGCTAGCATCGCCTTCAACATGATAATTACCGGGAGATACATAAGACTGGCTGCCTTTTACATGAAAACGGCTTTCAGACACACGCTCTATTACAATTCCAAAGTCAGCCAACATTTTGAGCGTTAACTCGATGTATGGCTTAGAAACCACGTCCCCTACTAAAGTTAAGGTAGAGTCGCTTTTAAGCAGTGGCAGCGCCATGAGCAACGCCGAAATAAACTGGCTGGAAACCGAGCCGTCTATTGAAAAATTGCCGGCTTTAAGTCCGCACTTAATTAATACGGGTGGATACCCTGGTGTTTTTTCGTAGGTTATTTCAGCGCCTTGCGCTTGCAAAGCTTCGACCAAATGCTGAACAGGCCGTTCCTGCATACGAGAGTCGCCGGTGAGCTCAACCTGCTGATCCACACTTAACGTTGCCGCCAAAACCGCAATTAACGGTCGCATGGCGGTACCCGCATTGCCTAAATGCAGCGAGGTGTCATTCAGTTGCCACTGCCCCGAACAACCGGTAACGCGTGTCACATTATCCGACTTTTCACAGCTGACGCCTAAGCTCGCCAATGCGTCCAGCATATGCTCTGTATCTTCACTGTCGAGCAAGTTATGCAAGCTAACAGGCTCAGAGCAAAGTGCTGACATCAGCAGCGCTCGGTTAGCAATGCTCTTAGACCCCGGAAGAACAATAGTTCCTCGACACTGCGCCCGAGGTTTAAGGAAAATCGATTCAGCCACGCAGTTTTTTCATTGCCTTAATAAAGGCTTCATTTTCTTCAGGTAAGCCAATACTGACACGTAAGTGGTTCGGCAGTTCATAGCCAGTAACCGGACGCACAATAACCCCTTCGTGCAGCAACTCATCGTAAAGCTTCTCTGCATCTGGGCCGACTTCAATAGTCAGAAAGTTACCGTAAGACGGAATGTAGTTAAAGCCTGCACCTTCACAAAAGTCAGTTAGCTGTTTCATGCCATGCGCATTAATTTCAACCGCTTTTTGCAAGTAAGCATGGTCATCCAACACCACTTCTGCCGCTTTTAAAGACAGTGAATTCATATTAAATGGCTGACGAATACGGTTTAGGACATCGGCAATGCCTTCATGACTTACTGCATAACCTGCGCGTAATCCTGCCAACCCGTAGGCTTTTGAAAACGTGCGGCTGACCACAAGGTTCGGATACTCTTTAATCCATTCAACCGATGGCGCTCGCTCCGCTTCAGGTACGTACTCGTAATAGGCTTCGTCTAATACGACAATGACGTTTTGAGGCACTTTGTCCAAGAACGCTTTAATTGACTCTGTCGTCAAAAAGGTTCCGGTTGGATTATTCGGGTTTGCGATGAAAATCATCTTCGTCGTGTCGGTTATTGCTGCTGCCATGCCATCAAGATCGTGACCGTAGTCAATAGCTGGTACTGCAACAGGTTTTGCACCAATAGCCTGAGTGACTAACGGATAAACCACAAACGCATGCTGTGAGAAAATGACTTCGTCCTGGTCTGACACGAACGTCCGTGCCAAAATTTCCAACACATCGTTAGAGCCATTACCCAAAGTAATTTGTTGCGTTGTCACTGAGTTCAACTCAGCTAGGCGACTTTTCAGGTAGTACCCGTTTGCGTCCGGATAACGAACCAGATCGTTAAGCTCGGCTTCCAGCGCCGTCTTTACTTTCTCACTCAAACCGAGAGGGTTTTCGTTTGACGCTAATTTAACAACGTGCTGCAAACCTAATTCGCGCTGCAATTCAGACACTGGCTTGCCCGCTTGATAAGGACGGAGCTGTTTTACACCGGGGTTAACTAATGACAATGCATCAAAATTACTCATAATTCTCGTAAGCCTTTTGTCTTATTATTTTTGGAACTTAACTCTATTTTGAGCCTAGCTTTGACTTCTCTCAAAGTCCGCCATAAAGCTGAGTAACGCTTTAACACCGGCTACCGGCATCGCGTTATATATACTTGCTCGCATACCACCCACAAAACGATGACCTTTCAAGCCTTTGAAGCCTGCGGCTTCAGCCTGAGCTAAAAACTCAGCATCCAGTTTGTCATCGGCAAGCTGGAAAGGCACATTCATAATAGAACGATACTGCGGGTTAACGGTATTTCGGTAAAAGTCAGATTTGTCGATAAAGTCGTACAATAACTGCGCTTTTTCATGGTTAATTCGACCCATTTCGGACAAACCACCTTGTACCTTAAGCCATTTGAACACCAACCCAGCTAAATACCAGGCAAAGGTATTGGGGGTGTTATACATAGACCCGTCCTTAGCCTGTAACTGATAGTCCATAATCGATGAAACCTGCTTCTGTGGTGACCCCAGCAAGTCTCGCTTAACGATGGCAATAGCAAAGCCTGACGGACCTATATTCTTTTGCGCACCGGCGTAGATAACACCGAACTTAGACACATCCAGTGGTTCTGACAAAATATTTGACGACATGTCCGCCACAATAGGCGCACCGACATTAGGAATATCGTGAAGTGCAATACCATCCACAGTTTCATTGGGGCAGTAATGAAAATACGCGGCATTGTCAGACAACTGCCAGTCATCCGGAGACTGAATCTCCTTGCCTTTAACGCCCTCTTTTACCTGTCCGGCTACATTTACTTTAGCGACGAACTTCTCGGCTTCGCGTATAGCAAAACCAGACCAAATCCCGGTGTCGAGGTAGTCGACCGTTGCGTAAGGCGCTGCGATATTTTGCGGAACGGCTGCGAACTGGCCGCGCCCGCCACCTTGCAAAAACAAAACTTCGTAGTCGTCCGGAACGTCCAGTAAGTCGCGTAAGTCTTGCTCCGCTTCACGCGCCATGCGTACATACGCGGGGTCACGGTGCGACATTTCCATGACGGAAACGCCTTGATTACTCCAGTTAAGAAGTTCTTCCTGAGCTTGCTTTAACACATCGACCGGCAACATTGCCGGTCCTGCTGAAAAGTTAAATACGTCACTCATTATTCTTCAGAAGCTCCTTCTTCGTTGGCTCCGTCTTCTTCGCCATTATCGGCAACAACTTCACCTTCAATCAGCTCTTCGTCTTCATCAATTTCATCAATGCGCTGCAAGCCTACGACTTTTTCGTCATCGCCGGTGCGAATTAAACGCACACCCTGAGTGTTACGGCCAACAGTAGACACTTCGTTAACACGAGTTCTAACCAGTGTGCCTTTATTGCTAATAAGCATAATTTCGTTGCCGTCGATAACTTCCATAGCACCGACCACAGAGCCATTACGCTCACTCACTTTTATAGAAACGACACCCTTGGTTGCACGACTTTTCGCTGGGTATTCAGTCAGCGGCGTACGTTTACCATAACCATTCTCTGTAACTGTCAGAACGGCCGCTTCCTGGTCTTCGTACTCACGCGGCACTATGAGTGATACAACACGCTGATCTTCTTCCAGACGAATACCGCGAACACCCGTTGCAGTACGGCCCATTGAGCGAACCTGCTCTTCCGCAAAGCGAACCACTTTACCGGCATCAGAGAACAGCATGATGTCACCATTACCATCAGTAATATCAACACCGATAAGCTCGTCACCTTCCACCAGGTTCAGGGCAATAATACCGCCGTTACGTGGGCGGGAATACTCAGGCAATGGCGTTTTCTTAATCGTACCCTTCTTCGTTGCCATAACCACGAACTTGTCTTCAGGGTAGTCACGCGTTGGCAGAATAGCGGTAATGCGCTCATCCGCTTCAAGCGGCAGCAAATTAACAATAGGCTTGCCTCGTGACGCACGGCTGGCTAATGGTAGCTGATACACTTTCATCCAGTAGATACGGCCACGAGTCGAGAAGCACAAAATGGTGTCGTGGGTGTTAGCAACCCACAGACGTTCAATGAAGTCTTCGTCCTTCATTTTCGTTGCCGCTTTACCTTTACCACCACGGCGCTGAGCTTCGTATTCAGTCAGTGGTTGATACTTCACGTAGCCTTCATGAGACAGTGTTAGTACAACATCTTCCTCGTTAATAAGGTCTTCCATGCTGATGTCGTGCGCTGCGGCAGTAATATCCGTCTTACGCTCGTCACCAAAGTTATCGCGAATTTCGACTAACTCTTCACGAATAACTTCCATTAGGCGCTCTGAGCTACGCAAAATATGTAGCAATTCAGCAATTTGCTCTAACAGACCTTTGTATTCGTCGAGAATTTTCTCGTGCTCTAACCCTGTGAGCTTGTGTAAACGTAAATCAAGAATGGCTTGCGCTTGTGCTTCGGTCAGATGATAGTTATCACCTTTAATGCCGTATTCTTCCGGCAAATGATCCGGGCGTGCCGCGTCAACACCAGCCGTTTCCAGCATGGCTGCAACATCACCTAGCTTCCAAGCGCGGGAAATAAGACCGGCTTTCGCTTCCGCAGGTGTTGGAGAGCGACGAATTAATTCAATAACTTCATCTATGTTCGCCAGCGATATCGCCAGGCCTTCCAAAATATGAGCACGCTCGCGCGCCTTACGTAATTCATAAACCGAGCGGCGAGTCACTACTTCGCGACGGTGACGAATAAAGCAGTCCAGCATGTCACGCAGATTAAATAGGCGTGGCTGATTTTTATCCAGTGCCACCATGTTAATACCAAACACCACTTGTAATTGGGTGTTTGCGTATAAGTGGTTAAGTACAACCTCGCCAACGTCACCACGGCGTATTTCAATGACAATGCGCATACCGTCTTTGTCAGACTCATCGCGCAGTGCACTAATACCTTCAACGCGCTTCTCTTTGACTAATTCAGCAATTTTTTCAATCAAGCGCGCTTTGTTCACCTGGTACGGAATTTCCGTAACAATGATCGTCTCTTTGCCTGTTTTCTCGTCGACTTCCACTTCTGCTTTAGCACGTAAGTGAATGCGACCACGACCCGTTTTGTACGCTTCAACAATGCCGCTGCGGCCTGAAATTGTTGCAGCCGTTGGAAAGTCCGGACCCGGGATATATTCCATTAACCCATCAACATCGATGTCCGGGTTGTCTATCATCGCCAGTGAGCCGTTGATGACTTCGGTGAGGTTATGCGGCGGAATATTCGTTGCCATACCAACCGCGATACCGGAAGAACCATTGACTAACAGGTTAGGAACACGGGTTGGCAGTACATCAGGAATGCGCTCAGTACCGTCGTAGTTATCGACAAAATCAACCGTTTCTTTGTCTAAATCGGCCAGTAACTGGTGAGAGATTTTGGCCATGCGAATTTCGGTATAACGCATCGCCGCTGCAGAGTCACCATCGACCGAGCCAAAGTTACCCTGCCCGTCAACCAACATGTAGCGTAATGAAAAGTCCTGCGCCATACGAACAATAGTGTCGTAAACCGCGCTGTCACCGTGTGGGTGATATTTACCGATGACATCACCGACCACACGCGCTGACTTTTTATAGGGTTTATTGTAGTCGTTACGCAACTCGTTCATTGCGAATAAGACACGTCTGTGTACCGGTTTTAGTCCGTCCCTGACGTCAGGCAGTGCACGCCCGACGATAACGCTCATCGCATAATCGAGATAAGAGCTTTTTAATTCATCTTCGATATTAACCGGTGACACTTCTCTGGCTAGATCGCTCATAGTTCAGTCCCTAAAATAAAAATCCGCATATCTTTGTTATTTTGATGCAGTCATTGTACCCATCCGAAACGAGTCTCGCACCCTCTTTTTCTTATTCTTTAGCTAGGGTAGACTAGCCGCGTTATTTATCGCTCACAACAGTGCACTCCATGACACAAGAAAACAAAAATACTGAACAAAAAAACGTCGATTTAGAAGAGATCGCTAAGTTCTCTGCCCTCGCCTCGCGTTGGTGGGACCCGGAAGGCGAATTCAAACCGTTGCACCAAATTAACCCGGTTCGGCTGTCTTTTATTGAGCAACACGCCAATGGATTATTTGGAAAAAACATTCTTGATGTCGGTTGTGGTGGTGGTCTGCTAAGTGAAGCCATGGCCGAGCGCGGCGCTAAAGTTACCGGTATCGACTTAGCCGAAGAGTCTTTAAAAATAGCGCGCCTACATGCACTAGAAAGCGAAGTCTCTGTTGATTACCAATGTGTCGCCGTAGAAAATCACGCAGCCGACCATAAAGGTCAGTATGACGCAGTTACCTGTTTGGAAATGCTGGAACACGTGCCCGACCCTGCCTCTATAGTTAAGGCATGCGCAGAAGCGGTTAAACCCGGCGGCTTGGTGTTTTTCTCAACCCTAAACCGTAACGTTAAGTCCTGGCTGCTGGGCATTTTGGCTGCTGAACATATACTTGGTTGGGTGCCCAAAGGCACACACCAGCATCAGCGTTTTATTAAGCCGTCAGAGCTCTTCCGCATGACCGATGAAGCCGGGCTTAACGAGGTTGATATTAATGGATTAATTTTCCATCCATTAAAAGGGTTCACTCTGTCGAATACCGATATCGATGTGAATTACATTACTGTTTTACAAAAGCCTCTGAAGTAGCTCATGACGAATTTCGCACAGACCCCCAAGCTTCCCGAAGGCGTGCTGTTCGATCTTGACGGCACCTTGCTGAACACCGCCCCTGATCTTGGAGCCGCACTCAACAATGTGTGCGCTTTATACGGGAAAGAACCTGTTCATGAAGACACCTATACGCCTGTTGCTTCACATGGCTCCAGAGGCTTATTGAAACTGGCTTTTTCAAAAGAACTGGAAACCCATGAAAATGAGTTAAGAAAGGCTTTCTTAGACGCCTACTCGAACAGCATTGCCGCTAAGACCCATGTTTACGAAGGTGTTGTACCGCTACTGAATGCTCTAATTCAAGCACAAATAAAAGTGGCCATTGTTACCAACAAACCTAAGCAGTTGACCCAAGAGTTGCTGCCTAGCTTTCCCGAGTTTGATGTCTTTGAATCAGTTGTCTGCGGGGACACTTTGAGTGTATCAAAACCCGACCCTGCACCTTTACTGCTGGCAGCAGAACAGCTGGGAGTTAACCCTACAAGCTGTATCTACGTGGGTGACGCTGAACGTGATATTCAGGCTGGCCGCAATGCTGCAATGACAACGGTACTGGCTCATTATGGGTATATTAGCGACAGCGACTCACCCGCTGACTGGAAGGCCGACTACGGCATCAGCACACCGCTTGAGTTGCTGAATATTATTGGGCTACCGCAACCTTGATCTATTAACCCATTTTTAAAGACAAAAAAGTTATAAAAAGCCGAGGTCCTCGCAAACTCACGTCTATTAAAGGCTAGAAAAAAATCAACAATTAAACGCTAATTTTCTTTTGTATTTCTAGAGAATTTAACTTGATCAAAGTCTGACTAAGACCTAGCATACTGAAAAACCAAAGACACTAGATATTGTGTGAATTTCACTCTGTATAACTAATGACCACAATATCTTGTGGCTACATCTCTATAACAAAAAGCTAAGAGTCGGCGCAAAATGAACGAGCAACTGTATGTCACCAAACGTAGCGGCGAACGTGAACCGCTCAACTTAGATAAAATCCATCGAGTCATCATGTGGGCAGCAGAAGGTCTGCATAATGTTTCCGCTTCTCAAGTCGAAATTAAGTCTCATATTCAGTTTTATGATGGCATTAAAACCGAAGATATCCACGAGACCATCATCAAAGCTGCGGCGGATTTAATCTCTGAAGACGCTCCGGACTATCAGTACATGGCAGCCCGTTTGGCCATTTTCCATTTACGCAAACGCGCTTATGGAAAGTTTGAGCCACCTCGTTTATTTGATCACGTCAAGAAAATGGTGGCAGAGCACCGTTATGACGAGCACTTGCTGGAAGACTTCAGCGAAGCTGAGTTCGACCAAATGGATGAGATTGTCGACCACTGGCGCGACATGAACTTCTCATACGCAGCGGTCAAGCAGCTTGAGAATAAATACCTGGTTCAAAACCGTGTGACAGGCGATATTTATGAAAGCGCCCAGTTCTTGTACATTTTAGTTGCAGCCTGCTTGTTCGCGAACTACCCAAAAGCAACGCGCATGGATTACATCAAGCGCTTCTATGATGCGACGTCTGAGTTTAAAATTTCACTACCAACGCCAATTATGTCCGGCGTTCGTACACCAACGCGTCAGTTCAGCTCATGTGTATTAATTGAAACTGGCGACAGCCTGGACTCTATCAACGCCACCGCCAGCGCCATTGTGAAATACGTTTCTCAACGCGCTGGTATTGGCATTAATGCCGGTCGCATTCGTGCGCTTGGTAGCCCAATTCGAAACGGTGAAGCGTTTCATACCGGTTGTATTCCATTCTACAAATACTTCCAGACTGCGGTTAAAAGCTGTTCGCAAGGCGGTGTTCGTGGTGGCGCGGCAACCCTCTTCTATCCATTGTGGCATTTAGAAGTAGAAAGCTTGCTGGTACTTAAGAACAACCGTGGTGTTGAAGAAAACCGTGTTCGTCATTTGGACTACGGTGTTCAATTTAACCGCTTAATGTATCAGCGCTTAGTTAAAGACGACTACATTACCCTATTCAGTCCGTCTGACGTGCCTGGCCTGTATGACGCTTTCTTTGAAGATCAAGAGAAGTTCGAGCAGCTGTACGTTCAGTACGAGCAAGACGAAAGTATTCGTAAAAAACGCATTAAAGCCATTGAACTATTCAGCCTGTTTATGCAGGAGCGTGCCAGCACCGGTCGTATTTACGTACAAAACGTTGACCACTGCAATACGCATAGCCCGTTTGACTCGAAAGTTGCGCCTATTCGTCAAAGCAATCTGTGTCTGGAAATTGCTCTGCCAACTAAGCCGTTACAGCACGTCAACGACGAAGAAGGTGAAATTGCACTATGTACCCTGTCAGCATTCAACCTGGGGAAAATTAACGACCTGGGCGAGTTTGAAGAGCTGGCTGACTTAGCCGTTCGCGCTCTGGATAGCCTACTCGACTATCAGGAGTATCCGGTACCTGCGGCTTACAACGCAACTATGAATCGTCGTACTCTGGGTATTGGTGTCATTAACTTCGCTTATTACCTGGCTAAGCACGGTGTTAAATACTCTGACGGCTCGGCAAACAGTCTGGTTCACAAGACCTTTGAGGCTATCCAGTTTTACCTGATGAAAGCCTCAATGAACCTGGCGAAAGAAAAAGGTGCATGTCCGAAGTTTAACGAGACCACCTATTCACAAGGTATTATGCCAACAGACACTTACAAGAAAGACCTGGACGCTGTCTGTAATGAACCATTGCACCTGGATTGGGATCAGCTGCGCGCCGACATCAAACAGCACGGTATGCGCAACTCTACCCTGTCAGCGTTAATGCCATCTGAAACGTCGTCGCAAATTTCAAATGCGACCAATGGTATCGAGCCACCGCGTGGCTTTGTCAGCGTAAAAGCGTCTAAAGACGGCGTTACTAAGCAGGTAGTGCCTGACTACGAGACGCTTAAGGATAAGTACGAGCTACTGTGGCAAATTCCGAGCAACAAAGGCTACCTAGAGTTGGTGGGCATTATGCAGAAGTTTGTCGACCAAACTATTTCTGCCAACACCAACTACGATCCAAGCAAATTTGACGCTGGCAAAGTGCCTATGAAGCAGCTCTTACAAGACCTGCTAACGTCATACAAGCTGGGCGTTAAGACACTTTATTATCACAACACGCGCGACGGTGCAGCCGATAACCAGTCTGATATCGCGGCACGTCAACAATCAGAAAAGCCTGGTGCACAGCCATCTGAAGTCATCATCGAAGAAGATGACGATTGTGCCGGCGGCGCTTGTAAAATTTAAAAGAAGGATTTTGCGAAATGTCGTACTCAACGTTTAACCAGGAACAAACGAATCCGTTAACCGAGCCTATGTTTTTAGGTAACTCGGTTAACGTGGCTCGATACGATCAACAAAAGCACAGCATTTTTGAAAAGCTTATAGAAAAACAAATTAGCTTTTTCTGGCGCCCTGAAGAAATTGACGTAAGCCGCGACCGAGTCGACTTTAATAAACTCACTGACAGTGAAAAGCACGTGTTTATTTCAAACCTGAAGTACCAAACACTGCTGGACTCTATTCAGGGCCGCTCACCGAATATTGCGCTGTTGCCCATTGTATCCATTCCAGAGCTTGAAACCTGGATTGAGACCTGGTCATTCTTTGAGACCATTCACTCACGCTCGTACACGCATATTCTGCGTAACTTGTTTACTGACCCGAGCGAAGTGTTTGAAGACATTGTTATTAACGAGCAAATTAAAATTCGTGCGAACGATATTTCACAATACTACGACGACCTTATTTTCTACACCCAGCTGTGGCAAACCCACGGCGAAGGTGAAGTAACGGTCGACGGTGAAACATACAATGTGACTCAGCGCGAAATTAAAAAGAAACTGTTCTTGTGCATTAACTCGGTGAACGCACTGGAAGCCATTCGCTTCTACGTCAGTTTCGCTTGTACATTTGCCTTTGCAGAGCGCGAGCTGATGGAAGGTAACGCCAAAATCATTAAGCTGATTGCGCGTGACGAAAACGTCCATTTAACCTCAACTCAGCATATTCTGAACCTTTGGCAATACGGTGAAGATGACCCGGAAATGAAAGAAATTGCCGAAGAGCTGCGTGACGAAGCTTATGAAATTTTCATGACCGCAGTGAAACAGGAAAAGCAGTGGGCTCACTACCTGTTCAAAGACGGTTCAATGATTGGCCTAAACGAGAGTATGTTATGCCAGTACGTTGAGTACATAGCCAACTTACGTATGCAGGCTATTGGCTTTGATGCCCCGTTCGAAAATATGCGCTCTAACCCATTACCGTGGATGAACAAGTACTTAGTTTCGGACAACGTACAGGTCGCCCCTCAGGAAGCGGAAATTACCTCTTACCTGGTTGGCCAGATAGACAGTGAAGTTAATGCCTCTGATCTTGGGGACTTTGACCTCTAAGCCATGACTAAAACCTTTAAAGTCATCGTTAACGGCGGGCCTGAGCTTGCCCTTGACGCGACTGAAGGAACCCTGCTCGAAGCGCTGGAAAAACACCAGCTGGAAATGCACTACCATTGTCGTAGTGGATTTTGTGGTGCATGCAGGACTAAACTAAATTCTGGTCAAGTACGTTATACCACTGAGCCGTTAGCTTACGTTCGAAAAGGTGACATTCTGCCCTGTTGTTGCGTGCCAGAGTCTGACTTAGATATTGAGCACTAGCACCGAGCGTATTGGCTATTCACAGAATCGATTACAGTCATCGGTAAGACCCATTTGTTTTTATGACTAAAAAATGGATAATTCCCGGTAACACTGATTAAGGAAGAGGTATTTCATGTTTACAGTAATTTTTGGACGTCCTGGTTGCCCGTTCTGCGTACGCGCAAAAGAAGTTGCCGATCAATTAAAAGCAGACCGCGATGACTTCGATTATCGCTACGTTGATATTCACGCAGAAGGTATTTCTAAAGCGGACTTAGAAAAAACCGTTGGTAAGCCGGTACACACAGTACCTCAAATATTTGTCGACGAGTCACACGTTGGCGGCTTCACTGAGTTTGAAGCATACGCAAAAGAGAACTTAGGCTTGTACACGGCTTAATGTTGTAAGTGTTAGCGTAAGAAAGGCGGCTTATTTCAGCCGCCTTTTTTGATCGCCTCTATTGCCTGCTTCACTCGCTTCTCAGACACCGGATACTTTGTTCCTAACGTCTGAGCAAAGAACGAAACTCTCAGCTCTTCTATCATCCAGCGAACTTCAGCCACATCTTCAGGAATCAAAGCGCCGGTTTGATAACGTTTTAAGACCGCACTATAGGCTTCCTGTAAATTACTGAGCGCTATGGTCATTAAGCGATCTTTATTGGGATCCACCGGCAGTTTTTCCAAACGACGTTGCATGGCTTTTAAGTAGCGCACAATATCGTCGAGCCGGTGTTCACCAAACCTCGAGACAAAGCCCGGAAAAATTAAGTTATCCAGTTGGTCCTGAATGTCACCTCGCGACTGAATTTGATCGAGCGGAATTTTACCTTTCAGCGCTTTGCGAACATCCTGCGAATGTGTCAGACATTGCTCAACCCTAAGAGCTATCTGTTCAACTCGTTCGTTCAATTCGCCTCGTACTTGCTCTTTTAAGCGCTCAAAGCCTTGTTCGTCTCTTAGCTTATTTCCCGCTTCAAGTTGTTCGTTAATCACCGCATCAACCGCTGCGGCAATACAGTCTTCAATTAGAGTTTCTACCTTACCCCAGGGATTAAAGTACATCGCCAGTTTCGCTTTATTCGATAGCGACTTTTGCAAATGCTTTACTGGTGATGGAATTTGCTTTAACAACAGTCGACGCAAGCCCTGTCGGTGCTGCTGTTCGGCCTCCTCTTTCGAGTCAAACAACTGCAACGCAATCTCACGGCTACCTTTAATCGCTAAGCCAGGATAAGCCTTAATTTCAAATCCCTGTTGTGCTTCTGTCACCACCTCCGGCAAATCGTCAAAGTCCCAGGTTTCAACGTCATCGCGGCTGATATCATCACCGGCAGCCTTTTCCAGACGTTGCTGAACCTTACCAGACAGCTCGTCCTGCAACTGTTGTAGATCTCTGCCCTGCTTTACGAGCTTTTTACCGTCTAAAACTTTAAAGTTCATGCGTAAATGCACTGGCAAACTGCTTTCGTCCCAGCTGCCATCCGGCACGGTTACACCCGTCATACGGCGCAGTTTGTGTGTCATTGCCTCTAACAACGACGTTTCAAAGGGCTCAACGTCGGCCATTATGGCGCCAGCAAAATTAGGGGCAGGCACAAAGTTTCTGCGCAACGCTTTTGGTAGTGACTTAATTAAATGGGCAATGCGCTCTTCGCGTAATGCCGGTATATGCCAATCAAAGCCTTCTGGTTTTACCTGATTCAACACACCTAATTGAATATTGACGCTCACCCCATCATCAACCGCATTGGGCTCAAAGTGATAAGTTAGCGGCAAACGCAAGTTACCCTGTCGCCAGAACTCCGGATAATCGTTTTCGGTAATGTGCTCAGTCTCACCGGCAATGAGATCATCTCGTTCAAAAAACAATAGTTTAGGCTCTTTTTTGGCGGCTTTATGCCACCAGCCGGCTAACAGCTTTTCGTTATAAATGCCTTCCGGTATGTGCCGTTCATACGCTTCAAAAAGGACTTCCTCGTCCACCAGGATATCGCGGCGGCGCGACTTGGCTTCCAGAGCCTGAACATCTTGAATCAGTTTCAAGTTGTGTTGAATAAACGGCAACTTACGTTGCAATTGACTGTTCACTAAGCCTTCGCGTATAAATATCTCACGCGCCTTAGCCGGCGCGACCGGTCCGTATTGCACACGTCGTTTAGGCACCAGTACCAGACCCAACATAGTGACTTGCTCGTCTGCCACCACACTGCCTTTTTTCTTCTCAAAGTGTGGCTCTAAATAGCTTTTCTTCACCAAATGAGAAGCCGCTTCCTCCACCCATAATGGGTCT
The DNA here is from genome assembly GCF_034373425.1 of Idiomarina sp. OXR-189. Taxonomy (NCBI): domain Bacteria; kingdom Pseudomonadati; phylum Pseudomonadota; class Gammaproteobacteria; order Alteromonadales; family Idiomarinaceae; genus Idiomarina; species Idiomarina sp. OXR-189. The sequence goes on from NZ_CP139706.1 coordinate 1,440,567, forward strand.
ATATCAGCATTAATCCGCGCATACAGCTTCGAGGTTTCGACAAGCTCAGCGGTAACCACCCATTTAGGCGGTTTGCCAAAAAGCCCGGAGCCCGGAAAAATATGAAATTTAGTTTGTCGCGTGCCCTGATATTCATGCCGGTCTTCTTTCATACCCACTTGCGACAGCAAGCCGGAAATGAGCGCGCGATGCACCTGCTCATAAGTCGCCGGCTCTTCATTAATCGAAAAACCCAGTTCCCGCACCGTCTGCCGACTTTGTGTGTAAATGTCCTGCCACTCTCGCAGCCGCATAAAATGAATAAACTCGCGCGCCACTTGCTTGCGAAACTGATTACCTGACAGCTCTTTTTGCTTGTCTTTTATGTAATTCCACAGGTTGAGGTACGCCATGAAATCGGAATGTTTATCGTGGAAGCGCTGATGCCACTCATCGGCTTTTTGTTTAAACTCGTGCGGGCGCTCACGCGGATCCTGTATGCTTAACGCTGCTGTTATCACCAGCATTTCCCGTACACAGCCATACTGCTTGGCGGCCAACACCATTCGCGCCAACCGAGGGTCTAACGGTAAACGAGAAAGCTGCCGGCCTATTTCAGTTAGCCTCGGCTTTTCCCGCTTTTTACCCGGCTCTATGGCGTTAAGCTCTTCCAGCAAATTCAAACCGTCTTTAACAAAGCGTTCATCCGGTTTTTGTACAAACGGAAAGTCTCGAATATCGCCGAGACGCAACGCCGACATTTGCAAAATAACGGCCGCTAAATTCGTCCGTAGTATTTCCGGGTCGGTATATTCCGGGCGCTGTAAAAAATCGTCCTCACTGTACAAGCGAATACAAATGCCCGGCCCGATACGTCCACAGCGGCCTTTACGCTGATTCGCGCTCGCCTGCGTAATTGGCTCAATCGGCAAACGCTGGACTTTCGTCCGATAACTGTAACGACTAATACGTACTGTTCCCGGGTCAATAACATAGCGAATGCCCGGTACCGTCAGTGATGTTTCAGCAACGTTTGTCGCAATAACAACGCGGCGCTGAGAATGTGACTGAAACACTCGGTTTTGTTCGTGAGAAGACAGCCGTGCGTATAGCGGCAATATTTCCGTATTTCTCAGTTTTAAATCGGCAATAGCGTCGGCGTAGTCGCGAATTTCCCGCTCACCGCTCGCAAAAATGAGAATGTCACCGTCCCCTTCACTCTGCAGTTCCTCTACTGCATCGCAAACGCCTTGCAAAATATCCGTTTCAGACGTCTTATTGCCTTCTGACGGATCGCGATAACGCACTTCCACCGGGTAAGTCCGACCGCTAACCGTTAATACCGGTGCATCATGAAAGTGCTTAGAAAAACGCTCGGTTTCAATAGTTGCTGAGGTAATAACAACTTTTAAATCCGGACGTTTGGGCAGCAAGGTGTGTAAAACACCCAGCAAAAAGTCGATATTTAACGAGCGTTCGTGCGCTTCATCGATAATAATAGCGTCGTATTGCAGTAATAACGGATCCTGCTGCAGCTCGGAAAGCAGCATGCCGTCCGTCATTAGCTTAATAGCAGTAGTCGGTGCCGTTTCATCCTGAAAGCGAATTTTGTAACCGACTTGTTGTTTAGCGTAGTCCTGAAGCTCTTCACCAATGCGCTTGGCAACACTTCGGGCCGCCAAGCGACGTGGCTGCGTATGGCCAATAACACCTTTGCGGCCATAGCCAAGCTCCAGCAGCATTTTCGGTAACTGAGTCGTTTTACCAGACCCGGTTTCACCCGCGACAACAACCACCTGGTTGTCCTCAATGGCCTTTTTAATATCGTCTCGCTGCTGCGCAACCGGCAGGTTTTCAGGGTATTCAATATGAAAAGACTGCTCAGAGCGCTGTAAGTAATTCAGCTCCGCCTGCTCAATGTCTGCCTTAATGGCTCTGAGCACTTTTTGCTGCTTATTTTCATCCTTTATTTTCACCAGCCCACGCAAACGACCGCGCAGTTGCGCGGCCTTTTGGTACGTACATTGCTCTAATTGAGACTGATATTTTTTAACGAAAGGGTTGGTATTCGTTTTGTTACGACTCATAAACTCCGAACTTATTCTTCCTCGTTATAAATAGCAATGTGCGTGTCACCGTCACCTTTAAAGTAACCGCGGTACATTCCTTCGGTATTGAACGGCATTGCCACGTTGCCGTCGGCGTCGATAATAATCACGCCACCAGTGCCACCTGCTTGCTCCAGCACGCCATGAATGACATCGTCGCCAGCCTCACTGACCGACAGGCCTTTGTATTTAACCCGCGAACAGATATCTGCCGCCACGTGAAAGCGAATAAAATACTCACCGTGTCCAGTAGCGGATACCGCACAACTGTCGTTGTCCGCCCAAGTGCCAGCGCCAATAATGGGTGAATCGCCTATTCTACCATAACGTTTCGCCGTCATGCCGCCTGTTGACGTACCGGCGCTTAATAGTCCGTTTTTATCAACCGCAACAGCGCCAACCGTGCCATATTTATAATCTAAATCGAGATATTCCCAGGCTTGCTGTTCTGGCTGCTCACTGGCTTTAATCTTTTTTTTGGCTTTTAACAGCTGTTGATAACGACGTTCAGTATTAAAATAGCTGTTATCAACCTGCTCTAAACCTTGTTGCTTAGCGAACTGCTCAGCCCCTTCGCCACTGAGCATGACGTGTACGGACTCTTCCATCACTTCACGTGCCAGTTCAATGGGACTTTTCACGGTTTTCACACCAGCCACCGCGCCGGCGTTACCCTTTTCGCCTTCCATTAATGACGCATCCAGCTCATGCTCACCGTCCCAGGTATATACAGCTCCTTTACCGGAGTTAAACAACGGCGACGCTTCCATCACTTGAATAGCCGCAATAACCGCAGTGGTGCTGTCACCACCGTCCTTCAATACTGCCCGGCCCGCTTCCAAAGCTTCGTTGAGTTTGTCTTTGTAAGCTTGCTCTTGTTCATCCGTTAAATTCGCACGCGTGATAGTACCGGCACCACCGTGAATTGCCATTGCGTATTCAACGCCGTGGTCATCCGCCTGCAGCGGCGCTGATCCAATCAGTGCGCCAGCCAGTACCGATAAGAGAAGTGTTTTTTTCATAACTAATATCCCCTGCTTTTTATTGTATTTCGTCTAGTCTTATTAGAGGGGATAAACACGCATTTAGCAATGCGATTGATGGAGGGATTATGCCAACTTATCGTGTTAACTATGAGCACATTGGCTCGAAAGGCGACATTACCGTTGAAGTACCAACCGAAGCCGCGTCAGGCGACCAGCAGCAACTAGAAGATGCCATTGCCCGTCGCGTAGGCGAACGCGTGCTGCCACACGCTGAGCTTGCCTTTCGTCATGACGACAACAGAACACTGACAGAAAAATTGAAGAAAGCTTACGACTTAATTATTAAGAGGTATGAGCGGGTTTAAAGCGCTGTTTCGATAACCCAGGCTCAATAAGTGACTGAATTTAGTGTCGAGCTCATGCTATAGTTTTTCTTTTATGCAGCGCAGCTTAGGTTATGGCACAAAACGAACAAGAGACTTTTTACTGGCACGATTATGAGACTTGGGGGGCTAACCCGCTGGTTGACCGTCCGGCGCAATTTGCAGGGCTTCGCACCGACACTGATTTTAATGTGGTTGGCCGCCCATTAACGCTTTATGTTCAGCCCACGCCTGACTTTCTGCCGAACCCTGAGGCAACCTTAGTTACCGGAATAACGCCGCAGCTCGCATTAAAGCAAGGTGTTAGTGAGGCAGCGTTCAGCAAAGCCATTGCCGAAGAGTTTCAAAAGCCCAACACCACCATTATTGGTTACAACAATATTCGTTTTGACGACGAAGTAACCCGCTCCCTGTTCTATCGCAACTTCTATGACCCTTATGAATACAGCTGGCAAAATGGCAACTCACGATGGGACTTAATTGACGTAACCCGAGCCTGCTTCGCATTGCGTCCTGAAGGTATTAACTGGCCGGATAATGATGATGGTCAGCCCAGCCTGAAACTCGAACACTTAAGTGTGGCGAATAACATTGAACACGGCCAGGCGCACGATGCAATGTCCGATGTTTACGCCACCATTGGTCTGGCTAAACTCATTAAAGAAAAGCAGCCAAAGTTATGGCAGTGGGCGTATAGTATTCGCCGTAAGCAAAAGCTGCTTAACCTTTTTAACTGGCAAGCACCCGAGCCTCTAGCACACGTCAGCGGCTTTTACGGCACCGTAAACCGGTATTTGTCCGCCATATTGCCACTGGGCTTTCATCCTAAGCAAAACAGTAACGTCATAGCCTGGGACTTGCGCATTGATCCTAAGCTCTTTGCCGATAAGTCGGTCGATGAACTCGTTGAACTGACTTACACCAGCCGCAAAGAGCTGGAAGCTCAAGGGCAGCAAAAAAGTGGTCTACAAAACATTCATTTAGGCCGTAGTCCGTTTCTTGCGCCTATTAAAACAATCTCTGAGGATGCTTCTGCACGAGCTGACCTCAATATGGAAACCGTAGCTGCCAATGCGCAGTGGCTGCAGGAAAACAGTGCGTTCAGAGACAAGTTAATGCAAGTGTTCGAGCAAACCAAAGAGTTTGCCCCAAGGACCGATGTTGACCACCAAATTTACGACGGATTTTTCTCGCCGCAAGACAAAAAGCACATGGAAATTATTCGAGCGTCCGAGCCGCAACAATTAGCTGGGTTAGATTTAGCCTTTGAAGACCCGCGTATGGAAAAGCTACTGCTGAGATACCGTGCTCGTAACTATCCGTCGACATTAACGGACAAAGAGCTGAACCAATGGCGTCAATTTTGTCAGCAACGCCTTATTGATCCTCCGGAAGGTATGCTCTCTGCGGACGCTTTTGCGCTGCGCCTGGAAGAGCTGGCTAACCAGCATCAGGAAGACGCCCACAAATTGCGTCTTTTAAAGTCACTGTATGACTATGTCTCTTCGCTCTAATACAGAAGAGTCTTTCGACTATATTATTGTCGGTGCCGGCTCTGCCGGCTGTACACTGGCCAATAGGCTTACTGAAAGCGGTAAACACAGCGTTTTGTTATTAGAGGCCGGAGCATCGCATGGTGGGCTGTTTTCTGACATGCCATCGGGTTTTGCCCGCTTTATGCACAGTCGCAAATTTAACTGGCTGTATCGCGCTGAAAACGAGCCGCATTTAACCACGTCTAAAGGCAGCTATACGCCGCGCGGAAAAATGCTGGGTGGCAGCAGTGGTATCAATGCCATGATATACACTCGCGGTCTTGCATCAGACTATGATCACTGGGCCGCCTTAGGCAACAGCGGCTGGAGTTATAAAGACTTACTGCCCTACTTCATCAAAAGTGAAAACAACAGTCGTGGAGCTAACGCTTATCATGGAGCTGAAGGTCCGTTACATGTTTCTGATGTCGCGCCTTATTACTCGGTTTCCACGCAATTTTTAAATGCCTGTGGGGAATACGGTTTACCCGAAAACCCTGACTTTAGCGGAAAACAGTTAGAAGGCTACGGCCCTTATCAGTTCACTATGAAAAATGGTAAGCGATGCAGCACCTACCACGCTTACCTTAAACCTGCCTTGCATCGCCCCAACCTCAGAGTATTGACCGGATGCCTGACTGAACGTGTTTTGTTCTGTGGAAAAACCGCCACCGGCATTCGTTATCAACACTCGGGCCGTTCTTGTATCGCCAAAGCAAGTAAAGAAGTCATTTTAAGCGCTGGCGCCTTTAATTCGCCGCAGATTCTACTGCGCTCGGGTATTGGCCCGGCGGGTGAATTGAAGCATGCAGGCATTAACGTCGTTCATGACTTACCCGGTGTGGGCAAGAACTTGCAAGAGCATGTTGATATTAGCCTGCACTACAAAAACAAAGCCAAAGATGGACTGACCCTGACCCCCTGGAATTTACTGAAGCTCTCAGTGCCTTTCATAAAGTACCTGTTTACTCGAAAAGGTCAGCTCGCTCACTCAATTGCAGAAGTCGGTGCTTTTTATTGTTCGTCAAATGCGGTTAAAGAGCCCGATATACAAGTGCACCTACTACCGGTCATGTTCAACGATAGCGGTTATGACTGGTTACCCACGCTAACCAATGGGTTCACTTGTCACGTCTGTCTGCTACGTCCAACGGCTCGCGGTATGGTTCAGTTAAACCCAGATAATCCAATGGACAAGCCTCAAATCACTTATGGCTTTTTAAGAAGCAAAGAAGACCAACAGGCGCTGTTAAACGGTATAAAAAAAGCCTTTGAAATAATGGCGCAACCGGCGCTCAAAAAACATAATGGTGGGCGCTTGTTTCCAACTGAAAATGCGACAAACGACTCGCTACTACTCGAGGAAATAAAGTCGAAAACGGGGCTTATTTACCATCCGGTAGGCACCTGCAAAATGGGACCCGACAGCGACTCACAAGCGGTTGTCGATGCGTCACTGAAAGTACGGGGGCTTGAGAATTTACGTGTAATAGATGCCTCAATTATGCCCACCGTTATTAGCGGTAACACCAACGCACCTACTATCGCTATTGCAGAAAAAGGCGCCGACTTAATAAAAGCCGACGCCTAGTTTTTACCGTCATTTACCGGTTAACAGCAGTTATTTCTCGTTCTTACTGCCAACCCGGAATAAACGTGCCAGTGCCGGAATAAGAATAAGCGCGCCCAACATATTCCAGAGGAACATAAAGGTCAGCAATATGCCCATATCCGCCTGGAACTTAATTGGCGAGAATATCCAGGTTGCGACACCTATGGCCAGCGTTAGGCCGGTGAAGCCAACCGCTTTACCCGTGCTATCCAACGAGTATTTATAAGTGTCATGCAGCGACATACCCTGCTGTAAGCCCTCTTTCACCTTGCTGTAAATATAAATGCCGTAGTCGACACCAATACCAACACCCAGGGCAATAACCGGCAAAGTAGCCACTTTAATACCAATACCCAGCACCGCCATTAAGCCTTGGCTCATTACAGTCGTAAAGGCAAGAGGTAAGATAATACAAGCAACCGCTCGTAAACTGCGGAAACTAATGAAGCACAGCACAATAACGACACCATAAACCCACAACAACATTTTATTCTGGGCTTTTTCAATAACGGAGTTCGTTGCCGCTTCAATACCGGAATTACCGGCAGCCATTAGTAGATCAAGACCTTCCTGCTGGTAGCGACCATTAAAGCTTTCCACAGAGTCTACGACCGTTTGCAGCGTTTTGGCTTTGTGATCATCCAGGTAAATGATGATTGGTGCCATTGAGCAGTCGTTATTAATTAAACCATCTGGAATGCGGCTTAATGAGGCGTTAATAACATACTTGTTGCGGTTAAGACTGAACCACTTCAAGTTCCCCTCATTAATACCGAACATGCCCATTTTTGACACGTAGACGACTGATTTAACGTCTTGCACACCTGGAGTGTTCTCCATGTGCCAGCTGAAGCGCTCCATTAGCTCTAAGTTGTCGTAAGCAATGCATTGCTCTGGGGCTGAAGCCGCCATAACAACAAAAATATCAGTACTTGAGCTGTAGTTGTCGACAATAAAGGCGTTGTCCTGATTGTAACGACTGTCAGGACGTAATTCCGGAGCCCCTTTGTCCAGGTCACCAATTTCCATGTTCTGGCTGTTTATTAAGCCCCAGGCCAACATCGCTAATGCAACCGCTACTGCGGAATACGCCCACTTGGGTTGGGTAAACTTGGAGAACAGCTCAAATATTGGATGACGCTCGCCTTCAATGCGTTTCTCATACTCCACACCATTTTTTGAGGTGCCCAGGTATGACATAAGAATAGGTAACAAGCCGAGGTTGGTCAGAACCACAACTGCCACACCAATACTGGCGGCAATGGCCAGCTCTCTAATGACTTCGATATCAATGACCATTAACGTGGTAAAGCCAATAGCATCACTGGCAAGCGCCGTTAAGCCCGCCACGTACAAGCCGCGAAACGCCAGTTTGGCTGACTCAAGCTTGTCGAAGCCTGCAACTCTATTATGGCTAATGGCATTGATGACCTGAACACCGTGCGAGACCCCTATTGCAAAGACCAGGAACGGCACCAGCATGGAGTACGGGTTAATACCACTACCAATAAGCTTAATAATACCCAGCTGCCAAAGTACTGCGATAATAGAGCAGCCTAGTACCGTGAAAGTGCTACGCCAGCAACGGCTGTAGGCATATAGCATGGCTAACGTAATAGCGATGGCCAGCAAGAAGAACAAACCGACCTGCTCAGCGCCCTCGATAAGGTCACCAATTAACTTAGCAAACCCCGTAATGTGAATACCGATATCATCGCTTTGGTATTTGTCGCGAACCAAGGTCTCCAGCTTTTCTGAAAACTCCTGATAGTCCAGCTTCTCGCCTGTTTCAGGGTGAACTTCGTCAAGCGGAACATAAATAATAGTGGACTCAAAGTTATTCGCCACCAAGTTGCCCACTTCGCCAGAGCGCAGTACGTTTGTACGCAGCTGTTCTAACGACTGCTCACTGCCGTCATAGCCGTCAGGAATAACCGGGCCACCCACAAAGCCTTCTTCTGTTACTTCCATCCAGCGAACATTAGGGGTCCACAGACTTCTCAGCCCTGAACGGTTAACACCAGGAATAAAAAAGACTTCGTCAGTTATTTCCTGAAGTTCTTGCTGGAATTCGGCGTCAAAAATATCGCCGTTTTTGTGCTCAACAGCAATACGGACCACGTTGCCCAAGCTGGCTAAGTCATCCTGATACTCAAAGTAGTTTTGAATAAACGGATGATGCGTTGGAATCATCTTGGTCAGGCTTGCGTCCGGGCGCACCTGAGCGGCGTTGTAACCCAGAAAAACAGTGATCAGTAAAAAGATGACCAGCCAGGGCGCTCGAAAACCAAAAAGTAACTTCTCAATAATTCCCGCCGGCTTTTTTGATATTGGATTATCCATTGTTACTGCGCTCCTTGTTGAGATGCCAACGCTTCTTCTTCGGTGACTTTAGCGGGCCAGTGTAATAGACCACTGCGTCCTGTCATGAGCCATTCGCCGTCATTGACCACAACAATATCAGTCATTACCGAGCCGCTGGGGTGTCTTAACAATTCAACGTTAAGAGCTGCATCCACTTTTAAAATGGTTCCAGAGTGGCCAACGATTAGTTGTTCTCCTGAGTCTGTTGCTACACCAGCCGATAAGTTCACGCGAGTACCGGTTTCTATTTGCTCAAATGACTGTCCTTTGTCTTCCGACACATAAGCGTTGCCACGCAAGCCATACACCCATAAGTTATTGGCATTATCTAAGTGCGCCCCAAACAAGGAGCCTCGATACGGTGATTCTAAGCGCATCCAGTCTTCTCCGCTATTCTCACTACTAAACAGCAAGCCCGCCTCTCCAACAATGAAGAAGTCACTGTTGCGAGCAATAATCGCATTTAAATGGTAACCACCCGGGTTTTCCAGCTTGTCAGAAATAACCTGCCAGTTAGCACCACCGTCAGCGGTTTTTAAGAAGGTGCCATAAGCTCCTATTGCGAAAGCTGTTTGCTCATCTACCGCTAAAATATCCAAAAACGGTTTGCTTGGGCCTTCTTCTTCAGCAACTTCAATATTGCTGATTTGGAATTGCATTTCTTCTAGCTGCCATTCAAGTTCGCTGATAACCTCTTTATCTTCTTCGGTTTCCAGACGCTCTTGAAGAGTAGCTACTTTTTTCTGGTAAAACGCTTTTTCCAGCTCCATTAACTGAAAGCCGTCCAGTTGACGCGTCCAAGTCTGACCGCCGTCTTCAGTTGTTAAAATAACGCCGTGATGTCCGGTCGCCCAGCCCTTTTCTGCGCTCGCAAAGTCCACACTGGTAATTAATACGCTGCTATCCACATTGGCCTGTATCCAGCTACCGCTCTCTTCCTGACGAATCACATTACCGTGTGCGCCAACAGCAACCAATTGTTGACCATTTGATGCGATTTCAATGAGAACTTCTCTTTCTATTTCATCAGACGGCAGTGCCGGTGCACTGATAACTTCGTAATCAGTGTTTGTTGTTGTATTGCCATCCTGGGCATATACTGCGGTGCTAAACAACGCACCCAACAACAGCCCGAATTGGGCAAAAGACGAACGCATGGAACCTCCTGGGTACTCAAAATGTCATAGGATTGTATAAGCTCAAGATAATTTGAAAACCTTTTTTCGTTAATTTCGTGCTTTTTTTCGTTAAAGTGTTGCCTGAGAGGTCAGTCCTCTGGCAAAGTGATGTTGGAAAGTAGAACAACAAGGAAAATCATAATGAATAAACTGATGCTAAAAGCTGGCGTATTCGCCATGTCGGTGATTTCCGCGAGCGTTGCGGCTAAAGTATCACCTGAAGAAGCCGCACGGCTTGGTCAAGACTTAACACCAATTGGTGCTGAGAAAGCGGCAAATGCCGATGGTTCAATCCCTGCGTGGGACGGTGGTTACTCTGATAACTCCGTTGAAGTTGTTCGCGGTAACGACCCTTTCGCCAATGAAGAACCGTTATTTACTATTACTCACGACAACCTGGACGAATACAAAGACAACTTAACGCCAGGTCAAGTGGCTATGTTCGAGAAATACTCGAGCTACAAAATGCACGTTTACCCAACTCACCGTACAGCAACCTACCCGGATGAACTGTGGCCAAAAATTAAGTCAAACGCGGAAAACGCAGAAATGGCTGCCGGTGGTAACGGTTTAGAGAACTTTGATACCACCATTCCATTTCCTATTCCGGAAAACGGTCTGGAAGTGGTTTGGAACCACATTACTCGTTACCGTGGTGGCGCTGTGACTCGTAACATTGCGCAGTTCCCGGTACTTTCAAATGGCGACTATGTGACGGTAGAGCTGAAAGAAACTCTGGCGTTCCCTGAGTACCTTGAAACCGGTCGTCAGGAAGCCGATGACAACATTCTGTTTTATTTCATGCAGGAAGTTGAAGCGCCTTCTCGCTTAACCGGTACTGTTCTGTTGGTTCATGAAACCATTAACCAGGTAAAAGAAGGCCGCCGCGCATGGATTTACAACGCCGGTCAGCGCCGTGTCCGTCGTGCACCTAACGTCGCCTATGACGGTCCGGGTACAGCGGCAGATGGTCTGCGTACTTCAGATAACCTGGATATGTATAACGGTGCCCCAGACAAGTACAACTGGGAACTTAAGGGCAAAAAAGAAATTTATATCCCTTATAACAACTTTAAGATCATGAACCCTGAATTAAGCTATGAAGATATTATTCAGGCAGGTCACATGAACCAGGATCTTATCCGTTATGAAAAACACCGTGTTTGGGTTGTGGAAGGTAGCCTTAAAGAAGGCGAGCGTCACATCTACTCAAAACGCACAATGTACATTGACGAAGACAGCTGGACAGCTTCTATCATCGACCACTATGACGGTCGCGGTGAGCTATGGCGTGTTGGTGAAGCACTGAATACTCAGTTCTATAACAAGGACGTACCATGGATGGCTGCAGAAGCGCTGTACGACTTAGACTCTGGTCGTTATATCTCTCTTGGCTTGGGTAACGAAGAAAGCCCATACATGGAATGGGATATTGAAGTGAGCCGTGACGAGTTCACCACTAACGCCCTGCGTCGTAAAGGCTTTAGATAAGCCGATACTGGTGATAAACCACTAAAAAGGAGACTCATGCGAGTCTCCTTTTTTATTGCCAGGCGCTCTTTTTTGACATTTCACCTGATGCAGTAGCATCAGGCCACCGCGGTTAGATTATTTTTCCAGGCGGGCCAACAGGCTTGAAGTGTCCCAGCGGTTGCCACCCATTTTCTGAACATCGGCGTAGAACTGATCAACTAAGGCTGTTAACGGCATAGAAAGACCTTGTCTGTCGGCTTCGTTCAATGCAATTTTCAAGTCTTTGCGCATCCAGTCTACCGCAAAGCCATGCTCATATTCGTTATTCCACATTGTTTTATAACGGTTTTCCATTTGCCAGGAGCCAGCGGCGCCCTGGCTGATAGCCGCAATAAGTTTGTCCGGGTCTAACCCTACCTTGCGCGCAAACTGTAGACCTTCAGATAACCCTTGTACCACACCCGCAATACAAATTTGGTTTACCATTTTGGCTAACTGCCCGGCTCCCGCTTCACCCATCAGCTCACGCGTTTTGGTATAACACGCTAACGCGTCGCTAACTTCGTCAAAAGCAGACTGTTCGCCGCCGATCATAGCTGTCAGAACACCATTCTCTGCACCTGCCTGCCCGCCCGATACGGGCGCATCAAGGAACTGACCATCTTGCTTTTTCACAGCTTCGTTAAGTTCTCTGGCCAGCTCTGCTGACGCCGTCGTGTGATCAACCACAATGGCCCCACTTTTTAAACCACCTAAAATGCCATTGTCGCCATAGAACACGCTACGCACATCGTCATCGTTACCCACACAGACTAAAACAATATCCGCATTTTTCACCGCTTGTGCCGGTGTTGCACCATACCGCCCCTGATACTGTTCAACCCACGCTTTTGCTTTACTTTCAGTACGGTTATACACGCAGGTATCAAAGCCTTTCGTTTGCAAGTGTCCGGCCATTGGATAGCCCATAACACCTAAACCAATAAATGCGCACTGTGTTGTCATTGTTCGTTCTCCGGTTTCTTAATCAACCAATGTTGGTAGCGCCCTAAATCACGATAAGGCGGCTGCTGATTATATTTCAGTTCAATCGCCAGCAGTTCGTCAAAGCGCTGCTGATCATCCAGGTTTCTCAGATAGTCATGAAAACAGCGAACACCAGTTTTTTGAATAACCTTAAGCCCAAGCTCATTCAGCATGTTTTGAACCTCGTCCGGCACTAACGGATTCTGCGGACTTAGCCGTACTGTTTTCTTAACCTTTAACCCTCGTTCTATGTAATCAAAATTGCCGTAAATGGCATTAGCAAACAGCTTTGCATTGCGGTTATAGAACATAAGCGAGAGCGTACCACCCGGTGCTAATAACGTCTTTAACTGGGTTAACGCTGTCTCGGCATCTGGCATCCACTCCAAAACCGCATGGCAGAGCACTATTGGGAATTGGTCTTCATTACTTGCTAACGTCGCTAAATCGGCCGTTTGGTAGCGACAGTTATCGGCTAACCCTAGCTCTTTGTGGCGCAAGCGAGCGGCTTCAACCATCTCTTCTGAAATGTCAGTGTGCAAAACCTCGAAGCCTTTTTCCAGAAACCACTCATTGGCCTGCCCCAGCCCAGCACCAACATCCAGTACCCGACAAGGCTCGCCGTTTAATAGCGGTTGTAAGTCTTCCTTAAGAACCGCCATTCTCAAGCGGCCTTTCGTACTATCGTAAATGTTTTTCGAGAACTTTTTACTGATACCGCTAAAGTCGCCACGCGAGCGTTTTTCATTTTTCATTTACGTTCCGCCTAAGCTGGGCTGTCTATGTCAATAAATTGAACGTCCAGGCTAAACTTCTGAGCAATATGTTCACCTAAGGCCTTTGCTCCGTAACGCTCTGTAGCATGATGGCCGGCCGCGTAAAAACCGATACCTTGTTCGCGGGCGCTATGAATAGTTGGCTCTGATACTTCGCCGGTAATAAACGCATCGGCACCCAACGCTGCCGCCCGGTCGATAAAGCCTTGTCCGCCCCCTGTACACCAAGCTAGTTTCTGAATGGGCCGAATAGGCTCTACCCAGCAGGTCAGTGGGCGCTGGAGTTTCTGTTCAAGCTCCTTCGCCAGCAACTGCCCTGTCATCGACTCTTTTAAAGAGCCCATAACTAAAGGGCACGCCGGATCATTTGCATCTACCGGCCCTTCCATTTGCCAGCCCATAAGCTTTGCCAACTGGGCGTTATTACCCACCTCAGGATGAACATCGAGCGGTAAATGGTACGCAAATAAATTAATGTCGTGCTTCAGCAGTTGTTTGATACGTGCTTTTTTCATGCCTGTTATAGGCTCAGGCTCGCCCTTCCAGAAATAACCATGATGCACGAGAATAGCGTCGGCTTGCTCGTCAACAGCTCTGTCAATTAGGGCCTGACACGCTGTCACTCCGGTAATAACTTTGCCTATAGACTCAGAGCCCTCTACCTGTAACCCGTTTGGGCAATAGTCTTTTATCGCCCCGCTGTTCAAATACGAATTCAAATAATGGTGAAGTTCAGAACGCTTAATTGTCATACTGCTTTCTCGCTTAAAAGGCCTGAAAAAACGTTATATTAACGTAAATTAGACAATAATCCGAAAAAACGGTATAAACGAAGTGTGAAGCTTTTTTAAGCAGAGTTTTAAAGTAACCCTTGAATAAAGGAAAATTTGCATGAGCAAACTGGATAAAGAAAAGGTACTGGCAGAATATACCGAAGCTTATGAAAAAGCTCATGGTAAAAAGCCAAAGATTGAAGCAAGTAACGGCTGGTACAGCGTTGACGGTGGCAAAAACGTTCGTCTTGCGCAGTTGGACGAAGACGCGAAAGCTTTAGCAAAAGGTAAACCGGCTAAAGCCGAAAAAGCATCAGACAAAAAAGCGGCAGCAAAGAAAACCGAAACTAAGTCTGATACTAAAAAGGCTGCGCCTAAGAAAACAGCAGCTAAGAAAGAAGCGCCTAAAAAGGCTGCCGCTAAAAAGCCGGCTGTTAAAAAGTCAAACTCTGGCGGCTTAACGGCAAAAGAGCTGTGGAAGAAGAAGTTGGAAGACAAAGGCACTGACTGTCGTTTACCGCGCAGTTCTGCTTAATTTTCTGCCGGTCAGAAACGCAAAAAGCGACATTATTACGATGTCGCTTTTTTAATACCTAACTCTTGGCTATTGCTATAACACGTCGGGGTTTTTACCCGCCACACGGTCAATAGGCACCTTAATTTTACGGTAACGGTGCACTAAAAAGTCACTGCGCTTGAAAATTACCTGTTCAGAGCCAAAGTCCGCCTGAGATACCAGGAAACGTTCGTTGTCCATCACCTTAGTAATAATACCCAGCTTTCCCTGATGCGGGCCACGCTTAATGAATACAGTTTGTCCCTGTATACGCGGGTTATTGTAAGTAAATGACGGATAATTAATTGCCACAGCCGATTCCCAGATTACGTTTAACACTTACGTGCATTATACGTCTGTTATCGGCTTATGACAGCGTTTCTTAACCTTTATTTTTTACCAATATAAAGCGTGATTTCACCAACCGGAATACCCCACTTATACATGTTGGTACGGTTGATCATATTGTTCTCATCCACTAAATACAGCCAGTCATCAAGAGTTAGAACCAGCGGCTCTCCGTCCATTTGTACTTCTAACTGATACTCCCAGTTAAGAACGTTACCGGCAGTAGTGCCTTTTGCAACGCCTTCGACGTCATCAGCACGGCCTTCATAGCTGTTTTCACCGGTTTTGGTAATGTACCAAATACGACGCTGCTCGCGGCCATCGGCATAGGTGAAGTATTCATCCAGTTTACCTTCGTTGCCGTCCCAGGTTCCGGTCATTTCAACAGTAAAGCGTTGTATCACTTCGCCGCTATAGTCCTGAACCATACCATAAGCCACTAAGTCGCCTTTAAAAAACTCTTCCAGCTTCAAGACGGGCTTGGCTGACTTGTAAGTATCAATACCGGTTGAACAAGCCGACAACAGCGCAAAAGCGCTGATAAGAAAACAGGTTCTTATTAATTTAACCATTATTTTGCTCCTACAAGTTCGTTGCGCTCGTCTTCAAAGCGGCTTTCCGGTGACAACCAAATGGCTAAGAACTGGTCAGTAAACACCTGGCTCTCAACTGTGCCTAACAGCTCTTCGCCCTGATAAAACTCGGCATAACCGTTATCACTTTCCACCAGAAGAAGGCAATCGCCCTCTTTGATATCCGGCCAAATATCTTTCAGCTTCGCCAGCCACTCGTCATGCCCCGACGAGTCTAGCTCTAATTTCTGCCACTCTTCTTCTGTGGTTTCGATAAGGTCAGCAGCATCAATATCTCGTAAATAATTCAGTCTAAGCGCCTGACGCTCACTCTTTTCATACTTACCCGATGGGCTATAAAGAGTTGCGTCATAAACATCCCAGAACAAAACGCTCAGGCGGGTTTCACCAACCTTGGAGAAGTCTCCGGGAACTGACGCTTCACAGCTTGCCGCAAACGCAGGAGTGCTCAATGCGCTCACTAGCAAAGCCGATGCCGCTAGCATAAATTTTCTCATGGCAATACCTCCTTACGTTCGTTAGGTTTGCTCGTCATAAGGTAAACGAAATAGCCCATCATCAATGACCAAACGACGGCATAAGTCACGACAGTTATAACGGTTGACTCAATAGCCGCTGCGCCAAATTCAACGCCGGTTATGTAGGTAATAGGCCCGGAGACAGCGCCCGCCAACAATGCCAACCACGTTTTCTTGGCTAACCAATCGAGTGCCACCGGCGCCATTGCCGCAAACCCCAGCCATAATAAAGCTAGCCATAGCGGGAAATAACCGCCAACAAAATCAATAACGCCCAGACCGATACTAATAGCCTCAAGTAACAGGCCTACAGCAAACAATCGTGCTACGAGAGTCCAGTGAACCTTCCCAATACGCAGGCTATAAACGACCTGTACCAGCACTAAAGCAATTGTCAGCCAAAGGTAATCGTTCCGCCCAACTACGGCGCTAAACCAAATACCGTTAAACAAAACAAAGCTGATAATTTTGTGCATAAATACCTTCCGTTTCAGCGCCCGGGTTTACAGTTGGCTTTTGTCCGCAACAACTTGTACAACCGATACACGCTTTTCTAAAAAGCCACCTTCACAGTAACTGAAATAATAATTCCAAAGTCGTGAAAAGCGCTCGTCATAACCAAACTTGGCCAGCTCTTCGGCTTTTTCATTAAAGTTTTGCGCCCATATATTCAAGGTTTTGGCGTAACTCAAACCAAAATCAAAAGCGTCTCTGACGACCATGTTGGTGTTTCTTCTAAATAACTGAGTCATCTGGCTCAAAGACGGTAGAAAACCGCCCGGGAAAATATGTTTCTGAATAAAGTCGACCGAACGCGCATAAGCTTTCTCACGCTGATCTGCTATGGTTATAGCCTGCAACGCCATTTTACCGTGCGGCTTTAACAACCGATTGCAGGTTTTGAAGAAGGTCGGTAGATACTGCTTACCAACCGCTTCTATCATTTCAACCGATACCAACTTGTCATACTGCCCTTCTAAGTCGCGATAATCGTTTTTAAGCAGTGTTATCTGATCTTCCAGCCCTTCTTTCTCAACCCGCGCTTTTGCGTACTGGAATTGTTCTTCAGAAATGGTTGTGGTGGTGACTTTACAGCCGTAGTTTTTCGCTGCAAAAACCGCTAAACCGCCCCAGCCCGTGCCAATCTCAAGCAAGTGGTCGTCTTTTGTCAGCTCTAAAGAGTCGCATAGGCGCTTCATTTTGTTGTTCTGAGCAGTGTCCAGCGAGTCATTGTCCGTTAAAAACAAAGCGCTGGAATACTGCATCGCATCATCTAAAAACCGAGTGTACAGTTCGTTACCTAAGTCATAGTGAGCCGAAATGTTTTTCTTTGCTTGCGACTTATGGTTTCGGTTTGACCAATGCTGGTACTTATTGAACGGATACGTCAGCCAAGCCAGGCGCGTTTCTAGTTTGTCTAGTGCAGGCAGGTTGCGAGCAAACACGCGAATAACCGAGGTCAAGTCATCGGTTTCCCAACTCTTATCAATATAAAGCTCGGCCGCACCAATGCTTCCACCGGTCACCAAGCGGCGATAAAAGTCCGCGGACAGCACGTTAATTGTCGCGCTTAGATCAGAGTTTTTTTCACCAAAACGTTCAATCGTGCGTCCGTTTTCGGCAATAACCAGCTCGCCTTTTTCTAAATGGCTTAATAGTTTAAACGCCACATGGCGAAATTGATTATTCCAAAACCCGCGCTGAGTTCGAGTTTCCAATGCCACCTCACTACCAGGCATAACGCTTTTCCTTTACTAAGATTATTTTCCTGGATGACCGTAAAACGGTACCCGCTTTATAAATAGCTTTAACGCTTCCCAATAAATACCGCCTATTATTTTTAAAGCCATAACAGGCGTTTTCTTTAATACGCGGTGGATGCCTTCTTGGTTTAGCGGTGAGTGCGATAAATTCATACCGGCGACAAAATCTTTCTCGTTCTGATGCGCACTTATTTGCACAAACAAATTTTCAGACGGCGGTTTTATACGCCAGTGGTAAGTCATATCGATAGGATTAAACGGAGATACGTGAAACACCTTTTTACTGGTCGGCTCTTTTTCACTTAAGTCGATTAAATAATAATGCCGCTGCAACCAGGGAGTATTACTGACTTCCGCCAGCATATAGGTGTACGTATCCTGCTGCTCGAGAAAATAGAGGTTAACGGGGCTAAAAAACAACCCAAAAGTTCGAATATTGCCGACGAATACCACGCGACCTTCCAATTTTTCATTGGCCAGTTCGGACATTTTTGCCAGAGCGGCCTGCTGCAAGGTCCCAGGTACTTTTTTCAAATAGTCTTTTCGGCGAAACCATAGCGGTGCAAAGCCTTTGCAGGAGAACCAGCGGCTCAACTTGTGCGCCTCTTCCAGCTCCGACAGGTCTATTGCCCACTGGAAGAATTTGTAATGGAACTCATGCTTTTTAGGCTTGTACCGGGCGTGGTATAAGTCCCCCCAGTAAATACCGCTTTTCATTGGTTGGGAACCTGCTCTTTATTCAAGCGATTAACCACATCAAGCGCACTGCGCACGCCATCTTCATGGAAGCCGTTGTACCAGTATGCACCGCAAAAATGTGTGTTTTTCTGCCCGCAAATACGGTTTCGCTGGTTACGGGCTGCCATTGACGCCACAGAATACTGCGGGTGATCAAAGGTCATGGTTTTTAAGATTTTTTCCGGATCTATCATTGCGGTGTTGTTCAAAGTCACGCACAAGGTCTCTTCGCAGTTTATGCCCTGAAGAATGTTCATGTTATAGGTCACAGAGCTGGGTTGTTGTTCAGCACCCTTGTCTGTTCTTAATAAATAGTTCCAGCTCGCCCAGGCGCGCTTTTTCTTAGGTAACAGCGAGGCATCGGTATGTAACACGACCTCATTAGGCTGGTATGGAATATTACCTAATACACTTTTTTCATCATCTGTGGCATCGCCCAATAGTTGTAATGTCTGGTCACTATGGCAAGCGAAAACCACTTCATCGAAGAACTGCTGTTTACCATCGGCAAAGTTCAGGGTTACCTGATCATGCTCTCGTGTTACCGATGTTATTTCACTGCCCAAATGAATACGCTCGGCATAAGGTTCGGTCAGCATAGGAATATAAGCTTTAGAACCACCAATGAGCGTGTGCCACTGTGGTCTGTCACTGACATTTAATAAGCCATGATTATTAAAAAAGCGCAGAAAGAAACCGAGCGGAAAGGCTTCTGCGTCAGCCAGTGTTGACGACCAGATAGCAGACACCATGGGTAATAGGTAATAGTCAGACACTACTTGCGGAATATCGTGCTCTTTTAAGAACTCGCCCAAAGTCACCTTGTCGAGGGTTTCAATGTCCTGCTCATACGCTTTTTTGGCCGCTTTATTGAAAGTCAGAATGCCTGAAATAAGTTGGTAAAACTTACGGCTGAACAAGTTTCGGCGCTGGGCAAATAAGGTGTTTAAGTTATTCCCGTTGTACTCTAAACCTGACTTAGGATCGGTGACGCTGAAGCTCATTTCTGTGTCCCGCCAAGCCACTTTTAACTCGCGCAACAAACGCTTAAAACGCGGATAGGTTTTGTCATTAAACACGATAAACCCGGTATCGACAGCGTACATCGTGTTGTTAATTTTTACGTCATTGGTGCAGGTATGGCCCCCAATGCGATCCCGCTTTTCGAACACACTCACTTCGTGTTCGCGACTTAAATAATAGGCGCAGGTTAACCCTGCAATACCACTACCTATAACTGCTATTTTCATTTACTGCTTCCTTGCCATATACTCGGAAAGCTTCACCTGCATGCCTTCCGGAAGAAGTCCCATAAACTTGAGCATCCCACTGAAAAGCTTAGGAAATGCGATATCTCTTTTATTTTTCTCAATGCCGTTAATAATAGCTTTTGAAGCCTCTTCAACCGTTACCCGCATTGGCATTTCAAACTCGTTTGCGTCGGTCATAGGGGTTTTAACAAAGCCTGGAGATACGCTTTGAACACGTATTCCTCGTTTTTTTAAGTCAACCTCAAGGCTACGGGTTATGTAATGCATAGCCGCTTTTGAGCCACCGTAAGCTTGTGCCTTGGTAAACGGCAAAAGCCTTGCCAGACTATCAACAATAACCAGTCGCGAGCCTTCCTTCATTTTAGGTAAAGCAGCCTCCACACAGTTCATGGTGCCAAACACATTCACCCGGAATACCCGCTCAAACATATCTGCGTCGAAGTTGTTAGTATCCAAATACTCACAAACACCGGCGCACAAAATAACGCTGTCTAACACTTCAACAGTATTCAGTGCTTCTATGGTTGCGTTCTTGTCGGTAATATCGAACGCCAGCGTATCTATAAACTCAGGATACTCCGACTGCACTTCTTCAAGCGCACTCTGGTTACGCCCGCAAACAATGACTCGTTCACTTTTTTCGGCATAGTCCAACGCCAGCTGACGTCCAATACCGGACGACGCACCCGTAATTAGAATACTCATTCGCCTACTAGCCTGCTTTTAATTTTATCTATCACGTAGCCCACTAGTGGTACGTGTTCATAAAGCATCGCGCCTAAGTCGTAGTAGTCGCGTTGCTCTCTAATTTTGCCGTCTTCAAAACTAATATAAGACACGCCGGGTAATATCACTTCCATACCATTGCCAATTTTTGGGTGTGCGTAGCGCATCTGCCAGGACAAATAGGCTTTGTCTTCACTAACGCACTCGTCGTCAAACGTGAAGTGGCAGTATTCGACGTTCTCCATTGTGCCTTTGAAGTACTCTTTTAAGTCTTCTAACCCAACAACCTGATGAATAGGGTCTGTGAAACTCACCTCGTCGTGATACATGTCGTCCATGTCATCAAGGTTGTCGGTTTTTAATTCGTCATAAAAAGACTTTAGTGCGTCGACCAACTCTTTGTTATCCATGTTTCACCTGCTTAAAGGTTGCTAAAAAACGTTCACGAGCGGCTTTGTGCTCGACGATAGGTGGACAATATTCATTTTGTTGATTCTTACTTAACCACTCATGTGGCCAGTGAATGTGTTTGTCCGGCACACTCTCCAACTCTTTAACCCATTTACGAATATACGTACCCTGCGGATCAAATTTCTCGCTCTGTTTTACCGGGTTAAATACCCGAAAATAGGGCACCGCGTCAGTGCCTACAGACGCACTCCATTGCCAACCACCATTGTTTGCCGGAAAGCTTCCGTCAATTAAGTGTTGCATGAAAAAAGCCTCACCTTTGCGCCAGTCAATGAGTAGGTCTTTGACTAAAAAGTTAGCCGTTATCATGCGTAAGCGGTTATGCATCCAGCCGGTTTCTTTCAACTGACGCATACCGGCATCGACAATGGGGTAGCCGGTTTTCCCTTCGCACCAGGCCTTAAACCCTTCTTCGTCGTCGCGCCATTGAATACTGTCGGTTTCTCTCTGGAAGCTCTCCCCTTTTGACAGTCTAGGCTCAAAGTCCATTAAATGCTGATAAAACTCTCGCCAGGCAAGCTCTGTGAGCCAGGTATCCGGTCCTTCCGGCAAGCCATAAGGAAACTCCGGCGAGAATTGCTGCAACGCTCTAGCTGCTGTCACAGGAGAAATAGCTCCAACCGCAAGGTAGGCAGAAAGTTCAGACGTATGGCGTTGGTCAGGACGGTCGCGCCCCGACTTGTAGGTCTCTACAGAGTGACCAACAAACTGTCCGAGCTTACTCAATGCCGCATCTTCCCCTGCTGGATAGTGCGACGAGTCTTCTGTTTTTAACGAAACGTTCGGTAAAGGTTCGGTGTTAACGTTCGGGAAAGAGTTCGGTTTAAGCGGTGTTACGTCAATTTCCTTTGCTAGAACCGCCCGCCAGCGCTTATTAAAAGGTGTGAACTTTTTATAGTACTCACCTTGCTGGTTTTTAACCATGCCGGGCTTAATTAATAGGTTTCCGTGTTGCAGGCTTACCTCAACGCCATCATTCTCCAATACTGCAGTAACCGCCCTGTCACGGTTTTTCTCATCGAGTGCGTATTCGGCATTAAAGTACAGCTTATCGATACTGTGTTCTTTGCAAAACTCCCGAAGCGCCCCACCAGCGTTTGAGAAGCGCCCGGCGTTTTTTATATGCAGTTTAATACCCAGAGCCGACAAGTTTTTATTTAACACCTCTAAAGTGCGCCACAAAAAGTCCTGCTTGATAGGTGCCCAATGATGACGCTGCCAGGTGTCTTCGCACACCAGAAAAATAGCTTCAGGAGCACTTTCAGACTGACAAGCTAGGTACAGCGCTTCGTTATCCAGCGTTCGTAAGTCGCTTCGAAACCAAATTGCTTTTTTCATTGGTTCAGCCCTTTATAGACCATAACGAAGTTTCAAATCGACCGGGTACGGGTTCAGGTACCACTGGTTTTCAAGATACGCTTTCGGAAACTCGCGTAAATAGTGCTTTATAAGCGTTAACGGCGACATTAACGGTAGAATGCCATCGTGATACTGCAAAATAATATCGCTGAGCTCTTCGCGCTGTTGATGCTCTAAATCGCCTTTAAAATACCCCTGAATATGTTGCAGTACATTGGTGTGGTTACGGCGCGATGCCGGCTCCGATAATGCCTCCATTACGTCCCGGATATACTGCGTAGCAAACTCAGCATCGACAGTATCTGCCTCGCCCAGTCGTTTCCCCAACTCTCTGTAGCGTTGCTGGTTGTGTGCTAACAGCAAAAGCTTACAGGAACTATGGAAGCTCAACAGGTTATTCTTCGTTGGCGTATCCTCAATTTGCTTCCACTGCCCATACACATAAACCCGCATAATGAAGTTTTCGCGTAGATGAGGGTCGTTTAAACGACCGTCTTCCTCTAGCGGCATGGCCGGATTATTTTCTTGCAGGCGAGAAGCAAAAATGCCCGTGGCTTCTTTGCGAGCATGCCCAGTTTCAGGGTCATAAAGCTTCACACGCTCCATTCCACAACTGGGTGACTTTGCGCAAAGAATATAGCCGCTCAAATCTTTTGCCTTAATCTGAATTTTGTCAGCAAAATCAGACAGCTTCGTTGTAACTATTTCACCGGTTTTAGGTACTACCGCTTCGACGGTCTCGCTGTCTTCGTTACCATGCTTTTCCAATCGAATCGTAGGTCTGGGCACTGGCATGCCAATGCCAACTTCGGGACAAAAGCGAACTAAATCAATGTGACGAGTCAATTCGTCCGTGGCAAACGCGGACCGTTTGTGTCCACCGTCAAACCGTACTTCATCACCCATAAGGCAGGAGCTAATACCAACTTTTAAACGCACTGTGCTTCCCTCTTGTAACATCGTTCCAGTGTTGTGCTGGTTTAATTTACGACGCTTTGTAAAAAATAGTTTCGTTTGTTGTAACAAAAATAGATCCAACTTTGATTTAACGCACGTAGAAGAGGGTAATTCACACGAATTCAACGAAATGAGGTGTTATGTCGTTGTCTAAGCAGTTACCGATTTTCCCCCTCACCTCTCAAGTGTTGCCTGAGGGGCGCATGAAGCTGCGCATATTTGAGCCTCGTTATATACGGTTGGTAAAAGACTCGCTTCAGAACGACGCCGAGTTCGTTATTGCCATGTTTGACAACGATAAGTCACCGTCAGAGGACGACTACATTCGCCCGTACGGAACATCCGTCAAAATTATTGATTTCGAGCCGCGCAACGACGGTTTACTGGGCATTACTGTTGAGGGACAAAACCGCGTTCGCATTCTCGGACACTGGTTAGAGTCAGACAATCTTCGGGTCGGCAACGTTGAGTTCTTGCCGCCATGGCCACAAGCGGAACTCCCCGAAACCTGCAAAAACTTAATGGAGAAGCTTCAGGAGGCTTACGAAACCTACCCTGAACTGTCCGAATTATTGCCTAGCTTAAATTATGAACGCCTTGACTGGCTTTGTTCTCGTTGGCTTGAAATTCTTCCGCTCGATACAGACACGAAACAAACCCTAATAAAAGAGGAAAGTTGTCTAAAAACGCAGGAATATTTGCTAGACTTAATGGGCAAATAAATAAATTTCTGTCATCGAGTGATCTGAATACTCAGGTCGTAAGTATTAATTAGTACATTGTGGAAAGATAGCAGGTCTAATTATGCAGATGGTGTCAGGAAGAACATCGACCCGGGGGTCTATGAATACCACCCAAACAGACGCTGCAGAACGTGCAGCGGAACTGCTTGCAAGTATAGCGGAAACGCGAAGTCGAGCGGCATTTAGTGAGCTGTTCCGACATTTCGCTCCTAAACTGCAATCTTACGCAACACGGCAATTTGGCAACGAACAAACGGCCATGGACCTGGTTCAGGAAACCATGACTAACGTTTGGCATAAAGCGCATTTGTTTAAGCCCGATAAAGGTTCTCCGTCTACTTGGATATTTACCATTGCTCGTAATATTCGCTTTGACCTTTTACGCAAAAATAAAAAGCGTAAAGACGACATTAGCGCCGATGAATTATGGCCTATTTTGTCAGAGCAAAACGATAGCTTAGACGATGGTTACAGTTTGGATAACGATGTGCTGATGCAGGAAATTTCGCAATATTATGCGCAACTTCCTGACGCTCAGCGTGTTGTTATTGAGAAAATTTACATTGAAGGTAAGTCGCAGCAGGAAGTATCTGATGCGCTTGGCGTGCCTTTAGGGACTATTAAGTCCCGAACTCGGTTAGCACTTAAGAAATTAAAAGAGTTGATAGTAAATGATGATTAAATCGCACCCGGGCGAAGCCCTTTTATACCAATACGCTGCAGCTGATCTCAGCGCAGCGATGACGATAGTCGTAGGGACTCACGTCGATATGTGTAAAGCATGTCGTCGGACGGTGTGCGACATTGAACAAAAGCTGTGTGAGGACAACCTCGACACTATTGTTAATGTGGCCAGCAACGCAATGACTAAAAGTCAGTGCGACCAAATGCTGGAAGCCATTTTCGAGTCGTCAGTCTGCAGTAAGCTTGAAAACGAACCTAACGAGACGTTGTACCTTGAGGGTCGCCGTTTCACCCTGCCCCGAACTTTGGCTCATAACAGCCACCGTATTGGCAAATGGTCGAAGCTGGTTGGTAAATTGTGGCGTGCGCCTTTGACTCTGGACAATGGTAATCAGACGAACCTGATTTACATGGCGCCGGGCGCCAAAGTTCCGGAACATACTCATAAAGGCAAAGAAGCGACACTTGTACTGGATGGTGTGTTCAATGACGAGAAAGATGAGTACAAAGATGGTGATTTTGTGCTGCTGGATCCGTCTAAAACACATACGCCTGAAACTCAGGAGCAAGACTGCCTGACTCTGGCAACGCTTGATGCCCCGCTGCATTTCACTTCTGGTGTCAGCAGACTGCTAAACCCCTTCAGCAGCTTGTTCTTTAGAGCTTAACTGCTTCCATAAAAAAGAGCCTGATTTTACTCAGGCTCTGCATTTTCTACACGACTCTTAAATTTCTGTCCTGGTTTAAAGCTCACCACACGGCGAGCTTTAATTGGAATTTCTTCACCCGTTTTAGGGTTTCTTCCCGGACGTTGGCCTTTAGTTCGCAGCTCAAAGTTACCAAAACCTGATAACTTGACCTGCTCACCACTTTCCAAAGCAGCGCGTATTTCCTCAAAAAAATCTTCAACAAGCGCTTTAGCGTCTTGCTTACTAATACCGTGTTTCTCGAACAGGACTTCCGCCAATTCTGCTTTGGTTAGCGCCATAGTTTAATCCCTCAGTGTTGCATTAAACTCACTTTTTAAGATCTCTACAAATTGAGTCATTATTTCGGTAACGTCTGCCTCTTCTAACGTTTTATCGGCATCCTGTAATGTTATAGACAATGCCAAACTACGTTTGTTCTCCGGCACACCGTCACCTTCGTATACATCAAACAAGTTTAGGTCAACTAACTGTTTTACGCCAATATTTTCCATCGCAGCTAAGAGTTCACCCGCCGCAATATGTTTATCAACGATAACGGCTAAGTCACGACGAATACTCGGATAACGCGACACAGGCTGCGCTGCCGGAATACGACGTACAGCTATTGCGTCCAGCTCAATTTCAAACACAAAAGCGCGTTGATTTAAGCCTAGCGCCTTTTCATGCTGTGGGTGCAAAGCGCCCATGAAGCCGACTTTACGTTCACCTTTATAAATTGCCGCAGACTGCCCTGGGTGCAGTGCATCGTGCTGGTCAGCCACAAAGCGGAACAAATGCGCCTCGCCTGTTTTTTCCAATAAAGCTTCAACGTCGCCTTTTACATCGAAAAAGTCGACAGCACGCTCACCTTCTGACCAGTGTTCAGTATGTGCTTTTCCGGCACGAATACCGCCGAGCACCGGCTCCTGACGAACGCCGTTCTCAGCGCTTTCATCTGGAATAAAACGTAAGCCTGTTTCGACAAACGCCAATACAGCTTGCTGGCGCTTCTGGTTGTGCGCAACAGCGCCGGCCAATCCAGGCCAAAGGCTGACACGCATAGACGACATATCGACCGAAATTGGGTGCGGCAAGGTTAATGCTGCGGTTTCGTTAAACAACATGGCCTGATGCTTAGGATCAACAAAGCTGTAAGTAATAGCTTCCTGATAACCGCGCTCAACAAGTGCATTCGTTAACGTATGGCGGCTAACCGAAGCTTCTTTGCGCTCAGTCATGCGAAGCTGTGCCGCCGGCGCCGCTGCCTTAATCGCATTGTAACCGTACACACGCGCCACTTCTTCAATTAAGTCTTCTTCAATGGCAATGTCAAAACGGTATGACGGAACCTGAACCTGCCATTCGCCGCTGTTATAGGTTGCTTCCAGACCCAGACGCTGAAGAATTTCTGTTACTTCGTCATCGGCAATTTGCACGCCCAGCACTTTGGCCAAGCGAGCGCTACGTAACTTGACGTTAGCACGCTCGGGCAGATGCTTCTCAGACACAGACTCAGTAACTGGCCCTGCTTCGCCGCCGCAAATATCCAGCAATAACTGCGTTGCACGTTCCATAGCAGTACGTTGCAATTGTGGGTCAACACCTCGCTCATAGCGGTGAGATGCGTCCGTGTGCAGGCCGAAGCGACGTGCTTTACCTAAAATAGCGTCCGGCGCAAAAAACGCACTTTCTAAGAAAATGTTTTTGCTTTCAACGGTCACACCACTGTCTTTACCACCGTAGACACCCGCCATTGCTAAGGCTTTTTGCTCATCAGCAATGACCAGAACATCGTCATCGAGTTCCACTTCTTCACCGTCTAGCAGTGTCAGCTTTTCTTTCGCTGCTGCCAAACGCACGTGAATATCGCCTTGTAGCGTATCTAAGTCAAACGCGTGCATTGGGTGGCCCAACTCAAGCAATACGTAGTTGGTAATATCCACCACAGGATCAATACTACGGATGCCACTACGGCGCAGCTTTTCACTCATCCAGATAGGCGTTGGACGTGACACATCAATACCTTTAATGACACGACCTAAATAACGTGGGCACTGCTCCGGCGCGTCTAAATGAATCGCCTTTTGCTCATCAATTTTAGCTGCTACGTCGTTAATTTCGGGCTCGTTAACATCCAGTCGATTCAATACACCCAGCTCACGAGCTATACCACGAACACTCAAACAGTCACCGCGGTTTGGCGTTAGGTCGATATCAATACTATGGTCTTCAAGGCCTAAATACTCTCGGTAATCTTTGCCAACCGGTGCGTCTTCCGGCAGCTCAATAATACCTTCATGGTCGTCAATTAAGCCCAGCTCTTTGAACGAGCAAAGCATACCGTGCGACGGATGCCCACGTAGTTTCGCTTTTTTAATTTTGAAGTCGCCCGGCAGAACTGCACCAACCTTAGCGACAACCACCTTAATACCTTGACGACAGTTTGGCGCACCACACACAATGTCTAGCAACTCGCCGTCGTTGGTGTTCACTTTGGTAACCTGCAACTTGTCCGCATCGGGATGAGGGCCACACTCGACCACTTCACCCACCACAACTGTATGGAAGTCTGCTGCAACTGGCTCGACGCCGTCGACTTCAAGGCCAGCCATGCTCAGCTGCTCGCTAAGCTCGTTGCTGTCTACGGCTGGGTTAACCCACTCTCTTAACCACTGTTCACTTAATTTCATGCTGCAAATGCCTTCTGAATTCTGGATTAGTTGAATTGTTTTAAGAAACGTAAGTCGTTTTCGAAAAACGCGCGCAGGTCGGTTACGCCGTAGCGCAACATGGTTAGGCGCTCAACGCCCATACCAAAGGCAAAGCCGGTGTATTTTTCCGGGTCAATGCCAACCGCTTTCAACACGTTAGGATGCACCATGCCGCAGCCCAGTACTTCTAACCATTTACCGTCTTTACCCATGACATCCACTTCTGCTGAAGGCTCTGTGAATGGGAAGTAGGACGGACGGAAACGCACTTGCAATGACTCTTCAAAAAAGTGAGTCAGGAAATCTTCTAAAATGCCTTTTAACTGCGTAAAGGATACGTCAGTGTCTACCATCAAGCCTTCGACCTGATGAAACATTGGGGTGTGGGTCTGATCGTAGTCGTTACGATAAACGCGACCAGGCGAAATAATACGCAATGGTGGTTTTTCCACTTCCATAGTACGAATTTGAACACCCGAAGTCTGAGTACGCAGCATCGTTGAGGGAGTAAAATAGAAGGTATCGTGGTCTGCACGAGCCGGATGGTTCGCCGGAATGTTCAATGCATCGAAGTTATGGAAACCGTCTTCCACTTCAGGACCTTCTTTAACACTAAAGCCCAAATCACCAAAGAACTGTTCAATACGGCGAATAGTCTGCGTAACCGGGTGGACACCACCAACCGCAGAGTTGCGTCCAGGCAATGTGACATCAATACGCTCTGCTTCTAGCTTGACTTTTAGCTCTTCGGCTTTTAGCAACTCTTTGCGCGAATTGATGCTGGTTTGAACCTGTTGCTTAGCTTCGTTAATTTTTTGGCCGGCTTCGCGACGCTCTGACGGGTCAAGTTTTCCTAAGCCTTTTAACAGCTCTGTTAATTGGCCTTTTTTCCCCATGTATTGAACACGAACGTCATCCAACGCTTGCGGGTTATCCGCATTGGCGATGGCCGCTTCGGCTTGTGCGACGATTTCCTCTAATTGCATTGTTTCCCTCAACACTGACAATAGGCTTTTATAGCGTGATTTTTAAAGGCGTTATTCTATCAGAAAAACGATCAAAAAAGGGAGCCTAATGGCTCCCTTTGAAATCTGTTTAAACGAACTTAAAAAGTCGTTGTTTACAGTGCGCCTTTCGCTTTCTCAACCAAAGCAGCAAAGCCGTTTTGATCGTGAACTGCGATATCAGCAAGGATCTTGCGATCGATTTCTACTGATGCTTTCTTAAGGCCGTTGATAAAGCGGCTGTAAGACAAACCGTTTTGACGTGCCGCAGCGTTGATACGCACAATCCATAATTGACGGAATTGACGTTTCTTGTTGCGACGGTCACGGTATGCATATTGACCTGCTTTAGTGACTGCCTGTACCGCAACGCGATAAACGCGACTACGGGCACCATAATAACCTTTCGCCTGCTTCAGGACTTTCTTGTGACGCGCTCTCGCGATTACACCACGTTTTACTCGTGCCATTTGCTAATCTCCTCTTATGCGTACGGTAACATACGATCGACTAATTTAATGTCCGCTTCGTGGACCATGCTCTTAGCACGCAGCTGACGCTTACGCTTAGGAGTTTTCTTAGTCAGAATGTGACGCAAGTGAGATTGCTTGCACTTATAACCGCCTGAAGCAGTCTTTTTGAAGCGCTTAGAAGCGCCTTTGTTTGATTTCATTTTTGGCATGAAATTAAACTCCGCATTGTTGATTGAAAGTGTGAAAGGGTGAGACAGCAAGCTGCCTACTTGTAAACCACGATCACTTCTTAACCGGTGCCAGAACCATAATCATCTGACGACCTTCGGCCCTTTTAGGGAACGACTCAACAGTTGAGATTTCTTCTAAGTCCGCTTTAACACGGTTTAGCAATTCAATACCCAACTCTTGGTGTGCCATTTCCCGGCCACGGAAACGGATAGTGACTTTAGTTTTGTCACCTCCCTCGAGGAAGCGACGCAGGTTGCGCAGTTTTACCTGGTAGTCGCCCTCATCTGTGCCAGGTCGGAATTTAACTTCCTTAACCTGAATCTGTTTCTGCTTTTTCTTTTGCTCTTTCTGTTCTTTACTCTTCTCGAAGAGGAACTTGCCGTAATCCATTAAGCGGCAGACAGGTGGCTCCGCGTTAGGGCTCATTTCCACCAAATCAACACCAGCTTCTGCTGCTGCATCAAGAGCCTCGTTAATACTGACGACACCAGCTTGTTCACCATCGGTTCCGATTAAGCGAACTTCATCAACGCCCGTAATTTGGTCGTTGATACGGTTTTTATCTGCAGCTTTTTGAGTTCTTTTTCCGCCTTTAATGGTTTATTCCTCCAACTAATTATTAAATTTTGCGTGTACGTACTTCATCTTCAACTTTTGCAATGAAGTCTTCCAGAGCCAGTTTACCCAGGTCTTCACCGCTACGAGTACGAACCGCAACCTCGCCAGCTTCGACTTCTTTATCGCCGACAACCAGCAAATAAGGAACTCGTTTAAGAGTATGCTCACGGATTTTAAAGCCAATCTTCTCATTTCTCAAGTCAGCCGTGGCACGAATTCCCTTTTCATTCAGTGATTTTACCACCTTTTTCACATAATCGCTCTGATTATCGGTGATATTCATCAAAACAACCTGTGTCGGTGCTAACCAAACCGGGAAATGTCCGGCGTATTCTTCAATAAGAATACCCATAAAGCGTTCCAGCGAGCCCAGAATAGCACGGTGAATCATCACCGGAGTATGACGCTCGTTGTCTTCACCCACGTAGGTCGCTCCTAAGCGGCCTGGTAGTGCAAAGTCCAGCTGAATCGTCCCGCACTGCCACGCACGGCCTAAGCAATCGAACAAAGTAAATTCAATTTTCGGACCGTAGAATGCGCCCTCGCCTGGCAAGTATTCAAAATCGATATCGTGCGCTTTCAGCGCGTCGGCCAACGCTTTTTCACTGCGATCCCAGGTTGCATCGTCGCCTAAACGCTTTTCAGGACGCGTTGATAGTTTTACGTCGATTTTGTCGAAACCAAAGGTTTCATAGGTCTCGTAAACCATCTTAATACAGGCTGCGACCTCAGGCTGCACTTGGTCTTCAGTACAGAAAACGTGCGCGTCATCCTGAGTAAAGCCACGTACACGCATCAGACCATGCAATGCCCCCGAAGGTTCATTTCGATGGCACGAACCAAACTCTGCCATGCGCAACGGTAAATCGCGGTATGACTTAAGCCCCTGGTTAAAGATTTGCACGTGTCCCGGGCAGTTCATAGGCTTAACGGCATATTCACGGTTTTCTGAAGCGGTTGTGAACATCAAATCAGAGAATTTCTCCCAGTGACCCGACTTTTCCCACAGCACACGGTCCATCATCATTGGACCTTTTACTTCCTGATAGTCGTACTCACGCAGTTTCTCGCGCACAAAGTCTTCGAGTTCACGGAAAATAGTCCAACCATTGTGGTGCCAGAACACCATACCCGGCGCCTCTTCCTGCCAATGGAATAAGTCCTGGTTCTTACCTATTTTACGATGGTCGCGCTTTTCTGCTTCTTCCAGGCGCTTCAAATAGGCTTTTAATTGTTTTTTGTCTGCCCAGGCAGTGCCGTAAATACGCTGTAACATTTTGTTGTTAGAGTTGCCGCGCCAATACGCGCCAGCCACTTTCATGACTTTAAAGTGTTCGCAGAATTTCATGCTAGGCACATGCGGCCCACGACACATATCAATGTATTCTTCGTGATGGTAGAGCGCCGGCCGAGAATCGGTTGGAATGTTCTCGTCTAAAATCTCGATTTTGTACGGCTCGTGGCGGTCTACGAAAGTTTCACGCGCCTCTTTCCAACTGACTTTATTTTTGATGACCTGATAGTTGGTTTTCGCCAACTCCTTCATCCGCTTTTCAATTTTCTCTAAATCTTCGTCGGTGAAAGTATGGTCAACGTCAATATCATAGTAAAAGCCGTTGTCGATAACCGGACCAATCGCCATTTTCGCGTCTGGCCACAGTTGCTTAACCGCGTGACCCATTAAATGCGCGCACGAGTGGCGAATAATATGTACACCGTCATCGTCTTTCGGTGTGACAATTTCTACTTTAGCGTCGTGTTCAACCATATCGCAGGCGTCGGCCAACTCACCGTCGATGCGACCAGCAACAGTCGCTTTCGCCAGACCAGGCCCGATATCCATAGCGATATCCATGATTGAAACCGGTTTATCAAATTCGCGTTGACTTCCGTCAGGGAGAGTAATTACAGGCATGAAACTTCCTTCCTATCCAGTGGTGACACCTACCAAGTGCCACATGCTCTATTTATTGAAATTTGGTGCGTTCGGTACCATCGAACGCAAGACGCTACTATAATCGACCGCTTACTTTTGAGCAACCTTAGAGCCTACCGCACCGCTCTTTTTAATACCTATTTCTTTTCTGAAAAAACAACGAATTACTGTTCGCTCAGTCACAGGTGCCTTAGTCTCATTAGGCGGAATTGGCATTTTATTTCTATAGTTACAGAAAGACTCAATGAGCAGGACAAAGCAATGAACGAAGAGAACCTAAAAAGTGTGCCAGTGAAATGTCCGCATTGCGGCCACAATACCTTTTTAGACATTGATGCTTCCGAGGGAAACCAGGACTACCAGGAAGAGTGCTCCGCCTGTGGTGATCTCATTCACGTGCAATTACAGGTCGATGAAATCAACCAACAGGCGCGTATTAAAGTCGACGGCAATGACGAACAGTTTTACTGACGCTTCGCCAGAACACGCTCAACCGTATCGACCGTTGTAATGGTTTGCTGGTCAAGCTCAATGTTGACTTCTGAGCCCGCTTCGCACTCACCTAAGTTGGTAATGCGCAACGTTTCTGGAATAAGGTGCAATGAAAAACAATTTCCCTTAACCTGGCCAATGGTCAAACTGGCGCCATTAACGCTTATAAAGCCCTTATCGAACAGGTAACTGCTATGCTTTTCTGGTATTTGAATCCACATAGCACAGTTGTTTTCCGACAATTCCACGTCAGTTACTTTACCTGAACAATGAATATGTCCCGATACACCATGGCCGCCAATTTCGTCACCAACCTTCAGTGACCGCTCAAAGTTAACCTTGTCACCTTCTTTCAACTTGCCTAAGTTCGTTAAACGCAGGGTTTCATCGATTACATCAAAATGCACTTGCGTATCACTGAATTCAACGACCGTTAAACAACAGCCGTTAATAGCAATACTGGCACCAATGGCTAAGTCTTTTAAAAATTTAGGTTCAGTTCCGACCACAATATGTCGAAAAGAAGCTTGGTCAGAGACCGAAAATATCGTAGCTTGTGTTTGTACAATACCTGTAAACATGAACCACCCGTGTGACAAGGAACCGGAGAAATGACTCGAAGTGTACTTATTTTTAGGCCCGTTGGCTATGCACTCATTGCCTTTAGCGCACTGGGAATGGTCGCTTGCTCAGACAATCCCGGGTTAACCGAGTACGCGGACAAACTGCACAGCGACGTGCATGACACACTCGAGTTACCGGCCCGCTCCATCACTCCAGAGAAGCCAGTGCTGCAGTATCCTGCAAAAAGTGAGTTAAAGCGTGACGTTGAGCGCACCAGCCTCGGCTTTATGGACAGTATGCGTCTGAATCATTGTCGGCTGGGTCAGGAAATTGCCGAAAACAACAGCTCGCTAGGTAAGTTAAAAGACGGCTTCAGCAAATACCATGCTGATTTAGCCATGGTAGAAGCGCTGGAAGACTGCATTGAACACCCTGAGTCCGCTAACGTAAAAGCGCAACTAGAAGAAGCATTAGCGCACAAAAAGTCGCAATTAAGCGCTAGCTTGGCCAATGCCTTTGCCTACGAAGAAGGCCTCCGTAAAGCACTGTCTATTGGCAACAATCCACTGCCACAAATTCATGTCACCGAATACAACTATGCCGTTAACGCGCTAGAGCGTTTCACCCGAATTTTAGAACGCTGGAATTACACAAAAGAACCGGATGACCCGTCAGAAATGATAAAAATGCTGGGACGACTTGAGCGCAGTAACTATTTACCCGACTTATTCAGAACCATGTTGGACTACGCACACAAACTAGAGGCCATGCGTGACCAGTTACCGGAAATTTCGGAAGCCCTGCACTGTCCTAATGGCAGTGTCCCCAAAAAAGCAGAACAGCTGAGAGACTCGTTTAACAACATATACATTAAAGAAATGCAGGGCGACATTGCAGAAGTTATTGAGCAGCATCAGCGCCTGTTAATGACACTGGAAAACCTTCAGGGAATAGCGCCACAGCCAGCGCTGAAGGACTATATTGCAGAGCTCGGTAAGCTCAGCAAAGTGTTGACCGATGCCACCGTTCACTTTGTTCGGCCCTGGCAGCGTTTTTACAGCGCGTGCAACTTCACACCAGCGCCTGACTAGAAATTCGACAAACAGTCACTTTTTGCAAAAAATGACTTGCACGAGCGGCCGCAAATAACTAATATACCGCCCGTCTTCACGACATACCTCAAAAATGTGCGTCCGTAGCTCAGTTGGTTAGAGCGCTGCCTTGACATGGCAGAGGTCGGTTGTTCGAGTCAACTCGGACGCACCACTTTTCAAGTTAAGCGTAAGTTGCCGCAACACTTTTCAGTTCATTAATGAGTTGAGCTTTTGGGTTCACCAAAACATCATCGTTTATTTTAAGCACTACCGCTTTTAAAACATCGGTATTGCTCGTTAAATGCGCACGCACTCTAATAGTCTTTAGCTCGTCCAAAACCAGCCGCCCTTTTAGAGATATGCGCTTTTGGGCTTTGCCTTCTGCAAGATCGCTGTCCAGGTATTTAAGCAAACTGTCAGCCGTTTTTTCATTCTCATAAATTGTGTGAATAAAATACTTAATAAGTGCCGCTGAAAAGTCTGTACTCGCCCCAAGAGAGCTACTCGCCAAATTCAGTATATCTACCATATGAGCAGGAACTCGACTCTCAATAGGTTTCTTCCTTGCGTCTAACTGTTTTTTTATTGCAGGCACCGATTGTTGGGGTATTACCGCAACCCGGTCACACTTGTCACACACACCAACCAAAACATTTTTAACTAAGCCATGGCCGTCACTAAAAGGAACATCACGCAAACCGAATGTTGCTGTTTCTGGCGACTGGCAAGATTCACACATGACTTTCTGAGTGTCACCAACTTTAAAAATTCTCATGTCTTCATCAACCCAATAGTTGTTACCTTTGTTTATTACCGACCTCGATAGTACGATAGAATTCGTACAACGTATAATTTTTTTATTACATTACTTTCCTAACCAGCACTCAATAAATTCAAACACCTGTTTATTTTCCTTTTACGTATACAAACCACAGCGTTATGCTAACGGCACACAATAAAGACGTAACAAGGAACAATATGACAACTTACAAAGCGATTAACTTGGTTAAGCGCCCGAATCCGGGGCCGGTCAATGCGGATATTTTTGAGGTGGTTGAAAAAGAGCTACCAACAGTTAACGACGGTCAGTTTTTAATTAAGCAAACTCACATGTCATTAGACCCGGCCATGTTTGGCTGGATGAGCCCTGACACCGAAAGTTATATTCCGCCGGTGGAGCTAAATACCGTGATGCGCAGCTCCGGTGTTGGCGAAGTGGTGGAAAGCAAGCATCCGGATTTTGCCAAAGGCGACCGTGTAATGGGCATGATGGGCTGGCAACAATACGCGCTAAGCGATGGTCAGGGTATTAATAAAGTCCAAGCTGACGTGCCCGACGAGATGGTATTGTCAGTGTTTGCCCTGCCCGGCCTAACCGCCACCCAAGGTTTATTCAACGTCGGCAAGCCCAAGTCAGGCGAAACTCTGGTGGTTACAGGAGCCGCTGGCTCAGTTGGCTCTATCGTTGGGCAATTAGCTAAAGCCGATGGCTTGCGGGTAATTGGCGTGGTCGGCAGCGACGAAAAAGCCGAATGGATAACCAACGAATTAGGTTTTGACGGCGCTATAAACTACAAAACTGACGACTTAGACGTCAAGCTGAAAGAGCTAACGCCTGACGGCGTTGATTTGTACTTTGAGAACACCGGCGGCCCTATTCAGCATCATGTAATGCAGCACATGAATGCCCACGGCCGTATTGTGGTCTGCGGCATGATAGCCGACTACGACAAAGCTGAACCAGCGCCCGGCCCAAGTTGGATTCCTATAATTAAAAAGCGTTTAAGCATTCAGGGCTTCACCATGCCGGATCACTTCCACGAAGTACCTAGCCTGCTGGAAAAACTCACCCCGTATGTCATGAGCGGCAAAATCAAATACCGTGCGCACACGCTGGAAGGCCTGGAGTCCGCTATTGACGGACTTAACCTGTTCTTTAGTGGTGATAATAAAGGGAAGTTGTTGGTTAAGCTGTAGCCATTACCACAACGAAGTGCGCATTCGTTTCAGAAATAGTGTGACGGATGCGCATACTCTATTACGACTGCATGTTCCTCTTTGGAAAAAAGCATCTAGCCTACCCTCTCCCAATGATTATGTATTTCTTGCAGCAATATTTTTTCTTCTGCCTGCCGGGCTTCCACATCAACTAATAAGTCTAAAAAATAGCTAACGGGGTTGTTCTTATATCGACTCTCAGCATACAAAGAGCGCAGAGCTGCATCTGTTGTTCTAGGAATAACCGATTGTCCTTTTTCATATCGTGCAATAGTCTGCTCGCTTACGCCAAACCGTTTCCCAAGTACTTTTTGTGAGAGATTAAGCTCTACTCGTAAAAATTTAAACTCGCTTTTAGACAGTGACTTTTTATTAGCAATAATGCTTTCAGCTATCGCTTGGTGTAAGCCGTCAATATCCTCAATGCTTGTGCATTCTTCGCCACCGATAATCGCAGCAGTGTAACCATTTTTGAGATAAACATTCGGCAGTCCGCTTTCAGTGTAATGATACATATAACCCCCTAATGAATCCAAACAGTAACAAGAACTGACAGTGGTGATTTATCTTACCCGCCGAAAACTATCAAAATGATAGGTGTCATTTTGATACCCTCCCTGTGCGTTGTCAAATTGTTTCAGAACCAAGAAGAGAAGGATAATTGATGGAGTAGCTTCTGGTTTCAATTTACGACACGTCGCACAGCAAAGTTAGTCCATATCGGAAATAAAAAGGCCTGGAGTCCACCATCGACGGACTTAACCTGTTCTTTAGCGGTGATAATAAAGGGAAGTTGTTGGTTAAGCTGTAGCTAGTATTAAAGGTCCTATGCGCATATAGTTTGAGCAATAGTGACATGTGAGCAATATTGGTGTAAATTTGCATCAATATTGCTCACGCAGGTAAAAATCATGAGTAGACAAAGTATTACATTAACCGACAAAAATGATGCTTGGTTGCGCTACCAGGTAGAGGAAACCGGCGAATACAACACGAAAAGCGAGCTGATTAATGACTTAGTGCGCAGGGCTCGACGCGTTGAGGAAATCAACAAAAAGCTTGAGGCCTCTGAAAACAGTGGGCTCGTTGAGCAGTCACCTGAAGACATGCTTAAAGAATTCAAGTACCGAATAAAACGATAACCTTGAGTTCTTACAAGCTTACAGCCAATGCCAAAGAGGATCTTTACCGTATTTATGAGTACGGTGTTACAACTTTTGGTGAACAGCAGGCAGATACTTATTTTGCTAGATTAACAGATGCATTCGCGAACATTGCATACAATCCTTTGCTCTACCCTGCTGTTGATCACATCCGACCTGGCTATCGTCGTTGTCCGTGCGGTAGTGACAGTATTTATTATCGAATAAAAGCAACGCATGTTGAGATAGTCGCAATAATTAAAGGTCAAAATGTTGAAATTTGGCTTTAGCCCGTCCCCGAATCAAAACTTGAACAAGATAACGCTTTCAAAAATGCAACTACCCCCACTCCGCCAACTGCTGAATATCTTTTATACGGTCGCGCTGCAGAGCAAATGCCTCAAACACATCGCTAAAACTTCGGTTATTATGGCTTAGGTTCGGCAGTGCCAAATTAGCTTGCGTAAAGAATTCATTGTGGTTGTCGCTCCAGCCTTGTTGCCACCAATGCAGTATCAGTTGGCGCGAGGATATGAGCTTGCCGCTGCTTGGCAGGCGGTCAGATTTATTGGCGTTTACGGCACTGCGGGTGGGTAATAAATTCCATAAATCGTTATTGGGCCATCGGGCAAACGGAAATGCGTGATCAACGGCATAATCGCTGTTTTTTATTTGTTTTCCAGACCAACAGCAAGCAACCCCGTCGTTTGCGAGTAGTTCA
Organism: Idiomarina sp. OXR-189; assembly: GCF_034373425.1. NCBI lineage: Bacteria > Pseudomonadati > Pseudomonadota > Gammaproteobacteria > Alteromonadales > Idiomarinaceae > Idiomarina > Idiomarina sp. OXR-189. The sequence goes on from NZ_CP139706.1 coordinate 1,479,160, forward strand.
TTAACCCGACTGCGAACACGGTTGGTGCTGCGGGTATCGTCTTTCCAGTCCAATGCATCTAAATAATCGGTGCGGTTAAATTGTTGCCGGTTGACGTCATAACTGTGCATCAACGCCGCCCACTCGTTCACCAGCGCCGGCTCTATCCATACACTAAAACGGTTTAACGAATCCCAGATGTGTTTGGGCACATAAAAGGTCCCGAGCGAGGCTAAAAACGGCAGATCCAGGGTCAGGCCGTTTGTTGGCTTGTTGGTACGATTCAATTCAACCTCAAACACGGCAGTATTGCTACCGGGCAAGGTAGTGTAAGTGGCCGGGTTCTTTTTAATGGTCGCGGCAATGTCCTTGAGTGTCTGATACAAAGATTGTGCGCTTTCTGCCCTTGTGTAATGCGCACCAATGTAGAAATCTGCGGAGCTTTTATCGTGTAACTGACCCCAACCGTGTTGTTGAACAAAGCCCAGACCGGCAGCTGAATTGCTATTTTGTTGCATACCAAAATGATCAACTAATGGCTTATACAGTTTTAACCAATAAAGTGCCACCAGACCCATCGGTAGTGCGACGTGATCCTCGGTTTGGTCCAATACCGCGCCGGGATGCCCTTCGGCGATGCGCAGTAAGCTTCTTAGAAGCGCTATTTTGTAAGTAGAGGTCTTTTTGTCATTAACCACGATGTTGCGCAGCAGCGGAAAGGCGCCGGTGCCGTCATCGGGTAAGGTCAGCAGTACGGTTTGCCAGCTGACATCGCCACGGCCAAGCTTGTCGCTTTGTTGTTCGGGTGTCAGTAACTGATAGGTTAAACCAAAACGACTGGCTAATTGCGCCAGTTCGTCGGCGGAAACCTCGTACATGGTGCGATCGTCATGGCAGGCACCGTGACGCAGCGAAATCACCAATTTCCCGTTGGGTTTTAACAGTGAGCTTAACTTACGCAGGCTGCGCTCGCGTTGTGACGACGGAATGTGCATCCAAACGGCGCTGAGCAAAATGAGGTCAAACTTGGTTTGCAGTGCAAATACCTGGCTGAGATCGGGCAGGCTGTCGTTAAGCCAGTGCACCGGTTTGCCGACCGTGTAGCTTTGCGCGACTTCACGAATACCCTCGGCAGGCTCTACTGCTACCACATTTAAGCCTTTAGCGGCCATAAACCGCGCATCACGCCCCGAACCGGCACCGACATCCAGCACCATGCCCTCTTTTGGCAACTCGTTCAGCCAATCTTTATGCACCGACTCGACGGGTACGCTGTTGTAGTTGTCCGCTAGGGTTTCGGCGTTTTTGGAGTAGTAGGTGATATTTTTATTGTGGTATTTCATGTTCCATAATGTGCTTGGTTTTTGCAAAGCTGTAAAGGGGACTGAGCCGTTTTAAATCCAACTGAGCCTCATTACAGCCCTAGCTTATTAATCACACCTAATATAACTCTAAAAACCATTTATCAAGCAGCCTCCCTGCCCACTCACCTCCCTTGTGATGTCCATGCTTTAAGAAGTTAAACCATTACTGCGACAATATGAGTCGCATCCAAAATCCGCCCTCTTTTACAGTGCGACGCGCTATGTCGCACCTAAGCTTTATTATTTTCCTGTGTTAAGCAATTTAGGACGCAACGCAAGCGATAATGACAAACTCTCCAACTTTTTCAGAAACTATTACTGTTGGCTCTTTCGAGTACAGGTTGTGCTACAACGGACGTGATTTCGAGCTAGCTTACGTCAATAAACCTATTGGTAACCGTCGACGGGTAAACTCGTCGCTAGTGTTTTACGGAGACGATGACGACCTGCTAGTTGACGATTTACACCTAACCACTAACGTGTTTGCGCTTACCGTTAACATTATGCCTGTTATGGCGAGGCGCATGGCAGAAAAGCAACCACCCAAGTTTACGTTAATTGCAAATACGAGCCGTAAAGCGAAGCCGTATCAGCGTTTTGCCAAGCGCTTGCATCGGCATCTTAACCATCTGTACGATATCGAGTTTACACCCAACGGCGCTATTTTTTATTACGATAAAAAACCGAAGCACCAGCGCAATAATTTACCGTTACCGAAATAAATAAGGACATAAATGTACGACATTATTGGAGACATTCACGGACACGCTGACAAGCTTGAAGCGTTACTCAGCAATATGGGTTATGAGGAAGTGAATGGTGTGTACCAACACCCGGAACGCACGTTAATTTCGGTAGGCGACTTAGTCGACCGTGGACCACAGCAACGGCGCTCTGTCGATACTATCCGCCGCATGGTTGAGCATGGTAAGGCGCTTTGCATTATGGGTAACCACGAGTTTAATGCGGTGGCCTGGGCTACTGAGGACCACAAAGGCAACTACCTGCGCGAGCACTCTCAGAAAAACTTCGAGCAGCACGGGGCCTTTTTAAAAGAAGCTGAACAAGACCCTACCTGGTACGCTAACACCATCGCTTGGTTTAAAACCTTGCCCATGTATTTAGACTTACCCAATTTACGTGTGGTGCATGCCTGCTGGCATCGGCCGTCGCTAGAGGTATTAGCGAATTATGCGACCAACGGTGTATTGCACGAAAACGCTTGGGTGCTCGCTAACACCAAGCATCATGAACTGTTCAATGCCATCGAGGTGCTATGCAAAGGTTGGGAAGTCACACTACCGGAAGGCTACTCGTTTTTAGATAAAAGCGGGCACCCGCGCACTGAAATTCGCACTCGCTGGTGGCGCGAGGCGCATCCGCATTATCGCGAACTGGCCATTGGTGTAGACGACATTAACAACCTGCCCGACGCTGAAATCCCCGGGGCTGCCATGCCCGGTTACGACAACAAAAAGCCGCTGTTTATTGGCCATTACTGGATGCAAGGCAAACCCTGCGTACAAACCGACCACATTGCCTGCGTTGACTGGTCGGCGGGCAAAGACGGCCCTATGGTCGGCTACCGGCTAAACGGACAGCCGTTGAAGAACGCTCAGTTTTTTACGTCAGAAAGCGTTGAAGCAATGTCTTTCTGACTTATTCACGACTATAAGCTGAGAGAGTTTCTTTAAGCTCTTCAACAACACTGTCACGCAATGCTTTGGGCTCCAGAACTTGTATTTGAGCCCCCATAGACTTCACCCACCAGTGCAGTTGCCATGAGTCGATAACGGTTGCCGTCAGTATATTAGTTTCGCCGTCGGCCGTTATTTGCTGGTCGTCACTAAGCGGTGTTTCCGTTAAGTGCATGGCTAAATTGTCGTTAATGCGGGCTTTTAGTTTTAGCGTGTTGCCGTCAGAAAACTGCAACGCACCCTTCTCTAAATAGCGTTTTAAGGTGAAGTTTTCAGGCGTCTTGGCGTGTTTATCTTCCCGAGGTACGGCCTCACGAATGCGATGCAAGGCAAACAATAACGGGTCGTCGTAAGGGTCAACACAGGCCACTAAATAGGTGCTGACGCCACGTTGAACTATAGCCAGCGGGTGTAAAGTGTAGTCTTTTACTGTGTCGGGCTGTGAACCGGGCTGATAACTCACATCGACACACTGGTTATGCAGCAATGCCAGTTGTACGTTATTTAACACGTCGTCGTTAATTGCCGGTGCTTGTTGCTGCAATGTTGCCGGAACATAGGCCACTTTGCTTTGCCAGCTGCCAAGCGACGCGCCCTGATGCAGTTTGGTCAGTTTGTCTTTCGCCTGGTTTAATCGCGGCGCAATAGACTTAAGCACGGTATTGGGCACTAGTGGCTTCAAAACTTTCTCAACCATGGTCAGCGACAGCGCTTCAGCGGCTGAAATTGCCGGCATATCGGCACCAGCCCCTTCCATCCAGTGCCAGCCGTAGGGTTTACCTTTGTCGTTGCATTCCAGTGCGAATGACTGCGACAGCTGGTCTAAGTCGCGTTCAACCTGCCGCTTAGACACTTCAAAGCCTTCGTCGTTAAGCTGCTGACAAATGTCTTTGGCTGTTATTCCCGGTGGTCTTGTCGGCAGCAGCTTCAGTAACTCCCACTGCCGTACCAATGTTTGACGTGACCCCTGTGAAGACATGGCAAGCTCCTTTTGCAATTAGCTTATATATTTTTACTCTCTTACATTAACAAACCGTAAAGAATTTCACGAACCCTAAAAAACCGCTAAGCTTGTATCAAAACTCGAACTAAAAAGCAGACTTATGAAAAAAATACTGAATTACTTCTTGAAAGGCTTGGCGATTTTACTGCCGATAGTTATTACCGTTTATCTCATTCGTTGGTTACTGGTAACTATTGAGCAATCGCTAAAGCCTGTTTGGATGGCACTAGGCGGAGATGCTTATTATTTTCCTGGCCTTGCCTTTATTAGCTTCCTTATCCTTGCCCTGCTCGTTGGCTTTAGTTCACGTTGGAGCCTGTTCAATTCTATTTGGCAATTGCCGGGCAAACTCATCAACAAAATGCCGCTGCTACGCAGCTTATATGGCACGGTAAATGACGTATTTGAAATGATGTCAGGTAAAGACTTTGCCGATGAGTCCGTCGTGATGGTAACGCTGCCGAATAGTAATACGAAGCTTATAGGCATTGTAACCAAAAAGCCTGGCGCCAGTGATGACAAGTTATCGGAAATTCTCGAAGACGAGCAAGTCGCGGTTTTTTTACCGATGAGTTATAACGTTGGTGGCTACATGATCATGGTGCCGAAGGACTGCGTTGAATCGCTCGACATGAAGCCGGCAGAAGCCTTACAACTGACTATTAGCGCTGGTATTGGCAAGAACCATAAAAAAAGCGGCGCTAACTCATAGCGCCGCTTTTTATTTCACCAATTTAACCTTACTTATTGCAGGTCAAAGCGGTCCAACTGCATCACTTTTGTCCATGCTAGAACAAAGTCGTTGACGAACTTCTCGTTAGCGTCGCTCATTGCGTACACTTCAGAGACTGCGCGCAGTTCAGAGTTTGAACCAAAGATAAGATCAACCGGGCTTGCTGTAAATTTCAGTTTGCCCGCTTCGCGATCATAACCTTCATACACCGCTTCATTGTCTTCTGAATTCTTCCACTCGTTATCCATAGTTAGCAGATTAACAAAGAAGTCATTATTCAACGTACCGGGTTGGTCAGTTAATACGCCGTGCTCAGAGCCGTCGTAATTCGCTCCAATAGTGCGTAAGCCGCCAATCAGGACTGTCATTTCAGGAACCGTCAGAGTTAATTGGTCGGCTTTATCAACCATCATCTGAGCTGGTGATAAGCGGTTGTCTTCACCAAAGTAGTTACGGAATGCATCCGCTTTTGGCTCTAAGAAAGAGAACGAATTGACATCGGTCATTTCCTGAGTGGCATCAGTACGACCCGGCTCGAATGGAACTGTCACATCGTAGCCCGCGTCTGAAGCGGCTTTCTCAATAGCTGCCGCACCACCTAGCACAATAACGTCAGCCAGTGACACGTACTTGTCGCCTGACAGATCATCATTAAAGTCTTCGTGTACTTCTTTCAATGTTGCCAGAACATCTTTCAGCTCTTCCGGGTTGTTCGCTTCCCAGTTAATTTGCGGCTCTAACGCAATGCGTGCGCCATTTGCACCGCCACGCATATCTGTGCCACGGAAGCTTGAAGCCGACGCCCAGGCTGTGCGAACTAATTGCTGAACCGTCAAACCTGAATCCAATAATGCTTCTTTCAACTCAGCTACATCGTTTGAGTCAATAAGCTCGAAGTCAACATCTGGAATAGGATCCTGCCAAATCAGATCTTCTGTTGGTGCCATGTCACCTAAGTAACGCTGGTTAGGTCCCATGTCACGGTGAGTCAGCTTAAACCAGGCTTTCGCAAAGGCTTTTTCAAACTCTTCCGGATTTTCATGGAAGCGTTTCGCAATTTTGCGATACTCAGGGTCAAACTTCAGTGACAAGTCAGTGGTAAACATAATTGGCGCATGACGTTTACCTTCTACGTGCGCATCCGGCACTAAGTTAGACGCCTGACCATCAACAGGAATCCACTGAATAGCTCCCGCCGGGCTCTTAGTTTGTTCCCATTCAAAGCCGAACAGGTTATCCAGGTACTGGGTCGTCCAAGCAGTTGGGTTAACCGACCACGCACCTTCTAAACCACTGGTAATAGTGTCTTCAGCATTACCTTTACCACACTTGTTTTTCCAACCAAGACCTTGCTGTTCAACAGGAGCAGCCGCAGGCTCTGCTTCTAAACACTCTTCCGGCTTGTGCGCACCGTGTGCTTTACCAAAGGTATGGCCACCGGCAATAAGTGCCACGGTTTCTTCGTCATTCATAGCCATACGGCCGAAGGTATCGCGAATGTCTTTTGCTGCTAATAACGGATCAGGTTTACCGTTAGGACCTTCCGGGTTTACGTAAATGAGCCCCATCTGTACTGCTGCTAATGGGTTTTCCAGCTTACGATCACCTTTGTAGCGTTTGTCGCCGCCAAGCCACTCAGTCTCTGGCCCCCAGTAGACAATATCCGGCTCCCAGGCGTCTTCCCGACCACCAGCATAGCCATAGGTTTCAAAACCCATCGACTCTAAAGCGACGTTTCCTGTTAACACCATTAAGTCAGCCCATGACAAGCTGCGACCGTATTTTTGTTTCACTGGCCATAATAAACGGCGCGCTTTGTCTAAGCTGACATTGTCCGGCCAGCTGTTTAGAGGTTCAAACCGCTGTTGAGCGCCAGCTGCACCACCACGACCATCTTGCACGCGATAAGTACCAGCACCGTGCCAAGCCATACGAATAAAGAAAGGACCGTAATGTCCATAATCAGCTGGCCACCAGTCCTGGTCAGACGTCATTAATTCTTCAATGTCTTTTTTAACCTGCTCAAGGTCAAGTTTGCTAAAGGCTTCAGCATAGTCGAAGTTATCACCGTAGGGGTCTGATTCAGGACTATGCTGGCGCAGAGGCTCAAGGTTTAACTTGTTTGGCCACCAAAATTCATTGGGCTTAGGTTCTGGCTTGTTCACGTCGTAAGACATATTGTCCTGTGCACTAGCAATGCCAGAAGCTACCGACAACGATACCGCAATTGATACCGCAGAAAGTATAGGAAGTGTTTTCTTAAACATGGTTTATTACCTTTTTGTTAAACACCAGTTTGGGCGCAAATAATAATAGACCAAACCAGCAATTTCGGTAGGCTCAAATAGATTCGAAAAATAGATTGGGGTAATCGGGAGGTTCTTATTTACTCGGGATGCCTTATCAATTGTTAAGAAAAAATAAATATGGAGGTAAAAGTATCAGGCTGCGTATATATCTATAGATATGGGTGACTAAGAAGTGAGGAACCGCGTATCTACTTGAGGACTAAATGCTCTCTTTAGCCAGCGTTGCGTTATTTAGCCAGTTAACGCTTCAGCAGCCTCAGGAGGACAAACCTAGGAATCCTGACGGCTGCTCATTCGAGCAAGTCAAGTTTACGACTGACTTTGCTGCGGGACGTTTACATCATTGTGAGCGAGAGCAGGAAGGTCAATTTAAGCTCTATTTAAAGCCAGAAAAAGAAGATATAAACCCTAGCCCCTGGTACGCATTTGCCGTTGAAAACCTGGCGAATGAGAGTAAGACCTTTACGATTACTTTGTTTGCTGACAAAGGTATTTCAAGGTACAAGCCCAAACGCAGCAGTATCGGCGAAGATATGTGGCACCCGGTCCCTTTCTCAGAAGGCGATGGTTGGTTAAAGTTTAAAGTCACCCTACCGGCCCAAGAAAAAGAAATTATCGCCGGACAGGAAATTATCGATAACGTCCATTATATAGAATGGCTAAGTAGCTTAATTAAAGAGCCTGAGCACTCCAAAGTTATTTCTCTCGGGGTCTCCAGTGAAGGAAGAAACTTGGCTGCATTAGAGCATACAGTTCCTTCAAGCGATAAATGGCTGATACTTATTGGCCGTCAACATCCACCGGAAGTGACTGGCGCAATTGCCCTTCTCCACTTTGGAGAAATACTATTTAGCGATGAAAAATACGTTTCTGAGTTTCGCAAGCAATACAATATTTTACTGGTTCCAAATATGAACCCAGACGGGGTTTATCACGGCAATTGGCGCTTAACAGCCGCCGGTGTCGATATGAACAGGGACTGGAAAAACCAAACGCTGCCGGAAACCCAGGCACTGGCTAAATACTTAACAAAATTAACTAAAGGTGGCGGTAAAATTGAGTTCGCCATTGATTTTCACTCAACGCACCGAAATGTTTTTTATACGATGCCTAAAGGCTATGAACCTAGTTCTGGAGTGCCTTTAAGAAACCCTCAACGAGTTTATAACTGGATTGAAGAAATCGCTGAAATGGTCGACTCCGTTGAACTTGACTATCAGCCTGGTGCACACCCTGACAGCGGTGTTTTTAAGCAGTTCATCACTGATAAGTTCGCAGCTCATGCAGTCACTTACGAAGTCAGTGACAGCGAAGAGCGTGACAATATTAAACGCGTTGCTGAAGCCGCCTTAATTTCCTTAATTAACCGCTTAGATTAAAGGTTTCGTAAAAGCGGTTGAAGCTTTTTTCGACCCACCCTAACTTTAGTCATAACAACGGAAAAGCACTATGTTTAGCAACTAACCAATAAGGAAGTATCATGAAAAAGACAATCATTGCACTCGCTTTAATTGGGACTTCAACAGGCGCTTTAGCGGACTCTCCCAACTGGGACAAAATTCAGGCAACTTATATCGAAACCGATATCGAAACACCGCTTGATGAAGATATTTCAATGGATGGTTACGCGGTATCTGGTTCCCTGTCGCTTAGTGACTCCGTTTTTGTTCTGGCAAACTTTGACTCAGTGGGTGACGAGTCAGACTTTGGTGATGTCGATTTAGACTCACTCAATGCCGGTCTAGGCTTTAACCATGGCATTACCGACTCTACGGACATTTTCGCTACCGTCACCTACGAAAAACTGGAGCTTGTTGGCTCTATTGATGCCATAGGCTCAGAGTCTTTTGACGAATCGGGCTACGGGGCCGGTCTGGGTATCCGCTCTATGATTACCGACTTCTTCGAGTTATCTGTCAAAGCTGACTATCTGGATATTGACGATGAAAACGCCATTCGTTATGACGCTTCAGCGTTTTTCCATCTGACCACTAACTTATCGCTGGGTGTTGGGTATAAACTGTATGATCTAGATGAAATTGATCAGGATATCGATACTATAGGTGCGAGCGTTCGTTATAGCTTCTAACCCCCTATAAGCTGGCGGATAAAGGATTATCCGTTAGCTTCCCCCAGCCTTCCTCTACTCTAATTTGAAAAACAATTCTAATTTTCTACCGATCTAACTTTAAGAAATCTCCGTAGCTTCCTATACTCTACACGTGAATTTAAAATTAGCTTTAAATTCAAATGCGTATCAGCGCCTATTTTTAATAAAGGGGAAGCTAAATGACCAAAAAAGAAGAAGAGGTACTGCGCGGCGACAAGGATTTAGAACGCGAACGCCAAGCAGATGATCCCATGATTCCCGATGGTGAAGTTAACCCCATCAATACAGACTATCAGGTAGGACAAGACAACGTTGTCATGAAAATAGGTCCATTTGGACTCGATTTTCATAACCGCGTTTTTGCTATTTCGGGCTTAGCCATTGTGGCTTTCGTATTCATTACGTTAGCTTTTCAAAATCAGGCTGGCCCAATATTTACGAATACCAAAGATTGGTTAACGGCTAACTTAGATTGGTTCTTTATCAGCGCCGCTAACATCTTTGTTATTTTGTGTCTGGTATTGGTGGTTTCACCGCTAGGCAAAGTTCGGATAGGGGGCACAGAAGCCAAACCTGACTTTTCCTATCTCGGCTGGTTTTCAATGCTGTTCGCAGCGGGCATGGGTATTGGCCTTATGTTCTATGGCGTTTCAGAGCCCATAACTCACTTCAGTACAGCCTTAGGAGGCACTGAAACCGGATCTAACGGGCTTCGTACCGATTGGGCTCCACTTGGTGGCGCAGAGGGTGACGAGGCGAAAGCGGTTGCTTTAGGTATGGCTGCAACAATATTCCACTGGGCACTGCACCCGTGGGCTATTTACGCGGTTCTGGCTTTAGGTCTTGCTATTTTTTCTTTCAACAAAGGTTTACCTTTAACCATTCGCTCTATTTTCTACCCTATTCTGGGTGAGCGAGTTTGGGGCTGGCCAGGCCACATCATCGATATTGTTGCTATTTTGGCAACTCTGTTCGGCTTAGCTACATCGTTAGGTTTAGGCGCGTCGCAGGCAGCCTCAGGCTTTAACTTCCTGTTTGGCTGGGACGAAGGTAATACAACACAGGTATTGTTGGTCATTGGTATCACTGCCGTTGCTTTAGTGTCAGTACTCGCCGGTCTCGAGTCAGGTGTACAACGCTTATCTCAAATCAACATGACATTGGCAGCACTATTAATGCTGTTCGTTATCATTGTTGGGCCTACTGTCGCAATTCTGACAGGCTTCGTTGACAACCTTTACAATTACATTGTGAACTTACCTGCTCTGTCTAATCCAGTTGGACGAGAAGACTTAAACTATTCACAAGGCTGGACGTCATTTTACTGGGCTTGGTGGATAGCGTGGTCACCGTTTGTCGGTATGTTCATTGCCCGCGTTTCGCGTGGTCGCACAGTACGTGAGTTCTTGGTTTCAGTATTGCTGATTCCTTCACTCGCCTGTGTATTCTGGATGAGCGTTTTCGGCACAGCCGCTATTGAGCAGTTCCTGGCTGGCGCAGAAGAAGTTGCTAACGTCGACCTGTCATTGCAGCTATTTGTGATGTTAGAAGGTTTACCTTGGACAGGCATTACCTCATTCATCGGTATTATACTAGTTATGGTGTTCTTCATTACATCGTCTGACTCTGGTTCGTTGGTTATTGATACCATCAGTGCAGGCGGTAAAGTCGAAGCACCTGTACCACAACGTGTATTCTGGTGTACCTTTGAGGGGCTCGTTGCAATTGCCTTGATACTTGGCGGCGGCTTAGTGGCTCTGCAAGCCATGGCAGTATCAGCAGGCCTACCGTTTACTATTGTGCTTTTAGCAGCATCCGTGGCTTTAGTCCAAGGCTTGCGCTCTGAGCCAAGAGTTGGTAAAACCACAAAATAACCGACCACGAGCGACACCTCTGGGTGTCGCTCATCTTTTTTAAGGTGCTTATATGGAAGCTGAGCACGTCGAAATTCTGAACTTCTTACACAAGTACTCTCCTTTTAACGAGTTACCTGAAGAAGAGCTTCAAATAGCGGCACGAAATACCTCTGTAGCTTACTTCAAAGCCGGCACTCAAATTCTTGAGTTCAACCAGCATATTGATGCACTCCATGTTGTCAGAAGTGGCTCAATTGAGACTTATCACAAAGACGGATCACTGTTTAACCGATTAGATGAAGGTGGCTTTTTCGGTGAAGCTGGCCTGCTCCGCAAAGGCCGCGTACGCTTTCCGGTTAAAACCATTGAAGATACACTGCTGTATTACATTCCCGGCGACTTATTTAATCGCTTTTATGACGAGTACGATGCCTTTGCCGACGCTGTTGAAGTTGAAGAGCAGCGCCGTGTCAGTCATGCGGTAAAAGAACATGAGAGTCGTAACCGAACATTATCAGCCCGAGTTGAGACTTTAATTACACGCGAGCCTATTGCTATTAATAAAAGTGCTTCAATACGCGAAGCTGCTTGTCTAATGACGGACGAGAAAGTGTCATCATTACTCATTTATGACGACGAAAAGCGTGATATTCCTGCGGGCATAATCACCGACAAAGATTTGCGTAAACGCGTACTAGCGGTCGACAAAGACGCCTCCGACCCAGTCGCCGATATTATGTCTGAGAACCTGGTGTTCGTGCAGCACAACAATCGAGTGTTTGAAGCATTTCTAACTATGCTGCGCACCAACTTGCACCATTTGCCAGTACTGCGCCAATCCAAAGTTACTGGCGTTATTGCTTTATCTGATGTAGCTCGACATGAATCCCAAAGCAGTTTGTACATCGTTTCCAGTATTTTTAAACAAACCAGTATTGAAGAGCTTTCACAGTTAGTCCCTGACGTACATAAAAGCTTTGTGCGTATGGTTGAAGAAGACGCTAATTCACGCATTATTGGCTCCGCTATGGCGACTATTGGTCGTAGCTTTAAACAGCGACTACTGGAGTTAGCCGAGGAGAAATACGGACCACCACCAGTGCCCTACTGTTTCTTAGCACTGGGTTCTATGGCTAGAGACGAGCAAACCGTGGTGACCGACCAGGACAACGCAATGGTGCTCGATGACAGCTTTGACCCTAAACTACATGATGAATATTTCTTAAATATCGCGCAATTTGTTTCCGATGGTCTAAACGCCTGTGGTTATACCTATTGCACCGGCGATATTATGGCGACAAACCGTAACTGGCGTCAGCCTTTATCAAAATGGAAGCAGTATTTCACGGACTGGATAGAAAACCCCTCACCTGAAAAACTGCTGCATTCGTCAATTTTTTTTGACTTAGACGGTGTTAGTGGTGAAATGCGTTTTGCCAAAGAGCTCAACCAGCTCATTCGTAAAAAAGCGCCTAAGCACAAGCGCTTTCTGGGCTCTATGGCACGTAACGCGTTAAACCGTACGCCACCACTCGGTTTTTTCAAAGATTTTGTCATGGAAAAAGACGGCAAACACCGGGACAGCATTAATACAAAGCGCCGTGGAACCGGTCCTGTCGCTGACTTAATTCGTGTACATGCTTTGGCGATTAGTGCTCAACGTCAAAACTCATTTGCCCGCCTCGAGGAAATTATTGACGCTAATATATTGCCAAAAGGTCGTGGTCCCGACTTACGCGATGCGCTGGAATTGATTTCTATGGTGCGCATTCGTCACCAGGCTCTGGCATTAGAAGCCGGTGAATCACCGGATAACAACGTGGCACCGGAGGACTTGTCTGATTTTGAGCGTAAAAATTTAAAAGACGCTTTCCAAATTCTCAGTAACGCGCAGAAATACCTGCGTTACAAATATTCTGGAGGCTAATTGTGCTGTATTTGCCGCCAGACGCCGAGAATAAACAAGAGAAAAGCGCAGTAAACTGGCCGGAGCGTTTTCAGGAGCTTGCAAAAACAGCGAAGCATCCTGCGCTTAAACGCTATTATGAAGTTGGCATAGCTAGCGCAGACACTTCTATTGACAACGTACCAATGGTTGCTGTCGACTTTGAAACTACTGGTATGAATCCAGACAAACACGGAATTATCAGCATCGCTGTGGTACCTATGACACTCAGTCGAATAGACATGAGCAAAGCACAACAGTGGGTAGTAAAGCCCCGGCGTTTGCTCACTGAAGAGTCAGTTACTATTCATGGCATAACGCACAGCGAGATAGAGCAAGCACCAGATTTGGCTGAAATCATTGATCCATTGTTAAACGCTGTTGCAGGCAAAGTTTGGGTCGTCCATTACAATGGTATTGAGCGCCCTTTTTTACAAGGTGCTTTTGAAGAGCGTTTGAACGAAACCATCCACTTCCCACTCATAGATACCATGGAAATTGAGGCACGCTTTCATCGCCAAAAACGCAGTTTGTGGGATAAGTTAACCGGCAAAAAGCCTGTTTCTATCCGTTTGGCTGACAGCCGGGAGCGTTACAATCTGCCTTTTTACGCCCCCCACGACGCCATGACCGACGCTCTTGCCTGCGGCGAGTTGCTGCAAGCGCAAATTGCGCATCACTTTTCGCCAGAAACCGCCATTGGAGATATTTGGCTGCCCTAGGCCTCTTTTATCTGAGAGCGACCGGCTGATTTTGCTTGATACAATGCATTATCTGCCTCACGCATAATATCTCGAAGTTCTGTAGCCGCCATTTGTGATGACACGCCGATGCTTGTTGTACATTGCAATGTATCTTTAAAGTACAGCGCTTTCACGCTGCTCACTGCATTATAAACTCCGTTTGCAAAGCCTAACTTTTCCCGTTTCTCTGTTTCATGGAAGGCGATAGCAAACTCTTCACCGCCCATACGTCCCACCACAGTGCCATCACCGGAAAATGAAAGAAGCTTTTGCCCGATTGCCGCTAGTAACGTATCACCAGCTTCATGCCCATAGCTATCATTAATGTCTTTAAAATAGTCCAAGTCGAGAATCATTAAGCCCAAACTGGCTGATTTTGGAAGGCTTTTTCGCAAATTATCCGCGTACATAAAAAATGCGCGACGATTATATAGCTGAGTTAAGCTGTCCACTTCTGCGAGAAACTTTAATTCCTTTTGTGTTTCATGCAGTTGCTCTTCTACACTCTTACGCTCAGTAATATCTGTTGCGACTTCTAGTCGCACTTGGCGTCCGTCATGCCAACGGATCAAGCGGTCACGACATTGGTACCAGCAATTATTACGTGTATTTTTAAACTCCCAAAGATACGTATCACCACTTTTCGGGAGTAAAGGGTTAGTACAAAAATCACAAGGCTTTTTTTGACCTTTCTGTAAAACCTCAAAGCAACGCTTGCCTTTAACATCATCGAACTGGTTTACGCCGCCAATATTCTTTAGCGCATACTTGTTCATAAAAAGCAGTTCGTGAGTTTCAACGTCAGATACGTACACAACGGCGTCGAGACTATCCAGAATATGTTGGAGATCGGAAATTTCGGTTACTGCACTTGGTATCATAAGTTTACGTAAAAATACTGGCATGTGCCTTTGATTCATGTCAGGTTTTACTTTCTCATATAATTCAGAATTAAACATTATCCAATGGTCTAAAAATGAAAAAAATCGTTTTTCTTACGTCAATTGCCGTCGCAAGCTTTGCACCATTTACCAGCTCTGCTCAGGTAATTAAGCCTGCACCGCAGGTGACTACCCAGGCTCAAGCTGAATTTTTTGCAGCAATTAACCAGCATTGCGGCAACTCATACGCAGGTGAGGTGACTGTTGATACACCAGCGAGCGACGGTTTTGAAGGCCCGTTGATTATGCATGTGCGTAAGTGCGGCGATGCGAAAATTGAAATTCCTTTTCATGTTGGCGATGACCATTCGCGCACCTGGATTTTAACGCAAACAGGGTCTGGCATTAGCCTTAAACATGATCACCGCAAACCCGACGGCAACTATGACCCGCTAACTATGTATGGTGGTCATACGGTCGACAAAGGCTACCCGACTGCACAGTCGTTCCCGGCTGACGCCTACTCAAAAGAATTATTTATTGAATTGGGTGTGCCGCAGTCGAATACCAATATTTGGCAAATGTATATTCACGACGACACCTTTACCTACCGCTTAATTCGCGAAGGCAGAGAATTTCGGGTGGATTTTGATTTAACAGAAACCGTTGATACTCCCCCTACTCCATGGGGCTATGCGGACTAGGTTTGAAAAACACTAATAAGAAGTCGCGCCTAAGCGCGACTTCTTGCATTTACAGCACTTCACCTGGAATACGCACGTTACCTTCCATTAAAACGCGCGCGCTGCGGCTCATAATGGCTTTGATGGCGGTCCATTGCCCGTTTACCTGCTTACATTCGGCGCCCACTTGCAAGGTACCCGACGGGTGGCCAAAGTTAACCATGGTACGGTCATTACCGCCAGCCGCCAGGTTAACAGTAGTACCCGGAATGGCTGCGGCAGTTCCGATAGCCACTGCGGCTGTGCCCATCATGGCGTGATGCAGTTTGCCCATCGACATAGCACGCACCAACAGATTCACGTCACTGGCGGCAATTTTCTTACCACTGGAGGCGATATAGTCTTTCGGCGGCGCGACAAACGCCACTTTCGGCGTATGCTGGCGATTAGCTGCATCTGAAACGTCGTCTATCAAGCCCATTTTTACTGCACCGTGCGCACGAATGGTTTCGAAACGCTCCAAAGCTGCCGGGTCGCCGTTAATAGCTTCCTGCAGTTCGGTGCCATCATAGCCAATTTCTTCTGCATTCAGGAAAATGGTCGGAATACCGGCGTTAATCAGTGTTGCTTTTAGGGTGCCGATACCCGGAACGTCTAAATCATCGATCAGATTACCGGTCGGAAACATCGACTCACCATCAGCTGATGGGTCCATAAACTCTACGGGCACTTCCGCTGCCGGGAAGGTAACACCATCCAGCTCAAAATCACCGGTTTCCTGCACTTCACCGTTGACCATAGGCACTTTATTGACAATAGTTTTGCCAATATTGGCCTGCCAAATACGGACTTCGCAAACACCATTTTCAGGAATGCGTTCAGGCGCTACCAAACCGTTGGCAATGGCAAAAGGCCCCACAGCAGAGGACAAGTTACCGCAGTTACCGCTCCAGTCGACAAATGGCTTGTCTATGGACACCTGACCAAACAGGTAATCCACGTCATGATCCGGCTGTTCGCTTTTAGAAACGATAACCGTTTTACTGGTACTGGACGTCGCGCCGCCCATACCATCGGTATGCTTGGCGTAAGGATCCGGGCTGCCAATGACACGCAACAAAATGGCATCTCGCACCGCCCCCGGTTGCTGTGCTGCTTCAGGCAAGTCCTGCAAACGGAAAAATACGCCCTTTGAGGTCCCGCCACGCATATAGGTGGCGGGAATTTTGATTTGTGGTTTAAACGCCATAGCTCAAACTCCTTAGCTTGCTTCCGCTTCTAAAAAGTCCTGTGCAAAGCGCTGTAATACACCACCAGCCTCGTAAATAGAGACTTCCTCTTTGGTATCCAGCCGACAAATAACCGGTACTTGCTGTGACGACCCGTCCTTACGGTGGATAGTCAGCTGCAATACAGCCCCCGGTGCCGGCGTACCTTTAACGTCAAAGGTCTCGGTACCATCGATGTTTAAGGTTTTGCGCGTAGTGCCCTCTTCAAACTGCAGTGGCAATACGCCCATACCAATTAAGTTGGTACGGTGAATACGTTCAAAACCTTCGGCAACAATAACTTCAACACCCGCTAAGCGAACACCTTTCGCTGCCCAATCGCGCGATGAGCCCTGACCGTAATCAGCGCCGGCCACGATAATCAGCGGCTGCTTATTGTTCATGTAGTGCTCAATAGCTTCCCACATGCGCACGACTTTGCCTTCCGGCTCAATCCGCGCCAGCGATCCCTGAATCACGTCACCATTGTCGTCACGTACCATTTCGTTAAACAACTTCGGGTTAGCGAAGGTGGCACGCTGTGCGGTTAAATGATCGCCGCGGTGGGTAGCATAAGAGTTAAAGTCTTCTTCCGGCACGCCCATTTTAGTCAGGTATTCACCTGCAGCACTGTCAGCCATAATGGCGTTGGACGGTGACAAATGATCGGTAGTGATGTTATCACCCAGTACCGCCAACGGACGCAGACCGGTTAACGTATTCTCTGCGGCTAACTCACCTTCCCAATAAGGGGGACGACGAATATAAGTGCTCATTTCGCGCCAATCATACAGCGGATTGTTTTTCTCGCCGTAGTCGACACTCAGATTGAACATGGGGTCATAGACCTTGCGGAACTGCTCAGGCTTAACGCTCTCTTTGACGATACGGTCAATTTCTTCATCGCTCGGCCAGATATCTTTAAGCGTTACCGGGTTACCATCGTGGTCATACCCCAGCACGTCTTTTTCGATATCAAAGCGGATAGTGCCGGCAATCGCATACGCCACAACCAACGGCGGCGATGCCAAAAACGCCTGCTTAGCATACGGATGAATACGTCCGTCAAAGTTTCGGTTACCCGACAATACCGCGGTTGAGAACAGATCACGGTCGATGATCTCTTGCTGAATTTTCGGATCCAGCGCGCCACTCATACCATTACACGTGGTACAGGCAAACGCCACCACACCGAAACCTAAATCTTCCAGTTCCGGCAATAAGTCAGCTTCTTCCAGGTACATTTTGACGGTTTTAGAGCCCGGTGCCAGAGACGATTTAACCCAAGGCTTACGCGTTAAGCCTAGTTTATTAGCGTTACGCGCAATCAAACCTGCTGCAATCATGTTGCGTGGGTTACTGGTATTGGTACAACTGGTAATCGCCGCAATAATCACCGCACCGTCAGGCATTTTGCCCTCTTCCGGCTGTTCAATATGCTTGGCTACGCCACGCTCACTGAGTTCAGCTGCCGGCAATAAAGCATGCGGATTAGACGGCCCTGCCAGGTTACGCTCGACTTTTGACAAGTCAAAACGCAAGACTCGACCGTATTCGGCAGTTTTCAGGCTATCGCCCCACAAGCCGGTTTCTTTAGCAAACTTCTCGACCAACTCCACTTGATCGTCATCACGACCGGTTAGTTTCAAATAGTCGATAGTTTGGTTATCGATGTAGAACATTGCTGCGGTGGCACCGTATTCCGGTGTCATGTTAGATATAGTGGCACGGTCGCCAACAGTCAATGCCTCTGCACCTTCACCGAAGAACTCAAGGTAGGCGCCAACCACTCGTTCGCGACGCAAAAACTCAGTCAACGACAACACTAAATCGGTGCCGGTAATGCCCGGACGCAATTTGCCCGTGAGTTCAACACCTACGATATCAGGCAGGCGCATATAAGAGGCGCGCCCCAGCATCACACTTTCGGCCTCCAGACCACCTACACCTACAGAAATAACGCCTAACGCATCAACCATCGGCGTGTGGCTGTCCGTGCCGACACAGGTATCAACAAAAGCGATGTTGTCACGAACCTGCACCACCGGCGACATTTTCTCCAGGTTAATCTGGTGCATAATGCCGTTGCCCGGTGGTATCACATCGACGTTTTTAAACGCCGTTTTAGTCCAGTTAATAAAGTGGAAACGGTCGTCGTTACGGCGATCTTCAATGGCGCGGTTTTTCTCAAACGCGTCTTTTTCGAAGCCGGCGTGCTCAACCGCCAGTGAATGATCAACAATCAGTTGCGTAGGCACGACCGGATTCACTTTAGCCGGGTCACCGCCTTTTTCGGCGATAGCATCACGCAAGCCAGCTAAATCAACCAACGCCGTTTGCCCGAGAATGTCGTGGCAAACGACGCGAGCCGGGAACCACGGAAAATCGTGCTCTTTTTTGCCGTAAATCAATTGCTCTAACGACTGCGTTAAAATATCCGGCGGACAACGGCGTACCAGGTTTTCTGCCAGTACCCGTGAGGTGTACGGCAGTTTGTCGTAAGCGCCCGGTTCTATATCTTCAACGGCTGCTCGAGTATCAAAATACTCGAGCGTCGTGCCGTCTAGTTTTTTACGATATTCATTGTTCATATTAACGGTCACCAATAGCTGGAACTGGACGCGCCTCTGGACCGGTGTAGTCCGCAGACGGACGAATAATACGGTTGTTAGCACGCTGTTCTTTAACGTGCGCGGTCCAGCCGGTTACCCGCGACATAACAAAAATTGGCGTAAACAATTTGGTTGGAATGCCCATGTAGTTATAGGCAGAGGCATGGAAGAAGTCCGCATTCGGGAACAACTTCTTCTCGCGCCACATAACTTCTTCACAGCGTACAGAAACATCGTACAAACGGCTATCGCCGACTTCTTCAGACAGTTTCTTCGACCACGCTTTGATGATGTCGTTACGCGGGTCAAACTCTTTGTAAATCGCATGACCGAAGCCCATGATTTTTTCTTTACGCTCTAACATGCCCATCAGCGTTTGCTCGGCATCGTCGGCGTCTTTCATGTCTTCGATAAGTTCCATTGCTGCTTCGTTTGCACCACCGTGCAGTGGGCCACGTAATGAACCAATCGCGCCGGTAACACATGAATGAATGTCAGACAATGTCGATGCACAAACGCGCGCAGTAAAGGTCGACGCATTAAATTCATGCTCTGCGTATAGGATAAGTGAGGTGTTCATCACATCAGCATGCAGCTGTGACGGTGTTTTGTCGTGCAATAAACGCAGGAAGTGCGCGCCGATTGACTCTTCTTCTGAGTCCGTATCGATACGAACGCCGTCGTGAGTAAAGCGATACCAGTACAGCACGATGCCAGGGAATGTCGCTAAGAAACGCTCGATATGGTCGTCGGCTTCATCGAAGCTTTCTTCTGTTTCCAGGTTACCCAGCATTGAACAACCGGTACGCATCACATCCATCGGGTGTGCTGACTTTGGAATACGCTCCAACACGTCTTTGACTTCCTGTGGCAACACGCGCAGTGACTTTAAGCGTTTGCGGTAGTCGTCAAGTTGCGACTGAGTCGGCAATTCGCCTTTTGCCAGCAGGTACGCCACTTCTTCAAAGCTGACTTTTTCGGCAAGCTCTTTAATGTCATAGCCGCGGTAGGTTAAGCCTGAGCCGCTTTTACCAACTGTACATAGTGCCGTTTCGCCGGCTGATTGTCCGCGCAAACCTGCGCCACTTAGTTTCTTCTCTGCCATGATTTTTCCCTTCTTAATTTGTTTATTTTTTAAATAATTGGTCGAGTTTTTCTTCGAAATCGTGATAGTTCAGAAATTCATACAATTCCGCACGCGTTTGCATGTCATCGACAACCGCTTTCTGGTCACCGTTTTCTAAAATACTATTGTAGACATTCAGTGCCGCTTTGTTCATAGCTCGGAAAGCACTTAATGGATAAAGCACAATTTCTACGCCCACATCGGCCAGTTCTTGCTTGTTAAACAGCGGCGTCGCACCAAACTCGGTAATATTGGCCAGTACCGGCACATCTAGTGCATCAGTAAAGGCTTTGTAGTGTTCCAGCGTGTGCACCGCTTCGGCAAAAATTGCGTCTGCACCTGCATCTACACAAGCTTGCGCGCGCTCAATAGCAGACTCGATACCTTCCTGCTGGAATGCATCGGTGCGTGCCATAATGTAGAACTGATCATCAATACGCGCGTCGACAGCCGCTTTGACACGGTCAACCATTTCGCCCTGGCTAACTATTTCTTTGTTTGGACGGTGACCACAGCGTTTCTGCGCGACCTGATCCTCAATATGAAAACCTGCGGCGCCGGCACGGCTCATTTCTTTTACAGTACGAGCAATGTTGAATGCGCCACCCCAACCGGTATCGGCGTCCACCAACAGTGGTAAGTCGCTGGCACCGGTAATACGACGAATGTCTTCACATACGTCGTTCAACGAAGTCATTCCCAAGTCAGGCAAGCCAAAAGACGCGTTAGCCACGCCAGCACCTGACAAGTACAACGCTTTATGACCGACTTTTTCAGCCATCATGGCTGTGTAAGCATTAATGGTACCGACAATTTGCAGTGGGCTCTCGTCGGCTACGGCTTGGCGCAGTTTCGCACCTGGGCTTTGTAATTGACTCATGATACTTCCTTATGTGCTTGTAGTTTTGTTTCAATGTTTTTGCGTGATGCACTGATATGGCGGCGCATCAACAAATCGGCAAGTTCGCCATCGCGGTTCGCAATGGCGGTAATAATCGCTTTGTGTTCATCAAAAGCACGCGACACACGCGGACCATTCATACCAAGCTGAACACGGTACATGCGAACTAAAAAGTAAAGCTCGTCGCAGAGCATATTAATTAAGTACTGATTTTTACTGGCAAGAATAATGCGGTAATGAAAATCGACATCCCCCGCCTCTTGATAATAACTTTCGCCTTCACGCACCCGTTGATTTTCCAAATGTTGTTCTAACAATTTAGACAAGGCATCAATTTCGTCATCGGCCATTTGTTCCGCCGCAAGACGACAGGCTAACCCCTCCAGCTCTTCACGTATTTGATACAACGCAATTAAGCCTTCATAGGTTAATGTGACAACGCGAGCTCCTGCATTCGGTGTCCGCTCAACCAAGTGACAACGCTCCAGCCTTGCCAGTGCTTCACGCAATGGTGCCCGGCTAACATTAAACTGTTTAGCAAGACCCGCTTCACTAATTTTACTGCCTGCGGCAATATCGCCTTCAACAATCGCTTTTTGCACCGCAACAAGAACACGATCGGCTGACGTGACGGGTGATCTGAATGAGTACGACTGATCGTAAAAAGTCTGCATATATTATTTAAATAAGTAGAAAATACTTGGTTGTCGACAATCTACACAGGGTAGTCTAAATAACCACGTTTTTCAATTCCAAAACAATCGCATTGTCGACAATTTAAGCACTCCTGCACTTGGGGAAATTTGGCTTAGCAATGCCGTTTAATGATCTGATAAGATGCTTTTATGAATGACGTTTTAATGACTTTTTTTGATCTGGGGCAGTACTCACAAGCTCCGCTACCCGGCAATTACAATTATTGGCTTGTTGCCCTGTCCTACCTTGTTGCTTTTATAGCGTCATTTACCGCGTTAAAGATATTTGAGCGTGCTCATCGTCATCGTTCAGTCAGCCAACAGCGAACCTGGACGCTTATTACCGCAATTGTTGCCGGCATTGGCGTCTGGAGCATGCACTTTATAGGCATGATAGCGTTCCAGTTGCCTGTGGTGGTTTCACACAGTATTGGATTGACTCTGGCCTCGATAGCCCCGGCTATTATCGGCAATTACTTTGCCTATTCTTTGCACCTGTCCGCAGACAAACTGGCTAGTTTCAAAAGAGTACGCAACCAGGTTTCAAGCAAAACAAACATTCTTTCGGGCACAATTCTAGGCGCCGGTATTGGACTAATGCACTACCTGGGCATGGAAGCTATGCAGTTAAATGCAGAGCTACTTTACTCGCCCTATTGGTTTGCGACTTCCATAGTTATTGCGGTGGCTCTAGGTACTCTTGCCATGAGTACTTATAGCCGCTCGAACACCATTCGCGGCGCCAAAAGCGAACTTCGAAAAATACAGTTTGTCACTGCGCTGATTATTGCTGCCGCTATTAGTGGTATGCACTATGTTGCGATGCTGGCCGCTCGCTTTTACGCAAATGAAACCACCAGTAGCTTAACAGCCGGTGCTCAACACCAACATTTATGGCTGATTTACGCTATTGTCATTGCCGTCGCACTTATCGCGCTTACCTCCTGGGTTTCATCCGTTATTGATCGGCGTTTTCAGCATAATTACCGAGCCATACGTCAATCAGACAAGCGCATTCGGGAGCTAGCTTTCAACGATGCACTAACAGGTTTGCCGAATCGCCGCTCTCTTTTGGACTACTTATCACAACAGCAGCAGGAAATACCTGAAGACGAACACCTTGTTCTATTTTTGCTCGACATCGACAAGTTCAAAGTTCTGAATAACACGCTTGGACCGACCCTGGGCGATTTACTGTTGCAATCAGTCACTCACAGACTCGAGCGCGTCAATTTAAACGTGCATATGGTTGCACGCCCCAGCTCTAACGAGTTTGCCGTGGTTGCCCGGGTGCGCAAGAGCAATAATCCGGTACAGGCGCAGTCGCACGCGCTGAGCATGGCTAAAACACTGCAACAAGAGCTGCAAGCGCCCTATTCATTAAAAGATTACCGTCATCAGTGCTCAATGAGTCTTGGTGCAACAGTTATCAGCGACTTAACCAAATCGTCAGAAGACATACTGGTTCAGGCGGCATTAGCCTTAGCCGAAGCAAAACGCAATGGCATGGGCGAAATTCGCTTATATCACCCTGAAATGGCCGATGCGATTGAAAAGCGAGTGAAGCTTGAGTCAGATTTACGCCATGCGATAGAAACGCGCACCGGCTTAGAGCTTTATGTGCAGCCCCAGCTTAATGAAAACCGAACTGTTATTGGCGCAGAGGCCCTTATTCGTTGGCATCATAGCGAGCGGGGAATGGTCTCTCCTGCGGAATTTATTCCGCTGGCCGAGGAAACCGGTCTTATTATTGGTCTGGGTGACTTAATTAATGAGCAAGCCTGCCAAATTATTCGTCAGTGGCAACAGCTGGGTTTAAACGACTGGGTTCTTTCGATTAATGTCAGCGCACCGCAGTTTCAGCAACTGGACTTTGTCGACAAGCTAAACAGCCTGTTGAAGCATTACGACGTGCCTGCCGGCCAACTTAAACTAGAGTTGACTGAGAGCGTGTTAATGCAAAACCTGGATGAAGTCATTCACAAAATTAACGAGTTGAAGCAACTAGGCATTCAGTTCGCGCTCGATGACTTTGGTACGGGTTACTCATCTCTTTCCTATTTGATGAAGCTGCCGTTTGACGTTCTGAAAATTGATGTGTCGTTCGTGCGCGATATGTTTCAGTCTAAGCAAAAAGAAGCCATTGTGCAGACGATTGTGCAGCTGGCACATAACCTGGGGCTTAAAGTGGTTGCCGAAGGTGTCGAAACAGAAAAGCACTTTGACTACCTGTCTTCATTAGGCTGTGACTACTTCCAGGGCTATTTATTCAGCAAACCTGTTGCCGAGCCCGAGTTTAGACAGCAAAACCAGTGAATTCGTCGTTTTCGGTTCCATTCTGTGGCTACCGCTAGTAAAGTATTGCCACCTTTTTCGACTCCGACTTTAGTCGAATAAGCTAAAAATAGACATAACTATTTGATGTTAAATAACAAAATGGATAACAAGAATGGATCCTAAAAATATAGTCGATAAAGACTCAAGCTTTTTCGGACAGCCAGGGGGCTTACAAACCCTGTTCTTTACCGAAATGTGGGAGCGCATGAGTTACTATGGCATGCGCGCGCTACTCGTTTTATTCATGACCGCCAGTCTGCAAGAAGGTGGACTCGCAATAACCGTTGCCTCTGCAACCGCTATCTACGGCCTATACACCGGTGCGGTCTATTTCATGGGCTTACCAGGCGGTTGGATTGCCGACCGTTTGTTAGGTGGTCAACGCGCCACCTGGTACGGCGGCATCATCATTATGCTTGGCCACATTGTATTGGCCATTCCTAGTGAAGCAGGCTTCTTTGTTGGTATGATTTTGGTGGTACTGGGTACCGGCCTGTTAAAGCCAAACATCACTGCTATGGTCGGTCAGCTGTACAGCTCTGACGATGATCGTCGTGATGGTGGCTATACCCTGTATTACATGGGTATCAACATTGGTTCAATCATCGGTTACTTTGTTACCGGTTACCTAATGGAAAACGCGGGTTACCATTGGGGTTTCGGTGCAGCAGCTGTTGGTATGGCATTCGGTCTTATCCAGTACAAACTGACTCAGCGTAAATTGAACGGCGTTGGCGAAAAGCCACCGAAACCAATGAGTCCTAAAGGTACGAAACGCAGTTGGGGAATCATTTGGCTGTTGTTAGCCGGCGTAGCCGTTTATACCTACTTAGCGCTGAATGACTACGTAACGATTAATCCTACAATCGTTGCTGAAAATGTCGCTATTATTTTTACGGTTATCTTTTTCCTTTATTACCTGTCAGTTTTTATCTTCGGTAAGCTCACCCGGGACGAAATGAAGCGCCTCGGCGCTCTATTCTTGGTTTGTATCGCCTCAACCATGTTCTGGGCAGGCTTCGAACAGGCAGGGTCTTCGTTTAACCTGTTTGCCCGTGACTTAACAGACCGTATGGTCGGTGACTTTGAGATACCAACCACTTGGTTCCAGTCGCTGAACTCAATATTCCTGGTCATTATGTCGCCGTTCTTCGCTGCGCTTTGGATTAACCTAAGCAAGCGTATGATCAACCCGTCGTACGGCTTTAAGAGTGCTATTGGCCTTATCATTATGGCGACAGGCTTCATTGTCATGTTCTTCGCCTCACAAGCCGCTGCAAGTGGACTTAAAGTGGCGCCATACTGGCTCGTTGCGGTTTACTTCATTCACACCGTTGGTGAACTGTGCTTAAGCCCAGTTGCCCTGAG
Source organism: Idiomarina sp. OXR-189 (assembly GCF_034373425.1). Taxonomy (NCBI): domain Bacteria; kingdom Pseudomonadati; phylum Pseudomonadota; class Gammaproteobacteria; order Alteromonadales; family Idiomarinaceae; genus Idiomarina; species Idiomarina sp. OXR-189. The sequence goes on from NZ_CP139706.1 coordinate 1,504,770, forward strand.
TGCTGTGAGTAAGTTGTCACCGAAGCGTATGGCAGGCCAGATGATGGGTATCTTCGTACTCACCTACTCCATCGGTAACGTTGTTGCTGGCTTGTTGGCTGGTGGCCTTGACCCGGAGAACCCACAAGCAATGCCTGAGCTTTACTGGACCATCTTTGTGTTCGGTGTAAGCGTTGGTGCGGCGGTATTCGTATTGGCTCTGTTTACCCGTAAATGGGAAAAACTGGCGCCGGACGATGGCGAAGACGAACACCCAGGTGCAGTTATTGATGCTAACGAGCCGGTTGGCAAGCCTTAATAAAGGTTAAGAAATTAGCATTTAAAAAGGGACCTTTGGGTCCCTTTTTTAGTATGTCCGATTTACTTTTTAGGCTTTTCGGAAACGTAGATAATAATCTCACCAGCAGCAACCACGGTACCATCATCCCGTTTCGCTTCCACGGTTATTGGTTGCTCACCCACTTGCCAAGTCTGATCTGATGCCTTCGCCTCAATAGTCACGTCACTGTTTGTTTTTGCCAGATACTGAACATTCATACCTTTGGGGATCCAACGCAAATGCTTTGGAATAGAAGCTTCAGCTAATGCTCCCATCGCCATTTCCATACCATTGCACACCGCAATAGCGTGCACCGTACCAATGTGGTTCTGAACAGCTTTGCGCTTTTTGAACGTAAGCTGACAAAAGTTAGGCTCTAATTCAGTGATAAGCGGTTTAATGGTTGCAAAATAAGGCGCTTTTCGAGCAAACATTGCAGAGAAAATCTTGCGCCCAAACGGCAGTTTCAAACAACGCTCGTACAAATTAATTAAATAGTTGCCATTGGCCACTCGTTATACTCCTGAAATTTAGTCGATAACTTATAAGCAATAAAAAAAGCAGGCCGAAGCCTGCTTTTTCAATGAGCTTAGCTCGCTTAATTATAAGCTTGCTAAGGTTTCATTCAATACAGAGCAAGGGCGCATTGCTGCAGACACTTTCTCTGGGTTTGGCTGGTAGTAACCACCAATATCCACTTTCTTGCCCTGAACGCCGTTCAGCTCGTCAATAATCGCTTGCTCATTGCCAGACAGCTTTTCAGACAACTTACTGAAGCGCTCGTTAAGCTCAGCATCGTCGTTTTGATTCGCCAACGCTTCTGCCCAGTACATAGCCAGGTAGAAGTGAGAACCACGGTTATCAATCTCACCGGCTTTACGCGACGGCGACTTGTTCTCATCCAGGAACTTGGCCGTTGCTACGTCAAGGCTGTCAGCCAGCACTTGTGCACGTTTATTGTCAAAAGTGCGGCTCAGGTGCTCAAGAGATGCCGCCAGCGCCAGGAATTCACCTAAAGAGTCCCAACGTAAGTGGTTTTCTTCAACAAACTGCTGAACGTGCTTAGGTGCAGAACCGCCAGCGCCTGTTTCAAATAGACCGCCGCCGTTCATCAGAGGCACAATAGACAGCATTTTCGCTGATGTACCCAGTTCCAGAATTGGGAATAAGTCGGTCAGGTAGTCACGCAGAACGTTACCAGTAACCGAAATAGTGTCCTTACCTTCTTTAACACGCTGCAATGTGTGGCGAGTCGCTTCTACCGGCGCCATAATTTGGATATCAAGACCGTCGGTGTCGTGCTCTTTTAAATACTCTTCGACTTTCTTAATTAACTGAGCGTCGTGTGCACGGTTGCTGTCCAGCCAGAATACCGCAGGCATACCGCTTAAGCGTGAACGGTTAACCGCCAGTTTCACCCAGTCACGGATAGGTGCGTCTTTCACCTGACACATACGCCAGATATCGCCTTCCTCAACCTTGTGTTCAAACACAACGTCGCCCGCTTTGTTTAAGACTTTGACAACACCGTCTGCCGGAATTTCGAAGGTTTTATCGTGCGAACCGTACTCTTCTGCTTTTTGTGCCATTAGGCCCACGTTAGGTACTGTACCCATAGTGGATGGGTCGAACGCGCCGTTTTCTTTACAGAAGTTAATGGTTTCTTGGTAAAGGCCGGCATAGCAGCGATCAGGGATCATTGCTTTGGCGTCTTGACGGCTGTCGTTTTTGTCCCACATTTTGCCCGAATCACGAATCATTGCAGGCATTGATGCGTCAATGATGACATCACTCGGTACGTGCAGGTTAGTAATACCTTTGTGCGAGTTAACCATAGCCAGTTCTGGCTGCTTCGAGTAAACCGCTTCCAGGTCAGACTCAACTTCAGCGCGCTTATCAGCGTCCAACTTCTCAAGCTTATTGTACAAGTCACCAATACCGTTGCTGGCGTCAAACTCAATGTCTTTCATGACATCGGCATGCTTCTCTAGAACGTCTTTAAAGAAAACACGTACAGCATGGCCAAACATAATGGGATCTGACACTTTCATCATGGTTGCTTTTAAGTGCAACGACAGTAAAACGCCTTCTTCTTTTGCCGCAGCAGTTTCTTTTTCAAAGAACGCCTGCAACTGCTTTTTGCTCATTGTTGCAGCGTCAATCACTTCACCGGCCAGTACTGGTACAGATTCTTTCAGTACTTTTTGCTCACCGTTCGCTTCTAAGACAATTTTGAAGCTGTCATCAGCAGCAGATGTCATTGATTTTTCGCTGCTGTAGAAGTCGCCGTCGCTCATGTGAGCTACGTGAGACTTAGAATCTTTAGACCACTCGCCCATGCGATGTGGGTTCTTCTTTGCATAATTTTTAACAGCACTTGGTGCGCGACGGTCTGAGTTACCTTCACGCAACACTGGGTTTACCGCACTGCCTTTAACTTTGTCGTAACGTGCGCGAACGTCTTTTTCTTCGTCTGTTTGCGGGTCAAACGGGAAGTTAGGCAGTTTGTAGCCTTGTTCCTGAAGCTCTTTAATACAAGCCGTCATTTGTGGAATAGACGCACTAATGTTTGGCAGTTTAATGATGTTTGCTTCAGCGGTTTTCGCCATTTCGCCCAGTTCAGCTAAAGCGTCCGACTGACGTTGCTCTTCGGTCAGGTACTCCGGAAACTGCGAAATAATACGACCAGCCAAAGAAATATCGCGGGTCTCCACTGAAACACCAGCCGCTTTTGTGAACGCTTCAATAATTGGCAACAACGAGTATGTCGCCAAGCGTGGCGCCTCGTCCGTTTCAGTGTAAATAATCTTTGCTTTATCAGTCGACATAGTCATTCCTATTCGTTGGACCTAAAGTAAATATGCAAAAAAAGTGGCACGATTATAGGCGATTTGGCCTTAAATTACCATGTACCAATGTTTTCCATTGACACCCAAGGCTCCTGTTCTGGTAAGCGTTCACCTTTTTGCAGCAATTCAATTGAAATATTATCTGGTGAGCGAACAAACGCCATATGACCATCGCGCGGTGGGCGATTAATAATAATTCCATTATCTTTTAGCTTCTGACATAACTCATAAATATTCTCTACTTCAAAAGCTAAGTGCCCGAAGTTACGACCGCCACTATAGGTTTCTGGATCCCAGTTGTAAGTGAGCTCAAGCTCTGGAGAGCGCTTTTCCTTAGCGAGCTCGAAGTCATCAGAAGCAGCAAGGTAAACCAAGGTAAATCGGCCCTTCTCAACTTCCTTACGCGACACCTCTTTCATACCAAGCAAGTCGCAATAAAAGTGTAACGAACGTTCCAAATCGTGAACCCGAACCATTGTATGTAAATATCGCATTGCCTACTCCTTGAGCATTTTTCTTGATCTATATTAAAGATACATTTAATATGCACTTATTAAACATGCATTGGGAATGTTTATTATGAAACCTAATACGTTACTCAAAACCTCTAACACCTCTATGGTGGTGTTTCTTCTGCTTTCAATTGTTGTGTTTTATCTAGCTTGGTTTCAGGAAGAAAACCTGCCACTGATGCTGCTCGTGTTCCTACACTTATCGCAAGTGATTCTAGCCGGCTTATTTAAAGTCGCTTATGTTTTCCGTCTTATTGCGCAAAATCAGTTAGGGCAAAGTCTGCGCTAACTATTCAGCCGTTGTTTGCGCTCTCGCCAGTCTGGTAGATACTTGTCCATAAGACGATAAAAGCGTTTGTTGTGGTAACGCTCATACAAATGCGTGAGTTCATGCACCACAACGTATTCGAGGCTCTCAGCCGCTTTACTCATTAAATCAAAGTTTAACCAAATTTTATGGGTACGAATATTACAGCTGCCCCAACGGGTCTTCATCTTCCGTACGCCAAAGTCACTGGCAGCTACGCCCATAATGGGTTGCCAATGTTCCAGTAGCTGCGCAATACGCTCTTTTAACTGGGCCCGAAGCCATTTATCCAGTTGTTTTTTACGGGCTTCTAAGTTGGACGGATCAGACATACTTAAGGTGAGTGTCTTGGTTTCACGGCAAAGCGTTACCGCACTAAGCTGGGGAAATGCGCTTTTTCGTACCGCCTTTAAACAGTAGCTTTGCCCTTCAACAACTATCTCCTCGTGGTCTTCGTAAGACTGAGCCCGGGGCGTTGTTTCTTGCCTCTGCAGCAGCTTCTGCTGTTGCTCTTTTATCCATTCACTTCGGGCTTCTATAACCGACTGTATATAGTCTCCCGGCCAATGTTTTGGTGCTGACACATGAACGCAGCCGGGCTCTTTTATCCGTAGGTAAAGGTGTTTAATGCGCTTGCGAGTTAACTCAACTTTGCAATCGCCTACATACATGATTTACTCACTTGTTTCTCGTGCAGAGTGCTGGCTGACTTGTGCATGCTGGCCCTGCAATAAAGTTTTTAACTCTCGAATCTCATCCTGCAGTTCTCGCATAGTCGGCTCGGGCCCCTGCTCTTCTTCAAGCTGCTGGCGTAATTCCTCGGCCTCAGCCTGACTTTCTTTGTCCATGACATTCACGACAATACCAATGACCATATTCAAAAACGCAAAAGCGGTGAGGAATATAAAGGACATATAAAATAGCCAGCTCCACGGATACACTTCCATGGTTTCGTATTGAACGTCCGTCCAGTCTTCGAAGGTCATAACACGGAACAGTGTCAGCATAGATACCGCAATGTTTTCCCACAAGAATGGGTTAATATCAGCAAACAAATAACTGCCTACTGCGGCATAGATGTAGAAGATAATAAACATCAGCAATACCACATAACCCATTTGCGGCAGTGCTTTTAACAGCGAGGTAATAAGGGTGCGAAGCTCAGGGATAATAGAAATCATCCGAAGCACGCGGAATATTCGAACTAAGCGGGCTAAAAGCGCCAGCTCTGAGTCATTTATTGGTATCAGGCTGACCACAACAACCAGAGTGTCAAATACATTCCAGCCGTTTTTAAAGAAGTTCTTTTTATCGTGATCAGCAATGAAGCGAATGCTAATTTCAACCACAAAGAAAATGGTAATAAACCAGTCCAAGCCCAACAATAGGTTATTAGCGATGCCCGGAAGCTCATAAGTTTTCGCACCAATTTCTAATGCAGAAATAATAATGACGGCAATAACCGCAAATTCAAAAATCCGGTTACTTTTTAGCGCAAATAATTGTTTTTTTACATTCTCGTACATGGTTTACGCAAACACCCAAAATAGGACAGCAGCAAGCACCAGGCGATAAATAACGTAAGGCCACATACCAAAGTCATTAAGCCATTTTAAAAAGAAATGAATGGCGGTAATAGCGGTAATAAAAGAAGCGACACCGCCCACGATAAAGCCATTCCAGTCAACCGCTATGCCGTCGTTGTATATGCTCAGCAGCTTTATTAACGCAGCGGCTGTCGTAATTGGTATGGCCATAAAAAACGAGAACTTTGAAGCCGTTTCGCGATCGAGCCCCATAAACAGGCCTGCGGTAATTGTCGCTCCTGAACGCGAGGTGCCGGGAATAAGCGCAACGGCCTGAGCCAGACCGACAATAATGGCATCTTTCAGCCCAATAGCATCAAGCTGGCGACGGCCGCGTCCCCAACGGTCAGCAACAGCAAGTAGCACTGCAAACACCACCGTGGTCGTGATAATCACCCACACCGCTCGTAATACCGTGTCAATATAGTCAAGCAGAAGTACGCCGAAAACGCAGGCAGGGATGGTGGCAATAACAACCATCCAGCCCAGCTTACTACGGCCAACATTTTGTTGGGCCGGAATAGAGCGAAGACCGTCTGAAAACAGCGCACCGACGTCTTTTCGGAAGTACAGGATAACCGCCAGCAAAGTCCCCACATGCACCGACAAATCAAAGCCAACGCCCTGGTCATCCCAACCAGTAAGCACTGGCATGAGAATAAGGTGCGCTGAACTAGAAATCGGTAAAAACTCAGTAATACCCTGCACTATCCCTAGTATAATGGCTTGCCAAAGCTCCATTTAACGACTCGCTCTTTGTCTTTAATTGCCCAGAAATTGGCGAGCATTATAAACCGAAGTGGGCACTACCGTCATAGTTTTGCATGAAGTTTTTTAATGATGTTTTCCGCCTGTTCGTCTGTCACTAAAAAGCACAGATTATGCCGACTTGCTCCCTGACAAATCAGACGTATAGGCACTGGCGATGCAGCTTCTAACACCCAGGGAGAAATATCGCCAAAGTGGCCAATATCATTGCCAATGACAGCAATAAGACTCAGACCCTGCTCAATCGTTACGGTCGCAAATTCCCGCAACTCCTCCAACATGGCTTCGGGTAACACAGAAAGGCCATTCGCTTGCGAGCCTTCCTCGTCCAGAGTCAGTGCAATGCTCACCTCAGAGGTGGTCACTAAGTCCACACTGATATCATAGCGTGCCAGAATGTCGAATAGACGCGCTAAAAAGCCGGTCGCATGCAACATATCGACACTATTTACCGTCAACAGCGTCTGATTTTTCCGGCGCGCCAATGCACGAATAGAGGGGCGTTCATCGGGCTCAGGCAAAATAAGCGTGCCGTCTTTTTCTGGATAACGACTATGACCCACAAAGACCTTAATGCCGTTTTCAATAGCAGGTTTCAGACTTTTAGGATGCAGCACTTTTGCACCGAAGGTCGCCAATTCTGCAGCCTCGGCAAAGCTAATTTGCTCTATAGGTCTGGCGTCTGAGCAAATACGCGGGTCAGTTGTGTAAATACCGGCGACATCCGTCCAGATATTCAGCTGTTCAGCATCGAGGGCAGCAGCCAGTATTGCCGCGCTGTAGTCACTACCTCCGCGCCCTAAGGTCGTAGTATTGCCCTCCTCGCTGGAGCCAATAAAGCCCTGAGTCACCACTCTGGCGCCTTGATTTAACTGTTCCCGTAAATCAGCACAGTGCTCTCGGGTCTTTTCAATATTGGGGGACGCATTACCAAAGTTATTATTGGTCACCAGCAAAGAGCGCGCATCAGCGACTTCGGCATTTGTCGCTGATGTTTTTGACCAGTAGGCCGCAAACAAACGAGACGAACAGCGCTCACCAAAACTTAATAGCTCATCCCGCTTTTGCCGTTGATGGCTTTCCAATGCGTCAGGCGCTTGTTGAACCAAAATGTGTAACAGCTGATGCAACTGCGAGAGATGATGATGTACCGCATTTTCTTTAGGTAACGCAGACGCCGCCTGGCAATGAATATCGACAATTTCATCGAACAAGCGTTGGCGTTCTGTTTGCGTGTGAGAATGGCTTATTGCAACTAAGCGGTTGGTGACACCGGCACAAGCGCTGACCACAACAAGCGTCGGATTATCCTGACGTTCAACAACGTCGACACAGGCTTGTATCGATTCGGCATTGGCCATACTGGTGCCGCCGAACTTCGCAACATGAATGGGTAACATAGTTTCCCCTGAACTGAATACAACAACGTTCAGAGAGCTTAAAAAGGAGGGTCTCCAGAAGCTCTCCACCTAGCGGTGACAGCCGCAAGTGTTCAAACTCGACGGCCGACGCAAGCCATTCCATGCACTTGCGCCTCGGCGGTTACTCCCCTCGCTTAGCTCTTTGGTAGATGCTTGCTAAGCTGCCTGAGTACCGCACCTCTTCCAGACGTTAGTAAACCACAAATTGTGGTTTAAATTCAATCTACGACTGCTTTAACGTGTCCATATCAATCACAAAACGATATTTCACATCGCCTTTTTTCATGCGTTTGAACGCGTCATTGATGTTTTTGATATCCAGCATTTCAACGTCGCAGTGAATGTCATGCTCAGCACAAAAGTCCAACATTTCCTGAGTCTCAGGAATACCACCAATAAGTGACCCGGCCAGTACGCGACGTTTCAGCACTAATTGCCCAGCCTGCAAAGCAGGATCCACCGGCTCCAATAAGCCAACCAGAATATGCGTGCCATCGACTTTCAGGCAGTTAATGTAAGGGTTTAAGTCGTGCTGAACCGGTACCGTATCGAGCAGGAAATCGAAGGTTTCTGTCGCCTCTTCCATTTGTTTTTCATCGGTCGAGATAATAACGTGGTCAGCGCCTTGCTTTTTAGCTTCGCTGACTTTGCTCTCAGAGCGCGTGAAAATAGTGACTTCAGCACCCATGGCTTTGGCAAACTTTACACCCATGTGACCTAAGCCACCCATACCAATGACACCAACTTTATGGCCTTCTTTCACACCGAAGTGTCGTAGCGGTGAGTAGGTTGTAATACCCGCACAAAGCAATGGCGCCGCCTTCGCAGCATCCAGATTTTCAGGAACCCGAACCACAAAACGGTCACTGACAACAATTTTTTCTGAGTAACCACCGTAAGTAATGCTTTTATCATGCAGGTCTTCGCCGTTGTATGTTGGCACCATGCCATTCAGACAGTATTGCTCTAAGCCCTGGTCGCACGAACTGCACTCACGACATGAGTCGACCATACAGCCAACACCCACTAAGTCACCTTCGCTGTAATTCTTAACATCCTTACCTACAGACGTGACGCGACCAATAATTTCATGGCCCGGAACCACCGGATAAATGGTGCCGCCCCAATCATTTTCAGCATAGTGAATGTCTGTATGACACACACCACAATAAAGAATATCGATAGCAACGTCATCGTCTCTTAGTTCGCGACGTTCAATACCGTAAGGGGCTAAACCTGAGTGTTCAGATTCTGCTGCGTATGCCTTGGTCATAAAAACTCCTTCTTAAAACGGTGTAGTACTTCTACTGTGCATTTCGCATTTTGGATTGCACCATAACATCCAAACCCCTAGTATTTTAGCAACAATAACGATAATTAAAGGTTCAATGATGAAAAAGGCACTGATTGCGGTTTCTATTTCTTTACTACTAGGTGGCTGCGGCGATGCAACCAATAGCTCTGGCTCTGAAAAAGCCGGTTCAGTTATCAAGCAGTCATCCGTTTCCGAGCAGCTCGATACTATTTATAACGACTACTTTGAACAGAACCTCAAACTGAACCCGCTGCTGGCGACTTACATTGGCGATAAGCGGTACAATGACCAGTTACCCAATTACCTTTCCAAACAACATATTGCCAAGCAGCGTGACTTAAACCAGCGCTTTTTGGAGAAAATATCCGGCATTAATGTCGAACAATTGTCGCGCAGTCAACGCATCAGCTACGACATTTTTAAACGCAAGCTGGAATTGGAGCTAGAAGGTCTGAAGTATCCAGAGCATCTTATTCCAATTAACCAGTTTTATAACCTCGCAGGACGTTTAGCGATGCTTGGCTCCGGTGAGTCTGCACAACCTTTTAATACAGTTCAGGATTATGAAAACTGGGCACTGCGAATGGAACAAATTCCGCGTTTATTTGAACAAGCCATTGCCAATATGAAAGAAGGTGTAGAAAAAAACATTGTTCAACCACGCGTGCTGATTGAAAAAGCCATACCGCAAATTACCGCACACATTGATGAGAATGTAGAAAACACCTTGTTTTGGGCACCTATAACTAATATGCCGGAGTCTGTCACAGAGTCAGAAGCAAAGCAGCTTCAACAACGCTACAAACAGGTATTAAGTGATACAGTTATGCCTGCCTATAAAAAGTTGGCCACCTATCTAAAAGAAGAATATTTACCACACACTCGCACCGAAAGCTTTGGCATTGGCCAACTCCCGGGTGGCGATGCATGGTATCAACACAGAATTGAAGCCAACACCTCGACTCAACTCAGCGCCGATCGCATTCATAAAATAGGCAAAGACGAAGTAGCGCGCATTCACTCGGAAATGCGCGACATTATGGAAGAAATTGAATTCGATGGTAACTTAGCGCAGTTCTTTGACTTCATGACCAATGATCCGCAATTTATTTACGAAAGCCGCGAGGCTATGATTGAAGACTACCGTTCACTGCGCAGCAAGGTCGACGAACGAGTCAGCCAACTTTTCGATATTTTTCCTAAAGCAGACTACGAAGTCAGAAAAGTGGAAGAATTCCGCGAGCAATCAGCCAGTTCGGGGTCTTATCAGTCAGCGCCTGTCGATGGCTCACGCCCGGCGATATTTTACCTGAACACCTATGATTTAGGCTCGCGCCCGAATTGGGCTAAAACGGCACTGTTTTTACACGAAGCCGCGCCGGGCCACCACTTTCAAATTTCCATTCAGCAGGAACTTGAAGACTTGCCCGAGTTCCGCAAGTACGGTCGTGAAACCGCTTATACAGAGGGCTGGGGACTGTATTCTGAAGCATTGGGTTACGATTTAGGTTTATATGACGACCCATACCAACGCTTTGGCCAGCTGGCTGCTGAATTGTGGCGCTCTATTCGATTAGTCATGGATACTGGCATTCATTCAAAAGGCTGGACGCGTCAGGAGGTGCTTGACTATATGTATGCAAATGCGCCGGTAGCTGAGGCGCGGGCAGTTTCTGAAGCAGAGCGTTTTATGGCGCTACCGGGGCAAGCTCTTGCCTACAAAGTCGGTGAATTAAAAATCAGTGAATTACGTCGCCGTGCGGAAGACAAGCTTGGTGACAAATTTGATATTAAAGAGTTTCACCGTGTGGTACTGGAAGACGGCGCTGTACCGCTGGTTATACTGGAGCAAAAGGTCAGACGTTGGATAGCCGAACGACTTTAGAGCAGATGATCGACCGGCAGGCGTGCGGTTAACCACACCGTTAAGCGTCTGCCGATGCCTGCCCCAGGCTCTTTGTAAAGCTTTTGCGCCGGAATTTGGCTTTTATCAAGCCAATACAGTTTATAAAACCGATTCAACCTCGCTTCGTAAGTACGCATGGGTAACTCGTGGTCAAACATTGAGTTAATTTGCATGGCCATCGCTTCCGATTCAATGATAATACCGGACTCTGTGTTAATCTGAGCTGATCTTGGATCGAAGTTAAACGAACCAACGAATACCTTGTTACCGTCAACCGTTACTGTTTTTGCGTGCAGGCTCGACGCCGAACGACGAAAGTACGGTTTCATGTCTTTTCGAAGCGTTTCTTCTGTTCGGCGAAGTTCAAACAACTTTACGCCGGCCAGTAATAAACGACGACGGCGACGCTGATAACCGGCATGCACCGCTGGTACGTCCGTCACCGCCAGGGAGTTGGTCAATACTCGTACCTCAACCCCCTGCTCTGCCAGTTTTTCTAACTCTTTCACACCTGTTGCCGTTGGTACAAAGTATGGCGATACCAACAAAATAGACTGCCTGGCCGAACCAATAGTTTTCGCTATCTGCTGGGTTAAAGAGCGTTTTGGTTTTGAGGATAGGTCTGCTTTTAAAGGGTCATCACTCACTACTTGTGCCAACGCCGAAAATGCCGGTATGGCTTTGGTATCATCCGTCAGCTGTTTATCGGACAACACGTATTGATTCAAATCTTTGGTTTCCTGCTTAGACTCAAAGACTTTCCAAATCTCTTCAAACAGTCGACTGCGGTGACTTCGTTTTATCAGCGAAATAGACCGAGACAGTGCACACAGCCAATAGTGACGCCAGTCTTCCATTATTTTGGCAACTACCGGGCCTCGGGCAATTACGTCTAAGTCCGAGAAAAGCTGACCAGCATGCGTACCGAAATATTCGTCGCCGACATTACGGCCTCCGACAATAGCAATGCGATCGTCGATGATCATGGCTTTATTGTGCATCCGCCGGTTCATACGCTTAAAGTCTGTCAGCCAGTTCACCCAGCGCCAGCGGCGGTGTTTGAATGGGTTAAAAAACTTAACGTTAAAGTTGCTGCGACTGGACAGGTCGCGTAGTAAAGGCTCGATGGGCTTGCTGTGGTGATCATCGAGTAACAAGTCGACAGTAACGCCCCGCTCAACCGCGTTAAGCAGCTCTTTCAACAGCGTTAAACCGCTGGTATCCGGTCGCCACAGGTAGTATTGCAGAGCAATATGCTGCTTCGCCGAGCGCAACAGCTTTACCCGCTCAATAAGTGCCTGATGCGCATCGGACAGCAGTTGAAATTGACTGGCCTGTGCAACTTTAGCCTTGGGTGTCATCGTAGCTTTTCCATAGCCTCTTCAAGTCCTTCAATGGTCAGCGGATACATTCGACCGGCCATTAAGTCGTTTATCATTCGAACCGACATGTAATACTGCCAATATTGCTTAGGTTGCGGGTTTAACCAAGCCACTTTGTCAAAATGGCGAGTTAAGCGCTCCAGCCATGCCTGACCAGGTTCTTCATTCCAATGCTCAACACTGCCTCCGGGGTAAGCAATTTCGTACGGACCCATAGTGGCATCCCCCACAAACAACAACTTATAGTCTTCGCCGTAGGTTTGAATCAGTTGCTGAGTAGGAATCTGCTCTTCCCGGCGACGGCTGTTCGCACGCCAAACACCTTCATACACGCAGTTGTGAAAATAAAACAGTTCTAAGTGTTTAAATTCACTTTTCAGTGCCGTAAATAGCTGTTCACACTGATAAATGTAGTCGTCCATTGAGCCGCCAACGTCCAGCAGAAGAATGATTTTAACGGCATTATGCCGCTCTGCTCGCCATTTTAAATCAAGCAAACCACCTTTTCTGGACGTTGCGGCTATAGTTTCATCAAGATCAAGCTCTGACGCAGCTCCGGTACGCGCGAATTGCCTTAATTTACGCAACGCGACCTGAAAGCCCCGTTGCTCCAGCCGCGCGTTCTTATCTAAGTCTTTAAACTCTCGCTTATCCCAAACCTTTGACGCGCTGCGATTCCGATTACCGTCCTGGCCAATGCGAATGCCGCCCGGATGATACCCGTAAGCCCCAAACGGCGAGGTACCACCGGTGCCTATCCACTTAGAACCGCCTTGGTGCCGCTTTTGCTGCTCCTTAAGGCGCTCGTGAAAGGTTTTAATTAACTCTTCCAGGCTACCAAGCTGCTGAACTTTTTGTTTTTCTTCCTCACTAAGCTCACGCTTTAAGGCGTTCTCAAGCCAGTCGTTCGGAATTTTGTCGGCGACATCGGTCTTTGCCACCTTTTCGACGTACTCGCTAAACGCGCGGTCAAACTTGTCATAGTACGACTCATCTTTAACCAGAATGAGCCGCGACAAATGGTAGAACTGGTCAACATCGGCAAACGCGAGGTTAGCCTTCATTGCCGCCAATAAATCTAACCACTCCGTAATGCTGGTTTTTAGCCCATGTCGACGTAATGTCTGAAAAAACTCAACAAACATAACAACTACCGGCGCTGCATGCGGGCAAGTTCAGTCACTCGTTCAATATCCTGCTCATGTTTCAATAACGCACCAGAGAGCGGCAATAAGTCACCACTTTGCTGGCTTTGTTTTAACTGGCTGGCACTGACATCTTCAGTCAGTAACAGGCGTAACCAATCTAACAGTTCAGATGTTGACGGCTTTTTCTTAAGCCCGGGCACTTCGCGCAAATCAAAGAACAGCGACAATGCTGTATCAATCAGCTCTTTCTGAATATCCGGATAATGCACATCAACAATTTGTTTCAGAGTCGCCTCGTCAGGAAACTGGATGTAGTGGAAAAAACAGCGTCTTAAAAAAGCATCCGGCAACGCCTTTTCGTTATTCGAGGTAATGAGAACAATAGGACGTACACGCGCCTTTACTTGCTCTCCGGTTTCGTAAACATGGAACGCCATTTGGTCGAGTTCATGCAGTAAGTCGTTGGGAAACTCCACATCGGCTTTGTCAATTTCATCAATGAGCAGTACCGGCCGTCTATCGGCAGTAAAGGCCTGCCAAAGTTTACCGGGGCGAATGTAGTTGCTAATGTCATGAACTTTGTCACTACCGAGTTGGCTGTCGCGCAAGCGCGACACGGCATCATATTCATACAGCCCCTGTTGCGCTTTAGTGGTCGACTTAATAGACCAGGTCAGCAGCTCGGTGCTCAATGCATCGGCCAACTCTTCTGCCAGGCGTGTTTTACCAGTACCAGGCTCCCCTTTTAGTAATAAGGGTTTCTCCAGTGTTACCGCTGCATTAACGGCTGTCGCCAACTCTTTAGATACTACGTAAGAACGACTGTTAAACTCCATTCGGCGATCCTATTCTGTTTTTGTCTTAAAAGTGGTGCCCATACTATCGCAAACGCTTATGCGTGTGCGAATTCTGACGCTCTTCAAAGCGTTTAAGGGCTTCGGCAATATCCATTTTAACAAAAGGTTTAGTGACATAATCATCCATCCCCGCATCTATCGCTTGTCTGCGAGTTTCGGGAAAGGCATCCGCTGTTAGCGCCACAATATACGGCTGTTTTATCTTCATTCCACGCAGCTTTTGGGTAGCCTGCATGCCGTCAATATTCGGCATGTGCACGTCCATAAACAGCGCGTCGTAGGAATGCGTACCGAACAATTTAAAGGCCTTTTCGGCATTGCTGACAATTTCCACTTTTTGCCCAAGCGACATCAGCATTTCTTTGATAATTAGCTGGTTAACTCGGTTGTCATCAACCACCAAAACACGGTGGGTCGCAAGGCTTGGCAGCTCTCTTTTGGGCGTATGCGCACTTGCTCCTGTTTGTGTCCTCATGGGAAGCACGACAGTAAAACACGAACCTTCGCCGGGCACACTGTCGACCCGAATAGTGCCATCGAGCAACTGCACCAAACTTCGGACAATTGCCAGTCCCAAACCACTGCCGCCCTTCGGCCTGTTCAAACCGTACTTTTCCTGCTCAAACAGCTGCCAAATACGCTGGGTATTTTCAATGCCTACGCCGGTGTCTTTCACTTCTATAATAAGCTCTCCGACAAAGTCAGACTCCCGGTCCCAGCTAGCAGAAAGACTAATTTCGCCGGTCTCAGTAAACTTCATGGCATTATTCACCAAATTACTGACCACTTGCGCCGTACGCGACTGATCCATTTGTGTCACTTCAGGAATATCCGGGGCTATATTCAGAGTAAACTTGAGGCCTTTGTCGACGATTGGCTTTTCAAACAAATGCGCAATGTGCTCAAGCACTTTTTTAGGCGAATGCGAGCCCAAAACCAGCTTTAACTGCCCTTCTTCCGCTTTGGTCAGGTCGAGAATATCGTTCAAAGTAGTCAGCAAATAGTCGCCACTGTCTTTAATGGTTTCAACCAGATCACGCTGCTTACTGTTGAGCTCTGACGCTTCTAAAACCGACGTAACTCCGAGAATACCGTGCAATGGCGTGCGTATTTCATGAGACATGTTCGCCAAAAATACGTTTTTCGCGTGCGCTGCTCGTTTTGCGTCTAATTCAGACTGCTTCTGTTCAGTCAGGTCAGTCACGGTTCCGGTAAAACGAGTGGCTCTGCCGTTTTCGTCATGCTCAATGACTTTTCCGCGGTCCAACACATAAACCCAACTGCCATTTCTGTGACGAATACGGTGCTCGCTCTCGTAATAAGGCGTTACACCATCAAGGTGGTTCTTTATCGACTCCCACACTTGCTCATAGTCGTCGGGGTGCAAAATACTGGACCAGTTCGCCACGTGCGCTTCTAGTTCATGCAGCTCCCAACCAAACATCTGTGCCCAGCGCTCGTTATACAAAGTCACACCGGTTTGCGGGTTCCATTCCCAGGTACCCAAACGTGTCGCATCCAGCAAGAGTTTAAGGCGATTACGCTCTGTTTCTAAGGCTAGCTCCAACTGCTTACGCTCGGTAATATCAATAAGATACCCGTACAAGTAATTCACGCCATCATCGTCGGTGATAACCACCGTGGTATCCGATACCCAAATATCGTGCCCATTGGCATGCTTTAAGCGGTAGTCTTCGTGAGTAATAGACTCTCCAGACTCAAGACTGGTGAGTGCTTCAACTTCTGTCAGAACCCGAGGCAAGTCTTCTTCGTGCACCAGCGACTGATACTCGATATCGCGATTCATTAACTGGTCTTTCGGGTAACCCAAAAGCGCTTCGACATTGTCTGACACGAACAGAACCGGCCAGCCCGGCACATCTTCCCAAATAAAAAGACTCAGGCAGTTCCCTGCGTTTAATAGCGCGGCGAGGTTATCATTTGAAATTGGCGTTTTCATTGAAGCGCGAATAGTCCTTGTTACTCAGGCAGTTTGCCCACTGAAAAACATAGTGTACACTGACGCCAACAATAACATAAAAATAACCAATTCCGGATGAGTCAGGCGAACGTCAACGAATGGCAAAACGCATTATTACAACAGGTTGATCAGCTCATTGAGCTGGCCAAGACTCGCCTGCCCGCTAAAAATAAACCCACGGTTCGTGGTCCTGAGTACTGGCAACGCTTTGCTAAACACCACTACGTACGAGCAGCCAATTTAATGAAAGAAGGTCAGGGTTTTGAAGCAGCTAAGCATTTTCGCCGCGCTGCACTGTTCGGACACAGCAAAGCCATGCTGTATTTAGGCCAAATGTTTATGCAAGGTCGCGACTTACCCCACAGTATTTTTCATGCCTGCTGTTGGTTAACATTGGCAGAAAATGCCGGTGAAGAGGGAGCAAGCGAACTGCTGCAGTCACTGATTCATCAATTAACCGCAAAACAACTGAATAGCGCCCGACGCTTGGCCGCCGAGCGTTTTGAACAGTTATGCGACGCCAGTTTTGATACTCACGGCTTGTAAGGGTTTTAACAACTAAGGCGTCCAGAGTTTTACTTTTTCTCTTAACGTGCCGTTTTCTACCCAGTCTTGTAATTGGTCACCCATTCGACGTCCAGCGTCAATTGCTTTACGCCAGTAGTTCATCCGTGTTTCTGCATCTAAATTAGCAAAGTCGGTTCTGTCCGGAATTTTTCCGTAAGGTAACGATTTTATAAACGCTTCTGACGGACTAATAAAAATGACATTAGGCCACTTCTTGCCAGTAGTCCGACGCCAGGTAAGTCGTTTATCGAACCAGCCCGGAATAACGTCGCGATTAAAGTGCGGGTATAGCACCAAACCGTCGACATTGCTGAAGTCGAGATCGAAGTGGTAGTCAGTGACACCGCCGTCACGGTAAATGCCTTTAGGCGCACCAGGAATGTCCTTAACTCCATCGAGCACTAAAGGAATTGAGCCAGTCGCCAAAATAGCGGGCTGGAAGTTCTCTTGGCTCAGCGCGACTCGGGTAGTGGGTAAATCATTCCAGTCTTTTGTAAACGCGGCATCAGAGTCCGGATGGTGGAAAATAACACGCTCATAAAAGCGACCTAACCAACGTCGGTTAATGCCATTGGCAACCGCTGAATTCAACAGTCCAACGAGTTGTCGACGTGACTCCGAGGCTGTCCACCCGCGACACCGGGCAACAATAAAGTGATGACGGAACGCTGACTGCCCCAATATTTCTTCAACGGCTTTGTCAGAAATGTACTTATCGAGCAGTATTTTGGCTTCGCGGGTAATTTCCGCCCGATCGGGCTTTTCACTGTAGGTTTGTGTGCTGTAGAGCTGACAAAACAAGTCACTGGCAGCGACCGGGTCCTGCTGACCAAGCGCCGCAAAACGCCATGCACCGGCAGAGGTGCCCAGTGTGTTTAAGGGCTTGTCGTTATTTTTAAAAAAGTCGCCGAACATCCAACGGTCAATGCCCTGCAGCACAAACCACTTTGGTCCGCCTGAGGCGCCCAACAACAAGCCAATGTCGTCAGCGGTTAACTGCTTTTCCTGAATGTGCTGATACGCTTGCGCACCGGCTTTAATATCAATCCAGTCGCTCATACTACTGTCCCTGATTTATAATTGTTTCTTTCGTTCGGCGAGAATACCCAGCAAAAAGACAATGCCTATAGTGCTGACAGCTACAAACTGAAGTGGTATGTGACCCAGCCAGCCGGCTAAAACCGGTGTAAACCAAACCAACAGCCAACCATAGCCAAAGGCGCACACGACTACAAACACTAAGGTTCTGAAAAGGAAGTGCCAATGCGCGACCTGGCGCTTTACCATTTTATTAATTTCATTACCGTAAATGACCAACAAAGTGGCCACAATCATCATCGCAATTTCATAAAAATGCGGACGAATCATCATTCCTAAATTATTAAGTAGCTGCTGCACGTCTTATTCTCCCTACCTAACGCCCGCCCGAGTATACGAACTTTCTTATATTTTCGCATCCCAAGTTTTTCTCCGCTTATGTTATGCTTTTGGCAAAATTGCATGACGACAGGACACTCAATGAAAGTAATATCATTCAATATCAACGGTATTCGCGCACGTTTGCACCAACTTCAGGCGGTTATCGATAAACACCAGCCCGATGTTATCGGTTTGCAGGAAACCAAAGTTCATGACGACCAATTTCCCCTGGCAGATGTCGAGGCGATGGGTTATCACGTCATTTATTATGGCCAAAAAGGTCACTACGGTGTTGCCATGCTCAGCAAAAAGCCGTTAGAAAACCCACAGTTTGGCTACCCGACTGACGGTGAAGACGCGCAGCGCCGAATGATTATGGGTGACTACCCACTTGAAAGTGGTCAACGTGTACGTGTATTGAATGGCTACTTCCCACAGGGCGAAAGTCGTGACCACCCCACCAAATTCCCGGCTAAAGAGAAGTTTTATCAGGACTTAATGAATTACCTGAATACCGAACTCTCTGCCGACGACCCGGTGATTGTTATGGGCGATATGAACATTTCGCGCATTGACCATGACATTGGTATTGGTGAAAACAACGCCAAGCGCTGGCTACGCACCGGTAAATGCAGCTTCTTACCCGAAGAGCGTGAGTGGATTCAAACACTGATGAACTGGGGCTTCCAGGACACTTACCGCCTGCTGAACCCGGATACGGACAACGAATTTAGCTGGTTTGACTATCGCTCTCGTGGCTTTGACGACAACCGGGGCCTTCGCATTGACTTAATTTTAGCGACCGAGAGCCTGGCCGAGAAATGTGAAGATACCGGCATTGATTACGAGCTTCGCGGTATAGAAAAGCCTTCTGACCACGCTCCGGTTTGGTCGACCTTTAACGTGTAATATTAATGTTCATGCGGCGGGAGCTGATCAAGCGCCTGTCGCAGAACAATGGCTAAATCCATGTATCGAGGCGCTTTGTTGTTAGCCGCTTTAACCGGAATACCTTGCGCCTCAAGCTTCTGCCTTAGCTCCAAATACCAACGTTTTAACTGCGGCTTCAGCTGCTGCTGTGAACGCCACCCCAGCCAATAGATTCCCTGTAACGGTAAACTCAGCATAATCAACGACAGCATAATGCCTGTTGCCAACTGCTCCTGTGGCAAAAACTGCCAGGTCAGTAATGCATTAATTACTGCTATACCCGGCACCCATTTGACACCTTTACGTGTCATTGGAATAACCCGGGACTCTGTCATTGCCGCAACCACTGAGTGGTGAGGCCACGTTTCAGCGTAGGTTTTTCCGTCACGAAGTGTTTGAAAAAACGACTGGCTCAACTGAATAACTCCTAAAACCGCTGCATTAATGATCAATTAAATGACCGCTGTACGATATTCGACCTTTACAAATAACCTTTACTTTTCAGTGCCTTACACTGTTACAACCGTGTAGTGCACAAAGATATCCACAGATAATGTGGATACAGTTGATAAGCTTCCCGCGCTTTGTCACTATACTCTTAAAATTAACGCCATAAGAGGGTCAACCGCAGTGCCCCAACCTCAGCTTCCATCAATATACGCGCCCATAACCGGGCGGGTTCAGTCGGCGCGTTCTGCCTCTGCTATTCCGGGAAGCGAATTGCTTGGCCGAGGCCTGCAACTCAGCATAACAGGCAGTACCTTATATGCGCCAGTATCCGGCGAATTGCTGCACTTAAGCCAGAGTGGCGATTATATCGCCATTAAAGTCAACGAGCACTTTTCCCTGCAACTCATTTTAGGTCGTGGTGAACAATACTTAACGCATGACGCGCTAAAAGTGCTTTGCCGCCAGACCAAGCGAGTGGAGCAAGGTGCACCGCTTGCCTCGTTAAACCTCCCCAGACTACGCAGTTTACCGCAGTCACAGCAAGGGTTAAGCGTGTTATTATCTGCATTAACCGAGCAAGCAAGTGAATTGCCCGTGCACTGGCTGCAAAGCGGCCGTGTTTTTGCCAATGAAACCTGTCTTAACGAAGAACCGGAGTAATAGAAGTATGTTGACCATTTACGGAATTAAAAACTGTGACACTGTTAAGAAGTCGCTGAAGTGGTTAGATAAACACAGCGTTGACTATCAGTTTATTGATGTTCGTGAGCAACCTCTGGAAAAAGAAACGGTTCTGGACTGGCTGAGTGAACTGCCGGCTGAGCAACTCATTAATAAACGCAGCACCAGTTGGCGTAATCTTTCTGACGACCAAAAAGCCTTAACCGATAATAACCAGCTGGCCGAACTGGTAGCAGAGCAACCGACCTTATTTAAACGTCCATTAGTAAAAGACAGTGACGGTATTCACTGTGGCTTTAAAGATGCACAGTGGAGTGAACGCTACTTATGAGTTCCGAAACACTGGCATTAGCCAAAGAGCTTATTTCCCGGCCCTCTGTCACACCAGAAGACGAAGGTTGCCAGCAAGTTATTGGTGAATGTTTGGCAGCACTGGGGTTTGAACTGGAAACCATGGTGTTTGAAGACACCACCAACTTATGGGCACGCCGCGGTCAGGGGCGTAGAGTGTTCTGCTTTGCCGGGCACACAGATGTTGTTCCACCGGGTGATGTCAACGACTGGCAGTTTCCGCCATTTGAACCCACTATTCATGACGGGTACTTATACGGCCGAGGTGCTGCCGACATGAAAGGCAGCCTGGCGGCTATGGTGACGGCCACCGAAGCTTTTATCGAAAAACACCCCAATGTTGATGCGGATATCGCCTTTCTCATTACCAGTGACGAAGAAGGCCCTTTCATAAACGGCACCAAACGTGTGATAGAGACTTTACAAGCACGTAATGAGCCAATTGATTGGTGCATTGTTGGTGAACCGTCAAGCACCGATAAGCTCGGTGACGTGGTTAAAAACGGGCGCCGTGGCAGTTTAACCGGCGACTTAACGGTACTGGGCATTCAGGGGCATGTTGCTTACCCTCACCTGGCGGATAACCCAGTGCATAAAATAGCGCCCGCGTTAAGTGACCTGGTTAATGAGCAATGGGACGAAGGCAACGCAAGCTTCCCTCCGACAACGTTTCAAGTGTCCAACATAAACGCCGGCACCGGTGCGGGCAATGTGATACCCGGTCGTATAGACACCCAGTTTAATTTTCGCTTTTCCACAGAAGTCACTGCTGAAGAATTAAAACAGCGCACAGAAGCTATTCTGGACAAGCACAACTTAAAATACTCACTGACATGGAAGCTCAACGGCCCACCATTTTTAACCGATTCCGGCGGTTTAATTGAAGCGGTTACCCACGCCATACAGGATGAATGCGGATTCGAGACTGAGTTATCTACCGGCGGCGGCACATCTGACGGTCGCTTTATTGCGCCAACCGGTGCACAAGTCGTTGAGTTAGGGCCGGTGAATGCCACCATTCATAAAGTGAACGAGCGAGTGAAGGCCGACGATCTGGACAAACTCAGCGCGCTCTACCTGCGTTGTATGGAGAACCTGCTGTGTTAACGCTAAGGCAAGTCACCGGCGCCGACGAATCGCATTTGGTCGATATAGAAAACCAGCGACTCGAAGAACAAGCGGCAAGGGCCTACGTTAAGCTCAAACAAGCGGCTTCGAATAACGGCATTGAAGTTCGTATTGCATCGGGATTCCGTTCTTTAGATCGCCAGCTGTCAATTTGGAATCGCAAGTGGCGGGGAGAGCTCACTCTGCGCAATAAAAATGGCGATATTATTAACGCCAATGCCTTAAGCGATACTGAAAAGTTGTGGGCGATATTGCACTGGTCGGCACTTCCAGGTGGCAGTCGACATCATTGGGGAACAGATTTAGACGTTTATGATCCGCGCCCTTTCGAAGCTGACAAAACGCTAAAATTGGAGCTCGTGCCCAGTGAGTACGTCAATGAATCCGGCCCGTGCTATGAACTATGGCAATGGCTTACTCAGCACGCTCATGAGTATGGCTTCTTTTTCCCGTATGCCCGTTATCAGGGCGGTGTCGCACAAGAGCCCTGGCACTTAAGTTACCGGCCAATTTCCAGTCAGTGTCACAAGCTGCTGTCATTAGAGGTTCTGGAGGGCACTATCAGTGCGCTCGATCTTGAAGGCAAACCCTGTATTCTGGATAACCTGCCAACGATAAAAAAACATTATATTGATACAATAACTGAGGATGAAGGATGGACGAACATTTGGTGTGGTTACTAATAGCCCTGGTAATAGGCGTTATTGTCAGTAACCTGATGGTCTTAAAGTACAGTGCGAAATTTAAATGGCCCGGAACAAAGTCGTCAGAAAAGAAAGACGACTCTGAAACGGACCACAAAGACAAGCAGGATTAAATATCCGCGCCTAGTCGCTTAGCTACTTCGCGATACGCTTCAACAACACCACCAAGACCCTGGCGGAAACGATCTTTGTCGAGCTTTTCACGGGTTTCGGCGTCCCATAAGCGGCAGCCATCCGGGCTAAATTCGTCGCCTAACATGATTTCGCCGTTAAAGACACCAAACTCAAGCTTATAATCAACCAGCAGCAAGCCTGCATCAGCAAAGAGCTTTTTCAGAACATCGTTCACTTTGAACGTCAATTCTTTCATTTTCTCAATTTGCTCAGCTTTTGCCCAACCAAATGCCTGAATGTGATACTCGTTGATCATTGGATCGTGCAGCGCGTCGTTCTTCAGGAAGAACTCAAAGGTTGGTGGATTTAATTCCATACCTTCTTTAACGCCTAAGCGTTTAACCAAAGAGCCCGCAGCATAGTTGCGCACCACGCACTCGACTGGAATCATGTCGAGCTTTTTCACTACCGACTCGGTATCGCTGATACATTCATCCAACTGGGTTGGAATACCGGCTTCTTCCAGCTTACTCATAATAAAGTGGTTAAACTTATTGTTTACCTTGCCTTTATCGTCAAGCTGCTCAACTTTTTCACCGTCAAAAGCCGATGTATCGTTACGAAACTCCAGAATTAAACGGTCTGGATCATCGGTGTGGTAAACCGTCTTCGCTTTACCCCGGTACAACTCACTGCGCTTTTCCATTGATTGTTCCACTCGCACTTAATTACAGTTTACTTTGCTGTTTGACAGCTGCTCGGAAATTCTCATAAACCGCTTGCAGCCACTGCTCAGGTACCATTGTATCATCTTGATAGACGCGTACAGCAGTATTCTCTCCAGACTCAAGCAATCTAAATTCGTACTCACCTTCTTCGATATTCAGCGGTTCGTAGTCGTCGCCGCCAATAAACAAGAAGCCGCTGTCCGGTTCGCTGTAGCTAACAAAATAAGTACCGGTTTCACGGTTTAAGTCTTCGACTTCAAAGCCAATGCTTTGTAGCGCAAGATTCACCAATGGCCATGCTTGATCAAAGCTATCTTCAACCAACAAGATATTTTCTCCAGCGTCAGACTGAGTCAGCTGGGTATCAATACCTTCAGCTTTAAGCTGTGCCACAGCCTGCTGTTGCTTACGGTTTACTTCAGAAATAATAGCATTAAGTAAGTCTGCTTCGAGGTTATTTCCGACTACTGGCGCAACATCCACCGTGCGACCATCAACTTTTTGCGTAAAGTTATCAATGTTAACTCGCAGTGACGTGGTGCGGTTGTGCGACTCAGTTTCCTGAATAATTTCGTAACGGAATGTACGCTCTTGTAGCTTATCCTCTTCACCACCAAAGCCGAGAAAACCACCCTCGCCGTCCAGTGTTTGCTGAAGACTCATCGTTTCAGTTAACCAGTGACCATCACTTTGCACGTCATAGCTAATACCACGACGCTCAAGCACCGTTTCTGCGGCCTCTTTTACAAATTCAGTAACAGAATCACCCATACCATCAACAATATCGAAATACGCCCGCGTTTCAGTTTCAGTCTCCAGTACCCGGCTACCTAGGCCTAATGGACGCACTTGTT
Source organism: Idiomarina sp. OXR-189 (assembly GCF_034373425.1). NCBI lineage: Bacteria > Pseudomonadati > Pseudomonadota > Gammaproteobacteria > Alteromonadales > Idiomarinaceae > Idiomarina > Idiomarina sp. OXR-189. The sequence goes on from NZ_CP139706.1 coordinate 1,529,047, forward strand.
GAGGGGCTGTAATGTTGACACGCTGCCCAATCAGAGCATTTTTTATATCGGTCTGCGGCACAGCGTAATCAGAATCCCGCTCAGGACGCTCAAGATCGCCAGGCAACGTCAAGGTATCAGTTGGTTGAATATTGACGTAATCAAAACCGCCACTGGCTCTTTCTCTATCTGCCGCGGAACAACCAGCAAGCGTCGCTGCGGTTAGCGCCAGGGCAAGGTAGGACAATTTCATTATGACTCCTGAGTATTAATAAGATTAGCTTTCTCCAACACCGACTCAATAATGGCCTGATTAGCCTCTTCTGGCGGTGTTAACGGAAGGCGATAATTGGCACTGCACCAACCCATGAGCGCTAACGCCCATTTGACTGGAATAGGGTTAGATTCAATAAATAGCATGTCGTGCAGCGGCGCTAGTTGTTCATCGAGTTTGTTTGCGGTCTCAGAGTCGCCTTTAACGGCTGCATCAACCATGGCTTTCACCTGCTCTGGCGCTATATTTGCTGTGACGCTAATAACACCATGACCACCTGCGAGCATGAACTCACGAGACGTTGGGTCATCGCCGCTTAGCAAAATAAAATCGTCACCGCAGCGTTTTTTAAGCTCGGCCACACGGCTGACATCGCCATTGGCTTCTTTTACACCAACCACGCCTGGAATCTGCGCCAGCTTCTCGATGATATCCGGCGTCATGTCAGAGCAAGTTCTGCCCGGCACGTTATAAAGAATTTGAGGCTTGTCGGTAACGTCGGCACAGGCTTCGAAGTGCGCCATCAGTCCAGCCATAGAAGGCTTATTGTAATATGGTGTGACATTCAAAAAGCCGTCAACGCCGGCTTGGGTCATTTTTTCGGTCAGTTGCACGGCTTCACTGGTAGAGTTTGAGCCATTTCCGGCAATAACACTTATACGCCCAGCGCTCAGCTCCACCACCGCATTGACCACATTAATATGCTCTTCGTGGGTTAATGTCGTTGACTCGCCTGTTGTTCCCACGGCAACAATAGCGTCGGTTCCTGCTTTTATATGTTGTTCTACCAGAAACTCAAGTTCGCTGTAGTCCACATTACCGTATTTGGTAAAAGGAGTGACCAGTGCAACGATACTGCCTTTCAGCATACCTTCTCCAAGTCCTAAATTTTGGGCAACAATGTTAATGCCAGCCCTAACGAAACACAAGTGATAGGAACGTATCTTAGTCAGAAGGTTCCGTAAACCTAAGAAAAACCGGACTAAGCTTTCCTAACGTATAAGCTGTTGGTTAAGATACCCCTATTCATTTATTGGAAGACTAAGGAGACAGTCATGAATACATTACAAGCTGGCGACAAAGCGCCTGAGTTCACGCTACTAGACGCAAATGAAAACGAAGTGTCGCTAAAAGACTTGCTGAAAGAGCACCGTGTACTGGTTTACTTTTATCCGAAAGCCATGACACCAGGCTGCACCGTGCAAGCTCAAAACCTGCGAGACCAGCGCGACGAGCTGGCGAAGCATAACGTTGTTTCAGTGGGTATTAGCCCTGACGCTCCTAAGCGTTTGGCGAAGTTCACTGAACGTGACGAATTGAACTTCACCCTGCTTAGCGACGAAGATCATAAAGTTGCTGAAGACTTCGGTGTTTGGGGCCTGAAGAAATTTATGGGCAAAGAATACGACGGTATTCATCGTATTAGCTTTTTGGTTGAACAAGGCGGAACCATTTCAAAGGTATTCAATAAGTTCAAAACCAAAGAACACCACGACGTGGTCTTAGAGCACCTGAAAAGCTAAGCTTTACTCATATTAGACACTAAGCCTCGTCACTTTATGACGAGGCTTTTTCTGTTTTCGCTTCCGTTTGTTCTATATTGCTAGTTCCGGTGTCCCAGGCGGTTATCACAGCTTTAACCAAGCTAGCCAGCGGGATCGCAAAGAACACACCCCAGAACCCCCAAATACCACCAAATATCAATACCGCAGCAATAATGTAGACCGGGTTTAAACTCACTGCTTCGGAGAACAGCAGCGGCACCAGTAAGTTACCATCGAGCGCCTGAATAATAAGATAAGCAACCGTCACCCAAACAAACGGGGCAGTAGGTCCAAACTGGAACAACGCGACTAAAACGACAGGAATTGTGACCACCGCTGCACCAATGTATGGAATAAGAACTGAGAAGCCGACTAAAATAGCCAATAACAACGCATACTGAAGCCCAAATAAGCTAAAGGTTACAAAGGACACTATAGCGACAACGATAATTTCAATAACCTTACCGCGAATGTAATTCATAATTTGCAGGTTCATCTCCTGCCCGACCTGAGTAATAAGTGCGCGGTTAGAAGGCAGTAACTTACTGAAGTTAGCCATTAACACATCACGGTCTTTCAGCATGAAGAAAATAAGCAGCGGCACGACGATTAAATAAACCAACATAGCCATAAGATTTATTAACGAAGTGACAGAGACTGTTACCAGGCTTTCGCCAAAGCCAACAACACGATTCTTCAACGACTGAGTCAGCTCATTAATCTGGCTTTCATCAATAACACTTGGGAACATTTCCGGCAGTTTATGCAGCCATATCTGTAGGTTACCTATCATATTTGGTAACTCTTGAATAAGCATGGTGCTTTGCTGCCATATAACCGGAACCAGTGTCAGCAGCACCAGAACAGCCAGCGCCAAAAACGCTACAAAAGTGATAATAGTGGCCGTTAACCGCGACATTCCCATATACATAAGACGAGTCACCGGCCAGTCAAGCAGGTAAGCAAGCGCAATAGCAACAATAAGCGGCGCCAGTAAGTTACCAAACAGAACAATGACAACGACTGTCACCACCAGTAACAGGAATAAGGTAACCGCGTTAGGATCTGAAAACTTACGTTGATACCACTGCTTTATGTAATCAAACATGAACTGTTATCTCCCGGAGATTCTTACAAGGATAATATCAGTCCTTGCAATCTTTCCATAACCCCATAGAGTAAAAAGGAACTAAAGATGAAAAAATCACTCTTATCAGTGACAAAACCTGAGTATTTGTAACTTCACTAATTGAGTCGTCGATGTATAAAACGCTGCTAAAAACTTTGCTGCCCGCTGTTATTGCTGTTACCACCTTTTTTACTGCATTTGCTTACAGCGCACAAGACAGTCGCAGACTTCCTGAAATAGGCACCACTGGCGCAGCATTTCTAAGCATTGAGCGCGAGCAAGTGGTTGGCGACTTTTACATGCGTCAGGTACGGGCTCAGGCACCTATTATTTATGACCCGGTACTCGAAAGCTACCTGAGCAATTTAGGGCAGCGCCTCGTGCGCCACAGCAGTGGCGTGAAATACCCCTTTAACTTTTTCTGGATACGCAATAACGAAATTAACGCCTTTGCGTTTATGGGCGGCTACGTGGGTGTGCATACCGGGCTTATTCAGGAAGCCCGTACGGAGTCCGAGCTGGCCGCTGTGCTCGGGCACGAAGTCGCTCACGTCACACAGCGCCATATTGTCCGCCGCATGCAAGAGCAACAACAGAATATGCCCATGACCATTGCCGGCGTTATTGGCTCAATTCTCTTAGGTATGGCTAACCCGGAAGCCGGTATGGCTGGTTTGTATACGACATTGGGGGCAACTGGACAGTCGCAAATTAACTACACTCGGCTATATGAAAAAGAAGCTGACCGCATTGGTTTGTCTGTTCTGTTAGCCGCTGGCTTTGATCCCATGGGGGCTCCGGATTTTTTCGGTCGTTTAGCGGAAAAATATCGTTACGTCAGTAAACCACCGGAAATGCTCATGACTCACCCGCTCCCCGAATCACGTATTGCTGACACCCGAGCACGCGCGGAGTCGATGCGTCGTATCGATGTAAAACCCAGTCTTGAGTTTGCATTAGCGAAAGCTCGTGTTGAAGCTCGTTACGCCGAGAACCCGTCGGTCTCCGACTTCCAGGATATGGCGAACAGCAGTAACCCAATTAACCAACGTGCCGGCACTTATGGCCTGGCGATAATTGCTCTCGACCGGGGCCATTACAACACAGCTTCAGAGCATATCAACACCTTGCTTAAAGACGAGCCGAACAACCCGTTTTACATTGACGTACAAACCGATATTTTACTGGGGCAGGAAAACTACGAATACGTTATGGATTGGCTGGAAGGTAAGTATATCCGTCAGCCGACAGAGCCTGTTATTACCATTAACTTTGCCAATGCAGCACTCACATCCGGTAACGGTAAGCTCGCTGAAAAGCTATTGCGCGAGTTTTTGCTGCAAAACCCGAACCACCCGTTAGCACTCGACTTACTGACCCGCGTGTATGAGAAAAGTGGGAAGCGAGCCGCCATGTACGAAACTCGCGCCGAGGCTTTGGCGTTACGTGGCAACTTTTCGCTGGCCATTAATCAGCTGCACACAGCGCATAACCACACGGCCAATGATATTACCCGTAAGCGCATTAACGCTCGCATAGACCAACTGCGAGCGCTCGAAAACCAAGCCAGAAACATTATGTGATGTTACTCGGCGCCCACAGCGTTATTCAGGGAGTCCAACGTTTGCTCGCCCATGAGCGGTCCATCAACACTGCCATCCGGTCGGATCACATAGGTTGCCGGCAGCATATTGGGTCGCTCGAATGGAAATGCGGGTGCCGGCTGAGTCAGTGACAGCGGAAATTCAATACCGTGCTTTTTCTTCAACGCGGCTAAATCTTCATTCGACATAGGATCAAAGCTGACACCAATAAGCGTGACGTTTTCAGGCTTTTGGTGGTGAAACTCATTCAGTTCGGGTAACTCTCTTAAGCACGGAGCGCACCACTCGGCAAAATAGTTAACCACCACCGTTTGCCCCTGCATTGAAGACCAGTCGTAAGTGTTACCGGTATCGGTCTTGACATCGGCTGACTCAGAGCAGCCCAACAACATAAAAGAAGCAACGAAAGCAATGACTGCGAGTTTCATTCTTAACCCCGTTTAGTTAGTATTAATGCATTACGAGAGACTACAAGGTACGACAAAAATGAGTGAAGTAACAATTTATCATAACCCACGTTGTTCAAAATCAAGACAAACCCTTGAGCTTCTCAAAGAGAAGTCTATTGAACCAGAAGTTGTCGAGTACCTCAAAACGCCGCCAAACGCTGCTGAATTAAAAGACATTCTGAGCAAACTTGGACTTTCTGCAGACGAGCTTATGCGGAAAAAAGAGGCTATCTACAAAGAGTTGGGGCTTGCTGGTGTCAGTGACGAAAATGAATTGATTACCGCCATGGTCAATAACCCTAAGCTTATCGAACGCCCTATAGTCATTAAAGGCGATAAAGCGGCTATTGGGCGGCCTCCGGAGTCGGTACTGGATATTCTTTAATGGCGAGAGTTCTAATCCTCTATTACAGCCGCAGTGGAGCAACCCAGCAGTTAGCCGATGCTATTGCTGAAGGTGTTGCGAGCGCTGGTGGCGAGGCCGTATTGAGAACCGTTAATACGGCCAGTGATGCTGCCAGCGAACGCGATCTCGATGTCAGCAACGATGACTTAGAGCAATGCGATGCACTGATTCTTGGCAGCCCTACACGCTTCGGGCACATGGCCTCAAGCCTACAGAAGTTCTGGGAAGGCACATCTGCCCAGTGGCTATCCGCTACCTTAGCCGACAAACCCGGAGCTGTTTTTACCTCCTCCAGCTCTTTACATGGTGGTCAGGAGTCGACGTTACTAAGCCTGGCTCTGCCGTTGTTGCATCACGGTATGCTGCTGGTGGGTTTGCCCTACTCTGAACCCGCTCTGCATAAAACCGAGTCTGGCGGGTCTCCTTATGGTGCAAGTCATGTCGACGGCTCAGGTAAACTCACCGAGCATGAACGCCAACTTGCGGTTGCTTTGGGTAAACGCGTTGCCTCAGCCGCTCAAAAGCTAATGTCTTAGGATTTATTCATGCCAACATCTCCACAGTTTTATCGTGTCTTAACGCAGCTTTGTTACTGGCCCCTGCTGGTTCTTGTCATCTTGTGGCATAGCCTACCGAGTTCGGAGCCGGGATCCTTGCCTACTTCGCTTTCTTTGCTGTTTTGGGTATTACCGCTGCTATTCCCGCTAACCGGGCTTGTGCGCGGTAAGCCATACACGCACGCCTGGGCGAACTTTATTCTGATGCTTTACTTTCTGCATGCTTTAACCACTTTATGGACACACCCGGATGAGCGCGTATGGGCTGCATTAGAGTTACTTTTTGCGGTTGGTGCTTTTATCGGAGCAACGGGTTTTGCCCGCTATAAAGGTCGCGAATTAGGATTGGGCTTAAAGAAATTGAAAGATCAGGACTAAACCGACAAGATCTTTTTAATAAAAGGTATGGTTAAACGGCGTTGATAAGTAATCGACGCCTTATCCAACTCGTTCAACGTATTCATTAGCTCGCGCATTGAGCGCCCCAGGCGTTGTATCATGAAAGCCGCAACATCATCGGGTAATTCCAGCCCCCGGAACTGAGCTCTTAAGGACAGTACCTGCGCCTTATCTTCATCGGTTAATGGTTGTAACTGAAAAGCCGTTGCCCACTGAAAACGGGAGTGTAAATCGGGCAAACTGACGTTTGTTTTTACGGCAGACTGCTGCGCAGTCATAACTAAGCGGCTGTATTCGTTGTCAGTTACGCGGTTAATCAGTGCAAACAGCTCGTAACACCAGCTCTCATTGTCGGTAACGCGGTCGACGTCGTCCAGGCAAATAATACTGGCCTTCTCAGCTCCCTGAAGCACAGCGCCCGGCTGAACCTCTACAAGCTCCTTCAGCGGGAAATAAAACACGCGGTTAGTGTTAGAAGAAGAGGCAACCAGACTATGCAGCAAATGGCTCTTGCCAACGCCCTCAGGCCCGGACAGCCAGGTCAGCTGTTCACTGGTTTCTAACGGTGCCTGCTTTTGAGGCAACGTATGCAACCATTTTAACGCCGTTTCATTACTGCCTTTGTGAAAGGTTTCAAAGGTCTCATCGTCAGGTAACTGAACGGCTAAAGGCAACTGCTGAGGAGGCATTAATTGCCCCCGCGCCATTCATAAGTCTGTACCTGATTCTCGCTCATGCTGACAAAAGGTCCCATGTCACGCACTTTTAAACGACCGTCGAGGTTTATCGACTGAATAACATGATCTAACGAGCCGTTAATCACAATATCGAACTCAGAAAGACTCTGAGAGTAATGTTTTAATGTCACGTCCTGCACTGACACAATACTTTTTAAGAACGACTCAAGCGCTAATACATGCTGAAGTTTGTTTAGCCCTTCAACCTTTATGGCCATGGTTTGGCTCACACTTTCGTCCGACGCTGTCACGCTGTAGATAGAAGACAGCTTAGCCATCAACTGTTGCATTAACGGCTCTGCCAACCAGTCTTTGCTTGTTGCAGAGACTTTACCGTACAAACGTCTGTCGCCCACTTCCACTGACCAGTCCAGAACCCATGGCTCTTCACTTTCCGCGTTGCGCATTATTTTTCCGACAAAAAGTCCATCGGAACCATAACGTTTAGACGTTTCTTTAATAGGTTGCATGAAACGCGCCCATACATCGGTTGGCGAAATCGTAAAAGAGTCCGTTAAATCCATTAAAGGCATACGTATTGGCAAACTTAACTGGCGTGCGAAAAAACTGAGTTGCTGCTGAAAAACCGACTGTCCGGAACTGTCGAGTATGGTTCTGCGACCATCTTCGTTTTCGGTCACAATCCACATTAACAGCTCTGGTCGGCGGCTACCCCAATACGGCAATTGATGCTCTGCTAACAATGAACGTACTTTGGTACCATCAAAGGTCGCGGTTAATGTGCGCTGCCCTTGGTTGTCACTGTAACCGTACTGAATGAGATAGTTACTGACGCTGCGTAGCGCCCGCTCAACCGCTTCGTGCTCGATAGACTCAGGTTGTCCGGTCACTTTCAAAATAACCCGTTCAAACGCTTCTCGAATGGCTTGTTGCCGATGCGAATTACTTTGCGAGGCAACTTCAACCTCCGCTGCATAAAGGTTATCAACCAGCTTTGCCTGAGCGCTGCCGTTGTATAGCATTGTCAGCAATGTAATTGACGCAATAAACACAAAGCGACTTAGCAACCGTGACATGACATCATCCTAATAAGACTTTGAGAGCATATTAAACAGCCAAAACCAGAACAGCAAGTAACAACTTGTGGATAAGCTTGTGGGAATCTCCCCTATGAAAAAACGGCAACTGACGCTATGATTGCCATAAATTCAAAAACAGCGGTAAAGACATGCTAAAACAACAACTTCGGGGAATCAGCTCACTGCTTACCAGCATCAGTCTCATTGGTGTTGTAGTGGGAATGACCAGTACCCTGTTAAGTTTACGTGCCACTATCGAAGACTTCGGTACGTTAGTCACCGGTTTTATCATGTCAGCCTATTTTATTGGCTATTTATTTGGGTCAACCCGCGCACCTAAAGACATTCGTCGTGTCGGCTATATTCGCTCGTTTGGTGGCCTCGCCGCTCTTGCCGCGTTCAGTATTTTAATGCAGGCAATATGGGTCGACCCGGTTGTCTGGTTTGTTATGCGCTTTATTACCGGCTTTGCCATTTCCGGTATTTTCGTCATTGTTGAAAGCTGGCTCAATACCATGGCCGACAACAAAAGCCGCGGCACCCTGCTGTCTGTTTACCTGGTGATTATCTACAGCGGACTCATTGCCGGCCAGCTGATACTAGGCGTCGCCGACCCTGCTGGCTTCGTTGCTTTCGCTATTGTTGCCCTGCTCATTAACCTGGCGCTTATACCCATTTTGGTCAGCGTTACGGTCGAGCCAACCACTCATGAAAACAAAAAAGTGCCGGTTTCACTGTTGTTGAAAACGGTGCCGTTAGGGGTTGTGAATGCGTTCGTTATGCAGGCCTGCTACGCAATGTTTTACGGCATTGGACCCATGTATGCCTCTTACATTGGCCTAAGTGTCTTCCAAATTACCATCTTTATGGCGGCCTTCATTTTAGGCGGACTCATTTCGCAGGCGCCATTTGGGCTTTTATCGGACAGAATTGACCGCCGTTTTGTTATCGCTATTTGTGCGGCCGGCGGCACGGGTGTTGCCGTATTGCTCTCACAACTGGGCGCATCCAACGCTATTTTAATTTACCTGGCGGTAGGTTTACTGGGTGCCTTTATCTTGCCTCTGTACTCGCTAGGCATGGCGCACACCAATGACTACCTGGAAAAGGATCAGATGGTTGGTGCCACCGGCGCTATTATCAAAATAGGTGGTGCAGGCTCTATTATCGGCGCACCGGCCGTTGCCGCACTCATGCAGTTTGGCGCCATAAATTTCTTCTTCTTACTGTTGGCCAGTCTTACCGCGCTGGTGTGCTTGTATACGCTGTATCGAGTGACTCGTCGTGCAAAAGCAGAAGACCAGCTACACAGCAACTTCGCTATTTTGGCACCGTCACAAACCTCTGACGAGCTCTTAACATCAATGGCGGAAGAAGCGCCTGAAAGTCTTGAGGAAGAAGAGGAAGACGAGGATAGCGAAATAGAAAGTAACGCTATCCTCCGTTAGCAGAAGGTTATTTATCAGCCAGTAAGTCGTTGACCCACTCAGCGGCTTGCTGGAGTATCGCATCTAAATGCTCTTCACCAACAAAGCTTTCAGCGTAGATCTTATAAACCGGCTCAGTGCCTGAAGGCCGCGCTGCAAACCAACCATTCTCTGTGGTCACTTTAATGCCGCCAAACTGCGCGTCGTTCCCTTTCGCTTTGGTCGTAATATCCGTCACAACTTCATCAGCAAGCGTTGGCAACTTCACTTTATAGGCACGAATGCCTTTAAAGCGCTGATTCATTTCTGTTGAGGATGCCGTATCAACACGGCGATAAAACGACGTACCATGCTGCTCGCACAGTTCATCATAGTACTGACTGGGGTTCTTGCCCGTTGTCGCCAGAATCTCAGCGGCCAGCAAGGCTAAAACAATACCATCTTTGTCAGTCGTCCAGGTATCACCATTGTGGTCCAGCATGGTTGCTCCGGCACTCTCTTCACCGGCAAATGCAATACTCTTATCCGCCAAGCCTTCCGCAAACCATTTAAAACCAACCGGCACTTCCATCAGTTTTCGATCATTTGCGGCGACAACGCGGTCTATCATGGCACTGGACACCAAAGTCTTACCGATAGCGGCAGCGTCTGACCAGGAACGGTGCTTACACAAATAATCAATAGCGACCGATAAATAATGGTTTGGGTTCATCAAACCATGCGTTGGTGTCACAATACCGTGACGATCATAGTCCGGGTCATTACCCATGGCTAAATCGTATTTGTCTTTCAGCTCCAGCAGTGACGCCATGGCATGAGGTGACGAGCAGTCCATGCGGATCTTTTCGTCTTTATCGAGCGACATGAACGAGAAAGTCGCATCGACTACCGCGTTTTTGACATCAATATTGAGCCCATAATGCTCAGCAATTTGTAACCAGTACTTTGCACCCGAGCCACCCATAGCATCAACGCCCAGAGTTAAGTTAGCTTTCGCAATAGCGTCCATGTCCACGCAGTCGGTTAAATGCTCAATGTAATCTTTGCGCCAATCTACAAACGTCAGCCCCGGGTGTTCGAGAACATCTTCACTTTCACAGGTGTTCACACCAATGAGCCCCGACGACAGCAACGCATTTGCGTACTTTTCAATGGTCTTAGTGGCGTCACCGCCCGCTGGACCACCGTGTGGCGGGTTGTATTTGAAGCCGCCGTCCTGCGGTGGATTGTGCGACGGCGTAATAACCACACCATCGGCTTTGGCGCTATTATTCTTGTTCCATTGAATAACCGCTCGACTCAATACCGGTGTTGGCGTGTAGTCGTGCGCTGCCTGAACATGCACTTCCAGACCATTGCCTAAAAACACATCTAAAGCACTTAAATACGCCGACTCAGACAGTGCGTGAGTGTCTTTAGCCACCAAAATAGGACCGGTAATGCCCTGCTCCTCGCGGTACGCGCAAATCGCTTGTGCAATCGCCAAAATATGTGCTTCATTAAAGGAACGCTTTAACGAACTACCTCGGTGACCCGAAGTACCAAAACTGACTTTTTGTTCGGCTTTGCGCGGGTCTGGCTCGTACACATAGTAGGCACTGGTCAACTGTGCAATATTGGTTAAGTCACTAGCTTGCGCCAATTGCCCGGCGCGCGATGAATTTGCCATTATAAAAAATCCCTTATCTTTTCTGCATCAGCAGAGCTGTAGCCTAACGTCTTTGCAACCTGCGTCAGCATTGACTTTTTCTTGGTCGTATTGGTGTTGGTTATAACCCAGTACGGCGCATCGGGTATTTGTTTCGGATTGGTGCTGTTACCGGTGCTCAGCAGCGCGTCTTCGGTGCGCGCAAAGTACTGACGGTCACGGCCGCGTATGTCCAACACGTCAGCAAAACGGTCACTGTGACTTTTGTACAGCATGCTTAATATGTATAAAAAGCGGGCAACAACACTCTTTTGAATGCGCACGTCCTGCTCATTCAAGCGGTTAAAAACACTGTCTGTTTTCGTCTTTTCCGGCTTGGCAGGTGCCGGCTCTGTCGTTTTATCAACATCCAGCAGACGGCGCAGAATATCGGAAGCACTTTCTCCAATTTCGCGAGTGTGGCTAGCTATATAGGCGTACAAATCGTCGTCAATGTCTATCCGTTTCATTATTAATGACCGACCTCTAATAAACCATTATGTATGGCTTTGTCGCTTGCATCGGCACTACAAAGCCTTGAAAATAGACCGCAAAGTTTATCACTAAAGGCGACTCGATGGCAGACTCTAAACAATTGAATCATGAAACGCTTGGTAACTCTAAGAACCCGGCAGTTATCATCATTCACGGGCTTTTTGGCGACAAAGACAACCTCAAGCGACTGGCTCGCGAGCTAGAGTCTGACTTTTTCTGTGTATTAACAGACGTCAGAAACCACGGCGACTCCTTCCACAGCAACGACATGACCTACCCAAGCATGGCTGGTGACATTATTGCGCTTGCCGACGACCTTAACCTAGATTCGTTTCATTTAGTCGGTCACTCTATGGGTGGCAAAATTGCTATGGAAGTTGCTATGAGCGCTCCCAAACGAGTGTTGTCAGCGGTATTCGCCGATATATCTCCTGCAGCTTATGAAGGCACCCACGACCGCATTATGGAGGCACTTTGTGCACTTGACCTTTCTCAGGTTAAAAGCCGTGGTGACGCAGACAAGCAACTGTCCGATGCCATTGCTGAGAAAGGCGTGCGTCAGTTTCTGCTGAAGAACCTGAAACGTACCGACGACGGTTATCAGTGGCGCTTAAACCTAAACGCACTGAAAGAGTGCTACAGCGAAATATCCGGCGCTGTGAGTGAAAACACCTACGACGGGAAAGCACTTTTTATTAAAGGCGGAAACTCGAATTATCTGACGGAGAAACACGAAGACGCCGTGAAAAAGCGTTTTTCCAACGCATCGGTTAAGGTTATTGATGACACAGGTCATTGGCTGCATGCCGAAAAACCTCGTATATTTAACCGTTTGGTGCGCGACTTTCTAACGGCCTAAGGTCGCTACTTTAACGACTTTATGCTATTCTACGGCGGCTCAAAACAAGTCCCGTATTAGTGACAGATGTCAGCAAGGAGTCGTTGTATGTTGGCTGAATATTATGAACAACTGGAAATTCTTGGCACCAATATAACGCTGGGAATTCTTTTCTTGCTGATTGGTCTGGCAATACGAGACGTTTTAAAACGCTCCTCAGTACCCAAGTTTGGTCAAATTATTGTTTGGCTGGTGTTATTCCTGGGTTGTTTTGGCTTCATTGCAAAAGGCATTATCCAAGTCCTGTGGGAGTCGGGTATTTAAAAAATTATTTACGTCACTGAATGGTTCCGTTCTATTTAATTACGAAATAATCCATTCAGTATTGTTGATTCGTATAAACAGGTGAAAATAATTTATGGCAACGGTTGGAATTTTCTTTGGTAGCGACACAGGCAACACAGAAGCCGTCGCTCAGATGATTCAAAAAGAGCTTGGGAAAAAGCTGGTCGATGTAAAAGACATCGCTAAGTCCAGCAAAGAAGACATTGCCAATTACGATTTACTGCTGTTCGGTATTCCTACGTGGTACTACGGTGAAGCTCAGTGCGACTGGGACGACTTTTTCCCAGAGCTGGAAGAAATCGACTTTACCGATAAATTAATCGGCATTTTTGGCTGTGGCGACCAAGAAGACTACGCAGAGTACTTCCTTGACGCTATGGGCATGGTGCGTGACATTGTTGAGGCTAAAGGCGGCATCATTATTGGTCACTGGCCAACCGAAGGCTACAACTTTGAAGACTCTAAAGGCTTAGTCGACGACGACCACTTTGTCGGTCTGGGTATTGACGAAGACCGTCAGCCTGAACTGACTAAAGAGCGCGTCAAAAAGTGGTGCGAACAAGTCTACGAAGAAATGTGCCTGGCAGAACTGGCAAATGACAGTTAATACAGGGTATGCTGTTTACTAAGTTTGACTGAGATTAAGAATAATTATGGCGAGTAACGACGAACAGTTAAAAAAAGCAGGCTTAAAAGTCACATCTCCACGCATGAAAATTCTGGAGATTCTGAAAAAGCCAGAGAACCAGCACATTAGCGCTGAGGACGTGTACAAAATCCTGCTTGAGCAAAAAGACGAAATCGGCTTAGCCACGGTTTATCGTGTTCTGAACCAGTTTGACGATGCAGGCATTATTACTCGTCACCACTTTGAAGGTGGTCGCTCGGTATTCGAACTGAGCGCTAAAGAGCACCATGACCACTTAGTGTGCCTGACCTGCGGTCACGTTTTTGAGTTTGAAGACGACGTCATTGAAGAGCGCCAGGAAAAAGTGGCGAAGACTAATAAACTGACGTTGACCAACCACAGCTTGTATTTGTACGGTGAATGCCAGCGCGGTGAAAACTGTGAGTACAAACTGGCAATAGAGGCAGAATAGTATGGCATTGCGATGGCTCATTTATGGTGCCTACGGGTATTCAGGGAAGCTTATCGCACATCAAGCCAAACGCCGAGGTTACCACCCTATTCTCGCCGGTCGTAATGAAGCGTCACTGGAGCCAGTGGCGCGTCATCTCGAATTTGCATACCGCAGTTTCCCGCTAGACAATATCGACACTCTTAAAAGCCAACTGAGCGATGTCGATTTAGTTCTGAATTGCGCCGGGCCGTTTAGCAAAACAGCCGCCCCTCTTATTCAAGCTTGTATCGATACCAAAACACATTACCTGGATATTACCGGGGAAATTGATGTGTTCGAATACGCCCACTCCAAACATCAGGCAGCCAAAGACGCCGGTATTGTACTATGTCCTGGTGTTGGCTTTGACGTTATTCCAACCGACTGTGTGGCGGCGCGTTTAAACGCACAAATGCCCGAAGCAACGCGCTTAAAACTCGGCTTTGATTCCGGCTCGCGCATGAGTCGCGGTACCGCTAAAACCAGTATTGAACGCTTAGGCCGCGGTGGCGCTGCGCGGGTAAATGGACAAATCGTCGATGTACCGCACGCCTGGCATTCGCAATGGATAGACTTTGGTAACGGTAAAAAATGCGCCATGACCATTCCGTGGGGCGACGTTTCAACCGCTTACTACACCACTGATATTCCCAACATTGAGGTGTACATTCCAGCCAGTCCGCGTTTGGTCAAGAAAATGCGCCGCATGAACTGGTTCCGCTTTGTCTTTAACTGGAAGTGGGTACAGCGCAAACTGAAGCAAAAGCTCGAGTCTCAGCCAGCCGGCCCAGAAGAGAAAGAACGAAAAGACAACCCGACCTATGTTTGGGGCGAAATTTCTGATGGTCGCGGCAACACAAAAGAGTTGCGCGTAAAAGTGAAAAACGGTTACTCGTTAACAGCCGAGGGTGCTGTTGAGTTGGCCGTACATACCTTAAGCCAGAAACACACAGGGGGCTTTTACACCCCCTCTCGTTTATACGGCGCTAAGCTACTGGACCAATTTACGATTCAGTAGCCTGTTGCTGCTCTATTTTCGCCCAGCTGTCGCGTAGGCCGACCGTTTGGTTGAAAATAAGACGCCCTTCTTTCTCGGCATCCGTATCTAAGCAGTAGTAACCCAAGCGTTCAAACTGGAAGTTTTCACCTAACTTCGCGTTCGCCAGGTTCGCTTCCACAAAGCCTTTCTTAATGACCAAAGACTCTGGGTTTAGCGTTGAGAATAAATCTTCCTCGGCGGCCGGGTTTGGTACCTGGAATAAGCGATCGTACACACGGAACTCCGCGTCTTTCGCCGTTTCTGCCGATACCCAATGAATGACACCTTTGACCTTACGGCCGTCCGCCGGGTCTTTGCCCAAAGTGTCTGCGTCGTAGTGACAGTAAATAGTCGTGATGTTGCCGTCAGCGTCCTTCTCGACTCTGTCGGCACGAATAACGTACGCATTTCTTAAGCGCACCTCTTTATCCAGCACCAAGCGCTTGAACTTCTTATTCGCTGACTCACGGAAGTCTTCACGCTCTATCCACAGTTCGCGACTGAAGGTAACATCACGTTCGCCCATTTCCGGCTTATTCGGATGATTCGGCGCATTTAACGACTCGGTTTGGCCTTCCGGATAGTTTTCAATAACCACTTTAACCGGATCCATCACAGCCATTGTACGCGGCGCATTTTCGTTTAAATCGTCACGGATACAGGCTTCGAGCATGCTCATTTCAACCTGGTTATCCATTTTCGTCACGCCAATACGACGGCAGAATTCACGAATAGACTCCGGTGTATAACCGCGGCGGCGCAAACCGGCAATACTGGCAACACGGGGGTCATCCCATCCGGTTACTTTGCCTTCTTCTACCAGCGTATTAATAATGCGCTTACTCATGACCGTGTACTGCAGGTTTAAGCGTGAAAACTCAATTTGCTGCGGGTGGCAGTCAATGCTGATGTTGTCCAGTACCCAGTCGTACAGACGACGGTTGTCCTGGAACTCCAACGTACATAAAGAATGCGTAATGCCTTCCAGCGCATCGGAAATGCAGTGGGTAAAGTCGTACATTGGGTAGACACACCACTTGTCACCGGTTTGATGATGATGCGCAAAACGCACACGGTAAATAACCGGGTCACGCATACACATAAACGGCGAGCTCATATCGATTTTGGCTCGCAGCGCTGCTTTGCCTTCTTCGTACTTACCGGCTGTCATGTCAGCAAAGTGTTTCAGGTTCTCTTCAACCGAGGTGTCACGATAAGGACTGTTTTTACCCGGCTCTTTTAAAGTGCCGCGCATTTCGCGCATTTCTTCCTGCGACGAAAAGTCGACATAGGCCAAGCCTTTCTCGATAAGCTCTACCGCATAGGCGTGCAGCTGATCGAAGTAATTTGACGAATAACGTGGCTCGCCTTCCCATTGATACCCCAGCCACTCAACGTCCTGCTTAATCGAATTAACGTAGTCGACCTTTTCTTTCAAAGGGTTGGTGTCGTCAAAACGTAAATTGCACGTACCTTTGTAGTCTTCCGCAATGCCAAAGTTCAACACGATTGATTTGGCATGACCAATATGCAGAAAGCCATTCGGCTCCGGCGGGAAACGGGTGTGCACTGTTGAGTGTTTACCACTGGCCAAATCTTTATCGATGATTTGGCGAATAAAGTTACTGGGACGAGAATCGGTATCAGCCATTAAATTGTTGTCTCCGCTACAGAATGAACACGGGAAATTAGAAAGGCGCTATGATCGCAGGTTATCGCCGCCCTGACAAGGCAGACGCACATTAAAAAACTGATAAAAGCGGCGCAACTGCTGTTGTGCAACCGACGCTTCAACACGGCTGAAACGCACTTTTTGGCCTGGCTGTAATTGCGCCAGCTTGCCCAGGTCGACCGGGTTAATAACCCCCAGTTTCGGGTATCCGCCCAGCGTTTGTCGGTCGTGCATCATAATAATAGGCTGTCCATCTGAAGGCACCTGAACCGAACCAATGTTAATGCCTTCGGAAACCAAACCTTGTTTCGGCGTTTCCAGCGCTTCGCCGGCTAAACGAATACCCATGCGGTTACTGTCTTTACTGACTTCAAAATCTTCGTAGCAAAAGGCTTCACGCGCCGACATTGGGAAGTCGTCATACTGATACCCCGGGATAAGCCCCAGCACGGGAGCCTTCGTGTAGTCGCTGCGATACGCCCAACTCACGCGCCTGGACGGTTGCGGTGTGTCACAGTGAAAATGCAGAGTATCACCGCTTTGCAACGGAGAGCCGTCACCCGACAAGCCACCGACACTATCGCGTTCAACCGTGGCGCAACTGTGCCATTTTGGCTCTACCTGAAAACCACCCTGCACCGCCAAATATAAGCGTAAGCCTGCTCTAGCATAGCCAACTTTCAAGCGTTGCCCAGCTTTTACTTCAAAGTTTTGCCACAAAGTTAACGGCTCATCGTCCAGATGCGCCTCAGCGTCAGCACCAGTCAGTGCAAAACAGCCACCTTGCTGAAACTCAACTTCCAAACCGCCCAGAGTAATTTCGAGCTGGGCTGCGTTAAAGTTGTTGCCAAGCAACCGATTTGCCCATAAAAATGCGTGTTCGTCCACCGGACCGCCGCGAGTTAAACCTTTGGACAAATAACCGAAACGGCCAAAATCCTGAACCGTCGTTCTCATGCCTGCATCAAGAATTTTTATCATGACAACGACTCCAGCGAGCCACCGGCTTGCTCAAATTCATCTTTCGAGACCGCTTTAAACTGCACTCGATCGCCTACTTTCATTGGGCTAATGCTGTCTGCCTGCGGGTCATAGAGAGTTTCTGCCGTGCGGCCAATAATGTTCCACCCCCCTGGCGAGGCCGACGGATACACCGCCGTTTGTGCCTCTGCTATGGCCACACTGCCCGCTGGTATTTTAGTTCTTGGGTTATCTAAGCGCGGCAAGCGCAGCTTCTCTGGCAACTCACCTAAATATGCGAACCCCGGCGCAAAGCCCATAGCGTACACTCGATACTCTTGCTCGGTGTGCATTTTAATAATGTCATCAATCGACAAGGAGGTTTGATCTGCCGCACGCTCTAAATCTGGCCCGACGCTGGGGTCGTAGTAAACGTCAATGGTATGCAAGGCGCTCTGCTTGGAAGCACCGCTTGCATCACCGTCTTGCTGCAATTCATCAATAAGCTTACGCACACATTCACGCAGCTCGTCCTCAGAAAGCGACAGCACGTTGTAGTAGATCATCAGAGAATTGTATGAAGGCACCAAATCATAGAGGTTGTTACCTAATGCGCTGCTAACACGGTTAGTTAGTGCCATGATTCGATCGTTCACCTCGGGGTCAATACCTTCGCCCAGATACACCAAAATGGCGTCAGCACCGGCGGTGACTATTTTAGGAAAAGCACTCTCTGCGTTACTCATCACTTCCTTTTACTATTTCTCTCAACTGTTTGACGGTGTCTATGGCCCGGGGGTTGTCGCCATGCACACATAACGAATCAATTTGAATACTCAGTGGCGTACCATTAACGCTGGTAATAGGCTTTCCTTCGGTAAAGGCCTGTGCCTGCTCCAGCATAGCTTCGGTTTCGCTGTGTACCGCATCGTCGTGCTTACGCGAGCGAAGCTTACCGTTGTCGTCATAGGCGCGGTCAGCAAAGCCCTCAAACCATAAGGTTACACCAAATTGTGCGGCACGTTCTTTCCATGCGTGGTTCTCTGGTGTTGCCATAATCATAAGCGGCAACTCGTCGTTACCCTGCAAAGCCGCAATGGCCTGACATACAGCGTCGAACAGTGGTCCGTCATTCAGCATGTCATTATACAGCGCACCGTGTGGCTTTACGTATTCCACTTTAGCGTGCTCACCGGCACAAATGCCCTGCAAAGCACCCACCTGATACTGCACCATCGCCGTCACTTCTTCCGGCTTACAAACCATGTGCCGACGCCCAAAACCGACCAAATCGGGATACGCAGGGTGCGCACCAATAGTAACCCCATATTCTTTCGCCAGACGTACGGTATCCATCATAGTGAGCGGGTCAGACGCATGAAAACCACAAGCAATATTCGCACAGTCTATATGCGGCATAATGAGCTCATCGGCGCCCATTTTCCAGGCACCAAAGCTCTCACCAATATCTGCGTTAAGAGTTACCTTCTTCATTTACGACTTTTTCTCTGACTCTGAGCTTCGTGCTTCAATGTCACCTAACAGTCGCGTCAAACTGACTGCAAACAAATACAAGCCAATACCTATAGCGCCCAGCTGAAGCGGCGGTAACGCCAGTACAAACAGCTGATGCTTCACATAAACAGCCACACCACCAATAATACCCATAGTCGTTATGGCACTGGCAATTAACACAACCGGCGGTAACCACGACAGCAACCAACGAAATTTCAGCAACGCGCAAACACCGCCGAGTACCACCCCCCAGGCAATTGGCATACCCAGCTGATACCAGCCCAGGTTGTAGTCCGCTATAACGCTAATCAGCTGCTCTTGAGTGGCTGAGTAGAAAAACAGCCCTACTGCACCGGCTAAAATGACAATCCGCTTTTTTAAATCCATGAATAATTCCCGATGTCCTAATTAGGCTCTTAAACGAAGAGGCTGATAATAAAAATAATAATCGCGATAATGGGTATCCACAAAATAGGCGACTGATACCATTTTAACGGTGCTGTCTGCCCTTTTGAGTCGAGCGAGCTCAGCGTTGGCTGGCGATACAGCCAAATAATACCTACCAACATCAATGCCGCACCGGCCAGGCGAACATTGGTGTCGTTGTCACTAACAACACCCAAAACCGCCATTAACAGCCCGGCTATTAGTATTAAAAGAGCAAGTACTCTTTGCCACATACATCCCCCACGTTTTGTTCTTATAGTTGTTCTTGTTGTTAATCGCTTTATACTAATCGTTTTACTGTACTGACTCTATACTGTATCAGCTTCTGAGGCCATATGTTAAAACGAATTCTACTAGCACTTGCCGCCATTATTATTACCGTTGGGGTTATTCTTGGCAGCGCGGTTATTTACCAAAAGACCACCATGCAGCCCGACTTACCCACCGACGAAGACTGCAATATTCAGCAACTGGTGAATAATGGCGACGGCTCTTTAGAAGCACATGCCTACTGGTGTGAGCGCGGTAGCGACAAGCAGTGGCAAGGACATGAAGTGTGGCTTTATGAGCCCCGTGTTGAAAAGTGGCAGCGTATACTGACAACCGAGCACGACGGCTGCATGAAATTAACGCTGAGCGAGCAGCAATTGGACATTAACCACGACGGTGATCGCGGCAATATGAACTTGGTGGAACCGGTATTTTTATATAACGACGCCAACGGAGTGAGTCAGTCACTATCGGTACAAGTGTCTACCGCCGGCGACGCCGCTTGTTCTGGCAAGTAAAGCTAGGCGAGCTTTAACACCCATTTCAGTGGCAGGCGTTTCATTAGGAACGCCATTAACGCCCAGGGCCAGTAAGGAACATAGGCTTTTACTGGCTCTTTATTAATGGCCTTCGCCAGTAATCGGCAACCTGTCTCGGTATCCACCATAAAAGGCGTATTTTTCACTTTTTCATTAATTTCAGAGCGAATGTAACCCGGATAAATGGTCGACACTTTAATTGGGCTGTTGCTGCCGTAGGTTTTCATTAAGTCCGCACGAATACCCTCGGTTAACGACGCCAAACCAGCTTTGGTTGCCGCATACACCGTCATCGCCCGTGGCATGCCACGGAAGGCACTCATGGACGAAATAGTCACCAAATGCCCACCCTTTTGCTCGCGCAGAATTTCCATAGCGGCTTCGCATTGCGCCAGCGCCGCTACGAAGTTTGTTTCTGCCGTGGCTTTATTAGCCTCAAAATAACCCGTACCTAACGCCGCGCCTTTGCCCATGCCGGCATTGATAACAAAGCGATCAATGTGTCCCTGCTCTTGCTTAAATTCCTGAAAGACGCGGAATACGTCGTCATGAGCGTTTACATCCAGCGTTTTAATGCTGACAGTTATACCGGAATGCTTTTCTTCCAGTTCGTTTTTTAGCGCCTCTAAGCGATCTAAACGGCGGGCGCACAGGCATAAGTTTTTGCCCTCTGCAGCAAATTCGCGCGCCATGCCCTGTCCTAAGCCAGAACTGGCACCGGTAATTAAAATAGTCTTCCGTTCTTGCGGCATTGTTGAGCTCTCTTTTTTATTATAATTCGTTAAGCTTTAGCGATACGGCGACGGCAGCGCCACAGCAAATAATTCACCAGGAACCAGAAGTTCTTAAAAGCTTTGTTATTGGTTTGCTTATGGTGGTACCGATAGTAAATTTGCTGCGCAATAACCGCCAAGCGAAACAAGCCAAACACCTCATAAAAGGCAAAGTCTTCCACCTTGGTGCCAGTGCGTTCGCAGTAGTAATCGATAATTTCTTTGCGCGTTAGCATGCCCGGATAGTCGCTGGGTTGGCGTTTGGTTGCGCGCGCCACTTTGTCATCGCCCGCTTCTATCCAGTACGCCAGTGAATTACCTAAGTCCATTAACGGGTTGCCTAAGGTCGCCAGCTCCCAGTCCAGAATACCGATAATGTCAGTTGGATCTTCCGGGTTAAGAATCAGGTTATCTAACCGAAAGTCGTTGTGAACCAGGCATATTCTTTCGTCCTGCGGCTGGTTCTCTTTAAGCCAGCGCATAACCGACTTAGCACCAAACACATTCCAGGTTTTCGCCTTTTCATAACGACTGCACCAGCCGTTAACCTGACGCTCGGTATAACCCTTGCCTTTGGCTATTTTACGCAACCTTGTGCTGTCTAAGTCGACATTATGCAGTTCAATAAGCTTATCGAGTGCGTTCGTACAAAGCTGACGAGCCTGCCCGGCGCTCAAGTCCAGTCCTTTAGGAAAACGGCGGCGAGGAATAATGCCGGTAACGTGCTCCATAACGTAAAACTCAGCCCCAATAACCGACTCGTCCTTACAGTGCGCAAGCATACGAGGCACATGAGGAAACGCCGGACGTAAACGCTTTTGTAAGCGGTATTCACGCCCCATGTCGTGGGCTGACTTGGCTTTGATACCCTCCGGTGGGCGGCGTAACACTAACGCTAAACCGTCATAGTCTAAGCGGTACGTCCAATTCGACACACCACCGGTGTACTGCGTAATTCTAAGCTCACCTCGGTTTTCCGGTAGCTCACTTCCTATGTTCTCAGTCAGCCAGTTGTCCAGTGCTTCAACCGGCAACGCTTCCTCTTCGCGAACCTCGCTCGCTTGATCCGTTATTGTTGACGCGTCAGTCATTAATACGCCCTTTCCACTGTTTTTCTCTTTGTTTCAATTCTGTTTTTGCAATGGTCGCACGGTGAACCGCATCGGGTCCATCGGCAATACGTAATGAACGAGCCACAGTCAGTAAGCCCGGTAATGGTGTGTCGTGACACATAGAAGCGCCACCAAACAGCTGCATGGTTTCATCCACCACTTTTTGCAGCACATTCGGTGCCACCAGCTTAATGGCCGATATTTCTTTAATGGCCTTCATGGCACCAATGTTGTCAATTTGCCAGGCCGCGTGCAGAGTCAGTAAACGCGCTTGATCAATAGCAACACGCAAGTCTGCCAGACGCTCACTGTTGCCGCCCAGCTTCAATAACGGTTCGCCAAAGGCAATGCGTGACGTACCGCGCTCAATGAACAGCTCCAGCGCCCGCTCTGCCGCGCCAATAGCGCGCATACAATGGTGAATACGCCCCGGGCCCAAACGCCCCTGCGCAATTTTAAAACCCGCACCAGGGCCAACAATAATGTTCTCTTTGGGAACGCGCACGTTGTCGAACACAACCTCACCATGACCATAAGGCGCGTCGTACTCGCCTAACGCCGGCAGCATGCGCTCTATATTAACGCCCGGAGTGTTTAGAGGCACCAGCACCATAGAATGACGGTGATGCTTTTCGGCGTCTTCGTCGGTCAACCCCATAACAATGGCAATTTCAGCGTCAGGATGCCCTAACCCCGTACTCCACCACTTGCGGCCGTTAATAACCCAGTCAGATCCGTCGGCAACAATGGTGGTTTGCATATTGGTGGCGTCAGAGGACGCGACATCGGGTTCGGTCATACAAAACACTGAGCGAATATCGCCGTTTAAAAGCGGCGTTAACCACTGCTCTTGCTGCGGGTCATCGCCAAAGTGATACAGCACTTCCATATTGCCGGTGTCGGGCGCGTTACAGTTGAACACCTCAGGCGCTAACAGGCTACGGCCCATACGCTCGGCTAACGGCGCGTATTCCAAGGTTGTTAAGCCTGCACCCAGTTCGTCGTCCGGCAAAAACAGGTTCCAAAGCCCCTGCTCTTTCGCTAACTGTTTAAGCTCCGCCACCCGCGGCGGCACCTGCCACTCGCGCCAGTTCGGCGTGCTGTTCAGCCGATAATTCTCTTTTTGATAGTGGTCTTCATACGGCTCAATATACTCGCGCATAAAGGCGTCAAGCCGCGCCAAGTAGTCCTTTGTTTTCGAACTGTAGGAAAAGTCCATAATGCCCGCTCCCAACGAATCGTTAACAGCATTGTAGACTTGAAAGTGTTAGTGGTACAACCAGAGTTGGGGTTAATACGTTCAGCGTGCACAAAGGTTTAAACTCTCATTCTCTTCCATCAAGTCAAACGCCAATACGCTTACATTTAAATCTTGATCAAATTTAAATGTTTCCGTCGTTGCTTCTCGAGGGAACTTTGACCAAGCAGGATAAATAAGTGCCAAGTTGCCTTTTAACTCTAGATACTTGTAACTGTAGGCGAGCATCTGATAAAAGTCCCGTTCACTAAGCCCGTAAGTTGCCCCACCATTGTATACATCGAGCAGCTTCCACTTGGTATCCATGATCCAGCGCTTATCACCAATAACTACTTCAATATCCGGACGTAACTTGAATACACCTTTACCTCTATGCTCGCAAAGGTACTCGGTAGCAAGCTGGGTTCTGACAGTGCCCTTGCGGCCGATGGCTCGTCGAAGCTGTTCAGCAACATAATTCTCAAACAGCTTTTCCATTGGGAAAAGCATGCTTATGCCGCGCCAGCCACCAGAAACAGAAAGTGGCACATGTTGGTTGAGGATAAACTCACACCAAGGCTTAATCGGGCGGTAATGCGTCAGCAAGCGGTCTGTTGACCATGCTTTGAAGTCTGCCTTAGGATCAGACGATTCGGGCAACTGTAAGAGCTGTGAGAGCATCTCGTGAGCTAACCGCCAGTTGTCGTTGTCCTGAGTGGCTGAGCACACAGCAACAAGTGCAGATTTGATAAGACGGTTCTCTGGTCTATCCGGTAAAAACAAGTCATGGCGAATGTTGAATACATGGGCTTTTCCGGGTGGCTGGCGCAGTTGTTTTGCGATATCCAGTTGGCCGCGTAAGAACCGTGCTTCTTCCTCTCGAACTTGGTAATCGAACTGCAGTCCTCGCTTTAGCAAAACTTCCAGCTCATTCAAAAAACAAGTAATAAGCCACTCGCGAATCGGCATTTCAAATCGCTCAACATCAGCAAAGTCGGCCTCGCGAACTGAAAGCTGCATCGAGGCCTTTATCAGTCGTTTAAGCAAAGCGCGAGCCTCGGGCGCGGAAATTTGTTCTGTTGTGTGCTTCGGTAGCACCTCAATCACCGTTCCACAAGGTGACTCAAGCACGCCAACGTAATTATCCAAACGAAGAAGCTTCTGACTATCAAGTTCAAATAACGGGAGGCCATTGCGTCGAAACTGCTGCCCAAGTTCAACGAGCCAGCGAAATGCCGACTCGCTAATATGTGCGCGATCAAGAGTGTTCGCCGCTATCGGTGCTGTGGTCAAATAGGCGTATTCGCGAACGACAACCGTTGACGTCATTACTCAGCACTACCTACTTCATAAATCTGTTTGTAAGATGTCGCCTGCTCAAAAGCAGATTCATTCAATCGCCACCGGTCACGGGAGTTTAGCTGCACATCGCCGGGGAACAGTTCATCAAAATTAACTGCATCATCTTTTACAATAAATGCATGTGCTGAGGCTTTACTTTGGTCATTCAGTACCCAACGAATGCGCTGCCAATCTTCAAAGAAGTACTCTTGAAGAAGTGGAATGATCTTCTGCTTAAAAATTTCAGCGAGGTCGCTTAAGGCAACGTCTGACTTATCTTTCAAATGAATGAAATAGGCATGGCCAATACAGTGGTCTTTATCCAGCAGTGCCGTAATTCGGCGATTGATAACGTCGAGCATCTTTTCAACATCAATGCCGTCAACGCTTACCCCGTTGAGTTCTTCAGGAAGGGGCGGCATTTCAATGAAATCGAAGCGACGACGCAAAGCCAAATCGAGCCCAGCAAGGGAACGGTCGGCAGTGTTCATTGTACCGATGATGTACAAGTTATCAGGCACGGAGAACCGGTCGCCAGTCAGTGGGAGTATGACCTCTAGCGCTTCAGTTGCGCCAGAGCGCTTAGAGGGTTCTATTAGTGTGATCAACTCACCAAAAATCCGTGAGATATTGCCGCGATTAATCTCGTCGATAATGAGCACGTAGTTCTGGCGCTCAACCTTTTTGTTGCTCAGCTTAGAACCTATCTCTTTCAATCGACGGACGAGCGATTCGTAGTATGGCTGCAAGCCACCTTTAATTTCCCGGTCGCCATTAAAGACGGCTTCTAATGTGGTTGCCGAAAGGGTATGAACCGATTGGCCATCCCTTTTATCAAACCGAATCGTGTTAGCATCAACTTCTGTAACGGTGAAGTTACTACGGCGCGTTCTGATGCTTATACCTTCATTACGGTCTTCTAATTCGGTTAAAAAAGCCTCCCAACACTCATCAAATGACGTTGCAGCATTTTTAACTTCGTCAACTTGGTATTCTTTCGCTGCTTTAACAATTTGTCGGAAGATGCCTAGCCTCTTTTCATAGACTAAGTTTCCGTTATCAGTATGTGCTGTGAGCCCCTCCACAAAGTCTTCGTAACTAAAGCTTTGGTGAAAAGTGACAAACCGGATACGCCCTTTGCGAATGAGTTCTTGGTATTTTTCTTTTAACTCATCCCGGTAGGTCCATGTAAAACTTGGCTCTGCAGCTCGCACCGCGAGCTCAATAGTTGTGAACGTTTTACCGGTGCCAGGTGGGCCGAATAGGATTTGGTTAAGCGGCTGAGATACTTTGGTGGTTCTACGGTCGGTCATTGGGGTCTCCTCAACCAAGCTATCTTCATCAAACCAATAACTCGCTAATCTATCGGATATTTTATTTGGAATACTGATGCCAGAACTTTGGGGGCTCCAGCTAAAATTAATACCGGTTTCTTGGGCAAGTTGATCCAGCTGGTTCAAGATCTGTTGACCAGCCTCAGGGGTGTTCCGCACGGCTACTGGTTTGAATTTTATATATTTTCTAGTCTTGGTTTCATCACCCCAATCTTTGTCTTCAAAAGACTCCTGAGTCACGACGCCAGCTGCAATAATTCCCCTTGGTTCAACACCTACTTGCATGAGGTAAACACGATCACCCACTTGTGGTTTGGTGCTATTGCAACTCCACTGTTGTTCGTTCCCCAGTTCAACGCCTGAATTACCGCCAACGTGATATTTTTCGGGGTTCCACGTGAGTAAATAACTGTTGCTACTGGCAAAGTATCTTTTTAATAATCGCAAAGCAGAAATGACGGTGTTGTTAGCTTGCGCTCCAAACTCTTCAAATTCATGACCCGGTTCAAACTTTTGCACGAAGTTATCGACTTCTTCGCTTTGAGAGGACCACAAATCAAAACCTGCATGGTGTGCGGCTCTATTTACAGCTGAGACATACTGGCTAACCGTATTATTTGAATATGCCTCGCCGTTGGATTTCCGCTCGTTGCGGAGAAAGGTTTTGAATCCATTTGAGCTATAAGTCATTTGATTCCCTTCCATCATGGGTTGTTACAGTCATACTTGCTGGCGCAATGAGCGACCAGTTATCTTCATATTTACCAAGTTCTTTGAGAGTGAGTATGGCTTGTTTTGAGTTGCCACCGTTAGGGCGACGGTAGTCATGGCGCTTAATAAAGGCAAGGAATCGCTCGACAGCCAGCTTCTGAATATCAGATTCACGGCAAATAAAATAGCGGGCATTCTCAATCTGACCATTGGGTAGGTTTACCATGAGCCAAAGCATATTCGGATGTTCGAGTTGTATTAGATCGCCAAAAGAATACTTGCCGGTTGAATCAATATTGGTCTCAATCCAACGGTCAATTTGCGAGTGTACGAGGGTGTTAGCAGTGCTGCACTTTACCTGAATCGGAAACGACGAAAGTGTTTTGCTATCGACCGCAGTCAAGTCAAAGCCAGGCACATTACCGGCATAAGGCGATGCATAATATCCAAGTGTACCGAGTTTGGCCGCAACTAGGTTCTCGCCGATTTGTCCTATTAATTTGTTGTGTACGCCGCTACCCATAATAGTCCCTGGTTTTTGCACTGTAGGATAAATCCATCACACCTACCATTGGCCAACGTTAAACCGCATTGTAGACAACAAAAGGTTAGTGGTACAACTGGATTTGGGCTAAAACGGTTTTGTGACTAACCTTTCAAAACCATTTGCTAAACATCCATAGAGATACCATAATTAGGTATTACTTGGTATTAAGGAGAAAGCTATGCCTAAAAATACTAGCATCACCCTTGGTGAGCATTTCGATGAGTTTATAGCTAATCAACTTAAAACTGGCCGATACGGATCCGCCAGTGAAGTCATTCGATCCGCTCTACGCTTACTCGAAACTCAGGAAACTAAAGTGAATACGCTGCGCCAACTTCTCGTTGAAGGCGAAGAAAGTGGTATGGCTGAGTATGACCTCGACTCGTTTATCGATGAACTTGATAGCGAAGAGAAATAATGAAGCCTTTTCAACTCACTAATAAAGCAAAATCTGACTTAAAAGAAATAGCTCGGTTCACCTCACGCCGTTGGGGAAATGAGCAGCGGAATGTTTACCTCAAACAATTCGATGATTCTTTTTGGTTGTTAGCTGAAGGGCCGGATATTGGCAAAGCTTGCGATGAAATCAGAGATGGGTACAGAAAATTCCCCCAAGGGAGTCACGTTATTTTTTATAAACAAGTTGGCAACCAGCAAATTGAGATCATGAGGATACTGCACAAAAGCATGGACGTTGCTCCTATTTTTGGAGCTTAATAAGATGTCTAGCCGTAACGGTTTATTAACTCAATAAAACCAACCAGTGCGGAAAGACACACCGACAACAACGAATAGGATAGAAATAACCGTGACTGACACAATGTGCCAGGCCATGAGGTTTAGGTTCGCAGGTGAAAGGTTCGGAATGACTCGAAACCTTGCGCTAATAGCAAAACCAGCTGTTAGTGCCAGCAAACCCAGCTTTGCCATTATAGGGTAAGCAACGGGGTTACTGGTATTGAACCACTGACTGACATCTGGCAGTAGCCGGTACGCCAGCATTACCCCGGTAATGATCTGAACAATGAGTGCGGGCATGCCTATTTTTTCGTACGCGGACTCAAAGTTTAAAAGTAGCTGAGGAGAGCGCTCTCTCAAGACCCTGGGTAATATAGCGAAAGCTAAAACAATGTGTCCGCCTGTCCAGATGGTTGCCGCAAGAATGTGGAGTAGTAAAAGTGAGCCATACATTGGAAGCCGCCTTTCAGCCTAGGTATTCGTATAAATTATTCTGAGAACCGTACCATTCTATTGTCTCTTTGAGTCTAAAACCAATAGTTTCCAACAGCTTATTTGATCTAACGTTGTCGGGAAGGGTGACAGCAACAACTTTGTCGAGTGAACAGGTTTTCATAACGGTTTTTAAGGTATTTTCCGCAGCCTTTCTCGCATAACCTTTGCCGCTGTATTCTGGCAAAAAAAGCGTAGCCTAAATCCGGACTTTCCAATTCGTCTCGTTTCAGTAAGCCACACATGCCAATTGGTGTGTGCGTTTCTTTTAGGCAAACCAAGTTAAGACCGAAGCCGTGTTTCTTATAGCTAGCCATAGGGCCAGTTTTAAGATAATTAATTGCATCTTCTTGCGTACGAATGTTTTTATCGCCGATGTACCGTATAAACAAGTCATCGTTGAGTAAGCGGACAATAAAAGGAGCATCGCTTAACTCAAACTGCCGGACAACTATACGTTCAGTTTCACAGACTACTTTCATGGAAGCCCTTTTATAACAATGGTTATTGGTAACCCGAAAGCATTTCCCAGTTATTCTCATCAATACTGTGATTACACCACTTATCGATTGTGGACTGAACCAGAGCCCCCTTCGTACTCGCCTTAACCTGAACAGGAAATGACTTTAATGACTCGGAATGCACGGCTGTAACATCAAACCCAGTCACATTCCCAGAGTACGGAGAAGCGTAGTAACCTAACGTACCCAGTACTGCCGAAACCAGATGTTCGCCAACCTGCCCTGTTAATTTATTTGATGTGCCTGATGCCATAATATTATTTTCTTGTTCTTAACGCGGAGCGCACCGGCGCACTTTAGTGCGTCCGAATGACGCGAATTGTTATAAATTTTCTCGGACAAACTGCTCAACACTGAGATGCCGTCCCTTGCTTTGGTAATGCCCATCTAAGGCGTAGGCCATCTTTTCTAGCGGAGCGTTGTCATACCCAAAATCTTGAATCTCTCGAATGTAGCGCTCTATGAAACCTTGAGGCGCGAGCTCTCGCCATTGCAGCACATGAACCAATTCATGGAAGTGAAGCCGAAGCTCGTTTGCAGCTTCTTTCTTTACGTAATAGGTATCGTTGTAGGTAATACCTCCAACGTCCATGTCGATGAAGTCTCCTAGACCTGCTTCCCGGAGTCCTGGAAAATCAGGCTTCGGGATTTCATCGGTAACAACGAAAAACGAGGTCTTCAGAAATTCAGGCGAGTAGAAACCGTTGAAATGTTCTTCAAGGACGGAGCAAGACCGACGCACTTTCCTATGTGAGGAATTCACCTGATGTATCCATTCCTCGATCTCTTCGATCATTACTCCTCCTATTTATAACGCCGCCAACACGCGCAGCTTTGTAGTCCGTAACGGAAAAGCTGTCGCTGCGCTTGGCTTGGTTATGCCTTTGAATCGTCATACTCATCCCAACTGGCGAAACCGATCGGCCGCTTAGGTTTCTCAATACTCTCCCGTTTGAGCGCGACTAGGAGAATACTAATTTGTGAAACGTGCTGAATTAACTCTACCGGTTCTCCGTTCTCATTCTTGCCCTGGAATGAAATTAGAGAAGGATTCCAATACCCGATATCTTCGATATGAAAGGTAACCGATTGTCCAAAGTTTACCAACCTTGCCCCGACCTCATGCTCTTCGTCGAGGTCGCGATGAAAATCATTAATCCACTCACTTAGCCGCCGATGAAACTCGTCCGCCAAGTTTTGATCTTTCGGAGGCATTAGGTGCCCCGGGTCTATTCGAGGCATAAGGTCGTCTGGGTTCATTCATCTCTCCTTAGGCATAACGCCGCCAACACGCGCAGCTTTGTAGTGGAGGCGAAGCCGCAACGAAAAAGCTGTCGCCGTGCTTGGCCTTGTTAACCTTTGATACTCATTTTTACGAGGTGCTTCATAAACGACGATGTCATCTCAAATATGAACTCAACTTCCTCCTCTACAACTGCATCATTATGTTTTACAAAAGAATTCTGATATTTCGAGTAATAGTCAACCAACACTCGAAACATGTTTGAAAATTCCTTTGATCCGCCATTGGTGCTTATGAAGCTACCAATCTGTGGAATTTGATTCTCCAACGCCTTTCCATTCTGGAAAATACTTTTCAACAGAAGCTCTAACGACAAGCGAAGATCGTCCAAAAGATTACGTTCGAAAACGTTGTTGTTGAACTTCATCAACGCTGATTCATACAGATTTAGGCTATCGCGATGATCAGAAAGCCAATGCTGGGTTTCTTGAACCAATGTTTCATTTAGTGTTTCGGAACTGGTGAAGCCGAAATCTTTTCCGTATCGAGCGATGAGCTGAATCTTAAGATTATTGACGGAGTCTGCAACTGGCTGGGGGAGTTTCGGATGCTCGCAGAGCTCTTTTATAATCCGGTACTGGTCCTTTGGGTCGAAACGACGGAGGTTTTCAAGCAAAGCAGTTCTCTTGTTTGGAGCATCAAATGGGTAAACTGCGTGAGGTATATTCACATTCAGATCGAATGCGTATCCGCAAAAAGCCTTAACAATATTGCTCCCAGACAACCCGCTATCTGTATCGCCAAGTACGTCAGCGGCATGTGTCAGAAACATTGTTGGGATTTGTTGCACCACTCTCTCCAGATAAGGTTAACATTTATATACTGCGCATGCTCATTTTGTAACGCCCAAAACAACACTCCAAACCGTCTTAAATGACTGATAAAAAGTACTATTTTTACTCTTAGGTCAAACTTACCCGAGAAAGCAGTTCGAGCATGCTCACTTTCCTTCAACCTAATGCGCAATATAACACTTTAATTTTTTGTTATATAGTTGACGATAAAAGAGTTAATTCCATAAAGCAATACTCAACTGTGCAACATCACCGAACAATGTGCGCGCACAGGAAACTGAATCAACCAGCCAATCATAATCGACTCTCGTACCAAATAACCCGCATCTAACGTACAATACCCGCCCTTACCACCATTAAACTGCGCACGATTACATGACCTTTTCTGATCTCAAACTTTCCCCTGAAACCCTTACTGCCCTTTCACGTCAGGGGTACAGCGAACCTACACCTATTCAGGCGAAAGCTATTCCGTTGGTGCTCTCGGGAAAGGATGTCATGGCCGCAGCGCAAACGGGCACGGGAAAGACAACGGCTTTTACGGCGCCTATTTTAGAGCTTCTGAAAGGTAATAAGCGTGCCAAGGCAAACACAGCGCGAGCGCTTATTTTAACGCCCACTCGTGAGTTGGCGGCTCAGGTCGGTGAAAACGTTGCGAACTTAAGTGCGGGTCTGCCACTGAATTACGCGGTAGCGTTTGGTGGGGTGAAAATTAATCCGCAAATGATGAAGCTTCGCAAAGGCGTGGATATTCTGGTGGCGACACCAGGCCGCCTGCTGGACTTGTACAAACAGAACGCGGTTCGCTTTCCTAAGTTAGAGGTGCTGGTGCTGGATGAAGCAGACCGCATGCTCGACATGGGCTTTATTCACGACATTAAGAAATTTATTAAGTTACTTCCGGCTAAGCGCCAAACGCTTCTGTTCTCAGCAACTTTTTCTGACGACATTCGTGCGCTGGCTAAAGGTTTGCTGAAAAGCCCGGTCGAAATTTCGGTGGCACCACCCAACGCCACTGCCGAACCTATTAAGCAAACAGTGTATGAAGTACAAAAAAGCCAAAAGCTGGGTCTGTTCTTAAAGCTACTGAAAAGTCTGGAGTTATCCAAAGTGCTTGTGTTTTCACGCACCAAGCAAGGCGCTAATCGGTTAGTTAAGCAGTTGGATAAAGCTGGGTTTTCAGCAGCGGCTATTCACAGCGCTAAAAGCCAAGGCGCCCGAACAAAAGCGTTGTCCGACTTTAAAAGTGGCAAAGTGCAGATGCTTATCGCCACTGATATTGCCTCACGCGGCATTGATATTGAAAAGCTGCCGTACGTGATTAATTACGACCTTCCCCACGTTGCTGAAGACTACATACACCGTACTGGTCGAACCGGTCGCGCCGGTCAGGCTGGCCATGCTATATCGCTGGTTACAGACGAGGACGCTGAAGCCCTGAAAGCGATAGAAGAACTTATAGGCGAACAGATTGAAAAGCGTGAGTTATAACGATTTGCCCGGTAAATAGTCCTTTACATTGGTAGAGGGCTTACCAAAGAGATACCCCTGGAAATGCTGACAGCCCATATCTTGTAAACGCTTGAACTGCTGCTCAGTTTCTACGCCTTCCGCAATAACGGTAAGGTTCATACTGCGACCCAGGCTAATAATAGTTTCCGCTAACAAAGCGCCTTTACTGTGCCGACCTAAATCATTCACAAAAGCTCGATCAACTTTTAGCTCATTGAGAGGCAGACGCGTTAAGTAAGCTAAAGATGCGTAACCCGTGCCAAAATCATCCAAAGAAAAAGACACACCAAGTTTGCGCAAACTCTCCATTTGTTCAACAACGTCATCTATATCTTCCGCTAAGAGACTTTCTGTCAACTCAAACCGTAATTTACTGGGGGTTGCTCCACTGCTATTGAGTATATTTTTAACGCGCTCGACAAAATCCCCTCGACGGAACTGCACTGAGCTGACATTGACAGAAATCCCCAAGTGCTCAAACGCCTTTTCCTCGTTCCAGTGAGCAAGCATTTGACAACTTTTTTCCAGAACCCAATCGCCAATACTTATAATGCTTTCAGTGGCTTCTGCAATCGGAATGAAGTCATTAGGTGAAACGGCTCCCAGCTCTGGATGCTGCCAGCGCAGCAAAGCCTCAAAACTGACAGTCTTCCCCTGCGCATTGACCTGAGGTTGTAAAGCTAACGCTAACTCGTTGTTCTCGACAGCATGATTAAGGGCTTGTGATATTTCTAAGTGTTTTTTTACAGAGGACTCCATTTGCTGATCGAAAAAGCTAATATCAATGGTGTTGGAACGCTTCGCCATTTTGAGGGCGATATCTGCCTGACGCAGCAGCTCATCCGCAGGTGTTGCCTCAGGGCAACGAAAAATCGTAATACCGATACAAGCGTCAACTTGGTGTGATCGACCATCCAAAAGCATCGGTGTTTTTAACGCTCGAATAATTTGCTCTCCCAGTTGCTCAGCCTCCGTTGCCGCTATATCTAAAGATGGCGCAGTGCATGGTAGAAAAACAGCAAATTCATCTTTACCAAGACGAGCTAAAGCATCTTGAGAAGAGCTAAAACGTTGCAAACATTCAGCACAATTTAAAAGAACCTGATCACCAATTTCATAGCCTAGACTCTCATTAATGCTGTGAAAGTTATCAATGTCGACAATAAGCAAAGCAGCAAACGAGTTTTCACCGGTTGTATTACGCGTAACGCTAGTTATTCGTTCAAGCATTAAACGTCGGTTAGGTAGTTCGGTAAGCGAGTCGTAATAAGAAAGCCGTTGGACCTCTGCTTCAGCCATTTCTAATGAACGCATATCCGCATCCATACAGAACATGATGGGTTCATCATTCGGTAGTGAAACGACGGTGTGGCTTGAATAGACTGGCACAGTGGTGCCATCCTTATGTTTTAGGTTCAGTCTAGCCGGCGGAATGCCCTCTTCGTTGTCAAACATCCAGGCAACGGCTCGCTTGACCTCATCGCGCATCTCATGAGGGATAATTAAGTCATACAGGCTACGTCCTAGCGCTTCGCCGGTAGAGTAACCGTATATTTTTTCTGAAGCCGCGTTCCAGTAAACAACAGAGCCATCCGCGCGATAGCCCTGAATAGACATAGCTTCTGTATCATCAAATAGCTTATGAAACCGTGCTTCGCTAATTTGCTTGTCGCGGTTATTCGTCATAGAAATTGACCATTGCTTAATTTGCACAGAAAAGTAAAACTTACAATAAGCATAGAAGATAATAGATAAAATTGTTAACCAAACACTGATTAGACGGTGGGTATGCCATGCCAGAGAAATTAAAACTCTACGAAGCCATTATGCTGCTCGCATTGTGTGAGGAAAAAGGCACCATGAACGGCATGTACGTGGAGTATGCCACCGCTGGAGCCATAGCCGCTGAACTTTTAATGCTCGGCCGAATTAAGGCTGATGAAAATAATAAAAACAAAGTTGCAGTGCTCGATGACAGCCTTACTGGCGATGCGTTGTTAGATGAAGCTTTAACGATGATCGCTGAAGCCAAACGTCCGCGTAAACTCAAGGACTTGGTGCAAAAACTCGGCGGCATTAAGAACCTGAAACATAAAGTTGCACAAGCATTAGCTGATGACGGCATTGTGTCTCATGAAAAAGAGAAAGTGTTGTGGCTGTTCGAGCGCCAGGTTTACCCCGAAGTAAACCCGCAACCAGAACAGGAATTGCGTCAGGCCATGCGTGATGCGGTACTCAGTGATAGCGAAGATATTGAGCCTCGCATCGCTATTGCCGTCGCATTAGCCAATAGTGCCAAGCTACTGCCACAGGTGTTCAGTAAGCAAGAGCTGAAAGACCGCAAACAACGCATTAAGCAGCTGGAAAATGGTGAACTTGTGTCTAAAGCCGCTAAAGAAGCTGTCCAGGCCATTGAAGCGGCGGTTATGGTTGCTGTGATTATGCCTGCCATAACAGCAGCGTCAGCGCCAACTTCCGGGGGATGCTAGCTTTGTGGCTCCGCGCGATAAAGCAGCCACAAAAAACCCGGCGCGAAGGCCGGGTTTTGTTTAAGCGTTGGCGGGATATTACCAGCCAGTTTTCTCTGCAACAGCTTTGCCGATGTCGGCTAGGCTGCGTACAGTTTTAACGCCTGCTGCTTCAAGTGCAGCGAATTTCTCGTCAGCAGTACCTTTACCGCCGGCAATGATGGCACCAGCGTGGCCCATACGTTTGCCCGGAGGAGCAGTAACACCAGCAATGTAAGAAACAACCGGCTTAGAGACATTGTTTTTAATGTACTCTGCCGCTTCTTCTTCTGCTGTACCGCCGATTTCACCGATCATAACGATAGCTTCGGTTTCTGGATCTTTTTCGAACAGTTCCAGAATATCGATGAAGTTAGAGCCCGGGATAGGGTCACCACCGATACCAACACAGCTAGACTGACCAAAGCCTGCATCAGTAGTCTGCTTAACCGCTTCGTACGTCAATGTACCTGAACGTGACACGATACCCACTTTACCTTTCTTGTGGATGTGGCCAGGCATGATACCGATTTTGCACTCGTCCGGAGTGATAACACCCGGGCAGTTTGGACCGATCATGCGCACGCCTTTGTGCGTCAGGTATTCTTTAACGTAAAGCATATCCAGCGTAGGGATACCTTCAGTAATACAAACAATCAGTTCGATACCAGCGTCTGCTGCTTCGATGATTGAATCTTTACAGAAAGGAGCCGGTACGTAGATAACTGATGCAGTTGCGCCAGTTGCTTCTACCGCTTCTTTTACGGTGTTGAATACAGGCAGGCCTAAGTGCTCTTGACCACCTTTACCAGGTGTTACACCGCCAACCATTTGCGTACCATAAGCAATTGCTTGCTCAGAGTGGAAAGTACCCTGACCGCCAGTGAAACCCTGACAGATTACTTTGGTGTTTTTATCGATCAAAATGCTCATTATTGACCTCCTGCCGCAGCAACCACTTTATCGGCAGCATCAGACAAGCTTTCTGCAGCGATAATGTTCAGGCCACTTTCGTTCAATTTCTGTGTACCCAGTTCAGCGTTGTTACCTTCAAGGCGAACAACCACTGGTACTTTAACGCCGACTTCTTCAACCGCGCCAATGATACCTTCTGCGATCATGTCGCAACGAACGATACCACCGAAGATGTTAACCAATACGGCTTTAACAGAGCTGTCAGACAAGATGATTTTGAACGCTTCAGAAACACGCTCTTTTGTCGCGCCGCCACCAACATCAAGGAAGTTAGCTGGCTCGCCGCCGCTCAGTTTAACGATGTCCATAGTACCCATCGCCAAGCCTGCGCCGTTAACCATACAACCGATGTTGCCGTCTAACGCTACGTAGTTCAGTTCCCACTTAGCTGCTTCAGCTTCACGAGCGTCGTCTTGTGACGGATCGTGCATTTCCTGAATTTTAGGCTGACGATACAGAGCGTTGCCGTCGATGCCGACTTTCGCATCCAGACAGTGTACGTTGCCTTCGTCAGTGATAACTAATGGGTTAATTTCTAACAGTGCTAAGTCGTACTGTTCGAACATTTTCGCCAAGCCTAAGAAAACCTTAGTGAATTGCTTTACCTGATCTGGAGTCAGACCCAGTTTAAAGCCTAATTCACGACCCTGATATGGCTGCGCACCAACTGTTGGATCAATTTCAGCTTTCAAGATTTTTTCAGGTGTTTCTTCTGCGACGGTTTCAATCTCTACGCCACCTTCGGTTGACGCCATGAACACGATTTTGCGTGAAGCACGGTCAACAACAGCACCTAAATAAAGTTCGTCGGCAATGTCAGTGCAGCTTTCAACTAAAATCTTAGCAACCGGCTGACCTTTCTCGTCGGTTTGGAAAGTAACTAAGTTTTTACCTAACCACTGCTCTGCGAATGCACGAACGTCTTCTAAACTTTTCACTAATTTCACGCCACCCGCTTTACCGCGGCCACCAGCGTGAACCTGACATTTGACAACCCAAATGTCACCACCAATACGTTTTGCCGCTTCTACCGCTTCATCAGCAGTGTCGCAGGCATAACCTTCAGATACTGGCAAACCAAACTCTTTAAAGAGTTGCTTACCCTGATACTCATGCAAATTCATGATGCTCTTCCGATTCGTTGAAACAACTAAAGCAGCGATAGGCTGCTTACCCGAATACCGCGCCGAATTTTAACGTGATCGGCGCATAATTAACAGCCGCAAGCTAAATTAGCGTTGCGGCTGGTTCTCAGCGTCTTTAGATATCCAGGATAAGACGTTGAGGATCTTCTAACAGCTCTTTCACGGTGACCAGGAAGCCAACCGATTCTTTACCATCGATAATACGGTGGTCATAAGAAAGAGCTAAGTACATCATTGGCAAGATTTCAATCTTACCGTCGACAACCATTGGGCGCTCCTGGATTTTATGCATACCCAGAATGGCGCTTTGAGGTGGATTTAGAATTGGTGTAGATAACAGAGAACCAAACACGCCACCATTGGTGACAGTGAAGTTACCGCCTTGCATTTCATCAAGTGTTAACTTGCCGTCACGACCTTTAATAGCCAGCTCGCGAATGCCTTTTTCCATGTCAGCAATTGACATTTTGTCGGTGTCGCGCAGTACCGGTGTTACCAGACCACGTGGTGTCGATACGGCAATGCTGACGTCAAAGTAGTTGTGGTAAACAATATCGTCACCGTCGATAGACGCATTCACGTCTGGGAAACGTTTCAGCGCTTCGGTTACTGCTTTAATATAAAAGCCCATGAAACCTAAACGCGTGCCATGGGTTTCTTCAAAGACGTCTTTATATTTCTTACGCAGGTCCATAATTGGCTTCATGTTGATTTCGTTGAACGTGGTCAACATAGCCGTATCATTTTTCGCTTGTAGCAAGCGCTCTGCGATACGTTTACGCAAACGTGTCATAGGTACACGTTTCTGGTCGCGGTCACCTGAAACTGCAGGCTGCGCAGATTGCTGCTTGCTGCTGTCCGAAGACTTAGACGATGAGCCTGCTTTAACGTGTTTTTCAACGTCTTCTTTGGTGACTCGTCCGCCTTTGCCCGTGCCTTTAACATCACTTGGCTTAAGTCCGTGTTCACCTAATAAACGACGTACCGCAGGACCAGCCACTTCGCTGTCACCGCCATCGTCTTTGCTTTCAGCAGCAGACTCTGACTTGCTGTCGTCTGATTTGCTTGCGCTACCGCCTGAAGAAGCACCCGCTTCCACAATACCGATAACGTCGTCGGCACCAACTGTTGCGCCTTCGTCGTGTTCAATTTTAACCAACACACCGTCAGCAGGAGCAACGACTTCCAGAACCACTTTGTCGGTTTCAATGTCGACTAAGTTCTGGTCGCGCTTAACTTCGTCGCCTTCTTTAACGTGCCAGGCTGAAATGGTTGCGTCAGACACTGACTCTGGTAATTGAGGAACGGTAACGTTCATCTTTTCGCCTGAGCCTTTTTTCTCAGAAGAGCCAGAGTCTTTTTTGTCGTCTTTCTTGTCGGCTTTTTTGTCGCTGTCGTCTGACTTTTCTTCTTTCTTAGAGTCAGAGCTTGCTGCGCCGTCACCTTCTTCGATTTTACCAATCACTTCGTCGGCAGTAACGGTAGTGCCTTCTTCAGCTGTAATTTCGCCTAAAACACCGTCAGCTTCTGCGACAACTTCAAGCACTACCTTATCGGTTTCGATGTCCACCAAATTTTGGTCGCGCGATACTTTATCGCCAGGTTTTACGTGCCATGTTGCGATGGTAGCATCTGCAACAGATTCGGGTAATTGAGGAACTTTAATATCAATCGCCATGGTTCATCTTCACCTATTTAATGGTTAGCGCTTCGTCAACGAGTTTTTGTTGCTGTTTATTGTGCTCTGATAAATAACCGACCGCAGGAGCCGCTGATGCGTCCCGACCACGATAAGTTAATTGAGCACCGGAAGGTATCGCAGCCCAGAAATGATGCTGGCTGTTATACCAGGCACCTTGGTTCTGCGGCTCTTCCTGACACCAGACAAAGTCCTTGACGTGTTGATAATCTTTCATGATATCGGCTACTTCTTCCGCAGGGAACGGATACAACTGCTCGATACGAATAATAGCCACATCGTCTTGTTCACGGTCGCGGCGTTCTTTCAGTAAGTCGTAATAAACCTTACCGGAACATAGCACCACGCGTTTCACTTTTTTCGGATCCAAAGAGTCGATTTCGCCAATCGCATTTTGGAAGCCGGTATTTTCGAGCTCGCTCATCTCTGAAATTGCCAAAGGGTGACGCAGCAATGATTTAGGCGTCATGACAATTAACGGACGGCGAACCGGACGTAATTGCTGACGACGAATCATATGGAATACTTGTGCCGGGGTAGTAGGCACACACACTGACCAGTTGTGGTCAGCTGAAAGCTGTAAGAAGCGCTCCAGACGTGCTGAAGAGTGCTCTGGCCCCTGCCCTTCGTAACCGTGCGGTAATAACAGAGTCAGTCCACATAAACGGCCCCACTTCTGTTCACCAGAACTAAGGAACTGGTCAATAACCACCTGAGCGCCGTTAGCAAAGTCACCGAATTGGGCTTCCCACATAATCAGTGATTTAGGTTCTGCCGTTGCGTAACCGTACTCAAAGGCAACTACTGCCGCTTCTGACAATACTGAGTCATAAATTTCGATTTGGCCCTGATCTTGTCTGATATTGTTCAGAGGCATGTAGACGCTAGCGTCGTCCTGGTTATGCAATACTGCATGACGGTGGAAGAACGTACCGCGGCCTGAATCCTGACCGGTTAAACGAATATGGACGTCTTGATCGACTAAAGTTGCGTAAGCCAGGCTTTCTGCAAAGCCCCAGTCCAAGGCTTTGTCACCTTTCGCCATTTTCTGGCGCTCTTGGTAGACCTTAGCAACACGCGAGTTCAGCTTATGTTCTTCCGGATACGAAGAGATTTTATCCGCCAGCTCTTTTAACTTCTTCGCTGATACTTTGTAGTCGTACTCAACGTCCCAGTCATTACCAATGTACGGTGACCAGTCAACTGAATGCTGACGCATTGGACGGTGTTCTTCGACAACCACTTCACCCTTATCCAATGCATCGCGATAATCTTGTATCCACTGCTTAGCGTCGTCTTCACTGACAGCGCCTGACTCGTTTAAGCGTTTTGTATACAGCTCGCGCGCCACTGGATGTTTCTTAACTTTTGCGTACATCAACGGCTGCGTCGCACTTGGCTCGTCCGCTTCGTTATGGCCGTGACGGCGATAACAAACTAGGTCGATAACTACGTCACGCTTAAAGGTATTACGATAATCGAGCGCTAATTGCGTAACGAAAACAACCGCTTCCGGGTCGTCTGCATTTACGTGGAAAATTGGCGCCTGCACCATTTTCGCAATATCAGTACAGTACTGAGTTGAACGCGCATCTTCTTGCTTCGACGTGGTGAAGCCGACTTGGTTGTTCACAACAATACGTACTGAACCGCCAACCTGATACGCTCGGGTCTGCGACATGTTAAACGTTTCTTGTACTACGCCCTGACCGGCAATAGCCGAGTCGCCGTGGATAGTAATTGGAAGAACTTTCTCACCAACCTTGTCACCCAAGCGATCCATGCGAGCACGTACCGAGCCCATAACAACTGGGTTTACAATTTCTAAGTGAGACGGGTTAAAGGCTAATGCTAAGTGCACATCGCCGCCCGGCGTAGCGAAGTCTGACGAAAAGCCCATGTGATACTTAACGTCACCAGAGCCCTTGCTTTCGCCGTGCTTACCCGCAAACTCGTCAAATAGGTCTTGTGGTTTCTTACCTAAGACGTTCACTAAAACGTTCAAACGTCCGCGGTGAGCCATACCAATAACCACCTCTTTTGCGCCTTGCTCGCCAGAGCGAGAAATTAACGCTTTAAGAAGTGGTACCAGGCTGTCGCCGCCTTCTAATGAAAAACGCTTAGCGCCCGGGAATTTTGAGCCTAAGTATTTTTCCAGACCGTCAGCAGAAATCAGCTCACGCAGAATTTTGGTTTGTTGCTCTTTGTCGAACTTCGCCTTGCCTAAAGAGCCTTCTAAACGCTGTTGAATCCAACGCTTCTCTTCGGTAGAAACGATGTGCATATACTCGGCCCCAATAGAGCCGCAGTAAATGTTTTCCAACGCTTGGTGAATATCTTTCAATTTCATGGTTTCGCTGCCAACGGCAAGCGAGCCCACGTTGAATTCACGATCCAAGTCGTCTTTGGAAAGCTCATGAAAATCGAGAGAAAGATCAGGAACCCTATCCTGTTTCCACAATCCAAGAGGGTCTAGATTAGCGTGTTGGTGACCTCGGAAACGGTAGGCGTTAATCAGCTGTAATACTTTAACTTGCTTTTGATCACTGACTGAGCTGCCGCTTCCAGACTGTTTGAGTTTGTTCTTCGCAGCCTCGCGAAATTGTTCGCGAACATCGCTCATTTTGGTATCTGTTACCTGGCCGTCGCTTGGCAGAGCATCGAAGACCTTACGCCACTCATCGCTGACAGCGGTCGGATCATCCAGATACGCCTCAAACATTTGCTCAATGTAGGCAACGTTCCCACCGGCTAGATGCGAAGTTTCTAGCCATTCACGCATTACACCGTCTTGCATTGCGTTTCCTTCACCTAAATATGTAAACCGATTTTATAAAAAAATAGCCATCCTTTGTGGGATGGCTATCCACAACATAAACCGTTCAAATTGACGCGCCGTTGGTTTTTAAACCGCGCGATTCAACAGCATCGATTTAATGTGGCCAATAGCCTTAGTTGGGTTCAACCCTTTTGGACAAACATTGACGCAGTTCATAATGCCGTGGCAACGGAACACACTGAATGCGTCGTCTAAATCATCCAAGCGCTCGTCGGTTGCTGTGTCACGGCTATCGATTAAGAAACGATACGCGTGCAACAGGCCGGCAGGACCAATGAACTTGTCAGGGTTCCACCAGAACGACGGGCATGATGTTGAACAACATGCACATAAAATACATTCATACAGTCCATCAAGCTTAGCACGCTCTTCAGGAGACTGCAGACGCTCACGCGCTGGCGGCGTTTTTTCGTCGTTAATCAGGTACGGCTTAATCTTCTCATACTGCTGATAGAACTGGCTCATATCAACAATAAGGTCACGAATAACCGGTAAGCCTGGCAATGGACGAATGACAATTTTGCTGCCTTTCAATGCTGATGTTGGCGTAATGCACGCCAACCCATTTTTACCATTGATATTAAGGCCGTCAGAGCCACAAACGCCTTCACGGCAT
Organism: Idiomarina sp. OXR-189; assembly: GCF_034373425.1. Taxonomy (NCBI): domain Bacteria; kingdom Pseudomonadati; phylum Pseudomonadota; class Gammaproteobacteria; order Alteromonadales; family Idiomarinaceae; genus Idiomarina; species Idiomarina sp. OXR-189. The sequence goes on from NZ_CP139706.1 coordinate 1,571,716, forward strand.
GAACGCCGGAACGCCAACGACGGATCTTGCTCTTTCAATTTGATAAGCAAGTCCAGCACCATCATGTCTTGGTTTTCTTCCACCTCTAGGGTGTAGTCCTTCATGTACGGTGCGTCATCAACATCCGGGTTGTAACGATAAATCGAAATATTCAATGTTTTCATCGCTGTAACCCCTTAATTAGTACGTACGAGCTTTCGGAGGGAAAGCTTCGCGCAGTTTCGGTGCCATATTAACCTGACGAGTAACCATGTCTTCAGATTCTGGACGGTAAACAGAGTGAACCAACCATTTTTCGTCGTCACGGTCAGGATAGTCAGCACGGCTGTGCGCGCCACGGCTTTCAGTACGGAAGTTTGCTGCAACCGCAGTTGAGTATGCCGTTTCCATTAAGTTATCAAGTTCCATACACTCAACACGCTGAGTATTGAACTCTTTCGACGTGTCGTCTAAACGTGCATGCTTCAAGCGCTCACGAATTTCTTTCAATTCTTTCAGACCTTCTGCCATTGCATCGCCTTCACGGAATACCGAGAAGTTCATCTGCATGCAGTTTTGCAGGTCTTTCTTAATTTGCGCTGGATCTTCACCTTTCTGTGTGTTTCCCCAACGGTTGTAGCGAGCCATTGCCGCTTCAACATCAGATGCTGAAGATTCACGCGCTTCACTGTTAGCCGCTAAGGTTTCACCTAAGTGCATACCGGTCGCACGACCAAATACGACAAGGTCAAGCAGTGAGTTACCGCCCAAGCGGTTTGCACCGTGAACAGATACACAGGCAATTTCGCCACAAGCAAACAGACCTGGTACTGGTTTACTTTCACCTTTGTCATCAACAGTCAGAGCCTGACCGTTAACGTCGGTTGGGATACCACCCATCATGTAGTGACAGGTTGGAATAACCGGAATAGGTTCTTTAACCGGGTCAACGTGAGCAAAGGTACGAGACAAGTCACAAACGCCTGGCAAACGGCTTTCCAGCGTTTCTTTGCCTAAGTGGTCCAGTTTCAACTTAAGGTGTGTACCCCAAGGACCTTCACAACCACGGCCTTCACGAATTTCGGTCATCATTGAGCGGGCAACAACGTCACGCGACGCTAAGTCTTTTGCGTTTGGTGCATAACGCTCCATGAAACGTTCGCCGTCTTTGTTTAACAGGTAACCACCTTCACCACGGCAACCTTCAGTTACCAAGCAACCTGAACCGGCAATACCGGTTGGGTGGAACTGCCACATTTCCATGTCTTGTACAGGAACACCGGCACGTAACGCCATGCCAACACCGTCACCGGTATTGATGTGTGCGTTCGTGGTTGAAGCGTAGATACGACCAGCACCACCAGTTGCTAAGACAACCGCTTTGGCTTTCACGTAATAAACTTCGCCGGTTTCCATGTTCAGAGTTGTTACACCCGTGATAGCACCGTCTTGGTTCTTCACGAGATCAAGTGCATACCACTCAGAGAACACGGTAGTTTTGTTCTTAACGTTTTGCTGATACAGCAAATGCAGAAGCGCGTGACCAGTACGGTCAGCAGCTGCTGCGGTACGAGCGGCTTGCTCGCCACCGAACTCTTTTGACTGACCACCAAATGGACGCTGGTAAACTTTACCGTTCTCAAAACGTGAGAAAGGCAAGCCCATGTTTTCCAGTTCCAGAATAGCTTCCGGACCTGCTTTACACATGTATTCGATAGCGTCCTGGTCACCAATGTAATCCGACCCTTTTACGGTGTCGAACATGTGCCATTGCCAGTCATCTTCGTGTGCATTACCTAAAGCAACGGTAATACCACCTTGTGCAGAAACCGTGTGAGAGCGCGTTGGAAACACTTTCGACATCAACGCACAGCTCATTCCCTCTTGGGAAATTTGCAGCGCTGCTCGCATGCCGGCACCGCCAGCACCAATCACCACTGCATCAAATTCTAAAGTTTTAACGTTCACTTAAACACCCCACAGTACGAATAAGCCAGTGAGCCAAACAGCGATGAGACCAACGCTGAAAACCAGCTGAATGAAAGCACGTAAGCCAGCGGCTTTAACGTAGTCAGTCAGTACCTGCCAAATGCCAATCCAACCGTGGATAAGAACGGCTGTCAGAACCAGCATAGTGGCCACTTTCATCCAGATGTTAGCAAATAACCCACTCCAAACTTCATAGGTGACATCTGGCGTAGAAATGAAAAAGCCCGCCATGAATAATGCGTATAAACAAATAACGATAGCGCTGGCACGAAGAAGGATAAAGTCGTGCGAACCGCTGCGTCCGAAAGTAGCTGCTGCTGTTACCATAGCCAAACTCCTACTAGCACGGAAAGAAGAATAGAAAGCACAATTGAAATAACTGCGCTGGTTCTTCCCGAATCGAGCTCTTCCCAGTAGCCCATGTCCATGACTAAGTGACGCAGGCCAATAATTAAGTGAAATCCTAGCGCTGTCAAAATACCCCAGCCAATAAATTTAGCGATAAAGCTGGTCATCAGGTTTTCGATTTGAGCAAAGCCTTCTGGTCCACTAAGGGAAACAGCAAAAGCCCAAATAAGGAAAGCAAGAGACACCAGCATTACGACACCTGAGATACGGTGCAAAATAGATGCTTTGGCAGCGGCAGGAAATTTAATAGTTGATAAGTCTAAATTAACAGGTCTTTCTTTTTTCACGATAGATTGCCTTTTAATAAAGCACAAAAGAAATGTCTTTCACGTGTGTGTAACAAGATATTTGTCACAAATACGGTGAAAGAGTATATCGACCCAAGCCACATTTTACAACGACAAAACAACGATTCGATAAGTGAACTGTTTAGTCATGCGACTAAAGTCTAACTTAACTCAAAAATGAGTAATCTTTTCTTCATCTTCACTACGTATACTTTGCTAGAATTAGTTCACGTTCTGCGAATTAAATTGACATTTACGGGCATGATCGAGTTAAATTAGCCCACTTTTTCAAAGTAAACAGTGAGGAGATTTCCTTATGGCTGATCGTAAAGCCACTTTACAGATTGACGGCCAATCCATTGAACTGCCAGTACTTTCACCGGCGGCAGGTAAGGATGTAGTTGACGTCCGAACACTGGGAAAACATGGTTACTTCACTTTTGACCCAGGGTTCCTGGCTACGGGCTCTTGCGAGTCGGCTATCACCTACATCGATGGCGAAAACGGTGTGCTTTTACACCGCGGTTACCCTATCGGTGAGCTTGCAACAAAGGCAGACTATTTAGAAGTTTGCTACATGTTGTTGCACGGCGAAGCGCCAACTGAAGAACAGTACCAAGATTTCAAGAGCACTATTACTAAACATACAATGGTGCATCAGGGAATCCACAACTTCTTTAACGGATTCCGCCGCGACGCACACCCAATGGCAATGCTATGTGCTGTCACGGGTGCTTTGTCTTCGTTCTACCATGATGACTTAGACATTCATGATGAAAATCAGCGTCTGCGCAGTGCGTATCGCTTAATTGCTAAAATCCCAACGATTGCAGCAATGGCTTACAAATTCAGCATCGGCCAACCGTTCGTCTACCCACGTAATGACTTAGGCTACGCAGAAAACTTCTTAAACATGATGTTCTCTGTACCTGCTGAAGACTACGAAATTAGCCCGGCGGTTGCTCGCGCTATGGACCGTATCTTCACGTTGCACGCAGACCACGAACAAAACGCATCAACCTCTACTGTGCGTTTAGCAGGCTCTTCAGGTGCAAACCCATATGCGTGTATCGCAGCGGGTGTTGCGTCATTATGGGGACCGGCTCACGGTGGTGCTAACGAAGCGTGCTTGCGTATGCTGGCTGAAATTGGCTCTGTTGAGAACATTCCTAAGTACATCGAAAAAGCAAAAGACAAAAATGACCCATTCCGTCTGATGGGCTTTGGTCACCGTGTTTACAAAAACATGGATCCACGCGCAACTGTTATGCGTGAGTCTTGCCACGAAGTACTTAAAGAGCTTAACCGTGATGATCCATTACTGGACGTTGCAATGGAGCTGGAGCGCATTGCGCTTGAAGACGACTATTTCGTTGAGAAGAAACTCTTCCCGAACGTCGACTTCTACTCAGGTATCGTACTGAAAGCTATCGGTATTCCAACGAATATGTTTACCGTTATCTTTGCACTGTCACGTACCGTTGGCTGGGTGTCTCACTGGCACGAAATGATGGGCGAAGCAAACCAGAAAATTGGTCGTCCTCGTCAGTTGTACACTGGCTACACACAGCGTGAATTTAGCCCAATCAAAAAGTAAGGCTAACTACCGTTTACAAAGGCGCTCGATGAGCGCCTTTTTTATTGCTCGAAATTCAATAATTTTCCCGAAGATACCGACAATTAGTTCGTGTACGTTGCTTTTTATTCCTTAGAAAACGTGCAACTGCCCTTCAATTTATTTATACTACGTCGCATTTCGCTGGCCACCCATAGCGACAAGGCCGATTTCATTTTCAGTGAGTGTCTGTCACTTACTGCAGATAATTACAGAGAGGCTTATGCAGCAAGTAGTTAACGTACAACAACCCATCATTAAACCTCGTCGATTCAAGGTCTATCAGCACCGACAGCTTGATAAAATAGAAGCATTGAACAAAGTGCCTGCTGATATGCGTTTTGAAATGAAAGTCGTTGCCAACGTACTGCCATTTCGGGTCAATGAATACGTGTTTAACGAGCTTATTGATTGGGAGAATGTACCCAACGATCCGCTGTTTCAGCTAACTTTCCCACAAAAAGACATGCTTGAGCCGTCTGCGTTTCAGCGCATGGCTGACTTAATGTCGGGTAAACACACAACGAATGAAGTGTTTGACCTGGCAACACAGTTACGTGAGGAAATGAACCCGCACCCGGCCGGACAAATGCAGATGAACGTGCCCCATGTGGATGGCGAGCCATTACCGGGCATGCAGCACAAATACCGTGAAACGGTTCTGTTTTTCCCTGCGCAGGGGCAATACTGCCATTCTTACTGTACTTTCTGCTTCCGTTGGGCACAGTTTGTGGGCAAGGCAACACGGTTTAACTCTAACGACGCCGATCAGCTGCATCGCTACTTGGCACAGCACAAAGAAGTGACAGACTTACTGGTAACGGGCGGCGACCCAATGGTTATGCGCACCCGTAAGCTAGCGGAGTACCTTGAAGGGCTGCTGAAACCTGAGTTTGAACACATTAAAACCATTCGTATCGGTACTAAGTCTCTGACTTTCTGGCCGTATCGCTTCATTACCGACCCGGATGCGGATGAAATGTTACGCCTACTTGAACGTCTGGTTGATGGTGGTAAACACGTGTCCATTATGGCGCATCTTAACCACCCGAATGAGCTACGCACTGAAGTGTGTCAGGAAGCCATTCGTCGTTTACGCAGCACTGGCGTGCAAATTCGCTGTCAGGCGCCTTTACTGCGCCACATTAATGATGACCCGGACGCTTGGGCAAACATGTGGACGAAACAAGTGCAACTGGGCATGATCCCATACTACATGTTCGTTGAACGTGACACCGGTGCGAAACGCTACTTTGAAGTACCACTTGAGCGTACTTGGGAAATTTTCCAAAAGGCGTACCAGCAAGTTTCGGGTATTGCCCGTACTGTTCGTGGGCCATCAATGAGTGCCGGGCCAGGAAAAGTCGAAGTTCAGGGTGTGACGGAAATTGCCGGTGAGAAAGTGTTTGCATTGCGCTTTATTCAGGGCCGTAATCCTGACTGGGTACAACGCCCATTCTTCGCAAAATATGACCCGGATGCAACATGGCTGCATCATCTTAAGCCAGCGTTTGGGGAAGAGAAATTCTTCTTCGAAGATGAGTATGCGCAAATGTCAAAGATGGACTAAGACATTCGGCAAGGCCAGCTTAGCCGCTGGCCAGTGCTCGCGCCCGCTGCAAGTCGGCTTCAGTGTCGATACCTGCCGCGGGCGTTTTTATTGCCTCAGCGACATGAATACGTTCGCCATGCCAAAGTACGCGTAACTGCTCTAATGACTCAATATGCTCAAGTGGGCTGCTTTCCCAGGTAATGTAGTCCAATACAAAACCCGCACGATACGCATAAATACCAATGTGACGTTGATAACTCTCAATAACTGCCTGCTGTAATGGCTGCTCTTTCGCAAATTCATCGCGGTTCCAGGGTATCGCCGCGCGGCTGAAATACAATGCATAACCTCTGCTGTCAGTAACCACTTTGACTGCATTGGGGTTAAATACGTCCTCTGCGTCTTCAATGGGTACAGACAGAGTCGCCATGGGTGCTGCCGTCTGATTAGCCAGGTTATCCGCGACCTGACGGATAATTTCAGGTGGAATAAAAGGTTCGTCGCCCTGCACATTGACGACCACTTCGGTCGTTTCAATATTGAGCTTACTTATTACTTCCGCCAGGCGCTCAGTACCGGAGTTGTGATCCGGTGAGGTCATTAATACCTGACCACTAAAGGCTTTTACCGCGCTTTCTATTCTGCTGTCATCAGTCGCAACGATAACCCGCCCTGCACCACTTTCCTGCGCACGTTCGTACACATGTTGAACCATAGGCTTGCCACCGATGTCAGCTAAAGGTTTACCGGGTAAACGACTCGAACCATAGCGAGCAGGAATGACAACGGTAAAACTCATGAAGGAACCTTTTCTAACTCTTCATTGCTGACTTCCCGGGCTTTATCGGCAATAAGAACAGGAATACCTTCACTGATAGGATAGGCAAGTTGTTCACCACGACAAACCAGTTCGTCTTTCTCTGCATAATGAACCAGCTTTCCCTTACACTTAGGGCACGCCAAAATGTTTAACGTCTTAGCTTCAATGGGCATTTTGTTTCCTTTCCAGTTCTTTCAGTAACTGCTCTTTCAAAGAGTCAGGCAGTTTGGTCGCTATTGGCTGATAATACCAATTTTCCCGAGCAAATGACTGACATTTGCCAGCGTCTTTCTCGGTCATTAATATCGGTAAATCTGTCAGGTTATCAAAGTCGCTTTCAACGAACTCGTGATGATCATTAAAAGGCACGGTCTGCTTTACCTCAAAACCCTGGTCTCTCAGAGAGTTAAAAAATCGCTGAGGGTAACCTATAGCAGCAACTGCATTATAGGGTTGCTCTTTATCCAGTTCGGTTTGTTCATCGTCGTTAACCCGATACCACTGACCGTTCTCAACTTCCGTCACATAGCGGGCAAACGGGTGGCGACCATAATTTGATACCACCCACTGAGAGCCTTTAAGTCGCCATGGTCCTTCTCTAAGAGGGCCGGCCGGCAACAACCATCCGTTCCCCACGCCGCGCTCTGCGTCCAACATAATAAGTTCAATATCACGCTTCAGTGCATAATGCTGGAGACCATCGTCAGAAATAATAATATCAACATCAGGGTGCTGTTCGGCCATATACTTAGCCGCTTCAACGCGCTTAGGAGATATAATCACAGGGCAGTCGGTTCGTTTACGAATAACCAAAGGCTCGTCACCCACCTTCTCTGCATCATCTCCGACATTGATAGAGTGTGGGAATGGACCTTTTGCGCCATAGCCCCGGCTAACAATACCGGGTGTCCACCCTTCTTCTTTTAACCACTGACAAAGCGCAATAACCATCGGCGTTTTACCGGTACCACCGACACTAATATTACCCACCACAATAACCGGCACATCTGCTTTATAGCGTCTAAAAGGGCCGATAAAGTAGAAGCTGCGGCGTAGGTTTGTCAGAAGCCAAAACAGCAATGACAGCGGCGCCAGTAATAATAAAAGCGGATGAATACGCGCCTTATACCACTGCTGTTGTAGCCACATTAAGCGCCTCCGTGGAACTGTAGGTTATACAGCTGCGAGTATGCGCCTTCCTGATCGAGCAGTTGCTGGTGAGTGCCTCGCTCAATGATCTCGCCATTGTCCATGACCAAAATTTCATCGGCGTTCTCTATAGTCGATAGCCTGTGCGCAATAACAATCGCTGTGCGGTTTTGTCGTAATGCGCCTAAGGCTTGCTGAATATGGCGCTCAGACTCGGTATCAAGAGCCGAGGTTGCTTCATCCAGAATAAGTATTGGTGCATCTTGTAAAAGCGCCCGTGCAATTGCAATACGCTGACGCTGACCACCAGACAACATAACACCGTTTTCACCCACCATAGTATCCAGACCATTTGGCATGTTGTCGGTAAATTCAGTGACATAAGCTTGCTCAGAAGCTCTTATTATGTCGTCTTTTGACACCTCTTTTGACGCACCATAAGCAATATTATTAGCGATAGTGTCATTAAATAGGGTGACATGCTGAGACACCAGTGCGAATTGTCGACGCAGGCATTTCAGTTTGTAGTCATTAATGTTGTGGCCATCAAGCAAAATGCGCCCCTGCTCGACGTCGTAAAAGCGCGTCAGCAAGTTCGAAATGGTTGACTTACCACTGCCGGAACGTCCTACTAACGCAATGGTTTTGCCCGGCTCTACGTTAAAACTGACATGCTGTAACGCTAAATCGTCGCCTTGCTGATAACCGAAGCTGACATCGTCAAATTCAATATGACCCGCCGCACGGTCAATCACTTTTGAGCCTTTATCAATTTCGATAGGCTCGTCGAGGATAGTAAATACGCTAGTTGCCGCTGCAATACCGCGCTGGAAATCGCTGTTTACGTTAGTTAGTTGTTTCAGCGGACGTAGCAGCATGATCATCGAGGTTAGCAAGGTCGTGAATGCACCTGCCGATAACTCACCCAGCATTTCCGGAAAGCTTGCTATAACCAGCACCATGGACAAACTGAGTGACGCAATAAATTGAATAACCGACGTGCTAATAACCCGTGTGTTCACCAATTTCATGTTTTGGTTACGGGTAGTGTTATTGATTTCTGCGAAGCGCGTCGACTCTTTCTTCTGTCCTTCGTGCATCACGACGACTTTGTGGCCGTTGATCATTTGCTCTGCGGTGGTTGTCACATTGCCCATCGCCGTTTGAATACGGCTACTGACTTTACGGAAGCGTTTAGACACTACCGCGACAACTTTAGCAATAAGCGGCCCGACAACCAGAAACACCAACGACAACTGCCAACTTTGATAAAACATCAGCCCTAATAAGCCAATAACAAAAGCGCCTTCGCGAACTAACACCAATAAAGCCCGGCTACTGGCTTCAGCGACTTGCTGGGTGTCATAGGTTATCTTAGAAATTAAATCGCCGGTTGAATGTTGGTCATGGAAGGCAACAGGCAACTTCATCAGATGGTCGAACAACTGCTGTCGCATTTTAGTGACAACTTTAAAACCGACCCAATTTAGGAAATAGCTGGAGGCAAAGTTAAAAAAGCCACGGATAATAAAGAAAAACGGAACAAAAATAGCACCATAGAGAAGAATATCGGAGTTTTGCTCGGTTAATCCGTCATCGATAAGGGTTTCAATTTGAGAGAAAAATAGAGTATCGACGCCTGCATAACCAATCATGCCGATAACTGCGGCGATAAAAGCGAGCTTATAAGGTTTGATATAACCAATTAAACGCTTAAAGGTCGTCTGTTTTTTTTGCTGAGAATCCATGTAGTCTCATATAAGTCATTAAAACTTTGTGCATTCTACCTGTTTTCATGTGGTAACTCCAAACTCCATGAGTCCCCGTCGCTGATTATTGTTATTTGCCCGACTTCCTGCGTGCCGTACCACGGCGACCCGGTGCGCTCTAGCCGCTGTACAGTATAACGGTGCGGGAAATTGTAGCCACGATGTTTACCATAACTAATAACGTAAGCCTTGGCATTTACCGCCTGTAATAAAGGCCAGCTTGTCGAGGTTTTGCTCCCATGGTGTGGAACAGCAAGTATGGTGGAGTTAAGCACGCCTTTCGACTCAAGAGAAGCGAGTAACGACTGCTCTGCCGCCATTTCAATATCACCGGGAAACAACATTTGAAAGTCATTCCAGCGTAACTGAACAACACAAGACTCATTATTGCGGCTTAATTGACCACCTTTTGCATAGGACGCTGTCGGCCAGTAGGTATGCAAAGACATACCGTTCCAGTGAATAACCCGCCCGGACTCACAAGGATCATTCGTTTTAGCGCCTTGCCATTTTATGTTCGGGTAGCGTTTTGCTAAATACGCTTTACCACCACTGTGATCAATGTCTTTATGACTAATAACGGCAAGCTCCGGCACGAGCCCGTGGTACCTTAAAAAGGGTTCAATAACCTGCTCTGCCACACTAAATCCGCTATGGTACGAAACACCTGTATCCATAAGAAGCGCACGTCCATTTCTTTCCACAACGACCGCCTGACTTTGTCCAACATCTAACATATGAACGCGCAGCTGGCCGTCACGACTATTGAGCAATACAAAGGCGGAAAGCGGCAGACACAGAATCAGCAATGCTCGCTGCCAATTGCGGACTACTGGAACAATAAAGGCAATAATAAGCGCCCATAAAGCACCGAAACGCGCTTCTCTGGTCACCGCTAGAGCGTCGATTGCCAGCCAGTTCGACGGGTGCCCGCTCAGCTTCTCTAAATACGGCATGACATAAGCCAGCGGCTGTTCCGCAATATGCCATAGCCACTGCGCGTAACTGACACCGTCGAATAGGCTGCACACCGTTGCAATAAGAGACAACGGTAAAATCCAAAAGCTAATAATTGGCAGTATCAGCAAGTTGACCAGGGGTGCGAACAGCGAAAACCCACCGAATAAATACACCGACAACGGTGCCATAATAATTAACAGCACCCATTGAATGAACCAAAGTTGCCGGAGTCTGGCAAAGCCCCCCTCTTTCGGGCGCCAGCGCCAGGAACTGAAAAACAATGCCGTGACGGCACAAATCGACAGCCAGAATCCAGCATCCTGCCAGGCGAAAGGGTCAACAATAAAAACGCCAAGACAGGTTCTAAGCAGTAACTGCAGTGGCGTTATTCGAACAGCAACTAACTTGTGGGCCAGAACAATACCTGCGAGCACAAGAGCGCGAACCGTCGATATCGCAAAGTCTGCTAAAAACGCGTAGAAAACAGCGACCGCAATGCCTGCGCAAGCACACACGACTCTTTTATTATAGCGTTCCCGAAAAGCAGGACTTAACGGTAAATAACGAAAACCTAATGACACAAAAAGAAACACAGCGCCAATAACCATACCGATGTGCAAGCCGGATATTGCGAGGCTGTGCGCTAACCCTGTTTTTTGCCAAACCTGTTTGACTTGGTATGGCAGAAGACTGCGTTCGCCAATGGTTAAAGCAGCAATAATACCGGCGAAACTTAGGTCAGCTTTCTTGATAGTATCGAAAATCTGCTGGCGAATGCTGGGGCTCCGGTTAAGCAATGTCACGTCTTTTAACGAGCCAACCGCACTTATACCCTGTCGCTTTAAGTAGGCTTTGTAATTAAAGCTACCATCGTTACGGTAACTTTTAGGGGCTTTAAAAACCGCAGTTCCGCGCACTGTATCGCCCGCTTTCAAGGCTATACTTTCGTCGTAAGTACCATCGTAAGTGTAAAGGTTTAACTGTACCCGAATGCCTTGGTACCAAGACGGAACGAATTCATTCACACGCAAAACCCTGCCCGTAACACGCGTATGGTATTGATAGACTTGAGGGATTTCGTCGAGTGTTATTTCAATAGAGTATTCTGCGCCCAGATAGCTCTTAGGTAGTGACTGAAACTCTTGCCAATAAAGGTTGGCATTCACCCACGAAATACCGCAAAATACAACAATGAGTAGTAACCTGATGGTTTTAGAGTCCATCGCTTGCTCCCTCCCTGGAGCAAATCGAAACAGGTATTAAACATCACATTATGGCCAGACGCTTTATTCAACGCTTTATGCCTGACCACCAAAAAGTGCGTGAGTCTAAGGCAATAAGAATATTTGGCAGCCTTTTGCATGATGCAAATTTATGGCATTTGAACCGGCGTTCAGCCTCTGGGGCGTTCGCTGTTGGCCTTTTTTGTGCGTTTATTCCCGTTCCCTTTCAGATGTTATTAGCCGCAGCCTTGGCCATTCCTTTCCGGGTTAATCTGCCGCTGTCTGTGGGTCTGGTTTGGGTGTCCAACCCCATTACCATGCCACCCATGTTTTATCTGTGTTATCTGGTAGGCAATGCCATTCTGGCCGAGCCTCCACAGCCTTTTGCATTTGAGTTAAGCTGGGAGTGGCTGGGACACAGTATTTCCACTATTGGCCCCGCATTTATTCTTGGCTGTTTAATTCTGGGAACACTGTCGAGCTTAATTGGCTACGTTGCCATTCGCTTGCTATGGCGCCGCTCTGTGGTTAAAGCATGGCGCAATCGCCAAAGCGACTAACCTCTCTCGTGTAATGCTTTTGCGGGCTCCACTTTCATAGCACGCCAGGCCGGATAAATTGTCGCCAACCAACTCATTACCAGCGCAACAGCACTCACCAGAACAACATCGCTCCATTGCCACTGCGAGGGTATTTCGCTCACAAAATAAATACCGCCGTCAAGAATGTCGATATGAAACAAAGACTCAATAAAGCGCATAATCTCAGGCATAAATTGTCCCAGTAAAATACCAATACCAGCGCCCCAAAGCACGCCGTATAACCCATTCATAATGCCCTGGAACATAAAGGCCAGTAACAAAGTCCGGTCTTTCATACCTAACGTTTTCAGCATTGCAATTTGACGACGCTTTTTGGCCACTGTCATAACCAGTGTCGACACAATGTTAAAGCACGCAACCGCCATAACCAGTACCAACACGAGATAAACCACTGAGCGAACTAGCTCAATGTCTCTATACAAGTGACCATGGGTACGTGTCCAATCATTCAGGTAGACCAATTCAGGCAGTTGGTTACCGATCTCTTGTGCAACTGTCGGCGCTTTGAATACATCATTTAGCGCCAGTCGGACCGACGTCACACCATCGGCAATACTAAGTTCATCCATCGCAGTGCTAAGCGATACGTAGGCGTTCAGATGATCAATTTCACCACCAAATTCAAACAGCCCTGTCACTTCTAAACGCTTGCGCTTTGGAGACTGAAACCCTCTGGCAGATTTTTCAGGAAACAGAATGGATAACGAATCACCGATCTGTACATTAAGCTTTTCGGCAATTCCTGCTCCCAGCAAAATGCCACCTTCGGAAGTCCAGCGTTGCCAGTCTTCATCACTAACGTAACTACTGAGGTCAGATACCCTGTTTTCATGACTGGGGTCGATACCTTTTAGCTGAATACCGTGAAAGCTAGTATTAGTTTGCACCATAACGGTACTGTTAATACCGGGAGCTGCCGCAACAACATCGGGATGTTCCTTCGCAATCTTACTGATGAGCTGCCAGTTTTTGAGCTCTCCCTCTACCGCGCTATATTCAACATGCGGAACAACCGACAACAACCTATTTTGAAGAACATTCTGAAAGCCATTCATCATAGACAACGCAGCAATGAGTACCGCGCACCCCAACGCAATACCTGTGGTTGATGACGCCGAAATAAAGGATAAAAACCCCTTTTTATCGCGGCGGCTACGGAACCGTTTTGCCAGTAACCAAGCTAAACTCATTGATGGTTCACCTGTGTATCGTCTCTCAACTGCTTACCATCCAAAGTACCACCAACCAATCGCTCCACTCGGTGTAGCTGTTCAGCCAGAGTGTTGTCGTGAGTCACAACGATAAAAGCCGTGCCTTTTTCTTTATTAAGCTCAAGCATTAATTGATAAATACTGGCAGCTGCTTCGCCATCCAGGTTCCCTGTTGGCTCATCTGCTAATACGATATCCGGGTTGTTCACAAAGGCTCTGGCAATCGCCACCCGTTGCCTCTCACCACCGGACAGCTGAGCCGGCCGATGAGATAAACGATGCTCTAAGCCAACTCGCTTCAATAAAGCTTCCGCCGCCTGCTTAGCCGCTTTGGGGTTCTCGCCGGCTATCAGTCTTGGCATAGCCACATTTTCTAATGCTGAAAACTCCGGCAGTAAATGATGAAACTGATACACAAAACCGAGGTTACTGTTGCGCCAGCTTGAAAGCTTGTCTGAAGACCAGGTTGTCATATCCTGACCGTTAAACGACAGACTACCTTTACTCGGCTTTTCCAAACCTCCGAGGATATGCAGTAAAGTACTTTTCCCTGAACCGGAAGCCCCCACAATAGCGACCATTTCTCCGGCAGAAATGGAAAAGTCGACCGACTTTAATACGTCGACCTGGCTTTCACCGTCCTGGTAAGTTTTACTCAGCTCACTACAATGCAGTAAATCAGTCATATCGAAGCGCCTCCGAAGGTTGCGTGTGAGCCGCCCGTAACGCTGGGTAAACCGTCGCTAGAATGGTTAGTGCAATAGCGGCGACTGCTATCAAGAAAATTTGTCCTGCATGAATCGATACGGGTAAACCGCCGTTACCCACGGCCAGGCCTCCGCCCATTAACGCCATAATGTCATTCAAAAACAGACTGACCAGCAGCCCGAGAATAACGCCAATAATGGAGCCCACCACGCCGTTGTAAGAGCCTTGCATCAGAAATACCGACCGAATGCTTTTATGAGAAAGACCTATAGTCTGCAAAATAGCAATATCATGACGCTTATCATTGATAACCATAATAAGCGCCGACAACGTATTAAACGCGGCCACTGCAATAATCAGCGCCAGCATCAGCCACATCATGCGCTTCTCCATGCCCACCGCTTCAAACAACTGGCCATAACTTGAACGCCAGTCAGACACAGTAAACTCGGTTTTGCTACGAATGTTCTCTGCCACAGCGGGCGCTTTGAACGCGTCGTCCAAATACAGTTGCAAGCCGGTTACATTGTCTCGCGGCAAACGAATTAAACGGGCAAGGTCATCGCCATGTGCAAAAACCACCGAGTCATCGACTTCAGAGCCCATGGAGAATATCCCGCTGATAACAAAACGTCGCTGTGAGGGAACCAAGCCAAAAGGCGTATAAACACCACCTTCTGCGGCCACCAAACGCACAGTATCGCCCGGCGTTAAGCCTTGTCTCTGCGCCAGCCTTTCCCCAATAATTAAGTGGTAGTCGCCGGCGTTTAGTGAAGTCCACTGCCCCTGTGTCAATTTGTTTCGTAACGAGTCCGGCAGTTCAGCTTTATTAGGGTAAATGCCCTGCACTTGAGCCACAGAAAGCTTTTCATTTAATTGCAAGATGGCTTGAGTTTGAACATAAGGAAGTGTTTGTTGCACTGCGTCAATGTCCGGCAGCGCTTTGCGGGCGTCCTGCCAATTCGATAACTGGCGCGAGTTGTTTGTGTCATGCACCGTCACTTGAGGTACTGCACCTAAAATGCGCTCTTTCAGCTGTCCTTCAAAGCCATTCATAACGGACATGACCACCACCAACGCCATAACCCCCAGCGCAATGCCGATAAAAGCGAAGCGATTAATAAAGGCGGTAAAGGGTGATCCCTGTCGCGAGCGACTGTAACGCAGTCCGATAAACAGCTCGACGGGCTGAAACATGTTCCCTCAATGTTTTTGTGGTTGCTAATTCATTACGAGCAAGGATAATGACTTGTTAACAGCCTGACAACTAAAAGCAGAGGCAATGATGCAATCGCAGACATCGATGACAGCACCAATAGGCGATTTCTTCACCGTGCAGGAAGACTTCCCGGTTAACCTGGTACCGCTAGAGAATACTGATCAGCTGCCAACCGATGAGGAGTTTGAAACACAAATTCCTGAACTGTTTTTAATTGCCTCTAGCATGGCTGAAAACGACACCCAGAAAATACAAGCCATTAAAGTCGAGCAACCTGCCGGCAGCGCTCTTGTTGACTTCCTTGAGCAGCAGCACAAACGCATGAATATTCTGCTGGGCTACATGCTTCGTAATGAAGACGATGCGACACACCGCTTTTCCGGAAAAGAATATGGCGGCGGCGGCATTCGGGTGATTTCAGGCTCACCGCCAGAAAGCGGCCAATTATTTCAGGCGAAGCTGTTTTTTAAAGAAGAAGCACTGGCTATATTCTGCTATGTCCGTCTTGAGAGCTCGGAAGCGCTCGACGATAACGACACCTACTTATGCACCCTAACTTTCGAGCGTATCCGCGAAGAAGACCAGGAACTCCTCATACGTGCCAGCCTGCACGCGCAAAGTCGCCAATTAAAGCAGCGCTCTAAACAACGCCGCGAACAAAAAGATAATGCAGAGGAAAAAGCTGACGACTCATCCAATTCCTAGTCATTTTCAGTATAATACCGTCGTTCGCGCAGCTTTTACTGCAACCTTTTTAACGTAACTATTGAGTAGTCATGACTAAGGCATCTGTATTACGACCGCCCTTTCCTTCATCTAAAGACAAAGACATTACCTGGCAGGAGCTCCAAGGTAGTTCTCCGGCACTTGCTCTGGCCAAACTGATTGACTCGACTCCGGGCCGGGTATTGGTGGTTACTGCCGATGCCAATCAGGCCTATCGCCTTGAGGAGGAAGTTAAGTTTTTTGCCGGCGAACACACCGAGTATCATGACGACATAACACTCTTTCCAGACTGGGAAACTCTGCCCTACGACAGTTTCTCACCGCATCAGGATATTATCTCTGACCGTCTGTCAGTGCTGGCACGTCTGCCCTCTGCCAAGCGTGGTGCGCTTATTGTCAGCGTCAATACCTTGATGCACCGCATTGCCCCAACCTATTACGTGTCGGGACAGGCTCTACAAATAGAAAAAGGCCAGCAACTGGATGCCATTAAGTTGCGGGAAAAACTGGAGCGAGCTGGCTACCGGCATGTTAATCAGGTTATGGAGCACGGTGAATTCAGTGCGCGTGGCTCCATTTTAGATTTGTTCCCAATGGGTAGCGAAACGCCTTATCGACTGGACTTTTTCGATGACGAAGTTGACACCATTCGTCCATTTGACCCGGAAACACAGCTGTCAAAAGACCCAATAGAAGATATTAATCTGCTGCCGGCGCACGAATTCCCAATGACTAAAACCGCGATTGAGCGGTTCCGTGCCCAGTATCGCGAGCGTTTTGAAGCCAGTACCGAGCGCGAATCGGTTTATCAGCAAGTCAGTAAAGGCCAGCTACCCGGCGGCATTGAATACTATTTGCCGCTGTTTTTTGAGGAAACGGCTTCATTATTTGACTACTTACCTGAAGACACGGTTCTGGTGACCTTTGGCAACATTCAGGCAAGCCTTGAGCGACTCTGGCAGGACATTAATCACCGTTACGACCAACGCCAGTTCGACCCATTGCGTCCGCTACTGCACCCTAATGAGGTGTTTTTACCTGTCGATGCGATTCACTCTAACTTTAAGGAGTATCGACGAGTACGAGCCAGCGTTCCTGCCGACATGGCACAACCGGGTTCCGTACAATTTGAGTCTCAGGCAGTGACTGAGATAGCCGCAGATCACCAGCAAAAGGCGCCTTTTGAAAAGCTCAATAAAGTTATCACTAATGCGCTCGAGAACTCAGAGCGGGTTATTATTTCTGGTGAAACAGCCGGCCGACGCGAAGCACTGAGAGAAATCATTGCGAAACTGGGTCATAAAGTCACGCTGTGCCAGCATTTAGGAGACGCACCTGCAAAAGGTGTTGGATTAATTGTCAGCCCCATCGTCAACTCCTTTTACTTACCCGACGCCAAACTCTGGTTCATTACAGAAACGGAGCTTTTCGGCAGCCGCGTAGTACAAAGTCGTCGACGCGAACAAAAAGCAACCGTCAGTGCCGATACCCTCATTCGCAATCTGGCGGAACTGCAACCCGGTCAACCCGTGGTTCACCTTGACCATGGCGTGGGCCGTTATAAGGGGCTCACAACACTGGACGCCGGTAACGTCACTACCGAGTTTGTCACCATTGAATATGCAGGTGGCTCGAAGCTTTATGTGCCAGTGGCTAATCTTAATGTTCTGAGTCGATACAGCGGTGGCGAAGAAAGCCATGCACCACTGCATAAGCTGGGTAACGACACTTGGGAAAAAGCTAAAAAACGTGCGGCAGAGAAAGTGCGGGATGTTGCTGCTGAACTGCTCGACATCTACGCTCGCCGAGAGGCTAAGCCCGGTTACCCGTTCAAAATTAACGATGAAGACTACCAACGCTTTGCAGCAGGCTTTCCGTTTGAGGAAACCATCGATCAGCAAGCCGCCATTGAAGCCGTTAAAAATGACATGCAACAACCAAGAGCTATGGACCGACTGGTTTGTGGTGACGTTGGCTTTGGTAAAACAGAAGTGGCGATGCGCGGCGCCTTTATAGCGGTAAACGAAGGCAAACAAGTGATGGTGTTGGTACCAACCACTTTGCTGGCTCAGCAGCATTACGAAAACTTCAGCGACCGCTTCGCCGATATGCCGGTACGCGTGGAGGTACTTTCACGCTTTAAAACAGCCAAGCAGTCCAACGCCATTCTTAGCGACCTGGCAGATGGTAAAGTCGATATTATTATCGGCACACACAAGTTGCTGCAGGACACCGTGAGGTGCCGCGATCTCGGTTTGCTGATTGTCGATGAGGAGCATCGCTTTGGGGTGCGCCAGAAGGAAACCATTAAACGGCTGCGAGCCGATGTCGACATTCTGACATTAACCGCAACCCCGATTCCGCGAACACTGAACATGGCCATGAATAACATTCGTGACCTGTCGATAATCGCGACGCCACCGGCGAAGCGTCTGGCTGTTAAAACCTTCGTGCGTGAATACGACGAACCGACGGTACGAGAAGCCATTCTGCGTGAAATATTGCGTGGCGGTCAGGTGTACTTCCTGCACAACAACGTAGAAACCATTGAGAAAACCGCCCGCGACATTGAAGAGCTGGTCCCTGAAGCTCGTGTCACTATTGCCCACGGCCAAATGCGGGAGCGTGAACTTGAGCAAATTATGTCGGACTTCTACCACCAGCGATTTAACGTATTGGTGTGTACGACCATCATTGAGACCGGCATAGATATACCAAGCGCTAATACCATTATTATGGATCGCGCCGACCATCTAGGCCTTGCGCAAATGCACCAGCTTCGTGGCCGTGTCGGACGTTCTCACCATCAGGCGTATGCTTATTTACTGACCCCTCACCCCAAACGGATGACCAAAGACGCAGCGAAGCGCCTGGAGGCCATTTCTCAGTTGGAAGATTTGGGCGCTGGCTTCATGTTGGCCACCCATGATCTTGAAATTCGTGGCGCCGGAGAATTGCTTGGCGACGATCAGAGCGGCCAAATTGAGAGCATTGGCTTTACCTTATACATGGACATGCTCGAGCAAGCCGTAGACGCCTTAAAAGCAGGCAAAGAGCCGTCGCTGTCTCAACTTCTGCATGAGCGCTCAGAAATTGACTTGAAGTTACCGGCGCTACTGCCTGACGACTATATTCCGGATATTAATAATCGCCTTAGCCTGTATAAGCGCATTGCTAATTGCGAAACCAATAAAGAAATTGATGACATTCAGGTGGAGTTAATTGATCGCTTTGGTCTGCTGCCTGACGCGGCTAAGAACTTGTTACGTCAAACCAGTCTAAGGAACCATGCCGAACAATTGGGCATTCGCAAAGTGGATGTCGGTAATCAGGGCGGTGTCATTGAATTTGCTGATAACACTAAGATAAACCCGGAAGTGATTATCGGCTTAATTCAAAAAGCACCGAATCATTACAAACTGGACGGTCCAAACCGCCTGCGCATCAGTCAGTCGCTTGAAGATACTCAAAGCCGCTTAAAACTGATAGAGTCATTACTTAATGAGTTTTCTGAACAGTCGGAAGCCTAGCGCACAAGGAGAGCAAATTAATGGCGTCAGTCACCAGTCTGATTAAACACAGTTTAATTGCTGCTATTGCCGTTGCAGCAATTTATCCGGTTAGCGCAAAAGCCTTACCGGATAAAGACTACTGGCGCTGGTTTGAAGTTGAAGTTCTGGTGTTCAAACAGCGTATTGCTGATGACTCTAGCGAACAATTCCAGCTGTCCCCGACTCGCGTCGATGCACGCAACAAACGCGATTTCCTGACTTCGTTCTTAAGCAACAGGCCACGGGCATTAATCCGCGGTTTACCCGTTTGTGAGCCATTAGACGAGACTCAACAAATTGATTTAGCCTGTCGCTATGAAAACGAAGAGCAATGGATTCCGATTGCCGGTAACCCTTTAGCTCCGCCAGCGCCGCTTATGGCGTTGCCTGAAACCCCGGTGGTCATTGACGGCAAAGGTGGCGACATTAATACCGCAGCAGCCCCGTTTTTAGTGCCTGCTGACAAGCTGGAGCTCAATGAAATTCGTACCGAGCTTGAAGAAAAAGGCCATGCTAAGCCGTTATTACACTTAGCCTGGCGCCAACCGGTTTTCAAAAAAGGTGTTGGTCCCAAGTCCCGCTTATTTGCCGGTAAAAATTACTCAAACGACTTCTTTTATGACGGCTTTCCTAAAAATGACGATGAGTTTATAGCGCCATTGGAAAACCAAAGTAGTCATGCGCTTCAGTCCGATATTGAGCAATTGTTTGCACTTATTGAAAGCGGTCGCAAGCCCTTTAAACCTTTAAGCAAAATACCGCAGCCAGAGCAAATGCGGTCGTTAAATGAGAAGAACCCGCTGGTTTGGGAGTTTGACGGTCTTATCGACATATACCTTATTGGTAACTACCTGCACATTGACGGCGAATTCAATTTACGGGAAAAAAGCAGCCTGGAGCGCATTGGTAATAGCATTGAAGAGCAAGCGCAACTCGCGTTAGCTGGTGCGCAAACCGATACAGAGTTTTTACGCAGTTATTACTTCTCGCAACTGCGCCGCGTAATTAGCCACGAAACACATTACTTTGATCATCCGAGACTCGGTGTTGTCGTCCAAATTCGTCGAACTGACTTGTCAGCTCCACGATACTAAAACGGAGGCCGATAATGGAAAAGTACGAAGAGCTTTTATTGGCGCTCAGAAAAGTTATTAGAGCCATTGACCTTTACTCCAAGCAGCTCAACAAGTATTCCGGGCTGACCGCCCCTCAGTTGCTCATTTTACGGGAAATTAAAGCTGCAGATGGCATTACTGCTAGTAAAGTGGCTCAGAATATTAATTTAAGCCCGGCCACGGTATCGAATGTTATTGAGCGCCTTGAACACCGCCAGCTTATTCACCGGCATCGCAGTGAACAGGACAAACGTCGCGTGTCACTGTATTTGACCGACAGCGGAATGGCGTTACTGAATAAAGCACCCCAGCCGTTACAGGAAGACTTTATTGAAAAGTTTCAGGCGTTAGAAGAATGGGAGCAATCCTTACTGCTTTCCTCCATGCAGCGCATTGCCAATATGATGGATGCTGAACGACTCGACGCCGCCCCGGTGTTAGAAGTCGGTAGTTATCACAAACTGGATCATTAATTATGACTGCTTCACTGTTCACACGAGCTTCGCTCATCACAGCGTTAATTGCTGCGGCCTCTCCTTTTGCCGCAGTCGCTGATGTCTGTAAAACCGACAACCCAAATATTACGCCCATTAATGCCGTTCAGGGCAGCCGCTTTAACTCACCGATGGTCGACACTCGCGTCACGGTGAGAGGTATCGTAACGGCCAGCTGGCAAGCCGAAAAAGAGCTTGGCGGCTTCTTTATTGAAAGTGCGCCAGATGACGCTGACGACAATGACAAGACGTCTGAAGGTATATTCGTGCGAACAGATAGCCACATTAGTAACGTATCGCCCAAAGACACTATTGTTCTTTCCGGAGTCATTCAGGAAGTCAACGATGTCACTACCATCACCGAGGTTGACGAGCTGACTATCTGTGGGTCTGTTGACGCTTTACCGGAAGCCACTCAGTTTACTCTGCCTGCGGCTGATAAAAGCGCCTTTGAGCGTGTCGAAGGCATGCGCGTAATACTTTCCAGCAGTAATAATGAGCCTCTCACGGTTTCAGGCAATTACAATTACTCGCGTTACGGCTTTGTGGATATTTCTTCGGGTCGTTTATGGACACCGTCGCAAATTGTTAACCCCGGCGACGAAGCTCGTGAACTGGCAGCAAAAAACGAGCTAAACCGCATTCAAATGGACGACAACAGCAACCAAAAAGAACCTCGCCCATTGCCATTTGGCAGTTTGTTCTCAGGTCCTCAGAAGAGTTTACGTACAGGCTCTGAAATAGAGCCGTTAGTTGGCGTAGTCAGTCAGTTTAATCGCCGTTATCGGTTTCAACCACTAGAAGAGCCAAGGTTAAAAGAGCGAGAAGAAGCCATCATTTCTGAAGCTCCCGAAAAGGCTGGCGGCACACTAAGAATAGCCAGCTTTAATGTTTTAAACTTCTTTAATGGTAACGGTCAGGGGCTAGGCTTTCCAACGCCACGCGGCGCCGATACACCGGAAGAAATGAAACGGCAACAAGCTAAAATTGTAGCGGCAATAAACGCATTAAACGCCGATGTTATCGGCATTATGGAAGTTGAAAATGACGGCTTTGGAGAGCACAGTGCCATTCGTCAATTGGTCGATGCGTTAAACGATTCCGGCTCAGCTACCTATTACATCTCTGAACCGCAAGCTCAGCGTATTGGCGGTGACCAGATAACCGTTGGCCTGATATACAACAAAGACACTATCTCTGCGTCTTCTCATGCGTTAGTTAACACCGCTGGTGCATTCGCCTGGGGGAGCCGCCCGCCGTTGGCACAAACACTGAAAGATAAAAACACTGGCGAAGAGTTTACTGTTATTGTTAACCACTTTAAGTCCAAAGGAAGCTGTCCGGAAGACAACGAAAGTCCAAATAGCAACCAAAATGACGGACAAGCGTGCTGGAACGACTTGCGGGTAAAATCTGCGGAGCAGCTGACTGAATGGATTGCAGAAGAAGCCTTCCCGAATGCGGTATTACTGGGTGACTTTAACGCCTATTACAAAGAAGATCCTATTCGTTACTTTTCAGAAAACGGCTTTCATAATCCATCAAAGGCAACTGACTATTCCTACGTTTATGACAGCCAGGCTGGCGCGCTTGACCATATCTTTGTGGCCGATACCCTAAAAGACAATGTTTCAGGCGTTTACCATTTACCGTTTAACGCTGACGAACCGTGGATTTATGACTACCGTAATGCGGACTTTTATGAACCAACGCCTTATCGTTCATCAGACCATGATCCATTAGTATTGGATTTGCGCTTTTCGGCATCGGGCATGTAGGCGTTTGTAGTACCAAAGTGAACTTCGAACTCAATACCCACTAACCACTGGCCTTGCCGTTGCTCTTGTAAGTGATTACGAGGCCAGTGATAGCCCACCCAGCTTTCAACAAAAAACCATTCTCTTAAATAGCGCTGTCGGTTTAATAGCCGTAAACCATAGTCACTAATAGGCACCTCGTGGTCAGTTTGCCCCTCTATCCAAGTCTCCGTTGCCCAGGCCTTATCTTTGTTATATAAGTGATATAGGCGTGCAGTTGAGCTCCAGCGCAGTCCTTCTGTTTCCTCAGCAAAAGTACCTAATGCCCCCCACTGTAACAGCCAACGTTCATCTAATGCCGACTCATAATTGAAACGCTGCGAGACGCCAAAGCCATCGCTATCTCGCCAAAATGCTGCCGACTGAAATTTAAGCTGCTGTTTGTCCGATATGACAAAGCCCGTCATATAGCGTGCTCTCACGTAAGTATCAAAGCGCAAGCCACCGCGGATACCGACACTGTACGATACTCGATGCCCCTCATGTATCTCGGGGTCAAACCCCAATCCAACCAACCATTCTCGGTCAGATTCAGGCGAGCGTATCACCGACGGTTTACCCGTTGACTCTTCGTCTAAAAACTCGTCGTCATCAACACGCCCGATAAACGCGGACACGTTATCTTTGAGGTTAGGCAATGCAACACGAGCACGAAACCGCGACTTAACCTCAAAACCGTCGTATTCGTCCCACTGCGGTGCTACCGAAAGGCGCCCATACGAGCGGTGGTAGTCGTCTTCAAATTCGCCATCACCAAAAAGGCCGTCAAACCACAGTGCGGTTGCATCGACTGTGTCACCTAAACCGACCCTGAATCCATCCAGCCAAAACTCGTCGTCCTTTTGTTCCTGCTCGGCTGCAAGGCTCGGTAAAGAGCAACTTAAGGTGAGAATAATTGAGTAAGTAATCTTTTTCATAAAAGTTGGTCTATAAAGTATTAACCCTGGCGTTTGGAGTTTGCCATGAAAAAGCTCATTACTATTGTTAGTGCCACACTGTTATTTTCTTGTTTCAGCATGGCACAAAATACTGAGCCAACAAAGCAAAATAATGAAAAAGTCGCCACACTTGCAGGTGGCTGTTTTTGGTGTGTGGAAGAAGCTTTTGAGCAACTGAGTGGTGTACGTGAGGTGGTATCTGGTTACGCTGGTGGCACCGAAGAAAACCCAACCTATAAACAAGTTTCTTCCGGCCGGACCGGCCACACGGAAGCCGCGCAAATTTACTACAACCCTGACATTATTAGTTATGCGGGTTTATTGCAGAAGTTTTGGCGCATTATGGACCCAACCAATGCAAACGGTCAGTTTGTCGACCGAGGCAAACAGTATCGCCCCGAGATATTCGTTCATAACGAAGAGCAGCGCCGTATTGCAGAAGCATCAAACCAGTGGCTGGCTGAAAACGGTCCTTTTGACGAGCCTATTGTGGTGCCTGTAACCGATTTCAGGACGTTTTATAAAGCCGAAGAGTATCATCAGGATTACTACGACAAGAACCCCATTCGTTACAAAGTCTATACTTATAACTCAGGACGTTATGACTTTGTCGAAAAACATTGGGGTGACACTTCAGGTGTGGATTATCAGCGCTTCACCAATGATAACCCAGGTGGTGAGCAACCGTCGGCGGCCCCCGGCAACAAACCCTGGGTAAACTTCAAGAATCCATCTGAACAACAGCTGCGTGAACAGCTAACCCCTATTCAATACGCAGTCACTCAAGAAGATGAAACCGAAGAAGCCTTTAACAACCCCTACTGGGATAATAAGAAGCCCGGCATTTATGTTGATGTTGTCAGTGGCGAGCCTCTTTTTTCATCCGCTGATAAGTATAAGTCGGGTACTGGCTGGCCAAGCTTTACCCGACCAATAACATCCAATGCGGTGGTTGAGAAAGAAGATAATAGCTGGTTTTATACGCGCACAGAAATACGCAGTCGTTACGCTGACTCTCACGTTGGACATGTGTTTGAAGATGGTCCGGCACCAACTGGATTACGCTATTGTATGAACTCAGCAGCGTTAGAGTTTATTCCACTGGAAGACATGGAAGAGAGAGGATACGGTGACTACATCTCTGCAGTCACCGGTGATTAAAGAATTAGAAAACTAAGCAGTCCAGCCGAGTTCCTTTGCTCGCTGCGCTGCTTTCTGAGGCACGTCTGTTGCCACGAAGTGATGATGCAATACCTGAACACCCAGCATGTGATTAATCACCGCATCCAGCTGTACGCGCTCTTCATTAGGTACGTCAGCGTCCTGGTGGCGTTCAAAAGTTCTTACCACTTCGTCATAATCGAGTAACCCTGCTGACTCCACCGCGTCTTTGCTTAAGAACTGTTCAGCCAGCTTTTCTACTGCCTTCCACTTCTCGGGATCGGTATGCGCAGGCGGTGCCATAAAGGCAAACTTTTCGCGCTTATACAGGGTTTCCGGCAACAGGCCTTTCATCGCTTCACGCAGTACATACTTTTCTTTGTTGCCTTTAATACGTAAATGCGGCGGCACAGTAAACGCATATTCCGCCAAATGATGGTCAAGAAATGCGGGACGCGCTTCCATTGAGTTCGCCATATCGACTCGGTCACCACCCCAGGTCAGTATTTGCCCTTCCAGCATGGTTTTTATCCATACATATTGAGCTCTGTCTAACGGGTGACGGCGTTCCAGCATGGTTTCATCCAAAGTATCCGCAATAGCTTCGCTCGGGTCATAATGCTCGACCTGCTGACGCTTCTCAGCCGACATTAATGGTAAAGCGACTGACGAGCAGGACAACCAAGGCTGCACGCAACTTGGGGTAAAACCCATTTTCTTATTGAACGCGTCACTGACAAACTCTTCGCGAGCCAGCATAGCGCCCTTGAATAAAGCATTGTTCTTTTCCAGTAGCTCCTGCCATTCTACTCGCTCAACTTCCGGCAAGTGATCAAGGCCATGCAGGAACATATCTTTACGGAACGCCGGGTAGCCCGCAAAGAGCTCGTCCGAGCCCTCGCCTGTCATAACCACCTTATAGCCGGCTTCATGCACTTGCTGGCTCATTAAATATTTAGCGACACCCAAGGTGTTGTATATAGTTCGTTCTGTATGCCATAGGGTTTTCACAAAGTGATCGTAAAGATCGTTCGCATTCAGTCGCATAATATGATGGTCAGCGTTGGTCGCTTCCGCCATCTCTTTCGCTATTGGTGTTTCGTCGTAGTCGTCCGAGTCAAAACCAATGGTAAAGGCTTTTACGGAAGTTTGAGTTGACGCGGAAGCCAGCCCCAGTATCGAACACGAATCGATACCACCTGACAAATAACAGCCGACCGGTACATCGGCGGTCATTCGATGCTGGACCGCCTCTAATAACTTGGCACGGACACCTTCAATGTACTCTTCTTCATCGACGTCAGCCCCCGGGTAACTGTGCTCGGGAGGAAAGTCGACGTCCCAGTATTTATGCTCTGACGCAACCACTTTGCCGTTTTTACGCTGCAATTTAACAACATAGCCCGGTTGCACCTGGTTTATGCCCTCAAACGCTGTAGAGCCCGGCACCATGACCTGAATTAATTGGTGATATAAACCTTCCGCCGAGAATTGACGCTTAACATCCGGGTGCGCAAATAAAACTTTCAGCTCCGAACCAAACACCACACCGTGTTCCGTTTCTGTCCAGTACAGCGGTTTAATACCGAAGCGATCACGCACTAAATACAGGCTGTCGTCTTTGGCATCAAACAAGCCAAATGCAAACTCGCCACGCAACTCTTTTAAGGTGTCCTCCATTCCGTAACGCTCGAATAAATGCAGTACAATTTCAGAGTCACTCTTACTGTTAAAACGTGCGCCACGCGCCGTTAAGTCGGCGCGAATACGTTTAAAGTCATAAAACTCACCGTTGTGTGTCAGCATCAAACGTTTGTCTGCGGACATAAAAGGTTGACGACCCCGGTTTTCATCGAGATCAATAATAGACAAGCGAGCGTGACTAAAACCTACGCCGCGCTCCGGTTGAATCTTGTAACCAAACCCGTCGGGCCCGCGATGATGCATAATCGCCGCCATGTTAACCAGAGTTTGAGGGTTAATTTCTCTATCCGTTTGGTGATGAAAAACGCCAGCAATTCCGCACATTCTTTGCTTTTCCTCGTATTAAACGACATCAATGACGCGTTCAGCTCGCTGAACCATACAGGTTAGTAACGCCATACGTAAAAACACTGCCCCTCTGGCCTGACTGAAATACCAATTATGAGGCGTATGATCTAAGTCCGTTGAAAGTTCCTCACCACGCGCCAATGGGTGCAAAATAATGGCGCTTTCTTTCAGTGGCGAATTCGCCGACAAATGAAATTCACTGCCGTAGGTGTTTACTGAATTACCTTCCCATGAAATAGCATTGATATAAACCACATCCAGCTCTGGTAATACCTCATCGAGCTCTCTGGTGCTACGAATTTTTATACCGGCCAGCTCGACCTGCTCTTTTTGTTCGCTGCCGAACAGCTGCTCCGTCGACGCTTCGTCATGAATGATGACTAGCTCATCAATGGCTTTTGGAAACTTAGTTAAGCACTTAATGAAACTCCTGACCGTGCGCATTTTGTTCGGTACGCCAATAATACCGACTTTTATCGGAGCTTTTTCCGCCTCTTCGGTGACTAAATCAGGACGCCATTTAAATATAGCGTACATATCAGACAGCGCCTGAGTTGGATGCTCATCGGCGCCGTTACCGGCGTTGATAATTGGAATACGCAGTGAATCTATCATTTCCTCAAGCGAGGTTTCGTTATTGTCACGAAGAACCACGCAATCGCCGTAGTTATTAAACATCTCGGCTATATCCGACAAACACTCGCCTTTTGCGATGCCTGTGGTTGACCGGTCAGTTATCGACATAATGTCGCCCCCTAACCGATGCCAGGCGCTTTCAAACGACAGTCGCGTGCGGGTGCTTGGCTCATAAAATGCGCTGATTAATATCTTACCCTGCAACGACGTACTAAAACGGCGGGGATTCGCTTCATACTTCGCAGCCAAACGAAACAACTGCAACATGCCTTGCTGAGAAAACTGGTCAGCCGACACAATATGTTGATTCGCCAATTTCAGTAGGTAATCGCCGTCCTCCTGAATAGCTTTTAACAACGCCTTCGGGTGAGCATCGCCGCAGACATCGGGGCGCTCACGTTCGAAGGATACATCCTTTATGTTCATAGAATTACCATATTGTTTTTGAAATTAAATCTTTTACCCAGAGCACCAGAAGTACTACAGGCGCTAAGCAACTGAGGATCAACGCAGTGATAATCATCCACTCGAATACCGACTCACTCATTAGCATGTGCGTCTTCCTCCTGTAGCTGCTTCCAGTCAAAGTTGTACTGGCTGGTCATGATACCCACCGCGCATATCAGTCCGGATACCGCGCAAGACACCAGCGCTGCCACATAAAAACCTATCGCGAAATAACCTATCATTCCGCACGCTGTGCCCGCTGCCATAGCTATTGCTGCATAAGTACCGGTCAGCTTCTTATGATAAAGCCCCAGTAATATTGGCCAGATAGTGCTTGCCACAAAAGCTCCGGCAAAATTCAGTAATGCGCCCAGCGTGGCTATTTTAGGAAGACAGAAAAGCCAGGTAATGACTCCCAACGCAAAAATACAGCTTCGGTTAAAACGCATCAGGTTTTTATCGGACGCCTTCGGTTTTAGTTTTTTGTGGTAAATATCCTGGGTAACGAGATCGGATGTTGCAGCTAATAACGAATCAAGGCTTGAGGCTAAGGCTGAAAATATCACAATGAAAACGATAACAGCGCCTGCTTTACCCAATACAGCTGCGGCAACGGTTGGGCCTATCATATCCATACTAGGCGGGAATATGCCTAACTGTGGCGCCGCTAACGCAATAAAGCCGGTAACAATAGGAATAGGCAACCACATTAACCCACCGGTTAAATAGGCTTTATAAGCAACACCCTTTTTAAACGATAGTGCCCGAGACCACCACACGTTGGAATGAAAAATTTCGCCTAGACCGAAAAAGATATTATTAAACAGGAACATAACGGCAGCGGGGAACAAGACGTCGAGCAACTTTGGATGCTCCGCTGTCAAATTCTCATGAATACTGCTTAAACCGATATTGTCGATAAGCCAGTAAGCAATAAAGCTGACACCGGCAATAATAATGAGTGCCTGAATAAAGTCGGTTGCAATAACGGCGCGCATACCGCCAAACAAGGTGTAGCCCACGCAAATGACTAAAATTGTGGTCATCCCGATGTGGTAATCGAGCCCGGTTAAAGACTCCAAAAGAATACCGCCCGCCATGCCAAGACTGATTAACCAGCCGAATGCATAGACCACAGAAATAATCATGAACACAACCCAGGCAAACTGCCCATAGCGCAGCCGGATAAAGTCACCTGAGGTATAACCGTTAGGCAGCAGCTCTTTAATACGCTTCGCCATGGGGGCGAACAAAATAAGCCCCAGCGCTGCAAATGAGTAACCTATCATGCCCCACACGCCAAACTGGAACGTCAGCTGCGGCGCAACCAAAGTGGTATTACTGGTCACCCAGGTTGCCATCGCCGTCGCCGCCGCAAAAGCAAAACCGACGTTTCGGCCGGCTAACGCAAAGTCTTCATGGCTTTTATTTTTGCGACCCAGCCAATACCCAAAACCTATCCAAAACAGGCCAAAAAGCACAATGATGAGAATGCCGGTACTTGTGTCCAGTGCAAATTCAGTCATGGGAGTGGTGTCGCGAATGTGTCCATTTACGATGAAGTAAAAGCAACGTGGTTACGACTGCTACAAAAATAATTAATCCGATAAAAAACAGTGTCAGTGCCTGCCACAGAGGATAATGCTTAACCGTAACCTGAATAACATTACTGACCAGCGACTCGCCGCTTTCTGTTTCGGCTCTGGCTCTTAAGTGATAACTGCCATTTGAAAACCCGGTTAACGATATGGTGGAAAAGTCACCCAGTGCAGGGAACTGTTTCTGGTTTTCAGTAAAGCTTGCGTCTGTCGCTACTTCAATCGTTAACTTGTCGAGCTTTTGCTGCTCTGACTTTGCAGACACTGAGACATTAAAGTACCCTTCTTTAATAACTGAAGTAGGCCCTTCAATGGTAAGCTGGTGAGCTGATTCATTCGCAAGGGTTGGCGTTGGCAGAAAGCCAATAAAACAAAATAAAAACAAGATATAGCAATAGTTAAAGCTTTTTTTGTTTTTTGTCATTAAGACATCTGCTCGCCAACGCAAGTTGAAATTTCAGGCTATCAGCCAATTATAGCAATTTCAACTGTTTCACGGGGTCATCTGTTTTACGTTGTATACCGTATATGACACAACATAATTTTTACGTTTAGTGGCTTTTAACTTATGAAGTATTTATGCAGCCTGGGGTCGAATATCGATCCTGAAATGAACATCCATCACGCAAAACAGCAGTTACGAACGCTCAGCGGCGACTGCTTGTTCAGCCAAAACATAGCCACGAAGCCGGTTGATATTGATACAAACAACGGTTTTCTCAACGCCTTATTTATTATCGATACACCGCTTAGCTCAGATGAGCTAAAGCAGCAATTTAACCAAATAGAAGAAGCTCTGGGTCGCGACCGCAGTGACCCGGAAAGAAGCAAAAAAGACAGAACCATCGATATCGATATTTTAGGGCTTCTTGATGAACGCCCTGACGTACCAGACTATTTACAATCACTGACCACAGAGTTAGGGCTTGCCTCATGACAAAAACCGCACTTGTTACCGGCGCTGGTCGCCGTTTCGGCTTTGAAGTCGCCAAAGCACTTATAGAAGACGGCTACAAAGTATTTGCACATTACAACCGTTCAAAAGACGGTGTCGACGAGCTCAGTAAACTAGGCGCTGAGCCGGTTCAGGCCGACTTTACCCGCCAGGATGACGTGAACGCTCTGGTAGCTCAGGTAAAAAAAGACGCCCCTACGCTCGATTTATTGATTAATAATGCGTCCTGTTTTTTCGACAATGATACGGTCGACAATGAGCCGGAAGCGCTTGCCGCTGTCTTTCAGGTCCACAATATTGCGCCCTACCTACTCATTACTGGCTTACAACAGCAACTGTCGAACTCTGACAATGGGCTTATCATAAATATTACTGATATTTACACCGACAAACCGTCCACCCATTACATTGCTTATTGTGCAGCGAAAGCGGGTTTAGCTAGTATGACTCAGGCCTTTGCTAAAACATTGGCGCCGGATGTGCGTGTTAACGCTATTCAGCCAGGTCCTATTTTATTCCTGCCTGAGCACGATAACGAACATAAAATGCAAGTGCTGGATGAGACGCCGTTGCGTGTAGAAGGTGGCTTAAAGCCCATGATAGACACAGTGCGCTTTTTACGCGACAACCCATTCTTAACGGGCGAATCGATAAAAGTCGATGGTGGCAGAGCGCTTAAGCTATAAAAAAACCCCGGCTGCTCGGCCGGGGTTTGTCGTTTTAGCTAACTATTACTTAAGCATTTGACGCAGTACGTAATGCAAGATACCGCCGTTTTTGTAATAGTTCATTTCGTTGCCGGTGTCGATACGACATTTCACCTGGAACTTCTCTTCTGAACCGTCTTTACGTTTTGCAACAACGTCCAGCATTTGACCGGGTTTCAGGTCACCGTTCAGTCCCAATACAGAAATTTGCTCTTCACCGGTTAGTTTATGAGCTTCAACGCCCTGCCCGTCGACAAATTGCAGCGGTAGAACGCCCATACCAACCAAGTTAGATCGGTGAATACGCTCATAACTCTCAGCGATAACAGCCTTAACACCCAGCAAACGCGTGCCTTTTGCAGCCCAGTCACGGCTAGAGCCTGTACCGTACTCTTTACCTGCCAACACGACTAACGGTGTGTCGTTTTCCATGTACTTCATGGCGGCGTCGTAAATTGGCATTTGCTCGCCTGTTGGAATGAACTTAGTAAAGCCACCCTCAACATTATCGAGCATTTGGTTTTTAATGCGGATATTTGCAAAAGTACCGCGCATCATCACTTCATGGTTACCACGACGTGAACCGTATGAGTTAAAGTCCTTAACCGCAACACCGTTTTCCTGCAAATATTTACCCGCAGGTGAGTCAGGCTTAATTGAGCCTGCCGGCGAAATATGGTCAGTCGTAATAGAGTCCGCGAACACCGCCAGTACATTAGCGTCTTTAATATCGCTTGGGTCTTCCAGCGGCTTATCAATACCTTCGAAGAACGGCGGGTTCTTAACGTAGGTAGACTCGTCCTGCCAATTATAGGTTTTACCTTCAGCAACACTAATGCGCTGCCACTCTTCGTCGCCAGCAAAGACTTCAGCGTATTCCTTGCCGAACATCTGGTTATCAACCATTTTCACCGCTTCTGAAATTTCAGCGCTGCTTGGCCAAATGTCTTTCAAGAATACGTCGTTTCCGTCTTTGTCTTTACCAATAGGGTCTTTGGTTAAGTCAGTACGAGTTGTACCGGCTAACGCATAAGCAACGACTAGCGGTGGTGAGGCCAGCCAGTTTGCCTTAACTTCTGGGTGAACACGCCCTTCAAAGTTACGGTTACCGGATAACACTGAGGAAACCGTCAAGTCGCCTTCCTGAATCGCTTCAGTAATTTCATCGTCCAGTGGACCCGAGTTACCAATACAGGTCGTACAGCCATAGCCCACAAGGTTAAAGCCGAGTTTATCGAGGTACTCGTCCAGACCTGCTTTCGCCAAGTAATCAGTAACCACCTTCGAACCAGGTGCCAGTGACGACTTAACCCACGGTTTACGCATTAACCCTTTTTCTATGGCTTTTTGAGCTAATAAGCCCGCTGCCATCATAACGCTTGGGTTTGACGTATTCGTACAAGAGGTAATAGCAGCAATAACAACGTCACCATGTGACAAGCTGTAATCCTTACCTTTTACTGGTACTTCTTTATCTTTTTCAGCTGACTGACCGTTTGTCTCAAGAATCAGGTCAAAGTTGCTACCCAGTTGCTCCATGTTGACACGATCTTGCGGACGTTTTGGTCCTGCAAGCGATGCTGTCACATCGCTTAGATCTAACTCCAACGAATCGGTGTATTCTGGTTCGTTGTCGTTGTCACGCCATAAGCCCTGAGCTTTGCTGTATTTTTCAACCAGCTCAATGGTCTCTTCATCACGGCCAGACAAACGGAAGTAACGCAGTGTTTCATCATCCACCGGGAAGAAGCCACAGGTTGCACCGTACTCTGGAGCCATATTTGATATAGTCGCACGGTCTGCCAGTGGCAGGTTGTCTAAACCTGGACCGTAAAACTCTACAAACTTACCAACTACGCCTTTTTCACGCAGCATTTGCGTAACAGTTAAAACCAAGTCCGTTGCAGTCACACCTTCGTTGAGTTTACCGGTTAAACGGAAACCAACCACTTCAGGAATCAACATAGACACAGGCTGGCCAAGCATCGCAGCTTCCGCTTCAATGCCACCAACACCCCAGCCCAACACACCAATACCGTTGATCATGGTGGTGTGCGAGTCGGTACCGACCAACGTATCCGGGAACGCAAAGGTTTTACCGTCTTCCTCTTTGGTCCAGACACTCTTGCCTAAGTACTCCAGGTTCACCTGGTGGCAGATACCTGTGCCTGGCGGTACAACACGGAAATTTTCAAACGCGCCCTGTCCCCATTTCAGAAATTCGTAACGCTCTTTGTTACGTTCCATTTCAATGCGAACGTTTTCTTTAAAGGCTTCGGGACTTGCGTATTTGTCGACCATAACCGAGTGGTCAATGACCAAATCAACAGGCGACAGCGGGTTGATGGTTTCAGGGTTGTGCCCTGCTTTATCCACCGCGTCACGCATGGCCGCCAAGTCGACAATGCCCGGCACGCCGGTAAAGTCCTGCATAAGAACACGCGCTGGGCGATACTGTATTTCACGGTCAATTTTCTTATCTTTCTGCCAATCGACCATGGCTTTTAAATCGTCTTCATTCACTGTGCTGCCGTCTTCATTTCGCAGCAAGTTTTCTAATAACACTTTCATTGAAGCCGGAAGTTTAGAAATATCCCCTAGAGCTTCTGCCGCCTTCGGCAAACTGTAGTAATGAAAGGTTTTTCCGTTAACCTCTAATGTACTTAAGGTTTTCAGACTGTCTTTGCCTGACATAGATACTCTCCCATTCGCTTCTTAAGCGTTTTGTTAAGCCAAACGATACTTCTAATATAGACAAATTGAATCGTTTGAGCCACATAAAGTGCTTTCTATGCAAACACAAATCAAAGACTTGTGCCAACATACTGGGCGCTAAATGCTCAGTTAATCCACTATAATCGTTATTTTCTTACTTTATATTACATAGTCCGGAAAAACCGTTTAAGATCAATAAGACTTAAGTTTTAACCAGCATCACAGGACGCAGGAAATGAGCAAGGTACTCGACGACTTATTGAACCTACTGACACTGGAAACCATTGAAGATGGTCTTTACCGTGGCCAAAGTCAGGATTTAGGCTTTGGTGCCGTATTTGGCGGTCAGGTCATTGGGCAGGCTTTATCTGCTGCGAAGGAAACACTGCCGCCAGAGCGTGTAAGTCATTCGTTTCACAGCTACTTTTTACGTCCGGGCGATGCAAAAAAGCCCATTGTTTATGACGTAGAAAATATTCGTGACGGCAAAAGCTTTTCGGCACGACGGGTGCAGGCCATTCAATATGGCAAGCCTATTTTCTACATGACAGCCTCGTTTCAACAACAGGAGCAAGGGTTTGAGCATCAAGATGTGATGCCACAGGTTCCGGGTCCCGAAGGCTTGGTTTCTGACTTGGATATTTATCGCGAGCATGAAGAGCTTATCCCAGCGCCGCTGAGAAATAAGTTTATCTGCGAAAAGCCGATAGAAATGCGCTTTGTTACACCCTATAACCCATTTAAACCCGAGAAAGATGAACCTAAGCGTTATGTTTGGTTAAAAGCCAACGGCAACATGCCTGCGGATACTCGCGTACATAAATACCTATTGGCTTATGCCTCAGACTTTAACTTCTTACCGACAGCCTTGCAGCCTCACGGCGTCAGTTTTGCGCAACCTAATATGCAAGTTGCTACCATTGACCATGCTATGTGGTTCCACCGGGACTTCCGCATGGATGACTGGGTGTTATACGCAATAGACAGTCCTTCGGCCAGCGGGCAGCGTGGACTTGTACGTGGTCAGATTTATACCAGAGACGGTGTTTTGGTCGCATCGACCATTCAGGAAGGTGTTATGAGAGACCGCAGTTAATTGCGGTCTCCCGGGTTTTATCAGGTTAGAGAAACAAAGAACCCTGCAATAGCGGCACTCATCATATTGGCGAGTGTCGCTGCCAATAAAGCTCTCATACCCAGTCGGGCAATATCATGACGACGACTTGGCGCCATGCCACCTAGCCCACCAAGCAAAATAGCAATAGATGAGAAGTTCGCAAAACCACAAAGCACGAAAGTAATAATGACCTGCGAATGCTCACTCATTTGATCTTTGTAATTCACAAAGTCCAGGTAGGCGACAAATTCATTAATAACCAGCTTTTGGCCAATGAAGCTACCAGCCAGGTTCGCTTCGTCCCAACTGACCCCTAATACATAGGCAACCGGCTGGAATACGTAGCCAAAGACTTCTTGCAGAGTTAAGTCCGCGTAACCAAACCAGCTACCGACCCAACCAAAAATGCCGTTAATTAATGCAATAAGTGCCACAAAGGCTAACAACATTGCACCCACATTCATGGCTAGCTGCAAACCGCTGGACGCGCCTTGTGCAGCGGCATCAATCACGTTTGCTGAATTTTCTTCAACTTCTATTTCTTCTAAGTCGTTACGTGGCTTCTCGCATTCAGGAATCATCATTTTTGCCATGAGGAACCCTGCCGGAGCTGCCATAAAGCTTGCCGCGATTAGATATTTCAGCTCAACACCCACGCCCGCATAGCCCGCCAATACGGAGCCTGAAACGGACGCCATTCCGCCAACCATCACGGCAAACAATTCCGAACGGGTCATAGTGCCTATGAAGGGCCGCACCATCATAGGCGCTTCAGTCTGCCCCACAAAAATATTAGCTGCTGCCGACATTGATTCCGGACGACTGGTACCTAATAATTTTTGCAGACCGCCGCCAAGAATTCTAATAACCCACTTCATTATGCCTAAGTAATAAAGCACTGAAATAAGTGATGAGAAAAAGACAATAACGGACAACACCTGAATAGCGAATACAAAACCAAAGTCTTCGGACGCTAAGTTGCCAAAAAGAAAATCGATACCCGCTTTTGTATAACCAATAACGGTCGAAACACCTTGCGCGAACCCAAACAGCATTTCGCGCCCTATAGGCACATAAAGTACAAATCCGGCAAGCACCACTTGAATAGCAAACGCACCGAGAACGGTGCGCCAGCGGATAGCTTTACGGTTAGTAGAAACCAAATAAGCAACGAGAAAAATAATGGCAATGCCAAGAATACTATTCATAAGAAAACCAGTTTATTCCGCCAGCAACTGACGTATTTTTGTTTTTATAATGTCAATGGCTATTTCGTTCTGGCCACCGCGAGTGACAACAAGATCTGCATACTGCTTGGATGGGAAAATAAAGTCAAAAAACGCCGGGCGCACGTACTGCTCATACTGTTCAGTAACAGACTGTAGTGTTCTGCCACGCTCCTCAATATCGCGCTTAATACGACGCAGCAAGCAAATATCCAACGGCGTATCCATAAATACGGAAATGTCGAACTGTTCGCGAAGCTTTTCGTCCGTCAGCAGCAAAATACCTTCAACCATAACCACCCTTGCCGGTGCGACTTTAATACTTTCAGGCAAGCGAGTGTGTGTTTTGTGACTGTATTGTGGCATTTCGACTGCTTCGCCAGCTTTCAGCTGCTTGAGGTGTTGCATGAGCAAGTCATGCTCAAACGCTGCAGGCTGGTCATAATTTGTCAGAACGCGCTGCTCCATTGTCATATGACTTTGGTCGCGGTAATAGGCATCCTCGGCGAGAATGGCGATACCGTCAGTGCCGAGTTCGGCCACTAACTCCTGATAAACCGTTGAGGCAAACAAGCTTTTACCTGATGCTGAAGCCCCTGCTATTGCTATAACTGTCGTCTTACTCACAAGATACCGTATCTATTTGCTGCAAACCGCGCGCAATTATCCTTGATTGTCTGTGTAATTAAAAGACTTGACTAAGACCTTATTTCACACAAACAACCCTCCATCATTTCAATATGTTTAATTTCGTTACAATTTAATAGCCCTTTTCATGAGCATAACAAGCCGTCCTTTCGTATAGTAGACGAGCTTATAAAAACAAATTGGGAACAACGATGAAAATGATGAAAACCCTCACTGCAGTGGCAGTGACAACAGTATTATTAGGCGGCTGTCAGTCAACCAGCTCTGCTAATAACACCACGGCCGTTAGCCAGTCACAATTTCCAGAAGTTAAAGTCGATTATGAGACTTTTACTTTAGATAACGGTTTAACCGTTGTTGTGCATGAAGATCGCAAAGCGCCAATTGTTGCTGTTAACGTCTGGTATGCCGTTGGCTCTAAAGACGAAAAACCCGGTAAAACTGGTTTTGCCCATCTATTTGAACACTTGATGTTCAATGGTACTGAAAACTACGACGATGAGTACTTCGGTCCCTTCGAGCGTGCTGGTGCAACCGAAATGAACGGCACCACCAACAATGACCGCACCAACTACTTTGAAAATGTCCCGACTCCTGCGCTTGACATGGCGTTATGGATGGAGTCGGACCGCATGGGTCATTTGTTAGGCGCTGTGACTCAAGAAAAACTCGACGAACAACGTGGCGTTGTGCAAAACGAGAAGCGCCAGGGCGAAGCTCAGCCATACGGTAAAGCCTGGAGCTACATTTCCGAGCAAACATTCCCGGAAGGTCACCCTTATTCATGGTCGGTTATTGGCTCCATGGAAGACTTAAATGCGGCAACTTTGGACGACGTCCATCAATGGTTTAAAGATTATTACGGTGCTGCAAACGCGGTATTAGTTTTAGCCGGTGATATTGATGTTGAAACCGCTAAAGAGAAAGTGACTAAATATTTTGCAGATATTGGTCCGGGCAAGCCTCTGAAAAAACAAGAAGCCTGGGTTGCTAAGCGCAATGAAACTAAACGAGCGACTATGGAAGACCGTGTTCCAGCCGCTCGTGTATATAAAGTTTGGAATACCGCGCAAATGGGTACGGCTGACTCCGAATACCTTGAACTATTTGCCGACATCCTTGCTAATGGTAAAAACTCACGTCTTTATGAGCGCTTAGTATACGAAGAGCAAATTGCCAGCTCAGTCGGCGCGTTCCAATATGGTCGTACTCTTGCCGGGCAGTTTATGATTACCGCTGATGCAAAAGCGGGCGTCGAGCTCGAGCAAATTGAAGCCATCATTAACGAAGAACTGGAACGTCTAATTAATGAGGGACCAACGCAAGCTGAACTGCAACGCACTAAATTCAGTAATACAGCTAACTTTGTCCGCCGCGCTGAAAAAGTAGGTGGCTTCGGTGGTAAGTCAGACATTTTAGCCTCTGGCGCCGTCTACCACGATAACCCTGGCTTCTATGCTCAGGAAATGGAGTGGACCAAGCAAGCAACCGTTAGTGACGTTCAAAATGCGGCTCAACAGTGGCTTTCAAGCGGTGATTTCGTTCTGAACGTTGTTCCACAACCAAACTACACGGCGCAGGAAACGGATGCTGATCGTTCTGAGCTTCCGAACGTGGGTGACTTACCACAATTAGAGCTGCCGGAAGTTGAACAATTTACACTATCGAATGGCTTAGACGTTTACTTAGCACAACGTACCGATACGCCAACCATCGAAATGAGCTTAGTCTTTGACAGTGGTTACGCCTCTGACGTTGGCGGCAAACTGGGCACGGCAAGTTACACTATGTCGATGCTAAAAGAAGGTACTGAGAGTCTGAGTTCGCTAGAGTTGAGTGAACGTCTGGAGTCTTTAGGGACTAACCTGAATGCATCAGCTAGCCTAGATAGCTCGCGCATTAGTATGGACACACTGAGCGTTAACTTTGCAGAAAGTCTGGGGCTTATGAATGACGTGCTGCAAAACCCAGCTTTCTCAGAAGAAGAAATTGAACGTAAGCGCTCAAACTGGATTGAAGGTATTCGCAAAGAAGAAGCTCGCCCTCAAACTCAGGCTTTGCGAGTTCTGCCAGGCTTAATGTTTGGTGATGGCCATGCTTACAGCCAACCATTAACAGGCTCTGGTACAGTCGAGTCTATTAAGTCTTTGACGCGTGACGACTTAGTTGAGCACGCACAAACCTGGCTACGCCCGGATAACGCAAAACTGGTTATTGTAGGTGATACCACAGTAGAGCAGGCTAAATCTCTGCTGGAAGAGCAATTCGCCAGCTGGCAGGCTCCAGCAACGCCTAAACCTGAAAAAACCTTGGATGCATCTGCTGCGTCAGACGAAAACCGAGTGTTCTTAATTGATAAGCCAGGAACACCGCAGTCACTGATTATAGCGGGTCAGCTAGCACCTTCGGGTCAGGTCGATAACGCCGACACTGTCGATGTCATGAATACAATTCTTGGCGGCAGCTTCACCAGTCGCTTAAACATGAACCTTCGCGAAGACAAAGGTTGGTCTTACGGCGCACGTTCTATTTGGCTAGACAACGAAGGCCCGGGACTATTGATGGCGCTTGCGCCGGTTCAAACCAACAAGACCCAAGAGTCTATTCAGGAGATTGTCAAAGAGTTTACTCAGTATGAAGACGACAAGCCGGCCACTGACGACGAACTTGCTAAAGTTAAAGCGAACAAAACCGCTAAACTGCCTGGTGCTTATGAAACCAAAGGTGCCTTGTTAGGCGGTCTAGTCAGTACCTTTAACAAAGGCAAAGACGTTGAGTATCTTGAGTCTTATGGCCAGCGTATTAACGCTATAACGTTGGATGATATTCAACAAAGCGCCGACAAGGTGTTAACGCCAAACGCAATGACCTGGGTTATTGTTGGTGACTTAGCTGAAATTGAAGATAAGGTTCGCGAGTTGAACCTGGGTGAAGTCACGATTCTTCAAAGTGACGAAGAATAAAGGGTAAGGTGCTCTCAATAAAAAGCCCCGGCTTAATCGTTAAGCCGGGGCTTTTTTATGCCTTAAAGCACATTAATGCATCGAGCCACTAGGCGCCAAATAACTGCTCAGCGCGGCTATGCAGAATCCAGCTGGTGAGAATGTACTTGTCGTTTGAAATCGGCATTCTGCCGCGGTGTGTATGCGTGAAATAAGCAGGCGCTATGACCATTTGCCCAGCCTTAGGTTTTAGCGAACGTTCTTGATAATAAAAATCAGTTTCGCCACCTTCTTCCACATCATTCAAGTAATACATAAACAGCAACGCCCGGTGCAGTGGCTCGGTCGAGCCTTTTTGCGGAAATGTTTCGCAATGCCAGTAATTATAGTTACCCTCACCTTTTCGGTATCGCTGCATTTGAATAGCACCCACTCGAAACAACTTTTGCATAATAGCCATTTCATTGCCTTTGGCTATTTCATCAAAGTTTTCATGGGTCAAAGGCGTTGGTTGTTGAGTTTTAGGGTGTTGCAGTGTCAGTGCGACCGGCGCAATTAGTGCAAAATGATACTTTTTAAAGTACTGCAGTGCATGGTCTGCTGTCGTTTTCTGTATTTTTAACAATAACTCCTGATATTCCGGGTGGGAGTTTAGCATTAAGTCCGTACTGGACTTTTTACTGGTATCAACACCACCGCCTGTTCGTCCCTGAAAGGTATGTGCAGAGCTCTCAAAAGTCGTTATCAATTGTTCGCAAAATTCCGGCGATAACGCGTTATCGTAGGTTTCAATAAAATCAGGCATAGGAAAAATCAGTTTAGTAGTCGGTTTACTTCGGGGCTTGGTTTACCAATGTAATAGCCTTGCAAATACTCAATATTCTGGCTACACAAATAGCTATTCACTTCTTCGTTTTCGACAAACTCGGCAACAATAGGAATGTTTAAT
Organism: Idiomarina sp. OXR-189; assembly: GCF_034373425.1. Classification (NCBI taxonomy): domain Bacteria; kingdom Pseudomonadati; phylum Pseudomonadota; class Gammaproteobacteria; order Alteromonadales; family Idiomarinaceae; genus Idiomarina; species Idiomarina sp. OXR-189. Next base: position 1,613,001 of record NZ_CP139706.1, read on the forward strand.
TCCTTACAGATACTTATCATGCCATTTAAAATACTGGCACTGGTCTCATCGTAAAGCACATTCTGAACAATACTGCCGTCAATTTTTAAGTAGTCGGGGCGAAGGCTGATAAGCCGGGAAAAATTTGAATACCCCACACCAAAGTCATCAATCGCAATTTGACCACCCAGTTGCCTTACCTCTTTAGCAAAGGTCTGAACTTTCTCAAAGTCCTCAGTCGACTCTGTTTCGGTTATTTCAAATATCAATTGCGCCTTTTTGTGCTCCATCAGCACATAACGTATGAAGTTAACGGTTTTATCGTTGAGTATGTCTTCAATGGATAAATTCACAGATATAGCGACGCCAAATTCCTCAGAAGCTAATACCGCCTGCTCTATGACTGAGCGAGTAATTTCACAGTAATAACGCGTCGTTTTTGCTTTATCGAGGAACATTCCTGGCGGCAAGTCACTATTATTGTCTCGCATTCTGACAAGAGCTTCGTAATAACTTGGGCGTTCTTTCGAGGTACTCTTAATTGGCTGGTAATAATTAATGAAACGATGGTCAGTGATAGCGGACTGAATCTTCGGAATCCAATTGATCTTGTTTTCTTTTAAGAACTCGCGCTCTCGTACCACTTCAATTTTATGGCCAGAGTAAATTGCCTTCGCCTTTGACAGTGCACTTTCTGCCAACTGCAGGTGTTTGTTATCTCCTACGCCCATACCTATTGCCACGTCCAAATTCGCTTCTACGTCACGAACCTGAAGCTTTAAGTCTGACAATAATTCGTAAAAATGCAGCAGGTGACTTTCAAAAAGCGTGGGGATCATCCGAAAGTCGGGAATCAGAGCAAACTTGTCGCTATACAGGCGATAAATATTAATATGGTTAGGTTTTAACTGGTTCTGAGCCCAAAGACTGAACTTTCGGAGCAGTTCATCGCCGAAATCTAAGCCGTAAAAATCGGCATAACTACGGAATTTGCGAATATCGAGTACCGCCAGGCACTGCGCTTTAACACGCTTTAAGTCATTTAGCAGGTCGACCCGCGTCGGCAAACCTGTTACCCGATCATAACGAGCTTCCTGCAAAAGCTCATCTAAATAAACTTCACGGGAAATATCCTGAAACAGCAAGACTAGCTCGCTCAAACTACCTTTCTCGTCGTACAGCGGTATCGTCATACAACGGCACCAGTTAGTGCGGGTATTACTTTCCAGGCAAACAGTACCATTCCAGCTATTCCCCGACTCAATAGCGTAGCTAATCACTTCTTTTATATGATCACGGTTATCAGGGGGCAGAAAGTTGTGAAACAGTGTTGTTTGTTTCAGGTAGTGAATATCGAGCAGCTTGTGCATGGAGTCACTTAACCACCGAATGTGACCAGACGGAGACAGTCGGGCACAAAGCGCAGTAGACTCTAGTGTATTTATGTACTGCTTTAACAAAAATTGATCACGCATTCGCGCTTGGTTACCTCAGCAACTCAATATAGATGTTAGCTTTTTGTAATGTAACGAATTCGATAGGATAATAACAGCCCGCAACAGCAGATATTTCTTTAAATTTACGGTCTAGCTTGCGTATAATCCACTCGCTTTTACAAACTTGACTAAAATTTAGGCGTTTTCTCAATGAAACACATTGTTTTCTCTTTATTGATTCTTTTAGCTTTACCCTTCACGGCAACGGCAGAAAAATACTGGTCAGACACCAGCCTTACCTATTTGAACGGCGGTGACTATGAAGTTGGCGACCCCGATCGCCAGGTCATCACCCTGGAATATGTCGGCGGTTACAGCTGGGGTAAAATATTCGCATTTGGCGACAGACTCGAGTCTGACAACGGCGACACCGAAACCTATATTGAGGTATCTCCGGAAGTCTACTTTGTCGAATTCGAAGACAATTTAGTGAACAACTTAAGCTTTACTACAACAGCAGAAATTGGCGATGGTTTTACTCATTACCTGTATGGTATTGGCTCCGCTTTTGACTTACCGGGCTTTCAGTTCTTCGAAATTGACGCGTACAGAAGAAACAACGACGGTTTTGAAAACAACTATCAGGTAACGCTGTCATGGGGCCTGCCTTTCTCCATTGGCGAAACCGAGTGGATGTACGACGGCTTTTTAGATTACGCGTCTGGCATTAGTGGTGTTGGCCCAGCCAATATGAACTTTACTTCACAGTTAAAGTGGAACCTGGCACCGTATTTCGACCTATCTGCGCCACTTTACGTTGGTGTCGAGTACGTTTACTGGCGCAACAAGTTTTACATTGACGGTGTTAATGAGAAAAACCCTAACTTATTGATTAAATGGCACTTTTAAGTGCCATTTTCTTATAAATGGTAAACGCCTTGATAATCCGCGACATCAACGTCGAAAGACGTCGTTTGCATGAGGTGGTCGCGGAATGTTTCTAAGGCGTCCAGCTCCCCATGCACTAGCTGAATTGCCGTATTTGGCTTTAACTCAGACTGTTTCAGCCACTGCGTAATTTCTTCATAATCGGCATGGCCCGACAAGCCCTCCAGGGCTCTTATGCGGGCTTTTACCGGTAACCATTGGCCATGCAATTTAATCGACTCCACACCCTGTAACATCTTAGCACCGCGCGTACCGCCTGCCTGATGACCACTGAATAACACCGTAGCACGATGGTCAGCCAGCCAACGCTTAAAATGGTGCAATATACGGCCGCCGGTCGCCATACCACTGCCGGCTATAATAATATGTGGGCCCGACTGCGATGCAATCGCTTTCGATGCATCCACCGAGCGGGTGTATTCCACTTTATTAAAAGTATTCTGGCACTGAGCATCGGAAAGTTTATGCAACTCATGAAAGCGCTGATACAAACCAGACACGTTAATGGCCATTGGCGAGTCCAGGAAAATAGGCTGTCGCGGAATACGCTTTTCGTCCATCAATTTCACAAGCAAATACTGCAACAACTGCGCTCGTCCCACCGAAAAGCTCGGAATTAATAACACACCACCAGACTGAGAAGTCTCATTAACCACTTCAGCAAGCTGCTCTTCCGTACTTTCTGTGTCAGCATGTCGTCTGTCACCATACGTTGACTCGAGCATCAACAAATCGAGGTCTGGCAAAGGCTCTGGTGGGTACATCATAATGTCGTTGGGACGTCCAATGTCGCCGGAAAACCCTACTCGCTTACCATCGGCTTCAAGAATCACGCTGGCAGCTCCTAAAATATGACCTGCCTTGCGCAGGGTTATGGTGATATCGCCGATAGAAAACTGCTGATGATATTCCACGCCCTGAAACAACGTCATGGACGCTTTTGCGGTCGCTTCATCATAAAGCGGCTCAGGCTTTTCATGCCGACTGAGCTTATGTTTACCGAGATACTTGGCGTCCTCTTCTTGTATACGACCACTGTCCGCCAGCAAAATATCGCACAAACCAACCGTTGCATGATGCGTAAACACAGGACCACGGTAGCCATTTTTATATAAAACCGGAATAAAACCAGAATGGTCTAAATGCGCATGTGTCAGAACAACACCATCAACGTTCTGAATACCCATTGACAAAGGCTGCCAATTACGTCGGCGTAACCACTTATAGCCCTGAAACAACCCACAGTCGACCAATAGACGAGTAGATTCGGTTTCGACTAAATATTTTGAGCCGGTTACGGTCTCTGCTCCGCCTAGAAATACAATTTTCATACAGCGTCCTTTTCAATGCGATCACGGCCGTTGCGTTTTGCCTGCAATAGCGCTCTATCTGCTCGGTCGATAGTGACCATTATGTGTTCATTTTTCGACACCTGCGCAACACCAAAGCTACAGGACAAACGTTCTGAAAGCGATGATATTGTTATTCTTGATATCGCCTCTCTCAGTTTATGCGCAACACCAACAGCTCCGCTTTGATCGGTATCAGGCAATAAGATCATAAATTCATCACCGCCAAAGCGACCGAGTATGTCGGACTCACGCAGTTGCGTATTGACCGCCTGAGTAATTTCAACAAGTGCTGAGTCACCGATAATATGTCCGTAAATATCATTAATTGACTTAAACTTGTCGACATCGAACATAATGACCGAAATAGGCTTGTTACGCCGTTTCGCCATTTTCAGTAATAGGTCAGCCTGTTGCATAAAGTGCTCGCGGGAAGCTGCGCTTGTTAAGCCGTCTTGCGACACCTGATGGGTCAGATATTGGTTGTGCGCGATAAGCGCCGGGACCGTTAGTCCGAACCAAGCACTTGAGGCAATAACGGTTACCGCAAACTGATACACTATAGCGTAGTCCATTAAACCTAATAAACCGATAGAAAACGCTGTAATTGTGCTGAAAACAGCAAGCGCAATAGCCGTTTTTAATGGCGATTCGGTGTAAGAAATCCAAAGCAGGGGTAGTATTAAGAAAAAGACGACAAAAGCCGCTTCTTCATAGCTCGAAAACTTAGAAATGATCAAGCAAACGGCCAATATAACCAATGTAATCAGCAGTTTACTGGCAAAAGACGACCAACTCCCTCCCCCTTCTGTGAACTTTAAACCGCCCAGCCAACGCTCGATTTGAGGATAACGCCAACTGACCAACGCAATGAAAATAGGCGTGAGTACGATAACGCCACTTAAATCGCCAATCCACCATGGCAGCCAGGTGTACCAAAGTGCCTCAGGCTCAAGCAAACTGCCGGAAATCATGACTTCAGTACCCAGCCAAGCCGCGCAAAATGACGACAACGCAGCTATTCCCAAAAACGTCATAATAGTGCTGGATAAACCGTGGCTGCCCAACCGTATTAGCTTAGAACGAAGTAGCCATGCGCCCAGAAAATAAGGCACAGTATGAGCCACGCCAAAAGTCACACCAGTAACCAGCAACTCTTTAACAGGTGTTTGGTCACCGTATAAATCTGAGACCCATAAAGTGGTAATTACGCCTCCCAGCAATATTGCCGGAAACGCTCGCCAACTCATGACCAAAAAAGCCGCAAATGTCAGACCTGCCGGTGGAAACCAAATACTGGCGTGCGGGCCGTACTCCATAACAGCGGCAACACGCCACAAGAGTACCCAGGCCAGAATCAGTAAAATTGTTCGTAGTAGGTGTTGGCGCAAAATAAGCTTCTTTTTATTTTTCGTTATGCTTCTAACTGTTATCAAAAAACGCCCAAAAGGCAACCTTTAGTGTATTGACGAAGGCAATTTAACTTGCTTCACTCAAAGTTAATAAGGAGTGAATAATGACGCAGCAATACCCTAAAGCGGACCAGTTTATGGCCAATACACATGAGGTTGAAAACCAGCCCCAGCCTTTGGAGAACTATAACCTTTATTTAGCCGATACTGCGCTGCAAAGTGCTGTTGAGCGAGAAGGGGCAAGCTGGGCATTTTCTGACCTTATTGCCTTTGGTGAGCTGGCAGGCCAACGTGAAAGTATTGAACGAGGCTTTCAGGCTAACAAATATCAGCCAGAGCTTCGCACCCACGACCGCTACGGACACCGTATTGACCAAGTCGATTTTCACCCCAGTTACCATCAACTAATGACAACAGCGATTGAACACGGCCTGCACGCAAGCCCGTGGAGCGACCCCAAACCGGGAGCTCATGTGGCACGAGCTGCCAAGTATTATTTGCATACCCAAGTAGAAGCTGCCCACGGCTGCCCTATTACCATGACTTTTGCGGCTATTCCGGCATTGCGTCATCAACCAAATTTGTTGCGGGAATGGGCGCCCAAAATTATGGCTCGCACCTATGATCCCAGTAACCGCCCGCATACCGAGAAAAACGCAGTAACCATTGGTATGGCTATGACCGAGAAGCAAGGCGGCTCTGACGTAAGAAGAAATACGACAAGGGCTTACCCTATTGGTCAAATAGGCCCCGGCGAAGCTTATGAGTTGGTTGGGCATAAGTGGTTTGTGTCGGCGCCCATGTGTGATGCGTTTCTAGTGTTAGCCCAAACCGACAATGGTTTGTCTTGCTTTTTAGTTCCTCGCTGGCGTCCCGACGGCTCTAAAAACCCGCTACAAATACAACAACTCAAACAAAAAATGGGAAACGCCGCCAACGCTTCCAGCGAAACCGAGTTGCGCGGAGCTTTGGGCTGGATGGTCGGCGAAGAAGGTCGCGGTGTTCGCACTATTATCGAAATGGTCGCTACCACTCGCTACGACTGTATGATTGGTTCCTCTTCCGGTATGCGTCAGGCCGCTGCTCAGGCCATTCACCATGCCTCAAATCGGGAAGCTTTCGGTGCCCGGTTAAGCGAACAACCACTCATGCAAAACCTACTAGCCGACCTGGCACTAGAAAGCGAAGCCGCCATGACCTATACCATGCGTATAGCTCGCGCAATGGACAACCAAGACAATGAGCACGAAAAACTGCTGTCCCGCATTGCTACGCCCATTGGCAAATACTGGATTTGTAAACGCACACCTAACCACGCCTACGAGGCGATGGAAGTTATTGGTGGTAGTGGAGTGATGGAAAACCACATTATGCCGCGTCTTTTCCGGGAGTCTCCGGTCAACGCAATATGGGAGGGTAGCGGTAACGTTCAATGTCTGGATATTTTGCGTTCTATCGAGAAACAACCTGACGTTCTCGATGCTTACTTTATGGAATTACAGAAAGCGCAGGGAGTGAATAGACGCTTTGATACATTTTTGAATGGCATAAAGTCAGAGTTTACAGACACCAACACGCTGCAATACCGGGGCCGAATCATAGCCGATAAAATGGCACTTGGCTTACAAGCGGCGTTATTGCTTCAACACTCAACTAGCGACGTTGCCGATGCCTTCTGCCTAAGCCGTCTGGCGTCAAACGGTGGCTCAAATTATGGGACAATGCCGACAGAAATTAACTGTGCTGCGATCGTCGAAAGGGCCGCGCCAACAAGCGGATAAACAGTTCACCAATAATTGCGAGCACTAAGCCACAAACTAAGCCAAATAAAATGGCGCCCGGGCTCAACTTAACGGTGTAGGAAAAGTCACTTCTTACTTCCTGTTGAATATCCGCTACCGGAGAAACAAAGGCTTGGGTGTATGCACTCCAGGCATTTTCGTTAAATTCATTCAAAGCACGAAGTAATAACTGGTGGCGCTGATAAATAGCGCTGATGCTTTGCCCTCCTTCCTGAAAAACAACATCATCGCTGGCCTCATAGTGGGCAATAAGTTGCTCAATATCACCATCGAAAAACTTCTCAGCTTCGTCTCTGAATTCATCAAGGCTTCGTTCCGATTCTATTAAGTGAGCATTGAGGCTTTTACCGTATTGGTCGACGAAACCCGGTAGCTGAATGCCAGCCAGTACGCCAAAAATCAACAAAATAATTCGCAGGTAAGATGTGAAAACGCCCATGCTCTCTCCTTACATAGCCTAAAGCTACTCTAGGCCAGACCACGGTTAATAATCAAACAAAATTACACGACTTAACGCAAGAGAAGCTAACCGGTCAGAACAACTGCGTTCTTCCCTTCTTTTTTCGCCTGGTACATGGCCCGATCTGCGCGTGCCATAATGTTTTCAACGGTATAGTGCTCTGATGGTTTATCACACTGACACAGTCCAATAGACAAGGTTACTGGCAAGTTCGCATGCCCTATTCCACTCACCAACTCGGCTCTTAAACGCTGCATCATTTGCTCTGCGTCATTGGCTGTAATCATTGGATGAATAGTGGCGAATTCATCCCCGCCAATTCGGGCAACATAATCGGTATGGCGGCTGTGCAGGCGAATAAGCTCAGCAATTTTTTGCAGGACTTCATCACCGTACTGATGACCATATTCATCGTTAATGTCTTTAAAGTCGTCCAGGTCGATAAAGCTCACAGCGAACGGTGTGCCGTGTTGTTCTAGCTGCGCAATTTCATCAGTCAGTTGAGTGGTGAATGCTCGGCGGTTCATAATGCCGGTAAGATGATCAGTCAGCGCCTGGCGCTTTTCAAACTCAAGCTCTAAACGAATTTTGTCTTCTGCTTTTTTCAGCAAGGTATAATCTCGAACTATTGCAATACCAAACAGTTCACTCTCAATTTCCAACTGGTTCAGCATAATATCGACGTAGAATTTAGAGCCATCACGGCGCACGGCAGGAAATATTAAGCCATTGCCCATAGAACGCCGCCCCGGATGTTTAAAAAACTTAGACAGATGTGCGTCATGCTTTTCCCTAAACTCTTCCGGTAACAAACAGTTAAGTGGCATTTCCAACATAGAAGAGGACGAATAGCCAAACATTGCGGCGGCAGCTTGATTGACTGCAACAATAAAACCATGCGGGTTTATAACAACTGCACCATCGGGAATAATTTCCAGAAAATCAGTAAAGGCGTGTTTTACTTCCATGAGCAGTTCTCCGTTACAGCGCAGTCCGTTTTAAAGCGATAAGTTTGTCTTGGCTAAGATAACCAATATATAACAGTTTTGTTGAAGCATTAAGCAGAATCACCGGTCAGCTCACAAGAAAACACGCGTTCCGAAACGATAGTTGATGCAAATCAAAAATAATAACTAAAACTGTGCTGGTACGGCTGTGTTATAATGCAGCGAAAATCACAGCAACTGTGATGTCTATTTAAATAAAATTCCCGGAGCTTCATGTCCACAGAACAAAATCAGAGATCGTTCCAGTCACTAGGACTGAACGACAATATCTTACGAGCCGTTACTGAGTGCGGTTATACCACCCCTACCCCGATTCAAGAGCAAGCCATTCCGACCGTAATGAAAGGTCATGACTTACTGGCAGCGGCACAAACCGGAACCGGGAAAACAGCAGGTTTCACGCTTCCTTTATTGCATAACTTGTCTTCGACGAAGACAGAAGGTAAGCCTGTTATTCGAGCGCTAATATTAACACCGACACGTGAGTTAGCAGCTCAGGTTGAGGATAACCTCAACACCTACGCAAAATACACGGGCCTCAAATCGCTGGTCATATTCGGTGGCGTGGGCATAAACCCGCAAATTAATGCGTTACGTCGCGGCGTCGATATCTTAGTCGCAACACCAGGACGACTGCTTGATCACAGCCGTCAGGGTACCGTCGATTTAAGCAAGATTGATGTGCTGATATTAGATGAAGCTGACCGGATGCTAGACATGGGCTTTATTCATGACATAAAAAAAGTCATGAAGCTGATTCCTGAACAGCGTCAGACCCTGCTCTTCTCAGCCACTTTTTCTAAAGAGATTAAAGCCCTGGCTCAGCAGTTTATGCATCAACCTAAACTGGTTGAAGTTGCGCGCCAGAATGCAGCAGCAGATACAATTGAGCAGCGTGTCTACCCTGTCGATAAAAAACGCAAACGTGAGCTATTAAGCTACCTAATTGGCAGCAAAAACTGGCGACAAGTGTTGGTGTTTACCCGCACCAAGCACGGCGCAAACCGCTTGGCGACTCAACTCACTGACGATGGCTTACCTGCGATGGCTATTCACGGTAATAAGAGTCAGGGCGCCAGAACCAAAGCCTTAGCACAATTTAAGGCGGGTAAATTACGAGTCTTAGTCGCGACGGATATTGCCGCGCGCGGTATTGATATCGACGAATTACCTCACGTTATCAACTTTGAATTACCGCAGGTTGCCGAAGACTATGTGCACCGCATTGGACGTACCGGTCGAGCCGGCAGCGAAGGCGAAGCCGCTTCTTTGGTCTGCGTTGACGAACATAAGTTGCTACGCGACATTGAAAAGCTGACCAAGAATGAGATACCGAAAGAAGTGGTTCCGGGTTTTGAGCCCGATCCGAGCATAAAACCTGAGCCTATCCAAAAGCCCAGAGGTAGCCGACCAAATAACTCGCGCCGTGCGCCGAGACAAAACCGCCCGGCGACACGACGCTAGCCACTTCACTGTCGGCTGGGTTTTACTTCAAAAAATCCAGCCCGCCAGTTACTGCAGCGACCTGAGCTTCAATACACTGCTCAGGCGTTGCTTTGGGGCTGTCGGGGTAAACTTCTGTGGTTGTGGCGTACTCTGCTTTACTGAAGCTAATGCAAAGTCCCAGCTTAGACGTTGGCAGTAAAATAACACCTCGCTGCGCAATGTCTTCGCCAATCAGTTTATTTTCATCGTCAGCGTCCGCTATGTGTGTGACTTTCTCAACAGAGTCCAGTACGGCCTTTTGGAATTCCGGGTAAGGCTTTTCGGCATTACCGACCAAATAGAAGCCGTCAGGGATATTCCAATTAGTATTCACGGTACCATCCATTGCGGCTTTTGCCGGACGAAACTCACTGTTGTCAGTATCTGTGGTTTCATGCAAGTCAATGTGCGCCAGAATATCTACGCCTAAATCCGCGACGTACTTCATAATATGAGCGCACTCGCCAGCCGGTGATTCAGCAACAAACGAACGGTTAGGATCAATAGCTGCCGGACTCCAGCGGTTAATGGTTTCATAACCCCATGGACTTAAGCATGGCGCAACAACCACGTTGAACTGTTCACTGTAGTCTTTCGCCTTGGTTTCAATAAACCGCAACGCACCGTGAACACCACTTGTTTCGTAGCCGTGTACACCACCAGTGACTAATACCGTCGGTTTATTACTGTCCCAACTCTTAGTTTTCACCGCGAATAACGGGTAAGTCGCGCTTTCGTAAGCCAATTCGCCATATTGTTCAACGTCAAAGTCGTCTTTAAATGTCTCTACTTTGCTAACAACATCATCAAAGTATGAACGCTTTTGAGTTTGCTCCGCTAACCATTGCGCTTTTTCTTCCACACCCCATGGTTTACCCGGAGTACCAATGTGGTAAATCGTTTCTTGCGTCATAGCCTGATCCTATTCATTACGTCTTTTAAAGAGAGATAGCTATACTACCAAAGTCTTCTCATGCACCAAAGCTATGCTGCCTTGGTCGCCTCTTTATTACCCGCTTTATTATCTACTTTCTCTGCCAGTGTTTTTTCTGCTTTCGGCTTTTTCGGTTTCTTGGCGCCCAGAGCTATTAAAACATTTTCTCGTTCTTTCGCTAAAAACATCGCCATATCTTCAAGCTGCTTGTCGTCAGTAAAAAGCTCGCTGCTTTCAATTAAGGGCGTTAGCGCCTCTGCCATATCCAACATTTTATCGTGTGCATCAGCTTCGGCTTTCGAGGTAAATGTCATTTTTTCGGCTCCATCGCGAATCACTACGTATTGGGTTACTACAGCCATGGTTGTGTCCTTTGCTGAGGTTTACAGATACTGGTTATTTGTACAGTATAAAGCAAGTAATTGCAATAGCTGCCACATTCGCTAAACTGCGCACTCTTAACAAAGACGATAAGTACAGGAATACAGCCAGCCCCATGACTCAGTTCTCCAAAGCACAAGTTCGACTGGCTATATTTGCCATGGCCATTGGCAGTTTTGCTATTGGTATCGGTGAGTTCGTGATTATGGGTTTGCTGCCTGACGTCGCTACCGATTTTAATACTGACACGCGTACAACCGGGCACTTAATCAGTCTTTACGCTTTAGGTGTTGTTGTCGGTGCGCCACTTATTACTATCCTCTTTGCGCGCTTTCCTCGTAAGCCTATGCTACTCATACTGTTGTTCGTTTTCGCTATTGGTAATTTTGCCAGCGCATCGGCCGATAATTACTTTTTGCTGCAAATTTTACGATTTCTAACTGGTCTGCCGCATGGGGCTTATTTTGGCATAGCCTGTTTGGTCGCTGCCGATATGGTACGCCGGAACCAACGCGGTATGGCTGTCACTATGGTTATGATGGGCCTTACCATCGCCATTTTGGTTGGTAACCCTCTAGCCACATGGCTCGGGCAGCTCATCGACTGGCGTACGGTCTACCACACTGTTGGTGCATTAGGTTTAGTTGCACTGGTTATGATTGCACTTGTGGTTCCACAACATCCAAACGAACAAAAAACCTCTGCTCGAGGCGAAATGAGAGCCTTACAGAACCCACAGGTTTGGCTAACGCTGGCTATTGGCGCTATCGGTTTTGGCGGCATGTTTGCGGTTTTAAGCTACATAGCCCCCACCTTGATTAACGCTACCGGACTGGCTCCCCACTGGATACCTATTGCATTGCTTATCTACGGTATCGGCTCGTTAGCAGGAAGTTTAGTCGGCGGTTGGGCAGCGGACCGAAGCCTTAAGTTAACGATTGGTGGCTCACTTATTTGGTCAGCAGTTATACTAGGTATTTTCCCCTTTACGCTAGAAAGCATTTGGAGCGTTATGCCAATGGTCCTGCTACTTGGCAGTGCAGCGGCTTTGGTTCCCGCGCTTCAGGTCCGCCTTATGGATGTAGCGGGAGAAGCACAAACCTTAGCAGCATCGCTGAATCACTCCGCATTTAACGCGGCCAACGCCTTAGGCGCCTGGCTCGGTGGTTTAGCTATTGTTTCACCACTGAGCTGGCAAGGTACCGGTTGGGTCGGCTGCGGTTTGTCCCTCGCAGGCTTATTGCTATTCTGGATCACTAAAGAACACAGCCGTAAAGCGCCCGATATTATTAGCCTTTAGTCTCGCCGTTGATGTGCAATTCGCGCAACTCTTCGTCGGGCTTTGCGTACGACAAACGCGCTGCGCGAGAGGTCAAGTGATAACCATCTAGTCCGGAAATAGTCATAGTACCCAGACCTTCAATGTCGATATAACCATCACTTTGAACTACATCCTCTTGTACATCGACCCAACGCACTTCGCCAACAATAAGCGCCGTGTCGTTGTGTTGTATCGGAATAATTTCAACCAATTGCATACCAATACGCAAAGAGCTCTCAGCCACATAGGGCGCGTGAAAACCATCCATAAACTCAGGTGTTAGGTCACAAGCATCAAACTCGGACTGCTCTCTCGGGTAACGGGCAGAGGTTTTATGCGCCCTTTTAAAAAAGCTCTCGCCGACGTGGTTAATGGTATACACACCACTTTCCTCGATATTCTCCCAGGTGTGCCTGGTAACTGATTGCGGGCGCATAATAAAACCGAGAAAAGGCGGATTACTACCAAGGTGAACAACAGAGCTCACAATTGCCAGGTTATCCTGCTGATGACGATCACGAGTACCTATGACATTGGCGCTCTTAAAGCCAGACAAGCAGTTCACGAAACGAGCCCGCTCTCTATCTTTCATTTGGGCTAAGTCGCTCTGTTTATAGTGTTTCATAATGACCTCAGAAATTTACTTATAGTCTGTGTTACGCACAAACAGTCGCTTTTGATCGTTTAAAAGAACATTTACAAAAAACCCTATTGCGAACAGTTATCATTTGCGTTAACTTGTTTTCAATAACGATCAATAGGGAAAGAGACAAAAATGAATAATGCCTACACAGCTTACTTTAGCAGTCAGAAACATCTGCAAGAAGCTACCCAGTATTTACAGCAAAAAAGCTACTGCAGCGCAGCCTCAATACTATCTGAGACTATTGACAATGCTCGATGTGCAGCAGAAGAAGCAGCATTAACTGCGAATGCAATACAAACCTACACGACGGCATCAGTTTTGCTAATCGCTGTTTATATTCGACTCAATAACCAATTCCTTGCTCAAGAAAAACAAGAAGATGCGAGTCGGCAGCTTGAGAAATGGCGAACAACCTCGAACTCCAGACAAGTTAAAGACTTGTGCCGCTACTGCTGCCAATTACTTGTTACGGGATGCCAACATTCTCGTTGTGTGGGTCACTACGTTCAACAACTGGAGGAATTGAACCATGCGCAGGAACAAACCTGAACGTTTGCAACTATCCCTGAGTAAAGAGCAATTAAAGCGTTTACTCTTAGAAAAGCGACTTGTCGCCAGTGATATTCGTTGCTGTGACTACTGTAGCCAATGCGAGTTAAAAGAGCTAATACTGGAGTGCACACGGATAACCTGCTCAAGTGAAACCAGAAATATGGGAAGCTAAAACTCTTTTTTGCGAAGCACCTTTTTCTGGCCGTGCTGCTTCTTCTTATTCAAGCGCTTCTCTTTTGCTGCCCGGCTTGGTTTGGTCGGAATACGTTTTTTCTGTGTTTTCGAAACGCTTCGAATAAGCTCTGTCAGTTGCTCTAATGCTAGTTCTCTGTTCCTTGCCTGGCTACGTGTTTCCTGACTTTTAATAATCACTTTGCCACTTTGAGTAATACGGTGATCATGCTTTTTAAGCAGTCGTTGTTTATAAAAATCCGGTAGTGACGAAGCCTGAATATCAAAAATAAGTTGAGCGGCCGTGGCCACCTTATTGACGTTCTGACCACCCGCCCCACTGGAACGGATAAACTGCCATTCTATTTCATTTTCTGCAATTTGAACGCGCTGAGAAATTTGAATCATAAGGAACCTGTTCAGTCAGTGTCATCCGATTGTTAAAAAATATGGTATATTACTGCGCAACTTTTTACTCGAGCAGGATTAACTTATGGCAGCTTTTGGCTCTGTATTTATGCCACAAATGGCGTTAGCAACGTATGAGAACTCAAATTGGAGCACGCCTGAACTTGTTCCATCCGACGCTATTCAGTTGCACCCAGGTGCCCATGTTTTGCATTATGCTAGCACCTGCTTCGAGGGGCTAAAAGCTTTCCGGCATGAGGACGGCTCAATTAAGATTTTTCGGATGGATAGAAATGTGAAACGTATGCAACAGAGCAGCGAGCTGCTGTCATTGCCAGCGTTCAACGAGTCTATGCTCGAGCATATGATTATCGATGTTGTAAAACACTTTAGCGAAGAAGTCCCTGCTCCTCCGGGCTCTATGTACATTCGACCAACCCACATTGGCACCGAAGCCGCTATTGGTAAAGCCGCTTCGCCTACGCACTCATCCATGCTCTATGTTCTTTTGTCTCCTGTTGGCGACTATTTCTCAGGCGGCGATAAAGCATTGCGGTTACTGCTTGAAGAAGATGGTTCACGCTGTGCCGCCCACATGGGGATGGTAAAAAGTGGCGGTAATTATGCCAGCGCGCTCCAGCCAATTCTTAAAGCTCGCGCTTCTGTTAACGCTGACCAGGTTCTGTTTTGCCCTAATGGTGACGTTCAGGAAACCGGGGCTGCAAACTTTCTACTTATCGATGGCAATGAGATTATCACCAAAGCACTGGATAGCAGTTTTTTGCACGGTGTCACTCGTGATTCTATTCTCACTATCGCGAAAGATTTAGGAATGAAGGTATCGGAGCGAGAGTTGAGTGTTGAAGAGCTACTAGAGCGCGCCGCGAAGCCAAGCTGTGAAGCTGCTTTGTCCGGCACGGCTGCTGTATTGGCGCCAGTTGGCACCCTTACTCATAACAACAAAGAGTTTTCTGTTGGCAGCGGCAAACCCGGCGAAACAACACTGAAACTCCGCAAAGCCTTAAATGATATTCAGTGGGGCAAAGCGGAAGACAAACACGGCTGGTTAACCAAAGTCTGAAACATGTTTGTCTTTTAGGTGTTGTCAGGCGGTAATACCACCCAGTCAGGGTCTTCGAACTCCCCTAAGGGCGTAATGTCGCAAAATGGCGCTGCGCTGCGAATAATTTCAGCGACCTCCGGGTTATGCTGTCCTTCCATCGCATCCCGCTGCGCTTTCGTGTCCCAGGACGCTATAGCAATTAACGTTTTTTCATCGCCAATCTTTCGATGAAGCTCTGTTCCCTTTGCTCCTGGCGCACGCTGAATGATCTTGCTCGCTTTAACCCAGGCTTCCGCATATTCTTCTGCTGTATGCCCATCTTTTATATGAACCTGAAAAATATATTTCATGGCTCTCCTTTCTCGATTACCGGTACGCTTATTTGCGTTTTTGCTCCGACTTGACCATTTTTATATAGAAAAATACAGCGTAAAAAACGCACATACCAATAACAATAGCTAACCCGCTAAACGAAATAAAGATGACCGGATCACTGAAAAACTCTTGCCATAAACTCATAACAAATACTCCTATTTAGTTTTCTTCAGTTTATGAGAACGCGGCAAATTGATTATTGAGCTACATCAAATTAATGAATATCACTTTATTTTTTATGGGTATTTTGAAAAACATCTGTAAAGAGCGCCATAAACATCAATTATTGTCCTATATTTAATGACGTTAGTATTTTAGTTAACACTGGAGGTTAGTTATGAAAAACGTAAAAGCAGCTTTATTCGCAAGTTTAATTCCTTTATCGCTTCTTGCGCTATCAGGTTGTAGCGAAAAAGAAGCAAACGAAGCAGAATCTGAAGTTGAAAGCAAAATGGAACAGGCTGAACAAAAAGCTAAAGAAACCATGGATGCCGCTCAGGAAAAATCGGAAGACGCCTGGGATGAAACCAAGGACAAGTCAGAAGATGCCTGGAACAAAACCAAAGAGGAAGCTCAAGAAGCGGGTGACTACGCTGAGCAAAAAGCTGACCAAGCTGGCGACTACATTGATGACTCTATCATCACCACTCGTGTTAAAGCGGTTATCTTTGAAGATGACAACTTGAACAGCATGAATATTAGCGTTGAAACAAACAACGGTATTGTGCAGCTGTCGGGCTTTGTTGAAAGTGAAGCTGATATTGATACGGCTGAAAATTTAGCTTCAACCGTTGAAGGCGTGAAAGATATTGAGAACGACCTTCAAGTGAAAGAGTAAATACTTTTTCCAACTCAAAAGAGCGGCAAATTAGCCGCTCTTTTTATTTGTATCAAACCATTTCAGACACTAGCGATAGACAGAAAAGCTTGCTAACTTAAGCCGCAACAACAATAACAAGCAGCCTGTTATGTCTACCCATTCATTCTCTAATGAGACAATCGAAAACCACGACCTTGCCAAGGCGCGTGAGCAACACTTTTTACCGCTAAGCCCGGCCTACGTAAAAGTGAACTTACTCTGTCGCCTGCTTATTTGCCTTATTATTTTGGTCGCACTTGTTGCCGTTAATTGGCAACCCTGGTTTGAACTGCCCAGCCCTATGCAAAACGCCATTCCCGGCTTACTTATTGCCATTGCTTCATTAGGTTTTTTGCTCTCGGTTTACGGCATTATTGGCGACAAAGTCAAAGGTTATGCTTTGCGAGAGCATGACTTAAGTTACAAAAGCGGCGTTATTTTCAAATCGATTATCAGCCAACCCATATTGCGTATACAGCACGTCGAGCTTAAGCACGGCCCTATCGATCGTCATGTTGGCTTGGCTTCATTAGAGGTTTTCAGTGCTGGCGGCGCTATGCACACCTTTGCCATACCGGGCTTGCCTGAAGAAAAAGCCCGCGAGCTTCGTCAGTATATACTTGAACACGGTGATATTGCGGCTAATGAATAACGAACAAACAAGCAGTATTGACACTACCACTGAAGAGTACCGTGATAAATGGCTCAAGCTGTCTCCGGTCGCAATTATTTATTTTGCGATTCAATTTATAAAAAATACCGCCAGTAACTTCGTTTATTTAATTCCAGCCCTCGTTGTTGGGTATCAGAAACTGGCAGACAATATTGTTTCTATTCTTATTGGCGTCGCTGGAATTTTGGTGTTTATCGCTGTCAGTGCGTTGGTTAAATTTTATTTTTATCAATACCGAATTACCGGGCAGCGAGCGCAAATTCACTCGGGTGTTTTTCAAAAAAAGCACATCGATTTGCCTTTTGAGCGCATTCAAAACATTCGATTCGAGCAGCCTATTTATTACCGCTTTACTGATCACGTCTGTATGCTGCTCGATACCGCCGGTTCAAGCAAAGCAGAAGCGAAAATCATTGCTTTGCCCAAATCAGTTGCCGAAACACTTAAGCAAGAAATATTGCTGTTTAAGAGTCACACCAGTGACACAGAGAGTCAGACTGATACAGAACAGCAGCATGATCAAGAAACTGTGCTTAATACTCGCTCAGTGAGAGATCTCGTTATTCACGGATTAGCAAGCAACCGTATATGGATTGTCCTAGGTGCGTTAGCGCCCTTTTTCAACGCTATTTCTGAACAAGTAATTGAAGGAATAGAAAGTTTCGGTGTAGACGTGGAAGCGCTCATGTCCTCCACTCAGTACGCGATGTGGCAATACATTCTGGTTATTGCTTCAGCCACCTTCATTATTGTTGCATTACTGGCGTTAATTTCTGTCATTGGCTCGGTCATTACCTTTTACGATTTTCGCCTTACTCGTTCAGGCGACCGCTATATTCGAAGGAATGGCCTATTTACCCGCCATGAGGTGGCTATGCGACTGCGCCGACTACAGATGATCGTATACCAACAAAACTGGCTGGACCGTTTGCTTCAGCGTGTGAACCTTAAATTTGAGCAGCTCAATTCCAGTGTTGAGCGGCATAGTGCTTCCACAGCTGGTGGCAAAATCATGGTTCCCTCCGTTACTTTGAGTGAAGCCGAAGAGCTGGCGAGAGATGCCTGGCCTGAGCATCAGATGGGCAGCATTAAGTTTCACCCTATTAGTAAGCGGTTAATGGTGCGAAACGCATTGGTCTCCTTTTGGCTATTGGTGGGGTCTGCAATCGTTATAAGTTACTTTGGCCATTACCAACTTTCAGCCGCCCTAGTTGCCCTGTTCCTAGCTAGCCTGCCTTTTATTGCGCTGCGATGGAAACGCTGGGGGTATGCAAACGACGGTCAGTTTATATACATTCGTAAAGGTCTCATTGGCGTTAATTACCGTTGCTTTCCCATTCACAAAGTTCAACAAACCTCGTTTTACCAAAGCTGGTTTATGCGTCGCTTTAAACTGTGCTCTGTTGGCTTCGTGCTTGCCTGTGGTGGTCAGTCAGTTCCTTTTATTAAAGAAACCACAGGTGACGCTTTAATTGATAACACCTTATACCGGGTAGAAGCTTTGAGAAAGTCCTGGATGTAAAATGCTGCGGAGAGTTGTTAGATTATTCGACACTAATAAGACAACTCGGTGATATTTTATGGAACTACCGTTCTCGCAAGCCTGTGAAAACAATAAAGACCCAATACTTGAGGTTCTGGAAGTCGCTTTTGCTAAGGCTTCACGAGTTTTGGAAGTTGGCAGCGGTACAGGGCAACATGCCGTCTACTTCGCCAAAAAACTCTCTCATTTAGAATGGCAGGCAAGTGACCAACCGGAGTATTTACCGGGAGTAACAGCCCGAATTGAAAAAGAAGGGGTACCAGGCCAGCCTTTGCCGGTTGAGTTCGATGTGTTTCAGTCTGTACCTGATGGGCAGTTCGATGCCTTATTTACCGCAAATACTTGTCACATTATGCCCAAAGAGGGTGTCGAAGCGCTGTTTAATCACTTAGCGGACAAGCTTAAATCAGTAAAGCTTTTATGTATTTACGGACCGTTTAATGACAACGGGCATTTCACCAGTGACAGCAACCGTGCGTTTGATCAGTCTTTACGTACTCGTGACAGCCAAATGGGAATACGTGACAAACAATGGATTGCAAAGCTTGCCAGCCAGCATGGGTTTCATTTGAAAAACACCCATACTATGCCGGCAAACAATCAACTTCTGGAGTTTCAGCGTTAGTCTTTAACGCATAAGTTTATTTGGTATTGGGAACAATTCTTAGCTCAACACGACGGTTTAGCTGACGACCGCTTTCCGTGTCGTTGTCTGCTACTGGCTGACTTTCACCGTAACCTTCGGTTGTCACACGACGGGTATCAACACCGTTACCAACCAAGTGGTTACGCACTGCATTTGCTCGGTTTAAAGAAAGCTGCTGATTGTATTCAGCAGTACCCGTACTGTCCGTATGGCCCTGAATAAGCATGGTGGTTTTTTCATACTTTTGCAGCACTCGGGCAACGTCGTCTAAAACCGGGTTGAAGCTTTGCGAAATGGTTGCACTGCCGGTAGCAAAGGTTATGTTGCTTGGTAGCTGCAGACGAATGTTATCGCCTTCACGTATGACTTTAACGCCGCTATCGGCCAGCTCTTCCCTAAACTCTTCTTCCTGCTTGTCCATATAGGAACCAATAGCACCACCTGCTAACGCACCAACAGCAGCCCCCCAGACATAACGACTTTTATCGTGGTCACCCGTGCCTTTTCCTAATAAAGCACCTGTCACCGCGCCAATCGTCGCACCTTTTTGAGTGTTACTCATATTCTCACAGCCGACTAAGGCGAGAGATGTCATTACCGTTAATAACGCTAACTTCTTCATACCGTTTCCTTTTTAACGCTTTGAGTACTCATAAAATTAGCATCAAATCAGAAATTCGCTAACGCTATTTGCAGTTCTTTTACGCAACCCAGAGCTAAATATTAGGCTTATACTCAAAGCCTTCTTCTGCCTGAGAGTCAGAAAACGTTTTTATCTTCTCTTTACGGTTCAGCATGGCATTAACCAATGAGTTCGGAAAAACTTCAATGCCGTTATTAAAGTCTTCAACGTTCTGGTTAAAAATACGAATAGCCGCACCAATGTTTTCCTGTTGATCAGTAATTTCGCGCATGAGTTTCTGGTAGGTTTCTGACGCTTTCAATTCAGGGTAATTTTCAACCGTCACGTTTAAGCTTTTTAGTAACTCACCCGTTTTTGCTTCAGCTTGTTCAAGTTTCGCTGTATCGACTTTGCCGCTATCTAAACCTTGCAGCGCACTGCGAAGTTCAGTGACTTTGGTCAGTGTCCCCTGCTCAAACTCTTTGTAGTCTTTCACCACATCTTCTAAATGAGGAATGATTTTATTTTTCTGGCGTTCCTGCGTAATAACGTTCGCCCAGGCTCTCTCAACCGCATTCGCCCGGTTAATAATGGCGTTGTAAATGGCAATAATAGCGATAACCAAAACTACCGCGATACCAATAGCTATCCACATTCCAGTCATTGACGTGCTCCTAAAAGTTACTGTCCAGCTTAGTCATCACATAGTGAACATGACTCAGTGCTGCCTTTAATTTTTCAAACTCCTGCTCGCCTTCTAATGCCTCGATAAAAGCCTCAAACTCACTTATTTTAACCTTATTCGGCGTTGCAATAAGATCCTTGTCAGCAAATGAGAGACATAAGTCAGCCGCATCATTCACTTCAAAATTTACTTTCGATAATACATTGCTAAGCTCTTCAAAAGCGACAACAACCGTTGGTTTCATGGCTTTAGCCGCTTCAATCTCACTAGCAGCGACCACCTTAAATACTTTATTAAACCG
The DNA here is from genome assembly GCF_034373425.1 of Idiomarina sp. OXR-189. Classification (NCBI taxonomy): domain Bacteria; kingdom Pseudomonadati; phylum Pseudomonadota; class Gammaproteobacteria; order Alteromonadales; family Idiomarinaceae; genus Idiomarina; species Idiomarina sp. OXR-189. The sequence continues at coordinate 1,634,059 of NZ_CP139706.1, forward strand.
GTTAGATGCAGGCTTGTAAGTTGCTTTACCTGCCCCGGGAAGGCTAAAGCCAATAACCGCAAAATTACGCAGTAAGCCAAAAGGTAAAATCAAACCATAGCGATCATAATGATCATATTCACGACGGGTGCGCGTTCTTACCCGACCGTTACTGTCAGTGTAGGTTTCAGTAACAATACGCTCATCGACGTAGTGAAAATGGTAGTAATAGTACTCAAACGAGTATTCATCGCCCTGATAACTGCCTTTAAACAGCTCTTGAATTTCACGGCTGTAATTACCTCGGTGAAACTCACTAAAACGTTGTTGAAACTGGCGCGCTGTCGCTTTCCCATTAAAAGTGACCGGCGTAAGGTTATTATCGAGCAAGCCGTCGCGCTGTAACAAAGCATGAGACACTTTCGCCATAAGATGATGCGGGTAATAAGCGGTAATACCGGAAAGCAACGTTAATGCCCCGCCGGCCGCAATAATAATCCAGGTACTTTGCTGAAAATGCTGTCGCTGGGACCAGTCCCAGTAACTCAGTAGCCCTGTTGCTAATAATACGACGGTAAAAGTAATCCAATAGGCTTTCGTATTAAGCTGATAACTACCGGAGAAGGATTTGAGCTCGGAAATAACCGCGTCCAGCTCTTGACGGGAGCGGCTTAATGACACTTGCCTTTTAATGTTTTTTAGCAGCGAAATAAGTGCTTTGTTGTTTTTATAATAGAGCACGTTTTGCAATATCAGTTTGTTTGAATTGAGGAGGAAAGCTTAATATTTCTTCCTCACCAGTACCAGCAAAACTTGGAGTTAATGATAAGCTATCGCTAAAACCAATAATTATTGTTTGCAGTAGGAGTCATTATGAAAGCGGTGATATTAGATAACGACAGTTTGGGGAAAGGCGTTGATTTATCTTCTATTGAAAGTCAGGTCAACGAGCTGGTTTGCCATTCACTGACATCGCCCGAACAAGTCGATGAGCGTATTAAAGACGCTGACATTGTTATTACCAATAAAGTGGTGCTGAACGAAGACAGCTTAAAACAGGCAAAAGAGCTGAAGCTGATTTGTGTGCTAGCCACCGGTATGAACAATATCGACTTAAAAGCTGCTGAAAAGCTTGGCATTCCCGTTAAAAATGTCGAAGCTTACGGAACACCCAGTGTGGTTCAGCACACATTAATGATGATGCTGTCGCTGGCCACCAAAATGCCGGTAATGCAAAAACGTATGGCCGCTGGCGACTGGCAAAAGTCCCCTTTATTTACTCTGCTTGACCCGCCTACTTATCAACTAGAAGGCAAGCATTTAGTGATTGTCGGCTCGGGTGAACTTGGGCAAGCGGTAAAAAAACAGGCTGAAGCATTGGGTATGCGCGTAACCTTTACCGCTCGACCGGGTAAAACAGACGACTCGCGCCCAAGTTTTGATGAGCTATTGCCTGAAGCCGACGTTATTTCGTTTCATTGCCCGCTCACCGACGAAACAAAAGGCTTGCTTAACCGCCAGAATATCAAGCATTGCCAGCCTCACACTTTAGTCATTAATAATGCCCGAGGTGGCGTTGCAAACGAGCACGACGTGCTGGACGCATTACGGAAAGGCCAAATTGGCGGCTATGCAACGGACGTTCTTCCGCAAGAGCCGCCAAAAGACGGTCATCCGTTGCTAGATGCGTTAAATGAGCCCTTGAACCTCATTGTAACGCCGCATAACGCCTGGACCTCTCCAGAAGCACGACAACACATTATTGAATTAACGGCTGAAAATATCTCAGCGTTAAAGTGATAGCCTTCTTACTACTGATAGCGGCTTAACTCGTGAAAAGTAACGCGAGTTAAGCACGGTGTTTATAGAAGTGGCGACCCCCGCCACCAATATGTAATATCAATAGCAACGGCAGTATATAAGTACCCAGCACCTTGTGCACTTCCTCTGCAGGCTCATGAATCCATTCGAGAACTCTTAAGTCAAATGATACGGCAAACCAACCAAAAACTGACAGTGGATCATTTTCAGTAAATAAATACAGTGGTCCCGTTACAATTAAAACCAGCATTGTTAATAGCAGAGCGTAATGAAGGTATCTGGCAACCCTTTCTGTGGAAGTGTGGGCCGGCTCAGGGAACCCCTGATACAGTCGTAATACACTGCGCCAGCCTATTAATAAGAAGGCAAAAAAGCCAACACCAATGTGGGCAGCTTCAGAAAAATGTTTTACCTCCCGGGAGTCGGCAAAAAACATCATAAACCCGAGTGTCAGCATGACAATAACTGCCATGGCGCCTAGCCAGTGCAATATGCGCGATAATGGTGAATAATGCCTATCCATAATGTTACTCCTTCTAGTCATTAACTTCAGAGTAACAGGACAATATTAAGCCAACATTAAGGCTTTCTGGAGATTACAGGCTTTTCAAGCAATGCTTGATCAGCCTCAACTTTTGCAACAAACCAATCGTCTTCAAGAGCAAGAGTCAACTTTAACCCTAACTGTTTGGCTAAATTACTGACAATACTCAGACCTAACCCAGCGCCTTCTTCTCTCAACTGCCCACCACGATAAAAACGCTCGGTCAGCCGCTTAGCGTCAACGTGGTGGGATTTTTCAATACGATTGCATATTGTAAAGAGAGAACCATCACATTGAACGTCAATCGATGATTGAGGTGCTGCGTATTTAATTGCATTATCAACAAGGTTACTGAATAACATCGTTAGATAACGCTCTTCTGAGCGCCATAAGACGGTGTCGGGAAGATCCACATCCATCACTAACCGCCGCGAATCAGCCCGCTGGTAATAATCCGAAATGACTTGTCGAAGAATAGCGGCAGCGTTGACTTGTCTCCAATGCTGCGGCGGTAACTCCGTCTTGGAGAGTAAAAGTAGACTTTCGACCAGACTCACTAATCTATCCGTACTGGCTAACAGCGATTCCAGCTCTTCTTTTTGCTGCTGAGTAGAAGCTTTTTGCCACTGATTCTGCAACTGCGCTTTCAGGCTGGCCAGTGGCGTTCTGAGCTCATGCGCGGCATCCGCAGAAAACTGTTTTTCTCTCAAAAATGTCTGCTCGATACGCGTCAGATAATGATTTAACGCGCCTTTCACCAACGACACTTCCTCGGTGTCATTCGACTCAATGAACGGCCTATAATCGTCAGAGCGCTTGCGTCTAAGTGCTTCTGCCAGCCTTCTGAAGCTGGCAAAATTTCGGTTTATAGTCCACCAACCTAACCACAACATTAACGGTAATAAGGTTAAAATGGGCACAACCATATCGGTCGTCAGATCACTACGTATTTCAGAACGAAATTCATCTTGCTGTAAGAGAAGAATACGATAATCTCTAGCCGGCGAACTCAAACCGAAGCTATGCCAAAGTTCATTATTTACCGTCTTAACTGAAAAGCCTTCTTTAAAAGGGATAACAGAGGGATCCAAAGATCCTTCCGTTTGCATTATGCGCTTACCGTCAATCGTCTCAATACGATAGGAGAGCTTGTCTTCGTATGAATGCGCATTTATACGACTAATCGTTATGTCACGCGCTACACCAGCTCCATCACTCGGCAACAACGCCAATAGCGTTTTTGCCTGCTGAACCATCTCTGCATCAAATAGCTCATCAACCTCGTGACTTATTTCTGCGTAAATCCATATGGCAGATACCGTCGCGCTTAACAAATAAACCGCAGAGACAGCGACAAGGATTCGCCGACGTATCGAGTTGAGTTTCGTTTTTACCCTGCTCTTTAGCCACATGCTAAACGATACCCCACGCCGCGAATGGTCTGAATCCATTCTTTATTGCCAAGCTTTTTGCGCAAGTTGTGGACATGCACTTCCAACGCATTACTCTCTACCTGCTGCTCATTACGAAAAACGATTTGCTCTAACTTATCACGACTATGAACCCGTTCCGGCGCAGCCATCATTGCACGCAACAGCTCAAATTCACGTTTCGACAAGTTCACTGGCTGTTGATTAACAAGCACCTGAAAATTCAGCTCATCCAGGCTGATAGGCCCGCAACTCAACTCTGGTGTCGCATACCCTCGTTGACGCCTTACTAAAGCGCGCAGTCTCGCTGCAAGCTCGTTCATATCAAAAGGCTTTATCATGTAATCATCAGCACCAAGATCCAGCAGCTTCACAGTTTCTGCGCTGTCGTCTCTCGCTGTCAGCACTAGTACCGGCAGCACTTGTCCTTTTTTACGCAAGGAGGACAATACGCGACTACCATCTAAATCCGGCAGCCCCAGGTCAAGAACAACGACATCATAATTAACTCGCTGACTCTCACTAATCGCTGCCGCACCAGTACGAACCCATTGCACGTTAAATTGCCGCTCGGACAAACCAAGTTCAACGGCTTGTCCGAGCATTGCATCATCTTCGACCAACAATAGATCCATGTAGCTATTATCCTTACTATTTATTGTTCGCGTTGTATTTTAGCCAACAACTGACTCACTTCTGCACGACGTGCTTCATCCGCTAATGGTCGTTCAGGTCTGGGAGCCGCTTTCAATGCTTTTTGAGCGTAATGCTCTGCTTTTGCGTAATTGCCCTGCTCAAACCAATAATCCGCGTAAAAGTAGTTAGGGTCAATGCCATCGGGGTTAATTGTTAAGGCTTTTTCAAGCAGTTGCTGTGCCTTATCATCGTCACCAAATCCGAACGGCCAACCCGGGACTTTGTAATACAAGGTACCCAGAGAGGCATAAGCTGAACCATCGAGCGCATTCGGATCTAACTCAAGCGCTTTCTCCAGCGACTTTTTCGACTCTTTCGCCAGACTCAGCGCTCCTAACCCACCTTTTGCACCTGCGTAAGTGCTTTTAATAATACCCAACCATATATGTGCGGGGGCGGACTCAGGTTCTTGCTCAACCCACTGCTGAGCATCTGCGACAAGCGCTTCAAACTCTTGCTTTTGTTTGTCATTTTCTAATTGGTAGTTCACCGTTGCCCAGCGCTGTTGAAGGTCATGCAAGCGTTGCTGACTGTTATCGCTGCTATTAAATTCAGCCGATAACGCTGGCAGCCCCAATAAACCGATTAGAACAAATGCGTATAATTTAGTGCTTTTCATGGCGGTATTCCTCAAGTAATTGATATAAAGTATCTCGTGCTTTTTTTAAACTCCGTCCTACCTGTTCAGGCCACAGCCCGTTTAGGCGAACAAATAGCCGCTCCGGCCATCCGAGTGTTCGCAACCACGACTGTCTCTCTATTTGCGTGGCAAGCTGCTGCGCAACCCGCTGCGGAGCATCCTGTTTCGTTTTTAGTGTTGTATTTAATCGGCTAATCAAACCATTATTCAGTGAGGTCTTAATGGCACGTGGGGCTGCGTACATCACATTAATATCGCTGTTCAGCAACTCCCTATTCAACGCTTCGCTAAAGCCTCGCAAGCCGAATTTGCTGGCACAGTAAAGGCCTTGCCCCGGAAAACCGATAGCACCGAATACCGAGCCGACATTTAAAACCCAACCTTTATTAGCGCTTAACACCGGCAGAAAATCATGAGTCAATGCAATGGGGACCATTAAGTTCGTAGTAATGACACGCTCAATATCATCGGCAGTAGCATTACCGAACAAGCCTTCATGAGTGACTGCGGCATTGTTAATTAATCCGGTTACCGCTGCGCCCTGCTCTGTTATAAATTTAAGCAGCCGCACACGTTCACTCTGTTGGGTCAAGTCAGCCACAAATGACGTCTGATTAAGCCGCTTTGCCAGAGCGTCAAGCGTGCCAATGGTGCGTCCTACCATAATAAGCCTGGCCCCTCGTTGACTCAGTGCTTCTGCAAGGGCTTGACCAAGTCCGCCCGCCGCACCGGTTAGTACAATAGTTTGCTGTTGCCAGTTAAACTGACTCATAGCGGCTCTCCTGCCAGTTCAGGAAGAGCGCGAAACATGTCACCGTAAAGCCGATAAACATGCTTCGCTGTACGCACAATGACTTGCTGAGCTTTTTCATCGGTCACTTGGTTCATCAACTGTTCAAAAAACTGCACATGCTCCTGGTCTAAGTCACCGTGCGACAGTAAATAGCTGAACGCAGAATCCGGTAGTTGCAGTGCGTCTTTTATTTTTCCCGCAGCCTGTGTTGCCAGCTTAACGCTAGTGCCTTCCAGCACATGCGCCATGCCGAAAAATGCCGCAGGGTGCTCATTGTCGATAGCTTGATAAACCAGTGATACCATCGCTTGGGTTGATGTATGTGGTTCACTCGACTGCGCGACTTCAACGTCACCGCCAGCCGCCTTAATATCATTAAGTATCCAGCGTTCATGGCCGTATTCTTCATTGATATACTCGATGACTGCTTTACGCAGCCACTCATCCCGAAACGATAGTTTGCTGCCACAACGCATTAATAATGGCGTGGTGTGCTTAACATGGTGGTAAGCCTGAGTTAAAAAAGCACGATATCTTTCTATGGTTATCTCACCCTGCAACGCTTGTTGAATGGCAGGCGCGCTCAGTAAATAGCGTTGTTCGTTTTGGGTTTGTTCGCATAAAGTATTAAAGAACATCATCGTATACCTCGTTAGCAGATGAATAAGTTGTAGGGTCAATAGCAACCCGATAAGCGTCTTTGATAGCGAGACGTCGTAAGCGCCCGGTGCCGGTTAACAAACCGTTGCTGACCGTGAAAGGTTCTTTCAAAACAACATAACGTTGAATGCGCGCGTAGTCCGGAAGCTGTTGGTTGACCTGATAAATAACCGAACTAACCTGCTCAGCTGTTGAAGGACTCGTCAGCACCACCAACGCTGTCAGCGGTATTTCTTCATCGCCAAATACTGCCGCTTGGTGAATCGCTTGCTGACTGCACAGTTCCGCCTCTAGCCACTCAGGGTCAATATTACGGCCATAGGCATTCACAATGATGTGCTTTCGACGCCCTAAAATGATTAATCGCCCGTCTTCATCAAACTGCCCTAAATCACCCGTGTTAATCTCGCTGGGAAACCAGCTGTCAGGGTTGTCCCAATAACCCAGCATGGTATTTCCTCTGACGACCACACCACCGTCGCGTATTGTGACAACGGCATGGTTCAGAGGGTGTCCAACCGTTCCTGGCACGACCGCAGCGGGCGCATTCAGCGCAACCACCGAACTGAATTCAGATAACCCATACCCCTGAACAACTGGCAGCCCCAACGTCAGCGCTTGTCGTTCAAGTGTTGCACTCAGACGAGCACCACCGACGGCGAGTAACTTGAACTGTTTCGCATCAATAGTCCCGCGTTTAGCTCCTTCGACAAGAGCATTAAGCAACGCCGGCGTGAGAATTAAGCTATCGGGTTGATAGTGAGATAATGCTGAAAAGAACGTATTAGCGTGTATTGATGACGAGCCTTTCAGCCCTAGTGTTTCGCCTTTAAAAAGCAGAACTTCTGCTCCTAGCCACAATGCCAGATAAACACCCGCAATATTCTCCAGAAGAATAGATAACGGCATAATAACCATGTGGCGATTGACACTAACCTCAGCAACACGCTCAGCCAAAGCAGCAACCGTGTTCAGTTGGTTTTCGACAGATAAGCAGACACCTTTGGGTTCGCCGGTACTACCTGAAGTAAAAGTAACTTTTGATGTTCCAGACGGAAGCGGTTTGTTATCACTTACCTTTTTCTGTAAGTAGGACTGCTGTTGCTGACTGAAAAATGGCGGTACCGGTATGCAAACCTTATTAGCCAGCATGAGCGCTAAGTCTTCAATCACCCACGCAATAGAGTCTGGGTTTTGTAAAAGAAAGATTCTCTGAGGTTGCTGATTAAGTTGCTCAACTCGCTTATAAACCGCGTCTACAAGCGATTGGTAACTCAACTTTTGCTGTTCAGAGGACAGTGCAATTGCATCAGGAGCAGTTAACGCGTGCTGCTGTATTCGTTCGAACAAAGTATTCATAAGGCAACCTCGCGAACAGAGATATGATTTGAATCTTGTGTCGTAATAAGTTGCTCAAAAACGCAGCCTTGCTCTAACCACCCGGCCAACACCACCGGCTGATGCTGATAGTAGTTCCCCCAGAGGTCACGTGTTGACTCAGGTAACGCGCTTTGTTGCGCGGTTTCTAATGCTGTTAATGCAATACCCAAGCGACTAAAGTACTTTTGTAGCGCACGAGTGGCGGTAAATATCACAGCGGTTCGGTTATGCGAGTTCAGAAGCCTAACTACCGCACGAAATAATAAGGGTAAGTAACTTGGATCTAATGCCGCCATTGACCCAACTTCGGCCAGGCGTTCCGGGGGAGGCAGAGGTCTGGAGTTCACCTGGTAACCTGTAATAGGTTTGGTTAAATACGTCTGCGAAAATAGCGGTTGTTCGTCAGCCAACTGAACTCCGCAAGCAGCAATCAGCTTAGCGTCATCGAATACAGCGATAAGTAAACGCGGCAAAGAGCGTAGACAGGCATTGAAGTTAAGCCAGTAACGTTCACAAATAAATGATTCAACCTGCTCACGTAACGGATGATCCGGTAATATCCAGCAGTGACGCATATGTTTACTCCTTAAGTCAGCGGCTGAAACAGCTTCGATGCTGTCACTTTATAAATAAAGACTTAAGGAAAGCTTAAGTTGCAGTCAGAAATCATGGCTTAAGCGTTTGATTAAAAGTTCCAAATTTTTTAGAAAATTAGAAAAACAAAATACTGATCCAGGTGACTATTAACAGCAGCAACGCAAAGAATACCGCAGCTGACGCTATGTCTTTTGCGCGACCACTCAACTCGTGAAACTCAGCACCAATACGATCAACAACCGCTTCTACAGCCGAATTAAGTAGCTCAGTAATGACTAAAACAAATAAGCTCATAATGAGTAGCAGGCGTTCTGCAACCGACGCTTCAACGAGCAATGCGACCGGTATTAGAGCAGCACACATAAGAGCTTCCTGTCGAAACGCGGCTTCATAACGCCAGGCAGTTTTTATTCCTCTTAGTGAGTTAAACGTCGCTTTCCAAATTCGAGTCATACCGGTATAGGCTGGCTTCATTGTCTATCCTCTCCTGGCCCCTGATTTAAAATACTCGGCACAGTTTATTAAAGCAGTCTTAAGCTTTACTTAAGGAATGCCTGTTAGTTTCTTCACGTAGTCAGTAAAAAAGAAGAGCTAACATCTATGCGGGCAGCAACGTCTAACAATACCTTATGGCAAACTCTAGCACTGTTTAAACCAGTAGCCTATTTCGCAGGAGCCACTTTGGCGCTGTTAACCTGCTGTCGTTTATTACTTGCTGGACTCTATGCAGAGCGCGTTGACAGCGCTATTAACTGGCTCGACTTTATTGTACTTGGCGTACGCGCAGACTTAATTCAAGTAGGATACTTTACACTGATTCCATTATTAGTATTGTCGCCATTAAGTGTGGTTTTACACAAATCGATAGCTCAGAGGTGGTGGCGGCGATTATGGACAGCCTGGTTTTTGATTTGTGCATTAGTGTTGTGGTTCATGGAAATCTCAACACCCGCATTCTTAGCGCAGTATGATACTCGCCCAAACCGATTGTTCTTTGAGTACCTTGCGTACCCAAAAGAGGTTTTATCTACCCTAATACATGGCTTTACTGGTTGGCTTTTCACCGGAATTGCCTCAACACTGGTATTCGTTTACCTTTCATATCGTTGGTATAAGAAATCCGAACATAACTTCCAACCAAGAGCCATAAAACGGCGTTACCTAATCGCAGTCATTCCAGTATTAATCGTTACAACATTGTTCGGCATTCGATCGACTCTTGCACATCGGCCTGCCAATCCGGCATTTTTTGCGGTCACCTCCGATGCAATGGTTAATTCATTAATTTTAAACTCCACTTACACCCTTGAGTACGCACTGTATAACCTTAAGCACGAAGCACAGGCAAATCGTGTTTACGGGAAACTCACTGACGACGAGATCATTAATGAAGTACGAAAAGTGCCCTATTTAGCCAATTTAGAGTTTCCATTTGCTGAGTATCCTACCGTGCATTACCAACCTGCCTCAGCCAAGCGCAAAGTACCTTTAAATATTGTGGTCATTCTGGAGGAAAGCCTTGGTGCGACCTTTGTTGAGTCGCTCGGTGGTAAGCCATTAACGCCGAACCTTGAGCGTTTAAAGAAACAGGGATGGTGGTTTGAAAACCTCTACGCAACCGGTACTCGCTCAGTCAGAGGTATCGAAGCCGTAATTTCCGGTTTTTTACCAACCCGTGCTCGCTCAACCGTCAAGCTGTCTGGGTCACAGCGTCAGTTTTTCACGCTCGCAGACGCGCTTTCCAGAAAAGGCTACAACACTGAGTTTATATACGGAGGACAAGCCCACTTTGACAATATGGCGAGTTTCTTTGTTGGTAATGGGTTTCAGTCTGTCATCGACCAGGACGACTATGAATCTCCCCAGTTTGCTGGTAGCTGGGGAGTTAGTGACCAAGACTTACTGAATAAGTTACATCAACGCTTGTCACAAGCCGATAACTCAGCCCCCCAGTTTACTCTTGCGTTTACCTCGTCAAACCACGAGCCATTTGAGTTCCCTGATGGTGAGATTACATTAGCAGAACAACCTAAGCAGACGGTCAACAATGCGGTTAAATATGCTGACCATGCACTCGGTGAATTTTTTGAAAAAGCACAGAAGAGTGACTACTGGCAAAATACATTATTTCTAGTGGTCGCTGACCACGACACTCGAGTTTACGGCGATGAGTTAGTCCCCGTCAGCAAATTCCATATTCCGGGACTCATTCTGGGTTCGGATATTAAGCCAAGAACCATTTCTGCAATTAGCAGCCAAATCGACTTAGCGCCAACGCTATTATCTCTTGCCGGCATATCGGCCTACTTACCGATGGTAGGGCAGGATCTTAGTCAGCCCGATGTGCAACCGGCCAATCGAGCTATGATGCAATTTGGCGACAATTATGGTTGGCTGGAACAGCATATTAACGGTCCACGTTTAACGGTGCTGCACGTCGATAAATCAGTAAAACAATTTCGCTATCAATCATCGTCACAGTCACTAGCGCCAATTGAGGGCAAACCGCAACCGGAGCATATCCGCAAGGTCCAGGCTTTTGCGATGCTGCCGTCTATTTTATATCAGCAACGAGCGTACTTTGTGCCCAGGCAATAAGTTAGCTATCAACTATCCCCTCCTGCACACAAACGCAGTTCCGACCGGCATTTTTCGCTTTATATAATTGCCGGTCGGCCCGCCGAATTGCATCGGCGGCCGCTTCATTGGCTTCAACAGGCGCAGCCCCCATACTTAAGGTTAATACAGGCAGATCAGCTTGTTTGTACTCATGCGTAATCGTTAGCTCGACTATGGCATCACGCAATTCATTCAACTTTTGCTCAACAGACTCTGCAGCGGGGATAATTATTGCAAATTCTTCGCCGCCATAACGATAAACTTTCAGGGGTGTTTTGTCGCGCAAGCAATCGGCTATTTTTTTCAACGCTCTATCACCTGCCTCATGCCCGTAGTTGTCGTTGTATGGCTTAAATTCGTCAATGTCGGCCATCATTAAATAGTAAGACTTCCCTGACTCGATAGCGGCATTCAAATCCTTGTCAAAAGCTCGACGATTAAACAGCCCTGTTAAACCATCCATATGCGCCAGTGCGTCTAATTGCTTATTCGCCTCAGCCAGCTCTGCTGTACGTGACTCAACTTGTTGCTCCAGTTCTGTTTGAGCCGAAATAAACCGAGCCGCCATCGTTTTAAATGCATCTAGCGCTTGTTTAACTTCACCCCGGGCTTTTATAGATGCCGCTCTATGAGATAAAGCTTCCTGATAATTACGCTGCCCCATTAATGACGCTACTGTTGCTACTTCGTGCAAAGGTTTACTGATTTCTCTTTGAATAAGCCAGTACGTCATCAACAGAATAAGTATGACTAAGCCGACACCCGCCGCTACCAATCTAATTGGAAGTTCTACCGCTTGTTTACGAATTTCACTCAATGGGTAGGCGGTAATGTGCCACCAATTCGGGCCAGCTATTTTATCGACAATAAGCAGTTGTCCCTCTATCTCGCTCTCTAAGATAAAGGACTGACTCGTCCAGTTTTCGCTTGTTACCAAATGACTTAGTTGCTGATACAAAGGCTCATCATAGGTTTCTGAAGTAAGCGTTGAGCGCTCAACAATAGCCTCTTGCGCCAGGTTTGAAGCGGCAATTAAATCGCCTTTTGTATTTAAAACGATGTGTTCTGATTTCGGTCGTTTTTTCTCCGTTAAGTCATTTAATAAACTACCTAATGCGACATCAAAACTCGCGTTTGCTAAATGCTGTCCATTTAAATCAATAGGTTTTTGGTAGGTAATAGTCCACACATCAGCAGAAATATCGTAATAAAGCCCCGTCCAGTTGGGAGTTCGATCTGGGTTTTCACTTTGCAGTGTTGATTTAACCACCGAAAAGTCAGTAATCACCAAGTCTTTATCAGCCAAGAGTCCCCACGGAGAGTCCACTGAATACATTAATAGCGCATTTTCAGGCATTGAGAAGTGAGTGTTAGCAACGTCTTTTTGCCACGCAGGTCCCAATTTGCTCAATGTCAATTGAGCGGCTATAACCCGTGCTTTCAGCTCATCACTTATTGACTTATCTCGGGGGCCCAAAAAAGCACTCAAGTTCTCAAAGTGATTAGAGTTAACCGCTATACCGCGATTAAATTCAGGCTTTAACCGTAAAACGCCGGGAGAGGTTTCTTGATACCATGCATCAAACCGTTGAGTAATGTCTTCGGTAGTTCGCGCTATGTCGTATTGAGAAAGAAACTCGTCCGCTAAAATATTGGCGTTACTTTCAATACGCTTAAATAATGCCTGGTTACGTTCAAGGGTAGGCGCTAAATCCCGCTGTAGAACGGTTATAACCTGCTCTCTGGCGTTGTTATAGGTTGTTAGAAAAGTAATAGACGAGGCAATAAGAACGATAGAAATAGCCCATATACTGATTTTTACCAGCAAAGCTGTCGTTAACTTCTCTCGCCGCTGTAATCGGCGGTCATCCTTCCGTCTTTCCAAAATACTAGACCATTGTTTTTTTTCGTAAATCTAACAAGTATTTTGAACAAATGCTATTATCAAGACAAGCTAAACAACAATAATCGGAACCAAGGTCAACGTTATGAAAGAAATTAAATGGGGCTTAATTTTTGTAGTAGCCATTATTCTGTGGATGATAATTGAGAGGTTGGCAGGCCTGCATACCCACAATATTCAGTACCACGCTATATTTACTAACGTATTTGCCTTGGTTGCAATCGTCATTTATATCTTAGCGTTACGCGATAAAAGAGCGTCGTTACCCAATGAAGAAATGACCTGGCTACAAGGCTTTATTAGCGGTTTGAAAATTGCGGTCGTTGTTGCGGTGCTGTCACCAGCGGTTCAACTGTTAGTCCACTACGTCATATCGCCGCAGTTCTTTCCAAATATGAAAAATCACGCCATTGAATCTGGCATGATGAGTGAAGACCGAGCTGAAAAATATTTTAACCTGACATCGTACATGATGCAGTCAGCAATAGGCGCCTTGGTTATGGGAGCTATAACCGCCGCTATTGTCGCTTTCTTTCTAAAACGACGCTCTTAAGGGCGTCGTTTAATAGTTTTTATTTGATTAATAGAAGCCACTAAAACAAAGCTTAGTATCATCAGAAGATACCAAGAGCCAAACTTTGAGAGCGATACCATTTCCCATTGACCATGTTGGTTTGGATAAACCCAAACATTCGCATAAGTCGCTAAGTTTTCAGCTATCCAGATAAAAAAAGCGACTAAACTCCAGCCGACTAATAGGGGCATACTGCGGTACTCAAAATCTACCCGATAGTAAACTCGAGTTCTATAGAATAAAGCAATAGTCCCCGCAACCAAAACCCAACGGAAGTCCCAAATAAAGTGATGAGTGAAGAAGTTAATGTAAATTAGCGCGACTAGAATAACGGTCCAGCTGTGGTTGGGGTAATAAGAATACCTAAAATCAAAAATTCTCCAGACGCGAGCAATATAACTACCCACCGCGCTGTACATAAACCCTGTAAACAAAGGAACGTTGGCGATGCCAAAAATATACTCTTCCGGGTAAGCCCAAGAACCAATGGCATCTGACGTTTTAAAAAGCTCCATAATCGTCGCAACTAAATGAAAGATCAGAATAACGACAGACTCACGTAACGTTTCGAACCGACAAAGAAGCAAAAACACCTGAAATACAATGGCGGAAATAAAGATGAAATCGTAACGGTGTATCGCTTCAATGGGATAATACAGTTTGGTCGCTAACATAACGAACAACAAAAAGCCGCCAAAAATACAGGCATACGCCTGCTTGACTCCAAACAACCAAAACTCTCTTATAAAAGTTTGGATATCCTTATCTCCCTTTTGCTATTTCACCTTACCACTTACGTAAAACCAACGCCCCTGTTCGCGGACAAAATCGGAGTGCTCTTCCATAAAACCCACATCAACACCCTCTTTGTAAAACGCTCGGAAATGCACTTTACCTTTATCGCCTGTTTGTTCAGAGGACATGACCTGTAATTTTAGCCAATCGGGCGAGTCGGATAGGTCAAGCGACATGGGACGTGTACTGGGATGCCAGGTTTTAAGTAGGTAATTGGTCAGCTGTTTTACAAAGGCACAATAACGCGAGCGCATGAGTTGCTCTGGGGTTTGAGCGTAAGCTTGATTATGGTGAAGTTTTTCACAGCATTGCGCATAGCTATTGCCGCTGCCACATGGGCATTGTTCTTTCGCTGTCATTTATTGAATGATCTCCACCTCTACACAATTGCGACCATTTTCTTTTGCCTTATAAAGCGCATCATCCGCCGCCTTTAATATTGTATCTGAGTCATGTGATGATGAGAGAGAGCAGGCTACACCAGCACTTACCGTTACATTCTCAGTCCTATTTCCAATAAAAACTGATAAGCTTTCTACCGACCTTAGAATAGTTTTTGCGATGGACTTTGCTTTTACTTCATCTGTATTAGCAAGTAACACAACAAACTCCTCACCACCATAACGAGCAACTAAAGTTGTTTCACCATGATTAAAGTCATTTAATGTATCGGCAACACTCTTCAAACAGGCATCACCAGCGGCGTGTCCGTACTTATCGTTAAATTGTTTGAAAAAATCAATATCCATATAAATTAACGATAAAGGTAATTCATTAGCATTACACTTTGCTATTGACTGCTGCAATTGCTTATCAAAATGACGACGATTTGCCAGTGACGTTAAGTCATCGGTACAGGAAAGATACTCAAGATCTTCTATTGCCTTATCCAGTTGCAAGGTTCGCTCTTTGACTTTTTCATCCAGCAGTTTGTTGATAGCTAAAAGCTCTTTATGAGGATCTAAAAAATCAGTGAGGTTATGAGCACTCCCCCATATATGAGTAATCTCCCCATCTGCATTTTTTATTGGAACTATAAGCGTTCTGAATAAATATTCTTTTTCACCAACAACTGGGCGTTGTTCAAACTGTACGGAATTACCGCTAGCGATAGCTTGGTAGTATCCTTTCAACATCTCATCAGCATCACCTATTTTATTGGCTAGCCGACGAATAGAAGCTCCCGGTACTTGCTCAGGCTCCAGTCTTTGCGCTGCTGGGTTCGCAATAACAATAATAAAGTCATCGCCTTTCACTTCAGTTATCCAGAACGGGTTTAACGATTTCTCATAAAGTTGTTCAAAAAAATGCTGAAGCTCTGATGTTTGTTGAAATAGTTTTTCCACTAGACTATTTGTTCTTACGATGCAAAGGTATTTTGTAACACCTCTGATAAAGAAGGGCAACGCCGGGTTTATCCCGGCGCCTTAAGTCTTTTAGAAAGTAACCGTCACGCCCATCCATAAATTACGGGCTTTATCTTTGACGTTATAGTCATCAGTAAAAACAACTTCACTGACTGCGCCGCGTCCCGTGACGTACGCATATTCCCCGTCGCCGTTTAAGTCCGTGTAGGTCGTTGAATAGGTTGTAAAGTCGCGATCGAGCAAGTTATTCACACGCAAGTTTACCTGGGTATAGTCATTCAGTTGATAACTTAGTCCCAAGTTCAACAAGCTGTAATTTTCATAGTACTGCTGTTCTTCAATAACCGCGTCATAGCCACGATAGCGATCAGAGCGAATTTCTCCCTGCAGGTAAATGTTTAAGTCATCCGCTGCCTGCCATTCTAGCCAGAGGTTGGCCATGTGCTCTGCGGTATTTGTTAGCGGCTGACCAGCCTGGCTCCCCGTGATCTGCTCACTGTCTGTCCAGGTATAGTTACCACGTACCGCCCAAAGTTGACTAATGGCATAACGTCCGGCAACTTCAATGCCTTGCAAGTCCACTTCATCAATATTGATAACCTGACTAAACGAGTCATAACCCAACGCCTGGTAATCACCTAAGTTCACACATGGTCTCTCACCGCCGGTGACATCGCAGCTTGGAACGGTATCGCCTCGACCAATTTTGTCTTCGAACTGAGTATTGAAGTAGGTGATATTAAAATTGTGATCAGCTCGTTGCGAATTCCAGTAAAGCGCTATTTCCGAGTTAACACTGGTCTCAGGCTCGAGGTTGGGGTTACCGGCAAATGGAATCGTACCTTGTCCGCCAAACCCAGTTATTCCATCGTACAAATCGGTCGTTTTAGGTGTTTTATAGCCGGTGCTCACACCGCCTTTTACCACCCAGCTTGGCGATAGATTATAAACGGCGTATAAACGCGGCGAGACCTGACTGCCAAAAACGTCGTGCTCGTCATAACGAACACCACCGGTTAGCGTAAAGTCAGCAATAGGCATCCAGTTATCCTCAACAAACAGCGAGTACATTTTTTGCTCTTGAATAGCGCCAGCGCTTCCTTCTTCCAGACCAAAAACACCGTCTTTTAGCTCGCCGTCAATAAGCTGACCACCAACAACCAGATTGTGATGCCCCGCAACATTTTCAATGGGAATATCAAAGCGCAGGTCTACCGTATACTGGCTGCTCTCCAAAGGTCTTGCCGGACGTGGCAGGAAAGTATCTTCCGCAATTTGTCGACGCTCTTGTTCAGTGAGCCCTTCGTAGTCCCCTGTGCCGTCATACATTTCCTGCAATAACAAACGCTCGTCGACGCTTAACGGCAATGTCCGGCCATTATTTTGCGTATCAACATGCGACACTGAGAATAAACTACTACCAAACGACCATTCAGCGTCGTGAATTAATGACCACCAGGTACGATCATAAGATTGGTCCTGAGCATAGCCAGCTCGTGGTGCGACATTACCCCCACGATCCTGCCACAGTGATTCGATACTGTCTTTTGTTCCCAGCGGATAAGTAATAGTACCGGTTTCTAAGTCATAGCTTGGCGTGTTGTCATAAGACTGATGCGAGTCGTCAAAATTGAACTTCAGGTTTTGGTTTTCTGCAGGCGTAAATGACAACGAAAAACCGTAATGCTCGTCGGTATTGTCAACAGTACGCCCGCCGCTACCGAAACCTAGTTGACGCACATGAACGGTGCCATTCGGGTCTACTGCCGGTTCAAACTCTGGACTGGACGCTTGCTGATCATACAGGCTGCCGCGTATACCCAGTGTCAGAACATCTTTAATAATGGGTCCGCTAACATTAAAGTCGGTGGTAAAGTCATCGCCAAAATCGTCATCAGTTTGCAAGCTACGGCCAAAGCTGACTGAACCATTCCATTCGTTGGCATGTTTCTTAGTGATGACGTTAATAACACCGCCGAGCGCATCAGCACCATATAACGTCGACGCCGGGCCTCTTATGACCTCAATTCTGTCAATAGCCGTTAATGGCGGAATATGATTAAACGCGTTGCCGCCAAAGTTATTCGGATAAATATCACCATGATTGTTCTGCCGCACTCCGTCAACCAGTATGAGAGTGTATTCGCCGGTTAACCCTCGCATACTAATACTGCCCTGGCCCGTTTTGTCGCGAGACACGCCAATATCAACACCCTCCTGGAATTTCACCGCATCAAGCAAAGAGGTAAACGAGCGTAAACGGAGATCTTCATTAGTAATGACAGAAATACTGGCGGGTGCTTCAGTTAGCTTTTGCTCAAAACCAGACGCAGTAACGACCATGCGCTCAATGTCGTCCATGTTTATCGCTGCCGCTTTGGCCATAGCACCGTGAGAGAAAGTAGCAGCAAGAGAGAGTGCAACCACACTCGGCAGAAACCTTTTCATATATTCATCCCCTGTTATATGTTTAGCGGCGCTCATCATACTCAGGGGATACCATTTAGTAAATGCGAATTATTCTTATTTTTATTTCAAGTTTCTAATAACTATTTTCAGATACTTTTAATTGGCACCGATTATTCAAACAAAAAGTAAAAGCCATATGCGGCGACAAAGGCCGGTATAGCGGAGTATAACGTTGCCAAAAGTGCTGCTTTCGGGGCTAAAGCTATGGCAGGAAAAAGCGCATCGCCGTCATTACTAATAGCATTACCAAGTTGGGCAGAAAAAGGAATAGAACCATTAATGTACAAACTAGTCACGAGTATTTGCGGTCCACAGCCTGGCAAAAAGCCAATAACCACAGCCATTAATACGACCATTGGTCCCCAGGAATTAAACATGCCAGCCACATCAATACCAAAAAGCTGTACTGGAATCTCGAAAGCTAAAAACGCCAGGACGACCCATCCCGTTACAAACTGAGTGTCTAGAACCGATTTATTCAACCACCCTTCATGATGCGTTGTGGGCTCTTCACTGGTAATCGATGAATAACCGGTGAGATCTGACGTAAACGCCCATAACACCAAAATAAGAAAAGTCGCTGTTGCGGCAATGGTCTCAACGGTATTAGGGGGTAAATTTAACGGCTCGTTAAGCTCAAGTTGAAGTGCAACCGCGACTGCCCCAATAAGTGCAGGTATAAAAATAACTTTCCAAAAACGCACAGACCACCTCAGCACCGTTTTGCGGGTTCTGCTTGGCTCGGGTCCACACAGGCTTTCTTTGCTGTCAGATGCGCTCTTACTCAGCAGCCAGTCGGTTTTCCCTTTATGAAACAAATTAACGACATAGCCACTGATGGCTCCAACCACCAAACTTATTGTGACAATAAGTAACGCGTCGGTAGGTTTTTGTGCCAGCAGTAAAAACGCAGCATCGCCCATAGTGCTGGTTAACACAGCAACCACTGCACCAAAGCTTGTCATACCGCGAGTGAACTGTGTCACGACAATAATGGCGCCGCCACAGCCGGGCAACGCGCCCAGCAACGCAGCTATAGCAACTTCCTGTAGTGGATGCCGTTGCATATAACTGGCTAAACGCTCTTTATCGAGGTTGCGAGTTAAACTGTAATACAGCGCCAGCGACGCAAAGACAAATACAGATACCTGCAAAAACGCGTCCGACAACACTTGAAGTGTCACCGCACGAGTAACAGGCACAAGCAACAATATGGCAAGCAGAATAGGAAGAATAATGCGGAGGTTCGGCTTCAGCTGACCTTCTTTGCATTCCATCATGAGCTCGTTAAATTTCAATTTTGAGTCCATACTGCCGGACTACTCCTTTATGAGACGAAATCGAGGCACGCTCTGCCCTCCAACGTCGACCGACTCGATAAACATATCATACGGTCTTACCCATAGTTTTTGTTCACCATACAGCGGCTGATACAGTACCAGCATTTCTTCCGTTTCACTGTGCGTTACCGTGTCTATCACTCGGTAACGGTTGCCTTTGTAGTGTTCGTAAATACCGGGGGTTATTGTCATAAGCTTCTTTGTTGCGTGTTTTTTTCATAGTAAAGCTTTTTGACCGCATCGCAAATAACGACTATATTTAGACCAAATTTAGTTACCAGGATCTGTTATGGCACTTTCTGACAAAATTAAACCGATAAGCTATTTAAAAGCCAATGCTGCGAAAATTTCATTAGAGCTCACTGAGAGTGAAGGCCCAATGTACATTACTCAGAATGGTGAAGCGAAGATGGTGGTTCAGGACGTAAAGAGCTTTGAAAAGACTCAGGAAACACTGGCCATGCTTAAAATTCTAGCCTTGGGTAACCAGCAAATAGAGAGCGGCAACATTCAAGCGGCCGACAGCGCTTTTGATAATCTAAAACAAGAGCTTAATGATCGTTAATGACCTACTCTGTAAAACTGACCGCTGACGCAATTAAAGATATTCAGGACATTGTTGATTACATAGCTCTAAACGACTCTAAAGCTAAAGCGCTTAATACTCTTGAAAAGTTAAGGTCTTCAGTTGCCAGCTTAAGCGAATCGCCGGAGCGTGGGGCATACCCAAACGAACTTACGTCACTGGGTATAAAAGAGTTTCGTCAAATTCAAACGCCTCCGTATCGCTGTATATACAGAATAATAAACACCGATGTTTTTGTTCTTATCGTTGCTGATGGTCGCCGGGATATGCAAGCATTACTACAGCGGCGTTTGCTGCAAGGTTAGGCTCAACTAGAAGCTTTATGTCTGAGAATAGAAAAACACTCCAACATTTTTTAGAGCAGAATAAACCAGTAACCGTGTTAACAGGTGCAGGCTTAAGTACGGCTTCAGGTATTCCCGACTACCGCGACAGTAACGGTAACTGGAAAAGCGCTCCTCCGATGCAGCATCGCGACTTCATGACTAACGAGCTACTGCGCAAGCGTTACTGGGCACGCGCTTTACACGGTTGGCCGGTGCTTTATAACGCACAGCCTAATGCTTCACATTTGGCACTAGCAAAAATGCAGAAAGAAGGCTTAATAGGTACTATTATTACTCAAAATGTAGACGGCTTACACCAAAGAGCCGGAGCCACAGACGTAATAAATTTACATGGCTACGCTAATGAAATGGTTTGCATGAGCTGTGGCGCACAATCGCCTCGTTTGGAAATGCACGAACGTTGCCTGGCACTGAACCCAGAGTTCGCTGAAATGGACGCCGTCGCCCTACCCGACGGCGATGCTGACATAGAAACCGACTTCTCAACCTTCCAAATAGCCGACTGCTTAAATTGCGGCGGTATTTTAAAACCAGACGTAGTGTACTTTGGCGACACGGTGCCGAAGACCCGTGTCGCAGAAGCAAAGCAGGCGTTAGCTGAAAGCGAAGGGTTATTAGTTATAGGCTCATCATTAATGGTGTTTTCGGGTTATCGCTTTGCCCGCCAGGCCGCTGAAAATAACCAACCCATCGCCATTTTAACACGCGGTAAAACCCGCGCTGATGACTTAGCTACATTTAAAATAGATGAAGATATTGAGAGTGTGTTGGTGTGAAACAAGCACTTCCTTATGGTTGCATCGAAAAATTTGACTAGTAGTTTTAATAACTTACCTTATGAAGAGTAATAAACAACCGAAGGAATATGCCGTTATGCTTTCAGACAATAACCCGGTACTCTCTACACTATACTTTACACTGGTTTTGGTTGGTGGTTACTCAGTTGCCGCCATGTTCGTCACTTACTTTCAAACTGGGGAGTTTACCTGGGGGCACGCCGGCCTTGAGCACTTTGCCACCGCTTTCACTATTTCGATGGTTTATCATGTATGGAAAAACCATCGTCATAAAAAGCTCGAACAGTAATACCCATGTCATTTAATGCACTCATCACGGAAGCGGCTGATAACCTTTCCAGTCAGGAACCAAAGGCTGGTTTTTGCCGTCGTGGTACAAGTGAATGTAGTGACTATCGATAAGATCGAGACACAGACAATCGTCGACAGCTATCAAGTCATCTTTATGTAACTGCTCTGCACCAGCTAAGCCTTTATTGAGCACTTGCGCTTTAGCTAGCTGCTTAGCCGCTTGTGCAGCTTTGGCCACAACGACCGTAAAATCATGGAACTCCGCCAACTTACCATCAAAGTAGCCACCAAAATTCACGAAATAAAGCTTTTTAGCACAAGCCGATTGTGGTTCTTGTGCGAGTTCAATACGATAACCATCGACATGGTGCAACTGAACATAGCTGTCCAGATGCAAGCCTTTTTGCGTACCGAACCAGCCTGCTCGAATGGCCGAATAGGTATGCTCAATAGTTTCCCCCACAACAAAACGCACATCATGCAGCTCAATATTCGCACCGGGAGCAGTACCGCCGACGTAAGTTAAGTAGAGTTTTTGCATGAGAGATGTTTTATCCGTTGCTTTAATTTCAAACTTTCGTCCAGTTTAACTGAAATAAGGGAAAGTAGGACATACTAATGTGAAATCTCTCAGTCGACAATTTGACCTCCTCAGTATGTAATTAGCCTTTTGTTGACAAGTGTACAATGTACACCTAAAATAAACTTAAGGATCAAGCATGGTCGAAGCTATCGAGTTTGTAGAAACTTCAGTTTTCACAAGTCAAATAAAGCAACTTGCAAACGATGAAGACCTTCTAAAACTACAAGTTGAATTAATCGCACACCCAAGAAAAGGTAGGCTTATTGAAGGAACAGGAGGGTTACGTAAAGTAAGGATGTCCGTGGGGAAGCGAGGCAAGAGTGCGGGAGTAAGGGTTGTCTATCTAATTGCTCATAGGGGCAGAATCTATTTTTTATACGCTTATCCTAAAAGTAAAAAGGACAACCTAACTAATCTTGAGAAATCTGAGTTAAAGCAACTTTCAGCTCACCTTAAAGGAGGCATTTAATGAGTATTTTTAATGAGTTAAAAAGCTCACTGGAAGAAGCCGTTGAAATAGAGCAACGGAATAAACCAGCACACAAAGTAACCCGATATGAAATAGCTGATGTAAAGGCTATTCGTTCTCGCTTAAATGTCTCTCAAGTTGATTTCGCCCAAGCCCTGGGAACCAGCTTAGATACAATAAAAAGCTGGGAAAGCAAAAGAAGAAACCCTACTGGGTTAGCTGCTAAAGTATTAGAAACTATCAACGAAGACCCTGAGGTCTACTTTAAAATAGCCGCACACTAAGAATAGGAACACAAAATGAAAACAACAATAAAAATGGCTCTAGCAGCGGTAGCACTCAGTTTCGCTACTTTCAGCCAGGCTGAAGTCGCTTCATCATCAGAGCACGGCTTTCAAATACAACTAGAGCAAAGCTTTGAGGGCTCTGCTCAACAGGGTTATAGACATTTTATCAATAACGTTAGTGAATGGTGGCTGGACGATCATACCTGGTTTGGCGATGCGGCGAACTTAAGTATTGATGCAACTGCCGGCGGGTGTTTCTGCGAAATTAACGGAGATTTGCAGGCAATGCACATGCAGGTTGCTTATGTTGACCCACGAAAAACCCTGCGGTTAATCGGTGGTCTAGGACCATTACAATCCTTAGGTATGAACGGCACCATGACCATTAGTTTTAGCGATAACAAAGTGTCGCTGAATTACATCGTCGGCGGCTACCCAACCACCGACTTTACCAAGCTAGCTCCGATAGTTGATGGTGTGTTGGCACAGCAATTAGCGTCGTTTTCACAGACTCTCTAACTAAAGGCTAATTTAGCTGCCAGTAAAACATTCGAGCTTCTTTATTGAGTGCTGTTACGGTAATAGCTTCGTCACTGGCTTTTCCGGCAGCGCCGTAGCAAACGTGTAACGGTAACAAGTGTTCTTCGCGCGGATGACAAAATTCGGCAAATGGTGCTTGTTGCCAATGACTGAGTTTATCAGCGCGCTCTTCTTCATTTAACGTTTTACTACTGCATACTTGCTCTAACCAGCTTTGGAACTCTGCGTTTTTACTATCTGCTGTCGCGTCTTCCGGAGAGAAAAATGCCTTCATATTGTGGAATGAAAAGCCGGAACCCAAAATTAGCAGGTTGTCATAATTGAAGTTCGCCAAAGCTTTCCCAAGTTTGATATGAGCATTAGCATCAAGCGTATTCAACAGCGACAGCTGTACGCAAGGAATATCAGCCTGTGGGAACATAATTTTAAGCGGCACGAAAAGGCCATGGTCAAAACCACGCTCCGGCTCCCCCACCGACTCGATGCCCGCCGCCGTTATTGCTCCAAGTAGTTCTTTAGCTAAATTAGGCTCGCCAGGTGCTGGATAAGTGATTTGGTACGATTCTGGCGGGAAACCGTAATAATCATAAATTAGCTCCGGTTTTTCACCGGTCGTTACATGCGGAATATCAGCTTCCCAGTGAGCGCTAACGACAAGAATGGCATCGGGTTTTGGCATATGCGAGACAACATCCTGAAGCGCGTTGTTCAGGCTTTCATGAGTTTTATCGCCTAATAGTGGCATAGGGCCGCCACCATGAGCGATATATAAAACCTGTCTCATTAGTCACTCCTCATTTATACGGCTCACTTCTTAGGATAGAGTCTACACCTGACGCGCAACGTCGGCTACAGGCAATAAAAAAGCCGCTCGGGTGAGCGGCTTTTTATGGAATTGGTGGAGCTGGCGGGAGTTGAACCCGCGTCCGCAATACCTACATCCTCGGTCCTACATGCTTATTCAGTCTTTTAATTAACGCGTGCGACGCCGACTGACAGGCTTCGTTCACGCGCGAGTCCGATTAAGTTTAACGCTTCAGCTCCGGACAAAGCATCCACGCGAGTCTACCTTAGGTCGAGCCGTCCTGATCCAGTCTCGCAGACAAAGCGCTGGGGGACGGGCTTAGCGGGTTATTAAGCCGCTAGAGCGTAGTTGTCGTCGTTTGCAACTATAACGTTGAGGCTTTTTACGAGGCCAGCCTCACCTCGGCATGCACCTTGGGTTTCGTGTATCCCGTCGAATCCTGATCAGCCCCAAAGTTTTCTGTCAGTTCTTAATGACGTAATGTCGATACTATAACTCAGACACCGTTTAAGCGCTATAAGTTCCGCACTTAAACGGTGAATTATTAGGCTTTCACGCCTTATGCTGCCATATAAAGCACTTTTTCGACCAATTTGCGAATGCCCTCTTCTGCATCCACCAGGTTATCCGCCAACATATACGCCGGTGTGGTCACTAATTTATGCTTGTCATCAACGACAATATCACGCACATCGCACTTAACGTGTTCGCCCCCCAAAGTGTTAATAGCATTCGCCACTTCGTCATTATGGCCTATGGTGGCTTTTACCCCATTACCATAAATATGTGGCAGTAAAACAGGCGCAATGCACATATATCCTGCGGGCTTCTCGGCATCAACAAAGGCTTTACCTGCCTTAAGAACTTGCTCATTCACCGTCATTTCAGCACCGTTAACCGCAAAATCACAGAAGTTCTTCGCAACACCGAAACCGCCAGGTAGAATTAATGCATCGAACTCATCCGCATTTAACTCGCTGAGCGGTTTCACTTCGCCCCGGGCAATGCGTGCAGCTTCTTCCAGTACATTGCGTTTGTCACTGCTTTCCTCACCTTTTAAGTGGTTAATGGTGTGCATTTGCTCAACGTCGGGGGCGAAGCACTGGTAAGCAGCACCTTGTTTGGTAAGGTGCAACAGGGTTAATACCGCTTCATTCACTTCCGCGCCGTCAAAAACACCACAACCTGACAATAGTACCGCTACTTTTTTCATAAAATCCTCTGCTTAAACGTGAGTTTATTCGTCGTTTATGTGTTTATCGTGCTCATCTCGCCACTTCCACTCGTTTTCAAGCGTTGCAGTTGGTTGCAACATGGCAAAGTCTAAGTCTTCAATTTTGTCACCGGACTTCAAACGCTTCGGTAAGTCAGGGTTCGCCAGAGCGGCTTTACCTATTGCCAGCATGGCATTGGGGTAATGCGCAGCCACGTGCTCATAGTTGCTCTTGTCAACTCCACCGTTCACTATCAATGGAATATCGCTGAACTCCTGCACAATTTCCGCCAGCGTTTTCGCACTACCGCCTTTAAACGGCTTACGGTTTACGTCGGTGTCTGTTGTATGAATATAGTCGACTCCCGCTTCTTTCAAGGCTTTCACCAGTTTAATCATGGCATCTTCGCCTTCCGGCCACTGATAATCTGGGTCAGTCACCGTAATTTGACCAAGACGAATACCCACAATAAAGTCGTCTTTTGCGGCCGCTTTCGCGGCTTTTGCTACCATTGCAACAAACTTAATACGCTTACCAATGTTGCCACCCCACTGGTCTTCGCGCTGGTTGAAATAATCACTTAAAAACTCGTTCAGTAAATAACCATTAGCGGCGTGCAGCTCGACACCATCAAAGCCGGCTTCTTCAGCTCGGTTCACCGCACCCACAAAGCCCTGCATCACCGCATCGAAATCACCTTCATCCATCGCCTTAACTTCCGGCCAGCCGTCCGTTTCACCATACAAACTCAAAGGTTCGCCCTTAGGTTGAACGGCACTTGGTGCAATCGGCGTGTCAGTATATTCGTTATGCTGGAACTGAGCTCCTGCGTGCATCAGTTGTAGTATGAATTTGCAATCATGCTCATGCACTCTTTCAACAATTTCTTTCCAGGCATCGGTTTGCG
This sequence comes from Idiomarina sp. OXR-189, assembly GCF_034373425.1. NCBI lineage: Bacteria > Pseudomonadati > Pseudomonadota > Gammaproteobacteria > Alteromonadales > Idiomarinaceae > Idiomarina > Idiomarina sp. OXR-189. The sequence goes on from NZ_CP139706.1 coordinate 1,660,492, forward strand.
GCGCGTCGGTAATACCGGGTTGGTTAATGTACCCCTGACTGGCCTGCCGGTCAGTGTAAACACCCTCACTGATAATCATGCTCCAGCCGCCTTTGGCAAACCGCTCGTAATACTCGCCCATCAGCTCCGTTGGCTTACCTTTTTTATCGGCACTGGTACGGGTCATTGGCGCTACCACAAATCGGTTATCAAATTTATGACCTTTTAACTCGAAATCATCAAATGCAGAGCTCATACGGAATCCTTTTTTGTTAGGAACTAATCTATGACTTTGTGCATATTTACGGAGATTTCAAGGTGATTTGATCACTTTACTCCGTTTTAACCGACAGAATTACCGCCGCTTTCTGCTTCTTACCGCCATAACCAAAGGCTTTGCTAAACGTTTTGACGGGCACAGGTAAATACTGCCGCTCTGTTGGCGACTCCCACGGCAGCGTGTCGTAGTCCGGGTCGTTAATGTAAATAAAGTCGTCGTCAGCAGCGCATATCAGAACCCAGTGCGGCGCTCGGATTCCGTCAAATAAATAGGTGGAAATTAATGCCATCACTAAACACCCGCCGGCTAGATCTATAAGCAGTGACTCTATTGAGTAATCTCCCACGCAAACCGGTACATTCTTTTCTCGTAAATACCCTATATCGACCTGTTGTATTCGTTCCACCACCTCCTTTTTCTGCTCTTGGCGAACCGAGTCGACAAACAAGGGCTGATCGGTATTTACTTCAACACGCACGTTAAGCCCGCGCTTGAGCGCTGCCCGCGCAAGTCCATAAGGTCCGCAACCGCCGTGACCGGAGGTCATGTATATGGTGGTAGCTTCACGCCAAATTTCCAGTTCTTCAGACTGAGGATCCTGGCTTGGGTACCCAAAGTAATCAAGCGCCATCAATAAGCTCGCCGGCCCACAGGTAAACTCTGTCGACTGAGTTAACATAGGAACGTAGGTTTCGGTAGCGCCCACGCCGGCGTCTTCGCCGAGTTCATAACGTGGTAAAAGTTTTTGCAGAACGAGCGCGTCACTCGACTGTGCTGCGCTCACCGGGAAGTACGCTTCACGAAGCTCGATAGAATGAAAGCCGTCACTGATGAGCAGCTCTTGAGCGACCTTGTTGGACACCGCTACTTCGGTGCGTAAAAACAGAGAATGCCGTTCATCGGCTAACGCTTCGGCTTTTTGCAGTAATAGTCGCCCGTAACCTTTTTGCCGATAATCGTCGCTGACGACCAATGCATACAGGCGCGCCAGGTTAGTGTTAGTTCGATACAAAACCACAATGTAGCCTTCAACGTTATTATCCACTTCCAACACATAGAAGTCGGCCGTTTCAGACTCAATAAAACGGCGGAAGCTACGCTTGCTGATGGCATCGTCGGGATAAGTCCGGGCTTCCAGTATTGCCACGGCGTCTAGGTGAAGCGGTTGAGCACAGGTTATTTTATAGCTTTGAGAAGCCATACTTAGAGCACACCTCATAACAAAGTTCCTGAGGTAATTACCTCAGGCTGCAGACTACCTTTTGTACCACGAATCGTGTTAAACTTGCGCGCAAATTTTTTGCCTGTCGGGATAATTCTGTGAGCGATAACAAACCTTCTTTAAGTTACAAAGACGCGGGCGTCGATATTGACGCTGGTAATGCATTGGTTGACCGTATCAAGGGCGTGACTAAACGCACGCATCGACCAGAAGTAATGGGTAACATTGGTGGGTTTGGCGCACTTTGTGAAATTCCGGCAGGATACAAACAACCCGTTTTAGTCTCAGGTACTGACGGTGTTGGTACAAAATTACGTTTAGCTATCGATCTTAAACGACACCGCGGTGTCGGCATCGATTTGGTCGCTATGTGTGTTAACGACCTTATCGTGCAAGGTGCAGAGCCTCTGTTCTTCCTGGACTACTATGCAACAGGCAAACTGGACGTTGACGTTGCTGCTGACGTAGTCGCAGGCATTGGTGACGGCTGTGAACAATCAGGCTGCGCACTTATCGGCGGTGAAACAGCAGAAATGCCAGGCATGTACGAACACGGCGACTACGACTTAGCAGGCTTTTGTACCGGTGTTGTCGAAAAGTCAGAAATTATCGATGGTACCAAAGTTGCTGACGGCGATGCCTTAATCGCTCTGGCGTCAAGCGGTCCTCACTCGAACGGTTACTCACTTATTCGTAAAATTATTGAAGTCAGCGGTGCCGACTTAGAGTCTCACCTACAAGGCAAAACACTGGCTGATCACTTGTTAGAACCTACTCGCATTTATGTGAAGTCAGTGCTTGAACTGATTAAGCACGTTCCTGTGCATGCCTTGTCACACATTACCGGTGGAGGCTTCTGGGAAAACATTCCACGAGTACTTCCGAAGGGTAGTAAAGCAGTTATTGACGGTAACAGTTGGGACTGGCCAGTTATTTTCGACTGGTTAAAAGACAACGGCAACGTCAGCATGAAAGAAATGTACCGCACCTTTAACTGTGGTGTGGGTATGGTTATCGCTGTACCTAATGACCAAGCCGATAAAGCCATTCAAATACTGACTGACGCTGGCGAAGACGCCTGGAAAATTGGTAGTATTGCTAATGCCGCAGAAGGCGAAGAGCAAGTCGACATTCTGGCCGACGAGACTCACTAATGAAACGCATTGTTGTTTTGATATCAGGCACCGGCAGTAATATGCAGGCCATTCAGCAGGCCTGCGAAAACGGTAAAGTCGCCGGTGAGGTGGTTGCCGTTATCTCGAATAAAGCGTCAGCCAAAGGTCTGGAGAAAGCTTCCGCAAAGGGTATTAGCACCGAAGTGCTTAGCCACAAAGAATTTGATACACGAGAAGCTTACGACGCTGAACTTAAAGCATTAATTGATAGTTATCAGCCTGACTTAGTAGTACTGGCCGGCTTTATGCGCATTCTAACCGGTGACTTCACGCGCCATTACGAAGGTCGTATGTTCAACATACATCCGTCTCTTCTGCCTAAATACAAAGGCATAAATACCCACCAGCGAGCATTAGATGCCGGCGATACCGAACACGGTGTCAGTGTCCACTTCGTAACGGAAGAACTCGACGGTGGCCCGGTCGTATTACAGGCGAAAGTGCCTATTTTTGAAGGCGACACAGTTGACGAAGTTCAAGCCCGTGTTCACGAACAAGAGCACCGCATTTATCCGCTTGTAGTCAACTGGTTCTGCCAGGAGCGTTTAAAGCTCGAAAACGGCCGAGTGACCTTAGACGGTGAAGTATTAGGCTCTCAGGGCTACGCTTCTGAGTAATTAAACTCTTACATTTCCAAACTTTTCAAAGACATGGTGGCTTGTTCGTCACCTTCTTTGAATTGCTGCATTTTTACCATCACGTAGTTTAATTCCGGTGCAAACCAGAAGAAGGTCTGGCGGCGATTGTTGTCACGAATTCGCCCTACTTTTATCGCTTCAACCTCGCCATACGGCAGTTTTAGTAGTTCACTGTCGGCCATCACTCTAAAACGATACTCATCTTCCCGGCCTTTTTCATCAACCAGTCGATACTCAAACGTTTTAGCTCCTCGGGCCAAGTCTATGCGCAGCTGCTCTGTTACATTGGCTTCATCAAATAAAGCGTCTTTCCAGTTAATGTCGAGCATTCGGCCGGTATCGACATTGCGAACCGTCTTATCATCTGCTCGGAATTCACCATGAAACGACTTGTCCGATCCAGTTCCGGTACGCATATAGACAAACTCACGCGGCTCCAGGCGTTTACTTTCGTCGTCAACAATAAACACTGAGCGGGCTTCCCGGGTATCGGACAGAATAAACCAGGAAATATCAGACTTTGTACGCAGCTGCCATTCGTCATCAGGTGATACCTCTAAATAGCGGTAGCCTTCACCATATTCGCTGTCGCCACGCGTAATAACGTAGCTCGCTTCGTAGGGCTTCATGGTATCGTTAATGCCCTGAGTCTCTTTTACAGTATCGTCTGCATGAACCGGCGCAAGCTGAGCGAAACTCAGTACAGCAGAAGCCATTAAAAAATGCATTGTCCGTTTTAACATCACCACTCCATTCACCGTGACAACTGGATACTTACATTGACAGAAAATTCAAACGCGCGTTCAAATTTTCCTTGAAAATAATGTCTGGTTGATCTAACTTGCACAGTATAACTGGTCAGACCTCCAAATCGGAGTATTACACTATGAGTATTGCACTTTGGATTATCGCTACCGTTATTGTTGCGGCAGCTCTCATTTACAAGCGCGCCAGCCTGCTGTTATTCAGTGTCGGCATGGTCGCTATGTTTGCTATTGGTAACGTACTGGAAATTGTCGGCCCTGTGCTTTGGACAATTCTTGCCGTTATCTTAGTACCTATTAATTTAGCACCCGTTCGCCTGAACTTGCTAACCAAACCAATTCTTAAAGCATATCGCAAAGTCATGCCAGAAATGTCTGATACTGAGCGCGATGCGTTAGAAGCCGGTACAGTTTGGTGGGACGGCGACTTATTCAGTGGCGACCCGGACTGGAAAAAGCTGCTGGACGTGCCAAAAGCTGAGCTAACAGCAGAAGAGCAAGAGTTCTTAGACGGCCCGTGTGAAGAAGTCTGCAAAATGCTGGACGACTGGGAAGTTACGCATGAACTAACAGACATGCCTGAACACGTATGGCAGTATCTGAAGGACAATAAGTTCTTCGCGATGATCATCAAAAAAGAATACGGTGGTCTTGAGTTTTCAGCGTACGCTCAGTCTCGCGTGCTGCAAAAGCTTGCTGGCGTTAGTACGGTATTAGCATCCACTGTCGGTGTACCTAACTCATTAGGTCCGGGCGAATTGCTGCAGCACTATGGTACCAAAGAGCAGCAAGATCATTACCTGCCACGCCTGGCAAGTGGTGACGAAATTCCATGTTTCGCACTAACCAGCCCGGAAGCAGGCTCTGACGCAGGGGCTATTCCTGACTCAGGTGTTGTCTGTAAAGGCGAATGGAACGGCGAAGAAATTGTTGGTATTAAACTTAACTTCAACAAGCGTTACATCACGCTTGCACCGGTTGCGACGGTATTAGGTCTGGCATTCAAAATGTACGACCCTGACGGTTTAATCGGTGAAGAAGAAGAGCTGGGTATTACCTGTGCGCTTATTCCGCGTGACACGAAAGGCGTTGAAATTGGTCGTCGTCACTTCCCGCTTAACGTTCCGTTCCAAAACGGTCCTATTCGCGGTAACGACGTATTTGTACCACTTGATTACATTATCGGTGGTCAGAAAAATGCCGGTAAAGGCTGGCGTATGCTGGTTGAGTGTTTGTCGGTTGGTCGCTCAATTACCCTACCGTCAAACAGTGCTGGTGGTATTAAATCTCTTGCTCTGGCGACCGGTGCGTATTCACGCATTCGTCGTCAGTTCAAATTACCAATTGGTAAAATGGAAGGTGTTGAAGAGCCAATGGCTCGCCTGGCTGGTAATGCGTACTTAATGGACGCAGTCACTACCCTTTCAACAAAAGGCATCGACTTGGGTGAAAAGCCTAGCGTTATCGGTGCTATTGCAAAATACCACATGACCGAAAAATTGCGTGCCTGCATGGATGACGCAATGGATGTTCATGGTGGTAAAGGTATTTGTTTAGGTCCAAACAACTACTTAGGTCGTGGTTATCAGGGCGTGCCAGTGGCTATTACCGTAGAAGGTGCGAACATTCTGACTCGTAACATGATGATTTACGGTCAAGGCGCCATTCGCTGCCATCCTTACGTTCTTAAGGAAATGGAAGCGTCAGCAGAGCAGGGTCCTGAAGCACTTAAGAAGTTCGATAACGCCCTGTTTGGCCATATTGGTTTTGCGGCAAGCAACTTCATGCGCTCGGTGTTTTACGGCTTTGGTGGTCACCGCTTAAGTTCAGTACCAGTCAGTGGTCCTGCACGTAAGTATTACCAACAAATGAACCGCTTCAGTGCCAATATGGCGTTATTGTCTGACGTAGCTATGGGCGTGCTTGGCGGCAGCCTGAAGCGTAAAGAGCGTGTTTCTGCGCGCCTTGGCGACATGCTTAGCTACTTATACATTGGCTCTGCGACTCTGAAACGCTTCCACGACGAAGGTCAGCGTAAAGAAGACTTACCGCTATTGCACTGGGCTATGCAGGATACCTTGCACAAGCTTCAGGAAGCTCAACTGTCTATGTTGGATAACTTTGGTGGTGTTGGCTCTGTTATGCGCGCCATCATGTTCCCGTTAGGCCGCATTGCTAAGCGTCCAAGCGACAAGAACGACCATAAAATTGCGCGTATGCTGATGTCTCCGAATGATGTTCGTACTCGCTTAGGTCAGGGTCAGTTCTTAAGCCCGGAAGGTCACTTTGGTTTCTTAGAAGAAACTCTGAAGAACGTTATTGCGGCCGAGCCTCTGTACGACAAAGTTTGTAAAGCCGCCGGTAAACGCTTTAGCTTTACTCAGTTGGACCAAATTGGTGCCAAAGGTAAAGAGCTGGGCGTACTAAGCGATGACGAAGTCGCCCTTCTGGAAAAAACGGAAGAAGGTCGTTTGCGTACTATCAATGTTGACGACTTCGCACCGGAAGACTTATTGGCAGGTAAAGCGGCGTTTGATTACGCGCTGAAAAACCTAAAAGAAAGTGATGCAGCTTAAACGCTAAGCGTCTTAACGCAAATAAGGCGACTCTGTTTTGCAGGGTCGCCTTTTTTTTATGCTAGAATTCTGCGCTGTTTTAAACATTCTGACTTTAAAATAATAAAGGCGAAAGGTATGCAGTCTTCCAATAATGGTTACTCAGAGACCAGCAAGCGCGGCTGGTTTACTCGCTTCCTCGACATGGTCGAGTGGTTGGGTAATTTACTTCCTCACCCTATAACGCTATTCGCAATTTTTTGTCTGCTGGTTATTGTCGCTAGTGGCATTGCTGCTTATTTTGGTGTCAGCGCTATCGACCCTCGCGATGGCGAGACTGTTATCCAGGCAGTCAGCTTATTAAACGCCGAAGGTATACAAAAAATTGTGACCAACCTGGTGACGAACTTTACTGGCTTTACGCCATTGGGGACGGTGCTTGTCGCTTTATTAGGTGTTGGTGTGGCTGAGCGTTCAGGTCTCATTTCTGCGGCTATGCGTGGCTTGGTTATGAAAGCGCCACCTAAGTTAATTACCGTAACGGTCGTTTTTGCCGGTGTTATCTCTAACACGGCGTCGGAGCTCGGCTACGTGGTGTTGGTTCCGCTCGCCGCTATGATCTTCTACGGCTTAGGCCGCCACCCACTGGCTGGTTTGGCAGCTGCATTCGCCGGGGTTTCTGCAGGTTACAGTGCCAATTTGTTAATTGGTACCGTTGACCCGTTACTGTCAGGGATAACCCAGGAAGCTGCAAAGATTGTCGACGAAAATTATACCGTTGGCGCTGAAGCCAATTGGTACTTCATGATGATAAGCACCTTCCTCATCGCCATTTTGGGTGCAGTCATTACGGACAAAATCGTGGAGCCCAAACTTGGCAAGTACAATAAAGACGAAGCGTCCATTGATTTGTCCGATCAGTCTTCTATGGAGCCGCTAAGTGCTCTGGAAAAGCGTGGTTTAAAGTTAGCCGGACTAAGTGTGTTAGTACTGTCAGGTATTCTCGCTCTCACTGTGGTACCCGAATGGGGCATTCTCCGACACCCGGAAACCGGCTTAGTGAAAGGCTCTCCATTCTTAAAAGGTGTCGTGGTTTACATTTTCTTCTTCTTTGCCATTCCGGGTTTTGTTTACGGCCGTGTCGTAAACACCATGAAAAACGACCGTGACGTCATTGACGCAATGTCGCACAGCATGGGCACCATGGGTATGTACATTGTGTTGGTTTTCTTCGCCGCGCAGTTCGTTAACTTCTTTAAATGGACCAACTTTGGCACCATCTTCGCTATTAACGGCGCAGAGTTTCTTACCAATATTGGTATGACCGGCCCACTCATTTTTGTGTTCTTCATTATGGTCTGTGGGTTTGTAAACCTTATGCTGGGCTCAGCGTCGGCACAATGGGCTATCACTGCGCCAATTTTCGTCCCTATGCTGATGCTTATTGGCTACTCACCAGAAGTGATTCAGGCGGCTTACCGTATAGGCGATTCGGTGACTAACGTCATAACACCGATGATGAGTTACTTTGGCTTGATACTGGCTGTTGCAGCCCGTTACAAGAAAGATTTAGGTATTGGCACATTGGTCGCGATGATGCTGCCTTACTCAATGATGTTTTTCATCGGTTGGACAATATTGTTCTTTATTTGGGTATTCGGCTTTGGGCTACCAGTTGGTCCGGCAGCCCCAACTTATTACGGATAAACTCTTATTCTGGCCGGCGCATTACGCGGTATGCAATAACCGCTAATAAGCCGGCCACACCTATCACCCACGCCATTGCGTAATCGGTAAAACTCCCTGCCTGACTTACGCCGGCTGATACCAACCCTGCAATTAAAAACTGTAAGCTACCAGTAACGGCGGACGCCGAACCTGCGCGCTCCTGTTGCTCTGCCAACGCCCCCGCCATAGCATTAGGAAAGACTAAGCCAAGCGTTGATATATAAGCAAATAAAGGCAGCAAAATGCCCCAGAAACTGGCATGAATATACGCCATCACGCACATAATAGTCGAAACAATGGCCAGTATCGGCAAAGAGACATTCAGTATTTTTCGTGAGGAATGGTACTTCAGTAACCAGCCATTAAGCTGAGAAAAACCGATAATGCCAATAGCATTCACACCAAATAACCAGCTGTAGTGCGTTGGATCCAATCCGAAAATTTCAATAAACATTTTCGGCGAACCGGTAATGTAAGCAAACAACCCAGACTGAGCAATAGCACCTGTTAGTGAATAGCGTAAAAAGGAAGGGTCCCGAAATACCGCCCAATAGGTTGTTCCGGTATGGCGCATACGTACGTCGTAACGTCGCCCTCGTGTTTCCGGCAGCACAAAGTGAATAGTCACTGCGGAAGCAACCCCCAAAGCCGCGACAATAAGAAAGAGTGCTCGCCAGCCCATCCATTCGGTAATATATGCCCCGAACAACGGCGCCAAAATAGGCGCAACGCCCATAACCAATATTAGAAACGAAAAGACTCGCGCTGATGCTTGCGGCGTATAGAGATCACGCACTACGGCACGGGCTATAACAATCCCCGCGCAGGCTCCAATAGCCTGAAAAAATCGCAGCACAATCAGCCACTGAATGTCCGGTGCATAAGCACAGGCAACGGAAGTCACCACATAAATTGCCAAACCGATATACAGTGGGTTCTTACGACCAAACTTATCGGTTGCCGTACCATACAGCAACTGCCCTATGAATAAGCCAAAGAAAAACGCAGTCAGTGATAATTCTACGTGATGAGTGTCGGTGGCGTAGTCACTGGCAATTGCGCTAAACGCCGGCAAATACATATCAATAGACAGCGGCGCAAACGCGGTAAGTAACGCCAGAATGACAACAATAAAGTCGAATCTGGCGTTATCGGAGACCGGTCTTGGCTCAAACGAGTGAGCCATTATTTATCCTCTACAGGCGTATATGACTGAGTTGCAAACTCTTCAGGTCGTTGCAGAACCTCTTGAGCTCTGGCGTAATTCACTAGTGACTCAGCATAGTCAATACCGGTATTGCGGGCACGCCCCCGCTCACTAATACGGTAGAATGTATTCCAACCGTCCTGGCCGCCAGCAATGAAGCTGTTCGTTACCAAAATATAAGTCGCTCTGGCCGACATTGGCTGCCAGCTCTGGCTGCCTTTATCCCACACTTCTAGGTCAGACACGCGGGAGCCGGTTTCTTCGGTTAAATCGACTGAATAACGAATGCCCGCCCCATAGGGGTAAGCGCCCTGTGAACCGCCGTCTGACACAGCGTAGGCCAAAGCCTCTTCCATTGCCTGTTTAAACTCAGAGCCGGTCAGCTCTAGTTTCACTAAGGTATTTGCGAACGGTAATACGGTAAAGGCATCACCCACCGTAAAGTCACCTTCAGGAATATCCGCTCGCACGCCACCACCATTTTGAATAGCAAAGTCGGCTTCGGGTACTGAGTGCAGAAAGGCTTCCGCAACCACTCGGTGAGCGCCTGAGCTGATTACCTGCGCACAGCCGGCCCGGCGGTTTCTATCAACTTGTTGAGAACAAATTTGCTGAGGTACGTCCGCAATAACCTCTGCTGAAAAATCGTCAACTTTACTTCGATAGTCTTCTAATATGGACTGAAGCTCGGTATCGGGTTCAACGAAGCTATAAACACCGCTCTCTTTTAATGCGGTGGTAATCGGTTCATAGGTCGTCACAATACCGTCAGACACCTGAATGTCTTTACCCAATAAGTAGTGAGGTCGCCCACCACAAGCTGCGATTTTATCGCCATCAAACTCAGCTTTTAGTTCACCGACAACCAGCGAGTACTGATAGGCGTGGGCAATACACACTTTGTCACCATCCGCATTGGTTAATTCTGTCGGATACGATCCGGCAGACTTCATACCAAACTCACTAAAATCACCGAGTAAAGTATGCGAGTCACCACCAATAATCACATCAACGCCAGGTAATTGTTTAACCAGTTCCCTGTCACGCTCATATTGAATGTGAGTGAGCAAAACAATTTTCTCAACGCCCTGGCGCTGAACTTCGGCAATGTATTTTTGCGCCGTCTCAAGTTCGTCTAAAAACTCGGTGCTTCGGTCTGGCTGGGAAGACTTTTTTGTTTTACTGGCAATGGTTAAACCAATAATTGCCACCTCTTCACCGCCACGCTCAACAATGGTGTAAGGCTTAAACATATGCCACTCGTTGTCTGGTGTCAGTGGCGACTCACCCACCTCAGGCTTAATATTGGCACTTAATTTGGCGGTTTGGCACTGCTCGGTACCTAACTGCTGTAAGAACTTAGCAAGGCCTGCATCACCGTTATCAAACTCATGGTTACCAATAGTGAAGGCATCAAAACAAACGTTATTCATCATGCGGGCATCGGCTTCACTGCCAAACAGCGTGAAATACAAACTACCTGTCACCGCATCACCGGCATGCAGGGTAAGAACATTATCATTAGCCGCTCGCAGCGCTTTTATCTGCGCGCCAACGCGTGGAAAGCCACCAGCTTCTACCTGCCACTCCTGCTCAGCCCATACCAGCGTTTGCTGTTTGCCGTCTAAGGTTGAGTGGTGATCATTAACGTGCAGCACTGTCAGCTCAAAACTCTCATTTTGGGGCGCTTGCTCTGGTGTTGATGCACAGCTCAGTAATGCAACAGAGCCGAACGCAATAGCAGCACCGCGCACTAACTGACTCAAAAGACGCTTGTTCTTATTCACCTGCATACTCCTTAGTGTCGGTTGCTATTAGTCTTTAATAAGACCAATTTCACGCAAACGCTGCATTAAATAATCATCCGCCGTAATGGGTTCGTCACGCTGCGGGTTTTGTTCAGTTATACAGCTTTCCAACGGGGTTATCATTACGTCCGGGTTAAAGTGTAAGAAGAACGGAATAGAGTAACGCGACTTCTCATTGTAAGGCGCAGGCGGATTAACCACACGATGCGTAGTCGAAGGCAACACATGGTTGGTTAAACGCTGTAGCATATCACCCACGTTACAAATAATGGCGCCTTCAATAATGGTTACCGGCACCCAGCTCCCGTCTTTCGCCAGAACTTCCAGGCCCGGCTCTCTTGAGCCAACTAATAAGGTCAGAACGTTGATATCTTCATGCGCACCCGCTCGTACAGACGGTGTATCTTCATCAATAATAGGCGGGTAATGCAGTGGGCGCAAAATTGAGTTGCCGTTATTCACCTTGTCGCGGAAAAAGTCTTTTGGCTGACCTAAGTAAACTGCCAGCGCGTCTAACACCTGGTTGCCCAGCTTATCCAGTGCTTCATAGATGGCCAGCATGTCGTCTTTAAACTTTGGTAACTCTTCTGGCCAAACATTCGGTAACAACTGCGGATAAGCCGGCGTACCTTCCACTTCGCGGCCAACATGCCAAAATTCTTTTAAGTCCACATGCTCTGCGTCCTTGGCGATTTCAGTGCCAAAGGGTGTATAACCGCGTGCGCCACCTTCTCCGGGACGGTGATATTGCTTTTTAACCTCATCCGGCAATGCGAATAACTCACGACAAGTGTCTAGCGCGCGTTCTATAAGCGCTGTATCAACACCGTGTTGCGTTAACGCAATAAAGCCATACTTTTCATAGCCTTGGCCAACATCCTGAGTAAATGCATCAAAATTATCGTGATAACGTCGCATATCGACGTGAGGAATAGACTGCATGGTGGCGTTCCAACTTATTAATTTAGGAAAACAGGAAAGCCCTGTATTTTAGGGCTTAGGCAACAAAATCACAAGTTAGCCAGCGCCTCTCGAACCGGCTTGTAGTCACGTCGGTGAATGGGGCAAGGTCCGTATTTCTTCAGTAGTTCAATGTGCCGTGCTGTTCCGTATGCCTTGTGTTTATTAAACTCATACTGCGGGTAACGTTCGTGCCATTCCAGCATCTGTCTGTCACGCTCCACTTTCGCCAAAATAGAGGCGGCGGCAATACAAGCTTCACTGGCGTCACCGCCCACAATGGCTTCGGCGGGTACCGTCAATTCGGGCACTCGGTTACCGTCAATCAGCACTTTGCTGGGTAATACGGGTAACGCTTCTACTGAGCGTTGCATAGCTTTCATGGTTGCCCAGAGTATATTTATTTGTTCAATCTCGTCAGGGTCTGACTGCGCTATTGCCCAATACAGCGCCTTTTCCTTTATCTCGATGCTGAGCTTCTCGCGCTTCTTCTCACTCAGCTTCTTTGAGTCATTAAGCCCCTCAATAGGACGTTCAGGATCAAGAATAACCGCAGCGGCAACAACGGGTCCTGCAATAGGACCTCTGCCCGCTTCATCGACACCACAAATCATGAGGAAATTTTCACCTTGTTGCTTTGTTCATACGCCAAATAATGGTTATGATACCTGCGCATAATAATTAGACCAATAAAATAACAATCGGGAATACATCATGGCTCAATCTCCACAACCGGACCGTTCGCAAAAGGAAAAGCCGAACAGTCTGCTCAACCGCATGCTCGACGGCGTAGAAAAAGTCGGCAATAAGCTTCCTGATCCGGCCGTTATGTTCTTCGGCTTGCTCATTATTGTTTGGGTAATGTCCTGGGCGATGTCAGGCGTTAGCTTTGACGAAACTCACCCACTAACCGGTGAGGCTATTAGCGTTACTAACTTGCTCAGCGGCCCTGAAATCACCGCGTTTTTGGCCAACATGGTCGATACTTTTATGGGCTTTGCGCCGTTAGGTGTTGTATTGCTGGCTATGCTGGGTGTCGGTGTAGCTGAACGCTCAGGTTATATCGACGTAGCCATTAAGCTTATGCTGAACGTAACGCCAAAAACCTTACTCACACCAATGCTTATTTTGGTGGCAATTGTCAGTCACACGGCAGTCGACGCTGGTTACGTGCTGGTTATTCCACTGGGTGGCGTTATTTTCTATGCCGCAGGTCGTCATCCACTGGCAGGTATTGCAGCGGCATTCGCTGGGGTTTCCGGTGGTTTCAGCGCGAACTTTGTACCTTCCGCTATTGACCCATTGCTGCAATGGTTTTACCCAAAGCGCGGCGCAAATTATTGATTCTGATATTCAGCTAAACCCGTTGAATAACTACTTCTTTACGGCGGCGTCTTCCATTGTGGTAGTAGCTATTGGTTGGTTCCTGACCGACAAAGTGGTTGAACCGCGTCTGCGCGGTGCTGAAATCGACGGCCATCCTGACGATATGCCGGCGGTTGATGATGTATCTCCGCGTGATCGCAAAGCATTTTACGCGGCTTCTCTCACCATGCTTGCTGGTATTGTATTACTGTATTTTTCAGCAACAGCAGAAAATTCTCCGCTGGCCGATCCACAAACGGGTGAATTAGCCTCTCTGGGCGCACCGTTAATGGGCATGATTGTCCCGTTAATTTTCCTACTGTTTATTATTCCGGGCATTGTTCACGGGTACGTATCAGGTAACTTTACGAACTCACAAGACGTTATTGGCGCCATGAGCAAGTCGATGGAAGGTATGGCTTACTATATGGTCATGGCATTCTTCTGTGCGCTGTTTATAAAGGCTTTTGGTGACTCGCAGCTGGGAACACTTATTTCAGTAAAAGGCGCTAATTTCCTTGCCAGCTTAGAGCTATCAGGCGGCGTTACCATGGTGGGTATTGTCTTCCTGGTCGCGTTTATCAACTTGTTTGTGGGTTCAGCGTCGGCTAAATGGGCACTTATTTCACCCATTTTCGTGCCTATGCTGATGCAACTGGGTTACTCGCCAGACTTAACGCAAGCGGCTTACCGTGTGGGCGACTCGTCCAGTAACATTATTACGCCGTTACTGCCGTACTTCCCCCTGGTTGTGGTTTACTGCCAGCGCTACGTTAAGAAGACCGGTATAGGCACGCTAGTTTCCATGATGCTGCCATACACAGTCTCACTGCTGGTGCTTTGGTCTGCCTTCCTGATTCTATACTGGACTCTAGGCATTCCTCTGGGTTTCCAGGCTAGTTATACCTACCCGGCAGGTTAAAAGTCTTGTTGCAAATGAACATAAAGCCAGTGCCTTGCGCACTGGCTTTTTTATAAATGGCTGACGGCGTTAACCACATTGGTTGCGCCTTCGTCTATTTCATCCATTATGGCTTTCACTTTTTCAATTTGCTCTTTTCCGCGCTTTGCCATTTCCTGAATATCGTCAATAGACAACGAGATAGCTTCCGAAACTTCTGAGCTACGCTGCATAACGCCCGATATCTCGCTTGTTGCCTGCGTCGTTCTGGTTGCCAAATTTCTTACTTCGTCAGCAACGACAGCAAACCCGCGACCATGCTCTCCTGCTCTGGCAGCTTCAATCGCCGCATTTAATGCCAGAAGATTTGTTTGTTCAGCTAGTGCATTAATGGTTTTAACAATGTCTTCAATACTAATGGCCTGCTCTTGTAACTGCTCAATAATAGCGTCGGTTTGCTGACTTTTAGTGAGTATTTCGTTAGAGGTTTCCACAGAAACATCAATAGACGCTTTACCGTCTTTCACTATCATGGCTGTTTGCTGAGACGTCGAATACGCAATTTCTGCAGCTTCTGTGGTCTGTTGGGCTTTTAACACCCGTTCGGTAATATCGCTGGCAAACTTAATGACTTTTACAACTCGACCATTACTGTCAAAAATTGGGTTATAACTGGCTTCCAGCCAAACCGGTTGCCCGTGCTTACTAACACGCTTAAAACGCCCGGTTTTGAACTCACCTTTGCCAAGTTCACGCCAAAAGCTCGGGTTTTCATCGTAAAAGCTTTGCTCACAAAACAGCTTATGGTGCTTGCCAGTAATATCGCTAAGCGAATAACCCACGGTATTCAGAAAGTTATCATTTGCCCAGGTAATGACTCCGTCAGGTGAAAACTCGATAGTCGCCATTGACTTATTAATTGCCGTATTAATGGCGGTTTGCTGCTCTAAGGCGGTGACTTCGTCAGTGACATCACTGGCAATTTTCGTAATGAAAACAACTTCGCCTTTCTCGTTTTTAACAGGAAAGTACGTCGCTTCTAACCAAATAATGTCGCCATTACTGCGAATGCGCTTAAATCGATCATGCTGCGACTTACCCTCTGCCAGCTGCTGCCAAAAAGTTCGATACGCCTGAGAAGACGAATGACTCGGTTCACAAAACATTTTGTGATGTTTAGAGATAACATCATCGAGACCATATCCCATGGTTTCCAGAAACTGATTATTGGCATTTAAAACATAGCCCTGAGGGGTAAAGTCAATACGCGCAACATTACTGTCAATGGCATCCATTAACTGTTTATATTGCGACAGTTCTTCAGTGGTTTTAGCGAGCTGGTGTTTCGTTTTAGCGCAAAGCATTTGGGCGTTCCTACTGCAAATAAGGACATTTGAATGCAGTAGTTTACGCTCCCTCACATGTATCAGATCAAAAAAAGATCTATTTTAGAGTAAATACTCACCAATACTTGGTCTATATCAAACTTGCTGAAGCCGGCATTAAGAACTCCATGCCGGGTTCCAGGTAATTTCCCAAATATGACCGTCCGGATCTTTGAAGAAACCGCCGTAGCCACCCCAAAATAAGTCTTTAGCCTCACGAAGAATGGTTGCTCCTGCCAATTTCGCTTCATTCATAACGGCATCAACTTCAGAGCGGTAACTGACATTGTGGCTCAGCAGCACCTCATTGGCATTTTTAGCGACATCAACACCCATTTCAGCAGCAATGCTTTTACGCGGCCACAAAGCCAACCTCAAACCACTAGGCAGCTTAAAGAAGGCAACAGCGCCATTTTCAAAGTCCTCACCGACAATGCCCTTCGTTTCCCAGCCTAAACCGTCCTGATAAAAAGCAAGTGCGCGCTTTAAGTCATCGACTCCCAGCGTAATAACACTAATACTTGGGTTCATAGAATCTCACTGCCTCAAAAGTTAAACTCTTACTTTAATTAACGCTTAAGTGATGGTCAAAGTATGGACGCAACATTGCTGGAACATTATAAAAATACCGACTACTGGTTTGTTGTGAATGGCCAAAAAATTACTTTATCGGTAGGTAGCACCAATAGCGATTTTGACTTGCTATGTCGTGACGTTAATTGTAAAACCGGAGCCTTTATCACTGCCTTTAACCCACATAGTTCGCTTTTAAGCATTAGCGAAAATCGAGACCGTAATCAACTTTTAGAAGCAGATATTAGCAATTTAAAAGGCATTCGTTACTTTTACGGCGCTGGAGAAGATCGCGACAATCAATGGCCCGCCGAAGAAAGCTTTATGGTTTTAGGGTTGAGTCAACAAACAGTCATTGACCTTGCCCGCCGATATCAGCAGAATGCCTTTCTCTGGATTGAACACCAACAAGCTGCAGTGCTCATCGACGTATGAGTTAAGGGGACGCCATGCCATCACACCATAGCCGCTGATAAACTCGCCTTTATCTACGCCCTTATTGCCGTTTTATTATGGTCGACGGTCGCTACGGCGTTTAAAATCACACTAGAGTACATGACGCCATTACAAATGGTAACAGCCGCCAGTGTCGTTTCCTTTGCTATTCTAAGCCTAGTCTGTGTGATTCAGAGAAAATCTCACTTGTTGCTACTTGAGCTGCGGAAAATGCCTTTGTACTACGTACTAATGGGGCTTATTAACCCTCTTATCTACTATTTAGTGCTCTTTCAAGCTTATAAACTGCTACCCGCCTCCGAAGCTCAGCCCCTGAATTACACATGGGCAATAGCACTCAGTATTATGGCCGCCCTGTTTCTAAAGCAGCATATTCGTCGCCGCGACTGGGTCGCCTGCGCACTGGGTTATTTCGGTGTGTTAATTATAGCGACCCGCGGTGACCTATTCGGGCTTAGCTTTAGTAATCCCTGGGGTGTTTTATTAGCCTTGATATCAACCTTCCTGTGGGCCGGTTACTGGATACTCAACACCCGACGTAATGCGGACTCAGTCGTTAGCCTAGTCTTGTCCTTTGGCTTAGCATTGCCAATTTTAATTATTGCCAGCTTTGTCTGGAGCGACTGGTCGAACATACCCTGGCAAGGCTGGGCAGCTGTCAGTTATGTCGGATTATTTGAAATGGGTATTACCTTTTTATTTTGGCTAAAAGCTATGAAAACAGCCACCAACACCGCACTTATTAGCAACCTGATATTTATATCGCCGTTTATTTCACTGCTGCTACTGTCAGCAATTATTGGCGAGACCATTTATGTCAGCACTATTGTGGGCTTGGCACTTATTATTACCGGTTTATTAGTGCAGCGGCTTCACTTTAAGAAAAAGCTTAAGCCATAGCCTTTTTAACGATTTCATCCGCCGCTTCTTTGTCCTCTTCGTCAGGCGAAGGGCCATCATTAATACTATTTTCACCAGGCGAGAGAGCCAGTTCCGTTAGCAGAGGAAAATGATCAGACCCAAAGCCAGGCAGTCGCGTCATTGAAACCAGTGCAAAATGGTGGCTATGAAAAATATGATCAAGCGGCCAGCGAGCAAACCAATAGTCCGCGTGAAAAGTGTTGAACATACCCCGCCCCACCCGCGGGTCTAACAATCCACTGATTTTACGGAAGAGCAAAGTGGTTCTCGACCAGGCCACATCGTTCAAGTCGCCAGTGACTATAGTCGGATGCTTCTGGGGCTCTACGTGTTTCGCAACTAACAGGAGTTCACCATCACGCTCCTCCGACTCCTCATTTTCCGTTGGACTCGGCGGCGCCGGATGCACAAAGTGCGCTTTCACTTTTTGCCCGGTCGGTAACTCAATAAAGCAATGTATCGACGGCTTATCGTCCTCAATTAAGTACTCAACGCTAACGTCAGATAACGGCAGCCGAGAATAGAGATGCATACCATAGAGATTATCCAGAGGCACCTTAACCGTATGAGGGTAGTTCGATTCAATAGCCTCTAACTGCTCCCCCCACCATCCATCAGACTCAAGCGTTACCAGAACATCCGGCGTATAGTCCCTCACTAGCTGAATAAGACCATCACTGTTACGGTTAGGCATCAGCACATTCGCCGTCATAATTCTAAGCCGAGCCCCTGCCTCGCCTACATCAACCGCTTTCACTTCTTTCGGGAATAAAGCCGTATAAGGCACCACCCACCACAGCTGACAAACAAGACAACCAATAATCAGCCCCATAGCCACCGCAGTGACCGACGTCCAGTCACGTATAACCACAAAGCCAACTATCAACAGCACACTTAGCAGCACCGAAAGCTGCAAACGCGGAAAATCCAACCCGCGAATCCACCAAACTTGCGACCACGACAACGGCGCTAACGTCAGCACAGCCAGTAATATCGCTAAAGAAAGGTAAATAATTTCAAACATCTTGGCTCTCTATGCTTCTCAGATAAGAAAACCATAGCACAGCTACAGAAAAGAAGGGGAAAGGAAGTGTTAAGGCTTCCTACGGATAGAGCGCTCCGCTTGGAGTTAAAACCCTCTGATACAGGAGACGCAACAAGCTCATCCATGAGGGCTTGACGAAGGCCATCCATGGCCTTCGACACTCCTGTATCAGAGGGTTTTAACTCTAGGCGCTACGCCCACTATCCGTAGGATCTGCTAGCTTTATCTAGCTTACTGAACGCAGATGTAGATAGCCAGAAACAAAAAAAGAGTTAGGGATAAGTTAAGAAACTGTGTGACGCCAAGGATGGCGTCACTCAAGCCCCCAAGGAAGGGTTCACGGCGTGTTTCTTAACTTTCCTAACTCTTAGTTTCTGGCTCTTCCGTTATCTCAGACCATGTTAACCAGCATGCTGGTTGGGTCTTCGAGGTATTCCTGCCAGAGCTTGTTGAAGCGAGCAATGGTGCCGCCGTCGATAATACGATGGTCGCCTGACCAGCTTACCGTCATTATCTTACGAGCTACCACGTTGCCGTTTTCGTCAAAACGCGGTAATTCCTGCACTTTGCCTAAGGCAACAATAGCTGCTTCCGGCTTATTAATGATAGGTGTTGCCACCGTACCGCCGATAACACCAATGTTCGAAATACTAATGGTGCCGCCTTTCATATCAGCCTGAGGCACTTTGCCTTCTCGAGCAGCTTGAGTCAGACGAGTCACTTCGTTGGCCACATCGATAATACTCTTGTTCTGTACCTGCTTTACGTTAGGTACTAACAAACCAATTTTGGTATCGACTGCCATACCGATATTGTGATCATCGAAGTAGGTAATTTCAGTGCAGTCTTCGTTCACCTGCGCATTCATTACCGGGAACTCTTTTAACGCCAGCGACAGAGCTTTAATAAAGAACGGCATGACAGTTAAGCGTACGCCTTTCTCTTTGTATTGCTCTTTCAGCTTTTCACGCAGCGCAATCAGGTTCGTAACGTCAAACTCATCGGCATAAGTGAAGTGCGGAATCGTGCTGACGGAATTCATCATCTGCTTAGCCATAGCCGCTTTGACACCACGAATAGCTTCGGTACGCGTACCGCCGCTAGTCGCTGCTGGCTGCTGAACCGGTTTGCTGTCCGTACTGGCTGCTGCACTTTGACCACCCGACTTGAAGGCTTCAATGTCTTTCTTCAAGACACGACCTTTCTTACCAGAGCCAGGAACGTCAGCGATATTAATATCATTCTCGCGAGCTAAGCGACGCACTGCCGGACTGGCAATAGCTTTGCCCTGACGTGCTTTCACTGGCGGTTCCGCTTCTGCTTTTGTAGCTGCCTGAGACTTAGACTCTGCACTGTTTTGCGAAGCGCTGCCTGAAGCAGTCTCGCCGGAGACTGAAGCCTGAGCGCCACCGGCTGGCTGCAGGGCAAATAAAGGCTTATGTACTTCGGCGATATCGCCTTTTTTGTGATACAGCTTAACGACTTTACCGTCATCTTTCGCTGGAATCTCAACCGTGGCTTTGTCGGTCATCACCTCAACCACTGGCTGATCTTCTTTCACTTCGTCGCCTTCAGAAACCAACCATTCGACAATCTCACACTCAACAATACCTTCACCGATATCCGGTAAAATAAAGTCAGTTGTTTCACCGCCCGCCGTTTGATTATTTTCTGGCTTGCTCTCAGATTTTGAAGGCTCTTTTTCAGCAGGCTTGTCTTCTGCTGACTCGCCAGCATCACCGTCAGCATTAATGCGGAATAAAGGCTCATGGACTTTAGCAATATCACCTTTTTGGTAATACAGCTTTTCAACCACGCCGTCGTCTTTTGCCGGTATCTCAACCATGGCTTTGTCAGTCATGACCTCAACAACGGGCTGATCTTCTTTAACTTCGTCGCCTTCGGCTACCAGCCACTCAACGATTTCGCACTCTACGATCCCTTCGCCGATATCGGGCAGAATAAAATCTTTACTCATGTCGATGGGTCCTTAGTAGTTCATTGAGCGTTTGATGGCTTCGTAGATCTTCAAGTGATCAGCCATGTACTCTTTCTCGTGACACAACGGATATGGCACATCAATACCTGATACGCGCGCGATTGGCGACTCAAGGTATAAGAAGCACTTATCCTGCACCGTTGCTGCAATCTCGCTGGCAAAGCCACCGGTAATTGGGGCTTCCTGAGAAATGACCAAACGTCCGGTTTTCAGTACCGACTGAGTGACTGTTTCAACGTCCCACGGCAAAATAGTCCGTAAGTCGATCACTTCACAAGACACACCGTCTTCTTCGGCTTTTTCGACTGCTTTTTCGGTCACTTCCATCTGCGCGCCCCAGCCCAGTACGGTAATATCCGTGCCTTCTTTAACGACGTCAGCTTTGCCTAATGGAATGGTGTATTCTTCTTCAGGAACCTCACCCGTCGATGCACGATACAGGCGCTTCGGCTCCATAAATAACACCGGGTTTTTATCAAAAATGGCGCTCAGCAATAGACCCTTAGCTTCGTATGGGTTACGCGGAGTTACAATTTTCATACCCGGGGTATGAGCAAAATACGCTTCCGGCGACTGCGAGTGATAGTGACCACCAGCAATACCACCACCGTATGGCGTACGAATGGTTAAACCGCCTACATCAAACTCGTTGCCTGAGCGGTAACGGAACTTAGCCGATTCGTTAACGATTTGGTCAAACGCCGGGAATATGTAGTCACCAAACTGAATTTCCGCAACCGCATAGCTACCTTGTGAAGCCAGGCCGTTAGCGAAGCCAATGATGCCCTGTTCAACCAGTGGTGTATTAAAGTTGCGGTGCTTGCCGTATTTCTCGGTCAAACCAGAAGTTGCACGGAATACGCCGCCAAAGCCACCGGTGTCTTCACCAAAACTGTATACATTGTCGTGTTTGGCCATCGCCAGGTCGAGTGCGCTGTTGATGGCTTGTAATAAATTCATTTTAGCCATTAGTCGATTCTCCCTGACGTTTTCGGATACGCATCCGGATACTTACGGATATGCTCTTTCAACTCTTCCAATTGCTCTTTCAGCAATGGCGTCGGTTCGTCATATACATCATTAATCAGTTCATCGATATGTGGCGCAGGTACTTTTTCGGCTTCTTTTAATGCCGCCAGAACCTTCGCTTTTACTTCTGCATGATGCTCTTCAACATGGTCTTTATCCAACCAGCCTTCGTTCATCATCCATTTTTGCAGACGATCAAGCGGATCTTTTACTTTCCAGTCGTCTTCTTCTTCGCGCGTACGGTAGCCCGTTGGGTCGTCCGACGTCGAGTGACCCGACATACGATAAGACATGGCTTCAATCAGTACAGGCTCGTTCTCTTCCACCGCTAAGCGACGTGCTTCCTGAGTCGCTCTTAGTACGGCAAACACGTCGTTACCATCGATACGGATGGTTTTCATGCCATAGCCAATACCGCGTGGCGCAATGCCATCACCGCCATACTGCTCGCCTTGCGACGGCGTTGAAATGGCGTAACCGTTGTTACGACAGAAGAAAATAACCGGTACTTTATAAACCGATGCCATGTTTAGGGCAGCGTGGAAGTCACCTTCAGAAGCGGCACCTTCGCCAAAATAGCAAATTGTGCACTTGCCGGTTTTATCCATCTTCTGCCCGAACGCATAACCGGTCGCTTGTGGTATTTGTGTACCCAACGGCGAAGAAATAGTCATAAAGTTTAAGTCAGCACAGCCATAGTGAACTGGCATTTGACGACCTTTACCTAAGTCTTTTTCGTTCGAGAACAACTGGTTCATGAACTGTTCCACGGTAAAGCCGCGGTACGCCAAGGCACCCTGCTCGCGATACTGTCCCATGATCATATCGCCGTCATCTAAGGCGGCCGCAGAAGCGACACTTTCTGCCTCTTCACCGCGCGAAGCCAGATAGAAGCTAATACGCCCCTGACGCTGCGCGGCAATCATGCGCTCATCGAGCGTACGAATAAATTGCATTGTGTCGTGAATTTTAACGATAAGGTCTTTATCGTACTCAGGCATGTCAGCGCCTTTATGGAAGCTACCGTCCTCTTTGAGGATCTGTAGCATCGGAATTGTAACCGACTCACCGTCAAACCATTGCGGCTTAGTCACAATCTCTGTGTTGTGTTTTTTATCCTTTGCCATAACCTTCTCTTTCGGTTGCAAGCTGGGTGAAATTTGCCGCTACTTTACCTTTACGTAAAGTGACATGCAAACCACAAACTAACGAAAAGTTAACGCAGTAAGTGTAAATAGAAACGAACAGGATTAACAATAAAGCCTGACTACTTAGACCAGTTTAGTCTACTCCAATTCGAGTGATTCTGTCGGTACTCTCACGACAGTCAGTAAGGCTCTTTGTCCCAAAGCAACCTTGGCGTTCGGAAAAATAATATGTTCGCCGTCATGCTGTGCGTAAAGGTTTTCATCGCCGTCTCGCGCCAATAAGTCGCCCTTGTCAAAAGACGTAAAGTTAGCCACATCGTCTGCAAAGTTAAGCTCAAAATCTTCGTTCATGCGATTAATTGTCTGAGCTTCTTTAAAGATAAAGTGTTTATTAGGCTCGAACGAGCCAAAGTCGAGCGAGTCTTCGCTAATTAACCGGCGTAGCGTTTGCTCTGCAGCAGCGAACTTCGAACGGTCATTCTCGCCAAACGGGCGTACTTTACCCAACTCAACAGTAAACGCGTGCGCGTTAAATTCATTCACGCTGAAGTATGAGAACGTGGTTGTCGGTGCTTGATTCAGCAACACCGTGTCCACGCCGCAGGCTAGTAAAAACTGAAGCTGGTGTTTGTTATAAGGCTTGCCATGAGTAAATGGGTAGACAGCGAACTTCTCTCGCTTTGAGTCACGTATAGCCGTGTGCAAATCATAGTGCAGTCGCTCTCGCTCGCCTTCTGGCGACGTTTCATAAAAGCGTTTCACATACTGTTCTATTTTCGCCGCACGCTCACGCTCTTTGTTGTGCGCTTTACCATTACTGTGCGCACCGCTGAACAACCGGTTCATGTTTTCTTCAACGAAGCGTTCGCCTTTATTGATAGACGCCGGGTTCGCTATCAAAAATAAGGTTCTATGAATGACTGTCTGCTTTTCAGTGATAATGTCATTAATAATATCGCGGCATATTTCAATAGGAGCAGTTTCATTACCGTGCACAGCACAAGACAAGACGATATCTTTTTTACCAGGTTTTGGCGGCGAGACTTCCAATACACCGCTGTCCCATATTGACAGGGTTACACCGTTATTCAGTGTCTTTTTCTGAGTCTCTTCACTGCCCCACTCATTGGCGCATGTCCAAGCTAAAAAGTCCTCAAATGCCTTATTCAAACCAAACTCCTATGATTTTTTACCAGGTACGAAACCTTTTGTTGCCAGCAACTCACGCAATACTCGAGAGCGATACTCACGACGATAGAGAACAGCAACAACAATGAGACTTGAAACGACTAACATTGCCGGATGCAAGAACCACGATAAGTACGCTAATGCAAAATAGTAAGTCCGCAGCCCTTTGTTGTATTCATGTCCAGACTGATCCAACACTTTTGCAGCGTGGCGGGCAAAGCGGTCGCGCTCTTCTTCTGTCTTGTTTTCCTGATGAAACTCAACCGATGCGCCGAGTAACACAGAAACAAAGCCAAATTGGCGTATCGACCAGGTGAATTTGAAAAACGCATACACAAATATGAGCGCCAGCACTGCCAGTTTAAACTGTACCAGCAACGCATTCGTGTCCGGGCTTAACGGAATCTCATTTAAAACTGTCACAACTTCTTCGGCATGTGCCAGTACCGTTATAACCCCCGCCAGTACAAGAATGGTAGACGATGCAAAGAAGGTCACCGTGCGCTCAACATTACCGATAAGTGACGCATCAGCAACCTGGTTTTCTTTATGAACCACGGTGTTAAACCAGTCAATTCGCAAAGAACATAAAATACTCGATAGACAGTGGGTGGTCTTAGCGCGCTTTCGGGCAAAAAGAGAGTAGCCTACCCAGCAAAAGAAGAACAAGGCCAACGCAAAAATATCAAGGAATGACAGCAGCATGTAAATGACCCGAAGCCTCAAATAGTGTCTTAAAATTTATAACATCAAGTTTACCAGTTTATGACAGCACATACGACAAAGCCGGCGCATTTTGCCCCGGCTTTGTATTCTTCTGACTTAAAGCTAATAGTCTTTTAATGCTTCTTCTGTCGTCATGTCTTTTGGCTCCGGTGGCTTCGCCAGTCCATACCAGGATAAAAACGACTGCGTATTGCGTTTTGCGTCCGCTAATATCAAATACAGACATGGTATTAATAACAGCGTAATGATCGTCGCAAAAATAATACCGAACGCTAATGATATTGCCATTGGAATAACCAGCTTCGCCTGCATACTCTTTTCAAGCACAATGGGTAGCAGCCCGAAGAAGGTTGTCAACGAGGTTAAGGTAATGGCTCGGAAGCGACGGCAACCTGCATCTAAGACCGCATGTCGCAAGTCGGTACCCGCTTCTTTCGCCTTATTGACGTAGTCGACCATAACCAGACTGTCGTTAACCACAACACCAGACAGCGCGATAATACCAAACAGACTTAAAATGCTGACCGGCATACCCAATATCCAGTGTCCAATAACCGCACCGATAATACCGAAAGGAATAACTGACATGATAATAAGCGGCTGACTGTATGACTTCAGTGGAATCGCCATTAGTGCATACACTGCCAGCATTGCCAACAAGCCACCTAAAGCTAAAGAGTCTGTCGCTTCCGCTTCGTCCTGTGTAGCGCCTTGCAGTTTAAAGCCCACACTGGAGTACTGGTCAAGAATGTCAGGTAACTTCTGCTCTCGCACTTCATTAACCACACGGAATGGCTCAACCCGGTCTTTGTTAACTCGAGCGCGCACATTCACCGAACGCTCACGGTCAATACGCGTAATGGTTGAATAGCCTTCTGCAAACTCAATATCAGCCAATTCAGTGAACGGAATTTCAGACCCGTCAGCCATGCGTAACTTCATGTCTTGTAGGTTACCCACAGACTGTCGCTGCTCTTCCGGATAACGAACCATGACTTTCACTTCTTCGTCACCACGTTGTATACGCTGAGCTTCAGCACCGTAAAACGCATAGCGTACCTGAGTCGCCAATTCCGCCAAGTTAATGCCCATTGCTTCAGCTAACGGCTTGGTCGTTAACAGAACTTCGTCTTTACCGTCACCAAAAGTATCTTCAATGTCAAAAACACCGTCGTACTCGCCTAGCACGGCTTTCAGCTCGTCGGCAGCCGCTTTCAGTTCATCAAGGTCATCACCCACTAACTGAAACTCAATGTCGAAGCCGCCACCGCCGCCTATGCCGCCCTGAAAGTTAATAGTACGAACACCAGCTAGCTCAGGCACCGACTCTCGCCACTGATTAACAATCTCATAGCCGTCGATATTACGGTCTTCACCTTTCTTAAGCTCTGCGAAAACAGTACCGGCTTCAGTGCCATTCATCCAAATGTTGGTATGACGCACCACACCGTCACCTTCAGCCGCTTCGGTTTTCTCATCAACCTGAGCCAGACCTTTAGATACACTTTCCAGAACTTCAATAGTCCGCTCTTCCGAGGTGCCCGGCTGCATTTCAACATTGGCCTGAATAAAGTCGCTTGGAATATCCGGGAAAAAGACCCAGCGAACAATACCGCCGCTCATAAGGCCTATCATCAGAATCATCATGCCAACGAAGCTTGCCAATGTCGCATAACGATAATGCAGACACTTTTTCAAAAACGGGCGGTAATACTTATAGACGAAACGCTGAATTGCCTCGGCAAACTTATTACGAAAACGCTGGAAGCCATTCGGTTTCTCACTACCGTCTTTTGAATATTTCATTTGCGCAATGTGAGCCGGCAAAATCCACTTTGACTCAATTAAAGAGAAAGCCAGCGCAATAATAACGACGTAGGCTATCGACTCCCAAATAGCCCCCATTCCGCCTTCGACCATCAGCATCGGAATAAAGGCCACCATTGTCGTCAGTACCCCGAAGGTCGCAGGAATCGCGACACGCTTGGCGCCAGCAACAACGTTGTCGACACTCTTTCCCTTCTCTTCTATTTCGGTATAGGCACTTTCCCCTATGACAATAGCGTCATCGACCACTATCCCGAGGACCAATATAAAGCCGAATAAGGAAATCATGTTGATAGACACATCAACCATCGGTAGTGGCAGTAACGCGATGGTTCCCAGAAAGCATACCGGAATACCAATCATGACCCAGAATGCCAAGCGCAACTGAAGGAAGAGAGACAGCATTAAGAATACCAACAAGCCACCAATCCACATGTTGTTTAACATGAGGTCCAGTCGGCCCTGCAAGTAATAAGAAGAGTCCCCCCAGGCTGCTAACTGAATTTCATCCGGTAGCTCCTGTTGTTTGCGATCGACATAGTTATTCACGTACTCAGCTATTTTCAGGTCGTTTTGGTCACCGACCGAATTGACACGAATAAATGTGGCTGGCTTACCATCAAAGCGCGTGAATGCCTCAGTTTCGACGAAGCCGTCTTCCACCGTTGCAATGTCCCCAAGGGTTAAACGGGTACCGTCGGGGCGACTAATGAGGACAATTTTCTCAAATTCACTGCCATAGTACGCTTGGTTATTGGCACGCAAAAGAATGTCACCGTTGGGGGTTTTTATAGAGCCGCCGGCAACATCTATCGAGGTGCCCCGAACCGCATTCACTATTTGCTGGAAGGTTAAACCGTAACGTTCGAGATCTTCCTGCGAAATTTCAACAGCAATTTCGTAGTCGCGTGCACCAACCACTGACACTTTGGTTATGCCGCCAACGCTTTTGAGCTCATCCCGAATGCTTTTCGCCAGCTCTTTGCGGGTTCGTTCGTTGGCGTCACCAAATACCGTCATCCAAATAACGTCGCGATTTGGTCGTACTCGATAAATATTCGGTTTTTCGATTTGTTGCGGAAAGTTGGGTATGGCATCGACAAGCATTTTAACCTCGTCCATGACCACCTGAACGTCATAGTCAGGCTCAACCTCCAGCGTGACACTACCAATTCCCTCACGAGATTGTGAGGTCATTTCCTCAATACCATCAACATCTTCAATGGCGTCCTCAATGAGCATGATAACGCCCTGCTCAACTTCCTGTGGCGCAGCACCAGGGAAAGGCACTTGAATACTGATAATATTAAGTTCAATTTCAGGGAACATCTGTTTGCGAACAGTAAAGACCGACAGCGTGCCCGCAACCAAAATGACTATCATTAACAGGTTCGCAGCGACCGGATTATTCGCGAACCAAGCGATAATACCTTTTTGCTTTTCGTTTTCCATGACGCTTACTCACCTTGCTCGTTGTCGTTTGCGGCAACTGTATCTTCATTTTTAGCGGAGGTTTCCATTTGCTCTGGCAGCGGGTCGCCTTCCAAACGAACTTTCATGCCATTCAGCGCGTTTTTCAGCTGTGTAAGAACAACTAAGTCACCCTCTTTAAGGCCTTCACTGACAATGCTGGTGTTGGCTTGCGTACGAATGACTTCAATTTCTTTCTTCCGGAGTTTGCGCTCATCGGCAACGGTCCAAACCGTTCCATCAGGGTTAATCGCGTAAGTCGGAACTTCCATAACCCCGGTCACTTGTTGCCCTTCCACTTGCGCCTGCACAAAGCGACCGAAGCGTAAAGGCTCTTCGTGTGTTTGACCATTAAGGTTATAAGGGTCTTCAACCTGGACTACGCCATAAATAACCCGGCTTGCTTCATCCAGCACACCTTCCGTTCTAACCAGCTTTCCTAGCCACTGAGTATCAACACCAGATACCTGTGACTCTAGTAACACTTTAGGCTCTGTCTGCGACTCTTCCGGAAGGTTAAGGTAAGTAACGTCCAGGTCACTGAGTGGCAAACGAATTTCAGCCACTTCTGTGCCAAACAACGTAGCAATCTGCGTCCCTGCTCCGACAAACTGACCTAAATCAGCCTGTTTGCTGCGCAGCACACTGTCGTAAGGGGCTTTAATGGTCGTGCGCTCTAGGTTGCGTTCTGCCATAGCCAGATTAGCCTCCGCTGACTCTAGCGCAGCTAATGCGCTGGCCAACTGAGGTTTACGTAAGCCCAGAGCAGGCGCTTCTCCTTCGGTAAACTGAGACCATTCTTCTTCCGCCACCCGAGCCCGGGCTTTTTCTTCTTCCAACGCAGCTTGTGCTTGCAGCAACTGAGCGCGAGCTTGTTGAACGGCAACCTTGTAATCGGATGAGTCAATTTGCAGTAATGTCTCACCTTTTTTGAAAAAGCCACCGGCATTATATTTATCTGCAACATCAACAATTTGCCCACTGACTTCCGCCAGCAATGTCGTTGAGTATTTAGGGGTGGCGGAGCCTTGCGAGTCGACCAGGAAGGTCATGTCGCGGGCTACCATTTCCTTAACCTCAACCATTACGGCGGGCTTTTGTTGCTGTTTCTTTTCAGGGGGCTTAGCAGTCATACTCGCTAACACAGCTAGCAGAATAGCCACAAGAATAATGAGAGGTGGTATAAAAGCGCGTTTTTTCAGTTTCATCACAGTTCGCTCAGCTTTAGTTAATTTTAAAATTTCTTATAGCGTTATTATCCGCCTAACAAATGTAAATTGTTAGACCTTAACTGTTGCGAACTGTGATTTTTCCCTAATAAGTTGTAACGGACTATTACAAAACCCGGTTATCCTTCCAGTAACCAACGTTCCGCCGCCTCTACATAGCGCGGCTTGCCAACTAACAGGACCACATCTTGCGGTTCAAATTCGGTGGCATCATCAGGGTTTGGATATTCTTCGTCTTCTCGGCGTATCGCTTTAAGCTGAACGTTGTGTTGCTCCCAGTCGAGAGACGCTACGGTTTTGCCGTTCGCCCACGCGCCTTCCGGTAAAGTCACAGCACGCAAAAACTCCAGTTTATCGACCATTTCAGGGCCCATATCGGTTTCTGAGCCTTGGAAAAAGCCATGCATTTCACCATAGTGGTTACGACGTTCTTTATCCAGTCTTGCCAAAATACGGCGAATAGGAATGCCGCTGTGGCTTAATACATGAGATATCAACATCAAACTCGCTTCAAGTGTGTCGGGTACCACCTGAGAAGCGCCGGCGTTTTGCAAAGCATTTAAGTTTTGGTCGTCTCTACTGCGCACAATGACATAGGCATTCGGGTTTAATAGCCGCAGCTCTTTTAAAACTTCCACCGCACGCGCATCGTCCGCAAAGCTGATAATAACCAAATCAACTTTTTCAGCACCAACCGCACGTAATATATCTTTTCGGGCGCTGTCACCAAAATAAACACGCGCACCGCCGGCCACCGCTTCCTGAACACGTAAAGGGTCGTTATCAACCGCAATGTGCGTAATCCCCTCAGCGTCCAGGAAGCGACTAATCGTCTGCCCGGTGCGCCCAAAGCCACAAATTAACACTTGGTTTTCAAGGCCATCGCCTTGCGGGGTGCGCTGGCTTTCAATTTGCTCAATGGGGTCGGGCGTGCGAATAATAGCGTCGACCAAAGGTTTCAGTCGGTGAATAATGATAGGTGTTATCGCCATACTGAAAACACCAATACCTATCATGCTGGTGACAATTTCCGGAGACAGCAAATTATGATTATTTGCCAAAGCTACAATAACAAAGCCGAACTCCCCCATTTGGAAGAGCGATATTGCACTGCCCCAAGCGTCAGTGTCGCGCTCGCCCATAAGCCTTGCTACAGAGCTGATAATGGCTATTTTAACAATCGACATGACCAACACTGCGAGTAAAATCCAGTGCAGATTGTTTACAAACCCCGTTAATTGCAGCTGCATACCTATGGTGGTGAAAAACAGCCCCATTAAAATGTCACGAAACGGACGAATATCAGCTTCCAGCTGGTGCTTATATTGGCTTTCACCCAGCATCATTCCGGCTAAAAACGCTCCAAGCGCCATAGACAGACCGAATAAATGCGTCATACCACCGGCAACCAGCGCAACCAGCAGCGTTGCCAACACAAAAAGCTCGTCGGTTCTTTGCTTGGCGATTTCTTTAAACAGATAAGGTAATACCCACTTACCAACAGCCATCAGTACAGCAATAACCGCGGTGCCTTTAGCCAACGCAATTAGTAAGGTGTATCCAATACTGCCGGAATCTGAAGCTAACAACGGAATAATAATCAGTAAGGGGACAACAGCAATATCCTGGAATAGTAGAATGGCTACTGTCATTTGGCCTCGACGGGTGGCCGTTTGCGCGCTTTCTTTCAACTGCTTAATAACCACGGCAGTTGACGACAACGCCAAAGCTCCGGCAATAGCCAGCGAAGCCGCCCACTCACCCAGCCACAAAAAACCGATGAGCATGAAGACAAGCAACGAACCAATAACTTGCGCAGCGCCTAGACCAAATACCCAACGCCGCATTGCCACCATTTTAGGTAACGAAAACTCCAGGCCAAGTGAGAACAGCAGGAAAACAATACCCAGCTCAGCAACCAAGTGGTAATCATCAGGATCTTTAATCCACTCCATAACCTCCGGTCCGGCAATAATACCGGCGACAAGGTAAGCCAGTATGGCTGGTAGCTTTATGCGCCGAAATAACCATACAAGCACGACCGCTATAGCAAGCAGCATCAGTAGACTGGAAAATGTTCCGTTCATTCGGTCCCTCGTTTTCTAAATATGGCTGTCAAAATATTAACACTCTTTTGTTTCAGAAAAATTGATTTTATAAATCATTGTTTTAAATAACTTTTAATTTTTTGGCTTGAATTTTGCTTACTTCAAAACAGACAAAATTCATTGGAGTCGAAAAGCACATGTTAGGTAAAGCTGTAATTAGAGATCGCTTAAACTCTGCTATCAACAAAACTCAGGCGTTGGTCAGCCAACTCACCTCGAGTGAGGACATCAAAGCGAACTCGTCATCATTGACAGAAAAATTACAAACAACGCTGGATATTACGTCTTTACTGTCAATATACAGTCATGCCGTATTAGAGCGCCTGCCTGTAAAAGCCATGCAGTTTGTCTCCGATGACCAAGTCATTAACCTACACGGCCAATATGACGAAAGCCATTTTGAATATGCTGTCATGCTTTATGCCGATGACCAATACCTGGGTCAAATGCTTTATCAGTTCAAACAACCTGCATCTTACGCGGTTAAGCTTCGCCTGGAACAAATGCATAAGCAGCTAACCTTTCCTCTGCGTAATGCGATGACCTATTCAAAAGTGCGGCAAGCCGCAGTAAAAGATCATCTAACTGGTGTTGGTAACCGTTCTCTGCTCGATGAAACTTTGGCACACATAACCGCCAAGCTTAAGCGTGACCCTCAAAAAGATATCAGTATCGTACTTATCGATATGGACAACTTTAAGCAGGTTAATGATAACTTCGGTCACCAACTTGGCGACGAAGTCTTACAACAATTTGCGCAGCTCATAAAACATCAGCTTCGAGACACTGACCGTGTGTTCCGTTACGGTGGTGATGAGTTTGTGTTGGTATTGGAAGACACACCCAAAAGCCAGGTAACTGATATTATTGAACGTTTGGAAAAAGCGATTAGTCACGACTCAAAGTTAATGTCTTTGAATGTTGCTTTTAGTTCAGGCTCTTTGCAGATGGAAAGCTTTCACACAGCCGATGATGTCCTTGATGAAGTCGATAAACGCTTATACGAGGCTAAATCGCTGCGCTCTATAGCTAACTAAGAGTTGCTAAGCCATTCTAAAGTGGTTTGCCAGCTTGGACTTACTGTGGGTACATTATGACTTTCGGGCGCTGGAGTTAACCAGCCGGTAACAGGGGTCCAAACGTCATGCTCGTTGACCTGCAAAACAGGTACGCGTTGTCTTAACCAAGGCGCTAAGCCGCATTCTTTAAACCAGTCTGTCAGTTTTTTTCGTCCTTCTCTGCCGGGTTGGCCGAATTTACCTTTTGGGTGAGTTAAGCTCACTGTAAGAATCTCTGATTCTGTTATTACATCTTCCGCAATCTGCAGTATACCCCACTGGCCGAAGTGCGTTATTGGCTCCGAGATCGCCACGTCAGAGAACAGCTCAGGAACACCATCATCAACCCAGAGCGCACTTTTAAAATAACGAACCGAATAGCCCTGGCAATTAATTGCCAGCTGCGTATCTAACCGAACATTCAAGCTTTGCCGGCGAATTTGTTCAAGTTGCTCGTAACTTGGCAAACTTTTGCCTAATTGCTGCAGCCAGGTACGTAATAGTGCTCGTTGCATTGCCGCCGATGTATTTTCAAGTAACGACAACGGGAAACTATCTGAACTTTGCTGCTGTGCTGCATGAAGCTTTTCCAGAAGTAGCTCTTCCATGACATCCTGTTGTTCCGCACAAAGTCTGGCAGAGCGTAGAACACTCATACCAAAGTGTGGCCAGCGGTTTTCAAGCGTTGGAATAACCTCATGTCGTAAGAAGTTACGCTCTATTGTCGTATCGTAGTTGGTGTCGTCTTCTATCCAGGTAAGCTGGTGGTGCGCTGCGTACTCTAAAATTTCGTCCTTACTGGTTGTCAGTAACGGTCGACAGAGTGTGCGCTCGCCCTCCCAGGGCTGAACCTGGGCCATAGACGCCAAGCCTTTAGGACCACTGCCTCGCTTTAACTGCAACAAGAATGTTTCTATTTGATCATTCTTATGCTGACCTACCAGCAGCACGGCGTTTGGCTCTGTCAGTTCAGCCAGTCTTTTATAGCGAAGTTCGCGACCAATAGCTTCCTTGCTCACGCGAGTTTTCATCGGCACTTCAAGGGGCTCGAAAATGGTATCAATTCCATAAGCTTTTACCGCTTCATGAATAGTGTCAGACCACTGGCCTGAGTCGGGATGAAAGCTATGGTCCAGATGAATTGCTAAATATCGGTACTGTGGGTTGTCGCGCCGAAAGCGCATCAATAAGTCGAGGATAGTCTGTGAGTCAGCCCCGCCACCTAAAGCAGCAACAAGTTGCTGCCCTGGCTGCAGAGAGAGTTTATTAATAGCTGCTAAGAAACGCTCATAAAGCGCATCATTCATCATTATACTTAGCAGTACCCAAACGACATCAGCTTTTTGTAACGCTGATCTAAGCGTTCAGACTTACTTAGCCCTTCCAGAGACTTAACGTCTGACAGAAGCTGTTTCTTCAAGCGAATCGCCATTTCTTCAGCATGACGGTGCGCTCCACCTAACGGTTCAGGTATAACGGCATCGATAAGTCCGAGCTCTTTACTGCGCTGCGCCGTAACGCCCATAGCTTCTGCCGCCAAAGGTGCTTTACTGGCACTTTTCCACAAAATGGATGCGCAACCTTCCGGTGAAATAACTGAGTAAGTGCTGTATTGCAACATATTTACTTTGTCGCCAACACCAATAGCTAAAGCGCCACCCGATCCACCTTCACCAATAACAGTGCAAATAATAGGTACATTTAGTCGCGACATAACTTTTAAGTTACGGGCAATAGCCTCGCTCTGGCCGCGTTCTTCCGCGCCAATACCTGGGTAGGCTCCTGGCGTATCAATAAAAGTAATAATCGGTAAATTGAAACGTTCAGCGGTTTCCATTAAACGCAGCGCTTTTCGATAGCCTTCAGGCTTTGGCATACCGAAGTTACGACGAATTTTCTCTTTTGTTTCACGACCTTTTTGCTGGCCAATGACCATAACAGGTTTGCCATCAAGACGAGCCATGCCACCGACAATAGCTTCATCATTTGCAAAAGTTCGGTCGCCCGCAAGCTCATCAAACTCGGTAAAAATCATCCGAATGTAGTCCAGTGTGTACGGACGCAGGGGGTGGCGAGCAAGTTGCGCAACCTGCCAGGCACCTAAATCAGAAAAGATTTTCTCGGTGAGTTCCTGACTCTTCTTGGTTAAACGCTGAACTTCTTCTTCAATATTAATATCAAGCTCGCCGCGCTTGCCGACTGACTTTAACTCTTCAATCTGCGCTTCGAGCTCTGCTATTGGCTGTTCAAAATCCAGAAAATTAAGGCTCATTCGCTGTCATTTCCTTTAAAATTCGAGTGAAACCTGCTGATTTCCCAGCAAGTTTTGTAATTCGTCTATTAATTCATCCGATGGCGTGACATACCAATTCGCTTCCACTGACAATTCCGCTCTCGCGTAAGACGAGTTATAACGAAGCTTTATTGGACAGGTTCCTTTTGCGTAAGGCTCTAGCACTGTTTCCAGCTTGCCTGCCACACCATTTTCAAGTGCATCTTCCGTCAGCGTTATCGACAAACTACGCAAATAACTCTCACGCGCTTGCTCGATACCCATCACTTCTCTAGCGGTCATTGTATTGCTATTACTAAAGTTATCAAATCTGACCTCACCTTTTACCCACAAAATTCGGTCTTTTTCGAGCAATTCTTGATAACTTTCGTATTCATTGCTGAATAATCGTACATCCATGCGCGCCGTTTTGTCATCTAAGGTCACTATAGCAAAACGCTGACCTCGTTTATTTGTCAGCACGCGAATATCTATAACGAGTCCGGCAATAGCAACGCTTTGCTCTTTCGGTGTCGGGCCGACATTGGACAGAGTATTTGACACATAGTGTTTCAACTCACTTCTAAAGCGATTAATTGGGTGGCCTGTCAGGTAAAGCCCAAGGGTTTCCCGTTCGCCTTCCAGCCACACTGCTTCTGGCCATTGGCGTACCTGCACAAACTCCTGCTCGACCGCTTCAGGCTCGGTAGTCAGCACACCAAACATATCTGACTGACCAATTTGCTCTGCCTGCAAATGCTGCTCTGCCTGGCGAATGGCTTTTTCCAGCGTCGCCATAAGCGCCGCTCGGTGAGGACCTAAATTGTCCATGGCCCCTGCCCGAATTAAGCGCTCCAGCACCCGTTTATTCATTTTCTTCAAGTTCACCCGACAACAGAAATCGAATAAGTCTTTGAACGGACCACCTTCATTTCTGGCCTGAATGATTGACTCAATGGGAGCTTCCCCAACACCTTTAATAGCACCAATGCCGTAAACCACTCGCTGCTGTTCGTCGACCGTGAACTTGTATTCGCCCTTGTTCACGTCTGGCGGCAGTAACTCAAGC
The DNA here is from genome assembly GCF_034373425.1 of Idiomarina sp. OXR-189. Lineage (NCBI taxonomy): Bacteria > Pseudomonadati > Pseudomonadota > Gammaproteobacteria > Alteromonadales > Idiomarinaceae > Idiomarina > Idiomarina sp. OXR-189. The sequence continues at coordinate 1,696,577 of NZ_CP139706.1, forward strand.
CCCATTCGCTCACATTCGTCAGCCAGCGTGACAATTTTGTCGGTATTGTCCATATCCGCTGACATAACCGCAGCCATAAACTCAGCCGGATAGTGCGTTTTCATCCACAGCGTTTGGTAAGAGACTAACGCATAAGCAGCAGAGTGCGATTTGTTAAACCCGTAGCCTGCGAACTTCTCTACCAAGTCGAAGATCTTCATGGCCAACTCTGGATCAATATTGTTCTTGGCCGCGCCCTCTCGGAATATCTCTCGCTGTTTCGCCATTTCTTCGGGCTTTTTCTTACCCATAGCTCGACGTAAAAGGTCAGCGCCGCCGAGTGTATAACCAGCTAAAACCTGAGCAATTTGCATGACCTGTTCTTGGTACAAAATGACACCGTACGTCGGCTCAAGAATTGGCTGAAGGCTGTCGTGCTGATACTTAACATCAGGATAAGAGATTTCTTCCCGACCATGCTTACGGTCAATGAAGTTATCGACCATGCCCGACTGCAAAGGGCCCGGTCGGAACAAAGCAACCAATGCGATAATATCTTCAAAAGAATCCGGCAGCAGCTTCTTAATCAGCTCTTTCATACCGCGGGATTCCAGCTGGAAGACGGCTGTTGTTTCGGCTTTTTTCAGTAGTTTGAAACACGCCGGGTCGGTCAAATCAATGGCCGTTATATCGATAAGCTCTTCACCCGCTTTTTCTTTGCGAACGTTCACCATATCGACAGCCCACTGAATAATGGTCAGTGTTCTTAAGCCTAGGAAGTCAAACTTAACCAAACCAGCCGACTCGACATCGTTTTTATCAAACTGAGTGACCGGGTTTTTACCTTCATCGTCGCAATACAGCGGCGAAAAGTCAGTGATAGTCGTTGGCGAAATAACCACACCACCGGCGTGTTTACCGGCATTACGGGTAACACCCTCTAAAATCCGCGCCATATCAATAATGGCTTTAACCTCACCGTCCTGGTCGTACGCTTCACCAAGCTGAGGCTCTATCTCAAACGCTTTTTCCAGTGTCATTCCCGGATCGCCGGGCACTAACTTTGATATGCGATCGACAAAGCCGTACGGATGCCCCAGAACACGCCCTACGTCTCGAATTGCTGCCTTTGCGGCCATAGTACCGAAGGTAATAATTTGCGAAACCGCTTCGCGGCCGTACAAATCGGCAACGTGGTCAATAACCTCATCGCGGCGATCCATACAAAAATCGACGTCAAAGTCAGGCATGGAAACCCGTTCAGGGTTTAGGAATCGTTCGAAAAGCAGGTCAAATTCCAGCGGGTCCAGGTCGGTAATTTTCAATGCATAAGCAACTAATGAGCCAGCACCAGAGCCCCGTCCGGGACCAACGGGTATGCCGTGGTCTTTACTCCACTGAATAAATTCCATAACGATAAGGAAGTAACCTGGAAAGCCCATACCATTAATGACGTTAAGCTCTTCTTTCAGACGCTCGTCATATTCAGGTCGTTTAGCGGCCCGCTCTTCCGGGTCGGGAAATAAAAACTCAAGTCGGTCTTCAAGCCCTTCTTCAGACACCTTAACCAGATAGTCTTCAGTAGTCATATCGCCTGTCGGGAATTTCGGCAGGAAGTATTCACCCAGGCGAACCGTCACATTACAACGCTTTGCAATTTCAACAGTGTTCTCAAGTGCCTCGGGAATGTCAGAGAATAGCTCTGCCATTTCTTCCGGCGTTCTTAAATATTGTTGCGGCGAATACTTTTTCGGACGACGGCGGTCTTCTAACTGATACCCGTCATGAATAGCGACTCGAATTTCGTGCGCGTCAAAGTTTTCTTCTTTTAAAAAGACCACTTCGTTTGTTGCCACCACCGGTAACTGAGTCTCGCCCGCCAGCTTCACCGCTTTATGGAGGTAGTCTTCCTCTTTTGGTCGGCCTGTTCTAATCAGCTCAAGGTAAAAACGGTCGGGAAAATATTCCTGATAGAAGTCCAGTGCGGCGTCGAGCTCTTTGTCGTTATTTTTAAGTAAAGCATGACCAATGTCGCCTTCCCGAGCGCCGGAGAGCAGAATAACGCCCTGGTTATGCTCTTTTAGCCAGTCTTTATCGATAACCGGTTTGTCTGCAATGTGCCCTCTCAGGTACGCTTTAGACATCAACTGCGTAATTTGTTGATACCCTTCGTTATCCATTGCCAGCGCCGTCAGACGAAAAATTTCCCCATCCGGGTAGCTGTGTTGCACCCACAGGTCACAACCTATAATAGGTTTTAACCCCAGCTTATGAGCCGTACCGTAGTAGCGAACCAAGCCACAAAAGTTCATTTGGTCGGTCATGGCCAATGCCGGCATACCTGCGTCAGCTACCGCTTCACAGATAGGGCCAACTTTTGCTAAGCCGTCAACCATGGAGAAGTCGCTATGAATGCGTAAATGGATAAAATTTGGTGCTGTCATTTCGCCGTTTCAGTTTACGTTTTTATTCTAATATCAGACGCCATATTGTGCCTGATGCGACTACTGAAGTATATCGTCAATGCAACTTCAAGCGTGGTTTCACCGCATGATTTAACTTGTCCACCAGCAATATCAAAAACATTTTCCACCAACCGTGCAATGCCCGCTGATGCATGCGGTACAAGCTCGCGTAAGCCCAACGTGCCAGCGTGCCTTCAATCGACATCGACACACTTTTACTTTGCATTAAATTACCAACGGCAGAAAAACGACTCAGTGAAACTAACGAGCCCCGGTCTTTATAGCGAAACGGCTTAGGCTCACGCCCACCGTACTCTCGTAAGATATTTTTGTATAAGCACTCTGCCATTTGGTGGGCTGATTGAGCGCGTGGCGGTACCCAGCGTTCGTTATCAATTCGGCAAGCCGCACAGTCGCCAATTGCGTATATTGCGCTATCAGAAATCGACTGAAGGTACTCGTTTACCTCAATTTGATTATTCTTTCTGGTGTTTAGGTTCCACGATTGAGTAATATCAGGTGCTCTGACACCCGCTGCCCAAACCATCATATCGGCTCTTACAGGTTCGCCTTCGGATAAGCAAAGCTCGTTTTTCGTTACTTCTTTTACCGGGTTACTCAAAATGACTTCCACGCCCAGCTTACGAAGCTTTTTCAGAACCGAGTTCGATAACCGCTCTGGCAATGCGGGTAATAGCCGTTCACCGGCTTCAATCAAACGAACTTTAAAATGGGTTTTATCCAGATGTTTAAGACCATAAATAGACAGGAGTGAGACCGAATGAATAAGCTCGGCGGCCAATTCAACGCCTGTTGCGCCGCCGCCAACAATAGCCAGCGACAAATCAGCGTCTTTCCCGTCTTCTAATGCTTGGTTAACTTTTAAAAACTCATTTAATAACTCACCATGAAAAGCATCGGCTTGCTTTAGTGAGTCCAGAAAGTAACAGTTGTCTTGCACACCGGCGGTACCAAAGTCTGCAGTGACACTGCCAAGGGCTAAAATTAAACGGTCGTAAGGCACGCTTCGTGAACTTAAAACTTCTTCGCCCTCGTTATTATTAATTGCAGCAAGCGTGACAGTCTTCGCTTCTTTATCCACATACTCCAGAGTACCAATTAAAAACTGAAACCCTTCGCGGGCACTTTGCCCCCGGTAATCAACTTCGGCAAGTCGGGAGTCCAAAGCCCCTGAAGCCACTTCATGAAGTAGTGGCTTCCAAAGATGCGTTGTGTTGCGGTCTATCAGAGTAATTTGAGCCTTGCCTTTACGACCCAATTTGCGACCTAACTGCGTTGCTAACTCAAGTCCCCCTGCACCACCTCCAACTATCACGATACGCTCTTTCATTGCTTGCCTCGCCTTGTAGATACAAAAAAGCCACTGACGATGATAACGCCAGTGGCTTTTTATAGCGACTATTCAATCGTAATTATGGCAGATTAATCAATGCTTGGATCTGTCAAACCGCGACGTTCCAACAGTGCTTCAACCGTTGGCTCTTGACCACGCCAGTCGATGTACTGCTGCATTGGGTCTTTGCTGTTCCCCTGAGACAAAATCTCTTTTCGGAATGCTTGACCATTTTCCAGCGTTAAACCACCGTTATTGTTCATGTGTTTGAACGCATCGGCTGCTAGTACTTCACTCCACATGTAAGCATAGTAGCCAGCAGAGTAACCGCCTGCGAAAACGTGTGCAAAGTAAGTTGAACGGTAACGTGGTGGAACCGCTTCAACCAATACACCATTACGCTCCAGTGCTTCTTTCTCAAACGCTTGCACGTCCTTAATTTCAGTACCCGGCTCAACCGTATGGTATTCAAGGTCGAGTAAAGCAGCCGCTACGTACTCTAAAGTATCAAAGCCTTGGTTAAAGTTACGTGCAGCTAATACTTTGTCCAGCAACTCTTGTGGAATTTGTTCGCCCGTTTCGTAGTGCTTTGCAAAGTTATTAATCACTTTTTCATTCAACATCCAGTCTTCCTGGAAAGTTGAAGGAAACTCTACATAGTCACGAGATACAGATGTACCCGCTAATGAAGGATAAGTAACATCTGAGAACATACCATGAAGTGCGTGTCCCATTTCGTGGAACATAGTCGATACTTCATCAAAGCTCAGGAACGTAGGTTCGCCCTCAGGAGCTTTGGTAATGTTCATGTTGTTTAGAATAACAGGCTTTTGGTTCATCAGCTCAGACTGAGTACGGAATGAACTCATCCAGGCGCCACCGCGCTTGCTGTCACGAGCGAAGTAGTCGGCATAGAAAAGACCTAAGCTGCTACCGTCAACATCAAACACTTCATAAACTTTGACATCTTCCTGATACACAGGGATGTCGTTACGTTCTTCAAACGTAATACCAAATAGTTCACCCATCGCATAGAAAACACCGTCTTCTAATACACGATTAAACTCGAAGTATTTTTTCACTTCATCAGAATCGAGTGAATACTTCTCAGCACGCACTTTCTCAGCGTAGTAGAACCAGTCCCAAGGCTTCAGTTCGAAATCTTTACCGTCGGCTTCAATCGCGGCCTGAATTTCCGCCGCTTCACGCTCTACATTTGAAACTACCGCAGGCACTAAGTCGCGCAGCATTTTCTTCGCCGCATCAGGGTTACCTGCCATGTTCGTTTCCAGAACATAGTCACCCCAAGAGTTGTAGCCCAAAAGTTGCGCTTTATCAGCACGCAGCTTAACTAACTGTTTAACCAATGGGTTTTGATCGGTTTCCGTGTTGCCAGTACCACGGTTCGCTGACGCTTCCCAAACTTGTTGGCGCAATTCACGGTTTTCCAGCTCCGCTAAGATAGACTGGCGTGTAGTGTTCGTCAGAACAATGGCATATTGGCCTTCTTTATCGCGGCTTTTCGCTGCATTCGCCAGACTCTCAATACGGCTATCACTTAAGCCTGCCAACTTTTCTTTGTCGTCAACAAACACAACGGTTTCTTGGGTCAGCGACATTAAACCATCGCGGAATTCGTTAGTCAGGCTTGAAAGCTGCTCATTGATTTCACGAATTTGCGCTTTCTCATCTTCGTTTAGGAGTGCACCTGAACGAACGAAGTCTTTATAGGTTTCTTCCAGAAGGCGCTTTTCTTCACCATTTAATTCCAGCTCATCGCGCTGTTCGTATAAGGTTTTGATTCGAGCAAACAAGTCTGGGTTTAAGCTAATGTTGTCACCATGAGCCGCCATTTTGGGTGCAAGTTCAGCTTGTAGTTCGCGAATTTGGTCATTCGAGTGTGACGAAGACAAGTTATAGAATACAGAGCTTACACGACCAAGAATTGCGCCAGACTTTTCCATCGCAACAATAGTGTTTTCAAACGTTGGTTCTTCAGAGTTGGTCGCAATGGCTTCAATTTCTTCCATATGCTCTTTCATGCCACGCTCAAAAGCAGGCTTGAAGTGTTTAAACTCAATGGCATTGAAGTCAGGCGCTTGATAAAGCAGTGAGCTGGCTTCGAAGAATGGGTTCATTGCCGTTGCTTCCTGGCTACTTTCAGCTTGTGCAGAACCGTTTTCAGTATTTGATGGCTTGCTCGCATCGCTGCAAGCGCCGAGTGATACCGCTGCACCAATTGCGACGGCTAATAATGTTTTACGCATGGATTTCTCCCACTGTTTTCTTGTCATTGTGATTTTAGTGCCATTACTCTAGCCCTGTATGAGCGCTTGCTCAAGGGGTAAGCGTCAAAAAGCCTATTCTAAGAGGTGGAAAGCGGATGGTAGAAAACGGAAACACAGAAAACTGCTACGACAAAACAGTTACCGCAAAACTAGAAGTATAGCTATGTAAGAAATTATGCTGACACTGCACAGGTTTGCGCTTAAGAAAAATGGCGGAGTGGACGGGACTCGAACCCGCGACCCCCGGCGTGACAGGCCGGTATTCTAACCAACTGAACTACCACTCCGCAAAAATTCGGGGGATGTACTAAATGGCGGAGTGGACGGGACTCGAACCCGCGACCCCCGGCGTGACAGGCCGGTATTCTAACCAACTGAACTACCACTCCGCATCAGTACTGCGTTGAAGTATGTCCCTCAACGCGGCGTGCATATTACGAGTGAGGGACAAATGAGTCAACACTTTTTTTTAAGATTTTTTCTGTTTGTCTGATTTATATTCAGTTTTGCGGTTTTTTGACCACTAAGCGTCATTTTTATCAGTTTTCTTCTTTCTGAACTTAAACCACCACAGCCCAAAAAGCACGATAGCAATTATCACTACATTCACTATGACAATGATAAATAAGTTCATCATAGCCTGTTTTTCCTTCGCTTCACGCTCTTGCCGTTTAATTTCCCGCTGACGCTCTGCTTCAATACGTCTCTGCTCAGCTATTTCGGCCGCTGTTGGTTCGGGCGGTGGTGGCTCTGTGGCAATAAAACTAAAATCATCAAGCCTTGCTTCAAATTCACGTCCGTTCAACGTCGTCGCAAAAATATCAATGTCAATTAAGTGTTTCCCGAAAGCCAGATTCGCAATGGGCACCTGATAAGGAAATTCATCAACTTGACTAAAGGTAAACTTACGCACTTCGCCATTGGGGAATTGCGTTTCACCATTAACCACCAAACTTTTTGGATCTATTTCTTCATCATTAACGGTGACTTTTAACTGGTGATCATCTTCGACAGCTTCAGACTCAATCACCTCAAAATTCACCGGCAGTGGCTTTACCACCAAAGGACCAAACTCAAAGACTCGCTCATAAAGCGGTGTGGTCATTTCATAGGTTGCCATCCACTGACCGGGCTCAACATCTAGGTTGAAAAAGCCGGTAAACACACCGTCACCAACACGCTCGTCATGACCTCGCCCATTATCCAGGAACTGCGCAACTCGTACCGGTGTTGCCCCAAAGTTATCAAAATCAGCATTATTGGTGCTGATAAAAAGCACGTCGAGCGTCACTGTTTGCCGAAAGCGTGCGGTTTCTACAATTTCTTTACCGTTATATAGTCGCCCCTCGACCTTCAGCTCTTCATTTTGGTAAAGCGGTTCCGGCAACGGGTCGGCCTCGAAACGAATATCGGAAACAACCAATGCTTTGTTTTCTTCGTCGATGCGCCCTGCCGCTTGCCAGGGACCAGGCTGCGGATTTTTAATGCGAATAATGTCGAAGTTTGGATCGGTATACCAAGTTACTTGGTCGGTAGGATAACGACTGTCATACCACTTGCTGCCGTCAGGCTTAATTAATATTAAGGGCTTACTGCCGGGCTCCCGGAAAAATAGCAGGGTAATTTCATCAACATTTTCATCAATTCGAAAGCGCTGACCGTCGATAGGAAGTTTATTGCTCATATCGCCTTCAATCAGCGACATCGCTTTTTTAAGAACCTCCTCTTTGTCTGACGCGCCAGATGTTTGCTGAACCGCTGTCACCGAGCAGCTAAACAAAAACAGAACCAGTGCAGCCCAACCAAACTGAGTTACGAATCTAGCCACAAACAGCGTCCACCCTCTTCTTTAACTTTATCAAGCCGTTGTTGATGCAATACTTCTTCATCGGCTGATGCACGCAAAACCTTTAGTGGAGGACGGTTTTCAATGGCCTGATGCTGAATTTCACCGGCTACACCTGAAGCTGACTTTTTGTTTTCTGACAAATTAAGGGCTCTTTGCCCGCCAGTCATCATTAAGTAAACGTCAGCCAGTATTTCCGCATCGAGTAAGGCTCCGTGCAGCTCACGCGACGAGTTGTCGACATCATAAGCACGGCACAAAGCGTCTAGGTTGTTCTTTTGACCCGGCCGCATTTCCCGGGCGAGCTGCAAAGTATCCAATACCGTACTGAAGTCGCTGGTCAAGCCCGGGAAAGGCTTAATTCTCGAAAACTCAGCGTCCATATGCCCGACGTCAAACGGTGCATTGTGAATAACCAGCTGGGCGCCTTTAATAAACTCAATAAAGTCGTCACAAACCTGAGCAAACACCGGCTTATCGATTAAGAAATCGTTGGTAATACCATGAATTTTTATGGCTTCTTCTTCCACCACTCGCTCAGGGTTGATGTACACATGAAAATGATTCCCCGTGAGCTTTCGGTCAATAAGCTCAACACAGCCTATTTCGATAATTCTGTGCCCTTTCTGAGGGTCTATACCCGTGGTTTCCGTATCTAAAACGACCTGACGCATTTAAAATTCCTGATATACTGGCTGAAATCATTCAATATAGTACCAATTAACATGCCCAACTCAAAAACTGTTCACATTTATACTGACGGCTCATGTCTTGGCAACCCGGGGCCCGGCGGTTACGGCATTGTTATGGAATATGGCTCCCATCATAAGGAAATGAGCCAAGGTTATAAGTTAACGACCAATAATCGCATGGAAATGATGGCCACTATTGTAGCCTTAAAAGCACTGAAACGCTCTTGCGATATTGTTTTGTCGACTGACAGCCAGTACGTCAAACAAGGCATTGAACAGTGGATGACCAAGTGGCGAAAAAACGGTTGGAAAACAGCGGCAAAAAAACCGGTTAAAAACCAGGATCTCTGGGTTCAGTTAGACGAACAGGTTCGAAACCATAAAATAAAGTGGCAATGGGTAAAGGGCCATTCAGGGCACCCTCAAAACGAACGTTGTGATGAGCTGGCCCGCGACGCCGCCAGTCGCGAGCCTTTGCTCGAGGATGCAGGGTTTAAACCCGATTAGGTGAGTTACTCACCCGCCACGACTGGACGTTTCTCTTCTTGCCATGCGGTCATGCCGCCGTCAACGCTATAAACGTTATTAAAGCCCATGCGCTCAAGGCTCTCAGCAGCTAACGCTGAACGCCCACCCGTTTTACAGATAAGATACAGGGGCTTTTCCGATATACGCTCTAATGCGTCATCATACCCAGCAACATCAGGGTGTTGGTTCAGTTGCATTTCCAAAACCCCACGTGGCATATTCACAGCTTCACGAATATGTCCCTGGCTGTATTCGGCAGGCTCGCGCACATCAATCACTCTGGCGCCTTGTTCTATCGCTTTTTGAAGCTCTTCCGTATTCGCTTCCTTTACGTTTGCTTTCGCCTTTCCACACAGTTCTTTTGCCGTAATCATAATTTACCTCTTTGACTTATCTAATTTAAAACTGTCCGATGTCATGGCAGTGGCGGGCTGCTGCCCTGATAAACGCACTTTTCTGCGTGTCGAAACCGTATTAATTCGACCAATCAATGTTTGTTTGGTTGCGACCAATACATAAGCCGCATTAAACACCCTGACTTTTTCACACAGCGAGCTTGACCAATCCAACCCCTGGAACTCCGCTTTATGCAATAAATGAGGAACGAAGTATTCACTGTATTTTACGTCGAATCCCAAAAGCGCCAGCCAGTCTTTCATTCTTGCTATTGAAAAATAACGTCCACACCAGGGAAATGGTTTTACATGACGCACAAAAAAGCCACTGGCTACCGCCGGACTGACCGGGTTAAAGCCCATTAAAACTAGCACGCCGTCATCGTCCAGTACTCTCGTGTACTCTCTTAAAAGTTGGTGGGGATGTTGGTGGAATTCAAGGGTAAAGGGGCTAATTAACGTGTCGACACTGTCGGTTTTTATTGGCAGCTCGGTCAATATGCCTAACATGTCAGCCTGCCCTGATGGCGCCACTGAAACCCTGTCTATATGCTCTTGTTGCTGAAGTTCTGCCCCCAAATTGCCGACAATGACCTGACAGCCTGGCTTCATCTTGCGCTCATAACGGTGCATAACCTCACGGGTTTGCGACTTAATGAACTCTCCGCAGGCCAGACTGCTCCACTGCGTTGGTGTCTTCAACGGAACCTTAGAATATGCCGGTTTAATAAACACTGCGTCATCCTGTATTATGGGAGCATTCTGTCACTATCGCTAACTCATCATAGCTTAGCGTTATCGAGGTTTCTATGCGAGTTCACCCTATTTGTGCGTTTGACGACAATTACATTTGGGCTATTGAGACAAACACAAACGATGGCGTCATTATTGTTGACCCCGGCGAAGCCACTCCGGTTTTTGAATGGCTGAAAGAAAACAATAAAACCATTACCGCTATTTTCGTCACGCACCATCACTATGACCATACCGGCGGCATTGCTGACTTGACTAAAGAATACTCATGTCCGGTTATTGGTCCGCACAACCCAGAGATAAAAACAATTACCCAGGCAGTTCAAGAAGGTGAGCGTTTTTCAATGGCTGGCGTTGACTGGGAAGTGATGGAAACTCCGGGGCACACACTTGATCACATTAGTTTTTACACGCCCGGCTTTCTGTTTTGTGGAGACACGTTATTTTCCGGCGGCTGTGGGCGTATGTTTGAGGGAACGCCTGAGCAATTTAGTCAGTCGTTACTTAAGCTTCGTCAGCTTCCGGGGGATACTCGGGTCTTTTGCGCACATGAATACACACAAGCTAACTTAACTTTCGCCCAAAAACTGGAACCTGACAACCCGATACTGAAAAGTTATGCCGAAAAGGTCAAAATGCTACGCGAACAAAATGAAATTACTCTACCAAGTACGTTAAACCTTGAGTTAGCGATAAACCCATTCTTACGGTTTGATCAGAAAAGTGTGATGAAAGCGGCTTCGGAACATGCCGGAAGTGTAAAAAATGCCCCTGAGGACGTTTTTTACACTATTAGACAGTGGAAAGATAACGGCTGATTCTTTAAACTTCACCAAGTTTTAACATATTCAGGGTTTTAAAATTCATGGTTATAACAAGAAGCCGCACAACTTGGCTAAAATTAAGTGTACTGACAAGCGCTATCGCTCTTTCAGGATGCCAAAGCACTGGCCTTTTCTTTGCTGAGAAAAAGCAAGAAACTAACCATGAAAAAACCTCTTTAGAGCTGATACCGGTTCCTGAAGAAACGATTGTTACTGCAGAAGCGACAACAAAAAAAGAGCCCGAGCGGGTTCAGTTGACACCGCAGGAACAAGACGACCTGTGGCAGCGTATTCGTCAACAATTGGTGTTTGACGTGCCGAATGTGCAACGAGTCCAAAGTCAACGAAACTGGTACGCCAGTCATCCTGAATATTTAGACCGGGTTGCTAAACGTGCAGAGCCTTATTTACATCTTATCGTTGAAGAATTAGAGCGCCGTGAAATGCCTATAGATCTGGCGCTGTTGCCTATTGTCGAAAGTGCGTTTGACCCGTTCGCCTATTCTCATGGCAGTGCATCCGGTGTTTGGCAATTTATTCCGGGCACAGCCCGTCAATATGGTTTAGATATTAACTGGTGGTACGACGGTCGCCGGGACGTATTTGCCGCGACCCATGCTGCGCTGGATTATTTAGAAGCCCTCTACCGTTATTTCGACGGCAACTGGATGCATGCTTTGGCCGCTTATAACTCAGGTGAGGGGCGCGTTGGCAATGCAATTCGAAGAAACAAGCGTGCCGGCAAACCAACCGACTTCTGGAACCTGGACTTACCGCGTGAAACTCGCGCTTATGTTCCTAAATTATTAGCCTTGGCTGATATTTTAGCCAATAGCGAGAAGTACGGTATTACCTGGTACCCCATTGAGAATCAGCCAATGCTGGAAGTAGTAGAAGCTCCAGCGCAAATCGACTTAGCCCTCGCGGCCGATATGGCTGATTTGTCATTGGAAGAACTGCACCAATTTAACTCGGGCTATAACCGCTGGGCCACAGCACCTGACGGCCCTCACCGCTTTTTGTTACCGGCTGAAAATGCAGAGCGGTTCAGCCTGGCATTGCAAGAGACCGAGCCTAAAGACTGGCTTTCCTGGACACGCCACAAGGTGAAGTCAGGAGAAAGCCTGCTAACGATATCAAAAAAATACAATACTTCTGTCGATGTCATTCAACAACTTAACGACATTAGCAGCCATATTATTCGCGCCGGTGAGCACTTACTGGTTCCTGTTGCCACCTTAGGTCTTGAAAATTACACCTTGTCGCAAGATCAGCGCCGTGAAAACCGTCAAGATCAAAAACGCGACGGCAAACGTATTGATTATATTGTTCAGTCGGGTGACACTCTCTGGGATATCAGTCGTGCTTATGACGTCAACCTACGAGATCTAGCTCGATGGAATTCAATGGCGCCCGGAGACTACTTAAGACCTGGGCAAGAGCTTGTTGTTTGGACTGAAGCTGAGGCCTCTTCCGTCGTACGCAGTAGTGTTAACAGCATTATTCGAACGGTTAATTACCGAGTACGTTCAGGAGACTCTCTTGCAAGGATAGCTAATAAGTTTAACGTGACCATTCGCCAAATTGAGCAATGGAATAATATTCAACGCAACCGTTACCTGCAGCCTGGACAGATGCTGAGACTGAAAGTAGATGTAACCGAGGTGAGTAGTTGAGGCCCGTTATGAAGATTTTGAAATACGCTATTACTTGTATTGCTTTGTTATTCAGTACCCAGAGTTTGGCTGACTGGGAAGCCAAAGGCGAAGGTAAAGTTATTTACCCTTCAGGTAGGACTGAACCTCTTAACTTCGGGTTTGAGTATAAAAAAGTCTATGACACGGTGATATTCACCGCGGGCAAGTCGCAAATGCGCACTTCTGAAATGCCGCCTAATTACATTCTCAATATGTTTGTGAATGACAAAGGTCAGGTCTATGTTGCCGAGTTTGCAGAAGGCTTTTTTAAAGGCTTCGAACTGGCCATTGGTGAGCACAACATCGTTGTTGAGCATCGCCGGGAATTTGATGACGAAGAGCCGTTGAAGCACTTGCGCGTCAGAATTAACGACAGAAGCTATTTGTTAGATAGCACACACCCAACCATTAAGTTCGAGTTCGATGAAGAAAAAGGCATAGCTGATATTAGCGGCTCAGGCCTTTTAAAAGACCTGAGCACACGCGGCCGCTAAGCGCCCAAAAGCTCTTTTAATTCGTCTTCAGACAGTATCGAAAGCCCGAGGGATTGGGCTTTCGTCAGTTTTGAACCCGCATTTTCTCCGGCAATTAACGCTGTCGTTTTCTTAGACACACTGCCACTGACCTTTGCTCCTAACGCTTCTAACGCCTGTTTGGCTTCATCACGAGTCATTGTCGACAAAGTACCGGTAATCACGTAAGTATTTCCAGCTAAACGATCGCTTTGTATGTCGCCTGCCTCTTCCCCTTCCGGCCAATGGACAAACTCACGTAGCTCTTTCACAACGTTTTCGTTATGCGATTCACGGAAAAAGCGCACAATGTGTTCAGCCACGACCGTGCCAACATCAGGGACTTCCTGCAATTGTTCACTGCTGGCGGACTGAACGGCGTCAAAGGTTTTAAAATGTCTGGCCAGGGCTTTTGCTGTGGCTTCTCCGACCTCTCTAATGCCTAACGCATAAAGAAAACGCGCGAGTGTAGTCTCCCTAGTCGCTGTTATAGCGTTCTTTAAATTCTCAGCAGATTTTGCGGCCATTCTTGGCAGCGTTGCCAATTCAGCTTTACTCAGACGATATAAGTCAGCAGGAGATTTTACCCAGTCCTTTTCAACCAGCACATCAACCAGCTTGTCGCCTAAACCATCAATATCCATAGCTTTACGCGAGGCAAAATGTTTTATCGCCTCTTTTCGCTGAGCCGCGCAGTAGAGTCCTCCACTACAACGAGCTACGGCCTCTCCCTCAATGCGCTCTACGTCAGAGTCACAAACCGGGCAGCGTTTTGGAAAAGTAATTTCCCGGGTATTCTCAGGGCGCTTGTCTTTTAAAACACTAACAACCTGAGGAATAACATCCCCGGCGCGGCGAATACTTACTGTATCACCTATGCGCACACCCAAACGCTCAATTTCATCGGCGTTATGCAAAGTCGCGTTCGATACGGTTACTCCTCCAACGCTGACAGGCTTTAGCCGGGCAACCGGAGTAATAGCCCCGGTACGTCCTACCTGAAAGTCGACGCCGGTGATAGTCGTCAGTTGCTCTTGTGCCGGGAACTTGCGGGCAATAGCCCAACGCGGCGCTCTGGCAACAAAGCCAAGTTCTTCCTGAAGAGCTATGGTATCAACCTTAAAGACAACACCATCAATGTCGTAATTCAGCGAGTCTCTGCGCTCAAGAATTTTTTCATAATAACTGTCACAACCTTCAACAGAGTCTACCCGTTCAATTTCACTGTTAACGGGAAGCCCCCATTCGGCTAGCTGCTGCAGACGTTCATAATGGCTGTCGGGCAATACCGTATGCTCAGACACTAACCCCAGGCTATAAGCGTAAAAATGCAATGGACGCTTTGCCGTTATTCGGGAGTCCAGTTGACGCAAACTCCCGGCAGCGGCATTTCTTGGGTTAGCGAAAACCTTTTCGCCCTGTTGACGAGCCTTTTCATTAAAGCGGTCAAAAGCGCCGATTGGCATCACCACTTCGCCTCTCACTTCCAGTCGGTCAGGGACATCGCCTTTTAACTTGAGGGGGATGTTGCGTATGGTTTTGACGTTTTCAGTAATATCCTCACCACTTTCGCCGTCACCTCGAGTGGCACCGCGTACCAGCACTCCCGACTCATACAATAAACTTACGGCCGCACCATCAAGCTTGGGCTCACAGCAGAACGTGACCTGAGTCCCCTCATCCAGCTTTTGCCCAATACGCTTAGAAAACGCTGCGAATTCTTCCGCAGAAAACGCATTATCCAAAGACAACATAGGTACTTCGTGTTTTACCGTGTTGAATTTGGCTAGCGGTTTACCACCCACTTTAGCCGTTGGTGAGGTTTTGCTTTTTAGGCCTGGATTTTGCTTTTCCAGCGTCTGCAATTCACGAAATAGTTTGTCGTACTCAGCATCAGGAACCGACGGCTCATCATTTTCGTAATATTCTTTGTTGTAGCGATTCAGTAATTGTTCCAGCTCTTGCATTCGCTGGGCAGTAGATTGACTCATAACACCTAATTCTATGCTGAATGTTGACGTTCAAACTCACGGATAGTTTGTCGTGCTTCGTGAATAGACTGACGGGTTAGCAATTGTCGCTGGCCATCTAAAACCTGCCCTTGAGGTATTTCAGTCGCCAGCTTTTTGGCTGCGTTAAGCATCATATTAAAGGCCTGCTGGCCGTCGAACTTCATCGGCAAGGCCATAAAAAACGCAACGCCTTCTGTTTCAAAGTTTTCCAGGTTGTCGAGATCAAAGGTTCCCGGATTAAACATATTGGCGACACTAAAAATTAACTCGCCCGTACCCGCCGTATTTTCATAACGGTGAAAGATACCTAAGTCGCCAAACTTACAGCCGAGTTCGGTCATCATTTGTAACAATAATGCGCCCTGCACTGAGCCTTTTACATGCAATGCAATAACTTCTTCTGGCTCGCCAATGTCTGTCTCCCCCTGTTCTTCGGGCTCTTCAGGTTGCTCAGTTGACGCTTCAGGCTGTTTCAGTGGTTTCTCGTCTGAAGGCTCTAACGCCAACTCAGATTGCTCTACTTCCTCATTTTTATCCACACGCATAGAAGGTAGCGGCGTATCGACTTCGTCGTCGACGTCCAGGTCCATAGCCATTTGCTCGGCCGCAGAAAGAGGCTGACTCGGTTTCTCCTGAGCTTTTTCTTGAAGCTTTTCTTCACGCATTGACGGCTTCGGCTCAGCACTAGGGTCTCTGGTACTCGTGTCTTCATCGTCAGTTGGCACTGAATCCGTGGTATCCGGTGCTTCAGACGAAGCCTGACGAACCACCCTGACTTCCCCTATACCATCATCATCAAAGCCACTATTTTGTTTCTGGCGCTTTTCAGCAACACGTTGTTCTTGTTGGCGTTGCTGCTGGTTCCCTTTACGAATTTTCCATAATCCGTGCGCGATAATACCGGCAATGGCCAGTACCCCTAAAATTCCGAGCGTCAATTGTAAATTGCCCATGTGCTCTATCAACCTTCTTATTATTGTCAGGCTTCCGTCATAGCGACGGCTTGCTCTACATCAACGGCAACCAGGCGCGACACACCTGCTTCCTGCATTGTCACCCCGGCAAGGTGTGACGCCATTTCCATAGCCACTTTGTTGTGACTGATATAAATAAACTGTACCGATTCTGACATTTCACTCACTAAGCGGCAAAAGCGGCCTACGTTCGCATCATCGAGTGGCGCATCAACCTCATCTAACAAGCAAAATGGTGCTGGGTTCAACCGGAAAATGGCAAACACCAATGATAATGCGGTCAATGCTTTTTCTCCACCACTTAGCAGGTGAGTCGTACTATTCTTTTTACCCGGTGGCCTTGCCATAATAGTGACGCCTGTTTCCAGCAAGTCGTCGTCAGTGAGTTCTAAACTGGCACTACCGCCGCCAAACACTTTTGGAAACAATACCTGTAAGTCACTGTTCACCGCATCAAAAGTCGTTTTAAAACGATGCCGGGTTTCTTTATCTATTTTTCGTATGGCGGTTTCCAGCGTTTCTAAAGACGATGATAGGTCATCCACTTGCTGATCCAGATACTGTTTACGCTCTCTTTGCGCTTCAGCTTCTTCAATCGCCGCCAGGTTAATGGCTCCCAGGCGCTTAATTTTGTTCTGCACGTTCTCCAGGTTAGTCTGCCACGGCTGCTCCTCAGCTTCCTGTGGCAACTCCTGCAGTAAGGTTTTCAAGGTCATGCCGGTTTCTGCCAGTCCCTCAAGCACCCCCTGGCTGCGCTCTTGCAACTTGGCCTTTTCAATCTCAGTGCTTTGCTGTGCTTCTTTGGCTTGCGCAATACGCATTTGAACAGCCGACTGACCTTGATTAAGCTCTGACAATTCATGTTCTAACTCAGACAGTTGCGCACGCTGCTCCTGCAAAATGGCTTCCTGCTCCTGACGCTGGTCAAGAAGCTCTGTCAGTCGCTCTTCCAATTCCTGCTTATTTTCTTCGCCGTCAGAGCTTTGTTGCGTGGTCTTTTCATCCACTAACTGCTGGTAACGCTGTTCACTGCGTTGTAAGACCGTGTCGAGCTGCTGTACCTGAACAGTAATGTTTTGTTGCTGCATAGACAGCTGCTGTTGTTTAGACTTTAGTGCCTGCAGCTGCTCTTTCTTGTCGCTGGCCAGCCGTTCTAACTCATCACCTGAATCATCATCCGCTGCGTCGCTCTCCAATAACCGTTCGTTCAGCTCTTCTCTTTGTAATGCAGCTTCCTCAATACGCTCATTAAGCTCTTCTGCTTTTTGCTCAAGCTCTGATTGTTGCTCGCTAAGCCTCTCCAGTTGTTGCGTATACTGTTGTTGCTGTTGCTTAGCCCAGTTTAACTGCTGCTCCGCTTTATTTGTGTCATTCTGCGCGGCCTGTTGCTGCTCTTGCTCGCGCTCAAGTTCCTGCTCAATCTCTTTCTGAGAAGCGCGTGCCTGTTCCAATTTTTGTGTCGCTGTTTCTAGCGAGTTTTCTAACTCTTCTTGCTCACGTTTCAGGCTGTCACACTGACTCTGCAACTGCAGTTGGCTGGTGTTGCTATCAATTCGCGATGACATAAACCCGTTAGGCCAGTGCCAGTTACCCTGTTTTGACACAGCAAACTCAGCCTCATCGCCTAATACCTGCTTTTGTGCTTGCTCATCACTGTCAGCCACAGCACACAGTTGCAGCGGCGGCCAATATCTTAATGCACCAGAGACTTTGCTCGCCAAAGTACCGGGGTTAGGCTCTGCGGCGCTTGACCATATCAGTTTCAGACCTGCTACTGACTCAGTTCGTTCAGGTGCGCTTTCAAGAACCGCGGCATCCAGCCACTCATACAAAAACTGCTCAACAGCCAATTCCCAGCCAGGCTCTGCTTTCAGAACGTCACGGACTCTCGGGGTATTTGGATAATGCGTTTCAAGCCACTCATCCGCGCTGTCATCGCCTGACTGATGCTTGATGAGTAACTGCTCAATGGCTTGCAGGTTCGCCTGTACTTTATTTTGTTCTAATTCAACACTGCGCTTCGCTTCCTGTGCCTGCTCAACCTGCTCGCGACTGTCCGCTAACCGTTGCTTTGTTGTTTGAAGCCGCTCAATAGCGCTGTTTAATCGCTCACTAGCCTCATCAAATTCGCGTTGCAGGCTGTCTAACGATACGTCACTAAGCTGATTTTTAACGTCCTGTTGCTGATCGTTAACTTGCTCTAACTGTTGCTTAGTGTAATCACGGCTTTGCTGAAGCTGTTGTTCTTTCAGCTGCGCCTGCTGATGCTGTTGTTCAATATCGCGCACTTTTTGCTGCTGTGAGCGTTGCTGCTGTTGCCAGCTTCGGTAGTTTTCATCAGCCTGTTGCGCTTGCTCAGACATCTCTTCAACCTGTTCGGCCAGCTCTTCAAGCTGCGGTTCAAGCATCATTTCCTGCTCAGCCAACTGCTCTTTTTGCAGCTTATCCTCGTCAAGTTGCGACTCAAGTTGTGTCAGTTCGCTTTGAATTCGCTGCAAACGCTCTTCACGCTGCGCTTTAATTTCATGCTGATGCTTTAGAGTTTGCTCAATACGAGTCACTTCATTACCCAAGGTGAACATTTTCTCTTGCGATTGTTCAACTTGAGAGCGTAACTCTTCAGCCCTTTCTTTCAGCTCTATAGCTCCACGTTCGTCGCCGCTTTGCTGCGCTTGCCACTTTTCAAGTTCGGCCTGCTGCTCAGAGTATTGGGCATCAAGTTGCTGCCGCTGGTTATCTAATTTTAACCAACGCAATGCCTGCAGTTCGCCTTTCAACTGGCGCTCTTGTTTTTTCAGTTCTTTATAGCGAATTGCCGCGGCCGCCTGACGCTCTAGCTTATCCAGCTGCTGACCCAGTTCTTCACGCACATCACTCAGGCGCTCCAAATTTTCGCGCGTGTGATTCATCCGATTTTCTGTTTCGCGGCGACGCTCTTTGTATTTAGAAATACCCGCCGCTTCTTCAATAAACACCCGCAACTCTTGAGGTTTTGACTCAATTAAGCGGGAGATCATGCCTTGTTCAATAATGGCGTAGCTTCGGGGGCCGAGGCCGGTCCCGAGGAATAAATCAGTAATATCGCGGCGTCGGCAACGACTGCCGTTCAGAAAATAATTCGACTGGCCGTCTCGGGTAACTAAGCGTTTGACGGAGATTTCGTTAAACGCGGCATACTCACCCTGAATACGCCCTGCGCTATTATCAAATACCAGTTCAACACTGGCTTGAGACACAGGTTTACGGGCGTTAGAGCCATTAAAAATCACGTCAGTCATGGCATCGCCGCGAAGGTTTTTCGCTGAGCTTTCACCCAGAACCCAGCGCACAGCGTCGATGACATTCGACTTGCCACAGCCGTTCGGACCCACTACGCAGGTCATTTGATCGGGAAAAGGAACTTTAGTCGGGTCAACAAATGACTTGAAGCCCACAAGTTTGATGTGTTTCAGTCGCATTCGGCTGTTTTTATAGTTATTACTGACGTTATTTATAATCCAAAGACTCTAGCAGATCCCGTAGTCATTTGTAACAATTTCAACCACACATAAGGGTGGTTTTGCCCTATTATGAGCAACAAAAGTGACAGCAGGAGTTCGCATGCACAAACCGATCTACAGTGAGTCGGGAATATCCTATATAGGAAGGGGTTTACAGCTCATCCGCACCAAAGGGCTACGCCGCTACGTTATTGTCCCTATTTTGGCCAACCTGATTCTCTTCACCATTGCCTTCAGCTGGCTGTACGGCGAAGCCGACTACTGGCTTAATAAATTCATGGCTTGGCTACCCGACTTTTTCCAATGGTTGGAATTTATCTTATGGCCACTGGTGGTCATTGTGATGGTCGCCTTTTTCTCCTTTATTTTTACCAGCATCATGAACTTTTTCGCCGCACCTTTTAATGGCTTACTGGCGGAAAAAGTCGAGCGTTATGAAAGTGGCGAAACTTTAGGGGATGAGGGGTTTATGGGACTCGTTAAGGACATACCCCGAACGGTTGGCCGTGAATTTCAAAAACTCATGTATTACCTGCCACGGGCCATCGGCTTTTTCTTGCTGTCTTTAATTATCCCGGTATTTGGGCAAATTCTCTGGTACGTTTTTGTTTGCTGGATGATGTCTATTCAGTATTTGGATTATCCGTTCGATAATCACAAAATTTCATTTAAGCGTATGCGCTCTGAGTTGGGGTTACAGCGGAGTCGGACTTTCTCGTTTGGCTTGGGAATCACGCTATTAACCATGATTCCTTTTGTGAACCTAATTATTATGCCGCTGGCTGTATCGGGTGCGACAGCATTGTGGGTCGACCATTACCGTCGCAGTGCATTAGAGCAGCGCTAAAGGACTTAGAAGACGACTGAGCGCATTGCTCAGTCGTCGCTTTCTGAGTCATTTTCTAAGTAGTCTGAACTTAACCGTTTATTCGTTTGTACACCCATCTGGCGGAACTTGTCGACTCGACCAATAAGGTTCCCGCGACCAGTACTCAGCTTTTTCATCGCTTCCTGATAACGGTTATCCAGTGTTTGTAAGCCGTTACCAATTTTCTCTAGGTCTTCTACAAACCCGACAAACTTGTCGTACAAGCGCGCAGCGTCGGTGGCAATTTTCTCAGCGTTTTGATTCTGATATTCATACTGCCAGATATTGTGAACCGTACGCAGCGCAACCAGCAAGTTAGTTGGGCTCACCAGCATAATCTGATTATCCAGCGCCAGCCGGATAAGCTCTGGGTCACGGTCAACTGCCAATAAAAATGCCGGTTCAATTGGAATAAACATCAACACATAATCGAGCGTTCGCAAGCCTTCCAATTGGTGGTAGCTCTTTTTCCCAAGCTGTTTTATGTGTTGTTTAAGTGACTGAACGTGTTCATTTAATGCTCGTTCGCGCTCAAGGTCATCGTCAGAGTTAAAGTAACGCTCATAAGCGGACAAACTGACTTTCGAGTCGATAACCACGTCTTTTTTATTCGGCAAATGCACAATGACATCTGGTTTGAATGACTTGCCGTCTTCATCGCGATGGTGTGCCTGGGTTTGATATTCGTGCCCTTCACGCAGCCCCGACTGTTCGAGAATACGTTCTAGTACAACCTCACCCCAGTTACCCTGCTGCTTGGTATCGCCTTTCAATGCTTTAGTCAGCGCCTCAGCTTCAGAGGCCATACGACGGTTTAAGTCTTTCAGTGACAACAGCTCGTTTTTAAGCGCTGAACGCTCTTTTGTTTCGTCTGTATACTGCTGAGTAATTTGCTTTTTAAACGCATCGATTTGTTGTTTAAAAGGCTCTAATGTTGCCTGCAAAGACTGCTGATGATGTTGCTGCAACCCTTTCGACTTCTCTTCAAAAATACGGTTAGCCAGGTTCTCGAATTGCTGCGTCAGGCGCTCCTCGCTGGCTTTTAACAAGTTCAGCTTTTCTTCTGCGGTTTTTTGCTCATGATCAGCCCGGGCTAACGTCTCGCGCAGACGACTGTCTTTTTCATAGACTTCGTGCTGCAGTTCATCGATACGCTCGCGAAGAATTTCTGCATCTTGTTCCAGTGCCGTATTTTGTTGTTCTGCCTGTAAACGCAAACGGCGCTGCTGTTGCCAAAGCAACAACAACGCCGTAACGACAGTCACAACCGGCACTCCAATTATTGCCATCCATTGCCACAGTGCCAGCGACATCATTAAGCTCCTAGTTTTTCATTGAGGTCAGCAATTTTCGCTTTCCAAATAGCAGGACCTTGAGTATGTGCATTTTGACCGTCGCTATCCACAGCCACAGTGACCGGCATGTCTTCCACTTCAAATTCGTATATGGCTTCCATACCTAAATCTTCAAAGGCAACAACCCGGGCTTTCTTGATCGCTTTAGCAACCAGGTACGCCGCACCGCCCACAGCCATCAGGTAGACGGCTTTGTGCTTGCGAATACTCTCGACGGCTTCTGGCCCGCGTTCAGCTTTACCAACCATACCGATAATACCGGCTTCTTCCAGCATCTGGTCGGTAAATTTGTCCATACGTGTCGAGGTTGTCGGGCCAGCAGGGCCTACCACTTCATCACCCACCGGGTCGACAGGTCCCACGTAATAAATAAAGCGGTTGTTGAAATCAACCGGCAACTCTTCACCGTTATCCAGCATGCCTTTAATGCGCTTGTGAGCGGCATCGCGACCAGTAAGTAACTTACCGGACAACAACACTGTTTCACCCATTTTCCAGTCTTGAATGTCTTCTTTCGTCACTTCATCCAGGTTCACACGACGAGCGTCGTCACCCAGCTCAAAAGTGACATCGGGCCAATCTTCCAGCTTCGGTGGCGCTAAGTCTGCGGCACCACTGCCGTCTAACGTAAAGTGAACGTGACGAGTCGCCGCACAGTTTGGAATTAAGGTGACTGGCTTAGAAGCGGCGTGTGTCGGTAGTGATTTAATCTTCACATCCAGCACCGTTGTTAAGCCACCTAAGCCCTGGGCGCCAATACCTAGTGCGTTAACGCGGTTAAAAATTTCCAAGCGTAATTCTTCTTCCGCGTTTTGCGGACCACGCTCAATCAGTTCATGGATGTCCACAGACTCCATCAACGACTCTTTCGCCAATACGGCTGACTTCTCAGCAGTACCACCAACACCAATACCCAGCATACCCGGTGGACACCAACCGGCACCCATCTTCGGCAGAGTTTCTACAACCCAGTCAGCAATCGAGTCACTAGGGTTTAGCATAGCCATTTTCGACTTATTCTCAGAGCCACCGCCTTTTGCGGCAATCATGACTTCAATTTCGTCGCCCGGCACCATATCGATGTGAACAACAGCAGGAGTGTTATCACCCGTGTTTTTACGCGCACCTGCCGGGTCTGCGACAATTGACGCTCGTAATGGATTATCCGGATTTTTGTAAGCTCGGCGAGTTCCTTCGTCTACCATTTGTTGAACTGTCAGGTCGGTCTTATCCCATTGCACACCCATACCAACCTTCACAAAGCAGGTGACAATACCGGTGTCCTGACAAATTGGACGGTGGCCTTGCGCCGACATACGCGAGTTCGTCAACACCTGAGCAATGGCATTCTTTGCTGCTTCGCTCTCTTCACGTTGATACGCCTCGTCCAACGCTTTAATAAAGTCTAATGGGTGATAATAAGATATGTACTGCAGGGCATCGGCAATACTGTCAATAAAATCCGCCTGACGAATGGTGGTCATGGCTCTACCTCTTCATTTTTATATCGAATGGTTCCGATATTGGTTCTGATAAACGTGGCGCTATAATAGCGTTTTCACTAACAACTGACCAGTGTAACTAACCGAGTTAGTGTCACTGTGATAGAATGATTCTTATCCTTAATTCGTGGCTGTTATTAAGTAAATCAAAGGGCTAAGTGTGAGCATTTTTCCTAACTTGTGTGCCGTAAAACTGGAAACCACCCTAACAGCGCTTGAGCTATTTGAGCGCTGCCAAAGCGAACCTTATGCACTTTTCCTTGACTCAGCCTCGACAACACACGAAGACGCTCATTATGACTTTATCTTCAGAGCGCCTGAATGCGTCATCCGCAGTAAAAACGAGCAACTCACTGTCTCCGCCAATAGCATAGCCCAACTCCCGAAAGCCCCAACTCACGCTGCCCAGATGTTCGATTACGCTGAGCAATTAATGGCGCTGACAGGCCATTATAACGGCCCCGAACACTTGCCTTTCCAGGGCGGTTTTGCCGGCGCAGTGGGGTACGATTTCGGCCGTTGCCTGGAAGTCATTCCTGAGTTTAACCGTGACGAATACAACTCCAGTGATGCAGTACTTGCGTACTATTGCGAAGCGGTTATTTTTGATAAAAAGCGCAACGAAGTTTGGCTGGTCGCTCCTGAACAGGCGCTTAAAACGCAGAAAGCTTATTGGGAGCAGTCACCGCAGTCAGACTCAAACACTCCTTTCAAGCTGGCCAGCGCCTGGCGAAGCAATATGTCAGAGGCAGAGTACCATACTAAATTTAATGCGGTACAAGCCTACTTACTTAGCGGTGACGCCTATCAAATTAACTTAGCGCAACGTTATCAGGCGAGTTATCAGGGCTGTGAGTGGGCAGCTTATAAAAAGTTAAGGGCTTCTAATAACGCGCCGTTTTCAGCCTTCATGCGCACCCCTGAAAGCGCCATTCTCAGCGTTTCTCCTGAGCGCTTCCTAAGCACTACTGGTGCGGGAGAGGTGCAAACTAAGCCGATAAAAGGCACCCGGCCACGTTATGAAGACAGCAGCAGGGATTCCGCCAGTAAACAGGCCTTGCTGAATTCAGAGAAAGATCGTGCCGAAAACCTGATGATTGTCGATTTACTGCGTAATGACCTCAGTAAAAACTGCGAGCCCGGTTCGGTAAAAACGCCGAAGCTGTTTGCCATAGAGAGCTTTCCGGCTGTGCATCATTTAGTATCAACCATTACCGGGCAATTAAAAATGGGCGGCTCTGCTTTACGTCTGTTTAAAGGAGCTTTCCCCGGTGGCTCGATTACCGGTGCTCCTAAAATTCGGGCTATGCAAATTATTGAAGAGCTCGAGCCGAATCGCCGCGGCATTTATTGCGGCAGCATAGGCTACTTCTCACAGCACGGCCAAAGCGACTCTAGTATTACCATTCGCACGTTATTAGCAGAAAACGGTCAGCTTTATTGCTGGGCCGGGGGCGGCCTGGTTGCCGACTCTAAAGCCGATGAGGAATATCAGGAAACCAAGGACAAAGTGTCTCGTATTTTGCCGGTGTTAACCTCATGACCATCAAAAACCGCGCCGAGTTTGTTCGACGTTTCAGCCTCACGCCATCGCCGTCAGTTGACCGAAAACTTGACGAGCCTTTGCGTAAACGCTTGCGACCAGCAGCCGTGCTTATTCCTATCATTGAGCGCCCGCATGGGCTGTCATTGATACTGACACGTCGTTCCGCTTCATTAAGAAAACACGCCGGACAAATTAGCTTTCCCGGTGGTCGCTACGACAGAACCGACAATGACTTGCTGGATACAGCATTAAGAGAAACCGAGGAAGAAATTGGTTTGCCTCGGTCACAGGTTGAAGTCATTGGTCGCTTACATGATTATCCCGTATTGTCTTACTTTATGATACGTCCTTATGTGGCCTTTGTGTCGCCGCAGCAGGAGCTGGTTGCCGAAGAGAGTGAAGTCGCCGAGATATTCGAAGTACCTCT
The DNA here is from genome assembly GCF_034373425.1 of Idiomarina sp. OXR-189. Classification (NCBI taxonomy): domain Bacteria; kingdom Pseudomonadati; phylum Pseudomonadota; class Gammaproteobacteria; order Alteromonadales; family Idiomarinaceae; genus Idiomarina; species Idiomarina sp. OXR-189. Next base: position 1,722,094 of record NZ_CP139706.1, read on the forward strand.
GGCGGACATTCTTGATCCGAGCAATCATTACGTTTACCGCATTCGCAAGTTCATTTATGACCGGGTTTATTTTATCCCCTGGCAACACCGCAATATCTGGGGAGCAACCGCAGGAATTTTGCGAGAATTGGCTGAGCAGCTTCAACCAGAGCGGAAAAGTCACTTTAAGCCACTCAACTGACCAGTTATTTCGCTATAAAGCTTGCCAGCCCCCACACAATTCATGCGACAATACTATAATTAATAGTAACGAACGCGACAGGTAAGGATAAGTATGATCAGCGTTTTTGATATTTACAAAATTGGTATCGGTCCTTCGAGTTCCCACACAGTGGGTCCTATGAAAGCGGCCTTCGATTTCCTGAAAGCCGCTAAAGAAGCTGGCCACTTAACTCAGGCAGATGGTGTCAAAGTAGAGTTGTTTGGCTCTTTAGGGCAAACCGGCAAAGGTCACGGTACCGGCAAAGCGGTTATTTTAGGTTTGGCGGGCGAACTGCCGGAGACAGTAGACACCGACAACGTTGACAACTTCCTTGAACAGACTCGCAAAACCGAGAAACTGGCTTTATTAGGTGAGCACGAAGTCGCATTCCCGGCAGAAGGCGCTATTACATTCCATCGTCGTAAAACCATGCCAAAGCATGCCAACGCTATGGAGCTTAAGCTCCTCAAAGGCGACGATATTATCTATAGCGACCTATACTACTCTATTGGCGGCGGCTTTATTGTTCGTGACGAAGACTTTGATGAAACCTTAGAAGAAGCCATTGAGCAATCATCTAAACCTATTCCCTATCCGTTCGACAGTGCCGCTGAATTATTAGGTCATTGCAAGGAGCACGGACTGCGCATTAGCTCATTAATGATGGCGAATGAAAAAGTGTTCCGTAGCGAAGATGAGATTCGCGAAGGCTTAATGAAAATTTGGCGCACCATGCAGCAAAGTATCACCAACGGTATTACCACCGAGGGTATTTTACCCGGTGGCTTAAAAGTGCGTCGCAGAGCGTCTTCATTGTATCAGCGGCTGAAAAAAGAAAAGTCGAGCGATGCCATGCAAGTTATGGACTGGGTCGATTTATTCGCTTTGGCAGTAAACGAAGAAAACGCTGCGGGCGGTCGTATTGTCACCGCGCCAACTAACGGTGCAGCAGGTATCGTTCCGGCGGTCATGAGTTATGCCGATAAGTTCATTGAAACACTGGACGAAGACTCTGCGGTTCGCTTTCTACTAACGTCGGCCGCTATTGGCATCTTGTACAAGAAAAATGCCTCTATTTCCGGCGCTGAAGTCGGTTGTCAGGGTGAAGTGGGTGTTGCCTGCTCCATGGCCGCCGGCGCACTGGCTGAGTTCATGGGCGGAGGCCCTGAAACCGTTGAGAATGCTGCCGAAATTGGTATGGAGCACAACCTTGGCTTAACCTGTGACCCTGTCGGTGGCCTGGTTCAGGTTCCGTGTATTGAGCGTAATGCAATGGGCTCCGTCAAAGCCATTAACGCAGCCCGTCTGGCAATGCGTGGCAACGGCGACCATAAGGTGTCTCTGGATAAGGTCATTAAGACCATGTGGGATACCGGTAACGATATGAAGACTAAATACAAAGAGACCGCCCGGGGCGGCTTAGCGGTTAATATTATCGAGTGCTGAAAAACGAAGCCGGTGTATTACAGCACCGGCAACTCACACCCTTCAAATAACGCATCAATTTCTTCTTGAGTTTTAAGCTGCGCCGCTTGCTGCACTCGTTCACGCGTCAGATGCGGGGCAAAGCTTTCAATAAAGTCATACATGTAAGTTCTTAAAAATGTTCCGCGACGGAAGCCAATTTTAGTGGTGCTTGCTTCGAATAAGTGACTGGCTGGAATTGCCACTAAATCGCGATCTTCATCTTCTTTGTATGCCATTGAAGCCAAGACCCCAATTCCCAGCTCCATGCGCACATAGGTCTTTATTACGTCTGCGTCTGTCGCCGTAAAAACAATTTGCGGCTCTTTACCTGCCTGAGCGAAGGCTCTGTCGAGCTCAGAACGACCGGTAAATCCATGCACATAAGTGACAATTGGATACTGGGCAACATCTTCAATAGAGATATCTTTTAATTGTGCCAGCGGGTGTGACTTAGGCACCACAATTGAGCGATTCCAGTGGTAGCACGGCAGCATGATTAAATCCTGATAAAGATGCAATGCTTCAGTCGCTATCGCGAAGTCGGTACGTCCCTTTGCCGCCGCCTCACTAATTTGCTGCGGAGAGCCCTGATGCATGTGCAACGACACTCGCGGGTACTGACCAATAAACCGCTTAATCACACTGGGCAGCGCATAACGAGCCTGAGTGTGAGTGGTCGCTATCGTTAATTTGCCTTGATCGGGCTGCGTGTGCTCCGCCGCCACCGTTTTTATCGAATTAACGTTATCGAGCACCTGTTTTGCCACTCGAATGATATCCTGCCCTGCTGGCGTAATATGGGTAAGGTGCTTGCCGGTCCGGCCGAAAATCTGAACTCCTAATTCATCCTCCAGCATTCGTATTTGCTTACTAATACCAGGTTGTGACGTAAACAAACTTTCCGCGGTGGCAGAAACGTTTAAGTTATGGTTCATCACTTCAACAATGTACTTTAATTGCTGTAATTTCATAGCAGGACATGCCACTCAGTTTGCGAATTGTGATATAAAAAAATAGTATAATAATCTTAATAACTATGACAAATAGAAAAGCTGGTAGGTATAAGCAGCTGGAACCGGAATTCAACTATGACACAGCCCACATTCGACTTTTCTGCGATACTCGCCTCCTCTGCTCACGACATGAAAAATTCGCTTTGCTTGCTTATTCAGCTAATTGAAGAGGTTTCCGAGCAAGTACCACAAGGCAGTGCAACAGAAAACATGGCAAAAGTCCATTACGAAGCGCAACGAATTAACTCAGGGCTTATACAACTGCTGACCTTATACCGAGACCAGCAGGGGGCGTTGCCGCTGAATGTTGACGAACATCATTGGGACGAGGTGCTTGAGGAACTGCTACTTAACAATGAAGTGTACCTTGAGCAACGTGGTATCAGCGTAACAACCGATATCGACGAGTCAGCGGCGGGCTATTTTGACAAAGACCTCATTAGCCACTTACTGAACGACGTTATTATTAATGCTATGCGCTATACCGCCGATAAACTCTTTATTACAGTGACAGTCGACGAGAATAAAGGGTGTCAGATTTCAGTGCACGATAATGGCGATGGTTTTCCAAAAGACATGCTAAAACAAGCGCAAATGCCCATGCAGCAACTGGATATGAAAAAAGGCCGTACCGGTTTAGGGCTTTATTTTGCCCACCTAATCGCTGAAGCCCACCAAAGAAACGATAAAAAAGGTTTTATCGAACTGAAAAATAATGGACACTTAGGTGGTGGTGTTTTTTCTCTGACATTACCTTAAAAATAATAACAACCTAATGAGCGTTATATGATTTACACCATTGTTATAGCACTGATTATACTTTTGATAATACTGGCGATTGTCGTCGGTTCAGTGCAACAACATAAGCAGCGTCAGGAGCTTGAGCGACGCAAAAAACTTGCCCGATACAGAAGCGCTCTGGAGCAGATTGAAGACCTTATTCACATGTCCAGCTTCTTCCCTATTGGTAAGTCGATGTTGGCTGTCCTGAATATGCGTGCCTACGAAGTTCTGCAACACATGTATGCTGTATCACCGACAAAAGACTTTCAGGCTCGCATTGAAGACTACAAAGAAAGAATGGAAAGGGTTGACCCTAAAGACACTTCCCTAATTAGCGAAGAATTTGAAATTCCGCAAAACAACAAGCAAATTATTGCCATGATCAATGCGCTCAAGCGCTTGAAAGCAACGCTAAGAAGCGAGCACGCTCGTGGCCGCGTTGACAGTAATGTGTTTAGTGTAGAAGACCAGCGTTTAAGCAAGTTACAGCTGAAAATTAGTATTGAAACGCTCATCCGTCGCGGTCGTCACGCCTATGAAAGCCATATGTTAGGGTCAGCGCGTCAATACTACGAGAAAGCGTTGCGCACTATCGAAGAGCAGAGCTTTTCTGACGATTACACAACGTCTCGTGAGGAGTCCATTAAAAAAGCTCTGGAACAAATTGCGCAAGAGCTGACCGACGCACATGCTCGTGATCAAGCAAAGAACAAAAAAGAAGACGACCTGGAAGAACTCTTTCAACCGAAAAAGAAATGGTAGTTTATGTCTGACTGGAAAAATCAACTCAGCCAAATGGTGTATTCGACGGATTCAGGCCGCATTGAACCCGAGAAAGAGCCTGAGCAGATACCAGAAAGCGACGGCATTGTACGCCTTAGAAGAGAAACCAAAGGCCGAAAAGGAAAAGGCGTTACTATTGTCACTGGTCTGGCGCTGCCAAAAGACGAACTGAAGGCATTTGCGAAAAAGCTAAAACAACAATGTGGTGTGGGCGGCTCTGTCAAAGACTACGATATTGAACTTCAGGGTGACCAGCGAGACAGTATTGAAAACTATTTAAAAGCGCAAGGCTATAAGGTTAAACGCTCGGGAGGTTAAGGTCATACTCTATATATAGGCACTGCCCTTCGTCCTTCCACTCATAATAACGAGAGAAATTTTTAATCAACTGCATTCCGCGCCCGTGCATTTTTTCTTCATCCAGCACTGGCGAAAATTCGTCTGCCGGATAGCCATTCTCTCCGTTAGAGCGAATACCGAAACAAATCACACTATCAACAGGCTGGTAGTTAACATCAATTGCTACTTCTATGTCTTCAAGACTTTCCAAGCGGCGCTCACGCTCAGAATAGTAACGCTCAAAGCCCTCGTCTTCTTCTTTTATGTCGGAGTTTAGACGCAATAGATTATGCTCTAAAATGTTATTGAACGCTTCAGCTAACAACAAATAAAGCGTCGTTTTATGAGCTTTTATCCCTTCGAGGTGCGACAAAGAGTCCACTAGCCGAGTGACCGGATCTTCCCCTTTGATATTGTGTTCGGTTAAGCTCACTTTTAGTTCAAATGGCAGGTGGATTATTGAGTGATCATCCTGCTTTACCGGTAAACCGGTTGGCACGCAGTTCACAACGACTAATGAAATATCATCGCTTTGTTCTGTTCCCTGCTGAAAGCTTTCAAGAGAACTCACCAAGTCATCGAACTGGTCTTGATGACCAAACTGCTTGAGCTTGTTTTCAAACCCACTTTCTTTCAGTCGGTTACCGTCAGTATTCGCCATTTCAATCACACCATCTGTGTATGCCACCAGCCGTTGTCCACGCTCGATAAAACAATGGCTCAGAGAGCTGTTAAACTCGTCGGGCGGTAAAATTCCCAGTGCGAGATGCTCAGACGGTAAGCGATTGGTTACTTCTCCGTTATTATCAATGAAAAGAGCGTCCGGAATGCCTCCGTTCCAATAGCTGAGGCGGTCGCCCCCTGCTGATAGCTCTGCGACAAATGCTGCACAAAACATGTCGTCAGGTAACAATTTTACCAGGCGCCGATTAAACTCTTTGACCATAGTCGCAACCGACAACCCTCTCTCAGCCAAATCGAAAAACGTCTGCGCAACCGGCAGTGCTCCCGTTGCCGGCGCCAAGCCATGACCGGTAAAGTCACCGACAAAAATATAGTAGTTTCCTAAGGGGCCCCCTTTTGACAGGACCAAGTCACCATTAAATTCGGTTGCCGGCGATAAATAGGTTTGCAGAAAATCGAACCTCAGTTCATTTTCTAACAGTGCGTTGCTTAGCATGTGGCTCACCACATTTTGCTCACGCTCCATGCGGTTCGAGTGATAAGCCAGTACTTCATTCTTTTCTTTCAGCTTAAAGCTCAATTCTCGCACGCGTGCGTGAGCATTTAGCTTAGCCTGTAAAACAATAGGCTCTGGCGGCGTACTGATAAAGTCATCGCCGCCCGCATCAAGGCATTCTAAAAGAGTTTTCTGATCATCAAGTGCAGTAATAAACAGCACAGGAAGATGAATTTCACCACTTAACTGTTTTAAGTGTTTTGCGGTTGTAAGGCCGTCCATGACCGGCATCATGACATCAAGCAATACAATGTCAGCGCCCTTATGACTGAAAAGCTCCAGCGCTTGCATACCGTTTGCCGCGCTGCTCACATTGTGTCCAAAACGCTCAATAAGCCCCTTAAGCATGACCCTATTGGCGGCCTGATCATCAACGATGAGTATGTGCATCAGGCTATAGTAAACATCTTATCGAAACGGGAAATATCCAGAATACGACGAACATCCGGCTTGGCATTAATAAGTTGAATGCCTTTAACACTGCTGCCTAAAGACTTACGCATATTCAACAGCATACCCAGCGCTGAACTGTCCAGATACTCGGTCTCTCTCAAATCTATGATCACCGTTGGCTGAGAGTCACCAATATGGCTATAAGCCTGACGAAACTCTTGTACCAAACTGAAATCAAACTTCCCCTGGATGGCAATAATCAGTTGTTTGCCATCATTTGAAAACTCGCGACTGACGCTCATAGGTACCCCTCTTTTTTCATGAGCCTAACACAATTTTATGATTGAGTTTATTGCCTGAATACCCTAATCTTTGCTACATCATAAACTCATTTTGACCGATTATGGCGATAGCCTTCGACGAACTCCGAATTTTGCTCATCGAACCTTCCGATGTACAGCGTAAAGTCATTACTCAACATCTTAATCAGGCAGGTATCCAACATACCCGAGGTGCTTCTACTATAGCGGAAGCCAAAGAAGAAATCCTGCGTTGGCAGCCTGATATTGTAACGAGCGCCATGTACTTCGAAGATGGTACGGCGCATGAGCTTATTCAGTTCATTAACCGAAACGATCTTCATGACACCTTGCATTTTATGCTGGTATCCTCTGAACACCGAGCCGACCAGCTCGAACAGTTTAAGCAGGCCGGTATTATCGCTATTTTACCGAAGCCTTTTACTCCAGGGCAATTACAGCGGGCTATCACCGCTACTATGGACTTAATGGAGCCGGAGCCCCTAACTCTGGAGCTCTACGACATAGAAGACCTGCGAGTGCTTATTGTCGATGATAGCTTAACTTCGCGTCATGTATTACGTCGCGTGTTTGAAAACCTGGGCGTTGAAATATTTGTTGAAGCCGAAAACGGTCAACAAGCCATCGATATATTGGAAGAGCATCAGTTCGATTTAATTGTCACCGACTTCAATATGCCGGAAATGAATGGTCGTGAATTAACACAATATATTCGCAACAGTTCAGCACATGCACACACTCCTGTACTGATGGTGACAGCGCGCGCCAATGAGCCACAACTGGCAAACGTAAAACAAAGCGGCGTCGATGCTCTGACCGACAAACCCTTTGAGCCGGCAGCCATACGCGGCTTAATCTCACGTTTACTTGACCAACAGTAACCCATAAAAAGAAGGCCCCTGACGCTTTATCACGCCAGGGGCCTTTTTCTATTTAGCCGTTAACTCATTTTAATTAGCCGGCTTTTCCTGATACTTGTTGTAAAGCTCAGTGTGACGGCTTTCTAAGCTCACATTGCGACCATCAATAAACATGTGCGTTAGGCTCTGTCCAATAGGGTCCAGCAAGTCCCCTTCTGAAACTATCAAGGAAGCGCTCTTGCCAACATCAAGCGAACCGAGCTTGTCTGAAACGCCCATAAACTTGGCTGGCTGAAGCGTAATAGCTTCCAGTGCTTTTTGCTGATCCAAGCCAAAGGCAACCGAGTGTCCGGCCGCGAAAGGCAGGTTCCGAACATCCCAATAACCTGGGTAGGAGATAGCAAAGTTAACACCGGCATCCGCCAATTTAGCTGGCGTAGAAAAGTCCTGGTCATAACCTTCGTCGTCACGGCCCGGTAACCCGAACGGTGAACCGAAAACAACCGGAACCTCAAGTTCAGCCAGTTTATCAGCAATGCGCCAGGCGTCTCTTGCCCCCATAAGTACCAACTTAAAGCCATACTCACGACTCACATCAATGGCTTGCTCCATTTGGCGTTTGTCGTTGGCGTGCACATACAGAGTTTTGCTACCGTCAAACAGCCCGAGCATTGCTTCCCAACGCTGATCCATATCGATGTCTCTGTCTGCTTTTTTCGCATCAAAGTACGCTTTCGCATCAGCAAACACCTTCATCAACTCTTTACGAGCCTCTTCGTTAGCCTTGCGTTGCTCTTCAGGAGAACGGCGCTCCCACCATGTGTTGATAACATAGGTTCGCGGCCAGCTCACATGCACACCCATTTCACCAGAAACCAGTGCGTCTTGATAATTCCAGCCATCAAGGTGCATGAGCGACGACTGCCCCATGATCAATGAGCCTTCCGGAACCACTTGCGCATGGGTAATGCCGTTATAGCGTACCGTAGGAATAACGTCTGAGTCCGCATTAAAAGCGATGTGCCCAGCCACTTCCGGGTGTACCGGACCCACTTCGCGTGCGTCTCGCGTCGCTCGCACCGCTTCAATTTCGTTCAAACCCAAAGTGGTGTCCATCGCGATAACACCCGGATAAACATGCTTACCGGACACGTCTATGACTTGCGCGTTACCAGGAACCTTAAGATCTTTTCCAATGGCTGTAATCTTGCCGTCTTCAAAAACCAAATCAGAGTCGGTTAAAACGCCGTTAGTCACCGTGTGCAAAGTACCACCCTGCAAAACTATAGGTTGTTGCTGTGCATCGCCAGGCACTTCGTCATGAGCAACGGCGGTCGATACGGTCACTGCACCAATCAGCGCAGCACTCAATGTGGATAGTAAAGTCTTCATTAGTGTTGTCCTCCATGCTGATGCGCTTGCGTAGTGAAGTGATCCAGCCAGAAGTCATGCTCGGTATCACAGTGCCAGGTCGGCTGTGCGTCTTTATAACCGTCGGTGTCGCCTTTCAGAGCTTCATCACCGGCTGCTAAGACTTTCTGAATGAGAGCATTCTTCTCTTGTTTTACCGCTTGCTGACGCTGTTTATCTTGTTCGCGGTCAAAGAACTTACGACCATTAATCCAGGTCTGCTCTGCTCGCGCGTAAGCGCTTAACGGATAGTGACTCCAAAGCACAAAGTCAGCATGTTTGCCCTCTTCAATTGACCCAACGTACTTATCAACTTTTAATTGTTTAGCAGGGTTAATAGTGACCATTTTGAACGCTTCATGTGGGTCCATACCACAATAGCGAACCGACTTAGCCGCTTCGGTATTCAGACGACGCTGCAAGTCATTACTGTCCGAGTTAATGCTGGTTAATACACCTCTGTCATGCATTAAGCACGCGTTTTGAGGGATTGCGTCATACACTTCGAATTTGTATGCCCACCAGTCAGCGAACGTTGACCCGCTGGCACCGTGCTCCGCCATTTCGTCTGCGACTTTGTAACCTTCCAGAATATGAGTGAAAGTATCCAGCGTGAAACCATAATCTTCAGCCACTTCCATCAGCATAAGAATTTCAGACGCGACATACGAGTGCGCATGAACAAAGCGCTCGCTGTTTAGAATTTCTATTAACGTCTCTAAACGATAGTCTGGTCTTGGTGGTGCAATCCGGTTCTTCTCAGAACGACTCATGCGGTCATACGCTTGTTTACGCTGCTGGTATTCCAACGCCGCCTGAAAGCCGTCACGAACAATGGTTTCAACGCCTAAGCGAGTCTGAGGGTAACGAACGGTCATGTTGTCGCCCCAGTTACTTTGCTTCACGTTTTCACCTAATGCGAACTTGATAGACTCAGGTGCCGCATCAAACTTCATAATATTAGCATCAGTCCCCCAGCGCAGTTTAATAACCTGCGCCTGGCCGCCAACCGGGTTAGCAGAGCCGTGCAGTAGCTGAGCCATTGTCGTACCACCCGCTAATGAGCGATAAATATGAATATCGTCCGGGTTTACAACGTCACCAATACGAACTTCTGAGGTGATGGCTTCAGAGCCTTCGTTCACACCACCATCAATTGCGATGTGTGAGTGTTCATCGATAATGCCCGGTGTTAAATGCATACCCGCTGCATCAATAACCGTTGCGCCTGACGGTGCGCTTAAGTTTTTACCGACTTCGGCAAATTCGCCATCTCTAACTAATACGTCGGTTTCTTCAAGAATACCGTCATCGCTGGCAGTCCAGACCGTCGCGTTACGAATTAGCACATCTTGTCGCTCCGGCAGGCCATCTAGACCATAGGCAACGTTCGGGAACGTAAGCTGGCTGACATAGTCAACCTGATTGTTGCTATCGCTCTGAGCTTCTTCACTCGTTTCATTAGCGTCGCTAACTTCAGCTGTCAGAGCTTGTGACTTACCTTCTGGAGAAACCGTTTCCAGTGTGAAGTTTTGTTGAGACGCAGGAGTCAGTTTAAAGCGCCATGTGCCCGCTGGCTGGACATCCATATCGGCCACAAAAGACAGGGTATCTTCCGTGCGCTCTACATTACGAAGAGACTGAGTGTTATCACCAAGCGTTAGTTCGCCGCTTAACTTAGCGCCCGGCTTCAAAGTGAGCGCCACACTCTGACCATTCCAGTCAATGGTGTAGTTACCAGCAAAGTCCACCAATTCTCGAGAAACCAGCTCGTTCTCTTCACCTTGTAACCAAACTGACTGTATTTCACCGTCTTCAAAGATATCGCCTTTCACCATGACAAAGTCGGCCATATAGCCACTGGCTAAGCGTCCCACTTTGTCATCAACACCGGCAATTTTAGCGGCGGTTGTCGTTAATGCAGCAAGCGCTTTCTCTTTACTTAAACCGTGCTTTACGGCTTTACGCAGGTTTGGCCAGAAGTCGCCTGACTTCTCAAGCTCATTCAGGGTCAAGGCAAAATCAACGCCGGCATTCGCTAACATAGCCGGATTTGACGGAGCGCGCTCCCAATGGCGTAACTTAGCTAAATCAACATCAAGATGGGCATCAACACCACTGACATTAGGCGCTGCCGGGAAATTAAGAGGTAAAATTAAATCACTTCCCGTATTTTTTATTGAGTTCAGACGAGCGTACTCATAACCTGAGCCAACATACACACTGGGTACGTTAAACTGATCCAACACGTCATCGGCACGTAGCAAGGTTTTCTCATCAGAAACCTTGAACACGATGCCTTCAGATTCAATATTTTTAAGTGAATCCAACGCAGCATTAAACTCCGCCGGCTGATTATGTGACTGCTTACCGTAAGCATTTTCGTACCAGTTCGCGTCAGACAGGGTTTGTCTGACCAAAGCGATGCTACCCATCAAGGACGACGGGTACTGCTGCTGCGAGGTTCCTTTGTCAAAAGAGCCAAAGTGTTTGGACTCGCTGCGATAAATAACATCGTTGGCAATTTTATCGGCCAGCGAAACTGTCGCTGCCTGCCCCTGAAAAATACCGTCTAGCTTAGCCGTCTGAACGCTGGTAAAACCTTCAGAAACCCACTTTTTGGCATCGTCAGAGTTGGTTTTAAAGACACTGTACCAGTCTTTTTCAGCGTGAATGGCGTCATTTGCCGCGTTTCCACCTTCACGTTCATTGTTATAAATAGGCTTGTCGGTATCGGCTTTCTCGTAAGTCACGTCAATACCATAGCTGGCATAAGGGTCGATAAAGCCCGGGTAAATGGTGTAGCCGGTGCCATCGATAACGCGTGCCCCTGCCGGTGCGCGGTTACCGCTTTCAACGCTTTTTACTTTACCATTTTCAATAACCAGCGTTGCGTTGGTGACGACTTCGCCAGGCTCGGTCACAACCGTGGCATTTTGAATGGCGGTTAAGCTGGGCGTGTTGTCCCGCATACCATTCGTTCGAGAGGTTTGATCAGCGCTCGTCGGTAACGCTAGCACGGAGGTAACCGCTAACGCTGCCGCACTGAGCTTATGCATTGTCTTCATGAATGTGTTCCCCACTATAATGAGCTTTTCTTTTATTATTTCGTATACAAGTTAAAGCGTTTATCATGCTAGAAACAAGCACTAACCGATAAATCGTGTATTATTAACGGTAAGTGCACGATAAAAAGGAGAATATCCAATGAAAAAATCACTATCCGTACTTTTTACAGCGGTTGCTTTAGGCTTATCGACAAGTGCCGTAGCAGACGAGAATGCGTTTAACGACGGCGACAAAGCTGTTGAGTACCGTCAAAAGGCCCTGTCGGTGATGCAACAAAACTTTGCTGCTATGGCAGAAATGGTTAAAGGCGAAGTGGACTATGACGCGCAGGTTTTTGCAAACCGTGCAAATGATTTTGAGAAACTAGCTGGCATCCCCTGGAGTGGTTTCGCTGTCGAAGGTGCTATGCCCGGCGATAACAGCGATGCATTAACCGCAATTTGGGACAACTGGGAAGACTTTCAAGAGCGTTCAAATGACTTACAACAATACGCTGCAAAGCTTGCCAGCGCCGCAGAGTCGGGTTCAATGGATAACATTAAACCCGTATTTATGGACACAGCGCAAACCTGCAAAGGTTGCCACGACGAATACAAAGACTAATTTAAAGCAGTAACATAAAAAGCAGCCACACAGCTATCGCCAGCAGCAAACCTTGCCACCCGGGCTTTAATTGCGGGGCCGGTTGTGTGGTCTTTTTGTATCCATGAACCATGGCACCTATTAGCTTCACCCCTTTCAGACGATACATAAGCACAGCAACTATGTGCAGCCCAATAACAATTAAAATCGCATCAAATTGAGTTTTGTGCCAATCAGTCAGGAGCTCTTGCGCGTCAGAAGAAACCCAGCTTGCCAATGGTCCCGAAAATAAAATTCCGTCACTAGAAAACAAACCAGTCACCGCCTGAGCAATTAACAGAGCCAACATAACAATAACCGCCCAGCCGCCGGCTGTGCTATGCGTTGTTTCCGACTGATACTGGCCATTAAAAAGCTTTTTCAAATGAGAAGGAATTTGCAAAGGAGAGCGAACGAATGTTTTAAAACGTGCGTTGTCACTGCCGAAGATGCCCCAGGCAACACGCATGACTAAAAGCGATAAAATGGCGATACCAAAGTCTTTGTGCAAATCCATACGGCCGTTATCGGCTGTCCACCACAAGCCGGCAACCAACAGAATAATCAGCAAATGGAAAAGACGTACAAAACTGTCCCAGACTTTTACAGAATTTTCTTTCTGAATCATCGTGTTAACTCCAAAACACTAGGAAAAACCGGTACCAGGTGCTAGGGTATAGTTAATTCAATGAAAAAGGTAGTAGGCATGACGAAAGTTTTAATTGCTGACGATGACTTTATCAGTCTGGAAGTTTTAAAAGCGATGCTCGGCCAATACGACGTCGAGATTCTTACCGCTACAACCGGCCAGGAAGCACTGACTCAAGCCAAAGAAATGCCTAACCTAATTTTCCTCGATTACGAAATGCCTGATATGTCTGGTGCTGAGGTTTGTAAAACACTGCGCGGCAAACCAGAATTTGAAAATACGCCGATTATTGCGATTACTAGCCACCAAAGTGCCAGTGAAATGACGGCCTGCAGAGAGGCCGGCATGGATGCCACGCTACATAAGCCGGTATCACCTGAGGCTTTAGAAGAGCTTTTTAAAGAGTACGTGAAGTCTTAACGCTCCTTAAAGCGTTGGTCGTCAGCCAGCTGGACTAAGGCTTCACTTTCCTTCATAAACTGCTGGGAAAAGTCCCCAAAATAGCTCTGAGCTTCTGCATATAACGCAATAAGCTCTTGCTTGTTGCCTTTCTTAAGGGTTTCCAGCAACTCGGAAAATAGATCAAGATAACGACTGATAGACTCGGTGCGTTCACCATGAGACAGCATGATGTCAGCGTAGAGCTCCGGATTCTGCGCAAATAGACGACCTACCATCATCAACTCCATACGGTAAATAGGCGAGCTGACATTCAGTAGGTTATCAATATCGACATTTTCTCTCGCCATATGCAGGCCATACACAAAGGTGCTTAAATGCCTGAAGGCCTGAACCCAGCCCATTGCTTCATCGTGTGAGTCAGCGTCGGTTTGATAAAGGTGTGCTCCCCAGTTCGAGAGTTGATCTATCAACCACTCGTATTTATCCGGATCCCGTCCGGGCGTCACCACAATAAGCTGCTTGGCAAATGTTTTAATCGTAGGGCCAAACATTGGGTGTAACCCCACCACCGAACCTTTATGGGAGCTCATCATTGCGCGAAGAGGACCCGATTTAGTGCTTGTCACGTCGGCTAAAACGCAGTCGCTTGAAAGTTCCGGCAATGCCTTTATCACTGCCTCTGTATTGTTAATAGGGACACTAATAAGCACTAACTGTAAGCTTTTAAGGGTTTCGGCATTTGGCCAGACATCGCCTTTGTCGATAATAATAGTGTCATAACCCGTTTGTTGAAAAAACTCCGCAAACTTAGCCCCTAATGCGCCTTTACCACCCACAATCATGACCGGCCTTTGCGGTGCATTCGATGTCTGGCTGGCTTGCCCTGTTTGAGTTTGGTAAGAGTTGCGAATAACCCGGCGTAAGATATCTTCTACAAAGTCTTCTGAAACCCCAAGCTCTCTCGCTTTTTGCTTGCGTGACTGTATCATTTTATTTTCGCGCTCAGGCACATAGAGCGGCTGCCGCAATGCTTTTTTGACGTCTCCGACTTCGGCGGTTAATGCCTCACGCTTCGCCAGTAAGCGGATGAGTTCTTCGTCGGTGCTGTCTATCGACTGTCGTAGCTCGTCTAATTTTTCTTGCGGTGTTTTATTCATGGGCTTCGCTTTAATTAAGGCTGACTAGAATAGCGCGGTACGCTTTTTGGACATTTTGCATCTTGGCAACACTTCCCCCTTTATCGGGGTGGTATTTATGTACCAGGCGACGATACTGTTTTTTCACTTGTTTTTCGGTCAACGGCGGTGTTAATTCCATCACTTCACAAGCTTCGTCGGTCGGCATAAGTTGCTTAGTCGAAAAATCTTGCCCCATTCTTTCCCAAAAGTCATTAAGCATCGACTCGACATCGGTTTCCGAAGTACTGCTTAATTGACTCAAATCTAAATAATACTCCGCCAGAGAGTCATTTTCGGCTAGCATTTCTTCACCCTGGCGCCAGGGCTGACATTCTATATTCAGCGTATGAATGAATAACTCATACTTCTTTTGCAAACGCCAACGCTCTCGTAGTTTGTATAAACTATGGAATAAAATGAAGTGGGTTTGAAATAAGTTCAGTGGGTCGCGCAGCGCCGCCTTATCAAAGAATTGATATGGCTCGGCTTGCAAGGCCTCAATGAGTTGATGCTCTGTCCAGTGATGCTGGGAGTCCAAACATTCAGCCAAAATTTGGATAAGTATTTCAATGTCTTCTTCCATAGCAATTAGGCTAACAAAAAACCCAGCACAAGGCTGGGTTTTTCTTTGCTATTTCGGTTTTTAATCGCGTTCTTAAGAAAGCTTCTCGCGAATACGTGCAGACTTACCTGAACGCTCACGCAAGTAGTAAAGTTTCGCACGACGAACTGCACCGCGACGCTTAACTTTAATGCTATCTACCAATGGGCTGTGCGTTTGGAAAGTACGCTCAACACCTTCACCATTCGATACTTTACGTACCGTAAATGCAGAGTGAAGACCACGGTTACGAATACGGATAACAACACCTTCGAACGCCTGCAGACGTTCACGGTTGCCTTCCTTAACTTTTACATTTACAACAACAGTGTCACCTGGTGCAAACTCAGGTAAATCTTTTTTCATTTGCTCTTCTTCAAGAGCCTTGATGATATTTTGGCTAACTTTTGCCATTTTTATATCTCCTATCCTAGATAAACTGTCCGCTTTATTTAGCTGGATGACCGTTGTTCGATAAATTCGTTCAACAAGGCTTCCTGCTCGTCAGTCAGAGCTAGGTCTTTAATTAACTCCGGACGTTGCAGCCATGTTCGCCCTAAGGACTGCTGCAACCGCCAGCGACGTATTTTTTCATGGTTACCGCTCAGTAGTACTGAGGGAACCTGCTGCTCGTTATAAACTTCCGGTCTCGTATAATGCGGGCAATCCAGTAATCCGTTCGCAAAAGAGTCTTCTTCTGCTGAGTCCTGGTGACCCAATACGCCAGGTACTAACCGTGAAACTGCGTCAATAAGTACCATTGCTGGTAACTCACCACCGCTTAACACGTAGTCCCCAATTGACCATTGTGCATCGACATATTTTTCAATAACGCGCTCGTCAATGCCTTCATAACGGCCAGCAATTAGTATCATTCGATCATTACCAGAGAGCAACTGCACTCCTTTATGATCCAACTTTTGCCCTTGAGGTGACAGATAAATTACTGGGGTGTCCTGACCAAGGTCGCTTTTAGCTGCTTCAATAGCATCAACCAGTGGTTGTACCATCATCAGCATGCCAGGTCCTCCACCGTATGGTCTGTCGTCGACCGTGCGATGGCGATCGTGAGTGAAATCGCGAGGATTCCAGACACTGACCTCAAGCAAACCTTCCTTTATAGCCCTGCCGGTAACACCGAAACCGGTAACCGCAGAAAACATTTCAGGAAATAAGCTAATAACACCAATTTTCAATGGGACTTCCATTAGAAGTCAGATGGCCAGTCAACCTGAATACGCTTCTCTTTCCGGTTTATCTCAGTGATATATTCACTTTGAATAAACGGAATGAGACGCTCAGACTTTCCAAACGCATCGTTGCTATTCGCTTTCACCACCAACACATCATTCGATGCGGTTGGCATTATCTGTTCAACCACCCCCATGTCATAGCCTTGAAGGTTCACTACTTGCAGACCAATTAAGTCATGCCAGTAGAACTCGTCGTCGGCTAATTCAGGCAGCTCATCTGCAGTAATGCAGATATCCGCTCCAGTCAGGCGCGCAGCTTGATCACGGTCGGACACACCTTCCAGTCGAGCAATCAGTCCCTTATTGTGGCGACGCCACTCAGCGACTTCGATAGTTTGCTCACCTTTTTGTTTGAGCAGCCAAGGGCTGTATTCAAATATTGATTCAGGATCTTCCGTGAATGATTGCACTTTCAGCCAACCCTTGACGCCATATACCGCACCTAAGCGACCTATAACGATATGTTCTGACTGAGACATCATTAACTATCCTGAACAATTAATGCTTACGCCGCAGCGCTTGCATCTTTAACTAATTTAGCAACGCGCTCAGATAATTGTGCGCCTTTGCCTACCCAGTGCTCAATGCGGTCAACATCAACACGAAGTTTCTCTTCCTGACCACGAGCCTGTGGGTTAAAAAATCCTACTTTCTCGATGAAACGACCGTCGCGTGAACGGCGACTGTCAGCAACTACCATTTGGTAGAAGGGGCGCTTTTTCGCACCGCCACGTTGTAAACGAATGGTTACCATTGCGTTCCTCAATATAACTGTTGTTTAAATGTAAAAAATAGCAAAGCCCTCCGACTGAGTCGGAAGGCTCGGCAATTCTACTGATTTTTCGTTGAAATGCAAGCTTGACGCGCTTTTTCCTAACGGCCTGGAAACATTCCCGGAGGGAGTTTGCCGCCCATACCACGCATCATTTTTTGAAGGCCGCCGCCTTTCATTTTTTTCATCATTTTTTGCATCTGCATAAACTGCTTCAGCAACTTATTCACGTCCTGCACTTGTGTGCCTGAACCCGTTGCTATACGGCGTTTACGAGAACCTTTAATGACGTCTGGGTGGCGTCGTTCCTGAGGGGTCATTGAATTAATAATAGCTTCCATACGGACGGTCATCTTATCATCCATCTGACCTTTAATTTGGTCGGTCATCTTTCCCATGCCGGGCATTTTATCCATCAGCCCCATCATCCCGCCCATTTCACGCATTTGCACAAGTTGGTCACGGAAGTCCTCCAATGAGAACTGGCCTTTTTTCATGACTTTCTTGGCAACTTTCTCGGCTTTTTCTTTGTCGACTTTTTGTTCGACTTCTTCTATCAGTGACAGTACGTCACCCATACCAAGAATACGTGACGCGACACGGTCTGGGTGGAAGGCTTCCAGGGCATCGGTTTTCTCGCCAACCCCGAGGAACTTAATAGGCTTACCGGTAATGTGACGAATTGACAACGCAGCACCACCGCGTGCATCACCGTCGGTTTTCGTCAAAATAACACCAGTTAACGGCAGAGCGTCACTGAATGCTTTAGCTGTGTTTGCCGCATCCTGACCGGTCATGGCATCAACAACAAACAGCGTTTCAATAGGGTTAATGCTTGAATGCAGCTGTTGAATTTCGGCCATCATATCTTCGTCGACGGCAAGACGACCGGCAGTATCCACTAGGACGACATCAACAAATTGCTTACGCGCTGCAGCTATGGCTGCATTTGCAATATCCACCGGTTTTTGTTCAGTAGATGATGGGAAAAACTCGACACCAACCTGCTCAGCAATAGTTTCCAACTGCTTAATGGCCGCCGGACGATAAACGTCGGCACTGACCACCATCACTTTCTTTTTCTGGCGCTCTGTCAGGAACTTAGCAAGTTTACCGACACTGGTGGTTTTACCCGCACCTTGCAAACCCGCCATTAAGATAACAGCTGGTGGCTGTGTATTTAACTGCAAAGGCGCATTGGCTTCGCCCATTGCCGCTTCCAGCTCTGACTGGACAATTTTCACGAACACCTGACCCGGTGTCAGGCTTTTATTGACCTCCGTACCAACTGCTCGCTCTTTGACCTTAGCAATAAAGTCTTTAACCACGGGCAACGCAACGTCGGCCTCAAGTAACGCCATACGCACTTCGCGTAACGTTTCCTTTATATTATCTTCTGTTAGCCGACCCCGGCCACCGATAGAACGCATGGTCTGCGATAAGCGTTCTGATAGATTCTCAAACATATCGGTCGTCTCTTCTAATTCTGGAATTCTGGCGTAGAAAGTTAATGGGGGCAGTATATCTGAATTGCAAGAAAGTTTCGCCCCCGAAGTATTGGGTTTACCCGTTTGACAACGTATACTCAACATCAAGAACAACAAACATCAGGGAACGTGAGCGCGTGATGCTCTTTATATTGCTGCTAATTAGTGTCGTAGGTTATACGGCAAGTGCTTTCATTATTTTACAGACGGTATTTAATGGCAAAGCGCATAAACCAGCGTTACAGATTATTCCCGCAGGCACTGCCATTATTGCGCATGGCTGGCTTATCGTTCAGCAGCTCGCCCTCGATGACTTCGACCACATTAATTTATCGTCAAGCCTGAGTATTGTTGCCCTGTTTGTAACTATTACTTCATTTGTTCGATTCCAGCGTTTTAATAACCTTTTTCTGAAACCGGTCATTTATCTGTTTTCAGCATTAACCTGCGTTTTGTTAGTCTTTACTCCGGTTCACCTGGGAGCTGACATCAGCTCGAAACACGCGTTGTTTATTCATATTGCTCTGTCATTAATTGCGTACGGCATTCTGGCTTTAGCAACTTTATACGCAATACAAACCAGTTATCTCAGCCGCATTTTAAAGCAGCGCAAAAATCATTCTCTACTCAGCAAACTGCCACCACTAATGAGCATTGAAAGAAACTTCTTTAACTTATTGGCGTTAGGAACCATTGCTCTATTTGTCGCCTTAGGCAGTGGCTTTTTGTTTCTGGAAGATATGTTTGCTCAGAACCAGGCTCATAAAACAATTTTAACCAGCCTGGCGGCAGTTATTTATCTGATAGCACTTATTCTGCACCGGATTTCCGGCTTGCGCGGACGCATTATCGTATTGCTGACGCTTATAGCCAGCACACTTCTGACACTCGGGTATTTTGGCAGCCGTTTTGTTAAAGACTTCCTTTTGGGCTAATCAACCCTTGACTTCATGGCTCAGCACTCTAAATTGTCACATTCTAAGTTAACGTAAGGAAATAACCGTTGGACGAGATATCGACGAGCTTGTTGCTCGTTATTTTAGCCGTACTGATATTTTTATCCGCTTACTTTTCAGGCTCTGAAACCGGGATGATGTCGATTAACCGATATCGCCTAAGACATCTGGTGCAAAGCAATCACCGTGGAGCTAAGCGTGTCCAGCATTTATTAGACCGCCCTGACAGGCTTATCGGCCTTATTCTCATTGGCAACAATCTGGTCAACATTGGCGCGTCAGCCATAGCCACCATCATTTGCTTACGTTGGTTCGGTGACGCCGGTATTGTCATAGCAACCTTCGGGTTAACCTTAATCATTTTGATCTTTTCGGAAGTCACCCCGAAAACCATCGCGGCTTTGCATCCAGAGCGGGTTTCCTTTCCAAGCTCATTGATTCTCTTGCCTTTGCTTAAAGTCATGTACCCTGTTGTTATTGGCGTCAATGCAATTACTAACACTTTTATGCGCATTCTGGGCGTCAACCCCAAACAGTCGCAAATGGCCGATGCGTTGAGTTCGGAAGAGTTACGAACAGTGGTTAACGAAGCCGGCAATTTAATTCCGTCGTCTCACCAGGAAATGCTGGTCAGCATACTCGACTTAGAAAAAGTGACGGTCGAAGATGTCATGATTCCGCGAAATGAAATTATCGGTATTGATATTAACGACGAGTGGAAGTCCATAGTTAAGCAGCTGTCTAACGGTCAGCACACTCGAGTTTTGTTGTACCGCAACGAAATTGATGACGTTGTCGGTTTCCTGCATGCTCGCGATGTCATGCGGTTAATGACAAAGAATCAGTTTAATGCCGATAAGTCCATTTTGGTCAGGGCGGCGCGAGATATTTATTTTATTCCAGAAGGCACACCACTGAATGTTCAGCTATTAAAGTTTCAGCGCAGTAAAGAACGTATAGGGCTGGTGGTCGATGAGTACGGTGACATCCAGGGGCTAGTAACACTGGAAGACATACTGGAAGAAATTGTTGGAGACTTCACGACAACCATGGCACCAGCACCGAGCGAATCGGTTACTCAGGAAAGTGACGGAGTCTATGTCGTTGACGGCTCTGCCAACCTACGCGAGTTGAATAAAGAAATGGACTGGGACTTCCCAATTGACGGTCCTAAGACACTTAGTGGTCTTATTATAGAACAGTTTGGTGATATTCCTGACTCACGCTTATGCTTACGCCTTGGTGGTTACCCGGTTGAGCTGGTAGAAGTCGGAGATACGATGATAAAACAAGCTCGGGTTCTGCCGGCACTTTATAAAGCACCGACAGAAACCAATAACGACTAACCAAAGAAGAGGCGCCACAACCACCCTTTTTGTAAGTCCTCTTCACAGGTTTTCAATTGCGTCGCGTAAGTTAACGAGCGACGCTTAACGATTCTAGACACACGCACCAACCACGGTTTTTTCAGGTAGGTTTTACGTTGGTAGCCTCCCCACCCTTCGTGATAATTCAGATACTGTCCGTAAGCATCCCATTTAGATACGCCGTTAACTTGATAGGTTTTATAAATAAACCAACCCATAAAATCGATAGCATCTTCGAATGAGGAGCGACTCGCCCAGCTATTTCCGGTCTCACGCTGGTAGTCTTCCCAAGTCATGGTTTTGGCTTGCGAATAGCCATACGCAGAACTAACTCTTCCCCAGGGGATAAAACCTAATAAATAATCTCTTGGCGGCAGTGCATCGTGTTTAAAGGAGCTTTCCTGATACATCATTGCCATGGGGACATGAATCGGCACGCCCCAGCGTTCACGAGCGTCTTCCGCCGCATCGTACCAGTCACGGTGCTCTTCAAAAATCGCACAAATATTTTCAGGGTTCTCAGGTGGAGGTGTGGCACAGCCACTTAACAGAATAGCGAAAGCCGCTGCTGATAAGGTTGTTCGGTGTATAGGTTTAAAAAAAATCGTTTTCATTGAACTTTCTTCAAATAGGCCACTCTGAGTATATGAACACATTGAGAGTTAACGTATTTGTTCATCCCCTGAACGTTTTATTTGACGCAGCCAACATTGGCTGCGTTTTTTTATGCATTCGAGCCTAGCGTAGTTATCCAGGCTGTTTTGCGTTTTCAAAATAATTGGCTAAAAACGTATCGAAATCGACGGTATTGTCTTGCTCGTAACGATCACTAAACGCTTTTTCAGACGCTTGCGCCCACTCGCTAAAGTCACTTTTATCGTAAAACTCTAACGCAGAGTCTGTCATTTCCTGTCTGTACTTTTTAGCCAACAGCATACCGATACGGCTGTTGTCCCAGTTCTCCGACTGCAACTGATGCATAATTTGCCCGGACAATGTGCGCTCTGGATTCAGCACCCATTCATACAAGTCCGCCAAATCATTTTGATAATCCTTTGTATCGGCTGAATTGTCCAGCGTCTTCGCTAGTACAGAAAGGTCGGCAAACAACTCTTCCAGCCAGTCGGCCATAAGCCGATCAATACCGTTTTGCGCTAAGCTTAAGCGCGGGTTACGCCCTTCCATAACAACTTTGGTAAAGTTTTTATCCGCTTGCTGCTGCTGTTCCCAAGTCATTTCTTCACTCGGCTGCAACAGACAGTACAACAATAACAAATCGAGAAAGCGCATTTGCTGAGCGGTAATACCAACATCACTGTATGGGTTAACATCGAGTGCGCGTATTTCAATATACTCAACCCCACCACGCTCGAGTGCCTGGCTAGGAGTTTCACCATCCTGAGCAATCTGCTTAGGGCGAATCGGTGAGTAAAATTCGTTCTCAATCTGCAGAATATTATCGTTTAGTTGACGGTAGTCGTCGTCGACTTTTACACCAATTTTCGAAAATTGCTGAGACTGCGTAGTTATTGCCTTGCGCAAACCCGCTACATACTCTTCCAGAGAATTATAAGTAATTTGTAAAGTGGCTTGCTCTTTATTGGTATAACCCAAGTCGCTCATACGCAACGACGTACCGTACGGCAAGAAAACTGTCCCTTTTCCTATGGTGTCAAAGTCCCACTTTTTCAGCAGCTCTTCGTTGTTTGTTTGTGTAAAAAACGACTTGCAAAGTGCCGGTGAGGCACCAAAAAGATAAGGGATAACCCAGGCAATACGTTTAAAGTTTCGAATTAACCCGAAGTACCTTTTACTGCGATAAGCACTATCGTTCACTTCGCCGTCCACCTGCGCCAACTGTTCCCACATGTCATCAGACACAGAGAAGTTGTAGTGCACACCGGCAATTACCTGCATCGTTGCACCATAGCGATAGGTCAACCCACGACGATAAAGGCTTTTCATTCGTCCGGAATGAGAGTCACCGTATTTCGCTATACGGATATCTTTGTCTGACCCCAAATAGCACGGCATACTCATTGGCCACAGTAGCTCTTCACCAATGGCGTTATAAGTCACTCGGTGAATATCTCTAAGCTGCTTTAACGTAGTATTTATATCCGTCGCAACAGGCGTAATAAACTCTAAAAGGTTCTCAGAGTAGTCTGTCGTGATAGTCGGGTGAGTCAACGTACGACCCAATTCACTGGGATGGTCGGTTGTTGCTAAAGTGCCATTTTCATTTATTCGCAAGGCCTCGCGCTCGATACCGCGTTTTATTCCCTGCCAAACATCTGGCTTATCACTTTGCTTAAGCGTTTCTACAACTGATTGAAATGTGGCTTGCAAAAGACTACTCCATTGACCAAAACGGATTATTTTCTGTTGCTAAGCTTACTGGTAATTACTTTAAACGTCCATGATAGAGACACTAATTTTCCTGATATTGCTTGGCGATTCGCCGCCGACATGGCAGACTAACGCACGTATACAACCCCTTTCGGTTACGGACTACCATGAGCTCATTCTGGACGTTTTTACAGCTAATTTTCGTTGTTCTGCAGGTATCGAGCCTCGTGCTTTACGCCCTGCTCCCCTCTCCATGGAGCGACACGGTTCTGGTCGCAATGATAACGTTCAGCTTAATTATTGGTATTGCCATTTGGTGGTGGTCGCGCCGCAACGCGTTAACGGCGCCCTTCCGTCAGCCGTTTTTATCGTCAGATTCAATGCAGCTTTTTGAACAAGTGTTTAACGACTTGCCGACGCGCGTTTACTGGCGTGACTCTGAACTTAAGTTACTAGGCGGCAATGAAGCCTTCGCCAAAGATTTAGGTCTTAATCCGGAAGAAGTAACCGGGAAGTCTGACAATGATATCCCGGTGCTCGCGAACAACCTTATTTTACGAGAGAAAGATCAAACAACCTTCGCAACGCAAAAGCCGTCTACTAACGACGAGCTAGAACTGTCTCTTGCGCAAGGCAGTCGTTGGGTTGAGCACTCCAGCGTTCCTCTGCACGATGACGACGGCAATATTATTGGTATTTTAGGCAGCTATTACGACATTTCCGGCATTAAGTCAGTTGCCGAGGAAATGGAGAAAGCAAAAGAAACTGCGGAAAATGCTAACCGCTCTAAGGGCGAGTTTCTCGCTAATATGAGTCATGAAATTCGTACGCCAATTAATGCCATTGTCGGTATGGCTAACCTGTGCCTCAAGACAGAGTTAAACCAAAAACAAAAACGCTATATAAAAGTTATCGACTCCTCTTCGCAGGCGTTATTAGGTGTTATTAACGATATTCTCGATTTTTCAAAAATTGATGCCGGCAAGCTTACTGTTGAAGAAATTCCGTTTGATTTACAGGATGTTCTTACATCATTAGCTGACATGTTTGCGTATCGCGCCTACGACAAAGATCTCGAGTTTATTATCAATTTGCCGGCTAATATCCCCACCAAGCTAATTGGTGACCCGCTACGCTTAAATCAGGTCCTTGTTAACTTAATTAGTAACGCCATCAAATTCACTGAAGACGGCGAAATTAATGTTGCAGTGAACTTATTAGACAGCTCTGATGAAGACGTTCTACTGCGTATTTCCGTTACCGATACCGGCATTGGCATGGACGAAGAACAACGCGCGAACCTCTTCAAAGAGTTTACTCAAGCCGACACATCAACCACGCGAAAATACGGCGGCACTGGCCTGGGGCTGGCTATATCTCGTCGGTTAATTCTCTTAATGGGAGGGGATATTGGCGTAACCAGTGCGGTCGAGCAAGGCTCTACATTCTATATAGAAATAAAGTTGCCGGTTCAACGAGAGCAGGACAATACGCATCACGAGTATTTATTGAAGCACTTAACCGGCAAACGCATTTTGGCGGTCGATGACAATCTCAGCACCCGTGAAATGCTTTATGAAATGCTTAGAAGCTATCAGGTCGATGTCAAAGTATGCCGTACTGCCGAGCAAGCTCTTAAAGTGTTTGACGAGTCCGTTCATGAAGGAAACCCTTACGAGTTATTGTTAGTCGACTGGCGGTTACCGGGAATGGACGGGCTGACTTTGTGTGAGAAAATAACACAGACCTACGAGGCTGACGTACGACCTAAGCTAACACTAGCAACGGGTTACTACACTGAGGAGCTCTCAGAAAAAGCCAAGCGTGCCGGCGTAAACGATATTTTATCGAAACCGTTTACCGCCTCGACGCTTGGGCGCAGTTTAACGTCAACACTGCTCCATCGCGACATTGATGAAGACATGAGCTCTGAGTCAACTGAAGGCGTTCCTGATAACCTCACCGGTGCACCGGTGTTAGTCGTTGAAGACAACGAAATAAATCAGCAAGTTGCCCGAGAGATATTGAGCAGCCATAAGTTTCAGGTGGACATTGCCGAGAATGGCCAACTGGCGGTTGATGCTGTTCGCGAGAAAAAATACGCCATAGTGCTTATGGACATTCAAATGCCGGTAATGGATGGGCTGAAAGCTGCTCAACATATTCGCACTGAGTTTACCTACCAGCAACTGCCGATTCTAGCTATGACGGCTAACGCCATGAGTGGTGACAAAGAGCGCTCTTTAGCCGCCGGCATGCAAGGTCATATACCTAAGCCTATCGATGAAAAAGTGTTACTTAAGGCCATTGCTAATTGGGCGGTCCCAGGGGACTACTCAGCCGATGACACCAATAATTACGTTGACTCAGCCGAACAGCAGTCAGAGCCTGCACAGAAAGCGCCAATAAAAATCCCCCAGGTGAAAGGTATCGACTTTGAATCTGCCCTTGGCCGTCTGCAATACAATGTTGAATTGTACCTGAAGCTGGTAGAACAGCTTTATGAGAGCTACCAAGGCAGCGCAACCAAAGTCTCTGACTTTATTACTCGTGGCCAGCATGATAGTGCTAAGCGTTATTTCCATTCATTAAAAGGCGCTGCGGCTAACTTAGGTTTTACTCAGCTTAGAAATAAAGCCGCTGACTTAGAGGCATTCATGGCAGAAGGCGAAATTGATAAGGTTGCCGACCAAATTACCGAACTGGAAAAGCGTTTGCGTTTCGCTCATCAGGCGGCACAAGATTTAGAAACCATTCAGCAGCACCAATCTTAAAGGCCAATTATGATACGTTATTTCTTTTTAATTCCATTGCTGCTAAGCCTGCTTTGGTTGCTTTACCTTAAGACCAACGGCTGGACGATAAAGCAGGGATACAAAGGGTTTGTTTATATTGCGGTGATAAGTGCAGTCATCGCCGCTTTTTACACGGCGATGATGTTTATTACGGGGAGATAGTGTCTTAACTGTTAAACAAGAGCCAGCAAGACACCTGCAGCAACTGCTGAGCCCAGGACCCCGGCAACGTTTGGCCCCATTGCATGCATCAGCAGGAAGTTCTGCTGATTAGAGTCTAACCCAACCTTATTAACCACTCGCGCTGCCATAGGAACAGCCGAAACACCTGCGGCACCAATAAGCGGGTTGATTGGATCCTTACTAAACTTAGCCATTAATTTCGCCATAAGT
This sequence comes from Idiomarina sp. OXR-189, assembly GCF_034373425.1. Classification (NCBI taxonomy): domain Bacteria; kingdom Pseudomonadati; phylum Pseudomonadota; class Gammaproteobacteria; order Alteromonadales; family Idiomarinaceae; genus Idiomarina; species Idiomarina sp. OXR-189. The sequence continues at coordinate 1,748,796 of NZ_CP139706.1, forward strand.
ACACCGCTTGCCGTACCTATAGAGAATGCTACAGCGCCAAGCAGCAAAATACCCAACGTCTGGAAACTTAAGAACTGATCAGCCTGAAGTTTTGAACCTACCGCAAGGCCAAGGAAAATAGTGACAATATTAATAAGCTCGTTCTGAGTCGTTTTGGTTAAACGTTCAACGACTCCAGACTCACGCATTAGGTTACCTAAACAAAACATGCCAACCAACGGCGTTGCCGACGGTAAAAACAGTAGCGTTAAGGTAATAGCAATAAGCGGGAAAAACAGCTTTTCGCGACGCGCTACAGGTCGCAGCTGCTCCATTTTAACCTGACGCTCTTTTTCTGTTGTAAGCAGCCTCATAATTGGCGGCTGAATAATTGGCACCAACGCCATGTAAGAATAAGCTGCAACAGCAATTGCTCCCAGTAAATCCGGCGCTAACTTTGATGCCAAAAATATCGCTGTCGGTCCATCTGCGCCGCCAATAATGGAAATGGCAGCCGCATCTGACATTGAAAACTCAATACCTGGCACAATGTTCAAAGCAATAGCACCAAACAAAGTCGCAAAAATACCAAATTGCGCAGCGCCACCTAAGAACAACATTTTCGGGTTAGCCAATAACGGACCAAAGTCGGTTAATGCACCTACCCCCATAAAAATAAGTAACGGAAATACACCCGTGTCTATTCCCACAGAGTACACGTAATACAGCACACCACCCGGCTCGGTAAAGCCGGCCAGGGGAATATTAGCCAGTATCGCGCCAAAACCTATAGGTAAAAGCAGTAGTGGTTCAAACTTTTTCGCAATAGCTAAGTACAACAATAACCCGCCGACCAGTATCATACTAAACTGACCCAGCGTCATTGCGGAAATACCGGTGGTTTCCCACAAAGTCATTAACTTATCCATGTTAGCCCACCGTTACTAAGCTATCGCCAACTGTTACCGCATCGCCTTCTTTTACATGAATAGCATTGACGGTACCGTCACTTTCCGCCTTGATATCGGTTTCCATTTTCATGGCTTCCATAACCAAAACAACATCTCCGGCTTTAACCTGGCTGCCTTCTTTTGCAACGACTTTGAAAATATTCCCTGCTAATGGCGCTTTTATCGTTGTCCCTTCACCATTACTGGCGGGTTTAGATGCCTGCTGATCGTTACTTGAGCTTTGCGCTTGGACTGAATCAATTTGACCAGAAGGCCCCACTTTCACACTGAACTTTTGACCGTCAACTTCCACATCATAAAGCTCAACACCACCGCTAGACGAGGCCGCAGTAGATTCTTTTCCTGGTGTCTGACCAGAGCTTTCGCTTGGCTCTTCAGGCGCCGGTTCAAAGGCATCCGGATTGTCTCTATTTTTCAGGAATTTCAAACCAATTTGCGGGAATAGAGCATAAGTCAGAACATCATCTTCAATATTGTCAGCCAGACGAATGTCCTGCTCTTTCGCTGTCTTCTTCAACTCATCGGTAAGAGCATCCATTTCATCATCGATTAAGTCAGCCGGACGACAGGTAATTGGCTCTGCGCCATCGAGCACGCGCTTTTGCAGCTCTTTATTCACTTCTGCAGCAGTCGACCCGTACTCACCTTTAAGAACAGCAGCGGTTTCTTTAGAAATGTTGGCATATCGTTCTCCACTCAATACATTAAGTACCGCCTGTGTACCTACAATTTGCGAAGTCGGTGTTACCAGTGGAATAAAGCCGAGATCTTCCCGAACCTTTGGAATTTCTTCCAGCACTTCATCAAACTTATCGATAGCGCCCTGCTCTTTTAGCTGGCTTTCCATGTTCGTCAGCATACCGCCAGGCACCTGAGCTAACAGAATTCTGGCATCCACGCCTTTCAGCGAGCCCTCGAACTGAGCATACTTCTTACGAACGTCGCGGAAGTATGAAGCAATTTCCGCTAAATCAGGTAAAGACAACCCGGTATCTCTGTCAGTACCTTCCGTCATTGCAACCAGTGTTTCTGTTGGCGAATGACCGTAAGTCATACTCATCGAAGAAATCGCTGTATCGAGCATATCAATGCCCGCATCAATTGCTTTTTGGTAGGTTGCGACACTTAGGCCTGTGGTTGCGTGGCACTGCATAGAAATAGGTAAGTCGGTCTTTTCTTTGAGCGCACTGACTAATTCATAAGCGTCATTCGGACGCAACAGGCCAGCCATGTCTTTAATAAATAATGAGTCACAACCCAAGTCTTCAAGTTCTTGCGCCATCTCGACCCATTTATCCAATGTATGTACCGGACTTACGGTGTATGACAAGGTTCCCTGAGCGTGCCCTTCAACATCTTTAGCCGCCTTTATTGCAGTTTTTAAGTTGCGAACGTCGTTCATAGCATCAAAAATACGGAATACATCCACACCATTTTCTTTTGCTCGTTCGACAAAACGGCGAACAACGTCATCGGCGTAATGACGGTAGCCCAACAAATTCTGTCCTCGCAACAGCATTTGCTGACGGGTATTTGGCATTGCCTTGCTCAACTCTCGAATGCGCTCCCATGGGTCTTCGCCCAGATAACGAATACAAGAATCAAAAGTGGCGCCACCCCAGGACTCCATTGACCAATAGCCAACTTTGTCCAGCTTTTCGGCAATAGGTAACATATCGTCTAAGCGCATTCTGGTCGCTAGTAAAGACTGATGAGCATCTCTTAAAACAAGCTCAGTTAACAACAAAGGCTTACTCATTTAGACATCTCCTTATTTTCTGCAGCCGAATGGCTCTGACGGTACTGGTGCACAGCAGCAGTTATTGCTGCAATCACTTTTGGGGACTTCCCGGCGGGAGCGTCAGAACGGGTTTGACTGGGTGCCTCTGGTGCTGGAGTCGGTGTCGGTATTAACCGCTTCATAACGGCCATACACACAACCAATATACACAAAAAGACAATGACAGCGCCCATACCAACGAGCATGAGCTGTGCTGCTTGGGTAAGTAGTTCTTGCAAAAGACACCTCGGAACGACTGCAAATTGTTATAAATTTATTAAATACTATGGTAGCAAGTCGCGCAAGAATTTGCAGCGTCAAATAGTCGGTATTCAACAGCTAAATAAGGGAAATATGAGAATAAATAGCGAAAATAGGATGTATGGAAAAACAAAGAAATGGCGCGCCCGAGAGGAGTCGAACCTCTAACCGCCTGGTTCGTAGCCAGGTACTCTATCCAGTTGAGCTACGGGCGCATTGCCTGAAGTGTTTTGAAGTGAAAATGGCGCGCCCGAGAGGAGTCGAACCTCTAACCGCCTGGTTCGTAGCCAGGTACTCTATCCAGTTGAGCTACGGGCGCAAATTTTTCACTTAACGAATGGCGGAGAGGGAGGGATTCGAACCCTCGATAGGGCTACAAACCCTATACTCCCTTAGCAGGGGAGCGCCTTCAGCCACTCGGCCACCTCTCCAAATCGTTGTGGCGTGAATTCTAGCGATGTTGGCAATAATGTCAATCGGTTTTTTAAAAACAATGGTTCAAGTGTGGGATAATTGACCATCTCGTTGGATTTTTCCGCAAATTATGCGTTACGCATAAAAAAACCGGCGAATGCCGGTTTTTTCTAACTATTCTTTTTCGTCATGTTCATCGTCTTTTTCAGACTGAATGCGCATGTAAATTTCTTCTCGATGGACGGAAACATCCTTCGGGGCATTTACACCAATACGTACCTGGTTCCCTTTTACGCCAAGGACAGTGACCGAAACATCATCACCTATCATCAGTGTTTCACCTACACGGCGAGTCAAAATTAGCATAAATTGCTCCTTCAATACTGTCCCGATGTTACCGCAACAATCGAACATTTCCCTAAATGTGATGTAAGCAGTCTACCAATAATGGCAATGATTACACTATAACGAAACTCATAACCCTAAGTTATGATAGCTGCTGCTCTAACCAAGTTGTTGCCGTAGCCAAGGCTTCATTTAAATGTTCAGGCAGTGAGCCCCCGGCTTGCGCCATATCGGGACGACCACCACCCTTGCCGCCGACTACATTAGCGGCCTGGTTGACTACATCTCCTGCTTTGACTTTAGCGGTTAAATCGCCAGTAACGCCAGCGATTAAACTCACTTTGGAGCCATTGGCAGTTCCAAGTAATACGACACCAGAGCCAATTTGGTTCTTCAGATCATCAACTAATTCTCGCAGTGATTTAGGATCGGCTTGATCTAACTCAGCAATAATAGCTTTAACGCCTGCAATTTCAGCCGCTTGTGAAACCAAACCGCCCCCCGCTTGAGACGCCAGTTTTTTCTGAAGCTGCTCATTTTGGCGCTCTAGCTCACGCTGCTTCTGCAACACCTGCTGAATCTTCTCAATTAAATTATCAGGTTTCGCTTTAATCTCGGCCGCCACCTGATTAAGCATAGCTTGCTGGCCTTGTGTATAGCGAATAGCCGCTTCACCGGTAACCACTTCAATACGGCGCACGCCCGAGGCAATACCACCTTCAGAAGTAATACGGAATAAACCAATGTCACCGGTTGAACGAACGTGAGTACCGCCACATAACTCCATAGAGAAGTCACCCATACGTACCACACGGACCTGCTCGTCATACTTTTCACCAAATAAGGCCATTGCGCCAGCAGCTTTTGCTTCTTCAATGTCCATTAACTGTGTTTCTAGCGACAAGTTCGCTCGAATTTGCGCATTCACTTCACGCTCAATTTGAGCGATTTGTTCAGCGGAAACAGGTTCAAAGTGTGAAAAGTCAAAACGCATTTTGTCCGCTTCTACCAGCGAGCCTTTCTGAGTAACGTGCTCACCTAACAGATTACGTAATGCAGCGTGCACCAAGTGTGTCGCAGAGTGATTCCGTTTAATATTTTCCCGGCGTTCAGCATCAATCTCAGCTTTCACTGAATCACCTAGCTGAATAGTCGCCGACGCCTTACCGTGATGCCCAATCGCTTTACCAATATATTGAGTATCGGTGACCTCAAAGACGCCGCTATTCGCTACTAATTTACCGGTATCACCAGTCTGACCGCCGCTTTCTGCGTAAAAAGGTGTTTCGGACAAGACAATAATGCCGCTTTCGCCCGCTTCTAAACGTTCAACCGCTTTACCTTCCTTGAAAAGCTCTACGACTTTAGCGTCACCATTAACCTGCTCGTAACCAGTAAATGCCGTTTTCTGCTCTGACTTAATTTGTTCGTTATAGTCCATACCGAACTGAGAGGCTTGCTGAGCTCGCTTGCGCTGTTCAGCCATTGCCTTTTCAAAGCCGGGTTCATCAACCGTTAGCTCTTGTTCGCGAGCTATGTCAGCGGTTAAATCAACCGGGAAACCGTATGTGTCATAAAGCTTAAAGACGACATCACCAGGAATAACAGTGCCATCAAGCTGCTTGATCTCATCGGAGAGAATTGCCAAGCCTCGTTCAAGCGTACGCGCAAACTGCTGTTCTTCACGCTCTAACGCATCTTTTATAATCGACTGTTTTTCTACCAGTTCCGGATACGCTTCGCCCATCTGGTTAACAAGTTCATCAACCAGCTGGAAGAAAAATGTTTCTTTAGCACCCAGTAAGTGACCATGTCGAACCGCACGGCGGATAATACGGCGCAACACATAACCGCGCCCTTCATTCGATGGCATTACGCCATCAGCAATTAAGAAAGAGCATGAACGGATATGGTCAGCAATAACACGCAATGACTTATTGTTAAGGTCGTCAGTACCAATGATTTTAGCCGCTGACTGAATCAGTGCCTGGAATAAGTCAATCTCGTAGTTACTGTGGACATTCTGCATGATGGCCGAAATACGCTCTAACCCCATGCCTGTATCTATTGAAGGGTTTGGCAATGGCTCAAGCGTACCGTCAGCCTGACGGTTATATTGCATGAAGACCAAATTCCAAATTTCAATATAACGGTCACCGTCTTCTTCCGGCGTGCCCGGAGGACCACCCCATACTTCAGGGCCATGGTCGTAAAACACTTCTGAGCATGGGCCACAAGGCCCTGTATCACCCATCGACCAGAAGTTATCTTTTTCGCCAATACGTGAAATACGATCTTCCGGTACACCAATATCTTTTGCCCAGATATCGTAAGCTTCGTCGTCTTCTGTAAAGACAGTCACCCACAGCTTTTCAGCCGGTAATTTCAATTCGTTGGTGAGAAAGTCCCAGGCGTATTCAATAGCTTGCTTTTTAAAGTAGTCACCAAAGCTGAAGTTACCCATCATTTCAAAAAATGTATGGTGTCTAGCCGTATACCCCACGTTTTCCAGGTCATTATGTTTGCCGCCAGCGCGCAGGCAACGCTGAGCAGAAGTTGCCTTGTCGTAACGACGCTTATCGCTCCCCAAAAAAACATCTTTAAACGGCACCATACCGGCATTAGTAAATAATAACGTTGGATCATTACCCGGTATCATTGATGCCGAAGGCACTCTTTCGTGTCCTCGTTTCGCAAAATAACTGAGAAATGTTTCACGAATTTGGGCACTGTTCATGCTCATAGTTTGTCCTACTTTTAGTTTGTCTAGTTTGTCCTGCTTGCTTTGCCAAAAGCCTATGGGTGTAATTACTTAGTATACTGTTAGATTATCACGAAGTCGTTGCTCAGCCTAGCTTTCTGGTCGATTGACACAAGCGAATATTTGTTCCGAATTAAAACCACGCTGTTGCAGAAAGCGTACTTGTTTCATCCACTGCTTTTGATCTGCCGGCGGCTCTTCACCAAAGCGTCGTTCCTTTAAATCGGCACATAAGCTAAACCAGTCTATGTCCATTTCATCCAGTAATCGCTCGACAAGCTCTACCGATAATCCTTTTTGCTGGGTAGCCTGAGCTAAAATTTTCAGCCGACCTTGCTTTTGCGATACCTTTTCACGTATGAAAATTTCGGCAAACCGCTCGTCGCTTTGCCAGCCTTTTTCTTTGAAGTCTTTTAACACTGCGTCAACCATGTCGTTCGGCCAACGCTTTTGAATCAATTTTCGGCGCAACTCCTGATAGCTTTGCTCACGACGCCCTAACAGGCGAAACACCGAGTCTCTCAATGCGCTTTCATCATATTCTTCTGAACTTTCACCCATGACCTATACTCCATAGCTAAGAGTTATGGGAATTCTATACAGGGACACTAATCATGACCAAGAGTTACTTAAAATCAAGCATTCTTTCGGTTTGTCTGTTAGTTCTTACAGCAGGCTTCCACCAAGTCTCACAAGCAACGGAGCAGCGCATTACGGCGACAGGCAACGGCAGCGTCAGTGCCGTGCCGGATTTAATGCGAATTACCTTCTGGATAGAAGAGCGCGGCAATAAACTCAGTTCGCAAAAGACCGTGGTCGACAATACGACTGAACGCTTACTAAACGACTTACTTAAAGAAGACGTTGCAGAAAAAGACATTCAGTCTTACCAGTTGCAAATTTACCCGCAGTACGAACAAGACTCCGACGGTAAAACCAAGCAGAGCGGCTTTATTGTCAGACGAGAGATAAAAGTGACTCTACGCAACCCTGAAAATTATGACAATGTGATTGATTTAGCTTTATCTAGAGGTGTGACCCGGGTTGGACAAATTCAGTTCGAAATTGGTGACCAACAGGCGCTTTATCAACAAGCATTAATTAATGCCTACAAACAAGCCCGGCAAAAAGCCGAACAGTTGGCGAGTACAGCCGGCCTTGATCTCACCGGTACCTTAAGTATTACTGAGCGCTCAATCTCGCGCCCATTTATGATGCAAATGGCAGAAGCCAGTGTACGTTCTGACAAGGTGTCGCTGCCGGGTCAACAAACCATCGAAGCCTCCGTTGAAGCCGTATTTAGTGTCGAAAACATACAAAACAAAGGCAATTAATTGATTGCGTCGGGACGCGAGTCAGGTAGAATAATTAGCAACATTTTATTAACAGAAAAGTAGCAATTGGTTTTTAAGTTGCGATTCATTTACATCGTATTGCTGTTACTGTCGTTGCCGCTCTTTGCACAAGAGTGGCAGCAGCAGCGTATTGACGCAAGCAGCAATCCGGACGAATGGATAACCAAAACCAATCAATGGATAAGCCAATACGATGAAGGTCGCGAGTTCGAAAAGCTCGCACTCGCTTATGCCCTGCAATCTGAGGCCTACCGCTATTCCGGCAATGAAACCAAGCTTATTGAAACCGTTAAAGAAGGACTGAGATTCGCTAAATTAGCAGATTCTGAAGTCGCTTCCGCCCTGCTTCGTATCAATCAAACCTGGTATCAACTTCAGCGTGGTCAACTACAGCAAGCTAACGCCAGTGTCATTTATGCTATTGAAAACGCCAAAGCGTCGGGTAGTGAAGACTTATTTATTGAAGCGGAGATACTTCACGCTCAAGTCATGCAACATGCCGGAGATATTGCCGAAGCTCTGGAGATTTTAGAAGGCTTAAACCGAGACGCATACAGCGCTATACCCAAACTTCAAGTTGAGTTTCATGGTCTTATCGGCATTATCTACACCGATGTCGGTGCCTTTGATATCGCTATTGAACACACACTTGAAGCCCTGGAGATTAGCAAGGAGCATCTTGGCCAGTGGGACACCTCGGTTCTAGAGTATAACCTTGCCAGAATTTATCACCAGGCGGGTCAGCCCAATAAAGCGCGACAGCACTTTGAAACAGCTCTGGAAATAAGCCGCGAAATAGAAGACGAACTCGGCGTCGCTTATGCCATGTTCCGCTTGGGGACATTAGAGCTGGATAATGAGAATTACCAAGCTGCTTTATCTAACTTTGAGCAAGCCTTGCCTCAGTTTCGGTCTGCCGGGGCACATCCCATGGAGGCCGAAACACGACTCAGCCAGGTTGAAGTTTACTTGGCAACTCAGCAAGTAGAGGTCGCTCAACAAGAGCTTGAAGCCGCTACCTCATTAATTAATACACTTAACGATGACGGCCTGAAACAACGCCTTGAAAGCAAGTGGTCTCGCTATTACGAAAAAAACCAACAGTTTGAAAAGGCGCTAACACATTACAAAAGCTCGGTTGAGAAAATGAAAGCCGTGCAAGAGAACCTTCAGGACAAGCAAGTTCAGGAAGTTATGGTTCGCCTGGAGATTAAAGAGCAGGAAACAACGAACGAGCTTCTCAAAAAAGAAAACCAGATACAGCAACTAGCGTTACAAGAGCAGCAAAACTCTTATTATTTGCTCGTCTTGGCAATCATCACGGTTGCTTTGCTGGTTGTTATTATTTCTGGTTTCCTGCTCCAACAATGGCGAGCGCGTAAAAACTTTGCCGAGCTCGCTCTTAAAGACGATTTAACCCAGGCTCCTAACCGCCGAGCCATTGTGCAACGGTGCAAAAAAGAGTTAGAACAAGCTCAGGAACAAAACCGCAGCCTTGCCTTAGCAGTGGTCGACTTCGATTACTTCAAAAGTATCAACGACGAATTCGGACATGACGCCGGCGACCGCGTATTGCAAAGGTTTGCGAAGGTCGCCAATGAGTCCCTGCGGGAACAAGACAGTTACGGCCGTTTAGGCGGTGAGGAGTGGTTGCTGCTGTTCTTAGATGCCTCAAAAGAAGATGCCGAGCAGCTTTTCAAGCGACTTCAGGAAGGTTTGAACAGCCAACCGATAGAAGGCATTCCTGCAGACTATCAAATTACTTTTAGTATGGGCTTTACCGAAGCTCTGCCCGATGACTCCTTTGATGAACTCTACAAACGTGCCGATGACGTGCTTTACGACGCTAAAAACTCAGGGCGCCAGCGTTTAGTTATCGCTTAATTCTGCTAGGTTATGACTTATACAATGCAGTCCACCGCCGCCTAATACCAATTCCCGCGCAGGTACACTTAATACGGTTTTATCCGGGAGCACTTCTCGTATTATCGACAAGGCAATAGTGTCTTCCGGCAAGCCAAATTCCGGCACAACCACAAGAGCGTCAGTCTGTAACACATTAATATAGCTGCACAGCAACGGAAGCTCTTCCGTTCTGTTTAAACTCGTCTGAAGCTGTTCCAGACTTTCTCGTTCAATCCGTGTCGGTCGCAATGGCTTAGGTAATGGAACGGCTACTTTCTGAATTGAATCAGGCAGCAGTTCAATAAACTCCGCTAACCGCTTACAGGTTTTATAGTCGGGGTGGTTTTCGTCTTTAGTTAGCGCATAGATAAGAGTATTTTCATTAAGAAATAGCGCCATATTGTCCATATGTCCCTGAGTCTCATCAGCAGTCAGAGCGCCTTCAAAGAAAAACAACGACTCACCCGAAAAGCAGTCGTTTAGCTTATTCTTAATAACTTCTTTCGATAACGAGGGATTACGCTGAATAATGCTGGATAAGCCAACAAGCCATGTACCTTGACCATTATGAGTAAAGGTGCCCCCTTCTGTGACCAAATCACAGACTGATAACGAGCGTTCCAACTTTAACGACAGTTCTGAAGCTAAGGCTCTATCACACTCCACCGCTGACTGAACGCCGCCCCAACCATCAAATTGGAACACGATACCAGACGTCTGCCTCTTCTTTGAAAACCATAACGGCAAGGTGTCTCGTAGCCAAATATCATCGTATCGCTCGACGATAACAGAGCAGCAGTCATACAGCTTCTTTGGCACAGAACCCTGGTAGTCTGGATGAACCAGTAAAGTAACGGGGGTATAGTGACTGACCTGACGCGCCAGCTCAGCAATGACTTCGCGAGCAGGCAATGCATTATCTCGCCAAACGTCCCGGCGGTAAGGCCAGGCTAAGAGTAAACGCTGGTTATCAGAAAAATCTGCTAACCAGCGCTTGGTAGAGCCTTTCATTATCTGCGACGCTTATCTGTCTTTTTGTATTCGCGGTGCTTTGCCGTCGCTCGGCGTATTTTAGCGAACTTACGCTGCCTGGACTCTTGATTCCGAGGGTCAATAAACGAACGCTCTTCAGGTGGCAGTTTCACCTGCTTTCTCAACGCATTCACTTGCTCCAGCGGCATTTCCGACCAGCCACCTTGCGGCAAGCCTTGCTCAAGAGGAATGTCACCGTAACGCACACGAATCAGTCGGCTCACCTGCACTTCCTGTGACTCCCACAAGCGGCGCACTTCACGGTTACGGCCTTCACTGATGGTTACGTGATACCAACGGTTCATGCCGTCACCACCAGCCGGCTTTATCGAATTAAAATGCGCGGGGCCGTCTTCCAGCTGCACACCCTTTTTAAGACGACTCATCATTTTATCGTCGACTTCACCGAAAACACGCACTGCGTATTCGCGCTCAACCTGCTGGCTCGGATGCATTAACCGGTTGGCTAATTCCCCGTCGGTGGTAAATAACAACAATCCTGAGGTATTTACATCAAGTCGACCAACAGCGACCCAACGCGCTCCGCTCATGCGCGGTAAACGGTCGTACACCGTTGGACGTCCTTCAGGATCTTTGCGTGTACACAACTCGCCTTCAGGCTTGTGGTACATCAAGACCCGGCAGATAACTTCTTTTTCAGGCTTTATTTCAACTTCATGACCATCAATGCGAACTTTTGCGTCTGCATCAACTCGCTCGCCCAGCTGCGCCACTTTTCCATTTACACGAATGCGTCCAGCAGCAATTTTGGCTTCAATTTCTCGTCTTGAGCCATGTCCTGAGCGGGCTAATACCTTTTGTAACTTTTCGGTCATTCTTACTGTTCTCTCTCGTTAATCGCTGTCTCAGCGGTACGTTCATCGTCTTCATCAAGCGTGTCGATATCCGGCAATTCGGACAAGTCACTTAAGTTAAAGTCATCTAAAAACTCTTTGGTGCTGGCGTACAGTTGCGGTCGCCCCGGTACTTCTTTATGGCCCACCACCTTTATCCAGTTTCTTTCCTGTAGTGTCTTAATAATATTACTACTGACACTCACACCCCGTATTTGTTCGATTTCACCCCGGGTAATAGGCTGTCTGTAAACAATCAAAGCCAGAGTTTCCAACAGGGCTTGAGAATACTTCTGAGGCTTTTCCTGCCATAACGAAGCGAGGCGCTGCCCAAGTTCCGCCCGTGTTTGAAACCGGTAACCAGAAGCCACCTTCACTAATTCAATACCACGCTCCTGGTAATCGGTTTGCAGTTCTTTCAGTAAGCCTTTAACCATAGTCAAAGAGGCTTCACCTTCGCTCAACAACAGTTGATGAAGCTGCTCTGCCGATAACGGCTGTGGATGGGCAAACAATGCCGCCTCTATTAGCTGTTTAAGCTGTAACTGATTCATCCTGCTGACGGTTTCTCAAACTGATGCGAATATCACTCATGGGTTCAACTTGCGACAATTCTATCATTGATTCCTTCACAAGTTCTAAAATTGCTAAAAAACTGACCACTGCGCCTGCGCGCCCCTCTGTGCGTTTAAACAACTGACTGAAAGCAACGTATTTTTTCTCAGACAACAATTCAATAACCTGACTCATACGTTGACGGGTCGACAGCTGCTCACGTTGAATATGATGATGGGCATTGAGTTCAACCTGCTGCAGCACCCGGCTAAACGCGAGCGTTAAGTCTTCAATGGTCACTTCCGGTGGTGGTGTCGTCACATGCTCGCGCGCATCGGTTGCCACTTCGCTTAATAAAATATCCCGGCCAACCTGTGGTTGTGAATCAATATGCTCGGCACCCTCGCGTATCGCCTCATACTCTTTCAAGCGCCGCACCAGTTCTGCTCTTGGGTCTTCTTCCTCGTCGTCTTCCTGCGGTGGCTTCGGAAGCAGCAAGCGGCTTTTTATTTCCGCTAATATAGCCGCCATTACCAAATAGTCAGCCGCTAGCTCAAGCTTCAGCTCTTTCATCATTTCCACGTATTCGACGTACTGTCGGGTAATGGTGAGAATCGGCATATCGACGATATCGAGCTTTTGCTTGCGAATAAGGTATAAAAGCAAGTCCATAGGACCACTGAAAGTATCTAATATAACTTCCAGTGCGTCGGGCGGAATGTAGAGGTCTTCCGGTTTTTCAATAACCGGCTCTCCACGAACAAATCCCAGTGGTAACGACTGTTGTTCAGCCATTTAAGTCGCCTTAAAAATCAAAAGGTTCCGTCTCACCAGAGCCTTCACGACGTATCACCGGCGCTCCTTCTGACAGATCAACAACCGTAGTCGGTTGTTCGCCTAAGTGACCGCCATCAACAATTAAGTCGACTAATTTCTCAAGTTTGTCGCGAATTTCTTCAGGGTCTGACTCAGCCAGTTCGCCATCTCCGAGAATAAGACTGGTCGACATTAACGGCTCATTAAGCTCTTCTAAAAGCGCCATTGCAATACGGTTGGTTGGTACACGAATGCCGATAGTTTTGCGTTTTGGGTTCAACAGACGCTTTGGCACCTCTTTCGTGCCTTTTAAAATGAAGGTGTAAGGCCCCGGTGTGTTGTTTTTCAGTAACCGGAATGCATCATTGTCCACGCGGGCATAAGTTGATAATTCCGAGAGATCACGGCACATCAACGTAAAGTTGTGTTCTTTATCGATGTCGCGAATACGGCAAATACGGTCTGCAGCCGCTTTATCGCCTATTTGACAGCCAATGGCATACCCTGAGTCGGTTGGGTAAACCACAACCCCGCTTTGGCGAATAATTTGTACGGCCTGCTGAATTAAACGCGCCTGAGGATTTTCCGGATGAATTTCAAAAAATTGACTCATAACCTCCCCCAACCTTTTTCTACTGTGACCAATGCTCCCATATTGGCACACAGTCGGCTGGCAGACAAAGGTTTTTACCGAGCTCACGCCAATTGCCGGGGTAATGAAAGTCAGAGCCCTGAGATGCTTTTAAGCCATATTCCTGACTCATTTTAGCGAGCGCATCACGGTGTCCCGGTGACTGCTGGCTTAAACTGACTTCCATGCCATCAAGACCCCACTCCTTCCCCTCGACCAATAATCGACGCAGCCACTTATTCGACATTTTGTAGGCATGAGGATGTGCCAGTACAGCCTGGCCGCCGGCCCTATGAATAGCTTCAATGGCCTCAGGAATGTCGCACCACTGCGGCGTAACATAAGCGCTGTTGCCCTTTCCAATGTAATGATCGAACGCTTTTTGCGGATGGCTGACAATGCCTTTTTCGACCAGGGTATCGGCTATGTGTTTGCGGGTTGGCATGCCATCGACCTGACATTCCTCAGCAGACAACATGACACCACGCTTTTCCAGCTTTTCTAAAATGGCTGCAAAGCGGTCATAGCGCCGTTGCTGTTGTTGTGCCAACAAACCTTTTAAATGTTCGTTGTCAGGGTCAAAGTTCAAACCAACAATATGAATTTCAAAACTTTCCCAGCGGCAGCTAATTTCCACGCCGTTAATAAACTGAAGCGGCAGCTGCTCTTTTTCGACCAACGCTCTTGCTTCAGCTATCCCTTCAACGCTGTCGTGGTCGGTTAACGCCAGTACATCGACGTTGTGCTCGCAGGCACGGCGCAAAAGCTCCTCGACAGACAAGGAGCCATCTGAATGCGTGCTGTGACAATGCAGGTCGTATAAAGTCATTAAATCCTTGCTGCCAACTCGGTTCCCTGACGAATAGCGCGCTTCGCATCCAGCTCGGCCGCAACATCAGCGCCACCAATTAAATGTACTGACTGACCGGCCGCTTCCAGAGCGTCGTGAAGTTCACGCTGAGGCACCTGACCGGCACAAATAACGATATTATCAACTTCCAGCAACTGTTTTTCACCGTTGCGCTCAATTTCAATACCTTCCGGCACAATACGGTGGTAGGTGACACCGTTCCACATATTAACCGACTTACTTTTCAGCTCGTTGCGGTGCACCCAGCCGGATGTTTTACCCAAGCCTTTGCCGACTTTGCTCTCTTTACGTTGCAACAGCCATACCTGACGCGGGCTTGGCTCTGGTTGCTGGGGTTTCAAGCCGCCACGATCGCTGTAGTCTTTGTCTATACCCCAGCGCTCGGACCACTCTTTTTCATCCAGCGTCAGTGATTTTTCGGTCGTTAAGTATTCAGAGACATCAAAACCAATACCACCGGCACCAATCACAGCCACTTTCTTACCCACAGCTTTGTGGTCGCGTAAAACATCTAAGTAGCCCAGAACATGCGGTAAATCGACACCAGGAATGTCGACCTTGCGAGGACTGACGCCGGTTGCCAGAACCACATCATCGTATTTTTCTGCCAGCAGGCCTTCACAACTTTGCTCCTGACCTAACTTAAGCTGCACACCAGTTTCTTCAATACGGTGTTTGAAGTAACGCAGCGTTTCATAGAATTCTTCTTTGCCCGGAATTTGTTTCGCGTAGTTAAACTGACCGCCAATTTCCGCAGCTTTGTCATATAAGTCAACTTGGTGCCCCCTCTCTGCCGCATTGCAGGCAAAAGCTAAGCCCGCAGGCCCTGCGCCAATAACGGCCAGACGCTTTTTCTTATCAGCGGGCTTCATAACCAACTCTTGTTCATAGCAGGCTCTTGGGTTCACCAGACAAGAAGCTCGTTTGTTTTCAAACACATGGTCCAGACAGGCCTGATTACAGGCAATGCAGGTATTAATGCGCTCAGACTGACCTTGCTCTGCTTTATTCACAAAGTCAGGGTCCGCCAATAACGGTCGTGCCATAGACACCATGTCAGCCTGGTTGCTTTCTAAAATATGCTCGGCAATTTCCGGGGTATTAATACGGTTAACCGCAACAACTGGCACCGACAACTCACGGCGTACGCGTTCAGTTATCCAGCTGAAGGCACCACGTGGCACCGAGGTCACAATGGTCGGAACCCGTGCTTCGTGCCAGCCAATGCCGGTATTAATAATGGTCACGCCCGCCTGCTCCAGTAGCTTACCCAGCTGCAGCACTTCGTCCAGCTGATGTCCGTCTTCCACCAAATCCAGCATCGACAAGCGGAAAATAATAATCGATTTTTCACCCAAAGCGGCTCGCACGGCTTTAACAATTTCTAACGGAAAACGCATACGGTTTTCAAAGCTACCGCCCCAGTCGTCATTGCGCTTATTGGCTCTTGGGCACAAAAACTGGTTAATCAGATAACCTTCTGACCCCATGATCTCAACACCATCATAGCCGGCTTTCTGCGCTAACTTAGCGCCACGGGCATAGTGTTTAATGGTCTTGAGAATTTGCCGTTCAGACATGGCTTTAGGCTTGAACGGGTTTATAGGCGCTTTGACTGCGCTCGGCGCTAACGAAAACGGATGATAGCTGTAACGACCGGCGTGCAGAAGTTGCAGACAGATTTTACTGCCATACTTGTGAACGGCATCGGTCACCTGACGGTGTTTACCCACATGCCAGGGCTTGGACATCTCGCTGCCAAAAGGCGCCAGACGACCACGGAAATTAGGGCTAATGCCGCCGGTAACAATAAGCCCGACACCACCTTTAGCGCGTTCTTCATAAAAGCTGGCTAATTTACTAAAACCATTTTTTTCTTCTTCCAGGCCAGTATGCATTGACCCCATCAGCACTCGGTTCTTTAACGTTGTAAAGCCAAGATCCAGGGGTTTTAGTAAATTTGGGTATGAATTTGCCACGCCAACCTCTTATTTTAAACGGGTGTTTAATTTTTCCTAACTGTACTGCGTAAACCCGTTTAACTCAAGATCAGAACGCCATAGCTTCACGCAATAAAAGCCGTGAGAGCGCCATGCTGTCCACTTGCAGGCTCGAATTACCGCTTCGTACCTGCTCAACAACCTGATCTAAAATCGGCCAGAGTAATTCTTTCACCTGAGCATCAGGGTCTTGCATTGACTGTAAGTCGGTTAAAGCCAGCTCATCCACGTGAACACTGAGAATCGGTTCGCCTTTATCAAACAAATTAATAGTGACATTGTCCATCACCCATTCATCGACCTGCCAGCGAAGCGGTACCGAGTTTACTTTTTGCACTTTCATGTCACTCATTTGCTTTAAAAACTCATGCAAATTTGAGCGCCCTGTTCCGTAATAGGAAACCGTAAGCTGAGCATCTGACACCGCTATTTTAGAGATATCGACACGACTACTGCCTAACGCCTGCCAGTCCCCGGTCAAAACAAGCTGTTTCGCCAGCAATAACTGATTCTCTGGCTCTGATAATTCGTCAACACGGGTCGCAAGGCGAACTTTATTTGCTGTTAAGCCGTTGGTCAGTGAGTTTACCTGTAGCTCGCTAACCTCTAAATCTGCGTTTAGCTGCTCTGACGCCATAGTTTGTAAGCCATCTTTCATGGCGTCGGACAAGCTTTGAGCAAACACCGCAGTGCTGCTCAGTGACAATAAAAGGCCACACCCCGCAGCCACTAGTTTGTTTTTCATCATTGTTAACCTCTAAAAACCCACTCTTTTAGAAAACGAGACTCAATACGAGAGTCCAGTCGCAGGAATAAAACCAATAATCGCATAACCTTTGACTCTTTAAAGTAATTATTTGTTAATCTGAAGCGACATTATAAAAAACGGAGAACAATCTCATGCGAAAGAGTCTCGCTTTAATTGCTTCTTTGTCACTAATGGGTTGCTCTGTAGTATCTGCACCTGTTGTTGCCGAAGAAAGTTCAACGAATCATAAACGCATGTTGCCGGTAGACACCGAGGTGGTTACCGAGCACAGCGTAGAAATTAATGGCGAAACTGTCGACTACACAGCCACAGCCGGCACTCAACCGGTATGGGACGACGAGGGCAACCCAACCGCTTCGCTGTTCTATACCTATTACGAGCGTCAGGACGTCGATAACCGTGAGTCACGCCCTATTGTATACTCATTCAATGGTGGTCCGGGCTCGGCATCGGTTTGGATGCACATTGCCTACACAGGTCCAAAAGTATTAAACCTGAGCGACGAAGGTTATCCAGTTCAGCCTTATGGCGTGCAGGACAACCCGCACTCTATTCTCGATGTCGCTGACATTGTTTTCATTAACCCGGTGAATACCGGTTACTCGCGCGTTCTGCCAAATGAAGACGGCAAAATGCCTTCGCGTGCAGAGCAAAAAGAAAAGTTCTTCGGTGTTAATGCCGACGTTAAATATCTTGCCGAGTGGATGAACACCTTTACTTCACGCATGAACCGCTGGCAGTCACCTAAGTACTTAATTGGCGAAAGCTATGGTACAACTCGTGTATCTGGCCTTGCTTTAGAGCTGCAAAACAGTCAGTGGATGTACCTAAACGGCGTTATTCTAGTGTCACCAACTGATATTGGTATTGACCGCGACGGCCCGGTAAAACAAGCTAACCAGCTGCCTTATTTTGCTGCAGCCGCCTGGTATCACGATGCACTTCCAGACGCTTTGCAAAACAAAGATCTGGAAGAAATGCTACCAGAAGTTGAGCGTTTCGCACTTGAGCAATACCTGCCAGCATTAGCGAAAGGCGCTATGCTGACCGGTGACGCCCGCGAGCAAATGGCTGAGCGTGTGGCCTATTACTCCGGGTTATCTAAGCAAGCGGTATTAGATAACAACCTGGCGCCGAGCACCTGGTATTTCTGGAAAGAACTCCTGCGTGACCGTGACCGCACTATTGGCCGCCTTGACTCGCGCTATTTAGGTTTGGATGAAAAACGCGCTGGCGACCGCCCTGACTACAACGCTGAATTAACATCGTGGTTGCACTCGTTCACGCCAGCCATTAACTATTACCTGCGTGAAGAACTCAACTTTGAAACTGACATTAAATACAACATGTTTGGTCCCGTTCACCCGTGGGATCGCTCAAACAACAACACCGGCAAGCAGTTACGTCAGGCGATGGCTCAGAACCCTTACCTGAATGTACTGATTCAGTCAGGCTACTTTGACGGCGCTACTAACTATTTCGATGCGAAGTACAACATGTGGCACTTAGATCCGAGTACGCAAATGAGCGATCGTATCGGCTTTAAAGGCTACCGCAGTGGTCACATGATGTATTTACGTCGTGCCGACCTGGAAAAAGCCAATGACGACTTACGTGAGTTTATTCGTCAGTCTGACTCTAAAGGTCAACCGGCTGAATATAAGTAACTATTTGCATACACAAGTCAAAACAACTGTTGACAGACTTCCGCACAAGCGTTAGTTTGTCAGCATTAACGCAAATTAAGAGAGCTAGACAACTTATGTTTTTACGTACAACAACCCAACATTGGTGGTGGCACTTCCCGAACGAGCGGGTGGTGTAGTTGTGCGTGTAACGTAAATAGCTTCACTTTGAGAAACCCGCTCCTTTGAGCGGGTTTTTTATTGCCGTTTCACTGGAGCAGGTTTAAAAATCAACAAGAGAAAACGAGGTCTGAGGTGGACAACCTGACAACTGAACAAGACGGCAATTTAGAGACATTAAGAGTGTCACTGCCTTATCAAGCGGAGCCGCTGCAGGTTTATCAAAATACCTGCCAAACCAATGGTGCTAATTTATTGCTTGATTCGGCTGACATTGGTACCAAACAACAAGTCAAAAGCTTATTGCTGATTGATGCCGCGTTGCAGCTTACCTGTAACGAGCAACAAGTGACCATTCAGGCGCTGACAGATAATGGTAACGCCCTGCTTCCATGGATTCAGAAAAAGCTGGAAAGCTGTGCAAGCATTACTGCCCTCGGTAATGGCTTAGTCGCCGATTTCACCCTTACAACCCCCTCTCAAGGGGATGTGCCGGTAGATGAAGACTCCCGCTTGCGCCAAATAAGCAATATGGAGCCATTACGCATTCTTCAGCAGCAATTAATGAAAGCAAACGACACAGCACAGCAGCACCCATTTTCAGTGTTTCTTGGCGGTGCCTTTGCCTATGACTTTGTCGCCAGCTACGAACCGTTACCACAAGTTGAAGAAGGTGAGAACGACTGCCCTGATTACGTTTTTTACTTAGCTGAAACACTGCTCATTATTGATCATCAAGCGCAAACCACCGAACTGCTTGGCAGTGTGTTTGGGGGCAAAGACCATGATAAGCGTTACCAGGCCATGAGTCAGCGCGTTGGTGAACTAGCGGCGCGCTGCCAGTTACCGGCAATAACACCAGAACCACTGCCGGTTGATGTCTCAGTAACCGCAACCCCCTCGGCCGACGAATTTGCTTCCATTGTTACCCAACTGAAAAAGAACATCGTCGCTGGAGATATTTTCCAGGTAGTGCCGTCGCGTCGGTTTAAAATGCCCTGCCCGGAGCCTCTGGCTGCCTATAATCAGTTAAAGAAGAACAATCCGTCGCCCTATATGTTTTTTATGAGTCACCCGGATTTCTGCCTGTTTGGCGCTTCACCTGAGTCCGCACTCAAGTATCAAAAAGGTTCGAACCAAGTCGAGCTATACCCTATCGCCGGTACGCGCCCACGCGGCAAAAATGCGGACGGCAGTATTAACCTCGACTTAGACAGCCGTATGGAACTGGAGTTAAGACTCGACCAAAAAGAATTGGCAGAACATCTAATGCTGGTGGACTTAGCCCGCAACGACCTCGCACGTATTAGTGAAACCGGCAGCCGTTATGTCGCCGACTTGCTGCAAGTGGACCGTTATTCGCAAGTCATGCACCTAGTGTCACGCGTGGTAGCCAAATTAAGAGACGACTGCGACGCTTTGCACGCTTACCGGGCTTGCATGAATATGGGCACATTAGTTGGCGCTCCCAAAGTCAGCGCCGCGACATTAATTCGTCAGGTCGAAAAGCAGCGTCGCGGTAGTTACGGCGGAGCCGTTGGTTATCTTGCCGGAAATGGCGACATGGATACCTGCATTGTCATTCGCTCGGCGTTCGTTAAAAACGGCGAAGCCATAGTCCAGGCCGGAGCCGGCGTCGTTCACGATTCAAACCCTGACAGCGAAGTTGCAGAAACCGAAAGTAAAGCCAAAGCCGTTATTTTAGCGATTCAACAGGCGCATTCAGTTCAGGCAAGTACGGTTCAACACAGCACGGTTCAACAAGGAGTGCAATCATGACGCAACCAACTCGTATTGTACTCATTGATAACGTCGACTCGTTTTCTTACAACCTGGTCGATGAACTGCGACAACTGGGTTACCCTCTGGTGGTCTATCGTAATCAGCTGGCTGCTGAAGATGTCATAAGACAACTAGATAATTATCAGGGACAGCAACTGGTGTGTCTGTCTCCGGGACCGGGGCACCCCGCTAATGCCGGTAACTTAATGGAAATTATTCGCTTTTGCAGCGGTCGTATTCCAATGCTGGGCATTTGTCTGGGCTTTCAGGCACTGGTTGAATACGCAGGTGGTCGTGTGGATACCTGTGGCGAAATCGTTCATGGCAAGACGGCTACTATCACCACCCTGCAACACGCCGTATTTACTAATGCGACTGACAACAACCAATGCGTTGTCGCTCGTTATCATTCGTTAAGTGGTTACGACCTGCCGGACACCGTAAAGGTCATTGGGCAAATTAACGGTCCCGAAGGCAATATTCCCATGGCGGCAGAGTTTCTTGATAGTCACGACCATAGCGACGCTATTGGTTTTCAATTCCACCCCGAGTCGTTGCTAACGCCAAAGGGAAAACAATTACTCAGTAACAGCATTCATTATTTATTGGAAGGAGCACAGCCATGAAGGCCCTACAAACTCTGATGTCCGGTGAGTCTCTGGCACAAGATCAAACCCGTGAGTTTTTCCAGCGCTTGATTAAAGGCGAGCTCAACGATACTCAAGTCACAGCCGCACTGATTGCAATGAAAATGCGTGGCGAAACACCGGCTGAGTTGGCCGGTGCCGCTGAAGCTATTTTGTCAGCGGCGAAGTCTTTTATTCGTCCGGATTCAACGGTTATCGACAGCTGCGGTACCGGCGGCGACGGCAGTAACACTATAAATATCTCAACCACCGCCGCTTTGGTAGCAGCCAGCATGGGACTGACGGTTGCTAAACACGGTAATCGCAGTGTGTCCTCGCGGTCAGGGTCGGCAGACGTTTTAGAGTCGTTAAAACTGCGCGTCAACTTAGACCCGTCTGACGCTTCTTCGCAACTGGCAGATAACGGTTTTTGCTTTCTGTTTGCGCCACACTATCACCCGGGTATTAAACACGCGATGCCGGTAAGACAAACCTTAAAAACACGGACTCTGTTTAATTTAATTGGGCCACTGGTTAACCCAGCGCGCCCTGACGCACAGCTTCTGGGCGTGTACAGCGAAGAATGGGTACAACCAATGGCTGAAACCCTGCAAAGATTAGGCGTGAAGCGTGCTATGGTTGTCCACGGCAGTGGTTTGGACGAGCTAGCTCTGCATGGACCCACCCGAGTCATTGAACTACGTGATGGTGAGCTTAACGAGTATCAGGTCGAGCCCGCTGATTTTGGTGTCCCATCGGCCCCGCTTAGTGAGTTAAAAGGTGGGGACGCTGACTTTAATGCACGCATACTCGAAGATATTTTGGCCGGTGGAGGCAGCCCTGCACAGCGCCATTCTGTTGCTATGAATGTTGCAGCCTTGCTGTATTTAAGCGGACAATACGACAATATGAAAGCAGCCACTGCGGCAACCCTTGAACACTTAGACACAGGCCAGGCACTCTTGCACTTACGCCGTGTTCAGGACGCTCAGGAGACGTATCATGTCTAATACAATATCACTGCAAAAAAACGTACTGAAAACCATTGTTGAACGCAAAGTTGAGCAAAACAAAATCCATTCTGAGCTTATGCCAGTGAGTGAGATAAAGCCTCAACTAAGCCGCAGCGACAGAAGCTTATATGAAGCATTGAACGGTGAGCAGGCGGGCTTTATTCTGGAGTGCAAAAAGGCGTCTCCGTCAAAAGGTCTCATTCGTGCCGATTTTGACGCTCCTGAGTTGGCTAAGAGCTACGCACCCTACGCAGCTGCTATTTCGGTTCTCACAGAGCCGGAGTTTTTCCAGGGTCGCTTGGACTACCTGACAGCCGTTCGCCAGCAAGTGACTCAGCCAGTACTGTGCAAAGACTTCTTCATTGACGAAGAGCAGGTTTACCGTGCTCGCTACTTTGGCGCGGATGCCATTTTGCTGATGCTGTCAGTGCTTAATGACGAACAATACACCGCGCTTCGCAATATTGCTGATTCGCTTAGTATGGATGTTCTGACTGAAGTGGCTAACGAAGAAGAAATGCAGCGAGCGGTTAAATTAGATGCCCGTATCATTGGCATTAACCACCGCGATTTAACCGACTTAAGCATTGACCCGAACCGCAGCGCGGAGTTAACGCCGTTAGCACCGCAGGGTGCTTTGCTAGTCGCGGAATCAGGTTTTTCAACACATGCAGACATTCGTCGGGTTGCTCCTTACGTTAATGGTTTTTTAGTCGGCAGCGCCTTGAGCGCAAAACCCAATGTCGATTTAGCCTGTCGCGAGCTGCTTTTTGGGCAAAACAAAGTTTGTGGTTTAACGCGCGCAGAAGATGCCATTAACGCACGCTCACAAGGTGCAGCCTACGGCGGTTTGATATTTGTCGAGCACTCGGCTCGTTGCATTAATATCGAGCAAGCACAACAAATAACCACTGAAGTCAACGGCCTAAATTATGTTGGTGTATTTGCCGACACCGCCTTGCAGAAAGTGGTTGAAGCTGTTTCTGAGGTAGGTTTATCAGTGGTTCAACTGCATGGGCACGAAGACATCGATTACATCGTGCAGCTGCGCCAGCAACTGCGTGAGCAAGGTCTTAGCGCTGTGAAAATATGGAAAGCTATGGCTATCGAAACACCCGCTCAGTTACCCGACTTACCCGTCGATGCCTTTGTCCTGGATAATCGCAAAGGCGGTAGTGGCCAGGTATTTGACTGGTCATTACTAGAAAATTTAACGCCCCGGCAGCGCCAGCGTTGCCTACTGGCAGGCGGTATTGGTCCTGAAAGTATTGATCAAGCAATAACACTTGGTTTTGCAGGTGTCGATATGAACTCTCGCGTGGAATGGACGCCGGGCATTAAAAATAGCCAGAAAGTATCGCAAACATTCATGAAAATTCGCCAGTATGGGCGATTTTCAGAGCAACAAGTTTCTAAACGCATTCAACAGGAGGCTGTATGAGTCAGTCATTACCCGCTTATTTTGGCGATTTCGGCGGCCAGTTTGTTCCTGAAATCTTATTACCGGCGCTTGAACAGCTCGAGCAAGCTTTTATTGACGCCCAGCAAGATGAAGAGTTTCAAGCAGAGTTTCGGGGGTTACTGAAAAACTACCTTGGCAGACCAACACCGCTTAGCCTATGCCGTAACTTGCCGCTGGAGAGCCCAAACAACACCAAAATTTATTTAAAACGTGAAGACTTGCTTCACGGCGGCGCCCACAAAACAAACCAAGTGTTAGGACAAGCACTGCTGGCTAAGCGCATGGGTAAAACACGTATTATTGCGGAAACCGGTGCCGGTCAGCACGGTACGGCAACGGCCCTTGCCTGCGCCCTGCTCGACTTAGAATGCATTATTTACATGGGTAAAAAGGACGCCGAGCGCCAGCAACCCAATGTCTTTCGCATGGAGCTGATGGGGGCAACGGTTATTCCCGTCGATACCGGCAGCGGCACGCTAAAAGATGCAGTTAACGAAGCCTTGCGCGACTGGACGGCCAGCTACCCTAATACTCATTATTTGTTAGGAACAGCGGCGGGTGCACACCCTTTCCCAACCATTGTGCGCGAGTTCCATCGCATGATTGGTGAAGAGGCTAAAGCTCAAATTAAGGAGCAGGCAGGACGTTTACCCGACGAAGTCATTGCCTGCGTTGGCGGCGGTTCCAATGCTATTGGAATGTTCGCGGACTTCATTGACGAGGAAGGTGTTGATTTAGTCGGTGTCGAGCCTGCTGGTAAAGGGGTCGAAACCTCTCATCACGGTGCGACGCTTACTGCCGGCAAACCAGGTATTTTACACGGTTGCCTGTCGTTCTTAATGCAGGACACCGAAGGGCAAATTGAAGAATCCTATTCCGTTTCAGCCGGCCTCGACTACCCGGGAGTTGGTCCGCAGCACGCACACTTAAAAGCTATTGGTCGCGCGCGCTACGAGTCTGTCACTGACGAAGAAGCGCTAGAGGCATTTAAGCTATTATCGCGTCATGAAGGCATTATTCCGGCACTGGAGTCAGCGCATGCGCTGGCTTACGCACTGAAAAGAGCCGCAGAGCCAGACGCTCCTGAAATTCTGCTTATTAATTTATCGGGGCGTGGTGACAAAGACATTGATCATGTTCGTCGTATTTTTAATGCCCAGGAAAAAGCCGCGGAGGGACAGCAATGAGCCGATATGAAACTTGTTTTGCACGATTAAAAGCCGATAATCAAGGCGCTTTTGTTCCTTTTGTTACGCTTGGTGACCCGACACCTGAGCAAAGCCTTGAAGTTATAAAGGCACTTATTGACGGCGGCGCCGACGCACTGGAGTTAGGTTTGCCGTTTTCTGATCCCGTCGCCGACGGACCAGTGATTCAGCGTGCCAACTTACGCGCGCTGGATGCAGGCACTAACTTTAGTGATATTTTGAAACTTTTAAAAGCTGTTCGCGACTATTCACCGCAAATACCCATAGGTTTACTGGTTTATGCGAACTTAATTTACGCTAAAGGCGTTCATGAGTTTTATCAGCAAATGAAAGATGTTGGCGTCGATTCAGTGCTTATTGCCGATGTTCCCACCAAAGAAGCCAAGCGATTTGCGGAAATTGCAAAAGACGTTGGTATAGACGCCGTGTTTATTGCACCGCCTGACGCCAGCGATGCCCTACTACAAACCATTGCAACGGAATGCTCGGGCTATGTGTATTTATTGAGTCGCTCAGGAGTTACCGGCGCAGAGACACAAATGCAGGCGCCCGCCTCAGAGCTTATCAACAAACTAAAAAACGCCGGGGCACCCCCCATTTTGCTCGGCTTTGGCATATCGCAACCTGAGCATGTGCAAAAGGCTTTGGCTGCAGGAGCGAACGGTGCCATTAGCGGCTCAGCTGTGGTTGCGCTTATTGAGAAAAACCTCGACAATAACGCGCAACAACTTGCGGACTTAAAAGCTTTTACCCAAAGCATGAAAGCCGCTACATCGCTGAAATAAAGAAAAACGAAACACCGGAGTAGTAGATGGCCCTGTTATTAGAATATATACCGATTATCGCCTTTTTTGTGTTCTACAAAATGGCGGACATTTATGTCGCAACCGGTGTTTTAATGGCAGGGACTGTGGTCCAGTTTATTGGGTTGAAACTAATTAAGCATCCTATGACAACCCGACATTGGGTTTTACCCCTAGTCGTAATTGGTTTCGGTTCACTGACTCTGCTTCTGCATGATGACTGGTTCATAAAAATGAAAGTATCAGTTATTTACGCTGCTATAGCACTTTTTCTGGCAGGCAGCTTACTACTGAAAAAGAAAAACCCTATCCAGTCAATTAGAGGGCAGAACATCGAATTACCAAATTTTGTATGGATTCGGTTAACCTATTCCTGGATTGTTTACTGCCTTTTCCTTGCAGCTATTAACCTCTACATTGCTGAATTTTTGAGTCAGGAAGTATGGGTGAACTTCAAAGTCTTCGGGATTCTGATTGCAACATTTTTGTTTATTTTAGGTACTGAAATTTATATAAACAAATACGCAGAAGATGAGGAGAACACTCAATAATGTGGTTCGTTATTTTTGCAGAAGATCACCCGGACTCACTGGAAGCGCGCAAGCGAGCCCGCCCTGCTCATCTTGAGCGTCTAAAAGCGCTGCAAAACGACGGCCGTTTACTGGTCGCTGGCCCCTGCCCTGCTATCGCAGAGCTTGACCCCGGCGTACTCGGTTATACTGGCTCGGTAGTCATTGCTGAATTCGATACATTGCAAGACGCAAAGCAGTGGGCAGACGAGGACCCTTACTGGGAAGCCGGTGTCTATAAACAAGCTTCGGTAAAACCTTTTATCGCTGCTCTCCCAAACTAACCCCCTATTGTTGTTATGTCGAAACATATGAAGAGTATCGAGCTCACGGACAATAACCGCTACATACACTGTGTAACGTTCGAACCACAAGCCAGTGCTAAAGCAACCATTGTTATTGCCGCCGCTTTGGGTGTGAAGCAACGTTTTTACCAACCCATAGCACGCTGGCTGAGCGAACAAGGTTATCGGGTTATCACTTTCGACTACTACGGTATTGGCCAGTCGGTTGATAAACCGCTGAAACAAATAAAGTCCGATATTATCCAATGGGCCGAGCTGGATATTAAAACCGTACTCGACTACGCCAAGTCTTGCCAGCAAAATGAACCGCTCATTTGGCTGGCTCACAGCCTGGGGGGTCAGATAGTTGCCCTGGCACCTAACAGTGACAGCATCGACCAAATGGTGACTATTGCCAGCGGAACCGGTTATTGGTTAAAAGCCAGCAAACAAGTTCGCTGGACATCCTGGCTACTGTGGTATTTTGCGGCTCCAATCAGTACCCCCATAGCAGGTTATTTTCCGGGTAAGCGCCTGAACATGGTGGGAGATATGCCGGCACCAGCCATGAAGCAGTGGAGTCGTTGGTGCCGTAGCAAAAACTACTTGTTC
Source organism: Idiomarina sp. OXR-189 (assembly GCF_034373425.1). Taxonomy (NCBI): domain Bacteria; kingdom Pseudomonadati; phylum Pseudomonadota; class Gammaproteobacteria; order Alteromonadales; family Idiomarinaceae; genus Idiomarina; species Idiomarina sp. OXR-189. The sequence goes on from NZ_CP139706.1 coordinate 1,776,259, forward strand.
GATAACATTACTGACGAACAAAAAGCGCGCTACGATGACTTCAGCGCGCCCATTCGTGCGTTCCATATTACCGACGATGAGTTACTTCAGCGATCAAATATTGAGGCGTTGTTGAGTCATTACCCGAACACCGAAAAGTCATTAACAGACTTAACCCCTGACATGGCAAACAGTAAGGGTATTGGTCACTTCAACTTCTTCCGCAGTCAATTTAAAGAGTCGCTTTGGCGTAAAAGCTTGCTAGACGCCCTACAGGTCAATTAAAGTCTTTGTATTAAGGACATATAAATAAGGACACTTAAGCCGTGCATTATCAAATGGAAATGGCACTTTCATTACTGGCAGCGCTTGCTTTAGGTTTGATGATAGGCATTGAGCGAGGTTGGTCGGGTCGTGACAGCGAAGAAGGAGCTCGCGTTGCCGGGGTGCGCACGTTTAGCCTTATTGGTTTAAGTGGGGGTGTTTTCGCCATACTCGCCCAACAATGGGGTGTATGGCTCATTATTACCGGCTTTGTTGTTGTCGCCATTCTTATTGCTGCGTCATACATCAGCCACAGCAAGCTTTCAGACGATGCCGGTATTACCACCGAATTTTCCATGCTACTGACCTTCGCATTAGCTATTTGGGGCGCCTCTGGCGATCCACTGCCGGCTCTAAGCTGCGGAGCTGTCGTCGTTGCGCTTTTGGGCCATAAGAAAAACTTACATAAATTACTCAAACGTATTTCTCCTAAGGCCTTTTATTCTGGCATTACCTTACTGCTTATTTCCGTGGTGGTGCTACCGCTGCTGCCCGACGAAGGGTACGGCCCATGGCAAGCGCTAAACCCATACTGGCTATGGTGGATGGTGGTGTTAATTTCCGGGCTGTCATTTATTGGCTACTTATTTACGCAATTGCTCGGCGAAAAGAGAGGCACGCTCATTACCGCGATTGCCGGCGGTTTTGCATCGTCCACCGCCGTTACTCTCACCATGGCCCGTTTTGCTAAAAAGAACTCACACACCGCTATTTATGTGAGTGGTATGCTGCTGGCCTGCAGCATTATGTTTCCACGAGTGCTGATAGAAGTCTTTGTTGTAAACCGTGCGCTTCTTGGAATGCTGTGGCCATCGATTGCCTTAATGTTCGTCGGATTACTAGTGGTTATGGTAATTATGTATCGACAGCAAAAGCAACAAACGCACTCAAGCGCTTCCGATATCACCATTAATAACCCGCTACAGCTAGGCACCGCCATACAGTTCGGGCTACTGCTTGCCGTTATTTTATTACTGTCTGAAGCCATGAAGCAATGGTTTGGAGACGCCGGTATCTACAGCCTGGCTATTGTGTCAGGGTTAATGGACGTCGACGCTATTACCTTATCGTTGTCCCGGTCAGCTCAGAATGAACTGTCGCCGGAGGTTGCGGTTATGGGCATTATTCTAGCCTGCGCCAGTAACACCTTACTGAAAGGCATTATGTTCGCGTCTGTGGCCGGCATAAAACTGCATTATAAATACGCCGCTTACATGATTTTAGCGGTTGTTCCCGGCTTGCTTTATGCCTTCTGGAACGTACTTTAAAAGGAGGAGTTTTGCTGTCACTACCCAGTTATGAAGAAGTGGCTGCTGCCGCTGAACGCATCCGTCCATACGCTCATAAGACGCCGGTGCTAACGTCGCGCACAGCGAACGAAAAGTTGGGCGCTGAGCTTTTCTTTAAATGTGAAAACTTCCAACGCATGGGCGCGTTTAAGTTTCGCGGCGCCATGAATGCACTGCTGCAGTTTAATGACGCTCAGAAGAAAGCCGGTGTCATTGCATTTTCCTCGGGGAATCACGCACAAGCGATAGCCTTAGCGGCTCAGTTGCTTGGTATTAAAGCGACCATTATCATGCCCGAAGACGCCCCCGTCGCGAAAGTGAACGCGACCCGCGGGTATGGTGCCGACGTTATTCACTATGACCGCTATACCGAAAATCGCGAAGAAATAGGCAGGGCGCTTGCTGAGAAGCACGGTTATACGCTCATACCGCCTTACGACCATCCGCACATTTTGTCAGGGCAAGGCACTGCCGCAAAAGAGCTGTTTGAGGAAGTCGGAGAGCTTAACGCGCTATTCGTGTGTCTAGGTGGCGGCGGATTGCTCTCTGGCTGCGCTTTAGCGGCGCGCCACTTCGCACCTGACTGCAAGGTTTACGGTGTCGAGCCCGAAGCCGGAAACGACGGCCAACAGTCGTTCCGTAAAGGGGAAATTGTCCGTATTGAAACGCCCAAAACCATTGCTGATGGCGCTCAAACACAGTATTTGGGCGAGTATACCTTCCCTATTATTCAAAATAATGTCGATGATATTCTCACCGTCAGCGATTCAAGCTTAGTTGAATCAATGCGCTTTTTCGCCGAGCGAATGAAGATGGTTGTTGAGCCGACGGGATGTCTCGGCTTCGCCGCTGTGGAGCAGCTTAAAGATGAGCTGCGAGGCAAACGAGTTGGCGTTATCATTAGCGGTGGCAATGTCGACATAAGCCGCTATGCAGAACTATTAAGCTCTTAAAAAGTAGGAGGATTAAATGACAGTACCTCAGTGGATAGATACCCTTGATACGCCATATTTGCTGATTGATGAAGCCATTCTAAAGCGCAATATCGCGCACTTGAAAAACCGGGTTGAATCACTGGGAAGTCACTTACGCCCTCATCTGAAGACATTGCGCACGTTAGAGGCCGCCGATTACTTACTCGCGGATAAAACCAGGCCAGCCACAGTGTCAACACTGGCAGAAGCTGAAGCCTACGCAAACGCTGGCTACACCGACTTGCTTTACGCCGTAGGCATTGCACCGGCAAAATTGGAACGCGTCGCTCAACTACGTAAGCACGGTATTAACCTTCATATACTGCTCGATAATATGGTGCAGGCAAAAGCAGTGAGTGACTTTGCACGAAAACACCAACAGGACTTCTCCGTTTTCATTGAAATAGACAGTGATGATCACCGTGGCGGTATTAAGCCCGAAGCGCCTGAGCTTATTGATATTGCACAGCAACTTGGTCGACATTTTACCGGACTTATGACCCATGCCGGTGGCTCATACGGTTGTAATACCGCAGACGCTTTAAAAGCATTCGCTAAGCGAGAGTGTGATGCGGTTCTCAGCGCTAAAAGCCGATTGGAAGCGTCTAACATTCATTGTTCAATAACCAGCGTCGGTTCAACACCAACTGCGCATTATGGCGAAGACTTTAGTGAAATTACCGAAGTGCGTGCCGGCGTTTACACGACGTTCGATTTGGTCATGAAAAACATCGGTGTGTGTGACTTTTCTGACATCGCCATGTCGGTAGTGACAACCGTTATCGGGTACAATAAAGAGAAAGGCTGGGTACTGACAGACAGCGGCTGGATGGCTCTTTCCCGAGATCGCGGTACTGCCAGTCAAAGTCAAGATTTTGGCTACGGACAAGTCTGTAAAACAGATGGTTCTGTTTTAACTGGCTTATGCGTTAACAGTACTTCTCAAGAGCACGGCGTTATTGAATTAAATGACGCTTACCAATTAGAAGACTTTCCCGTTGGCTCGCAATTGCGCATATTGCCCAACCACGCCTGTGCAACCGCCGCCATGCATCCGCTTTACCATATACTGATGAGTGATGGTTCACATAACACTTGGCAACGGATTATGGGTTGGTAAATATCGTAAACCTTATCGAATTACTTCAGTAGTCACTTCAATAACCCCAAGATCCAAGTCAGCGATTTCGCCAAACGCGGAACGGGATAAGTCGATGATTCTGCCGTCAATGAAGGGGCCTCGATCATTAATTTTAACCACGACGCTTTTATTGTTAGCGATATTGGTGACTCGAACTTTGGTGCCAAATGGCAAGGTTCTGTGAGCGGCGGTGTCTGCGAAGTGGTTATACCGCTCACCACTGGCTGTGGTTCTGAATTGGTATTTCATGGCGTAATACGACGCCTTTCCGGACTCTTGTTTGCCAATTAAGTTATTGGGACTCTTCGCCGGAATGGAGCTACAGCCACTCAGCACCAGCATCAATAAACCGGCGCCAAGCATGAACTTTTTTACGGAGTGTGTGTGTTTAGTTTTCATTCCTTAATCTTACTGAGTTCCGAAAACCCTGTCTGTTAAGGGAATAAAAAGACGCCGTAAAGATTTATACACTCACCTGAAAAGCTTCGCGCACGGTCGGGTACTTAAACTCAAAACCATGATTGCGCAGTTTGTCCGGTACCACAGCTTGCCCCTCAAGTAGCATCGAAGACATTTCCCCCAAGCCAAGTTTAAGCACAAATGCAGGCACTCTCATAAAGTGCGGTTTATTCAGTACCGACGCCAAAGTACGACTAAAAGCTTCATTGGCAACAGGGCCCGGAGCGGTCATGTTCACGGGACCTGATAAATTATCGTGTTCCAACAAGTACTGTATTGCCCGAATCATGTCCTCAAGCTGTATCCAGGACATCATTTGCTTACCTTCACCTAAAGGTCCGCCTAAACCGAATTTATAAGGCGGCAGCATTTTCGCTAACGCACCTTCACCTTTTGCCAGCACGACGCCCGTACGAAGTAACACAACGCGAGTGGCCTTTTCTGCGGCTAAAGCCCTGCGCTCCCACTCCTGACACAGCGTCACTGCAAAATCCGTATGCTCAGGCTCGCCCTCTTCGTTTACCGGCGAAGAGTCTCGCGGGCCATAATAACCAATAGCAGAGCCACTCAAAAATACTGGAGGTGGTGTCTCTGAACCATTAATTAAGGCTGCAAGTTTTTCGGTGACTTGCCAGCGGCTGTCCTTCAACGCTTGCTTGCGAGAGTCACTCCATCGCTTATCGGCAATGCCTTCCCCCTGCAAGTTAATAACAGCGTCAAATTGACCAATATCCGTCACCTCGTCGACCGAGGACAATAAAGTGACATCGTCGCCCAATAATTTTCGGGCACGCTCTTTGTTGCGCGTGGTGACCGTAAACTTGTGCTCACTTCGGTACGTGCGAATAAACGCGGAGCCAATTAGGCCAGTACCTCCCGTCATCAAAATATTCATCGGTCACCTCCTGAGTCGATCACTGGCGCAAACTTACGCGAGCTTGCGAATAAGTTGCGCTGTATTGCGTTTAATTAGGCGATAACATGACAAACGACCTAAAATAGCCACTACCAAAGCACCGCAAAGTGGCCCTACAAGCCATAGTTTCCAATGAATTACCGGCGTCATGTTAAACACCTGGTTTTGCAATATGAACAAGGATATTTCCATCGCCAACGTGGCTATTAACCCACTAATAGCCCCTAACACCAGGAATTCATAGGTAATACTGCGACTTAATAACTTACCAGGCGCGCCTAACGTGCGCAGAATCACTAGCTCTTTCTGGCGCTCTTCCATGCTGGCCTGTACTTGCGCCACTAGCACTAACGCACCAGCAATAATTACAAGCACCAGTACGAACACAATGGCTAAGCTCACCTGCCCAATGACTTCTCGTATCTGATCAATCATAGCGTCCAGATCAATCAACGACGTTTGTGGGAAAGGTTTAAAGAGCTCATAGAGTTCGCTTTTACGTTCCTCACCAAGTCTGAAGCTGGTGATATAAGTCGCCGGAAAGTCTTCTAGTGTCGACGTATTGAATATCATGTAAAAGTTAGGCTGTAAGGTATTCCAGTCGGCTTTTCGCAAACTGGTTACCGGCACCGTGAAGACTTCGCCACCTAAGTTAAAGCGTAGTTCATCACCCACTTTAATATCCAGTCGCTCTGATACATTCAATTCGACAGAGACCTGAGGTTTGGCGTCATCGCCCCACCACTGACCGGCGGTTAACTCGTTGTTAGGAGGTAGGGTCTCGCGCCATGTCAACGACAGCTCCCGACCAATACCTTCACGTCCTTCTGCTTCGTCTTCATCACGCTCTTCCTTGGTGACTTCATCACGCAGCTTTTCACCATTAATGTGAGTTAAACGGCCGGGAACTATTGGGTACAAATCAGTCGACGGAATATTTTCGCGCTCGAACATTGCCTGCAGATCATCCACATTGTCCTGGGCAATATTAATGGCAAAGTAGTTCGGAGCATCTGCTGGTAACTGTCGTTTCCAGTCTTCCAGTAAATCGTTGCGCAAAACAATCACTAATAACAGCAACATAATGGCCGTTGAAAAGCTCAGCATTTGTACACTATTTTGCGCTGCCCGACGTTGCAGACCAGCCATTGCGAGGCGCCAGCTGCTGCCTGCTTGCATACCCGCTTTGCGGCTGGCTGAAATAAACAAACGACCCAGCCCCAGTAAAATAACAGCGGCAACGGCACCACCGGCAAACAAGGCGGTCGATAGCCACCATTGCTGACTGTAAATTACCAACAAGGCATAAATGGTGCCTCCGCTTAATACCCACTGCAGCCAACGAATGGCGTTACCCGCTGTTAGCTGACGATGCAATACACGCAAAGGAGGAATCGAGACCAGCCTAAACAATGGGTACAGGGTAAACATAACCGCACTGATAACACCTGTCGCTCCGGCTAATGCGTAAGGCTGCCATCCGGCTTGAGGTAAGGTCGCATCCAGTTTCTGTGCAACCCATTCAATAACCACATATTGAATAGCCCAGCCAAGCGCCATACCTACCGCCACACTCGCAGCTGTAAGTAGTAGCAAATGAAGTAAAAAGATACGACGAATCTGCTTTTTGTCCGCGCCCAGCGTTTTAAAAATGGCAACGACATCGTAGTTTCGCTGGCAATAACGCTGCGCTGCTACTGCCACCGCTGTTGCGGCCAGTACCACACCGAGCAGGCTTGCCAGCATCATAAAGCGCTCAGCACGGTTTAATGAACGTGACAACGGGCTATCACCATCTTCAATACTACGCCAGCTGTGCGTGTCGTCATTAAGTCGAGGTAGCAGCCAGTCTTCGTACGCATCAATAGCGCCTGGTTCCCCAGCCATTAATACGTTAAAACGCACACGGCTACCCGGTTGAATGAGCCCCGTTTCTTCTAGTTGAGAATGGCGAATAATGACATTTGGGCTGTCAGTAAAGACCGAGAAACCGACATCAGGCTCGTAAGTGACGACTTTAGTCACTTTAAAACTGCTGTTACCCACTTCAATGGAGTCACCAATATCGAGCTGTAAAGCCTGAAACAGCTGTGATGCCACCCAAGCCTCGCCTGCAGCAGGCAGTCCTTCAGCCACGTAACCTTGTCCAAACGGCTGGTCTGCGATTTCGAGCTCACCCCGTAACGGGTAACCGTCGCTGACAGCTTTGACATCGACCAAGGTCATGTTTTCGCCAGAAAACGCCATGGAGTTAAAAACGACTTTCCAGGCCGTTTGCAGCTCCATTTGTCCGGCTTTGTCCAGCCATTCCTGAGGTATATCACGGCGTGAGCTCAATACACGATCAGCCGCTAAAAATTCACTGCTACGCTCGGTGAGCCCGGCTTGTAAGCGATCACTGAATATAGAAAGAGACAATACAGCGGTCACCGACAAAATAATTGCCAGCGCCATAATTGTCAGCTCACCTCGTTTCAGCTCCTGCTTTAGCAAACGAAACGAAATTTTATGCCACATCCTGTGCTGCCTCCGATAACTGCCCTGCTTCCATTTGCAACACGCGCTGACAACGCTTGGCTAGCTGCTGGTCGTGCGTCACCATAATCAGCGTTGTGCCGTAGTCTTTGTTGAGGTCGAATAATAATTCTTCGACCTTACCACCGGTTTTTGCATCAAGGTTACCGGTAGGTTCATCTGCAAACAGAATTTTCGGCTGGCCGACAAATGCCCGCGCAATGGCAACACGTTGCTGCTCACCACCTGACAGCTGGTTCGGGTAATGGTGCCAGCGATCTTCCAGCCCAACTTTGGCTAATAGTTCGCGGGCTTCCTTCTCTGCGCCTTTATGACCGGCCAGTTCAGCCGGTAGCATGACGTTTTCCAGAGCACTTAAGCTTGGCACCAATAGGAACGACTGAAAAATAAATCCAACTTTGTCAGCACGAACTTTCGCGCGCTGCTCTTCATCCAATTCGCTCAGTTTTTCGTTCTCTATAAGAACCTCTCCGGAGGATGCGAGGTCTAACCCCGCAAGTAGCGACAATAACGTCGATTTACCGGAGCCTGACGCGCCGACAATGGCAACAGTCTCGCCAGCATTGATACTGACGTTAATTGGCTGCAAAATCTGTAATGGACCCTCAGAGGTGTCTACGGTTTTTTCCAGTTGTTGAGCTTGAATGAGCATAAAATGAAAAACTTCCTTTTGAAAACGTGTCTATTTTTATCACTGTTGTTAGTTATACGCAGTGTTTCCGCAAATGTCTCACTTGTCGTTTTAGGTGACAGCCTAAGCGCTGGTTACGGCCTTTCACAGGAGCAAACCTGGGTGGCCGAACTCGACCGCCGGTGGAACAGCTCTCACCCCGATATTAACATCATAAACGCCAGTATTAGTGGCGAAACCACTCGTGGTGGCTTAAGCCGCTTAGAAAGCGTTTTAGAGCGTCACCAACCCGATGCATTATTTATTGAATTAGGTGGTAACGACGGACTTAGAGGCTTTGACCTCAACACAGTTCGTTCAAACTTAAAACAAATGATCGATAAAGCGCAGCAACAAGGCGTTAAAGTGGCATTGAGTCAGGTTATGGTGCCACCGAATTATGGCCAGAGGTTTGCTGAACAGTTTCGCCAGGTATTTAAAGAGGTTGCAGAAGAAGAAGGGGTTAAATTAGTGCCCTTTTTTATGGAGCAGATAGCGACCAATCCAGATAATGTGCAGAACGATGGCATTCACCCAACCGCTGAAGCGCAGCCCAAAATTGCTGACTTTTTAGAGCCCTACTTATTGGAATTAGCAAAATAAAGGCACAAAAAAACCGCCTGCGGGCGGTTGGTGTGTTGTCCTTAAAAATGGCGTCCCCTAGGGGATTCGAACCCCTGTTACCGCCGTGAAAGGGCGGTGTCCTAGGCCTCTAGACGAAGGGGACCCTGGACTGTTTGGTGTGAGCTGTGATTCTCTTAAAAGAGATGGCGTCCCCTAGGGGATTCGAACCCCTGTTACCGCCGTGAAAGGGCGGTGTCCTAGGCCTCTAGACGAAGGGGACGCAATAATCACTTTGCATCACTGTATTTGAATGGCGTCCCCTAGGGGATTCGAACCCCTGTTACCGCCGTGAAAGGGCGGTGTCCTAGGCCTCTAGACGAAGGGGACGCAACCAAATACTTTTAACTACTGTCGGCGCTCTACCGAAAACAACTTGGTGGAGCTAAGCGGGATCGAACCGCTGACCTCTTGCATGCCATGCAAGCGCTCTCCCAGCTGAGCTATAGCCCCGCACCTGGCAATCACAGACTGCCTTGACAGCGGGGCGCATTCTATTTCGACCTGAGCTAATGTGTCAACTATTTTTTGAAAAAATGCGACCGTTTGACGATTTTTATGGCAATTCGCTCAGTTATTCATCAAAAACTATTTTTTCAGGCCGTCCGGCAGTTTTTGGTGATAAACATGATACACCTGCTCCAACCCTTCCCGACTGGAAACAGAAACATTCATGTCATTCACTAAACCATTATCCAAACGATACACCCAACCGTGTAAAGTCAGCGGTTGACCGCGGTCCCACGCTTCCTGAACCACGTTTGTCTTGGCGAGGTTTTTCACTTGTTCAATAACGTTGAGTTCACACAGACGATCAACTTTTTGCGACTCTTCCAGAGCCGCAATTTCATCGACATGCTCACGATAAACGTCGCGGATAGGATACAACCAGTGGTCAACCAAACCATGAGGTTTTGACTCCATGGCGGCTTTGACGCCACCACAGCCATAATGACCCACTACCAATACATGACGTACTTTGAGAGTTTCTATCGCAAACTGAATCACAGACAAACAGTTAAAATCTGTCTGAATGACTTGGTTTGCCACATTTCTGTGTACGAATAACTCACCAGGGTCCATACCAACAATCTGGTTGGCAGGCACTCGACTATCGGAGCAGCCTATCCACAAATACTCCGGCGCCTGCTGCCCTACTAAGCGCTTAAAAAAGTCAGGATCTTTCTGAACCTGCTCTTCCGCCCACGCTTTGTTGTTCTCAATCAAGTGCTTAATGTCTGGCATGATGTATCCTAAGGTCGTTTTAACGCTCTATTACGCGCTCTCACGCTTAGCTATAAATTCTAAAGCAAGGTCAATTCGCGCCAAAACGGTTTTTTGGGGTATTAATTCAAGGGTTTCACCTAACGAAGGAGAGTTACCTCCACCGGTAGCAGCTACCCTTAAAGGCATACCTACTTTGCCCATACCCACATCCAGGTCAGCAGCGGTTTGATTAATAGCGGCTTGAATATTATCAGCATTCCAGTCGCTCACTGCTCCAAGCAGTTCTTTTGCCTTTAATAAAGGCTCTTTCGCTACCGGACGTAAATGCTTTTTCGCTGCTTTCTCATCAAACTCTTCAACCGACTCAAAGAAGTAACGGCTAATGGCAGCCATTTCTTTTAAAGTTTTTACCCTATCAGCCTGCAACGACACAACTTGCTCTAGCGCTGGACCATTGCTTGTGTCCACACCTATTTGGTCAAACTGCCATTGCAACTGTGGAGCAACTTTTTCCGCCGGTAACGTTTTCATGTAGTGCTGATTTAGCCAGTTAAGTTTTTCGGTATTAAAGGCTGACGCGGCTTTATTAACGTCATCCAACTTGAAGTACTTGATAAGCTCATCAACGCTGAAAATTTCCTGATCGCCATGAGACCAGCCTAAACGCGCCAAATAGTTAACCACCGCCTCAGGTACGTAACCGTCATCGCGATACTGCATAACACTGACTGCACCGTGACGCTTCGATAACTTCTTACCATCGTCACCAAGAATCATCGACACATGAGCGTACTGAGGTACCGGCGCTCCTAAGGCCTTTAAGATATTAATCTGGCGCGGTGTGTTGTTAATGTGGTCTTCACCTCGGACAACATGCGTAATGTCCATGTCCCAGTCATCAACCACCACACAGAAGTTATAGGTCGGTGTACCGTCAGTACGGGCAATGATCAAATCATCCAGCTCGGTATTAGCGAATTCAATACGGCCACGAATGTGATCATCGAAAACCACACTGCCCTCTTGCGGGTTACGAAAGCGAATAACGTATTTATCACCGCCAACATTCGGGTTGTCACGGCAATGTCCGTCGTAACGAGGCTTTTCTCCCGCTGCCATTTGCTCTTCACGCATTTTCTCTAAACGCTCAGCCGAGCAATAGCATTTATAGGCTTTGTCTTCTTCCAGAAGCTTATCAATAAGCTCTTTATAGCGGTCAAAACGTTGAGTCTGGTAATACGGACCACGGTCCCAGTTTAAGCCAAGCCATTCCATACCTTCTAAAATTGCGTCAATGGCAGGCTGTGTTGAGCGTTCACGGTCTGTGTCTTCAATACGTAATACGAACTCGCCGCCTTGCGCTTTTGCAACTAACCAAGAATATAAAGCGGTACGAGCACCGCCGACATGCAAATAACCTGTAGGACTGGGAGCAAAACGCGTTACCACACTCATGTTTCTTCCTTTCTGTTAAACCGGTCAAAAATAATGGCGGCAAGTTTATCAAGACTGAGCGCTCAGCGCATCTGCTAATCGAAATGATTAAAATGTCAGCAAACGATACAAAGTTCGCAATTTTTATTTGACAGTTTGTATCTGATCCCTATAATGCCTCATCGCAACGACGCAGAAGTGTCACAGTGAGAATGGTTGCTTAGCTCAGTTGGGAGAGCATCGCCCTTACAAGGCGAGGGTCACTGGTTCAAGCCCAGTAGCAACCACCACTTCTCTTCTTCCCCTTAGTTGCAGACCTTCAGGATGGTTGCTTAGCTCAGTTGGGAGAGCATCGCCCTTACAAGGCGAGGGTCACTGGTTCGAGCCCAGTAGCAACCACCATTTTTTTACTCCCAGTTACTTCAAATTTTCCAGTAAATAATCTAAAAGCACCCTAACTTTGGGAATAACCTGTCTGTTTTCCGGGTACAATGCCCAAATACCGTCATCCGCTTGCCTATAATCGGCTAATACTTCTTTAAGCTGACCACTTGCCAAGGCATCTGTGACGTAATAATCCGGTAACATCGCCAGGCCTAAGCCTTTTATCGCGGCATCTCTAAGCGCCAAGCCGTTGTTACAATGCAAATAAAGCTCTGGCCGGTAAGTTTCTGAGCGCCCGTCCACCTCAAACCGCCATTGTTTGACGGTACCGGTAAAGCACTTATGCGCATCAAGATCATTAATGCTGCTAGGCTCACCAACACGCTCAAAGTAGCTCGGAGAGCCTACGACATAATGACGTCGGCTACCAAGCTTGCGCGCTCTTAGCCTTGGGTTGCCTAACTGTCCAAGTCGAATAGCCACGTCATAACTGCCTTCAATCAGGTCAACCTGATCATTCGTGAGTTGCAAATCGAGGCGACAGTCTTCATAAACTTGCAGAAAATCATTTAAAATCGGGGCTATAAAACGTTCACCATAATAGACAGGCGCAGTAATTCTAATAAGCCCCTGAGGTTGCTGTGTGCGCTGCTGAATGGCCTGATCGGCATCTCTCAGGCTGGCGACTAAATGCTGGCAATGCGGTAGGTATAGCTTCCCTTCTTCTGTTAAGCTGACACTGCGGGTCGACCGGTAAAGCAGTTGCATATGCAGTCGACTCTCCAGCGCAGCTATATTCCGACTGACCTGTGCGACAGACAGCCCTAACTCTTGCGCTGCTGCGGTAAAGCTCTGCCGTTCAGCGACAGCGGCAAACTCACTAATTCCCTGCCAAGCTTTCATATCAACCTATTATTGCACTTATGAAAAAGTAATTTGTATAAACAGAAGATTACCTGCTTATGAGAAAAAGTTAAACTTAAGCTATGCTTTTACGTAATTAAATTAACTGTCTAAGAGGAAAAGGAAGCATCATGGAAACAATTAAGTCACGCGCTATGGTCGCCTGGGGTCCGGGCGAACCACTGAAAGAAGAAACAATTGACGTTGCACCACCGAAAAAAGGCGAAGTTCGCGTTCGTATTATTGCCACTGGTGTCTGCCACACCGACGCTTACACCTTGTCAGGTAAAGACCCTGAAGGCATTTTTCCTTCCGTATTAGGCCACGAAGGCGGCGGTATTGTTGAGTCTGTCGGCGAAGGCGTTACCTCAGTTGAAGTCGGTGACCATGTTATTCCTTTATACACCGCAGAATGTGGTGAATGTAAGTTCTGCACCTCTGGTAAAACCAACCTGTGTCAGGCGGTTCGTGCCACTCAGGGCAAAGGTTTAATGCCGGACGGTACCAGCCGCTTTTCAAAAGACGGCGAGACTATTTATCACTACATGGGTACGTCGACTTTCTCTGAATACACCGTTCTACCAGAGATTTCACTGGCGAAAATCCCAAAAGAAGCACCGCTTGAAAAAGTGTGCCTGCTTGGCTGTGGTGTCACCACCGGAATGGGCGCGGTTAAAAACACCGCCAAAGTGCAGGAAGGCGACACGGTTGCGGTATTTGGCCTTGGTGGTATTGGTCTGGCGGTTATCATTGGTGCCGTGCAAGCTAAAGCTTCCCGCATTATTGCCATTGATGTGAACGACGACAAACAAAAAATTGCCAAAGAGCTAGGCGCGACCGACTTTGTGAACCCAACCGAATATGACAAACCCATTCAGGAAGTCATTGTTGATATGACCGACGGTGGTGTCGACTTCTCATTTGAGTGCATTGGTAACGTGGACGTTATGCGCGCTGCGTTAGAGTGCTGCCACAAAGGCTGGGGTGAGTCTGTCATTATTGGTGTTGCCGGAGCCGGTGAAGAAATTTCTACCCGTCCGTTCCAGCTGGTTACAGGCCGTGTATGGCGTGGCAGCGCCTTTGGTGGCGTTAAAGGCCGTACCGAACTGCCTGACTATGTTAAACAATACATGGACGGTAAGTTTGATTTAGATACCTTTATTACCCATACCATGCCGTTAGAAGACATTAATAAAGCGTTCGACCTAATGCACGAAGGCAAGTCGATTCGCTCGGTCATTCATTATTAATGGAGCCAGTGATGAAACAAATTAGCGAAACTCGCTGTTTTGGCGGTCGTCAGCTGCGTTTTGAACATGACTCTGAAGTACTGAACTGCACTATGCAGTTCAGTGTCTTTTTGCCATTACGCGCAGAGAAAACAGAGGTTCCGGCGGTTTATTTTCTATCGGGCTTAACCTGCACTGATGAAAATTTTTCCACCAAAGCCGGCGCACAGCGGGTAGCCACAGAGCTGGGTATTGCCTTAATTATTCCCGATACCAGCCCGCGTGGAGACAATGTAGCCGACGATGCAGACGGTGCTTATGACTTAGGTTTAGGTGCAGGCTTTTACGTCAACGCAACTGAAGAGCCGTGGAAGTCGAATTATCAAATGTACGACTACATTGTGAAAGAGCTGCCGGAGTTGGTCGAAGCGGAGCTACCTGTTAATAACAAGCGCGCTATTGCCGGTCATTCCATGGGCGGACACGGGGCTTTAGTTATTGGCTTACGTAACAGCGACCGCTACACCAGCATTTCTGCATTCTCGCCGATTACCAACCCAACACAATGCCCCTGGGGTGAAAAAGCCTTTAGCGCGTATTTGGGCGATGATCGCGAACAATGGAAGCAATACGACGCTGTTGAGATCATCAAATCTAAAGGTCAGACACTTCCAATTCGAGTTGATCAGGGATTAGCTGACGGGTTTTTAGAAGAGCAGTTAAAACCGGAGAACTTAAAAGACGCCATTAACGAAGTTAACGGTGGCGGTACGGTTCATTTACACGATGGTTATGACCACAGCTATTACTTCATCTCGTCATTTATCGAAGCTCAACTTCGCTTCCATGCGAAGTACTTAACGGCATGATAAATCAGGTCATACGGTGAATTTGATGACCGCCTGGCGCAGCTGCTCAGTTTGTTGACGAACCTGAGTGACTGCGTCAGCATTTGACTGTGCATCATTTGCCGCTTCCACGCCAGCGTCGCGTACTCGGGTAATATTTCTAGCCGTTTCATCCACAACCGCAGACTGCTCTTCGACAGCCGTAGCAATAGAAGCCGAACGGTCATTAATTTTCACTAACTCAGCGTGAATGCGGTTGAAGAGCTCATCGGATTCAGTTGAGTGTTGTGCACTTTCTTCACCCAGCTCATTACACTCTTGCAGGGTATTCACAATAACCTGCGTTTGCTGGTTCAGTTGACTAGTAATTGACTCTATCTCACCAATAGACTGCTGCGTGCGGGAGGCCAGTGTACGAACTTCATCTGCCACTACGGCAAAGCCACGCCCCTGCTCTCCAGCCCTTGCCGCTTCAATTGCCGCATTCAGCGCCAACAAATTCGTCTGTTCAGCAATGCCGTTAATCACCGTCACAATTTGTGTAATAGAGCCACTGCGCTCTGCCAAGGTATTCGCTTCGGTTACGCTACTGTTCAATCGTTCTGCCAGGTAACGCACTTTCTCAACACCAGCCTGCACCGAGGTACTACCATGTTTCGCCTGTTCAGACAGACTGTTTACCTGCTCGGCGGTATCTTCTGCGTCATTAGCAATAGTGTGAGCCGTGCTGCCCATCTCATTAATAGCAGCAGCAACCTGATCAACCTCATGCGACTGCATATCCAGGTTTTGTGAGGTATGAGTCACTGTATTAGATACTTGCTGTGTGAGACTATTTACCGTTTCGACAGACTGATTTATTTGTTGGATAACACCACGGAAGTACGTGAGCAACTCATTAAAGCTATCAACTAAATCACCGAGTTCGTCATCACGGAACTTCTCCGAGGACAGCGTTAAGTCATTGCTTCGCTGAACTTTGTGCATATCTTTACGTAATTGATTCAGCGGCTTATTAATAGAACGTATCACCCAGACCAACATAGCAATAACAATGAGTGCGATAACAGCAAATACAACGACAGGTACCCACTTCATGGTTGCCTGACGTGACTGCAGCAAGTCACTTAGCTGTTTATCTAACTGATCAAGCGAGGCTTCCATATTGCTCGCAACATCTCTCATTTCGCCTTTAATTCCTGACTCTTCATCAAGTCCTATCTCTTTTGAGCGCGTTGCATAACGATCAAAATCACGGCGATACGCATCAACCTTTGACGCGAGCTCAGGTGTTGCAGACAACTCCTTTTTCAGTTCATCCAGCAATCCCTCTACCCTGCCGAGATACTTATCGTCAAAGCGCAACATAAAGTCCTTTTCACTGCGACGAACCTGCAGCAAAGTAACCAAAAGCTCAGTACGTCCGGCGGTATCAATCGCTTCTTCTAACTCATGAGTTGCTGAGCGTAGCGCGCCATAAGCACCACTATTTTCATTTAACCCCCGCTGCTCAAATGCGTTGACTAAGCGCTCAAAGTTTTTGCTATAACCTTCTACCTGGCTTTCTAACTGTGCAATAAGTTGAGAGGAAGTTTTATCATCAACCAGAGCGTTAAGCTGCTCAAGCCGTTTTTTGGTTACATCTGCCTGCTGATCTAACTTCTCCGCGTAGCTTTTATCCATTCGTAACAGAAAGTCTTTTTCCGCACGGCGCAATTGCAGCAAGCTATTGTGTACGGACTCTCGAAGCTCACTCGCACGATGTAAGTCACTCATTTGTGACTGGAAAAGCATCATTAAGGCAAGCAACAAAATAAAGGCCGCTGTGGCGATAAAACCGACAGAAAGAAGCTTATTACGAATTGACATAGCAAACACCCAACAATAAAAGTGGTGGAATAATAGACAGTGGTCAACAGTTCCGCAATGATCAATTTTGTTAATGATATGAACCTTTTATTACCATCGCATGACTTGCAAAATAAGTATCACTTACTGGGTAAGTACCCTCACACGTAAAGCGGTTATACTTATGATCTCGCTCAATACTTCTCGCTTAAAAAGGAAGCAGTAATGAAGGTAAACTCAGCGGTAGAAGCCCTGTCAATTCTCGATGATGGCGATGTCATCTGGTGCCAGTCGATGGCTGCCACCCCTTATAAACTTCTGGAAGGTCTGAAAGAGATCGCAACACAACGTAAAGACCTGACGTTGTTACAGTTGCATACGGAGTACAGCGAAATACTCTGTGACCCTGAGCTTAAAGGACATCTTCGCCAACGGGCTTTCTTTGTTGGTGCTTCCACTCGGCAGGCAGTGAACCAAGGGCTAGCCGACTATGTGCCCATTTTTCTCTCTGAAATTCCCAAGCTGTTTCGCTCTGGTGAACAGCCACTGGATGCGGCTATCGTTCAAGTATCACCACCGGATAAACACGGTAATTGCAGTTTAGGTATTTCGGTTGAAGCAACCCGGGCCGCGCTGCAAGTGGCAAAAAAAGTGGTTGCCTGGATAAACCCTAATATGCCTCGGACGCATGGCGACGCGTTAATCTCGTTAAAGCGGTTTGACCGTTATTACGAGGAAGCAGCTCCTATCCCACTGCACCAGCAACCACCACAAAACCCCATTACACAAAAAATTGGAGAGCGCGTTGCGGGTCTTATTGATGACGGCGACTGTTTGCAAATGGGTATTGGCGCCATACCAGATGCAACATTGGCTTGCCTGCATCACCATAAAGACTTAGGCATTCACACCGAAATGTTCTCTGACGGCGTATTACCATTGGTTGAACGTGGCGTCATAAACAACAGCCGCAAACGTAAGCATCGTGGGCGCATTGTCACCACTTTTGCCATGGGCTCTCAGGCACTTTATGACTTTGTTGATGACAACCAGGAAGTGTTTTTCCTCGATGTTGAGTACACCAATGACACCTCGGTTATTCGCCAAAATAAGCAAGTTATGTCCATAAACAGCGCCCTTCAGGTCGACCTGAGTGGGCAAGTCTGTGCCGACTCTATTGGCACTAGAATATACTCCGGCGTCGGTGGTCAAATGGACTTTGTGCGCGGTGCCAGCTTGTCGGAAGGCGGTCGTTCGGTTATTGCTTTGCCTTCAACGGCCTGTGGCGAAACGGTGTCGCGCATTAGCTCTCTGCTTGCTCCTGGCGCTGGCGTAGTCACCACTCGCGCCCATGTGCATTACATTGTCACCGAACACGGAGTCGCTAACTTACGCGCCAAGAGCATGAGCGAACGAGCGCGCGAGCTGATTCATATTGCCGACCCGAAATTCCGAGAGGAGCTTGCAAAAGCGGCTTATGAAGACTGGGGGTTGAATATAACCTAGATAAATTCTGTCTAAATCGCGAATTAACTTCACACCTTAGCTACTGTAAGCTACTTTTAATGCACATTAGCGGAGGCGGTGATGAAAACAGTCGGCATTATTGGCGGTATGAGCTGGGAATCCACCAGTACTTATTATCGCCGTTTAAATCAATTGATTAATGAGCGGTTAGGCGGCCTACACAGCGCGGAGCTCTTACTTGCCAGTGTCGACTTTGCGCCTATTGAAAATATGCAAAGCAAGGGCGACTGGAATGCCGCCGCAAGTGCGCTTGTGACTAAAGCCAGACAACTGGAAAAGGCCGGGGCCGAATGTATTGTTATCGCAACCAATACAATGCATAAAGTCGCCCCTGAAATTGAGGCAGCCGTTTCCATTCCGCTTATCCATATTGTTGATGCTCTGGCCAACCATCTTAAAAAGAACGGGGTTGAACGTGCAGGGCTTTTAGGCACTCGTTTCACTATGCAACAGTCTTTTTATAAAGAGCGCCTTGAGCAGCAAGGTATTCAAGTCCTGATACCCAATGAAAGTGACAGCAAAGCAATAGACAGCATCATTTTTAAAGAGCTCTGCCACGGTCAATTTACCGATAGTGCTCGGAAACAATACCTGGAAGCTATCAATGATCTATCTGACAAAGGCGCCCAAGGCGTTATTTTAGGCTGCACCGAAATCGGCTTGCTCGTCCAGCAGGAACACTCAGACATGCCGCTGTTTGACACCACTGAAGTTCACTGCCAAGCCATCGCTGATTGGATGCTAAAATCTTGAATGTAAAGTAATAAAATTCTTAAAATTTAATATGTTAAAGGGTATAGTAAACTCTTTTCTCAACCAAGGAGAGACTCATGAGAAAAGCAGCTATAGCCTTAGCCATACTTACCCTGCCATCAGCAGCATTAGCCGATTCCCCAAACTGGAATAAAGTTGAAGCGTCCTACCTAGACACTGATCTTGGTGTTGATAATGTTGGCGAACTATCTCTAGACGGTTTTCGTGCCGGCGGCTCTGTCGCAATTGATCAAGATTTTGTAGTCTTAAAAAATATCTTCGCATTTGCTAATTTCAGCTCAGTCTCAGAAGAAGACAATAGCGCCAGCATTGACTTGGACTACTTATCAGCGGGTATTGGTTCATTTAAATCTTTATCTGACAGCACTGACTTGTATGCGACTGCATCGTTTGAACGTATAGAAGTCGCAACATCGAGCATACTCACTGAGCCTACATCAGACTCCGAAAAAGCCGTCGGTGTCGGAATTGGTCTTAGATCAATGGTCACGCCTAATATTGAAACAAACGCTAAAATCGATTACATCGCTTTTGATGAAGCAACTGTTCGTCTAGATATTTCCGCCTTTTACCACCTAACCAATAGCTTATCTTTTGGACTCGCGTACGAGACTTATAAAGAACTTGATTACGCTGATATCGACAGTATCAGAGCTTCGGTTCGCTATTCTTTCTAAGTAGCTTGCATCAGCGAACTTTATCTGCATATTATTAAGGTGTTAATTCGTCGTTAATTAACACCTTAGGATATAACAACAACAATTGGAGCTTTTTATGGATCCTGCAGAAGTCAGTCCGCATAGTCGCGTTGTTTTAGCGATTGTTTGCTTTTTTCTGGGTAGTTTAGGTATTCACCGCTTTGTCGTTGGCAAGGTAGGCACAGGCATTTTAATGCTGGTAACCCTGGGTTTCCTTGGTCTTTGGACGCTTATCGACTTTATCGTTATTTTGGTTGGTGGCTTCCGCGATAAGCAAGGTCGCCTGGTTAAGCAATAAGCAGCTAAGCAATAAAGCCGACATAAAGCGTGCCCCGCGCACGCTTCTCTTCTTACCGATTTCTGCACAGCGTCACTAACCAGTCGCCCAATGCTTCTAAACCCGGACTTTTTGCGGTTGATGACGGATAGACAAAATAGAAGCTGTCGTCTGTGCGAATACTGTGAAAAGGCAATTCAAAGAGACTATTCTTCCGCTCTTCTTCGGTGGTCATAAATTCATTTAAAAGCGCAATACCTTGCCCGTATTTAGCCGCCTCCGCCGCTAACAACAAATGACTGAAATGATGCACTTTTGCGGTTTTAGGGAGTCGTAATGACACCTTTTCGAACCAACGCTGCCAGTCGGTACCCGGCTTACCGTTTGCGAAAGCAGAAATTGCTGAAAGCAAAGGAAAACGAGCCAACTCAGCAGGATCAGTAATGCGATGCGCTTCCGCCCAAACCGCTTTTGAGCAATAAGGTTTCAATGTTTCATCGTACAAATGATAGCGCTGATACCCAGTACCCGGCGGTTGTGTCGTAATGAAACAGTCCGCCCACTGACTGTCAAACTGACCGTCCTGAGTCAGCATTTGCAAGGTTAAATCAATATTTGGATACCGCTCTCTAAAGTCATCAAGTGCAGGGATTAACCATTTAACAGCCAATGAACCGTGAATGGCCAAACGTACCTGACGCGTGTCATTTTCTTTCACATTGCGCGTTGCGCTTTCAACCAGCTCCAGAGCTCCAACCACTTCCTGAAAATAGCTCTGCCCAACCGCGGTAAGCATGACTGTACGGCCTTTGCGGACAAACAGTGGTTTATCTAGATAAGACTCTAATAATTTAACCTGATGACTGACCGCACTTTGAGAGACATGTAACTGTTCAGCCGCACGAGAAAAACTCTGCAAGCGGGCCACTTCCACAAAGTAATGTATCGCTCGGAACGGAACACCCATTATCTATATTACTCATAAGTTGATTATTTAATATCATTATATTTTATAAAAGGCTTTTCGTACAATGCTCACACTTTCAAGCAGTTTAACGGAGGTGTTGGTATGGATCGTTCCCTGATATTAGCGGTATTGCTTTTGGTTCTTGGCAATAATGTGGTCATTCTGTCTGACTCTCTGATTAAGCTGCTTGACGGTTTTGAAGCGCCATTTCAATTTGTCCTGTTCCGTCAGCTCAGCGCAACGCTTATTTTGTTGCCGGTCATTCTTTACTTTCGCAGACCCCTATTGCCTAAAAACCTGCGCTGGCACGCAACTCGAGCGCACATATTTTTAATTGGTACAGTCTTTATGGTGGTGTCTTTAACGACGCTACCGCTGGCAACCGCTAACGCTATTTTTTACGCAGCGCCATTAATCACGGTCGTTTTTGCACGCCTGTTATTTAAAGAAAGAGTAACCATTATCTCATTAGTCACAGCTGCGTTAGGAATGGTGGGTGTCATGGTTATCTTGAACCCAACCGGCGCCAATATCTTTGCGTTAGCGGCGCTGGTGGTAGCGACGACGCTGGCTCTTAACAACCTGCTTATTAAGAAGCTACCAACGCAACACGGCATTATTGACACCTTATATCTGACAAACTTGCTGGGTATTCCAACCGCCCTCATACTGGCGCTGATTGAGTTTGTCCCGTTCGACTGGAATGTTCTGCTCATTGCGGTGGGCTCGAGTTTATTCTCAATGATTTATGCGGCAACCTGCGTTTATGCCTACCGTGCAGCGGACAGTAACCAGGTAACCAGCGCGGAGTATACAGGGCTACTCGGAGCGGTATTCTTCGGCGTTGTTTTCTTTGCGGAGCAACCCGATATGCGCTTTTACATCGGCTCTATGTTGATTGTGGTGCCATTAACGGTGCTAACCACAATGAACTCTCGCTCGAAAACACCGAGTAATGAAGCCTAACTCTTTTCTGCTGTTGGGTCAGCAGGCTCTCTGCTGGCCAAATGTGTTCGGTAAAAGCGCCAGCGGCGAGAGTTTAATAAATACCAAAAACAAATAAACCAACCAAAGACAATGGCGGCACGTCCAAACGAGAACGCGCCATAGCTTTCGACAAAAAGCCAACCGATAAGTACCGCATCAACCAGCAAAGAAAGCATCAGTAAAGGCTGGGCGAATCGCATAACAGCATTTGCCCAGTTACGGTCGTCCTCAGCCGCAAAAGCCGTTGCTAAGAGCACAACTAAAGCAGGTAAGCCCACCAATAACATGACACCGAACTGCTCGGTGTTGGTATAGAAGAGTTTAAGAAGTCGAGTGCGGTCTTCCGCGAAGGTGATAGAAATTATGCCGGCGACATAGCCTCGCATTTGAAACAGAATGACAAGCAGGAGCGAGAGCGGGAAGCTCGCTCTGCCCTCTTTATCCAAGTAACGTGCTTTCTCGTACAGTTGTTGTCCGGCGCTTGTCTGTGCGCTGCCAGATTTTCTCATGAAAATAATAACCTACTGTATTTACTAGCGGCTCTATAAGCGCAACTGCGCCTCCAAGAACCACGTCGCCTGTCATCAACCACACCACACTAAATGCGATAGCAAAGTGCATAATACCAAATGAAACTGTTTTCGCTGCGTCTTTCATAAATTCCTCCCGCATGACCTTTATTCTATTCTGGTCGATTGGGAGGTTTATATCTAACAGATAAAACCGATAAAGCTGTTCGCTACCATCAATGCGCTTACGGGCAAATTATACGGCGCGTTTTAGCTGTTCTCGCAACTGTGCAATGTCATCTCGCAACTGTCCAGCTTTCTCAAACTCGAGATCCTGCGCTGCTTGATACATTTGCTTTTCTTTGTTCTCAATTTCTTTTAATAACGATTTGGTGTCTTTAATCACCACCGTGCGGGCATCATAGCCTGAGGCGACTTCCGCCAGAGCTTTGTCCGCTTTACTCTTACGAGCAGGCGCACTGCCCTGCCCCAAATCCATGACATCGGTAATTTTCTTATTCAAGCCTTTCGGCGTTATGCCATGCTCTTTGTTAAACGCAATCTGCTTTTCACGGCGGCGCTCGGTCTCTTCAATAGCACGTTGCATAGATCCGGTAATGCGATCGCCATATAAAATGGCCTTACCATTCACGTTACGCGCCGCCCGGCCTATGGTTTGAATTAATGAGCGATCTGAACGCAAGAAACCTTCTTTGTCTGCGTCTAAAATAGCCACCAACGACACTTCCGGCATATCCAAACCTTCACGCAACAAGTTAATGCCGACCAGAACATCAAACTCGCCTAATCGTAAGTCACGAATAATTTCCATGCGCTCCACAGTATCGATATCCGAGTGTAAATAACGAACCTTGATTCCATGCTCATCCAAGTAATCGGATAAATCTTCCGCCATTTTCTTGGTCAGAGTGGTTGCTAATACCCGTTCGCCCTGCTCTGTGCGCAAACGAATTTCCGACATCAAGTCGTCAACCTGCGTCGCGACCGGGCGCACTTCAATGGTTGGATCGATCAAACCAGTCGGTCTAACAACCTGCTCAACCACCTCGTTACTGCTTCGCTCGAGCTCGTATTTACCGGGCGTTGCGGATACGTAGATGGTCTGAGGCGCTATGGCCTCAAACTCGTCAAACTTTAACGGACGGTTATCCAGCGCAGACGGTAACCGGAACCCATATTCCACCAGGTTTTCTTTACGTGAACGGTCGCCTTTGTACATAGCGCCAACTTGCGACACTGTTACGTGAGACTCGTCAATAATAAGTAAGGCATTGTCCGGCAGATAATCCATCAATGTCGGGGGCGGCTCGCCCGGTGCGCGCCCGGACAAGTAACGGGAGTAGTTTTCAATGCCCGAGCAGTAGCCAAGCTCTAACATCATTTCAATATCGAACTGAGTACGCTGGTTGATGCGCTGCTCTTCTATCAGCTTATTTTGCTTCAGTAATATATCGCGACGGTCTTTCAGCTCGTCTTTAATTTTATCAATGGCTTTGACCAATACTTCCCGAGGCGTCACATAGTGCGTCTTAGGGTAAATCGTTGCGCGGGCAACGTCTTTTTCTGTGACTTGCCCTGTCAGTGGCTCGAAGAAACTGATTCTATCAACTTCGTTGTCAAACAACTCAACGCGTACCGCCATTTCCTCCGACTCAGCCGGAAAAATATCAATGACCTCACCACGAACGCGATACGTACCACGCTCAAAAGCGGCGTCGTTACGTTTGTATTGCAGTTGGGCTAAACGACGCAAAATATCGCGCTGGTCAATAATGTCACCGCGACGTAAATGCAGCATCATTTTCATGTACGACTCAGGGTCACCCAAACCATAAATCGCCGACACTGACGCCACCAGCACAACATCCCGACGCTCCATCAGTGCTTTCGTCGCCGACAAACGCATCTGTTCTATATGGTCATTAATGGAAGCATCTTTCTCAATAAAGGTATCGGTCGTTGGCACATAAGCTTCTGGCTGATAATAGTCATAGTAAGAAACAAAATACTCCACCGCGTTGTTCGGGAAGTATTCTTTCATTTCACCGTAAAGCTGTGCGGCGAGCGTTTTATTGTGCGCCAATATTAATGTTGGGCGCTGAGAACGTTCAATGACATTGGCCATAGTGAAGGTTTTACCTGAGCCAGTAACCCCCAGTAAGACTTGATGAGCTAAGCCTGCATCCAAATTGTCGAGCAAACTTTCAATGGCTTTCGGCTGGTCGCCGGCTGGCTTGTATTTTGAAACCAACTGAAATGACTTAGCCATGCTCCCTCCTGAGTTCTTTTGAAAACCACACGTAGGCAATGGTCGCCGTTAGCAGATTTGCCACAACACCACCAATAAAGAGACCGGTTAAATCCGCCAGTAAACTGCCTAAGTACGACAAAGGCACGAACAATATAAATAAACGGACAATGCTCAGCCATAATGCGTTCATCGGTTTATGCACCGCATTAAAGCTTGAATTTGTCAGAATAATGACGCCCTGTAGCCCATAACCCAACGGCATAATATAAATAAAGAGCTTAACAATGTCGGCCACCGCCTTTTCTTCGGCAAAAGCCATTGCTATCCAATGCGCTGTCGCCAACATCAGTAGGTAAATGACAGCCTGGATAATCAGCACTGATTTCAATGCAGTACGATACGCCTGCTGAACACGATCAATTCTGTCGGCTCCATAGTTTTGGCTGATTAACGGCGGTAGTGACATCGATAAAGCCAATATAATAACGCTTGCCAATGACTCTAAACGCGAACCCACACCAAACGCAGCAACGGCAGGGGCGCCATAAGCCGCAACTATGGCTGTCATCACCGACATTGCCAAAGGAGTCAGCATATTCGCGCCGGCTGCGGGCATACCAATTTTTAAAACCTCTCTTGCGGATTTCACCCAAGCCGCCAAGAAGTTCAGCCCGTTGGCTGGCGTAAAAGACACCAGCTTATTTCGACTGAGTAGCCAAAACACCAGTAACACACCGCTAAACCATGAAATAACGCTAGCTAAGGCCGCGCCTTCAACACCCATAGCGGGTATAGGTCCCCAGCCGAAGATTAAAATAGGGTCAAAAATAGCATTCGCAAGGCCGCCGGACGCCATTATTAATGACGGTGTCCGGGTATCTCCTGCCGCTCGTAAAACCGCGTTTCCCACCATTGGTGTCACCAACATGACACAGCCAAAGAACCACAGGCTCATATATTCGCGAATTAAAGGCATCAGCCTCGGCTGGGCTTGCAACAGGCTAAAAATAGGTTCCATGAGGACATAGCCAATAACGGCTAATACAGCAACGAGTATGGCTGATACAGACAGTGCAGAGAAACCGTCAAAGTGGGCTTCATCGGGTCTGTCAGAGCCGTACTTTCTGGCAATGACAGCGGAAGTGCCTATCCCCAGGCCAATGGCCAGGCTGACGACTGTAAAGGTAACGGGAAAGGTAAAACTAACAGCCGCTAAAGGGTCTGTGCCCAATAAACTGATAAAGAAGGTGTCGACAACATTGAAGCTGATAAGGGTGGCCACACCGAAAATAACAGGCCAGGTCATTTCCCAAAGCTTCTGTCCTACCGGCGCGCTGATAAGACTTCGTGATGCGTCGGCAGCTGCCATTCTAATCCTCCTTAGTTAAGTAGCCCAGTAGTGTAACTCAGACCGCTGTTTGTGGCTACGGAGAATAGACTTTAACCGCCCTAATCCGTATAGTATTGGGCAATTCTCCTCTATCTGAAAAACAGGATCTGAACGTGGATTATCAACTCTCCGACCGTATTAATTCGATTCAACCATCACCCACATTAGCGGTAACTCAAAAGGCAAATGAACTTCGCCAGCAAGGCAAAGACGTTATTGGTCTGGGTGTGGGTGAACCTGATTTTGATACGCCAGAATTTGTTAAAGAAGCAGCTATTCAAGCCATTAAAGAAGGTAAGACAAAATATACCGCGGTCGATGGTATTGTTGAGCTAAAAGATGCCGTTATTAGAAAGTTAGAGCGAGACAATCAGTTAAGCTACCAACGTAACGAAATTATTGTTTCATCGGGTGGTAAGCACAGCATCTATAACTTACTTAGTGCTTGGCTAAACCCAGGCGACGAAGTCGTTATTCCTGCGCCTTACTGGGTATCGTATCCAGATATGACAAAACTGGTAGGTGCCACCCCGGTTATCGTACAAGCCGGTATTGATCAACGTTTTAAAATTACCGCAGAGCAGCTGCGTGGTGCATTAACCGATAAAACTCGCTTAATGTTCATTAATAGTCCGTCAAACCCGGCGGGGACTGCCTACACTGCGGAAGAATTGAAAGCGTTAGCAGACGTATTAAGAGACTATCCGAATGTGCTAATTGCCACAGACGATATGTACGAGCACATTTTATGGTCCGATTCGCCATTTGCTAACCTGCCTATGGTTGCTCCCGATCTAAAAGATCGCACGGTTATTCTTACCGGCGTTTCCAAAGCCTATGCGATGACAGGCTGGCGAATTGGATATGCTGCTGGTCCTGCACCTATTATTGCCGCCATGAAAAAAATGCAGTCGCAAAGCACATCTAACCCGGCCAGTATCAGCCAATATGCTGCCGCTGCGGCTCTCGATGGCGATCAAAGCTGTATAAAGACAATGGTAACGGCATTCAAAGAACGTCACGATTATTTAGTCGACGCCTTAAATGCAATTGATGGCATAAACTGTGTGCCCGGAGATGGTACTTTCTATGCGTTTGCACACATTGAAAAACTGATGGAAAAAGCAGGAACGAAGGACGACGTCTCGTTTTGTGAGAAATTACTCTCTGATGCTAATGTCGCGTTAGTGCCAGGCTCGGCCTTTGGCGCTGAAGGCTATTGCCGTCTGTCTTTTGCAACTGACCTCAACACGCTAAAAGAAGCGGTCAAACGCATTAAATCTTTTGCAGAAAACTTATAAAAAATAGGGTTTTGGTGCTAAACAGCAATGTAAGCGCCAAAACCCTTTTGCTTTTTCCGCCCAGTAATACGTATCTCCTCAATTTCCTACTTCTTTTCGTTTGACGCTTTTATTACAAATTAACAAAATTTACTGCGATCCTTTGCGTGCCTTTTAGTTAAATGACTTACAAGAAGTCAAGAGAAAAAACGCAGAAATTTGATGTTAAACGGGACCAAATTTCAATCAATTTAACCAAGAAATACACAAGTTGCTGATTCTGCAAGCATTGCCTGATGAACAAACCACCAAACTGAACAGTTGTTCACCGAATTTATATAAGCCATTAATTTTAAAGGATATATATTTATCTAGGTAATTTTTAACCATCGCTGAAATTGCGCTCGACACCGCATAAACCGTATTATTTAACAGAGTTAAGCACAGGGTTATCCACAGATTCCGTGGATAAGATCCTGTAGCCGTTATCTACTGGGCAACTCAGTGATCTGTGGATAATCACTTCAGCGATCAACTTATGACTTATGTTATAGCAGAGATTATGACCAAAGCTTGACATTGTTTTCCGTGAGGTATAGACGATATTTTCACAAAAAGTATCGTGTTTTCCTAAATTGTTGAGTTTTTCAGCAGACGGTCATGTTTCCCTAAAAAACCTTAATGGAACAGTTGACAGTCTCAGGCAGTAGCTTTAATATTCGCAGCCGTTGAACGTTGTTCCCCAGTAGCTCAGTTGGTTAGAGCGGTGGACTGTTAATCCATGTGTCGTTGGTTCGAATCCAACCTGGGGAGCCAATACAACGTTAACGAAACTTATCTATTCCCCAGTAGCTCAGTTGGTTAGAGCGGTGGACTGTTAATCCATGTGTCGTTGGTTCGAATCCAACCTGGGGAGCCAAGTTCCAAGTCCCTTTAAAGCCCCCAAAGTCTTTTACTCAAATCCCGAACTGACTCTTTTGCGCCATCAGCAATCCAATTCGCTAAGTGTTTTGCAACGTTAGGCCATTGCATATAAGCGCTTTGTCGTTCCTGCAGAGCCCGTTCAATAGAGGCACAACTCACATTTTTCATTACTGTTGCAAGCCCCTTACGCTCTAGTATTTCCGCATTTTTCTGTTGTTCAAACTGGCCTGTCAAAGGCTTTATGATCAGTGACTTCCCTTCTCTCAATGCCTCACAACTGGTTTCAAAACCTGCATTAGAAATTACCGCTGACGCTCGACTAAACTGCTCTGAAAACTGCTGTCTTGACGGTGCGAAGCATTCAATGTGCCCATAGCTGCACCGCGTTAATTTGGGATGAAAGACCGAGAATTCATAATCATCGAGAGGATAAAGCGCGTTAATAATAACTTTAGGATCCTCAAACGGCAGGTAAACGATCACTCGTTGGGCTAAGCCGCCCTTACAGCCATTATCAGGCTCTCTAACAACCGGAGGTATGGCATTACCACACTCTAACCAGTGCATGCCAACAGGCGTTGAACAGGGAGCAAATTGCTTAATCATTTGACGCTGCCAGAGGCTCAGCGTTTTATAAAGCTCGGGCTCCCAGAATGCGTATTGCCGCCCCAAACCAATAGAACGCACTCCAGTTCGTTTAGCTGCCCAGGCACTCACTGGCTCGTAGTCCGTAATGACCAGATCATATTGCGTTACATCTAACGCTTTTACGTCGTTGTAAAACTGTCTCCAGTTATTTGAGATGAGCGTTTTTCGGCGTTTCAAGGCGCCATTTTCAGTGACAAAAGACAGTCCCTCGCGGCTTTGATAGGCACCAAAAACGTCCATATCAAACAAGCCAGAGTTCCTGCGTCCGGAAATCAGATAGTCAACGTGAATCGGCTGCTGACTTAAGTAAGTAGCCAAAGTGTGGCTTCTGGAAAGGTGACCATTTCCGGTGCCCTGAATACCATATAGAACTCTCATAGCATAAGCTCCCAAATAAGTACTGCTAACAATACGCCAGCTAATATGTCTGACGGGAAGTGCACGCCAACAATAACTCGAGAAGCACCAATGGCAGACGCCCACAGGTAGCAAATAAAACCAAGTTCGGGAAAGTGGACGTGGGTTATTCCTGCAAAGATAAAAGCGGCTGCAGTGTGTCCGGAGGGAAAGCTGAACTTGTCAGACGCGACAATCAGCGCTGCCAGCGACACCCCTAAGTCACTGGGGCGTCGGCGTTTGAAGCTGCTTTTTAAGAGCCAGTAAATGGGCAGTTCAATTAGGAAGGCAAGTAATAGATGCTTAAAGTAGGCGGTACCAGAGTCATTCAACAGAACACTCGCTAGTGCAATCGCAAAGTAGGCGTAACCGTCTCCGGAACGGGAAACCCAAACCGCTAACCGCCCGGCAACCGGACGAGCTCGTATCCCTGAGCACAGGCAGTAACAGTAGGTATCAAAACGCTGTAAATAACTGAGCAGTACCATGGCTTTTATACCGTTTTAGCACCAGTTGCAGCCACTTTGCCTACCACTTATGACAGTTTTAATGCGCTAGCATGACAATAAAGTGACAATTTGCCGGATTTCGCCGAGAAACCCTACCCAAAGGCGGTTGTTTATAAGCCTCAAAACACCGATAATATGCGCTCTTTATTTTTCACTGTTGCGGAATGCTCAATGACCGACTATTTGCTGCTATTAATTGGCACAGTATTGGTAAATAACTTTGTGCTCGTTAAGTTTCTTGGCTTGTGCCCATTTATGGGGGTATCCAATAAACTCGACACAGCTATTGGTATGTCCGCAGCAACGACCTTCGTACTGACATTAGCGTCTGTTTGCAGCTATTTAGTGAATGAATACTTACTCGAGCCGTTAGGACTTATGTCGCTGCAAACACTGAGCTTTATTCTGGTTATTGCGGTGGTTGTTCAGTTCACCGAAATGGTCGTGCATAAAACCAGCCCTACCTTATATCGCTTACTGGGCATATTTTTACCGCTAATTACAACCAATTGTGCGGTACTGGGTGTGGCTTTATTGAACATTAATGAGCAGCACAACTTCGTTCAGTCTATTGTTTATGGACTTGGCGCTGCCATTGGTTTCTCGCTGGTTCTTATTCTTTTCTCAGCGTTACGCGAACGTCTGGCTGCCGCCGATGTGCCAGTAACCTTTAAAGGTTCAGCGGTAGCAATGATAACAGCCGGTCTTATGTCTCTTGCCTTTATGGGCTTCAGCGGATTAGTGAGCAGTTAAATGAGTGTATTAGGAGCAGTTATTACACTTGGCATTTTAGCGCTGATATTCGGCGTTATTCTAGGCTTTGCTGCGGTTAAGTTTAAAGTTGAAAGCGACCCTATTGTTGACCAAATCGATGAAATTCTGCCACAAACCCAGTGTGGGCAATGCGGCTATCCAGGCTGTCGTCCTTATGCCGAAGCCATCGCAAACGGTGACGATATCAATAAGTGTCCTCCAGGCGGCGAAGCAACTATCAAGCAATTGGCCGACTTAATGGGTGTTGAGGCAAAACCTTTAGACTCCGCGCACGGTGAAGAAGACGTCAAAAAAGTCGCCGTTATTCGGGAAGACGAATGCATAGGCTGTACTAAATGTATTCAGGCCTGCCCTGTCGACGCTATTTTAGGCGCGGCCAAGCAAATGCACACCGTTATTGAACACGAATGTACCGGTTGCGACTTATGTGTTGAGCCTTGCCCGGTCGACTGCATCGATATGGTCTCTGTCAAAGCAAGCCCTGAAACCTGGCAATGGGATCTCGATACGGTTAAAGAAAACATCAAAAAGAACAGTATTCCGGTGAAGGTGGTTGAATGAGTCGTCCAGATAACAACACCATTTATGTGTCAAGCAATGTATCTGGGCATTTCCCTGGTGGTATACATCCGCCAGAGAGAAAAGCACCTGCGTGTAACAAACCAATACGCTCGCTGCCTTTACCTAACGAGTTAATTTTGCCGGTACGTCAGCATATTGGCCCATCGGGCAATATGTTAGTTGAGCCGGGTCAGACGGTTGATAAAGGTCAGCAACTCACCGAGGCCAGTTTGAGTCTGGGGCTGCCACTACACGCCCCGACGTCCGGTGTTATTCACGCTATTGAAGAACGCCCAACGGCACATGCTTCAGGTTTGCCCGAACTAGCCATTGTAATAAGACCCGACGGCGAAGACCGCTGGGGCAATAAGCACGCCATTCCGGATTATCGGGAAGTTGAAGTCTCCCGCTTGCTAGAGCTGATTCAACAAGCCGGTATTGCCGGTTTAGGTGGAGCGGGTTTCCCAACCGCGCAAAAACTGGCCCAGCAAAAGCCTTTGCGTCATCTCATTATTAATGGCGTTGAGTGCGAACCTTATATTGCCGCAGACGATGGGTTAATGCAGGAGTACGCTGAAGACATAATCGCGGGTGTGAAAATTCTTCAGTACATTACTCATTGTGATTCCGTGCTGTTCGCCATAGAAAACAATAAGCCTAAGGCTATTGAAGCTATTCGCACCGCCATTGGGGACGACTCGCAAATAGCACTAAAGGTCGTACCAACAAAATACCCTTCCGGCGGCGAGAAGCAACTCATTGAGCTACTGACCGGTGAGCAGGTCCCCAGCGGCAAACTGCCAATGGATATTGGTTATTTGATGCAAAATGTCGGAACCGCATACGCCATTAAGCGCGCTATTATTCATGGTGAGCCACTACTTGAACGTGTTGTGACAGTCACCGGCGATGCCATAAAAGAAAAGCGTAACCTTTGGGCGCTGTTGGGAACCCCTATTGAACATTTGCTAAAGGAATCTGGGTTTACTCCTGAAAATAAACAACGCGTCATTATGGGTGGCCCTATGATGGGATTTACGCTACCTAGCATTGATGTTCCGGTCATAAAAACCACCAACTGTATTTTGGCTCCGACAGAAGCAGAGCTGCCGGCACCGGGGCCTGAATTAGCCTGTATACGTTGCGGTGCCTGCGCCGACGCCTGTCCGGCCAGCTTGCAGCCACAGCAACTGCAATTACTGGCTAAAGCCAAAGACTATGACGCGCTGGACGAGCAAAACCTGTTTGACTGCATAGAGTGCGGCGCGTGCGCCTATGTCTGCCCTAGCGAAATTCCCTTAGTGCACTATTATCGGAAAGCGAAAGCAGAGATTCGCAACATTGCTCGTGAAAAAGCTAAAGCGGAACATGCGCGCCAGCGCTTTGAAGCTCGACAAGAGCGTTTAGAGCGTGAGAAGCAGGAGCGCTTAGAGCGCCATAGAAAAGCAGCCGAAGCCCGCAAGAAAGCCCAGGCTGAAAAAGCGGAAACCGCAACGACAGACAACAAAGAAAAAACCGAGTCAGGCGGCAAGTCTGCTGCCGTTGCTGCTGCAATTGCGCGTGCAAAAGCCAAAAAAGCCGCCCAGGCGCAAAAAGCCGATGAAGAAAATAACTCAGCGAAAGGAAATGAGTCATGAGTTTTAAAATAGCGTCGTCACCTCATGGGCACAGCCAACACAGTACCAGCAGCATGATGCGCTGGGTTTGCTACGCGCTGGTGCCCGGTGTGTTGATACAAAGCTATTTCTTCGGCTTCGGTGTTTGGTTTCAAATAATCCTGGCTGTAATTACCGCTTTAATTGCTGAGTCAGCCTGTATTATTGCTCGTGATCGCCCCGCTATGTCGGCCCTGCGAGACAATACAGCCTTGGTCACTGCCATTTTGTTGGCCATTAGTATTCCGCCTTTAGCCCCCTGGTGGATCATTGTTATTGGTACGTTGTTTGCCATTGTCGTCGTTAAGCATGTTTACGGTGGCATGGGACAAAACCTGTTTAATCCGGCGATGGCGGGTTACGTTTTATTACTAATATCTTTTCCGGTACAAATGACCAACTGGCTACCACCATCAACAATAGGTGAGCATTCACTCACGCTTTGGCAGACGCTACACACCATACTGTTTGAATATACACCGGCAGGTTACAGCGTCGAACAGCTACGTGCCGGTATTGACGGTGTCACTATGGCAACCCCATTAGATGCCATAAAAACAGGTTTAACACAGGGCTTCACACTGACCGAAGTATATGCCAAACCTCAGTTTAGCTTTTTAGCGGGCGCTGGCTGGCAATGGGTTAACCTCGGCTTTCTCATTGGTGGTTTGTTACTCATACAGCAACGTATTATCAGCTGGCACATTCCTGTCGGACTCATCGCGGGATTGTGTGTTCCGGCCTTCTTTGCTTATCTGTTCGCCCCCGACCTTATGGCAGGGCCTGTGGTTCACGCACTGAGCGGCGCAACAATGCTTGGCGCATTTTTCATTGCGACCGACCCGGTCTCTGCGGCGACCTCGAATCGGGGCCGCTTTATTTTTGGCGTGTTAATCGGTTTATTAGTGTTTATTATCCGTAGCTGGGGTGGGTATCCCGACGGTGTTGCGTTCGCGGTGCTGTTAGCCAATATGTGTGTTCCTATTATTGATCGTTATACAAGACCAACCGTTTATGGTCACGGAGAACGCAAATGACCATTAATAGTATGCAGAAAAACGGCCTTATACTGGCCGCCTTTGCGGTTATTGCTACGGCTTTAGTGGTGGGCGTACAAGTGCTGACCAAAGATAAAATAGCGCAACAACAGCAAGCTCAGGTACTGCGCACGCTTAATCAACTCATTCCTCCGGCAATGCACGACAATGACCTTTACCAGTCATGTCGTTTGGTGACTCATAACGCACTGGGTAGCAACGAACCGCACCCAATGTATCGAGCCTGGGTTAACGATGAACCCACCGCGTTGGCTGCCGAAATTGTCGCTCCCGATGGCTACTCAGGTGCCATTCGTTTATTACTGGCGGTGAAACCTTCAGGTGAGTTACTGGGTGTCAGGACCTTGCGCCACCAGGAAACACCAGGCCTGGGTGATAAAATAGAAATAGAGAAAAACGACTGGATCACGTCGTTTTCAGGCAAGCGAGTTAAATCCGAAGACGATGACCGTTGGGCAGTAAAGCGCGACGGTGGCATGTTTGATCAATTCACAGGCGCAACCATTACACCGCGAGCGGTGGTTGGCGCAGTCAAACGAGCGACACTTTATCTAGAAGAAAACGCGGACACATTATTCAATGCTGAGCTTCAGCGCTGTGAGGAGGCCGCACAATGAACGAGTACAAAGAACTAACCTGGCAAGGACTCTGGGATAACAACCCGGCTTTAGTGCAGCTACTTGGCTTATGCCCTCTCTTGGCTGTCACGGCGTCTGTCACTAACGCTTTAGGACTCGGCTTGGCGACACTGTTTGTGCTTATCGGCTCTAATGTAACCGTGTCACTCGTGCGCAGTTTTGTGCCTCAGGAAATACGCATTCCGGTCTTTGTAATGGTCATTGCCACCTTTGTTACTGTTATTCAATTGCTCATGAATGCCTATGTGTTCGAGCTGTACCAATCGCTCGGCATTTTCATTCCATTGATAGTCACAAACTGTGCCATTATCGGCCGTGCCGAAGCTTATGCGTCTAAGAACCCGTGGCAGAAAGCGGCATTTGACGGCTTGATGATGGGTGTTGGCTTTGCTCTGGTTCTTATGCTGCTGGGCGCCATACGTGAAATTATTGGTAATGGTACTTTGTTCGATGGAGCAGAGCTCTTACTTGGCGACTGGGCCGCTCAATTAAGAATTGAGTTATTCACCGTTGACTACCCGCTTCTGCTAGCCATATTGCCGCCAGGCGCCTTTATTGGTATGGGCTTTATTATTGCCCTGAAAAACCGAATTGATGCCATAAAAGCCGAGCGCGCAGAGAAGAAAACCGTCACCCGCGCCCGTGTAACCGCACAACAGTAATAATTAATTATGAATAAAACTAAGCGCTACGAAATTTTAAGCCGTCTTCGCGACAATAACCCAAACCCAACCACGGAGCTGGAATACGACTCCCCTTTTCAGTTATTGATTGCGGTTTTGTTATCCGCACAGGCTACCGACGTTGGGGTTAATAAAGCCACTCGTAAACTCTTTCCCGCAGCGCCTACCGCAGAAAAAATGCTGGCTCTGGGTGTGGATGGCATAAAAGAATACATAAAAACCATCGGCCTGTTTAATTCCAAAGCCGAAAACGCCTACAAGACCTGTAAAATTCTGGTTGAGCAATACGGTGGTGAAGTACCGGAAGACAGAGCCGCCTTGGAAGCTCTGCCAGGGGTCGGACGTAAAACGGCTAATGTCGTTTTAAATACCGCGTTCGGCTGGCCGACCATTGCTGTGGATACCCATATTTTCCGCGTGTCTAACCGCACCAAACTGGCACCGGGAAAAAACGTTAAAGAAGTGGAAGAAAAACTGATAAAAGTGGTGCCGGCGGAGTTTAAAGTCGATGTGCACCACTGGTTAATTCTGCACGGACGTTACACCTGTATTGCCCGAAAACCTCGCTGTGGCTCGTGTATTATTGAAGACTTGTGCGAATTTAAAGACAAAACCAGCGATTGAGCGATTAAAGCTCAATCCCTGACGGTTTTGCCAGCTGCACAATGACCCGGCGGTTTAACTGACGATTAATTTCGTTTTCATTCGATTTAATCGGTCGGTCCTCACCGTGCCCAACGGTTTTTATGCGATCAGCCGTTATCCCACGCTCAACAAAAAACGCCTGTATTTCTTTAGCTCGCTCTTCGGTTAACTCTTGGTTTGGCCCCCGCGCTCCGAGTGAGTCGGTGTAAGCATCGACAAGCACCAACTCAAGATCATTATCAACTTTCAGATAGTCGCTAATTTGCTTGAGCTTGCGCTGTGACGATATCGTCAGCTTTTCACTGCCATCTTCATGATTCAATACCGTGTAAGCAATGTCTTCAAAGCTAAACGGCAACAGTGCATTGACACAACTTAAAAAGTCGTCGTATTTGCTGCGAAAGTTCACCGAGGACAATGACACAGCAACCTGATCACGATTGTTGTACCAGTCGTCGTAGAAAAACGTTGGATAGCGCCCTTTTTCCAATTCACTCAACAGTGTCCAGGCCAGTTGCTTTTGTAACTCGCCATTAAACTGTTTATAGAGCTGCATAGAGCCAATTTGATAGCTCGCTTGCCCCGGCCGCCAGCGAGGTGGCACAGACTCAATGGCTGAAACATCATAGCTGTCAGGCAACTTTTTCATGTCCATTTTCATGCGTAAGTTCAGTTCTTTACTGGCTTCGCTTTGAAAACGAACTTTACCGTAGCGCGGAATTTCATGCTCTAACGCACACTCCAACCGACTGGCCTCGCTAAGTTGCCACGACGAGCTATCAAGGTCAGCACTGTAATGCCTAACTGCATTGGCGTTTGCCTGGCTCGTTGCCAGCAATACAGACGCTGCAGCCGCAGTTAACATCGGCCAGTTTTTCATAGGCACTCCGGTTTAAAATTCTAATACGCTTTTATCGGCATTTATTCGCTGCGCTTTAGAGTTTCTCTCAGCATTATCGATATATCTTTGGCATAATAGGCGCAAATTGAAATAACCAGCTAAA
Organism: Idiomarina sp. OXR-189; assembly: GCF_034373425.1. Taxonomy (NCBI): domain Bacteria; kingdom Pseudomonadati; phylum Pseudomonadota; class Gammaproteobacteria; order Alteromonadales; family Idiomarinaceae; genus Idiomarina; species Idiomarina sp. OXR-189. Next base: position 1,813,216 of record NZ_CP139706.1, read on the forward strand.
TAACTAAAGGGTCTTTATGTCTGACACTTCTGAGTCGCTAATGAAGAAACGGTTTCGTGGCTATATGCCTGTCGTTGTGGACGTTGAAACCGCGGGTTTTAACGCAAAAACAGATGCCCTTTTAGAAATAGCGGCGGTACTGCTGGACTTCGATAGCGACGGCACTTTAAAGCCGGTTGACTCGGTGCATTATAACGTTGAACCTTTTGAAGGCGCTAACATAGAGCAAGCAGCTATCGATTTTAACGGTATTGACCCAGACAGCCCCCTGCGCGGCGCAGTCCCGGAGTCAGAGGCACTACGAGAAATGTTTAAGCCCATTAGAAAAGCGCAAAAAGCAGCGGGCTGTCAACGCTCAGTTCTGGTCGGTCATAACTCGAACTTTGACCATAGTTTTGTCATGGCTGCGGCTGAACGGGCCAATTTAAAACGTAATCCGTTTCACCCCTTTGTAAGCTTTGACACCACGTCTTTGGCTGCTCTGACACTAGGACAAACGGTGCTTATAAAAGCTTGTCAGGCTGCGGGAATTGAGTTTGATGGTAAACAGGCGCATTCCGCTCTCTATGACACTGAGCGCACAGCTGAATTATTCTGTTGGATGGTCAACCGCTGGAAAGATTTAGGTGGCTGGCCACTGGCTTCTAATGACTAGCTCAAAAACACAAAGGGAAAACAAAAAAGTCGCTCCGAAGAGCGACTTTTTTAATATCATTAAACGCTTATAGTTTGTCAGCGTTTTTAGACAGGTAAGAAGCAACGCCTTCTGCGTTTTCTTTCATGCCTTCTTTACCTTCTTCCCAACCTGCTGGGCAAACTTCACCGTGCTTCTGGTGGAAGTTCAATGCGTCAACCATACGCAGCATTTCGTCGATGTTACGACCTAATGGTAAGTCGTTAACAACCTGGTGACGAACCATACCGTCTTCGTCGATCAGGAATGAGCCACGGAACGCAACGCCTGCTTCTGGGTGTTCAACGTCATACGCTTTACAGATGCTGTGACGTACGTCAGCAACCAGTGGGTATTTCACCTGACCGATACCACCGTCGTCAGTTGACGTGTTACGCCATGCGTTGTGCGTAAATTGAGAATCGATAGAAACACCGATAACTTCTACGCCACGCTTGTTGAATTCTTCTAAACGCTTGTCAAAAGCGATTAGCTCAGAAGGACATACGAAAGTGAAGTCCAGTGGGTAGAAGAAAATAACTGCTTTTTTGCCTTTGATATGGTCAGACAGTTTGAAATCTTCAACAATTTCACCTGAGCCAAGTACCGCTGCTGCAGTAAAATCAGGTGCTTTACGACCTACTAATACAGACATTGATTCTCTCCATTTCAGTTAAAGTAAATGAAACCTTCACAATCGGTAATGGGGATACCCCAAGTCAAAAACAAGGGGGTCCGTCAAAACTTTTGACCGATTGCTTAATATTCGTTCAGCTATTTTACTCTGCTGAAGGTTCCGGATGGCGCTCTGCAACTTCTGTGATCAGTTGCTGCAACTCACCGTTTTGGAACATCTCAATGATAATATCACAACCACCGACTAATTCACCTTCAACCCAAAGCTGTGGGAAGGTTGGCCAGTTTGCGTACTTTGGCAGTTCCGCACGAATGTCTGGGTTCTGCAGAATATCAACATAAGCAAATGGCTGACCACAGCCCATTAATGCTTGTGATGCCTGTGACGAAAAGCCACAGCTTGGCAGTTTCGGCGAGCCTTTCATGTATAACAAAATAGGATTTTCTTCGATTTGCTGCTTAATTCTGTCAACCGTTTCCATAACACCTCTGCTCTAAATAATGGTTGATTAAAACACTCAAGTATTCTAGCACAGCAGAAAAGATTTGCCTAAATTGAAAGATTTCCTTGAAAAGCAATCTAACCAACCCTATATAACGTAGATACAAAGAACACAATTCGTCTTCTGGTGGCTCAGTAAATGGCCACCGGATACTAATTTGCCCTAAAAGAAAAACTACGGAGAGAGACTATGGCATTTGAACTACCCGCTCTTCCTTATGAGAAAAACGCTTTAGCGCCTCATATCTCAGAAGAGACTTTAGAATATCACTACGGCAAACACCACGCGACTTACGTCAACAAGCTGAACGACGCGGTAAAAGGGACTGACCTTGAAAACAAATCGTTAGAAGACATCATTAAGTCTGAGAAAGGTGGTTTGTTTAACAACGCAGCTCAAGTCTGGAACCATACGTTTTACTGGAATTGCTTAAGCCCTAACGGTGGCGGCGCTCCAACAGGTGCAGTTGCTGATGCTATCAACGACAAATGGGGCTCTTTCGAGAAGTTCCAGGAAGAGTTCAACGCAAGCGCTGCAGGCAACTTCGGCTCAGGCTGGACTTGGTTAGTGAAAAAATCTGACGGCTCTGTTGATATCCTGAATACGGATGACGCAGATACTCCAGTTGCACACGACGGTGTTGAAGCACTGTTAACTGTCGACGTATGGGAACACGCCTACTACATCGACTATCGCAATTCTCGTCCTAACTACTTAGAAGCGTTCTGGAAGTTAGTGAACTGGGACTTTGTGAACAAAAACTTAGGCTAATAGTACTGAGTTTTAATCATAAAAAAGGCGCCAATGGCGCCTTTTTTATTGCCTAGCTCTTAAAACCAAGGACGATGCCCTTTTAGAACCAAGGACGATGCCCTTTTAGAACCAAGGACGATGCCCTTTTAGAACCAAGGACGATGTCCCTGAACATAGGTTTCCTCGAATTCATCGTCGGGCTTAACGATATAAATAATGAATTCAATAAACGCGATAATACCAATGATGAATGATGGGATTCCCAGTAGGATAAAACCAAACAAGAACACCAACAGCATAATAACGCCTTCTTTGGTGTATCCCAGATAGAATTTATGGGCACCAAAAGCGCCTAAGAAAAAGGCCAAGACAGCGGCGGCAATTTTCTTCGACGATGTGCTGGTATTTGAAGCCGCAGAGTCAGGGTAAACCCCTTCCGCTTTATCACCAGTGACTGCAAAATCAACTTTTGCACCCGCTTTCGGCAGCTGGTTTCCTTTCCATTCTGAAATATCGAGAGTATAACGATTACCGTCTTCACCAGAGATAATGCCGCTACGGTTGCCTTCGTCAAAATCTAGTACTGATCCCTTCATTTTTTATTTTCCTTTTCGCTATTAGGTAGGTATCAACTACTAGGTTATAGAATTGTAAATAGCTAAGCAACGCAAAATTTTTAGCCATAAATAAAGCGCCTTTCAGGCGCTTTATTCGACTAGGTTATTGGGCATGTCGCCGCGCAGACTGTGCCATATTTCCGCAGACTCATAACCATAGCGGCGTACAAGGTTTACCGACTCGTTATAGTCGCCTTCTTCGGCGCAGTTCACTAAGTTTTCATAATAGTCTCGAGCCAGCTGACGAGCCTCGGGCGAGGAGAAGTAGTACTGCCCAATACGAGAATACAGACCTTTGAATCCGTTTAAGACGAGTACATAAATAGGATTTCCAGACGCCATCGCTAAATCATGGTTTAACTGGTAATCAAATTCAGCAAAGCTCTTTTCGTCATCCTCAAGCTCTTTGGCCGCTTCTATCAGCTCAATAACACGGGCTGGGTTATGGCGGATCGCAGCTCGAATATAAATTGCGCTAATGTTTGTACGCGCAGACAACAGCTGATCCACTAGCTCAGGCATGCCATCTTCGTCAAGACGAGCTAAGGTTTCCAGTATATTTAACCCGGAGGTTTCCCAGAAGTTATTCACCTTAGTCGGTTTGCCATGTTGAATGGTCAACCAACCATCACGAGCTAAGCGTTGCAGAACTTCGCGTAACGTCGTTCTAGTAACGCCAATTAGCTCCGATAATTCACGTTCTGCGGGTAAAATGGTTCCTGGCGCAAAATGCCCGTTCCAAATAGACTTAACGATATACTCTTCGGCAAATCCCGCCGGACTTTTGGCTTTTATAATCATTTTCCCGCCCAAATGCTGAATGATAGAGTGATTCTAGCAGCCTTATACGAGGTCGGACAAGATAACTTCAGCCTTTATATCGACATTCCCAAAGCATTTGGGTATGGTTTCATCGTTTTTACACTTTCTTAAGGAATAGAGTGATGCTGTCTATAGGTCAATGGCCGACCAAACCGTTTGCCTGGCTTCTTCTTTTTCTGGGGTGCGCTGCACTGTTAGGGGCTGCCTTGTACTTTCAGGCTGTATTAGGGCTTGAGCCTTGTGTTAAATGTGTCTATCAACGCATGGCTGTTGTCGGCATTGCGCTATCAGCCATTGTGGGACTCATAGGATCCGGTTTCGCCTTACTGCGCTGGGCCGGCCTGTTGGGATGGCTTTACAGCAGCTTTGAAGGCCTCCGTATTGCCTATGACCACTGGGACTTACAAACTTCTAAAAACGCTTTTTTCGCCGTCTGCGAAAGCGCGCCGAACTTTCCAGGTTGGGCACCTCTACACGAGTGGCTTCCGGGCCTTTTCGCCGCACCGGGGTTATGCGGTGATATCGACTGGCAGTGGCTTGGAATGGGTATGCCTGGCTGGATGACATTTATATTCGGCGGGTTACTCGTTATCGCGGTTATTGTCACTATCGCCCACTTTATTAGCTTATTTAAAAAACGTGACGGTTTAGTTCTTTATCATAAATAACCCTTAACTAAGGGGCCAGGTGACTATTCTGTCCTCTAAGTCCCCGTGGTACTCTGACTCGCTTATACAATGGCCGGCAACGCAATAGCCGGCCTTTTTCATTGCTTCTTTACTTCCGTCATGCCTTACCGGATGCCATTTGGGTAGTGGCTGTCCCTGTGCCCTTAGCCGATACGCACAGGTCGCCGGCATGAAGTAAACATCTTCAATGTTGTTCGGCGTTAACGTCACACAAGCAGGAACACGGCGGCTACGATTTGCATAGTCACTGCAACGGGCTGTTTCAGTATCGAGTAATTTACAGGCTACGTCGGTCGAGTAAAGGTTATCTTCTTCGTCGATCAACTGGTTGACGCAGCACTGTCCACAACCGTCACAGAGAGCCTCCCACTCAGCAGTGGTCAGCTCTTGCAAAGGCTTTTCATACCAAGCCATCAAACGTCCCATACTCAGTTCCGGCGATTACCGGGGGAAGCGGATACGGTCAGACAAGTAACCAACAGCGGCAACAAAGTAATGTGAACGGTTCCAGTGCATCAGTGCGTCATAATTCGCATAAGCCAGGTAAACACGGCCTTCTTTATCATCAGGAATGACGACTGACGCTTCAATGTCGTCTCGTTGAGGCAGTTCTGAACCATCGTATCGAGTAACACCTAAGTCGCCCCACTCACTGAGCTTTTTCTTCGTGTCCAGCCCAGACAAAGAGGTATCAAACCCTTCTGGTAGCTGCACCTGACGTCCCCAGGTGACGTCGTCACGCCAGCCGACCGAGCTCAAATAGTTAGCGGCAGAAGCAAACACGTCCGGGTAGCTGCCCCAAATATCCTTACGTCCATCGCCGTCATAATCCACCGCGTAATTCATAAAGGAGCTGGGCATAAACTGAGTTTGCCCCATAGCGCCTGCCCAGGAACCTTGCATTTTTTCTGGCGCAATATGCCCGTCCTGAATGATGGTTAATGCGTGCCAAAGCTGCTTCTTAAAGAAAGCTTCACGACGACCGTCAAATGCCAGTGTGGTCAATGCGGAAATCACGTCAAAGCCGCCCGTATAAGAGCCAAAGTTTGTTTCAATTCCCCACAAAGCGACGATAAAGCGTGGCTGAACACCAAACTCTTTACCTACTTTTTCCAGCAACTCTTTATGCTCTTCGTATTTCTCTAATGCCTTTTCTGCTTTCCATTCAGGTACTGCGCGAGGCAGATAAGTGTCCAGCGTCAATTTAAATTCCGGCTGGTTCTTATCAAGTTCAACGGCTCGCTCGTAATACTTTACTTTCGCAAAGGCCTTTTCCAGTGTTTCCTCGCTGTAATCATTGCCTCTGGCTTCGTCTTTTAACGCTTCAACATAGTCAGAAAACTTTTCTTCAACACTCTTCTCTTGTGCAGAGGCACTCACACTGACAAGTGCCAACGCCCCAATTAACGCACTACTCACGAATTTGATTAACATGAAATGTCCTCTTGCTTAGGTGGAAGCTGTAAATAAAAACCGTCACTGGCCAAGTGCTCAGTTAATTCTTTGACGCTCAAACGAGCCAGTTGTTCACGGGTTGTTAAATTTATGGTCAGTATTTTCTCTGCTTTACCGAAACTTTGCACAAGGGCATCCGGTAATTCACTGAAGTCTTCACCATGAGGAAGGTAAACATAGGTATCCGCTTTGCGGGAACTGCGATACACATCGCACAACATAAGTGTCTCCGACGCTATGACGTTACAATAGCCTTTAATTCTGCCCCAATTGACTCATTTCGCCAACCCGTCAGTAAGTCTGGTTGCGGCAAACGTTCCTGTTGCTGCGGCGAGTACTGCCAGAAAAAATTAATCAGCTCGTTTATTTGTTTGCGTGATGCCACTAATGAGACAGGCACATCAAGTGACTCAGCGAGCTCGGTCACTTTTTGCTTTATTGCTTTAAACGTTTCCTTGTAGCCAGGCATATCGTCTAATCGGCTTAAGGGCTTCAGCGATTTAGAAACTGCTTGCTCTTCAGCTTTTTTAATGACAGTAATCATTTCATTGCCGGAATACTTTTTTGATAACGGCGGTAAGTCACGAATGTGATTTAAATCGCTTTGTGATTTGGGTTTGTGTCTGGCCAGTTCTAACAATGCACCGTCTTTAGCGATAAATCCTAGAGGAATGTTTTTCTTTCTAGCCTTGTTCAACCGCCAACTCGCCAGCTCTTGTAAAATCGCTAACTGCTCATCATTGAGTTGCCAGGCATTACCAACTTGTAAATATAAAAGGTCGTCAGGAATACGAGTCGTTCGCTTGCGAACCTGAAGTACAGACTCTTCGTAGACGATATCTAAACAGCCCTTTTCTTCGCAAAGTGCTTTCAAATAAGGATACATAACAGCCAGATAGCTGGCATCAGCGGCAGCGTAATCCAGTTGTTCAGGGCTTAAAGGTCGTTTTAACCAGTTGGTCCGGGACAGGCTTTTGTCGAGCTCCACATTATCAAAGAGCTCACTGACTAAGCGTGCGTAGCCCATGGACTCGCCAATGCCACAAAACCCGGCAGCTATTTGGCTATCAAACACACGGCTTGGTTGAGCACCGCCACTTTCATGGAAAAACAGTTCAATGTCTTCGCCACCGGCGTGCAGAACGGTTTCAATGCTATCCGAAGAAATAAGCGACCATACTGGATCTAAATTAATATCAGCCAGCGGATCCACGATAACCGTGTCACCGCCCGCATGCATCTGTAACAGTCCAAGATTCGCGTAAAACGTCCGTTCTCGCACAAACTCAGAGTCGATCGCAAACCAACCCGCCTGACGAGCTTTAGAGCAGAAGTCGGCTAACTCATCGGTAGAAGAGATGAGCCGGTACTGACGCACCGACTCTGGAAGTTCAAGCTGCGTCAAGAGTTTTCCTCGTCACGAAGCTCTTTACGTAGAATTTTGCCGACATTCGATTTAGGCAGTTCATCCCGGAATTCGACAAGTTTTGGCACTTTATAAGCGGTCATGTTTTCGCGCGAAAAGTCGATAATCTCTCTTTCTGTTAGCGACTTATCTTTCGCTACAATAAACACTTTGACCACTTCGCCGGATGACTCATGGGGTACCCCAATCGCTGCTGACTCAAGCACCTTCGGATGATCAGCCAATACGTCTTCAATTTCATTAGGGTACACATTAAAGCCGGACACCAGAATCATGTCTTTCTTGCGATCTACAATTTTAAAGTAGCCGCGGTCGTCAACCGTCGCCATATCGCCAGTTGCAAACCAACCGTCTTTAATGGACTCGGCCGTATCTTCAGGGCGGTTCAAATACCCGACCATAACCTGAGGACCTTTTACTTCCAGCTCACCTGGCTCGCCCATCGGCACTTCTTCACGCGTTTCCGGATCAACAATACGAACGTCGGTACTAGGAACCGGTAAGCCGATACTGCCCGTGTAGTGCTCAATATCATAAGGGTTAACCGTGACAACCGGCGCACACTCGGTAAGGCCATAGCCTTCCAGAAGGCGTGATTTAGTCACCCGTTCCCATTCTTCCGCAACGGCTTTTTGTACCGCCATACCGCCGCCAAGCGCCACTTTCAGATTAGAGAAGTTAACATCTTTAAAGCCTTTCGTGTTTAGCAGACCATTAAATAATGTGTTAACCCCTGAGATCATTGAAAACGGATACTTATTCAACTCTTTCACAAAATTTGGCATGTCGCGCGGATTAGTAATTAGCACGTTTTTACCGCCGTGCTTAATGAAGGTCAGGCAGTTCGCCGTTAATGCGAAAATATGGTACAGCGGTAGCGCAGTAATAATCACTTCCTCACCATCGCTCATAATTGGCGTGACGCATGCGGAAACCTGCTCTAAGTTCGCAACCATATTGCGATGAGACAACATAGCACCTTTAGCGACCCCGGTGGTTCCGCCGGTGTACTGTAAAAACGCAATGTCGTCACCCGTCACTTCAAGACGCTGATATTCTGTCTGGGCACCTTTTGCCATTGCCTGATTCAGGCTAATGGTATTTTTGAGGTTGTGAGACGGCACCATTCGTTTAATGTGCTTAACCACAAAGTTGACGATAAACCGCTTAGGGAACGGCAGTTGATCACCAATTTGAGTGGTCACAACCACATCAAGCGGTGCCTCATCTTTTATTTTAGCGTAGGTGTGCGCAAAGTTTTCTAAAATAACCAGCGCTTTTGCCTGAGAATCAGTCAGCTGATGCTTTAACTCGCGTGGCGTGTATAAAGGGTTTACGTTCACCACCGACATGCCGGCGCGCAAAATACCGAATAAAGCAACAGGGTACTGCAACAGGTTTGGCATCATTACCGCAACCGCATCGCCTTTTTTCAAACCCTGACTTTGCAAGTAGGCGGCGAATTCGCGAGATTTTAGTCCCAATTCTTTGAAACTCATCTCTGAGTCCATATTTACGAATGCGGTTTTCTCGCCGTACTTCTCGATGGACTGTTCGAGAATATCAACCAGCGAAGAAAAATGATCCGGGTCAATAGTTTCCGGAACACCCGCTGGGTAGTTTTTCAGCCAAATCTTTTCCATAAAAGGCTCTGCCTCTCACTCTTAAATTTTATTTTGTTAACACTTTATCTTCGCATATCCGACCAGTTAATCCTAGTCATACAGCGCTGCTAACCGCTTGATTTTAGCAACTCAGCTATTTTTTCTGGTTGCTCCATATGAACATGATGTCCACCATTCAGTGTTATTAAGTTTAGATCAATGACCTGATGCTGCCATTTTTCAATGGCGCGTGATAAATTCTCATGGCCTTTGTCTCCCCTGACGACTTTCACAGGCATAGTCAGTCCCTGGAGCAGTTCATCGACAGCGGTGGAATGCAAACGATAAGGCGATACCGACTTAACTCTTGGGTCGGCGCGCCAGGAAAATGAATGGTCGGACGCTTTATGCAAGCCTCGATCAACCAGCAGCGCGACTAAGTCTCTGGAAAAGTCAGCCTGAGCAGCGCGCGCATCAATCGCTGCTTCTATCTCTGCATAGCCGCGCCAGCGACCGCTTCGTTTTTTATAACGACTCGAAAAGCCCTTTACTAACTGCTCTCTAGCATTCATTTCATCAGAAACCAGTAACCCGAAAGCTTCGACCAAAATAAGTTTGTCGACTTTTTCAGGACAAATAGAGGCAACGACATTGCTGACAAAGCCTCCCATAGAGTGACCGAGTATGGTCACAGGAGAATCAATATGATACGTGAGAATTTGCCAGAGGTCGTAGGCGTAATCGATAAAGTGATAATGACTTCCGGGCGGACGATGGTCACTGTGTCCGTGTCCCGCCCAATCGAGAGCGATTAAACCACCGTCGTCAAAGTTCCAGTGCTCAGCCAGCGGAAGAAAGCTATGGCAGTTGTCTAACCAGCCATGGGTTGCAATAGCCGTGACATTATTGGGGTCGCCCCAGCACAAACCCCGAACAACGCCCCACTCTAATTCATAGCTGACTGGTATCGCTTGCGCAGCCGTTGTCCGGAAACTCATTAAAATCAGTTACGTTCTTTTGCCGGTGTACCTGAATTGTCCTCTACTCGCACACGCACGGGTACCGGATAGCGGTAGGGATAGTACGGTGAATAGAAGTTATGGCGGAACCACAGCGGTGAGTAGTCAATTTCTACGTGGTTCTTTTGTGCTTTAGGCTTCCACAAATAGTGGTTATCCGCTTCGAGAACCGGATAAATGTATGTGTACTCATCAATTTTGCCCTGCTGAGTTTCACCAATCGTACCAACGAAGCTTATCGCACGACCTTTTTTATAGACTTCAGGGTCAATAAAACCATCAATAACCGCTAAGAAACGGCCATCACTGTCGTCACTCACTTCGGGGCGTCCCCAGCGCTGCAGCGGGAAGCTCACTACCTCAAATACCGTTTTATCTTCCGTATTGCGAACGTCAGCAATAACTCCACCCCAGCGGGCCGGTTGACCAACCACTTTATCCTGCTGAGCTTTTGCCTGCTTGTAAGCGACCAGCGCATCTTCATTACTGGTTTCCAACTCTGTCGGAACAGACGCACAGCCAGCTAGGCCAATAGCGAATAACAAACATGTCAGTAATCTCATAACAGACCTCTCTTTAGGCATAAACGTCGACACCAAACATTGACGCCACTTCTTCACGTTTTTCATTCAAAGCTACCGTTTGATAAGCACTTAACGCCTTTTGTGAGCGTTGAGGTGGTTCGTCATACATGGTGTTTAATGACTGCCAGCGCTCTGCTTGACGGCGGCTTTGTTTCGCATCAGGAACGACCTGCGGTAACTCCACAGCATTAGACACGGCGGCAGTTTTCTGCTGCTCGTTATCACGCTGCACCGTTTGTTGCGATGCCTGCTGCTGATTACTTAACGGCTGTACCGTTTGCGGATTTATCTGCACGTCAAAATTGGCTCATCTGTTATGTAAGACAGGATCTATTATGGCGAGTTCCTGAGCGTTCAGCAAGTTAACGCCCCGGTAACTTTTTCCAGGTCACTTCATTACGCACATAGAGTGGCTCAAGCTGTTCGGCCTGAACCGGGTCAACACCAGCACCATTCACTACTGTCAGCATATCCTCCGCCAACGGTAGCCGACTATTATCGCTATGTTGTAGCTCATGATTTTCATCCAGAATATCTGCGTAGACGTCCCAGCCTGTACCAGCAGTACCCCAGCCCTTCAAGCGTCCTGTATCAATAATGTTCGTGTCTGGTTTTGCTACAGCCGGCTCTGACTGAGCCACAGCAACTCCGTTCTCATTCGCATACAAAGCGTAATACACCTCGCCCATGCGTGCATCAATACAAGCCACCACACCGGCAACATCGTTTTTACGGTTCGCTTGCTGTGCCAGTGCCTGTAAACTGCACACGGGGTAAACGGGTAAGTCAGCGCTAAATGCAAGTCCCTGAGCCATAGACACGCCAATGCGCACGCCCGTAAAACTCCCCGGACCGGCACCGACCACAAGCCCGTCCAACTCGGCTAAAGACACGCCAGCACTGTCGAGAACCTCCTCCACAAAAGGCAGCAATTTTTGTGAGTGTTCCCGGGGGCTTTCAATGTCACGGGTTGTCAGCTTGCCATCATGAACAAGCGCGACAGAACAATTTTCAGTTGATGTATCTATAGCTAATAACGACTTCATACATTTTGCTCTTCTGTAGAACTTTTATGCGCCAGAAATTCAAGCGCGGTATCTAAGCTACGGGTGCGACTCATAGCTGGTAGGCTGGCCAAAAACTGCTTACCATACTGACGTGTTACCAGCCGATTATCGCAAACCACCAGAATACCCGAGTCGTACTTATCCCGAATAAGCCGCCCTGCGCCCTGCTTTAAGGCAATAACGGCTTGCGGAAGCTGGATAGTGCCAAAGGCATCCACACCTCGTAGGCGTGCGTCTTCCACCCGCGCGTTCAATAAAGGATCATCCGGTGATGCAAACGGCAGCTTATCAATAATCACACAACGCAGCGCATTACCTCTGACATCCACACCTTCCCAGAACGACGAGGTGCCTAACAGTACAGCGTTGCCGGCTTTGGTGAAGCGTTCTAACAACTCACCTTTATTTGACTCGCCCTGCACCAAAATTTCATTGTCGACGTGCTCTCTTAGAATTCCTGCCATTTGTTGCAGCATTCGATGGCTAGTAAATAATAAAAAGGTTCCGCCATCGTTATGCGTTATACATTGCTTAGCAATGTCCGTCAGCATTTCGTGGCGATTGCGATCATTGGCGTCCGGTAAGTAACGAGGCAGGCATAAGGTTGCCTGCTTTTTAAAGTCAAATGGGCTTTCAAGGACCAGGGTGTCGGCTTCTTCAATACCCAGTCGACGTGTAAAAAACTCAAAGTTGCCATTAACGGCTAATGTCGCCGAGGTGAACACCCAACTCATATTATTGCGCTTAATATAGCCACCAAAGGTTTTAGCCACACTTAATGGCGTTTGGTGCAAGCTAATTTGCCGTGGCGTAGTCTCGAACCAAAAACTGTAACCTGTGCGTTCAACGTCCATTAACTGACGCCAAATGACCCTGTAATCCTCTGCCCGTTCTAATAAATTGTCGAGATCTTTGTTCCGCCCCTGCGCAGTTTTTAGCACATCAATAAGCAAGGTTAAACGTTCGTCGAGACGCTCGGTCACTTCGACAATGTCTTCTTTATTGCGCCATTCACGCCAGTTGCCGCGCATCGGATCATGAGGAAACAACAACCGAAAGTCGCGCAGCGACTGCAGCAACGTCCTGGCCATCGCACTAGCCTGTGACAAGTCTTTTAACTCCGTCAGGCACAAGCGCTGAATTTCCTCACACATTTCACTCAATTGACGCGTCGACACCGTTTCACCAAAGTACTGACTGGCAATATCGGGAATTTGGTGGGCTTCATCAAATACCACAGTATCAACAGCAGGAATGAGCTCGCCAAACCCTGTATCTTTTAACGCCATGTCCGCAAAAAACAAATGATGGTTCACCACCACAACATCGGCTTCTAAAGCTTGCTTCCGCGCTTGTACTAAATGACAGTCATCATAAACCGGGCAGTCTCGCCCCAGGCAGTTATCCTGCGTACTGGTCACCTGAGGTAAAACCGCCGCTCCTTCCGGCAGCACATTCAGCTCACCCATATCACCGCTGCGGGTTGTCGTTGACCAACGCGTCACGGTAATGAGCTGGTCTTGAATCTCTTTAGGGAGCTGTCCGGCCTGATGCTTCGCTTGTTCCAGGCGATGCAAACAGAGGTAATTCGAGCGCCCTTTTAGCAAGGCCACCACTTTTTGCGGCGCCAGCTTTTTGCGTAATACGGGCAAGTCCCGGTGAAACAGCTGCTCTTGCAGGTTTTTCGTGCCGGTAGAGACAATCGCCTTACCTTTGGAAAGCAGAATGGGCGCAAGGTAAGCAAAGGTTTTGCCGGTGCCGGTCTCAGCTTCAACCACGAGTTGGCTTTTCTTTTTCAGCGTTTTTTCAATGGCTTGTGCCATTGTCGTTTGCGACGGACGAGGCTGGAAGTTGTCTATTGTTGAGGCCAGCTCACCATCGGGCTGAAAAATGGAAGAAACAGTCGGCATAATTCGCGCTAGTTAATGGTAATTAGCGCGCATTATGACATAGAAAAAGAGTCAGGCGTAGGTGTCTATATGACCCGAATTGCTATCCAAGTTGTCCTCTGTTGACTCATCCTGAGTCACCTCGGATTCAGACTGCTGCTGTTCAGAAGACTGCTGTTGCCGCTGCTTCTCTCGGTTAGGATCATTATCAATAGTGGTGCTTTCCTCATCGCTAATCGCTTGAAGCTCTTTGGTTTTCTCAATTTGATTGACTCTCATTTGATCCTGAGAGTGGTCAACCGGTACCCGGGTATCCTTTGGTATTAATGGCACCATTGCATCGAAGTTTGCCATGAGTTTGCTCCGCTGTATCCTTGCTTTTTGTCACCGACGTTACCGTCTTGATTATACAACCACTGGTTAAGTATTAACCTACTATCGACCCATAAAGGAATAAATTTACGCTTGCATTACAAAATCAACCTGCTAAGGTATTATACAACTTTGCGAAATACAGCATACATTATTGGAGTCAACAAAATGAAATTCGTTCATCACCATCATGCACATCATTGGATTTTATGGGCTAGCTGAGAGCGAGTTTCTGGCTAGCCGCATAAGCGCTAGCCTTTCGATTGACTATACAACCTCCGAAAGGCAACTTTCGGAGGTTTTTTAATTTTTAGGAGTAATTATGACTAACCGTTTAACGATAGCGATACAAAAATCTGGCCGCCTGAGTAAAGAGTCAATGGCTTTATTAAATGCCTGCGGGGTAAAATTCAGCATTAATGAAGCCCGCCTCATTGCCCACAGCACCAGTCATCCTATCGATTTACTCCGGGTGCGTGACGATGACATTCCCGGCTTAGTCATGGACGGTGTTGTCGACTTAGGCCTGGTCGGCGAAAACGTGCTGGAGGAAGCTCGACTTGAGCGCATAGCCAGCGATACAGCAGCCGTATTTCAGCCACTCAGAGCGCTGGAGTTCGGTCAGTGCCGTTTGTCCATTGCAGTACCTCGTGAGCTCTCTTACCAGTCACAAGCTGACTTAGACGGAATGCGAATTGCCACGACCTATCCGCAACTCTTAAAGCGTTACCTTAAGGACAATGGTATCAATGCCCGCGTTGTCATGCTGACAGGCTCCGTCGAAGTAGCCCCACGAGCAGGCTTAGCCGATGCGATTTGTGACCTGGTCTCAACAGGGGCAACACTTGAAGCTAACGGCCTGGTCGAGAAAGAAGTGATATTCCGTTCACAGGCACAGCTTATTCAAAACTCCGAAACATTGTCTGATGAAAAACAAGCGATGATCGACCAGTTACTGCCGCGTATCGATGGCGTACAAATGGCGAAGGAAAGCAAATACATTATGCTCCACGCGCCCAAAGATAAGCTTGAAGAAGTGGTTGAACTGTTGCCGGGGGCAGAAACCCCGACCATTTTGCCGCTCAGTCACACTGACAAACAAGTGGCTGTGCACATGGTCAGTACAGAAAAGCTGTTCTGGGAAACCATGGAAGATTTAAAGGCGAAAGGTTGCAGCTCTATTCTTGTTCTGCCAATTGAAAAAATGATGGGGTAACTATGCAAGGCTTAAACATCAAGGTTGAGCGCTGGGCAGACTTGTCTGCCGACGAAAAGGAGCAGCGGCTTTCGCGTCCCCGTCAGGCAACAGCGACAAACACGCAACAAACAGTTCAAAAGATTATTGCCGATATTCGTGATAACGGTGACAGTGCACTGCTGAATTACACTCGGCAGTTTGACTATCCTGAAGCGACCTCGCTGCGTGTATCGCAACAGCGTATAGAGCAAGCCGTGAATCGCCTCGACAAAAAAGTGGCAGAGGCGATTGATACAGCTTACGGGACTATTCAGCGTTTTCACCAGGCACAAGTCCCTGAAAACCTTGCTGTTGAAACCATAAATGGTGTTCAGTGTGAACTTCGCTATGCGCCATTAGATGCCGTTGGGCTTTATATTCCCGGAGGCAGTGCCACCTTACCTTCCACCGCGTTAATGCTTGGTGTACCGGCCCAGCTGGCTGGCTGTCAACGCGTTGTGCTGGTCAGTCCGCCGGATAAAAGCGGTGACTTACCAGATGCGCTGTTGTACGCCGCAAACCGTTGTGGCATTACAGAAATATACACCTGCGGCGGCGCTCAAGCCGTTGCCGCCCTAGCTTATGGTACAGAGTCCATCGCCCCGGTCGATAAAGTATTTGGCCCGGGCAACAGTTTTGTCACCGAAGCTAAGCAACAAGTGAGCAATGACGCGAGTGGCTGTGCTATCGACTTACCCGCGGGTCCTTCTGAATTACTGGTTATTGGTGATGACACAGCTAACCCGGCGTATATTGCGGCCGACTTGTTGTCTCAAGCCGAGCACGGATCTGATTCACAAGTTATTCTGGTCACACCGTCAAGCACTCTGGCAGACAAAGTAAGACAAGCACTCATTGAGCAGTGTCAGCAGTTACAACGGGCTGATATTGCCGCCCAGGCGTTAGCCGAAAGCCGTTTACTGGTTGTTGAGACTATTGATGAAGCAATAGCCATTAGCGAGCGATATGCGCCTGAGCACTTATCCATACAAACGGATAATGCGCGCTCATTGCTGCCGAAATTGACCCGGGCGGGCTCTGTTTTTGTGGGTCACTATACACCGGAGTCTGGTGGTGACTACGCAACAGGCACTAACCATGTACTGCCGACCTACGGCTACTCGCGCAATTACAGTAGTTTGGGGCTATTGGACTTTTATCGCCGTTACACCGTGCAAGAAGTGTCCTACGAAGGCTTAGCGACTTTGTCAGAGGCCATTACAACCCTGGCGAATGTTGAGGGGCTCGATGCACACGCTAAAGCTGTCACCATTCGCATGGAGGACCAATAATGTCATTAGTGGAACAGTCTCAGCGCCAGCACCTGAAAACACTGACGCCCTATGCGTCGGCCAGACGCAGTATGAGCGGTGGTAATGTGTGGCTGAACGCCAATGAATCACCTTTTGATAACGATTACGGCTTTGACGATGGCACTCTGAACCGGTACCCACAGTTTCAGTCAGAGACTCTGAATAACGCTTATGCTGACTATGCTGGTATACAACCCAACCAGGTGTTAAGCACTCGCGGCTCTGATGAAGGTATCGAATTGTTGATTCGTGCGTTTTGCGAGCCGGGACAGGACAATATTCTCATTTGCCCGCCGACTTACGGCATGTATGCGATATCGGCTAAAACTTATGCCGTCAATACTATTGAGGTGCCGCTAATAGACTCAGGGCAGCGAAAAGGCCAACTGAACGTTGAGCAGGTGATCTCGCAGGCTAAAAATTGTAAGGTCGCGTTTCTGTGCTCACCGTCCAACCCCCTGGGTAACACGCTAAATACAGCAGACATTAAGCAAGTACTGGATGCCTGCCCCAACACAGTTATTGTAGTTGACGAAGCCTATATTGAATTCTGTTATGACGACAGCAAAGCATCGTGGCTGACGACTTACCCTAACCTGGTGGTATTGAGGACATTATCAAAAGCCTTTGCGCTTGCCGGCATTCGCTGCGGCTTTTTACTCGCCAATAATGACATTATTGAGCTAATGCAAAAGATACTCGCGCCCTATCCGCTGCCGGAGCCTACCATTAATATAGCAACGCAGGCTCTGAGCCCGGGCAATATTAAGCGTATGCAGCAGCAGGTCGATACACTTATCGGCGAGCGTGAACGGCTTGTGGAGTTACTCAGTGACTTACCACTAACGCTGGAGTTTGACAGCGTAACAAATTTTTTACTGTATCGTTGTGATACCACCCAAACCAATGCGGCCGACATTGTCACTACACTGCAACAACAAGGTGTGTTGATTCGGGACCAATCTAAACAACTCGGGTTAGACGGTTGTATTAGAATAACGGTAGGTAGCCGCGAAGAAAATGACGAGCTGGCACAACAATTAAAAGGGTATTTTTCATGACACAGCAATCCATACTTTTTATTGACCGCGACGGCACGCTGGTTGAAGAGCCGCCCGTCGATAAGCAGCTCGACAGTGTCGACAAGCTCGTTTTTGAGCCAAATGTCATACCGGCACTGTTAAAGCTTCAAAATGCCGGGTACCGACTGGTCATGGTGTCTAACCAAGACGGGCTGGGTACCGAGAGCTTCCCGACAGACACCTTTGAGGCTCCGCACAATTTAATGATGTCGGTATTTAAGTCGCAAGGGCTTCGTTTTGATGACGTATTAATTTGCCCACATTTTGACGAAGACAACTGCGCCTGTCGTAAGCCTAAACTGGGGCTTGTGCAACCCTATTTAACGGAAGGGAAAGTCGACTTTGCTAACTCTTTCGTTATTGGCGACAGAGAAACTGACTTACAACTGGCACAAGGCATGGGCATTCGCGGTATTCGCTACAACCGGGAAGAATACAGCTGGGACGACATTGTCCACGAAATTGTTGACCGCCCCCGTACCGCCAAAGTGTCTCGTAAAACTCATGAAACTGACATTAATATCGCCATTGATCTGGACAGCTCTGCACGCGGCACATTCAGCACCGGCATTGGCTTTTTCGACCACATGCTGGAGCAAATTGCTACACATGCGGGCATTTATATGAGTGCCGTGGTAGAGGGCGATTTGCACATTGATGATCACCACACCATTGAAGATACAGCTTTAGCACTGGGTCAGGCCTTGCGTTCGGCGCTTGGCGACAAACGCGGCATTGGTCGCTTTGGCTTCGCGCTGCCGATGGACGAATGTAAAGCAGAGTGCTTGATTGATTTATCCGGCCGTCCTTACTTGAAGTGGCAAGCGGACTTTAGTCGTGACAAAGTCGGTGAACTGTCGACAGAAATGGTTGAACATTTCTTCCGCTCGTTGACCGATGCTATGGCCATAAGCCTGCACCTCTCAACAACCGAAGGCAACAGTCACCACCAGGTAGAAAGCCTGTTTAAAGTCTTTGGTCGCGCGTTACGTCAGGCGGTCGCTAAAACCGGAGACCAACAACTGCCATCGAGTAAAGGAATGCTGGCATGAAGGTAGTGATAGTCGATACCGAGTGCGCAAACCTGACATCGGTTCGCTTTGCGATTGAACGACTCGGATACTCATGCACTGTGACAGACGACGCAGACGCGATTCGCGCTGCTGATCGTGTCATTTTGCCCGGCGTTGGCACTGCTGCAGCAGCGATGCGTAACCTACAGAGAAAACAGTTGGTTGACGTGCTGAAGTCGCTCGAACAGCCAGTGCTCGGCATTTGTTTGGGAATGCAACTCATGACATCGCATTCGGAAGAAGGTGATGTCGAGTGCCTGGGATTAATTCCGTCATTGACTAAACGGCTTGAGGTTGGCGAACTGCCGCTGCCACACATGGGCTGGAATACGTCGATGCCAACCAATAATAATCCGCTGCTGAAGTCTGCCGAACAATACTGTTACTTTGTTCACAGCTACGCGGTTGCCGTTGACGAATATACCATTGCCGAAGCGGAATACGGCCAACGCTTTGCATCAATGATTCGCCATAACAATTATTTCGGCGCGCAATTTCACCCTGAGCGCTCAGGCAAAGTGGGTGAATCAATTTTACGTGAGTTTCTGGAGGCTAAGCTGTGCTAATACCTGCGTTAGACTTAATTAATGGTGCCGTTGTACGACTGTACCAAGGCGACTTTTCTCAGAAAACCGAATATCAGTTTTCACCGGTTGAACAAGCTCAGAGCTACGCTAAAGCTGGCGCAAAATGGCTTCATTTAGTCGACTTAGACGGCGCCAAGGACCCTAAGCAGCGTCAAACAAAGCTGCTGGAAAAGCTGATTAAAGAGTCAGGTATGAGTTGTCAGGTGGGTGGTGGTATTCGCACGACTGAAGATATCGACGCTCTTCTGGCTGTTGGTGTTAAGCGAGTAGTGATAGGCTCAACCGCTGTCAGCTCACCGGAAAAAGTACTCGAATGGTTTAAAACCTACGGCCCTGAAAAAATCGTACTGGCGCTGGATGTCAACATTCAACCCAACGGTCAGGCGTTAGTTGCAACGCACGGCTGGCAAGAGTCTTCAGGCAAGGCTTTGGAAGATGTTTTAGACCAATACCTTGAAGTAGGCTGCCAGCACGTATTATGCACCGACATTAGCAAAGACGGCACACTCAGCGGAAGCAACGTCGAGCTGTACCAAAAATACAAAAGTAAATACCCCAGCGTACAGTGGCAAGCATCAGGTGGCGTGAGCAGCCTAGACGATATAAAGGCGCTGAAAGCTATTAACTGCGATTCTGTGATTCTGGGTAAATCGCTGCTAACCAACCAATTCACTCTGGAGGATGCACTGGCATGTTGGCAAAGCGAGTAATTCCCTGCCTGGACGTTCGTGACGGACAGGTCGTTAAAGGCGTTAAGTTTCGTAACCACGAAGTCATTGGTGACATTATTCCGTTGGCTCGCCATTACGCCGAGAGCGGTGCCGACGAGTTGGTTTTCTATGACATTACCGCTTCGTCTGATGGCCGTACGGTGGATAAGTCGTGGGTAGAGCGGGTTGCCAAAGAAATTAATATCCCGTTTACGGTCGCCGGCGGTATTCGCTCTGTAGCTCAAGCTCAAGAGTTACTGTCAAAAGGCGCAGATAAGCTGTCTATTAACTCTCCTGCGTTACTGGATCCGTCACTTATCGACACGTTGGTGGCAGAGTTCGGTCAACAGTGCGTTGTTATCGGTATTGACAGTTTCTTCAATGAAGAGACCGGTACCTATGAGGTGCACCAATTTACCGGCGATGAAAAGAAGTCACGCAAATCGGCATGGCAAACCAAAGACTGGTTGCAGGAAGTGATTAAACGAGGCGCCGGCGAAATTGTCTTGAACTGCATGAATCAGGACGGCGTACGCAAAGGATACGATATTGAGCAACTGGCGGCTTTACGCGACTACTGTTCAGTACCCATAATAGCCTCTGGTGGCGCCGGCGAAATACAGCACTTTGTCGATGTCTTTAATGACGCTAAAGTTGATGGTGCCCTGGCGGCTTCGGTCTTTCATAAAAACGTATTTTCAATTGCCGATGTGAAAAGCGCGATGTACAACAATGGCATTGCCGTGCGTCCCATTGAACCCTAAGGAGTGACTGTGAGAGTCGACAAACAAAATTTAAACAGCCTTGACTGGGCAAAAATGGACAACCTGGTTCCCTGTGTTGTCCAGCACGTTCTGACCGGCGAGGTCCTGATGCTGGGCTACATGAACGACAAGGCACTTGAGAAAACATTAGAGTCAGGTCAGGTCACTTTTTACAGCCGCAGCAAAGAACGTTTATGGACTAAGGGTGAAAGTTCTGGCCATGTCCTTGAATTGGAAGAGGTCCATACCGACTGCGACAGTGACGCTCTGTTAATTAAAGCGACCCCGAATGGGCCAACCTGCCACTTAGGCACCCAAAGCTGCTTCGCTGACACGTCAGGCTCTTTTTTACACCACTTAGAAGGGGTTATTAATTCAAGAAAAGGCGCCGATGCCGGTGAAAGTTACACTGCCAGCCTCTTCCAGAAAGGCATTAAACGCTGCGCTCAGAAAGTCGGTGAAGAAGGTGTCGAAGTGGCACTTGCAGCGGCAACCAACGACAAAGACGAACTGCTCAATGAAAGTGCTGATCTGCTGTATCACTTATTGGTGGTGCTGAGCGCCAGTGACTTATCGATGAATGAGGTCCTTAAGGTACTGAAACAGCGCCATAATTAGTGTAATGCTCATTAAGCGCTATTCAGCTGCTCCTGAAAGTGGCGGCGTTTGTAGGCTTTTGAAACTTTCTTCAGCCTGACAGACAGTAAAACAGCCGCCACGCTAAGGCCACTAATAAAGCCTATCCAGAAACCTGCGGCGCCCATTGCCGGCACCACTAAGTCGGTTCGCCCGAGTACATACCCCACAGTTAAACCAAAGGGCCAGTAGGATATAAAAGCCAGTACCATAGGGTAAGTCGTATCTTTGTAGCCTCTCAGTGTTCCCATTGCCACGACCTGGAAGGTGTCGGACAAGGTGAAAATAGCTGCTAAGCCCATCAAGGTCGCCGCTAAATTAATAACTTCGGTATTCGGTGTGTATAAACTGGCCAGGAAACTGCCACCCAGGTACATAATAAGCCCGTTTACAGCCGCAAACACACCACCAAACCAAAGTGCAATTCTGAAGTTACGCATTGCGTTATCCGGGTTTCCGGCACCAAGCGCAAAGCCCACACGCAACGTCACCGCCATAGAAATACTGAGCGGGACCATATAAACCAACGAGCTTATGTTCAGGGCGATTTGGTGAGCTGAGACCACCGTCGCTCCTAACGGCGCTATTAACAGGGCAACCGCTGCGAATAAGCTCACCTCGAAAAACAGCGACATTGAAATAGGAAACCCCAGACGAATGACATAAGTCACGTCATCCCAGTTAGGTTTGTACCAACTGCGCAGTAAGCGGAGGCTCTTATAGCGCTTGGCGCCAAAGGTATAAATAGCCATTGAAATAGCCATTCCCCAAAGCACGAGAGCCGTTGCTACACCACAGCCAGCGCCGCCAAGTGCCGGCATTCCAAACTCGCCATACACGAAAATATAGTTCGCCGGAATATTGATGATAAGCCCGATAAAACCAATAATCAGCGATGGCATTGTGTTCGACATGCCCTCACAGAAGTTTCTCAGAACGGCATAAATGACAAAGCCGGGAATGCCCCAGGCAATGTAAAACAGATAGTCGAGCGTAACCTGCCGGAACTTGTCTTCTACTTCCATTAAGTCCAGCAACCACGGAGCGGAAGACATACCTACTAAGGTTATCGCGCCAACAATGGCACAGGCATAGAAGCCCTGTTGCAGCATATTCGCCATTTTACGATGGCCACCAGAGCCGTCGAAATGGGAAATAATAGGCGCAAGTGCCAACGCCAAACCAAATACCAGCAAGGTTGCCGGCACAAAAATACTGCCACCGACAGATACGGCCGCAAGGTCAATCGCACTTTTTCGCCCCGCCATTACCGTATCGACAACACTCATGAGCATTTGCGTCAGCTGCGCGATAAGTATAGGGCCCGTCAGTCGAGCAAGTTTTACCACTTCGCTTTTATTGTCTTGCCAGGATTTCACGTTGGAGTGTCTCGCTCGTTTTGACCTATCTTGGATAGTCGCTTTATGCGTTTATAAACTGAACCAGTTTGCCATTGACTTCTGACGGGTGGGTCAATGGTCCCATGTGCCCCGCTGTTATCGACTCTCGTTTTAAGTCACTAATAACCGTCGATAAGGCATCTGCGACAGCCTTAGCACTACGACGCGTATGCTCTCCCTGAACAAGCAGTACCGGTTGCTCAATTGCCGCATAATCATTCAGTCGTTTAGGCTCGTTGAGCAAGGCATCAAAGTCCAATGCGACCTTAGCGGCCTGCTCCACCATCAACGCCTGTATTTTGGCCGGCAAAGCATCGAAATAGCCCGGACTGTTCCAGTAATCGACAAAGGTGCGGGTACACTCTTCAGCGTCTTTACCATGCATCGCCTGGCTGATTTCCTGTATTTCAATCATCCCGGGGGAGTCGTCAGCTAACACATGAAAAGCCACAGGTTCATACACCGCCAGTTTTGAGATTGCGAAAGGTTGCTCCAAGGCGAGTTTAAGCGCCAAAGCCCCTCCATAAGAGTGACCAACAACATCAATAGCAGTATCAATTTTTAACGCTGAAATAGCCTCTACCACTCGCGGGACTTCATCGGCTAAGCGAAAGTTTGCCACCGCTTCAGGCTCTGGCGCTTTGCCATAACCAAGCAGGTCGACAGCAATGACAAAGCGAGAATGGCTTAAGCGTTGAATTAAATCTCGCCACTGAGAACTTGCACTTTGTGAGCTATGCAACAACAGCACTGGAGGGTTGTGCTTCTCACCGAAAACGTATACTCCGGAACCTAATTCTGACATGTCACTTCTCTACAGCAGACTAAAGCCGACAAATTGACCCACGCAGATTCCGGCGCTGAATAGCAGAACAGCGAAGGTACCCAACACACCAATGGTGCGGAAAATGCTTGGACCAATTGTTTTGGTTAAGCCAATAGCATGGCTTATACGAGCAATTAATGTAGCAACTCCAATGCCGTGGACAAGCCCAGCCGCACCACCCTGAACTTCAATAATGCCTAATAATATAAGAATAAAAGGAACATATTCGATAAAGTTGCCATGCACTCGCACAGCCACTTTCAGTTCGTCCTCACCACCCGTTCCAATACCAACACGGTATTTCCAGCGTAAGCGAACAATTCGCACAGCCAAAATTAAATAAAGTACTGCAAGTAAGCCAGCGTAAAAACCGGTGATGCGAATATCCATTGTGCCGTCCCTTTATTCAAAAAAGGCCCACCAAGTGAGCCTTTGTGTTTATTTTTTCAGTAGCTCGCCAAGCTGGTCGCTAACTTTTTCAACCGGTTGTGTGCCATCGATTTTGTAATACTCAGTTTTGCCTTCTTCCGACAATTTCTGGTAATACTCAACCAGTGGTTCAGTTTGTTCATGATATACCGCCAGGCGTTTACGGACCGTTTGCTCTTGGTCGTCCGGTCGAATAACCAGCTCTTCGCCAGTTTCATCGTCCTTGCCTTCTTCTTTTGGCGGGTTATGCTCAATGTGATACACACGGCCGGAACCGGGGTGCACACGACGGCCACTCATACGCTCAACAATGACTTCATCAGGAACATCAAATTCCAGTACGTAGTCAATTTCTATACCGTTTTCACGCATAGCATCAGCTTGCGGAATTGTGCGAGGAAAGCCATCTAACAAAAAGCCGTTTTGGCAGTCTGGCTCAGCAATACGCTCTTTCACCAGTTCAATAATGATGTCGTCCGAAACAAGTTGCCCGGCATCCATTACCTGCTTGGCTTTTTTCCCTAATTCCGAACCCGACTTAATTGCTGAACGCAGCATATCGCCTGTTGAAATTTGAGGAATGCCAAATGTATTCATCAGGAACTGGGCTTGAGTGCCCTTACCTGCTCCCGGAGCGCCCAATAAAATAATGCGCATAAGAAAACCTCTTTGCGTGATTCAAAAGTCTGCCACGAACTTTACCCTGACAGGCAAGCTATTACAAGCTTAGAGAAGCGCTGCGGCCAATGGTATGACCGCAGCAGGAAGGTTATGCGTTAAGCATTAACTTGTTCAGTTTAGCGACAAATGACGCTGGATCTTTTAAGTTTCCACGCTCTGCGAGTGTGGCTTGATCGAGCAAGACTTCAGCCCATTCCTTGAAAGTGTCGTCGTCTTTTTCCAACATACGCTGAACTAAGGCGTGCTCTGGATTTACCTCAAAGATATACTTGGTTTCAGGAACAGCCTGACCCGCAGCTTCCATCAACTTAGCCATTTGCGTACTCATGTCGTGCTCGTCGGTAATGATACACGCCGGTGAGTCTGTCAAACGGTGAGTCACGCGCACTTTCTTCACTTTGTCACCCAAGGCTTTTTCGAAACGCTCAAGGTTCTCTTTAAAGGCTTCTTCCGTTTTTTCTTGCTCAGCCTTATTTTCTTCGTCGTCCAGTTCACCAAGGTCCAGGTCGCCACGAGTAACCGACTGTAATTGTTTCTCTTTGAACTCGGTTAAATGGCTCATAAGCCATTCATCGATTCGGTCAGACAACAGCAGAACTTCTATGCCTTTCTTACGGAAAATTTCCAATGCAGGATTATTCTTCGCAGCTTCATAACTGTCTGCCACAATGTAGAAGATCTTATCCTGACCATCCTTCATGCGTTCAATGTAGTCATCCAGGCTAACGGACTGAACAGCACTGTCGTTATGAGTCGATGCAAAGCGCAGTAACTCAGCGATGCGCTCACGATTACTGTGATCTTCCGCCGGGCCTTCTTTTAAGACATTACCGAAGGTATCCCAGAACTGCTGGTACTCTTCTTTATTGTCCTTCGCCAGTTTCTTCAGAATTTGTAGCACTTTTTTGGTGCTGCCGTTGCGCATGGAACGGGTAATTTTGTTGTCCTGAAGAATTTCGCGAGACACATTCAACGGCAAGTCGTTTGAGTCCACCAAACCGCGTACAAAGCGCAGATAAGTTGGCATTAACTGCTCTGCGTCATCCATAATGAAGACACGCTTAACATACAGTTTCACGCCATGCTGCTGTTCACGGTTCCATAAGTCCCAGGGCGCTCTTTTCGGAATATACAACAAGTTAGTGTATTCTGTAGTGCCTTCCACCTTATTGTGCGTCCAAAGCAGTGGCTCATCAAAGTCGTGCGCAACGGTTTTATAGAACTCTTTGTATTCGTCGTCAGTAATGTCTGACTTGTCACGCGTCCACAGCGCTTTACCTGAGTTTACCGTCTCCCACTCACCAGGCTGTGCTTCTACCTTGTTACCTTCGCTATCTTCAGACTCAGGTACCGGCTCTTTCCACATTTGTACAGGAATGCTCAAATGCTCTGAATATTTATTAATAATTCCGCGCAGACGGTACTCGTCTAAGAACTCTTCGGCATCATCTTTCAAGTGCAAGATGATATCAGTGCCGCGACGGGCTTTTTCAATGTCAGCAATCTCGAACTCACCTTCACCACGCGAACGCCATTCAACACCAGCAGTGTTATTGTCGAGCGCGGAACGAGTGCGCACAGTGACCTCATCGGCAACAATAAACGCTGAATAGAAACCAACACCAAACTGACCAATAAGCTGACTGTCTTTTGCCTGGTCACCTGACAGCTGCCCAAAGAACTCTGCAGTACCTGACTTAGCGATAGTCCCCAAGTTATTCATGACATCATCTCGGGTCATGCCGATGCCGTTATCGCTTATGGTGATTGTTTTAGCGTCTTTATCGACCGAAATACGAACGAACAACTCACTGTCGTCGCCGTATAAAGAGTTGTCACTCAGCGCTTTAAAGCGCAGCTTATCCGCCGCGTCAGACGCGTTGGAAACCAATTCGCGTAAGAAAATTTCTTTATTGGAATACAAAGAATGGATCATCAAGTGAAGTAACTGTTTTACTTCTGTCTGAAATCCGTGTTTTTCCATTTGACCGGCTTCCGCCATAGTGTTTTCTCCTACTGTTTAAAACGTACAGTGATACCTATCGTTTTAAAATGGGGATGACACCGGGCTTTTCAAGTCAACGAGTGAATTGTTTTCGGCCACTAAAAGCGTGACCTAAAGTTGTTTGGTCAACGTAACCCAGTTCACCGCCTACAGGAACACCGTGAGCAATCCGAGTCGTGTTAATGTTGTGCTGATCCGCCATATCCGCAATGTAATGCGCTGTTGCATCACCTTCTACGGTGGGGTTAGTGGCAAGTATGATTTCTTCGATATTGTCCGATTGAAGCTGCTGCTCGAGTTTATCTAAGCCAATATCGGAAGGTCCAACACCATCAAGCGGCGATAAATGCCCCATGAGAACAAAGTAGCGCCCTTTAAACTGGGATGTTTGCTCGATGGCTAAAACATCGGCCGGCGTTTCCACAACGCAAAGCACGCCACTGTCGCGACGTCTTTCATCGAGGCATATTGGGCAAAGGTCATTTTCCGTTAATGTTCGACAACTATTACAGTGTCCTACGGTTTCAACGGCATGTTTTAAAGAGTCAGATAACCGTGAAGCACCCGGCTTGTCCCGTTCCAGTAAATGGAAAGCCATACGCTGTGCGCTTTTCTGCCCAACACCAGGCAAACGCTTCAAGCTTTCCACCAGTTGTTCGATAGCCGGGCTTAACTTCATTAAACTGACTCCGAATTAAAACGGCATTTTAAAGCCTGGAGGCAAACCCATACCGCCAGTAATTTCAGACATACGCTCTTTGCTGGTCTCTTCAACGCGGCGTACTGCATCGTTTGTCGCTGCCGCAACTAAGTCTTCCAGCATTTCCTGGTCGTCGTCCATCAGGCTTGGGTCAATGTTAACGCGTTTCACGTTGTGATTGCCCAGCATAGTCACTTTCACCATGCCTGCACCAGCTTCGCCGGTGACTTCCATATTTGCGATTTCATCCTGGGCTTGCTGCATGCGCTCTTGCATTTGTTGCGCCTGCTTCATCATATTTCCCATTCCGCCTTTAAACATGTTTACTTCCTCATCATTAATTAAATACGTTAAAGCGCTTGCACCGATTCTTCATCAATTTGTGCGCCGAAGCGTTTTTTCAACTCCATAACGCCATTATCTTTTTCCAAACGTTCTAAAGCACGCTTATGTCGATATTCATTGATACGCTGTTGCAGCATAAGGGGCGTAGGGTTTGCCGGTGTACCTACAGCAAATGATACCACCGCGCTGCTTCCCAAGAGTCCTTGTAAAGACTCTCTCACAGCCTGCTCTGTCGCATTATTAAGAAGGGACTGTTGATCGCTGTTGACTAAAATAGTCCAGTTATCCCCTTCGTTGTCCTGTAATTCGGAGTTCAGTAACACCTGTCGAGCCAAACCGGAAATATCCATACCCGCTATCATGGCGCTCCAGCGGTCAATGTCAGCTGCATCCTTAATTTCATCGGTAATTTCAGGGTAGTCGTAGCTGCTCGGCGCTGCATCGGAAGAATGCGGCTGCCCAGAGGTGTCAGCACTTCCTTGCGGGATTTCAGAAGACACGACCGACTCATGCTCAGACTCTTCAAGCTTAGTTGCCTGTGGTGCCTGTGCCCGAGGTGCTTGTTTCTGCGAGGTTTCGCGAAAGTCCTTAGAAGCTATTTCATCTGGCTTTTTTTTTTGCATTAAGTCTTGCCGCATTTGCAGCAAGTCATCAAGACCCGATGCATCAGGCTGATCTTGTGGTGCTTCTTCTGGCTCAGGCGCATTGCCGTTCGATTGCTGCGCCACCTGGTTATGTGGCTCCGATTTCTCCACCATGTCAGGAGTTGGTTCGTATGAATCTGCAAATTCATCGGTATTACCAAAGCTCACTGGCTCTTCATTGATTTCCGGAGGCTGTTCCGGCGTAGGCCGGTCGTCATGATACTCTGGTTTTAATTCTGGTTTTAGTTCTGATTTTAGTTCTGGCTCTGGCCCGCCTGAAGGCTCATTTGGTTTCGACAATTCAGCGGCTAAAGGTGTTTCTTCGCCGTTTGTCTCTTCGCCATCTGTTTCGTCAGTTAAAGGGCCTGCCTTAGGTCGAAATGCCAATAAACGAAGCAAGGTCATTTCCAGACCACTTCTGGCATCCACTGCATAAGGCTGCTCTCGCCGCCCTTCCAACACTATGCGATAAAATACTTGTATTAATTCCGCTGGCATTTGCCGCAACAGCGGCTTTATTATTTCTGCGTCATCAAATGCCTGCTGTGCATCAGGTAGCTGCTGCATGAGTGCCAGCTGGTGCAACATATTCTGCATTTCGACAAGCACGGAGCTTAAATCGGGAACAACAGCGACCATGGTATCAACACGTTGCATTAACGACGCCGCATCGTTATTTAATACATCTTTTAACAGGCCAGCTATGTCAGCGGTAGGTACATTACCCAGCATTTGCCGAACACTGTCTAACAGCACTTCTCCATGGCCCTGAGCAATAGCTTGGTCAGTCAGGCTCAGTGCATCTCGCATACTGCCTTTTGCGGCTCTCGCAAGTAAAGAAAATGAAGTAGAGTCCGCAGAAATACCTTCCTGCTGCAAAACATGCTGCAGCTGACCGGCAATATCTTCTTTTGAAAGCGCTTTTAAATTAAATTGTAAGCAACGGGAAAGTACGGTCACCGGTAGTTTTTGCGGATCAGTTGTGGCCAGCAAGAACTTAACATGCTCCGGTGGCTCTTCCAGGGTTTTAAGGAGTGCATTGAAGCTATGACGCGACAGCATGTGTACCTCATCAATAAGGTACACTTTGTAACGCCCCCGAGTTGGGCGGTATTGCACGTTATCGAGGAGCTCTCGCGTATCTTCTACTTTTGTTCTCGACGCCGCATCAATTTCTAACAAGTCGACAAAGCGTCCCTGGTCAATTTCCTGGCAAGCAGAACATTGCCCGCATGGAGTTGAAGTCACTCCCGTATCGCAATTCAGAGCCTTAGCCAAAATTCGAGCTATTGTGGTTTTGCCAACGCCGCGCGTTCCGGAAAAGAGGTAAGCATGGTGAAGCCTTTGCTTAAGCAACGCATGTTCTAATGGTTTCAATACATGCTGCTGCCCAACCACCTCAGAGAACTGAGACGGTCGCCACTTTCTTGCCAGAACTTGATAACTCATAAGAAACTCAGGTTATAGTTTTTAGAATTGACACAAGGTATAGCACGCAACACCCGCTTGCCGCAATTTATCTTCGCCACCGAGTTCAGGCAAAGAAACAACGAAAGCGGCTTCTGCAACCGCTGCTCCAGTCGAACGAATCAGCTTATCTGCGGCTAAAACAGTTCCACCGGTAGCCAATAAGTCATCGATAATGAGAACCTTATCATTGCTCGTTAAAGCGTTCTCATGCATTTGTAGCTCATCTTCTCCGTACTCAAGTGCATAACTTTGGCTGACGACCTTACCAGGCAGCTTTCCCGGCTTTCTTAGTAAGGTTATGCCACAACCAAGTGCGTAAGCTAATGCCGACCCGAATAAGAAACCCCGAGCTTCAATAGCCGCAATTTGGGTCACTCCACTTTTTTCATAACGCTGTTTAAGTGCGTCAATACTGCTCTTAAAAGCATCGTGATTTTGCAATAGTGGAGTAATATCCCGGAAAACAATTCCCGGTTTTGGGTAGTCGTGGATAGCACCGATAGAGTCCTTCACTTCCTTTAGACTTGCTTCCATAAATCCTTGCTCTTCAGTTAAGCAACCGCTTTAGCTGACCAATTCTGGACAGAGTCTACTAAATACTCTGCATCCAACGGCTTAGATAAACATTGTGTTGCACCGGCGGCCAGTGCTTTAGGCTCTACCTCAACTAATGAGTCAGTCGACATAAAGAGTAACGGTGCATTTCTATAGTTCTCGAGTTCTCTCAAGTTTTTCAACAGCGAGAAACCGTCCATGACCGGCATTTTGTGGTCAATGAGAATAATATCGTAGTAATCTTTTTTGGCCTTACTAAGACCGTCAAGCCCATCTTGGGCAGTTTGAATGTCGAGCTTTAACGGCTCTAACATTCTACGAATTGCCTGAAGCGTGTTGTCTTTATCTTCGACAATAAGCATTGAAATGGACATAACTGTCACTTACACCTTAAGCCTTTTACAGCTTGACTATTAGGCAGATAACACTTGTATTAGGCGCAGTACTAATGGCAAGCAGCCTGCGATAACAAACAAGACAATAGCGAACAACAAATAACCGAACCCAGCAGGTTCTTTAAACGACTCTGATGACATACCATCTACCTCCTAAATAAGTCGAGGCAGATCATACTTGATCCTTCCGGTTGATAAAAGCAGATCAGCCAATAAAAAACCCGACCTAATTAGGCCGGGTTTTTTTAAGATAACGAACGCTATCAGGTTAAATTATAATTCAATGCCTTTGCGTTTCGCGGTTGATTGAATATAACCTTTCCAGCTGCGAGCACTACGACGTTGACCGTCGAATTTAGCCGCTTCGTTAACGTATCTCATTGCCTGGCGGTAGTCACCACCATAGAAATACGCTTCAGCTAACGACATATAAACACGACCTTCGGCTTGACCTTCTAAATAATCCAATGCTTTTTTCAAAGGCTCTGCTGCTGCAATATACTGTTCGTTTAGCAGCATAATGTTACCGCGTTTACGATAGTACTCACCTTTGTTATCAGCATCTTCTGCAGCTTCCGCTGCACGAAGGTACCATTCAACCGCTTTATCTAGCGTTTTCGCACGATGATAGCTGTTTGCTATGGTCGCGAAATTCTTAGCGGTTTGCTCAATATCGCCTGCTTCTACATGCTTTTCCATAGTAGTAGCTGCTTTATACGGAATACCTTCATTATCATAAAGCTGAACCAGCATTTTAAATTGGCTTTCTTTATCTAGGTATCCTGCTAAATAAGCAACTTCTATGGTTTGAAGCGCTTTCGCTAAGTTCTCTTCCAGCATGTAGAACTGCGCTAACTGCGGCCACCATTGAGTCACTTCAGGAAGCTTATTCAAGCCTTCCTCAAGTACCCCAATTGCATCCGAGTACATTTTACGCTCGTAGTAAGAAGCCATCATTAACGTGTAAACGTTTTTGTCCGGCTCTCCATACTCTAGCGCAGCTTCAGCAAATGGGATTATCTGAGCGAATTCCTTCTTCTGGTAATAGGCATTCGCCATGTACAAGAAGACTTTAGGATCTTTCTCGCCAGTAAACTGAACCCACTTACGAAGGTACTCGATAGACTGGTCATACTTTTCTTCCTGAAGGCTGATTTGGCCAACAAGTTTCATAGCTGCAGCTTGGTCACTCCAGCCTAAAACATCTTGGTCAACCGAGCTTTTCAAGACTCTCAAAGCATCCGCCATACGCTCGTCAGCAGCATAGAGGTTACCAAGGAAGCGACCTAAATACGCAGAGTCGTAGCCAGGATCTGGCTCCTGCTCTTCCAGTACCGCTATCGCTTCTTTAATTTGCTCTTCTTCGTAAAGCTCGAACGCATCCATAATAGCGCGACCAATACTTTGCGAAGCCGCTTTATTGTCGCGAGCTTTTTTCTGCGCCTCAACGGTCTCTTTGTCCGGAATGTTGAAGCCAAGGTCCTGGGCCGAAGCCTGGACCGTGGTCATCGACATAACCGAAACAAAAGCCAGGGCACTAACAAATGTTTTCGCTAAATATTTCATTTCTTAGTTCCCATCCATTGTAAAGTCGAGCTGGACGGTCATACCTTCCTGACGAACAGGCTTGCCGTCAATGATTTTCGGCTTGTACTTCCAGCGCAACAATGCGCGACGAGCTTCACGGTCAAATACTCGACGAGGTTCAGAGTCAATGACTTCAACGTCAGTCACACCACCTTGTTTATCGATAGTGAACCGTAGTTGAACCCAACCTTCAGTCCCATTACGAGCCGCTTGAGGTGGGTAGCGTGGTTCGATACGAACGATAGGCGTTGCATCACCATCGCCGCTCAGACCTCCGCCAGGACCGGAAAGACCAGTGTCAGCTCCACCTACGTCCACATCAAAGCCCATATTCATGTTTAGGCTTGAGTCTGAGGTATCAGGCTCAGACTGTGGTGTTTCTGGCGGCTGCTCTGGTGGCGGCGGTGGCGGCGGCGGAGTTCGCCGACGCTCTTGAACGTCAGACTCAGGTGGCGACGTTACGATGTCAATGACCGGTGTTGGGGGCGGAGCTTCATTACTTTTCGCCCCCCCACCGATTAAGTAAGCCATGAAAGCAAACAAAGCAAACGTAACGGCCGCACCTAGTAGTAAAGATACTAAAAAGCGCACCATATTAGTTATTCTCCGCTGCTATGGATATCTTATCGATACCCGCTTCCTTAACTTGGTCCATGACTTCAACGACGCGACCATGTTCAGCTTCTTTATCCGCTTGAATAACCACTAAGTCAGTAGGCTGCTCTGCTAGCATACGCTCTAAGTTTGCTGCAACGCGCTCAACGTCGACTTGGCGTTTATCCATCCAGACTTCACCAGTATCACGAATTGCGATAAAGATGTTTGCTGAAGGCTCCTTGTTCGCCTGATTAGCTTCAGGTTTATTAACCTGAATACCAGCTTCTTTAACGAATGAAGTCGTTACGATAAAGAAGATCAACATGATGAAGACGATGTCGAGCATCGGCGTCATATCGATAGACGCATCTTCTTCTTCTCGATTACGATTACGTGCCATAGTTTTACTCTCTTAGTGATGTGGCAAACTGTCAACCAGGCCTTCTTTCGCACGACGAACCTTACTTTCAAGTCGAGTTGCGAAAAACATGCCGGATAAAGCTGCAACCATACCCGCCATCGTTGGGATAGTTGCCATCGAAATACCCGATGCCATTAGACGAGGGTTACCCGTCCCTTGCACTGCCATGATTTCGAAAACCGTAATCATACCGGTTACAGTCCCCAACAGTCCGACTAACGGACACAAGGCAACACAAGTTTTAATTAACAGAATACGAGCATTCAGTTTATCGTTCGCTTCGGAAATCCATGCTTCACGGATTCTATGGGCATACCATGAGGTAGTGTCCTTACGAGCATCCCACTTCGCAATAATTTCGTTGCGAAGCTTAGGGAATGCGCCAGTAAGGTACCAATAACGCTCAATCATCAGTACCCACATTAGAAAGAGCACCCCCATGACGATGTACAGAACATCGCCACCGGTAGCCAGAAAATCCCTGATAGATTCCCAAAGTTCCATCAGGTAAAGCATGGGTTACTCCTTCTCCGAGTGCGCAGCTACGATTCCCGCTGCCTGTTCGTCCAGAATATGAACGATAGACTTAGCGCGAGATGCCACAATACTGTGAGCCAAAATCAATGGAATAGCCGCGATAAGACCCATAGCTGTTGTTACCAACGCCATTGAGATATCGCCTGCCATGATCTTCGGATCACCGGTACCAAACAGTGTGATTGACTGGAACGTACCAATCATACCAACAACTGTACCTAATAGACCAAGCAATGGTGCGATAGCTGCGAAGATCTTGATGACGTTTACGCCACTTTCGATTTTCGGAGTTTCACGCAGGATCGCTTCGTCCAGTTTCAATTCAAGGTTTTCAGGATCTGCACTCTTGTTCTCTTGATACACTTTCAGGATACGACCTAAAGCATTGCTGTCTTTCGGGCTGTCAGGATTTTTCAGCTGCGAACGGATTTTGCCTGCAGCGCCAGTCAGCGTGATCAGCTTGAACAGAGAAATTAATAGACCGATGATTAATACAGCGGTAATAACATAACCAACTGTACCACCTTGGTGATAACGCTCAGAAAGTGTTGCTTTTTGAGTTAACAAACCAAGAATCTGACCTTTAGATGGGTCAAGGAAAACACCTTCGTAACCACTTTCAGTGTTAACAAAGTCTTGCGCTTGTCCTGTAGCACCACCTTCTGGTTGGCGACCTAACGGCTGAACTTGCTCAGTCGTGTCGTTATAAACCAGGTATTGATCACCAGAAATCAGGTTGAAAGTACCTAAACGAACCACTTCGCGCGTTTCAGTACCGCCATCAAGCAAAGTTACGTCAGTTTCAAACTTAACCACTTTACCTGACTGAACCATTTCAGTAAGAAGCGCTTGCCAAAGTTCTTCTAACTCTTCCAGAGTTGGAAGTTCTTTTGCTTCAGATAAGCTTTCCAGAACATCTTCACGGCCTGGATACTGAGCACTGATAATTGAAGTTGCAATACGACCGATAGTTTCGGTTGCCGCACCACGAACAACACCGAACATTTCGCCCAGAGTACCTTTTGCGTTCTCAAGCTCTTGTTCTTTGTTCGCTAGGTTAACTTCGTTTTCAGAAAATTCATTCTGCAAACGCTTACCACGTGCTTTCTCGTCTTCTAACTGCTGCTTAGCACGGTTTAGCATTGCTTGCTTGTCAGCACGAGCTGCTGTGAATTCGCGCTCACGCTCAGCATTTAATTCACGAGAAGATACACGGTTTTTCTCAACTAGCTGTAACAGCTCGTCAAGGTTCTTAGCTTCAGAGGTATCCTGAGCTTGTGCAGCGAGAGTCGTACCGGCAGAAAGGGTGACTGCTGCTGCAATCATTAACGATTTTACTAATTTATTCATTCTGCACTCTCCGCTGCGAATACTGGAAGTTTCACCAGATCGTAAGCTGTTTGCTTACGTGACATACGAATCGCTTGGGTCAGAGGACGGATAAACTCGTCTTCCAAAGCAGTCCACTCATCAGTTTCGTTGTTGTAAATCCAAGCGTTTCTCAAATCGAGAGACTGCGCCAGGAATGCAATACGACCCATGTGGAAATAGTCAACAGCCACTTGCTCACCGTCTACTTCCAAGTTGCCTTGGTAAGAAATCAAGCCCGAACCGTAATCCATTTCTGTCTGGTACGCTTCAATGATTTGACGGAATTGTTCAGACGTTGAAACGTTTGCGCTGTCCATAATGTCGCGCAGACCTTCAACACGTTCCATACGCTTCTCGCGGTGAATTGGAATATCCAACTTCACAAATTGCTCTAACGCATCGATCATTTCGTACATAAGAGGAACAACGCCCTGCTTAGTACGTTCGATGCCATCAATTTGCTTCTGCAAAGAGGCTAACGTTGCTTCCTGGTCATTAACCAAGCGCTGAACGTGGTCGTTGTAAACTTTCAAGTTCTCGTACTCAGCGACAACTGAGCGATACTCGATAAGAAGATCCTGGCTTTGCTCAAACAGAGAGTTCACTTTCTCTTGAGATTGAGCGTCCGCTTCAAGAATCTTTTTCTCTTCGTTTTGTAGCTTAGCTACATCGACTTGCTGTGCAGCGGCAACGCCGGTGCCAGCAAACGCCATCACACCCATCAGGGTTGCAGCGAGTTTGGTTCTTTTGATTACTTTGGTCATAGTTCCCAACCAATTTGACTTAACTTCCGCTTCAACGCCTAAGGCGCGAAACACCAGTTGTTTGAATGACGAAAAGATCTCGTTCTACGGTTTATAGTATTGTCGACAAAAGCGACAATAACCAAGAATATTCCCACGATGACTATACGCTGTCAACCAAGTCAACCTGAGTTAACCGCGCTATAGCTATCGCTTCAATTCTATACTGTAGAACACGGATCTGGACTCGTACAATCTCCAGATTTTATGACAACGTCCTGTCGTCAAACCATTTCATAGCCTCACATTCAGCAGAAACTACCTATTCTTGGCTACTACTCCTGTTTTGAATAGTATCACTTTTTGATCCACGAACAACACTAGCTTATAAATTTCAACGTTTTTTATACAAGTAATTTTTTAGGCTATATGTAATGACTTAAGCTATTTTTCTGATTCTCCCGTGTCATAAGGAATAAATTCTTTTATTATGGAACTATGAGACCGATAAATGACTTAACTTCAATTCAACATATTGAGCGCTTACTCAATGAGTTTACCGAGCAAGCCCAACATATTGATGAGCAAAATAGGCGCCAATCAAAAAAAGTGACTGAACAATGGTTCAGCCTTTCACTATTTCATACCCGCTCATCCATAGCCCGGGACTATGTCGAAGAAACAAAGCGTTTGTTAGCACAACTTTTGGCCGCTAAAAGAGAAGAGTCTCAACGCTTTTTGGCAGAAAAACTCAGCGCACAAATAGAAGCCTTAGCAACAGCGCTACGTTCAGGAAAGCTACCCGAGCAGGCTGAGGAGCAACGGGAGATTAGAGCCAGCCATTACCAGCAGCTTCACGAGAAGTTAGTCACTTACCGGGACTACGAGCGCCGTTTAACGGAAAACCTCTCTCAGGCACAAAGCACAGGTTCACAAGAAGCCGTTCAAATCGCTCAAAAGCGCTTGAACCGCTGTCAAATGGCTATTGTTCAATTAGAGCGACAAATTCAGCACCATGACGAAGGTTAATATCCCTTTCATCTATTCGCCGATATACAGTCAGCTTGAACTACCGGAGCGACACCGTTACCCAATCGAGAAATACCGTTTACTACACGACTGGGCCGTTCGTCGCGGCGCTCAGAAAGACCAGTGGCAAAGGCCTGTCACGCTGACATGGGAACAAGTCGCACAAACGCACTGCTCTTCCTATATAGAAAAATTAAAAACCAACAACTTTGAAAAAGCCGAATGGCGCAGAATAGGGTTTCCCTGGTCAGAACAGTTACTGACTCGGTCATTAACGTCTGCCGGAGGTACCGTACGGGCGCTACAAATGGCGTTAAGTTCATCCATTGCTATCCACTTTTCAGGTGGGTACCACCACGCTCACCATGACTGGGGAAGTGGCTTCTGTTTAATCAACGACTTGGCAATTGCCTGTCACCAGTTACTTTTACAGTATCCTCATTTAAAAATAGCGGTGTTAGACACAGATGTGCATCAGGGCGACGGCACAGCCACCCTCTTTCAAAATGACTCACGGGTATTTACGTGCTCAATTCATGGCGAGAAGAACTTTCCATTCTCAAAATCATTATCGGATTTGGATGTTCCGTTACCCAAGGGAACGGCTGATAAAAGTTACCTTCAAGCCTTGCAACATGCACTTAGTTTCATTGCGAAGAACGTAAAGCCTGATGTCATCCTTTACGATGCAGGCGTGGATATCTACACAAAAGATGAGCTGGGTCACTTTCACATTAGTTTAAACGGCCTGTTTCAGCGTGACATGACGGTACTTTCATTTTGTCGACAAAATGACATTCCTGTAGCAGCTGTCATTGGTGGTGGTTATCAGAGAAATTTAGAACGCTTAGTTCGTGGACACGCTCAATTACTCAGAGCCGCGTATTATGTCTATACTGAAAATAATTTCGAGTTAAGAAGCGTAGTAAGGAGTTCAGAAGATGAAGTTTGATGATGATATTCACAATTATTATGAACGTTTAGTTGTCGATCGCATTGAAGAGTTGGAGCTCGATAAACAGTATGAGCAAGAATTCCTGGCTGATTTATGCTGCCTGGTCTTGAATCAACTGCCGCCCCGTTATATTCGACATGAAGTGGACATGGCGTTTTTCCTTCCACCGTCAAAAAGACTTGATATGGAAATGCAGGTTCACAAGGCAATTACAGAAGCCCTGGAGTTTTTGAAAAATAGAAAGAGAGACGAAAACGATTAACGCTAGGAAGTTGGGTGGCGACTCTACCAGCCACACCCCGGCACACACATCCCCAACTACGGCTGCTCCCTTCCGGGCCTGACCGGGTTCGCTGGTTAGTGTTGCGGGGGGACCCGCAGAGTCACCATTGATGCTTTATTCAAAGCAGGCGCATTATGACGCACTTGCCTTAGGGACACAACCCGACAAGTACCTTTCGCTTACTTTTTCTGCAGTTTACGGGCAATGGCCTGTTTTGCCTCAGGAGAGCTTAACGCTTTGGCGAAATATTCAGCTTCACGGCTTATGCGTGCAGCGGTTGATTCAACCGGGTGCTTGAGTAACTTCTTCGACACCCGCAAAGACTGGCCAGATTGAGCTCTTAATTTATTGAGTACTTCCTCAACCTTACCCGCCAGCTGCTCTACTGAAACAACATGGTTCACGAACCCCAAATCTAAAGCTGTTTGCGCATCAAAGTTGTCTCCCAATAACAACAACTCAGCAGCTTTTTGATAACCACAAATTTGCGGCAGCAATAAGCTTGAGCCGGCTTCAGGTAAAAGACCTAACTGCACGAATGGCAACGCATAAACAGCCTCATTGCTACTAATAACAATGTCACAGTGCAATAGCAGTGTCGTTCCTATACCAATCGCTAAGCCATTAACGGCTGCAACGACCGGCACTTCCACTTTATTCAGGGTATGCAGAAAACGAAATGGTGGTGCTGATTCATCCAGGTTTTCAATTGCCAGAAAGTCGTTTAAATCATTACCGGCTGAAAAACTGTCACCTTCGCTTTCAAAAACAACGGCATTAATCGAAGTATCATCATTGGCTTGCTTCAACGCTTTTTCACATAAGGTATACATGTCTTGAGTAAAAGCGTTTTTCTTTTCCGGACGGTTCAGGCGAATTCTAACAACGCCATTATCCTTAGTTATTATTACCGGTTGTTCAGACATCAAACCTATCCTTTTATTGTTCTCGCTTTTTCCAGGCTTTGGCCGTTGCTTCATGCATGGGTACAATAATATCCAATGCACTTTTATCACCCGCAGGCAGTTCCATTTGGTTTGGCTTTTTAGGGGTTACTCGATCACCCCATTTAATCAGCCCTGCCCCACAAGTCAAGCCGCCGCCGAATACCGCTGACATAATGCTATCACCAGGCTTAATAATGCCGTTGTCGGCCGCTTCAGCAAAAGCGATAGGAAGTGTTGCGGAAGAGGTATTGCCGTACTTCTGAATATTGATAACGGTTTTCTCACTCGGCACTTTACACATTTTGCCCAGGAAGTCGATTAAGCGTTTATTCGCCTGATGTGGAATAAGTGCATCGATATCTTCCGTCGTCATGCCAGTTTGTTCAAAAACGTTTTCCACAGCGGCGCTCATACCTTTAACCGCTCGCTTGAAGATTTCCTGACCAACAAAGTCAAACTGCATAATGCCGTCGAAGTTAAAGCGGTCGAAATTAAAGCCAAAATCAAGGCTCAGCACATCACGAGCATCGGCATCACAACTTACGTGACTCGCTAACAATCCAACTTCATTGTCCGAGGCTTCCAACACCATAGCACCGGCTCCGTCACCGAAGAGCACCGCACTCTCACGCTTCGTCCAGTCTAGAATACGAGTTAGACACTCCGCGCCTATCAGTAAGACTTTACTGTGCGCACCCGTTCTTATCGACTGAGTCGCGAAATGCATGGCATATAAAAAGCCACTACAAGCCGCGTTAAGGTCAAAAGCAGCAGCATTTTTAGCGCCAATACGCTGCTGCACAGCAGACGCCACATTCGGAATAATTTCATCTGCAGTACAGGTGCCAACAATAATCAAATCAATTTCATTCGGATCTAAGTCCGCCGCAGCCAATGCGTTGCGTGCAGCGACTGTGGCTAATTCCGAAGTGCCCACGTGACTCACGCGTCGCTCCGAGATACCCGTTCTCGAAACAATCCACTCGTCAGAGGTTTCCAGGAAAGTGGCAAGATCATCGTTTGTCATAATGGCCGGCGGAAGGCATTTTCCCCAACCCGTGATTTCTGCATATTTTGTCACGGCAAAACCTTTTACTTCTGTCAGTAAATGCTGTCTGCGTGCTAAGCTACGTCGAGACGGCAGTATTTGCTCGTATCATAGCACGAATATTTGTCAGGTGAATGTATCTGAGGAAAAAGGACAACGGTTATGCTTCGTTTCATTCTTATAATTATTTCAGCTTCATTTATAACGGCTTGCTCAAGCCAGCCAGACCCGCTCATTATTAGCACGGCACCAATCAATGACACTTTTTCGATAAAAGTGAACCAACTTGACGTCATCGATACGCGAACATACTCCTACTTATATCGACACAAGAAAGATGACGACAAGGCGATATTTGCACCGCCCCAACAACCACTGACCAAAATTGTCCAGGATGCACTTACTCCATTAACCGACAGTGCGCCGAGCGGGCAAGGGTTAAAATGGTATGTGTCCATAGAAAAAGCGTTAATTGATGCAAAAACCAGTGCGTTGAAATATGAATTAGAACATCATGTCCGCATACGAGTAGAAGCGGTTAGAGATAACCGCCGTTACAGCAACTTTTATACAGGCAAAGCGCAATCTAGCGGTGCTTTGAAGCCAGCTCAGGCAACTATTGAACGTCAGTTTCGTAGCCTGTTGAATAATGTATTGAACGATATAGCTAACGACCCTAAACTCCGCTTAAGTGAGAGAGAGGTTTACTGATGAAGTTTTGGATTTTATTAACAAGCTTACTGGCCGCTTCTTGCGTCACCCCGGCCAATGCGGAAATACAGCCAGACAACCCATTCCCGCGAGTAAAAATGGTCACGTCGATGGGGAATATTACCGTCGAATTGAATCGTGAAGCGGCGCCGTTAACCATTAAAAACTTTTTTCGCTATGTAAAGAAAGCACAATACAATGAAACGGTTTTTCACCGCCTCGTCCCCGGCTTTGTGATTCAAGGTGGAGGCTACGATAAAGATTTTCAGGAAAAGCCCACGTTTGAGAAAATCGTCAATGAATCAGGCAATGGTCTATTAAATGAATACGGTACTATTGCAATGGCTCGCGAGCGAGGCCCACACACTGCGACCCGCCAGTTCTTCTTTAACCTCAACGACAACACATCTCTGAATCCTGAGAAAGGCGACTGGGGCTACACCGTATTTGGACGTATTGTTGAAGGCTTAGATGTGCTGGAAAAAATGGCAAAGCTCGAATCAAAACCCTTTGATGATGCAACTGGTTGGCGAGATGTTCCTGAAAATCCGCCCGTCATAAAGCGAATTGAGATAGTGCCACAAAGTTAATGGAAAAACGTATCCCCTTTTGGCAGGACATGGACGTCTATAAGCAGTCGCGTGTCTGGGTTATTTTCATACTCGGTATTGCCAGTGGCTTTCCATGGGTGATGATCGGTTCAGCGCTATCAGCCTGGCTGCAGGAAGAAGGCTTAACGCGTTCCGTAATTGGTTATTTCGGCGCCGTTTTCGGAGCCTACTCCATTAACTTCCTGTGGTCACCACTTATTGACAACGTAAAGCTTCCTGTACTCACCAAATGGTTGGGGCAGCGACGTAGTTGGATATTCTTATGTCAAATAGCGATTGCTGTTGGATGCTTTGCGCTAGCAAGCCTCAATATAACCGATAACCTGCACATAGCAGGC
This sequence comes from Idiomarina sp. OXR-189, assembly GCF_034373425.1. NCBI lineage: Bacteria > Pseudomonadati > Pseudomonadota > Gammaproteobacteria > Alteromonadales > Idiomarinaceae > Idiomarina > Idiomarina sp. OXR-189. The sequence goes on from NZ_CP139706.1 coordinate 1,855,355, forward strand.
TTAACAGCATTAGCCATTGCTATTAGCTCGGCCACGCAAGATATTGCTATTGATGCTTACCGCATCGAATCGTTTTCTGAAACCGAAGGCCGTTTACAAAGCGCTGGTGCTGCCATGGCTACCGCCGGTTGGTGGACGGGTTACAGTGGTCTGGGTGCCTTGCCCTTTTTTATTGTTGACGGCGTTAGCTGGAGTTGGCAGCACGCCTATTTCGGGCTTGGTTGCGTTATGCTCTTTTTGGCCGCGGTTGTACTGCTTGTTCGCCGCACGACTTATACCGCCGTTTCAGAGACAGCCGAACCTGTATCGAATTGGTTCAGCTTTTTCAAAGAGCGCATAAAGCACACCGTTGTTTCACCTATTGCTGAGTTTTTCACGCGAAACGGCATAAAACTCGCGTTGTCACTTTTAGCATTTATTTTCTTGTTCAAAATTGGTGAAGCCTTTTTAGGCCGCATGTCTATTGTGTTCTATAAAGAAATTGGCTTTACCAACACAGAAATTGGCACCTATTCCAAGCTTGTAACCTGGTGGGTTACTATTGTCTTTGCAGTGTTAGGTAGTGTCGTAAACCTAAGACTAGGCATTGTGAAAGGACTGATTATTGGCGGCTTAGCCATGTCCGCTTCAAACCTAATGTTTTCCTGGATTGCGCTTGTCGGCCCCGACACCAATTTGTTCTTAAGTGCCGTTCTTATTGATGGCTTTACCAGTGCCTGGTCCACTGTGGCTTTTGTTGCATTCATTAGCTTGCTCTGCAACCGAACATTCACGGCAACGCAGTATGCACTCATGGCATCGCTGGGAACTTTAGGTAAAACGGTATTGGCTTCCTACAGTGGTGTATTAGTCGATTCAATGAACGGTAACTGGGCGCTATTTTTCGTTTTAACGGCAGTAATGGTCATTCCCAGCCTTTGTTTCCTTTGGTTTATTCGTAAGCCGCTGAAAAAGCTTGAGGAAGCACGAGATGCAAACTGACTACCATTGGTATGTATTAGGTCCTGGTGCTATTAGCGGACTCATCGCCTGCCATTTGCTTGAAGCTAAGCAGCAATGCTCGGTTTTAACTCGAAAAACAGAATCTGAACACGGCCAATTAACTCTGAAAGAAGGTGCAATCAGCAGCACTTATACATTACCTTTTTTGCCGACACAGGAATGTCAGTTGGTCAAAAACTCGGTGTTTATTGTTGCTGTAAAAGCCTTTGATGTCGTAAATGCTTTGGAAGAGATCACCGCGATTCCCGGCTTTCACAAAGACATGCCAATAATTCTGAGTCACAACGGTATGCTTGAGCTGCCTAACTCACTAACCTCATTGAATATTTATCACCTAGTGACCACCCATGGTGCGGTGAAGTTTGCTCAAGAGCCAACACATATTGTCATTGAGCACCGTGGGAAAGGTCGAAGCTGGCTTCAAAGGAAAGAAAATAAGGCAGACTTCGAGGCGATTTTAGCAAAGAGTTTTAAGCCCATTCTTTTTGAAAGCGATATTCAGGCCCGCCGTTGGTCAAAGCTTTTAATTAATTGCGTAATAAACCCGTTAACCGCCATTCATCAGTGTAACAATGGCGAGCTGCTTAAGGCTGAATGGCAGGAAGTTATTCAATCGTTGGTCAACGAAGCAGTCTGTGTTGCTCGCGTCGAACAGGTCAGTTTAGATGCCAAGAGTGTTTACGAGGAAATACTAAGAGTCGCTGGTGAAACCCGAAATAATGAGTCATCAATGAGACAAGATATACGTCATAATCGCCGTACTGAAATTAACTACCTAACGGGTTACATTATCAAAAAAGCAAAAAAAGCCGGCTTACAAGTGCCGGCTCACGAAAAGCTCATGAAAGACTTTGTCAGTCTTTATCCTCAATAAAATCGACCACCTCTAAGCCAAAGCCGGACAGCGCAGAGTAACGCTTCGGTGAGCTCATCAGGCGCATTTTATGAATATTTAAATCCGCCAATATTTGTGATCCTAAGCCGACATTACGTGACGCATTTGAAGCCGACGCCGTTGGCTTATGTTCACCGTGATCTTGCGCCTCAAACTCTTTTACCTGAGCAATAATATCTTCTGGCGTTTGCTGGCGGCCAATAATCACTAAAACACCGTCATTCTCGGCAATGTAAGACATTGCTTTCTGAATTGGCCAACTGCGCTTGGCGGCTCTGTCCGTTAAGAACGTATCATGGAAAGTATCCTGTAAATGCACACGCACATTCGTAACTTTGTCTTCCGCTATGTCACCATGCACAAGTGCCTGATGCACTTGTTTATCGATTGTGTCCTGATAAGTGACCAGATGAAATTCACCAAAGGCTGTCGGTAATGAGCACTCAGCAACACGTTTAATCGTTTTTTCCTGAGTCGAGCGGTACTCGATTAAGTCCGCGATTGTGCCAACTTTTATATCATGCTGTTTCGCAAAAGCTTCCAAGTCTGGGCGGCGTGCCATAGTACCGTCTTCATTCAGCACTTCCACAATAACAGAAGCAGGCTCAAACCCTGCTAAGCGTGCCAAGTCGCAGCCCGCTTCGGTATGCCCGGCGCGATTTAATACACCGCCCGATTTTGCTTTTAATGGGAATATGTGTCCCGGCATAACTAAGTCTTCAGGCTTAGCATCCTTTTTCACAGCATCTAGCACAGTCTTCGCGCGGTCGGCTGCCGAAATCCCTGTTGTAACGCCCTCTGCCGCTTCAATAGAAACGGTGAAATTGGTTGCATAAGGCGCGTTATTTTTGTCCACCATCAGCGGTAAGTTCAGCTGCTGACAACGCTCTTCAGTTAAGGTTAAGCAAATAAGTCCACGGCCGTATCGGGCCATAAAGTTGATGGCTTCTGGTGTCGCACATTCAGCGGCAATAATGAGATCGCCTTCGTTCTCGCGATCTTCATCGTCCATCAGAATCACCATTTTGCCCTGACGGATGTCTTCAATAATTTCTTCTGTGCTATGCAATGACATAACGCTTAACCTTATCCTTTTATGAGTTGCGGTACCGCGATAACCCGCTGGTCATCACCCACCTGACGGCGGTCCGTTACCTTAAAACGTACCGCTTTATCCAAACTTTTTGGTTCTTCAATATCAAATAGCGAACGTGCCGCATCGCCCAATAACTGCCCCGAAGAGTACATCATAAGGCGATCGCAATAACCGTTTTCTATCAGCGCAGCGGCCAACGAAGCACCACACTCAGTCCAAACTTGATTCACTTCCCGTTTAGCCAGCTCAGTCATCAAAGCGCTCAGATCAACTTTTCCGCTGTCTGCTTTATCAATTATAACCTCGTGGCAATGGGCATGGCGGCTCGGTTTTCCCGGCTCGCATCTGACTAACCATACCGGTACGGATGATTCAAAGATTTTAGCATCATCAGTCACTCGGTTTTGGCTGTCGATAATAATACGTATGGGCTGTTTTAACGGTTCAGGCAGGGCCCGTGTTTTCGGCCACTGGCTTTCGCGAACGGTCAGCATAGGATTGTCTTTCAAAACAGTATCGGCACCAGTAAGAATAGCGTCTGACTGCGCCCGCCAATACTGTACATCAGACCGGGCATGAGGACCGGTTATCCACTGGCTTCGGCCATCGGACAGCGCTGTTTTCCCATCCAGTGACGACGCCATTTTAACGGTCACAAACGGACGTTGATGCCGCATTCTCGACAAGAAACCTGGATTCAGCTGTTCTGCTGACTTTTCCAAAACGCCCACCAAAACGTCAATATCCGCTTCATGCAAGCGCTTGATACCGTTACCGCTGACTCGTGGGTTAGGATCGTGCATGGCAACAACAACTCGGGCAACGCCCGCATCAACCAGTGCATCTGCACAGGGCGGAGTGCGCCCCATATGGCTGCAGGGCTCTAAAGTCACATAGGCGGTTGCACCTTGCGCTTCGGCACCTGCTTGCTTTAAGGCATGAATTTCCGCATGAGGTTGGCCAGCCTGCTGATGCCAGCCTTCACCAATAATTGTATCGTTCTTACTGATGACGCAACCAACCGCAGGGTTCGGACGTGTTGTCATGATACCGCGGCGCGCGAGTTCTATCGCACGGTGCATCATTTCATGATCAGTTTTTAACTGTGACGGCTTAATCATTCAGACGAGCGATTTCTTCGCCAAACTCTCGAATATCTTCGAACGAACGGTAAACAGACGCAAACCTGACATAGGCCACTTTATCGATTTGCTTAAGGTTTTCCATAACTAACCCACCAATGAAGTTGCTGGTAATTTCGCGCTCGCCGGTCGCTCTGATACTCGATTTAATTTTATTGATAGCCTGTTCCATAAGCTCCAGACTGACTGGGCGCTTTTCGAGTGCTCTTAACAGGCCATTGCGGAGCTTATCTTCATTGAACGGTTCTCTCGAGCCATCGGTTTTAATAACCCGCGGCATAATGAGCTCAGCCGTTTCAAAGGTCGTAAAGCGCTCCTTGCAATGATTACACTCACGCCGGCGACGCACCGAGGCGCCATCCGCAACTAAGCGCGAATCAATAACCTTGGTGTCTTGTGTGCCACAAAATGGACAATGCATTGCCTGACTCCTTTAAGTGCGCTTTACGACTCGTTTAACGACAGTGCGTAATTATCCGTATACCGGAAAGTTAGCGCACAACGCTTTTACTTGTTCACGCACTTCTGCAATTTTGCTTTCGTTAGAAATATCGTCCAAAACATCGCAAATCCAGTTGGCTACCTGCTCAGCTTCGGCTTCTTTAAAGCCACGACGGGTAATTGCAGGTGTACCTAAACGCAAACCAGATGTCACAAAAGGTGAACGTGGATCATTCGGAACCGCATTCTTATTAACCGTAATAAATGCATCGCCTAAAGCCGCATCGGCGTCTTTACCCGTAATGTCTTTGTCAATTAGGTCAACCAGGAATAAATGGTTCTGCGTGCCGTTAGAAACAATCTTATAGCCACGAGACTGCATTGCTTTGACCATTACGTTCGCATTTTTTAACACTTGTTGTTGGTACGCTTTAAATTCAGGCTGTAAGGCTTCCTGGAATGCGACCGCTTTACCAGCAATAACATGACATAAAGGGCCACCCTGGTTACCCGGGAATACGGCACTGTTCAGCTTCTTGTGCAGTTTCTCATCGTCACTACCTGAAATGATCAAGCCACCACGCGGACCCGCAAGAGTTTTGTGCGTGGTCGTTGTAACAACATGCGCATAAGGCACAGGGTTTGGATATTCACCCGCAGCAATTAAGCCCGCTACATGCGCCATATCGACCATTAAATAAGCGTCTACTTTATCGGCAATTTCACGGAATTTTTTCCAGTCAACAATACCAGAGTATGCTGAGAAACCAGCAACAATCACTTTCGGCTTATGTTCTTGCGCCAGCTTTTCAACTTCGGCGTAGTCTATTTCGCCAGTGCTTTCATCCAGACCGTAAGACACTGCGTTGTACAATTTACCAGAGAAGTTAACACCAGAGCCGTGAGTTAAGTGGCCACCGTGAGCCAGGCTCATGCCTAAGAAAGTATCGCCCGCTTCCATTAATGCCATAAAAGCCGCAGTGTTTGCTTGTGAACCAGAATGCGGTTGCACGTTTGCGTATTTTGCACCGAATAACTCTTTTGCACGCTCAATAGCCAAGTCTTCGACTTTATCGACAAACTCACAGCCACCATAATAACGCTTGTGCGGATAGCCTTCTGCGTACTTATTTGTCAGCTGAGACCCTTGCGCTTGCATGACTCGCGGACTGGTGTAGTTTTCAGATGCTATCAGTTCAATGTGTTGTTCCTGACGCTCAACTTCGCCTTGCATCGCTTGCCATAAGTCCGCATCAAAGTCGGCAATGTTCATCTCAGATTTCAGCATTACAGCTCTCCAAATCGTTAAATGGTCTTAATTTGTCGGGTATTTTACCTTAAAACACAAATGAGTGCCTAGTTCAGCGCAACAAAGTTTGGGGATGTTCGTAAATAACAGTAAACTATGCAGTAACTTTTTTGTTGATAGGAAGGATTTTACGTCGCTATGGCGCAATATATCTATTCAATGTCTCAGGTGAGCAAAGTTGTTCCGCCTAAGAAGACCATATTAAAAGACATTTCTTTGTCATTTTTCCCGGGTGCCAAAATTGGCGTTTTAGGTTTAAACGGCGCCGGTAAGTCAACCTTACTTCGTATTATGGCCGGGGTTGATAAAGAGTATGAAGGTGAAGCTCGCGCTTTATCGGGAACTCAAATTGGCTACCTGCCTCAGGAGCCAGAGCTGGACGAAAATAAAACGGTGAAAGAAACCGTTGAAGAAGCGGTGGCGGACGTTAAAGAGGCCTTCGCTAAGCTCGATGAAATTTACGCGGCTTACGCTGACGAAAATGCTGACTTTGACGCCCTGTCAAAAGAGCAAGGCGAACTAGAAGCTTTACTACAGGCAAAAGACGGTCACAACATCGACAACATTCTGGAGCGCGCTGCAGATGCACTACGCTTACCAGAGTGGGATGCCAAAATAGGCAACTTGTCAGGTGGTGAACGCCGTCGTGTGGCTATCTGCCGCTTGCTGTTATCGAAGCCCGATATGCTCCTTCTCGACGAACCGACAAACCATTTAGACGCTGAATCTGTTGCTTGGTTAGAGCGCTTCCTGCACGATTACACCGGTACCGTCGTTGCCATTACCCACGACCGTTATTTCCTTGATAACGTTGCTGGTTGGATCCTGGAGCTTGACCGGGGCTATGGTATTCCGTGGGAAGGTAACTACTCCTCTTGGCTGGAGCAGAAAGAGAAACGTCTGGAGCAGGAAGAGCGTTCAGAAAAAGCTCGTCAGCGCACCATTAAACAAGAGCTTGAGTGGGTACGTACTAATCCGAAAGGCCGTCAGGCGAAAAGCAAAGCGCGTCTTAACCGCTTTGAAGAGCTGCAAAGTGGTGACTATCAGAAGCGCAACGAGACCAACGAGTTGTTTATTCCGCCAGGTCCTCGTTTGGGTGACAAAGTCATTGAAGTTAATGGTATTAGCAAAGCTTACGAGAAGCGCCAGCTTATCGATAACCTAAGCTTCAATGTTCCTAAAGGTGCCATTGTCGGTATTATTGGTCCTAACGGTGCGGGTAAATCCACCTTATTCCGCATGATCAGCGGCGAAGAAAAGCCGGACAGCGGCTCTATCGAATTAGGTGAAACCGTGCAACTGGCCAGTGTTGATCAGTTCCGTGACAGCATGGACGACAGCAAGACTGTTTTTGAAGAAATTACCGACGGTAATGACATTCTTAAAATTGGTAACTTCGAGGTTAATGGTCGCGCCTATGTTGGCCGCTTTAACTTCCGTGGTACCGACCAGCAAAAACGTATTGGCGAATTGTCTGGTGGTGAGCGTAATCGGGTGCATTTAGCGAAGCTGTTAAAAGCCGGCGGCAACGTACTGTTGCTCGATGAGCCAACCAACGACTTAGACGTTGAAACCTTGCGCGCACTTGAGGAAGCCATTCTGGAATTCCCGGGATCCGTCATGGTTATCTCGCACGACCGTTGGTTCCTTGACCGTATCGCTACCCATATTCTGGATTACCGTGATGAAGGCGAAGTGGTCTTCTACGAAGGTAACTACAGCGACTACGAAGCTTACATGAAAGAAAAATTCGGTGAGCAGGCAATGGAGCCACACCGTATTAAGTATAAGCCTATCGGCTAACAGCCTTTATAAGGGGCGAGGCTGCCAGGCCACGCCCCTTTTATTGCAAATCCAGTCTGCATGCACCCCAAAGGTCTCCGCCAGGTTGGCTTTTGTCAGCACTTCAAATGGTTGTCCGTGACAAACCAATTCACCCTTATCCAGTAAAATCAATTCATCACAATACTCAGCCGCCTGCGGAATATCGTGAATAGCCATGATCACTAACCTTCCATGCTCGCTTTGTTTTTTCAGCAATTGTAAAACATTGAGCTGGTGATAAATATCCAGCGCATTGGTCGGTTCGTCGCAGAGTAAAAGCTCTGGTTCAGCGACTAACGCCCTGGCCAGTAGCACCCTTTGCAGCTCACCACGCGATAAACGCTGAATAGAATGTCCGTTAAACTCCGACAGATTAAGCGTTGCACACACGTTGTCGATACGCCGTTGCCGCTCTGAACGGGATATACGCCTTTTGAGCAGACCAATATCGATGATATCCGCCATCGTCATATCCCATTGGGGGATGTCATCTTGAGCCATGTATGACAGTGTATTAGCGCGCTCAGTGTCCTTCATAGCTGATAACGGCTGCTGATTCCAGGAAAAACGTCCTGATGCTGTTTCAATGCCGGCTATGGCTTTAAGTAATGAGCTTTTACCGGCACCATTAGGGCCTATTAGGCCCACCAATTTACCGCTATCGATAGAGAGTGTAATGTTATTTAAGCGCTGCCGAGTCACACCTTTCAGGCTGCCATTTTCTATTGTTAGCATTGTGTCTACCTCACCGCCTGCCGAGATTTCTGTCTAACCAGTAAAGCAATAAGTAAAGGAGCCCCAATAACTGCCGCAACCACACCTAATGGCAGTTCCCGACCAACACTAATAAGGCGCACAAAAATATCGATAGAGAGCACCAGTACAGCTCCAGCCAAGGCGCTCATCGACAGAACTTGTTTGGGGTGATTAAGCCCGACTAATCTCACCAGATGCGGTGCCAACAGCCCCACAAAACCAATAATTCCAACGCTGACTACGCTACTACCTGCCAGTAATGCAACGGCTATAAGTACTAAGTTACGCCTTGTCGGATAGCTATAACCCATGCTAACGACGGTTTCTTCGGAAAAGGTTAACGCCGTCAAAAAGCGAGACTGAGTTAACACCAATACTGCGCCGATTAAAGCAAAAGGCAGCATTAAATTCACATGTGACCAGCCCCGGTTTGCAAGGCTTCCAAGGGTCCACTGGCTCCATTCCTGAAAAGCGAATGGGTTGGGCGCCAGGTACAGCAGCAATGCCATAATAGCTCCTGCCAAAGAGGAAATAGCCACACCGGCTAAAATGACCCGGTTCACATCGGCATAATTTCCCGCCATTACCACCACGACAACGATAGCGGCTAAGCCGCCGGTCAATGCGATAAAGGGTAAAAGCCAGGAGAACGTTGGCAACAAACCAAAATAAAGCACAGCGACCGTCGTTAACGCAGCCCCGGATGAGACGCCAGTAAGTCCGGGCTCTGCGAGCGGATTTCTGAGCAAAAGCTGCATGGCAGCGCCAGCCAGTCCAAGCACCGCGCCATTGACTACTGCAAGAACCAGTCGTGGTAAACGAATATCAGCCAATATGGCCTGCTGATAAGCCGATAATGCATCGGTTCGCCACCAGTCCCATAGCGTTAAGCCACTACTGCCTTGCGACAAATGCCACGCGGAGAGAGCGATAATCAAGAGAGTAAGCGCTAACACCCATTTGACGATACTACTCAATGTTTTCTCTCCTATGGCCAAGCGCTTCGACATAAGCATTCGCATTCACTACGGGGCAAGACGATGTCTCGTGAGGAATAAACTGAACTTTGTTTTGTTCCGATATCCACTTTCGCACCACAGGGTGATGTCGCCAAATATTAGCCAGTGCGAAGTCTGCCGTCGCCGCATCTTCAGTGAATCCTTCCATAATGACAATGCCAGGTCGCCAGGTTATTAACTGCTCGAGATCGACCGATACTAAGTCATAACCGGCCGTTGCTGCCAAGTTTTTCCAGCCCATTTTTTTGAATAGCGTGTCGGTCCAGCTCCCCTGACCCCAACTGTATTGATTAGGCATAATCACTATTGCAGACTGGCTCCCGGCTTGCGCAATGAGAGAACGCTGTAATTCCGCTTTATGTTGCTCTACCTTTCTTGGATAACCCGTTTGGTTGGCCATAATACTCAACCACTGCTCATAAGCCTCCCAGTTTCTCGGTTGCGGCAGCACCACAACATCCACGTAACCTTTTAGCGCTTTAACCAGTCTGGGCTGGTTAAACTCCGTTGCAAAAACTTTTGTCGGTTTTAGCGCCAGTATGCTCTCCAGCGTTCCATTATGTCTTGCCACACCCGTCAACTCGTTTTCGTCATGCAGGCGCGTGATACCAACAAGCTCCTGTCGTTCACTCCATCGTGCCAGAGCAATATCAATACATTGATTTAACGACACCCAGCGCGCACTTTCCTTTGCTTGAACAGGCGCTGTTAGTACCAAAACTGTTAGTGCCCCAAAAAGTACAGCTATGGCTGTCAGTTTAAATGACATCGAGTGCCTGCTGCAGATTTTTAACACCAATAATTTCCATGCCTTCCGGCGCCGTTTTAGGTTTATTGGCAATAGGCACCACGGCTTTTTTGAAGCCATGCTTCGCCGCTTCATTTAATCGCTCCAGCCCGTTTGGCACAGGACGAATTTCGCCGGCTAAACCAACTTCGCCGAAAGCAACTAACTCTCTCGGCAACGGGTCTCCTTTGAAACTCGACACAATGGCTAGCAACAAGGCTAAATCGGCTGAGGTTTCTGCCACTTTCACCCCACCAACCACGTTAACGAAAACATCTTGATCGGATACTTGTAAGCCGCCATGGCGATGCAAAACGGCGAGCAATAACGCCAAGCGAGTTGCTTCCAGACCTACGGCAACCCGACGTGGATTCGCCAGTGCGGAGTAATCGACTAGCGCCTGTATTTCCACCAGTAAAGGTCGGGTACCTTCCCAAACCACCATGACGACAGAGCCGTTGCCTTGTTCTTCAGCACGTTGCAGGAATATCGCCGATGGATTCGACACCTCTTTTAAACCACCGCCTGTCATGGCAAAAACCCCAAGCTCATTCACTGCGCCAAAACGGTTCTTGGTGCCGCGCAAGGTCCGATAGCGAGAATCTGAAGAGCCATCTAAAATAACTGAACAGTCAATACAGTGCTCCAGTACTTTAGGGCCTGCCAGAGAGCCTTCTTTGGTCACATGCCCGACCATAATAATGGCGACATTCTTTTGCTTTGCGTAACGCGTTAAGTAAGCTGCCGCTTCCCGCACTTGAGACACGCTACCTGGCGCCGACTGAATGTCCGCCAAGTGCATAACCTGTATTGAATCGATAACCATAATGGCGGGCTTTTCTTTGTCAGCCAGCTGGCAAATCGTTTCAACCGAGGTTTCCGACAGCATCCGTAATTTATCTGTCGGCAAGTTTAGGCGTTGCGCTCGCATAGCGACCTGTTGTAATGATTCTTCCCCCGTCACGTACAACGCCGGCATTTTTTCTGCTAATTGACAAAGCGTTTGCAACAACAAGGTACTCTTACCAGCGCCGGGAGAGCCTCCAATTAGAATAGCTGAGCCGGGCACGACGCCCCCACCCAGCACACGGTCGAACTCTTTAAAGCCTGAGCTAAAGCGCGGAACTTCCTGCAGGTCAACCTCGCTGAGCGTTTGCACTTTGCTTTCGGTCATACCGGCAAACCCCTGGCGGGCAACGACAGGTGAAGCCGACTTTGATGCCAGCCGAACTTCGGTTAAGGTATTCCATGCTTTACATTCTGTGCACTGTCCTAGCCAGCGCGGGAAGTCCGCGCCACAGTCGCTGCACACATATGCCATTTTTGCTTTTGCCATTAATCTGCTTCTCGTTTTAATATGAGGTAATATTCAAGAATAACGAATAAAAATGGATCTTGATGCCAAATTCTTATTTTGACCAATTAATTGATCAGTTGAAACCCGTTGTTTACGATTCTGATTTCGACGCTATTTTCCAGGCCTTAACCAAAGATCTGGATGGTCCCACTCGTTTCAAATTAAAAATGGAGCTTAACCGACTCGCCGCTCCTTGTCGTCGAACGGTTGACTTACGGAATCAAGTCGATGACGAATGCTTTCCTTATGAGCATCAGGGTCGCAGGCATCAGCTCGACAGCGTTGCTATAGAAATTTTTGAGAAAGGCTTAGACACCTATAAAGGCGTCTTCACTCAGGACACGTTTGAGCAAATTCTTGATGCCGATAACCAACTCCGCCGGGCTCAGGAAGAAGAGCGCGCTTACGCACAAAGTCTCGCTTCTCAAAATGCCGAACCAGTGAGCGGCCAGTCACCTTTTAGAACAGAATCTAATGAGCCTTATTCCTACCTAGTGGAGACCTTTAACTTCGGTCGTTATCCATACCGCTCAGAAGAGCGCATGAATTTTACCATAGATGTACTTTTAACCGATGACGCAGAGCAGGAATTCAAAGGTATAACCGCCGATATATCCATTACCGGTATGCGCGTAAGGCTCGACGAATCAAGAGACATAACCGAACAAGACAAGGTTGAATTATCTTTTATTGGTTTAGCCAAAGAGTTTACCGTCGACCCGGGAATGCGCATTCCTTATATTGTTGTTGGCGTACAACACATTGATGGAAAACAGTACATTAATTTAAGCCGCGAATCAGAGTTTCGCTCCGACGAACTTGATAGCTTTTTCCAGCGTTTCATCAACGGCTACAAAAAACGCTACCGCGTTAATATTGATAACACCTACGACAGTGTCATTAGTAAAGGGCATGAGCAATTCTTCTTGCCAAGAACGCGTCAGTTACCGGTTTACTTTTCAGAAGCGAATAAACGGCTAATTGCGGATTATGTATTAACCACAGACAACAACCGTTTTATTTTAGACACCTGGTTAAATGAGCTGAACCAAATTAGTTTCGGCTCGATATTTAATGTTCGGCGGAGCCAGCAAATTCTCGAGCAAATAGAGACCCAGGGGACTGCACAAATTATCGTCCTGAGTTTTTCAATAACAGCTCGCGGCAAAATCTATCACTACTCGGCCACCGCTGATGAATTAAAGCGCTCCGGCCTTTGGGATACTTACATTGCCTTTGGCCGTCAAAAAGCCTCCTGGCGAGTACTCCAGGTTGATATTCGCCGCAGTGACAGTGAGCGGGCATGGCAGCCACAAGCTGTTCCTGAGCATATAAAAGTGCCGTTTCGCATAAATCCGCCTTCAGCAGAAGTGAAGCAAGCGGTGAAACCACTGAAGTATTTGGCCGCGGTTTCAGACGTCACATCCAGTGTTTCCGGTTTAGCAACGGTCGAGCTTAATAAAGCTGAGCTGCCGTCCATAAAGGCGTTCGCACATCCACCCGCTGTGCCGTTACGAACCAAAGAAGCCCGTCTGGAGTTCCTTAATCTGCGCAAAGAAAGACGTTTCAATTATCGCAGCCGCTGCCGCGTCAAAGCAGGCAAGTTTGTCAGGGACGCAATGGTTATCGACCTTTCCATTAGTGGCTTACAGGTACAAATGGATAACCCGGCAAGCATCAATGCGGGCGATACGGTTTATATCTCCATGACGGGCTTCTTGAAAACCTATAAAAAAGCCAAACTCAATGAACTGCCGTACATTGTTGCTTCAACAGACCGGGCGGGGACGACCTTACGGCTGAAAGCGGATACAACGGCAGAGCCACACCAAGGCTCAGATTTTATTCGTTTTCTTATCCGCGAGCAGCGAGACGTACTGAAGCTTCAAGTCGAGAATACATCCGTTAATGGACTCCCTCTGTGCTTAAGAAACCTTTACTGTGAAGCGCCAGCAGCAATACCCATATTCTTTAACCGTTCAAAACAGAAACAGTTATCTGCGCGTCGGGCTGGTATGCCTCAATGGACGTCAGGTTGGTTACGCATGCTGCAGAAGTTACCGGGTAGTCGAGACGCCATTATTAACTTACAACCCCTGCTGCGTGGAAACGCTGTAGCTGATACTCTTGAGCCCAAACTCAAGTCTATGGAGAGAGATGCCTTCCCAGAGTCTCTTCTGCTCCTGATCCGGCTCTATCGTCAAAATGGTGAATACATTGTTCAGACGCAGTGGTGCGCAACAGATGCCTCCGACGACATCCACGGATTTATTGACCAGTGCCTGCCGAATTCGGTATTCCGTGCCATTACTGTCAATTTATCAAGAGCCGGCAAACCGGACATCCAGTTTATTCAAGCCGAATTGGCTTATATGAGCTATTACGCCGCTTATAAAGCAGAAGATCTGGAAGAAGAGCTGTGGAAAATTTTCGGTGTTGCCGAGACTATCGATATCACCTCAAGTTTACTCAATTTCGTGCTACCCGACACCGCTTCAGTTAACGAGCAAGAGCAACGACTAACCGCATGGTTAGAGAAGCTTTGAGTGACTTAAACAGGTAAGAACCTGACGCAGGTCAGGTTCTTCGATGCAATAATCCGCAATACGCTTAAGTGACGGTTTAGCGCAATAAGCAATACCAACCGCTGCATTTTCCAGCATCATTGCATCATTAGCGCCGTCACCAACAGCGACCGTCTTCGACATAGGAATGCCCCATTGATTGGCTAAATCCTGAAGCGACTGGGCTTTAATTTTTGCATCAACAATGTCACCTACTACGCGCCCCGTTAGCTGTCCGTCCTTCACTTCTAACTGATTAGCCACCACAGCATCGGCCTGAAGCTCAGCAGCCAGTCTGTCAGCAAACCAGGTGAATCCGCCTGATACTATAGCTCGCCGCCAACCTTTTTCTTTTAATTCGGCAAACAATTCTTGCGCGCCAGGATGCAAAGGAATGGGGTTAAATAAGCGCTGCAGTGAAGACTCACTAACGCCCTGGAGGCAAGCGACACGCTGACGCAGCGACTCACTAAAGTCGATTTTTCCTTCCATGGCGGCTTTTGTTATTTCCGCAACTTTAGTATAACAGTCATTGAGTCGAGCAATTTCATCGATACACTCAATACCAATTAAGGTAGAATCCATATCGAAAACGATTAAACCAGACGGACACTTCATGAACCAAAAACTCCTGAACCTGTTTTATGCGTACTCAACAAACTAATCTCTGGCAGCCACTAAAAAGTTGGTTGCTGCAAGATAAGACTCGCGCTTTTATGCACATCGCGACCAAACGTGCTTTGCGACTTGGTGCTGCGGCAGGCTTGTTATTTATTATTATGAACGTCTGGAATATTGCCAGTGTTCAGTCACAGCAGCAACTTTTTAACCAAACCCAATCAATAACTGAGTTGTTGATGCAGCAGGTTGAGCATGAAGCGCATTACTGGGTTGAGCAACAGGAAACGGACAACCTACAGCAGCTTGTCGACTATGTCACCAGCCAACCTCATGTGTTGTCTGCGGTTATTCGCGATCGTTTTGGTGAAAATATCGTCACCTCCGGAGCGGCAACGTCGATTATCGACTGGCCGACAGCCAGTTTAGAAGCCGAGCCGTGGATACTGGTTGAAGAAATTAACGAAGAGCAAAATATCAGTGGCTATATCCAGGTCGTATTTGATAAAAGTACTTTGTTAGCCCAAAGCAGACAAGCGCACGACGGGCTAATGCAGCAAGGCAAAGTACTGTTGTTGCTCGCCATGCTAGCGGGCGTATTTATTATGCTGGGTTTTAACCGAATACGAGACCGTTACTGGCAGAAATAGGCGCTACTTTTGATATTAGCTTTAGCTAAACAGCTCGACACTGTTCTGCCATAACTGTGACGCCAGCGCTTCCTTATCAGTGCTTTTTAATTCAGCTAAAGCATCT
This sequence comes from Idiomarina sp. OXR-189, assembly GCF_034373425.1. Lineage (NCBI taxonomy): Bacteria > Pseudomonadati > Pseudomonadota > Gammaproteobacteria > Alteromonadales > Idiomarinaceae > Idiomarina > Idiomarina sp. OXR-189. The sequence continues at coordinate 1,870,921 of NZ_CP139706.1, forward strand.
AACACAAGAGCCACTCGATAAGGCTCATTTCTCTGTCCTTGATACCCGGACAGCGGCATATCGGGTGAATCGGTTTCGAGTACCAGGCTTTCTACCGGTACTTCTTGGATAGCCTGCCTTGTTTTTTGTGCACGGTCATAAGTGATCACTCCCCCAACACCGAGCTTATAGCCTTGCTCAACAAACTTCATCGCCTGTTGATGGCTGCCGCTAAACGCATGAATAACACCTCGCTCAGGCCCGTACTTCTTAATATCGGCATGAGTACGGTCGAGCGTTTTACGGTGGTGAATAATAACCGGTAGTTTCAACTGCTTTGCCAGCTCAAGCTGACGAATGAAAAGCGTATGTTGCTTGTCATAGTCCGGGCAGGTTTTATCAAGACCAATTTCTCCTACCGCTTTTACCTGCCCCTTTTTCTGCTCCAGCGTCCGCTCCAGCACTTCGATATCGCTGATGTCGTGCTCTTCAATAAACCAGGGATGCAAACCCAGTGCATAAGACCAACTCGTGTTCTTACTTGCTAAAAATGTCAGCTTCTCCCACTGGTTTCGTGTCACCCCAGGCACCATAAATCGCTTTACGCCGGCCTCATTGGCTCTTTCCAGCACCGCCTCTCTATCCTTATCAAAGACATCAAAATCGAGGTGACAGTGCGTATCAAAGAGCCGCATAATAAGCTAATGCTCGCGCGTATGGGTAAAGGTGATATCGGGGTAGCGCTCTTCAGCCAAACTTAAGTTCACCATAGTCGGCGCTATGTAGGTCAGGTTGTCACCGCCATCTAACGCTAAATTAGATTCTGGTTTTCGACGGAATTCATCCAGTTTTTTCTCGTCTTTCGACATAACCCAACGTGCTGTAGCGACATTGATGTTTTCGTAAATAGCTTCCACTTTGTATTCCGTTTTCAAACGGTGTACCACCACATCAAACTGCAACACACCAACCGCCCCAACAATAAGGTCGTTGCTAATAAGCGGTCGGAATACCTGCACGGCGCCTTCTTCTGAGAGCTGAACAAGGCCTTTTAACAGCTGTTTTTGTTTAAGCGGATCTTTCAAGCGAATACGGCGGAACAGTTCAGGTGCAAAGTTTGGAATACCGCTAAACTTAAACTCTTCACCGGCGGTGAAAGTGTCGCCTATTTGAATCGTCCCGTGGTTATGCAAACCAATAATATCGCCCGGGTAAGCTTCTTCAACATGCGATCGGTCGCCCGCCAGGAACGTCAGAGCATCGCTAATTCGGACATCTTTGCCGGTGCGTACTTGCCGCATTTTCATGCCTTTTTCATATTTACCCGAAACGATTCGCAAAAACGCCACCCGGTCTCGATGTTTAGGGTCCATATTCGCCTGGATTTTAAAAATAAACCCTGAAAAGTTTTTATTATCAGCCTCGACAAAGCTACCTTCATCTGTCTCGCGCGATTGCGGCTTAGGCGCCCAATCAACAAGGCCATCAAGCATATGGTCAACACCAAAGTTACCTAACGCGGTTCCGAAAAAGACAGGCGTCAATTCGCCCGCCAGGAACATCTCTAAGTCAAACGGGTTCGACGCGCCCTCGACCAACTCGATTTGCTCACGCAGCTCTTCAGCCCACACGCCAAGACGCTCATCAAGTTCAGGGTTGTCCAGGCCTTTGATAATATCCTCTTCCTGAATACGGTGCCCTTGCCCGGTCTTGTACAGAATGACTTCGTCACGCAGTAAATGGTAAACGCCCTTGAAGTTTTTCCCCGAGCCAATTGGCCAGGTGATAGGCGCACACATTATTTTCAGAACGTCTTCCACTTCATCCAATAGTTCAAGTGGGTCACGAATATCGCGGTCAAGCTTATTCATAAACGTCAAAATAGGCGTGTCTCTCAGACGCGTCACTTCCATCAGTTTAATGGTTCTGTCTTCGACACCTTTCGCACCGTCGATAACCATTAAACAAGAATCTACCGCCGTTAACGTGCGGTAAGTATCCTCGGAGAAGTCTGCGTGCCCCGGGGTATCAAGAAGATTGACCAGCGCCTCGTTATACGGAAACTGCATAACCGATGTGGTGACGGAAATACCCCGCTCCTGCTCCATTTCCATCCAATCTGATTTTGCGTGCTGTCCGGACTTCTTCCCCTTTACCGTCCCCGCTTTTTGAATTTGGTGCCCGTGTAAAAGCACTTTTTCAGTAATGGTCGTTTTACCAGCATCAGGGTGAGAGATAATCGCGAATGTACGTCTTTTTTCAACTTCTTCATGTAACTTTGCGTCAGACATTAACAGCACTCAATTTCGGTTATTAATTAATTGGCCTTATTTTCGCTTATCTGCTGCCGATACACAAATTAAGGATGACTAACACCGACTTAATAAGATTCCACAAATGTCTAACAGATAAGTTGTTTAGCTTGTACTAAAATAGACAAGTTAACGTCATGACCAAGGCTACGAAACTATGAGATTGACCATTAAAGCTAAAGTGTTCTCTCTGGCACTCATTCCACCACTGCTGATTGCAGTTTTCCTTACTTGGTACAACTTGTCGCAATCGACACAAGTTGCTCAGAACGCAGTGTCAGACTTTAAGTCGCAAATGGAAACAGACGCCCGGGAGGAAGTCCGTAACTATCTGCAATTGGCCATGAGCTCAATTGAACATTTGGTTGCAGATGACTCTTTAGGCTCTTTACAAGAGCGCCAAGAGCGCGCGAAACAAATTTTGCGCCAGCTTCGCTTCGATGATTCCGGCGACGTCGGTTACGTCTTTGTTTATGACGATGAAGGAAATAGCATCGCGCACGGTGTTAACCAATCTCTGGAAGGGAAGAACTTATACAACTTTAAAGATCCAAACGGCGTTCTCCTCATTCGTGAGCTTATTGAGGCCGCAGAAAGTGGCGGAGGCTTTGTTGAGTATGACTGGGAAAATACCAAAGGCCAGGTGAACCCCAAATTAGGTTACGCTGATATGCTTTCAGAGTGGGGCTGGGTTGTTGGTACCGGCTTTTGGACAGCGGGTTTACAAGAGCAAACGCAAGTTATCGAAGGTAACGTTGACGATGCCCTGACAGAGTCGGCCGCAAGCACCATCATCGCATCTATTATTGTGCTGCTTATCATAGCCGCCCTCGCCCTGTTTGTCGTAAAAGGAATTACAAAACCATTGAAACGTGCATTAGATGCCATGGATCAAATTGCTAAGGGCGATGGCGATCTGACCCAACGCTTAGATACAGACAGCAATGACGAAATGTCTGAACTCGGACAGGCATTTAATAACTTTGCCGACCAAGTCTCCGATATGGTGACTAACATAAGAGCATCGGCAACGTCTGTTACTCACTCGACTCAGCGTTTAGACGGTGTACTTACCGAAGCGCGTAATGGGGTTAACGAGCAGCAGGAAGAAAGCGAGCAAATTGCGACTGCTATTAATGAGCTTGCGACAGCGTCACAGGAAGTTGCCCGCAGCGCAAGCGAAGCCTCAAGCGCAGCTGAACAAGCAGAAGAGCTTGTGCACTCGGCTAACCATCTGTTAACTAAGGCAGTTAATGTTATTCATGGCCTTGCTGAAAAAGTAGAAGATGGCTCGTCTGAAGTAGAAAGATTGAATGCTCACTCTGCTGATATTGGCTCAGTACTGGATGTTATTCGTGCCATTGCCGAACAAACAAACTTATTGGCGTTAAACGCAGCTATTGAGTCTGCCCGTGCGGGTGAAGCGGGACGCGGCTTCGCAGTTGTTGCTGACGAAGTTCGTACGCTGGCTAAGCGCACGCAAGACAGTACTCACGAAATTGAAAGCATGATTGAGCAGTTACAAAGTGGCAGCAAACAGGTATCAGAGGTGATGTCTGCTATTAAAGAAGGCAGCGAAACCAGTGTTGCTGAAGCTGCAGAAGTCGAAACGGCACTGGCTCAAGTGTTGGAAGCGGTGAATACTATCAATAGCCAGAATGCTCAAATTGCGACGGCGGCGGAAGAACAAACCTCTGTGTCTGAAGCCATTAATGAAAACATGACAAAGATTGTCGATATCGCTAAGCAAACTGCCAACGGCACTCAGCAAGCGGGTGAGCATATGCGCGAGCTTACGGACACAGCTCACCAACTCGAAGACAATGTAAAACGCTATCGCATTGACTAAATGTCGATAGCCTGACCTTCATCCATTGGCGTGAGTTGAAACCAACGGCAGAGCGTTTGACCTAAATCGGCAAAGCTCTGTCGTTCGCCATGATTCTTTGGCTCGATCTTGTTCCCCGATAGCAACAATGGAACATATTCTCGGGTATGGTCGCTACCCGGCCAAGTTGGGTCACAGCCATGATCAGCCGTTAGCACAAGCAAGTCATCTTCTTTCATGGCACTGATGACTTTTGGCAACCAAAGGTCAAAACGCTCAAGCTCTTCGGCGTAGCCCTCTGCGTTGCGTCGATGCCCATATAGCGTGTCAAAGTCGACCAAGTTCGTAAAAACAAGACTTTTATCTGCGGCGGTGTTCATTGCCTTTAAGGTTTCGTCCATTAGCTCAGCAAGATCTTTACCTTTAAACGACTGACTAATACCACTGTGCGCAAAGATATCGGAAATTTTGCCAATACCAATCACCTGACCACCGGCATTTTCTAATTTGTTCAATACGGTCGGCTTTGGTGGCAGTACCGAATAGTCTTTCCGGTTAGCTGTTCTGAAAAAATCTTCAGGTGTTTCGCCGACAAAGGGCCGCGCAATAACACGGCCAATGTTGTATTCGTCCAGCAGCTCTCTTACTTGCTCACAGAGCTTATAGAGCCTATCAAGCCCAAAATGCTGTTCATGAGCCGCTATTTGAAAAACCGAATCTGCAGAGGTGTAAAATATTGGCGCCCCGGTTTCAATGTGCTTTTGTCCCAGTCGCTGAATAATTTCGGTACCGGACGCATGACAGTTACCTAAACTAGGTGGAGTACCCGCCTGTTTTTGAATTTTTTCCAGTAACTCCTGCGGAAAGCTGTCCTGTTTATTGGTGAAATAGCCCCAGTCGAAGTGCACCGGCACACCCATCAGTTCCCAATGACCCGACGGTGTATCTTTACCAGATGATACCTCCGCAGCCCAGGCATAGGCTCCATCGGTCTGACACTCTGTTATACCATCAGCATAGTGCCCAACAGCGCCTCTATGAGCTTCGCCCAGTCCCAGCGTCAGAAGATTCGGTATGTTTATCGCATTACCGGACTTTTTGCGCTCCGCAGCGATATGCCCGAACGTGTCGGCTCCTGAGTCATCAAATTTATCAGCGTCAGGAGCAGCACCAATACCTAAAGAGTCTAAGACAATAACAATTGCTCGTGCCATAACGTTACCTTGCTAACCGTTCGTATATCACAGGATTAAGGATAGGCGCCGCTTCAGCACAGGTTATTGCGGACAAGAACATCTCTCGTGCCGTATCCACTTTATCTCTGTCATTACCACAGACCCACGCAACCGGCTGCTGCTTATTCAGCTGAGTTCCAAGTGGGCTTATATGTTTAAAGCCAACACTTAAGTCCAGTTTATCATCAGCTTTGCGGCGACCACCGCCCAACTGCACAACCGCCATACCTATTGACTGAGTATTGTATTCACTAAGATACATTCCTAATTGCTCGTCAGCCGGATAGATAGGCTCAATAATGGTTGCTGCGGATAAATAATGCGCTGGCCTTTCAATGAAGTCAGCCGGTCCATTAAGCAGGCGCACCATTTCACCAAATCGCTCGGCAGCGCTGCCACTGTCTAATGCTTTACTCACACGCAGCCTGGCTTCTTCTCGCTCATTCGCAAGGCCCCCGGACAATAGTGATTCAACAGCTAGCGCCTCAGTTACCTCATGAAGACGCGTATCACGATGCTTGCCGGTTAAGTAGTCAATCGCCAATGTCACTTCCAGCGCATTACCGGCCGCTGAAGCTAACGGCTCATTCATGTCGGTCACCAAAGCGGATGTCGACACACCGAGTTGCACGCCTACCTCGACAATTTTCCGGGCCAGCTCTAGTGATTTTTCATGAGAAGGCATAAAGGCGCCATTACCGGACTTAACATCCATAACCAGGCCATCCAGCCCTTCGGCAAGTTTCTTCGATAAAATCGACGCTGTAATTAACGGAATGGATTCAACAGTTGCCGTGATATCCCGCGTTGCATAAAACCGCCTGTCGGCCGGTGCCAGGTTGCTGGTTTGGCCTATAATAGCCACACCGGCTTGCTTTACGACTTTCTTAAAGGTTGCATTGTCGGGTGTCGAACAATAACCCGGAATAGAATCAAGCTTATCCAGAGTCCCGCCGGTATGCCCCAAGCCTCGCCCTGAGATCATCGGTACATAACCACCACAGGCTGCAATAATAGGTCCAAGCATCAAACTCACGACATCGCCAACACCGCCCGTCGAATGCTTATCCAAAATGGGGCCATCAAACTCTGACTTAGGCCAGCTTAGGACATCTCCCGAGTCGCGCATGGCTTTAGTCAGATTAAGTGTTTCATTGGCAGTCATACCATTAAAATAAATAGCCATTGCGAGGGCTGCGATTTGCCCCTCGCTCACACTCTCATCACAAATACCATTGACGAAATGGTGAATCTCTTCCTGAGTTAACGGAAGAGCATCACGCTTTTTGCGAATACTATCTTGCGCCAAAAACATAATCAGCGGTTATCCAAAATGCTCTGTACGTCTTTCAACAAACTGCTTGCGCCAATTCGGAAGTGCTCAGGAGTCACCCAGTCCTTACCGAGAATTTCCTCGGCCAGGTTAATGTATTGCATAGCTTCTTCTACCATACGAATACCGCCAGCCGCCTTAAACCCGCAGTCGCTGCCACTCGCTTTTATGACACCCAGCATTGTTTGAGCGGCTGATAAGGTTGCGTTCGTTTCCACTTTGCCAGTCGATGTTTTAATGAAGTCGGCCCCATTAGCAATAGCAATTTCACTGGCCGCGACAATAGCATCCTGAGTTTTAAGCTCACCCGATTCAATAATCACTTTAAGCGTCACTTCGTCACCGCATATATCTTTGCATTCACGAACTAACTCAGCAGGCGTACTCTCGTCCCCATTTAACAGCGCTCGATATGGCAAGACAACATCAATTTCGTGTGCCCCCGCCGCAATAGCTCGTTCGGTTTCAGCCGCAGTTCTTTCAATATTTGTACTGCCGTCCGGGAAGTTAGTGACTGTTGCTATGGGGATACTCAGGTCATGCTTTTCAAAATAGGCTTGTGCTGTTGCCACCCACTCAGGAAAAACGCAAATAGCCGCAACTGATTGGCTACCAATAGTCACCTTCGCGCAGAGTGATTCAATAGTGGCTTTATCATCGTCATTGTTCAGTGACGTTAAATCAACATAGGATAGTACCTGCAAAGCCTGAGCTTGATTTTCCGATGGCATAAACTTCTCCTAATTCTGTTCGCTTTGCCACTTCATGACTAAAGCATCTTCATAGCCATTATGGGTTTTGTAATAGTCGGAGCGCTTAGCCAGCTCGCTGAACCCATACGTTCGATATAAATTAATTGCCGTTGTATTGGACGCGCGTACTTCAAGAAATACTGACATTTTGTTCTGGTGCGCATAGTTTAAGGCATCTTTCATCAAGTAATGCGAAAACCCATGCCCTTGATGCTTTGGATCAACCGCGACATTAAAAATCGTCAACTCGTCCAGTACCTGCTGACAGATAATATAGCCTATCGTTTCTCCATCAATTGTGAGCCGCCGATTGTAATAAGCCGGCCCATGACTTTGGCTGAAAACTGAAAAGCTCCAGGGGTGTTCATGAGCTCGCCGTTCAATCTCATAGCACGCCTTATCAGGCGTAAAATTTCGAAGCGTTATTTCAGGCATGGCTTAAACTGCGCCACAGCTCTTTTTTAAATGTGGCTGTCGGTGCTTTATCAAACCAGCTGTCGTAATTAAAGCATTTGTCAGAATTCTCTGCTGCCTTTACGGCCACTGGGCGTTCACCAACACACAAGCAAAAGTCCTTAAACCACTGAGGTAGCTCAACAGGTAATTGCGACTCTCCCACCAGATAGTAAGTGCCCATTTTGTAACAGTAATGATGATTGGGTTTAGGTGTTTTTTCCCAAACAGGAATGTTCATAGCAGCCAGTGCTTGCACCTGTTGAGAAGTCCACTGAGCATCCATAGGAGTTACCGTTTGACTAAGTTACCGAATAGAGATGAATGTAGTGTAATTGAGCAGGATAAATAAGACTAGTAAAGAGTTGGCAGGGGCGGAGGGATTCGAACCCCCAACCGTCGGTTTTGGAGACCGCTGTTCTGCCAGTTGGAACTACGCCCCTAACTCTCGAGGGAAGGATTATACCGACAACAAGCCGTGGTACAAGTACTTATTGGCTCTTAGCCTGTTGTTTGCAGATAATTTAACCAGCAAGACTAATGCTCTACGTCGAACAGCTCTTCATGAACCAATTCAACAATCTCTTCTACCTTAAACTCATCGATTTGAAAGTGCTCTAAAACACCATCTAGTACAGACTGCCATTCTTCCTGCCCCGCCAGGCTGCGCGTACGCAGGTCAATGGCATAGCGCGATATTTTCAAAATACCCAGTAAGTCTAAGGCTATGTTGGATAACTCACTCGATGTTGAAAAAATAGAACTGTCATCAAACAAGTAATAGATAACTTCGACGACAATTTTGGGGAGCTTCCATTGCTGAGCAAGTAATGCGCCCATCGTTGTGTGAGTCGTATTAAACTTACGCTGCTCTTGTTCAATAATTTCAGGCCATGGTTGGCTGCTTGAGGCGTTCAATAGCTCAGAGTATTCCTCATCGAATTCTGACAGCATGACGGGAATACCAGAGCTTTGAAATAAACCAAGCATGTATGCATGGTCCCTCAACTCAGGCTTACCAACGGCTTCGGAAACCATCACACAAGCACTTGCCACCCACTCGTTATAACGCCAAAACTCATTAAGATCATAGTCCGACTTAAGCGCGGACTTTAGCGCTACCGCTTTTACGATAGGGAAAACTCGTCGAAAGCCCAGCGTCATTACCGCCTGCTGGATAGAGTCTATTTCTTTTGCCCGCCGATAAGCAGCAGAATTCACCACTTGCAAAACTGCAGCGGCAATCCCCATATCAGATGCAATGGCATCGGCAATAACGGACACATCAGGCTCTTCTTTTTTGGCTTCACTACTAACAGTTAACAGAGTTTGCGGTCGTGGCGGTATACTCACTTTTTGTAATAACCGTTTCTCTGCTGTTGTAATTTCTATCGCCATAATGTCTCCAAGTTGAACCCGATGAGTGACACAGAGTCTCAAACAATGAGATTATGTTGCCACCTTTTTTATGGTAAAACACATCAATGCTTTACATTCGCTGTATTCTTATTGCTTGTAGCTTATTCGTTAGCTGTCTGACTTTTGCTTCCGTAGAAGTAAGAGTTTCGGGTGTCGACGATAAAGCCTATGACAATGTCATGACGCTACTACAAATTGCCCGACTCAATAATAGCGAGAGCTACGCAGACTATCGAGTTCGGTATCTACACCGACAAGCCCCTGACGATATTCAAAAAGCATTGCGTCCTTATGGATATTATCAGGTTGAAGTGAATGCTCAACTAGAAAGTGTCGAGAGCGGTTGGGTTGCCTCGTATGAGGTAGTATTGAATGAGCCAGTACGTATAACGAAAAACAGCTGGATTATAAATGGCGATGCCTCAGATGATGATGTATTCCTCGCTTTGTTAAAAAACAGTGATCTGAAAGAAAACCAGCGTTTTATTCACAGCCAGTATGAAGCACTAAAGTCTCGTTTTTTATCCTTAGCAAGCCATCGCGGTTACCACGATGCGCATTTCAGTAAACACGATGTAGAAATTGATGTTGATAAAAACACCGCTAATATCGATGTTATTTTTGAATCAGGTCAACGTTATAAGTTCGGCTCGGTAACCTTCGAGCAAGACATTCTAAACGATGGCCTGCTGCAACGCTTTGTGCCTTTCGAGCTGGGTGAGGGTTATACCAGCCAGGAACTGAGCAATTTACAAGTCGCACTGCTGGACAGTGGCTATTTTTCGCAAGTGCAGGTAAGTCCGAGATGGAATGACTCTGAAGAACACCATGTCCCGGTTGATGTTAAATCGACGGCAAACTATAGAAACCAATACCAATATGGCGTTGGTTATGGCACCGATACTGGCGCACGGGTTAGTGCAAGCCTGAATCGGCGCTGGGTCAACGAAGATGGCCACCAATTTCGGGGATTGACTCAAGTATCTCAAATTGAAAGCCGTGTTAGTGCTAACTACATCGTACCCGGGAAAAAACCGCAGTCTGACTACTATCGATTTAACGCAGAGGTATCGGATAAAAATAATGAGGGTCAAGAAAACCGCTTATACCGCATCGGTGCGTCCAGTACCGTTACAATGAATCAGTGGCAACATGAGTTTGGCTTAAGCTGGCAAAGAGATGACTTTCAGATTGGTGAAACAGAAGGTACCAGTCAATTTCTTATTCCACGATCGAGCTGGACCTACATGACAGCCGACGGGCGCTTGAATATTGATAAAGGATTTCGCTTTGATGCTACGCTTAAAGCGGCAAATGATACGCTCTTATCAGACGCGAACATGGCCAGTTTGAAACTGGGGTTCAAAGCCGTCGTACCGCTAACTGAGCGCGTCAGAATACTCACGCGTGCTGATATAGGCGCCACCTATATTGATAACTTCGATACCCTGCCTCCATCACTGCGCTTTTTCGGGGGTGGCGACCACAGTGTTCGTGGTTATGCCTATGAACAGCTCGGTCCTGAGGACGAAACCGGAACGGTTATTGGGGGTCGTTACTTAGCAACAGCTAGCGCTGAAATTGACTATCGGTTTAAGGAACACTGGCGGATTGCATTGTTTACGGACATCGGGAATGCGATGATCGAACCTAATGAGCCATTAAAGCAAAGTATTGGCTTTGGTGTGCGCTGGATATCGCCTATCGGCTCAATTCGGCTTGACTTAGCCCAAGCAATTGATGAGCCCGATAAGCCTTGGCGACTGCACTTAACCCTGGGGCCTGATCTATGACGATTTATCGTTGGTTGGCAAGCATCATATTGGGCATTTTTTTTGTAATACCATCGGTTGCGATCGCATTGTTCGGTACCGAAACGGGCAGCCGTTGGGTAGTCGATAAGGCCATTCATTACTCCCCAATAGATATTCGTTACGATCAGTTTCGAGGCAAGCTACTAACCGAGTTTAGCTTTAATAACTTACGTATTGAGTCCGAGTCATTTGCTTACCAAACCGAAGCATTAAAAATCCATTGGCAGCCGTTAGCGTTATTATCAGGCTCTATTACGGCAGAGCGTATTAAGAGTGATCACGGCGAAGTCCGGTTACGCTCTACAGAGGCTAAACCCAACAACGATAACCAAGCAAACGCTCTCAATGAGATAAAAATAGAACTTCCCTTATCCATTGATATTCAGAAGCTAACAGTGTCTGACACGTTATTCTTTTTCTTTGAGGCTCCAGCTCAAAAGCTTGATGTAAATCTTTCCGCTAAAGCAAACACGCGTGGTCGAGTCACTCTGAGAAACTTAGATATTTCGCACCAGTATGTAACAGCATCCGTTCGCGGGCAGTCGTTACTGTCATATCCTTTTAAAAGCTCACTGAATACTAAAATTGAGCTGCATTCGCCGGATTATCCCGCTCTCACTATCAACAGCCTATTTAAAGGGGATATAAGAAAGCTCGTCACTGAGACGAAACTTAGTGACAGTCTGAATGCTTCCCTTGAAGCTACTCTGCATCAACCAGCCAAAGCGCTGAGCTGGTCTGTTACCAGTCAATGGAATGAAAGCAACCTTACCCCATGGTTAAAGGCTTTTGACTTAGGAGACCTGAGCCTTGTGTTTAACGGAGCCGTTGCAGGGGAAGGGAGTTTAAACAGCGCCATTCTTAGTCCGGACCTATCGGTTACCGTAAACCAAAGAAATGCAGCAATATCTGGACGCTTAACGTACGAGTCTAATGCATTAACAATTAACTCTCTTAACGTGAGTTCAGATAATGATATTCGTGGTGAATTGCTCATTAGCGGAAGTATTGTTCACCTTGATTCCGTCCCTGTTATTGATGTCACTTCGCAATGGGATACTGTTTTATACAAACCCAGCGATATTATTAGTGAAGGCGGTAAATTAACAGTTAGTGGAGCTATCGATAATTTATCCGCTCGTTTATCGAGCGATATTAACGGCTTGTTACCACAACCATTTAAGCTAACCAGTGAGGCTCAGCTTGCTTCCAAGTCGCTCAATCTAACCACATTAAAGCTCAGTCAAAATAACAACATGATAGCTGCAGAGGCAACTATTGATTGGAGCCGTGATATCTCTTTAAATGCCAATGTGACTGGTACTTACGAAGGTCATGACGTCAATAGCAAAGTTTCAATGAGCTACGCCGCCCCCTATCTATTTGTCGAAAGCATGGAAGGAAATTGGGGAGCTCAATCGTTTAACATTAACGGAGCATTGAGCTCAGGACGAACATTGAACTGGGAGCTTCAATCTGACCAATTAAGCCAGGTATCAGAATTACAAGGAACTGCTTTAGCGCGCGGAACCATTAATGGTGTGTTAAACCAACCCGAGTTTACGATAGGGCTCGATTCCGCCGAATTAAAGCAAACAGGTTATAAGAAAGTTTATTTAACCCAGCCTACCGATTTAACACTCAGTTCTAAAAACGCTAATTTTAGATTACACGACCTGTGCATTGGTTATGCGGAGATCAGCTCCCCTTTATGTATTCAGTTAGACAAAGATAAAAGCTGGCTGTCTTTTAAAGCTAACGCTCAATCTGTTCCTATAAATGCATTGCAAGCTTTAGTCATACCTTCGGCATTGTACAAACTGCAAGGCGATCTGGAGCTCGACATCGAAGGTTCAGTAGATATTGAAACAAAGACATTCAACCAGTTAAATGCATCAATAAATGCCAATAACACAAAAGTTTCGACTGCAGAAGAAACCGTAACCTTAGAGAAATTGCAGTTCGTTGCGAAAACTAAAGAGCAAGGATTACAAGCCAATGTAATCGCTCAAGCTAATGAGCTTGGACTAAACCTAAATGGTTACGTCGAGACAGGCAGCTTGGAAACAGGTAGTAAGCTATCCGGCACTTTAGACTTTGACTCAGACAGCCTGGAGTTAGCTAACCTATTGCTTCCACAAGTCAGTATTGGTAAAGGAAAGGCTTCTGCTCGCATAGTAATAGATGGAACAGTGGATACCCCTCTAGCATCGGGAAAAGTTCAACTCAATGCGAATCAGATAGTGGTGCTGCAATCTGGCACCATGCTAAACGACGTTACTGGGACTCTGCAAGCAGATGCAAACTCAGGTCAGTTTAAGGTGGAGGCTGACGGAAAAGTGGGTTCCGGAAAATTGCAAATTACTGGCCACTTGAATGCATTTAAGCAGTTCGGCAAGTTAGACATTAATGGAAACGACCTGCTTATTATCGATACGCCGGATTTGCTCATAGAAGCCTCACCGGAACTAACCGTAAGCCTAGATAAAAAGCTGATAAGCTTAAATGGAAAATTAAATATCCCTAAAGCCCGCATAACCCCTATAGAACTTAACCAAGCCACAACAGAATCTGCTGATGTTCGGTTGAAAAATGAAGAGAAAAAAACGTCTGTATTCAAAACCCAAACTGACTTAACCGTCTCTTTGGGAGAAAACGTAAGAGTTAAAGCGCTTGGCTTTGCTGGTCAGATTCAAGGAAGCCTTAACATTACTCAACAACCTAACTCTCCAGCAAGAGGGAACGGAACTATAGGTGTCACGTCCGGGCAATATGAAATTTATGGACAAAAACTAACGATAGAGCGCGGTGACTTGCTATTTAACGACGTTCCTTTAAGCAGCCCTTCATTAAACCTCAGGATTACTAGAAATATCAGCTCCTCGACAAGTAATCAAAAACCACCTGAGAAAATAGGAGCACGCGTTACTGGCAGTATTGAGCAGCCCGAGCTTAGCCTATTTTCTACACCACCAATGAGTGATAGCACAATACTGTCCTACCTTCTTTTCGGAAAACCACCTGGCAGCCAAGGCGACGTGAACAATCTGGAACTCCAAGCCGCTTTATTGGTAGGCGGCCGTAGTACCGAGTTTTTAACCGATGGATTGAAAGAAACTTTTGACTTAGACGAAGTCTCTCTCGATTCACGAACCAGTGATGTTAACGACACATCTTTGTATATCGGCAAGCATTTATCCCCAGACTTATATATTAAGTACGGAATCGGTTTAATAGAACCAACCTCAACTTTCATCTTACGTTATAGCCTTACCGACAAATTGATTTTCGAATCTGTTTCTAATGCGGAAGGTCAAGGTGGAGACTTGATATACACCATCGAGAAATAGTTATGGTTTAATGCCATTACATTAATTGAGTTGGTTAAGATTTTTAGCATGAGCAAGCCATTGGGCTGGCTTAACATTGCGGGTGACGTAGTGTCGCCTCAGGCTACCGAGAGGCAGAGGAGCAGGCATAAAAAAAGCCCCCAGCGTCAGCTGAGGGCTTCTTCGATTTGAAGTCTGGACAAGGTTTCGCAGAGCTCAACCTGTTCAGCGGGGTAAAGCCAAATTGTTGGCTTTACCGGGGACCCGCTTCACCCTACTCTCCGCCCTTCGGGCCGCACTAACGTGCGTTCAAAATCGCTCCCGGCGATTTTGTCACATGCCCATGCTCGAGTAGCACAACACACAAAATAAAAAGCCCCAGCCAAAATCGGCTGGGGCTCTTTTATTTGAAGTCTGGCGGTGACCTACTCTCGCATGGGGAGACCCCACACTACCATCGGCGCTGGTGTGTTTCACTGCTGAGTTCGGGATGGATTCAGGTGGTGCCACACCGCTATGGCCGCCAGACATAAACTGTCACAACATAAAAAACTGATTCTTAGTAATCGCCACTCTTCTTGCCGCTTAGCAGAGTCGCTCGCTTGTGCGTAACGTCTCAAACAACTTCGGTGTTGTATGGTTAAGTCTCACGGGCAATTAGTACGGGTTAGCTCAACGCATTACTACGCTTCCACACCCCGCCTATCAACGTCGTCGTCTTCAACAACCCTTCAGAGCACTTAAAGTGCTAGTGAGAGCTTATCTCGAGGCTCGCTTCCCGCTTAGATGCTTTCAGCGGTTATCGATTCCGAACATAGCTACCGGGCAGTGCCATTGGCATGACAACCCGAACACCAGAGGTTCGTCCACTCCGGTCCTCTCGTACTAGGAGCAGCTCCTCTCAACTCTCAAACGCCCACGGCAGATAGGGACCGAACTGTCTCACGACGTTCTAAACCCAGCTCGCGTACCACTTTAAATGGCGAACAGCCATACCCTTGGGACCGACTTCAGCCCCAGGATGTGATGAGCCGACATCGAGGTGCCAAACACCGCCGTCGATATGAACTCTTGGGCGGTATCAGCCTGTTATCCCCGGAGTACCTTTTATCCGTTGAGCGATGGCCCTTCCATTCAGAACCACCGGATCACTATGACCTACTTTCGTATCTGCTCGACGTGTCTGTCTCGCAGTTAAGCTGGCTTCTGCCATTGCACTAACCGTACGATGTCCGACCGTACTTAGCCAACCTTCGTGCTCCTCCGTTACTCTTTGGGAGGAGACCGCCCCAGTCAAACTACCCACCAGGCACTGTCCACAACCCCGATAAGGGGCCTATGTTAGAACATCAAACATACAAGGGTGGTATTTCAAGGATGGCTCCACATCAACTAGCGCCAATGCTTCAAAGCCTCCCACCTATCCTACACATGTAGGTTCAATGTTCAGTGCCAAGCTGTAGTAAAGGTTCACGGGGTCTTTCCGTCTAGCCGCGGGTACACAGCATCTTCACTGCGATTTCAATTTCACTGAGTCTCGGGTGGAGACAGCGTGGCCATGGTTACACCATTCGTGCAGGTCGGAACTTACCCGACAAGGAATTTCGCTACCTTAGGACCGTTATAGTTACGGCCGCCGTTTACCGGGGCTTCGATCAAGAGCTTCGCATACGCTAACCCCATCAATTAACCTTCCGGCACCGGGCAGGTGTCACACCGTATACGTCCACTTTCGTGTTAGCACAGTGCTGTGTTTTTAATAAACAGTCCCAGCCACCTGGTCACTGCGACCGCCAACAGCTCATGACGCGAAGTCAATCACCATCAGCGGCGTACCTTCTCCCGAAGTTACGGTACTATTTTGCCTAGTTCCTTCACCCGAGTTCTCTCAAGCGCCTTAGTATTCTCTACCTGACCACCTGTGTCGGTTTGGGGTACGGTCAATGTTCATCTGAAGCTTAGAGGCTTTTCCCGGAAGCAGGGCATCAATGACTTCGCATCCGTAGATGCTCGTCTCGTGTCTCGGCCTTAAGGGTCCGGATTTTCCTAAACCCTCAGCCTACGCACTTTCACGCGGACTACCAACGCCGCGCTCACCTAGCCTTCTCCGTCCCCCCATCGCAATGAACATCGGTACAGGAATATTAACCTGTTTTCCATCGACTACGCGTTTCCGCCTCGCCTTAGGGGCCGACTTACCCTACCCTGATTAGCATGGGATAGGAAACCTTGGTCTTCCGGCGTGGGAGTTTTTCACTCCCATTATCGTTACTCATGTCAGCATTCGCACTTCTGATACGTCCAGCAGTCCTCTCGAACCACCTTCATCCGCTTACAGAACGCTCCCCTACCCAGCAACAAGTTGCTGCCGCAGCTTCGGTGTATGGCTTAGCCCCGTTACATCTTCCGCGCAGGCCGACTCGACTAGTGAGCTATTACGCTTTCTTTAAAGGGTGGCTGCTTCTAAGCCAACCTCCTAGCTGTCTGTGCCTTCCCACATCGTTTCCCACTGAGCCATAACTTTGGGACCTTAGCTGGCGGTCTGGGTTGTTTCCCTCTCCACGACGGACGTTAGCACCCGCCGTGTGTCTCCCGGATAGTACTCATTGGTATTCGGAGTTTGCATGGGGTTGGTAAGTCGGGATGACCCCCTAGCCCAAACAGTGCTCTACCCCCAATGGTATTCGTCCGAGGCTCTACCTAAATAGATTTCGGGGAGAACCAGCTATCTCCGGGCTTGATTAGCCTTTCACTCCTAGCCACAAGTCATCCCCTCATTTTTCAACATAAGTGGGTTCGGTCCTCCAATTGATGTTACTCAATCTTCAACCTGCTCATGGTTAGATCGCCCGGTTTCGGGTCTATACCTTGCAACTGAGCGCCCAGTTAAGACTCGGTTTCCCTACGGCTACCCTATACGGTTAACCTTGCTACAAAATATAAGTCGCTGACCCATTATACAAAAGGTACGCAGTCACGGAACACGTCCGCTCCTACTGCTTGTACGTACACGGTTTCAGGTTCTATTTCACTCCCCTCGCCGGGGTTCTTTTCGCCTTTCCCTCACGGTACTGGTTCACTATCGGTCAGTTGGGAGTATTTAGCCTTGGAGGATGGTCCCCCCATATTCAGTCAAGATAACACGTGTCCCGACCTACTCGTTTTCACGTTTCATGCGCCTTCACATACCGGGCTATCACCGTCTATGGCTCTGCTTCCCAACAGATTCTGTTAGCACATGTAACGCTTAAGGGCTGCTTCCCGTTCGCTCGCCGCTACTAGGGAAATCTCGGTTGATTTCTTTTCCTCCGGGTACTTAGATGTTTCAGTTCTCCGGGTTCGCCTCCTGGCACCTATTTTATTCAGTGCCGGATACTGAGCAAGCTCAGTGGGTTGCCCCATTCGGAAATCCATGACTCAAGTGGCTCTTACTGCCTCGTCATGGCTTATCGCAAGTTAGTACGTCCTTCATCGCCTCCAACTGCCTAGGCATCCACCGTGTACGCTTAGTCACTTAACCATACAACCCGAAGGTGTCTGGATTACATGACCAAGATTGTTTGTTCTCGCTGTACACAAGTTCGATACGCCTCTACCTTACGGTTTGTTCAAGTAGAGTGGCATTTCTTACTTTATTTACAATCAGCTTTCCATGTTGTTAAAGAGCGTGTAACACGAAGTTACCGGTAAATATTCTTAGCCAAGAACACTTAACGCTAACGGTTACCAGAGAAGAAGTGGTGGAGCCAAGCGGGATCGAACCGCTGACCTCCTGCGTGCAAGGCAGGCGCTCTCCCAGCTGAGCTATGGCCCCGTTGTGGGCTTTCGACCACCCCCGATAAGGGTGTTTCAAGCGAGGGCAAGGCGGAAGCCGAGGAAGTGTACACCAGTACACGACGAGGTTTCCAACGCAGCCATCGCGCAGAAATGGTGGGTCTGGGCAGACTTGAACTGCCGACCTCACCCTTATCAGGGGTGCGCTCTAACCAGCTGAGCTACAGACCCAGTTTTCTTCTCTTCTAATATCAAGCCTGCAAACTGTGTGAGCACTCACGTCCGTTCGCAATAATGTAAGGAGGTGATCCAGCCGCAGGTTCCCCTACGGCTACCTTGTTACGACTTCACCCCAGTCATGAACCACACCGTGGTGATCGTTCTCCCGAAGGTTAAACTAACCACTTCTGGTGCAGCCCACTCCCATGGTGTGACGGGCGGTGTGTACAAGGCCCGGGAACGTATTCACCGTGGCATTCTGATCCACGATTACTAGCGATTCCGACTTCATGGAGTCGAGTTGCAGACTCCAATCCGGACTACGACGCACTTTATGAGATTCGCTTACCTTCGCAGGTTCGCTGCCCTTTGTATGCGCCATTGTAGCACGTGTGTAGCCCATCCCGTAAGGGCCATGATGACTTGACGTCGTCCCCACCTTCCTCCGGTTTATCACCGGCAGTCTCCCCAGAGTTCCCACCATTATGTGCTGGCAACTAAGGATAAGGGTTGCGCTCGTTGCGGGACTTAACCCAACATCTCACAACACGAGCTGACGACAGCCATGCAGCACCTGTCTCAGTGTTCCCGAAGGCACTAATCCATCTCTGGAAAATTCACTGGATGTCAAGGGATGGTAAGGTTCTTCGCGTTGCATCGAATTAAACCACATGCTCCACCGCTTGTGCGGGCCCCCGTCAATTCATTTGAGTTTTAACCTTGCGGCCGTACTCCCCAGGCGGTCAACTTAGTGCGTTAGCTGCGTTACTCACGTCTTAATGACACGAACAACTAGTTGACATCGTTTACGGCGTGGACTACCAGGGTATCTAATCCTGTTTGCTCCCCACGCTTTCGTACCTCAGCGTCAGTCTCTGACCAGGTGGCCGCCTTCGCCACCGGTATTCCTTCCAATATCTACGCATTTCACCGCTACACTGGAAATTCTACCACCCTCTTCAGGACTCTAGCGTGCCAGTTCTAAATGCTATTCCCAGGTTGAGCCCGGGGCTTTCACATCTAGCTTAACACACCGCCTACGTACGCTTTACGCCCAGTAATTCCGATTAACGCTTGCACCCTCCGTATTACCGCGGCTGCTGGCACGGAGTTAGCCGGTGCTTCTTCTGTGGCTAACGTCAACTGTGATAGCTATTAACTATCACCCTTTCCTCACCACTGAAAGTGCTTTACAACCCGAAGGCCTTCTTCACACACGCGGCATGGCTGCATCAGGGTTTCCCCCATTGTGCAATATTCCCCACTGCTGCCTCCCGTAGGAGTCTGGGCCGTGTCTCAGTCCCAGTGTGGCTGATCATCCTCTCAGAACAGCTAGGGATCGTCGCCTTGGTGAGCCTTTACCCCACCAACTAGCTAATCCCGCTTGGGCTCATCTTTAGGTGTGAGGCCCGAAGGTCCCCCACTTTGGTCCGTAGACATTATGCGGTATTAGCCACCGTTTCCAGTGGTTGTCCCCCGCCTAAAGGCAAATTCCCAAGTCTTACTCACCCGTCCGCCGCTCGTCAGCAGAGAAGCAAGCTTCTCTCTGTTACCGCTCGACTTGCATGTGTTAGGCCTGCCGCCAGCGTTCAATCTGAGCCATGATCAAACTCTTCAATTAAAAGTAGTTCAATCAACTCAATGAATTACGCGTTTTTGCTTAGCTTCATTAATGAAACCTTGCTGAACACTCATTCAAAAGTTGCAATACATATTTCTGTTTTGCGTAACTTCTGCAAGTGCCCACACAGTTTGCTTGGCTTGATATAGTTGTTAAAGAGCGTTGCTTCTTCCGAAGCAGGGAGGCGTATTCTACACGTCCCGATGATTTCGTCAACCTCTTTTTCTGGACTTTTTGCCCGGCTGACAAAACCGCCGTTGTCCGACTCAACTCAGCGAGTATCTCGTGACAACGGCGGCGAATTATAGAGATCTTTTGTGGCCTTTCAAGATCTTTTTTAAGAAAAATGATCGCTTGCCTAGATCATAATCAATTTGATGATTTAATCGTCTTTATCAGACTCTTTTTTCTGCTTCTTATCAGCATCGCCGTCTTGGTTAAAGTCAGCATCATCCTCGTCGTCATCTCCAACGACATGCTCTAACTTCAGTTTTTTCACATTTTTAATGGTGAATACTGGCCCAGACAGGGCGTATAGAAAGAAAATAGAGAACAAAACTAAAGATGGTTGAGTAGCAACAACAACGAAAGCCAATACAATCACTAATATAACTAAGAAGGAGACTTTTCCCTTCCAGTCTACATCTTTAAAAGAGTGGTAACGGAAGTTTGTTACCATCAATAAGCCAGCACAAATAGTAATAATGGCTGCAATGCCGCCAATATCAGAACCTTCAATACCGTATTCAGAGCCCACCCAAACTAAGCCGGAGACTATCGCGGCCGCGCTTGGAATAGCTAACCCCTGAAAGTAACGTTTATCAGAAGAGCCTAAATTCGTATTAAATCGTGCAAGTCGTAACGCTCCACCAGCAACAAATATAAATGCAGCCAACCAACCTAACTTACCTAAGTCAGCAAGTGCATAGTTATACATCACAAGCGCCGGAGCCATACCAAAGGAAACGATATCCGCCATGCTGTCAAACTCAGCCCCAAAATCACTTTCGGTATTGGTCATTCTGGCTACACGTCCGTCAAGCCCATCAAAAATCATCGCAATAAAAATCGCAACGGCCGCTTCGACAAAACGCTCGTTCATCGAGGCAACAATGGCATAGAAACCAGAAAACAAACCTGCCGTAGTGAATAAGTTTGGCAGTAAGTAAATACCCCGGCGTTTGCCGTTAGTATTTGAACTATCGTTACTCATGCAAAAACACTCTTAGTTATTAATAGAAAGTGAACAGGTTATCACAACAAGGCTTCGGGTAGGAAATCCCCGAGCCTTGTTGCCTCTGTTACTGACTAATCACTAGCGCTTCATTCTCAACACTGACTTTTATCGGTTTAGCAGGTTGAATCTCTCCGGATAAGATTTTCTGCGCTAACGGATTCTCAAGTTCATGTTGAATCGCTCTTTTCAGAGGTCGCGCCCCAAATACCGGATCAAACCCTGTACGAGCCAGATGCGCTAACGCATCATCATCGACTTCAATCTCAAAGTCTTTCTCTTCCAGGCGCTTAAACAGCAGCTGTAACTGGAATTGAGCAATCGAGCGTATCTCAGCTTCACCCAATGGATGGAATACCACGGTGTCATCAACCCGGTTAATAAACTCAGGTCTGAAATGACGCCCTAATACTTCCATGACTTCCGCTTTCATTTGTTCGTACGTATGCTCTTTCGCATGCTCTTGTATGAGATCAGAGCCCAAGTTCGATGTCATAATAATCACGGTATTTTTAAAATCGACCGTACGACCCTGTCCATCTGTTAAACGACCATCGTCCAATACCTGAAGCAATATGTTGAATACATCCGGATGGGCTTTCTCTACTTCGTCAAGCAAGATGACAGAATATGGCTTGCGACGCACCGCTTCCGTTAAATAACCCCCTTCTTCATAACCTACATAACCCGGAGGTGCACCAACTAAGCGAGCTACTGAGTGCTTCTCCATAAACTCAGACATATCAATTCGAACCATCGCTTCGTCTGTATCGAACATAAAATTCGCCAACGCTTTGGACAACTCAGTTTTCCCCACACCGGTTGGACCCAGGAATAAAAATGAGCCTATAGGTCTGTTTGGATCACCCAAGCCCGCGCGCGAACGACGAATGGCATTTGCGACTGCCTCGACCGCTTCGTTTTGTCCGACAACACGATTATGCAGGTTATCTTCCATATGAATGAGTTTTTCACGCTCACCCTCAAGCATTCTTGCAACAGGAATACCGGTCCAACGAGACAGTACATCGGCAATCTCTTCATCGGTTACGCGGTTTTTCAGCAAGCTCATGTCCTGCATTTCGGCCTGCAACGCTAAGTCTAATTGACGTTCCAGTTCCGGAATACGTCCATACTGAAGCTCCGACATACGGTTCAAGTCTCCCGCTCGACGGGCGATATCCATGTCTGTGCGTGCCTGCTCAAGCTGAGCTTTAATATGCTGCGTGCCCTGAACCGCTGCTTTCTCGGTATTCCATACTTCTTCCAACTCTTTGTATTTACGCTCCTGATCGTCCAGCTCTTCGTGCAGAGTATCTAAACGTTTTTTACTGGCGTCATCTTTTTCTTTCTGCAGCGCCTGACGCTCTAACTTCAACTGAATAATGCGACGCTCTAGCCGATCTAAATCCTCTGGTTTAGAGTCAATTTGCATACGGATACTTGAAGCCGCCTCGTCAATTAAATCGATAGCTTTATCGGGCAGCTTGCGATCACTAATATAACGATGCGATAAAGATGCTGCTGCAACTATTGCAGGGTCAGTTATCTCTACCGAATGATGCAGCTCATAACGCTCTTTCAAGCCTCGCAAAATCGCAATGGTGTCTTCTACGGTTGGCTCATCGACCAAGACTTTCTGGAAGCGACGTTCTAAAGCGGCGTCTTTCTCAATATATTGGCGGTATTCATCTAATGTTGTTGCACCGACGCAATGAAGTTCGCCACGCGCAAGCGCCGGTTTCAGCATGTTGCCTGCGTCCATTGCACCTTCAGCCTTACCGGCACCGACCATAGTATGCAGCTCATCAATAAAGAGGATGATTCGGCCTTCTTCTTTCGACAGCTCGTTCAATACTGCTTTTAATCGTTCTTCAAATTCACCGCGGAACTTCGCCCCCGCTAAAAGAGAACCTAAATCGAGCGATAACACTCGCTTATGTTTTAAGCCTTCAGGCACTTCCCCATTAACAATGCGTTGCGCTAACCCCTCAACAATTGCCGTTTTACCGACACCAGGTTCACCAATCAGTACCGGGTTATTCTTGGTACGACGCTGCAACACCTGGATAGTCCGGCGGATTTCTTCGTCACGACCAATCACGGGATCGAGCTTCCCTTGTTCAGCGCGCTCTGTTAAATCAATCGTATATTTATCGAGAGCCTGGCGTTGCTCTTCAGCGTTCGGATCATCTACTTTTTGACCATCTCGAATATCATTAATCGCTTTTTCCAGCGCATCTCGCTTTATGCCCTGCGCTTTAAATATTTCACCCAACTTGCCCTTGTCTTCTGTTGCGGCTAGCAAAAAGAGTTCAGAAGAAATATAAGAATCATTACGCTTCTGTGCGTATTTGTCGCACAAATTGAGTAACTGTGCAGTCGCCTGAGAAAGCTGGACGTCCCCACCGGTACCTTCCACTTGCGGCAATGCATCCAAGGCTTTGGACAAGCTTGCTCTGAATTGTGGGATATCGATACCCAACATCGTAAATAATGGACGGACTGAGCCGCCATTCTGGTCTAGCAATGCCTGCATTAAGTGCACAGGCTCAATAAATTGGTGATCACGACCCAGCGCTATAGATTGCGCATCGGCAATCGCCATTTGAAATTTACTGGTAAATTTATCGTGTCTCATGGTACTCCCTCGTTTAAATCTTTCGTTGATTTAAATGTGGGTACTTTTTGGGCGTTTTCAAGTTTTTAGCGATTATTTTCGCCAAATAATTGACGCAAATCGGGCTGCGGCTTTTTCCTTACGCCAGGAGTACCATAATTCAGAGTGGGTCACAGTACATTCATTGCTTTGAGTAATGGCGGTAATCCCAAACTGGCGGCAAATCATTTCCGCAATGCCTGACAAGTCCGCTAACCACTTTGCGCCGTAAGCTTTAAAAAACGGTTTTGCGTCAGAGTTAATCGAAACAAACGCATCAAAAACATCCTGCCCCACTTCAAACGAATCAGGGCCAATCGCTGGGCCTATCCAAACACTTAACCCCGATGGATCCGTAGAGAACTTTTCTAATGCGTTTTCCAACACGCCATCTGCCAAACCTCGCCATCCAGCATGAATCGCCGCTATTTCTTTTCCATCGGAGGAGCAAATAAGAATAGGCAGACAGTCTGCGGTCAATACCGCACATACACTGCCCGGCTGCGAACTATAAGCAGCATCCGCTATGCTTGTTTTAAATGGCCATGACAACACATTACTCGTATGTTGTTGCTGCAGCCACACCACGGAATGGGGTAACGACAATTCACGCTCTAAACGCCGGCGTCTCAACAGTACGGCAGCAGGATCGTCTCCAACATGGACCGCCAGATTGCCAAACGCCCTTGTTGTAATTGCAACACCAACATTGTCAGGCAGCGTCCAATTAGGATGAAAAACGTTTTGCGTCACGCTTCAACTCTTCAATTAAATACTCAAAATCGTCCGGACGGTCAACGTGGAACTCAAACCATTCACCCGTAATGGGATGATGTAACCCCAGAGAAGCAGCGTGCAAAGCTTGCCGGTTAAAGTTTCTCAAAGTTTGTAAGAATTCATCATCGGCTTGTTTCGGCGGGCGCGGACGGCCTCCATAGGTTAAATCGCCAACCAGCGGATGTTTGATATGTGCCATGTGCACACGAATTTGATGCGTTCGCCCTGATTCCAGACGCAAGCGCAACAAGGTGTGAGCTCGATAGCGGTCTAACACTCGATAATGAGTCACTGCGGGCTTTCCGGACTGAACCACGGCCATGTGTGTACGTTTAGTTGGGTGCCGGCCAATAGGCTCGTCGACCATTCCGCCTGCGGTCATAACGCCATTACACACAGCCTCATACTCGCGTGTAATTTCACGTGCCTGCATCATCGACACTAATTGTGTCTGCGCAGGCACAGTACGCGCAACCACCATCAACCCGGTTGTATCCTTGTCCAACCGGTGAATGATACCGGCTCGTGGTACCAAGTCGAGTTGTGGATCATAGTGCAGCAAACCATTCAATAGCGTTCTATCCGGCGCTCCAGCCCCCGGATGAACAACTAGGCCAGCCGGCTTATTAATCACCAAGATGTCATCATCCTGATAGACAATATCCAGTTCCACCGGCTGCGGGATATGACGCTCTTCACTTTCAATTTCAGCATCCACAGCCACTAACATGCCGGTCTCGACTTTCTCGCGGGGCTTTTTAACGACCTCGGCATCAACCGAAACCTTCTCCTCGGTTATCCACCCTTTTAAACGAGAGCGAGAATAGTCCGGGAACAACTCAGCAAGTGCCTGGTCTAATCGTTTTCCTGTTAATGACTCAGGAACAATAGCTTCTAATTCAATACGTTTATTCATATATTCGGTTTCGACTGTCAAAGCCTTAAAGGCTGCGTTAGAATGCAAGAATATGCTAGTGTAACGGTTTGCCCGTGCAGCGCCAAAAAAATATAGGGAATACTGCTAAATATGTTAAGTAAACAACTCGGCCGACACATTGTATTATCCACAGCTCTTTGCTTTATGGCTGTTGGTTGTTCGAGCCAACCTGACGAAGAACAACAAGTTGCTAAAACCCAAATTGAGTCACTTTACGAGCAAGCTCGTGAAAGTATGGCGGCAGGTAACTTTAATTTAGCTCAAGAGCAGCTGTCGAATCTGAACCGACGCTTCCCGTTTGGTCCTTACGCGCACCAGGTGCAACTCGACCTTATTTACTTGCACTACAAGTTAGATAACACAGAAGAAGCACTAGCCGCGATTGATCGCTTTATTAGCCTTAATCCGAATCATAAAGACATTGATTACGCCATGTATATGCGTGGTCTGGTCAACCAGCGCGCTGAGCACAACGGTATTCATGCAATGTTTGGCGTTGACCGCTCTGACCGCGACTCTTCAATGGCTGAAGAAGCGTTTAAGGACTTTGCAGAATTAGTTCGCAAATACCCGGACAGTGAATATGCGGCCGATGCAAAAAAACGGTTAGTCGCTATAAAGAGTCGTCTGGCGAAAAAAGAATTAGCTGTTGCTCAGTATTATATGGATCGCCAAGCTTATTTAGCGGCGGCCAATCGAGGGCGCTACATTCTGGAGCACTTTTCTGACACGCCAGAAGTGGAAAACGCTTTAGCGATGATGGTAGAAAGTTACGA
The DNA here is from genome assembly GCF_034373425.1 of Idiomarina sp. OXR-189. Lineage (NCBI taxonomy): Bacteria > Pseudomonadati > Pseudomonadota > Gammaproteobacteria > Alteromonadales > Idiomarinaceae > Idiomarina > Idiomarina sp. OXR-189. The sequence goes on from NZ_CP139706.1 coordinate 1,897,372, forward strand.
TCAGTTAGATTTACCAGAGTTACGCGAAGACGCTTTGAAAGTGTTAAGAGCTAACTTCCCGGGGAATCAGTTAGTCAGCAATTAATGAGAAAGGCGCGGTTGTTTAAACCGCGTCTTCATTTTCCTCACCGGTTCGAATGCGAATGACTCGTTCAATATCGGTAATGAAGATTTTGCCATCACCTATTTTGCCGGTTTGAGCCGTTTCCATAATAGCTTCTATGCAACGTTCGACATCATCATCGCCAACCACCACTTCTAATTTTACCTTTGGCAAGAAGTCGACCATATACTCTGCACCACGATACAGCTCAGTATGGCCTTTCTGACGACCGAAGCCTTTAACCTCAGATACAGTCATGCCGGCAATACCGACTTCTGACAATGCTTCTCTCACATCATCAAGCTTGAAAGGTTTTATAATGGCTTCAACTTTTTTCATAACGCTTCCCTATTGCCCTTGTCGTTGCAATTCATAGCGATAATGACTGGTAATAGGATAACGGCGATCTTTACCGAAGTTTCTTGGTGTCACTTTCGGACCAACTGCCGACTGACGCCGTTTGTATTCGTTCAGGTCGACCAATCGAACCACCCGGCGAACATCTTCTTCGCTAAACCCTGCAGCAACAATATCTGTTACTGACCAGTCTCTCTCTACATACAATGCCAGAATTCGGTCTAAATCGCCATAGTCAGGCAACGAGTCTGAATCGACTTGATCCGGCGCTAATTCCGCTGAAGGCGGACGGTCTATCACTCGCTGAGGGATACAGTCGCCTAATGTGTTTCGATATTCAGCCAACTGATACACCAACAATTTAGGCACATCCTTTATCGGCGCGAAGCCTCCGCACATATCTCCATAAAGCGTTGCATAACCCACAGCCATTTCACTTTTATTACCCGTCGTCAGCACCAACGACCCGGTTTTATTCGACAGCGCCATAAGTAACACACCACGACAACGTGATTGTAAGTTTTCTTCCGTTGTATCGGTTTCCGCGCCTTTAAAAAGCGGCGTTAATTGCTGCATGAACTGATCGAACATTGGCTCAATAGGCACTGAGTCATATTGAACGCCAAGCGTATGCGCCTGCTTTTCAGCGTCTTCAAGACTCATGTCCGAGGTATACCGGAAAGGCATCATCACGGCCTGAACTTTATCGGCACCCAACGCATCAACAGCGATAGCTAGGGTTAATGCCGAATCAATACCGCCAGACAAGCCTAACACGACACCTGGGAATCCATTTTTCGTGACATAATCTCTAACAGCTAAAACCAGAGCGTCATACACATTGGCTAAGTCATTTTGCGACTCACGTGGAGGATAGGTCTCACAATGAAGTTTCCCGTTTTTATAACTCAAACTTGTTAGCGTTGTATGACAATGCGGCAGCTCGGCCAGCAATTGACCATCGTCATCCATCACAACAGAATGTCCATCGAAAACCAGCTCGTCTTGTCCACCACAGTTATTCAAGTACACAATGGGCTTGGACGACTCCGATACGCGTTGTCTCAATACACCCAAACGTTGCTCATGCTTATTCAGCTCATAAGGCGACGCGTTTATCGATAAGACAAAATCAATATCGTCTTCAGCCAATCGTTGTAATGGCTCGGGATGCCACAAATCTTCACATATTTGTAGGCCAATGCGGACGCCGTGCCACTCAAACACCTGACTTTCATGACCCGGAATAAAGTAACGCTGCTCGTCAAACACACCATGATTAGGTAAACGCTGCTTGAAGTAACGTAATAAGCATTCACCGCGATGCAGCACCGACATGGCATTAAAAAGTTCGCCACCAACATGCTGTGGGTGTCCGACAATAACCACACAGTCAGACGCTGCTGCGCTAATTTGCTCCACGGCGTTGTCGACAGCCTGACTTAAATCGTTTCTTAACAGTAAGTCTTCTGGCGGGTACCCCGTAATGGCCAACTCAGGGAACACGATAATGTCGTGTTGCTGACCCTGCTCACGAATGGTTTTTAAAATTAATGCGGTATTGTTGTGAATTGCGCCAACGGTAAAGTCCAGTTGCGCTAGGCACAAATTAAGTTCAGCCATAACTGCTTCCAATTTAACCACTGCCGACATCGGCACGAATGGTGGCGAATGATATAGCAGCGCTGTTAGTAGCGCAAATCTTCGGGAATTGGTGACTCGCTGTCAGGCTTTTTCGGACGTTTCGCCTGACCTTGCTTAAACAGGCGCAACTGATACACATAGGCAAGAATTTGTGCGACAGCAACAAACAGCCCCTGCGGAATTTCTTTCTCCAGCTCCGTAGTGTGGTAAACAGAGCGCGCCAATGCGGGCGACTGCACTAATGGAATATCATACTCCAAAGCAATTTCACGAATTTTCGCCGCTGTCTCGTCAGTACCTTTCGCTAACAGCACAGGCGCTTGCGAGCCTCCGTCTTCATATTTTAGCGCCACCGCATAATGCGTCGGGTTGGTAACGACCACATCGGCTTTAGGCACTTCCTGCATCATGCGGCGATTCGCCATTTCCATCTGCAAGCGACGAATACGACCTTTGACTTCCGGACTCCCCTCTGTGTCTTTATGCTCGTCTTTCACTTCCTGCTTGGTCATGCGCAAGTCTTTATTGTGTTTCCACAACTGAAACGGCGCATCAATCACCACAATCAAAAAGATTGAGCAACACAGTAATAAGAACATCCACAGCAAGATATCCAAAGCGTGAGCCATCATATTCGGCATTTGACCCATCGACATTTGCAGAATATCGACAAACTGCCACTTCAATAAGAAGAATGCCGAAACGGCAACAACTGAGAATTTAGCTATCGCTTTAACAAGCTCTACCAATGCCTGAATACCGAACATGCGCTTAAAGCCATTAAGGGGGTTCATGCGACTGAACTTAGGCGCCATAGCTTTGGCCGAGAAGGAAATACCACCCAGCCAGCTGTTCCCGAAAAAGGTCGCCACTAAAACAAAGGCGAAAATAATCAGTACCGGCCACATGATAAAGCCGAAGGCAATACCAAAGGCTTCGTAAATTTTGGTGGTATCAAAGGCCTGCTGACGATCGATAGTAAACATCGTTTGGAAGACGCTGCGGGCGCCCTCATACAGCCAGTCCCCAAACCACATAAAAGCAATGGCGGCGCTCACCAGTACAAACGCCGTACCCATTTCTTTGGAGCGCGCAACCTGGCCCTTCTCGCGGGCCTGCTGTTTTCGTCGCTCCGTGGGGTCTTCTGTGCGTTCCTGATCAGTCTCTGCCATTACTCTCTACCTTATCCCGGAGTCTAGCTACACTGAGAGCCAATAACTGTGCACATCACGTCAATTGCACGTTGCCATTGGTTTTCAAAATGGAAAATAAAGCCGCCCATGGTGAGCCATAGTACGACTAAGCCACTTACCATAGTAATTGGAAAGCCTATTGCGAAAATATTAAGCTGCGGCGCTGCTCTTGTCATTACGCCAAAGCTGAGGTTAATCAGCAGTATCGCAATAACACCAGAAAGCATAGCGGCCAGGGCTGCTGAAAACATAACGGAACCATATTCCGCTATTGCCATGAATGCATCAGCATCCAGCCCTGTCATGCCTACGGGAATAGCATCGAAGCTGGCCATGATCATGTGGATCATCAGTAAATGACCATCGAAAGCCAGAAAAACCAAACTCGCAAGCATCAAGAAAAACTGTGCAATAACCGGTACTTGCTGACCATTGGTTGGATCCACCATCGAGGCAAAACCCAAACCAATCTGCATCGCAATGACCTGACCACCAAGCACGAATATTTGCAGGAAAAGCAGCGATACCAACCCCAAGGCTACGCCAATAACCACTTGTTGTGCGGTCACTAAAAAACCACCCACTGATGTCATTTCAACACCAGTCGACACCTCAGGTAATGCAGGGGAAACCGCCAGTATGATGGCTAACGACAGGAAAACTTTAATACGCGCGTTAACCAGAGTGCCGGAAAATAGCGCCATACTGCCTATCATGGCGGAGACCCGTGTTAACGGCCAGAGATGTTGCTCCAGCCACTCCAGAACGACAGAAGTGACCAGATCCATTAGCCAACCACTTCAGGGATCCGGTTAAACATTTCGATGGTAAAATCCATCACTGTTTCAGTCAGGAAGTGCCCTCCGAGACCGATAACAGCGAGCGTCACTAGTAAACGAGGTAAGAAACTTAAGGTTTGTTCGTTAATTGAGGTGGCGGCCTGAAAAACAGCAACCACTAACCCGATCAACAGCCCGGGCAAAATGATAAATGCCACCATGATAACGATGGTTTTCAGCGCTTCCTGAAAAATATCCAAAAACATTTCTGGTGACATAGGTCCTCCTAAACCCCAAAACTTCCGGCCAACGTACTCATAGTCAGACTCCAGCCATCAACCAATACAAATAACATAAGCTTAAAAGGCAGTGACACAATCATTGGCGATAACATCATCATACCCATGGCCATAAGAACACTGGCGACCACTAAGTCGATGATTAGGAATGGAATAAACAGCATAAAGCCAATTTGGAAGGCCGTCTTTAGCTCTGAGGTAATAAAAGACGGGATCAAAATAGACATCGGCACGTCTTCTGGTGCTTCAATGCCCTCTTCACCTGAAATATCAATAAAAGTTTCCAGGTCAGTTAACCGTGTTTGCGCCAGCATAAAAGCTTTTAACGGTGCTTTTGCTCGGTCAACGGCTTCCAGTGACTGAATTTCTTCATTCATGTAGGGCTGCAAAGCTTTATCATTAATTTCATTCAGCACCGGCGACATAATGAAAAAACTTAAAAACAATGCAATACCCAATAACACCTGATTCGACGGAGACTGTTGCAAGCCTATAGCCTGACGAAGTATCGCCAGAACAATAATGATTCGGGTGAAGGACGTCATCATAATGACCATTGCCGGTATAAACGTCAGCGCGGTCATTATAGCGAGAATTTGCAGCGTTACTGAGTACTCCTGAGTGCCGTCAGGATTAGTTTTGACGGTCACCGCGGAAAGATCCTGCCAGGCTAAAGCTTGCTCAGGTATCAGCAAAAACGCCGTAAATAATATGAGATACCACCAGCGGTTCATTGTTCTTGTTTTCCTTCCAGGTTGATATCGGACGGTAGTTCTTTTAAACAGTCAATGCGCTGCTGGGTAACACCTAACAACAGTTTTTCGCCCCCAACATCGACAATGACCAAGCGCTCTTTGGCGCCTAAGGACACGCTACTTAGCACTTTCATACCCGAAGCGCCCTGAAATTTCAGGTTAAACCGTTTTAACAGTGACGCCAATACAACAATGACCACTAAAACGGCAAAAAGCGCCAATACCATGGCGCCTATATCATTACCGGACACTATTGCTTTTTGCTCGGTTTGGGCAAGTGCCGTCACCGGCAGCGCCAGCAAACTAACGAAGCTTGCGAATACGCTCAATTTGACTAATAACATCGGTTAATCGTATCCCGAATTTATCATTAACAACAACCACTTCGCCGTGCGCAATCAAGGTACCGTTCACCAAAACATCCAAAGGTTCCCCAGCAACACGCTCTAATTCAACAACTGAGCCCTGATTCAGCTGAAGTAAGTTACGAATGCTTATTTGGCTACGCCCTACTTCCATTGAAATAGTGACCGGAATATCAAGAATTGCATCCAGTTTACGCTTCTCTTCTTCACCAACCGGCGCATCTTCGTTAAGCTCTTCCAGCTCTGCGGTTTGCACGTTGTCCATGCCTGAATGACTGGCATTACTTGGCTTTTCGCTTTCCGATGCATCGCCCTCTGAAGACTCTTCATCTTCTGCAGCTGCCTGTTCAGCCATTGCTGCTTCCCAGTCATCCATATCTTTATCGTCGTTACTCATTTTGCAACCTCACTTTCTAAGCAGCAATTATTATAAATCAATGTCTTCTTCTAACTGTTGAAGCTCAGCATCTCCGCCTATTCGGCGACCACCACGCGTCAACATGTGAATATCAGATTTGACTGTTTCCGGACGTTTAATTTTATCCGAAATTTTCAACGCCACATTGTCTCTTGAACGCCCCATCTTCGCATGGAACGTCGGTAAGTCTTCTATCAGAACGGTTAAATCATCCGGCACTTCCAGAGGAATAACGTCGCCTTCCTGCAAGTCCATAACTTCCCGTAGCGACATTTCGGTTTCCGCCAATTTGGCAATCATTTCAACGGGAACGTCCATAATTTCATCACGCAGCGCTTTGCTCCAGCGCATATCGGTGTCTTCTTTATCCGACTGAACACCTGCGTCTAGCAGTTCTCGGATAGGCTCAAGCATGGAGTACGGTAAGGCAATATGGAAGTCTCCACCACCACCATCAAGCTCAATATGGAACGAACTTATGACAATAACTTCTGTCGGACTCACAATGTTAGCCATGGCCGGGTTTACTTCTGAATCCAGATACTCAAAGCCGACATCCATGACCGGAGCCCAAGCTTCTTTATAGTCCTCAAAGACCAACTTCAGCAGCATTTGAATAATGCGGCGTTCAGTCGGCGTAAACTCACGACCTTCTATTTTTGCATGATAACGACCATCGCCACCGAAGAAATTGTCGACCAAAATAAAGACCAGACGAGCTTCCATAGTTATCAGCGCAGTACCTTTAAGCGGACGAAAACGCACCATGTTCAAACTCGTTGGAACAAACAGTGTATGCACATACTCGCCGAATTTAATCATTTGCACACCGTTAATGGAGACCTCGGCAGTACGACGCATCATATTGAATAAGCTTACGCGCATATGACGAGCGAACCGTTCATTAACGATTTCGAGAGTTGGCATACGCCCACGAACAATTCGGTCTTGCGACGAAAAGTCATAGTCGAGCGCATCCGCCGAGGCTTCTTGCCCCTCCGAACCCTCTTCTTCTACGTCGTCAACGCCGTGTAAGAGTGCGTCAATTTCGTCTTGTGATAGTAAGTCGCTCACAGCCATAGTTGCTCACTTATTGCATTACCAAACTGGTAAATAAAACTTGTTCGACGACTGGTTTCCCGGCCACTTCCTGAAGTGCATCTCGCACTTCCGTTAACGCTAATTCGCGCAATTGCCCTTTGCCTTCCGCCGTTTTTAATCGGTCTGCCGTCGATGATGAGAACACTTCATGTAACGTGCCTTCAATCAACGGGATATGTTTTTTCGCCAGCTCTTCGTTTTCCTCACCGCGTACCATTAATTGCGCCTTTATCTGCACCGTCCGCTCTCTTGAGTCTCCAGGTACAATAAACACAAATGGACGCGGCATACCAACATACAGCGCATTGCCAATTTCAGGAGCTGACGCATTCTCAAAATCATTACTTGTCTGCTCCGGCGCGCGCTCTGGCGCTTGTTCATTCGACGAAGTTCCGCCAAAGAGCCACAGGACCAATACAACTGTAGAAATCAGTACCAAGCCTATAACGCCGAACAGTATCAGCTTTTTCTTCTTACCGCCTTTGCCTTCCTGCTCTTCGTTTTGCTCTGTATTGTTTTCTGTATTCTGCTCTTCAGCCATCTTGCTTTCCTTGGGTCAACGCTATATCGGTCTTTATGTTGTTACTATAGCCTGAATAGGCCTCCAACGTCACCGTTATACGTAAAAATCCACGCGGCCATCAGTCACAACCTGACCATCCTGCAAGGCAATTTCCGACTCCTGCGTCCAGTGTTCAGCTTCCGATCCTGAGGCATTTTCACCGTCGCCTGTACCACTACCATCCCTAGCCTGCTCACCGACCTGAGTATCCGCTAAGTTCAGGCCTTGCTGCTCCATCATTTCCCGCAAACGCGGCATTGCCGATTCTATCGCTTCTCGGGCTTGCGCATTTTGCACCTGGAACTGAACCGTTGTCTGCTCACCGCTCACGTTCACTCGTATCTGTACGTTACCAAGTTCAGGCGGGTCAAGCCGTATATCAGCCCGCTGAATGTTTTTGCTCATCATAATATTGATGCGCTCTTGCAGCTTTTGTGACGCTTCAGTCTGCTGCAAATCTAACGGTCTTTGCAGTGCCTGCAAAGTATTCGCCGAACTGCTTTCTGATGCTGCTACAGTGCCTTGAGCCGTCGACACCATTTGGCCTTGTATTGCTTTGGCGGCTCCAGCATCAGACAATGCATCGACTGTATTTCTGAACGCTTGATTCACCTGGGCATTTTCGGCCGTTTTAGTCGCCAACTCACCATCAGGTTTCGACGCTTTGTCGCCTTTTACCTGACCTTCAGCGGCAAGCTCAGCTTTAGTATTTTTATCCGCTTTCGCTAACTGCTCGGCCCTGGACTCACTTGGACCTTTGTTTGAGTCTGTCGCGCTTATCGCAAATTCCGCTTTACCAGACTTCGCATCAGTCGAAGCTCCTACCGCCGATGCCTTATCACTACTTTGTTTCAGTGTTTGTCTTAAATCGGCAATCAGTTGTTCTGCTTTAGTCGCCTGTTCTTTCGTCAGGGATTCTTTATTACCAGACGCCCCCGCCATTAACTGACGAAGCTCAGCCATTAATTGCTCTAAGTTGCCACGTTCTTTGCCCGTAAGCGCCTTAGCATCCGTATTGCCGTTCTCTTTCAGCGCCGCTAACTGGGATTCCAGTTGTTTCATTAACTGCGCAGGATCAGAACTTTTTTGTGACTCCTGCTTAGATTCAGTTACAACGTCTCGTAGCGCAGCCAACAATGCATGTGATACCTGCCTGGCATCCGACTGTTTATTGGTGTCTTTCCCTGCAGCAATATTCTCTGACAATGCTTTATCTTTACCAACCAACAATTTATCCGCATCGGACTTAGGCATCATGGGTTCAAGTAATTGCACAATGAACTTTTGATCGGCTGCATCTGCCCCCCCTTTGGCAATCGCATTTAATTGCTCCATCAACTGCTGTTTCTGCTCGTCGGTCATTTTTGCCAACACACTTTCGGCAAGACTTTGCCGCTCTTCAGCCGAGAGTTCTTTTTGGTCACCTTGCTGATGACTGAGTTTATCCACAAATACAGCCAGTAACTCTTCGAGGTCAGCGTTGCTCAGTTCGATATCACCAGTTTTCTCCAGCTGCGTTTCATCAATACTGACCACCGCAGTAACCTCATCGGCCGATAACTCTGCCTCTCCCTCTTCGCTGGACACTTCGGCCATTTGCTGCTGCATTTCCCGCAGTAACTCAAACATATTCCTCTCGACCGGCCCGCCAACATTACGACGCCCTTCATCAGCTATCGCCTTCTTGATACTGGTTTGCTCCGGTGTCAGCTTTACTTGCTGGAACTCTTTGCCTTTCTCGGTTTGTTGCATCATCAAACGAGAAAACTCGCCTTCCGCGCTATCGCCTGCGCCAAGAGAAAGCTCTTTCCCCAAAGCTTTGCCACCCGCTTTGCCGCCGGTGCGGACAAAGTTTTCCGTTGATTCTGTTAAATTCAGCAGCTGTTGCATAGTTTCATGTCCTGAATAACTGACTTGCTCAAAATAAAGCAAGAAGCGTTCCAACTATTTGCGTCAGGCTTTTTTATCCCGAATAAAGCGTTGACTGGAAAAGTCGTCCAAATTCTTTTGCTCTTTGCGTGCTCGCACCTTTTGCTCACGCTTTTCTTTTTCTTTAATCAGGTGCTCGATAGACTCTCGTTTTCGACGCTGCGCCAACCACCGCTCTTTACGCTGAGCCAACACCTGCTGCAACTTAACAACTTCGTGGTGCAATTGTTCAACACCCTCATCGAGCTTGCCAACAAACGCATGGTATTGGCTCACCTGCATCGACTGAATGCCGCCCTGCCCCCGCTGCTGTAGCTGATTCAAGTAGTCGAGTCGGTATTTTGACATGCCGTCCAGTCGCATCTGGTTATCCTGAACCTGCTGTTGCACCTCAGCAAAGTCTTTTGCGGTTTTATCTTCACGCTGCTGTTCTAAATCCAGTAGCATTTTTAGTTGGCTTAATTCGGCCATTTATCTAGCTACCGGCTGACTGTTGCTGGTTCGGATGAATTAATTGATTCAGTTCCAACAAGCTCTCATCGTAGCTAACCACCTGTTTCATTGGCTGTTGAAGAAACTGAGCTACTTTTGGCTGCATTGCAATGGCTTGATCAATCGCCGGATCACTTCCGCGGGTATAGGCGCCAATAGAGATAAGATCTCGGTTACGACGATAATTCGAATACCACTGACGCACCTGAATGGCTTGTTTCATGTGCTCTTCAGAAACCACTTGCGGCATCACCCGGCTAATGGAAGCTTCAACATCAATGGCCGGGTAGTGACCGGAATCTGCCAGCTCACGGTTTAAAACGATGTGTCCATCAAGAATGGCTCGCGCTGAGTCCGCAATCGGATCCTGCAAGTCATCACCTTCGGTTAAAACAGTATAAAACGCCGTGACAGAGCCTTGCCCGTCGCCGCCGTTACCCGCACGCTCGACAAGTGCTGGCAATTTGGCAAATACAGACGGTGGATAGCCCTTGGTTGCCGGAGGCTCACCAACTGCCAGCGCGATTTCACGTTGTGCCATGGCGTAACGAGTGAGTGAGTCCATTAGCAGCAAAACGTTTAAACCTTGGTCACGGAAATACTCCGCTACTTGTGCTGCCGTTTCACAACCGCGCAAACGAATAAGGGGAGACTGGTCAGCCGGAGCGGCGATAACCACGGCTTTTTCCAAACCTTCCTCACCCAGTATCTCTTCAATAAACTCTTTGACCTCACGACCCCGCTCACCAATCAGACCAACAACAATGACATCAGCGTTAGTGCCTCGGGTCATCATGCCAAGCAACACACTTTTGCCAACACCACTGCCGGCAAACAGACCCATACGCTGCCCCTGCCCGACGGTTAAGCAAGCATTAATTGCTGTCACACCAACATCCAGTGGTTGTTTTACCTGGCGGCGATTCAATGGGTTCATGGGTTTGCTACGGTAGGTTTTGCCGTCAGAAAAAATAGGGCCTTTGCCGTCGAGTGGCTCTCCACGGGCGTCAATAACCCGTCCGAGTAACTCCATGCCTAACGGCAGTTGGTTCTTCCGGCTCAGGGGGCGTACGCGAGCACCGGGAACCACGCCTAACGCGTCCTCCGTTGGCATTAAATAACTAATATTACCTTCAAAGCCCACCACTTCGGCCTCAATGTCGCCACCGGCGGCTTCCACCGCAACGCTGGAGCCCACAGGCGCACGGCAACCAACAGCTTCAAACATTAGCCCCACAACGCGAGTTAAATAGCCCGATACCGCCACCGACGGCTTTTCAATGCGCTGACGCTTTTTTCGAAGTTCTTGAATCAGTGTCTCTGATGCGCCCATCGGTTACCCCTTAACGCGGCTGAAAACATCTTCCATACGAGTCTCTAAACTGTAATCTATGGTCGAGCTCTCAGTCGTCACACGACAACCGCCGCGCTCCAGCAATTCGTCTTTGTTCAGCAACCAGCCTTTTTCTTTCAGCTCAGACTCACTGTAAACAGACTCAATAAGCTCTATGTCGTCTGGGTTTAAGTGTATAACCACTCGCTGATCGGTGACTGGTAATACCGATACTGCCTCGCGAACGGCATTGACTATCATATCTTTCGAGTGCTCAGCCGCATCCAGACAAATGACACGGGTCAGTTCGCTGACCATATCAACGAGCTCTTCCTGCACCGCTTCGGTAATACGTTCATTCGGCGTCGACAAACTTTGTAGCAAAGCATCAAGCTTTGTTCGTTGTTCTTCTATAACCTCGTTACCGGCCGCTATACCTTCTTCTTTACCGGCTGCAACACCTTCTTCTTTGCCGGCTTCATAGCCTTCGTCGTAGCCTTTTTTAATACCGTCTGTGCGACCGTTTTCAAAACCTTCCTGATACCCCTCGTCGCGAGCCGCCTGACGAATTTCTTCCAGCTGTTCAGCGGTTAACGGCTGCAACTCTTCTTCGTCATTGTCGTCCGCTTCCGGCGGCTCATACTGCCACCGTCTTGGTTTGTTTAACGCATTTACCTGGGACCCTTCGCGCAGTTCCTGCGAGGTCATGTCCGGCAAGTCCCAGTGACTGAAATGCGTATTGTCGTCGCGGTTGTCGCTCATACAACTTTAATCCTTATAGGAACTCTTCACCGCCGCCACCGCCAAGCATCATCTCGCCAGCGTCAGCTAATCGACGGGCCGCCGCCAGAATGTCTTTCTGCGCTGCTTCTACGTCACTAATACGTATAGGGCCCATGGCTTCAAGATCATCACGCAGCATATCGCCGGCACGCTTCGACATATTCTTGAAAATTTTCTCCTGAACGGCTTCGTCTGCGCCTTTCATTGCTTTTTGCAACGTTTCGCCCTCGACCTCACGCAGCAAGGTTTGAATACCACGGTCGTCGACATCCACCAGGTTTTCGAAAACAAACATCAAGTCCTGAATGTTCTGGCTCATCTCTTCGTCCTGCTCACGGATAGAGTCCATCAACTGGCCTTCGATATTGGTGTCCAGGTAGTTCATGATATTCGCTGCCGCTTTCAGGCCGCCCATCTTCGCTGCCTGAGCGCCTGCCTGACCCGCGAACTGTTTCTCCATAATCTCGTTCAACTCTTGCAGTGCTGCTGGTTGAACTTCTTCTAAGTTGGCAATGCGCATCATTAGGTCTAAGCGAACCTTCTCCGGGAACTGCGCCATAATTTCGGCGCTTTGCTCAGGGTCAAGATACGACAGAACAATAGTCTGAATTTGCGGGTGTTCGTTACGAATAATGGTGGCAACCTGCTTCGAGTCCATCCACTTCAATGAGTCGAGGCCTTTCGAGCCGCCGCCCATGACAATTTGCTCTATCAGGTTACCGGCTTTGTCTTCACCCAGCGCTGAGGTCAGTGCCTTACGCACAAACTCTTCACTCTTGAAACCAATATTGGTGAACTTCTGAATCTCTTCCAGGAACAAGTGGTGAACAGCGTTGACTTTGTCCTGGTTGAAATCTTCCAGACTTGCCATGGCCATACCCACCTTCTGTACCTGCTTAGGCTCAAGGTGCTTCAGAATTTGTGCTGCGTCTTCTTCAGAAAGACTCAGCAGCAATATAGCCGCTTTTTCAACGCCCTCAAGGGAGTTCACATCGAACTCAACCTTGCCGCGCTTGGTTTTCATCTCTTGATCAGGCATCTTCGTTCAACCATGCTTTGACAACTTGCGAAGACAGTTCAGGCTCGTTGGCAACCAGCGCTCGAACCGCTTTCAGCAAGTCTTCATCTTTATGCAAGTCAGGTAATTGCAGACTTCCGTCAGCACCAAACCCGACCGCACTCTCATCAAACTGCGAGGATAACAGATCAATGGTTTCATCGCCCATTGCTTCTTCGCCTTCAAATAGGGCTTCTGCATCGTCCTCGACATCCGCTTCAGGATTCATCAGTTTCTTAAGCATCGGACGAACAACGGCTAATATCAAGACCATAATAACCAGTGCGCCCATGACTAAGCGGAATGCACGCCAGAACCAAGGCTCTTCCCACAAAGGCGTTTCACCGTCACCAACCTGCGGCAATTGAGCAAAGGGTACAGACACCACTTCCAATGCATCGCCACGGTTAATATTGAAACCTAAACCACCTTGCAGCAAGCGGCGAATATTGGCGAGCTCTTCCGCACTGCGCGCTTGTTGTTGTGCCTCACCACCTTCACCAGTGACTTGCTCATGGTTCACGGCAACCGAAACGCTCAAGCGCTCGATAGTACCGGTTTGGTTTCTTGTGTGTGTAATTGAGTTATCCAGCTCATAGTTACGTGTCGCTTCACGGTGACTACTGCCATTCACAGAGCCGCCGGCACTGCCTGGCCCCGCCTCTTCCGGTATATCCGACTCCAGTGGAGGCTGGTTGGTTAACGCGCCCGGAATACCGCCAATAGGACTACCTGTAGAACGATTTTCTACGGTCATTTCACTGCGAATCGCCGGCATATCAGGGTTAAACTGGCGCTGCGTTGATTCACGCTGAGTGAAGTCCATAGTGACATCCACCTGCGCCGTATAGTTGTCATAACCCAGCACTGGAATCAGAATACTGTCAATTTTTTCTAAATATTCTGCTTCGCGTTTTTGTTCAATTTGATATTCGCGCGAGCTTTTAGCAGCCAGTGCACTTTGCGAACCAGAATTTAATAAACGGCCGGCCTGATCGGTAACGGTGACATGCTCGGTGCTTAAACCTGTAACCGAAGAAGCCACCATGTCGACAATCGACGCGACTTCTTCTTCGCTCAATGACGTACCGCCCCGAACATTCAGCATAACCGACGCTTTTGGCTGCTTCTCACGGCGGGCAAAAACGTTCTGCTTAGGTACAGCCAGCAGCACGCGCGCGGCTGATATCTTTTTCATCTCTTCAATAGCACGGGCTAACTGTACTTCGCGAGAGTGAATTAAGCGCTCTCTTTCCAGACGCTGACTGACACCAAAGCCCGGTTCGCTCATTAAAATTTCAGAGCCATCTGACTCAGCATTGCCATAGCTGACACCCGCACGAGTCAACTCTAACTTTATCGCATCGTATTTTTCTTCAGGCACAGAAACCGTATTGCCGTTCACTTTATAGTCAATGCCATTGGCATCCATATAGTCCAGCGTGCTGACTAACTCTTCGGTTTCCAGCTTACCCAAAGGGCGATAGGTCGGCTCTTGCGCCCACAGCATAATGAATACGGCAATAGCAACACAGATAGCCAGTGCCAGTACCACAATAACCTGGCGCAGCATGTCAAAGTTGCCCAGCATATCCATAATGCCGGATTTCTCATTGCCTTCACCCGAAGCGCCTGTGTCCGGAGAGTCCGGAAGTGCATTGTCCTGCACCATTAAGTCTGTTGATTCAGCCACAATTCAAATCTCCAGTGCTACTGCGGTTTATACCGGCATTGACATGATTTCTTTGTACGCATCGACTATCTTGTTGCGTACCTGAACGGTTGCCTCAAAGGCAATGCTTGATTTTTGACTGGCTATCATGGTTTGTTCCAACGTTACATTGGGGTCACCAAGCTCCATACGAGTTTTTAAGTCGCCCGAGGTTTGCTGCAGCTCGTTAACATTATCGATAGCGCTTTTCAGCATATTCGAAAAGTCGGCATTCGCAGTATTTCCCGGAAGGGCATTTACATTGGTTGCCTTGTCGCTTTGAGACGCTTGTGCAGACATAGCCTGCATCTGCTGGTAGAGAGCGTTGGCTTCCACTTTCATAATTCACCCCGTCAAAAAATCATCATTAACAATTCTTAACAGATATTATGCAAGTGGAATGCCAACTTTAATTTATGGAGAGACCTTGTTCGCGGATTTTTGCTAATTTGTAACGCAGCGTGCGTGGGCTAATGCCCAGCTCATCGGCAACCGGCTTACGTTTTCCCTGGTGCCGCTGAAGTGCGTCTTTAATAATTCGATACTCTTGGTGAAACAACGAATCATCTAATTTATCGGCTGACTCCGATGCACCTTCGAGTGTGTCTTTCGTTGAGTTTTGTGAGTAACTCACTTGCTCAGGAAATACAGCTTCGCTATTGGCATCGGACTCGGTGCTTTGGTTTAACTCCAGCATTAAGTCATCAGGCTCAATCACTTCATTGCGATGCAACACCAGCGCGCGCTGAACCACATTCTCCAATTCCCTGACATTACCCGGCCAGTGATACTGGGTTAAGCAATGTTTAGCATGCTCACTAAACGACACTGGCGTTTTAATGCCCGAGCGCTGTTTGTGCCGCTGCAACAGGTTTTCTGCCAACGGCAGAATATCGGCGGGACGCTCAGCCAACGGCCGCCAGTGCAGAGGAAACACATTTAAGCGATACATCAAGTCTTCACGAAACTCGCCTTCGGTCACTGCTTGCTGCAAGTCTCTATTCGATGTCGCCAGAATTCTAACATCCAATTGAATGGTCTTCCGGGAGCCTAAACGCTCCACCTGCTTTTCCTGAATCACGCGCAAAAGCTTTGCCTGTAAGTGCAACGGCATTTCCGTGACTTCATCGAGCAAAATAGTACCGCCCTGCGCCAGTTCAAACTTACCCGGCTGCGACTGTGTTGCGCCGGTAAATGCACCTTTCTCGTAACCAAACAGCATGGACTCCAGCATATTTTCAGGAATTGCTGCGCAGTTAATGGCAACAAAAGGCGCCTGTGCGCGACTGGATTGTTTATGGATATAGCGCGCCAGCACTTCTTTACCGGTCCCACTTGGGCCTGTGATCATCACACTGGCATCACTGTCTGCAACACGTTTTGCAATGGCAAACACCTGTTGGCTGGACGCTTCTTCCGCTACCGGACTCACATCATCAATAGCACCGTCCGGTAAGTATCGTTGCACCAATGTTTGTAACTTTTCGATTGAAAACGGCTTCGTCAAATAATCGACAGCGCCTTCTCGCATAGCCACGACAGCGTCGTCAACTTTGGCAAAGGCTGTCATCATAATGACCGGAATATCAAACTGTTGACGATTCATGCTGCGCAGCAGCTGCAAGCCATCAACACCTGGCATTTGCACATCGCTTATCACTAACGACACTTTATTGTCTTTCAGCGCAATGAGCGCTTCTTCGCCGTTGGCCGCTTCAATACACTCACAATCAGCCAGCTCAAGTGTGTCGACAATAGCCTCGCGAAGCGAAACATCGTCTTCGACGACCAGAACATTTCGTGCATTCATAGTTTCACCGTTAGCCATAACGCACCTCGCTTACCGGTTGCTCATTAAAGCAATGAACCGGAATAGAGAGTGTGAAGCGACTGCCTTTACCCGGCTCGCTTTCCCAGTCAATGCTGCCATGATGAGCTCGTAAAACCGTTTGTACGACAGCTAAACCAAGCCCGGTGCCATTTGATTTTCCGGTAAAAAAGGGCGTAAATATTTGCGCTTGCTTTTCTTTATCAATGCCAGCACCTGCATCTATGACGGAAACACACCAGTTATTTCCTTCGACATGTGTTTTTACCAGTATCTCCTGGCCCGGCTGACTGGCATCTATGGCGTTATTAATTAAATTCTGTAATGCACCAGTTAGCGCAGTTTTATTCCCTTTCAACACAGCACTGTGCCCGCATTCCGGCATGACAATGTTGACATGATGCTGCGCCGCATAAGACTCAACATTTGAAGCAACCGTATTCAATAAACTGTGCGTTGCCAGCTCTTCCAACACGGGCTTTTCGCCGCTTTTAGCAAACAGCAGCATGTCATTAACCTGTTGTTCCAAATTATGAAGCCTGGACAACAGTTTATGGGAGAAACGCTGCTGCTTAACCGGCGATATCATGCCTTGTGATAAGTTTTGTGCGTAGAGAATCGCAGCTGACAAAGGGGTTCGTATTTGGTGCGCTAACGAGGCCACCATTTTCCCCATTGACGATAAACGCTGTAAGTGAGAAATACGCTGTTGAAGTTGCCGAGTTTCGGTTAAATCGGTTAAGACAATTAGTTGGCCTGGTTTTTCATTCACCTCAGAGGTATCTATGCGAACGCGTCGTCCATTTTTTAACGACACTTCGTGCCAGTCATCGGCCTTGGGAGCGAACAGTGTCGCGACAAGATCACGCCATACTTCGCCTTTGAGCGAGTGTTCCAGTAATGATTGCGCATTGTCATTGCAGTAATCCACAACACCGTGACTGTCGAGCAAAATTACGGCATTTGGCATCGCATCAATAATTTGATGGTAGGTCGCCATACTGACATCTCCCACTTCACACTAAGTTTTAATTAGGCTTAGTAATGCAAAATAGATGCCAGTAAATTATTGTTTTATTTCAATGAGTTAAGATGTCAAAAAATCGGCGGCAGAGTTAGTCGTCTTTTTGAATACCGTACTTTTTCATTTTCTCGACCAGGGTGGTGCGCCGCATACTGAGTAGCTCAGCCGCTTTCGCCACAACCCAGTCCGACTTTTCCAGTGCCTGGGCTATCATGCCGGTTTCAATCTCGCTGAGCATGTCTTTCAAGTTCACACCGTCGTCGGGTAGTTCTGAGTCTAACGAAGCACTTGTCGACTCTTCGATATCTTCTTCGTATTCGGGCTCAGAGAAAATAGCGTTCAGTGCTTCACGTTCAAGCACCTCTTCCGGGTAATCGGGGGTCGGGCTGCTGTGATAAATATGCTGATACTTAGGAGGTAAGTCAGACACATCAACCAAGCTGTCAGGGTGCATTATGGTCAAGCGCTCAATAAGGTTGGTCAGCTCTCGCACGTTGCCCGGCCAGCGATGATAAGACAAGGATTCCAACGCTCGGTCGGTAAAACGAACTCCGACCCCCTGCTCTTTTTTAAAGCGCTGTGTCAGTTCTTGCATAAGCAGCGGCACGTCTTCCTGACGCTCACGCAGCGCCGGCATCTCAATTGGGAACACATTCAAACGGTAATACAAGTCTTCCCTGAATTTACCGTCAATAATCATTTGTTCAAGTTCACGGTGGGTAGCGGCTACGACCCGAACGTCGGCGGCAATACTTTTAGTTCCACCAACCCGCTCGAACGTACGCTCTTGAAGAACACGCAGTAACTTTACCTGCATAGGCATTGGCATATCGCCAATTTCATCCAGAAACAGAGTACCGCCTTGCGCCAGCTCAAAACGTCCTTTCCGAGCGCCTATAGCCCCCGTAAAAGCGCCTTTTTCGTGACCGAATAATTCACTTTCTAACAGGTCACCGGGAATGGCACCGCAGTTCAGCGGCACAAAGGGTCCTTTGTGTCGCTGCGACAAATCGTGAACGCCGCGTGCGACCACTTCTTTACCCGTTCCCGACTCGCCAAGAATCAGTACGTTTGCGTCAGAGCCCGCCACTTGCTCAATAAGCTGTCTGACGTGCTTCATAGCACGCCCCTGACCAACAAGGGTTTGCTCTAAGTGAGAACGTTTCGGGTGTTCTTTCTTACTCTTACGGCCAGGCATTTGTTGATGGTAGGCCTGACAGTAATGCAGCAGATTGGATAAACTCGAATAGTCAAAAGAGTCGTCCAGTGGGCCCAGCACGTTCGCTTTTTCCAACGCACTTTGGTGCTCGCTGGCCGCGCAAATAAAAGGCAGGTGTGGAACGTTACTGGCTAAGTCCCGAAGGTTATCGACACCTGTTCCAGCAATAATGCAGAGCGCTTCAGTCGGGCTTAGATCCAGCAGTTGCGACGGCTCGACCACTTTGACAGATTCACCAATAAAGGTCAGAACCGTTTCAAAATGTTGTCGGCGCTCAGGTTGCTGCTCAACCAGATAGACTGTTCTTGTTCTTACCATAGACGAATTTACCGCAACGTCCTACTTCATACTGCCCAACACAAAGGTCTCGCCCGCACTGGAAAGAAAATATTCTTCCGCTCCATCGACTTCTCGAGTCTGTGCAATCGATACCCACTGATAAAATACATTTCGATGCACTTTCGCTTCGAGCTCTCTTGGCATCACCACGTAAGGAACACCGTCTTTAATTTGTAACGGATGTTCAGAACTCAAAACAAGAGTATCACCGATATTGGTTGTTAACAGCAAGAGGCTTTCACCATCTTCTGTGCGTTGCTCCCAATCGACCACCATAAAAGGCGCATCATCGACGGTAATTTTCACTTTTTCAGCCGGCGTGATCAAAAAGTAGTCATCGTCTTCTTTTACAAGCACCGAAGCGAAAAGTTTCACAAGCGCCTGCCGCTTAATTTCACTGCCTTGATAATACCAACAGCCGTCGCCGTCAATGCGTATTGGAATTTCTCCACAGTAGGGTGGGTCCCACTGCTCGGTGGGCGCATGTTGATGCTTTTCCAGCTCAGCAATAAGACGGTTTAACGACATACGGAGTTATCAGTCAACTAACTTCTTTTGACGCAGCAAATACCACAGTGTCGCTTCGGTGCGGTTGGACACTTTTATGGCTTTAAATATCGCAGACAAATGCACACGTATCGTGCCTTCGGTAATCCCCAAAATGTTAGCGATTTCTTTATTAGAAAGACCTTGCGCCAGTAACTGCATAATTTCCAGCTGACGTGGCGACAAAAAGCCCTCGGCGCCGCTGGACTTGTCACGAGGCTCATTCAGGTAAGGGTCATCGGGAATGTAACGATCGCCGTTTAGCAATGCGCGAACGGCTAATTTCGCCTGCTCTGCAGTACTGTCTTTCGGTAAATAGCTACGTACCCCTACCGCCAATACCTGGCGCACTTCCGAAATAGAGCGCGGGCGTGTAAATACAACCAAATGCGCCATAGGGGCTTCTTTTTTAATTTTCTGCAGTGCCGGGCGGATTTCAGCGTCCGGTAAGTCCATATCCAGGAAAATAAGGTCGTATTTATCGGCTGATAAATAACTTTCAGCGACCTCAAATGAGTCGGCTTCATAAATCGAAGGCTGATTCGCATAGTTTGTTAGAAGTTGTATCAGCCCTGCACGCATAAAAAACTCAGGGTCTATAATGAGAATCTTCATTCCGACGTCCAAATTACTCGCTCTAAAATTAACTTTTAGCATACCTAAAATATAACAGACAGCAAGTATTTCGGTCGGCGATGTTGTCTATCCCAGATGAGTTGTTAGTTTCGTTAACAAAAAGTTTATTATGCTGTCTGGTTTATTCAGGGTAAAAAACGCTATAGTGTGAGTTAAATTAAAAAATAAAGAGTGTTTTGAGTATGTCTTTTTCACGTCGTTTTTCGTTAACGTCAATAGCTACAGCGACTCTTGCCAGCGCGCTTCTAAGCACGGTTGCAGGCGCTGACACCTTATATACCAATGCCAATGGTTATACATTAACCAGCCCAGCCGGAGAAAATGCCGTTTTACAGCAGTTTTCATCAATACTGGTCGACAACGGTAAAATTAAAGCTATTGGTGGCGACGAACTCAACGAACGCTACTCAAGTACGGATGATATCGTCAACTTACAAGGGAAAACTGTTCTCCCGGGACTCATTGACGCACATGGCCATGTGCTGGGCTTGGGTAACAGTTTATTACAAGTCGATTTACGCGACAGCACATCAGTTCAGGACGCGGCTCAGCGAGTTAAACGCTACGCTGACGAACAACAAGCACTGCCGTGGATCACTGGACGCAGCTGGAACCAGGAAAACTGGGAGGAAAAACGTTTTCCGCGCGCCAGCGACCTTGACGAATTAGTTAATGAACGCCCCGTTTGGCTAACCCGCGTAGATGGTCATGCCGGCTGGGCTAACTCAGAAGCACTGCGTTTAGCGGGTATCGATAAAGACACTGTCTCGCCTGACGGTGGCGAAATTGTTAAAGACGAAAATGGCGAGCCTACCGGTGTACTCATTGATAACGCCATGCAACTGGTCGAAAAAGTCATACCGGAAGCTAGCTTTGAGCAACAACGACAAGCGTTTCAGCTGGCCTTCGAGCATTTAGTCGAGCGCGGTATTACGTCGGTTCACGACGCCGGTATAAGCGCAGATGAAGTATCGGTTTATAAAGGACTACATAATCAAGGACTAATGCCGCTGCGTATTTATGGCATGCTCGCAGCTACAGAGCCTAAACTACCGCAACTTTTGGCTGAGGGCCCTTACTATACCGACGACAACAAACTGACAATTCGTAGTGTCAAAATATACGCAGACGGCGCTTTAGGAAGCCGAGGTGCGGCGCTTATCGAAGATTATAGCGACGACCATGGTAATCACGGTCTTATGGTGACCTCACAAGAACAAATGATGTCGCTTTACCGGTTAATTATTCCACAAGGCTTCCAAGTCAATACACACGCTATCGGTGACCGTGCCAACCGAGTTGTACTGAATAATATCGAAAAAGCCTACGAAACAATGGGTGGCCGTAATTTGCGTAACCGCATTGAACATTCACAAATTGTGCACCCCGATGACCTGCACCGGTTTAAAGAATTGAACTTAGTCGCATCCATGCAGCCAACTCACGCGACCAGTGACAAGAACATGGCGGAAGATCGTTTAGGCAAAGCGCGCATGAAAGGCGCCTATGCCTGGCAGACATTCCTGCAACAAGGCACTATCGTTGCCTCCGGCTCTGACTTCCCGGTTGAACTTGCCAACCCGTTTTATGGCTTACATGCCGCCGTGACCCGTCAGGATCGTGAAAATATGCCAGAAGGCGGTTGGTATGCCGATGAGAGCATGAGCCGTGCACAAGCACTGCGTTCTTTCACTATTGATGCCGCCTACTCCGCATGGCAGGAGCAGCAACTAGGCTCTTTAGAGCCGGGCAAATGGGCGGACTTTATTATTGTGGACCAAGACCCATTTGCAGTCGACGCTGAAGATATTTGGCGTACTAATGTGCAAGCCACCTATGTTGCTGGTGAGCGCGTTTATACGAAGGGAGACAACGACTAATGAGTGATGACTTTCTATTCGCAGAAGACGAAGTAGAGTCAGTCAGCGACGAGGCCGTCGAACCGTACCATATTCTCATTGTCGATGATGATGAAGAAATTCACACGATAACCAAAATGGCACTCAGCGAGTTTCGTCTCGATGGTCGCCCGCTGGAGTTCCATTCGGTTCACTCAGGTAAGGAAGCTATCGCTTTTTTGAATAAAAATCGCGATATTGCCATGATGTTGCTCGATGTGGTTATGGAAACCGATCATGCGGGTTTAGACGTGGCCAAGTGGGTGCGCGAAGAGTTAAAAAACCGACTAATTCGCATTGTACTTCGTACTGGCCAACCGGGTCAGGCGCCAGAGGAAGATGTCATTGCCCGCTTTGATATTGATGACTACAAAGAAAAAACTGAGCTGACATACCGCAAGCTGGTCACATTAATGTACTCATGCTTACGCGCTTACCGCGACTTAAACGCTATTGAGCGAAATAAGCGCGGACTCGAAAAAGTCATTAATGCCTCAGCGGAAGTGTTTTCAGCGCGTTCAATGCAAGGACTCTGTCAGGGCATTTTAGAGCAGTTGGTCGCATTAATTACTCACAGCGATGACGCCATGTATTGCCGCATTGATGCACTCACCGCCAGCTCAGACACCAACGAGCCCTTTGAAATTATTGGCGGCACTGGGGACTTCGAGCAGGCTGTGGGCGACCCAGTCAATAGCGAAATTGACTGGGATATTGTGCGCCCCATGCAGCAAAGCTCAAAAAACGTCGACTTTCGCATCGTAAACAACAACTATTACGGTCTTTATAAGACCAGTAGCTCACGCCAATATTTACTGTTCATTAAGGGTGTTCGTGACTTGTCTGAGTTGGATCAAAACCTCTTAGGTCTATTTGTGAATAATAGCTCCATTGCCATTGATAACTTACAGGCCACCGAAAGCGAACGAGAAGCGCAGCGCGAACTTCTGTACAGCGTAGGCGAAGCCATCGAGAAACGCTCTATTGATGAAGTCAGTCACCACGTGAAACGTTCGGCAGAAATGGCTGGACAGCTGGCTATTGCAGCCGGTTGTGACCACGAGCAGGCGCAAGCGTTAAAGCAAGCCGCATCGGTATATGATATTGGTAAAGTGTCGGTGCAGCTGGAGTTAGCGCAACGTGCTGACGCTCTGAGCATTCATGACTATGAAGAGATCATGCAAAAAGTCATACAAGGGCATGATTATTTGCAGCAAACGGATACTGCAGTGGCTAAAATAGCGGCCGGCATCGCGCAGGACATTCATGAACGTTGGGACGGCTCTGGCTTTCCCGCGCAGAAAACCGGCGACGCCATTAATCTCAATGCCCGTATTTTGTCAATAACCAGCCATTACGATGCACTACGCACTCAGCGCAGCTACCGTGATGCGCAGGACGCGGAAGAAGCCGCAGACTATCTGCTGAAACACAGCGGTCAGTTTTTTGACCCAGAGTTAGTCGGCCTTATGCTGGATAACCTGGATGCAATGGAAAAAATCCGCAAGCGTTATCAGGACAATCATTAAGTTATAACAGGTGTAATAAAAGGAACCACTATGGATTTACAGGCCATGCGCCGTGAATACGGTTTAGGCAGTTTGCACCGAGAGCAATTATTTGCCAGCCCGGTTGAGCAGTTCGAACACTGGATGAAACACGCCATTGATAGCGGTGTGCTGACTGACCCAACAGCGATGACGGTAGCAACGGTCAATGCTGAAGGTGTGCCAAGCCAACGCATAGTGTTGCTAAAAGGCTATAACGAGCAAGGCTTTTGCTTTTACACCAATAAAAACAGCCATAAAGGCGACGATATCCGCGGAAACAGTCAGGTTTCGCTGCATTTCGCCTGGCTTGCGCTTGAGCGACAAGTCAGCATCATCGGTAAAGCGGTTGAATTAAGCGACGAAGAAAACGACGCCTACTTTCATTCACGCCCGAAAGAAAGCCAAGTGGCCGCCCTTGCCTCCCAGCAAAGTCGCCCGGTCGACAGTCGAGATGTGTTAGAAAGCCATTATCAAGCGCTATTAAAAGAGTACGCCGATACCGAAGTGCCACGCCCACGTCACTGGGGTGGATATCGAGTTATACCGGACACCTTCGAGTTTTGGCAAGGCGGCAAACACCGCCTTCACGATCGTTATCAGTACACCCGCGATGGCGATGGTTGGCGAATTACCCGGTTGCAACCTTAGGCAGTTCAACTCCACAGAACTCGGCACAACGTTTTAACACTTTAAGTGTCGAGGGTGCGTAGATAACGCCTTTCTTGAGCTGCTCGCGCTTACGGGCAAGGGCAGCTTCGCCCGGCACACGAACCGGTGCGTCGGAGTCAGCAGGAGCGCTGTTGCGCGCCTCGTCCAGCAAACTGTCAACTTGCTTCAGAAACTCGCTTTTATCACCAAAGGCTGCCGGGTCAATCACCTGAACCCATACGGTATTTGCATCGCCGTCATCAGCTCCTTGCACACGACCGTATTGTGCCAGCGCCATAGACCAGATTTCACTAAACAAGGTTAAACCGTACCCTTTATAGCCCAATTGCTCGCCACCAAGAGGCGCAATAGCACTGCCCGGCGACTCAAAGAAGCTGAGCGGGTCATCGGTCCATTCACCGTTCGGTTTTATCAACGCTTTATAAGGTAATTTCTCGCCATTGGCTTTTGCCTGGCGCACTTTACCCGCCGCTGTCATCGAAAAGCTGATATCAAACAGCATCGGCTCTTTTGAACTGGGTACCCCCACCGCAAACGGATTCGGCGAAAACACGGCCTCTTTTCCGCCAAACGGTGCCACCGCTCGTTGCCCCGGAGTCGAGCACATTAAATTCACAACCATGCCTTTATCGGTGGCAATGGTTAAATACGCCGCCAGCGAAGCGACATGTTGGCTCCGGCGCAATACCACGGTCCCTGTTCCCGCCTGTTTCGCCATATCGCACGCCGCATTAACCGCTTGCGGAACCACATAAGGTCCCGGCAGAAACTGTGCATCCCAATTTGCGACGGCTGCACGTTCACTTAATACCACAGGCTGCCCTTTTGGCAGGCTTTTTCCGTCTTGTAACCACTGGCAATTATTCAACAATCGAATTAAGCCATGCGTACTAAAACCCAGTAAATCACCTTCTAAAAGATAATAAGCCACATTACGAGCGACCTCGCCCGAAGCCCCTGAATTGGTTAAGCACGACTGCGCCCATTGCGCTAATTCAGAATAATCAAAACGTGACACGTCGGTGTTCATGAAATTTCCTCTTGGTGACGGCTGACAGGTCGTTTAAGCTACGCATAAGACATTATCAAGGAGTACAGATTGTGTCATCTGATAACACAATAAACAGAATAGCATTGATTACCAGCGGCGGTGACGCGCCAGGGATGAACGCCGCCATTCGCGCCGTGGTATTGGCCGCGGAAAATTATGGCATTGAAGTCATTGGTTTTCGCCACGGCTACGAAGGCTTACTGAGCAACGACTTCGTGCGCCTGGACAGGGAAGACGTCGAGCACATTATGCAGTATTCGGGCACCATTATTAAAAGTGCTCGTAGCGAGCGCTTTAAAACCGATGAAGGCGGACGCGAAGCGGCAACGAATTTAGACGCGCACCAAATTGACGCTTTTATTGTCATTGGTGGCGATGGCTCTTTCCGTGGTGCTGACCATTTAGCGAAATTTTGGAACGGACCAGTCATTGGTGTGCCCGGCACTATCGATAATGATCTGTACGGCACCGATCACACTATTGGATATGACACGGCCGTGGAAACCGCTATGGACGCCCTGGATAAAATTCGCGATACCGCAGAAGCTATGGACCGCGTGTTTATTGTTGAAGTAATGGGGCGTAATGCTGGCTATATTGGTATAAGCAGTGCTATGGCAAGCGGTGCAGAGCGTATGATTCTGCCGGAGCTGCAAAAAGACAAACCGTTGACGGTCGAGGCGCTGGTAAAACACATTGAGTCAGTACAACGTGTTCGCGGAGACTCCAGCTACGTAATGGTGCTGTGTGAAAACCAGTGGCCCGGTGGCGCGGTTCGACTTGCAGAGCAGCTGGAAGATCGTCTTAACTTACCTTGTCGTCCGTGTTTATTAGGACACGTGCAACGCGGTGGTCGCCCCACTGCTATGGACAGAATTTTAGCAACACGTTTGGGCGTTCATGCGGTAGAATTAGTCCGCCAGAATCAGACCCGTGTTATGGCCGGCGTCAGCGCCAATGAGCTAAGTGCAACGCCGCTGTCAGACACCTGGACAAAACGCAAAAAACTGAGCGAAGAGCTCATTAATATTCAACAAAGTCTGTTTAACCCGATTAAGAAGAATCGGCAGAAATCGACACAAGTCGACGACTAGAAAGAGAGGTCACCAAAGCGCATGCCCGCATTGTCATTACCCGTATCGTTGAACGATCCTATTCGCCCATATTTTGGCGCGGAACACAGTACCGAATTGCATTCGGGTCATACTCATATTTTAGGGTTCGGATTTGACGGCACCGCCTGTTTTCGCAAAGGCACCAAAGAGGGGCCGGATGGCCTGCGCTCGGTTTCTGAAGACATCGAGTCTTACTCGCCGTATTTAGATGCCGACCTTGAAGACCATACCTTTTATGACTTAGGTAATTTGCGACTGGGCTTTGACGATGACGAAGAACAGCAATGGCATCATGCATTGAGTGACTTTAACCAGATTTTTGACAACCTCGACTTAGCCAAAGAAAACATCAAGTTACTAACGTTAGGTGGCGAGCACTCTATTTCCTACGCCCCTATCGTGAAGTATTTGAAGCAATACCCGGATTTAGTGCTTTTGCACTTAGATGCTCATGCTGATTTGCGCGACGGATTCCTCGGTTACCACTATTCACACGCGTCGATAATTCGCCGCTCGGTGGACCACTTCGGTCCCGGTCACGAGCTTATTCAGTACGGCATTCGCTCCGGCACTCGCGACGAATATCAGTGGATGAAAGAGCACAAAACCATTCGTAAATCACGCCAAGAGTTTTTAGAAAGCGTTGAAGCCATTGCGGCAGACAGACCGGTGTATTTGACGTTAGATTTGGATTACTTCGACCCGTCATTTTTCCCAGGCACAGGCACTCCAGAGCCGGGTGGCGAAGACTTTCACTCGTTCGTCAGCCTCATGAAAATTCTGCGTCAAAAGAACTTGGTCGGCGCCGACGCTGTTGAGCTTTCACCGCCAATAGACCCCACCGGAAACTCCAATGTATTTGCGGCTAAAGTCGTCCGCGAGTTGTTACTTGTTTTAGAGCGCTCAGGAGCCTAATTAATGTCAGACTGGAATATTGATCAAGCAGAAGAACTGTATGGCGTTAACCGTTGGGGCGCAGGTTATTTTTCTATTGGCGAAAACGGCAATATCCAAATTCGTCCGAATCATCGACTGCCAGACTTAGCTATTGATATGCAGGAAGTGGTTGAAGAGATAAAAGCCGAAGGCATTGAGCTACCGGCGGTTATTCGTTTTCACGACATTCTTCGCTCGCAAGTCGAAATTATTAACGAGACCTTTGCTCAGCAAATTCAAGACGCTGATTATAATGGTAAGTATTGCGGCGTATTTCCGATTAAAGTCAACCAAATGCGCGAAGTGGTTGAAGAAATAATGGATGCTGGTGAACCGTACAACTATGGACTGGAAGCAGGCTCAAAGCCTGAGCTTATGGCCGTTATGGCTTACAACGAGAACCCGGACGCATTAACCATACTGAACGGCTACAAAGACAAAGACTATCTGACACTGGCGCTGCTGGGTCGTCAGCTACGCCGTAAGATGATCATAGTCATTGAGAAGTACAGCGAGCTGGAAATGCTGATTCCGCTGGCCAAAGAATTAGGCGTTGAACCTATGATTGGTCTGCGCTCAAAAATGATGGTGAAAAGTGCCGGTAAATGGGCTGGCTCCAGCGGTGACCGCGCCAAATTTGGCCTAAGCATTGCCGAGATACTGAACGTGATTGAACGTTTGCGCCAGGAGGACATGTTGCATTGTGCCAAGCTCTTGCACTTCCATATTGGTAGCCAGCTGTCTGATATTCGTAAGATAAAAGAAGCCGTCAGCGAAGGCGCTCGTTTGTACGCCAAACTCATTCAGGAAGGCGTACCGCTCGAATACTTAGACATTGGCGGCGGCCTGGGCATTGACTATGACGGCACCAGTACCACCAGCGACTCTTCCCGCAACTACTCGACCGAAGAGTACGTTGCCGACGTAGTTTGGGGCGTCAAACAGGTGTGTGACTTAGAAGAGGTTCCGCACCCGAATTTAGTCAGCGAGAGTGGCCGTGCAATGACCGCACACCACAGCTGTGTCGTCACCAACATTGTCGGTGAAATAAAGCCAGCCAGCACCAATTTCGATGTCAGCCCCAGCGACGATGAGCATATTTTGGTGAAAAATATGCGTGAGCTGCACCAGTCAGGTGACCAATTTCACCCTCAGGAGCGTTACAACGACGCCGCTGGTTATAAGCAGAATGCTTATGAAGCCTTTAAACTGGGCATTTTGTCGTTACAGGAAATGGCGAAGCTGGATACCATGTATTGGCAAATACTGGCAGACATTCATCAGTCCCTCGACAAAGACGCCTATGTTATTCAAGAGCTGGAAGAGCTTGAAGATATGCTCGCCAGCCAGTACTTATGTAACTTTTCTATTTTTCAGTCAGCCGCAGACACCTGGGCCATTGGTCAGGTCTTGCCAATAGTGCCTATTTCACGTTTAAACGAGAAGCCAGAAGTTCGCTGCTCCATTGCCGACATTACGTGTGACAGTGACGGTAAGCTGGGCAAATACATTGAAGGCACCGAAATTAGCGATAACATTCCAATGCACTCTTTGCGTAAGGGCGAAGATTATCATGTTGGGCTGTTCTTAACGGGTGCGTATCAGGACGTCATGGGCGACATGCATAACCTCTTTGGTCGACTCACAGAGGTGCACGTGTATTGTCACGATGACGAGCGCGGCGACTTCTACATTGAAGAAGTGGTGCCAGGTACTTCCGCTGAAAAAGTGCTGCAAACCATGCAATACAATACGGAGTACATGGCCAAAGCGGTTAAGAAACAAATTGACCGTCAGGTTCGAAATGGTGGTCTCGCACCAAGAGCCGGTGTTCGCTGGACAAACTTTTACGAGAAATGTTTGGCCGGCAGCACCTACTTAAGCGTTGAATAATTCACCAAAACAACCGCTTAATGTGCAATTACTGAGCAAACAGTAAAAAAGGCACGAAAATCGGTTGACTCGAAACCGAAAAAAACGTTTAATACACGCCGTTGCCCGGATAGCTCAGTCGGTAGAGCAGAGGATTGAAAATCCTCGTGTCGGTGGTTCGATTCCGCCTCCGGGCACCAACTTCTTTCTAAAGCCCTGCACTTAGTGCGGGGCTTTTTCGTTTCTGAGCAACGGATGTAACACGCTTAGTAACACAGGCCTATAACCTGACGTTACCGCCTTCCAAAGCCAAGGCGACGTTCGCGTGAGTTGAGGCAGTTAAAGCTCGCTCATAAAAGCGTGCTCTAACTGCGCTCAATGACCTAACTCTCTATTCTTTAAAACGCTGCACTAAATAATAAAGCGCTGGAAGCACCACCAACGTCAGCAATGTTGACGATACAATACCGCCAATAACCACTGTCGCTAACGGCCGCTGCACTTCGGCACCCACACCGGTATTAAATGCCATAGGGACAAAGCCCAGGCTAGCTACGAGAGCAGTCATCAGTACAGGTCTTAACCGCTGTTGCGCGCCTTCAAACACCGCATCTTTCAATGGCAGTCCGTCGCGCAGCAGTTGCCGTATGAATGTCAGCATGACCACGCCGTTCAAAACCGCCACGCCCGACAGTGCAATGAAGCCGACTGCAGCGGAAATTGATAGCGGCATATCACGCAGCGCTAATGCGAATATCCCGCCGGTCAGCGCTAAGGGAACGCCTGTGAATATGACGAGTGCACTGCTCAGCGAATTAAACGCACTGTATAGCAGGCCAATAATTAATAGCAGCGCTAATGGCACGACCAAACTCAACCGTTGGGAAGCTGATTGCAGCTGTTCAAAGGTACCGTCGTAGTTAACCCAATAACCTGCTGGCAAATCAACCTCAGTCGTTAGCGCATCCTGAACATCTGCCACAAAAGAGCCCAAATCACGATCTTCAACATTCGCACTCACAATAACATTGCGTTTGCTGCTTTCTCGGTTAATTTGGTTCGGTCCACTTTCCAAACTCAATTCGGCGACCTCTCCCAACGGCACATAGCGCAGCTCAGGGTTGCCGGCAGGCAGATCAATAGGCAGTGATTTAAGCTGTTCAATGCTCTTACGCCATTCTTTGTCGAGACGTACCATTAGCTTGAAGCGTTTATCCCCCTCGTAAATAATCCCTGACTGAACTCCACCAACCGCAGCTTGAACTGCTCGCTGTACATCAGCGACTGTTAGGCCTAATAACGCTAAATGATCACGCTTAGGTATAACTGAGAGTGTCGATAAACCGGTCATTTGTTCAACCCGAACATCAGCAGCGCCATCAACGGTGCGAATGACTGCCGCGGCTGAGTCGCCTAACCGTTTAAGCGTTTGCAAGTCATCGCCATAAATACGAACCCCCAAGTCAGCTCGAACGCCTGCAATAAGTTCGTTAAACCGCATTTCAATCGGTTGAGTGAACTCGTACTTATTACCGGGAAGCTCTTGCACAGCAGTTCGTATTTCAGCAACCAGTTGCTCTTTGGTTTTTTCTGGGTTTAGCCAGTCCTCACGCTCCTTTAAAATAATAATGGTATCAGCAACGCTCGGTGGCATAGGGTCGGTCGCAACATCTGGGGTACCAATTTTTGAGAATACCAGTTTAACTTCGTCAAAGCGTGACACCACAGACTCGACATCTTTTTGCATTGCTATAGACTGCTGCAAGCCAGTCCCCGGAATGCGCAAGGCTTGCATGGCAATATCGCCTTCATCAAGCTGTGGCAAAAACTCAGTTCCCATGCGACTCGCCTGAAACATTGATACCGCAAACAGCCCAAAGCCAAGCAAAATAATGACAACTGGAAGCTTCAGTGTTTGCCGTAAAACCGGCTGATACACTTTGCGGGCGGCTCGCATTATTCGGTTTTCACCGTGCTTAATATTGCCACGGACAAATATTGCAATAGCAGCGGGTACAAAGGTAACGCTGAAAATCAGAGCCCCTAAAAGCGCGGCTACGACAGTAAACGCCATGGGATGAAACATTTTGCCTTCAACACCACTTAACGCAAATATGGGCAAGTACACCAGCATAATGATAAGCACACCAAATACCGCAGGGTTAAATACCTCACGAGTACTATGGGTTACTTCAATTAAGCGCTCTTTAGTGGTAAGTACCCGGCCTAAGCGTTGCTGTGCAATTCCAAGCCGTCGCAAAGCGTTTTCAACCACAATGACCGCACCATCGACGATAATACCAAAATCAATTGCGCCCAGGCTCATTAAATTACCAGACACCTTGTTGGCGACCATGCCGCTTACCGCAAACAGCATACTCAAGGGAATAACGCACGCCGTAATCAGTGCTGCACGGACATTTCCAAGCAGAATGAAAAGCACCACAATAACCAGCACCGCACCTTCAAACAGGTTTTTCTCGACCGTTGCAATAGTTTTATCAACGAGAGAAGTACGGTTATACACCGTTTCAATCACCACCCCGTCTGGCAAGCTTCGTTGCACCTCCTCAATTTTATTGGCGACATTCTGTGCAACGATGCGACTGTTTTCGCCAATAAGCATCATGGCCGTGCCCAATACCACCTCGCTCTCGCCCGAGGTTGAAGCGCCAGTGCGTAATTGTTCTCCCAGTTTGACCTCAGCCACGTCACTCACGCGCACCGGTGCATCATCACGTTTTATCACGACCACATCACGAATATCGTCAAGTGTCTTAAGCTGTCCAGGCGAACGCACCAACCATTGCTCACCATTTTTCTCGATATAACCGGCACCAGCGTTTCTATTGTTAAGATCCAATGCTGCCAAAAGGTCCTGCATGGTCACTTTATAGGCCAGCATACGACCGGGGATGGGAGCCACCTGGTATTGCTTTTCATAACCCCCCACACTATTAATCTCGGTAACACCGGGCACCTTGACCAGTTGCGGCTTAATGATCCAATCCTGGATGGTACGCAACTGCTCGGGCGTATACGCCTCGCCATCGGCATTGGTAGCCCCCTCTTTCGCGCGTACTACATAATTAACAATTTCACCAAGGCCGGAGGCTATTGGCCCCATCGTCGGCTCGATACCGTCGGGTACTTCTCCCCTTACCTTTTGCAATCGCTCACTGATTTGCTGTCTAGCCCAGTAAATATCGGTGCCCTCTTCAAACACCACGGTAACTTGCGACAACCCATAGCGTGAGATCGAGCGGGTGTAGTCCAGCTTTGGTAAACCTGCCATCGCGGTTTCCACCGGATAAGAAATACGTTGTTCGGTTTCTAATGGCGAATAGCCTGGCGCTTCTGAATTTATCTGTACCTGAACATTGGTAATATCCGGCACAGCATCGATGGGTAGCTTTAATGTGCTATAAACGCCCGCAGCTGCTACTAACAAGGTTGCGGCAAGCACCAGCCATCGACGATCAACCGCAAAGCGAATGAGTGCATCTATCATTGTTTACTCTCCCTAATGGCTGTGGCCTGCGCCTTGTTTTAGAATGTCAGCCTTTATCAAGTAGCTGTTTTCAACGACATAACTTTCGCCATTCTCAATACCCGATAACACCTCGGTGTATTCACCGTCAGTTCGGCCTAACTCAACTTCCCTGGCTTCGAAACGATTACCCTCTTTAATAAAAACAACGGGGTTATCTTCTAAACGTTGAACAGCATCATTGTTTATCGCCAAGCTCGCGTTAAAGCTGTCTGTAACGACATCCGCTTTTACGTGCATTCCCGGTCGCCAATGCCCCGACTGATTGGGCAACTCGATAAGTGCGCGTGCAATATGTCCGCCAGTCATTTGTGGCGAGATATAAGACACAGTTCCTTCGACGGTTTTATGATGATGCAAGTCGTACACATAGGTCGTTTGCTCTTCTTCTAACGACTCAATGTTCTCCGGGAACGCTGAAAGCTCTACCCAGACCGATGATGGATCCAGGACTTCAAATAATGGCTTTTGCTCAACCACTTCACCAACATTGGTAAAACGTGCAGTTACCTCTCCGCTAATTGGGCTGATGACTTCAAATGCCGTGCCTGTCGTAACATTCTCAACAACAGCCAGAGTTTGCCCGGCTTTTATGGCATCGCCGATATTGGCCTTTAGTGACGTAACAATACCTTTGTACTTCGCTCCGATATGCACAATATTGTTATTATTGGGGGCTATTACACCGAAAATTGTTTGCTTTACTCGAATGCTTTGAGCGCTCGCTGTTGCCAACGTTAATTTCGCGTTTTCTATTGCTGCATCACTTAAATTGGTATGGGGTGCTTCATGCTCTTCGTGTTCTTTCTCATAAGCCAATACGGGCAGTGAAAAACTGGCAATGCAGATAATTGTAATCAATGTGTTGAGTTTCATTGTTGTACTCCTAAAAACGGCTGTCCGGTCATGCGCTCTAATTCGATGATGTCGCTGTAAATCGCATGTTTCCGAGAAACTTTTTCGTACTCGAGTTTGGCTAACTCCGTTTGCGCGTCTAACACTTGCAACAAAGAATGCGTTCCGCGTGCGTAACCCTGTTGAGTCTGTTCAAGTAATTGCTCAGATAATGGCATCAGTCGCTGATTTATCTTTTGCAGATAACTTTGGTGAGTTTGCAAACTGTGCACTAGCGATAAAGCCAGTGATTTTAGTTGCTGCCGAACCTGTTTTTGCTGCGCCAGGTTAGACTGATGCAGTAATCGGCTTTGTTTTATGCGACCGACGTTAGGGTCAGTGAACTGCAATGGCATCGATGCCTGGACAATTAAACCTACATCATCGAACTCATTATTGTAGCGAGCCCCGACACCAACGGTAATATCCGACTTTGAGTCCGCTGCTAACGCTCTGGCTTGCGCTTGTAGAAGTTGCTCAGAGTCCAGTAAACGCAAATACTCCGGCGCCCGATTAACAGCCGATAACACGTTGGCTTTTTCCGGGAGGCTTAGCGGAAAAGTAAAGTCTCCAGAGACCCGCTTAAAGTTGAGCTCGCCTGCCCACATTGAAGCCAGTTCAGCTTGTTGCTTTTTCAGTTTACCGTTCAACTCGTCAGAGAAAGCGTATTGGCGCTCTAACTGTAATTTAATGCGAATAACCTCGGATTTAGGCACCGCGCCAGCTTCTACACGCTCCTGTGCCACTTTTATCAGTCGCTCAGTTCGCTGAATTTGACGCTCGCTGGTATGCGCGACTTGCTGAAGTTTTAAAATGTCATAGAAACGCTGTGTGGTTTCTGCCAAAACCTCAATTTGACGATACTCAAACTCTGCTCGCTGAGCTTTCTCTTTTTCGGTTGCAGCTTCAACGCGTAACTGCCGTTTGTCCCCTAACTCTATGAGCTGAGAAAAGGATACGGTCAATTGTGAGTTACTGATACCTTCTAGCCGTCCTGAGCCGGCAAAGTTTTCTATTTCCGCAGATACCCTTGGGTTCGCTGAAAACTCAGCCTGCTCTATCAGTGCTCCTGCAGCTCGTATTTTATAATCATACTCCAGTAACTCAGGGTTATTCTTGATCGTTTTTTGTAACGCTTCTTTCAGCTTTAAATCTGTCGTCGCAGCCGTCGCCACAGGCACTAGCGCACCTAAGCAAAAGGCTGCCACGAAGTATAAATACTTCATGTTGCTTCTCCATTA
This sequence comes from Idiomarina sp. OXR-189, assembly GCF_034373425.1. Lineage (NCBI taxonomy): Bacteria > Pseudomonadati > Pseudomonadota > Gammaproteobacteria > Alteromonadales > Idiomarinaceae > Idiomarina > Idiomarina sp. OXR-189. The sequence continues at coordinate 1,932,621 of NZ_CP139706.1, forward strand.
ACTTATAGGTTTTAAAAAGTCTAAGTTAACGGTTACGCGTTTGGTGGAGGTACCGGGGGTTGGTGAGTCAGGCTTTGGCCAAAATCCACAGAGTTTGAGTTGGGTGCCAAAATAACAGGCACGGCTGAAATTAAGAGGTTATAACCAGTAATGCAACTAATATGAGGTTGTGTTTGTTGTTTACTATCATATATTGATTTATTTAAGTCTTGATTTTCACGCTCAATTTCTAAGACTAAGTCATACGCAACTCCTGCACTCTTTATTGAAGACTGACTGAAAGTACCAGCCACAGGAGCACAGGCAAAAGAGCTATGAATGAGCACAGTCAGTATTAAAAACCAAGATATTTTCATTCAATTACCCCACTCAATATAAATTCCTAATCCATCCAAAATAAGCTCGGCCATATTAATTATTATACTTACTATTTACTTAGAACCCGGTAGATTCGGTATCATTGAGACCTGCAAGTTGCTTAACAGTAATAGGATAACTCCTAGGGTAATTGCAATATCGGCAATATTAAAAACTGGCAATTGCCACGTTTGCCAACCTAGATGAAGGGAGTCGACAACATAGCCACGAAACAGTCGGTCAATGAGGTTCCCAACCGCCCCCCCAAGAATCAGCCCGTAGCTAATGCCATCCCGTTTACTTACTTTATTAAAGATCAACCTCGTTAAAGCCACAGACATTAGCAGAGCAACCCCAATAAAAAAATAGCGCTGCCAACCTCCACCATTTGAAAGCAGGCCAAATGCCGCACCAGTGTTCCAAGTGTGTACCCAATTGAAAAAAGGGGTCAATGAAATCGAATCACCGTAAGCTATTGATTGCTGCGTCTGCCACTTGATCACTTGGTCAAGGACTACAGTTAAACCAGAAATTAACAGAGAAATATAGGGCGAAAATCCTTTATCAACGCAGGACATTCAGTTCCCCTTCAGTGCAAAAATGCGTCTTGACCCGTTAAGCACGATTAAACCTGCTATGCTACCTATAATAAGATCTGGGTAATTCGACCCGGTCAACGCAACGAGGGTGCCAGCGATGATTACGCCAAGGTTAATCACTACATCATTAGCTGAAAAAATCCAACTTGCTTTCATATGCGCACCACCTCCTCTATGTTTGGAGATAAGTAGAAGACAGATGGTATTGCCAATCAACGCGACAAATGCAATCCCCATCATCGCAAGTGACTCAGGTTCACTCCCGAATACGAAGCGTCTCACAACTTCTGCAAGTACACCCAGAGCCAAAACCAGTTGTAGTACGCCAGCTAGGTGCGCAGCACGTATTTGCATATTAACACTACGCGCTACGGCATAAAGAGAAAGCCCGTAAACTGCCGCATCGGCAAAATTATCTAAAGATTCCCCAATCAAACCAGCAGACTGCCAAAGCAGTCCGGCAGTCATTTCCACCAAGAACAGAAGAGTATTGATGGTGAGCAACCAACACAAGGTGCGGGACTCCTGCTTATCCGAACTTGCCGAAAACTCCTCAGCTTTGATTGCCTCGGAGTCCGCAGCAGTGTCTCTTTCAAGCGAGGCCCCCAAACCTAGAGTCTCTAATTTAGAAGTAATAAAGGCTGTCTCACCATCATGTAATACCTTCAGCCGACGGTTTGACAAGTCGAAGGATAATGAATGAATTTCCTCAAACCCATTCAGGCCAAGCGAATCATTCGTTCTTCTGATGGGCAATCCATTTTTGCTACAGAGTAAACGATGAGCCGTTTACCTGACTCTTCGTAGGCATTTTTTGAGTCGCCATTTGTTCGAACCGTATCAAAGGAACTAGCCATCGTATTACTTACCTTAAATATATAGTTTCACAATTAAAAACTATAAAGTTACTATAAGGTCAAGAAATTACTTAACTAGATAGGAAATTTTCTTATGCGTATTGGTCAACTAGCAGACTTATTAGGAATTCAAACCCAGACAATAAGGTTCTATGAAAAAAAGGGTTTGTTACCTTTACCAGCTCGTAGTTATAACGGATATCGAGTATACACTGAAAAACATTACAAAAGACTTAAGTTTGTATGTAGCTGCAGAGCTATAGGCCTTTCATTATCTGAAACCCGCAGATTACAAGATTATCAAGACAATCCACATCAACCTTGCTCAGCCGTTAATACCCTGATTGATGAACACATAATGCACATACGCTCTCAAATTACTTCTTTGCAAGATCTTGAGAAGCAACTCACTTCAATTAGAACAAGTTGTACTGGCCAAAGCAAAGTTATTGCGTGTACAATTCTTAATAAAATTGATGAAATAGAATCTGTTAGTTGTAACCGAGACGTCTAAATTTCCGGAGGTTACACAACGTACTTACACAATTTTTTAAGGTTGTCCAGCGGAGCTTCGTTAGGCTACTGAGTGTCTAGTGAACTAGTGGCGATTCAGAATGCACTAGTTGAAAACTATTTTTAATTAATGTACCGTTAAGCTGCTTATTTAGAACTGCAGGTAATGATGCTTAGACTCGGATTTTTAATACTGGTGCTTGCTGCCGTTCTGACTCAAATCAGTCAGTCGGTTGCTGACGTGCATCAATCTCACCAATCCTCTTCTGAGCAACACCTCAATTTTGAGCATGACGAATCCCACATCGATAAGCGCAATCTCCCTAAAAGTGGCGAAATCAGCTTTGACTACCATCATTGCTGTCACTGCCATGGTTCATTTCATTTATATGCCATGAAGGCTGAAAAAACTCTCGCGTTACCACGAATGGGCACAATACGTCTTGGGTATACTGAGTTTTACACTAACCCACTATCATCGCCGCTGTTCCGGCCTCCCATCTCCTCATAGCTGCCTAATACGCTGCTTTAGCAGCGCAACTAAATCATTATTTTACGCAGTAATATGACTGAGGAGTCTATCTATGGGTCCGTTTTCGACACATAGCAAACGCTTGTTTGTTGCCGTAAGTCTGGCAATAAGTTCAAGCTACGCCAATGCACAACAGTTGCCCGAGCAATGGCAAAAAACTGTGCAGCAACACCCCAGTGTTGAAGCCGCTCAACAGCAGGCTGAAGCGCTGATCCAACAGGGCAAACAATTAAATCAGCCTTTGTACAACCCTAGCTTATCGTCACGCTTAGAGCGCGAGGGTGACATCAATAATTACGCTGTTGGTCTAAGCCAGACGCTGGACTGGAGCACTCGCAATGAAGCAAGGGCCAGTCAGAGTGACGCCATGACGGCTATGGCAGTGAGTATTTATCGCCAGTCGGCGACATCGCATGCTAAAACTTTGTTGAATGCCTATGTGCAATGGCTGGATGCAAAACAGCGTTACGCACTGGCCGAGCAACAAGAGAAAATCGTTAAACAGGCGATAAGCCTGGTTGCCGAACGACGTAAAGCCGGTGACTTAGGTGCCGTCGACGAACAACTGACGGTACTCGCACTAAGTCGGCAACTGCAACAAACGGCAGCGGCTTATCAACAGCTGCAATCCGCTGAAGCAGAGTTAAACGCTCTGCTAACCACGATTGACGTCGGTCAACTCTCCGTGAATGAGGAGCTATTTAACGTTGAACCTGCGTTAACGGCTCGCTGGCAACAACATCCGGCGTTAAAAGCTGCTTACCTGCAATGGCAATTAAAGCGCGCCGATGTCGACTGGAAACGCTCGTTAACCACCGCCAACCCAACCGTAGGCGTCGAAGCGGGCGAGAGCGATAACGAAACAGTAGTTGGCTTATCATTCAGCATTCCACTACAGATTCGCAATAACTACAGCGATGCAGTACGCGCAGCCAATAGCGAAGCTGTTGCTGAAGAAAAACGTTTGATTGCACTAAGGCAACAATGGCAAGCAGCACTGAAATCATCTCTTAACAATTATCGTTTTGTGAAAAAACAGTGGCAAAGCTGGCAAAGAGACTTTCAATCTCGGCAGGATGAGTCGATGCAGGTGATTGAACAGTCCTGGCTCGCCGGTGACCTATCCACCACCGACTACCTCACCGCTGTGCAACAGCAGCTCGATAGCCAATTTGCAGGGATAGCGCTGCAAACACAATATCGGTTGGCCGCCATTGAATGGTTGTACCGTTCAGGCGAACTCAGTAAAGCGCTGACGTTATCGCCGTTAAGCCAGCAAACAAACGCAGAGATTGGAGAGTAAACGATGTCAGTAAAACCTTTATACGCAGCAATAGCACTTGCGCTGAGCTTTTCGGTTATGGCGCAGGATGAACACGGACACGACGAAAAAGAAGATACCCACAAGGAAGAAGGCAAACACGAGCAAGGTGAACATAAGGAAAGCTCAGGCGTGGAGCTATCCAGCAAGCAGCTGTCCATGGCAGATATCACCACGCGAACCTTGCAAACTCAAGTCATTGAATATCCGGTTTATGCCCCGGGCGAGGTGGTTGCTAACGACTTTAATAGCTACATCGTGAGTCCGCGCATCGACTCGACCGTGCTCAAACGTTTTGTCAGTATTGGCGACCACGTCGAAAAAGGTGAGCCGCTGGCAACCCTCTTCAGCGCCACCATGGCGGAGGCGCAAAGTCAGTATTTGGTCACACTTAACGAATGGCAACGCGTGCAGTCACTCGGTGAGTCAACTGTTGGTGAAAAACGCTTTGTCGAAGCGAAAAACGCCTTTACCTCAGCGCAAGCGCAACTCAAAGCATTTGGTATGTCAGCCAGTGATATTAAGCGTTTAAGTAAAGCTGACTACCCTGTCGGCGAATACCAACTGACCTCAGAAATTGGCGGGATTGTGGTTAGCGATAACTTCAAGCAAGGCCAGCAAGTTAATGCCGGTAATCACTTGGTTGAAGTGCTACAAGAAGAAACCTTGTGGGTTAATGCTCGTCTACCAGGCTCAGCTGACCTTAGTGTGCAGTTTGGTGATCCTGTTACAGTGAGTGTCGACAATCAGCGCTTTGCGGCAAAAGTCATTCAGGAAGGCCACACAATCGACGATAAAACCCGCACCCGAACGGTACGACTTGCGGTAAATAACGAAAAGGACCAATTACACCCTGGTTTATTTGCGGATGTTTATTTCTCAGTCAAGTCGGATGGACCGGTGCTTGCAGTTAAGGACTCAGCCTTAATGCGGGCATCTGATGGTGACTGGCAGATATTCATTGAGCACGAACCCGGAAAGTTTGAACCGAAGAAAGTCGAATTGGTTGATGAAAAGGGTCCGTGGAAAGTCATTCGAGGCGTTAAGGAAGGCACAGAGTACGTCGATAACGGCGCGTTTTTCGTTCGCTCACAAATCGCTAAAGGCGGTTTTGACCCACATAACCACTAACAGGAGGTTGTATGTTTCAGCGCATTATTCAGTTTGCTGTCGCCAATCGCCTGTTATTGGTATTGGCTTTATTCAGCATCAGCATTGCGTCATTTTTTATTATTCCCAAACTTAATCTGGATGCCTTTCCCGATGTTACCAACGTTCAGGTAACGGTAAATACGGAAGCACCAGGATTAGCAGCGACCGAAGTCGAGCAGCTTATTACCTATCCGATAGAGTCGGTGATGTATGCCCTGCCCGACGTCAAAGAAGTTCGGTCAATCTCAAAAACAGGTTTATCGGGCATTACCGTGGTATTTGACGAGAGTGTCGATATCTACTTTGCCCGGCAACTGGTGTTTGAACGACTGCAGGCGGCAAAGGAGTTGATACCCGAAGGCGTAGGTACACCCGAAATGGGTCCTAACTCTTCCGGCCTCGGCCAGGTTTATCAGTATCTGCTACTTGCCGAACCGGGCTCCGGTGTCAGCAGTATGGAGCTACGCAGTCTTAACGACTATGTGGTTAAACTGCTACTAATGCCCGTTGAGGGAATTACCGAAGTCTTGTCCTTTGGCGGTAAGGTTAAGCAATATCAGGTTAACCTAAATCCCGCGAAGTTACTGTCTTACGAACTCACACAGCAAGATGTGATGAGCGCGGTCAACAAGAATAACGGTAACGTTGGTGGTTGGTATATGCCCCGCGGTCAGGAGCAGTTGGTTATTCGCGGCACCGGCTGGCTGGAAAGCGGTAAAAAAGGCCTGCAACAAATACGACAAATACCGCTCAAAACCGTTGACGGCGTTTCCGTAACACTGGGCCAGGTTGCCGACGTCGAAATCGGCAGTGAAATTCGCCAGGGAGCGGTCTCAATGTCGCGTAAAGTCGACGGCGAGGTCAACCAGCTGGGCGAAGTGGTGTCGGGTATTGTGCTCAAACGCATGGGCTCGAATACCAAAGCCACCATCGACGGTATTAAAAAGCGCATTCCGCTTATTCAGCAAGCATTACCCGAGGGTGTCACCTTTGAGCCGTATTATGATCAGGCCGATTTAATACAAAAAGCCGTATCTACGGTCGCATATTCACTGCTCATTGCCTTTGTCTTTATTATCGCAGTATTAGCACTGTTTTTGCTCAACATACGCGCTACTTTTTTAGTGTTACTGTCCATTCCCGTTTCTATCGCCATTGCCCTGATGGTAATGTCCGCGATGGGCATGTCAGCTAACCTGATGTCGCTGGGCGGGATTGCTGTTGCCATTGGTATGCTGGTCGACGGCTCCGTGGTGATGGTTGAAAACATCTTTAAGCACTTAAGTCGTCCGGATAGTGAACACCAAGGCGACGCCGAGCAACGCACAGAGCACCGCGACCCGGATCCTCAGGCAGCCAAACTCGATAGCCATGGTATCAAGCTGCGAGTTAAGGAAGCGGCTAACGAAGTGGCACGACCGGTATTCTTTGCCGCCATGATTATCTTGGTGGTCTTTATGCCACTGTTTAGTTTTCAGGGTGTTGAAGCTAAATTATTTGAGCCCATGGCGATCAGTATTATGTTGGCCATTATCTCCGCGGTTTTTGTGGCCATTATGGTTGTCCCGGCATTAGCCAGTTACTTTTTCAGTCGGGGTATTAAGCCTCGTGAAAATAAACTGCTTAAACCACTAGATAATGGTTATAAAAGACTATTATCGGTGGCGTTACGCAGTAAAAAGGCTGTTATTCCCCTGGCCGGTGTGCTGTTTGTCGGCGCTTTGGTGTTAGTGCCTCGTCTCGGCACAGAATTTGCGCCCGAATTGGAAGAAGGCACGATTAATATTCGCGTGACATTAGCCCCCTCCTCTAACCTTGAAACGGCCTTAGAGGTGGCTCCGAAGCTTGAAAAAATCCTGATGTCGTTCCCGGAAACCACCTACGCACTCAGCCGCATTGGACGAGCTGAAGTGGGTGGTGATCCAGAGCCTATCAGCAACATCGAGATATACGTGGGTCTCAAGCCGCAGTCTGAATGGACAACAGCATCGGATCGCTACGCCTTACAAGAAAAAATGGAGGCAAAACTCGATGCTCACCCAGGCTTGTTGTTTAATTTTTCACAACCTATCGCAACACGGGTTGATGAACTGCTATCAGGTGTAAAATCGCAGCTAGCCATCAAACTATTTGGACCCGAGCTTGACGTGTTGGCCCGTAAAGGCCAGGAAATAGAAAGTGCCGTCAAGCAAGTTGACGGGGCCGTTGCAGTAGCGATGGAGCAAATAAAAGGTGAAGCACAACTCGTGGTTTCGCCGAAACGCCAACAACTCTCACGCTACGGCTTAAATGTCTCCGATGTACTGAGCGTTGTCGACAATGGCTTGGGTGGCGCTTCGGCAGGCCAGATCATTCGCGGTAATGAGCGCTATGATATTTACGTGCGGCTGGCCAAGCAATTCCGCGATACGCCGGAGTCTATTCGCTCGTTACGCTTGTTAACTCCTTCGGGAGCCTGGGTAACCGTAGGCGAAGTCGCCCACGTCGCAATTGAATCAGGACCACCGCAAATCCGTCGTGATGATGTACAGCGTCGCGTTGTGATTCAATCGAACGTTCAGGGTCGTGACATGGGTAGCGTGGTTGCCGATATTCGGAAGGCGATTGACGAGAAGGTGGATTTACCAACCGGTTACTCAGTCGATATTGGTGGCCAGTTCGAAAGTCAACAACGAGCACAGGAGCGCTTGTCCATTGTCGTTCCCATATCGCTGGCACTCATCGCCCTGCTGCTTTATTTTGCTTTCGGCACCATGGGTCAAGCCATGTTGATTTTGGTGAATGTACCATTGGCAGTCATCGGCGGTATTGTGGCTCTCTATGTGTCAGGACAGTACTTATCGGTGCCCAGCGCCGTGGGTTTCATCACGCTGTTTGGTGTGGCGGTACTAAACGGTGTAGTTCTGGTCGAGAGTATTAACCAGAGAATAACCGATGGGCATGCGGTTAATGATGCCGTGTTTGATGGCGCATGGTCGCGACTCCGCCCAGTATTGATGACTGCAATAACCTCAGCGTTAGGACTCATTCCCATGCTGTTTGCAACCGGTGCAGGGGCTGAAATTCAACGCCCACTGGCTACCGTCATTGTTGGTGGTTTGGTATCAGCTACTCTGCTGACATTGGTTATCTTACCCGTGCTCTATCCTTGGTTTTCGAAACAAAAAATTAAGGATTTAAGCCGTTAGGGTTCAATAGCATTTAAGGGGGCGGTTATTGTCGCCCCCTTTTATTAAAAGAGGAACGTATTATGGGACATCACCATAACCATGATCACTCAAAGGACATGCCGTCCAACCGATTAGGTTGGGCATTTCTGCTTAACTTTGTTTTTACCATTATTGAGTTCATTGGTGGTTTTCTTACCAACAGTACCGCCATTTTAGCTGATGCCGTTCATGATCTTGGCGATAGCCTGTCGTTAGGTCTCGCGTGGATACTAAATAAACTTGGCAAAAAACAGGCTAACCAACACTTTACCTACGGTTATAAAAGACTGAATCTTGCCGGTGCATTTATTAATGCCGTTGTGTTAATCGCAGGCTCTGCCTGGGTACTTGTGGAAGCAATTCCCAGACTCTGGAACCCTCAGATGCCCGTCGCTGATGGCATGATTGCTTTAGCCGTCGTTGGCATTACAGTTAATGGATTTGCTGCTTACAAATTGTCAGAGGGCAAAACGTTAAACGAACGCGTTATTAACTGGCACTTGCTGGAGGATGTTCTCGGCTGGGTCGCTGTACTTATCGTTGGTATTGTTTTGCTGTTCGTAGACTGGCCGATTCTCGACCCTATATTGTCGATTGGCTTTACGCTATTTATTTTAGTGAATGTACTACGCAACCTGTGGGCAACGCTGAAGCTCTTCATACAGGCCACGCCAGACAAAAAAACCTACAAACAAGTCGCGGACGCTTTACTGGAGCTACCTCATGTTGCTGACCTACACCATTTGCATTTTTGGTCACTAGACGGCGAGGAGCATGTATTAACCGTTCATTTGGTGTTAACTGAAAATCTTGATATCGAGGCCCGTAGCGACTTAAAACAGCACATCGATAACGTCCTTGCGCCCTATGCTTTAAGCCATACAACGGTAGAACTAGAAGATCCTGATGAAGCGTGTAGGGACAACTGATAATGAGTGCATTATTTTTATTGAAAACGCTCGGGTTATTTATTGCCACCGCAATTGCCGAAATTGTCGGTTGCTATTTACCCTACCTATGGCTCAAAGAGGGCCATTCCGTTTGGTTGCTCATTCCGGCAGCAATAAGCTTAGCTTTATTTGCTTACTTATTAACACTTCATCCGGCGGAAAGCGGGCGGGTCTACGCAGCTTATGGTGGTATTTACGTGTTAACTGCCATAGTCTGGCTGCGAATTGTCGATAAATCGCCACTATCCAATTTCGACCTGATTGGCACGACGTTTGTGCTAACCGGTATGGGGATTCTTGTGTATGGCTGGCGTTAGCTATAAAGCAATTCAGTTAAAGAACTCCACTCAAAAGTTTTACACAGACTAGCGCACCTTATGTTTGTCCGTGGTAGCGTCCTCAACCCCGTCATTAAGCGACGCCATCAGTGGACAATAGACATCTCCGTGTCCGGCGCTGCATTTTTGCACCAACTCATTCAGCGCTTGTTCAATTTGCTGTAAGTGCGATATCTTTCGACGAACACTGATGAGCTTTTGCTCCCCAAGCTCCCGTGCTTCATCGCAATGAGCGCCATCTTGCAGAGTTAATAGCTCACCAATTTCATCCAGACTAAATCCAAGCCATTGAGACGCGCGAATAAAATGAAGCCGAGCAAGCGCTTGTTCGTCGTAATGTCGGATCCCCCCATACGGCTTCTCCGGCTCGCTCATTAGCCCTCGGCGCTGATAATAGCGCACCGTTTCCACGCCCACGCCGGCTGTTTTGGCCAGCGTGCCAATTGTCATTACGTTGCGTTTTTTTAACATAGCTATTGCTTCCGTAGTGAGGTACGGGTCTAAGATTAACACATTAAAGCAAAATGCCCGAAGGAGTTACTCTTATGTCAAATTCAAAATCTGGTCGGGGCTCTCTTCTCGCGGGAGGGATCGCAGCGACTCTGGCATCTGCGTGTTGTCTGGGTCCCCTCATATTACTTGCACTCGGTGTATCCGGGGCCTGGATTGGGAGCCTCACAGCACTTGAGCCTTATCGACCCATTTTTATTGCCATTGCATTGATTGCCATATTCTTTGCCTGGCGTCGAATATACCGGCGTGCTGATGACTGCAACCCTGATAACACCTGCGCAACGCCAAGTGCTCGTAAGAGCTACAAAGTGATGTTTTGGCTCGTTGCGGTGCTTACTTTAACAGCACTGGCGTACCCCTATGTTGTTCCTTTCTTTTACTAGGAGGCAATACACGATGAAAAAAGCAATGATAACAACCATTTTATTTTTACTGTTTAGCATGCCCGCATTGGCGGCTGAGAAAACCGTCACGCTATCAGTACCCGGTATGACATGCGTCACCTGCCCAATTACCGTCAAAGCTGCACTTGGCCAAGTCGCAGGTGTGAGCGCCGTCGATGTCCGTTTTGAAGAGCGGGATGCAACCGTGACATTCGACGACGAAAAAACGTCAGTTAAGCAGCTCACTGAAGCAACGACAAATGCAGGATACCCATCAACACTGAAAGCAACGGCACCAAAAAATCAGTCATGAAACATCACAATGCCTTATAGCTGCTGTAAAACTGAAAGACCAAGGAGTAACCGTTATGAGTAGTAACAATTTACACATTGCTGTCATTGGTAGCGGCGGCAGTGCGATGGCTGCGGCACTCAAAGCGACCGAGGGAGGTGCCCGAGTGACGCTCATTGAGAGAGGTACTATTGGCGGAACTTGTGTCAATATTGGCTGTGTCCCGTCTAAAATCATGATCCGAGCGGCTCATATCGCCCAACTGCGGCGAGAAAGCTCTTTTGATAAAGGCTTAAGTACTCATACTCTTAAGGTAAATCGATCAGCTCTCCTCGAGCAACAACAGGCTCGGGTAGAAGAACTCCGTGAATCCAAATACCAGAGTATTCTTAGAGAGAATTCCGCCATTACCGTTATTAACGGCGAAGCCCGCTTTATAAACGATGAAACTCTTTCCGTATCACTTCGCGATGGCGGTGAGCAAACGATTTACTTTGACCGTGCTTTTATCGGCACCGGGGCCCGACCCGCACACCCCCCCATCCCCGGCTTAGCTGAAACCCCTTACCTTACTTCGACAAGCGCATTAGAGCTAAATGACATTCCTAAGCGCCTCCTTATTATTGGAGCCTCGGTCGTTGCTCTTGAGTTAGCACAAGCCTTCGCGCGTCTCGGTAGTGAAGTTACTGTTTTGGCCCGCAATCGGGTGTTATCCCAAGACGAGCCTGCCATTGGTGAAGCAATAGCGACTGTTTTTGATCGCGAAGGCATCAATGTGCTTGAGCATACAGAAGCCAGCGAAGTGCGTTACGACGGACAACACTTCATTCTCAAAACCAATGCCGGAACATTAAAAGCAGAACAACTGCTCGTGGCCACAGGCCGTACGCCCAATACGGAAAACCTCGATTTAAAAACCATCGGTGTACAAACTGAACGCGGTACAATAACGATTAACGAGCGCATGCAAACCTCTAACTCAAGAGTATATGCGGCAGGCGACTGTACGAATCAGCCGCAGTTTGTCTATGTCGCCGCCGCAGGCGGCAGCCGAGCCGCTATTAACATGACGGGCGGTGATGCGCATCTTGATCTCAGTGCAATGCCCAAGGTTATCTTTACTGATCCACAAGTCGCCACGGTGGGTTTATCAGAAGCTGATGCTAAAACTGGTGGTTACGTCACCGAAAGCCGCACGTTGGGCCTTGAAAATGTCCCACGGGCATTGGTTAACTTCAATACCCAAGGGTTTATAAAAATTGTCGCAGAGAGTGGCAGCGGCCGACTGCTCGGTGTTCAAGTCGTCGCAGGAGAAGCCGGTGAGTTGATTCAGGCTGCTGTAATGGCGATAAGAGCAGGAATGACAGTCAATGAGTTGGCTGATGAGCTCTTCCCATACCTTACGATGGTAGAAGGCTTAAAATTATGCGCTCAAACGTTTACTAAAGATGTTAGCCAATTATCTTGCTGCGCTGGGTGAGATAACCTAGCTTAACTTCACTGGACAGTTACCAATATTTCGGGTTTAGCTGCTGGTTGGTGATAGGTTAAGCTAGTTCAGGAGTGATAATAGTTGTTATAAGCACTTTTTTTTCATTCATATTAGCTCTTATTTGTCTCACTTATTTGACAATAAGTTTTCCTAGATACCTTTGCATCTGACAATGAAAATCGTATTCTCCGGTCTTTAATACTGGCAATTCGATCAACTTTAACTTATTGGTCGGTAAAGTATCGCTGATCCCCAGATCAGGAATAAGCAAAGTTTCAGAGCAACAGATTTAAAGGCTTCCAGTTTGACAACAATCTCATTTAGCCGTTTTCATTTGTTTATTATATAACGTTACAATTAGCCAGCCAGTAATCATAGCTCCCAAGGACCACCCGAATAATCCCGTAACAAATCCACTAAAACTCAAATGCCACTCGAAACCAGAGAGTTTTCCGTGAACCATGCCTTCTGTTAAAGCCATCATGTGACCTCTCCCCCAAAAATAGGACCATGACATCGATGAGATTTCCATTAAAATGGGTCAAGTGGAGATCTCGATATGAAAAAACGTTACAGCGAAGAGCAAATCATCAAGGCCATCAAAGAGCATGAGGCCGGTGCAAAAGTTGACGAAATTTGTCGTCGAATGGGAATTTCCAGCGGCACGTTTTATAACTGGCGTAGTAAATATGCCGGAATGGAAGTGAATGAGGCCAAGCGTCTAAAAGAGCTTGAGTCTGAGAATAACAAGCTTAAAAAGCTGTTGGCGGAGAAGATGCTTGAGACAGAAGCCTTAAAGGATGTCGTCTCAAAAAAGTGGTGAAGCCCGCCAGCAAGAAGCGTGTCGTAGAGCATTTAATCTCTGCGTATAAGCTAAGCGAGCGCCTTGCGTGCAAACTGGTCGGGCTGAGTCGAACAGCTTACCGATATAAGCCAAAGCAGCGAGATGACGAACGGGTAACGACTCGCCTAAAGGAGCTTGCCGTGGAATATCCACGGTATGGCTATTTACTGCTGCATGGGTTGCTTAAGCGCGAGGGGCTTGTAAAGAATAAGAAGCGAACCTATCGCCTTTATACCGAACAAGGGCTTCAGGTTCGGACCAAGAAACGTAAAAAGCTGACACGACCGCGTGTCGTTATGGACGCACCGCAGCGTGTTAATGAGCGATGGTCGATGGACTTTGTGTCTGACCAGCTGGCAAGTGGCCGACGTTTCAGAGTCTTGAACGTTGTCGATGACTTTAGCCGGGAAATGGTTGGGCAACTTGTCTCAGTATCGATTTCAGGACAGCAAGTATCGCGCTTTTTGTCTCAGCTTATCGACGAGCGCAGCAAGCCAGAGCATATTGTCTGCGATAATGGCACCGAATTTACCAGTAAAGCCATGTTTTTCTGGAGCAAAAGCAACGATGTAAGGTTGAGCTTTATTCAGCCAGGAAAACCAACACAGAACGCTTTTGTTGAGAGTTTGAATGGTAAGTTTAGGAATGAATGTCTTGATCAGAACTGGTTTAGAACGCTCGACGAGGCGAGGTATGAAATAGAGCAGTGGCAGCGTCATTATAATTACGAACGCCCGCATAGCTCGTTAAATTATTTACCGCCTGTGGAGTTTGCAAAACAGGTAGCTTAAAACTGAAATTTCATCGATAAGATGGTGTTAGTTCAGGGGAAAGGTCACATGCTAGAGGGCATAATAAGCACTAGCAAGCTACAAACTCCCCATAAAACTGCGAAAGCACCGCCAGCTGCTAAGCCAAATTTCTTTGCATTAAGTTTCATAACTTCCTCCTTAAAAATACCGTTGTAAATTAGATATATTGAAAAAGTACCGCTACTTGCACACTGCAAGTAGCGGCATTTCCAACGGAGAGCTTAATCTCTACTACATTTCCTTTTTTTCTTCACTCTGATGTTCCATCATCTGCTCCATCATCATTTGCATCATATCCATTCTATGCTCCATCATTTTCATTTTATTCATCATATTCTCTTTGCCCATTTGCTCTGCTTTGTCTCCCTTTTTATGTTCTCCTTTGTTCATGCCTTTATCCATCCCATGGTTCATCATTTGCATTCCCTTCTGCATTGACTTCATGTGTTCTTCCATTAGTTTTTTACGTTTCTTGGGATCGGATTCGCTTTTTATTTTTTCCATAGCTTCGCGCATTTCTTGCATGTGCTCATTCATTGATGTCATTTTTTCATGATGCATCATTCCACTCATTGAACCTGTTTTATCATCACCATGTTTATGCTGTGCATCAGCAAAGACAGGAGAGGCCATTAAAGCTGTGATAGTTAAAGCTGAAAGTACTTTTTTCATTTTATTACCCTCTTGACTATGACCAAATTGTTTTGGTCTCATTAATTTTACTTTGTTTCACTATCGTTAAATCTTGGAGCCCACGCTGACGTAGACCTCATATAACGGCGATATTTATTGCCGAATCCTTCAATGCCTTCGATGAAATTGAATTTCATCGAATCTAACGGGAAACTTTTAAAGCTCATATTGTGACCTGGACGTTTTAAGCCATTTAACCGACAACTAGCTTTCCCCGATACATTTGCATCTGGCAATGAAAGTCGTACTCTCCGGGTTCCAGCGCTGGTATTTGAATTTGCTTTAATTTGTTAAAAGGCAACGTTTCACTGATTTCCAGGTCAGGGATAAGCAGAGTTTCAGAGCAAGGCGATTGATCCTTCCGCAGAAACCTGAGTTCAACCGGCTTACCTTCAGGTACGTTTATTCTCGAAGGCGAGTAGGTGCCGTTTTCGACGGCAATCACCCAATCACCTTCTCCCAGCTTCATCTGCTTGGGCGTGTAAAGCCAAAACCACCAGACGATCAGTGCGATCAGAGCGATACCAGCAATATTAATAAATAACATATTTATTCTCCTGAATGCGCCAATGTTAAAAGGTGCATTAATGTTTCTTGGCTTTGAAAAAGCGTAACCGGTTAGCGTTGCTCACTACCGTAAGCGAAGAAAAAGCCATTGCTGCACCTGCAATAACCGGACTCAACAGCATTCCAAAAAATGGATACAGAGCGCCTGCGGCAAAAGGAATACCTGCTACGTTGTAAATAAAAGCACCAAATAAGTTTTGTTTAATGTTGCTCAGTGTGGCCTTGCTCACCGCGACCGCATCGGCAAGCCCGTGCAACGACCCGCGCATCAATGTAATATCAGCACTTTCAATAGCGACGTCCGTTCCCGTGCCAATCGCGAAGCCTACATTGGCAATAGCTAGTGCTGGCGCATCATTAATACCATCTCCCGTCATGCCAACGATTTCGCCTTCCATCTGCAGCTCCTGAACCTTTTTTGATTTTTCTTCCGGCAGAACTTCAGCGAAAAATTCTTTAATTCCTACTTTTTCAGCAACTGCTTCTGCTGTCGCGCGATTATCACCAGTAAGCATCACTACTCGCACACCGTTATCTTGCAAACGTTTAATGGCGGCTACGGAGTCGTCTTTTATCGGGTCGGCAACTGCAATAATTGCAGCTAACTCATTATCAACGGCAAAGTACATAGGCGTCTTAGCTTCAGCAGCTAAGCCTTGGGCTTTTTCAACAAAGTTACCGAGCTCAACTTGACGTTCACGCAACAGCTTTTCATTACCGAAAAGGAGGGACTTCCCGTCAACTTCTGCCTCCACGCCATGACCAGCGATGGCGTTGAAGTTCGAGACCTTACTTGTCTTAATCCCTCTTTCCCTGGCTGACTCAACTATCGCCTGTGCTAGCGGATGTTCAGAGCCAGACTCAAGTGTCGCTGCAAGTTGCAGTACGGTTTGCTCATCGTACTCACTCGCTACTAATACGTCGGTGACTTTAGGAGAACCAAGTGTAATGGTGCCCGTTTTATCCAGGATCATAGCCGATACTTTCGACGCTGTTTGCAATGCTTCGCCATTGCGAATCAGCACACCTGCCTCTGCGGCTTTTCCTACACCCACCATTACCGACATAGGCGTCGCCAGGCCTAATGCGCAAGGGCAAGCAATAATCAAGACAGTGGTCGCTGATACCACAGCAAAGGCCAGTGCCGGCTCAGGCCCAAAGTTAAGCCAAGCTAGAGCACTGATAACAGCGATAATCATAACGACTGGCACAAAGTAAGCTGAAATAATATCGGCAAGACGACCGATTGGGGGCTTAGAGTTTTGCGCCCGTTTCACCATGTTAATAATTTGAGCAAGTGCTGTAGCTTTTCCGACTCTTGTCGCTTGAAACAAAAAGGAACCACTTTTATTTATCGTGCCCGCCACAACGTCATCACCAACTGATTTTTCCACGGGCATGGGTTCACCCGTTAGCATAGATTCATCAACGGTGGTACTTCCCTCTATAACTTTTCCATCAACAGGGATTTTTTCTCCGGGACGAACACGTACTACGTCCTCCTCGAGTACGTCTTCGATAGCGATATCCAATTGTTTATCGTCACGAATCACCCTTGCGGTTTTCGCCTGCAAACCAATGAGACGTTTTATGGCTTCGGACGTGCGCCCACGAGCTTTCAGTTCAAGTGCCAGCCCCAAATTGATCAAACCGATAATCATTGCGGTCGCTTCAAAGTATACGTGACGCGCCATTTCCGGAACCAGGTGCGGAACCAATACAACCACCATGGAATACAACCAGGCGGTACCAGTACCAAGTGCGATCAGCGTATCCATATTAGCGGAATGATTTTTCAAAGATTGCCAGGCACCGACGAAGAAGTGTTTGCCCGAAAAGTAAAGTACACCTAACGTTAGAATACCTACGACTAACCATGTCACACGCTCTGTGGCAGTGGTCACCGTCATTTCACCAACAAAAAGGCTATAAATCATGAGAGGTACACCTAACGACAGCGCAACGGTCATCTCCCGCATCAGCCGCTTGTAATAAGCCCAGTCGGCTTGCTCTTTTTCTGCCAACGCATCACCGTCACTTTCGGACGTGGCTACTTTAGCGCTATACCCCGCCCTCTCTACTGCTTTCACTAAAGCGCTCGGACTTGCTGTTCCTGTCACACTGACTGTTCGCTGCGCAAAGTTCATCTCTGCATTTTCCACACCGGATACAGACTTTAATGCACTCTCGATTTTGCCAACACAACTCGCGCAACCGGCTCCCTCGATAATGAGTTCCTCAATGGAACTACTACTAACGTCCTCAGTTTTCACACCCATACAAGTGCTCCTTATTTATGGAAAATTAACCAAATCAGGGCTCTTTCCCACAAAGTACCAACGATAAAATTTTCACTAACTACATATCCGAAAATCGGTTCGCAGTTTGCACCATTCGTTTAATTTCATTTTCTTCAACGTTTTTTACTGTTTCTAACAGCTCTTTTGCGCTGTCTATATCAACACGGGAATATAGGTGTTCATACAACTCAATGACTTGCTCATGATGGTTTACAATGTTCTCCATAATATGATCAGTATCTAACTCTTTAAAAGGCGAATCACAGTGTCCATGCTCAACGATGGGATGTTTCCCAATATAGTCATAACACCAAGTGTCTAATGCACTTCGGTTTGCTGTACTCAAAAAACCTTCGACCATTCGCTCTAAGCTAGCCTCATGACCCGACACGTAGTTTAGAATCATCCGAGCTCGTTCATCTTGGTTTTGTTTAGAGCAGTGAGTAACACACTCCTTCAGGTTTTTGTGGAAATCAACGGTCCAACTCAGCACATCTTTGATTGTTTCTATTTGCATTTTTTACTCCTTACCTATAATTAAGAGTTACTTTCGCTTGCTTTTGGTACGTGGTGGACTTCTGTGGCAACTCCACGGTGTGTGCTCCGCATTATCTTTAATATTTTGGTCAATAAACTTGTAGTACTCTTCTTTCAGATGAGTCCACCACCCACTATTTATTTCAACACCAAACTTCCTGAGCTTTTCCTCTATAACATTGAGATCCACTTTAGAGGCATCATAAGCGACCGATAACAAGTTATGCTCAGAGTCATAGGCAACGCTATCGAGACCAACCAACAAGTCAATTTCTTTGATAGCTTTGCGAACTTCTTTCACACTCTCTGCGTTTAGCTTTAAAGTGCGGTTTACTAAGTTAATTTCCCGCACTCCTGCTCTATGATCGTTATTTGACATCAATACTGTCCTGTTAATTAAAACTACCAATACGTTTCAGGCAACATATGTGCGCTCCTATTGCCATACTATAAATTGGCATACTACCCCCTGCACATCATTGATCGAGATCAAAGGTGTGCAGGTGATATTCACAGAGTAAGGTATCATCTAACCTTAACGTCTTTCTTTCGCCACAAATAGTAAACAGCAGGTAATACGAGCAAGGTTAGAATAACAGCGCTGATCATTCCTCCAACCATCGGGGCGGCTATTCGGCTAACCACTTCAGCACCAGTTCCTGTACTGAACATGATAGGCAATAGACCAGCAATTGTAGAAACCGCCGTCATCATGACAGGACGAACACGAAGCCCAGCCCCTTCCATTACAGCGCGAGAAACACCGTCTTTAGTCAAAGCTTTACCTTGCTCTAGTTGGCGTTGTTCGTATTCGTTATAGGACTGATTAAGATAAGTCAGCATTAATATCCCTATTTCTACAGTGACACCTGCTAGAGCTATAAAACCAACCGCTACAGCAACTGAGAAATTATAATCTAAAAGATACATTAGCCAGATTGACCCCACCAATGCGAGAGGCAAAGTTCCCAATATAATGGCTATTTCTGTAGCGTTTCGAAAGTTCATATATAAAAGAACGATAATAATCGCGAGCGTTAACGGAATCACGTAAGTCAGTTTTTCCTTTGCCCTTTCCATATATTCGTACTGCCCGGACCAGGTAACTGAATACCCTGCTGGCAACTCGAGTTCTTGTTCTACAACCTTCATTGCTTTTTCAACATAAGTGCCGACATCAACTCCCTCAATGTCGACAAAAGTCCAGCCATTAAGTCTCGCGTTCTCACTTTTAATTGCCGGTGGTCCGAGTTCAACGTAGACATCAGCCACATCCGCCAAACTAATACGCTGCCCGTCTGGCGTAACTAAAGGTAGCGTCTTTAATTCTTCCGGTGAATCGCGGTAATCTTGAGGGTAGCGCAGGTTTATCGGGTAACGTTCGAGCCCTTCAATGGTCTCTGAAACATTCATCCCGCCAATAGCCGTGGCAACAACCTGCTGAACATCTTCAATGTTCAAGCCATAACGTGCAGCCTGCTCTCTTTTTATGTCAACTTTGACATAACGTCCACCTGCCACTCGCTCTGAATAAACAGAAGCAGTGCCATCTACATCATCAAGTATTGCTTCAAGCTGCTGGCCGATCGCCTGAATTTCATTAAGATCAGCTCCGGCAACTTTTATACCTACCGGCGTTTTGATACCTGTCGATAGCATATCAATGCGAGTTTTAATGGGGTAAACCCACGCATTTGTCAGCCCCGGAAACTTTACAAGCGCATCCAGTTCTTTTTTCAACTTCTCAGTGGTCATACCGTCTCTCCACTGATCTTTCGGTTTCAGTTGAATAAAGGTTTCAACCATCGTTAGGGGTGCCGGATCAGTGGCGGTATCCGCTCGACCAATTTTGCCAAAAACCGTCTTCACTTCCGGTACCGTTTTTATGAGCTTGTCGGTTTGCTGCAACAGCTCCCTTGCTTTACCAATTGATAATCCGGGATAAGTAGTGGGCATATACATCAAATCGCCCTCATCCAAATCTGGAATAAATTCACTACCAATTTTGTCAATCGGCCAGACACCAACGGCCAGGATAACAAGCGCTCCGACAACTGCTGTCTTGGGGTATTTCAAAATGCCTTTTAAAAGCGGTTTATACCCGGCGATCAATAACCGATTAAGCGGGTTTTTCCCCTCAGGTGTTACCTTTCCTCTGATAAAATATCCCATCAACACGGGGATAACGGTAACCGCTAAGGCTGCACTGGCTGCCATTGCGTAAGTTTTCGTGAAAGCAAGCGGAGAAAACATCCGCCCTTCCTGGGCTTCTAAGGTAAATACCGGCATAAAGCTGACGGTAATAATGAGCAAGCTAAAGAAAAGAGCAGGGCCCACCTCTGAAGCAGAGGCGGCAACCACCCGCCAGCGGTTCTCTGCTGTCAGTGGCGTTTTTTCCATATGCTTATGCATATTTTCAATCATGACGATGGCACCATCGAGCATAGCGCCAATAGCGATTGCGATCCCTCCAAGTGACATAATATTCGCGTTAATTCCTTGCCAATACATGACAATAAACGCGGTTAAAATACCCAAAGGCAAGCTGATAACGGCAACCAGCGAGGAGCGGACATGGAAGAGAAATATCACACAGATAAACGCGACAATAGCGAGTTCTTCTATTAAACTTTTCCAGAGACTTTCCACGGCATCCGAGATAAGCCCCGAACGATCATAGACAGTGACTATATCGACACCTTCCGGTAGCCCCGACTTTAACTCATCCAACTTTTGTTTAACGCCATCAATCGTTTTTTGGGCATTTTCTCCGAAACGCATTACCACAATACCACCCACGGCTTCTCCCTCACCGTCGAGTTCGGCGATACCGCGTCTCATTTGGGGGCCCACACCCACATCAGCAACGTCTTTAAGCAATAATGGCGTGCCATTTTCATCAACGCCAAGCGGGATACTCTCTAAGTCTGACACACCATCAATATAGCCTGAGGCCCGGACCATATACTCAGCTTCCGCCATTTCAACCACCGACGCCCCCACTTCCTGATTACCTCGCTGGATAGCATTTTGTATGTGAGCAAGAGGAATATCGAATGCGCGCAGCTTCTCCGGATCCACTTTCACCTGGTACTGCTTTACCATCCCGCCGAGGGCGGCAACTTCCGAAACCCCCTCGACCGTTTGCAGTTCATACTTTAAAAACCAATCCTGCATACTGCGTAACTCACTCAAATTGTGGTTACCCGTACGATCAACCAAGGCATACAAATACACCCAACCAACCCCTGTTGCATCAGGGCCTAATTGCGGTCTTGCATTAGAAGGCAGTGTCGGAGCAACCTGAGACAAATATTCCAGTACTCGCGAACGCGCCCAGTAAGCGTCTGTATCTTCGTCAAAAATGACATACACATAGGAGTCGCCGAAAAACGAATATCCACGGACGGTTTTAGCGCCGGGGACAGACAGCATAGCGGTTGTTAATGGATAGGTTACTTGATCTTCTACCACCTGCGGCGCTTGACCCGGATAGCTGGTTTTAATGATCACCTGTACATCCGACAAGTCCGGCAGTGCGTCTACGGGCGTATTCTTAACCGCAAAAGCACCAACACCCACGAGGATTAATGTCGCCAGAAGAACGAAAAAACGGTTACTCACTGACCATCGAATGACTGACTTAATCATGGTTATGCTCCTGCTCTGTCGCTTGTTTTTGCTCAGGAATATGAATCGATGTGAGCTGGTACCGTTGCTCGCCGACTTGCGTTATTTCCGCATGCAAGGATAAACCCGTGCTAAGCTTAGAAAGTTCAACATCAGAAGCAACATCGAAGTCCATCGTCATTGCAGGCCAGTCCCACTCAGAAATCTCACCGTGCTCCAGCGTAACCATCGAGTGCTGAGGCATAACACTTTTAACGGTTGCTTCAACCCAGACAGCTTCGGCTGCTGCGTCACTTGACATACTGCCATGGCTCTCGTTATCGGCATGAGTGTCGTGTTGCATGCGTTTAAAGTCGGAAGACTTACTGGACTCAGAGTCAATTAAGAACTGAGCCGATGTAACAATTTCATCACCTGCCATAAGACCCGATAAAATCTCAACTCGCGAGCTACCTAACCGCCCAACGTCAACATTAACTGATTTAAATTTCCCATCACCCAGTGCCAGTACAACTCGGTTCGAACCACCCATTCGAATCAGCGCTTCTTTGGGGATGATTAAGCTTTCGTCGCCTAAACCAGCATTAATATTAAGATTCGCAAACATGCCCGGCTTCAAAAAAGCGTCAGGGTTATTGAAGTGAATTCGAACTTGTCCCGTCCGAGTTTTAGGGTTAAGTGACGGATAGACATAATCAACCTTTCCTTCCCAGTCTTTACCCGGAGCATACTCAAGATCCATTTGAACTTTATTACCTACCTCAACTTGGTTCAGTTGCCGCTCAAAGACTTCTGCAATAACCCATATTTTATCCAGTTGGGCGATCGTCATTAAATTCATACTCGGCTTTACAAACGCACCTTCACGCACAGTCAGTTTATCCAATACCCCTGACTGCTTTGCTTTTACCGTAATTGTTTTCTGAATTTTATGAGTCTCTTTTAACTTCTTAATCTCAGATTCAGAGACTTGCAGGGCTCTTAAGCGTTCTTCAGCAGCGTCTATTAGAACCTGATTACCTCGCTGCGAGGCCAGTACAAGCTCCTCTTGAGCATTAACCATTTCCGGGGAGTAAATACTGTATAAAGGTTGGCCTGCTTTAACCGAGTTACCGACCGCTTTTACAAAAAGGTTTTCAATCCAGCCTTCAACACGAGGGCTTACTGTTAATACTCGGTTCTCATCAAACTGAACATAGCCAACTGTTTCGATATCCAGGTTGAGTCTCGAGGACGTGACGGTTGCAGTTGTAACCCCAAGGTTGTTAATAACATCGGGATCGATTCTCACAGTACCTGGTGAACTCTCTCCCCCATCATCGCCATAGAACGGAATAAGGTCCATCCCCATTGGAGACTTTCCAGGCTTGTCTCTGCGATAATTGGGATCCATCGGAGCCACCCAATATAACGGCTCTTTTTTGGCATTATCCGATGAACCAGCGGAGCCCGCAGTTGACTGCATTAAGTAGCCAATAGCGCCAGCGCCAACCGCAAATCCTACAGCTAAACTTATAAGAGATTTAGTGACTGTTTTCATTTTAAACTCCTGAAAATAATAAGTAGTTTGCTTCGGCAATCAGCTTTTGGCGGTTGATGGCGATCGCTAATGCATCAATTTTTGCGTTGACTTCCGCAATCTGTGACCGTACCGCCTCGGCAAAGTCGCCATCATCATTGTTGTAGGCAGTCAATGCGGCTTCAGACTGGGCGGACATTTGTGGAAGTAGCTCTTCGTGATATAGGGCAGCACGTTCATTCAAACGGTTCAGTTGTAAAAACGTACTGCGTAAATTGGCTATTAACTGCCTGGCAACCAATAACTTCTCAGTTTTTTTCGCTTCCGTTCTAAACTTTGCTGAGCGTACCTGCTTATCCTGTTTGTTATCAGTAAATAAAGGGACATCGAACGTAACCCCGGCTGACAGCAAGTTGGCACGGTCATTGCCGCTTGGATCGTCGTTTCTATGGCCATATTTCAGATTGGCTGACCATTGCGGTTTATAACCTTGCTGAGCGAGCTCGACAGACGTCTCCGACGCCAAAATGTCTTGATCGGTCGCTTGCAAAACCGGGTGTTCTTTTATCAATTCGTACAAGGCTTGTTTAGGCATTGTTGAAGGCGAACTCAATGCCTCCTGTAGCGTAAGGTTAGGAACGTCATCCGGTAACTTTGATTTCGCTATAACACCTATCCATTCCGACAATTCGCTTTGAAGTCGCTCCTCTTTTTGTCGCAGTGACGTCAACCTATCATCCAGGCGTGTAAGCTCAAGTTGGGCTCTAATAACATCTTGCTGCCGTGCTTTTCCCTCGGTACTGGTATAACTCGCCTTAGCGGTTGACACTAACTGTTCAAAAAGCGCTCTATCCGATTCAATCAAGCGAATACTTTGCTGAGAGAAAAAAACATCTAACCACAACTTCGTGACCGTTGTTTTGACCTTTGCAATACGATCCGCTCTCAAAAACGGTTGTTTTTGAGCTAATTGGTTTTTCTGCTTACGAGACAACGATAAAGTGTCTCCTCTGGGAAATGCTTGTGAAACACCGACGACTAACTGGGTCATCCCTTCCTGTCTTGAACTAAAACTGTCAACAGGGAAACTGGCAGCCGTGAGCGATATTTTAGGGTCAGGTAAGCTGGAAGAGGCTATAGCTTCACTCGCGAATGCCTCTTGGGTTTGCTTACTTGCCGTTAACCAAGGATCTTCTTGTACAGCGATACTCACTGCTTCTTGCAAATTCAAAAGCGGCTCTTGTGCATTAACGACATTTGGCACCACTACAGTCAGAACACTTAAATAAGCCATTCTTCTTAAAAGTTTCATATTGTTACTCTCAAAAACTGTGAATTTTTAAATTAAACACAGACTCAAGTTATGAGTCGGACCGTAACGAGGACGACGAACGACGTCGTAACGACAATGACCGAACCAAAGCTTATAGCTGTGCTTTTACCTGGACGATAAACGCGCCAGGAGCGAGAAATTTCGTATTTTTAAGAGTGGATTGGGGGGCGAAAAAGCGAGAGAGAATGCTTTTCTTTAATATTCGTATCTAAGAATGAGGAAGCGTTAAAAACCAGCTTCTCAATAGGCGGAACGGTGGGTTGCTCAGAATAAACGACAGTAATCGACGGGCTGTAACAATGTCGCATCATTGAATCAGAGCTACAGTTATCGGTAAGAGAATGTGACACTTCGCAATCAGCAAGATCAGAAACCTGCTCAGTAGGATCGTGCATACATGCCTCTTCCGTACTGATAGTTTGTGAAAATGACATTGTTGTTACTGCCAATAGCAATAGAGCAATGATTAAACGATACATGCGAAGTTCTGCTGTAAAAACATGTTAAAATAATATCTCTTTGTCTGATAAAGATCAACCGATTAAAGGAAGTACCCATAACGAGGTAGTCAATCCAGGTGGCGATACGACTACTATATCACCACCCAGATTTACGACTAACTTAGGCGATTTTAAAGTCTAAATACCAAAGTCATCGAACTTTATGCGCTCTCGCGGAATACCAAAGTCAGCAAGAGACTTTAACGTTGCTTTCAGCATTGGTGGAGGACCACACACGTAAACGTCCAATGTGTTTTTGTTTTCATCTGCCAACCATTTCATTGCGGTTTCGTGCACAAAGCCAGTGTGCCCGGCCCACTCATCTGATTTAGCAACCTCTGAAAGTACCGGTATATAATTTAACCGCTCATCTCTTTCGAACTCATCCCTATAACAGAGCTCTTTTTCATATCGTGCGCCGTAAAAGAATATGCAACGACGAGGAGAATCTGCTGCTAACTCACTTTGTATTAACGCTCTTAACGGTGCAACACCGGCGCCGCCTCCGATAAAGACTTGCGTGTGATTATTTTGTTTCGTCAGCTGAAAGTCACCAAATGGTCCAATAGCATCGACATGAGCGCCAGGCTCTAAATTACACAAGTAGTTTGAACCGATGCCTGGGGGCACCCCTTCGCTTGGCGAGGGCAGTTGTCGTACGTTAAACACAAATCGAGTCGGGTGAGGCCGCGTAGCAACAGAGTAATGTCGTGACAATATTTCGTTTAAGTGTGGAATACGAAACTGCATAAACTGCCCGGCTTCATAATTAACGGGCTCTGAACTCACAAAGGTAAGCTCCATAATGGATGGAGTCAGTTGACGCTTTGAATCGAGTGTTAAAGCTATATCACTAACCCCCTCATTATGTAACTTTACTTCATAATTTGTTGAGGTTCTGTGTTGGCAAGATAACCGCATCCCCGCGTCTAATTCATTGGCGCTCAATAACGCTTTTTCAGCGGCTTTAGGACTAGGTATATCGCTGCCTTGTAGTGTTACTTTACATAATCCACAAGTTCCACCTCCACCACAGCTGCTGGCAATTGGTTTCCCTTTCTGTTGAAAGTATTCTAGCCATGTTTTTTTCCGATTTGGATTAAAGTCACCGTTAGTAATATTTCGGCCTAAAAGAATTAGCCCGGATAACGAAAACCAAAGAGCGAATAACCCGGCACTCCAAATCAATAAATGATTAAAGCTTCGGCCACCAGTGTAATCCATAAAATGCAGACGAAATGCCCAGTCAGCTATTGTCCATGGTGTATTGCGATGCTCCACTACCTGAGATGAGGCTTCATCGATGTATATCCGAGTATTAAGATCATCCTCGATATCAATGCGGAATCCTGAGGCATTCCAGCCATTCACTTCATCGCTTCCCTTGACTCCTTCAACCCTTTCAACCTGGCCCGGTCCATTGTAGCTATTCAGCGCTAGCTGAGTCGCCAAAGCTTGGTCCGTAGACCACCGTTCACCGGTATCTGCGTTGAAGTAAAGCAAACGTCCATCTGGCAGAGACACCTGATACTGACCTACCCCGGCAACACTGACCAGTTCAATGGAGTGAGCTAAGGGGAATCGTTGATGCATTTCAGTAACATCGATTTGAGGCGCTATTTTTTTAAGTGGGGGTTCAGAGTTTTTTGAGACCATATATTGGTGGCCTGACATTCCGTGATGTCCGGTTAAGCTAAAAAATAACCCACTCACTAGCCACAAAGCGACTTGAATCACTAAAACCAAACTCACCCAACGATGAAGCCATTGCATAAATCGTATCATTGAGCACCCCCAGTCGATTTTCTCTTAAACGTAATCGTATAAAAAAGCAGGACAGTGCCCGTTATCATTAAAATAAACGTACCGATAATAAAGCCCTTTAACCACCAGGTCTCGATATCCACACGCTCGTCGTAGTCCATTATGTGTAACATCCAGGCGATATCAAACCCCCGCCAAAACGTATGTCGCTTTACCAAAAGCTCCCCGGTCGTTTCAGATAAATACAGACTGGTATTACCGAAATCGTCATAATTTACCTGCCAAATCGGTAACAAAGCACCACTCACTTCTGTTGGTGGGTTATCAGTCATGTAAACGACCGATTCAATAGCGTCGGGATCCTTCGTGTAATATTGATTCGCTAACTCTTTAATGTGTTGTTCGGTTATATCAATACGCTGCAGCGACTCCGCATTAACTAAAAACGCTCCCTCGTTACTCTCTATTTTATACACCGGCTGTAACTTCTGATTCAGCCATACGCTTTTTAACGACGTTTTTCGTGTTTCTGGATAGCGGCTCAACAGGTCATTTAAGCTTGATATTTCAACACCTTTCGGTATTGGCTGGCTTATATCCTGAACTAAGTGATCACCATGAATATAATCCAAATCGAAGAACACCATGTATGCGCCACTGATTGTCCAAATAACCATTTGCAGGCCAAAAATCAAAGATAGCCAACGATGCCAAACTCGCCAGCTACTGGAGCGTTTCTTTTGAGTCATACCCTACCTCAAATTTAATAAAAAAAAGCTGCCGCTCCCAGGGAAAAGCGACAGCCAGTCTAGTCTTTAAAAGCTGTAACGTACCTTCAGATATAACTGACGGCCTAACAAGTCATATGTCATAGTGTCAGTATTGGCGTCCGTCCAACTTTGAATATAAGGCGGTTCTTTGTCAAAAAGGTTATTAACACCGCCAGTCACGCTCAGTTTTGAATTTACGAAATAAGTTCCCTGCACGTTATGATAGAAAACACTGGGTGCTCGGGCTCCAATATCTCCCGGAGCAGCATTAATGTCATCAGCAGGTCCTATGTACTGAACGGAGTAATGTAAACGCCAATCCTGTTTCGTAAAGGTTCCTGAAGCATTTGAGCGCCAATGCGTATAGCTCCCTCTACCGCCGGTAATATATCCGGCATACTCAATTTCGTCTGCTCCAACGAAAGGTGCAAATGTGTATTCATTTAAGTAACTGACATTCCAACTAAAGTCACTTTTCCAGCCCAATAGATCCGTGTTGTAAAATAGTGCGGTGTCGATACCTGACACATTTTCAGTTGCCGCATTGGTGGGCTGAGCAGACAAAAAGTCAATATCGCCCGTTAATGAGTCTCTCGTAAAGTGTTCAGGGCTGCAAAATGGATGCGATAAATTTTCTGAGTTATAGCAGACGGATAACTTCGTCGACCCAGGAATTCTTTGGATAGCATTCTCAATATCGATATCGTAATAATCAACCGTCAATTGTAAATTGTCAGCCGAACCGATATCCCATACAAACCCAGCAGTGAAAGTATCTGCGTCTTCCGGCTTTAAATCGGGATTCCCGCCAACAGTAGTAAGCACCGTCGCACCAAACTGTTGATACCCTGCAGGAACGCCATCTGCTTGGCAGTTTGCCGCCACAGTCGGGTCCGCGCCAGTTTGGTCCCATCCGTCACACGGATCCGTTGTGGTCAAGTTCCCTTCGGCAACACCACCAAAGAGTTCAGGTATATTTGGAATACGAAAAGCTGTTGACTGAGTCGCACGCACTTTCAAAGCATCCGATACACGCCAATGAACACTCGCCTTGTAATTTCCATCACTACCGAAGGTGTCATAGTCACTGTAACGATACGCTAAATCCAAATTCAATGACTGAACCAATGGTAAATCAGCCAACAAAGGCAAGGACGTTTCAGCATAAACTTCATCGACCGTATAACTTCCTTCTATTGGGTCAGCCTGATTGGTATTCATGATACCGGCGACAATTGACGAGTCAGGATTACGCCATCCTTTTTCTTTTCGGTGTTCGACACCAAAAGCGACAGGAACCCACCCAGACGGCATTTCGAATAGATCGCCGGAAATATTTGCTGTTAATGAACGCTGCTCATTACCACCATTATCAGTCGTCCGAAACATAATGTAGTCCAAAGCTTCTTGAGACAGGTCACCGTACCCCAGCAAGTCAATACAAGGAATGCCGTTGGAACCACAAGTATTCGGATCTAAACCCGCAGATAGACGCTGCATGTTGACTATATTGGTCATGCCGTCAATGGCTGTATTACGGCCATAGTTATAAGCAACTTCCCAGTTCCAACCTGAGCCAATAACACCATTCATGCCGACGACCGTTCTGAACGTATTAACATCTTGAAAGAACGTTCTTGGTCCACCTTCTAATAAGCGACGACCTTCAAGTCGAATTGTTTCACCCGTTGGGTTTGTTGGGTGGCTGGCATCAAACTCAATATCTCTTATTAATGTTCCGGGTGTCGCTAATTGATCGGATGTTCGATTGTTGTATAAAACTTCAGTAAATACCGTCGTATCTGGCGACAGTTGATAATCCCCGAAAGCGGAGAAATTCCAGTTTGTAATTGGGTTAACCGAATTTAGGTAAGGAAAATATGCAAAGTTGTGTTTTTCAGAGCTGTAGGGTTCATAAAAGTCCCCGTTACCGTCCGCATCTTGGTTGAAATTAATCCGTTCGCCAGCATTTGGCCCCGTCAATATGGTTGCTCTACCCCCAATGGTACTTGAACTTCCAATACAATCTAATTGACCGGGTGTTATTTCACTTAAAGCACAACCGGCTTGATCAGCCATATTGACGGCATCGGAGGAGCGATAGCCTAATGTCGCCATTATGCGACCTTTATCACTGCTGGTGCCAAAGATCATATTAACGTTGCGATCTTGACCTTCACCATCG
Organism: Idiomarina sp. OXR-189; assembly: GCF_034373425.1. Taxonomy (NCBI): domain Bacteria; kingdom Pseudomonadati; phylum Pseudomonadota; class Gammaproteobacteria; order Alteromonadales; family Idiomarinaceae; genus Idiomarina; species Idiomarina sp. OXR-189. The sequence goes on from NZ_CP139706.1 coordinate 1,962,583, forward strand.
TCTGTCGAGCCCAAGCGCCCTTCTATAGTAAAGCCGTCATAACTTTTACGAGTGATGATGTTGACCACACCTGCTACAGCATCCGCACCGTATATCGCTGAAGCGCCGTCTTTCAGTACTTCGATACGTTGGATCATTTCGACAGGTATCATATTTAAGTCGACTGAACTATTAGCACCGGTCCCACCATTTACAACACGGCGGCCATTCAGAAGCACAAGTGTTCGGTTAATGCCCAGTCCACGCAAATTAACTTGAGCGGTACCATAGCCATTACCTGTCCAATAAGCATTGCTCTGACTGCCAGCAAAACCAGCGGAGGCTGACATTCTCTGTAAAATCATTTCTACCGAGGTCATTCCCGATACTTCAATATCTTCCGCCGTAAAAACCTGAACAGGAGCAGCACTTTCGGCTTCGATTCGCTGAATTCGCGAACCGGTCACCGTGATTTTCTCAACGTTTTCGGCTTCAGTATCACCAGGCCCTGACTGAGCCCAAACGGTTGTTGTATTGAAGAGTGCCGCAGATACGCCTATAGCGACAGCAGACTTAAGTAACTTTTGCATTTTGTCACCTCGATTAAATTATAATTATTGTACTTTCCGATTAGACTTCGTACTGCCATCTAAGTTGTTTATACAACCTTCAGAATAGAAACCTTAGGATTTTAGTCAAGCTAAAAACGATTAAAGTTGTATAAAAAACCCTTTAATAGCAATGCTTATAGAGGTTGTATATTCAACTTTAAGTTATCCTCATGTATCAATAATCTTTTAAAATAAGCTCTTCAAGATAGCTAGAAAAGCAATAAAAAAAGTTGTCCACTTTTTTCAAAATAAAAATAATTTTTCATTTTTAATGAACTTTTACCCTCTTCTGATTATTGATGCTTTTAATCTTTTGTCGACTATAATGCGTACATGAATACATAACTTTTACGTAAGGAACTTGGCTATGAGTCAGTCAACTCAAAAAGCTACGCTTTACAGAATGTCAACGCCTGATCACCAGTGCCCTTTTGGGCTAAAAACCAGGCACTTACTTAAAGCCAACGGTTACGATGTGGACGACAACCTGTTGGAAAGCCGAGAAGAAACCGACAAATTCAAGAAAAAGCACGACGTCGATACCACTCCACAAGTGTTTATTGGTGATAAACGTATCGGTGGGTTCGAGGAGGTTCGAGCCTTTCTTGGAAAGCCTCTTCCTGACCCTGACGCAACCAGTTACCGGCCCGTTATTGCATTATTTATTATGACGGCACTCCTCTCTGTAGCCACGTCGTGGTTGTCTTTTGGTCGCGTATTTACCGTACAAACCATCGAGTGGTTCATCAGTTTCTCTATGGTGGTTCTGGCCTTGCTCAAACTCCAGGACGTAGAGAAATTCTCTACCATGTTTCTCAATTACGATCTTCTCGCCAAAAAATGGGTGCCTTATGGCCGTATTTACCCCTACGCCGAAGGCTTGGCGGGTCTGTTAATGGCTGCGGAATTTGCTCACGTCATTTCCATCCCTATCGCGTTATTTATCGGCATGGTGGGCTCTGTCTCGGTGTTTAAAGCCGTTTATGTCGACAAACGCGAGCTAAAATGTGCCTGTGTCGGTGGCTCCAGTAATGTGCCGTTAGGCTTCATTTCGCTCACTGAAAACCTCATGATGGTCGCTATGGCTGTCTGGATGTTTTTTACAATGAACTAGAAAAAGAGCGCTATGCGCTCTTTTTCTTAACGCTTTTTACGTAAAAACAAAATCTCACCAGCGGCAATCAATGCCATACCGATAAGAGACGCCCAAATCACCAGCGGATCGCTCGTCCATTTCACCCATATAAAAGCGACTAAAACGATGACGTCTAGCGTGATTGCGCTGACAAGTATGTAAATATTGGCATTCACCTTTTGCCTTAGATGCCGTAATACGCCCCAGTGGATCGCAATGTCCATCACGATATAAAAAATAGCGCCCAGTGACGCAATTCGACTCAAATCGAAGAATGCCGCTAAGATCATAGCCATAACAATGGTGTAAACCAGCGTATGCTTCTGAATGGAACCTGGCATGCCAAAATGACTGTGTGGAACAAGCTTCATATTGGTCAACATGGCTAACATTCTTGAAACGGCAAACGCGCTGGCAATCACTCCTGATACCGTTGCTACAATTGCAAACGCAACCGTCACCCAGAGTCCAGTTTCACCGTAGACGGGTCTGGCTGCTTCAGCAAGCGCATAGTCTTTCGCTGTCACAATCTCATCAATCGACAAGCTCGAACCAACGGCCAGGGTGACTAGCACATATATTAGCGCGCAGATAACCAGCGAAATAATAATGGCACGCCCGACATTTCTCTTAGGCTCAACAATTTCACCGCCACTATTGGTTATTGTTGTAAACCCTTTGTACGCAAGTATGCTTAAAGCAATCCCCGCTAAAATACCGCCACCCGTAGCTTCTTCTGGAATAGCCGATATCGATTCAAACTGAATGCCTGAGGCCCACAAACCACCAGCCGCTAAAATGACCAACCCTAAAGTCTTAACAAAGGCCATAAAAAACGAGAACGTTTGAATAAACTGATTACTCAAAATATTGATAAAAAACGCAAAGACCAGCAAACCCACCGCCAACAAAGGGATAAGCCACTGCGCTTCAAAAGAAATTAACTGGCTGGTATAAGACGCAAATGTCCGAGCGACTAAACTTTCATTAATCACCATAGAAAAGTACATCAAGAGTGCGAATATCGCCGTCACACTTCCTTTTCCATAAGCTTTACTGAGGAACATCGCAATACCGCCCGCTGACGGATAGGCTTTCGCCAACTTAACGTAAGAGTAAGCGCTAAAGCCGGCAATGATACCGCCGCACACAAACGCCAGGACAAACCACTCTCTTGCCAGCTGAGCAACTTGTCCGGTCAGTGCAAAAATACCAGCGCCAATCATCACACCAGTCCCCAGCGACACCGCCCCCCAAAGACTAAGGCTTCCTTTCTGATAATCCTGATGTCCGTGTTCATGATCGTGTTCTGCCATAATCAGCTCCTGTGGTTGACGTTAGTTGGACCAGTGAATCCGGATAATTTTCCAGCCAGACTCAGTCGTATTTGATACGGTTACGGTTTCATTCATCGTTAAATCAACCTCACGCCCGTTATACTCCCCGGAAACGCTATACCGAGAAGTGATCACAGCAAGGCCATCGGCTTCTTGTACTGTCCTTTCAAGCAACTGTGAAGGAACCGCCTGGCTAAACTTAATATCTGACTTAAGGTGATGAGCACTGTACTCGGCCAAGGATCGTTCAACACCACCACCTTCAAAGATAAACACATCATTGGAAAGCACATCTTTAACGACTTCCGTGTCACCTTCAGTCAAAGCCGTTCGAAACCTATCAAGCACAACTGTCGGTTCAGATACTTCCTCGGCGCTACTGGGCGCTGAAATAAACATTACCGAAACCATAAAAACACTCACAAGTAATTTCATTCTTCTTATTCCTTACATTAACCGGGGGAAAACGCGCTGCTTAGCGCAGAGGCCAGGGTAAAAATAGTGACAGCCAATACCATTTCCGCCGTTATGGAGTTTTTGAGTCGCTTGGCGGCCGCGTTATCATTTAATTGCGGTACGAACTTTAATTTATGCAATGCGGCAACAAGGAGAATCAGCGCCACAAACACAAGTTTCGCTAGTAGTACCTTGTCATACGACGTAAGCGGCAGCTCTGGCATCCATCGCCCTGTTGCACTACGATACATAACCAAGCCCGCAATAAGGAGTATTGGAACCGCTGCAGACATATGCACACCAAAACGCTCCATAATGGCTTTCGCTTTAGCAAGCGGTACCGACGTTGCCAGCTTTCGCAATGAGTTAAGACTGCCGAACCAAACCCAAGCGACTAACAAGTGTGTTAAAAGCGCTAGCTTTCCCCACCAGACGGCGTCACTGCCGTGACCAATACTTAAAAAGCTCCATCCCATGAGTCCAATGGCGACAACATATAGCACCCACTTTATACGTTTTAGCTTAACAACGGAGTAAACAATCCAAGCAATAGCAACCGCTATCTGAAGTTGGATGAACAACCCAACAGGGCCGGTCCATATAAACTGCATGTAGGTCGTGTCAATCATGCCGGCAAAGCCTTCAGCAGCAAAACTACCGACTTTCAGAAAAAAATACAGAAGGCTTGCCAGTAATAGAAGCAACGCAACAAGGCTATTCTTTCGTTCAGACTGCTTTTTTAAACCGGACAAATAAACGATATAAGGCGAGGCGGTCATCACCGCGTTAAGCCAGAATATAAAGGCCAACGTTAAAACGCTGGCCACACTCCAAAGGGTCATCATTTCACCTCAAAGCTAAAATCACCCGATATTTTATGACTGTCCCCACCCATTGCCGTCCAATAAACCGTATAACCACCTGACGCCAAATTGTTTTTAACAGCAATTTCGTACGCTGCTTTGGGAGTCATGCTCATCGAAAAGTCCAGCGGATGCATTTTACCGTCATCTGAGTGCAGCATAATTTTAGCCAGACGAACATCACCGGAAAAATTCATCGTAATTTCCGTAGGTGACTCGGACAAAGTAGCACCGTCCTCCGGGCTACTGGATGTTAGGCCGACGTGAGCGCTGGCCCATGCACTAAAAAATAACGCGGTACCGAAGGCTAGTTTAAGTACGTTTTTCATGTTGTTTCCTCTTTGTTTTATTATCAATTAAAACCAAACTCTGGCCCCAAGGACCACGCCTGTTTCTGTGGTGTCTTCACCCATTCGTTTCATTTCATCTGCCGTGTTGCCTAACGCGCCGTTCCAATAAACACCAATGTAGGGTGCAAACTCACGACTGATTTCGTGACGATAACGCAACCCCACACGCAAGTTGCTCAAGCCACTTTGCCGTTCATATTTGTCTGAATCTGTCAGGTTGGCTGTAAACTCAATGCGAGGTTGTAAGTACGATGTTTGTGTGAGCTGCCACTCGTACTCAGTTTCGCTAACAAATTGGACGTCGCCTTCTTCATTCACCATCAGCGAGTTATCCATTTCGAACCAATAGGGCGCCAACCCCATAAAACTCACGACAGCATAATTTTCCATAGACGCGTCCGACGATAAGGTACCTCGCGTACCAATACCGGCCTGAAACGACCAAAACGGAGACACCAAGTATCCATACAGCAGTTCGGCACTTTCCAAGTCAGTGGGCTCACCGTCGTCTTGAACATTCTCCCCTTCACTCTTGAAAACAGCTCGGTGATAGTCACCGCCATACCAAGCCATCATGTCCCAGACGGCTAGGTTCTCTTCCTCGTTGGTTCGCGTTAACTCCAACCGATCGAACAGTACTTGCCCGGTGTAATATTCTTTGACGGGTTCAGGCCAGTCCTCTTTCGCATGTCCGGCGACTGCTAAACCTGGCAACAACGCCGCACCCACTAATAATGATTTACCGTACATAATTGTCCTCCTTATGCGACATTGACCACACGGAACATACCCGCTTTCATGTGATACAACAGGTGACAGTGGAACGCCCAACTACCCGGCGCGTCTGCCGTTATCAATAACGACACTTTTTCGCTCGGCTTCAGGCTAATCGTATGTTTGCGTGGGCGTGGATACTGTCCGTTTTCAAGTTCCATCCACATACCGTGTAGGTGTATGGGGTGGTCCATCATCGTATCGTTTACCATCACCAACCTCAGTCGTTCTCCATGATGAAACTGAACCGGGCCATCCACTTCGGTAAACTTCTTCCCGTCGAAAGACCACATGTAACGCTCCATATTACCCGTTAAGTGCAGCTCTATCTGTCGTTCGGGCTCCCGCGTATCCGGCCATTCATGCGCGCCGACCAAGTCGGTATACACTAAGACTTTATGATCAACGTCTTCCAATCCAATCCCGGGTTCATGCAAACGGCTTACCGGGTTTGTAGCAATCATAGCCGCCCCGGCGCCATGTCCGGACTCACGGTGTTTGATTTTAATGTTTTCGACCGGGAGCTCTTTTTTGTGTGTCATTTTATGCGTCATATGGCTGTTATTGCCGCCCATATGCTTCATATTCATGCTATTGCCTTTCATATCACCGGACATCGCCATCGCTCCCATGCCCATAGCGGCCATGCCTCGCTCAGGAACTTGCCGTAGTTCAGGCACTTCAGCCTCAAGACCAAGTTCCGGCGTTAATGTACCTCTGACATAACCACTTCGATCAAAGCTCTCAGCATAAATAGTGTAAGGCTTGTTTTGCTTAGGCTGGACAATTACATCGTAGGTTTCCGCCACACCAATGCGGAACTCGTCAACTGGCACTGGCTTCACAGGCTGCCCGTCAGCGGCCACTACCGTCATCTCCAATCCAGGGATTCTTACGTCGAAGAAACTCATTGCCGAACCATTAATGATACGCAGGCGTACTTTTTCACCAGGCTTAAACAATGCTGACCAGTTCATCTGTGAATCGCGGCCATTCATCAGGTAGGTATAAGTACTGCCCGTCACATCCGCAATATCACGGGGGCTCATTCGCATTTGCCCCCACATTTCTCGTTGCTTCCAGGTTTTCTCTAACCCTTGCTGTCGCACGTCCTCGAAGGTCTCAAATATCGTACGTTTTTGATAGTTATAGTACCCCTCCGCAACTTTCAAGTTACGAAACACGGTATCCGGATCTTCGAATGTCCAGTCGCTGAGAATAATGGTATGTTCTCGATCAGCACCAATGTCTCCGTCTTTCGGTTCAATCACTAACGGCCCCAGGTGTCCCAATTGCTCCTGCAAACCGGAATGGCTGTGATACCAATAAGTTCCGTTTTGCTCGACATCGTAGCGGTATTTGAACGTTCGTCCTGGCTTTATCCCTTCGAAAGATACGCCAGGCACGCCATCCATATTCTCCGGCAATATAATTCCGTGCCAGTGAATTGACGTGTCTTCCGACAACCGGTTAGTCACATTTAGCTTTGCTCGCTGCCCTTCTTTTAAACGAATCAAAGGGCCCGGCATTTGGCCATTGATGGTTATTGGTGCTCCTACTTTATTTCCCACGAGCAGTGGGGACTTTGCAATGGTCAGATCAATCTCATCGTTTGTCAGGATCTGATCTTTAAAACTGCGTCCCTGAGGAGCAGCCCAAGTTGGGGCTACTTTGGCGATTGCTAAAGCAGACGCCACAGTGAATGCAGATTTAATAAACTTTCGACGCCCTTTGTTAAACTCATTGCTCATTATGACGCTCCTCTTTTGAGGTTAAATTTTGATAACGTTGAACGTCCTGTTCCTTATCAGACGGCTCATCAGAAACCGATGATTTAAACCCTTTAATCGCACTACCAAGATCGGAGCCCAGGGTTCGTAGCTTTTTACTACCAAAAAGAAGAATGACAATAACCAGTAAAACTCCTAACTGAACCATACTCATGCCGCCAAATCCCATAGCTAAAGCCCTCCATTTGAGAGTGCTTGCTGCTGCTCTAAACTTGCTATCTGCTGATAAGGTGTAATTGAACCGTCCTTTTTGATTTCATAGACCGTATACGGTTGAAACCGAGTACCCATTTCCATACCAACAGACCCTACCGGCATGCCAGGAACAGTTAATCCAATGCCATTTTCTGACTTTTTCCCAGCTAAATAATGAGAAACCAATGTAGGAGGAACGTGCCCCTCAAAGACATAGCCATTACTAGAAATAGCGGTATGACAGGATTGGACCTCGGCACTAATACCGGAGTCACGTTTTCGTTGGGTCAGGTTGTTCGGATGTTGTACGGACACACTAAAGCTATCGGGTAAAGCTTGTAACCACTTTTCACAGCAACCGCAGTTGGGATCTTTTAGAACGGTTAGTTGCTGCTCTTCTACATCGGTTGCAGATACAGACACGGAAAACAGCATCGCCAAAACAGCGATATTGCGTTTGATAGACATAATTATTCACCGATTAGTAAGTTTTAAGGAAACACGCCGAGCGTGTGTTAAATTTCTAGTAACTTATTAAGCGGTAATTATTGGGGGACGGAATAAATTAGACGCGTGTTTAGCACGAATTGAGGTGTCGATGGGCGCATCGACTTTGGCAGAGAGGTTAACTGCAGCAGCATTAACCGAAGAAGACTGTCCGACAAATAAAACCGAGCCGCCGGAGCAATGCCGAATTGTCATGTCAGCACAGCACGAGTTGTGCTTTTGCTTCTCATGTTCGCAGTCGCTTACGTCTGCTTTTTGCATCATGCTGTGCTGCATTTGTCCTTTACCATGACATGCGTGAGCATCTGCCGTTTGCGAAAACGACATCGACACCAATAGCACTGTCATTAATAACAGAATTCGAATTAGCACGAGCACCCTGCTTTTTGCAATTTAATAAACTTCAGTCTAACGTCATTTTAACGCATGTCAAATAAGGAGCAGATAATGATGAATCACGAAATGTTCGCAGGTATGGGCTTTCTATGGATGCTGATTGTGGGAGCTATTTTTATTGTTCCCGCATGGCGTATCTGCCAACGAGTTGGCTACCCTGGTCCATTGGGTCTTCTGATTGTTATCCCTATCGCAAATATCATTCTTCTTTACTTTATAGCGTTCGGCCCATGGAAAAATGTTGATAAATAGCTAATTCACTTTAACCAAAGCAACAAGTATAGCTTTTCATCTCTGATCAGAAGCACGAATTTATGGGTATACGGATTTAATGGTTGATGGGGCACCTTCACCCCATCAATCTGATACCACCCTCAGATGGTTGATAGATCGACTCCGTAGTTGAGTTCCTCTGCGAAGTCCGGCAGTCCGTAACCGATGGTTTTCTTGTAGAAAGGAGAGACCTTCGCAGTGGGTGCCTTCTTTTTGTGCTTCGTGGTGTAGAGCATTCGTGCCCGCATCACCTCGAAGGAGTAACCGCGCCCTTCACGGTTCTTGTCCTTGGCCAGTCGGTTGATGGACTCCGTGTAAGCGTTGGTGACGGGCATGTCCGTCTCGAAGTAGGTCATGGTCTCTTCGCGCCAGTTTCCCACTGCCCTGACCAGATCGCTCCAGACTTCCTTTTGGCCCTTCGGGATGGTGGCTATCCACTCGTCCAGGGCGGCTTCTGCCTGGAGCCGTGTGGTGGCGTCCCAGATGCCGTAGAAGCGCTCCTTGTGCTCGTAGGCGGCCAGCAGTTGCGGGAACGCGCCTGTCCAGGTCTCCATGATGAGGCGCTCCCGGTCTGAGACTTCGTGAGCGCGTTTCAGCAGGATTTTCCGGTCTCCCTTGAGAGTCCGGCTCTGGGACGGTTTCAGCTCCTTTCTGAGGCCCTTGCGCACTCTCTCTAGGGCATCGTTGGCCATGCGCACCACATGGAACTTATCGACCACGATACGGGCCTGGGGCAGCACAGCCTTGACCGCTGCATTCCTCGCAGGCGATGGGATCGGGCACGTCCACCTGGAAGTGCATTTCGTCGTCGGTTGATTTGCAGCCCAGTACTTGGTATTGCGGCAGGTGAAGGATGTTGTCGGGAAGTTCGGTCATGGTGTTGTATAGGCGTAGGTGTCAGTCAGATCCATCCGGCTCGGCATTGGTGTTTGCTTTTTTACCCAACAAGCTGCTGGAAACGAAAAGTAAGGCACCGAGGACAATTGCAATATCAGCCAGGTTGAAGGCCGGCCAATGCCAGTCTCGCCAATAGAAATCAAAGGAATCCACAACATAGCCGCGAAAGACCCGGTCAATCAGGTTGCCCATGGCGCCACCGAGGATAAGACTGTAAGCGATGGCTTCTCCTTTATGACGATTTTCAAGGATCAGCTTGATCAGAAAAATCGAGACCACTACCGCGACTCCGATAAAAAAGTAGCGCTGCCAGCCTCCACCATTCGCAAAAAGACTGAATGCGGCACCGGTGTTCCATAGGTGCACCCAGTTAAAGAACGGGGTCACCGAAACATACTCGCCATAGGCCATTGATTGCTGCACCAGCCACTTTACAGCCTGATCAGACGCTGCCAGCAGGCCCGATATGGACAATAGGGCATACGGCGAGAGCTTTTTGCCAATAATGAGCATTATTTAACCCTTCAACGCCAAAATGCGTCTGGCACCGTTAAGTACAATGCCCCCCGCGATGGTGCCGATAATCAGATCCGGATAATTGGAACCGGTCCACGCGACCAGGGCGCCGGCGGTGATGACCCCCAGGTTGATCACCACGTCGTTGGCCGAGAATATCCAGCTTGCCTTCATGTGCGCCCCGCCTTCCCGATGTTTGGATATGAGCAGCAGACAACTGGTATTGGCAATCAATGCGACGAATGCGATAGCCATCATCACCAGCGATTCAGGCTCACTACCGAATACAAAGCGTCTCACCACCTCTACGAGCACGCCCACAGCCAAGATCAGTTGCAGTACACCAGCAAGATGCGCGGCACGTACCTGCATTTTCACGCTATGTCCAACCGCATAAAGGGCAAGCCCGTACACCGCCGCATCGGCAAAATTGTCCAGGGATTCTCCAATCAGGCCGGTGGACTGGGCGATCAGACCGGCAGTCATTTCCACCACGAACAGAAGTGCATTGATGCCGAGCAACCAGCGCAGGGTCCCGGATTCTTGCTTAGCAGAAGCTGCCGAAAACTCGGCGGCCTTGATGGTCTCCGGATTTGCAGCGACGGTTTCCTGAAGCGAGGCGCCTAGCCCCAAGGTCTTCAGTTTCGAGGTGACGGGCTCGACCTCGCCGTCATGCACGACCTTCAGCCGGCGGTTCGACAAGTCGAAGGACAGCGCCCGAATCTCCTCAAAGCCGTTCAGGGCTAGGCGAATCATTCGTTCTTCTGATGGACAGTCCATCTTCGGCACGGCATAAACACTGACCCATTCCCCCGACGCATCGGAGGAGGCCTGCATATCGGTATCCGCTGCGGACGTTGCATCACCGCCACAGGCGCCACCACAGGATTTGCTCATGATACGACTCCACTTGAACAATGTTGTGGTACCATTTTAAACTATAAAGCTACTATAAGGTCAATAGAGTAAAGAATCCGTTGGGGAGGAGGCTGATGCGCATTGGTCAGTTGGCGCAGTTGGTAGGGGTCGAAACACAGACGATCCGCTTCTATGAACAGCAGGGCTTGTTGCCGCCGCCTGATCGGCAGGACAACGGTTACCGTGTCTATACCGAGAAGCATGGTGAGGGGCTGGCCTTCATCCGTCGCTGCAGAATCCTGGGCCTGTCACTGGCTGAGATTCACGAACTACAGAGCTATCAGGACGACCCTCATCAGCCTTGTACCGCCGTCAACGCCTTGCTCGATGATCACATCTCTCATGTGCGGTCGCAGATAACCGTTCTGCAAGCGCTTGAGAAACAACTCGTTTCACTGAGAGCGAGTTGCAACGATGACCGGGAAGTTGAGGCGTGTGGGGTTCTTGCTGGAATTAGCGAAGGAAACATGCACCAGCAGTAGGTGAAGCATCAACCAGATAATCCGATGAGATGCCGGTCTGTCTCACTCTCATGCAAAGGTAAGATCAACCATTTAATCCGCTTACCCGAATTTATTTGCCACTACACGTTCACAAGTTGCAGACCACTATAGCTATGTTCAACGTGTTAAGCGAGTATTGGGCATAGCCAAAAAGTTAAAAGATTCATTTGTGAAAAAGCTTTCAATCAAAAAACTAAAGCTGAAGTTTTAGTAACAAGGTAAGTAACACGCTTGAATCTTAATATTTTTTATCCACTATAAAACAATAAGTTATTAGATCTTATCGATTCCGCCTCCGGCACCAACTTCTTCCTAAAGCCCTGCACTCGTGCGGGGCTTTTTCGTTTCTGAGCAACGGATGTAACACACTTAGTAACACAGTTCAGTAGCCTGACTACTCGTTTCAAATAACGCTTAAATAATTCTTTTATACGGCTTCGTGTGAAATACCTTCACGAATTTTTAAGCATCGCACCTGATGCAATAGCATCAGGCTGCGACACTAAGTCACATGAATAATTTCAACGGACTGCAGACCTCGGTTGGTCTTCCATTGAATTGTCTGGCCAACAGACAAACCAATGAGAGCAGCGCCTAACGGGGCAAACACCGAGAGGCTGTCCTCAAATTTATCAACCTGATCAGGAGCCGTTAGTGTTTTAGTGAATACCTTACCCGTTTCTAACACCTTAAAAGTGACTTGTTTATTCAAACTCGCAACATTCTCCGGCATTTCAGCAGGCTCAAGCACTTCTGCACGGGCTAATTCAGCTTCCAGTTCATCTAAAAACTCAGGCGGCAAGCGGGTTTCTTCCATGCTCTGCTCAATAACGGCCAAATCAAAAGTCGATATCGTTATTTTTGGTTTTGTGTCCATGTTTCTTCTCCATTAAAAAAGGGCTCCGAAGAGCCCTTTATTAGTTACTCATCAGAAAGCTTCTTTTTCTTCTTTTGTTTACGTTTCTCTTTTAACGTCATCTGAGGTTTCTTCTTTTCTTTCTCTTTACTCATTGGATTCACCTTATCTGTTCAATATCTAAAATGACTTAAGCTATTGCACAACTAAGTTACTCCAAGGCTCTACCCTCCTTAAGGCATGAGTGTTTAAAGGTCTGTAATTACTTTTCTTTGGTTTACAGAAATAACGTCCCACTTGTCAGTTCTTCTGCCAAATTCAGTCACCGCAACATCCCCTAATTTGAGCCCCAACAACGCCGATCCTAAAGGCGATATAAAGGAAATCATCTGCTCTTCGGGCTCTGCCAGTTCCGGTGGCACTAAAGTGACGGTCAACTTTTCCCGGGTCTCTCTATTTTTAATAGTCACAGAGGAACCAACCGTTATTCGCCCCAGTAATCTTGAGCTGTTCTTTTGGCTAAATTCAAGCCGTTCCAGCAATATACTCAGCTCAATAGGATCCATTAACATTCTTTGTCCCGCATTTTGAAAAATCGGATTACCTAAACATACTGACCCCTTACAGGGTCTAAACATGCGCATAAGCACGGCTTTATCTCCAACCGAACTAATGAATAAATAACTGTGGAATTACAACAATAGAAGAACAGCCGAACGCATGAGCTGCGTTCGGCTTAATTTGGAAAGGTGAGAGCGGTACTCTGTATTGAGTAGTTATACTTAAACATGATGTCCTCAAAACAACTTGAGAACATCATAGCCCGTTAAAAATTTAAAGCAAGCGGGTAAAACCAGGCTTACAAAAGGTTAAACGGGTCATCCATTGCACGCGACGGCTCGGTAAACCACACCGGGCCGTCGTCGGTTATATAGAAATGATCTTCTAAACGGACGCCAAAAGCGTTTGGTTTAATGACCATCGGCTCGTTGCTAAAGCACATTCCCGGTGCCAATACGGTTTTATCACCGCCCACCAGATAAGGCCATTCATGTAAATCCATGCCAATACCATGACCGGTTCGATGAGGGACACCGGGTAACTGATAATCGGCTTTTAAACCAAGCTTAGCGAGTTCTTCCCGTACGGCATCGTCAACCGACTCGCAGGTGTTACCGTTATGCGCGGCATCAAATGCAGCTTGCTGAAGCTGTCGCTCGTATTGCCAGAATGTCTTTTGCTCAGCATTAGCCTCACCGAATGGATACGTGCGGGTAATGTCAGAATGGTAACCATGTAACTTGCAACCGGTATCAATTAATACCCAGTCATTTTTTTCCAATTTTTGCTCATGACTGACGCCATGCGGGTAACTGGTCCCCTGACCAAACAATACAATGCAGAAGAAAGATCCACTTGCGCCCACTTTGCGATGAGCTTCGTCAATAAACGCTCGTACTTCTGAGGCCGTCACCCCTTCCTGTAGCATTGCCCCGGTCGCACGATGCACCGCCATGGTCATATCCATTGCGGTTTGTATGAGTGCAAGTTCAGCTTTTGACTTATGCATGCGACACTCAGCGGTAACCACTTTTGCGTCGCACATTTGCGCTGCCGGATAGCGCTCCTCAAGGTTTGAAACAATGCTATAAGACGATGACTCGTCCAGCGCGAGTTTACCCTTGGTCAATTCATTCTCTTTCAGAAAATCAATAATATAATCGTAGGGTGATTCGTGTTCTTCCCACAGCAAGGTCTTCATTGGCAGGCTCATCGCCTGCGTTAATGACCCAATCTCAAACGCAGGCGCTATTAATGTAACCGCGCCTTCGACAGGAACAATAGCGCCCACCAGGCGCTCACTTGGGTACCATTTTAAACCGGTAAAATACTCTAAATTAGTACCCGCGTTTAAATACATCGCATCGATGCCTTTGGCTCGCATCAATGTCTGGGCTTTGTCGACTCTCGCCTGATACTCTTCTAATGTAATGGGCTGAACATTAAGCGTCATATCTTCTAATTCGTCGAGGGCGGTCTTTGCATCGGTAATGCCTACACCGTGGGTCATTCTGCCTCCTAAAATGTCATTTCGTATGAACAACGAGATTAAAGTAGATGGTCGATTCTGCTAAATAATGGCGAAATATAATAGTCAGATTTAGGATTCAATTTTTAAAGCACTGATTTATATAGGTTTTGTTTTTGGCTTAACTCTTGCACTATGACTCATAATAAAAAGACAAGAACAACAAGGAACCATCATGAGTGTTAAATTCGAAGACCGACCTTTAGAGAAAGTCCGTGAAGAAACCATCGACCAACTGGTCATGAACTATGGTCATGGAGAGCTTTCATCAGAAGCGTTTGAGCGACGTCTTGATGAGGCTATGGATGCAACGGAGCATAGTCAACTTGCTGCGCTAGTAGAAGACCTTGAGCTGAAGCCTGACACGTCGTACGACAGCATGAAAGAACAAAAATTCTCGCCACACTATGGTGAAGGACGCGCCCAGCCAACGGAAAATGTCGTCTCTATTTTGTCATCCAATGAGCGAACAGGTGTGTGGACCGTTCCGCGTGAAATAACGGTGTATGATTTTCTGGGCTCTGTCGAACTCGACTTTACGGATGCCGTATTCCAACACCCCGATGTGACGATCAAAGTGGTCGGGATGCTTTCAAGTCTCGAGATTTACGTGCCTGAAGAAATCATGATAAGCACCAACGTATTTAATATTCTTGGCTCCACTGAAAACAAAGCGCCGTCCATGGGAAACCTGAAGCAAGTTCCCCATATTCGCATTGAAGGCTTTCACGTGCTCGGTTCGGTTGAGGTAAAAGTCAAACGCACCATTAAAGAGAAATTCGTGGCTTTTGCAAACAGCCTGAAAGAAACCTTTAACTCAAAGAACTTCTACTAAGCAGCAGCCAGCTGTGCCAAATACTCGTCATAACTGCCGGCAAAGTCGCGTAAGCCTTTGTCGGTAATTTCGATAATGCGCGTCGCCAGTGAAGACACAAACTCGCGGTCGTGACTGACAAACAACAAGGTACCCTCAAACTGCTCCAGCGCCAGGTTCAGAGACTCTATGGACTCCATATCCAAATGGTTCGTGGGTTCATCCATCACCAAGATATTGGGCTTCTGAAGAATGAGCTTACCGAATATCATCCGCCCTTTTTCGCCACCGGATAAAATCGATACCGGCTTTTGAATATCATCCGCAGAAAACAGCATACGTCCCAACACGCCGCGTATCGACTGCTCGTCATCACTCGGTTGCTTCCATTGATACATCCATTCGTACACGGTCATTTCCTGCTTAAACAGGTGGGCGTGGTCTTGCGCATAGTAACCAATATTGGCATTTTCGGACCATTTAATACTGCCAGAGTCCGGTGTGTAGTCGCCCATTAAACACTTCAGCAGCGTTGTTTTACCAATACCATTGGCACCAATAATAGCGACTTTCTCGCCCACTTCTACCGAGGTACTCAGGCCTTTCAATACCGCCTGCTCGTCAAAGCTTTTACGCACATTCTCAGTTTCAAGCGCCAACCGATACAGCTTCTTCTCTTGCGTAAAACGAATGTACGGATTCACCCGGCTTGAAGCTTTCACTTCTTCCAGCTGAATTTTTTCCATTTGTCGTTGACGCGATGTAGCCTGTTTAGCTTTTGACGCATTCGCCGAGAAGCGGCTGACAAAACTCTGCAGCTCTGCAATCTTCTCTTTCTTCTTAGCGTTATCGTTCATCAGTTGCTCACGCGCCTGAGTGGCGGCAAACATGTATTCATCATAGTTGCCCGGATACACACGTAGCTCGCCGTAATCAATATCGGCCATGTGCGTACAAACCGTGTTCAGAAAGTGACGGTCGTGCGAGATAATGATCATGGTGCTTTGCTTTTCCGCCAGCACCTCTTCTAACCAACGAATGGTGTTAATGTCCAGGTTGTTGGTCGGCTCATCCAGCAGCATAATATCCGGCTCAGAAAACAGCACCTGCGCCAGTAACACCCGAATTTTGACACCCGGCGCCAGTGCCGACATCAAGCCAAAGTGCTGCTCGACCGGTATACCTAAGCCCAACAGCAATTCGCCGGCGCGAGACTCGGCTGTGTAACCGTCCATCTCGGCAAACTCGGTTTCTAAGTCGGCAACCCGCATGCCGTCTTCTTCACTCATCTCACCGCTGCTGTATATACGATCCCGCTCTTCTTTTACCGCCCACAGCTCTTCATGACCCATAATAACGGCATCAACCACGCTGTATTCCTCGTAGGCAAACTGGTCCTGGCGCAACTTACCAATGCGGGTATTCGGCTCCAGTGACACGTTACCGGCGGACGGCTCTTGCTCTCCACTTAAAATGCGCATAAAGGTCGACTTACCGCAGCCATTAGCACCAATAAGGCCGTAACGATTGCCATTGCCAAATTTAACAGAGATATTTTCAAAAAGAGGCTTCGCACCAAATTGCATGGTGATATTTGCAGCAGAAATCACGTAATCT
This sequence comes from Idiomarina sp. OXR-189, assembly GCF_034373425.1. Taxonomy (NCBI): domain Bacteria; kingdom Pseudomonadati; phylum Pseudomonadota; class Gammaproteobacteria; order Alteromonadales; family Idiomarinaceae; genus Idiomarina; species Idiomarina sp. OXR-189. The sequence continues at coordinate 1,979,459 of NZ_CP139706.1, forward strand.
ATATCCAGAATGAGGGAGTAAAAATTGAGCGCGCAATGTACGTGTTTTTCCCGTAAATTACAAAGAAAGATTCACAAAAAGGTAAATAGACGATGCAAATGTCCTGGACTGATGTTTCCACGAATTTTAGTAAAATTTGGAATACCGAGCTTTGGAAAACCGGCGACGCACAAATTCATTTAAGCCAGGTTATTATTGCCCTGGCACTCATTGTTGTAGGTGTTATTGTCATTCGATGGGTGGGTTCACGGCTGGTCAAGCGCGCACTGAAATCCAGCCACGCGTCGCAAAATACGATTTTCGCCTTTCGTAAGTTATTTTCATTTTTAGCTTACGTGCTTATCGTACTTATTGCTCTTCCGGTTGCCGGCATACCTATTACGATATTTGCCGTACTCGGTGGTGCACTGGCCATTGGTGTGGGTTTTGGTGCTCAGAACTTATTGAATAACTTAATATCAGGCATGATTCTGATTGCCGAGCGCCCTATTCGTATTGGCGATATTGTCGAGCTGGAAAATGAACGAGGCCGCATTGAAGAAATTGGTAATCGGTGTGTGCGAATTAAGCGCTATGATGGTGTTCATGTTCTGGTGCCAAACAGCTACTTTCTGGAGCAACGCGTGGTTAACTGGACGCTGGTTTCAACAGAAATACGCAGTACGGTGACAGTAGGAGTGGCTTATGGCTCACCGATAGATAAAGTACGCGAGCTGATGTTGGAAGCAGCCAGTAAACACGAAAAAATTGTTCAGGAACTGCCAATTGAAGTGTTCTTCGATGACTTTGGTGACAACAGCTTAACCTTTAATTTAATGTTCTGGACAGCGGTTGAAGCCCCTATGGATATTCGTCGTGTTCAGTCCGATATTCGTTTTAAAATAGATAAGCTCTTCGCCGAAAGCAACATTGTTATTGCCTTCCCGCAACGCGACGTGCATTTAGACACGCTAAAACCGCTGGAAATAAAAATGACAAAAGCAGACGCATAGACGCATAAAAAAAGCCACCTCAGATGAGGTGGCGTGCAATTACAACAATAACAACCAGGGATTACTTCGTTTAAAACTCGTAGCTGTAACTCAAGCTAACGACGGTTCCTACTTCTTTACTACGGACTAAAATGTCCGATTGGTTCACTTCCTGATCTTCACCCAGCAAGTTTTCCACTTTTAAGCCAATCTTTGAGTTGAAGTTCGGGTAGTAATTGTAAACCAAGTCCAGTGAATGGAATGGTTGCTCATAAGCGTCATCACGACCACCAACACCGGCTGCCAGAATGCGTTCACCAAAGACGTTGTAAACCAACGAGGTTGAGTGCTCACCGTTAGCAGAATCGTAGTTTAACTGGAAGTTAGCGACATACTCTGAATGTCCGGTCATACGCTTCGTCGGGTTGGTTAAGTTACCCGCCAACGCAGGGTCAATCGACGCTTCTGAGTCACTCCAGGTTAAGTTACCTGAGGTGAAGAAGCCGTTCGCCAGGTAGCCTAAGTCGTGCAACCACTCAAACTCAACCCCGTAGACTTCAGCGGACTCACCGTTAACATAGGTCAATGTGTAGTCTTCATCTCCGACACGAAGTACCGACTCTATCGGGTTCGAAATATCCTTATAAAACGCTGCAACGGTGTAGTTATCTCCGTTATCCGCATAGTACTCGAAACGAGCGTCGTAGTTTTTCAAGTCACTACTTTGCAGGCCAGCAGTACCAAAGGTACGAATGTCTGTAACCGGGTCGTAGTAAGCGACAGGTACCGTTTCACGCAAGTCCGGGCGAACGACTGTTTCACCATAACCAAAGCGAAGCTGGTAATTATCACTTGCCATGTAGGTCAGCGACAAAGCAGTATAAATATCGTCTTCGGAAATCGAACTGTCGACAACGCGCTGAGGATTAAAGTAATTATTTAAATCCTGCTCGTCGAAAATTAAGCTCGAGGTCGCCAATGACACTTGTTTAAAGTCTTCGTAGCGAATACCACCACTGACACGCCAGGTATTGTCGAATATGGCGTCGAACTCACCGTAATACGCATCAATTTTCTGAGCGGCTAAATAGTCGTCTGCATTTGGCGCGCCCGGTTCACGGAAGGTAATACGAAAATCGTTTTCGTCAATGACCTCATCCGTCAAATAACCGGTAACACCCAATACATTGTCCAAGTCATCCAACACAGACAGGCGTGAACCTGAGGCGTTATCCAAACTGAAGCGACTGGTGCTGTAATAACGAGCTTTATCCATAAAGTCATAACCCGCTTTCAGCTCCAGCTCAATACCAGACAACATAATTGGGAGCGAGAAGTTACCACCGTAAGATTTCACGTTGTCTTCCATGTCAACGAACTGGAAAATCGCCCGGTTGTCATCACCCGTTACACGAGTCTCAGAGAAGCTTCCATCAGTGTTGTAGATGTCATCAAAACGGTAAGACACATCGGTCGGAATGTCCGTTTCCGCTTTTGACTCTGTGTACTGCCAGTCAAACCCAACACCCCAGTAGTCCATAAAGGTGTGCTGACCGCGGAATTGGTCAACATCCAGAACACGCTCTTCATATTTAAACTCATGCTCTCGGTTAGCTATACCCGTTCCTGCAATGGTTTTTAAGTTACTGCCGTTCGGGCTTTGCTTAATACCAAATTCTGACTCGTCCTCTGAGTCTTCCAGATAAATTTTGGTATAGCTAACGTTGTGAGTGTCGAGCTGATAGCCCGCCGTTAAGAAACCATTTAAACGTTCAGTTTCTGTGGTTACAGTGGTTTCAGACAAAGTGTTGTAACACGAGTTAGAAACGTCTTCCGCGGTTTCTAAGGACGTTGAACAGCCTGCTTCGGCGTTGTTACTAATGACGGCATTACGACGCTCTGATGCATCCCAGTCATTGTCGTAGGAAGCAGCAGCCAATACGCCAAAGGTTCCGCCAAACCAGGACTCATCAAAGCTGTTACCCAAGGTCGCTTTTAAATCAAAGTTAGGGTCTAACGACTCTTCCTGAAGCACCATATCTCGCGGCAATTGCTTAGCCAGCGACGCGTTGATGGCACGAGCCTGATCCCCCGCGCTAGTACCGCTGCCAGTTAAGCCGTCGGTATTAATAATATTACGTAAGCTAAAATCGCCTTCGTATCGACCAATAGCGTCCTGAATTCCCGCAGGAATGCCACTGTCGTTGCGGTTATAGGTATAGCCTTCGTCGGCATTACTGTTTAGACCGACACCGGCTTCAACATTAAAGACAAAGTCATTCGGCAATGAACGCGTGCGAATATCGATATTACCGCCACCAAAAGCCGCCGGCATCGACGGTGAAAATACCTTTTGTACCGCCATGCTTTCAATAATGGTCGATGGAATAATGTCCAGCGGCACCACATTACGCGTTAAGTCCGGGCTCGGTATGCTAGCGCCGTTGATGCGCGCACTGGAGTAACGCTCACCTAAACCACGAACATAGATGAACTTACCATCGACAAGGGTCAAACCGGTGACTCGACGCAGCGCTGAAGCAGCGTCACTGTCACCAGAGCGAGATAGCTGTTCTGCGCCTAAAATGTCCGCCACAAAAGCTTGATTTTTACGCTCTTCAACAACTGCAGCCGCACTTCCTTGCAAACGACTGCCGGTAGTCACCACTTCTTCAATAGTTGACTCACGTTCTACGTTAGTTTCATCAGCTTGTTGTGCCAATGCTGCCGGGCTTGTCGCAACCAGACCAAGGCTAACCGCTAACGCTACAGGCTTGAGTTTGTAGTGGTTTTTCATAACTAACTCCTACACTAAAATCGGAAAATAGGCGCAACTCATGTGCGCCTATTCATTAACCTGTAACTCAACTTAGTCCTGCTCAGAAGCTGTTACTGCGTTGTCTACCCACTGATACCACTCAGAGCTGGTGTCGTCGTTAGACAATGCACCGATGAAATCAACCGGGGTAAAGAAGTCATCGTTCAGTGCGGTTAAGTCATCCGCTGCAATGGTGATTGATGAAGACATATCCGTTGAAATGCCGTCGTCATTCAGCACAGTTGCTGAACCATCCAGAATTTCATTCTCACTGTCGTTTTGATACCACTGGGTGTAGGTTTCGCCGTCAGAGAAAGTATTGTCACCGGTGTTCACAAAGTTGTTAGTACACGCCAGTACTGAGCTATAGAAGTCCAGGCCACCGTTATCAACACCCGCTTCACCGTCTGACGTGAAGAAGACACAGCCGTCATCTGCCGTACCGTTTTCTTTGATTTTCAGTACGTTGTACATTTGACCCTGGAAGTTATCGTCAAATTTCGTAGCGATTGAAGGGTCGTTATCACGTACGGATGTGCCGTCGGTAGTGATAATAGTCACGTTAGCGATAGTCGGTGCAGATGTTGGTGCTTGCGAGTAGTCCGGACCATTGTTTTTCTCACCGTCAGCCTCAAAACCACCGTTACCCATGTAGTTGGTCTGACCATCAACAGTCACTGTGCCGTGCTTAATGAACATGAACTGAGCTCGGCCCTGCCAGCCTGCATCCATATCAATTGAGTCGTCCTGAGTATCGGTTACTACAATATGCTTCAGGTCAGCCGCACCACCGAAAAACTCGATGCCGTCATCAAAACCCTGATGAATGTGAATGAATTCGTAAGAAGAGCCTGAACCTACTGCGTTCAACGTTAGTGAGTTCAAGTCGTCACCATCACCGCCGTCACGAGGGCCTGAGCCTGCGTACCAAATTTGTGCGTACTTCATTGAGCCACTGTTGTCAGTGTTGTCGTTACCGCCGTAGAAGCTGACAATACCTTCCGATTCACGGTTACAGGTACCACCGTCACGTTCAGCATCAGTACATTCGTTGGTAACACCATTACCGTTGATGATGATACCGCCCCAGTCCGCGTAGCGTGGGGCGTCGCCGGAGACGTTTAAACGGTCAAACTCATTTGCTGAGGTAAATTTAATAGGCTTATCGAACGTACCAATGGCGTTCAACTGAGCGCCTCGGGCAACCTGAATAATCGCTTCACCTGATGTGAAGGCTAAGATAGCGCCTGGCTCAACCGTCATCACCGGACCATTTTGGTTAATTTCACAATCGGTTGTGGTGTCACAGTCTTCGCCAATCTGCAAAGCACCTTCGAACACGTGAACACCGCCATCCGGTAGCTCATCAAACGTAATGTCTTCAGTAATTTCAATCGTTGCGCTGGCAAAGTCAGTGTCATAAGAGCAGTCTTGACCGTCATACTCACCCTGAACGTCTGCGTAAGTCGCACACGGGTTTGATGAGCCGCTGTCACCACCTGTGTCGCCACCTGCATTTGAACCACCGCCGTTGTTCACAGTTGGGGTTACGTTGATATCGCCACCACAGCCCGCTAAGAAAAGTGCTGCACTTACCGCAGAGATTTTAAATAAGGTATTGAATTTCATTGGGTTCTCCCGACTTCTTGATATCATGTTGTGATTTAAGTCGGGAGCAGATTAAGACGCTTGCATGACAGCATTGTGACAACACAAAAGTGTCACAAAATATTCACGGTTCTGTAACCAAAACTCGAGTTTTTGATCTTTGCACTTGTTGGATAAGTAACCCTAACCTGACTAACAAGCCGAGCGAAAAATTAACTGTTCGTTTGGCTGCTCAAGGTGGTATTCCATGGCCAGCTCGTCGCAGTTGGCCAGCCTTGGGCAAATCTCACAGTCCTTCATGACCTTTTCCGGTAAGGTGTCTTTCGAGCAATGGTCAAAACCCTGCTGCTCAAAAAAGTCCGGCACCCGGGTCAGTACAATCACCCGGTTTAGCTGCAACAAACGGGCTTTTTTCAGTAAGTAAGCCACCAGCATACGACCCTGACCACGCACCTCGGTTTTTGGATTAACACCCAGCGAACGAATTTCCGCTAAGCCCGTGGTGTAGATATACAAAGACGCACAGCCCATGACCTTGCCGTTCACTTCGGTCACCGCAAATTCATTAATTGAGTGCACAATGTCATCCTTCGCTCGTGGCAGGTTCTCGCCGGCTCCGGCCCAATGCTGAACTAAGTCTAAAATGGCACCAATATCCCCCAGGTTAGCGTCACGCACCTGGATCTGCTGTTGCTGCTGTGCCGCTTTTAAGGCTTCATTCACCCGTTGCGGCGAGGTACCGCCCAGCGCGCAGCGTTTTTCCAGCAGAGCATCCAGCGTCAGCCAGTCATAAACGTCATTTTCAATAACCGGAGCCACTGCCTGAAAGGCTTCCAGTGACATATCTTCCAACGGCTTTTGCGCCTGAATAGCCTGTTGCACCAGCTCTCCGACATTGTGATGTGCCTGTCGGAAGGGAATACCTTTGGACACCATATAGTCCGCGAGCTCAGTCGCATTGGCATAACCGCCTTGCGCAGACTTACGACAAGCCTCCTGATTAACCGTCAGACCATTCAGGGTCGAAGTCACCATAGCCAGTGACGCCTGCCAGGTGGTAAAGGCATCGAACAGCCCTTCTTTGTCTTCCTGCATGTCTTTGTTGTAGGCCAATGGCAACGCTTTTAAGGTCATCATTAAGCCGGTTAATGAACCCACCACCCGACCACTTTTACCCCGCACTAACTCCAGTGCGTCCGGGTTCTTCTTCTGCGGCATCAGCGAAGAGCCGGAAGTCACGTTATCGGCCAGCTCAATAAAGCCTGCTTCGCCGGAGTTGTAGAAAATCAAATCTTCCGCCAAACGCGACAAATGCAGCATCGACAGCGACGCGGTGCTTAATAGCTCCACCACAAAATCACGGTCAGATACCGAGTCCAGACTGTTGCGCGTTGCTTCACTGAAACCGAGCTCGCTGGCAATGGATTCGCGGTCGACTGCATACGCCGTACCCGCCAAAGCTCCGCAACCTAAAGGGCTTTTGTTGAGTCGGTCAGTAGCGTCTTGTAAGCGCTCACTATCGCGCTGCAGCATTTCCACGTAGGCCAGGCACCAGTGCGCCAGCAAAACCGGCTGCGCCCGTTGCAGGTGTGTGTAACCGGGTATGACCGTGTCTTTTTCACGTTGCGCAAGGTCCAGTAATGCCTGCTGAGTTTGCTTCAGAGACTGCTGCAGAACTCCGGCCTGCTCGCGGCACCACAAGCGTAAATCGGTCGCTACCTGATCATTACGGCTGCGCCCGGTATGCAACTTTTTAGCTAAGTCCCCTACCTTGGCTATCAGTGCCGCCTCCACAAACGAATGAATATCCTCATCACCGCCCACCGCGACTGCCGCAGGGTCTTCGCGCACTTCACTGAGCAGTTCACTCAATGCCTGCTGTAACTGCTGACATTCATCACTGTTCAATACGCCAACCTTGTGCAGCGCATTTGCCCAGGCTTTAGAGCCGGTAATGTCCTGCTCGGCCAACACATAGTCAAACGGCAGCGAGTCATTAAATTGCTGAAATGCGGCATCGGGTGCTGCCGCAAAACGTCCACCCCATAGCGCCATAATCTACCCCTTTTGCTGCTTCTGTAACGCCGCTATCCGGCTGGGAAGGGAGAACAACCGAATAAAACCTTCGGCGTGCGCCTGGTTATAGACTTCGTCCTCACCAAAGGTCGCAAAGTCTTCGCTGTATAAGCTATTCGGTGAGCGCTTCTGAACCGCAGTCACTGAGCCTTTATAGAGCTTCAGTACGACCTCACCGCTGGCGGTCGAACACAGTGACTGCGCGGCAGCCATCACCGACTGTTGCAGCGGTGTGAACCAGCGTCCGTCATACAGCAATTGCGCGAACTGCTCGCTTAGCTGAGCTTTCCAGCTGCGGCTGGTTTTATCCAATACCAACTCATCAATCGCCTGCAACGCTACCATCATAACGGTACCGCCAGGGGTTTCGTAGCAGCCGCGGCTTTTCATGCCCACTAAACGGTTTTCCACAATATCCACGCGCCCGACACCATGTTTCGCGGCAATGTCATTCAACACATCCAGGCATTCAAAAGGCGACAGCGCCTTGTCATTCACCGCCGTAATTTCACCATTTTTGACCTTAACGGAAACATACTCCGGTTTATCCGGTGCCTGCTCGGGCGATGTCGTCATGGTCCAGACTTTATCCGTTGGCTCACACCAGGGGTCTTCCAGTTCGCCGCCTTCGTGCGAAATATGCCAGGCGTTGGCATCACGGCTGTAGATTTTGGTGGCTGACGCCGAGCACGGGATATCCCGCTCCGCCAAATAACCCAACAGAGACTCGCGGCTGCTCAGCTCCCACTCGCGCCACGGAGCTATCACGTGTAAGTCAGGAGCTAAAGCGGCGTAGCAGGACTCAAAGCGGACCTGATCATTCCCTTTACCGGTACAACCGTGCGCCAGCGCATCCGCACCCACTTTACGGGCCACCTCAACTTGCGCTTTGGCAATAATCGGACGCGCCATGGCCGTACCCAGCAAATAGGTGCCTTCGTAAATGGCTCCGGTTTTGAGTGTTGGGTACACGTAGCTCTTCACAAACTCGTCTTTTAAATCAACCACGTGGCATTCGGACGCACCGGACGCTTTGGCTTTTTCTTCCACGCCTTCCAGCTCTTCGGCGCCCTGGCCAACATCAGCCACAAAAGCCACCACTTCACAGCCATAATTTTCTTTTAGCCAGGGCACAATGGCCGAGGTGTCCAGACCGCCAGAATAGGCCAATACAACTTTCTTCACGTGACTCATGAGGCTTTCTCCATAGATTCTGGCAGTACTGCTGCCGTTGGGTTTAATAACAGGGTTAATAAAGCGTTTTGCGCGTAAAGCCGGTTCTCGGCCTGCTGAAAACAGCGCGACAGTGGGCCGTCCATAACATCGGAGGTAATTTCATAGCCGCGGTGTGCCGGCTGGCAGTGCAGCACCGAAGTGGCACCACTGTGCTCAACCAGCTGCGCGTTAATTTGATAGGGGTGGAAAATCTCGCGTACTTCATCCAGAGGTTTGTCATCCCCCATGGACACCCAGGTGTCGGTGTAGAGTGCGTCGGCGCCTGCCACCGCAGCAATATCGTGCGTCACCACAATGTTGGCGCCGCTCTTCTTCGCCAAAGCCTTCGCTTTTTTCACAAGGTCCGCATTGGGCTCATAGCCTTTCGGGCAAATAATGGTGCAATCGGTGCCTACTGTGGCGGCGGTTAGCATCAGTGAATGCGACACGTTATTGCCGTCACCTAGGTACACCAGCTTCAAGCCCTTCACCTTGCCGTACTGCTCCTGCAAGGTTAGAAAGTCCGCCAGTGCCTGGCAGGGATGAAACAAGTCGCACAGGCTGTTCACCACAGGCACCGAAGCATGCTGCGCTAATTCCTCTAAAGTACTGTGCGACATCACCCGGGCGACAATGGCATCCGCCCAGCAGGAGAGGTTGCGGGCGTAGTCGGCGACGGTCTCGCGCACGCCCATGCCTTGGCCCTGCTCGTTCAGGTACACGGCATGACCGCCTAATTTCTGCAAACCAATGTCAAAAGACAGCCGCGTGCGTAAACTTGGCTTTTCAAATAAGGTGACCACGCTCTTGCCTGACAGCGTGTGTTGGTATTTTTCGGGGTAGGCTTTTTGCGCTTGCGCTAACGCCAATAACTGTAAAGTGTCAGCCGGAGAAAACTCCAGCCCGGATAAACAATGTTTCATCATACTTACTCACTAATCTGTGTGCCTGAAAAGGGGTTATTCATTACATTCCAACTGCCAATTCGCACACATCGTCGTAAGCGTTTTGCGGCGCTCAACGCCCCGCGAACTTTTACCTCCATGCCGTCTTTAATCACTCCCGCCTGGGTAAGTTGCTGAATAGATTCTGAATTGAGATGGCTTAAAGGGGTTCCAGTGCCGTCCAACACCGCTTCAACGTCGGTAATAAACAACAAGTCGGCATTGTAGGTGGCAGCGACGGCCACAGCGGCGTCGTCGGCATTCACATTGAACCAGTCGCCGTTTTCGCCAAAGCCAATAGAGCTGATAATGGGTAGGTAGCCATGCATCAGTAAGTCGGCCAACAGCCCGGGCACCGGCTCCGTATTCGGAACCTGACAAAGACCAACCTGACCTAAGTTTTCAGACTGTTTAGCACAAAGAACGCCCGCTTCATAAAGCGTCAAACCAATAGGTTTTAAACCTGCGGTAATAGCTTGTTTCATTAAGGTTTTATTGGCCGCACCCGCCAGACCACCAACTATGTAGGGCATGTGTTGCTCAGGGCTGACTCTTAAACCGTGCTGCTTTTCGCTGTGCAAACCGGCTGTTGTCAGCCACTGCTGCACCAGGCCACCACCACCGTGTATGAGCACAATTTCATCATCGTTTTGTTTCAGTGACTGAAAAAGCGCACTTAGAGCTTTCGGTTGTTCCAGCAGACTGCCGCCGAGTTTAATAACCTTCACAGCAAGCCCTCCTCAACCGGCAGCCCCTGTTGCAGATTAATGCACTGAATGGCCTGACTCGCCGCGCCTTTCAGTAAGTTATCAATTGCCGACAGCACAATGAGTTGGTTACCCTGCCGGTGCCAGCCAATATCCACAAATGGCTGCTGCACCACGTCCTTAATAGCGGGGCGGCTTTGACTTTTCGCCCGTACCAAAGGTGTATTCGCATAGCACTGATAAGCGTTGGCAAGGTCATCGTCAGTCACCGTGTCATTCAAGGTTGCATAAACGGTTGCTAAGATGCCTCTCGGGAAGTTTGCTAAATGCGGCGTGAAAAGCACCTCTTGTTGCAGCTGTTGAGCTATTTCCGGTGTGTGCCTGTGACCAAAGAGTCCGTAAGCTTGTAGCGATAACTCAGCACCGTGACTGGTCAGTGATGCTTTACGTCCTGCCCCGGTAACACCAGATACCGCATTTACAATCACTTTTTTGTCGGTAAGCAACGCTTTTTGTTTTAGCGGAAGCAGCGCCATTAATGCAGCAGTTGGATAACAGCCGGGCACCGCAACCAGCTGTGCGGTTGTAATATCCGCAGCGTGCCACTCAGCCAGACCATACACCGCTCTGTCTAACCAGTCGGTGTGCTTGTGCTCAAAGCCATAAAATTCGGAATACTGGTTTACATCGTGCAGCCGAAACCCACCAGACAAGTCGATAACTTTAAGCCCCGCCTGCAAAAAATCGGGTGCCAATGCCACACTAACCGCATGATCCGTGCATAAAAATACGGTGTCCGCCTGCTCAGTAATTGCTGCTTTGGCATCACTCGACAAGGGTTGCAAAGGTACAGCTAAAGAATGTGCATATTGCGGATGCAAATCGCTGAGCAAGGTGCCTGCATCACTGCTATGCTCAGACACATAGCAGCCAAACAGCTTTAAAGCTGAGTGCTTTTGTACTAACCGTGAGAGCTCGGCGCCAACATAGCCGCTAGCCCCAATCACGACGACAGTGTGTGACTGTTGTGTCTGGTACTGCATGAAAAAACCATTGCTGTTTATGCTTAAAAATGCAGAATAAACGAATAAATATATTTATGCAATAATAGTGAATAACTATTTTACCTGGAGTCGTATTTATGGATGTTCAGTCACTACCTTCTTTCTTTTCGATGTACCAGCAATTGATTGCTATTCCGTCTATTAGTGCGACCGACCCTAAATGGGATACCAGCAATAAAAAGGTTATTGACTTATTGGCTGAGTGGCTCGATTTACTTGGGTTTGAGTGCGAAATTAACGAACTAAAAAGTCAGCAGGGAAAGTACAACTTGCTGGCTCGCCGGGGAACCGGAACGGGTGGGTTATTGCTGTCCGGTCATACCGACACCGTTCCTTATGATGCCAGCCGCTGGAACTTCGATCCCTTTAAATTAACCGAACAGGACAACCGCTGGTACGGACTTGGAAGCATTGATATGAAAGGCTTTTTTGCCTTTGTTATGCAAGCTTTGAGTGAACTGGATACCCACCAACAAACCAAGCCTATTATGGTACTGGCCACCGCTGACGAAGAAACCACCATGAATGGTGCACGTGAAGTCAGTCGCTTTGCTAACCTTCACCCCGATTATTGTGTCATAGGCGAGCCTACCGACATGCGCCCTGTTTATGCACACAAAGGCCATATGAGCGAGGTCATTCGCATTACCGGCCGCTCTGGTCACAGCTCCGATCCAGCGCTGGGTATTAATGCTATTGAACTTATGAACGAAGTCATTTCTTCACTCATGCAACTCAAAGAAGAATTTAAGCATAAATATTCAAATTCAAGCTTCACTGTGCCCCAACCAACGATGAACTTCGGGCACATTCATGGCGGCGACAACGCCAACCGTATTTGCGGCTGTTGTGAACTCCATTTAGACGTGCGTCCGCTCCCCGGATTATCTGTCGATGAACTCTACGTCCATTTGCATAAAGCAACCGAAGGCGTACAAAAACGCTATCCAGGCAGTGTCGAACTTATCTCGTTGCACCACCCGGTTCCTGCATTTGAGCAAACGCCCGACTCAGCCTTGGTACAACTCGCCGAAAAAGTCTCGCAGTCACAAGCGCAGGCCGTAAACTACTGCACCGAAGCACCTTTTCTGCAAGAGTTAGGTTGCGAAACCTTAGTTATGGGTCCCGGTTCAATAAAACAAGCGCATCAGCCCGACGAGTATTTATTGACCGAAACTATTGAACCGACTCAAGAAAAACTAAAAAAGTTATTAAAAAGCTATTGTTTTTCCGACTAGCTGCCGATAAAAGGGATAAGTTGCCCTTGTTGATCGAAATCAAAATTGGATTGGCATTGGCATAAGAACAAAAAGTGTTGATTAAAAAGGGATACCACCATGATACGACAGCTCTCAATTGGGGCTCGCGCCGGTGCGGCCTTCGGACTGATCGGAATACTGACGTTAATTTTAGGCATTTTTGCTCTAAACCGTATGGGCGCCATTGAAACCCAGCTCAATGTTATTAGTAATGAGCAAGTCCCTGCCGTTGATAACGTCAACGATCTGGACCGCGAATTTCTGAGAGTGCGCATTCACTCTGCCAACGTGGCAACTTATGTGGATGACCCAACACGCTTGGCGAAGTATAAAGAAAGTCTTCAAGACGCTATCGATGCATTGAAACGTAACCAAGACGAATACGAGGCTACAATTGAAGATGCCGAAGCTCGGAAGCTCTTCAAAGAGTATATGGCGTTAGACAAAGAGTTCTGGAAACTCAATGACCAGTTCGACAAATTAGTCGATGCCGGCCTTACTGATGCCATTGACTCTATTCGTGAAAACAATATTTTGCCGCTAACCGACAAAATTTCAGGAAAGTTAGATGAATTGTTGGCTCGTGAAATGGCTCTAATTGATGAAGCTTCTGAGGAAGCTCAAGATGTGAGTTCAGCCGCAAATATCGCAGTTATTATTGCACTAGTTGTTGTTATTTCACTAATGGCTTTGTTTGCTATCGTGCTGACCCGAAGTATCGTGAAGCCTATCACTGCCGCCGTCGACTTTGCGAAAACTATTGCAGCACGTGATTTAACCCGCTCTATTGAAGTTGAAGGCGAAGACGAACCCGCACAACTGTTGCGTCAGTTGCGCACCACGCAAGAGCAGCTGCGCGAATCCATCAGCACAATTTCTGAGTCTTCTGAACAGTTGGCTTCTACATCAGAAGAATTAAGTTCAGTAACTCAGGACTCGACCCGCACTATTCAGCAGCAATCGGAAGAGCTTGAACAAGCAGCCACCGCTGTAAACGAATTGACAACCGCGGTTGAAACCGTTGCTCAGGACGCGCAAAACGCTTCTGAAGCCTCAGAGGAAGCTAACCGCCAAGCACAGCAAGGCGACAGCCGTGTGCGTGAAACCGTCCGTGCTATTGAAGAGCTCTCGCAGGAAATTGGCGACTCTTCAAGCAACGTGACCGAGCTTGCCGAGAAAGTCACCAGCATTACTAAAGTACTGGAAGTTATCCGCGGTATTGCCGAGCAAACCAACCTACTGGCCCTTAACGCAGCTATTGAAGCGGCTCGTGCCGGTGAGTCTGGCCGTGGTTTCGCGGTGGTTGCCGACGAAGTACGCTCTTTGGCTCACAAGACTCAGCAGTCGACCGTTGAAATTGAGGACATGGTTAAGGCCATTAACGAATCCAGCGACCGCTCTGTATCAACCATGGAGAAAAGCATGGAACGAGCGACTCGCACACTCGATGTGGCTCGTGAAGCGGGCGAAGCATTGCAACTTATTGCAACTGCGGTCAGCGAAATCAACAATCACAACACGTCCATTGCCAGTGCCGCAGAAGAGCAAGCCAACGTGGCTCGTGACGTTGATAAGAACCTGGTCAGCATTCGCGACCTGTCTAACTCAACCGCGTCCGGTGCCGAACAGACCAACGCGTCTAGTGACGAGCTGTCACGCTTGGCTGTTAGTCTGAGCGAATTAGTCAAACGCTTTAGAATCTAAACTCCGTAATGTGTAAGAGAGGGCCAATGCCTTCTCTTACACTCATCTAAAAGTCTATTTAAATAGAATTATCTATCTACAGCCGCTCCATACCCTTTTAAATACTATTAAAATAGTATTTAAAAGATTAGTCAGACTTGCCCCGCTCGAATTTTAGACACAGCTAACTGCAACATCAAAATAACCTGCGTGAATACCGTTAATTTACTGCATAAATTAGACTAATGGTGTGACCAGCGCCTATTCTTAATCCGTGTTAACAAATCAGTAACAACGGATTCAAAAATGAACAATTTATTTCAATTCAGCCAACCACTCGACGACAAGGCTAAAGTTTTATTTAGCGACGAACATCAGGAGTTTCTGGCAGAGCTGATCGATACTTTTCAGCCCCGCTTAAATGAGTTACTGGAAAAGCGCCAGCAGCGACAAGCTAATTACGATAGTGGCGCCCTCCCCGACTTTGACCCCAACACCCAGGACATTCGCGAAAGCAACTGGAAAATCGCTCCACTCCCTAAAGATTTACAAAAGCGACGCCTGGAAATTACCGGGCCTGTCGACCGGAAAATGGTGATTAATGCGTTGAACGCCAACGTCGACTGCTACATGGCCGACTTTGAAGACTCACAATCGCCTACCTGGGACGGCATGGTCAATGGCCAAATTAACTTACGTGACGCCAACCTTGGCGGCATGACATACACCGACCCAAGCAGTGGCAAACACTACAAAGTGGGTGAAAACCCAGCCCTGCTTATTGCCCGAGTTCGTGGTTTGCACTTGCCTGAGAAACACGTACAACGCAATGGTCAGGCAATTCCCGGCGCTTTAATGGACTTTGCTTTGTACTTTTTACTGAACTATCAACAGCGCTTACAAAAAGGAACAGGGGTTTACTATTATCTGCCAAAGCTGGAGCACAGCGCAGAAGCTAAATGGTGGGCAGATGTCTTCCACTTCACCGAGCAAAAATTCAATTTAAAAACCAGCACCATTCGCGCCACGGTACTTATAGAAACCTTACCGGCTGTGTTCCAAATGCACGAAATTCTGTACGCCTTAAAAGATCATATTGCCGCACTGAACTGCGGTCGCTGGGACTATATTTTCAGCTACATAAAAACACTAAAAGCACACGCTGACCGGGTATTGCCGGACCGTCAGGTGGTCAGCATGGATAAGCCTTTCTTAAACGCTTATTCTCGCTTACTGGTAAAAACCTGTCACCAACGCGGTGCATTAGCTATGGGCGGCATGGCGGCTTTTATTCCCAGTAAAGATCCGGCTGAAAACGAAAAAATTCTCGCCAAAGTCCATGCCGATAAGACGCTGGAGCGAGACAACGGCCACGACGGTACCTGGATAGCCCACCCTGGCCTTGCCGATACCGTTCGCGAGATATTTGTTGACGGTATTAAGGGTGACAATCAGCTGCACGTGCTGCGCGAAGAAGATAGCGACATTGACCAGTCGTTACTTCTGCAACCCTGCGACGGTGAGCGCACCGAAGCCGGTATGCGCACCAATATTCGCGTATCTCTGCAGTACATTGCAGCCTGGTTAAACGGCAAAGGCTGCGTACCAATTTACGGTCTCATGGAAGACGCCGCCACGGCAGAAATTTCCCGCACCTCTATCTGGCAGTGGATCCGCCACGGCAAAAAACTCTCTGACGGAACCCCGGTAACCAAAGCCTTATTCACACAGCTTCTGCAGGAAGAAGCCGAGGTCGTGAAAAACGAAGTAGGTAAAGAGCGCTGGAGTAACGAACCCTTTGAACAAGCGTTAGCACTGCTTGAAAACATTACCACCGCCGACGAGCTGGTCGACTTTTTGACCCTGCCCGGCTATGAGCAACTCAACTAATTTCAACTCACAACATTATTAAAGAACAACAAGGAATACGACTATGACAACCACAAATTTATCATTCGCACAGCAAGTGAAAGACTTACAAGAGCAGTGGGACAAAGACTCACGCTGGGACGGTATTGAGCGTCCTTACAGTGCCGAAGACGTTGTTCGCTTACGCGGCACCGTACAACCGGAGTACACCTATGCCAAAAACGGGGCGAACAAACTGTGGCAGTTAATTCACGGCAAGGCGCAGGAAAAGTTCGGCAAAGACTATGTGAACGCATTAGGCGCATTAACCGGCGGTCAGGCGGTACAGCAAGTGAAGGCGGGCTTACAGGCTATCTATTTGTCAGGTTGGCAAGTCGCAGCAGACAATAACTCTGCCTGCAGTATGTACCCGGACCAGTCGCTGTACCCTGTCGACTCAGTACCTACTGTGGTCGAGCGCATTAATAACTCGTTCGCCCGTGCTGACCAAATTCAGTGGTCTAAAGGCGTAACACCGGAAGACGATAACTATGTCGACTACTTTGCCCCAATTGTGGCTGATGCTGAAGCCGGTTTTGGCGGTGTACTTAACGCCTATGAATTGATGAAAAACATGATCAAAGCCGGTGCCGCCGGGGTTCACTTTGAAGACCAACTAGCGTCCGTTAAAAAATGTGGACACATGGGCGGAAAGGTACTGGTACCGACGCAAGAAGCGGTTCAGAAGCTGTCCGCCGCGCGTTTAGCCGCAGACGTAGCAGGCACGCCAACATTAATTGTTGCACGTACCGACGCTAACGCAGCGGATTTGCTAACTTCTGACTTTGACCCGAACGACAAGCCGTTCATTACCGGTGACCGCACAGCAGAAGGTTTCTATCGCGTTAAACCGGGTATTGAGCAGGCCATTTCACGCGGCTTAGCCTATGCACCATTTGCTGATTTAATTTGGTGTGAAACGGCTAAGCCTGACTTAGACGAAGCCCGTCAGTTTGCCGAGGCCATTCACGCGAAATACCCTGGTAAGCTATTAGCCTATAACTGCTCACCGTCGTTCAACTGGAAGCGTAACCTGGACGATGACACCATTGCCAAGTTCCAGCGCGAATTGGCTGCTATGGGTTACAAATTCCAGTTCATTACCTTAGCGGGTGTGCACAATATGTGGTACCACATGTTTGAACTGGCGCACGACTACGCGCGCAACGACATGTCAGCCTACGTGAAATTGCAGCAACAGGAGTTCGAAGCGGCCGACAAAGGCTACACCTTTGTGGCTCATCAACAGGAAGTGGGCACCGGTTACTTCGACGAGCTTACCAACGTGATACAGGGCGGCGTCTCATCAGTTACCGCACTGACTGGCTCAACTGAAGAAGAGCAGTTTAAAACCTCCGCGTAAAACGCAGCTCGGCTTCATAAGGAAACACATCCGTCAGGACACCCTCGCGGATGTGTTTTTGTATACGTCGCCAGTAAGTCGGATCAACCAGCTCCGGGTGACGCTTCAGTAATGGGTCGCGGTATTTGGCCTGCGGTACCGCAAACTGCGCCAGCTGCTCAGGAAACACATCGTCCGGCGCCATAGACACTTCCCAGTCGTTCTGGGGCAGCTTACGAAAGCTCATATCCGTTAAGTAACGAACTTCGTCATAGTCGTAAAAGACCACACGCTTATGCCGGGTCACACCGAAGTTTTTCAGCAGCATGTCGCCGGGAAAAATATTGGCTGCCATCATGTCTTTTAACGCCCAGCCGTATTCGTCCATTGCCGCATCAATTTCAGCGTCATTGGCGTATTCTAAATACAGGTTCAGCGGAGTCATACGACGCTCAACAAATAACTGATGGATGACTAACGTATCGCCTTCAATTGAAATGGAGTTAGCAATGCGTTGCTTAAACTCTTCCAGTAAGTCCGCCGAAATTCGCTCCAGCGGCAAGGCGACATCGACAAACTCTAGGGTATCTGCCATACGCCCAACGCGGTCGTGTCGTTTAACCATACGGTAACGGTCAATCACCGTTTGTCGGCCAAACTCTTTGGTATTGCCCAAGCGGTCGTTAATGACCTTAAACACATAAGGAAAAGACGGCAACGTAAACACCGTCATAACCATACCTTTCACACCAGGGGCTGCCACTAATTGGTCGTCGGTACGGCGTAAATGGTGCAAAAACTCCCGATAAAATTCGGTTTTTCCCTGCTTATGAAAACCCACCGACGAGTACAGCTCTGCCAGCGTTTTATGCGGCATTAAGTCCTTTAAAAAACGAACCAACGCCGACGGAGACTCAGTTTCCACCATAAAATACGAGCGGGCAAAGCCAAAAATCGTCGCCATTCTGTCAGAGCGCGTAATAAACGCATCCACATAGAGCTTTCCCTGGGAGTTAATCAACACCGGCACAATAAAAGGATAGTGGTTATTTTCCGTCACCACACGTCCGACAATGTACGCCGCTTTATTGCGGTAAAACGGCGCTTTTAAGACATCAATGCGTAAATTGTGCGCTTCAATGTCGGTCTCGGTCGCGCGCTCGAAGAACTTATCCCGCAGCTGCTCTATATCGTTTTCAAAATTCTCAAACTCACCCCCCAGGCCTATGTCGTCAAACACTCTGGTTAGCGTTTTTTCCAGACCGTCGACCACCGGAAAGTAAGAATGGCACTCGTTTTCCACCGACACCGGAATGTGGTTCGCCAGCACCGTCTCCACAAAAATATAGTCATTATGAAAATAAGCACGGTCAAACACCCGGCAAAACACCGAGTTGTAAAAGGTTTCAGCAAGCTCTGCCTGCGGGTGAAACTGCAATAACTGCTGATACCGTTGCCGCGTTGCCTGCCACAAAGCCTCATCGAGCTCTTTGCCAACACGACGCTCCACCTTTTTGGCCGTAAGCGCCACCTGATGATCATAATAATGAATGCGCTCAGCTGCCGCCGACACCACTGCCGTCCAGTCCCGCTTCAAAAAGCGCTCCCGCGCTCCCTGTGTCAGCGCCTGAAAGCGCCGGTAATGGGTATGAAAGCCATCGAGAATACTACGTGCCAGTGTTTCTGAAGTTATATTCATTTATGGGGTTTACACATACGCTTTAGAAGTCATTTGAAAAGTCCTCGTCCAGCTTACGACGTTTGCGTTGTGGCCCGTTCGCGACGCGCGCGTACTGGTCGTCAAGCACTTTGGTGAAATGCTCAAGTAACCCGAGTAACTCTAACGCGGACAATAGTGTCAGAGAATTTACAGGCTGCCCTTTTTCCATACGATAAACCGTATTGACGCCGCACCCTAAGCGTTTGGCGAACTCGGCTTGATCCATAGACAGCGATCGCTGGTGCTTTATTAGCTTACCCAACGTTGATAAAAAATCTTCAGCGATAAGCATTGAACCACCAAATATAATTGAAAAGGATATTAATAAATTAATTATGGTGGATTAACAGAAATAATCAAATAAATTTAAGCGTTATCCAAAATAAACAGCGCTAGCGTTATACATTCACCCTATTTATAATGCCGATAGATTTTTCATATTCCACTGATTCTGGACAGCTATGAACACCATTAAAGATATTGATCTTAACCTGCTGGTTTACCTGGATGTTTTGTTGCGCGAGAAGAACGTCACGCGGGCGGCGGCGCAGCTGAATATTACGCAACCAGCCATGAGTAACGGGTTGAAACGTCTGCGTAATCTGCTCAATGACCCTATTCTGGTACGCACCAGCGACGGCATGCAACCAACTCAGCGCGCTCTGGATATGCAGGAGTCGCTGCGCACTGTGCTGTATTCAGTAGAAGAAATGATACAGCCGGTGCGGGAGTTCGACGCGCCAACCAGTGAGCGTGTTTTTCGTATTATGGCGTCCGACTATGCTGCATCAACGCTGATGCCTCGGTTACTGGAAAAGCTCGACGAACAAGCTCCAAACGTGTCGTTAGACATAATGACGCCCAGTGACATTAGCTTTCATGACGTAGAAAACGGCAAAGTCGACTTAGCCATTAACCGTTTTGAGCAGTTACCACAGTCGTTTCACCAGAAAATTCTCTGGACCGACGAATTTTCCTGCCTGATACATAAAGATCACCCTTTGCTCAATAACTATACGCTCGATAATTACTTAAAAGCGCAGCATGTTTGGGTCAGTAAAACCGGTTTTGGTGTCGGTGTCGGGATGGATCCGCACGATGTTCAGAAGCTGGGTTGGGTCGACGATGCGCTCGATAAAATTGGCAAGCGTCGCCACATAAAAGTATTTACGCGTAATTATCACGTCGCTATGTACCTGGCACGTCAGGGGTTGATCGCCACACTGCCGACTCAAGCCGCCGAACTTTATAAAGACGATGATCAGCTAATCATGAAAGCGCCGCCGTTCGATATTCCGGGACTGACGCTAACCATGATTTGGTCTCCGTTATTACAGCACGACGCAGGACACCGCTGGTTCCGCCAGGTGGTTTCTGAAACCGCGGCGGCGTCCTGAGCCACTATTACCTTTACTCTTCCCAGAAAAAGGCGTCTCGCTCGCGAGGCGCTGGTAATATCGCACCGCCAAGGTTAATGTTGTCTTTTTCATGGTATTGCCTCTTTTAAAACGTGCTCCCTTTGTATGAACCTTTATAAAAAAAGTCCAGTTAAGCTCGTCCAAATGCGCATTCTTGTCGTTTAATGAACAGGTCAACCAATAGACAAAGTCTTTCATTACGTTATAGTTAACAGGTGCTCAACAAACGGATAAACAATGAACGAGTCACTGGATAACATTTTGCTCGAAGTGTCCCGCTCACCGGAGATTGACGGCGGTAACCTCGCGCGCGCCTCGCAATTTATTCTCGATTCAGCCTTAAAAGGTCTGGATATTACACGGGTCAGTATCTGGGAGTTGCAGCCCGACAAACAAAGCATGATTGCGACCGCTTTGATTGATACTCAGCGCCAAGACGCTGAAACTCTCGTGTTGAGAAAGTCCGAACTGCCGTCTTACTTTGCCGCACTAGAAAAAGAGCGCACTATTATTGCCAACGACGCGCGTGACAACCCTGTCACCGCAGAGTTAGCACCTAATTACTTTCCGGAGTACGGCATTTATGGGGTGCTTGATGTGCCCCTTCGCCACAAGGGTGAAATGATAGGCGTTATGTGCTGTGAGACCCGCAAAGAACACCGTAAATGGACATCTGATGAAGTCGCTTTTGTCGGTGTTCTCGCTGACATTTATGGGCGCGCAGTCAGTGCGGCAGAGCGCGAGCGATTTGAGCAGCTACTGATTCGCCAAAACGAGCAACTCGAGAATATTGTTGCAGAACGCACAGAGTCGTTAACCAAGGCACTTGATAACTTTAAACAGGCACAAGAGCGGCTGATAGAAACAGAGAAAATGGCGGCTTTAGGTAAGCTTGTCGCCGGCGTTGCTCATGAAGTGAATACCCCTCTGGGAATTTCGGTGACCGCAGTCACACATTGTGAGCATCGTTTAAAAAAGCTGAAACAATCTTTTACCGAAGGCTCTATTTCGAAAAAACAGCTGAACCAGTTTATAGACGATACCTTTGAAGCCTACGACCTGCTGAACAATAACCTCGAGCGCGCCGCCACCCTCATACAGAACTTTAAAAAAACAGCGGTGGATCAGTCCAGCTTTGAACTGGTGGAGTGTGAGCTGAAAAACTATTTGCACGCGCTCACCTTAAGCTTGAAACCGATGGTAAAAAAGAAAAAAGTCAGTATTGATATTCGCTGTGATGAATCAACGTCGTTAATGACTTACCAAGGTGCGCTAGCCCAAATCGTGACGAATTTAATCAGTAATACCGACGAGCACGCTTTTATTGAGCCCGACGAAGAGCATCGCATTCTGATTTCAGCAGAACCGGAAAAAGACGGTGTGCAGTTTGTCTTTTCCGATAATGGAAAAGGTATTGATAGCGACACATTGAAAGACATTTTTGAGCCGTTTTTCACAACCTCGCGGCACAATGGCGGCTCAGGCCTGGGCTTATCTATTGTTTATAACCTGGTGACACAGAAACTTAAGGGCGAAATTGACGTCCAATCGACACCGGGGGAAGGCACGGTGTTTTCCTTTTATTTGCCCAATTTACAGAAGTAGGATGTTGTATGCTTAAAGCCTTACAAAGCTTTTTTAATGTTGCTCCAGTGGCAGAGCAAACCAAACAGTATCATGCAGAAGGTCTCAGCGACGAGGCGTTTTTATCGCTCATCCTCATGACGGAAATCAGTCTCGCCGATGGTGTCCTTTCGAATGAAGAACGAGAATATCTGTTAGCAGACTTGAAAAACGAATATCAGCTTGAAGAAGAAGCTGCTGAAAGCGCTGTGGAAAAAGCTGTTGAGGCAGTAAAAGAAGCCGCTTCGCTGCACGATTTTACCGCGCCTCTTAAAGCGCTCGAATACAGCGAAAAAGTCCAATTATTGGAAAGTTTGTGGGCTGTTGCCTACACTGATAATGAACTTGATCCGCACGAAGAAGCAATGCTTCGCAAGCTTGCCGACTTGTTGTACATAAGCCACGCGGACTATATAAAGGCGAAACTTTCTGTAACAGGACACTGAATGACAAAACTTTCCACACTCACCCTAGCGGCCGCTTTAAGCCTGAGTTTTTCAGCATTCAGTCATGCTGAAGAC
This sequence comes from Idiomarina sp. OXR-189, assembly GCF_034373425.1. Taxonomy (NCBI): domain Bacteria; kingdom Pseudomonadati; phylum Pseudomonadota; class Gammaproteobacteria; order Alteromonadales; family Idiomarinaceae; genus Idiomarina; species Idiomarina sp. OXR-189. The sequence continues at coordinate 2,002,336 of NZ_CP139706.1, forward strand.
ATTGGTTTAGCCACCGGCTACCCGCCGTATCAGTTTTCTGAAAATGGCGACATAGTGGGGTTTGATGTGGATGTCACCAAAGCAGTGTTCAAGTATTTGGATAAAGAGTACACATTGCACCAATACGACTGGGACAATGTGGTCAGTTTACTGCGGTTCGGAGAGCTCGATATGGCAATGGGCATGGAACAAACCACCATTCGACGGCAATATTTTGATTTCTCCTCTCCCTATTATAACCGCGTCACCACACTGTTTGTTTTAGACAATGAAAGCAGTCCTGAGTCGGTGCGGGGTTTGGTTGGTAAACGTATCAGCGGAGACCGGCATTCGGTACTCGAAGCCCACTTGCAAGACATTGGTCTGCATAAAGCGATTCGCATTAATCAGGCGTCGTCAAAAGCTGAAGCAATGAACCAGTTGGCGATAGGTGAAGTGGAAGCCGTTATAATGCCTGAGGCCGTGGGCCGTTACCTGGCAAAACAGCTGGATATCAACGTACGTATTTTATGGCAGCCGGAAATTAAGGTGCCTGTCGGCTTCTCAGTAAAAGCCGGTAACGACGAGTTACTTAACCAACTGAATGAAGCCCTGGAGGCGCTGGAAAACAACGGCGAACTCGACCAAATCCGCCGCCGTTGGGGAATACAGCACAGTACCTGACTGCGTCCGTAGCCTGATACAAAATCAGGCTACAGCGAGGTTGAGATGCCAAGTTACCTTGCTTCCTGCATTTCTTTTTCCAGGCGTGACGCTTCGTCAGCACGTGGTTTGGTGAAGCGAGCCAACCACAAGTAAAGTACTGGCGTTAGGTACAAGGTAAACAGTGTGGCTAAACCTAAGCCGCCAAATACCACCCAACCAATAGAGTTACGAGCTTCTGCGCCAGCACCGGCTGACAATATCAGCGGTAAACCACCTAAAATAGTCGATACCAGGGTCATCATAATTGGACGTAGGCGTATCAGCGCAGCTTCCTCTATCGCTTCACGAACACTCATACCACGGTCACGCAATTGGTCGGCAAATTCCACAAGCAACACGGAGTTCTTGGCGAGCAGACCTATCAACATGACTAAACCAATTTGCGAATAGATGTTCATTGAGGTGCCGGTTAAGAACAGCGCATAAATCGCCGCGGCAATACCAAAGGGCACGGTCAGCATAACCACCACCGCACTGTTCACCGACTCGAATTGTGCCGCCAATACCAGCAGAACAATCAGAAACGCCAAAATGTACGTCATTGCCACTTCCTGAGAGGTATCCTCAAAAGTCGACGCTTCGCCCAGGAACACTAAGCCCATACCGTCTGGCAATACGTCCTGTGCCACAGCACGCAACTGCTCTACCGCTTCAGACATTGGTAACTCTTCAGGCAGATCCCCGTCAATTTCTATGGCACGACGCTGCGCCTGACGCTCAAGCTCTGCCGACACACCCTCTTCAACAATTTCCGAGACACTGGAAATTGGCACTAAACCACCATCGCTTGAAGACACATACAGGTTCTGCATATCCTGCGGCGACTGAATAATATTGTTACGAGTTCGCAGCATCAGTGGAACTTGCTGGTCACCAACGTTTAAGTCTGCAACGTCATCACCGTCAATAGCGGCGCGTAATGTCGAGGAGATATCACTGAGCGACACCCCCAGCTCCGCAGCCCGACGGCGGTCGATTTTTACCCGCAGCTGAGGCTGAGTAGGCTGATACGACACATTTAAGTTACCCATTTCCGGGATCTGCCGCTGAACTTCAGCGGTAAATTCGCGCGCAACTTTAAAAATCTCACCGTAGTTTTCGCCAGTGATAGCCATTTCAATACCACCGCCCTGGCCGCGTAAATTCAAACTGTTGTCACCAAAGGCTCGTCCCGGCGCACCCGGCACCTGGCTTAGTGGCTCTCGCAAGTTTTCGATAATTTCCTGCTGACTAATATCACGCTCTTCCCACGGCTTCAGATTGGCACTGATAAAGACAATGTTCGGATCCCACTGACCAACCACGGTATAAATGGATTCAATATCGCCACTTTCTTTATACTCAAGCAATATTTCTTCCAGCTGACGCGCCTGTCGGTCCATAAACTTAACACCGACACCGTCTGGTCCTCGCGCAAAAACTCGTACCGCACCGCGGTCTTCGTCGGGCATGAGTTCACTATCGATTTGATCAAATAGCACAACACCACCGCCCGCGGCCAATAACGATACGACACCAATAACCCAGCTGGCATTCAGCGCCTTATGGAGCGTCCGTTGGTAGAACCCTTTGACCTTGTGGCCAATACCACCAAAAACATTGGTTTTACCGGCAGATTTAGGCAAACGCGCCGTAAACGCCGGTACTAGCGACAGTGCCACGAAAGAAGAGATGACGACGGCCGCTGCAAGCACTCCGCCAAACTCCCGAAATAAACGGCCTGCTGTTGACGGTAAAAACGCAATAGGTACAAATACGGCAACCAGGACCGCTGTCGTCGCAACCACCGCGAAGAACACTTCTCGCGTTGCCAAGACCGCAGCAGCCCGACTGCCAAGCCCCATGTTGCGACGGCGCTGAATGTTTTCCGTCACAACAATGGCGTCATCAACAATCAGGCCTGTGGCTAGAACCAACGCCAGCAAGGTTAATATGTTGACCGAAAAACCCATCAGCCATATAGCAGCAACCGCACCGAATAAAGCGACAGGTATCGACAAGGCCGGAATAATGGTTGCCCGGAATGAGCCAATAAATACCCACAATGTACCAACCACCAACGCAATAGTTATCGCCAGAGTAGTAACAACCTCGGCAACCGACTTACGAATGAACTGCGCATCATCATTGGTAATGGTCATTTCCATATCCGGGAAGCGATCACGCAGGCGCTCCAGTACCTGAATGGCTCGATCGGAAATTTCAATGGTGTTAGAGCCCGCCTGGCGAATAACACCCAGACCGACTACCGGTTTCCCATCCAAGCGCACAAAGCTGCCGGCATCCGACGGCGCAAAATACGCCTGGGCGACATCACCCACACGAATGTCGTCCTGAATAATAATATTCTCGACTTGCTCTTCGTTTATTGCCGTCGCATCGGCGCGAATAATCAGTCGCTGATCCGTCGACTTCAAACTGCCTGCGGGTACATCGAAAGGCGCCTGACGTAGCGCATCGGCAACATCAGTGACCGAAATACCAAAGCTCACCAGCTTTAGTGGGTCGAGGTCCACCCGCATAACCCGTTCACGATCACCATTTAAGCGCACATCAGCCACACCATTTATGGCCAAAAACTCAGGTGATAAGTCGGTCTCGAGTCTGCGTGTTAACTGTTCAAGCGTTAAGGTGTCGCTGCTGACTGCAATATCCAGTACCGAGCGTGCGTCATTGTCAGCCTTGCGAACGTTAATTTGTTCAACGTCATCGGGAAGCTCTCTGCGAACCTGGTTCACCGCTTCACGAACTTCCGCCGCAACCACGTCCAGGTCAACTCCCGGGTTAAATTCAATGGAGATACGGGCGCTGTTTTCTTCACTCTGCGAGTTAATGTTTCTGACACCCGAAACACGCGCAGCCGCTCCTTCTAAAATACTGGTCACTTCCGCATCGACGGTTTCTGGCGCACCACCGGGCAGAGACGCACTCACACCAACGACAGGTCGGTCAACATCAGGCAACTCACGCACTTCAACACCCATCAGTGCTGCTATCCCGGCAATGGCAATCAGAATATTGAGTACAACAATCAGTACCGGTCGGCGGATAGACACCGATGGTAAGTCGTTGGTATCGGTATGCGTATCGAGTTGCTTATCAGACATTATTCGCTAAGCTCCCCGGCGTCATCCAAAGTGGTACGGTCAAACTTAACCGGCTGTCCGTCACGCAAGCTTTGCACGCCCTCGGCAATTAGCAAGTCGTCTCGTTGAATATTGCCTGAGACTAATACCCGACCCGCTAAACGCTGCTCAATTTGAACTTCCACGCGCTTCGCATTTTTACCTTCAACCACCCAGACAAACGGGCTATTCACGCCCCATGACAAGGCCGCTTCTGGAATTGCTGCGAACTCCTGACCAGCAAGAGAAATAGACGTGCGGAAGCTGGTTCCCGGCAGGAAATCATCATTTTCGTTATTAATGCGTGCCCGGGCGCGATACATCCGGGTTTGCGGATTAATCCGAGAGTCCATTTCAACAATTTCTGCTGTTACCGGTTGCCCCGAATAACGCCACGGCTGCACTTTCAGCTCGGCACCTTCGCCCAATAGCGATACCGCCGCTTCAGGAATTTTGAAATCAATTAATAACGAAGAGCGGTCATCCAAGGTCGCAATAGCTGTTTGCTCGTCAATGCGATCCCCCACTTCCACGTCGGTAATACCTATGACACCTTCAAAGGGTGCACGAATAAAGCGGTCTTCCAGCTCAATTTTGGCATTATCTAATTCGACACGAGCTAAGTCTCTTAGCAGTACCGCATTATCAAGCTCTGACTGAGGCACTGCGCCGCGCTCATGACTTTCGCGCAAACGCTCAACAGTGCGCTGCGCATCTCTTAAGTTAATTTGCGCTTGCTCAACCGCCACTTTCTGTCGCCTTGCATCCAGCTCGACCAAAAGCTCACCTTCTTCCACCACTTGTCCCGGCTCGAAATACACCGCGACCACACGGTCGCCCACCGCCGGATAAATAGTGATAGAACGTGCTGCTTCCGCCGTTCCCACCGCTTCAACTCGGTTTTTCTCCTGCTCAAACTGCACAGGTTCCACAATGACCAAGGTTTCACGAGAACCAAACTGTTGAGCCTGCACGGCACTTGTGTGTATAAAAGCAGACAACAAACCCAATACAGCAATCGACAAAAAATGCTTCATAAACTTCGGTTAACTCCAAAAAAAACTGCAGCCCAATGGCTGCAGCTGTATCATCTCATTGTGTCAGTAATTCTGCTATTAACAGTTACTTAATAGAGAATGTACCTTGCATAATGGCTGAGTGACCCGGGAAGGTACAAAAGAACTTGTACTCGCCGTCAGCACTCATACCTTCAGTAGAAAACGTCACTGAGGTCTCTTCACCACCGCCTATAACATCAGTTGCGGCAATAACGGCGTCAGACTCTGGCACATAATTGCTTTCCAGACCTGCTGACATACCCTGCTGCACGACCGACTGCATGTCGCCCGCTTCACTTAATACCCAGTTGTGTCCCATGACTTTTTTGTCCAACTTACCTGAGTGCGTCAGAGTTAAAGTCACTTCGCTACAGCTGGCAGGAACTGATAGCTCCTTTTTATCAAATCTCATGTTGTCGGTGCTATCGATAGTAAGCTCACATTCGTTGGCTTGCGCTGCGTTTGCGACAAACAACAATGAACCGGCTAATAGAGACAAAATATAACGCATTACAATACTCCTTCATGTAGGATGAAACGAACTACTTCCTTATTACGTAAAATCTCGCATTGAGATTACTTTGTACGAGATATTTACACGATAACCTGACGAGACCTCTATGACGACAACACGTTTTTCATCACAGTCTGTGCTCGCACAGGGCGGAACCAATAAACACATTGAAGATGCATCTATTATTCCCCCAGTATACACATCAACCACCTACCTACGCGACAGCGATAACCAGTACCGCTCCGGTTTGGTGTATTCCAGAGCTGACAACCCGACCTATCGCCCGGCTGAAAAGCTTCTTGCAGAGCTCGAAAACGCTGTTGATGCCCGCTTATTTGCCTCTGGTATGGCAGCGGCGACAGCGGTCTTTCAAGCCTTAAAACCCGGTGACTCCATTATAGCACCTAAGGTGATGTATTGGGCGCTGCGCCAATGGCTGAAAACCTTTGGTCAGGACGCCGGATTACACATACGTTTTGTAGACACGAGTAACCTCAAAGAGTTGCAAGAGTCAGTCAATGAGAAAGCACCGACTCTTATTTGGTTAGAAACACCGGGGAACCCGCTGTGGACAGTTACCGATATAGAAGCCGTGTCGGCTATTGCAAAAAATTGCGGAGCCCTACTGGCGGTAGACTCCACCGTTGCGACACCATTACTCACCAAGCCGCTGGATTTAGGGGCAGATATTGTCATGCATTCGGCCACCAAATATCTAAACGGTCATTCTGATGTTATTTCTGGTGCGTTGGCAGCGCGGGAAAACAGTGAATTCTGGCAGCGGTTAGTGGCTATTCGCGCGCAAAGTGGTGCAGTACCCAGTCCTCAAGATGCGTCCCAGCTACTGCGCGGCATGCGTACCTTATTTTTAAGAGTGCGCGAGAGCTGTCAAAATGCGCTGTACATTGCTGAGCAGTTAGAGCAACACCTTAACGTCACCGAAGTGCTGTATCCGGGTTTAAAAAGCTTTGCCGGGCATGACGTTGCCACTAAGCAAATGCAGGGAGGCTTTGGCGGTATGTTATCTATTCGTCTGGCAGGTGGTGAGAAAGCCGCTATTGCCGTTGCTGCGCAAACTCAGCTGTGGCATCGCGCTACATCATTAGGTGGCGTAGAGAGTCTGATTGAGCACCGCGCCAGTATTGAAGGGCCGGATACCCCGGTTCCTTCAGACTTACTGCGTTTGTCGGTCGGTATTGAAAGCGCCGACGACCTGCTGAAAGACTTACAACAGGCCATCGACAGCGCACACGCTTAAATGCTGACGCGTTTGTAGAAGCGGTATTCAGGTTTCCAGAAGTTGTTGTCGATGCGCTCACGCAGCGTATCGTCATCAATTTCCAGCGCCAGGCCTTCCCGCTGAGCCACTTTACCCACCGCAAACGCAATGTCTTTGCTAAGTTGAGTTAAGTCATTGAACGCCGGTAATAGCGCTTCACCTTTACCGTTTGCGCTCGGAGAGGCCTCAGCCAGCGTTTTACTGGCCACACGTAGCATTTCATCGCTAACCAGACGCGCCTTAACCGACAACACACCCAGACCAATGCCCGGAAAAATGTAACTGTTGTTACACTGCGCTATCGGATACAACTGACCGTCGTACTCAACCTCGCCAAAGGGGCTACCGGTCGCAACAATTGCCTTGCCTTTCGTCCATTTAAGAACATCAGCCGGATGCGCTTCCACATGCTTAGACGGGTTGCTTAATGGGAAAATAATAGGCCGCTCGACATTTTTTGCCATAGCCTCAATCACTTGCTCGGTGAACAAGCAGGCCTGCCCGGACACACCAATGAGAATATCCGGCTCAGCACAATGCATTACATCCAGCAACGACGGATAGTCACCACTGTATTCCCAGTCGTTTAAATCATCGGTTTTTTGCGCCAACGCCTGTTGGAAGTCGCGTAAACCATCCATGGTGTCCATGACCAAACCATAACGGTCAACCATGAAAATTTGCTTCTTCGCCTGCTCTTCCGTTAAGCCCTCGGCAGTCATTTGAATCATGACTTGCTCAGCAATTCCACAACCCGCTGAGCCGGCACCAACAAACACTACTTTTTGCTCACTGAGCTTTTTGCCTTTTTGGCGACACGCCGCCAACAAAGTACCCACGGTGACAGACGCCGTGCCCTGAATGTCGTCGTTAAAACAACAGACTTCGTCACGGTAGCGACGCAGCAACGGCATTGCATTAGGCTGAGCAAAGTCCTCAAACTGCAGCATCACTTCCGGCCAGCGCTTAGTCACCGCCTTAATGAACTTATCCAGGAATTCATCATACTCTTCCTGACCAATACGCTTATGTCGGGCACCCATATACATTGGGTCTTCCAGAAGCTTCTCATTGTTGGTGCCTACGTCCAGCATCACCGGCAAGGTATACGCAGGGCTAATACCACCGCAAGCGGTATACAGCGACAGCTTTCCAATTGGAATGCCCATACCGCCAATACCCTGGTCGCCTAAGCCCAGAATACGTTCACCGTCGGTAACAACAATGACCTTCACCTTCTGCTTAGTCGCATTGCGCAGAATATCGTCCAGCTGGTCACGCTCTGAGTACGAAATGAACAAGCCCCGAGAACTGCGGTAAATGTCCGAGAATTTCTCACAGGCATCACCCACGGTTGGGGTGTAGATGATTGGCATCATCTCTTCCAGATGATCGGTCAATAAGCGGTAGAACAAGGTCTCATTGTTGTCCTGAATAGCCCGCAGATAAATGTGCTTATTAATGGGCGTTTCAAAACTTTTGTACTGCATGTACGCACGCTCAGCCTGCTCTTCAATGCTTTCGTAGCGAGGCGGCAACAAACCGGTCAGGTTAAACGCCGCGCGCTCTTCCTTACTGAACGCACTGCCTTTGTTCAACAGCGGGGTTTCCAACAAATTCGGACCAGAATAGGGAATATAAAGCGGACGCTGCGTCTGCGGCATAAGTACAAACTCCTGAAAGCCAAAGTAATACGAATATCATAGCAAAACGCGGCTGCGATTCACATGTTTCGCTGGGCTTGGGAGGAAGCGGCTGTTGAGTCACACGTTTCGCTTGAGCGTTAAGGACAGTTATGCCTGAGACGCTGCAAGTTCATCCATGAACGCTTGACGAAGGCCATCCATGGCCTTCGACACTCTGGCATAACGGCCCTCAACACTCGTAACGCTTACATGTGACCCAACAGCCGTTTACTCTCTCCAAAGCCCCACTGCTGAGCTTCTAAGCACTCGCTAGCTAAAATTTTCACCTGCCACAATAACTTCAGGTCCCTGCACTATCCAGTTCGTAATCCATAACCAGACATTCGAGCGGTATGTGTAACCCGCTATGAAGGCGTCGAATCATAGGCAGCGTTAAACGCCGTTTCCGATTTAAAACCTCACTAACCCGACTCCGCTGACCTAAAAATGGCACCAAGTCAGAATCTTTCAGACCCTCCTGATCCATTCTGAATTTAATCGCTTCCACAGGATCGGGCGCATCAATTTTATACTTAGCTTCTTCATACGCTTCGACCAAAGTCACCAGAATATCGAGTTCATCAGCCTCATCTGTGTTGGGCTCAGCATCCCAAAGCTCATCAATACGGGCCAGTGCACTCCGATGATCTTCAGCTGTTTTAATGGGCTTTATATTCATACCCTCACCTCTAAACTATTTCTGCATTAATTGCGTCGTACTGCTTATGCGTACCAACAAAGCGAATATAAATCATCGCAAATTCGTATTTCACCGCCACAATCAGTCGGTACTTATTGCCATGAATATTAAATACAACCCTATTGTTAGCTAAAAAGCTCGCGTTTCGATACTGCTCTTTTATCTCCTGCGGGGTTCTCCATGAGGCATATCGTGCTTCATCAAACCAAGCTTTTAGAGGTTGCTCTGCATCCCTGTAGTTAGGCTTTTCCCAAAACTCCCGAAGAGTCGCCCTTGATACAATTCTCATGAACGTAGTTGTCCCTAATTTAATTTCCCATTATGGGAAAAAAAAGAAGTTTTGTCAATGAATTTCCCATATCGGGAAAACAGTCTTTTTATGTATTAAGAATAACTACATTTCAGAAGGAGGAAATAAGATAAGGACTAAAAGAGCATATGAATAAAAGGACAAAAAGGTGTGGCTTGATGCTATTGCATTATAAGAAACGCGGAATAGTGAGTGATGAGGTTAGCTGGGTGAGTGCGCCCGACAGTTGAAAAGGCTCTTGAGGAGGTGTGCAGCGCCATGGATGGCGCTGCTCAAGCCCTACAGGGACGTACTCGCGGGCGTTCTCCTCAAGAGCCTTTCAACTTCAGCACTCATTCAACTACAGCTTCAGGCCCCAGCGGGTGGCGGTACGTTTAACGGCATCGACATTTTCGGTAGCGATAATGTGCAGAGGGGTGGTTTCGAACTGGGCGCTTAAGTCCAGGTGTTGCTTCAACCACGACAGCATAGCTTCGCCGGAATGGATCGTTTTGGTGCCGTTGAAGTAGTCAGAAATGCTGTCGGCTATCAGCGGAAAATGCGTACAGCCCAGCAGCACCACATCCGGCTTCTCCAGGTTGCCGAAATAGTGCTTAAAGGTTTCCTGCAATATCGGTCCGTCATAAAGCTCTTCTTCAACAATAGGTACGAACAACGGCGTCGGCATGGCGTCTACCTGGTTGTAACCTAACGCCTGTATCTGCTGCTGATAGGCACCTGAGTTTATTGTTGAGCGCGTGGCAATAACCAGTACTCGGGCGCTGGTATCAACGTCTTGCAATTGCTGCAGCGCCATAACACCCGGCTCCAGCACGCCGTACACAGGCTTATTGGAAAACTTCTGCATTTGCTCAAGCGCGGTCACACTCACGGTATTACAGGCGACGACCAGACAATCGACATCGGCGCCGTTAAAAAACTCGACGGCTTCCAACGCATAGCGCGTTACCGTATTGCTGTCCTTACTGCCGTATGGCACCCGTGCGGTGTCGCCGTAATACAGCAACTCGCTAAAACAACCGCTTTGCTGCAATGAGCGAGCTACGGTTAAACCACCCACACCACTATCAAAAACGCCGACTTTCATGTCTGTTTATTCCTTTTCCGCCTGTGCGCCCAGGCTTACTGTTTTAAGTCGCAACGCATTGGTTATCACAAACACACTGGACAACGCCATCGCACCGGCCGCCAGCATGGGCGACAGCAAAATGCCAAAAAACGGGTACAAAACGCCCGCCGCAACCGGAATCAACGCGGTATTATAAGCAAACGCCCAGAATAAATTCTGATGAATATTGCGCATGGTTGCTTCCGACAAGGCGAAAGACTGCTGCACCACGGTCAAGTTATCTGACATCAGTACCACATCGGCCGATTCAATGGCTACGTCAGTACCCGTACCGATAGCAAACCCTACGTCCGCAGAGGCTAATGCCGGTGCGTCGTTAATGCCATCCCCGACAAATATCACCTGCCCCCACTCTTTTTTCAGGCGTTTTACGGCATCGACTTTGCCATCGGGTTTGACGTTAGCAATCACTTCGTCAATGCCTAATTCTTTGGCAATGCGCTTCGCAGTAGACTCGGCGTCGCCTGTCACCATAGCCGTCTTCAAACCGTCATCATGCAGGCGCTGAATCAACTCTTTGGTACTGGATTTAATCGGGTCATCCTGAGTGAATACCGCTGCCAGCTTGTCATCTACCGCCACATAAATAGGCGTACGACCGCTTTCAGACCAGCTTTTCGCGTCATCGGGTTCGTTATCCAGCGAAATATTGTTGTCCTGCATTAGTTCGCTGGTACCGATATAAAGTGTTTTGCCATCAACTTTACCGGTCGCTCCCAAACCTGAAATGGCTTCAAAGCTGTCGGGCTCGCTGACTTTAATCCCCTGCTCTTTGGCATAGTTGACCAGGGCTTCTGCGGTGGGGTGCTCTGACTTAGCTTCAACCGAGGCGGCTAATGTCAGCACCTCTTTTTCATCAAAGTCGCCAACTTCTATCCAGTCGGTAATGGTCGGCTTGCCCTCTGTCAGCGTACCGGTTTTATCAAAAATAACGCCTTTCGATTGCTGCAACGCCTGCAATGCACTGCCCTGACGGAACAATACGCCCATTTCCGCAGCACGGCCGGTGCCTACCATAATCGACGTCGGCGTTGCCAGCCCCATGGCACACGGGCAGGCAATAATGAGTACGGCCACCGCATTTACCAAGGCGAATGTGAGTGCTGACTCACTCGCCGCAAAATACCACACCACAAAAGTGATCAGCGCTACCAGCATGACCGCTGGTACAAACCATAAGGTAATACGGTTGACGGTGTCCTGAATGGGTAGTTTACTGCCCTGAGCCTGTTCGACCATCCGGATGATCTGCGCCAGCACCGTGCCTTCACCAGTTGCCGTGACTTTAAAGCGCAGCGTGCCTTTTTCATTAAGTGTACCGCCAACCACCTTATCGCCTTTTTCTTTATGCACGGGCTCAGGTTCACCGGTTATCATCGCTTCGTTCACATAGCTGTCACCGGAAGCCACTTCGCCATCTAAAGCAATACGCTCGCCCGGACGAACTTCAATTTCATCGCCTTTGCCCAGCTCAGCAATATCGACTTCAGTTACTTCGCCGTCATGTACCACCCGTGCGGTTTTGCTTTGCAGGCTCATCAGCCGCTGAATGGCATCGGACGTATGGCTTTTGGCACGCGCTTCCATAAAGCGGCCAGCCAGAATCAGCGTGACAATAACCGCCGACGCTTCAAAGTAAACGTTCACTGACTCGCTGGGCAGCCAGGAAGGCACTACCGTTGCCACGACCGAATAGCCCCAAGCAGCCGTTGCGCCGAGAGCCACTAGCGAGTTCATATCCGGCGCGCCGCGGAATAACGCAGGAATGCCTAGCTTATAAAAACGTGCACCGGGAACCGCCAGGACCACCGTAGTAAGCACTAACTGTATCCACCAGCTGGTCTGTAAGCCCAGTGAGTTATGCACCCACTCGGAAAATACCGGCACCATATGGTTACCCATGGCCAATATAAACACCGGCAGCGTCAGCAATGCGGAAAGCCAGAGTTGTTGCTTCAGCGAACGCATTTCGTTCGCTTGTTGCTCTCGTTGCTCACGCATTTGCTTGTCACGGTCAACGACCTCATGAGCGTCGTAACCCGCACTCTTCACAGCCTGAATCAAATCGTCAATAGAGACTGAGTCAGAATAGGTCACTTCCGCACTGTCCGACGCCAGGTTAACCGAGGCATCTTCAACACCTTCCAGACCATTTAATGCTTTGTCGACACGCCCTGCGCAAGAAGCGCAACTCATCCCCTCTATACTTAAACGAATTGACTTACTCATGCTGCCCTCCTGCTATTTTACCGCCATGCGCCTCGCTGTCTTTCAGCCAAAGCAGTAACCAAAACACAAGCAAATGACCTATCTCGATATATCGCTGCACGGCGCCACGAATTTCAGTCAGCTCCGGCGACGTCATGAGCAAAAATCCTAAAGCGATAATGACCGACAATAGAACAAAAGCCGCACGCACTGGCCAGGTGGTTTTTGGTGTGAAGCTTAATAGTAACGTGCCTAACGCAAAGCCAAAGTAACTAATAACCGCAATGCCATTATGTATCGCCTGTGAGCTCGAACCATCGACTGGACAGCCAGTGTCACAGGGCGCCATAGCGCTACCTATGTAAGCTAATGGGTAGAAAAACAGTAACGACCAACCAACCTGGCTAATGCCTTTAACTCTTATATGCTGTCGCGTCGTTAATAACAGACCAGCCGCTATCATGCCCAGCGGAATAAAACCAACCCAGCCCAACGCACCTGCCGCCTGCGTGCCAGTGGCATTAATTTCGCTAATATACTGACTGACATGTGAAAAGTCCGGCTTAACCCAGCTGGCGATCAGCTGCAAGCCCACCCAAAACAAGGTCAAAATAATCAATTGCGGTAATATTGGCGAACTGTGCTGTGCAGGTGTGTTATCGGCTGTCGGCATGACGCCTCCTCGGCTGTTTTTAAGTATGATACTCTTTCATCCCAGTGTAATCCAAGATGGGTGTCATTTGTGAATATTCAAGTGTTAGGTTGCAGTGGTGGGTTGAGCGGCGACAATAAAAATGGTTCCACCTGCGTTCAGCTGCGTTCCGATATCGTTATTGATGCCGGAACCGGTTTAAATCGATTGAGCCTTGCACAAATGCGGCAGGTTCGTCATGTCTTTTTGACACATTCACATATGGATCATATTGCTGCACTCCCCACATTTTTAAGCAACCAGTACGATAGTGAGCACTTACCCGTTACGGTTTACGCCTTACCGCACACCCTGGCCAAACTGCGTGACAACATTTTTAATGGCGACATTTGGCCAGAGCTCAGCAGCATGACGGAAGGACCCAACGCTATTTTGCAGTTTGAAGAAATTCAACCCGGTCATTGTATCGAAATAGATAACATGAGCGTCCGCGCATTCGAGGTGGATCACAGTGTTCCGACGGTCGGTTACAGCGTGAAAAGTAACGAGCAGCATTTTGTCTTCTGCGCCGATACCATTGCAGGCAGCGTGTTAACTCAGCAATTAAACGAGTTAGGTGACATTGATACCTTAATGTTGGAATGCGCCTTTCCAGATGAACTTCTGGACGTCGCACAGAAAACCAAGCACATGACACCCAGTTTATTGCAAAAAGCCTTGGTCAGTTTGAAGCAGCAGCCCGAAACACTCTGGATTACTCACCTAAAACCCAGCTACGAAGCTCAACTGCGAGAGTTGCTAACAAAAACACCACCGCATAAGAATACGGTGGTGCTTTAATTCAAGGTAGAATAATCGCTTAGAAGCTGTAAGTAACACCTAAGTGCACTTCATTGTCGATGCTGTTGAAGTTACCACGGAAACCGGCGTCAGCTGAGAAGCGATCGGTAAAGGCGTAACGTAAGCGCGCACCAACCGATGCAAAGCCGTCTAAACCCCAGTCGTAACCCGCATCAACAATTGCGGTAGTCTGCTGACTTAACTTGGTCATAGCGCCGATGCCGGCATACGCGCTGGTGTCGTCGTAGTTGCCAAAATCGTAATGGCTGACACCACCTTTTAAGAACGTATCGAACTGGCGATCAGCCCCCATATCCAGGAAATATTTAGCACCAGCGCGAAGTGAGTAGTCACCCATGTCGGTAAATTGCACTTCGCCAACCCAGTTGTCGGCAATACTCGTTGAGCCTTCTACATAAAAGTCTGAGTTGTAAAAGTCGTTAAAACCACCGCTAATGTAATTAACGCTATCAGCATTGCTCGCCGCTGAGAAAAAAAGCGAACCACTTGCAATTAGTGCTGTTGATAATACGAACTTTTTCATGACTTACCTCCTTGGTTACAATAATTCTATTATCGCACCTAAAAGGCATTTCAACAGATCACTCACTGTAAAAGTTCGGTAAAACTAAGTTAGGTATATTTTCGTCTTTTATGATGCCGGAAGCCTTTAATGGTTGGCTGGGATACCATTACACGAGATAGATGTTGCTCCAGTGACTCTTTTAGCTCAGGGAAAATAGCCCAGTCCGAAAAATCATTAATAAAGTCAGATAACTTATCCGCCATCACTTCTATTTGCTCAAGGGGTTTCGCTATACCAAAATCCTCACCCAACTTTCTTAAATAATAAGCCGATGGAAAGGCTTTGCTTCCATACAACTTAAGCGCCATATCGTTATCTATGGTCGGATAAATAATTGTATGCGTCACATCGTAAATAGGCGTCAGTCGAATATCGTTGTTATTCGCAACATCGTAAAAAATGGAAAAGTTTTTAAGGTGAGCATCCCCATTACCAATCAGAACATTAAAAACAATGTACTGATACAACTTATTAAGCTGCTTTGTGCTCTGCGTAAATAATTTAACCACTTTCATAACTTGCTCATAACTTGAGCGATATTTGTCAGTCGAGTCTCTTTTGGTGAGTACACAAAAATCCTCAACTGCGTATTTTTTATCACCATTAATATCGAAGCGTCTCATGACAAAGTTCTGCCTATCATCAGACAACCAAAAGTCAGGTGTCTCTAAGTCACAAAACTTAGCCGCAGACATACAGATAAACTCATTGGCGGTGAGTTTAGGAAATTCTTCATCGGAGGTTTTAATGATCAAATCCGGATAAACTAACGTCGCTTTTTCTGAGGGAACAACAACTTTTGGTTGAACTCCAGATATCGCTGTTTGCAAATAGTAACGCTCAAGAAGCTGCGGAAATAACAACTCTTTTGAATTATCCCAAGACAAAATATCTTGCAGAGACGTTTTCTCCAGAGGTCTTTGCGGCAACTCATTATTCCGATAATTAATAGCGCCAATTCCGTTATCCCCCTGCAGCGCTAACAGATACATGTCGTTTACAGTCGCATAGCGCCTTAATCGCTCCTCAATATATCGACGCACAAAACCTTCCGGCAAGTTCATCGTAAAAATTGGTGGTAACTTTCCTGACGAATACGGATCCAGCCGGTTGGGCATAGAAAGAGACACCGGACAGGCGTTTTTTTCGTAGCTAAAGCTATACTGAGCACCATGAACCAGCCGCCCCGCCAGTTGGTCGTTCAGGTATATCTCGAGTTCTCTTATACGCGATGGATACTGAGCTAATTCATC
Source organism: Idiomarina sp. OXR-189 (assembly GCF_034373425.1). Taxonomy (NCBI): domain Bacteria; kingdom Pseudomonadati; phylum Pseudomonadota; class Gammaproteobacteria; order Alteromonadales; family Idiomarinaceae; genus Idiomarina; species Idiomarina sp. OXR-189. The sequence continues at coordinate 2,018,380 of NZ_CP139706.1, forward strand.
AGCCATTTTATTCAGTCCTCCATCGGGAATAAGTCATCAAGCTCTTCAAACGTCGGCATTTTTGTTTTCGTAATGGCCAGCGAATAGCCAAAGAGCATTAGGTACCTTTCAAACGTCGCAATCGAGCCCAGGTAAACACCTCTCTCAATTGCTGAAATAGTTTGACGATTACTTTTAATCTTCTCCGCAGCTTCCGTTTGTGACATTTTTTGAGCCTTACGCTCTTGCTGAAGCTGCTTACCAATTTCTTTTCGTGGAGTCATAACAAATAGTTTTTGACAAATATATTTGTCATAATAGTAAAAAGCACAGAAATGACAAGAATAACTGTCAAAATAACTTATTCGCTAGTAATGAAGAACTGTCGGGGGAGAGCTCAAAAGGCAGTTGAGGCGCTAGCAAGCGTTACGAGTGTTAAGGCACGTTATGCCAGAGTGTCGAAGGTATCAGCTATTGACGTAACGCTGTCGCAGGAAAATCTGGAGAAAGTGTGCAGCGCCATGGATGGCGCTGCTCAAGCCCTACAGGGATGTACTTGCGGGCGTCTTTCGGAAGGTTCCCTGCGACAGCCAGTCAATAGCTATTCCCACTCTATCGTTGCAGGAGGCTTACCAGAGATGTCGTAAGTCACACGGGAGATGCCGTTAACTTCATTAATAATGCGGTTAGAGACTTTCTCCAATAACTCGTAAGGCAGGTGTGCCCAACGTGCCGTCATGAAGTCGATGGTCTCAACGGCACGAATGGCAATAACCCAGTCGTACTTACGCTGGTCGCCCATGACGCCAACTGAACGCACCGGCAGGAATACCGCAAATGCCTGGCTGACTTTGTGATACCAGTCTGCGTTGTGCAGCTCTTCAATGAAGATAGCGTCAGCACGACGCAGCAGGTCACAGTACTCTTTCTTAATTTCGCCCAATACACGAACGCCTAAGCCTGGTCCAGGGAACGGATGGCGATACAGCATGTTGTATGGCAGGCCAAGTTCCAGACCTATTTTGCGCACCTCGTCTTTAAACAATTCACGCAATGGCTCAACCAGCTTCAAGCGCATGTCGTCAGGCAGGCCGCCCACATTATGGTGTGACTTAATCACGTGCGCCTTACCGGTTTTCGAGCCCGCAGACTCAATGACATCAGGGTAAATAGTTCCCTGCGCTAACCAATCCACTTCGGTTAGCTTACCGGCTTCTTCATCAAAAATTTCAATGAAGGTATTACCGATAATTTTACGCTTCTTCTCCGGATCGTTTTCACCCGCCAACGCATCCAAAAAGCGATCTTCAGCGGCAATAGGCAGAATGTTCAGGCCATAATGGTCGCCAAACATCTCCATCACTTGCTCTGCTTCATTTAAGCGCAGCAAACCGTTATCTACGAAAATACAGGTCAGTTGGTCGCCAATGGCACGGTGCAGCAACATTGCCGTAACCGACGAATCAACACCGCCGGACAAGCCAAGAATGACTTTATCAGTACCGACTTGTTCACGAATACGCTCTATCGCATCGTCAATAATTTTCGCTGGAGTCCATTGCTTTTCGCAGCCACAAATACCGCTGACAAAGTGCTCCAACATACGCTCGCCCTGACGCGTATGAGTCACTTCCGGGTGAAACTGAACACCATAAAATTGACGCTCTTCGTCTGCCATTGCTGCATAAGGGCAGTAAGACGTTTTTGCGACGGTGTGGAAGCCTTCAGGAATAGCTTCAACCTTGTCACCATGACTCATCCAAACGTCCAGTAAAGGCGCACCTGACTCAGAGACGGCATCTTCAATGGCTTCAAACAGTGGACTTTTTTCCACCAGTTCAATTTGCGCGTAACCGAACTCACGCTCTAAGGAGCACTGCACTGAGCCGCCTAATTGATGCGCCATCGTCTGCATGCCGTAGCAAATACCAAAAACAGGCACGCCTGCTTCGAATACATAGTCTGGCGCACGCGGTGAGCCTTCTTCAGCGACGCTTTCCGGACCACCAGAAAGAATAATGCCCTTCGGATTAAAATCACGAATATCGGCTTCGTCAACGTCCCACGCCCACAGCTCACAGTAAACGCCTATTTCACGAATACGGCGGGCTATCAGCTGCGTGTACTGCGAGCCAAAATCTAAAATCAATATTCGGTGATCATGGATATCTCTAGTCATTCGTCATCCTGTTAAGAGCTGCGGTAGTTCGGTGCTTCTTTCGTAATATGCACATCGTGTACGTGTGATTCGCCCATGCCGGCAGCCGTCACTTTTACAAACTGCGGCTTGGTGCGCATGTCTTCGATAGTCGGGCAACCGGTTAAACCCATTGCCGAGCGCAGACCGCCCATTTGCTGATGGATAATCGCAGAAATTGGCCCTTTGTACGCAATGCGCCCTTCAATACCTTCCGGTACCAACTTGTCGGCTTCATTACTTTTCTGGAAGTAGCGGTCAGACGAGCCATTGCTTTGGTTCATGGCGCCTAAGCTGCCCATACCACGGTACGATTTATAGTAGCGTCCCTGGTAAAGCTCGACTTCACCCGGTGACTCTTCGGTACCCGCGAGCATGCTGCCAACCATAACGCAGTGCGCGCCGGCTGCCAGAGCTTTAGCAATGTCACCTGAGAAACGAATGCCGCCATCGGCAATAATAGGAACACCAGAGCCTTTCAATGCATCAACCGCGTCGCTAATGGCACTGATTTGTGGCACACCACAACCCGTAACAATACGGGTTGTACAAATAGAGCCCGGACCAATACCGACTTTCACGGCATCGACGCCAGCTTCAACTAGTGCTTTAGCGCCCGCCGCGGTGGCGACGTTGCCGGCAATAATTTGTAAATCGGGGTAGTCTTTACGCGTTTGTTTAACGCGGTCTAACACACCTTGTGAATGACCGTGCGAAGTATCGATGAGCAGTACATCAACGCCCGCTTCAACCAGCAGCTTAATCCGCTCTTCCGTACCAGCACCCACGCCAACCGCAGCACCAACACGCAAAGAGCCTTTTTCATCTTTACAGGCGTTCGGTTTGTTTTCCGCTTTTTCAAAGTCTTTCAGGGTTATCATGCCCTTCAATTTGAAAGCGTCATCCACAACTAAAATCTTTTCAATACGGTGTTTGTGCATAAGCTGCAGTATTTCATCACTTTGTGCCGTTTCATGCACACTCACCAAGCGATCTTTGCCCGTCATGACATGGCGAATCTCTTTCGCATCATCGTCTTCAAAACGGGTGTCGCGACCGGTCACAATACCGACTAAATCACCGTTTTTCTCAACCACAGGAAAGCCCTGAAAGCCGTGCTCGGCAGTCAGTTGTTTAATTTCACCAATGGTTGTTGTCGGTTGGACAGTAACAGGGTCTGTAACCATGCCACTTTCGTATTTTTTGACTTTACGGACGTGTGCAGCCTGCTGCTCTGGCGTCATGTTTTTGTGGATAAAACCAATACCACCTTCTTGCGCCAGCGCAATTGCCAATGCTGATTCGGTAACCGTATCCATGGCGGCCGAAACCATCGGAATATTCATTGAAATTCCACGCGTTAATTGCGTGCGTAAATCAGCGGTATGGGGGAGAACTTCGGAATGACCAGGAACGAGCAGAACGTCGTCAAAGGTCAAGGCTTCTTGGGCAATTCGCAGCATGTGCAACACTCCGTGACTGGATTCATGTTGCGGGTGGATTTTACCCGTTTTTACCACCGGGAGCAAGTAAAATTAATGGGGCCGGCTTCGCAGTACCTACCATTAACTCCCTTGTTTTACATTAGAAGCGTTGACAGTAATCGTTCCGAGCCAGGAAGTACAACATTATCAAAATATTCTCTTTGTACTCCCATAGCTTCTGCTTCTTCTCTATAGGCAATGTGATTATTCCGGAGGTGCTGGAGTGCTCGTTTTAAACTGTTATTTACAGCATAAACGCCGTAATGAGTATGAGCTTCCGCGTACGCCTCGGCAGGTATATCTCCCCAGTTTTCAGACATTGCAATCAAATCAAAATGTCTTTATAAGGTTTCTGCATCCACCGATCTGCATTTGCCAGAAGCTTGGTGATAAAACACGAGGTACGGTCAATAAAAGGCACATTAAATAAATCCGCTCCACTTCCCTTTTCTAGCGCGTAATTGTCAAAAGCGACGAACCCAAGCTTAATTCTCACACCTTCAATATCTAGAAAAGTACGCACTCCATACCTATCAAACATAATATCGCGAGAGTAAATAAAGTCTTCTTTTACCAGTTCACCTAACGTTCTATTTGTTACCTGTTCTCGTACCGCCCGAAATGACTTTTTATCTCTACAAAGAAAATCAATGTCAACAGACTCACGGTACTCATCAAGTTCCAAAGCTATACGGGTTCCGCCACCGAAAAGGATTGAGTGCTCAGCTAAATAATGGCTATTAAAGTTATTCAGACAACGTTGAATTAAGGGTAAGCGGATTAAATGGTTGATCTTACCTTTGCATGAGAGTGAGACAGACCGGCATCTCATCGGATTATCTGGTTGATGCTTCACCTACTGCTGGTGCATGTTTCCTTCGCTAATTCCAGCAAGAACCCCACACGCCTCAACTTCCCGGTCATCGTTGCAACTCGCTCTCAGTGAAACGAGTTGTTTCTCAAGCGCTTGCAGAGCGGTTATCTGCGACCGCACATGAGAGATGTGATCATCGAGCAAGGCGTTGACGGCGGTACAAGGCTGATGAGGGTCGTCCTGATAGCTCTGTAGTTCGTGAATCTCAGCCAGTGACAGGCCCAGGATTCTGCAGCGACGGATGAAGGCCAGCCCCTCACCATGCTTCTCGGTATAGACACGGTAACCGTTGTCCTGCCGATCAGGCGGCGGCAACAAGCCCTGCTGTTCATAGAAGCGGATCGTCTGTGTTTCGACCCCTACCAACTGCGCCAACTGACCAATGCGCATCAGCCTCCTCCCCAACGGATTCTTTACTCTATTGACCTTATAGTAGCTTTATAGTTTAAAATGGTACCACAACATTGTTCAAGTGGAGTCGTATCATGAGCAAATCCTGTGGTGGCGCCTGTGGCGGTGATGCAACGTCCGCAGCGGATACCGATATACAGGCCTCCTCCGAGGCGCCAGGGAGATGGGTCAGTGTTTATGCCGTGCCGAAGATGGACTGTCCATCAGAAGAACGAATGATTCGCCTAGCCCTGAACGGCGTTGAGGGGATTCGGGCACTGTCCTTCGACTTGTCGAACCGCCGGTTGAAGGTCGTGCATGACGGTGAGGTCGAGCCCGTCACCGCGAAGCTGAAGACCTTGGAGCTAGGCGCCTCGCTTCAGGAAAGTGTCGCTGCCGATCCGGAGACCATCAAGGCGGCCGAGTTCTCGGCAGCCTCTGCCACGCAAGAATCCGGGACTCTGCGCTGGTTGCTCGGCATCAATGCGCTCCTTTTCGTAGTGGAAATGACAGCCGGCCTGATCGCCCAGTCCACCGGCCTGATTGGAGAGTCCCTGGACAATTTCGCCGATGCGGCCGTGTACGGGCTCGCACTTTATGCGGTTGGACATAGCGTGAGAATGCAGCTACGTGCCGCGCATGTTGCTGGTGTACTGCAACTGATCTTGGCTGTGGGCGTACTCATAGAGGTGGTGAGACGCTTTGTATTCGGTAGTGAGCCTGAATCGCTGGTGATGATGGCTATCGCATTCGTCGCATTGATTGCCAATACCAGTTGTCTGCTGCTCATATCCAAACATCGGGAAGGCGGGGCGCACATGAAGGCAAGCTGGATATTCTCGGCCAACGACGTGGTGATCAACCTGGGGGTCATCACCGCCGGCGCCCTGGTCGTGTGGACCGGTTCCAATTATCCGGATCTAATTATCGGCACCATCGCGGGGCTCGTCGTGCTTAACGGTGCCAGGCGCATTCTGGCGCTCAAGGGTTAAATAATGCTCATTATTGGCAAAAAGCTCTCGCCGTACGCCCTGTTGTCCATATCGGGCCTGCTGGCAACGTCTGATCAAGCTGTAAAGTGGCTGGTGCAGCAATCAATGGCCTATGGCGAGTCTGTTTCGGTGACCCCGTTCTTTAACTGGGTGCACCTAAGGAACACCGGTGCCGCATTCAGTCTTTTTGCGAATGGTGGAGGCTGGCAGCGCTACTTTTTTATCGGGATCGCGGTGGCGGTCTCGATTTTTCTGATCAAGCTGATCCTTGAAAATCGTCATAAAGGAGAAGCCATCGCTTACAGTCTTATCCTCGGTGGCGCCATGGGCAACCTGATTGACCGGGTCTTTCGTGGCTATGTTGTGGATTCCTTTGATTTCTATTGGCGAGACTGGCATTGGCCGGCCTTCAACCTGGCTGATATTGCAATTGTCCTCGGTGCCTTACTTTTCGTTTCCGGCAGCTTTTTGGGTAAAAAAACAAACACCAATGCCGAGCCGGATGGATCTGACTGACACCTACGCCTATACAACACCATGACCGAACTTCCCGACAACATCCTTCACCTGCCGCAATACCAAGTACTGGGCTGCAAATCAACCGACGACGAAATGCACTTCCAGGTGGACGTGCCCGATCCCATCGCCTGCGAGGAATGCGGCGGTCAAGGCTGTGCTGCCCCAGGCCCGTATCGTGGTCGATAAGTTCCATGTGGTGCGCATGGCCAACGATGCCCTGGAGAAGGTGCGCAAGGGCCTCAGAAAGGAGCTGAAACCGTCCCAGAGCCGGACTCTCAAGGGTGACCGGAAAATCCTGCTGAAACGCGCTCACGAAGTCTCAAACCGGGAACGCCTCATCATGGAGACCTGGACCGGCGCATTCCCACAACTGCTGGCCGCCTACGAGCATAAGGAACGTTTCTACGGCATCTGGGACGCTACCACACGGCCCCAGGCAGAAGCCGCCCTGGACGAGTGGATAGCCACCATCCCGAAGGGCCAAAAGGAAGTCTGGAGCGATCTGGTCAGGGCTGTAGGCAACTGGCGCGAAGAGATCATGACCTACTTCGAGACGGACATGCCCGTCACCAACGCTTACACGGAGTCCATCAACCGACTGGCCAAGGACAAGAACCGTGAAGGGCGCGGTTACTCCTTCGAGGTGATGCGGGCACGAATGCTCTACACCACGAAGCACAAGAAGAAGGCACCGACTGCGAAGGTCTCTCCTTTCTACAAGAAAACCATCGGTTACGGACTGCCGGACTTCGCAGAGGAACTCAACTACGGAGTCGATCTATCAACCATCTGAGGGTGGTATCAGATTGATGGGGTGAAGGTGCCCCATCAACCATTAAATCCGTATACCCTGAATTAATTGATGGTGTTTACGTTGATAAGTTTTCATCGACTTTTACGCTGCACTTGGAAGAAAGCCTCCGGCATCCTTTGCTAATTTATCAATCAATTGCCGCTCATGCTCAAGCATTTGCTTTTCTTCGACAAAGCGCCATCGAGTTTCATAAATATCCAACGCCTCTTTTGGCGTCAAGTATTGCGCAGTGGTATCCCACAGAAGCTTATCAAGCTCTGGATAATCAATACGATTAATCTTGTGCATTATGCCTCCGCTCACCATTAAATGTTTATACTATCAATCTAATTAAGCGGTTAGTATTTGTCCACTATCACCCTAGGTCTCGCAATCTCAGGCGTTTTCCATTCGAATAAGTATCATAAGCGATGCAAGGTATTGCTACACTATGGTATCCAGCAAACACCGCCTTTTAGCTGCGGTTCAGGTTCAGGTATGAACTGGCAGGTAGAATAGCCCGTTTTGGCGTCTTCTTTCGCCTTCTCATTGTACTGGTGTATGGCGTTCATCAGCGCCCGCTCATCAGTCACGGTTTCACTGCTGTAAACCACATAACCTTCCGGGCCGCCGCAAGCCTTTTTGCCCACCGGTAACACTTTACAACTCTCAATACTCTGCGCTGCCGGTGTGCCAATTAAGCTCTTTATATCCGCCATAGTAACAGGTTCATCCTGCGCTGACTGTGCACTACTGCAACCGGCCAAAAACATGGTTGTTATAAAAGCTACTAGTAATTTCATATCTCTCACCTAGACATTCCGTTGAATTTGTTCAAGCCGCTCTGCTAACCAAACTTTAATAATAGATTGTCTCGTTACACCAATGCGGGCAGCCTCTTCATCTAAAGAGGCTAGCATCCATTCAGGAAAATCCACATTTACTCGCTTTTGTTTGCGCATGGGTCTTTTCGCCTTTTCCAGCTCAAGCTCATCCATAACGTCTTCATCTGAATCAAACTTTTTGTCAAATTCACTCGCTTTCATAAAGCTTCACCTCACGCCGACAAGCTTTTGCCGCTATCAAATTCAAACTTCAACATTAAATATATACCATATACGCATAAAAAATAAATAAATATGGTATTACTTTTATATCTTAAGGTATTTAGGAGAGTTGCTACTGACTTTGTGTGATATTAAAAGTACAGCATTTAAAACAAACTAACTCAAAGACCTTGAAACATTTTCTAACATTTGCGTAACGTAGCAGTTACTCAAATTTATCAATGACACCCCTAGCACAAGTCCGCTACATTGGGTAAAACCTAACCAAAAGTAAAACTGAGGTAACACGCATGCGTTTTAAGCACTCTCTTTTAGTATTAGCCATTGCCGGTGCTTTGTCGGCTTGTGGTGGATCAAGCGACTCATCCACACCAGACAACAACACTGGCGGCGATAATACCGGCGGTGACAACACAGGCAGCACGACAACCGTTGTCACTAAAGGGGTCATTACGGGGTTTGGTAGTGTGTACGTAAACGGCCAGCGTTATGGCTCTGACAATGCAGCTATTGCCGTTGGTAACTCACCAGCTGCAGACGAAGCGCAACTGAGAGTAGGTATGGTGGTAACCGTTGCTGCTTCTGCCTCCAACAATGGCGAAGACCCGGAAGCAGAACAAATTACCTATGAAGAGAGTTTGCAGGGGCCTGTTGCGTTTATTGACCGAGAAGCAGAGCAAATTGAAGTGCTGGGTCAAACCGTTATTTATGATGACTTAACAGAGTTTGAGGGCGCCGACATTCAGACATTAACCATCGGTAATCTGGTCGAAATTAGCGGTTATATCAATGAAAACGGCGACTTCTACGCAACCTTAGTAGAGCTTGAAGACGAAGAAACAGACATTAAGCTCAAAGGTAATGTTGCTAATTTAGATACGGACGCTACAACGTTTACTCTGGGCGATCTAACCATTAACTACTCGACCGCACAGTTTGAGGATATGAGTGTTGAAGACCTCGCAGATGGGCTGTTTGTGAAAGTCGAAGGCGAAGGTGAAAGCTATAACAGTGACAGTAATACGTTAACCGTCGCGACTATCGAGAATAAAGAAGACTTAGATTTAGACGAAGACACTGACGAAGTCACTATTGCCGGTATCGTTAAAAACTATGACGAAGAAGCCGGTACTTTCTCCGTGAACCAATATGACTTTGTTGTCAGCGACAGCACAGAATTTGAAGACGGCACCGCCGACACGCTAGCTAACGGTATTATTGTTAAAGTGGAAGCCGTATTAGACGGAGATCAACTGGTTGCGGAAGAAGTCGAGTTCAAAGCTCGTGATGCGCGCAGCAAAGTCGAAGGGCAAGTGACCGACATTGACGCAGAAGCTATGACTTTTGTGCTCAACGACACGACTTTCACCGTTACATCAGAAACTCAATATGAAGATGAGTCAGATCTGGATGAACGCCGCTTCACCTTTGACAACATTGAAGTCAATGATTGGCTGAAAGTAGTTTCACGTCAGGACGACGAAGGTAATGCTATTGCGCTTAAAGTGAAACGTATTGAGGAAGATGAGCGCGACGGCGAAGTGAAAGGACGAGTCTCTGCTGTCAGTACTGAAGGCATGACAATCGCAAACGCAAACGTAACCTTTGACGAAAACACCGAGTTCGAAGACGACGACGGCACTATTTCACTTGAAGACTTCATCGCCCTCGTTGAAAGCCTGAATGCCGTTATCGTTGAGGTGGAAGGTAACTACGTTGACGGTTCGCTACTGGCCACTGAGGTTGAGGTAGAGAATGTGAGTGGTGAAGGCGATGACGATGACAATGGCCGCCCTGACAACACAGGCAAAGCCGAATTTAAAGGCGCAGTAGAGTCAATAGAAGGTGATGCGGTTTTTGTCAACGGAAAAGAGCTTCGTTTTGCTGAAGACGCCGAACTTGAATTAAATGACGAAGAAGTCGATGTTGTGACATTTATCGAAGCCCTCGACGTGGGCACTGTCATTGAAATAGAAGGTGTCTGGGTTGAAGAAAGCTACATTCTCGTCAAAGAAGCCGAAGTTGAAAACGAAGACGACGATGGCGAAGAGTAACCGTCCTTAAACCTAGCTTGGTACGGTGGCTAATACGTCACCGTACCAAGTTACGCCCAGACCTCAAGCCCAACTCGAATCCCTATTTCTGTATCATTGAGTATGGGTTAAGAAATTGGCGGCTCCATAATAACCGTCTATCCACCTCGTTCAGCGTCGCTTCATCACACACTGCTTCCCAGTTATCCGTGATCGTCTGAATTTGATGATCGAATATCTCTTTCGCTTCATCCTGTGACAAGAGGAAATTATGAGCAGTTTCTAAACAGGTTTTTAGTTGACTCAGTTTATTATTGCCGGAAATCATCATTGCCTGAGAAGCCTCGTTCCCTGTGCGCCCCTGAGGACAAATATCGTAAGCAGGAGTTAAAGATAGTGTTTTGCCATCCCAAAAGGCTGCATGGTTTCTGGCATGATCATCTGTATTACCGGACAAAATGTTAAACGTTAATCGACAAAACAGCTCGCGCAGAGTCTTTTTGGGTTCGGTAAAGCGCGCCCGAATAATTTCCGCCAAAGTCTCATAACTTGCATAGCGCGCCATCATGTCATCAAGTTCAAATAAAGTCAGAGCCGATACAATCGACTTACGCGCCCATCTGCCCCCTTTAGCAACCCGGTCAAAGCGCTCAACCAACAATACGTCCTTATGTGCAGCTCGAGCTATCTTAACGGAAGCAACATCTAGCCCCACAAGGCTTGCTAGTCGCATGGCAACGTACTCAGCTTTTACAACACTATAAATGTCATTGCTCGCTGAAAACTTCGCTATATACTTCTTCCCCTGCTCTTCAATCAAGGCTTTGGGGCGAGCACCACCTATCGAGCTGCCGTGAAATAATGCCTGGTCTAACTCAGGCGTCAACGGAATGCCTTTTTCAACCCGTTCAGCAGATTCAACCAATTCTTCCATAGTGACATTCGTAGAAACTCGCGGCGCATAGTCAGTCGCTGACAATTGAAAGTCTAAAGCGCCTATGCGATCAGAGCCTGACTCTAACAAATAGGTGAGTTCATCAAGCTGCCCCGTGTCAATATTATCTCCTTTATGGCCTAATCGACGGTTTATAATAACCCGACGCCCCCACGCATCCGGCGCACTATCTCTTATACACCCTGGAACACTAAGGCCTTCCATCAACGGTAAAACACCAGGTTTTAGCGGTAATTCTGGTTCGTAAATTGGAATGGCATCTTTTACGCGCTCAAGGTAACTCTTACCATAGTTGAAATATAACTTCTCGCCGTCGGGCTCCAAACGTCCAGCAACAGTCGGCTTGGTTTCATCAGGCAACCAAATCCAAACGTACGCTTCCTGGTATTCCCGCTTAGAAATCATCCTTGACTACCTTTTGGGTTTTTCTGGCGCTTTTAGGCAGCAGAGACAGTTTTTCATTAACCTGCTCAAGCTGCATCGCCAATCGACTTGGTTCTGTCTCGAATAAGCTCACACCAACAATTTTGGCCACCTCAAACGTTGCACCAATTTCGCACTTGGGGTCAGCTTTTTCTATGCGAACCAGCATGCTCCGGGAAATGCCCGCTCGGTCAGCCACTTCTTGAGCACTCATCTTATTCTCAAGCCTTGCAGCACGTATTAACCCTGCAAGTAACGATAAAGCTTCTTGAGTGTATTTAGAATAAGTTCTTACAACAGACTTTGGCATAATGCTCCATATATGAATCACAAAAGTGGCTTAAGGCTTATATATAGCACAAATTGGAAGATCATCAAGGATCGTTTTATATATAAACCATAAAGGTTTTTTATGGTTTATATAGAGAACATTATTAGCAGTTTCTATTGTGGTAGGGATTATTTGAAGGTTACCCTGAAATTTTTATCGGGTGCATCATTGTAAAACTCCCCACGGTGTAGCGTGAGCTGAGGGTCAACCTGCAAGCGGTAGTCCGACGTTAGGAAAGCATTATCGTAGGCAAAACTAAATACGCCGCCACGGCTTGTCTCTGAAAACTTTAGCTCACCAATTAACAAAGACAATTGGGAAAGCAACAAAAAAGCCGCACCCAACCGTTGTCAGGTGCGGCTTTTAGCTATTCAGTTTTTAAATGTGGCTTTGTGGCCGGGCAATAAAATGCGGGTTTAAATAATCTTCTTTTTGGTTGTAAAGCAGCGGGTCGCCGTTAATGGTGGCGATGTCGCCACCCGCGGCGCTTAAGACGGCATGGGCTGCCGCGGTATCCCACTCACAGGTAGAGCCTAAACGCGGGTAAATGTCAGCTTCGCCTTCAGCCACCAGACATATTTTCAATGAGCTGCCCATAGGCACCATTTCGTATGGCTTGCCTAAGGAATCTAGCCAATCCGTCGTTTCCCTCGACGGGTGTGAACGTGAGCCAACCACACGCAAAGTCGCCGGAGCTTTGGCAGCCACTTTAATCGGCTTATCATTCAACATGGCGCCCATATCACGCTCGCCGGTATACATAGCATCCAATACAGGCGCATACACCACACCCATAATCGGCACGCCTTTTTCGATTAACGCAATATTCACTGTGAATTCGCCATTGCGTTTAATAAACTCTTTAGTGCCATCGAGCGGGTCAACCAACCAATAGCGAGTCCAGTGTTTACGCTGCCCCCAACTAATATCTGAAGACTCTTCAGAAATAATCGGATACTGCGTATCCAACTCACGTAATCCCTCACAAATAACCTTGTGCGCTGCTAAATCGGCCTTTGTCAGCGGGCTGTCGTCGCCCTTTTGTTGCACGTTAAAGTCATCACTTTCGTACACGTCCATAATGGCGGTACCAGCGTCGCGAGCAATTTGTTTTACGTCATCAAGCAATCCAATCATTACATCGCCATCCGTTTTATAACGGCATCGGTACTTTCATCAAAAGACTCATCACTTTCGCCGTCGAGTACTCGAAGCACATCTTTTGCTATCTTTTTGCCTTTCTCAACGCCGGGTTGGTCGAAGCTGTTTAATCCCCAAATAACGCCCTGGGTAAATACCTTGTGCTCATAAGCGGCTATCAACGCACCGAAGCTTTCGGGGGTCAGCTCATCCATTATCAGTAGGTTCGATGGATGTCCTCCGGGGTAGTTATCTCGCGGCGACTCGACGTTCTTACTGCCTTCCCACATCAGGCGTCTGTGCGCTAAGCAATTAGCAACGGCCAAACGCTGCTGCGACGCCAGGCCATCCTGAACTGCGGGTTCGAAACCCGGCGCTGCGCGTTTTAACACGGCAACAAAGTCCGCAGTAAACTCGTCATAGCCTTGGTGCAGGTGCTGGAAAAACGCATGTTGTCCATTCGGTCCAAAACCGCCCCAAATAATAGGGCCAGTTGGGTAATCAATCGCTTTATTGTCTGCCGTTGACTGTTTACCATTACTTTCCATGTCCAGCTGCTGCAAATAGTTCGGTAACATACGCAAGCGACCGTCGTAGGGCAAAACCGCTAGGTTATTAATGCCCAGCTCTTCTCGGTTATATGCCCCGTAAAGCGCCAGTAATATGGGTAAATTGTCTTCTGCCGGTGCCGTAAAGAAATGCTCATCCATGGCTTTGGCGCCTTCCAGCATACGCTCAAATGGCCGCACACCCGTTGTCAGCGCTATGCTCAAGCCAATAGCCGACCATAGGGAAAAGCGTCCACCAACCCCTTCGCCAAAAGTGAATTGCTGCGACGGCGGAATACCATAGTCGGTCATCGCCTGGGCGTTCGCCGACACGCCTATCACGTGCTTACCCAGCCACTGCTCCTGGCCCAACGCAGGCTCTATCCAACGGCGCACGGTATCGACATTGGCAAAGGTGTCGATAGTACCAAACGACTTGGATGAAATAATAAATAACGTGGTTTCCGGGTCGACAATAGGTAACACCGCGTAAAGCTGTCCGCCATCCATCGACGAAACAAAATGCACTTGCAGGTCATGCAAAACCGCATCATCAGCAAACTCTTTTAACGCAAACGAGCCCATTTGCGGGCCCAAGTCAGAGCCACCTACACCAATATTGACCACGTCGGTAATAGGCTTGCCGGTCGACCCCAGCCAACGGCCAGAACGCAGCTTCTGTACCACCTCAACAAAGCGGGTTTTACGGTTCGTCTGCTTAGCCACCGCATGAATAGAACGGCTTAATGTGTGCGTCACCGGGCGGTTTTCACTGACATTCAGATACTCACCACGGCTAAGCTGCTCACGAGCTTCATGAAACGATTCAGGCAAGCGTTTGCTTGCCTGCTCTGTTAATTCATTTACTGACAGCTTCTGGTAGCTGGTATCCAGTGCCAGATAAGGTCCGTTTTTTATCATTTAACTGTCCCTAAGTACGTCATGCAACGTCTGCGTCGTCGCTTTTATCTTCACAAGTTCTGTGTTTGTTCCAAATCACATCACAAATACGGTCGTCTGTTGGCTTGTAACCTGTTGGGGCTTTTAGCAACACGTCACGTAGCTCATCAATCGCAAAGCGTTGGCAAGTGTCATCAAGTTTTTCAAGCAACAACTGCATGTCGCTCCAAGCCAGAGACTGCTCATTTGCGCGCAGAATACGAGCGTGGTCACTGGCTTCCACATTGTCGCCAATGAGTAGCTCTTCGTACAGCTTCTCACCAGGGCGCAAACCGGTAAACTCAATAGCTATGTCGCCGTGCGGGTTCTGCTCTGTTTTTTCTTCAAGACCAGACAGACGGATCATCTTACGAGCTAAGTCGACAATTTTAACGGACTCGCCCATGTCCAGTACAAACACCGAGCCAGAGTGGCCCATGGTGCCGGCTTGGATCACCAGCTGAGCCGCCTCCGGTATGGTCATAAAGAACCGGGTAATATCCGGGTGCGTCACTGTTACCGGTCCGCCACGCTCAATTTGCTCTTTAAACAGCGGAACAACCGAGCCAGAAGACCCCAAAACATTACCAAAACGCACCATGCAAAAACGGGTTTCCGACTGACGCAGCGCCAATGCTTGCAGTACCAATTCAGACAAGCGCTTTGTCGTGCCCATCACATTGGTCGGGCGCACCGCCTTGTCGGTAGAAATCAGTACAAACTGTTTCACGCCTGCTGCAATAGCCGCTTCCGCCGTATGCCAGGTACCGAAAACGTTATTACGCACGCCTTCGACCATATTGTATTCAACCAAAGGCACATGCTTATAAGCGGCAGCATGGTACACCGTATCGACATTAAAGCTTTTCAGAACAGTCTCAATGCGGTTACGCCGTTGCACGGTACCAATAACCGGTATCACTTCGGCACCAATGCCCTGTTGCTCACAGATATCAATCAAGTCACGCTCAATGCTGTACAAGGCGAACTCAGAGAGTTCATAAAGCACCAACACTTTCGGTCGCTGCAACAATATCTGACGACATAGCTCAGAGCCAATAGAGCCGCCGGCTCCGGTCACCAAAACCGTCAAACCAGTAATATGTTTTTCCATTAAGCGGGCATCCGGTGTTACCGGATCTCGCCCCAATAGATCTTCCACACGAATGTCCTGTAACTGGTCAATGGACATTTCGTTGTTCACCATGTCAGCCATGCCCGGCACGGTTTGTACTTTAACCGGCAAAGACTCTAAGGCTTCAAGAATTTCACGACGGCGTGAACGAGGAGTACTCGGTAGGGCTAAAAGCACACGTTGGATATCAGCGTCGTGCACGGCTTTTTCAATACGCTCCGGGTTAATAACGCTCATACCAAGCACCGACGTATCTTGCAAGCTAGAATCATCGTCAGCAAACATCACCGGATGAAACTCGCCACCATTATTCAGGGCTTGCGCCAGCTGACGACCGGCAGACCCGGCGCCGTATATCAGCACCCGATCCTTCTTACGACTCATAGCACGCTGATAGCCTTCGCGAACAATCAAGCGACTGCCGCCGGTTAACAAGAATGCGAGCAGCACGTAATTCACCACTGCTGACACCGGTAACGCAATCCCCATAACCAGCGCACCAATGACTAAAAATGCACCGCTGAAGACAACAGTCACAAAAACCAGACTTAACACTTTAAAGCCAACATAACGGACAACCGCACGGTACAAACCAAAGCGAATAAACGCCAATAAAGTTGCGCATAAAACAAGACCACCAAGAATCATCCACTGCGACCATTTCAGCGGCATAATGGCATCAAAGCTGAGTAAGTAGGCCGTTACCATTGCTACCGTAATGGACACAACATCAACGAAAAGCCCTATTCCGCGCTTCACGTTTCTCGGTAACTGCATCAACAACTTCAATGGGTTCACGGTGTTTATCCTTTTTATCGTTTCCGTGTATTAGCGATTATAAAACGGCGCTCTGTCATCCGTATAGTCATACAAACGGGCGCGACGTTGCAACTGTTGTCCACCATTTCGTGACAATGGTACCCAAGTAAAGCCAACGCGCTCACGGGTCGGACGCACACTCATTAAGTCGAATGGTATGCTAATGAAGAAGCCTTTGGTAAAGCTTCCTTCACCATACTCCTCCGATGACACATCCGTAAAGGCCGCATACGCACCGGCAACCACACCGCTGTCAAAGCGTTTCTGCATGGTTACTTGTACGCCTTTGTCTTTCGCCAGGAACTGGCCAAAGTCTAACTGCAATAACGAGTCAGACAACCATGGCATTTGATAATACACACTGGCAAAACCTGTCGTCACTTCGTAGTCTAAGAAACCGGCACCGCCTTCAAAGTCGCGCTTGCGAACCCGGTTAGCATTCAAACCAAAGGCCCAGCGACTGTCTACTGGCTTATAAAGCACTTCGGCACCCAAGCCACCGTACATGCGCTCTAAATAGCCCGCATAGGCCATGGCGAACCAGTCCTGACCTAAGCGCTTATGGTAAGTCACTTGTGCTGAGTCTAGCCAAATATCGTTTTGTACGTATTTACGAATGTCGGTACGTACCGGCGGTAGCGCATCTCGTCCGCCACCTAAGAACAAGAAGTCGTCATAGTTAGTGGCAATGTTAAAGCCCACCTCACCAAACAACTCAACATTGTCACTCAACCAACGACGCCCAAAAGCATAAACACCCAGCTGATAGGTATAGAAAGTCTCAGGGTTACCAAAGCTTTGGTCGAGGAACGGCTTCAGGCCGTAACGGTTAGTGAACTTGTTCTCTGGGTTAAGTTTCCAGCTGTCATCGCCGCGCTCAGGCATATCCGGCGACTCCAGTCGAACGAACAAGTCGTCCACTTCGTCAACGTCTTTGCCCGGCTCCCGGTTAAGTACCCTGTCTTTAAACTGGTCGGCATCAATTTTGGTATTCACGTTCGGGTCAAACAGCGTCATATCGACCATATTGTAGGTTTTTACACTGTCGGGTAATTCCGCCGCCATAACTCGAGCCGCCCGGTCATAAGCTTCTTCACTATCACGATAACGGGAGTGGTAAGCGTACATCGTCACTTCATCATCTTTCGCCGCAAAGCGCGCTCCGCTAAACGCCATTTGTTCACGCATAGTGCGGTTCATTCCTGCCCAGTCTACGTCGGCCAATGACTCTTTGCGCTTTTCTTCCGTTGGTACGACCTTATCTGGCGTCACTTTTATCTGGTTCAGCGTATTGAAGTTGGTGCGCAGGCTAAAGTTGAACATGAGCGTATTACCGCGCTCATAACTCAGTTGCACATCGAAGTAATCAGAAACCTGATAATTAGCGCCGAAGTTCCAGCGGCTGTCTTGTTTTATCGGTACGCCGGCACGCTCGGTCGAGTAGTCGTTACCGTCATATTCAACCTTCAGACTAAGCGGCTCCCACGGAGTTTGATACTCCAAGCCACCGAACACGGCCATAGGTCCGGTAAACCAGCGGTCAAACTCTACCTTACCACCGTTGCCCCCAAAGCTATTTTCGCGCTGACAGTAATCGTCAGACAACTCGCAGAACGGGTTGGTAAAGTCGTCATGGGTCCCCATGCGCCCAAATCCCAACCCTAAGCTCACATCAACCGGGCCAAAACGTTTATTCGCGACTAGGTATTCCGCATCAAACAAGCCGGTACCGGCAAAGTCACGAAAACCCACGCTCACTTCCGGCAGCCAATAACTCTCTTCCCATAAACGGGCTTTTATATCGAAGCCTTTGTCAGCATAAATATTATCGCTGCTAAAATCCGGCACATCACTGTATAAACGATTAGGAAATTCGGTATAAAACGCTGTGGTTTCTAACCAAGGCAACAACTGTAAGTTCACTGTGTAACGACGGTACTCGTCCATATCGGTATAGCTAAGCGCAAAAGCACCTTCATCCATCATACGAGCCGTCGGGTTCTGTAATAACCCTACCGAGCCATAGTCGTTATAACTGGGCGACAAATCACGACGCGACCAATGCCATTCTGAGGTGGGTGCTGCACTTACCTGGTACACAGGCGCGTTAGTCGCTGAGCGAACCGACGTATCTGCCACAAAATGCTTCAACAAACCACGAATATCGTCATTCAAGGACTTATATTTTGGCGGTAGCTGATTCGGCTCAAAGCCTAACCAAAGAATATTGCCGGGCATAAGCTCGGTGTCACTTTGTTTGTAGTACGCCCAGTTAGTTTGTTGTTCGTCATCAACAGACACCACCGTCGCAACGTTTTTGTTATAGCCATCAAGTAACTCAGATTGCTCTTCAACACTACTCAGCCAATTTGCGACTGTCTTTCCTGTATGAAATGCGTACTTTCCAGGCTTACTGACTAAGCCATACACATAAATATGCTCTGGGCGTTCAGGCATAACTAGCGAGTAACTTCCTTCCGGCAACAGTGGGTTGTCAGCTAAATTTTGGCGCGCTTGTTCAATGCTTATATGACCCCAGTATTGTTGCCCCAGCTGCCAGCCCTTAATTTGCCCTTGCAGCATCAGCGCGGCATCGGCTTTGTCGGTTTCACGGCGGCCGCGCCAATAAGCTTCAAGTTCAGCCAGCTGCAAAAGTATATTTTGTTTTTTACGTTCTAATTCGGCAGCTTCATCGGTTTTAACCAAACGTACAGCGGGCCAATAGACATCCGCCAGAAGGCCTTGCTCTTCAATGCCGTTCAATGCCTGCTTTAGTCTAACCGGCCCCTCAAATTGCACCTGTTTGGTTTCTGCGTTTGCAACGCCTGACTCAGCCAAAACGGCTATAGCGAATAAAGTAATAAGGATACGTTTCATAACATCACTCATTGGGCTGACTCTGAGTTGTTGGTGCGACCAATCCAGGTAACCTGGGTAAGGTTTAATAGTGGCTTATTGGGAATAATGCGTTGCTCGCTTTTTATGACATGACCGTCCGGCTCCACCCAGAACCGATTTACAAAGCGCTGACCGGTTAGAAGAAACGTCCCCGCTTCTTCCACTAGTGTCGCCGTTGCCGAGCCGTAAGGCATAGCCAATTGCTCACGCTGCTTCACAGAAAATGTCGACTTCACGTTGCGACTAACACGAGTGCCGTCGTCGAACTGGTAGTCATAAGCGCGCTGCCATCTGTTATTACAAGACTGAGGGGTTGTTACAATACAACGCAGTGGGTCACTCTTTAAATTCGAAACGCTCAACAGGTTATCGTCCAGGCTTTGGGTGCGTGTAACGCGCCCATTCTCAAGAACCAGTGTCTCTTTGTCGGCGGTAATAAAATGGTACTTATTCGGTTTGTTAATAAAACCTAAAACAATCAAGCTTCGGGCTTTTCCCTGCCACTGGGCATACAAAGAGGTGTAGGGAAAGTTCTCTATTTCATCAGCGCTGAGCTCTGCATCTTCAGTGTCTTTAAACGCATACTCAACTGTTTCACGAACTTCGTCCGTAACAGCTGTACAACCAACCAAAATTAGTAGAAAACCGGCAAAGAGTCCGTTCCGAATCATAATAAGTCTCACAAGTTAAACCATCACGCATAAAAAAATACCGCCAAACGGCGGTATTTTATCACAGCTCTTTTAAAGTGTTCACTGCGAAGCGCTTCGCAACCAACACAATAAGCTATTACTGAGCTGGAATAGTAATAGTGTAGGTGTTAGTACCTGTACCAGTTACAGTCACGATTGGATCCGGATCTGTTGGTTCTTCAGGGTTGTCATCAACTACTGGGTTTGACGAGCTGTCAGAAACAACTGCTACAGTTGCCGCTGCTGCAACACCCGCAAATACCATTGCTTGGGTTGACATGCCACCGATGCCAGCGCCTGATGCGCTCTCACCAGCAGTACCTTCTTGTGCCATTGCTGGTGCAGTCGCTAAACCTAACGCAGCAATAACTGATAATGCTAAAGTTTTCATAATATTAACCTCACTCCCGAGATATTGATACATGTATCGCTGTAGACTGAAAACACTCCAGTTAACAGCAACTTTCATAGTATGTTTATACGCTGCTAAATGCAAACTGGATTTATAAATTTTCAGTAAAATTTGTTAAATACTGTTAATAGCAGCCACTGCTACAGCGGTGTTATACAAAATACTGGTTACCTGTGACCACAACTCCAAGTTTTCAGTATACGTTGTGTCCATAGGCACAATAATAGCATCGCCCGGGCCTAACTGTGAGCTTTCGCTAAAGCTAAACCAACTGCTGCCGCCTTCGTAACGTTCAATGGCCCCGTTGGCTTTAACAATATAAATGCGGTCTTCGTCCGCTTTTTCTTTGGTGCCACCACTGCGATCAATGTATTGTTCCACCGATACGTCAGGGTCGAAACGGTAGGACGTTGCCATTTGCACTTCACCCATAATACTCACCGAGTCATTACGGGAAGGAACGTGCAAGGTGTCGCCGTCTTTTAACTGAACGTCGTTGGCACCATTAGCGCTTAACAGTTTCGGCAAGTCCATAATTAAACGACCCACTGGCTCTGCCGACAGCAAGTCAGCCAACAACGTGCGCATTTCATCATAAGAAACGCGACTATCGCCGGTGCCAGTCAGCATATTTCCGGCAACTTCGCGTTGAAGCTCTTGCGCCAGAATTTTTTTACGCTCTTGCTCCTGCTTACGCAGCTCTTCACGAGTAAACACCGCACCTTTTATAAACGCATGCTCTGTAAAACCACCGGCCCGCTCAATAAGCTGTGTAAGAGTCTCACCACGCTTAATGGCATAAGTCCCCGGGAAGCGGACTTCCCCCCGCAGGGTTACTTCATAGGTATTTTGCCACTCAGGAATACTCAATACATTTAAGCGGTCACGACCTTGTAACGGAACATCCATAGCGCCTTGCAGAACATTGTTTAAGGCAACAGTAACGTAGTCTGTCTTCGTGGTGTCTTTATTGAACTCAAAGCGAGTAATTTCAGCTCGCTTTAAGTAGGCCGAGTCTTTAACTCCGCCAGCGGCTTCCACCAAGCGACTAACACTGGCGTTTTCCACTAACGGATACACGCCAGGGTGGTTTACCTCACCAGACACATAGACTAACGGCGTATTACCGTTACTGGTACGCTGACGCTGTATACGCTGCATAATCGGCTCTAATAGCTTGTCGCGCGAATACAGCGCTAAGTCTTCTTCGGCAACTTCTAGATCATCTTCGTCCGGAGAGCCAAACAATTCAGACAACGGCGTTAAGCGTTGTTGTGCGAGTTGCTCTCTTTCGTCCTCTTCTGACGCTTTAGCGTCTTTAACCAAGTCTTTCAAAAACGCCTGACGGTAATCACTTAATAATTCCTGACGCTCTTCCGCCTGACGCTCTTGCTTGGTTAAAGTAAAGCGAGAGAGTTTCTGCTTTTCTTCTTCTTTCGTCTGGTAGCGGCTGAAAATAACAATCTGGTCGCGCTCTTGCAGCTGTAAGTTCTCACCTTCAACGCCAGAAATAGCCTCTGCCACGTTAAATTGATACAAGCTCAAGTCCCGCTTAGCACCGGTTTCACGCACAACAAGGCCGTAGCCTAAATCGGCCTGCTCTAATAAATCCTGACGGCTGTCGAGCAAAATATCGTTAATGCGAATGCCCGGCTCCCACTCGTAATGCCCCGGGCGAGTCACCGCGCCAACTAACAACAAGCTGTTGTTAAGCGACTCCGACACCTGGCGAAGCGTTAATACATCACCGCCTTTCAGCGCTTTGCCCAACTCGGCATTTGAGGTTAAGTCAACCGTACTAATAACCCGCTGGCCTCGAACAATACGCTCGAGCTGTGCCGACGCTAAGTAAGCGTCGTCTTCACTACCACCAGCAAAATGTAATGCGTCTTCTAAAGTTTCATCGCCTTTTAGCTCATATAAAGCCGGACGTTTAACCTGGCCTTTAACAGTAACCATGTCACCACGCGCAGGAATGAAAACAACATCACCACTTTGCAAAATGCGGTCGTCAGACGCGTCGCCTTTTAATAGCAAGTCGTACAAGTCAAAGTCTGCAATAACCTCGCCAGCGCGCATTAAACGAATTGAACGCAATGACGCAATGTCCGACACACCACCGGCAACATACAGCGCCTGGCTAATGGTCGACAGCGAGCTTACCGTGTAAGAGCCCGGTTTATAGGCTTCACCCGCAATAAACACCTGAATAGAGCGCAGCTCACCCATAGAAACGGCTGCATTAAAGCCAATAAGCCGCTGTTTTACCTGATTCTGAATAAGTTCCTGCATTAGGGTGTAGCTTAAACCGGCAACCGTCAGCTCACCCAGGTCAGGAATAACCACTTTACCTTCACGATCAATGGTTAAGTCGTAGGTGCGGTTTTCTTTACCAAAAAGCTGAATTTTAATGGTGTCGCCAACGCCCATAATGTAACTGGAAGGTACTGGTGCATAAGAGGTGGGTGCAAACGTTTTTGGCTCGCCGGAAAATAAGTCATAGCCGAATGCTTTTAACTCATCGTCGTCACGAGTGAACTGTTCTTCTAAGTCTTCCGGAATTATCGGGTCGCCATTTTTATCAAAACGAGTACCTCGTGGGAAAACGACATCTTCTTGTTGCTGGCTCTTACTGCTTGAGCTTGAAGAAGAACCGTTTAACTGATCCAACATGCTGGGGTCAATACCAAACTGTCGGGCAAGGGCTTCCTGCTGGGCACGAGGCAGTTTTTTCAACTGCTCAATTTGAGCCTGACTCGGCATAGACTGCGCATGTACTGTTACTGAATTACCTAAAGCCACAACAGCAACGAGCAGTACCATACCCGACAAGATAGACTTCCAAGAAATCAAAGCGCTTCCCCTTTATGTTTATTACTTAATTTGCACCCGGATAATCGCAGCATTTTATAAGCTAACTTCCAAAAAAGCTACGGTAGCGTTTGTAGTATATGAATCACCACTAGTTTGCTAGTCACTCCCAAACAAATCTCGCGTATACACTTTGTCAGCGACATCCTGGAGCTCTTGTGCCATGCGGTTTGAAACAATTACATCAGCTTCTGCTTTGAACCCCTCAAAGTCATTCACAACACGCGAATTATAGAACTTTTCTTCCTGTAGCACGGGTTCATACACTATCACTTCAATGCCTTTGGCTTTAATGCGCTTCATCACTCCCTGTATGGCCGATGCGCGGAAGTTATCAGAGCCCTGTTTCATCACTAACCGATAGATGCCCACCACCTTTGGCTTACGGGCAATAATGCTGTCAGCGATAAAATCCTTACGGGTGCGGTTGGCATCAACCACCGCTCGCATAATGTTTTGCGGAACATCTTGGTAATTAGCTAACAGCTGCTTCGTGTCTTTAGGTAAGCAATAACCACCATAACCAAAGCTTGGGTTGTTATAGTGATCGCCAATACGCGGATCTAAACCAACACCTTCAATAATTTGCCGAGTGCTTAAACCGTGAACTTCAGCGTAGGTATCCAGTTCATTAAAGTAGGCAACGCGCATAGCTAGATAGGTATTCGCGAAAAGTTTAATAGCTTCCGCTTCTGTGCTATCAGTAAAAAGCGTTGGTACATCACTTTTAATAGCCCCCTGCTTTAAAAGGTCAGCGAATATTTCAGCACGTTCAGAGCGTTCGCCAACAATAATACGAGAAGGGTACAAATTGTCATAAAGCGCTTTGCCTTCACGTAAAAACTCTGGTGAAAAAATGATGTTTTCGGTACTCATTTTTTCTTTCAGCATTTCGGTGTAGCCCACCGGTATGGTCGACTTGATAATCATTACCGCATTAGGGTTAACTTGATTAACCTGCGCAATGATCGCCTCCACGCTACTCGTATTAAAGTAGTTGGTTTCGGGGTCATAGTCTGTAGGGGTGGCAATGACAACGTACTCAGCGTTAACATAAGCTTCTTCAGCATTTAAGGTAGCCTTAAGATTTAACTCTTTGTCGCTGAGAAATTCAAATATTTCCTTATCTTCGATAGGTGATCTTTTATTGTTAATTAGGCTAACTTTACTTTCAACAATATCAACCGCAATAACTTCATTGTGCTGCGCTAGAAGCACCGCGTTTGATAAACCAACGTACCCTGTCCCTGCTACAGCTATCTTCATTTATATATACCTATCCCACGCTACAACATACTTTGAATAACCACCAATCAATGGCAGAGCTTACTCTTCAACTTAAAATTACTCCTCTTTTTTCACTTTAATTTTAAGCATTAGGAGTGCTAACTTCTTACTTAACTCTATCGCCAGATCCTTTTCCGGTAACCGTCATAAAAATGTACTTAAAATAGTTTTTCACATTCAGCGAGCTAATCATTTTAGCGTCGGTTTCGGCTAATAACTCAGGAGTAGACATATCTACTTCATTTACTTGCGCCAAACCAGTTATGCCAGGCCTAACAGCAAAAACGCCTTTTGCCTCACGGGCGCGGGTAAGTTCTTCTTGATTAAACAACCCTGGGCGAGGTCCTACCAAACTCATCTCACCTTTAAGCACATTCCAAAGCTGGGGCAACTCATCTAACTTGGTACGGCGCAAAAAGTGGCCAAATTTCGTAATGGAGGATGCACTTGCTAGGTGGCTAGCCACCGACGCTGTATCTTTTCGCATAGTACGAAACTTAATTAACACAAAAGGCTTTTTATTACGCCCCACTCGCTCTTGCCGAAACAGCGGCGAGCCAGTGTCAAATAAACCCACTATATAAAGCATTAATAAAATGGGAAAACCAAGAACTAAGCCGAGTAGTGCAAACATGAAATCTAACATCTTGATCATTGACTAGATCTTTCCTCATTAACGAATAATTTAGCAGTTATACGCAGTGTACTACGTGAGTCTACGGTCGGCTGCCAGCCATAAGATTTGGACTTAGAATTATCGACAACTAAGTCCCCACATAATTGCTCATAAAAGTGTGGCTTTCTCACAACAAACGATAACGCTTTTATCAAAATCTTAGGGACTGGAAGCATGAAAGAGCCTCTACCAAGAGAACTTTTAATTTCTTTAGCCATATCTTTGGTAGAAAGAATCTCATCGTCTGCCAAAGTAAAAAAACCGGATACACCGTTTTTTTCCTTTGCAAAACAAATAAAGTCGACGAGATTCTCAAGCGAGAGTACCGTTCGCTTGTTGTTGATGAGTCCAAACGGCAAAGGAATAGCCGAAGAGCATAGCTTAATTAATTTACCGAAATTACCTGGAGCACCTTCACCAATAATGAGAGGAGGACGAATAACAACTAACTCTGAACCTCGCTCCTCACCCTCGAAGAGATCGACTAAACGTTGCTCTGCATACAATTTTGAGCGCGAGTAATCATCATATGGAGCTAGCCGTGAGGACTCTGATATAGGTTGATTTGAAACTCTACCATGTACACCTATGGTACTAAGAAAGATAAATTTAGTCGCGCCAATAGTGAAAGCCAGTTTTGCCAACTCTCCGGTAAGAGACACATTAGCCCTCTCATAGTCTTGGTAACTCGCATTAGGTAACTTTCCATGAGCCAAGCCCGCGCAATGTATAACCGTATCTATCGGTTGGCTAAATTCGGCCGCCAAACTTAATAACGATTTGCACGAGGTTTCGTCCGGCATTTCCATCTCAAAAGATTCTAAATTTTCAGAACCATTTCGCACTAAACTAACGAACTCTGCTTTTGAGCCTCGAAGGCTTTCAATCAGCTTTTTCCCGACGAACCCCCTGCCTCCAGTAATTAGAATCACTAAGAACGCCCTCGTTTAATACGCATAAAGGTGTTTGCAAGCAGGTAATATAAAGACACAGGCCAACTAAATTTTTCACAGTCTCGAAAAACTGAGTAATTATACTTTAATAAAGATATTTTATTGCTTGAGATAGAATTAGTACGAACGGTGTAAGATGCAAGCACTTCGTCAAGCGCATAGACAGAGCCAACTTTGCGGAGTATTTTTAACCACATAGCATAGTCTTGTCGTTTACGGATACTTGGCATTTCTATACGGCCAACCTGCTGAGTATCAAACATAGCGGTTAAACAACCCACTTGATTTGAGTAAAGCATGTCTTTATACGTTAAACGTGCAGGAGGTACGTATTCCGACAATTGTTTACCCGTGGATGAGTCAACACGCCTAAACCCTGTATGCGAAAACGCAAGCTCGCGTTCCTTCATAAATTTTACTTGCTTGGTTAATTTCTCACTATCCCATCGATCATCGCTATCCAAAAAAGCAATGAAACGACCAGAAGAGGCTTTAATGCCCTCATTCCGAGCAACGGCTGCACCGCCATTCGAATTTAGCGATATAACTTTTATACGATGATCATCAGACGCCAATCGGCTTGCCACCTCAACCGAGTCGTCCTGAGAGCAATCATCCACAATGAGCAGCTCCCAGTTATCAAACGTCTGGTCACGCACGGAATTGATTGTGCCTTCAATAAATTGACCGCTATTAAACATGGGCATAATTATAGAAACAGACATTTTTACTCTCTTACTTTTACTAGTTACGCAAACTAATAATCGAAACAAGTTTAACTACCAGTTTTAAATAAAAAACAACACCCAGCTACCCTTGCCACCCATACGAAACCGGTCAATATATGCCCCCTTTGACTCATTCGTCTAACCTTCAGTTGTTAAACTAGGAAGGTAACTTCCTAAAAGCAAGTCGAAATCGTGAGGAACGATTTTCTCAAAACCACTACCCGAACTTAAAGTGATTTCACCAAAGTAAATACAGTTCTCAATTAAATATAAGTCTATTCTTGCATATATAAATGATTCTGACAGTCGCTGTGCTATAGATAGCATTTCTGACAACTTTTCTTCAGAAGGTAAGGTGAAGTTACCGTTAGGATAAGTTACTTCCACGTTCAACAAGTTTAACTCACTATCATAAAAATTCCTTTTATGTTGAGAAAATCGATCCCAGTCGATTTGCAAGACCCAATTTATCTCTTTTCCCTTTCTGAAAATATGAAATTTATAATCTACAGGAGACTCTGAGCGCTCTCCGATTTTCCTCTCGACAATAAGCTGTGGTTCAATAAAATCATAATGCTCCTCACCCAAGAAAGTCCCTACATACCTTTCTTTTAAAGCCCTTTTAAATTTCGCCCTAATTTCTTCCCAGCTCAGATCTGTAGGGCAGATCTCAATATGGCTCGCTCCACTACCATGAGTGGTCTTGATAACAACATGATCTTCAATATGGTTTTTTACTTTTTCTATATTATTCTCTTTATAAAGACCTAATAGTTCAATCAGATATCTCGCCCCGATTTCATCCTCGACAAAACTACGAACATCCGCTTTATCAGCAAATTTTGCATCTGACCTTCCCAGCTTTAATTTTATAATCTGCAATTTTTGTGAAAAGGTTCTAGGATTATCCCAAGACATTCTGTAGCGGTGCTTTAAAAAAAAATAAACAGAAATAATCGCTTTTTTAGGAATTACCCGAGAAATACATGATAAGAAGAAATATTTCATATCAAAATGTCACTTTAGTAAGATGGAATTATAATATTCAAAGATATTTTTTAATTTACTCTAAGAACTCTGCTGAGAACTTCAGACCCAGCTTAACCGTCAGGCTTAATAATAAGGGTAATTACCTATCCAACGCTCAATTTTTTAGAAGCTTAAAAACTATCGAAGTCCCAAAACCTTTAACAGCTTTATCTATAAAGATAGGATTATAACCTATCAATTAAACAATTTAGTTCCTTTGATCGCTCTTCCCAGAAGATGGTTTCTTGGTAGTTTTTAAACTCTGATTTAGTATTAGCTTTATCTGTTAGTTTTCTTCTAATATCATCTGGATCGAACTCATCCACTAACACTGCACTTTTTGGAAAAAACTTCCTAAAATCATCAGCCATCCTTGTTCCTGAAGAAATTACAGGAGTTTTTTCAAAAATAGCACACTCAAAAAACTTATTCGATATAGCATAGACGGCGTTAATATTATCTGTTGGATAAGCGGCCCATATTAAATCAGAAACTTCATAGATATAAGGTAGCTGTTGCTGACTATATCTGCCCTTAAAAAGAACTTTATCGTATAAGCCTTTCCTAGCAACTTCCCGCTTCGCAAAATCAACGCTTGGCCCATCGCCAAAGAATATTAATTTCATATTAAGATCACGAAATGACTCGATCAGTTTTTCTAAAACCGAGGGAAAGCGCACAACTCCCACCCAGGAAACTATTGTTTCATTCGCTTCTTTCGCCTTCTTAATAGAACTGTACCATTCCGGTACTTCTGATGTTTTTTCAAGTAAGGCGGCAGACGGATAGTTCTCAAAAACCACATACTCATCTACATCATTATAACGTTCCGGAAAGTATCTGGATGCATATATAGTTAAGTCAGTATTTTTTAAAAATGAAGCTTCCAACTTGGTGAGTTGTTTTTCAACGAACTTACTACTCGAGGAAGGCATATCCAAACAATCGTAAACTAACTTCACTCTTCTATTGAAAAACTTTATTAACCCACCAAGAACTAAAGAGTCCCAGTGACTAACAAATAGCACATCTGGCTTAAATTTTCTGAAGCTGCGAAACCCAAAAACTATAAATAGAGGAAGTAGGAATAATTTCTTTAAGCGATTGCCTATTTCGGCACGCATTTTAAACAAAAAAAATCCTGGCGGAGTTTCTTTCTTATTCCCAATCCTGTCCCAGGTTAATACTGCAACGTCGAAATCATTTAAAAATGACTTCCTAAATTTGTTAGTTCGATTATTAATAGGATAAGATGTGTCAACTATTAGTATTTTTTTCAAACTGCACCTATAAAAAGTTTAAATGGCTGGGCGACGACGGCTATTATCAAACCCAAAACCAAATACATCGCCGGGAATGCTATGTATGCAACCTTTTGGGCTCGAGGCAAGAAGCTTATGAAATACTTTGAAATAATCGGCACAACAAGAACACCAATAATCAAAAAGATATAACTTAGTCTCCAGGCTAGTATGGTAACATCCAAAAAAACGACCATTATCATTGAACCAATGACAAATAGCTTAAAGAGATAAAGATGAAATGGATCAGTAACTCTATTCTTTATTAGCGTAATGCTCGCTACCATAAAAAGAGAAATAAGTATCCTAGGATCATACACTGGCATAGGATATCCATAGTCCTCTGAGTTAACGTAACTTATAAATTTAGCAGAAAAAACATCCAGACCAATTAGACTAAGAACACCTGAAAGTATTACAACAAAGCCGACGATAAATGAGAGGAATAGAAGTATAAAGTATATAGAATTAAGAGTCGAAAGTTTCAAACGAGTAAGAAAAGTACACAAAAGTAAGATAGAAGAGATGTGAAACGAAAACGCAAGTAAGAAACAAACTAATGACATCACTCTATATTTTTTATAAAAACAAATAAAAAATAGAACACCAAAACCAACCGCTACTGAAATTCTAGAAGACTGCATATTCATTGACATGACATATGGAAACCAGACTAAAATTGATAGCATTTTGTAAGGCGAGTATTTTTTGATTAGGAAAGCAACGGGAAGAAACGACAGAACCGCCATTACGACAATTATGTATTGTCCTCCTAAGTTCAGTGCGTTCCCAATATAAGACACTATTCTAAACCCAATCTCCACGTGAGTGGTTGGATTGAGAACATCATACCAGTCAACTATACTAGAATATATTCTTATGTAAGCATCATAATCTGCAAGCCCGGTACCATTCCCCCTTAGTGAGATAACAAGCAGAACAAAGCTCGAAAACAGATAGAATATAGGGGTAGAAACTCGAGTTCTATCACTGAAATGAAGGAAGAATGCTGTAGCGATTAAAAGCACATAGAACATTAGTTAAAGCTCATCTGTGCTTTCGGCCAGCTGAACCAAGTTACTTCTTTACTTATCATTTTCTTTTAAAATACTAATGATGCGGCTGACAGCCTTTCCATCACCGTACGGATTATGTGCCCGAGTCATTTTTTCATATTCAGATGCATCATTGAGCAACCTGCTCACTTGTTCGACGATTCTTATAGAATCAGTGCCAACTAACTCCACCGTACCGGCCGCGACAGCCTCCGGACGTTCAGTTGTATCTCTCATAACAAGTACGGGCTTGCCTAGCGACGGCGCTTCCTCTTGAACGCCACCTGAATCTGTTAAAATCAAATAGCTGCTATTCATTAAGTAGACAAACGGCAAGTAGTCTTGTGGTGGAATCAAAAATACATTATCTAAGCCACCTAATAAGCGGTTAACCGGCTTTTCGACATTAGGATTGAGATGAACAGGATAGACTATTTGTACGTCTGAATGCTCTTCTGCTATCTCTTTTAGAGCAGCACAAATTCGTTCGAAACCGTCTCCGAAACTTTCTCGTCTATGGCCAGTTACCAAAATCAACTTCTTTGAGTTATCGATAAAATCAAAGCTTTGGTCCAGTGAAGCTTTTGAATCACCGTTTTCCAAGACTTTATTTTTTATTGAAAAAAGGGCGTCAATAACCGTGTTGCCGGTTACAAATATTTTTGACTTATCAACCCCTTCAGATACTAAATTATCTTTTGCGCGCTGTGTCGGAGCAAAATGGATATCTGTCAGTACACTTGTTAATTTCCTATTTGCTTCCTCTGGCCACGGCGAATAAAGATTACCCGTTCTCAATCCCGCTTCAACGTGCCCGATTTTTACCTGTTCATAAAATGCTGCCAAACTAGCAGTAAAGCAAGTCGTCGTATCTCCATGAACCAAAACCAAATCAGGTTCGAAATCCCGCAACACGGTGCGCAGGCCAAGTAAAATTTTTGTCGTTACGTCATATAAATCTTGACCGCTTCGCATAATATCTAAGTCATAATCAGGAGCTATACCAAATAGCTTTAAAACCTGATCGAGCATTTCTCTATGCTGCGCTGTTACTGCAATTTTTACTTCAAAATTAGAGTCTTTTGCCATAGCCGAAACTAAAGGACCCATTTTTATGGCTTCTGGGCGAGTCCCGAAAACAAATAAAACTTTCATAAAACAGCCTAAATTAACGTAAATTCGAATTTAATTTTTTCAACCAAACCTGCATGGAAAAGTTTTGGCTTATGGTTTCATATGCCAATCCAGACATATTCACATACTCTTCATCAGACAAAGATAACGCTCGCTTAAACGCTTTAGCTAAGTCGTTGTCAAAAGCCACAAATCCGTTAATACCATCTTCTACTAACTTATCATAGCCGTTACCGGGATATACTATTGGCACTAAACCATACGACATAGCTTCCAGGAGTGCGTAATTAGCGAGTATGACGTCAGAAGGAAAGACGAAAAACCGATATTGCTTCATAACCTGGTTTATATCTTTTACAAAGCCTTGAACTTCCACATTTTTAGCTAAGTTGAGAGATTTATAGTGTTTCAGTGCGACTTCCGAATATAAAAATCCTCGTGGAGCGTAAACTTCGTTAGAAATAGAGCTGAATCCATATATAGCCGCTCGGAATTTTATGTTTTCTCTTTGCAATTCATGAAAGGAGTTAATTAAAGATATAACGTTTCGACTTTCGATCACCGCATTAGCATATAGGAAGTCTAGTGCTAAATTACGCCTAGTATCTGGATCGAAATCCGGAACGGGCACACAGTTATGTATTTGAACAATTTTTTCTACCGCTCGCGGTAGCTTATTTTTAATAGCATCTACATGATGTAGCTCTTTTGCAAATATCGCATTAGTAAATTTCAAACAAAACCATGTCAGCTTTTTCTTAACGTTGGCATATACCTTCATCAAAAAAGAGTTTGAATTCGAGTTCTGCCTATCCCCTACTAGCTCACCGCCAATTATCCAAAACCGAACATTAACACCAAATGCTCGCGACAAGAGAACATACATCAGTGATAGTATAGAATAGTTGTAACAGTCAATATTATCGGGGCGAAATCTGATTAGAACCTTTATAAAAATAATCATTCTAATTAAATTATTTTTTCCGGCGTATTCAATCAAACCTTGAGATTTAGGAGCTTCTGGTTTTCCTTCGTCGCCTGTATTCAGAAGAACTTTGACTTCACAACCCAACTCACGATATGCATCGACAGCATATTGATATTTCTTTGGAAAAAACGGCAAACCAACAATTAGAATTTTTGACATGATGTTCTTAAGTTACAATAAAGCTATTTGAGTTAAACTTCTGCATTTACTTGGTAGAAGAGCCTTTGTGTTTGATGATACGTGCAGGAACTCCACCAACAATCGCATAGCTCGGAACATCGCTTGTGACAACCGCTCCAGCCGCCACCACAGCACCTCGACCGATTTTTACACCAGGAAGTATTATAGCTCTGGCACCTATCCATGAATCATCACCGATATCGACTCTTGATGTTTCGATTCCCTGCTTGTAAAAAGTTTTAATTTCATCATTCCACACATGAGTCGCGGTAAATATCATTACCTCAGGCCCCATTAAAACGCGTTCGCCAATCACCACTTTTCCTTGGCAATTTATAGTGTTTCTAGCTCCTAACCCCGAACAATCTCCAACCAGAAGGTTTCTAGGATTAGATATCTCAACATTCTTTAAAACAGAACAATGAATTCCAATTTCGGCACCCATCCTTCTCAGTAGAAAGATACGAAATTTACTAAAAACGCTATTATAATTCGAACCTGGAAAGGAGAAGATGAGCATATATACAGCTCGTAATATCGTGTTTTTCAGTCCCAAACTACAATTCCCTAAATATAAATAGTGACCTTCTTTCGCTAATGATTCGTTGACATTTTTAATCAATTCAAGAGATATCAACCTACCGTATTTCTAATTATATTAGAAACTAATTCAAGTTGCTCTTTTCCCATATATGGGTGCATAGGTATGCTTAGAACGTTTTTTGCTACACTATCACCAACCTTCAAAACTTGGCCTTCTTCAGCAACCGCAGGTTGTTTATTCAAAGGTATGGGGTAATGTATAGCTGTTGGAATATTTTCGTTTAGCAGCTTTTCCTGTAACTCTTCTCTATTCTTAACTTGAATAGTATATTGAGCCCATGCAGACTGATTATGTTCTTCAACAAAAGGCGTTATTATTTCCGTATCGCAAAAGGCACTACTATACACCTCAGATACTTGGTTTCTTGATAAGATTTCATCGTTGAGTATTTCTAGCTTAGGCAGCAAGATCGCCGCTTGCAAGGTATCAAGACGACTATTCACTCCCACCCTGACATGATGATAGCGTCGATCTTGCCCATGACGTGCAATCTGGCGCATAATCGTTGCTAAGTCGTCATCATTAGTAAAAATAGCTCCACCATCACCATAGCAACCTAAAGGTTTACTCGGGAAAAAGCTAGTACAAGCAATCGTGCTTAAATTACAAGACTTTTTACCTTTATAAGTTGCCCCAAAACTCTGTGCGCCATCTTCAATAACCGGAATGCTGTGTTTTCTTGCAATTTCGTTAATACGGTCAAAGTCGGCAGGCTGCCCATAAAGAGAAACAGGAATAATCGCTTTAGTCTTATCCGTAATAGCAGCCTCAATGAGGTTTGGGTCGATATTATAGGTTTTGGGATCTATATCCACATAAACGGGTTTAGCACCAAGAAGTGCAACCGTTTCTGCCGTTGCAATATAAGTAAAACCTGGCGTAATAACTTCGTCGCCGGGTCCTATACCCAAAGCCATTTGCGCAATTTGAAGAGCATCGGTACCATTTGCAACGGTAATACAATATTTTGCACCGGTATAATCCGCTAACTTTTCTTCTAGCTCTTGTACTTCAGGGCCCAAAATGTACTTACCATGTTCTAAGACACGTGCAATACCTGCATCAATTTTGTCTTTAATTCTTGCCTGTTGAGCGGCTAAATCAATAAACTGCATTCTCGTTAACCTTCTTTACTGACGGTTTGCCCATTTAATATATAGGTAGCGCCGGTATGAGAACAGAGAGCTTTCGCCTCGCCGGTCAATGGCAAACTTAATTGTTCCCCATGTTCACTCATCCAGCCTATTTGTTTGGCTGGTACCCCAACCATAAGTGCGTAAGCAGGTACATCTTTGTTCACAACGGCTCCAGCGCCAATAAAAGCGTACTCACCGATAGTAATACCGCAGACAATAGTGCAGTTAGCCCCTAAAGAAGCTCCTTTTTTAACTAGAGTGTCCTTATATTCGTCTTTGCGCTCTATCAGCGAACGAGGGTTATACACATTGGTGAAAACCATACTGGGCCCACAAAATACGCCTTCTTCTAGATACACATTGTCGTAGACCGAAACATTGTTTTGTATTTTACAGTTATCTCCAATTTTCACTCGGTTACCGACGAAAACGTTTTGTCCTAATGAAACGCCTTTGCCGATTTGGGCTTCACCGCAAACATGCACGAAGTGCCAAATACGGCTACCTTCGCCAATTTGAGCTCCCTCATCTACAATTGCTGATTCATGTTGGTAATAACTCATAGTATGCACCTGATCGCTTTGAATACTGCGTATTACTTTTTAAGAAGTGATGACAGAAAAGGATGTGCTTCATTAGCTTTTGCAGATTGCAATTGCTGAGTACGAATTTGCTCTACGGTTTCCACACAATGCCGAGCATCTTTAATACCATAGCCTCGACCTGCTAATATCTCTTGATAACTAACTGTGTGAAGGTCGGTAAAACCACCTGAAAATTCTAACTCGTCACCATCACAATTAATGGTTCTGTAAGTTGTTTTTTCACCTTTAATTTCGTCCGGTAAATCATTGGCATCGATAGAAAGCAACCATTTGACTCGTGCTTTTTCATATTCTAAGTAGCCAGATGCTTTCAGGTCATCAGTGTAGTGAAGCACATTTTTCTGTAACTTCCCAAAAATGAAGTGCAGCATATCGAAAAAATGCACTCCAATGTTGGTTGCTACACCAAACGATTTCCTTGGATCGCCTTTCCAACTCTCAAGATACCATTTACCACGAGAGGTTATATAGGTAAGCTCAACTTCGTGCTTCTCATCTTTCTTTGACTTAGCCACCTTATCCCGCAACTCAATAATTGCCGGGTGATGGCGTAACTGAAGAATGTTGTAAACTTTCTTGCCGGTTTCTTGCTCAACCCGCTCTAATTCATCTAAATCATTACTCGTTGGCACCAAAGGCTTTTCGCAAATAACATCACAACCTAAACGTAAACCAGCGGCTATATGCGAGGCATGCATGTGGTTGGGAGAGCATATCGATACATAATCTAGCTTTGTGCTGTTGTTACGCTTTACCTGCCAAGCATGCTCATAAAAACGTTCAAAGTCAGTAAAGAATTCGCTTTGCGGCGAAATACTGTCAATAATACCAACAGAGTCATTAATGTCGTAAGCAACACTTAATGTATTATTGGTTTCCTTTATAGCCTTCATATGGCGGGGGGCTATGTAGCCAGAGGCACCTATAAGAGCGAAGTTATTGCTAGTGTTGATATCAGTCATTACGCTTTAATCACCTTTCCGTTCTTTCCTCTATACTTTCCGCGAGAGTCAATAATAATTCTTGAATGTTCGTATATTGCTTCGTAATCGAATTTCTCGTGATCAGTTGCCAGAATAACGGCATCAAAACTGTTCAAGTTCTCTACTGTTAACTCAGTACTGCTTAAATCAAAGCTGTGTTCACGCATTTTCGGAAATTTAGGTACATGTGGGTCGCTATATGCCACTTCTGCGCCTTTATCACGAATAAGTTCCATGATCTCAACAGAAGGCGACTCGCGCATATCGTCTACATTTTTCTTATAAGCAATACCCAACACGAGAATTCGACTGCCATTCAGTGACTTTTGATGTTGATTTAAGCCGTCCATCAATTTATTCACCACATATTCAGGCATAGCACGGTTCACTTCACCTGACAGCTCAATGAATCTTGTATTCAACCCATACTCCCTGGCTTTCCAGGTAAGATAAAACGGGTCAATCGGAATGCAGTGCCCACCTAGCCCAGGTCCCGGGTAATAAGCTGTAAATCCAAAGGGTTTAGTTGCTGCAGCATCAACTACTTCGAAAATATCAATACCCATGCTATCCGCAACGATTTTCATTTCGTTCACTAAACCAATATTTACTGCTCGATGAATATTTTCTAGTAATTTGGTTAATTCTGCCGCTTTTGTAGAGCTAACAGGGACTATTTTATCGATGGCGTGTTGATAAAGTGAGATTCCAGCTTCTTTACATTTCTCGGTGTGGCCACCCACTACTTTTGGAATTGTTCTAGTTTCAAAATTAAGATTCCCCGGGTCTTCTCTTTCCGGAGAATAAACTAGGAAGATGTCCTTACCTACCACTAATCCAGTCTCTTCGAGACGAGGCTTTAATACTTCTTCCGTTGTGCCTGGATAGGTTGTACTTTCAAGAGATACCACCTGGCCCCCTCTTACATAAGGCTTTAGCATATCAGTAGTATTTATAACAAAAGACATGTCCGGCTCACGATACTTGTTTAGTGGAGTAGGCACACAAAGTATCAATGCATCACAATCCTTGACGCGACTATAATCACTAGTAGCTCTAAATCCATTATCTATTGCGGCCGCAATATTTTCATCTGAAATATGTTCAATTGCACTGTGACCGTTGTTTAGCGCATCAACCTTAACTTGGTCAATATCAAACCCCATGACTTTGTAACCAATATCGCTGTAGCGGATAAGCAGTGGTTGTCCAACGTATCCTAAACCGATAATACCAATAACCGCTGATTTATTTTCTAATTTCTCTATTAATTGCTTATGCATCTTTAAATCCATGAATCTCTTCTGACCTCAATTCGATAAACCATTGTAGTTCTATCGTTAATCAGTTTATTTCCAAATAAACTGCAGCTATCTAGCATAGGTTTCCAATCTTAAACTTCTCTTACCAATTGACGTTTAAAAACAAATGTCGATACCTTTGAAATTTCCGTTCTGAAAACCACTAACCAGCTTGCCAATACAGACAGCCAGAAGCCAACCATCCACAAGCCAAGTTCCTTTCCCCATAAAGTGAAAATAACTGCTCCGGCTACAACAACAATTGTGTACAAATAAACCAAGAGCCGAGGGACCGGTTTCCACAAATATATAGCAAACTCAGTTCTTACCAAAAAGAAAACCCAGAAGGACAAACATGTACTTACAGCAGCTCCGGCAGCGCCATAAATAGGTATAAGAACCCAATTACCTGCCAGATTAACGGCAAAGGCGATCAATGAAGCGAGCATTGAGTACGACGTTCTTTTGGATATACCTATGCCAACGACAGTGGTTTCCGATAATGTATATAATAAAGGGTATCCTATACATGAAACCACAATCCATTGTACAGCAGAATAATTGCTAGGTAGGAATAAGGTGACAACCCATGAAAAGAGCCCCGCTAATGAAAATCCGAGAACGACTAAAGCCAGTATATATCGAGTAACAAGATGAACATTTTCAAGACCCTGCCCCTTACTCGCCCATTTGTATACAGTTGGTGCCCAAACCGTTGAAAATACACTTTGTAAGATTACCGCAGCAGCCGCGAAACTCACCGAAACAGAGTAAACTCCTAGCTCTTCAAAACTAGTCATAGCTCGCAGAAAGAGTTTATCCATAGCCGTAAGGCCCCAGAAAGCTAAGCCACCAAGAATGAGAGGTAAGCCGAACCGAAGCATTTGCTTGAGCTGACTAATATCTAGTTTGCAATAAAAACTAGCCAGCCATTCCTTTCGAGTGTTCCAGGCATAGATTGCGAAGACAAAGGTAATAGCAGAGGTATTGGCAAGAATAAGATTGGTTAAGTCTTTACTAGCATCAACGAGTACATAACCACCGACGATTAGTAATAGCAGTAGCTTAGGGAGCACTTGACTCATTGAGTAAGCCAAGCCACGTTCATTCATCCGAAGAACAAGAGAGAAAAAACGTGAAATGAAATTAGCTAATAGTGCTATTAAAACCAGAACACTCAAGTGCAGTTTAGGCACACCGAATAGCCAGTCAGACAGCACTCCACCAAACATAATAAGTACAGCAAGCGTTATAATTAATAACGCTAAACCGGGCAAAGCTGCCTGCTTTAGTAATGCGGGAGTATTTTTGGTATCGTGAAACTCCCTAACGTAAGCTTGGTCAAGCCCCAAACTAAACAGCAACGTACTAAAAGAGAGTGTTACCTGGAACATAGCCATGCGACCCACGTCTTGTTGGGAAAAAAACCATGTTATTAAAGGTAACGAAACAAGACTAAGTAACGCCCCACCTACCGGTCCGATAGCGAAGGCCGCTATTTGTTTAGGTGTCACTTATAAAACCCAAAAATTGCATTTATAACTTTTTGTTGTTGCCCCCGTTCAAGGCCATACCACAAGGGCAACCTGACTAACTTTTCACTTTCTCGAGTGGTGAAGTTATCCCCGCCATGTAGCTTCCCAAACTGTAACCCAGCCTTCGCGGTATGCAGAGGTACGTAATGAAAAGCTCCCAATATGTCCTCGTTTTTTAAATGTTCTAACAGAGCTGTTCGCTCATCCAGCCCAGAGGTCTTTAAGTAAAACATATGTGCGTTATGAATACAGCTTTCGGGGATGTTAGGCAGTTCTATTCGCCCAGACCTTTCCAGCATCTTTAAGTTCTTATAGTAGTAGCTCCACAGGGAAAGCCGTGCATCGTTAATTTCTTCAGCACACTCTAACTGACCCCATAGATAAGCCGATTGCAATTCGCTTGGTAAGTAACTACTACCGACATCGACCCATTGGTATTTATCAACCATACCTCTAAAAAATTGGCTCCGGTTTGTGCCTTTTTCACGAATTACCTCAGCACGGGAAACAAACTGCTTATCATTAATAATAAGAAGCCCCCCTTCACCACCGCTAGTATAATTTTTGGTTTCGTGAAAGCTGAACGCCCCCAGGTGCCCAATAGTTCCTAAAGCCCGACCTTTATAACTACTCATCATGCCTTGCGCCGCGTCTTCAATTACATACAGCTCATGGCGGTTAGCTATGTCCATAATGACATCCATTTCGCAACCTACTCCCGCATAATGCACAGGAACAATCGCTCGAGTTTTTGAGGTTACAGCGCCTTCAATCAGTCTTTCGTCAATATTCATTGTGTCTGGTCTAATATCAACAAATACGATTTTTGCCCCTCTCAGCACGAAGGCATTTGCGGTACTCACAAAAGTGTAACTGGGCATTATCACTTCATCGCCGGGCTTTATATTGATAAGAATTGCTGCCAATTCAAGCGCAGCTGTGCAAGAAGGGGTAAATAGAGATTTTGGAATATCTAAATGTGTCTCAAACCAATTTTCACACTTTTTCCCAAAATAACCATCACCACAGAGCTTATTCCTTCCTAGAACGTCACTAATATAGCCTTCTTCCAAACCTGTACGCGCAGGGACATTAAACGGTATCATTTAGGTTCTCTTTTATAAATTCTTCTTCAAGTTTTAAAAGGTCTTTCTTGCGAGCTTTTATTCTTCGCGCAGGGCTGCCCACATATATTCCCCAAGGTTCGGTAGTCTTAGTTATAAGACTCATAGCACCGATAGAGCAGCCTTCTTTAATTGTTACTCCGGGGAATATCACTGACGATGCTCCGACAACAACTTGACGTTCCAATACAACTTTAGAAAAGTACTCATTTTTGAACTTTTTCGGTATAAGCGAATTGACCATCGTTTTTCCCGTATAATCGTCGGATTGAGCAAAAATTTTTACTCCATAAGCCAAAGTACAAAAATCCGACAATACGATGCCTGGGTCACCACCGGCGACTAGACACATTGGAGTAATATGACAATACTGTCCAATTACGACTTTTCCAGACAATACACAAAAATCATCGATACGCGAATTATCGCCAATATCAATCAATTCAGGATTATAAATAGAGGCCTTATCACTAACTTTTACGTTCTTCCCTAAACTTTTGAACCCTATATTCTCAAGATGCTCTCTAGAAAGATAAGCCATTTTAGACCTCAAATAGTTCCGAGTATTGTTGTTTCAGAGTTTCTAGAGAAAACCGCGAGCGTATAATTTGGATGTTTTTTTCTAATGCTTTTTGAGTCAATGGCTCCAGTGAAAATTGCGACACATCCTTCAAATAAAGTCCTACACTTTCTAAAAAAAAACGCTGACTAACGTCTTTCCTCATAAACACTGTTTTGCCCATCCCCAACAGAGTAATGGTATTCCCCATTGCTTGTTGTCGTTTGTGGTTAAATATAACGATATCTATACATTTTAAAAATTCTACGTATTGCTCGAATGGCATAAAGTCACTTAACGCAACAAACTTATCACCGAATTCTTTCTTACCTCGTTCAATAACTTTTTGAGCATGATTTCGGTCACCATATGATAATGGGACATAAATTTTTATATTTTCGTTTTTATATATTTTTAGTTTTTCTAGAACTTCAAAATGATTATTGCTCGGATCCGCTGAATTTCCTATCAAGATATTCAACTCTGAACTTTCTTCCTTGGGTTGTCCTGAATTTATTAACATCTTTGGATCCATGATATTACTCAGATACATTAGGCATTCATGATATTCACCTGTCGCTCCATACCATTTACGTGCA
Organism: Idiomarina sp. OXR-189; assembly: GCF_034373425.1. Classification (NCBI taxonomy): domain Bacteria; kingdom Pseudomonadati; phylum Pseudomonadota; class Gammaproteobacteria; order Alteromonadales; family Idiomarinaceae; genus Idiomarina; species Idiomarina sp. OXR-189. The sequence continues at coordinate 2,059,648 of NZ_CP139706.1, forward strand.
AGCTTCAAGTCTTCAGGTAGGTAAGTTACAAGATGCCCCATACGCTTAATTACGAATCTTCTAAGTTTTTCTACTAGCTTCTCTCGCCAGCCTACTTTCGGGTGCTGGTATTGATAAAGATCGGCTCCCCACATAATCCAGAAACATTTTTTAAGCAGCCAAGGGCAAAATACTAAAATTAAAATAACGCGAGCATTAAACAGCCCATGAAGAATTATCTTTTGGCTACAATGTAAAGTCATTAAAAGGTATAAATAGGCATGCAGCTGGCCAATTACTGTCTTTTTTACAATAAAGATATTTTCTTTCTTTTCAATAGGGTATCGCTTTAAGCTTTTTTCACCTACCAACCAAAATTTATGCCTTTTCTTGCTAAACTCCATATCTATTAGTTTCACAAAAGAAGGAGTAAACGCTCCAATATTGCTAACATGCAAAATCACTTTATGGTTGTCCTCAAACTTCGTCATTTATAATTGTTTGAAGATATTCTCCGTAACCATTTTTCTTAAGTTCTTCTGACTGCTTTTTAAGCAAATCTTTACTTAGCCAACCTTGATTAAACCCTATCTCTTCAAGGCAGGCAATTTTATAACCTTGCCGTTTTTCAATTGTTTCTACGAATTGGGCTGCCTCTAGCAAGCTTTCATGTGTACCTGTATCCAGCCATGCGAAACCACGCCCTAACAATTCAACATTTAGGCTACCTTGCTCTAAATAAGCACGGTTTATATCAGTTATTTCCAACTCACCACGATCAGATGGCTCCACTTTCTTAGCTATATCGATTACCTGATTATCATAAAAATAGAGACCGGTAACCGCGAAATGAGACTTCGGCTTTGACGGTTTTTCTTCAATAGATATCGCTTTCTGATTTTCATCAAACTCTACGACACCAAACCGCTCGGGATCTTTTACCTGATAGCCAAAAACTGTCGCTCCCCTTTCATTTTCAGTTCTTTTCACAGCTTCCGCTAGTTTCGGAGTAAATCCCTGACCGTAATAAATGTTATCTCCGAGAACTAAACAAACACTATCACTGCCGATAAATTCCTCACCGATAATAAAAGCTTGTGCCAGACCCTCTGGGCTCGGCTGCTCTTTGTATGAAAGCTCTATTCCGAATTGAGAACCGTCACCTAATAACTTTTCAAAATTAGGTAAGTCTTCAGGTGTAGAGATAATTAAGATTTCACGTATACCCGCAAGCATAAGTACCGATAGCGGATAATAAATCATCGGTTTGTCGTAAATAGGTAGTAGCTGCTTTGATACTCCCTTAGTTATGGGATATAAGCGTGTACCTGAACCACCGGCTAGTACAATTCCTTTCATGATTTGCTTCCTAATCGCTCTCGTTGATAGCTACCATCTTGTACACGTTGGCACCAACTCTGGTTATCCAAATACCATTGTACGGTCTTGCGTATGCCAGACTCAAAAGTCTCTTCTGGTATCCAGTCTAGGTCTTGTTTAATCTTGGTAGCGTCAATAGCATAACGCATATCATGACCAGGACGATCTTCTACGTAGCTTATAAGCTCTTTGTATGAATTCTCAGCAGGAACCAACTCGTCTAAAATATTACAAATGGTTTTGACAACTTCTATGTTCTGTTTCTCGTTATGCCCACCAATATTGTAGGTTTCACCAACCTTCCCTTTAGTCGCAACTAGTGTTAGTGCTCTTGCATGGTCTTCGACGTACAACCAATCTCGAATTTGATTACCTTTCCCATAGACAGGCAAAGGCTTCCCTTCTAGCGCATTCAAAATCATTAATGGAACAAGTTTTTCTGGAAAATGATAAGGTCCATAATTGTTCGAACAATTAGTAACGATGGCCGGAAAATTGTAGGTACGCCGCCATGCTCTAACTAAATGATCACTACTAGCTTTTGACGCACTGTAAGGTGAACTTGGTGCATATGGAGTAGTTTCTGTGAATAAAGGAAGTTCACCTTCTTGTTCGTCTGGATGAGGTAAGTCACCGTACACCTCGTCAGTCGAGATGTGATGAAATCTAAACTGCGATTGCCTATCAGAGGCTAAATTCTGCCAGTACGCTCTAGCCTGCTCTAATAGCGTATAGGTACCCATGATATTGGTTTGCATAAATTCACCAGGACCATCTATAGAGCGGTCAACGTGTGACTCCGCCGCCAAATGCATAATAATATCGGGGCCGTGTTCATTAAACACGCGCTTTAGTTCCTGTGCATCGCATATATCGACTTGCTCAAAAATATAGCGTTCGTCGTTACTGACAGACTCCAAGCTTTCGAGATTACCTGCGTAGGTTAGTTTGTCGACGTTTACAACAGAGTGCTCGGTACTTTTTATCAAATGACGGATGACTGCTGAGCCTATAAAACCCGCACCGCCTGTTACTAGTATTTTCATAGAGGTCATTTAGTTTTTTGGATATCTCACCTGACGTGAAACATCAGGTTACGGAATAGGAATAGTATCAGGCGGCGTTTTCTTCTTTTCTGAATATGTTTCTGACTAACACAAAACCCACACCTAAAAATCCACCTAAAAATGTCCCAATAATGCAGATTAGAGCGCGCGAGGGCTTCGCTTTTTGCTCAGGCACAACAGGTGGGTCTAATACTTGAAAAATATACTCAGGCCGCACATTGGCTAGCATAATAGTCTGAGTTTGCTTTTCAATAAGCTGATAAAACACTTGCTGCATATTGCTTAGTGCGGTTTCCTGAAGCTCTTCATTTAAATATTCTAAACTGCGCCGCGCCTCTTGAATATCACGTTCCCGCATATGGTTGTTAATTTCGCTAATTAACCAGGTAGTCCATTGCTCTGCAACCTCTGGTGACTGGTGATTAACAGACAACGTCACTAGGCCTTTTTCCAAATCACGAGTCACACTAAGCACATTACTTTTAAAAACTTGCGCGTATTCCCAACTGCTCGGTTGTGGCTCTTGGGGCGGCTCTACTTCTCTCAGCCACTCATTAGTAGCTGGGTCATAAATCTCTTTATTGTAAACCAGTCCGTTTTGACGGTTCCATTCTTCTACCGCCATTAGCTCTGGCAATATATTGTATTTTTCTACAAAGCTTTTAATAAAGGCTCTGGACTGCAGTATTTCTATAGCAATAGTGGTCTTATCAACAGGTTTAGCACCTAAATTAACACCGGCCAAGCTAGCTAAGCCGCCTAACTGACCCGCCATTTGCGACAATCCGCCGCCACTGGCCTCTTCGGTCGGTGCCAGCGTTGCTTCTGACTTATAAATATTCGGCAGGCTTAAAGAGTAAATAACAGACCCCACCGCAAACACAAAGGTAATGGCGATAATCCACCATTTGCCTTGCCAGATAATGCCGAATAGCTCTCGCAGGTCTATTTCATCGTCCTGGTAATCCGGATGGCGGTTTGGTTCGTAGTTAAGGGGAGTTAGTGGTGCTTTTGGATTGTTATCGTTCATTCTGAGGCCTTATTGTTTGCCTGCTTCTATAATTTTTACTGTGTTAGGCACGCTACCGCCCATGGGTTGCGGTTCCCATAGGCCGATGATGCAGATAATTTTGATCAAGCGAGTATGATACCGCACGTAGCCCTTTTCCTACAAAGGCTTTATTGTTAGTAATTGGTGATATTTTAAGCGGCTAGTTCCTTAACTTACATCTTAAATTCCGGTGACCCACCACTTTGCTCGCGTAATAGCTGGTCGCCCATTCGGATCACGGTATCGGTAAGATAGTCGATAAAACCGTCCTGCTCGATACTGTTAGCGACCGTTGATGAGTGTAGAAAGCGCCGCATTTCCTGCTCAAAATCACCTGAAGCCATATAAGAAGGTAGTTCTTGTAACCGCCCGGAAAGCGCTTCAAAACCGGCAGGTTGATGATAGCCCTGAAACTTGGTTCGAACTAACTCCGCATCTACCTGTACATTACGCTGATTTAGCCAGGCAATATCCCAAACATCTCGTGCTTTAATCGAACGGCGCAGGGCTAGAGCAACAAACTTGTCAGCAGCAATTTCTTCGAGTGTTTCACAGTTGAGAAGAATGCTTACGTAGGCATCGGGAACACTAGGATAGGTTTTTACAAGCGGCCTTAGAACTTGCGTATGGGCAATAACTGTCGCAACTTCCAATTTCACTTTCTGCCATGGCAGGCTTTTCTGCTCAGGCTCGGTTTCAATAGATATTTTCCAACGGCCTACCTGAATCGCCTCTTTATTCGATAACTTGTCGTAATTAGGTTCAGTCACATTGACTTTAAGATTGTGCCTTTGCGACAGGTCTTCATGTAGGCAGTCACGAAGATGAGCTAGCTGATCAAAGTCAAAATCTGCGCCACCGACAAAATCCAAATCTTCCGATAACCTATTCGATCCATACATCATTCGCAGACAGGTACCACCTTGAAAGGTAAGTTGTTTAAGAAAACCGTGCTTTGCCATTGAAGCTAGCACTTCATAATGGAGCAGCTCTTTTTCAACTGTTGTCGTAAGACCCGCTAACTCCGGCGAATCAGCACAAATTTTTTGCGCTAGAGATTTAATGTTCATAGTTATCACTTCCTTGTCTTGTAATCGCTTCACTTAAAGCATCCTGGTCAACCAATTCGAGATTTCGTCCGACGTTTTTCAAATCTAAGTACGCTCTCTTTATTGTCGCTTCTCTCAATGGGTAATCATCTAATGGATACGTCTCATTAGTGATTGCCATTGGGTCACGCTTAGTATGTGTAAGCTCGAGCGTCCCAAGCGGAGTTTTGAATATTCCATTCCGCCCCGTTGTCATTACAGTGGCATAATCAAACATCTGCTGACTAATAACGCTATATTTGCTGAGTACAGATTCCAAACTGAGGTAATTAAGGCTTGATGGCCGCACCAAATGCGGTAAGTGCAAAATACTCGTCGAGTGGTAATAGTGGCTTTCAGGAAAAGCCCATACTCCTCGACAAATCTTTTGAAGGACGCCTTTTTTTACCAGGTAATTTAGACGGACTTTTAGTGCATCGTTTGAATATTCTGGCATTAACATCTTAAATTGTGGCATAGATACAAGCGCATGATGTGTATATTTTTGCAACGCATGTAACTTACCTTTCAACTGATGTGTGCTCATTGGTATACATTAGGTTAATAAACTTAATAACCTAGCGTACACCAAGCAACCAATTAGGTCTACAATTAGTTATCAAAAAAGATAACCTACTGTAAACTTAAAGACCTCGGTTATTTAAAATGATCCAATATCACCCTTTTGTCCGATGGCGCTTTTCCGCCGTTTTTTGTAATCTGGTTGTTTTAAACAAGACGGAACCAACACATGGATGTTATTCATCACGGCGCGTTTGAAGGGGTTACGGGCTCTTGCCACGAACTGTTGTTAGACAGTGACCACTCACTTTTAATTGACTGCGGGTTGTTTCAGGGGGCAGAAACCTCGGGTTCGGGCGCGGACTCAAACACGCAAGAAATTGACTTCGATATTAGCAAGGTGCAGGCGTTGGTGGTGACCCACTGCCACATTGACCACGCAGGCCGCATTCCCTGGTTGTTAATTGCCGGCTTTACCGGCCCTATTTATTGCACGAAAGCTACGGCGCATTTGTTGCCTCTGGTTATTGAAGACGCGTTAAAAGTAGGCCTAACTCGCAACGCCGATATTATTGATGCAGTAGTGACTCGCCTGCAGCGCCAGCTACAGCCGGTGGAGTACGATGATTGGTTAGAACTGCCTGCCGACTTCTCTACTGAGCGCTTTAAGCTGCGCTTTCGTCAGGCGGGCCATATTCTGGGGTCGTCTTATGTGGAAATTGAGAATGTGAATAATCACTACCGTGTGGTGTTCTCGGGTGACCTGGGTTGTAAAAACACGCCGTTGCTGCCCGACCCTACCCCGCTGGAGCGCGCCGACTTTCTGTTGCTGGAAAGCACTTACGGCGACAAGAACCATGAGTCGCGCCTTGACCGCGAGCAACGCCTGAAGTCGGTGGTTGAGCGTTGTGTGGAGAACAAAGGCACTATTTTAATTCCGGCGTTTAGTATTGGCCGTACGCAAGAGCTTTTGTACGAGTTAGAAGACATTATTCATAAAGCAAGGGCTAAGGAAGCGGAGACTGGGGTAGCGGATGCCGTATGGCACAAAATGACGGTTATTTTAGATTCGCCACTGGCCGCGCAATTTACCAAACAGTACCGAGCCATGAAGGCGTTGTGGGACGAAGAGGCATTGGCACGGGTAGAAGAAGACCGGCATCCGTTAAACTTCGATCGCATGATGACGGTAGACGACCACGGTGACCATGAGCGCGTGGTGAATTATTTAAAAAGCAGCGGCGACCCCTGCATTGTTATTGCCGCCAGCGGTATGTGTACCGGCGGACGTATGCTCAATTACTTAAAAGCCTTGCTGCCCGACTCGCGCACCGATGTGTTGTTTGTAGGCTACCAGGCTGCCGGAACCCCGGGGCGCGATATTCAAACCTACGGCCCGCGCGGCGGCTATGTCGACTTAGACCACGAACGTGTCTGGATTAAAGCGGGTATTTATACTTTAGGTGGCTACTCCGCTCACGCCGACCAGCAAGAGCTTTTAGACTTTATTGATGCCACCGATGAACCGGTGAAGCGCATACGTTTAATTCACGGCGAGCCCGACGCCCGTTTGGCGTTAGCAGCGAAAATAAAAGGTCGGTATGGGATAGTCGTCAGCTGAGTTGGCTCGCGAATTCCCCAATACAGCGGTATCGTATATTGCGTAGTAGCTGCAGCTCGCCGGCTTTTGACTCAAAATTGGGCTGTTGCTCAAGCTCGGTGATAAGTTTGTCGGCTTCTTGCTGAATGCTTTTGCACAGCCGCTCTATTTCTCGCTCTGCGACGGGCTTGTTAAGCCCTAAGCCTTCTGCGAACGCTAAAACAGATTGTCGTGTCACCCGCCCAAAATAGTTAGCGTCGCCAATGGGTTGCGACAAGTGCACTACTCATGATTGAGGCGTCCGGTTAATTCGGTGAGCTTGTCACTTGAAGCGCTGTCGGGAATGTCTAAATAAACTTTTATGCCAAGCGCATTCAGTACATTTAGGGCTTTTTCCAGTTGCACTGTTGGCTTGCCGTTTTCGAATTGACTCACAAAATTAATGCCACAGCCTGCAAACGCGCCAGCTGTTGTCTGATCCAACTCTTGTTGCTGCCGCACGACTTTGGCAATGCGCCCGATGGTTTTTGTGTCTTTTGCTTCCAGCAGCATGGGAAGTCTCACTTAAGCTTAAATTCACTTGATTGAGTGAATATAGAAGAAAAAAATAATAATATCAATATATTTCACACGATAGAGTGAATATTAGAAAAAATTCAGTTTTTGAAAAGTAATTTCATTTGAACGAATGAATATTTGAACCTGACGTAAATAAGGGCAGCTACAACCGCTCGGCGAGATCAGCGGGCGCAATGTAGCGCATGGCTTTTTCATACAGCACAGTATGCTTTGTCTGATTCTTTTCCCATACCAGCTTGTGTAACCTTATTACTTGGTTCACCGAAATCTTAGTTTCACTTTAAGTTGCTAAATATCGCAAAATGCGATATTTTTATCAGCATAGGATGCATTTTGAGAATTATCACAAAGAAGCGAGTAAAAAATGCCATGCTTCAATACCCTCAGTGGCAAGTGGGGTTAGATTTATGGTGTCATGTTTTTGGTCAAAACTCTCTTAATGCACATTCTTACAGCCAAATTAAAAGTATTTGGCGCCGAGCATCCGGTTGGAATACAGACCGAATAGCCGGAAAGCGGCTGAAGAATGAGAACGGTGACTATGGCACCATATTTGATTTATATATTTTTGATGTCCACGGAAGCAACTGCCGAATACTTGCAAAACTAGGACACAATACACTCTTTGTAAGAGATATTTTGTCACACTCCGAGTACGACAAGTGGTGTAAACACAATGTTCACCAAGGCAAATTAAGAAGGTAATGACTATGAACGCTCAACAGGACGAAATGGTAGCGCTGGGACAAGTCGCTTCGGCAATAAGTGCTACAGCAATGGAGTTTGCTGGAACTGCCGTTGAGCTTTTTCATTACACTTATACACCCATTCAGTCTGAAAAAGAGCTTCTTGAGAGAGCCGACGTTATGGACTACTTAATGGATTTGGCTCAGCACGAAAACGATATTGTGCTAGTGTTTGCTAACGCAATTTCTGATCGCATTGAAGAATTTGAAGATCAAATGGAAATGCCTACTGTTCCAGTTGCCGAGAAGCTAAAAATGCTAATGAAAACCCGTTCGGTAAAACAGAAAGACTTAAAAAATATAGCGCCTCAAAGCGTAATAAGCGAGTTGTTAAACGGCAAGCGCACTGTCAACCTAAACCAAGCAAAAGGCTTTGCCGGATATTTTAACCTTCCTGTTAGCTACTTTGTTGAATAGATACCGCACCTGACGTAGTTACATCAGGACACGCTGACTACAACCGCTCGGCGAGATCAGCGGGCGCAATGTAGCGCATGGCTTTGCCTTTGCTAGCTTTACCGACCAATAGCAGGTCTCGCTTGGCGAGGTCATTCAAATAGGTGCGTGCGGTATTTTCATTGCAGCCAAGGTTGTTTGCTACGGTTTTCACGGTAAATACCCGTCCGGGGTTCTTCACTGCTTCTTTGAGTATGTCGAGCTGCCCTCGTTTTAGAGCGTTGGCTACGGCGCTTTTTTCAACCCAGTTCATAAACTCGAACATTTCTTTTTGTTTGCGCTCTATATACTCCCGTAACGCATCGACCGCTTTTACGACAATGTCGACCTGATGGTACAAAAAGTAGGTGAGATCATTGTCGTCGGTTTCAGTGTATAAAAACGCGCGATCATAGTCGGTGCGCTTCTCCTGAATGAGCTTACTAATGGACACATACTCGAACAGCCAGTAGCCCGATTTCAGCATAAACCAATAAAAAAGCGCTCTTGCGGTACGTCCGTTACCATCGCCAAAAGGATGAATGTAAGCCACCATAAAATGCAAAATAATGGCTTTTACCAACGGATGAATAAAGTTATCGGAGTTCAGTTGCCCATGCTCTTCATTGGCAAACTGACAAAGCTTTTCCATGCGCTCCTGTAGGCTTCTGGCCGCTGGCGGAACATGCGCTACGTCGTTGTATTGGTCGCGTATATCAATGTCGTTACTGGTTCTGAACTCGCCCGGCACGGCGTCATTATCAATGCCTTTATGGGTCGCTATTTCGTGTAATTCCAGAATAAGCGGAATGGTTAACTCGTCGTTTTTCAAGCTGACAGCCCGCTTCATTAACCGATAGTTATTGGCTATCATTTGTTCCGACTTGTTCTGTGGCTGACGTTCGGACTCAAGCATTTCTTTTGCAACTTTGCGCGTTGTCGACGCCCCTTCCAATTGCGATGAGGTAATAGCTTCTTCCATCAGTAAGCTTTGGACTAGATAGGCGTTCTTTTCCTGCTTTCCGAAAAAGGGATGATCGGAAACGCTTTGCGAGCCGCCGGTTAGCTTGTCGATATAATGCAGCTTGGCCTGAAGAGAGTCTGGAATACACAGTTTAAAACATGATAATTCATTGACGCCGCAAAGCTCTGGCAAGTTCCGGCTGACATTAATCCGAGCCAATTTAGTCGCTAACCAGGCAAGTTCTGGGTTATCGCCTTTGTTGACACGCCACTTAAATTTGTCCCATGGCAAGTACTCACCTTTAGAGTTGGTGATACTGTAGGTTTTCATAACCTTGAAAACATCTTCCGGAGAATAAACTGAAAAAAGTTCATCCGTCGAAGGCGGTGTTCTAACCCTTGCCATATAAAACTCCATGACTAATTTAATGAATTAATATATAGCTTAAATTATGAGAAAACACAAATTTTTAAATTTACGTTTTATTGGTAAAAACCCCTGAATTCAGCTTCTTCATACAGCACAGTATGCTTCGCCTGATTCTTTTCCCATACCAGCTTGTGTAACCTTGTTACTTGGTTCACCAAGCTACTAATTTCAATTAAAACTGCAGAAATTTTGAACTGTGCTATCATTAACCAAATGGTTATTTTTAAACATCCATGCGGAGGATTTATGGAGTTGCGAGAATACACTCCAGTAATGCAGCCTAAAGATATATGGGCAGAGTTAGGCCTTCCAAATGAAGACTCAAGATTGAGAGAGCAAATTGCCAATGGATTACCAATAAAAGTACTTAATCACGTGGCAAACTCTATGGAAATGACTCAGAAAAGCATTATTGAAGCGTTACACATACCGCCAACAACTTTCTTGCGTCGTAAGAAAGGAGGACGCCTTACCACGGAGGAGAGTGATAAGTTATATAGCCTTATTGAAGTACTTGCTCGTTCAACTGATTTATTTGACGGCGACCGTAAGGCGGCCGTTGAATGGATGACCAAAAAAGTCCCCGGACTTGGTCATATGCGCCCTATTGATATGTTAGACAGTCACACAAATACTGAAGCTGTATTGGACATAATTACCCGTTTGGAATACGGGGTTTATTCTTAAGATGTGGGTTTATCGCTTAAGTAAAACAAAATATCTGGACACATCATTTACCGGAAACGGAGCTCGGTTAGTTGGCGGACGATGGAACAACAAAGGCAAAGCCTGTATTTATGGTTCAATGTCGGAAGCTCAGGCTATTATTGAGGTTTTAGTTCATCTACAAAATGAAGCTCCGTTACATTCGTACTCATTTACTCGAATAAAACTAAAAGAAGATGACCTATTAACTCTGCCTGAAGAGCATTGGCCTGATTCATGGAGTGCTGACGGTGGCAGCCAGGATGCCCGTCGGTTAGGAGATGGTTGGTTAAAGTCTAATAAAAGCCTGGCGCTACTTGTGCCAAGTGTATTCACTAAACATGAGAAAAATTGCTTAATAAACCCTAACCATCCGGACCTACAGAAACGCCTAAAATCAGTTGAAATATGGCCTTACTCTTTTGACAAACGGTTAATTTGAACCTAACGCCACTTCCGCCAGTTTACGTTTTAACGGCGTGAACTTGTTGGGAATAGCAAAGGCTAATGCCCGCAGGCCTTTTACAACCGGGTTGGCGGTACCAAAGCCACGTTTAAACAGCTCCATGGCGGCTATCATAACCTGGGTGTCGGCTTTGCGGGCTCGTTGGTAGGCGCTTAAGTGTTTGGTTAAGTCGTTCAGCGCTTTTAAGTCCACGCCCTGCAACTGTTCGCACAGCTCGTTAACGTCGCCAAAGCCTAAGTTAGCGCCCTGCCCGGCAAGCGGGTGAATGGTGTGCGCAGCGTCGCCGGCCAGCACAATGCGCTGATGAAACCACTGGCGGGCATACTGCATTCGAAGCGGAAAGGCTTTTATGTCAGACACACATTCGCACGCACCCAGCACTCGGCCGGACTCTGTTTCTACCTGTTTCGTAAAACGCTCTGGTATTTCATTCAGTAACTGCGCCGCTAAGGGTTCATCTGCCGACCAGACAATAGAAACAATCTGTGGGTCGGGCGTCGGTAACAAGGCCAGCGGTCCGGTGGGTAAAAACACCTGCCGGGCAACGCCGTTATGAGGCTGTTCGGTACGAATGTTGGCGACAATGCCACGCTGCTCGTAGTCCCAGAAACTAATGGGAAGTTCGACAAACTGACGCACTTGCGAGCGACCGCCGTCCGCGCCAATAATGAGGTTAGCGGAAAGTAATTGCTCACCCACGTTTATTTCTGCGGGACTGCTGTCGTCGCCCGCGCTCAATAACTTCCAACTGTCTGTTTGAATGATCTCTACGCCAGCCTGTTCGGCACTTTCCCACAAAAAGTGTTCGGCCACATTGTTTTCGACAATAGCGCCAATGTCTTCGGCGTTAATTTCGGCGGCGGAAAATTCAATATGGGCGGGGCTGTCTTTGTCCCACACTTGCATGCTGTTATAAGGCCCGGTGCGATGCGCCTGTATTTTTTGCCAGGCACCACAGTCGGCCAGTACGCTGCGGCTGCGATCGTTTAATGCGCTAACCCGTAATGCCAGTTCTTCAGTCAGCTCGGGCTGGTCGTGGCGTTCTATAACGGTTACTTGCCGACCCTGTTGCGCCAGCTTGGTGGCCAGGCTCAGACCTATCATGCCGCCGCCAACAACCACAATGTCAGTGTGTTTGCGTGTCATGGTTTCATCCCCATGGTTAGGCGGGCAAAGCGGGACTTTAACGGTGCGCAGTGCTGCAACAGCATGAGTGCGCTGTTACGCCCCAGCACGGTTGGCCAGAATTGATTGGAAAAGCCGCGCACTAAACCGTCGGTTAACCGAATAATAGACTCGTAGTCGCGCTCGCGGTGCTGTTCGTAGTCATTCAGGTGTTCAAAAGCCCCCGGGTCAATCGCTTTGGCTAAGCTTTTACACAGCTGTTCGACGTCGCGCAGTCCTAAATTAAAGCCCTGCCCCGCAATAGGATGCAACGCATGCGAGGCATTACCAATAATAACCGCACGGTGATGCGTTGAACGTTTCGCCCGGCGCAAAATAAGCGGATAAAACACTCGTGGCGATACCGATTTAAAACGTCCGGCTCGATAACCAAAGGCTTTTTGGCAACGTTGTAAAAACTCTGCGTCTGTCCATTGTTCGGCTTCGGCCAGCTGTCTTTCGGTGAAGCTCCACACCAGCGACGCCTGATTCCCCTGCATAGGCAAAAGCGCAATGGGTCCGTTTTCGGTAAAGCGTTCGTACGCCCAACCGTTGAGTGGCTGTTCGAGCTCTAACGTCGCAATACAGCCATACTGCCCGTAGTCGGTTACGTCTGACTTTAGCCGCAGCTGTTCGCGCACCAGCGAGTTTTGACCGTCGGCACCAATCAGTAAACGGCAATGTACCTGCTGTTGGTTGTCCAATACCACGGTCGCCTGCGCAGACGCTTGTTGCACTTGTTCGGCACGCACGCCGCCTAACCAGGTAATATTGTTCAGTTTCTGGCAGCTTTTATACAGGCGCTCTACTAACTCGGATGCCGCCACCACTTTGCCCAAAGCTTCCACGCCTTCTTGTTCAGCATGCAGTTCGGTACCGCCTATAAAGCCGCGATCGGAAATATGAATGTGCTTAATGGGCTCGTGGGTAATATTGTCGAGTACGCCCAGCTTTGACAAACGGTGGGCAGATGCAGCGGCCAGCGCAATAATGCGTTTGTCGTTGGGCGGACCTTCTTTACGAGGTTCGCAAATGACAATACGCCAGTCCGGTCGCTGCTGCGCCAGCATCATACCGGTCAGCGCGCCAACCAGGCCGCCGCCAACAATGGCAATATCGGCAGATATTACTTGCCGCTCATCCATGCTTCTATCTCTTCTATGGTTTTAGGCACGTCGCTGCTGAGGTTTTCATAGCCTTCGGCGGTGACCACCAGATCGTCTTCAATACGAATGCCAATGCCGCGCCACTTTTCATCAACGTCAGCGTCTTCGGGAATATAAATACCCGGTTCAACGGTCAACACCATACCCGGCTCAAAAGAAACAGGCTTGCCGTTGTCGTCTTTGTAGCGACCCATGTCGTGTACGTCGAGCCCCAGCCAGTGCCCTAAACCGTGAATAAAGTAGGTTTTCCAGCGCATGGCTTCAAAGGCGGTGTCCGGGTCACCGTCAATAATACCCAACTCAACCAGACCGTCGTTAATCACCCGCGCGGCAGCGTTGCTGGCGTTGACCAAATTGCTGCCGGGCTTTATTTCCTCAAACGCCGCTTGTTGCGCTTTTAATACCATCTCATACAAGGTGCGCTGAGTGTCGCTGAACTTGCCATTAACCGGGAAGGTACGGGTAATGTCGGCAGCATACCCCTGATACTCGGCACCGGCATCGACGAGGATCAAATCGCCGTCGTTTAGTACGTCTTTGTTGTCGGTGTAGTGCAGTACGCAAGCGTTGGCGCCGCCACCGCAGATCATCCCGTAGGCCGGATACAGTGCGCCGTTCATGGCAAACTCATGATGCAGCTCGGCACCGACCTGATACTCGTGTTTGCCGGGCTCAACAAAGCGCATAATACGGCGAAACGCGTTGCTGCTAATGCGCGCCGACTCGCGCATAACGTTAATTTCGGCCTCTGACTTTATCAGTCGCATGTCGTCTAATAACGCACGTAAGTCGCGCAGACTTTGTGGCGGTAATTCGCCGCTGCGTCGTGCTGCTAGTTGCAGTTGATTGCGGGCGCCGTTAATTAGCTCGCCCACTTCGGCCTGGTCGCCCATTAGGTAGAACACGCTATCCATACCTTTCAGTATGTCCGGCAGTCGCTCTTCAATGGCGTCTATGTCTTCAGCGGCGTCGACCTTTAACGTCTGCTCTGCATTTTCATAGCCTAAACGAAGACCGTGCCAAACTTCCTGCTGCGGATCTTTGTCCTGGCAAAACAGCAGGCTTTGCGGTTTTTCGCCGTTAACCAGTAACAACACCGCGTCGGGCTCGGCAAAACCGGTCAAATAGAAAAAGTCACTGTTTTGCCGGAACGGATACTCGGTGTCGTTACTGCGCGTGACTTCACTGTTACCAGCAATAATGGCGACAGCGCCCAGCGGCATGCGCTTCATAAGCGCCTGTCGGCGTTGTGCAAATTCTTCTACGGAAATTACAGCGGTCATAAATTAGTGCAGTGTTTTGGGTGGTTGATTGGCCGGCTGCTCTTTGCGGCCTAACTCGGTGTAGCACATCATGGCCGATACACGCAGGTATTCGACAATTTCGAAGTAAGCGCGCTCTTCTTCCTCGCCGCTTTCTTCGGTGAACTCAATCTTTGCCAGCTCGACCATGTCTTCAATGGCTTCTTTTAAGTCGGCGCTTAAGGTGGCCATGCTTTGTTGGTTAACACCGTAGCCTGCGAGAAACGCATTCACCCAGCCAGCTAGTGCACTTAAACGCTCTGGCAGTGGCTCGCCGTCTTCCGGCAATAACAAGCGAAAGCCTAAGTCGTGGTCGCCCAGCGAATGTTCAATTTCTTCGGCTTGTTGCTGTAATAAATTTTTAAGCTCTGTTGGAATGCTTTGCCCGTCGTAAGCTAAGTCTGACAACACCGCCATAAGCTCGTCGCTTTTTGGCTCGCTGCCGGTGGCTATTAAACCCGTGAGCATACCCTGAATTTCAGAAGCTCCCGGTGTCATATCGTAGCCCGCATAAAGTTCGGCTAAACGGTCATAATTAAAGCGTGTGGACATGAAATCTCGCCTTTTGTGAATCTTGCCATAATCCTAACACTGGCTTTACATAATCGCTAGCTGACAAACGCCCGCTGCTCGTGCCATAATGCAGTTATTCACGCTGATGAGTCAGTTGCAAGGAGTCTTTTGAATGGCCGCGAAAACCATGGATATTAAATTGCTGGAGCGTAACTATAAGGTTGCCTGCCCTGTGGGTCAGGAAAGCGCGTTGCAGCAAGCGGCAGATGCCTTAAACCAAAGGCTGCAGGAAACGAAGGAAAACACGCAGCTGACCAATGTTGAACAAATAGCCGTGATGACCGCATTAAACTTGTGTCACGAATGGATACAAGACCAGAACGAACAGTCGGCCAAAACGGCCAAGCTTGAAGAGAAAATTCAACTGCTTCAAGCTACAATTGAACAAGCAATGAGCGAGCAGCGCTCGCAGCGTAATCGCTAAATAGACAAAACAGTAACCCTTTTCTGCGGTTCCCTGGGGTGTTTGCCAGCAGGCTAATGTCCCTGAGCCGATGCTTGTATTAAAAGGGGATCACTGGCCCGTCATGAGCAAGCCCGGCATGCACCGGGAAGCCTACGACGGATACCACTTGCTCCCCGCCTTGAACCAATGGGTTCAAGGGCTACAGCCAGCAGCGGCACCTTGGGGAACCACCCTTTCCAGTACGGAGACTTTTAGTTTCTATTTGTTGTATACTAATAAGCAACATAACTTGATAGCTGCATTACCAATAATTTATATAAGTATTGGCTAATGAAGGAGAGACCAATGATCAAGTCGATTAAAAAGGTATCAGTAACGAAGAGGAAAGATCCTCTCATAGACTTTAACACCCTAATGACAATTGGCCGTCACGCATCTCGTTCAGCAAGAGAGAAAGCCTTAAGTCATGGAGTAAGTTTCACGTACGCAAAAGATGGCCGCATCATGAGACGTTTTCCTGACGGTTCTGAACAATTTGTTAGGGTTTTAAGTGATGCAACTGCGTTCCCATCTCTTGAAGCAGACTTATGCCGCGACTAAGACTAATTGCAGGCCCTAATGGCTCTGGCAAAACAACGTTAACAGATGAGTTACGCCATAAATACGATGTACCATTAGGTCAATACGTTAACCCTGATGAAATAGAACTTACTCTACGTGAACATGAGCCCGACCCGCAGGAACGTTCCAAACTAGCTCAGGTAATAGCGAAGGGACAAAGGGAGATGTGGCTAGAAAAAAAGGTTTCTCATAGCTATGAGTCAGTTATGAGTCACCATAGCCACCTCGACTACATAAAAAAAGCGAATGAACTGGGTTTCAAAACCTACCTTTACTACGTTTGTATCGCTGACCCTGACATTAATATCGATCGTGTTGACGAGCGCGTTAAATTGGGCGGACACCCTGTGCCAATTGATAAAGTTCGAAGTCGATACGAACGCAGCTTGTCTCAACTTTATGACATGGCAGCACAATGCCATAGAGCTTACTTTTTTGATAACACCGACTTGCTCGTACCTATAGCGGAAGTCACCCCCAACGGCTTTCTGGATGTAAAAGAGAAGCAATATAGCGATACTAAGCCAAGGTGGTTCAGGACTCACGTTCTTCTAAAGTGGAACACAGCAAAAGTTCGTATACTTCGCTAGGGCTGTTTTAGCATGACCCGACAAGAACTCCGACGCAAGTTACAGCAAATTCGCCGCAGCTTACCCCAGGACTATGCCAAACAGGCCGGCATGGCGGTTGCTGACGCTGTTGAGCAGCGACTGCGCGGGTTAGAGCCAGCCCAAACCACTGTTGCGGTGTATCACAGTTTTGCCGGCGAGTTGCCAACACAGCCAGTTATTCAGCGACTTTGGGAAAACGGCTTTCAAACGGTACTGCCGGTATTACACCCGTTCGCGAAAGGTCATTTATTGTTTTTGCGCTACTCCCCTGACACCCGCATGACTCAAAACAAGTACGGTATAGAAGAGCCGGAGCTGCGTGTCGATAATGTGGTGCCGCTAGCTGATATTGATGTACTACTTCTGCCACTGGTGGGTTTTGACGAAAAAGGCAACCGCCTGGGCATGGGCGGCGGTTATTACGACCGTACATTAGCGCAGTGGTATAACGGACATACACCCCATTTATTCCCGATTGGGCTAAGTTATGACGAGCAGCGGGTTAGTGAGCTGCCTGTCGAGGCCTGGGATATTCCTTTACCGGAAATTATTACTCCGGGTAAACACTGGCGTTTTTAATCACGTTTTTGCGGCAAAGCGTTCGATAAAAACTAACAAAAGCCTTATACTGACGCTAAAAGTCAAACGGGGAATTCCACTATGTCAGGCAATACAGATTCACTTAAAAAAACCGCTGCTGAAGCAGCCATGCAGTACATTGAAAATGGCACTGTGGTCGGTGTTGGTACCGGCTCGACAGTTAACTTTTTTATCGATGAGCTGGCAAAACGAAAAGACGATATTGAAGGTGCGGTGTCAAGCTCTGAGGAGTCGACCAAACGCCTGAAAGCCCATGGCATTGAGGTATTTGACTTAAACTCAGTGGCCGATGTTCCGGTGTATATTGACGGTGCCGACGAAATTAACGAGCACGGCCAGATGATAAAAGGCGGTGGCGGAGCGCTGACTCGCGAAAAGATCATTGCGGCGGTCGCCGATAAATTCATTTGTGTGGCCGACGACAGTAAACGCGTGGGTCGTTTAGGCAGCTTCCCGTTGCCGGTTGAGGTTATTCCTATGGCACGCTCTTATGTGGCTCGGGAAATTGTGAAGTTAGGCGGCGACCCGGTGTGGCGCCAGGGCTTCACGACTGACAACGGCAACTGGATTCTGGATGTACACAACCTGGACATTATGAAGCCTATGGAGCTTGAGTCAGACCTTAACAATATTGTCGGTGTGGTCACCAACGGCTTATTCGCGCAGCGTGGCGCCGATGTTGCGCTGATTGCTCGCGAAGACGGCGTTGAAACACTGAAGGTAGCAGGCTAATGCAAAAGTCATTGTCGAAAGACAAGATAAAAGTTTTATTGTTAGAAGGTGTGCACGACAGTGCCATACAGCTTTTCCGTCACCACGGTTATAACAATTTAGAGATTCTGCAAACCTCGCTCAGCGAGGACGAGTTGTGTGAGAAAATTAAAGACGCGCACATTGTCGGCATACGCTCTCGCAGCCAGTTGAATGAGCGGGTGTTTGCGGCGGCTGAAAAACTCATTGCGGTTGGCTGTTTTTGTATTGGTACCAACCAGGTCGACCTTGAAGCGGCGAAAAAACACGGTGTTATTGTGTTTAATGCGCCGTTTTCTAATACCCGCAGTGTGGCCGAGCTGGTACTGGCTGAAATTATTATGTTGCTGCGCGGTGTTCCTGAGAAAAACGCAGTAGCTCATGAAGGTGGCTGGCTGAAGTCGGCGAAACAGTCGTTCGAGGCGCGCGGTAAAATTCTCGGTATTATTGGTTATGGCCACATTGGCAGTCAGCTGAGCGTGCTTGCCGAGCAACTGGGCATGCACATTCGCTACTACGATGTGGAAGACAAACTCCCTATGGGCAATGCGCAGTCAGTACCAACGTTGGATGACTTGCTGGCCCAGGCCGACATTGTGACGTTGCATGTACCGGAAACTGAGCAAACTCAGTGGATGATTGGCCGTCGCCAAATTGAGCGCATGAAACCCGGTAGCTTACTGATTAACGCGTCGCGCGGCACAGTGGTTGATATTGAGGCTTTGGCCGACGGTTTGTCGTCTCGCCACTTAGGCGGCGCGGCTATTGATGTGTTCCCCGTTGAGCCTAAAGGCAATAATGACGAATTTGTGTCGCCGCTGCGCGGTTTGAAAAACTGTCTGCTGACACCACACATTGGTGGTTCAACACTGGAAGCACAAGAAAACATTGGTGTGGAAGTGGCCGGGAAACTGGTGCGTTATTCGGACAATGGCTCAACGTTGTCGGCGGTGAACTTCCCGGAAGTCAGCTTGCCAACGCATGCAACCACACAACGGTTACTGCATATTCACAAAAACCAGCCGGGTATGCTGAACGCTATTAACCGCATTATTAGTGACAACCAAATAAACGTGGCGGGTCAGTACTTACAAACCGATGAAACCGTGGGTTATGTTGTTATGGATATCGACAGCGAGAATGGTGCCGATATCCTGCAACAACTGAAAGACATTCCGGGCACCATTCGCGCCCGGCGTCTGTTTTAGTCGAGTTTATTCCCCATTACCGTGCGTTCCATGCTCTCTGGCGAGACATGGCGCACGTCTTTACCTTTCACAAAGAAGATAATGTACTCGGCAATGTTCTGACAACGGTCACCCATGCGCTCCAGCGAGCGGGCAGACCACAGCACGTCCATAATTTTCGGAATGGAACGCGAGTCTTCCATCATGTAGGTCATTAACTGACGCGTCAGTGCTTCGTACTGGCGGTCGGCTTGCTCGTCCTGCTGATGCACCTCGTAAGCGGCCTCTAAATCCATGCGTGCAAAGGCATCGAGCACTTTACGCAACATGCTGAGAATGTGCTGACCTAAGTTTTCCAGGCTGACCAACAGCTGCTGCTGGTCTTTGTTGAAGCTTTCTTTCGCCACTTTGGCAATGCGCTCGGCTTCGTCACCAATGCGCTCTAAGTCAGCAATGGTTTTGATAATAGCAATAACCAAACGCAGGTCACTGGCAGCCGGTTGACGCTTAGCGATAATGTGCACGCACTCTTCGTCAATTTGCACTTCCAGTTTATTAATTTTATGGTCGCTGCTCAGGACTTTTTCGGCCAGCTCAACGTTGCCTTTTTGAATGGCTTCCAGCGCATCGCTGATTTGCTGTTCAACCATTCCGCCCATGCTTAATACCCGGTTACGCACAGCTTCAAGTTCTTCATTGAACTTACCGGATATGTGCTTACTCATGTTCATTTTATCCATAACACTCTCCTTAGCCGTAACGACCGGTAATGTAGTCTTCGGTTTGCTTTTCCGAAGGCGTCGTAAATAAGGTGTCGGTATCGGCGTATTCTATCATTTTACCCATGTACAGGAATGCCGTTTGATCTGACACACGTGCCGCCTGTTGCATGTTGTGGGTAACAATAACCACGGTGAACTTCTCTTTCAGCTCGGTGATAAGCTCTTCAATGGTTAAGGTTGAGATAGGATCCAGCGCCGATGTTGGTTCGTCCAGCAGCAGAATTTCCGGCTCAATGGCAATAGAGCGGGCGATAACCAAACGCTGCTGCTGACCACCCGACAGGCTGAACGCGCTGGCGTTCAAACGGTCTTTCACTTCGTCCCAGAGGGCGGCACCGCGCAATGACGTTTCAACCGCTTCGTCCAGTACGCGCTTGTCTTTTACGCCTTGCAGGCGCAGACCGTACACCACATTCTCATAAATGGATTTCGGGAACGGGTTAGGACGCTGGAACACCATACCAACACGGCGTCTTAATGCGGCAACATCGACGCTTTTGTCGTAAATGTTCTGGCCGTGCATTTCAATTTCGCCTTCAATGCGGCAAATTTCCACCAGGTCGTTCATACGGTTAATGCAACGCAATAAGGTTGATTTACCACAACCCGACGGTCCGATAAACGCGGTAACGCGGTTTTTCGGAATGCGCATGGAAATGTCATGCAGCGCCTGATCTTCACCGTAGTATAAGTTCAGGTTCTTAATATCCAACGCAGTTTGCTCGGCTGGCAAGTTGTGTAAGTCCAGCTTTTCCATGTTGCTTGTACTCGGGTTTACCGAAATCATAAATTCTGACCCTTTCGCTAATTCATCAAAATCTTCTTTGTAAACTTTAGTGCTCAAGAGAGCGATATTTTTCACGTAAATGGTTACGCACACCAATGGCCGTCAGATTAAGACCGACAATGACGGTAATGAGTAAGAACGAGGTGGCGTACACCAGCGGTCGAGCCGCTTCAACGTTCGGGCTCTGGAAGCCAACGTCGTAAATATGAAAGCCTAAGTGCATAAACTTACGGTCTAAGTGTAAGTACGGGAAGTTCCCGTCTACCGGCAGCATAGGTGCCGACTTGACCACACCCACCAGCATTAGCGGTGCTACTTCACCCGCCGCACGAGCGACGGCCAAAATAAGCCCTGTCATAATAGCCGGCGATGCCATTGGCAATATAATGCGCCAGATGGTCTCCCACTTGGTTGCACCCAGCGACAAACTGCCCTCGCGCAACGATGGCGGAATGCGTGACAAGCCTTCTTCGGTCGAGACAATAACCACCGGCAGTGTCAATATTGCCAGTGTTACGGCAGACCAGAGCACGCCCGGCGTACCGAAGGTTGGGTTAGGCAAAGCTTCCGGATA
The DNA here is from genome assembly GCF_034373425.1 of Idiomarina sp. OXR-189. NCBI lineage: Bacteria > Pseudomonadati > Pseudomonadota > Gammaproteobacteria > Alteromonadales > Idiomarinaceae > Idiomarina > Idiomarina sp. OXR-189. The sequence goes on from NZ_CP139706.1 coordinate 2,081,181, forward strand.
GAAAATTTGGTCCAGGCTGCCACCCACCATGTACACGAAGAAGCCCAGACCAAATACGCCGTAAACAATAGACGGGACACCGGCCAGGTTAATGACCGCAATACGGATGAGCTTGGTGACCGGGTTTTTACCGGCGTATTCGTGCAGATAAACCGCTGCAACCACACCAAAGGGTGTCACAATAATGGACATGAGCAGTACCATAAATACGGTACCGAAAATGGCCGGGAATACGCCGCCTTCTGTGTTTGCCTCACGCGGGTCGTCACTGACAAACTTACCAATTTGCTGGAAGAAATGCCCCAGCTTGGCGAAAAAGCCCATGTCATTCGGGAAGTTAACGTCCAACACCCGGTACATTGGCACTTTTACGTCTTCGCCGCGAAAGTCTTTCACGATTAACGCGTCTCGCTGTGCTTGTTCACGCAGATCGAATAGCTCTTTTTCGTAGACTTGATAGTCGGCGTTTAACTGCTCACGTTGCGCCTGTAAGTCGGCGATAGCCTGCTCAGTCAACTCGTCCTGTAACTCCAGTCGACGGCGCTCAAGCGACAGCTCATTCAGCTGGTAGTTGATCGACGATATTTCGCCTTCCTGCAGTCCCATAGCTTGCATATTGAGCTCGACAGCACGTTCAACACGCTCGAACATGACTTTTCGGAAGTCTTCGTCACTTTGCTTGGCAACAACTTCGCCATTTTCGGTGACTGCCGTAATGCGGCCGTAGAAGTTGCCGTCTTTACTGCGCTCAATAACCGCCATGTTTTTTGGCGTGGTGTCTTTGGTAACCAATGACTCCAGCACCCAGGTAAAGTCCAGCGGCACGTATTCACGGTTACCAATTTTCATTAGGTAACGAGTGACGGTTTCTGACTCTATGTCAGCCAAGTCGACCATAGACTGTGGCAAACGCGTTGTCGGCACCACTTCTGAGTCGTACACCTCACCGATTATGTGCTTGGTGCTGCCGTCGGCCTGCTTAATATCCATTTCATGGATGGCAGACGGCCAGAAGAAAGACAGTCCGCGCCAGCCAATCATGATAACCAGCCCAATGACCGCAATTAGGCTGATGCTGACCGAGCCAGCGGTTAGCCAAATCCAGGGTTTTCCGGTTCTAAACCACTTTTTCATCGTTAAACCTCAATTCCGGATTACATTGAGCTGTATTTGTCGCGCAAGCGTTGGCGCACAAATTCAGCAATGGTGTTAAAGAAGAAGGTGAATATGAACAACACAAAGGCTGCCAGGAACAGAATGCGGTAATGCGAGCTGCCTACCTCTGACTCCGGCATTTCAACCGCAATGTTCGCCGACAAGGTGCGCATACCTTCAAATATGTTCCAGTCCATAATTGGCGTGTTACCCGTGGCCATGAGCACTATCATGGTTTCACCCACAGCACGACCAAGCCCCATCATCACTGCGGAGAAAATGCCCGGGCTGGCGGTCAGCAACACGACTTTGGTCAGGGTTTGCCACGGCGTAGCACCAAGAGCTAATGAACCGTTGGACAAGTGCTTGGGCACGCTAAATACCGCGTCTTCAGCAATGGAGAATATGGTTGGGATAACCGCAAAGCCCATTGCAATACCCACCACCAGCGAGTTACGTTGGTCGAAAGTAACGCCAAGTTCGTTAGTAATAAAGCGACGTGCATCACCGTCAAACATGACCTGCTCGACCCACGGACTGATTTCAAACGAGAACCAACCCACTGCCAGGACAACAGGAATTAACAGTAACGCGGCGCGGCCGTCGTTGACTTTGCTCTTAATTTGAGTCGGTAACTGGCTCCACAGGGCTGCCATAAGAATAATGGCCAAGGGCACCAGCAAGAGCACCGCCACAAACCCAGGCAAATAGGCCTCGACCAAGGGTGCTAACCAAAGGCCGGCAAGAAAACCAAGAATAACCGTAGGCAATGCTTCCATTATTTCGACGGTCGGTTTGACGTATCTGCGCACCGACGACGACATAAAGTAAGCCGTGTAAACCGCTGCCGCTAAACCAATAGGCACCGCGAATAACATGGCGTAAGCCGCTGCTTTTATAGTACCGAAAGAAATAGGCACCAGGCTGAATTTGGACTCAAAGTCGTCAGAGCCTGAAGTGGATTGCCAGGTATATTCCGGCTCTGGGTAACCTTCGTACCAGACTTCCTGCCACAAACCGCTCCAGCTGACTTCCGGGTGCTCATTGTCGACGTCGTACAAGCCATAACCTTCGGCTGTTTTCATCAGCAGATAGTTAGCGCGCGGGTCAACCATGACTGCTTGAACTTTAGCCTCGGCGGGCTTACCTCGATAGAGATCTGCCTCTGCCGTGGTATGAAAAATGTTCATGTCGCCGTTTTCAGACAAGGTGTAAAACGTACGGCGATAATATTCTACTTCAATTTCAGTGATCGGTGAGCCGGCGTCGAAGCTGCGAATGTACTGATACTGACGGCCATCGTCACCCGGCACTTCAAACCACTGTGAGACTTTACCTGTGTCATGGGTTAACAACACAGAAGACGCCCCGGCCAGCAGGTACATGCCGGTGGCATTACCCAGCTCGCGCGTGCGCATAGGCAGTAGTTCACGCTCGGTTACGTTACCACTAATGGAAATATCGAATACGTGCACGCGGTTGCCACGACGCGCAATGACTTGTCGTAAGTCCGGCGTGACAACAATGTCATCAATAGCGGTATTTAAAGGAATTTCAGTGTAGTTCGGCGTTAATGTGACGGCGCCGGTCATGAAGTTTTCTTCAGCAACAAAGTGCGTTATCAGTAAGGTGCTGTTTTCCACCGCTGCCGCGAACAGCATGCCGTCGCCGTCGGTTTCATAGGCGAGCTTTTCAAGGGCGCGACCGTTTTCATCGACAACCAGCGGCTGCCCGTCATTTTTCACCTCAAAGCGAGGCGTAATGACACGTTCAACTTTGTCTGTTGCAGCGGTTGCGGCGGTTTCCGGGAAAGTCACAGAAAACTTAGGTTCAACCACAACAGCTTCACCCGACTCTAACCCATAGGCGTACTGGTGGTTTACCGGTAAGGTTTTCGCAAAGCTGCTAACATTTTCCGGTTCGACAAAAGTTTCGCTTAGTAAAATATCGCCTGAGCGACGATCATTTTTGTCGATAAGGGAGAAAAACTGCAGTTCACCACTGCTTAAAAAGCGATAACCAATTTCGGCCTGCTCTTCCATACCTACGGCTTCGACCTGTCCCGATTCGGGCAGGTTAAAGCTGTTTACTTTTTTCAGGCTGACCGACTCGAATATCGGTTGCACCACATAAAGCAGGTAGAAGAAGATCAGAAGCAGTGCGACCAATACCATAACGCCGCCAGCCGTTACGCCATAACGTGCGAAACGGTCTTTGAACAATCGCATGCGATTGGCCGACAGCTGTTGGGCAGATTGTGTTGCCATTGTGACCTCGGACTCTAAAATGACTTCAAATTTAACTGAGTGATAGTGTAGTAAAGTTTTATGACAGTACTGTTACAGTACCGTCATATTTTCTTCACTAAACTGTCAAAATAGAAAAAAGCCGGCAGCTTCAAAGAACTACCGGCTTTGTTATGACGTAATTTTTTAGTGGCTAAGGCCTAGCTTTTTAAGCTCAGCGTCAACAACCTGCTTCGGCAAACCAATGTAGCCGTCTTTGTTCACTATGTCCTGACCTTGTTTCGACAGAATCATTTTCATGAACTCAGCTTCTGCTTTACCTAATGGTTTGTTCGGGTGCTTGTTCACGTATACGTAGAGGAAACGTGCCAGTGGGTATTTACCCGCTAACGCCTCTTCGCGTGACGCTTCAATAAAGTCGTCGCCGTCGCCTTTAGCAATAGGTACCGCTTTCACACCAGAAGTGACATAACCAATACCTGAGTAACCAATTGCGTTCAGTGACGTAGAGACTGACTGAACAACTGACGCTGAGCCAGGTTGCTCGTTTACGTTAGAGCGGAAGTCACCGTCACAAAGACCCACTTCTTTAAAGTAACCATAAGTACCTGACACCGAGTTGCGACCGTACAGCTGTAAGTCACGACTAGTCCAGTCGCCGTCTAAGTCCAGTTGTCCCCAGCGGTTCACTTGCTGGTTAGCACCGCATTTACGGGTTGACGAGAAAATAGCGTCAACTTCGGCAATCGATAAACCTTCGATTGGGTTATCTTTATGCACGAATACCGCTAACGCGTCGATAGCAACACGCACTGGTGTCGGCTTATAACCGTGGCGCTTTTCAAAAGCTTCGATTTCTTTTGACTTCATCGCGCGGCTCATAGGGCCGAAGCTTGAAGTGCCTTCGGTCAGTGCTGGTGGCGCAGTAGAAGAGCCCGCCGCCTGAATTTGGATGTTAACGCTTGGGTACATGCGCTTAAACTCTTCGCCCCAAAACGTCATCATGTTTGCCAGGGTGTCAGAGCCTACCGATGATAAGTTGCCTGATAAGCCGCTGACTTTTTCGTATTCTGGTAAGTCGTCGGTTGCTGCTGCCAGCGAGCTGAACATTAAAGTGCCCGCCGCTACTAAACCAGTTAATGTCTTGTTCAAAGTAGATTGAAACATGTTTTTCACCTCTATGGGTTTTGTCTAACTTCAGAAAGTCGTTCTTCGATAATGCGTAGTTTAAGAACGTTTTATGACAGCTTTATGACAATGTGAAAAATTTATGACTTAATTAATCCGTGCGGCAGTTGAAAAGCAAAGCGACTGCCTTTGCCCGGTGTACTGCTTATGTCCAGTTGTGCGTTATGGTGTTCGACAGCTTGCTTAACGATAGACAACCCTAGCCCGGTTCCGCCACTGGCGCTGTTTCGGTCTTCATCGATGCGATAAAAACGTTCAGTCAGTCTCGGCAAATGCTGCGCCGGTATGCCTTTACCATTATCGGTCACGCTGAATTCAACGCCGCCCGAGGTCTCTTTCCAGCACACCTCTATTTCGCCACCTTCCGGCGTGTAACGAATGGCGTTAGTAATCAGGTTCTGCATGGCACTGCGTAGTAACGATTCTTTGCCGTAAATATGGATGGGGTCGACATTAAACTGTAGCTTGTGTTGCTTCTGTTCGTTAAGGCGATGCGCTTCCGTTTGTAGCTGCTCCAGTAAAGCAGGCACATTCACTTCGTGGTCGAACACGTCGTCACTTGGAGTTTCCATGCGAGACAGAACCAGAAGTTGGTCAACCAGGTTGGCCATGCGATCACTTTGCGCGTTCATATTTTCGACCGCTTTTTTCAGCATAGCCGGCGGCGTTTGTTCCGGCTCTTCCAGCATTTCCAGGTACCCCTGCAACACCGTCAACGGCGTTTTTAACTCGTGCGACACGTTGGCAACGAACTCACGACGCATTGAGTCCAGACGTTTAACTTGGGTGACGTCACGCGCCACCAGTAAGAACTGGTCTTCACTGTACGGCATAATGCGAATTTCAATGTCGAGACTGTCACGCACAGGAGAAGGAATAGTGAGAGCATCATCAAACTGGCCTTTGCTGAGATACACCGAAAACTCCGGGTGACGAATAAGGTTAGACAGCCTTTGTCCGGCGTCGTCCGGCCAACGCAGGCCGAAGTAAAACTGTGCGAGTTTGTTGCTCCACAACAGCGCACCGTCTGCTCGAAAGACAATAGCTGCGTCCGGCAATGCTTCTGCCGCTTCCCGAAAACGTCTTAACAAGCGCGCCAGCGATTTACGGCGCTTTTGACTGCGGCGTTGCGAACGATAAATGCCGTCATAAATATAGGACCAGCTACCCGGCGCTGATGGCGGCATTAAGGTACGACTTTGCCATAACCATTTAATGAGCTTTTGCTGATAAAAATAATGCCAGCACACCAGGCCCAGCAGAGCAAACGTCAGCAGCGGCCAGAGAATATCGAACAGCCAGCCGACAAAAATAAATGGCAGCAGAAAAAGCGCCAGATTGCGCAGCGACTGCCAGTTTGAATAGTCTCTGTCCATATCAAGCAGACCCGCTGTTAACGACTCGAGAAACGATAACCGACTCCTCGCACGGTCTGTATTAACCGGTCGAAACCATGGTCAGCCAACGCTTTGCGTAAGCGACGAATGTGCACATCGACGGTTCTGTCTTCGACATAAACATTAGTGCCCCAAACGTGGTCTAGCAGTTGTTCACGGCTGTACACGCGCTCTGGGTGTGTCATAAAAAAGTGCAGTAGCTTGAATTCAGTTGGTCCCATGTCGACACTGTTGTCGCCAACCGAAATGCGGTGCGATACGGGGTCGAGCTTTAAGCCTTCAACTTCCAACGGCTCGTCTAACACCGTTGGCGCTACACGGCGGAATACAGCACGCATTCTTGCCATCAGCTCTTTGGGCGAGAATGGCTTGGTAATATAATCGTCAGCGCCGACTTCCAGACCTTTTATTTTGTCTTCTTCTTCGCCGCGGGCGGTCAACATTATAATAGGTATATTGCGGGTAAAGTCATCGCCTTTAATTTTTTTGGCCAGTTGAATACCTGAGCCGCCCGGCAGCATCCAGTCCAGCAGAACCATATCGGGATATGGCTCTGCAATTTTACTGACAGCGGCATCAAAATCATGAGCTTCGACTGCTTGATAGCCGTGTTGCTCCATAACAAAGCTCAACATCTCACGAATGGGTGCTTCATCTTCTACTATTAGAATTCTACGCGACATGTATTTAGTCCCTTATTGGATCAGTTGAGCCAATTATTACTAAAGAATATGACATTTTTATGACCAGCGACACATTGCTGTAAGATTTCTTTTGTTTATGATGATTTTGGGTCTGTTTGTCCAATATCGCTTCATTTATTGGACAAAAATACTGTGCAATGTCCAATAAATATGCTTTAATGGACATTAATATTGCATTAGCTGTCCAATAAAGTGAGTTTTATGACCATTCAAGCTGAATTAGAAGCTATACTTACATGTCTGGAAAGTATTGGACAGCCCTTGTCCATAGGTGCCTTGCAAAACCACCTAGCAGTCGACATGCCCAAAAAGACGCTACAGCGAAGGCTGAAAAAGCTGGTTGAACATGGACAAGTCATTGCTGACGGTGAGAAGAAAGCTCGTACTTATCGCCTGGCATCTTATGGTATTAGCAGTTCTGCAACAGAGCGTTCAGTTACGGAAAGCCTTGTACTAAATGAAAAAGGGAATGAATATAATCAACACCCCATTTTTTCTGCAGAGTCCTTGACCAAGTTAGCCTACCTGGACACGCCCCCCTATGGCCGAACTAAAAGTACTTACCAACGGCAGTTAGTCGAGCAATATACTCCTAACAAGACTTTTTACGTGCCGTTGTCTGTGCGCACTAAGCTTCACACAATGGGTAAGCGAGTTGACAAAGCGTTGGCTGCTGGGACTTATGCTAAAGAGATTGGACAAAAACTACTTATAGACTTGTCGTACAACTCAAGCCGTTTAGAGGGCAATACGTACTCTAAGCTCGACACTCAGAAACTGATAGAACAAGGGGTATCAGCAGAGGGTAAGGTTCATGAAGAAACCGTGATGATAATGAACCATAAGGAAGCCATCGAATTTCTGATTGAAAATGCAGAAGATATAACACTCAGCTCTTTTACCGTTCGAAACATTCATTACTTGTTGTCTCAAGACTTACTGGCGAATCCTAATGCGTGTGGAAGAGAGCGAGAGCTTGAAGTGACTATTGGGAAGTCGGCGTATACACCTCTCAGCAACCCTCACCAAATTAAAGAAGTATTAGCACGCGTGTTGTTAAAAGCCGAGCAAATTAGCGACCCTTTTGAACAAAGCTTTTTTCTGCTAGTGCATTTGTCTTACTTGCAGGCATTTGAAGATGTGAACAAACGAACAGCCCGGCTTACCTGTAACATTCCATTTATAAAGGGCAACTTATGCCCGTTAAGTTTTACTGATGTGCCGCAAGAGGACTACTTTAAGGCTCTGCTGTATTTTTATGAAACTAACGAAGTACAGCCAGCTTTGGAGCTATTTGAGTGGGCTTATAAAAAGTCTTGTGAACAGTATGATGTGGTAAAAGAGTCTTTGGGTGATATCGATGCCTACCGCATTAAATACCGAGCGGCCAGAAAAGAAGCGATGGGACTGGTCATAAGAAATGACATTAGCGGAGCAAAAATAAGTGCGTTTTTGAGCCGTTATTGCCATGACAACCAGATTGAGCAGCCAGACAAGTTTATTGCTATGACAATAGCCGACTTAGAGCAATTACATGAAGGCGCAATTATCGGCTTAGGTATTACCGAAGCCATGTTTAAAGCATGGAAACGGCGATAGCCGCTTCCTGTTTTACGCCAAAAATTGCATTAATTCGTAGGTTAACGGCAGTGTGATAAAGGCCAGTAGTATGCCGTAACCGACCATGGCTGCCGATAGCCGCGGCGCCAAACCCGCCATAATCGCAACGGCACCAGCCGTTATCATCGGCGGCATAGCCGCTTCAAAGACAGTAACTTGAATAAGTGTGCTGTCGAAGCCAAAACTGAAGAGCAGTAACATAGCGACCGCCGGCATTAGTACCAGTTTGGTTAACAAGCCAATGGCCAACGGTGTTTTACTGCCCTTGGGCAGACGAAACTTCAGCTGAAAGCCAACGGCTATCATAATGACCGGTACTAAGGTGACTGCTAATGACTCAATGAGGCGCTGGAAAACATCCGGGTAACTCAGGCTTTTGGTTAACAGCGCCAGCACCAAAGCGATAAACGGCGGGAAAGTAATAATTTTTTTAAAAACACCTGCCACGGTCGGCTTTTCGTCTTGGTCTTTATAAAGCGCAATAATAACGGTTGAGTAAATGGCCAACCCGAAGAACGAGCCAAACTGGTCATAGAGCAAACCATAGGCAATAGCGTCGCTGCCGTAGAAGGCTTCTATCATCGGAAAACCGAAGAAAGAAGTATTCCCTAAAGGAACACAAACTAACAGAGCGCCGACAATTTCTTTGCGCCAGTTCAGTGCCCTGCCAATAAGGAAGATAAACACGGCACTAAACGCCAGCAGCACCCAGGGAATAATAACCGGAATAAGTAAGTCAGCGGAAAATTCCAGACCTGGTACTTTGCTAAAAATAACGCCGGGTAACGCAGCATAAATAACGTATAAGTTAAGAACTTCGGCCGTGTTGTCGGGGCACTTCCCGGAGCGTTTTAGAATAAAACCAATAAGTAGGTAAAAGCCAAGTACCGCCAGGTTGGTCATATTAAGTACAGAGGTTGAGAATGACGCCTATAGTGTAGCCTGACCGAGGCGATCAGGCTACATTAGTCTGCTTTAGACGCTTACCAGGAAAAGTCGTGGCGAATGCCAACGGCGAAAAAGTCTTGCTCTGCGCCTGGTGTTGCACCACAGCCACGGCTTTCGTAGGTGGCAATGTCGCACTCACGACCGGTGTACCATGCGTAAACACGAGTGTCACCGGTGAAATGATAGTCAGCGCCGAACGAGAACGACGCATCGCTTTCACCGCTTTCGTCGACTGACTGATATTGGCCTTTCAATACCCAGTTATTAATTGGGTAAGTCGCGCTCAGCAAATAACCGTCGCCGTCTTCCAGGCCGTCGGTACTTTCAAACTGCTGAACAGCGGCACCTAATTTAAAGTCACCTAATTTGGTGTGCACACTGAGTTGCTCGGTGTCGTAACCGTCGACGTCACGGTCAACCGCAATGGCAGCGTAAAATGGTGTTTTCTTAAGTTTGTCGTCTCCGTACAACACCCCCATTGAAACGCCGTCATCTTCTGCGTCGTTTTCAGATGCAATGTAAGTCACACCAAAGGTGAAGTTGTTATAGGTTGGCGAGTAATAGGTTACCGTGTTGTCCGGGCGTTCCTCACCAACGAATAAGCTTTTTAGGTCTGCTTCGTAGTCTTTAAACGCGTCGATAGAGCCTTGCGAGTCCTTCAGGAAGGTATCGTAACGGCCAATCATGACTTCACCAAAGTTACCGCGCAGGCCAACAACTTGGTTACGATTAGTTACCGCATCTTTGTCGTCGCTGGAGTCTGCCAGATCAACGCCAAATTCAAGCTGATAAAATACCTCCAAGTCGCTCTTAAGCTCAGCCGCGCCTTTAAAACCGAAGCGCGACGCGTTACTGACTACTTCGGCTTCAGCACCGTCACCAGTGTCATTACTTTGTAAAGACACATTGGCACGACCATAAACGGTCAAGGTGCCATCATCGTTCGCAAATGCTGGAAACGTGGCACCTGCAATTAACAACGCAATTAAAGACTTTTTCATAGAACCCTCATTAACTCATTACTAAACTGCCTAATTCTTAACCGCATTATCGACACGATAAGAATTATTGCAGTTATTTTTCTGCCATGAGTCAATTCTATGTCTTTTTTGTTACATCTTTATGACAGCTATAAGTCAATTAACGAAGCCAACTGCTCCTTTTGTCGATATTGCGCTTTCGCGTACTTTAACCACTGCTTTGCAGCAGATGCTGTTTTTTCATATTCGCTTGCCTGTTCAAAGGCTTGTAGCGCCAGTTTGTAGTCTTCTAAATTTAACGCCGCCATTCCTTCTACTAAATGCAAATGTCCCGGGTTTGAAACCTGGCCTTTATTACGGCTTAGTTCAACGTACTTAATGGCTTGGTCATTATTGTTCAGGTTTAAATGCAGTTGTGCAATTTGCGCGGCAAAGTCGCCATGGTCGACCTGCTCTGACGCTTTCTCATAGGCCTGAATGGCTAATTCGTACTCTTTTGCCTGAGCGTAGGCTTGCGCCACAAACTTCAGGTTGTCTACGTTCGTTTCAACCGTTCCTTTTTGCATGGCGTTGCTTAATGTCTCAGCTGCTTTGAACGGCAGTTCATTAAAGTAGTACGCTTGTGCGAGCTGACGCCAGTCGCTGGCTTTTTCAATAAAACCCTGCTGATTCGCCGCTTCCAAAACCGCTAACTGCTTTTTGTCCTGCTCTAACTGCGCATAAACGCCTGCCAGTTGCAGCCAGTATTCCGGTTTACTGTAGTCTGTGACCAGGCGTTCCATGACTTTGGCAACTTGCTTCGGCTGCTGTAGTTCGTAGTGCAGTGCGCGCTTGAGAATTAACCAGTTTTCGTCGGGCGTTTTATTGTTGGCGTCGGCATTAGCAATGGCTTTATCAATGAGCGGCAGCGCTTTATTAAAGTCTCCCGACTGATAAAAGGCTTGCGCTTTTAATACCCAGGCTTTGCCCAATTCGTCTTGTTCAGCCAACGCTTCCCAGCGCCCCAGAAATTCTACAGAGCGTTGATACTGACCTTCGCTTAACGCCAGCTGAGCCAGGCTGAACAAGGTACTTTTTTTGAGCGACTCGGGAATTGGCGACTCATTCACGACTTTTTCAAAATAGTTAATGGCCTGGCTTATTTGGTCCTGCTCGTAATACATAAAACCATAGAAGTTCCAGAGCATGGCGCGTTCATAACTGTTCATACTGTCGGCTTTACCTTCAATGTCTGACAGTATGCTGAGCCCTTGCTGAACATTACCGCTGTCGGCTTGTTCCTGCGCCCGTGCCAGCTGACCATATACTTTTTCGCGCAGTGCTGGCACACGTTCTGTCTGTTGTGCAAGCACTGGCTGCGTTAACGCTATCCAGCCACTTAAGGCGGCAATAACCACAAATTTCATATTCATAAGTCACCCAATCAGTTCATTTCGAAGGTCATGCGGTTTCTGACTCCGTCCACTTCTACCGCTTCGCCGTCAATGACCCGTGGTTTGTATTTAAACTTCAGTACCGCATCCATGGCGGCCTGATCAAAAATGCCTTCCGGCTCTGCCTGGACAACGACAGGATCACGCACCGAGCCTTGTTTGGTCACAGTAAATTCCACCACCACATAACCTTCAATACCACGCTGTAACGCACGCCGAGGGTAAGCCGCCTGCACTTTCACAATAGGCAGATACTCGCCGTCGCTGGCTTGCAGTGACATGCCATTGCCAATGTCGGCACCGGCATCCATACCGGCCGAGAAGTCGTAACCTGAGCCGCTATCCGCATCAGCAATGTCGTTATCCATTTGTGGTTGCGGCAAATCTTCAGGCGGCTGTTCAGGCTCTGGGGGACGCTCAGGCTTACGCTCCTTTTCCTGCACTTCTTCAGGCTCTGGTGTACGCACAAAGTCCAGCACACTGCCTCGCGGCGGCTCGCTCATTGCCCCTTCGCCACCGCTTATTAACGACTGCATCAAGTAAAACAGTCCAATAGTGACAAACGCGGCGACCAATAATGCTGCCAAAAGTCTCATTGCGGGTTACTCTTCGTCAGTTGCAACAGATACGTCATACACACCAGCGGCTCGCGCTGCGTCCATTACTTTAATCAGGACACGTGTGTTCGACTCTTCGTCGGCCTGAATCACCACAGAGCCTTGCGGATTCTCCGCATACAAGCGTTCGATGTTAGCCTGCACTGCACGCACATCCACCTGACGTTTGTTTATCCAAATTTCATTGTTGTCACTAATAGCAACCAGTATGTTGGCACGGTTCTTCTGCACCGCCGTTGCTGCGTCAGGGCGGTTTACATCGATACCCGCTTCTTTGACAAAAGACGCGGTAACAATGAAGAAAATCAGCATAATGAACACCACATCCAGCATGGGCGTCATGTCGATGTTGCTCTCTTCTTCTTCAATTAAGTTGGCAAAATGCTGTTTCATAGTTGTTTCCTCAGCCTCACCTTAGTGACGCTCTAAAAGTATTTTGTCTTCCAGCTTCATGCGCTCGCGACGGGTGGTGCGCTGTAACCAGGTGGCGGCGAATACGCCGGACAGTGCGCCAACCATGCCCGCCATTGTCGGGATAGTGGCTTTTGACACCCCCGATGCCATAGAGCGGGCGCTGCCGGTACCAGTTACTGCCATAACGTCGAACACTTCAATCATGCCGGTAACGGTACCCATAAGACCCAACAACGGGCATAACGCGACTAAGGCTTTTATCACTGGTAAGTTACCGCCCAGAGCCAACCCGACGCGTGAGATCATTGCCTGACGAATTTGCTCTGCGTTCCAGGATGACTTGTCTTCACGTTGCTGCCAGCGCTTAAGCGTGTCTTTAACACGCGCACGATGCCCTTTCAGGTAGTAAAAAATGCGCTCGAGAATCATTAACCACATACTAAAAATGAGGATTCCGATGACCAGCAGGACTTGCCCGCCAGCCTCAATGAAATCTCTAATCGCATTATTAAACTCGATGAGAAATAACACGGTTACTCTCCTCGCTCTGAGCGCTCCGCAATAATGCCGGACGCCTGCTCCTGCAATATGTGAATCAGGTTTTTACTGCGAGTGTGTAAGGTGGCAAACAATAAGGTCATGGGTATTGCGACCACCAAGCCGAGTACGGTTGTGACCAGGGCTTGAGAAATACCACCTGCCATCAGTTTCGGGTCACCCGTACCGAATAGTGTTATCGCCTGGAAGGTATTGATCATGCCTGTCACGGTACCCAACAGACCCATCAACGGTGCGACCACAGAAATGATTTTTATGAACGTCAGGTTGCGTGTAATTTTAGGAACTTCGCGCAAGATACCTTCACTGAGCTTCAACTCCAGCGTTTCGGTGTCGGCTTGCGGATACTTGTCCTTAATAAGCATGACTCGACCCAGCGGGTTGTCCTGACTTGGCTTGTCTTTCTTAAGCTGACGTTTCACTTTGTTGCCCAGTAGCATCAGTGACACAAAGCGCTCTAACGCAAACAGCAAGCCAATAGCACCCAAAGCAAGAATGATGTAACCCACGGTACCGCCTTGGTCGATACGCTCACCTAAGCTTGGTGCCTGAACTAATAAACCAAGAATTGAGCCGCCTGTTGGGTCAACGCCGAATGTGACAATGCCACTGTCGGTTTGCTGGATATTTTCAGCAGTGTCCAGATAGCGACCTGAGGGTTGGCGTACCAGCTCAGCAACAGATCCGGTTGAGCTCATGCGCTCTAAATACTTGCCATTTGAAACCAGGTTAAAAGCACCAACACGAACGACTTCTTGTTCAGCTTTGTCGCCGTTGGCTGCTGTCACCTCAGTCGTGAATTCAGCGACTTTACCCGATTCGGTCATTTCCTCTTGCAGGGCAAACCAGACACTTTCAATGTCTTCAATAGACGCCAGTTTAGACGACGAGCTCATGTTTTCTGCTAGCTCCTCAAGCGCATCTGAACGGCCTGGGTACTGCGCTGAAATAACCGAGTTGTCGAACTTGCCTGAAGCATCATTAGCAACCTGCTGCAGCACACCAAACAGCTCTTTGAGTGAGCCCATGCGCTGAGTCAGAGTGTCGCTTAAGTTGCCTAAATCGACTTCGTTCTGTTCAAAATCAGTTTCCAGTTGCTCGGCGCGTTGCTCCAATTGGTTTCTTTGAGCAATTGCGTCTTCGAGCATGGCTTTTTGCTCTTGCTCTTTTTCGCGGAAACGCTGCTCGCGTTGCTTATTACTCTCTGACTGCGAGAACTTACCCTGCTCCAACTGCTGTAACAGCTGGTCTAAGTTAATTGGGTCTTGCGGCAGCGGCGCGGCGAGTGCAGCGCTTGAGGTCGCTGCCAGCGCAATAACTGAGAACCACTGAACAATTCGTTGTGTTAATTTCATTGGTGCGACTCCTTATTGGCCAGCGGCGCTGTTTGTGGCGGCTTTGTTAGCAAAAACGGGCATCATCAGCATGTCCGGTGCTAACTGTTTTCGGGCTATGCGGATAGCTTCTTCAACGGCTGGTAAGTGCTTACTATCAAGTTCTTGCCAGTTGCGTTCCTGCTGATTCCAGATACCCAGGTGCTGACCGTCGCGGGTTTTATAAATAAGCGCTACCCGACCAATGCGCAGGAAAGTGACGTCTTGCTGTTGGCCGTTAATTTCATGCTCTGCCGTGTAGGCTTCAATGTTGCGGCCGTAGTCTGCTTCTATTTGATAAGCTTCCATAACACGGCGGAACTTTTCAGAAACGTCGACGTTGGCGCGCTCCATCAGGTCGTTTAATTGCACTAAACGCTCGTTACGCTCGGTTTCAAGGAACGGAACGTCCAGTTCAACAAAAGACTCGAGCGAGTCGATCATGCGTAACATCAGCGGAGTAATTTGACGCTCGACATAACTGACCTTGTCTATTGAGTCATTGATGTCTTGCTTTTCCTCTTGTTGGTTACCAATTTGCTGCTCAAGCTGTGCGGTATACACTTTTAAACCATCAATTTCCTTCATGATGCGTTTATACTGTTGCAAACGCTCTTGCATGTTGTCTGAAATTTGGTCAATGGTCAGTTGTGACTGACGCGCGGACTGGTTAATTGAAGAGGCTTCTTCAACAACAGGCTCAAGTTTGTCCTGCTCTTGTATTGGAGCTGCGTACGCCGCAGTTGTCAGCGCTGGTAAAAAAAGCGCAGAGCTTAAAACGAAAGCGCCAGCGGAGGTAATGAACTTCATAAGTTATGACCCTTGTGAATTAATTTGTGGCAACTTTAGTGAGTTTTAGTGACAGCTTAATGACCAAAATGTGTCAGTTTTATGTCAATTGCTTAGGGCTGGGCGCTTTGCTTTATTGCGTTATGGGTAGCAATGATTTAGTTTAAGGTCATATTGACAAAAAATTTACACACACCTCTTTTATATGGCCATCAAAAGTATTTCATCATCGCTGCTGACACGGGTTCTGTCCGTTTACTTTGTGCTGACGCTTATTGTCACTGCAGTACAAATTGGTGCGGAATACTTTGATACCAAGCGCATACTGATTGCCGAGCTGCAAAACCAGCAACGAACCTTTAATGGGTCTTTGACGCGCTCACTTTGGGAATTTAATAGTGACCAAATTGACAGCATCGCCGACGGCCTTATTGGCATTCCGGCTATTGCCGGAGTATTGATTCGCGACGACGCCGGTAATATTTTGGTTCAGTTGGGTGAAACCTCAGAAATATCTGACTTGCCCGAAGAAGCCAGTGAAGGAATTCTGCTTCCTGAGCGTAACGGTATTTTTGGCTACCACAACTCGCTCATTTTCGAGTTTTCCGGGCATTCCACCAAGGTCGGCGACGTTAGCCTGTTTTCAACGCGAGACATAGCCATAGACCGCATTAAAGTCAGTTTGGGCTTTATTATTGGTAACGCGCTTATAAAGAGTACCTTTTTAATTATTCTGTTTACGGTCGCATTCAGCCGCATGTTGAGCCGCCCGCTCAATGACTTAACTCAGCAAATTAAGAGCTTCCGCCTGGATAACCTCGAGCGCTCCCGCATTCGCTTAAAAGACCAACACAATAACGAGTTGGTACTTATTGAGCAGGCGTATAATCAGTTACTCGATAACATTGAAGAATATCAGGCTGACCTGGAACGCACACAGAATAAACTGAAAGCGGCAAACCGACAGCTGGATGAACAAAATGCGATTTTAGAGCAGGAGGTGGCCCGCAAAACCTCTCGCCTCAGCCAGGTGATGCTGGATCTTGAACAGCGCAAAAACGAACTGGAAATGCGACAGGAAAAACTCGAAAAAGAGATTAGCCAGCGTCGTGCTATGGAAAACACGCTGCGTCAGTCTAACCAGCGGCTTGAGTCGTCGTTGAACCACTTACGCGAAACTCAGCAGCAACTTATTGAGTCGGAAAAAATGGCGTCGTTAGGTGGACTTGTTGCCGGTATTACTCACGATGTGAATACACCAATAGGCATTAGTGTGACTGCGGCTTCTTACCTGCGAGAAAAACTGGATTCGCTGGATTCGGCTTTGACCAGTAAAGAGCTGACACAGCAACAACTACAAAAGTTTATAGAAGAAGGCAGAGAAAGCCTCAGCTTACTGGATAACAACCTGCATCGAGCCTCTGATCTTATCAGTAGCTTTAAGCAGGTAGCGGTCGACCAGGCGTCTGACGCCATTCGCGATATAAATGTGAAACGCTACATAGAAGAGCTGATTCAGTCGCTGCAACCGCACTTAAAGAAAACCAAGCATAAAATAGAATTGAACTGTGCCGACGATTTATTTATTCGTTGCCCGGCGGGTGCGCTGTCGCAAATATTTACCAATTTAATTTTAAACTCATTACGTCATGCCTTCGACGGCATTGAGCAAGGTACCATGATCATTGATATTGAGCTGCGCGACAGCGAGCTTCATGTTGTTTATAAAGACGACGGCAATGGTCTTTCAGAAGACGCTTTAACCAAGCTCTTTAACCCATTTTTCACCACTAAGCTCAATGACGGTGGCAGTGGTTTGGGAACTCACATTGTACGTAACCTGGTTACCCAAACCCTGCAGGGCGATATTGACGCCACCAGTCAACCGGGTGAAGGGCTGACTTACACCTTTTCATTTCCTGTACAGGTTTTAAACTGACACAGACGCCGTTAGTCGATACAATTCAGGGTTTCTAATGCCGGACAGGAACCCTTATTTATGTGGTTTAAAAACCTTCGCTTTTATCATTTCAGTGAAAACTTCTCGTTGCCCGAAAACTTTGAAGAGCAGCTAGCGGAGCATAGTTTTCATCCGTGCTCTCGCACTGAGCAAAGCAGTTTTGGCTGGTTCTCTCCCTTTGGCCCAGACAACGAGACGTTAACCCATAGCGTCGGTAACTGCTGGTTACTCTGCGCTAAGCGAGAAGAAAAAGTGCTTCCCAGCACGGTTGTTAATGCTCAACTCGATGAAAAAGTCCGTCAGATTAGTGAAGCCGAAGGCCGCTCTGTGCCGCGCAAAGAAAAACAAAACTTAAAAGAAGACTTAATTCATCAGTTATTGCCACAGGCGTTTAGCCGTTTTCGCTTAAGCTGGGGCTACATTGATTTAGACCGTCAATTTATTGCGGTTGACGAGTCGGCGGCGAATAAAGCAGAAGATTTTCTTGGTTTATTGCGTGGCTCAGTGGGGTCTTTACCTGTCAGACCTTTCAGCCCGTCTGAGGCAGTTGAAGTGTACTTGACCGACTGGCTACAAAAACAAGACATTCCTGCCCCCTTTGAACTGGGCGACGAAGCAGAGCTGCGTTCACCTCAGGCCGACGGTGGCATCATTCGCTGTAAGCAAGAAGACCTGACTCGTGACGACATTCAGGCTCATTTAACTGCCGGTAAGCAAGTGACTCGGTTAGGTTTGGTGTGGCAGGAAAACTTGGAGTTTATTCTTGAAGCCGATATGGCACTAAAACGTGTTAAGCCAACCGACGTACTACTGGACGCAAAAGATGATTTGGTAGACCCAACCCCGGAAGAGAAAGTGGATGCCGATTTTGCACTAATTAGCGGCGAAGCCGGGCAGCTATTTGATGATTTGAAAAAGGCGTTTGAGTAACGCGAGTTAGCCAAATAAGTCCAGCACCTGGTGGTAAGACTCTTGAGTCGAGTCTTGCTGCCAGAAGTCCGCGCTTTCAATAACCCCTCTTACTTCATACTCCACCACGGTCACGTTCTGTCTTTCGCCTGAATTATTTCCGGTTAAAAGGCTCGCTAAATGCACAATGTCGCAATAGTTAACGGTAATGGCGTCGTCGAGGTTGGTACGTCCTTTATCGTAATGTAGTGGCACCTGCACCAAGTTTGGTGTGAACTGCCAGTATTTCAAAATATTGGTGCCTAGCGGCGAACTTAGCTGTGAAATACATTCGTTAATAAACGTTGGGTTTGCAAAGCTGTCCTCGAATTCACTGGCCATTCTTAGAATAGGTGTTACCCCTATTCTGGATACCATGCCTGCCAGCAGAGAGACGTCCTGATGCAGCCGGTGCCCTATTCCGCGGCGTTGGAGGTCTTTCGTAATAACCACCGACGCTGCTGCAATTTGCCGACTTTCCTTAATGTATTGCTCTGAGAACATCTTCACAATGTCGTTGTCGGGTTTAAACACCTGCTCCATTGCCATTGCAAAAGCCAGCGTGCGAATTCGACGCATGCCAATACGTGTTAACGCCTGCATCAGGCTTTCTGCCTTGTTTCGGCCCCCCAGATAGGCACTGTTTGCCAGTCGTATTAACCGGGCTGACAATACCGCATCTTGCTGAATGATATGCGCAAGGTCATGCAAATTACAGTCAGGATCGAGCGTGGCGTTACGCACTTGCTCCGCCGTTTTCGGTAGCCCCGGCAAGGTAAGTTCGTCACGCTGCAACCGTTCATCAATGAGTAAATAAAGCGCATTCTGCGATGCCATTGAGAGATCCTTTTTTATGGTTATTCTATTGCTTCTAGTCAGGCATAGCAGTAGATTAACAGAACTTTCCAACAACTCAATTTGACAAAAGTATCATTATGAAAAAATCAGCCTTTTTTATTGCGCCGCTGGCGCTTGCTATAGCCGCCTGCGGTCAACAAACAACCACTGAAAGTACCGAAACCGCAGCCCCTGAGAGCTACCAATTGGTTGAAGGAAAAGAGCATAGACTCGATATTTACACGCCATATGAATTGACCAGTGACCTATCGCACTTGTCCAGCGACCAGAAGAAAATGATCGGCTTACTGATTGATGCGTCGAAAATAATGGATGATCTGTTCTGGCAGCAAGCTTTCCCGGGCAGCAAAGACGAGCTGCTGGCTAAAGTTGAAAAGCGGGCTAAAGAATTCACAGTGATTAACTATGGCCCGTGGGATCGCCTTAACAACAACCAACCCTTTTTAACCGGCTTTGACGATAAGCCTGAAGGCGCTAACTTCTACCCGGAAGATATGACCAAAACCGAGTTTGAAAATGCAGAGCTTGCTGACAAAGACAGCCTTTATACATTATTGCGTCGTGATGAAAACGGCGACTTAATGACGGTTCCTTACTCTGAAGCGTTTAATGATTCACTGACTGAAGCGGCGGAGTTACTGCGTCAAGCCGCTGAACTTGCGGAAAGCGAAGACTTTGCGAAGTATTTGCGCCTGCGCGCCGAGGCGTTTTTAAGCAACGAGTATCAGCCGTCTGATATGGCCTGGATGGAGATGACCGACAACGATGTTGATGTGGTTATTGGCCCTATCGAAAACTACGAAGACCATTTATACGGCTACAAAACCGCGTTTGAGTCTTACGTATTGATTAAAGACAAAGCATGGAGCAAGCGCTTAGCGAAATACGCTGAATACCTGCCCGAATTGCAACGTGGCCTGCCAGTTGAAGACGCTTATAAAGCAGAAATGCCGGGCGCCAATGCCCAGTTGAACGCTTACGATGCAGTCTACTATGCGGGGCACTCAAACGCCGGCAGCAAAACTATTGCGATAAACCTGCCTAACGACGAAGAAGTTCAGCTAGAAAAAGGCACCCGCCGCTTACAGCTGAAAAACGCCATGCAGGCTAAGTTCGATAAAATTCTGGTACCTATTGCCGAGCAGTTAATTGTACCGGAGCAGCGCGAAAACATTACGTTTAATGCGTTCTTCGCCAATACCATGTTCCATGAAGTGGCACACGGCCTGGGTATTAAAAACACACTGAATGACAAAGGTACCGTGCGTTCGGCATTGAAAGAACACGCTTCAGCACTGGAAGAAGGTAAAGCCGATATTCTGGGGCTTTACATGGTGACTCAGCTGTTTGAACAAGGCGTTTTAGCTGAAGGTGAACTGGAAGACTATTACACCACCTTTATGGCCAGTATTTTCCGTTCAGTGCGCTTTGGTGCATCCAGTGCCCACGGCAAAGCCAACATGATTCGTTTCAACTACTTTGCCGATGCAGGTGCCTTCAAGCGCAATGAAAAAGGCCAATACGCCATTGATATGGACAAAATGCGTGCCGCCATGAATAGCTTGTCTCGTAAAATCCTGACCCTGCAAGGCGACGGTGACTACAACGGTGTGGCTGAACTGGTTGCAACCTTAGGCGTTGTCAGCCCACAGCTCAAAGCCGACCTCGACAAACTCGCCGACGCCGGCATCCCGGTTGACGTCACCTTCAAACAAGGCAAAGACGTGCTGGGGCTTTAGCTGTGAGAGTGGGGCTGAAACCACGAGCGCTGAGGTTTCAGGAGCTACTGCGGAGGACGCCCGTGAATACATCCCTGTAGGGCTTGGGCAGCGCCATCCATGGCGCTGCACACCTCCTCAGTAGCTCCCGAAACCATTGGGCGCACTCATGGTCCATTCCCCCACACGACCAATGGTAGATAGGGCCGGTTGCTCACTTGTAAGCGTTACGAGTGTTGAACCTCCTGTGGCGGAGTGTCGAAGGCCAAGGATGGCCTTCGTCAAGCGTTCATGGATGAACTCGTAGCGTCTCCGCCACAGGAGGTTCAATGCTCAAGCGAAACAAGTGATAACCGGCCCTCCTCCCAGCTTGGCTATTGCGCAGTCAATATATTCGGTATAACATATATATGGAATATCGAATATATGGTGTTACCTGATGACGAAAGTTTTGTTTCTATGTACGGCGAATTCTGCGCGGTCTTTGATGGCGGAGGCTATTTTTCGGCAGTTTGCTGGTGATGACTTTGAGGTTGCCAGTGCGGGTACTGAGCCGACAAAACCTGAGCCGGGTGCTTTAGCGGCATTAGAGCACTTGGGTGTTGAAACTGATGGGCTGCATTCAAAAGCGCTTGCTGATATTGATCTCAATAGCTTTGATTACGTGATAAGCCTGTGTGATCGGGCTCGCACTGAGTGCCAAGCTTTGTGCGGTGATCAGCACTTCATTGCCTGGGACTTCCCCGACCCGGTGACCAGCAAAAAAGCGGATGCTTTTAAGAAAACGGCGCATGAATTAAGCGAGCGTATAAAGATGCTGTTGCTTATTTTACGCAAGAAAAGTGACCGTCCGCAGCTGTTTGATGCACCTCATGAGTTCTTCAAAATTATGGCTGACCCCCTGCGCCTGAAAATGATTCTAATGCTGCAACACCATGGTGAGTTATGTGTTTGCCAATTCGTGGACGCGACTGGTATGTCACAGCCAAAAGTGTCGCGGCATTTGGCGCAACTGCGCGAATACGGCTTATTAGCCGACCGTAAAGATCAGCGCTGGGTGTATTATCGAATTAATCCCGCCCTACAGGACTGGATGGCGACTATGATTAAAACCACGGCGGCTTATCACGCGTCGTTAATTCCTCAACAGGTCAAGGATGTCGATAATGGGTGTGTTTGAACGGTTTTTATCGGTTTGGGTGGCGTTGGCGATTATTGCAGGAACCTTACTGGGCAATGTCTTCCCGGCAATTTTCGAAGTGCTGTCAGGTATTGAGTTTGCGCAGGTTAACCTGATTATAGCGGTACTGATATGGCTGATGATTTATCCGGTGATGGTGCAGGTAAACTTCGAATCTATTACCCAAATTGCTAAAGAGCCGAAAGGGCTTATTTTAACGGTCGTTATTAATTGGCTTATTAAGCCATTTACAATGGCGTTCGTGGGTTGGCTGTTTTTCAAAGGCGTATTTGCTGATTTCATTCAGCCCGAAACTGCTAACGAGTACCTGGCCGGGGTCATTCTACTCGGTGTTGCGCCGTGTACGGCTATGGTTTTTATATGGAGTCAGCTGACCAAAGGCGATGCCAGCTATACGCTGGTACAGGTGTCGGTCAACGACGTCATTATGATTTTTGCCTTCGCCCCCATTGCCGCTCTGCTGCTGGGTATCACCGATATTATTGTGCCCTGGCAAACCTTGCTGATAAGTGTTGGCCTATACGTCGTGGCACCGCTTATTGCCGGGCTGTTAACGCGCCAGCGGCTAAAGAGCAAAGCAACATCGCGACAGCATAATGTCGAGCCCGCACTGAAAGCCTTTGATACGCGCATGAAGCCCTGGTCTATTATCGGGCTATTGCTAACGGTCGTACTGCTGTTCGGCTTTCAAGCGGAAGTTCTGCTTACACGTCCATTGGACATTGCCATGATAGCAACGCCATTGCTGATACAAACCTACGGCATTTTTGCTATCACTTTTATTATCGCGTTGTTGATTAACTTGCCTTATAGAATTGCGGCTCCGGCCTGCTTGATTGGTACCTCAAACTTTTTCGAACTAGCAGTGGCTGTGGCTATCAGTCTATTTGGCTTGCAGTCCGGCGCAGCGTTAGCCACGGTTGTTGGTGTACTGGTTGAAGTTCCGGTAATGCTCTCTTTAGTGTGGTTCGCGAATAAGACGAAACACTGGTTTAAATCATGAATGCTAAAACCCTTTAGATATAGAAGGGGGAGTTTGTTGTCTTGTAAGCGTTATGAGTGTTGAAGCTCCTGTGGTGGAGTGTCGAAGGCCAAGGATGGCCTTCGTCAAGCGTTCATGGATGAACTCGTAACGTCTCCGCCACAGGAGGTTCAATGCTCAAGCGAAACAAGACAGTAAACTCCCCCAAAGCCCTATAACGGGCAGATAAAAGATACATAAGGAGTCTTTTATGACGATTAAGGTTGGAATTAACGGTTTGGGGCGTATTGGGCGTTTAGCCTTGCGCGCGGCTTGGAACAATCCTGAGCTGCAGGTTGTTCAGGTGAATGACCCAGGCGCTGATGCGGCAACCTTTGCGCACTTGCTGAATTTTGACTCGGTGCACGGTCGCTGGGGTTATGAAGCTGAAGGTGTGGACGACGCCATTCAAATTGGTGATGAACGCGTAGCTTTCACTCAACACAAAACCATTGCTGACAACGACTGGAGTGGTTGTGATGTGGTTTTAGAAGCTTCCGGCAAAATGAAAACCGTAAAGGTTCTGAATGATTACCTGTCACAAGGCGTAAAACGAGTTGTCGTATCAGCTCCGGTCAAAGAGCCCGGTGCGCTGAACATTGTTATGGGCGTTAATGATCACCTTTATGACCCGGAAAAACATCAAATAGTCACTGCTGCATCTTGCACCACCAACTGTCTGGCGCCGGTAGTCAAAGTACTGCAGGACAAAATTGGTATTAAACACGCGTCTATCACTACTATTCACGATTTGACCAACACCCAAAGCATTCTGGACGCGCCACACAAAGACTTGCGCCGTGCCCGTGCCTGCGGCATGAGCTTGATTCCGACGTCTACCGGCTCAGCAACGGCTATTGTCGAGATTTTCCCGGAGCTTAAGGACAAGATTGACGGCCATGCGGTTCGCGTACCCCTTGCCAATGCGTCGTTAACCGACTGTGTGTTCGAAGTCGAAAAGGCCACTTCGGTGGAAGAGATCAACGGCTGGATGAAAGAAGCCGCAGAAGGTGAGCTAAAAGGCATTCTGGGTTACGAAGAGCGCCCGTTAGTGTCGATAGATTACAAAACCGATCCGCGCTCCAGCATTGTCGATGCGCTGTCCACCAAGGTCATTAACGGTACCCACGTTAAGATCTATGCCTGGTATGACAACGAATGGGGTTATGCCAACCGCGCGGTTGAACTGGTCGAAAAGGTCGGATAATGCTGCGTCAGCTGTCGCCGGCAATACGCCAATATTTAATTGTTACCGGTAATTACTGGGCCTTTACCCTGACTGACGGCGCGCTGCGCATGCTGGTGGTGCTGCACTTCCACCAGTTGGGTTACAGTGCGTTAGAAGTAGCGATGTTGTTCCTGTTCTATGAGTTTTTTGGTGTAGTTACCAACCTGTTTGGTGGCTGGCTGGGGGCTCGATGGGGACTCAACCGCACCATGAACATTGGGCTCGGCATACAAATTGTGGCACTGGCCATGCTGCTGGTACCCAGCTCTATGCTCACTGTTATTTGGGTGATGGCGGCTCAGGCGCTGTCCGGTATTGCCAAAGATCTCAATAAAATGAGCGCCAAAAGCACCATTAAGCTATTGGTGCCGGACGACAAACAGGCTCAGCTGTATAAGTGGGTGGCCATACTCACTGGTTCAAAAAACACCTTAAAGGGCGTTGGCTTTTTCCTGGGTGGCTTGTTGCTGACGTTAATTGGCTTTCAGGGGGCAGTGCTGTCCATGGCAATTATGCTCAGCGTAGTTTGGGTCGGTAGCTTAATCTTCCTGAAAAAAGAATCCGGCAAAGCTAAGTTCAAGCCTAAATTCAAAGACATTTTATCTAAAAGCCGACCGATCAATATTTTATCGGGTGCCCGTTTTCTCCTCTTTGGTGCCCGCGATGTCTGGTTTGTGGTGGCACTCCCGGTGTTCTTAGCCAGCCAACTGGACTGGAACCACTGGCAGGTCGGCAGCTTCTTAGCCTTGTGGGTTATTGGCTACGGGTTTGTGCAAAGCATTGCGCCTAAATTCACGAGAAATGGTGATAACGTACCAAAAACTCAGGCGGTAGTATGGAATGCGTTACTGACGCTGAGTCCGCTTGCGTTAACCCTGGCGCTTTGGCAACAATTGCCGGTTGCCCAAAGCATTATTATTGGTTTAGGACTGTTCGGCATTCTGTTTGCCATTAATTCATCCTTACACAGTTACCTAATTGTTTCTTATTCACGGGCCGACGGTGTGTCTTTAGACGTTGGTTTTTACTACATGGCGAATGCGGCTGGCCGTCTGCTGGGCACCATTTTATCGGGTTGGGTGTATCAACAATGGGGGCTGGTTACTTGCCTAATGATATCAACGCTGCTATTGCTATTATCCACGGCTGCAATTAGCTTTTTGCCCGAGCGGGAGCAGCATCGCGTCTGATATGTCAGGCTACGCCGATGTGGAAAGCACTTGTAGTTGGCACATTTTATGCTAAAATTCGCGCTCTTTTTTTGACCAGCCTCAAACCATAAGGAGCCACCTACGTGCTGACGCGTATTACGCCACCCTAGCCGTCATTTCCCTGTCACAGGTGCGCAGTAGGCTGTTCACTGCTTTTCTGGCCATATTCCGGCCACTTATACTTTATTGTGTTTAAAAATTTGGTGTCATTTAACTATGTTGAAGTCTATCCAGCAGAACTGGTTTTCTAATATACGTGGTGATTTGCTCTCAGGTATTGTCGTTGCCCTAGCGCTAATTCCTGAAGCTATCGCATTTTCTATCATTGCCGGTGTTGACCCGAAGGTGGGTTTGTACGCGTCGTTCTGTATTGCGGTGGTTATCGCATTTACCGGCGGTCGCCCGGGTATGATCTCCGCTGCGACGGGCGCTATGGCGTTGCTTATGGTCACCCTGGTCAAAGACCACGGGCTTGAGTACCTGCTAGCCGCCACTCTGTTGACCGGTGTGCTGCAGATAATTGCGGGCTACCTCAAGTTAGGGGACCTCATGCGCTTTGTCTCGCGCTCGGTGGTGACAGGCTTTGTGAATGCCCTGGCTATTTTGATATTTATGGCACAACTGCCCGAGCTGACTAATGTCACCTGGCATGTGTATGCAATGACGGCGGCTGGCCTGGCTATTATTTATGGCTTTCCTTACATTCCGGTTATCGGAAAAATTTTACCATCTCCGTTGGTTTGTATTGTTTCTTTAACCATTGTTGCCGTGTTCTTAGGCTTAGACATTCGCACCGTTGGTGATATGGGCGAACTGCCGGATGCCCTGCCGATATTCTTATGGCCTGACGTTCCGTTAAACTTCGAAACATTAGCAATCATTTTCCCATACTCTGCGGCACTTGCCGTTGTCGGTATTCTCGAGTCACTAATGACAGCAACCATTGTTGACGACTTAACCGACACGTCCAGCGACAAAAATCGTGAATGTAAAGGTCAGGGTATTGCCAATATAGGCTCTGGATTACTCGGCGGTATGGCGGGTTGCGCCATGATTGGTCAGTCGATTATTAATGTAAAATCAGGTGGTCGTACGCGCTTATCCACACTGGTTGCGGGTATTTTCCTGCTCATTATGGTTTTGGTATTGGACAGTATTTTAATACAAATACCCATGGCTGCTTTGGTTGCTGTCATGATCATGGTCTCCATTGGTACCTTTAGCTGGAGCTCTATCCGAGACTTAAAGAAGCATCCGCTATCGACCAACATCGTTATGGTGAGCACCGTTGCTGTCGTTGTCGCAACGCACAACCTGGCGTTAGGTGTATTAGTCGGCGTATTGCTTGCCGCTATGTTCTTTGCCAATAAAATCGGGCACTATCTGTACATTACGTCAGACATCGATGCCGACGGCATAAAACGCACATACCGTGTTATTGGACAGGTGTTTTTCAGCTCGTCTGAGAAGTTTCTTGCCGCATTTGACTTTAAAGAAGGTGTCGAACGGGTTGTTATTGATGTCAGTGATGCCCATTTCTGGGATATCACCGCCGTTGAAGCACTCGACCGCGCTGTGGTTAAATTCCGTCGTGAAGGCGCTGATGTCGAAGTAATTGGGCTGAACGAAGCCAGTGCCACCATCGTGGATCGCTTTGGTGTTCATGACAAACCAGAAGCGGTTGATAAATTAATCGGCGGCCACTAAAAAGGAATTCGATGATGAAACATGTTGTTGCTTGTATTGATGGATCTGCCTCGACGCAATCGGTTTGCGATTACGCCAGCTGGGCAGCGCTGCGGCTGGAAACGCCACTGACGCTTTTCCACGTACTGGACGAAGCGCGTTATCCGACTGAAACGGATATGACGGGCAATATTGGTTTAGGTAGTCGTGAGGCATTATTGGAACAGCTTGCAGAACTCGACCAACAACGCAGTAAGTTAGCGCTTGAACAAGGGCATCATATGCTGGAAAGCGCGAAAGCTCGCGCTTTGGAAGATGGTGTCGAACAGGTCAATCTGCGCCAGCGTCATGGTGACTTAGCCGAGTCGCTGCATGAAATTGAAGACTCTATGCGTCTGTTGGTTATGGGGTTACACGGCGAGGACACAACTCGTACTAACCGTGTCGGTAGCCAGTTGGAAACCGTGGTAAGAACTATGCACCGCCCTATTCTGGTGGCGCCTGAAGAGTTTACTGAACCGAAAAGCGTGATGTTGGCTTATGATGGCAGTGACTCTTCTCGAAAAGGTATACGCTTGCTGGCTGAAAGCCCTATATTCCGAGGTTTACCGCTGCATTTAGTCATGGTTGGCGCTGACACCAACGACAATCATGCCTCAATTGAGTCGGCCGCGAACCACCTGCGAGAGCTTGGCCACGATGTACGCTTTGAAATACGCTCGGGCGAGGTTGAGCCAACGCTGCACGCGTATCAGAATGAGCACAATATTGACGTGTTGGTTATGGGCGCCTACGGTCATTCCCGCATTCGTCAATTCCTGGTCGGCAGTACCACCACCAGTATTTTACAAACAACCAACTCGGCTTTGCTGTTGTTGCGTTAATTGCTTTTTAAGAGGAAAGAAGATGGTCCCAGACTGGGAAGAGTTAGAACTGGATGATCGCTTAATTGGCGTTCTTAAAGCGGCCGATTTAAACAAGCCGGCCAAGGTTCAACAATTAAGTATTCCACAAGCGCTCGACGGTCGGGACTTGTTAGTGAGTGCGCCAACAGGTACCGGCAAAACGCTGGCCTTTTTATTGCCCGCGCTGCAGCATTTGCTGGATTTTCCTCGTAAACAACCGGGACCGGCGCGCATTTTGGTGTTAGCTCCGACGCGTGAGTTAGCCGAGCAAATACACCAGCAAGCCTCACTGTTTTCTGAAGCAACGGGTTTGTCGTCAGTGGTTGTCACTGGTGGTATCAATTATGGCAGTCAACTGTCTCAGTTGGAAAAAAGCCACGACATTGTGGTCGCGACGCCAGGTCGTCTGATGGACTTACTGGAAGCCGAACAATACAACTTAGAAAGCGTTGAGTGGCTGGTTATTGATGAAGCCGACCGGATGCTGGACATGGGTTTCGCCGCTACGGTAAAAGAAATGGCGTTGCAAGCGCGACACAGACAGCAGTCGCTGTTGTTCTCAGCAACTTTGGGTAGCTCTGGGGTTATTAAGTTTTCTAAAGAACTGCTGGAAGAGCCCGAGTACATTGACGTGCAACCACCCAAGCGCGAGCGCGGTAAAATTGTTCAGTGGGTTCATTTGGCTGACACCGATGAGCACAAGCGTAAGCTTTTAGTCTCATCCCTAAAAGACTTTGACGGCCGCCAGTTTGTGTTTGTGCGTACTCGTGAGCGGGTTGAAATAGTTGCTAACTTCCTGCGCAGTGAATTTACTGATACACGTAAAATTGTCACTCTAAGAGGTGACATGCCTCAAAACGAGCGTCAGCAAATTATTAATACGCTGAAGGAAAACCAGAACATCACGCTAGTTGCGACCGATGTCGCTGCCCGCGGACTGGATATTGATGACATTGCCCTGGTGGTTAATTACGACTTACCGAAACAAGCTGACGTTTATGTGCACCGTATTGGCCGCACCGCTCGTGGTGGGCAAAAAGGTACAGCAATTTCATTAATCGAAGCGCATGATGCTCTATTGCTTGGCAAAATTGAGCGCTATTTAGATGCACAGCTCGACAGGCGTGTTATTGAGGGGCTTCGTCCTCAACACAAATTCCCGTCGACGAAAAAGTCTAAGCCTAAGAAAAAGGCGAAGAAAGATACGAAAGGGAAAAAGCCGGTTAAGTCGAAAAAACCTAAAAAGTCGCGTTAAGAACGCGACTTTTTTAATACATGGTGTAAGCCAAAGTAAGCAATAACACCGCAAGCGTCGGCTATCCAGTCGTAGACATCGGCACCGCGTCCTGGTGCATAGCTTTGTGCGACTTCAATAACCAAGCCGTAACAGGCTAAAAATAACAGCGACAATCGTGCAGACAGGGCAAAGGCTTTATGAAAGGTCATTGCCAACACAAAAAATATTCCAAAATGAACCGCTTTATCTAAGTAAGGTATACTTTGGGCACCAGTCGTTGGAAATTGCCATAAAAACAACACCGTGGTGACGGTTAACAGAATAAAAAACAGCACTCTTGCCAGCATAAATACGTCTCTTTAGTCAGGCTTATAAACAGATACGTTGGTAAAGCCATTTTCGTGCAATAGCAACGCCTGCATACGGCTCATAATTCCCTGATCACAGTAAAGCAAATAGTCATGGCTTTGATCCAGCTCAGGAAACTTCGTGGCTAATTTAAAAAACGGAATTTCGATGATTTCTGCACTCACGTTCAATGGCGCAGCTTCTATTTCATCGTCATTACGAATATCTATGATGACACTCTGTTTATTGAGTTCCGCTGTAGTGTCCGGCATTTTCAATTCGTTTTCAGTTTGCTCAGCAATATCCTGCATACTCAACACATTCGATGCACGCACGACCTGCTCTAACAAATCCTGGTTCAACTTCGCTTCTTCCGCCTCGATAACTTCAGGCACAGCTTTAACCGTCGGCTTATTCGAAATAACCCCACAATATTCAGGAATTGACTTAGCTAACGGCTCGGTGCCTATTTTCTTCGCTTCATCGACAATTTCCTGTTTGTCTTTGGTAATTAGCGGGCGTAGCACCAGTGCCGGTGTCGCCTGATCAATGACGCGTAAATTTGACAATGTCTGGCTCGACACCTGACCTATAGCCTCACCGGTGACTAAAGCCTGGGCTTTTACATAGTGCGCAACCCGGGCAGCCGCTCTTAGCATTTGACGTTTTAGTACAACCCCCATTTGGCCATTATCGACATTCGTTAAAATGTCATCGACAATAGGTGCAAAGTCGACACTAATAAACTTAATAGGGTGCGATGAACTGTATTTTTTCCAAAGGAAATAGGCAATTTGACGCACCGCCACTTCGTGAGCGTCGCCCCCTAAGTTGAAAAAGCAGAAATGAGTACGTGCGCCTCGGCGAATAAACTCGTAACTGGCAACGCCCGAATCAAAACCGCCACTGAGCAAAGACAGAACCGTTTCCTGAGTTGGAATAGGAAAGCCGCCCAGGCCGTCGATACGTTCACCAATTAAATGAACCACCTGATTGGTAATTTGCAACTGCACTTCTTCGTCAGGTCGGGTTAACTGAACACGGGAGTTTTCAGCGTGTTTCAGTAGATAGCCGCCGATGTAGCGTTCAAGTTGCTGTGAGTTAAACTCGTGTTTACCCTGCCGCTTTACACGCACCGCAAAGCTTTTACCTTGCAGCCGCTTATTCCAATGCTCACCCACTAAATCAGTAATGTCGTCAAAGGTCGTTAACGGCTGTTCGATAACTTCCGCAAACCATGAAATGCCCGGAGTATGCCTAAGCGTTTCACGTATGGCGGCACGCGCATCATTGCTGTCGGTATCTGCCGCTACTTCAATGCGATCCCAAAGCCACTTCACATAAATGGACGGATGTATCGGCGCCAAAATTTTGCGCAAGTTATTGGTTAACACCTTACCGTGGCGTTTTCTGACGGATGCGCTTTTGATGGTAATTTCGGCGTGCAGACGAACAACAAACTTCATAGCAATATCATTAGACGTTGGGGGAAAGTCGGCAATTATACGTGTCCTAAGCGCCAGAAACCAGCGCTTAGTCTATAACGTCAACCTGCTGTTCAGACTCTGCCGCTTTACCCTGCATCACCGATATTTCAACACGGCGGTTACGGCGGCGGTTCTCTTCAGAGTTGTTAGGCACCAGTGGTTTGGTGTCTGAATACCCCATAACCACCATACGATCTTCGCTAAAGTCTTCAACTTTAAGCATTTCTTCGGCAACTGCTACGGCTCGTTTGCTGGAAAGGTCCCAACGCGAGGAGTAAATTTCTGACACGACTTGCTCGTTGTCACTGTGTCCTGAAATAGTGATTTCACCCGGAATTTCTTTAAGCGCAGTCGCTACTTCCTGAATAATTGGCCGGAACTGTGGCTGCAAAAACGCCGACCCTTCCGGGAATGAACCCTGCTCACGAATACGAATAATGATTTGCTGACCATGCTGCTCTAATTCAATGGTACCTGCTTTAATTTCATTTTCGAGCTGCCGTTCAATGCGTCGCATAAGCTCTTTAGATACCTGAGTCATGGCTTCGGTGTTTTCTGATTCCGCCTGCTTTTCGTCTTCCTGACTGTCCGCTTCCTGACCGCCACGCTCGGTTTGCTGACCGCCGGCAAAATCGGACTGACCTTCCTGAAACTCCAGCATTTGCTGGGTCATTTCAACGGTTTGCTGCTGAATGGTTTCAATAGGGGTTGGTTCAGGACGCCCCGGACGGAACTCCTGAGCAATAACGCTAGTGCCTTTCGGAATGTCTTTCACTTCAATTTTATTCTGCACACCAAGTGCGTACTTCATTGAACCCGCTATTTGCTTAAACTTCAGCACGTCCATTTCTGAAAACGCCAACAGCAAGACGAAGAAACACATTAACAGTGTCATCAGGTCGGCGAACGTTGCCATCCACATGGGAAGTCCCTGTGGTGGACAGTCGCACTCTTCTTCTTCGTCTCTTACTGTTTCAGAGGCCATTATTACTCTTCCTCGTCCCCATCGCCGACACGTTTCGACTCAGCCAAGTAATTACGCAGAATACCTTCAATAACACGCGGGTTCTGGCCGTCCTGAATGCCCAAAATAGCATCCAGAACCAGCTGCTGATTAAGCTTTTCCTGCTCGGCACGCAGCATTAGCTTGTTAGCGATTGGAATAGCAATAACGTTAGCCAGAAACGCACCATACAGCGTTGTCAGCAAGGCAACGGCCATTGCCGGACCAATGGCTTTAGGGTCATCCATGTTGGACAGCATAGCCACCAGGCCAATCAACGTACCTATCATACCCATGGCCGGTGCTACATCACTGAGAATTTTAAAGACTCGAGCGCCCTCTTCATGGCGCGCAAAGCTCATTTTTATGTCTTTCGAAAGAGTTGTTCTGACAACTTCTGCGTCGTGGCCGTCGACCAGCATGTCGACACCTTTACGGAAGAATTTATTGGGGATTTCGGCTTCTTCCAGTGCTAAAAAACCACCTTTACGGGCAGCATCAGCCATTTCAACCGCAGTGTCGATAAGCTCTTGCGGGTGTTCAATTTTGAAAAAGAAGGCTTTTACGACAACTTTGCCGGTGCCCAGAAACTGGCTAAGCGAGAAGTTTGCGAGCGTAATGAACAGGGAGCCGCCAAAAACAATAAAAAATGAGCGAGTATCAAGAAATAGCCCAATGTCTCCCCCTAAAATCATCGCCACAACCACGAAGCCAATGGCGCCGATGATTCCTATGAGCGTTGCAATATCCACTCAGTTCTCCTCCCCAATTCACGTTTTGCCATTCCAGCTACGCTCCATTCTTAAACAATAGCGCTGCTCTGACAAGCATCTTCTTGTTATGTTACACAGGAATAATGAGATCATCGGCTGACATTCGGGATTCTTTATCGGATAATTAGTCCTAACACACAACAATTGCGCAAGAAGCATTATGTCAGAACAACAAAAAGCCCCTTCGTTTGAGCAAGCATTAGAAGAGCTTGAGTCATTAGTTAATGAGCTTGAGCATGGTGAGCTGCCACTGGAAAAGTCGCTGGAAAAGTTTGAGAAGGCCATTCAGCTGGCTCGCACCAGTCAACAGCAGTTACAACAGGCAGAGCAAAAAGTGACGACACTCATGGCTGCTCAGGAAGGCTCTGCTGATAATGATGACGGAGAAGTGATGTGAGCATTAATGCGTTAACGGCTGATGTGCGCGAGCAAGTCGACGCATTTTTAAAACAGCAGCTGGCGCGTCACTCTATTAACGAAACGCTAAGACGAGCGATGGAGCACGGCGTGCTATTGGGCGGCAAGCGTGTCCGTCCTTATTTACTAATGACTATTGCCGAAATTTGCCGTGGCGATAAACAAGCCGCTTTGACCGCTGCCGGTGCTATTGAATTGATTCATGCGTATTCACTGATTCACGACGATCTGCCGGCCATGGACAACGATGACCTCAGGCGCGGCCAACCCACTTGCCACATTGCATTTGACGAAGCGACCGCTATTTTGGCGGGCGATTCTCTGCAAACCCTGGCCTTCGAATTGTTGTCAGAATCACCGTTAGGTGGGTTGAAGGCAGAGCGTCAGTTGTCTATGGTGAATGCATTGGCTCGTGCGAGTGGCAGTGCGGGTATGTGCGCCGGTCAGGCAATTGACTTACAAGCCACCGGTCAACAGGTAAACGAACACGAACTTGAACACATGCACCGACATAAAACCGGTGCTTTAATTGAAGCGTCGGCAACAATAGGCGTGTTGTGTGGTGAAGAGGAAGCACTAAAATGGCAGCCTCATTTTGAAGAGTTTGCGACCCATTTGGGGCTCGCATTTCAGGTTCAGGATGATATTCTCGACGTTATTGGCAACACAGAGCTACTGGGCAAACCGCAGGGCTCGGACACAGCGGCAGACAAGTCGACTTATGTTCAGCTATTAGGCGTCGAAGGTGCTCAAAAATACTTAAGCTCGTTGCATGAGAAAGCACTACTGTCACTCGCCGATATCCCTTACAATACGGCAAAACTCGAACAATTTTCTGACGTCCTGCTGAAGCGGGATCACTGAGCGAATGATACAAAATTACCCGTTACTCGATAAAATTAATTCTCCAGCTGATTTGCGCGAGCTTGCGCCGAGTCAACTGACCGATTTATGCGCTGAAGTGCGTCAGTTTTTACTGACCTCAGTCAGTCAAAGCAGTGGTCATCTAGCCTCTGGCCTGGGAACTGTTGAGCTTACTGTTGCTCTGCACTACGTTTATCACACGCCAAATGACAAATTAGTTTGGGACGTTGGGCACCAGGCATATCCGCACAAAATTCTGACCGGTCGCAAAGAACAGCTGCATACCATTCGCCAAAAAGACGGTTTGCACCCTTTCCCATGGCGCGAAGAAAGCGACTATGACGTACTTTCTGTTGGGCATTCGAGTACATCAATATCCGCGGCTTTAGGTTTAGCCGTTGCCGCGCAGCGTCAAAAACGTGAGCAGAAAGTGGTGTCCATTATTGGTGACGGCGCCATGACCGCCGGTATGGCTTTTGAAGCAATGAACCATGCGGGTGACATAAAGCCCGACATGCTGGTTATTCTGAACGACAATGACATGTCAATTTCAGAGAACGTCGGTGCGCTGAACCATCATTTCGCGCGCTTACTGTCTGGTCGTTTTTATACCTCATTACGCGAGAGCGGCAAGAAGCTGCTAAGTCCACTGCCTCATATTCGTCATTTCGCCAGCCGTGCCGAAGAGCATATGAAAGGCATGATGGCACCGGGCACAATTTTCGAAGAGCTTGGCTTTAACTATATAGGCCCCATTGACGGTCACGATGTTAATGCGCTGGTAGACACCCTACGTAATATGAAAGACCTGAAAGGTCCTCAGTTACTGCATATAGTGACGCAAAAAGGCAAAGGCTATAAGCCCGCTGAGAAAGACCCTATTGGTTACCACGGTGTGCCCAAGTTTGACCCTAAGTCATCAGAGCTGCCACAAAAGGCACCGGGTGTTCCAAGTTACTCCGATATTTTTGGTCAGTGGCTGTGTAGCACAGCTCAAAATGATAAGTCCTTGATGGCAATAACACCCGCTATGCGGGAAGGCTCAGGTATGGTCGAATTTTCACAGGCCTATCCAGAGCAGTACTTTGATGTCGCCATTGCCGAGCAGCATAGTGTTACTTACGCCGCTGGTTTAGCCATTGCCGGCATGAAACCTGTTGTTGCTATTTACTCGACGTTCTTACAGCGCGGTTACGACCAGTTAATTCACGACGTGGCGCTGCAGAACTTAGATGTGTTGTTTGCGATTGACCGCGCCGGTATTGTTGGTGCCGACGGCCCAACCCACCAGGGCGCTTTCGATATTAGTTACATGCGCTGCATACCGAATATGGTCATAATGACGCCTAGTGACGAGCAAGAGTGTCTGGATATGCTGACCACCGGTTATCAGTATAAAGGGCCTGCTTCAGTAAGGTATCCACGCGGTGCCGGTGTCGGGCTCGAGTTGAGAGACCCCAAGCCACTAGAAATAGGCAAAGCCAGAACCGTCCGAGAAGGTGAAAAAGTAGCATTCCTGAACTTTGGCACACTATTGCCCGAAGTTCAGCAAGCGGCAGACGCATTAAACGCCAGTGTTATTGATATGCGCTTTGTGAAGCCTCTGGATACGCAAGCTATTGAAGACGCCGTTGCCAAACACGACAGTTTAGTCACCGTTGAAGAGAACGTAACAGCCGGTGGCGCTGGCAGTGCTGTGCTGGAATATCTCGCCGACAAAGGCTTGTCTATTCCTGTCCTGCAACTCGGACTCCCCGACGAGTTCATCAAGCACGGTTCCCAAGCCGAAATCCGCACCGAACTCAACCTCGACGCCAAAGGCATAGAAAAGCAAGTCAAAACCCGCTTCGTTTAAATCGAGGAAAACGCGAGCGCTGAGGGGGGAGGTTGTTCACTTGCTTCGCTTGAGCATAAAGCTTCCCCCTGGCGGAGACGCTACAAGTTCATCCATGAACGCTTGACGAAGGCCATCCATGGCCTTCGACACTCCGCCAGGGGGAAGCTCTATGCTTTTAACGCTTACAAGTGCTCAACCTCCCCTTCTTGCATACATCTAGGCCTGATAATTTAGAGAAATAGATCGAAGGGAGCGCACTCAAAGGTTCCGGGACATCCTATTGAGGTGTGCAGCGCCATGGATGGCGCTGCTCAAGCCCTACAGGGATGTATTCACGGGCGTCCTCAAAAGGATGTTCTGGAACCTCAGCGCTTCCGAAAGAGCTATTTCTCTAAATTATCAGGCCTACGCCATGCAAGATGGCGGTGGTTAGGATGCCGGCCAGGACGTCGTCCATCATTATGCCGGTGCCGCCGGTGAGCTTTCTGTCGGACCAACCGATGGGGCCGGGTTTCCAGATGTCGAAAAGGCGGAATAGAAGAAAGGCGGCGATGAGCCAGGTTGCTTCAAAAGGTAATGCAAACATGGCGAAGCCGTAGCCGACTATTTCGTCCCATACGATGGATGGATGGTCGTGCTCGCCCATGGCTTTGGCGGTGTATTGGCACAGAAAGATACCGATAATTGTAGCCAGTATCAGGGCGATGAGTTGCCACTGCCATGTGAGTTGGGTAATCAGGTAGACAAAGGGGATGCCGACGAGTGTGCCGAAGGTGCCGGGGGCTTTTGGGGCTAACCCTGTGCCGAAACCAAGGGAAAGCCAGTGGATGGGGTTAAACCAATTCAGTTTCGGCATGACTTACTCGCCTTCTTTGACTATTTCTTCTTCGGCAAAGTGGTTAAAGCTCTTATAGCCTTGCGGAAGTTCCCACGGCTCGCCTTCGTAGTGCATGTTAATTTTTGCTTCAGCACCTTTCATTATCCGGCCGATACAAACGGGCTTGGTCTTTAAATGCGATGTCAGCGTTTCCATGCGACCACGGTGCTCTTCAGGCAATGTAAAACATAGCTCGTAGTCGTCACCGGCTGTTAACGCCATAGCCAGGGCTTCATTGGCGTTTAATGTTTCGGTAAGTGCCAATGACAGGGGTAATTTTTCTAAATTGATTTGCGCGGAAACTTGTGCCTGATTCAGTAAATGCCCTAAATCGGCTATCAGGCCATCAGAGACGTCAATGCAAGACGTTGCAACGCCCCGAAGTACCTGCCCCATTGCCACACGAGGCGTTGGGTAATGTAACTTCTCAATAACGTGCTGCAAGTGGCGGCCTGTTGTGCTGACTTTATTCTGTGTGACTTGTAAGCCAAGTCCAGCATCACCAAGTGAGCCACTCACGTAAACCCAGTCGCCGGGCTTTGCTCCGCTTCGGCTAATTGCAGTTCCTGAAGGCAACTGCCCATGAGCAGTAACAGTTATCGTTAAAGGGCCTTTGGTTGTGTCACCACCGATAAGCTGGCAGTCATAGTAACGGCAGATTTCATCAAGGCCGCTACTGAACTCTGTCCACCAATCTTGGTTAGTATTGGGGCACGTCAGCGCTAAGCTCACCCAACTTGGTTGCGCCCCCATTGCCGCCAGGTCGCTTAAATTGACGGCAACAGCTTTGTGGCCGATGGCTCTTGGCGGCGTGGTTTTGTCGAAATGTACACCTTCAACTAAGGTGTCAGTAACCACAACGATATCGTGCTCGGGCATGGGTTTAACGACAGCGCCGTCGTCGCCAATGCCTATTACAACATCGCTCCGACGAGCGGAGCGATTTGCAAAATAATCGTTAATGAGAGAAAACTCGTCGTTAGGCATAACTATTTTCGTGCGGGTCGTAAGGTATCTACCGCTTTGTCCAGAACACCATTCACAAAACGATGGCTTTCGTCAGCACCAAATGACTTGGCAAGTTCAATCGCTTCGTTAATGGCAACTTTGTACGGAACATCCATGCGTTCGCTTAACTCGTAAGCCGCAATACGCAGAACCGCCAGCTCGATAGGATCAAGCTCGTTTATCGGACGTGCCAAAAATGGCTTCAAAGACTCGTCGAGCGAACGGTAATGACCGCCAACGCCTCGCACTAGCTCAAGAAAGTAATCTACGTCGACTTTGTCGGTGTCCGTATCTGTTAAAAACTGAGCTTCAATATCGCTAAAACTGTTTTGCGACAACTGCCAGGAGTAAATAGCCTGAACCGCTAACTTTCGTGCTTTTCTTCGTGCTGCAGGTTTCATCTTCAGATTTTATCCAGTACGTTGACCATTTCGAGCGCGCTTAAAGCGGCTTCGGAACCTTTGTTACCCGCTTTAGAGCCGCTTCGTTCAATAGCTTGCTCTAATGAGTCTGTGGTAATAACACCAAAGGCTACCGGTAATCCAAATTCGGTTGCAACACGACCCAGCCCGCTATTGCACTCGCCTGCGACAAACTCAAAGTGAGGCGTGCCGCCGCGAATCACTGCACCAACAGCGATAATGGCATCGTATTTACCCGACTGCGCCAGACGTTTCGCGGTAACCGGAATTTCATAAGCACCAGGAACACGTACCACAGTAATGTCTTCGTCTGCCACTTCGCCATAATGCTTTAATGTTTGAACAGCACCGTCCAGTAAGCTTTCAACAACGAAATGGTTGAAGCGAGATACGATAATGGCAAATTTTTTGCCAGCCGCATTGATACCGCCTTCAATTACCTGCATAAGTCTTCCTTAATTAACCTGTCTTTTATACTCAATAGCGAATTGCGCGCGATCATAGCACAACGAGGAATTATTTGCGTGAAATTGCGTATGAGAAATACTTTTCTTGTGTATCGAGGTTTCTGCCGATGTAGCGCGCCTCACTGCTTTCCAACAGCTGCAAGGCAGTAGCATTATTGTCTGAAACAGGAAACATGACCTGCCGCCACGGCCAACTCTCACCGAGCCAACGTGTTAGTAACGAGAAAAGGTCGTTGTGAAGGTTGTTGTCGACTGCGCTTTCTAGTAACCACCAACTGACTTCAGCGTTATAAGCATTTCTTGAAATACCACTTTGCTCCTGCCGCTCGGGCGCTACCGGAACCATGTACACAGCGCCGACAATCGAGCTGTCTGACTTATCAATCACAATGTAGGTAAACGCCGTTTTTTCGGCTGCCTGTTCCAGATGGTAGTTCACCATTGTACTGTTTTGCTCGAGTGTGCTTTTCTCTGAAGGCCACGACCAGCCAAGCTTTTTGTAAAGCCACTTTTGCGAGGTCATATAAGCATGGAAAAAACGTGCCTTGTCGGATTCTCTTAGCGGCCGAATGGTTAAATTATTGCTTTCTGTTTCACCGGGCACTGTCCATTGCTGCTGCCAAAAGTCGCCGGCTTTTACTGGCATTACGACCAGCAAAAGAGCACTTGTAATGACTGCAACAAAGGTCCTTAGCACGATGCTTCACTCCGTTTGCCCTGCGCATGCGCAAAAAACGACTTCACACGAAGTAGTTCTTTTTCAATTTCGTCGGTGATCATTAACGCTGGGCCAATATCAATGGCTTTACGGGCAAAGTCGAATGCAATTGGTATAACCGGTACTTTTGCTTGCTTCGCCATGTGCAAAAAGCCCTTTTTCCATTCAGTGACTTTTTTACGCGTACCCTCCGGGGTGATAACCAGAATAAGCTCGTCCTTGCTACGAAACTGCTCGACCATGCTGCCAACTACCCCATTAGCGGCACTTCTATCTACAGGAATGCCTCCCAGCTTGGTCATCAGCGTTTTTATAGGAAAGCGGAACAGGCTATTCTTACCCAGGTAATTCAGTTTAAGTCCCATAGCAAGCATAACGAACGCGCCAACCGGGAAGTCCCAGTTTGACGTATGTGGCGCCACAGGAAGAATCGCCTTTTTAACCGCTGGCATACTTCCGTTAATTTTCCAGCCTCCCATGAGACGCATTCCAACACGGCCAACCCAGCGCAAGAAACGATTATCTCTGACAGGAAATTCGCCTTTTACAAATTCAGGAAGCTGATCGTTACTTTTCATAAACTACTGCAGTGCCCTTTGGATTTCTCTAAGTTTTTGTTTAATACGCTCGATATTGTCCGGCCCCATGCGCAACAATTGCTTTTGGGCTGCCGGTAACGCTTCATAAGCATCATCCGCATAAGTATACATGACGCTGTCAGCGTTCACCTCGACCAAACCTTCCGGCACTGGTGTCGACAGCAGCACATCGATAGCTTCGATTAGGGTGTCATCAAAGTTTGAATCCGGGTAACCAATTTCCGCATACGCTTCCTGAACTAAAGGCTTAAAGAGCTCGTAGTTGTCAGCTAATGCGTAGGCGTCCAGACTAACGAACCAGTCGACTAGTGCGTCGTAACGACGGTAGGAACTCTCATCAATATAAAGCTCACCATCCACTTCTATAACGCTAAAACGACCATCCGGGCGCTGCACAATAGTGCGGTCTCGAACAATACTGCCATTACTAATATTGTCGGCTAATACGACAGCGTCGCGGATAAGCTGAGAGCTTTTCAGCGGACGAATGTTAATATCGCTTGAGTCCAGCTCCTGTAAAACCGTCGGCGTACTGTTGTTAAGCTCTGGTAGTGCTATTTGTTCAGGCTCGGGGTCTTCTTCGGTTTGTTCAACCGGTTCAGGCTCTGGCTCTACGGGTTCGGGTAAAGTTTCCGGCTCTTGTTCTGCAGGCTCTTCAGGTTCGTATGACTCTGCTTCTACCTCTGTTGAGGTTGACTGCTCCACAACAACCTTTTCTTGCTGCTGTGGCTTTTCCGAGGGCAACCACCACCAAATAACAGCAGCAATGACCGCAACCACAATGACAATAACAACGGCCCAGGTTGTTTTCCGGCTGGCATCTTCTGTTGCCGGAGAGTTTTCTACTTTGTCTTCACTCATTCAGGGCTCCTTATTTTTGCTCTGCCCGGCAAAACACCAACTCATTACCTTTTGACAGGTCTTCGTTGTAGCTGTATCCGGCCGCATCAAACTCTTTAAGATCAGACACAGATTGT
This sequence comes from Idiomarina sp. OXR-189, assembly GCF_034373425.1. Classification (NCBI taxonomy): domain Bacteria; kingdom Pseudomonadati; phylum Pseudomonadota; class Gammaproteobacteria; order Alteromonadales; family Idiomarinaceae; genus Idiomarina; species Idiomarina sp. OXR-189. The sequence goes on from NZ_CP139706.1 coordinate 2,122,373, forward strand.
GGCTTTTGGTTCACAATAAAGCGCGCCATCATGCCTCTTGCTTTCTTAGCATAGAAGCTAATGACTTTGTATTGACCATTTTTTTCGTCTTTAAACACCGGCGTTACAATGTCTGCGTTCAGCGCTTTTGGTTTTACCGCAGAAAAATACTCGTTCGATGCCAAGTTAACTAAGATTGAGCTGTCGATAGCGTCCAGGTCTTTATTGAGCTGTTCTGTTATCGACTCACCCCAAAATTCATAAAGGTTTTTGCCTTTCTCGGTTTGCAGCTTCGTGCCCATTTCCAGGCGGTATGGCTGCATTAAGTCAAGAGGTCTTAATACACCATATAGCCCTGACAATATGCGTAAATGCTGCTGCGCATTATTCACTGCCTCAGCATCTAACGAAGCTGCCTCTAAACCCGTGTAGACATCTCCGTTAAACGCATACATTGCAGGACGAGCATTTTCTTCCGTGAACGGCCGTTGCCACTCTTCAAATCGCGCAGCGTTAAGCCCGGCTAACTTATCACTAATTTTCATTAGCGAGCCTAAGTCTTGTGGACTTAATTTGCGACAGACTTTAACCAAGGCCTCTGCCTGGTCCAGCATTCTTGGCTGGGTGACGTCTAACTTCGGCAAGTCACTGTCATAGTCTAGATTTTTAGCAGGTGAAACAACGGCTAGCATGCTCTAATCTCCTGTAATGTTAACTCAGGACCCTCTTATTGAAGAGGATCCTGGTCTGCACCTTCTTTTTCAACTTCCGGAGGCATTAAGTCTTCTCGGCTTACACCAAAGGCTAAGGCGACGGTACTTGCAATGTAAATTGACGAGTAGGTACCGATAACCACACCGAATAACAACGCTGTTGCGAAACCGTGAATTAATGGACCGCCTAAGAAGAACAACGTCAGCAACACCAAAATAGTGGTAATGGACGTGACCAAAGTACGGCTTAATGTGTCAGTCAGTGCCCGGTTCACAGTTTGAATAGGCGTTAACTTAGCGTACTTACGGAACGTTTCACGTATACGGTCACACACTACAACGGTATCGTTAATGGAGTAACCTATAACCGCAAGAAGCGCTGCCAGTACCGTTAAGTCAAACTCAAGGCCTAACACTGAGAACAATCCAAGTGTAAGAGTCACATCGTGCGCCAACGCAGCGACTGCGCCGACCGCTAAACGCCATTCAAAGCGCATCGCAATGTAAAGCAAAATACAGATTAGCGCTGTCAGCATAGCTAAACCGCCCTGCTCAATGAACTCGTCACCAACATTGGGGCCAACGAATTCAATACGGCGCATTTCAACTGTCTTATCGAACTCTGCACGCAGTGCTTCGAGGATATTTGAACCAAGCTCTTCGGCTTTTACGTCAGCACGGGGTTCCAGGCGAATAAGAATATCTTCCTGCGTTCCGTAATTCTGAACAACAGCATCGCCGAAGCCTTCGCTTTCTAACGAGCTACGTACTCGGTTGAGGTCCGCAGGCTCTTCAAAGCCAACTTCCAACAAAGTACCACCGGTAAAATCGAGACCAAAGTTCAGTTTGTTTACCGACAATGACACGATAGACGCAATAACCAATAATGCACTGATGATTCCGGCAATACCCCGGAAGCGCATAAAGGGAAGTCGTTCTTCTGAATTAATCATATTCCTGTACCTCCCTTATATCGACAGCTTCGATAAGCGCTTGCCACCCCAAACGGAGTTAACAATGGCACGCGTACCGACAATGGCTGTAAACATGGATGTAATAATGCCGATTGCTAGAGTAATAGCGAAGCCTTTAATAGGCCCGTTACCAATAGCGAACAGAATAAGTGCGGCAATTAATGTCGTGACGTTGGCATCGGCTATGGTCGACAGAGCACTGTCATAACCATGATGAATAGCCTGTTGCGGACTGCGCTTCGCTTTTATTTCTTCACGTATACGCTCAAAAATAAGTACGTTCGCATCGACCGCCATACCAACGGTTAAGACAATACCTGCCATACCCGGCAAGGTCAGTGTCGCTCCTGGTATCATCGACATAACGCCAATAATTAAAATTAAGTTGGTTGCCAATGCCGCATTTGCGACCAGACCAAACTTCTTGTAATACACGACCATAAAGGCCAACACTAAAACGAAGCCCCAGAAAATAGCCTGTATACCTGAATCGATGTTTTGCTGACCCAGGCTTGGACCAACGGTTCGCTCTTCAACAATTTGAATAGGCGCAATAAGAGCACCGGCGCGAAGCAGCAGCGCCAGGTTTTGCGCTTCGTTAGCACCAACACCGGTAATACGGAAGCTACTTCCAAGACGAGACTGTACGGTCGCGACGTTGATAACCTCAGCACTTTTCGTGAATTGCAGGTTGCCTTCCGAATCGCGCTCTTCAGTTGCTTCATACTCAATAAAGACCGTTGCCATTGGCTTACCGACATTGTCCTTTGTTGCCAACGACATTTTGTTACCACCAGCACCGTCTAGCGTTATATTTACCTGAGGACGGTTATATTCGTCGTAGCCAACGCCAGCATTAACAATGTGGTCACCCGTTAAAATAACGTCTTCTTTAAGCAGTTGCTGTGGACCATCTCGCATTGGCAATAATTCACTACCAAAAGGCACGCGGCCATTTTGCGCATCACGGACATCGTTTTCAGTGTCGACCATGCGAAATTCCAGCGTTGCTGTCGCGCCGAGAATTTCTTTTGCCCGGGCAGTGTCCTGAACACCAGGTAACTCAACAACAATGCGATTGGAGCCCTGGCGTTGAATGACCGGCTCGGCGACGCCAAGCTCGTTCACACGGTTACGCATAATGGTAATATTTTGGTCAACTGCGTAGTCGCGCGTTTCGACAATCTTCTGTTCGCTCATTTCTAAGCGCAGAGTACGATTTTCTTCGTCTTCAACAAGTACATAACCTTGATAACGGTTATCAAGGTATTGGGCTGCCTGCTGATACGCTTCGTCGTTACGAAGCTCGACTTCAACGGCTGTGTCGTCAACTCGAACGGCGCTATAACGGATACGCTCTTCACGCAGCTCAGCTCTTACGGTGTCTTTCATGCCATCGACAATTTTGGACATTGCTTCGTCCATATCGATTTCCATTAAGAAGTGGACACCACCACGTAAATCGAGGCCGAGTTTCATTGGTTGGGCACCTAAGCTTTTCAGCCACTCGGGTGTTGCCGGTGCGAGGTTAAGTGCGACAATATAGTCGTCACCCAAGCTATCAAGAATGGTTTCTCTGGCCTTTAACTGCTCGTTGTCTGAGTTCAAACGAACCAACAGTTGTTCATTCTCTAATGACACGCTTTTGGGTTCAATGCCAACACTGTCCAGCGTGTTGCGCACGCGGTCCATAGTGCTTGCATCAATGGTTGCGTTTCTATCTGCGGAAATTTGCACCGCTGGGTCTTCGCCATAAATATTTGGCAGCGCATAAAGCGCTGCCACTAATACAACAAAGATAACCAGCAAGTTTTTCCACAACGGGTATTTGTTTAACACGTCGTGCCCCTGCTTATTTCTTTATCACATTACAGTGATTTCATGGTTCCCTTAGGAAGAACAGAAGTAACAGCACCTTTTTGAATGGTCACTTCTAACTCGTCAGTCAACGCGATAACAACAAAGTCTTTTTCGTCGCTCACTTTGGTGATTTTCCCAACTAACCCACCTTGAGTCAGAACTTCGTCACCTTTGCTCAAAGAGCCCATTAATTCTTTGTGTTTTTTCACGCGCTTTGCTTGTGGGCGGTAAATCATGAAGTAGAAAATCAAAGCGAACATGACCAGCATGAAGATAAGCTCCATACCGCCACCACTTTGTCCACCAGCGTCCTGGGCATAAGCTGAGCTAATAAAAAAGTCCATAAGTTTCCCTCAAATTAACGTTAAATTATTATTCGTTATGATTGCTTCTCCAGAGATATGGGGACAAAGCAACCAAAATACAATTCGTAATTTACAGACAGCGTATCTTAACAGAAAGTTTTTCAACTCTCAGTAGAATCAAATGTCATAACCTAAGCTTTTTAAACGCCGTCTCAAGCCTATCTGTGAGACACGTAGTTCCCACATCATTTTTTCGGTATCACCCCGGTGTTTTGCGTAGCTGTCTTTAATTTCCGATTCGCTGAGATCCTGCGCTGTCTGAAGACCGTCAAAGCGCTGGATTAACTGATAAACCGACGCCCTTGAGATATTCAGCTTTTTGGCAACAGTCTGGAGTTCAAATTGGCAGCTTTCCAGAGCGCCTGTAAGTTCTCCCCGACTCACACTGTTCGGCCGGCGTTGTTTAGGCACAGACTCTGCCGAACCCGTCTGAGGTGACTGAGGCTTCAATAAAGACAACAATTGCGGGTCTAAATACATTTGCTCTTGATCTCGGCTGTCGATAACAACCTGCCTCGCGACATTTCGAAGCTGACGAACATTACCCGGCCAGGTAAAAGTCATCAGCTGTTTCATCAACTCGCCCGGTATGACAAATTGATCCGCTTTTTCAGGATACAACTTGCGCCATTGCTCACGAACAAATGCGTTAAAGAGCAGGCCAATATCTTCTTTACGCTGCACTAATGGCGGCATAAATAGCTGATACGGCGCCAGCTTTTCAAACAACATCGACACCATCGACGACTCATCAACGGCACTACTCTCCTGATGGCTGGTTATTATAATGCGACATTCAATAGGTATGGCTTTAGTGCTACCTTTAGGCATGACACTTTGGCTCTGCAATGCGCGGCTCAGTAGTTGGTGTATGTTGTCTGACGCGTCTTCGATATCTTCCAACACAATAGTGCCGCCAGCCGCCTGCTCGAAATAACCCGGCTGATGCTTAGCATTTCTGACCACCCCAAATAACTCTGTTTCAGCGACCGCATCGTGAATGGCGGCTAAATTCACTGAAATGAAAGGCTTATCATCGCCAAATTGTTCTTTATGAATGGCATACGCGGCTTGTTGCTTACCAACACCAATAGCACCACGAATAATAACAGGTACGGACAACGTCGCCAGATGCTCAACTCGGTGACGTATTGCCTGAATATCTGCGCTAATACCCATTAGCGTATGGCTGTCGTCAACTGTCGTGTCTTTTAACGGAAGGCGTTTAAACAACAGCACAATACGATGGTTAAGTCCGAGTACGACACCGTTATCCAGTTCGTCCTCACTCACCAGATACTCGTCCTGAGGGCGGCGGCCGGCTAATGTCAGAACGGTTTTAGTGCTGTGCGCACGCAACTTGATGCCACCACTGTCAGTGGCCTCAAAGATAATAGGCGAGCGGCTCACATATTCATCGAGCAATGCGCGGCCGGCATTACCATTTTTCGCAAACTCAGGTTTTACACGACTTAAGTAGTCCGTTCCTGATAGGTGCAAGTCGAGCAATGCCGCTCGCTCACCAATACGCTCCCGGTTCGGGTGCGTGGCTATAATGAGCATAGGCACGCGCTGGTATGACTCTACCAGTTCATCAACCGCATGTTTTGTGGTGCACTGGGTAACACTCATTGACGCTAATCCTTAGCTTGACTGTGTGTAAGACGGCATAATTTGTGCTGGGAATCAGCAAAGGTTAATGACAAACTAAGCCTTAACATTTTGACCTTTTATACCGCACATGGAACAGATATTCTACTGGACAGATCAGGCTGGTGTCGCTGTTTTTGCGATAGCTGGCACATTATTAGCGTTTCGTAAGAAAATGGACGGCTTTGGTGTCATTGTTCTCGCTTCTGCGACTGCTATTGGCGGTGGAACGATTCGGGACTTAATACTTGGCTTGCCGGTGTTCTGGACGCACGATGAAGTTTATCTGTACACCATTTTAACCGCTGCATTACTCACCATTGTGTGGTTAAGATTTAAAGCCTACATACCCATGACAACGCTACAAATAGCGGATGCTTTCGGGTTAGCCTTTTTCGCAGCCATGGGCACCGAAAAGACACTAGCTGCAGGCTTCTCCCCATTTATTGCCGTTATTATGGGTACAATATCAGCGTGTTTCGGCGGCATGCTTCGCGACGTTTTAGCACGCGACATACCTATGGTGCTAAAAGGCGAACTTTACGCTACGACCTGTCTGGTTGGCGCTACGGTATATGTGTTACTGGTGCCATTCCAACCACTTATTGCGCTCGCCGCCGGTATGTCAGCAACATTAGTCATGCGCTTAGGCGCTATTAAATATCAATGGTCATTGACAGTGTTTCGTGACCATCAGGATCATTACTAGCAAAAAATAATAAGGAAAAACTATGCTAAGTATGATTGGTTTAATTGGAGGGTTAACCTTACTTATCGTGCTTACCCTGCGTGGGGTGAACTTATTCATTAGTGCCCCATTATGTGCGCTGGGCGTTGCAGTGACCAGTAACGTCAGCGTGCTTGCCGGAGATGCTGATTTTGTAACGACTTATATGGATGGCTTTTCTGGATTCATAGCATCTTGGTTTTTTATGTTCTTACTAGGCTCAATGTTCGGTAAGTTTATGGAGGACACTGGTGCTGCAGACAGCTTGGCCAAGTCTATTATCGATAAACTCGGTCGTAAGCAAGCGGTACTAGCGGTTGTTCTCGCCTGCGCAGTGCTAACTTACGGCGGAGTGAGTGTGTTTATTGTTGCTTTTTCAGTTTATCCAATGGCTTTAAGCCTTTTTAAAGACGCAAATCTTCCACGCCGATTTATCCCGGCTGCACTTACCTTCGGTTCTGTTACTTTCACAATGACCTCGGCTGGTTCCCCGGAGATACAGAACTGGATACCTATCAAGTATTTAGGGACTTCCCCGTATGCGGCCTGGGAAGTTAGCTTGGTGGTTGCGTGTTTAATGGCTGTTATGGGCTACTGGTGGCTCAAGAAAATGATAAACAAGGCTGTTGCTAATGGAGAGTGCTTTGAAAGTCGCCCCGATGACCCCGAAACAATTGTCCGTGACTTACCTTCCCCGTTGAAATCTCTTATTCCGCTTTTGGTGGTACTCAGTATCTCATTCTTCTTCCACGAAGAGTTTCAGCAAAACGCTTTAATACTGGCGTTGCTGGGTGGCGTTTTGTCATTGGTCATTATTAACATCAAGCATTTTCACCGACCACAGAATGCCATTAATGAGGCAACCGTAGGAGCTCTTCTCGCTATTGGTAATACCGCCGCTGTTGTTGGCTTTGGTAGCGTCGCTAAAATAACGCCAGCGTTTGAACAGGCTGTTACAGCAATGACAGCATTACCCGGCAATGAGCTGGTGGGGGCAGCAGTAGCGGTCAGTGTGATTGCGGGACTGACGGGTTCAGCTTCCGGAGGACAGGCCATAGCGCTTCCAGAAGTGGGGCCTCACTATTTAGAGGCCGGCGTTAACCCTGAACAGCTTCATCGAATTGTCTCAATTTCTTCCGGGGCCTTAGATTCACTGCCTCATAATGGCTATATCGTTACAACCATTCGCGCTATCTGTAAGGAAACTCACGGCGCCGCATATTGGCCAATAGCTGCAGTCACCGTGGTTGTTCCTTTGATTGGGTTAGCTATCGCTATTGGCCTGTTTATGATTTAAAACTTATAAAGCTTAAGAGTCGCCAAACAGGCGGCCCTTAAGCTTATCTTTCAGACTGTCTTCAATTTTAGACTTCAGCAACTCTTCCAGTTTCTGATCTTTCTCACCTGATTCGCTGTTCCATTGCGACAGGCTTTGCAACAGCTCTTCCTGACCACCTAACTGATCAGATACTTTCGCGGTCAAGTCTGCTTTAATGTCTGCCAGTTTGCCGTCAGCCTCTGACATGGCGGTATCGGCCAGTAAACTGCCCAGTTGATCATCTAGGTCCGAGTCAAAACTCAGCGAAGGACTCTGAATATCGCCCGTAATGTTGGTCGCAATGTCCAAACGCTGTAACTGGCTAAGCGCACTGGCAATAGCATTGGTCAGTTTGCTGGAGCCGTTGGCATCCATGTCCAAGTTCAGCATTCTGACCATGGCGTTACCATCAAGCTTGTTTTCTCTGACTAAAATAGTGCCATCACTGTCTAGCAATGAGGAGACAATTTGGGCGCTCAACTCCGCACTTTCACTCAACCCAAGATTCTGTAACTGCGCACCTTTTAACTGCCATTGTTGCTTAGCATCAATACCCAAGTCTGAGAGCGAGAGTTCGCCGTTTAAGTTAAACGCCTTCCAGAGTTCACTGTTATCAGCACGCGCCTGGTAGGTCGTTGGCTGCCCCAGTAAATTGTGCTGATGAGTAATATTCTGCCAGTCAACATCAATGACGGTGCCCGCCACCATAAACTCAGTACGCGCCTTTTTAATCAGAAATTCCGGTGGTGCGTCTTCCTCAGCAAAAGAAATGCTCTGGCCTTCGCCACGGACTGGCTTAACGGTTTCTGAATTGTCTGAACGCGCCAGCATGGGTCCCAGTTGCTCGTAGGCCAGCAACAAGTATTGACTCCATTGCTTCGCCTGTTCACCCAATAGCAGTCCGGTCACGTTCTGTAAGCCCTGCCCGTCCATACTAAAAAACGACTTAATTCTATCAATGTCATTGCCCGGCGCGTTTTTCAGCTCTGTGACTTGTGTTTGCAGTACTTCTTTCGCTTCTGACACTCTGTCCCGGAAGTTTGCTATAGCCTCCTTGTCTTTACGAATAGACTCTTTAAGTTCGTCTAAGGCCTCTTTGCGCGCTGCAATAGCTCCTAAGTCTTTAACATCGCCTTCGGTTATTTCTTTTATCTTTTGCTCGTACTCTTTAATTTTATCTTCACTCGGCAAAGCGTCTTTCGCCGCGATAACTTGCTGCTTCTGCTTCTCATACGCCGCTTTTGACTCTTCAATAACTTTGTCAGTACGAAGGTTTACCTGAGCCATAATCTCATCGGTCGACGGCAGTGACATTTTTAAGTCTTCCCAGGACTGGCCGGCCCACTGCTTCATGTCATCTTCTGACGGCAGAACGTACACCTCGCCTTCACTATCACGCTCTTGATTGACTCTTATGCCAGTCATGGTCAGCTGTTCAATAAGAGTGCGCCCCAAAATGAGTTCTGTCGGACTGATATCGGCAGACGCTTCCCCCACTTGCACCCGGTTATGCGTTGGTTGCTGAGGATTTGTCACTTGCACACCTTTTATGCGTAACGCCAGTGGCGACCAGCTGTGCTCAACCTGCTCAATATTAACTTCAGCGCCATTTAAGCGCCCGAGTGTGTGCTCCAAAGTGACTTTTATAATAGAGTCCAGAAATAACCAGGAAATAGCCACCAACAGCAGCACAAATCCAGCAAATACGGCCAGCCCAGGCCAACGAATAATACCTCGTTTCATGGTTACCCCCTTAGACTCGTATAAATTTGCCAGAACCGACTGCCTTTAATGACTTGCACAACTCTCAGTTTCATAAAGGCTTTTTGAATACGCTTACGATAATTTGCCACGACAAAATAGCTAATAGCGGCAACAAAAGGCGCCGCCAACAAGCTGAAAATGACACTACCCATGGTTATGGTGTGGTTAAACATAGACAACCGCCCTACCGCACTGGCATAAGCGGCTTCGTAGATACCCTGCCAGCTTGAAGCATTTAGAATACTCAGGCCAATGTCGTGGAACACCGGATCCAACAGGTAGGCAATACCCGAGAACACACCAAAAGAAACCAGGAATAAGCTTAAATTGACCCGAAAAATAAGGGCCGCGAGAATAATAATGAGGTTATGGATCCGCCACAGCGGCGTCAAACCAATGAACATTCCTAAAACGACTGCTAACGCCAGCGCCCATGGGCTCGTTTCCGAGTTCAACGCCTTTAGCAGCTTAGCCAAAATTGTCAGCATTTATCTGACTCCTTTCAAAGCAAAAAAAACAATAAAATCTGCTTGTTATCCGTTATCTTTCTAATATAGTGTCAGTTGCTTTTAATAAGCAAATAAACTCGTGGGTTTTACACTTTTTATATCAGGACATCATGCAAACTCAGGCTCACGTCATTATTGACGACATGGTCGATTGGCAGCCATATTACCCTAGCCAAAGCTTACTTAGCGCAAGTGAGTACTTGCAAACCACTCACTCAAATTCGCGTCAAAGTATTTTAAATCTCTGTAACGACCTGTCTTACTTGTCGACCGGCTACTATGTCAGCCTATTAGCGGAAGCCCGCGGCCAAAAAGTCATTCCGTCAGTTGCCACTATTAACGATGTGAACAACTTTTCACACTATCAGTTACTCATTAATGCGACCGACCGATCACTTCTGCGTTACCTGCAACAGTCCGACAAGAAATCGTTGTCCTTACTTATTTGTTTAGGTATGTGCGAAGAAAAAGCGCTGACAAACTTTGCCCGGCAGATTTTCGAGCGCTATCCATGCCCAATATTACGAGTACAGCTTGAGTTTAATGGTCGCTGGCATATTTCAGCTTTGCAGGCAGGTGCCCTAAACCAGTTAGACGACAACAAGCAAAGCTTTTTCGGTAATGCTTTGGATCAGTTCAGTAAACGAGTTTGGCGTAAAGCTCGCTCTCGTAAGGAGCTGCGCTTTGATCTGGCCATATTACACAACCCGGACGAGGCTATTCCTACCTCTGACAAACGCGCTCTAAGCCAATTTATTAAGGCGGCAAAAGAAGCGGATATCGACGCCGAGTTAATAACCGCAGACGACTTCAACCGTTTGCTGGAGTTTGACGCGTTATTTATAAGAGAAACCACACGAATTAACCATTACACCTACCACTTTGCTAAAAAGGCAGAAGCCAACGGTATGGTGGTGATAGACCACCCTGACGCTATTGTTCAGTGCGCTAATAAGGTGTTTTTAAAAGAGCTGTTAGACAAACACAAAGTAGCCACACCAAAAACTAAATTATTACTGAGTCAATCCGACATTGACTATAAAGCTATTGGCGACTCTTTAGGCTACCCGGTGGTTTTAAAAATTCCTGACGGTTCATTTTCTATCGGTGTCGAGAAAGCAGAAAACCTCGAGCAATTACAAACAACTGCGGAGTCGCTGTTTAAGCAGTCGACTATTTTGCTGGCACAAGAGTTTATTAAAACGGACTACGACTGGCGTATCGGCGTACTGAATAACCGGCCTATTTATGCCTGCCAGTATTTTATGGCGCGTAACCATTGGCAAATTTATAACCACAAAGAGTCATCTTCTCGCGCTAAAAGCGGCTCGTTTACAACGTTGGGGGTGCATCAGGCACCTAAAGATGTGGTTCGCCTGGCATTACAGGCAACCCGGCTTATTGGCGACGGTCTATACGGTGTCGATATTAAACAAACCGAGCGCGGCCCCGTGGTAATAGAGATTAACGATAACCCGTCCATTGAATACGGCGTGGAAGATCTGCACCTGGGGTATGAGCTTTATCGTCTCATTATGGCGGACTTTAACCGCAGGCTAGACGAGCGCAAGTAAGATCAGGTAACCCACAGTGAATGTCAATGTCGAACGGGCTCAACTTTCAGACCTGGATAACTTAGTCCGGCTCGAACGCGCGACCTTTAATTACAGTTGCATTAGCCGCCGCAGCTTTATGCATTTAATACGCTCGACAAGCGCACGCTGCTGGGTGGCTAAAGATGGTACGAAGCTGCTGGGCTATGCGCTTGTGCTGACGCGCAGCAATAGCTTGGTGTGGCGGCTCTACTCCATTGCCGTAGCGCCAGAAGCGCGCGGCAAAGGTATTGGCCAGAAGCTTATGGATGAGCTTATTTCATGCGCTCGAAAAAGCCAGGCGAAAGCTCTTTCTCTAGAGGTTAAATCAGACAATAAAGCCGCAATAGCCTGGTACCAGGACTGCGGCTTTGAAACTATTGATGTTCTCGCTAACTATTACGATGACGGCTCTGATGGCTTAAAAATGCGCTTTACTTTTGATCCGGAAAGTCCGTAAACGCGCCTTCAACACCGGTAGTTTTCAGCCACTTTCGCAATTGTGAGTGAGACTCTACACCTTCAGGTAAGTCATCCGCGCGCAAGGTATACACGTGAACATCCAGACCTTTTTTGTCGGCCGTGTCTAACACTGTTGACCATTGGGGCTGCCCCTCTTTTACGCCTTCCAGTGCGTGACTCAACCAAAGACCAATGCCCTCGGCATAAGACTTCACCGCTTCCAGTCCGGCACTGGTACGCATGGAGCTGTAATCCACATCGCTCATGCCCCAGTCGTTATCACCAATAAGCTGTATAAGCGGTTGCTCCCAGTTAAACTCACGTTTCAATCGGCGTAGCACTTCCGGGTCGAACGACTGCAAATAAATTGGGGTCGCCATAGTGTCGTGATAACCATTTTGAGCGAGTACCGACATAACCGCAGCCGTTGCATCATATCCTTGTTGCTGGTACCAACGCGGCGACTTTATCTCAACGTATATACCTGTGTTTTCTTCGCGACTCCGGTTCAGTTCATGAATTAATTTGAGTTGCTCGTCCAGGGTTTGAATGGGAAAGCGAACCTCAGTATTTGCGAAGCGCTTAGGATATACCAGCTCATAGTCCTTATGCCGTGGCGTTATTGACAGCTGTTTTAACTCAGCAAGGGAAAAATCCACCACATAATAATGGCCATCGGGACGGTGCTTTTCCGGAAATACCTGGGAAACATCGGTAATGTAATCCAGCACTTCGTCATGCAGCACAACAGGCACACTGTCACGGGTTAACTGTATGTCTTGCTCAATATAGTCTGCGCCCATTGCATGCGCCATAACGGTGCTGGCTTGCGAGTGCTCGGGTACATAACCCGATGCTCCCCGGTGTGCAATGTCTATAAACTGCGGTATTTTCAGGTCGGACAGTGACCCTTGCTGCGGCAGAACTTCCGCGGTTGCTGAAGAAACAATAACGCCCAGAAAACTTACCGCATAGACAAGTATTTTAGTCATTATTCCAGCTCACATTTAACACCTTATCGCCCAATGAACGATAGCGCTCAAACAATGCGTCTATCGGCTCCGGCTCAGTGCTCAACTCCCGGCCTCGAAGGTATTCCGGGTTATACAATTTACTGGCTGAACGTTCACCTAAGTCACAGGCGAAAGTCACAATACGTTGTCCAGCCCCTTTTTTCAGCGCTGCCGCTAAAGCAGCAGCAACATTCAGGGCAGAGCTGCTGCCGAGTACAATGCCGTCATGGTCGCGTACGTAACGGGAAATAGTCACTAAATCCTGATCCGGCAAGTTAACCGCATGGTCTATTTTTGCCTGCTTAAAGTTTTCCACTAAGCGCATAATACCGATGCCCTCAGTCATCGAACCGCCGTGTGACACATATTCTCCGGTTTTCAGAAACTCATAAATGCCAGAGCCGTCAGGGTCTGCCAGCCACACATCAATGGTCGAGTCCTGCTCTTTGAAAAACTTAGAATTACCGCCAATAGTACCGCCTGTGCCTGCCACCGACACAAAAACGTCGATATTGCCGTTCATTTGTTCCCAAATTTCGGGCGCAGTGTGCAGGTAATGCGCCCGTGCGTTACTGGTATTTTCAAACTGATTCGCCCACCAGCAGTCATCGCGCTCTTCGGCTAAACGACGTGCCGTATGGTAAAAGTGGTTTTCATTTTTAAAAGGTACCGGATCCACCGCCATCAGCTCACCGCCGTGCAAGCGTATCATTCGTTCTTTTTCCGGTGTTTGGTCATTAGGCATCACCGCCAGCATATTTAGCCCGTAAGCCTTAGCAACCACAGCCAAGCCAATGCCGGTATTCCCCGCAGTGCCTTCAACGACGGTCATGCCCGGCTTCAGTTCGCCACGTTCCATGGCATCTTCAATAAGTTGCTTAGCGGCACGATCTTTAATCGAGCCGCCCGGGTTTTGAAACTCACATTTCAGGAATATGTCGCACCCCGTCAAATCCGATAATGACGGAATACGTAAGAGATCGGTCTGCCCAATTAAGTCACTCTGACGTTCACCTACCAGCATGGCTAAACCCTTTAATCATTCAATAGTGTTGGTAAATAGTATCTCCCGCAAGCCAATTTGGTTCAATAGGTCTTTTTGGTGCAATGCACCCGCTTAGTGCAAGTTTCCGCTTTAATAAGCTCTTAAAAATAAATTTAACCTTAAAAATCAACACTTTGTTTTTTGGCATGGTTCGTGAAAGGCAAAGGTTAACACTGCATTAACAAGGTAAAGCCCATGAAAATGATTATCGCATTAATTAAGCCGTTTAAATTGGACGACGTGAAAGAGTCTTTATTCGAGATAGGCTGCCAAGGACTAACCGTATCGGAAGTCAGAGGTGTTGGTCGTCAAAAAGGACACACCGAACTTTACCGAGGCGCCGAATACACCGTTGATTTTCTCCCTAAAATTCGTATCGAAATTGCGGTTAGTGACGCGCAGCTAGAGCGAGCGTTAGAAGTCATTCAGTCAGCGGCGCAGACCGGCGGCATTGGCGATGGGAAAATTTTTGTCACCCCTTTAGAGCATTGCATACGCATTCGCACTGGAGAAACGAACGAACAAGCTTTATAGAGGAAGCACTCATGGAATCTCAACAGCACTTAGCGCAACTGCCTTATGTTTTAGACACTTTCTTTTTATTAATCTCCGGCGCCTTTGTTATGTGGATGGCCGCGGGTTTCTCTATGCTTGAAGCCGGTTTGGTCAGAGCTAAAAACACGACAGAGATACTGACTAAGAATATCACCCTATATGCGTTAGCCTGCCTCAGCTATTTGTTTATTGGTTATGCCATCATGTACCCAAATGCGGCGCCAACAGCCCACGCAGCTGACGCCGGCTTCTTTTTCCAAATGGTGTTTGTCGCCACCGCAATGTCTATTGTTTCGGGCGTTGTTGCAGAGCGCATGAAACTCAATAGCTTTTTACTTTTTTGTGTTGCATTAAGCGCCTTTATTTACCCAATCCAGGGCGCATGGAGCTGGGGTGGCGGTTTCCTGTCAGAACTTGGCTTCGTTGATTTTGCCGGTTCAAGTATTGTTCACCTAACCGGAGCATCCGCCGCTTTTGCCGCTGTTCTATTACTAGGTCCACGCTTGGGCAAATATTCTAAATCAGATGCCGTAATGGCCATTCCAGGCGCTAATATGCCACTGGCCACTTTGGGAACTCTGGTTTTATGGTTCGGATGGTTCGGCTTTAATGGCGGCTCTCAGCTTGCATTAAGCTCTACCGCAGATGCCAATGCTATTGCTTCCGCCTTTGTGAATACCAACATATCAGCAGCGGGAGGAACGGTCGCGGCCTATTTGTTTACCAAAGTCTTTTTTAAAAAGGCTGACCTCACGATGATTCTAAATGGCGCCCTCGCAGGCTTAGTTGCTATAACAGCACAACCCGTTACTCCACCAAGTTGGCTGGCGGCCATTGTTGGCTTTACGGCAGGAATACTGGTTGTGCTATCCATTATTTTTCTGGACAAACTGCATATCGATGACCCTGTTGGGGCTATTTCAGTTCACGGGGTGGTGGGAATATTCGGTACCCTGGTCGTTCCAATCAGTGACTCGGGGGCAACTCTGCTTAACCAGTTGATAGGAGCATCCGTCATTCTGGCCTGGGGCTTTTTAACGAGCTTTGTCCTTTGGGGGTTACTGAAATTCACAATCGGAATAAGGGTCACCAAAGAACAAGAGTATGCGGGCTTAGATAAAGTGGACTGCGGCGTGGAGGCTTACCCTGAATTTATTCGCTCTCCGGAAGGACAGTGACTACTCATTGTCAGGGTTATAGCTTCCTGTTAAGTTAATGCGACATTTCTGGAAAGAATGGACCAAATGTTATGGCAACCTCTAAGGCATATGTTGAGGAATTATTAGCCCAGGCCGATATTCGCATTAACGGAAACCGCGCCTGGGATATGCAAGTTCATGACGAGTCTGTTTTTGATGAGGCTCTTTCGCGTGGCAACCTGGGACTTGGTGAGTCTTATATGGCTCGGCTGTGGGACGCCGAGTCACTGGATCAGTTCTTTTTTAAGCTGCTGCGCTCTGGCATTCAGGACGAAGTAAACCCTGCCCGGCTCATTTTTCACTCTCTGAAAAGCCGCTTATTTAACTTACAGGACAAGTCGCGTGCCTGGAAAGTCGGACAACACCACTACGACATGGGCAACGACCTGTATCAAGCCATGCTTGATGACAACATGGTCTATACCTGCGGTTATTGGGAAAAAGCAGATAACATAGACGACGCACAACGTGACAAACTAGAGCTATGCTGCCAAAAGCTGGGGCTGAAACCAGGCATGACGGTGCTGGATATTGGTTGCGGCTGGGGTAGCTTCATGAAGTACGCTGCTGAAAACTATGGTGTGAAATGTGTGGGCGTCACCATTTCCAAAGAGCAGGTGGCGCTGGGCGAGAAACGCTGTGAGGGGCTACCTGTCGAGTTCCGTTTACAGGACTACCGAGACTTAAACGAGCAGTTTGACCGAGTCATTAGCTTGGGCATGTTTGAGCACGTTGGGCAGAAAAACTACGACGACTATATGGATGTGGCATTACGCTGCACCAAGCCTGACGGACTTTTTCTGCTTCACACTATTGGTAAAAACGTCAGTGATACGGCGGCCGACCCATGGATAAGCAAATACATTTTCCCCAACGGGGAAGTTCCCTCTATTTCTCAAATTGGACAAGCACTGGAACAGAAGTTTGTCTGCGAAGATCTTCATAACTTTGGGGCGTATTACGATAAAACGCTCATGGCTTGGTTTGAGAACTTTGATGCGGCCTGGCCGCAGCTTAAAAGCCAGTTTGATGATGAGTTTTATCGCATGTGGAAATATTATCTGCTGTCTTGCGCCGGTGCTTTCCGCGCTCGCGACATTCAGCTTTGGCAGTGGGTATTGTCGCCTAAAGGTCAGCTCGACGGTTATTTAAGACCGCAGCTTTAACGCTGCGGTTTATCGTCTTCATAGACATCGGTGGTATTAAACTCGGACATAAACAGCTGCCAAAACACCAAGAATAGCGCGGCAATGAGAGGCCCTAAAACGAAGCCGGTAATACCAAATAATGCAATACCGCCCAGCGTTGAAAACAACACTAAATAATCCGGCAGTTTGGTATCACGTCCCACTAAAAGAGGACGCAGTACATTGTCGGCCAGACCAATGACCACTGCGCCGTAGGCTACTAGTATAGAGCCAGCAACCCAACTTCCCGTCGCAAAGAGGTAAATCGATACCGGCAACCACACCAAGCTTGCTCCCACTGCAGGTATTAGCGACAAGAACGCCATAACCACACCCCATAAAATCGGGCCGGGAATATCTAACAACCAAAATATAAGGCCACCTAACGCACCTTGCACCATAGCAACGACAATGTTTCCTTTTACTGTCGCACGAGTCACTTCGGCGAACTTTTGAAACAATTGGCGTTCACGTTCGTCACCCAGTGGCAATGCCTTCATCAAGACATACAGCAACTGCTTACCGTCGCGAAGCAAAAAGAAGGTCAAATACAGCATAAGTGCGACACTCATAATAAAAGCAAACGTATTTTGACCAATACTTAAAGCTTGCTCCGCGAACATTCGGCTTGCCGTCACAGCGAATGATGACAGGCGCTCTCTAACGTCGGCTGGCGTAATATCGAACTGAGCCAGTAAGTCATTAATAAAAGGAAATGCGGTTCTAATTTCTTCGAAAAACTCACCCGGGTTGACCTTGCCTGAGTCAAGCTTTTGATAAAAGCTCAGACCTTCCTGAACAAACGAATAAGCAATGCCTAACACCGGTAATACAACAATGAACAAGGCCACCATCAGCGTACTTAAGGCCGCTCGGTTTGGCTTCTCGCCAAAAATACTTTTCAGTTTTTCCTGAAGAGGAAAGAATATAACCGCCACTGCGCAAGCCCAAAATATAGCTCCCCAGAACGGTTTCAGTACCAATGCAAATACAACACTGACAAGCGCCAAAGCCAGTATGAACGAACGCCTTTCAATAGACTCACGCATGGTGATATTCCCTAACTATTTATTAAATCTTGGTAAATGTCGTAAACATGCGGGTCGTGAACATCTAACTGTTCAAGCGCGAGCTGTAGCTTCACCAAATACTCACTGTTTGGACCGCTTGGGCCTGACGCCTGCCCGATATGCTCAGCCAACTCTTTACTGCTGGCAGGCCCTAAGAAGGCTTCGTTGTCCTCGGTTGCAATATAGACAAGCCCTTCATGCTGGCTGCCGTCTCGAAACGTCATGGGTGTGGTAAAGCGTAAATAACCGTTTTTCTCACGATGATCTAAGTGCTCAAACACATCGGGCGTTACTTTGTAGGCCATACCCGTACACTTTTCTCCCGGCGTTTCGATTAATGTCAAAACGCGCCCCGGTGCTTCCGGCGTACCACGGTGGTCGTGTGACCCCTGCCAAAAACGTCGCGACCAACCTTCAATGTAAGCTGGTGCGCGCTCTAAGTAAGGAAAGTCGACCTTGTAAATCAACGACCCATAGCCGAACAGCCAAACCTCGCTATGACCACTTAAGTCGTGACGTTTCTTGTTTTCGGCTATGGTGTTTTGCGACATACTTCTCCCGTTACGGCTTGTCGTTATTTAAGTCTTCTTCCTGTCGGAGGTAACCGGCGGCTTCCTCATCAGACGTTTGCTGCTTCTCATCTAAACGTTCTTGAGAGCCTGGAATCGCGCGAGTCTGCTCATTAAGCTGATGAATTTGCGAGGCATTACCCAAGTCACGCTTGCTGGTCAGCGACGCTATTGACTCTCTGTCTTTCAAAAAGTCTATCACATCGTTTCGTATACTCTCGAGCTCCGCATCGGCTCTGTGCATTTCCAGAATATGCCGCGGGTGCTCGAGGTTTCTCATACCGGTAGCAGCAAAGGTCGTAGTTACTAATCGGGAAACAATAACCCAAGGGGTAATACTGCTTCTAACCAGCGTATTTTCAGAGCGTGTGCTGTCGTGAATACCGGTTCCGGTTGATATTTTAGACTCGGTGAATGTACCTTCACACTTAAAATAAATAAGTAACGACTCAAACTGGATCTCCGCGAAGAATAGGTGTGCTACATTCGCCAGCAAGTGGGCAAAGGCCTTCAACAAATAACCAATTAAAAAAACATGAATGGCTCCAACCGCCACAGTCGCGAATGCTAAAAGCTCAGCAGATGTATTCACTTGATAGTCAATGCCTCGCAAGAAGGCAGCAACTTCTGTCACTTCATAAGCCAAGAGAAAGGTTGCAATAATACCGCCAACAAACAGCAAATTGCCCAGCAGCAGACTTATAAAACGGAACTGACCAAACGATGCACCCAATTCCATATCTTTCACTTTTGGCTGTATTTCCTGGATCATCTCACCATTAAATGCGCCCTTACCATCTACTTGCTCTTGCAAGCTAGGGTTCAGTTCACGATAGACACGATTCGGCACTTCTTTGTAACGGCGATTCGCCATGACCAGGTTGTCGAGGTTTATAAATATTTCCTTCGGGTGCACTGACTCCTGCCAGTTTTCCCGCAGCTCTGATACTTCTGATACCGGGTTGGCTTTTGCAAGGCGCTTTTTAAGTAGCAAAACTGAAATGGCAGTAGATATTAATGCACCCAATGCGATGCCTGTTAGATAAAGCCCCGCATGAAACGAAGGCAACGCGGAAAACCAAACTTCTACTTCTGAGGCTGTCACGCTTTCAGAAGACATCCACCAGGAAAATACGAGCCCCACGACAACCGGCAGTAGCAGTGAGAAAACAACCGTTTTTGCCAAAGCTCCTGCGCCCATTGAGTCAATGGACTGCTCTGCATTTCGTGAAATTGATGTTCCCGCCTTGCGCCATACTTGAATTAAATAAAGCGTCAGCAATACGGTATAAACCGGAAAGGCGAGTTCCCCAGCCTCTCCGGCGAAACCTGCCAAAGACACAAACGCAGCAAAACCGAATGCTATCATGGCGGTAATAGTACGAACCCAGGCGCCAAGCAAACGCTGCGCCATATTACGCACGGGGTATGGCATAAATAGCAGCTTAGGAAAAACCGTATGGGCAATGCGCGCCAACAGTCCTTTAGGCTCTACAAAGGTCGCATTTTTACGACCCATAAGCATTTCTTCCAAGCCCCGATCGGTATAGCCAACATAAGGCATTTCTTCTTGTGAGGTACTGCGCTCCGACTTACTAAAGTTTCGAGCCAGAGACGTTGGGTGGTTACGGCCTACAAAATAGCGAAGCATGGCCATAATACCGCCACTGATGACTTTTATGCCAGCAATCAGCAGCAGTACACCGAATATAGCCAGAACCCAACCGGTAAGCGCGTCTTCTTTGACTGAGCCGGCCGCCGATACCAGCAAAAAGACAGCCGCGACTAGCTGTATACCGCCACGCAAGGCGGTGACAAGTCCCTCTGTTTTAAATGGGTTTTTAAGCCCTAGATCTATGGAGCCGTAATCAAAAGCCACTGACAATCCCCTATTCGCTTTAGACAAAACTAAAGGTTAAAGGTTAACGGCTCGTAAACTTTTGAGCAACGAAAATATCTCAGTTTTCTTTTTAAATCACCGACTTGGTAATCACAAAAATGCCCATTAGCACAAGAAACACAGCAAATCCTTTCTGGAGCTTTTCTTTGGGTAAGCTACGGCCGATTTTAGAGCCAAAAATACTCCCGAGAATTCCGCCGGCTATCATTATAGAAATAATAAACCAGTTAAACTCGACGTCGTTAGCTGACATGACTGCATAATATTTAAAGAAGCCGGCAATAGACTTAATGACGATAATTAACAAACTTGTACCAATTGCCACAGGCATTGATAGTCCGGCTAAAAGAACCAGTGCTGGTACAATGAGAAAGCCTCCGCCGACCCCAACAAAACCGGTTATCACACCCACCACTAAGCCCTCAAGCGTTACTTTGGCATAGTTCATTTCAGTAACATGGCCAGGAGGCTTAGGCTTACTGCGCCACATAAGTAATGCTGCAACTATCATTAATAGAGAAAAGACAAGTAACTGCCAGCGGCTATCAACTAATGTGCCTATCCACGCACCACCGTATGTACCTATCATCCCGGGAATACCAAATACCCAGAAGTGGCGCCAGCTTACGTTTTTCCGTCTTATGTAGGAAATTGAGCCAAACAAACTGATGCCGGCAACAATTAATAATGACGAGGCAATTGATTCACCTGCGGGCATACCCACTAAGTACATCAGCACAGGAACAGTTAGTATTGAGCCCCCGGAGCCAAATAAGCCTAAACTCAAACCAATAATCACAGCACCTAAAATCGCTAGCAGCATTTTTTTACCTCATATTCTTATTTGAAATATGATTATAACAAAAAAGAATTAAAACAAAAAAGGCCGCGCTTAGTACGCGACCTTTAACCTGTAAATTACTTGCTAACCCGCAGAAATTACTTAAGGTTCGTCAAGCGTAGATAAGGACGCAGTGTCTCCCAGCCTTGCGGGAATTTCGCTTTTGCATCTTCGTCAGAAACACTTGGACGAATAATAACCGGTTTACCGGGCTCCCAATCTGCAGGGCAAGCCACTTCTTGACTATCCGTTGTTTGCAGTGCATCGATTACACGCAAGATTTCGGCGAAATTACGACCTACAGTCATTGGGTAAGTCATCGTCAGGCGAATTTTCATATCCGGGTCAATAATGTAAACCGAGCGGATAGCCGCATTGTCATCTTCATCCGGATGAATCATGTCATACAGTTCAGCCACTGCTTTGTCTTTGTCAGCAACAATAGGAAACTCAAGCACAGTATTTTGTGTTTCGTTAACATCTTTAATCCAACCTAGGTGCTCTTCAACCGTATCAGTTGAAAGGCCTAGTGGCTTAACATTGCGTTTAGCAAACTCTGGAGCTAACTGCGCAGTGCGACCCATTTCAGTCGTACATACTGGCGTGTAGTCGGCCGGATGACTGAAGAAAAACGTCCAAGACCCTTTAGCCCATTCATGAAAGTCGATGGGGCCTGTGGTTGTTTCAATTTTAAAGTTAGGTGCGATAGTGCCAATACGTAAACTCATTAGTATTTCCTCTCTTTCGATTGTCGTCATTTAGTTAATTCAATTAATTAAAATTTATTCGCCGGAATTTTGAAGTAATGCTGTCCATCTTTCTCGGCAGGTGGTAATTGCCCTGCACGCAAGTTAACTTGCAGAGCGTGTAACATTCTGTCTGGCAGCGCCAAGGTTTCATCGCGTTCGTCTCGTACCTTTCGGTACTCCTGCTCGCTGACATCACCCGATAAATGCACATTGCTTTGTTTGTGCTGCGCCACAGTGGCTTCCCACTGAGCCTCGCGTCCGCCTTTTCCGTAGTCATGCCCAACAAACAAGCGTGTCTCTTCGGGAAGGCTCAAGATACGCTGCAATGATTCCCATAAATCTTTTGAAGAACCACCGGGAAAGTCAGCGCGTGACGTACCACTGTCTGGATACATAAATGTGTCATGCACAAATGCGGCGTCACCCACAATATAAGTAATTGAACCCAATGTATGACCCGGTGATAACCAGACTTTGACTTCAAGATCACCAATGCTGAAGGTATCCCCCTCTTTAAATAACCGATCGAAATCCTTTTTCGGATCGAAGAGCCCTGATACGTTGTAGTAATCGCTCCATAGCTCTGCTATTTCACAGGTCTTCTCTCCAATAGCATTAGGTGCACCGGTTTTCTCTTTTAAATAAGCTGATGCCATCAAGTGGTCAGCGTGCGGGTGCGTATCTAAAACCCATTCGATGGTTAGACCGTTGTCTTTCGCCAGCTCCAATACTTCGTCAGCGCTCTCAAATGACGTTTTTGCGCTGCGCGGATCGAAGTTCTGAACAACGTCAATAAGCGCCGCTTTTTTGGTATTAGGATCTGCAACGATATACTGAACAGATCCAGTGTCTTTTTCGTAGATTCCCCATACATCAGGAGAACTTCCACCTGTCGATGGGCTTTTGCGAATGATGCTTGTCATAATGACCTCCTCGCTTGAGTTTGGTTATAAGCATATAACAAAAAGTAATTACTTCAAGCGATCAGCCCATTTGAAAAACGATTACTTTAATCGTTATTTTAGATTTAAAATTTTGTTCTAATAGAATTGATAACTATAACTTATTGTTATTTGCCCATTGCTCTCTTTGGAGTTAGTGTTGGTTATATAGATATTACTTTTGGTCATATATTACTGAAGAGGCTTTATATATGTCATCAAAGAATCCTGTCGTTACTCACTTTTTCGATGAACCGACAAACACATACAGCTATGTTGTGCAGGATCCAGAATCTAAACACTGCGCTATCATTGACTCCGTACTCGATTTTGACTACGCCGCAGGCCGCACTAACACAGAGTCAGCTGAGGCTATATTGGCTTTTGTAAAAGAAAAGCAGCTTACCGTGGACTGGATTTTAGAAACCCACGTTCACGCTGACCACTTATCTGCGGCTCCTTATTTGCAAGAGAAAACCAGTGCAAAACTGGGTATTGGAGAACATATTAAGACCGTTCAGGAGACTTTCGGTAAAGCATTTAATGCGGGTACCGAGTTTGCTCGTGACGGTAGTCAGTTTGACCGGCTGTTTGCCGATGGAGATACCTTTAATATCGGTAATATTGAGGCAAGAGTACTACATACACCGGGTCATACGCCGGCCTGCCTTACCTATGTCATCGGCGACGCCGCGTTCGTTGGCGATACCCTATTTATGCCCGACTATGGCACCGCGCGCTGTGACTTTCCTGGCGGTGACGCTCGCACGTTGTACCGCTCTATACAGAAAGTATTTGCTTTGCCGGGCAACACTCGCTTATTTATGTGCCACGACTACAAAGCCCCCGATCGCGATGAGTATGCCTTTGAAACAACCGTTGCAGAAGAGAAGCAAAACAACATTCATGTCGGTGGCGGAAAAACCGAAGAAGAGTTTGTGAAAATGCGTACCGAGCGCGACGCGACACTGGGTATGCCCCGGTTAATCCTCCCCTCAGTACAAGTCAACATGCGCGCAGGGCAAATGCCGCCAGCAGAAGATAACGACCAACGTTACCTGAAAATTCCGCTTAACCTATTCTAAATGAGGTCTTGTTATGGAACGTCGTAAACTCAGCCCGTTTATCAGTGTTTCACCACAGATCTCTGTCGAGGATGTCGGTGTTGCTGCATCTCTGGGTTTCAAAACCATCGTCTGCAATCGCCCTGATAACGAAAGCGACGATCAAATCAATGCCGACAAAATTAAGCAGGCAGCTGAGAGAAATGGACTAACATTTAAACACTTACCCGTAGTTTCCGGGAATATCACCGACGATGATGTAAGTGCGTTTGCGAAGCTGATGGCCGATATCAAAGGCCCCGTACTCGCTTATTGCCGCACCGGCACTCGTTCATGTACCTTGTGGGCGTTGACAGAGGCTGCTCATCTAGCTCCACAAACGTTACTCGATACAGCTCAAGAAGCAGGCTACGACCTCTCAGGTCAGCAATCCCGTATGCAGCAACGCTTTGAGCAAAGCACTGCTGACACTTCTCAAGCAAACGCCCCTTCGGTCAACAAACATACAGTGGTCATCGTTGGCGGCGGAGCCGGTGGCCAGTCAGTTGCCGCTAGTATTCTAAAGCGCCAACCGCAAACCGATATTGCTATTGTTGAGCCGGCTGAAGCACATTATTACCAGCCTGGATGGACCCTAGTCGGCGGTGGCGTTTTTGAGCGTGAGCAAACCAAACGACAGATGCGCGACATCATGCCGAAGGCCGCCAAGTGGTACCAAACCGCAGTCAGTCAGTTCCTGCCTGAGCAGCAACGCATCGTCCTCGAAAATGGTGACCAAATTGCGTATCAAAGTCTGGTTGTAGCAACCGGACTCAAACTAGACTGGGAAGCAATTCCGGGATTAAAAGAAAGTCTGGGGCTGCATGGTGTCACTTCAAACTATCGGTTTGATCTTGCACCGTACACTTGGAAATTAGTACAGGCCACCCGCAAGGGTAAAGCCATTTTCACGCAACCGCCAATGCCGATAAAGTGTGCTGGAGCTCCACAAAAAGCAATGTATTTATCTTGCGACGAATGGAAGCGTAGTAACTTTCTAAAAGACATTGATGTTGAGTTTTGCACGGCAGGCGCAGCTCTTTTCGGCGTCAAAGACTACGTACCGGCGTTGCAAAAATACGTTGATAGCTATGGCATCAATTTACAGTTTCAGCATAATTTAATTGCTGTAGACGGTCCCAATCAAAAAGCAACGTTTGCAGTAACTGACAGCAACGGCCATACCTCTGAAGTAGAGAAGTCATTCGATATGTTACATGTTTGTCCGCCGCAAAAAGCGCCTGACGTTATTGCCAAGAGCCCATTAGCCGATAAAGCAGGATGGGTAGATGTCAGTGCAGAAACACTTCAGCACAAACAGTATGGCAACATTTATGCCGTTGGAGATGTGGCTAACGCACCTAATGCGAAAACCGCTGCAGCAGTTCGTAAACAGGCCCCGGTCGTTGCCGAAAATGTACTGTCGACGCTTGCAGGTAAACCCGCAATGGCGGTTTACGAAGGCTATGGCTCTTGTCCATTGACGGTAGAGCGCGGAAAAATCGTATTGGCTGAATTTGGTTATGGCGGCAAATTACAACCTACCTTCCCAGCCTGGTTAGTTGACGGCACAAAACCGACTCGCTTGGCTTGGTTCCTAAAAGAGAAAATGTTGCCGTGGCTATATTGGGATATCATGCTTAAAGGCAAGGAATGGCTAGCCAAGCCTAAACACCTCAGTCACCGACCTGAACCGCATAGCGCACCTGACGCCTGCAATTTCGAAGAAAAGAAATAAACCTTTCCCAACCTAGTGGCGGCTACTCATTCTCTCCGGTAGTCGCTGCTTTTTAGTTAAAACGGTTTAAGTACTACCGTTTCCCCCTGTGGAATTTTCGGGTTATCAAGTTCGTTTGGCCCAAGGTGGCTAATAATAATCCACGTTTTGTCCTTGTAGGCAGCAACGATATTTTCCAGCATTCTTTTCGCCAGTTGACGCTCGAGCCCCGCAAAAGGCTCATCTAACAAAATAATGGGACGCCCTTGTAATAAAACTCTTGCTAACACAAGTCTCCGTAATTGACCGCCTGATAGCATCACGCCTCTGGCACCAACCAGGGTATTCAGTGATTCCGGTAAGGCCCTTACTACATTATCCAGTTCCACTAACTGCAATACCGCCCAGAGTTCTTCATCGCCGATAGGTTGATGCGATAGGTTCAGGTTTTCTCTTATCGACCCATCCAATACTTCCGTTCTTTGCGTTAAAAAGCTGATATGGTTATCTACATCCGCCCCTTGCGATAAGGTGATTTTTCCGGTGAAACAGGGCAGCCACCCCATAATGGCTTCGGCTAACGAGCTTTTACCAAGGCCTGACGGACCATTCAGCCAATGTACATAACCGGGTTTAAACTGTGCCGATACCGGCCTTATCAGGACTCGCTTGCCTCGTTTGACACTGATGTTATCCAGCGTCAAGGAAATAGCTTTTTTCAGAGGCTTGCTGCTGTGACTCTTTACTGGCTTCCGCACTGAGGTTTCATTAGCTAACAAGTGTTTCGCTGCCGCTACCGTTTTTCCATAGCCTCCCCATTGAGACGGTAACTCCGCTGCAATCTCTTGCCATGCTAGCGCTGAGAGCACCAACATAATCATTTCAGCGCTGCTTATCATACCCGTCTCAAAAGCAAAGCCTGAAAGTATCACCGCTAGCAAAAAGACGCTGTGAGAGAATATTTCGACAAGCCATAGTGTTTTATGCTGAATTGCCAGCTGCTTGTCGTCGAGCTGCTCTTGTCGTTGGGCTTGCTTTAGTAACGCCTGCCGGTGGGTTTTATACGCCCCCCATGCGAGTAGCTCAGTAGCTGACTCAGTAAACGCCATCGACTGCCGCCGCAAACGCTGTGTTGATTGCAGTTGTTGCATTGCCAAAGCACGTGTTTGCTTTGCCATTCGAACACTGACAAAGAGCACAAGCAATGCCGCTATTGCCAGTGCTATCGCTGCCGAAGGAATACAGATTCCCCAAAAGAGAATCAACAGACACGACGATAATACGAAAACCAACACCGGCGCCATAAGCCTTAACAGCAGGTTATCCATGGCATCCAAATTACGCGTTAAATATTGCACGCCGTCGGCAACTCGCAAAGGGGCTAAGCTTGCCAGCGAACGGCCTTGTAGTCTTTTGAACAGCGCGACACGCCAGCGCGCTTGTAGCTTTAAAACAGCATCGTGATTGATCAAACGCTCTACATAGCGGCTCAGAGTACGCGTCACAGCAAAAAAGCGAATTCCGGCCCCCGGTGTGTAAATATCAAATGCAGTATATAAAGCGGCGGCTGTTATAAACCAACCAGACAATGACAATAGACCAATACCAAATAACGCAGTCGCTGTCGCAAGCCCCAAGCCAATAAAAATCTGAAGCCGGACACTTCTAAGCTGCTTAAGCCAGGGCTTTAAATATTGCCAGTCACGGTGATTCATGCCGACACCTTTATTAATTGCGTAGCCCGTTTAATAAGTAATGGATCATGACTTGCGACAATGACGGTATTGCCATCATGGGCATAACTCTGTAAGCACTTTCTAATAGCTTCCGCAGACACTTCGTCAAGATTCTCCGTCGGCTCATCGGCGATAATGACAGCTCGTTGAGATAATAGGCAACGTGCTAACGCAAGCCGACGCTGCTCACCTCCAGATAGTCCGACCCCGTGCTCTGAAAGCTTAGTGCCAAGTCCCTCAGGGAGCGTTGCCAGAAGCTTACCAAGACGCACCTGTGCTAATGCTTCGAAAATTTGTGCGTCACTGTGATGCTCGAATATGTTGAGGTTAGCACGCAAGCTGCCTGCGGTTAGGAATGGTTGCTGAGCAAAATAGGCAATTTGGTGAGTACTTTCGACTTGTTGAGATAACTGTCCCTGAAACGGCAGCTGCCCCAACAGAACTTTGACTAGCGTCGTTTTACCGCTGCCTGAGTCACCTGTTATTACACAAAGCTCCCCCCGCGCTATCTCGCTATCAGGAAACTTTAATTGCTTATTAGCTCCGCTACTGCCAAATGTCACGCTTAGGTTATTCCAAGCATAAAGATGAGTGTCTTTGCGCAAATCATCACTAGTACCAGAGCTTTCTTCAGCGGTAAGGCTATCTTTATTTAACTCGCACAATAAGGTCGCGGCACCAACAGCCGCCGCGCGATCGTGGTAACTTTGCGCAAATTGTCGAAGTGGCGCAAAGTATTCCGGCGCCAGCAGCAAAACGAAGAGCCCTGTAAATAAGGTTAATTGGTCAGCGCCTAACCAGTCGATATAACCCAATAGACCAAAACCCACATACAAAGCAACACCGGCAATCGCCACACTGGAAAAAAACTCCAGCACAGCTGACGATAAAAACGCAATACGAAGAGTCGACATAGTGGCTTTGCGGTAATCTTCGCCCGCTACTGCGACATCATTAACAGCAGCAGTACCGGCACCAAATAGCTTTAACGTCGTTAGGTTGCGTAATTTGTCAGTAAATACACGGCTCAACGCAAACGTTTGTTGTGCATGTTTTTGGCTTAACCTTTCAGCCCCTATACCAACAAGCGCCATAAAAACCGGAATAATCGGTCCTGAAATTAGGAGTAAAGCACCAACAACTGGGTTTAAGTAAAAGCACACCAGTAAAATAAGTAACGGAGAGGTGACGACCAAATACTGTTGCACCAAATAGCGGCTGAAGTAGCCCTTCAAAGATTCAATAGGCTCTAATTGCAACGAACCGTCTGCTGCCGCTAACGGCTTTCCCGCTAACACTTTTCGCTGCCAGTCGTCAGCAAGCTTCTGACGAGCTTGTTGGCTTGCCAATAATGTCGCTCTGCGCAGAAACTGTTGCTGTATTTGCGGCAGCGTTGCTCTTAACAAACTGGTGAGCGATAACCCGCTCAATAGCATTGGCTGAGACCAAAGTGAGTGTCCACTCACAAATAATCTTTCGGCCAATAGTGCCAGGAATGATAACTGCCCGATGACAGCCACTGTTTTTAATAAACCTAACAAAAACGCCCACTGAATGGGGCGTTTTACGTAAGCAGCAAGCTGCTTTAAATAGGCTGAAGCAGACGCAAAATCAGCGTTCATTCACCATTCCTAATGATAACCCTGGTCAGCTTTGACCTTACCTCGGAATACCCAATAGGTCCAAGCGGTATAGACCAGTACAATTGGAATAACGAATAGCAGCCCTATTAACAGAAACAGCTGAGACTCGTGTGCTGACGCCGCATCCGCAAGAGTATAATTCGGCGGTACTACGTAAGGCCATTTACTTGCCAACAAGCCTAAATACGTAAAGATAAATAGCGCCATGGTCGCAATAAATGGCGTGCCTTCGCGACGCTGACTAACAGACCGATAAATCCAGAATGCACTGAGTAAACCGAGTATAGGCAGTAGCCAAATTGCAGAGAAGCCACTAAACCAGCGCTCAGCCACAAATGCATCGACAAACGGAGTCCAAACGCTAATGACAAGGAAAATGATTAACACAGCTGCCAATAGTGGTTTAACAAGCTTGTAAGCCCAATCTTGAGTCGCTCCTTCTGACTTCATCACTAACCAGGTTGCACCAAGCAGTGCATAACCCGCAACCAAACCTACACCGGTCAAAACAGTGAAGGGTGTTAGCCAATCTAATGCACCGCCAACGTACCGCATATTCTCTGTTTCAAAACCTTGAATGTAAGCGCCCACTACCGCGCCCTGTGCAAACGCTGCAACGGTGGAGCCAATAGCGAATGACCAGTTCCATAAGTACCTGGACGAATGCGCTTTAAACCTGAATTCAAAGGCTACACCACGGAAAATGAGCCCTGCCAGAAGTAAAAACACACCAATATAAAGTGCAGGTAAGAAGATTGAATAGACTAAAGGAAAAGCAGCCAACAACCCGGCTCCACCAAGCACTAACCAGGTTTCGTTGCCGTCCCAAACAGGGGCAACCGAATTCATCATAATATCTCTATCTTGTTCGCTCGGTGCGAACATAAACAGGATACCCTGCCCCAAGTCAAAGCCGTCCATCAGTACATACATGATGACACCAAAGGCAATGATTGCAGCCCAAATATAGGTTAAGTCAAAAACGGGTTCACTCATAACTGACATCCTTAATCAAAGCTTGCTTCAGCAGCAGACAGTGGGCGTTTCGGACGATGTTTCTCATCATCGTGTTGTTTGGTACCTTCTGTACCTGTACGAATAACTCGCGTCAGATAGTAAGCGCCAGCAGCGAAAACAAACGCATAAACTAAGAAGTACCCAATCAAAGTAAACAGTGCCATCCCACCCGTTAACGATGGAGTAACTCCCTCTGCGTGCGTCATTTGCCCATAAATCAAATAAGGCGCGCGACCCACCTCGGTGACGAACCAGCCGGCCAATACAGCAATAAACGGACTTAGCGTCATTAAACGCAGTGTTTGTAAGTACCAACGCTTATGCATATAGGCTTTGTTACGTCGCAGGAACAGTCCAATAACAGCAACCAACACCATTAACAAACCCATAGCCACCATAATCCGGAAGGACCAGAATACGATAGGTACATTTGGCTGTAACTCCGGTGGCTGCTCTTTCACACCAGGAATTTCACCGTCCCAGTCGTGAGTTAATATGAAGCTAGCCATTTTCGGAATGCCCACTTCAAAGTGGTTGGTTTGCTGCTCTTGATCTGGAATTGCAAACAATAACAAAGGCGCGCCTTTTTGCGTTTCCCAGTTACCTTCCATCGCCGCCACTTTAGTTGGCTGATGCTCAAGCGTATTTAAGCCGTGCAGGTCGCCAATAAAGACTTGTAGTGGCGTCAGGAATAATAGCAGCCAAAGCGTCATCGATAATGCTTTACGATGTAACTCCGTGTCCCGCTTTTGAATCAGGAACCAGGCACTAACACCTGCAACCACAAAACCACCGGTCAAGAATGAAGCCAAGCCCATGTGAGCAAATCGATACCAGAAAGACTCGTTAAAGATGGCCGCCGACCAATCGACTACATGGTAGATACCGTCACGAATCTCTACCCCTGCAGGCGTTTGCATCCAGCTGTTAGCCGAGAGGATCCAGAATGACGAAATAAAGGTACCAATAGAGACCATCAACGCCGCAAAGAAATGCACACCGTTAGGCACTTTGCCTCGACCAAATAGCAATACCCCTAGAAACGCAGCTTCAAGGAAGAATGCTGTCACAACCTCGTAACTAAGCACAGGCCCCAGGAAGTTTGCGGTTGCCAGAGAGAAATTACTCCAGTTCGTACCAAACTGAAACGACATGACAATGCCTGACACAACTCCCATGCCAAAAACAACAGCGAAAACCTGCGTCCAGAACGCACCTAAACGTTCCCATTTCGGGTTATTGGTTTTGAATGCAAGGCCGTAAATGAGTGCAATATAAGACGCCAGTCCGATAGTAAATACCGGGAAAATGGCATGGAAAGACACAACAAATGCGAATTGAATTCGCGAGAGGAACAGCGGGTCAAGTTCCATCACATCATCTCCTAACTAAGGATTTAAGTCATTCTAAACAATAACCTTACAATATCAAGGGTTATTGATTTTGATTTTTTGATCTAACAACAAAAGCCCCACGAATATCGCCAACGTCAAAACCTGTTGCTTTATCGTTTGGGTACTTTTCGGTAATAGCCTTTCTTAGTTCAGGTTCAATATTCGAACCATGGCACGCCGCACACTGCGGCTGCATAACGAGGGCTTTCATCCACACCGTATGCCCTTCTTCATTCGTGTAGCGCTGAGTCGGTACGTTTTCTTTCGTTTTGCTCCATAACCGCTCGAACTCTTTTAGAACCTGCTCTTGCTTTTTAGTCGGTTCATTCTGCAGGTTTCTCACTTTCAAAGACGTACGTCCAACGCTTAGGTTTAGTTCATCACTCACCGCACTGGCAATTTCTGGTGCCTGCTCGTTACAAACAGAAATTGCAGCAACATGACCGTCTTTCTGAATGGTCGACATAAGCACCTTACCTAAACGCTGTTGCAACTGCTTCGCCGCCTCTTCGTAATTTTCTTCACTAGCAAACGCGGATGTTGATATACTAAGAAACACTATTGCAGATATAAGACGCGATACAGTGAACATAGTTAACCTCTCAGTTGAATTTTACGTTTAGGTTATATGTTTATACTGTTTAGTTCTATTGGAATTTTTGAGACATATTGTCGCAGGGGTAATCAACATTAATTTCGCAGTTTACAACCACTCAAAATAGTCAATAATGAGTTTATGACAACATCACCTTCAAACCGGAGTCTTAGTAGCATTAATAATGTCGATATTGAAAGTATACGCAAAAATATAGAAAAGCTGCCAATGCTGCCAGTGGTTGTCTATGAACTCATGAAGTACAACCCTGATAGCAAAGACTTTTACGATATTGTTTTAAAACTCGCTCAAGCCGATCCGCCGCTTGCCACCGCATTGCTAGGGTACGCCAACTCTGCCGCTTTCGCGCAACATGAAGCGACAAAAGTCTCCAGTGTTAAAGCCGCTCTCTCTCGCGTCGGCGCCAAACGTTTATTTGAGCTTCTCTTTGCACAGTCAGTGACCCGGGTTTTCCTGCCACGCAAAGCAGAACACCGAGAACTTTGGAAGCATTCACTGCAAGTAGCTCAGTTCGCCAGTTATTTAGTCGAGAGATCAGAGCACCAATATGTCGACCCTCAACAAGTATATATGGCGGGTCTACTTCACGACATTGGCCGTTTTGTCATATTGCAGTTAGCACCTCACGCCATAGACAAAACAGAAGAAAAAGGTTGGCACACAGCAAATGAGCTTATTGATGTCGAAAAAGAAATAACAGGACACACTCATGCTGAAGTCGGGTTGAGCGCTTGTAAAAAACTTCATTTACCAAGGGTTATCGGTATAGCCGTTCAGTACCATCACACACCCGAAGTATTTAATAGTAAAGCCTTGTCGAAAGAAAACAGACAGTTATTAACTGCTATTATGATTGCAGATGAAATGAGCTTCTTTTTAGCAAATAACAAAAAAAATGCACACCTTCCTCCTGCTGAAATAAAAAAAACGCTAAAGGAGTCGGTTTTAAGCGAACATATCGACACCGAGATAGTGCCCTTCAACAAGTTCTGCTATGAGTTTGGTAAAGCCCAACATCAGGTTGAGCGAACATTGGATTCGTTGGGAATAGGTGACTCAACCCATAAAGTCAACCCACATTAGTATGTAGACAGCTAATTGACAATGGTAACGATGCGTATCAATCTAAAACGAATCTCTTCCTAAACGAAAAGCTATGAAAACAATTGTAGAACATTTAGCTCAATACGCCGCTTACCACCGCAACCGTAAGAACGTTGCAACACACTTAATTGGTATTCCGATGATTGTTGTGGGTATTTTAACGCTGCTTTCGCGGCCAGTTTTGCCCATGGAGTTTATGATTATTACGCCTGCCAGCATTGCCGTTTTCCTGTCGATTATTTTTTATGTTCGGCTGGATATCCCATTAGGCCTGCTTATGACGATTTTGCTATGGTTTGCGTTGGCTGCCGGCCGATACTTTGCGGCTATGCCAACTGAGCTATGGCTCAGTTGGGCCATTGGCTTGTTTGTTGTAGGTTGGGTATTCCAGTTTATTGGCCATTACTTCGAAGGTCGCAAACCGGCTTTTGTTGATGACATTATGGGCTTAGCCGTCGGTCCGTTATTTGTCGTGACCGAAGTTGTATTTATGCTGGGCTTGCGAAAAGAGTTAAAAGCCGACGTTGAGCGTCAATTAGAACAATAAGTCCCAAGGCTGGCTTGGTTAAAGTCAGCCTTGAATATTCACTAATGACTTAGTTGTCTTCGGTGTTTAAGCTTTTCTCTTTTCTCGGTGGGTTCACCCAATACACATAATTACCTCCTGAACAGTCTAAACCGCTCATTACTGAGTATAGAATCTGCTCAATTTTTCGCCTCAACTAAATCTCTTTAGTAATCAATCAAGTATTTTATTGCCCTTAAAATTTTAAACTTGTATGGTTCCAACAACACCTAAAACTGATTAATAGAAAATATTGGTATGACTTAATGAAGCGCTTAATATTTATCGTTCTGGCCATTTTTTTAACTTGCTCTTTTGCTCTCAGCGCTCAAGCAGAGAAACTTAAACAAGTCTCCTTTTCAGAGGTGCTTGAACTTTCCTCAGGTAGTTCCGTTAAAAAACACAGTTATGGCACCCACCCCTCTCAGTTCTTTGAGTATTGGCCAGCGAAAAACAATGCAGCTGAAGCAGCAAATGTCATTTTCATTCATGGCGGTTGTTGGCTTAAAGACTACGATATCCGCCACAGTTACCCATTAAGCACCGCGTTGGCGAAAGCAGGCTTTAACCTTTGGTCAGTTGAATACCGCCGTTTAGGAGAGAACAATGCGGCATGGCCAGCCAGCCTCAATGATGTGTCAAAAGCCATTGAAAACATACTTCAACAGACCAACGGCAAGCCAACGGCAGTGATGGGTCATTCGGCAGGTGGGCATTTGGCTCTGCTGGCAACATCGAAAAATTACAAATACGCTGAGCATATCGATGCCGTTATCGGGTTAGCCGCAATAACCGATATGCAGGTCTATGTAGCTGAAGATGGCAGTTGTAACCAAGCAGCGAAAACGCTTATCAATACCGCACAAAGTGACTTTAACTTGGCAGAGGCCGACCCAAAACAACAGCCGCTGCATCATAATACCTGGTTACTGCAGGGCTCTGCCGATAACATAGTACCAATGAGCCAAACGGAAGTATTCGGCGTAGGTAACGTAAACACCTTGATAATAGATGACGCAGGCCACTTCGACATGATTCACCCTAAAACCGATACCTGGACAATCATTATTCAGCAGCTGAACAAAGAATTGAAACCATGAATGTAACTGATGTAGAAGTCTTAGATAGCAATGACCCGTTGGCCAAATATCGTGATGAGTTTCACCTTCCTGAAAACACCATTTATCTGGACGGCAATTCACTCGGTGCGCTGCCCAAACGAGTCAAAAAAAGGGTCAAAGAGGTTACCGAGCAACAATGGGGTAACGACTTAATAAGCAGCTGGAACCAACATAACTGGGTCAGTTTACCTCAACAAGTTGGCGAAAAAATTGCGCCAATTATAGGCGCGTCGGAAGGTCAGGTAATATGCTGCGACTCTATTTCTGTCAATTTATTCAAACTGCTAAGCGCTGCGCTTAGTTTTAACGGCACAAACAGCCGCAACAAAGTCATTTCAAGCCACGACAATTTCCCTACGGATCTTTACATAGCTCAGGGGTTGCAGGGGCTTCTGGGTGAACAGCGCTGCCAATTCGTTGACGTTCAGGAAGATAATTTGCTTCGCAGTATCGACGACTCAACCGCTGTCGTTATGGTCACCGAAGTGAACTTCCGCAGCGGTAAACGGCTGGACATTAAATCGTTAACCGAAAGGGCTCATCAGCATGGTGCGCTTATTATTGTTGACTTAGCGCACAGTGCCGGTGCTATGCCTGTTCACCTGGATAACTGGAACGTCGATATGGCCGTCGGTTGTACCTATAAATACCTCAATGGTGGGCCAGGTGCTCCGGCCTTTGTTTACGTAAACAACGCCTTGCAAAATAAATTACAACAACCCATTGCCGGTTGGTTTGGTCATCAAAACCCATTTGAATTTGACCCCCAGTATCAACCTGACAGCGGCATTAAACAGTTTCTCGCTGGCACACCATCTATTATTTCAATGTCAGCAATCGATGCTGCATTGGAGCTGTTTGACGATCTAGATTTGCAAACCGTGCGTAAAAAGTCAGTAACATTAACGACATTGTTTGACGACTTAATCAATCAATACGGTTTAAGTGACCAGCTACAACGTCTTTCCTCGGCGTCAGCTGACGACCGTGGCAGCCAACTGAGTTACTCGTTCGTGTATGCTTACGAGCTGTGTCAGGCGCTGATAGACCGGGGCGTCATTGCGGACTATCGAGCTCCGAACTTTATTCGTTTTGGCTTTGCGCCACTTTATAACAGCTATAAAGATGTATGGAACGCTGTTGAGCAAATACGAAACGTCATGCAAACAGATGCGTATAAAGAGTCACGTTACGCAGAGCGCCAGGCAGTCACTTAAACGCTATTTTGGAGGTTTTATGGGAAATACAGTATCAGGAAATGACTACCAACCACCTAAAGTGTGGAAGTGGGAGCAAGAAAGTGGCGGCAAGTTTGCCAGTATTAATCGCCCTGTGGCTGGCGCTACGTATGACAAAGAATTACCTGTGGGTAAGCACCCGCATCAGTTGTATTCGCTGGCAACCCCGAACGGACAGAAGGTCACAATTTTATTTGAAGAGCTGTTGGAGAAAGGCATAGATGCTGCCGAATACGACGCCTATATTATCGATATTACTGAGGGTGAACAGTTCAGCAGTGGTTTTGTAGAGATAAACCCGAATTCAAAAATTCCGGCACTGCTCGACAACTCCACAACGCCAGCAACCCGCGTATTCGAGTCAGGTTCAATACTGCTCTATTTAGCGGAAAAGTTTGGAGAGTTTTTACCCAATGAGCCTGCCAAACGTACCGAGTGCCTAAACTGGCTCTTCTGGCAGATGGGCAGTGCACCTATGTTAGGTGGTGGTTTTGGCCATTTTTATGCCTATGCACCGGAAAAACTGGAGTACCCCATCAATCGCTACACCATGGAAGTAAAACGTCAGCTTGATGTGCTCGACAAGCAACTGGCTGACAACGACTATATTGCCGGCAACGATTACACTATTGCCGACATGGCCATTTTCCCTTGGTACGGCGCCTTAGTATTAAACGAAGTTTATGAAGCCGCTGAGTTTTTACAAGCACACGAGTATAAAAACGTGGTGGCCTGGGCGAAGCGCATCAACGAGCGTCCGGCCGTAAAACGCGGTCGTCGTGTGAACAAAGTTTGGGGCGAAGAAAGCGAACAATTACGCGAGCGCCACAGCGCCAGCGACTTTGAGTAGAGGTTACATTCAGGATGCGTTTTCTAACACAGTTTCTATTGGTCGTTTCGGTTGTGCTGGTCGCTGGCTGCTCGTCGGGCGACTGGCGGGATGCGTCGCGTGAGCCAGCAGGCATTGCACCCAACCCAGCGGTAGAGCAAGAGGCCGTTATTGAGGCGTATGCCGCCGATGCCTTCGGTTGGCGAGGTTGGTTTGCGGTACACACCTGGTTAGCGGTAAAACCTGCCAGCGCTGCTGAATATACCGTGTATGAAGTGGTCGGCTGGGGTGTCGAACATGGTCGCCCTGCTCTGCGGGTTTATCAAACCAAAACCCCTGACCGTTACTGGTACGGCGCTAAACCTGAAAAGCTACTATCGGTTAAGGGTCCGCAAGCCGCCGAAATAATCCCACGCATTAAAAAGCTATCGAGTGCTTATCCCTGGGCGAACCAATACAAAGTTTTGCCTGGTCCCAACAGCAACACCTTTCCGGCTTGGATAGGCTTGCAGATACCAGAATTAGGGCTGAAGCTTCCCTTTAGTGCTTATGGCAGTGGCTACGCCGATAATGATCAATGACTGAAAGTGTGGGATAATCCCGCACTTTCTCAGCTCTTCTATTTACAAGCGAAAGTCCCTCTCTATGGAAATCAATGTTCGTTTTCTCGAAAACATGCGCCTTGAGGCGAAGTTTGATGACTTCACCGTCATTTCTGACCAACCCATTCGTTATAAAGGCGATGGTTCAGCACCCGGGCCGTTTGACTATTTCTTAGCGTCATCGGTCATGTGCGCGGCTCACTTTATTCGTCTGTATTGTGATGCGCGCGACATTCCAACCGAGAACATTCGCATTTCCCAGAACAATGTTGTCGACCCGGAAAACCGCTATCAACAGCTGTTTAAAATTCAGGTGGAACTACCGGCAGACATCGATGAGAAAGATCGCAAAGGCATTATTCGTGCAGCTGAACGCTGCGCCGTTAAGCGGGTTATTGAGAACGAATTGGCGTTTGACGTTGAAGCTGTGGAAAGCATCACGCAGGACGCTCAGGCATTACTCACTATTGACCCAAGCGGTGACGAGAAAACCTACATTGAAGGCAAAGACCTGCCCTTAGAAGACACCATTAACAACATGACCAAGCTGTTAGCTGACTTGGGTATGAAAATAGAGGTGGCGTCCTGGCGCAACATTGTGCCAAACGTTTGGTCACTGCATATTCGTGACGCCGCGTCGCACATGTGCTTTACCAACGGCAAAGGCGCCAGCAAAGAAAGTGCATTATGCTCGGCGTTGGGTGAATTTATAGAGCGCTTAAGCTGCAACTTTTTCTACAATGACCAGTATTTTGGTGAAGAAATTGCCAATGCCGACTTTGTTCATTACCCGCGAGAAAAGTGGTTTCAGCCCGGGCCAAATGATGAACTACCGGAAGAAATACTCGATGAGCGAACGCGCGAGTTTTATGATCCTGAAGGCGAACTACGCGGCTCTCACTTAATTGACACCAATTCAGGACGTGTCGATCGAGGTATTGTGTCACTGCCGTTTGTGCGTCATTCCGACGGAGAAACCATCTATTTCCCGTCAAACCTCATTGAGAACTTATACTTAAGTAACGGTATGAGCGCCGGCAATACATTGGCGGAAGCGAAAGTGCAGTGCTTGTCAGAAATTTTTGAGCGCGCGGTTAAGAAGCAAATTATTGAAGACGAAATTACCCTACCCGACGTGCCGCAAAACGTTCTGAATAAATACCCTGATATTGTTGCCGGTATAAATGCCCTTGAGGAGCAAGGCTACCCGGTATTGGTAAAAGACGCTTCACTTGGCGGACAATTCCCGGTTATGTGTGTGACACTGATGAACCCACGTACAGGCGGTGTGTTTGCTTCTTTTGGTGCGCATCCGAGCTTTGAAGTCGCATTAGAGCGCAGCTTAACGGAGCTATTACAAGGTCGCAGCTTTGAAGGACTGAACGACTTACCACCGCCAACCTTTAATTCTATGGCGGTGTCCGAGCCAAACAACTATGTAGAGCACTTTATTGACTCCTCTGGTGTCGTGTCCTGGCGCTTTTTCAGTGCCAAGTCAGACATTGAGTTTGTGGAGTGGGATTTTGCATCCCCAACCAATGAAGAAGAAGCCGACACCTTGTTCGGTATTCTGAAGGAACTGGACAAAGAAGCCTACATTATGGTGCACGAAGACTTAGGGGCTCCGGTTTGCCGCATCTTAGTGCCGGGTTACTCCGAAGTGTATCCGGTTGAGGACTTAGCCTGGGACAACACCAACATCGCGTTGCAGTACCGCGAGGACATTCTGAACCTACATCGCCTGTCAGACGAGCACCTGGAAGATCTCGTCGAGCGATTAGAGGACAGCCAACTCGACAATTACATGGACATTATTACCCTTATCGGTATTGAGTTTGATGAAAATACCGAGTGGGGGCAGCTCACTATTTTAGAGCTTAAGTTGCTTATTTATCTAGCACTGCAACGTCGTGAAGACGCTCAAGAGTACGTTGAAATGTTCCTGCAGTATAATGACAACACACCAGAGCGGGTGCTGTTTTATCGGGCGGTGGAAGCCGTGCTGGAAATCACCCTCGACGACGAATTAGAGCTGAGCGATTACCGCTATAATTTAGGGCGTATGTACGGTGAAGACGTCATTGAGGCAGTTATAGGTTCTGTACAAGGCACCACACGCTTTTACGGCCTGACGCAAACCAACATGCAACTGGAAGGCATCGACCGTCATCTGAAGCTGCTGGACAGCTACAAAAAGCTACATCGTGCGCGAGCTAAGAGCGCTAGTTAATTTTAAAGCGGCCCACGGTCGCTTTCAGCTCTGATGAAATATCTCTTAAACTACTGAAGTCAGACTGCATAGAGTTAGAGTGCGCTACCATTTGTTCCGTTAAGCTATGAACGCTTTCTAACTCACCATTGACTTCAGCAGCAAGTGCCCGTTGGTCTTCTGTCGACGTGGATATACTGTGGTTCATTTGCGTCACTTTTTGCATCGCTCGCTCAATTTGGGTAATCGCATTCAGTACCAACTCAACTTGCTCTTCACCGTCATTACTCATGGCGTCTGTTTGCTCCATAGCAGCTTTGACTTTAGTCGCTCCGGCTTGCAACTTTTCAACCGTTTTCTGAATATGGTCAATGGAGTCCTGAGTTCGGGTTGCCAGTGTTCTAACTTCGTCCGCCACTACCGCAAAACCTCGTCCCTGCTCACCAGCTCGAGCTGCTTCAATCGCCGCATTTAACGCTAA
This sequence comes from Idiomarina sp. OXR-189, assembly GCF_034373425.1. Classification (NCBI taxonomy): domain Bacteria; kingdom Pseudomonadati; phylum Pseudomonadota; class Gammaproteobacteria; order Alteromonadales; family Idiomarinaceae; genus Idiomarina; species Idiomarina sp. OXR-189. Next base: position 2,162,730 of record NZ_CP139706.1, read on the forward strand.
TAAGTTAGTTTGTTCCGCAATTCCGGTTATTACGTCTAAAACGGTGGTAATATCCGCAACATCATCGTTAAGACTTTGAACAGCTTCCGTTGCGCTGGATATAGAACGCGATACTTCACTAATAACTTGTTGCGTTTTATGCGAATTATTCGACACGACTTTGACCGATTCCGCCGCATCATCAACTGACTGGGACGCATCACGCGCATAATCAGCTATTGTCTCGCTGGTGGCATTCATTCTCTGAACCGCCTCAACAATTCGCGCTATTTGCTGTTGTTCGTTATGCACTTCACCGTTCAGTTCATTCACAGTGCCGGATACTCGATCAGCTGCCCCATTCACCTGTTCTGAGGACTGATTCGCATGTGCAACGAGCTGCTGTATCCTGTCTGAGAATCGGTTAAATTCGCGCGCCATAGTTCCGACTTCATCATCAGAATCTATTTCCAAGCGTTGAGTTAAGTCGCCGTCACCTTGAGCAACATCTTTCATCGCTGCGGCAATCGTTTTGACTGGCTTAAACACTTTCATTGACACGTAGTAGGTCACTAACGTCAGAACGATAATAATAGCTAACAGGCTACTGAAAGACATCCAGCGAGCGTTGGCTATTGGCACCTCTATCATTTCGCTTGGAACCAATAACCCTAGTTGCCAATCGATATAAGGCACTTCAGATTTCACAGGGACATAAAATACTTGATAGTCTTCTCCCTTCCACGTTAAGGAGATGCCGCTTTCTCGCGGGCTTTTTGACATGGTTTCAGATAACTTATCAAAACCTTGAGTTTCAGACTCCAAAGCTGACGAATAAACACTATCTAATTTTCCAATAGGCGTATTCAGATCCAGTTCAATATCCTGAGTCGGAAAGTAAACTAACTCATTTTTTTCATTCACCAAAAACGCCTTACCTTGCCCTTGGTAATTTATACTGTCAATAAGCTCAGCAATGGTTGTAATTAATATATCAACCCCACCAACACCTACAAGTTCACCCTGTTGGTTTTCTATGGGCATCTGCAATACTGAAGAAATTGTTTTGTCCGTCGCGTCAACCTGAGGAGACGTCAAATATAAACGCCCCTCTTCTATCGCGTTATGCCACCATGGACGCTTATTAGTAAAGTAGCCCTTGGTTGGGTCGCCCGCATCGGGCCCCGAAGTATCAACACCAATACGACCTTCCTCATAAAGGTATTCATAGGTGTTCGCAGACCCCATAAAAACAGATTTAACGGTGGGGTCATTCTGAACAATAGTTTCAAAGGACTCCTTTATTGATTGAAAATCTGAGTCCGTCGAGAGATCCTTCCCTCTTTCAGTATACTGAGTTAACCATCGAGTAATTCGCGGTTCCGTTAAAAGGGTAGTGGGAATTCGGGCTCTCTCACTGAAAAAGCTATTAATTTCAGCAGCTCTTAGCTCAATAAGCTCGGCAACCTGGGCTTCTGTTTTCTCTCGAGTTAGCTCAGCGATTGTTTGAGTAACAAATACACCAAACGCAGCCAGTAAAACAATCAAAACGCCTGAAATAGACAGAATAAGCTTACGCTGCAAAGAGCCTTTTATTTGCATGGTCCCACCGTTTTTTATTTTTATACACGTTGATATTATCGGCTAATTCATGGTTTTCTTAACGATGACTCAATGCACGGATTATATCTCGGGTAAAATCATGCTCGTTAAAGCCTGCTTTTCCCGCTAAGTCGTAACCGCGACGTACGACAATAAGGTTCTCGCTTGGAATAATGACCAGGAACTGCCCGCGATTACCACGTGCCGCAATAGTGTCGTCAGGAAGATCTGGAAAACGTTCATTGTAGAGCCACCACTGTGCGCCATAACCTGGAGCGCTTTCAGGCGGTTGGGCGGGTGTCGGGGTGCTGATATATTCCAACCAATTCGGCGGTAAGATCTGCTCCCCCTGCCACTTCCCGTTTTGTAAATGCAATACACCTAAGCGAGCCAAATCGCGTGATGTTGTCCATACTTGTGACGACAAAATGAAGTCACTCTGCCAGTCTGTTTCTAAAAACGTATGCTGCATACCGATTTTGTCGAGCAACGCTTCATAAGGGAAGGTTACGTAAGCCTCTTCACTGGACATTGTTTCACGCAGTACGCGAAGCGCCAACATGGTGTCATTGTTCGCGTACTTCCAACGAGAGCCCGGCTCAACTTCAAGTGCCGTTTCTGTTGCGGTGTCACTGACTAAACCGCCGCCCATGTAGACACGATCGGTTCGATTACCCGCCTGGTTACTATCAAGGCCTGACGCCATATGTAATAGATTTTCCAGTGTAATGCGCTGACGCGGATCCAACGGATGCGACCAGTTCTGCAGGCCTGCTTTTTGGTCAACCGATAAAATCTCCTGCTGAACCGCTGCGCCAATAACGCTGGCACCGATGCTTTTCGCCACAGACCAGGTTCGTTGGGCTGTTTCCGGCGTGAAGTCTTCTTTATAACGCTCAGCAATAATTTTATTCGGCGTCGCGATTAACACGGCAGACGTTCGTGCACCTTCGCCATAATGTTTCGTAAAGGCCTGCTCAATGACTGCATCTAGCTTGTCGTTTCCGGTGGGTTCATTAACCGCGTTACGGCTTTGCCATGGGTCTCCGGTGTCCGCTTGTTCAGCGGGGTTGTTTTGAAACGGCTGGTAAACCTGTTTAATGTCTTGTTCAGTAGCCCCTACCGGCAAATCAACACAGCCTAAGCGAGGTCGCCAGACTGAATAACGGATTCTTTTGCCATCATCATAGGCAACACGGACCCATTTATCGTTGCTATTTATTTCAGCGGTCAGCCCATTCACTTTATCGGCAATTAAAGAATAAATCCCCGTTAGCTCGTCTTCTTTAATTTGCGATGGTGACTTTCCGCCATTAAAGGTTGCGCTGCAGGTAAAGTTTGCTTTGTATCCGGCAGCGTAGGCATTGAGCGTTGTGTCGGTTTCTTCAGCGCTCACACATAGAGAAAGAGCTCCGGCTATTATGACTGTTAAATAGCGCTTCATAAAAGATCCTCAATAAAATGTTTATTCTATAAACGCTATAACAACTTCAGGACGATAGCGAGTCAGTGACTCACTCACAAACGTATTAAAGTGTCCGTTCAACGCTTTATACGCAAACTAAGCAATAGCCGCTAACCCGACCAGCCCAAAACAGCTTATTAGTCCGAGCACAGACACAAATTTAGGAACAAAACGCTGCTCTTTACTGACGTTAAGGGCAGCAACGTTAGTGATGCCATAGTAAATAAGCACGGTAAATGCGCTTAACGTCCAGGCAGATTCTATCCCCCCAAACCCAGCGATAACGGCCATGATCAGGAAGGTTAGCCAGGTTGCAGCAGGTGCCGATTTCTGGGCTTTATCGAGGCCGCCCAAAACGCGAGGCAAGTCACCACGGCGTCCCATAGCTAAAATGACACGCGAGACACCGAGTAATAAGTTTAAAACCACGCCGCCCATAGCTAGTATTCCGCCGACAATCACCACCCACTGCCACGGAGAGTCACTGATTAGGTTAGCGATATTGAAGTGGCTCTCTTCAAATGTATTAAGGCCCCCTACATGCAGAATAGCCAAACCAACAGCAATGTATAATGCGCTGACCACCGCTAACGTCAATACCACCGCCCTGGGAATATTGCGTCTGGGTTCGGTTATTTCTTCCCCCATTGTGGCTATGCGTCCGTAGCCGGTAAATGCAACGAACATTAAAGCCGCCGCATGGAAAAGCGACAAATGGCTAGTTGAAACCGACTCATTACCAACTGCCGGTGCTGCTGACTCAATTCCTAAAGCGACGCCAATAAATACAATTAAGCCAATAATACTGACTGTGACTAACAGCATATTCAGCCAGTTGGTTCTGCGCACCCCAGATAACACAAATACGGTAAACAGCAATAAGAGGCCTATGGCAACCGCTTTTACCGTGGTTTCGGACACCTCAAAACTGGCACTGATGTACCATGCCACCGCCAATGCCGCCGTTGCCGCCGAAGCGCTTTTTGCCACGATGAAGAGTCCGCCGGCTATGATACCGCTGGCTGGATTCAAAAACTGATAACCATACTCGTAAGTGCCGCCACTGACAGGGTGTGCAGCCGCTAGCTGTGCAGAAGACAACCCATTAAACAACGCGGTTAGCGCCGCTAGTACAATTGCCCAAACCAGCATATCGCCGGCTATGGTCGCACTGAGTCCTACGCTGACGTAGGCGCCGGTACCCAGAATAGAGCCCAGGCCAATGATTAACGCGCCACCTAAGCCGGTTTCCCTGACTAATTGGTTCGCCATGTTCACACCTTTAAGGGTTGCTTGATTGAGGATTGTTACATTTTAGACAGGTTTTTGTTGCAGTTTAATGGCATTTTGGAAGTGGTGGCCCCTCGCAGATTTGAACTGCGGACCAACCGATTATGAGAGAGTTTTAGCGTTATATCCCAGTGAACAACGAAGAACAAATAAAAACAAAATGCTTTTTAATTTCAATATCTTAAATAGAGCCTCATTGTTTGCTCTTGTTCACCGCGATCCCATGTAGCACAATCGTTTTGCTACATATTTGCTACATGGGAAATTTCAATGGCTATACGAGCTAAGATCACGAACGCCTCAATCAAAAAACTGACACCTGCTGATCAGCGTCTTAACGATACAGAGATAAGTGGCTTTCACGTTCGTATAACAAACAAAGGAAGTGTCTCTTACTACCTTTACTATCGCAAGGACGGAAAGCAGGTAAATTATCGGCTTGGTACTCATGGAAAAATCACACCTGCTGAAGCCAGAGAACTGGCTCGAATAAAAGCGGGTGAAGTGACCAAGGGTACAGACATTCAGGAAGAGAAAAAAAAGCAGAAAGTTGAAGCCGAACGCGAACGGGCGAACCAACTCGAAAAATACCTAAACGAACACTATGAACCTTGGCTTAATGCAAAGAATGCCAAAACAGCGAAGCGCATCATAAAAACCATAAAATCTGGCTTCCCTGACTTTCTGAAGCTTCCCCTGTCAGAAATCAAAGCTCATAAAGTAGAGCAATGGCGAAACAAAAAGATTAAGTCCAACGTGACCAAAGCTACCGTTAATCACTACGTAAACTCGTTAAAAGGAGCTATGAGCCGCGCAGTCGAATGGAATCTGATTAGCTCCCACGACCTTAATAAAGTTAAAACGCTAAAGACCGACAACACGCGATTGCGTTACCTGACCAAAGATGAAGAAGCTAGCCTGTTAGAAAAACTTCGTGAACGTGATGAGCAAATCAAAGCCGCCAGAGACAGCGCAAACGAGCATAAAAGAATTCGCGGCTATGAGGAAACCGAGTGTTTACGAGGCCAAATGTTTGCTGACCACTTAGAACCGATAGTTTTACTTGCTATGAACACCGGTATGCGGCGCGGTGAAATCTTTCAACTAAAATGGTCCGATATAGACTTTCAGAGTAAAACGCTCGCAGTAAAAGCCGGTAACGCTAAATCTGACCTTTCCCCTGAACTAACACCATCTTATCGATGAAATTTCAGTTTTAAGCTACCTGTTTTGCAAACTCCACAGGCGGTAAATAATTTAACGAGCTATGCGGGCGTTCGTAATTGTAATGACGCTGCCACTGTTCTATTTCATATCTCGCTTCGTCGAGCGTTCTAAACCAGTTCTGGTCAAGACATTCATTCCTAAACTTGCCATTCAAACTCTCAACAAAAGCGTTCTGTGTTGGTTTTCCTGGCTGAATAAAGCTCAACCTTACATCGTTGCTTTTGCTCCAGAAAAACATGGCTTTACTGGTAAATTCGGTGCCATTATCGCAGACAATATGCTCTGGCTTGCTGCGCTCGTCGATAAGCTGAGACAAAAAGCGCGATACTTGCTGTCCCGAAATCGATACTGAGACCAGTTGCCCAACCATTTCCCGGCTAAAGTCATCGACAACATTCAAGACTCTGAAACGTCGGCCACTTGCCAGCTGATCAGACACAAAATCCATCGACCATCGCTCATTAACACGCTGCGGTGCGTCCATGACGACACGCGGTCGTGTCAGCTTTTTACGTTTCTTGGTCCGAACCTGAAGCCCTTGTTCGGTATAAAGGCGATAGGTTCGCTTCTTATTCTTTACAAGCCCCTCGCGCTTAAGCAACCCATGCAGCAGTAAATAGCCATACCGTGGATATTCCACGGCAAGCTCCTTTAGGCGAGTCGTTACCCGTTCGTCATCTCGCTGCTTTGGCTTATATCGGTAAGCTGTTCGACTCAGCCCGACCAGTTTGCACGCAAGGCGCTCGCTTAGCTTATACGCAGAGATTAAATGCTCTACGACACGCTTCTTGCTGGCGGGCTTCACCACTTTTTTGAGACGACATCCTTTAAGGCTTCTGTCTCAAGCATCTTCTCCGCCAACAGCTTTTTAAGCTTGTTATTCTCAGACTCAAGCTCTTTTAGACGCTTGGCCTCATTCACTTCCATTCCGGCATATTTACTACGCCAGTTATAAAACGTGCCGCTGGAAATTCCCATTCGACGACAAATTTCGTCGACTTTGGCACCGGCCTCATGCTCTTTGATGGCCTTTATAATTTGTTCTTCGCTGTAACGTTTTTTCATATCGAGATCTCCACTTGACCCATTTTAATGGAAATCTCATCGATGTCATGGTCCTATTTTTGGGGGAGAGGTCACTCAGAGAAGACCTAGACGCTTGGCTTAACAGCTTTTGTCGTGCTTCCCATTTAACCGAATTAGAGGTTCGTCATGACTAAGTTATCCGATGACCAAAAGTCACTGCTGACCTATTTACGGAACGGAAAGCCGCTCCATATCTGCATTGACTTAGTTCCTCATATGGGTTCAGTCATAGTGTTAGATGACTTGCCAAGCTGTGATCAAGAAGCGTTAGTTTTTCTCAAGGGAAGAGGGCTAATTGAAACCGAGGCTAGAAAGATACACGGAATCAATTTTTTACTCGTATCCGCTACCGAGGGAGTTTCACCATGCTAAATGACGCTCAGAAGAAACATTACTCATTGCTGTACCCTGAATTGGCAGACGACATTGAAAAGTTTGATATTGGTAGTCTCGAATATTTTGCTTATTACTTATACAAACTTCCTCAAGAGTTTAGTTCGAGATTGCGTAAAGCCTACTTCAAACACCCTACCATTCGCGAAAGTAATATATTTATACGAGACTTGAGCGACAAAATCTTCTCAGATGTACCGACTTTCGTGAAGAACCTGAACGCTGATCAGTCCGATATACGTTTATGGGCAAATCAACAGTCTGAAAACTGTTTACGAATGATGAGAAAGCCCCCTTATACCTATACGGGAAAATCTAACAAGAAAATCTCATATACGGAGAAACGACAAAATATCGAAAAGCTGTATACAGGAATGGCTTCTTATACGAGAAGCCTTAACCTCGAGCCACCAAAACCTAATTCAAACGTTACCATTGAAGGCTGTATAAAGAGGATGACTGACGCAAGTTGGTGGATGCGCCGTATAAAGACAAGCTTGAAACAAGCCCGAGAGTTTACGGCTATAAATTTGAATATAGTGTCGAAAAACCGTGACATTTATTGCAGCACTTTAACAGCTAGAGCACGACAGACTGAAAAAGCCATGGAAAAAGAGTTTTTAAAGAACAATTTCCGTGAGAACGAAAACGGAGAGCGAGTATCTCTGTTCGATCTTTCGCAACCAACCGTTGCTAACCCCGTAAATAGACGACATGAAATGATGACTCGTATTCGCGGTTTTGAGAATCATGCTGATAAGCAGAATCACGAGGCTTTATTTCTAACACTCACCTGTCCCTCGAAGTATCACAACAACTACGCGAAATCGGGTATGGCTAACCCTAAATGGATGGGTTCAACTCCAAAGCAAGCTCAGAACTATTTAACAAACGTGTGGGCTCGCATTCGCGCTAAACTGAACCGTAACGGCATTATGATATACGGAATGAGAGTTGTAGAGCCTCAGCACGATGGAACTCCACATTGGCATTTACTGGTCTTTTTACCGCGTAGCCAGGTTGAAGACTTCTCACGTATATTCCGGCATTACGCCTTACTTGAAGACGGAAACGAGTCCGGGGCACAAGAAAACCGTTGCGATATTACGCGCATCGACAAGTCTAAGGGCAGTGCATCGGGTTATATCGCCAAATACGTTGCTAAAAACATAGATGGCGCACATCTTGAAACAGGTACTTATGGCGAGTCAGTAGACGTTACCGTAATGCACGTAGAAGCATGGGCTTCTTGTTGGTCAATTCGTCAATTTCAACAACAAGGCGGTCCTCCTGTCTCACCTTATAGGGAATTACGCCGAGTAAGGCACGAGCAACCTGAAGACTCACCTTTTGAGGCTCCAAGACTAGCCGCAGACAAAGGCGATTGGTGCGGCTATATTGGGCCATGGGCGGGCTATTCGCAAAGCGCAAAGACCAGAAACTGAAACTAGATTATGAAATTCAGGTGGACGAAGAAACGGGAGAGATTAAATCTACAAAGTACGACTGCAACATCAGTAGAAAGTTAACTGGCTTAAAAGCGGGTAACGAACGCTTGAAAACCCGCTTTCACACATGGAGGCCTGTGTCTTTAGGAGCCGATTAATCGGCTCCACTTGGAGTACTGGGAATAACTGTACGAATGCGATAGGATAAATTTAAACATAAATTTAAGGGTTTGATATGACAGCAGAGATAGCAGTAATTAACAAATCGGCAGTTGCTCTAGCAGCTGACTCAGCAGTCACTATCTCTGACGGTAATGGTAGTCAAAGTAAAGTATATAATGGAGCAGAAAAGCTATTTGCTTTAACTAAATATCACCCAGTTGGCATCATGGTATATGGCGCTGGCACTTTATGTCGTATGCCGTGGGAAGTAGTTATAAAGCAATATAGAAAAAAGCTTGGTTCAGAATGTTTTGAAAATTTAGAACTTTATACCGAGGATTTTCTATCTTTCGTCCAAGATGATGAACATCTTGTTACTCAAGATTTGAGAGATTCATTTATAAGAGAACATTGGCACGCTGTAATCGAAACTTTATGGCGCTTAACAATAAGCGTAGGTAATACAAAAATCGACGAAACTGGAATACAACCGACTAAAGACGAGACTTACGAAATAATAGTAGATATTTGCTCAAAAATCAGGTCAAAATTGGAAGAGGAGCAATATCTAGAGGGTTTTACCCAAGACGACTTTCGCGAAGTTCAAGAAGAATGCAAAGACTTTGTAGATAGTAACTCAGAGGATTTGCACAAAGCCGTCCCTGAAGAAAAGGTCGAAGATATGTAGCGTCAATTACCTTGGCCGGTTTTCCGGCAATTATCCTGGCCGGTTGATACCGATTTTTAACTACCGTTGCTCATTGCCATTTTGCGACGGTAACTTTCACCTTCACAATGAAGGATTGTCGCATGATGCACCAGCCGATCGATGGCGGCGATGGTCATCGTTGAGTCATCGAACAGTTCATCCCATTGCTCGAACGACTTATTTGATGTGATGATCATGCTGTGTCTTTCGTATCGATGTGCGATTAGCTCGAACAGCACACTGGTTTCCTGCTCGGTTTTGCGAACGTAACCTACGTCGTCCACGATAAGCAGGTTGTACTTATCCAGTTTCAGTAACTCATCCTGCAACCGAAGGTGCTGTTTCGCTTGTTGTAGCTGTTGCACGATGGCTGACGCCGCGATGAACTTAACCTTATAGCCCTGCTCGATAAGCCCGTAACCGATGCCACTGGCGATATGGGTTTTACCCAGTCCGCTGGCTCCGAACAGTAAGACGTTAGAGCCCAGTTTCAACCACCCGGGTTGGTTAACCAGATCGATGATCTGGTGTTTCGAGATACCGTCGACCAGATTAAAGTCGAAGTTGCCAAGGTTTTTTCCAGCCGGTAACTTTGCGTCTTTTAGCAGCCGCTGTAAGCGTTTGTCTTCACGGTTTGCCAGCTCGATATGGCAGAGCTCCGATAAGTATTGCTGGGGGCTCCACTGCTCTTTAACGGCTTTATTGCCCAGCGCATCCCACTCCTTAACCATGGTGGCCAGCTTAAGCCGCTTGAGCATGAGTGATAATGAGGCCGTTGTGTTATCCATGCAGACCTCCCGGTATCATACTGGCATACGAGCTTAGACTGTGTTGCTTGATGGTAAGTGATGGTGCTTTCGGCTCGATAACTAAAAAGCGCTCTTCGCATTCCCGGATGGCCGGTAATTGTCGCTGGGTAATTGACGCAGCAATAAATCGGCCTAATTGACGCTCACAGCCGCTTTGTTTGGCTAAATGAAGCAGTTTTACCATGTAATAGCTGGCTTTATCGGCCGTTAGCGTGTCGTCGACATACTCCCAGATGGTCTTGTAATTGTCGTCCGGTAATAGGTCATCGCGCAACTGTGAGTGGCGGAACGCACGCGGTTTCTTAGCCAGTGCATCAATAACATGCCGGTAATTGACGCTGCGGGCGCGACCACCTTTGTCGGCATAGACTCGCTCAAGCTCCATCACGAAGTCGGTGCCGTAAAATAGCGCTAACCGGTCATCATAAAGCCGTACCAGCAATCGGCTGTCAATAAGCCGTGATGGCACCGTGTAGGTGACGCGCTTGAGGCAAATCGTGCTTGTCCGCGACACCGTGACATAATGCTCGGTGTAATTGACGCTCATTGCCGTGGGCAGCGGCTGTAATTGCCGCTGCTCGAGTTGGTATTTGTCGCTGACGCGGCGATTACGCCGTGCTACCACACTGGCGACAAAGGCTTCATACGCATCACGGCTGTCGAAGTCATAACTGCCGCGGATTTTTAGTGCTTGCTCGACTTGGGACTTGGTGTGTCCGTGCGGACTTTCGATAGCACCGTTCTCATGCGCAACACCCGGATTATTGCGTGTTGCTTTAAAACCGTAATGCTTCACAAGGTCGTTGAAGCGCTCGGTTAAGTCATCAGCCGATGAGTGATTCTTATAAGCGGCACTCAGGCTGTCGGTACGGACTTCCCGAGGCACACCACCGGCAGCATGTAGCGCATTTTGTAATCCATCAGAGAAAGCCGCAAAGCTTTCACCACCGTAGATGACCTGCACGAACGCCCAGCCGCTGGCCGGCATCCGGTAATGAAACAGCATGTGCTTTAATGGCTCACCGGCAATGGTGACCGGCGATTTCACATGAGTAAAGTCGGTAATACCGAGCGCACCATATTCATGCGTTTGTATAAACACAACGTCTTTAGCAGGCCCGTGTAACGACCGCCATTTACGGATGCGGCGCTCAAGTGTACGACGCGAGCCGGGACTGAATTTATCAGTGTGATATTCGCAAAGGTGATCAAAAACGCCCACCGGCGTAATGTCATTATCCTGCTTGAGTATGGGAACAACAACGCTATCCCATACCGCTTCAAGCGGATCTTTGCGGGTGCGCCACTGGCGCTTACCGTCGTTCGTTTGTTGATTGGCTTTATCAAGGCGCCGGGCTGATCGCTCTGAAATGCCTGCCTTAGCAGCAGCGACAACTTGGCTATTTCGTGTTCTGTGTTTCATATAGATCATGACCTGTTGATCCGTGATTCGTGTTCCCGGCACAGTGAACTCCCTCCGTTCTGCTGTGCCGAACCTTATCAGATCAACCGGCCAAGATAATTGCCGCTAGACCGGCCACCGTAATTGTCGCTCAATAGTCGAAGAGCTCAAAGACAACTTTAGAGAGATTGTTGCATTAGCTACTGTAAAGAATAATGACCTAGGTCCTAATTCAGGCGTTGTATTTGCGGGGTATGGTGATAAAGAATGTTTTCCTTCTGTTTTGGCTTTTAACTTGAAAGGGTTTTGGAAAAACAAGTTAAGATACTGTCCTTTGAAACATAAAAGTGCTCCGGCTGGAAAAAGTGATTTAATGGCCTATGCTCAAGATGAGGAAGTAAATACTTTTGTACAAGGAATCAGTCCTCGGTTAAAAGAAAAAGTAGACGAAACTGTTGTAAGGATTGTTGGTCAAACGCTTGAGCATGTTAAGTCCGGACTAGAAATGACTGGCCTGTCTGAAGCTGACCGACAGGAATTAGAGAAAAACATCGAAGGCTTAGTAACAAATACACTTGCTACAGAAGTTGGGGAGTTCAGGCAGTTTATAGAAATGAACTTTACCCAACAGGTTGTCAATATGGTTGAATTCCTTCCAAAGGACGAGCTAGCTTATATGGCAGAGTCTCTAGTAAATATGACAGCTTTTAAACGAAAGGTCACTAGCCAAAGTGAGTCCGTGGGAGGGCCGATAGATGTTGCTATAATCTCTAAAGGTGATGGATTCGTATGGATAAAGAGGAAACATTACTTTGACAAGGAGCTGAATAATCATTATTTTGACAACTTCTTGCGTAAGGAGAAAGTATGAGAAAGACATCTTTTCAAACACAAATGCTAAGTCAGGCTTGGAAAAAAAACCATTTGCCTAGTCATTTTGGCTTTCAACGCAAAGAGGAAAGACCGGCAGTTTCGGAAGACAGAGGGTCACATCGTAGAACCTCAAGCAAAATTATAGACACCGCCTTCCAAAATTGCGGGTATGAGTTAAAGCTTAAGTAACGATTTTTCTTAATATATGAGTTTTTATGAAATTTCTTAAGGTGGCTCGCTCAAAGAGCCATCTACAGTTTTTATTGAAAGTTTACCTTCTAAGCTCTTCCTCTCTTACCTTGGCCTCAAAGACCTAGCTGAATCTTAACAGAGCCAAAGCATCACTATTCAGGACCTGCCTGATAACTTCTCAAAGACTATTTTAGTTTACCGCCGATTTTACCTTTGGTGCACCGACGGACGACCAATCACGCTTAACTAGCATGAACGTGATAACACTAAGTAAGTTGCTACATATTTGCTACATGAAAAAGAAGAAAGGATTCAAGTTAGTGAAAACTTCGGCTATAAGCCTTTAAAAGTGGTGGCCCCTCGCAGATTTGAACTGCGGACCAACCGATTATGAGTCGGGTGCTCTAACCACTGAGCTAAGGGGCCATTTCTGGTTGGAATGCTTGAAAGCGGCGCAGATTATACGAACTTTTTACCCTTTTGTCATGGGTATCAGCACGTTAAATCGCGATGTTTTTTCAAGTTTTTCGTAATTTATGTCGCCGCCCTGACTTTTTATTGCGTCTTTGATCACTTTTAAGCCAACGCCGTAAGCGTCCGGGTTTACGTCATCGGTTTCGAACATAGCACCTAAGTTTTTCTTGGCTACGCCGTTACTTTCGTCGCACACGGACACATTCACAAAGTTGCCTTCGATATTTGCCTGTATCAGCACTTCGGAGTTAACCGGTATAAACCTCACGACATGCCGAAGCAGGAAGTCAAAAACAAAACGAAACACTAATGGGCTTATCGTGACACGAATATTATCGTCGACAATAGAAGTTACGGTAATGTTCTTCTCACCTGAAAAGCTTTCATGATAATCCGCAATATCCTGCAGCCAGGCCTCTAACTCGAGGTCGCTTTTATCAAGCCCCTGCATATCTGGCGACAGCTGTGAGAAGGCTTCAAACAAGCTCACAAGCTCTTGTACTTTAGATTTCAATTCAGCGCTATCACTGTCCCTTAACCGTTTCTCGATATTTTCCAAATTACTCAAAGCTAATGCCGCCATTGAACGTGCCATGCGACCGGCTAAGGTTTTTTCAGAGGCAAGGCGAAGCTTGTCAGCTTCTTTCTCGAGTTCTCGCTCAGCAGCCTGTACTTGCTGGCGTGCTTGATACAACAAAAGAAGGAAAGGCTGTATTTCACCTATTTCAGAGGTCACAGAAACGGCTTTACTAGTATCTTCAGCGTCATTCACAATGCGATCACGCTCTTTGTGCCAACGCCGATTAAACGCTGACTCTCGCACAATAATGGCAACACCAATTAATGCCAGCAACACAAATAGCACGCTTGCAGTGACACTAAAATAATTCTGTACCGGCTGTATGGGATGACTAAGCCATATGGCAAGCCCAGCGTGCTGTTTTTCCGGACATGCCACCACGACACGTATAGGCAGCTGCTCAGTGACATTTGCAGCAGCTTTATTATCAGCAATTGCCTTTCGGGCTGCGGAGCTTATAGCCAGTTGGACAGCTCCGGCTAACTGGCTGTCTTGCGAGTTACCACGTGAAGAGGCTACCGCGTAGCCCATGAATCCATTTTCAATGTGCCAAAAGCCGCCAAGCGTGTGTTCCTTATTGCGAATAGACTCGCTAATAGCCTGATACAAAAGCTCGGGGTTACTAACCGCTTGCTGCTTACTTTCAGAAGAGGGATAGAGGTTACTAACAGTTCGCTGAACAGCCGCGCAGGTTTGCTCAAGGCTACTTGTCGTTCGACTGATTAATTGACCGGATGACTGCCAATAAGTCAGCAGCAGACCACCTATCGCTATCGCAATAATAGCGATAGCGAACCAGCGATTAGTACGGGTGTGGCTTGCGAGTGACTGCACGTTGCGTCACTCGCTCTTATTAAGGAAGTTGGTAGAAGTCGCGTGCATTTTGATAAAACACTTTATCAACAGCATCTGCACCACCGTCGGCACTTTCCAACGCATTCACAATGGTTGTAATGTCCGAAGGCTCAAACGAACGGTTACTGCGGGTACCTGGTAAGTCGGTGCCAAACATTAAAGCATCTGGGTTAGTTTTATATAGCGCTTTAACAGCATCAGCCACATTGACTTCTGTGCGACCAAAACCACTGGCTTTAATTTTTACGCCACCTTCGGCTAAACGACGCACTTGCGACAAGCCCGACTTAGCCATACCTAAGTGGTCAACGCTAAGTTTTGGTAACTTCAGCAGCGTAGGCACCATGTCGTCAAGCTCGCGGCTGTCGACGTAAATTTCCAAATGCCAACCCGCTAAATCCCAAATACGCTTACCAAATTCAACAATACCTTCAATGTCGCGGTGAACACCGCGCTTCAGGTTCACACGAACGCCACGAATGCGGTGTTCGTTCAGTTGCTGAATCTTTTCATCACTCACAGAGCCTGGTAGTTGGGTCACGCCTACAAAGTTGTCACCCAAATTTTCCAGTGCGGCTTTCAAATAACGCTGCTCAAAGCCCTGGAATGAACCCGACACAATAACACCGCCTTCAATAGGCAGGCCACGTGTTAAATTCCGATAATCATCAATATAAAAAGGCTCAGGGATATGACCTTGGTTTTCAATTAGCGGAAACTCGTCATCGTAAATATGCAAATGCGAGTCAATAATACGTTTCGGCCAATTGTCACGGTTATTACCCATGCTGCCTCCTGTGTCAGAGAATATCTTACTCATCCAAGAACGATTTCAGCTGCTCAGAGCGGCTTGGATGACGAAGCTTTCTTAATGCTTTGGCTTCAATTTGACGAATTCGTTCACGAGTTACATCAAACTGTTTACCAACTTCTTCCAAAGTATGGTCAGTATTCATATCAATACCAAAACGCATACGCAAGACTTTCGCTTCTCGAGCGGTAAGGCCGCCGAGCACTTCGCGCACTGAGTTACGCAAGCTTTCAGAGGTCGCCGAGTCGATAGGCAGATCCAGCGTATTGTCTTCTATGAAGTCACCCAAGTGCGAATCTTCGTCATCGCCAATAGGGGTTTCCATTGAAATCGGCTCTTTCGCAATTTTGAGAACTTTGCGAATTTTGTCTTCCGGCATCATCATGCGCTCAGCCAGTTCTTCCGGCTGCGGCTCTCGGCCCATTTCCTGCAACATTTGACGCGAAATACGGTTCAATTTATTGATGGTTTCAATCATGTGAACCGGGATACGAATCGTACGAGCCTGGTCCGCAATTGAACGAGTAATTGCCTGGCGGATCCACCACGTAGCATAGGTAGAGAACTTGTAACCACGGCGATATTCGAACTTATCCACCGCTTTCATCAAGCCGATGTTACCTTCCTGAATTAAGTCCAGGAATTGCAGGCCTCGGTTGGTGTATTTCTTCGCAATTGAAATAACCAAACGCAGGTTGGCTTCCACCATCTCTTTTTTCGCACGGCGGGCTTTCGCCTCACCAATAGACATACGGCGGTTAATTTCTTTAACTTTACCGATGGTTAAGCCGGTCTCTTTCTCAACGTCGACCAACTTATTCACGCAACGCTCAATTTCGTCGCGTGTTTCTTTCATTGTACTTGCGTAGCTCTCGCCTGAGTTAATTTGCGCATCAACCCACGCCATGCTGTTTTCATTACTTGCGAAAGCCTTCATGAAATCGCGCTTAGACATACCGCCTTGTTCAACGCTTAATTTCATAATAATACGTTCTTGCACGCGCACACGCTGCATCATTGAACGCATGTCTTTAACTAGACGGTCAAACTGCTTTGGTACCAGACGGAACTGTTTAAACAGATCGCTTAGTTTATCAATTTCAACGCGGGCATCGGCTCCATCTCGACCATGCTTGGCAATTGCCTGGCGAGTCGCTTCGTATTGTTCACGCAGCTCGGTGAATTTAGCACGAGCGAATTCAGGGTCGATACCAGTATCTGACTCTTCTTCTTCGTCATCGTCTGCATCGTCGTCTTCGTCTTCCAGCTCTTCTTCTGGTAGTTCAGAACCAACGTGAGTAGCAGCAACAGGTGCTTCATCGACCTCTTCCGGGTCGATAAAACCAGAGATAATATCGGTTAAGCGTAACTCTTCCGCTTCGTATGAGTCCCACTGATCCAATAGGAAATTAATGGCTTCAGGGTATTCCGCCACAGAGCACTGAACTTGGTTAATACCTTCTTCAATGCGCTTAGCAATATCAATTTCGCCTTCACGAGTCAGCAGTTCAACAGTACCCATTTCACGCATATACATACGCACTGGGTCAGTTGTTCGGCCTATTTCGCTGTCGACCGACGCTAGGGCTTGAGCAGCTTCTTCCGCAGCGTCTTCGTCTGCTGCGCTCTCGGCCATCATCAAGTCATCGGCGTCCGGCGCACTCTCAAAGACACGGATGCCCATGTCGTTGATCATGCGAATAATATCTTCAACCTGATCGGAATCTACAATTTCTTGAGGTAAATGGTCATTAACCTCAGCAAAAGTTAAAAAACCTTGCTCTTTGCCTTTCGCAATAAGTACTTTCAGTTGCGATTGCCGACTCTGCTGCATACAGACGTTCCACCCATGACTGTGAATGTAGAATACCCAAAATGACCAGACAGTATAACAGAATTCAGCCTTTTAAGCTAGAAAAGGCTGTCCTATCAAGTCACTTCGGCTGCTGTTTTTTCTTAAGTGCAAGTAAAGACTGATACTCTTCAAGTAGTTCTTTAGATGCATTCCCTTTATTAATTTCTTCTAAAATTGAGTTCGCCTTTTGCTCAATACACATGTCCGTTAAATATAGCAAAATGCCTTCAAACTCTTTCGAAAAATGCTCATCCTCTAAATGAAGCTCCCTCGTAGATAGCTCTTTTATCAGTTCAAATCGAGAGCTTTCTCTCCACCCTTCTAAAACTTGTGCTGTATTTAATTCTCTTTTAGAGCATTGTCGATATACAGCAGTAAATATTTTTATATCCTTTAACTTCAAGTTGTTAATTTCAGAGCTAACGTAATAATCTAAGGCTAGGCTTGGTTTTTGGATTAAAATAGCCGTTGCTCTCTCTACAACACCAAGGCGACTTTTTTCCTGAGACTGATATTTGTTTCCATTTCCACTCGATCTAGAAAAGTAGCTTTTTTCTACTTGCTCAGGAAGAAACCCAAATTGGCGAGTAAGCTTTTCTAAAAGAGCACTTTGATAGTACCCACTGGCTATTTTCTCAATCAGTGGCTTCGCTGTACTGAGTAGCTGTGAGCGGCCGGCATCAGTACTAACGTCGATACCTTCCTGCAAGTGTTCAAAAAAATATTCAGTGAAAGGCTTCGCTTGAGTTAATGCCTGTTCAAACGCTTCTTTGCCTTTATCCCTGACAACGGAGTCCGGGTCTTCACCTTCTGGCAGAAATAAAAAGGCCATATCAAGACCATCTTTTAATAAAGGTAGCGCATTTTCCAGCGCTCGCCAGGCGGCATCTCGACCCGCGCGGTCTCCGTCATAACAACAGACAACACGCGGTGACGTTCTGAATAGACGCTGTAGCTGTTCAGTTGTCGTTGCCGTACCCAGCGATGCAACAGCATAGTCAATACCAGCCTGAGACAACGCAACGACATCCATATAACCTTCAACAACCACCACTTGATCTGGTCGGCGCACAGCTTGTTGCATATGCCAGTAACCGTAGAGCTCACTACCTTTATGAAACAAACGCGTTTCCGGTGAGTTCAAATACTTTGGTCCGTCACCTTCAATGATTCGTCCACCAAAGCCGACAACCCGCCCGCGCCGATCGTGGATGGGAAACATAACCCGGTCACGGAAAAAGTCATAATGACGACCTTTATCGTTACGGTTAATGAGCTTCAGTTCGAGCAACTGTTGACGCTGTTTAGCACCTTGCCCGAAGGTTTTTAGCAAGCTGTCCCAGTCGTCCGGAGCATAGCCTATTTGAAAGCGCTTAACCGTTTCGCCACTCAGACCACGCTTTTTCAGGTAGCCAATAACTTGCTCCGAACTCGCATGATGTTTCAGCTGATGCTGATAAAACCGTGCCGCTTGATTCATTATCGCGACATCATCCTGAGTTTGCTGTTGCTTCTTCTGCGCCGCTTGCGGGTTTTCCGGTTCTTCTCTGGGTACCTGCACCCCAAACAAACCTGCCAATTCTTCGACCGCGTCCGGAAACTGCAGACCATCGAACTCCATTAGAAAGTCGATAGCGTTACCATGGGCGCCGCACCCAAAGCAGTGATAAAACTGCTTGTCTTGGCTGACTGTAAAGGAAGGCGATTTTTCGTTATGGAAAGGACAACATGCCTGATGGTTCTTGCCGGCTTTTTTTAGCGGCACGCGACTGTCAACGACTTCAACAATGTCTGCTCTTTCGAGTAAATCATGAATAAAGCTTTTAGGGATCAAGCCTGCCATTGCCGTCTCAGTTTCAAGGTTAAAGAATCAACAGAAACACGAAAGCCGCGACAATAAGTCACGGCTTCCAGCACTTTACGAAAAAGTGAACACTCAAATTGTCGTTAAACGCTCTTAGTATAAACGAGTACGACGAGCGTTTTCACGAGCCAGCTTTTTAGCGTGACGTTTTACGGCCGCGGCTTTCTTGCGCTTGCGCTCTGCAGTAGGCTTTTCGTAGTGTTCACGACGACGAACTTCTGACAGAACACCTGCTTTTTCACAAGAGCGCTTGAAACGACGCAAAGCTACGTCAAACGGCTCGTTTTCTTTCACTTTTACGACTGGCATTAAAACATCACCTCGGATAAATTATCTATTTGATTAAAAATTAGCCGCTACTGGCTTAAATTGGTGCTGAATTGTACCGACTAAGATTCGGCTTGTAAAGTGTTATCCGATGTTTCAAAACCAATATCGTTGTCGCTCAATAATGCCTTAACTTCCGACGATGCCATCAGCAGTTTTCCCAGCAAATTCTGGAACTCGTCAGGCCTATTTTTAAACGCTAATCCAAACTGCCATGCCCCAGGTCCAACAATATCCAAACTTTTTACATGGAAAAGCCCAAGTGACAAATCGTTACCCGGTTCAGTCACTGTTACGCTGGCTTGTAACCCGTCTTCGCCCTCCAGAGAAACCGGTTGAGTCCCTCGATATTGGAAACCAATACCTTTTCCCGATACATCGACAACGGTACCGCTTAATGGATTACCGTTACCCTGTGCGTGATGCAGTTGAAGCTCTGCGCCACAGTTAACCGGAATGCGAGGAGATGTGCGTAAAGGCTGAATGTTCGCTTCTCGAGGATAACTCACAAACAATAACTTTTGCGGAAACTGTGTCATGCTGAGTAAATCGACCGTTCCTGTTACTTGCTCACCCGATGCAGCCACTGTGGTAAACGCAAATGTTTTATTCGCTTTTAACTGGGGCAATACATCCTGCCAACGATACTGGCGGGACAATTCAAGAATCAAGTAGTCGGGGTATTGTTGGCCAACCAGCGTGATGTTCAATGTCTGGTAGCCACCGTTTGACTGTAATGAAATTTGAGCAGGCTGCCGAAACCGATTGTTCGCCAAAACACCTTTGCCATTCTGCATTAGTGCTGTCCTTTTTTATTATTATTTTATTAACCATTCATAATAGCGAATATCTGCTACTTTTTAAGTAAATACTCGATATTTATCAGTCGATGTCAATTGACGTCAGTTTTTATAAGGAAGGCTTTCGTTAGCTTGGATCCTGTTGTTTACCGACTATGCTCGCTAGACTCTGAATTAGCTAGACAGTAAGGATGCGAACTTGGCTATTAGTTATTCCAGAGACACATTCCCATACCCGATACCCGAACGTTACCAATGCGAAGGCCTGCTCGGTTACGGCGGTAGCGGCTTGGTTTATAAAGCTTACGACGAGAGACTTCAGCGTACCGTTGCCGTGAAGTTCGCCCGCTCACCCTCGTTAGTCAGTCGTAACCGTTTGGTTCGCGAAGCTCGCTTACTGTCTCAGGTTTCACACCCTTCATTATGTCGCGTTTATGACATTGGTGAGCCAGAAGTCACCTCTTCATCTTTATTCCTTGTCATGGAGTATGTTGAAGGGACTAGGCTCGATAAACTCAATAAGCACTTATCAGTTAACGATGCGGTTGAAATTACCTATCAACTTGCCAATGCTTTAAGCGCACTACACAAGTCGGGGTACGCTCATAATGACGTGAAAGGACATAACATCATTTTGTCGAAACAGAAGCAGTCCGATGTGCCTGTATTGGTTGATTTAAGTATCGCTGAAAACGTTTCGAGAGAGTCTCAGCAACAAGATATCTATCAGATTGGTGAATTACTGCTACTTATTCTTGCCAGCATGACCCCCGATGTATTTTCAATGCAACCTGTAGCCGATAAGCGCCGATTGCCGTCAGGGCTGGCGGACATTATTAAGAAAGCACTTGCCGTCGACTCTTATGAATCATTTAGTGACATGTCGGAACTGGCTAATACGCTAGCTAAATGGCGAGCTAAATCTTACAAGCAACGAAGACGCCTGGGCTGGGCAACGGCATTGACCGCCTCCACCCTAATACTAGGGGGGCTGGCTCTTACCGCTTTCAATAAACTCGACACTTACGAAAGCATATACAGTGCCCCGGTTCATCAACATTCGCACGGGCAAGTATTTGCTCATTATACTGAGCACTTAATTGAAGACGGCAACTTGGGTGAGGCCCAGGAGACTGCCGAGCTAGCACTATCACATTTCGACAATGCAATTAGTGAGCATGGTGATGATTTGACGCATCAGCGTGAACGCATTGAGTTCCTGCTCGGGCTTGAGCCCATTTTTTCGGATACCGAGTACACCACCCGGCTATTGAACGCTCTAAATAATATGGGCGCTCCAGCTAAATATTCCAGACCAGATGCCGCGTATCACGTCCAAGCCAGAGCTTATCTGGCACTCGCTAGAGTGAACAAAAAACAGGAGCATTTAAGAGCTCGCTGGGTTGAACAGGCCTGGGCAGCGCTGAGTTCAGCACAGGAGCTTTCCTCTGCTGAACATTACTTGCCTACCCAGAAAATGCTTGAGAAGTTTCAGTCCAGCGGCGGAACTGACTGACCGCGCTGCTGATAAAACGCCTCGACAAACTTGTCGAATGTATCGTTATCTAACGCATCGCGCATATCACTCATGACCTTTTGATAAAAACGTAGGTTATGGATAGTGTTTAAACGCCCACCCAACATTTCATTGGTTTTGTCTAAGTGATGTAAGTACGCCCGAGAGTAATTTTTACAAGTGTAGCAGTCACAGTTTTCATCCAACGGGCCGGTATCGGTTCTGTGCACCGCGTTACGTATTTTTACCACGCCGGAACTGATAAACAGGTGACCGTTACGCGCATTACGGGTTGGCATGACACAGTCAAACATATCGATACCACGACGCACGGCTTCAACCAAGTCTTCCGGTTTGCCCACACCCATTAAGTAGCGTGGCTTTTGCTCCGGCATTTTGGGCGCCGTGTGCTCTAAAATGCGCATCATGTCTTCTTTGGGCTCGCCTACAGACAAGCCGCCTATCGCGTAGCCGTCAAACTCAATGTCAGTTAAGCCTTTCAAGGAAATGTCGCGCAGCTCTTCGTACATACCGCCCTGAATAATACCAAAAAGCGCTGACTTATTTCCTTCGTGTGCTTTTTTAGAACGCTCAGCCCAGCGCAGAGACAACTCCATAGAGCTACGAGCTTCTGCTTGAGTGGCCGGAAATGGCGTACACTCGTCAAAAATCATGACAATGTCAGACCCAAGCTCGCGCTGAACCTGCATCGATTTTTCTGGCGTCAGTAAAATCTTCTCACCGTTAATTGGCGAACGGAAGGTCACACCTTCTTCGGTAATTTTTCTCAGCTCGCCAAGACTGAATACCTGAAAGCCGCCCGAGTCCGTCAGAATGGGCTTATCCCAATTCATAAAGTCATGCAGGTCGCCATGCTGCTGAATAATTTGCGTGCCCGGGCGAAGCATTAGGTGGAAAGTATTACCCAGACAAATCTGAGCCCCGGTATCTTTAACCTCTTCCGGGGTCATTCCCTTAACGGTCCCCAGTGTCCCAACGGGCATGAAAGCCGGTGTTTCTACGGTGCCACGCTCAAACTGCATGCGTCCACGGCGGGCACGACCACTGGTTTTATCAAGTTCAAATTTCATTGTCATAATGTATCACTTCAAAAATTGTCTGTTTATCGCTGCAACAGCATTGCATCGCCGTAGCTAAAGAATCGGTACTTTTCATCAATGGCTTGCTGATAAGCATCCATAATTAAATCACGTCCGGCAAAGGCTGAAACCAGCATAATGAGTGTCGATTCCGGTAAGTGAAAATTCGTTATTAAACTATCGACCACTTTAAATTCGTACCCCGGATAAATAAAAATATCGGTGTCGTCGAAAAAGGGTTCGATATTGTCACTGTTTGAAGCATTTGCCGCTGACTCCAACGAGCGTATGGAGGTCGTGCCTACTGCAACAACTCGGCCACCATTGGCTTTCGTCTCTTTTATAGCATTGCAGGTTTCTTCACTGACCTTTGCGTACTCGCTATGCATGACGTGATCATTGATATTTTCCACCCGCACCGGCTGGAATGTTCCCGCACCAACATGCAGCGTTACATAAGCAAAGTTAACACCTTTGTTTCTCAGCTTTTCCAGAATATCGTCGTCGAAATGCAACCCCGCTGTTGGCGCGGCGACAGCTCCCGGCTCACGGTTATAAACGGTTTGATAACGTTCTTTGTCGGAGCTTTCATCCGGACGGTCGATGTATGGCGGTAACGGCATGTGACCATATTCTTCAAGAATGTCCAATACGGGTTCTTCATGCTCAAATTTAAGCTCAAATAACGCATCGTGCCGCGCTAACATAGTGACCTTTACAGCACCTTCCAAAAGCAACTCTGCGCCCGCTTTAGGCGAGCGGTTCGAGCGAACATGAGCTAATACCCGGTGCTCATCCAGCAGGCGCTCTATCAAAACTTCTACTTTTCCGCCGGATACTTTTTCACCCAGTAGGCGAGCAGGAATAACGCGAGTGTCATTGAATACCAGGAGGTCACCTGAGCTCAGGGTATCAACAATGTCAGTAAACTGTTTGTGCTCTATCGACTTTGACTCGGCATTGACCTGAAGCAGGCGACTAGCACTGCGCTGCTCCTGCGGATAACGAGCGATAAGCTCGTCAGGCAATTCGAACGAGAAGTCACTGACTTTTAAAGAAGACGGGTTATTTTCTGACATACCTGCGCTTTTTCTGGAACACTTTTAAAGCGCGGATTTTACTGGAAAGTTGGCAGCCTGTCACTGAAACAGGCTGCCTTTTCATGGCTTCTTAATTGGCGAAGCTTATGCCACGCCGAATATCGCCTTCAGGATATAGAAGAAGACAATAGACATAATGGCACCCGCCGGCAGGGTCACAACCCAAGACACAACGATATTGCGCACAACGCCTAAATTAAGAGCGGCAATACCACGCGCCATACCAACACCCAGTACAGCACCTACCAGAGTTTGCGTAGTAGAGATTGGCAAGCCAGTACCTGACGCAAGCACGACGGTAGACGCAGCGGCCAGTTCGGCAGCGAAACCACGGCTAGGCGTTAAGTGAGTAATACCTTTACCAATGGTCGCAATAACACGTTTGCCCAGCATTGCCAGACCGGCAACGATACCAATACCGCCTAGCGGAAGCACCCACCATGCCAACTGCGCTTTGCCACCTATTTCACCACCATTTGTTACGACACTGACAACAGCAGCAAGTGGTCCAATCGCGTTAGCGACATCGTTGGAGCCGTGGGCAAATGCCATGGCACAGGCAGTTACCACCATAAGTACCGCAAATACTTTCTCGACGTTGGTGTAATGCATGTCTTTGTCATCAGACGGGTTGAACTTAAGACGGCCAATGGCAAGTTTACCTATAACAAACACAAGCACAGCGATACCTAAAGCCCAAAGGTAGCCCTCCAGACTGCCTAAGTCTAAACCAACGTGCTTCAAGCCCTTTTTAATGGTAACCAACGATAGGACGAAGCCTGCAAGCCCCATGTAAAAAGGTACGTATCGTTGAGCCATTTTTAACGGGTTTGAACGATCAAAAATGAGTTTTTGCGCACTCATGAATATGAGATAAGCGATGAAACCGGATATCGCCGGTGTCACAACCCAGCTCCCCACAACACCGCCAACTTTCGCCCACTGCACAGACTCCATGCTAACGCCAACCGCCGAAAAGCCGACAATGGCACCAATAATTGAGTGGGTTGTCGATACTGGCCAACCGAGGTAAGACGCAATAAGCAACCAAAAGCCTGCTGCCAGAAGCGCAGAAATCATACCGAAAACAAGAAGCTCAGGCTGATCAACAAAGTAGGCTGAGTCGATAATGCCTTTACGTATCGTGGAGGTCACTTCGCCACCGGCAAGATAAGCGCCGGCAAACTCGAAAACCATGGCAATTAAAATAGCTTGCTTAATGGTTAGCGCTTTTGAACCAACCGAGGTGCCCATTGCGTTAGCAACGTCATTAGCACCAATACCCCAGGCCATAAAAAAGCCGAACATTGCCGCCATGCCAATAAGCAGCATGCTGTAACTTGAAATAATATCCATAAATTAGACTCCGCTTAGACTCGCGCCAGCATCAATTCAAAACGTGCACCAACTCGTTCTGACAAGTCAGCTAAGTCACCCACCCAGTCCAAAATACGGTATAAAAACATGGCATCCAGTGGGTTCATATCCAGCTCTATTTTGCGTAAGTCTTTGCGTAACTGGATTTGCAGTTTATCGGTGTCTGCTTCAATTGCGTCAAGTTCTGCAATGAAATCATCAACTAAGTCGCGCTCACGACCTTTAAAACCAGTTTCCAGCAAGTCATCAAACTCGGCGATGGTTTCTCTGGCTTTCGCAGCGGCGTCAATACAGCGATTCAGGTAAGCGTCGAAGTCTTTTACCAACGGCTCAGGAATGGTTAATTCACGGCCGGTCATAAGACCTGAAATATCTTTGGCCTTGTTAGCAATGCGGTCTTGCTGAGAAACCAACTCAAGTAAGTCAGTACGCTCAACGGGCATGAATAAGCCACTTGGAAGGTTCAAACGAATTTTGCGCTTTAGTTCGTCCGCTTTTTGCTCGTGCGTAACAATTTTGCTACGAGCGGTTTCTGCCGACGCCCAGTCCTTAGCGTATACCGCTTTAAAAAACTCTTTCAGTGCTTCAGCACAGCGGTGCACTTCGTCCATGTGCTCGATCATCGGTTTAATCGGGGACTTTGCAAATACCCCAAGGAATGAGTTCATTGACATAACCAGTTCCAATTTTTTCAGCTGTTGTTAGCTGCGCGAATGGTAGCGAAAAGTTTCTGTAAATGGAACCGTGATGTTTGATTAAACATCTATCAGCTGAACGCTTGCTCAATTTCACTTTGTTGCTTATCAACCTGTAGTTCGACATTTTGCAACAACTGATGGGCATGACTCATATTATCGATTAACGATCGAATTTCCTCTGAAAACGCTGTAACCCTTGAGCTCTGCTGCTCTGCGAGCTGCAATGAGGTTTTAGCCTCGTCACTTGAAGCCTGTGCTTTCTTCGAAACTTCGTCCGCAGTATCAACCAGGACATTAACGTACTCATGCTGATTTGAGCTCGTCTCTATAATATTCTGGTAGCTACTGTCGATAGCAGCGGATGCGTCCGTCAGCTTTCCTAATGTACTATCAATACTGGTCAGTGAGGACTGAGTTTTCTGGGCTAATTGCCTTACCTCGTCAGCGACAACCGCAAAACCACGCCCTTGTTCCCCGGCTCGAGCAGCTTCAATTGCAGCATTAAGCGCCAGTAAATTAGTTTGATCAGCGATACCCGAAATAACAGACAGTGCCGAACTCACCTGCTCTACAGAACTGGCAAGTTCATTAACTGACGTTTTTGCAGAGTTCATTGCCTGCTCATTCACGTTCGACGCATCACTCAGTTTTCTGATGTATTCCCGGCTTACTTGCATCGACTCTTGTGTACCTAACGCATTTTGCTCAAGCGCTGCCGTACAGCTATTTAAAGAGGTCGTCAGCTCATTGAGCTGATTAATGCCCTCAATCGTTGATTCTGCCGATGTTTGCGTTTTATGTGACGATGAGACCAGCTCCTGCAACTCTTGTATTACCGTTTTAAGTGCGTCATTTACGACAGACATTTGACGAGACTTCTGCGCTTCACTGGACTTTGTTTGCTCAAGAATACCATTAAAAAACTTGGCGACTTCTCCGAATTCTGTTCTTTTATCCGCACCGGGTAAGTAGGTAAGCTGTTGCTGTTCGAGGAGTTGCTGCATAGCGTTACGCAAACTTCGAAGAGGCGTCAAAACCATTTGTTTTAGCAACAAAAAGTTAATTAAAGCAAAGAGTAGTAAAGCGGCAACTAACGCTACAATGGTTATCTTTATTTGTAAAAGTTGTTCTTGCTGAACGTCGATAAGCTGCTTTTCAGCAGCTACTGCTATTGCCTGAATTTGCGCAATGTCTTCTGAGATACTTTTGAATGCCTGCTCTCGTTTGGCTATTAACTCTAAAGTGGACGATAACTCTCGTGGGTAACGGTTAACCAGACTGGCCATCTCCGAGATTATTGTAGGGCCCTGCTCTTTCGCCTCACGTTGAACAAGCATCATTGACTGGTCAGGCAGTTCTTCCTTCACGCCCAGTGCTGGTAACCCCTCCAACCTATTTATTTCTTGCTTGATCGAGTTAAGAACTTGCTGAAGAACATCCTGCTCAACTTCTCCATTAAACAAACGCTCCCGGGTATGAACAAGCTCATTTATTAATAGGATGAGGTCACTACCAACCTGAGCATACTTTTGGCTGGCGGACGGGCTGTTTGCAATTCCTTTTCGGGCGTAATCAAATAACCGGGAAAGTTCATTCGACAATGAACGCTCAGCATTAAAAAGCAAAGCAGTTTCCTGCCCAGAGAGCTTCCCAACTGATCGGTAATCTTTGCCTATTCTGGTATTTATAGACTGGAGCTGGTTAACAACATCGGATTTTTTATCAAAGCCTAAGTCAACCAATTTAGTTTCGGCGTGCTCTACTGCCTTTTGGGCGTCAGTAAGCAGTAAGGTATTTCCGGACTGCAGGTAGCCACTTAGATCAGTAACCACATTAACCATCAGACTTTGCTTTACTGACGAATAAGTTGCCTGCTTATCCTCAATAGTGTTGAGCTTGTTGCTCGACCAAAACAGAACCGTTAAAAAAAACAGCGACAACCCAAGTAAAACAAAAGAAGAAACTCGACTGAATGTGGATACGCGCATAACGTCAAACCGCTTTGAATAATGCGGTCAGTTTAAGACGCTTTTATGACAATTTTATGAAAAAGGCCGCGAAGATTTACTCAACGCGGCCTTTTAGGAACAATTAAGTCTGAATAGACCTTAAAACGTATAAACCAGAGTAACAGCCGTTTCCGTATCCAGCTTTTCAATGCTTTCATCAGATACGTTTGAGTTGTGCGTTCCGCTGACAGAAAACTTCATTGCTAGTGAACTGTTAATGTTCGATGACAATGAGACTTCTGCTTTA
Organism: Idiomarina sp. OXR-189; assembly: GCF_034373425.1. Lineage (NCBI taxonomy): Bacteria > Pseudomonadati > Pseudomonadota > Gammaproteobacteria > Alteromonadales > Idiomarinaceae > Idiomarina > Idiomarina sp. OXR-189. The sequence continues at coordinate 2,190,980 of NZ_CP139706.1, forward strand.
CTCTTAGTGTTGTCTTCACCCAATTCAGATGACAGCAATGCATTGAACTTTGAATTCTCGGAAATTTTCCAGTCCAGGTTACCCGCCAAACGAAGAATCATTTGCCCTTCAGATTCAACAGGGGGCTCACCTTCAATTTGAATTGGCTTGGTTCGAGAGTAACCAGGACCAATTTCATAGTCGGCGTAAATGTCTTCATCATAGCGATAACGCGCACCATAACCGGTTGCTACCGTTGCCTGGTACTCGTAACCACTAAACTCGTCTTCTTCATAAGAACCAAATACAAACAACGATGAACGACTGTCCGGTGAAAACTTGTAGTTGCTCTGAGCCGACACAAACATACGATCAGCGGTTTCTATCGACTCACCGGTTGACTGGTCTTCCTGTTCAGCCGTGTAGTAGTCAATAACACCTTTATGACGCCAATTTTGGACGTCTCGCGATATATTAAGCTTGCCTTTTAAGCTTTCAGTCTCGGTATTACCCGACGTGTAAAGCAGGCCAAACTCAGCACTTGCTTCCCACTCTTCAACCGTTTCGGTATCCATATCGTCAGCGTCATCAAACATGAAGGTTTGAGCACTGGCCGAAACTGACAAAAATAAACTTGCAAACAATACTGATAAACGCACATTAACCCCTTTATTTTACAATTGCATTTAATTCACCGCTTTCATAGCGCTGGAACATGGTTTCTAGTGTTATTGGTTTTATTTTACTTGCCATGCCTGCACAACCGAAGGCTTCATAACGCGCTTTACAGATTTCTTCCATCGCCGTTGTTGCTGCCGCTAAGAATTTACGCGGGTCGAAGTTTGATGGGTTCTCTGCCAAGTGGCGACGGATAGCACCCGTTGAGGCTAAACGTAAGTCAGTATCAATGTTGACTTTGCGAACACCGTTTTTAATGCCTTCCTGAATTTGCTCAACCGGAACGCCGTAAGTTTCAGGAATTTCGCCGCCAAATTGGTTAATAACTTTCAGCCATTCCTGAGGCACAGATGATGAACCATGCATCACCAAGTGTGTACCCGGAATACGACGATGGATCTCTTTAATGCGATCAATGGACAAAATATCGCCTGTCGGTGGGCGCGTAAATTTGTAGGCACCGTGAGACGTACCACAAGCAATCGCCAAAGCATCCACATTGGTTGCTTTAACAAACTCCGCGGCTTCTTCAGGGTCTGTCAGTAGCTGATCGTGTGACAACTTACCCTCAGCGCCAACGCCGTCTTCTTCACCCGCTTCACCTGTTTCTAGCGAGCCCAGACAGCCGAGTTCACCTTCAACTGAAACACCACACGCATGTGCCATTTCTACGGTTTGCTTAGTGACTCGAACGTTATAGTCATAATCAGCAGGCGTTTTGCCGTCTTCCAGCAACGAACCGTCCATCATGACTGAGCTAAAGCCTAATTGAATGGAACGCTGACAAACCGCCGGTGACGTACCGTGATCCTGATGAACAACCACAGGGATATGTGGCCACTCTTCAACCGCAGCCTGAATTAAGTGACGCAGGAAAGGAGCACCCGCGTACTTGCGTGCGCCCGCTGAAGCCTGAACAATAACCGGGCTGTCGGTTGCGTCCGCTGCCTGCATAATGGCACGCATTTGCTCAAGGTTATTTACGTTAAACGCCGGTACACCATAATCGTGTTCGGCGGCGTGATCCAATAACTGTCGTAATGACACCAGGGCCATAAAAATACTCCTTTAAATTATAAAACTTGGGTTCAGGCGTCGTTTGCGCGCTCTTCTAAAACGGCCACTGCGGGTAAAGTTTTGCCTTCCAGAAACTCCAGAAATGCTCCGCCACCTGTTGAAATATAGCTTATCTTATCAGCGATACCATATTGATCAATGGCGGCAAGGGTATCTCCTCCGCCTGCAATAGAAAAAGCATCGCTATTGGCAATGGCATCCGCAATGGCTTTTGTGCCATTACCGAACTGCTCAAATTCAAATACGCCAACCGGACCATTCCATACGATGGTACCGGCATTTGTCAGCATAGAAGCCAGTTGTTCTGCTGTTTTAGGGCCAATATCAAAAATCATGTCATCATCGGCAACTGCGTCTACTGCTTTTGTTTCAGCTGTTGCTTCGGCACTGAATTCTTTGCCTGTTACAACATCCACCGGTAACGGAATATCACCGCCTTTGGCTTTAGCTTGTTCAACTAACCGGTTGGCTTCGTCTGTGAGGTCGGCTTCATATAGCGACTTACCGACATTATGACCGGCAGCAGCTACGAAAGTATTAGCAATACCACCGCCAACAATAAGCTGGTCAACAACACCACTTAATGACTCCAGCACCGTTAGTTTCGTTGATACTTTAGAGCCACCAACAATAGCCACTAATGGGCGTTTCGGGTTTTCCAATGCTTTGCCAAGAGCGTCTAACTCCGCAGCCAACAACGGGCCAGCGCATGCTACCGGTGCGTATTTAGCAACACCATGAGTCGATGCCTGCGCACGGTGCGCTGTGCCAAAAGCATCCATAACATAGACATCACATAAGGCAGCTAGCTTCTTCGCCAGCTCATCATCGTTTTTCTTCTCACCAACGTTGAAACGTACATTTTCAAAAATAACCAGCTCGCCCGCTTCAATCTCAACGCCATCAAGATAGTCTTTGCACAAACGTACCGGGCAATCGAGAGCATCTGCCAAGTAGTCTACAACCGGCTGCATTGAAAACTGCGCATCGTATTCGCCCTCGGTCGGTCTGCCCAGGTGGGACATAACCATAACCTTCGCGCCGCCGTCCAACGCAGCTTTAATGCTTGGAATAGCCGCTTTCAGGCGAGCATCTGATGCGACTTTGCCGTCTTTAACCGGCACATTCAGGTCTTCGCGAATCAGTACACGCTTATTTGATAAATCCAAATCGGTCATTGCTATGACAGACATCTAAAACCTCTCTTCTTTAAATTCAGATTAAATCTGTTCGGCCATTTTGCGAGTCGTATCCAGTAACCGATTCGCAAAGCCCCATTCGTTATCACACCAGCATAAAAGCTTTACCAACCGCTTATGGCTAACGCGAGTTTGCGTACCATCCACAATTGACGAATGAGGATCGTGGTTAAAGTCGATAGAAACCAGTGGCTCTTCGGTATAATCCAGAATGCCCTGCAACGCACCAGCGCTATGCTCTTTGAGCACTTTATTGACCATTTGCAGCGTCGCATCATTATTTAGCGTAACGCTTAAATCCATTGCGGTCACATTGGTGGTTGGCACCCGCACAGCAATGGCTTCAAAGCGTCCTTCTAAATGCGGCAATATACGTTCAATGCCGCGCGCTAATTTTGTATCGACCGGAATAATGGAACGGCCTGCGGCACGCGTACGACGTAAGTCTGGATGGTAAGCGTCTATAACCTGTTGGTCGTGCATTGCCGAGTGAATCGTAGTGATAGCACCTGAGTCTATACCAAAAACGTCATCCAGCACTTTAATAACCGGAACAATACAGTTCGTGGTACAAGAGCCGTTGGAAATCACTTTATGTTCGGGGGAAAGCTCGTTTTCATTCACGCCGTAAATGGCGGTAAAGTCGACATCGGGCTTACCGGGGTGCGAAAACAGCACCCGCTTAATACCCTGCTTTATATAACGTTGACCGTCGTCCTGAGAACCGTAAACCCCTGTGCAATCGACAACAAAATCGACGTTATAGGAACGCCAGTCTATCGCTTCAATTTCAGTTTCATGAGCTAAGGCTATATCATCACCGGCAACCGTGAGTTCATCATTTGATTGCGTTACTTTGAAACCGAAGCGACCATGGCTCGAGTCGTACTTCAGTAGGTGAGCTATCGCTTCCGAAGCCGCTGGTTCGTTGATTAGCACCACCTGAATACTGTCTCGGTAACCATTTTCATAAAGCGCACGCAAAAAGCTTCGGCCAATACGACCGAAGCCATTAATTGCGATACGAACAGCTTTGCTCATTTACGCGTCCAATAAACGTTTGGCAGCGGCCACAGCGCTTTCAGCGGTAATGCCAAAGTGCTTGTATAAATCACCGGCAGGCGCTGACTCACCAAAAGTGGTCATGCCTATTACTTCACCGTTTAAGCCAACATACTTCAGCCAAAAGTCGGTAATACCCGCTTCAATTGCAACACGGCGTGTTACGTTTGCCGGTAAGACCGACTCTTTATATTCAGCGCTTTGAATATCAAACACATTAGTCGATGGCATTGAAACAACGCGCGCCTTACGCCCTTCTTTAGAGAGTTGCTCATAGGCTTCAACGGCCAAATCCACTTCCGAGCCAGTCGCAATGAAAATAATTTCAGGCTGACCTTCACAGTCTTTCAGGATGTAACCACCACGAGCAATACTTGCTACTTGCTCTTCGTCACGCTCTTGCTGCTGCATTCCCTGACGACTAAACACCAATGCCGACGGTGTTTTACTGCTTTGTATTGCTGCCCCCCAGGCTACTGCGGTTTCCACAGGGTCGCATGGGCGCCAGCATTGCAAGTTCGGTGTTTGACGTAAGTTTGCTAACTGTTCAACCGGTTGGTGTGTGGGACCATCTTCACCCAGGCCAATAGAGTCGTGGGTATACACAAAGATACTTGGCTGTTTCATTAACGCCGCCATACGAACCGCATTACGTGCGTATTCCATAAACATCAAGAAGGTCGCGCCATAAGCTTTGAAGCCGCCGTGCAGCGTCACACCGTTCATAATGGCCGACATACCAAACTCGCGCACGCCGTAGTAAACATAATTGCCACTAGCGTCGTCTGCGGTAACGCCCTTGGCACCTTCCCACAACGTCAGGTTAGAGCCGGCTAAGTCAGCTGAACCGCCTAACAGTTCCGGCAATTTTGGACCCATCTCATTTAATACATTCAGCGACGCTTTACGCGTTGCAATGGCTTCCGGTGCGTTCTGTAGTTTTTGTGCGTAGTCAAAAACGGTTGTCGAGAAGTTTTCCGGCAGCTCGCCATTCAGGCGACGCTTCAACTCTTTTGCGAGCTCTGGGTGCTCTTGTTCATAAGCCACCCAACGCTTGTTCCACGATGACTCCACCGCTGCGCCTTTGTCTTTTGCTGACCACTGCTGATAGACATCAGCAGGGATTTCAAAGGCATCGTGCGACCAGTTCAACTGTTTGCGAGTAGCTGCAATTTCATCGTCACCCAGAGGTGCGCCATGACAGCTTTCAGAGCCTTGCTTATTCGGCGAACCAAAACCGATAACAGTTTTACAGATAATCAGTGTTGGCTTCTCAGTTTCTGAGCGTGCTTCTTCAATAGCTTGTGTAATTGCTTGTGCGTCATGACCGTCAACCGCTTCAATAACCTGCCAACCGTAAGACTCAAAGCGCTTAGCAGTATTATCGGTAAACCAGCCTTCAACCTCACCGTCAATTGAAATACCGTTGTCGTCGTAAAACGCAATCAGCTTGCCAAGACCTAGGGTGCCCGCCAAAGAGCATACCTCATGAGAAATGCCTTCCATCAAGCAACCATCACCCAAGAATGTGTAGGTGTGGTGGTCGATAATATTGTAGTTTTCGCGATTAAATTGTGCCGCAAGTACTTTCTCTGCCAACGCCATACCAACAGCATTAGCAATACCCTGACCCAAAGGGCCGGTCGTCGTTTCAATACCAGGGGTATAACCATACTCGGGGTGGCCAGGGGTTTTAGAATCCAGCTGACGGAATTGTTTTAAATCATCAATGCTTAAGTCGTAACCCGTCAAATGCAGCAATGAGTATATCAACATAGAGCCATGACCGTTCGACAGCACAAAGCGGTCGCGATCAGCCCAGTCCGGGTTATTCGGGTTATGCTTTAGGTAGTCACGCCACAGCACTTCTGCGATATCTGCCATGCCCATTGGCGCGCCGGGGTGTCCCGACTTGGCTTTTTGAACTGCGTCCATGCTGAGTGCACGGATGGCATTGGCGAGATATTGACGATCTGACATGAAAAACCCCCTGAGGATGAAGAGCAACTTGCGATGCGCGTATTCTCCACATTTCAGGGGGTACAAGCAAATTTATTGGTTAATTTCTGGCTAAATATCGGCCTGTAAATCGGCAGCCTTGTCCGTTTGTTCCCATGGCAAGCCATCACGACCAAAGTGCCCGTATGCCGCTGTTTGCTTATAAATAGGACGCTCTAAGTCGAGCATTTTAATTAAGCCATAAGGACGTAAATCAAAATGACGGCGCACCAGTGCAATTAATTGCTCCTCTGAGTGCTTAGACGTACCGAAGGTATCAATGCTGATAGAGGTTGGCTCCGCAACACCAATGGCGTAAGAAATTTGCAGTTCGCAACGCTCCGCTAAACCGGCGGCGACTAAGTTCTTAGCAACATAACGTGCAGCATAAGCCGCACTACGATCCACTTTAGATGGGTCTTTACCTGAGAAAGCACCACCACCGTGACGTGCCATACCGCCATAGGTGTCGACAATGATCTTACGACCCGTCAAACCACAGTCACCCATAGGTCCGCCAACAACAAAGCGTCCGGTTGGGTTAATATGGAATTGCGTGTCTTTGGAAATCCACTGCTCCGGCAATACCGGTTTAATAATTTCTTCCATCACCGCTTCACGCAAAGTTTCCTGAGTAATGTCTTCTCTGTGTTGCGTTGACAGAACCACGGTATCAATGGCGACGGGCTTGCCGTTCTCATAAACAAAAGTCAGCTGGCTTTTAGCGTCAGGGCGTAACCAGTCCAGCGTGCCGTTGTTACGCACTTCCGACTGACGTTGCATCACTCGATGCGCATAAGTAATTGGTGCAGGCATTAGAACGGAGGTTTCGTTCGAGGCATAGCCAAACATCAGCCCCTGGTCACCTGCGCCCTGTTCTTCAGGGTGAGCACGGTCGACGCCCTGATTAATATCGCCACTTTGCTTGCCTATGGCGTTTAAAACCGCACATGACGCACCGTCAAACCCCATATCGGAATGTCGATAGCCGATGTCTTTGACGGTTTGACGAGCCAGGTCTTCAACATCAACCCAGGCTTTTGTTGAAATTTCACCGCCAACCAGCACCATGCCGGTTTTAACGTAAGTTTCACAAGCAACACGGGCTTTAGGATCTTTTGCTAAAATGGCGTCTAAAACCGCATCAGATATCTGGTCGGCAATTTTGTCCGGATGCCCTTCGGACACTGACTCTGAAGTAAACAGGTGACGTGACATATGCCCACTATTCCTTTATTTTGATGAAATCACTCAATACTGGTTGCATAATGTAACCGATCACTCTGTTTTTTTCTACTTCTGGACGTCTAAAAGTCCGAATAAGGCAAATAGCATGCGAGTACCGCGGATCTATCACCCTGATCCCATCGACCTAAACGTTGAAGCCGAACTGAGTGCTGACGGTTTTCAACACTTGATCAAAGTGCTGCGTTTAAACGTAAACGATAGCATTGTCCTGTTCAATGGGGACGGCAAAAACTACCCGGCAACCATCACTCATGTTGCGAAAAAGTCTGCGTCCTTTAAGGCAACCGCAGCCGAAGCGAACGATATTGAATCTCCGGTTCATGTGCACTTAGGACAAGTTATTTCGCGTGGCGACCGTATGGACTTCGTGTTGCAAAAATCAGTGGAACTGGGGGTCAGCGAAATTACGCCGTTGTTTAGCGAGCGCTGCGGCGTAAAGCTCAGCGGTGACAGGCTCGAAAAAAAACAGCAACAATGGCAGAAAATAGTGCGCTCGGCTTGTGAGCAGTGCGGCCGCAGTGTAGTACCGGACGTTAAACAGGCACAGACGCTAGAAAACTTTATAAACAACAGCTTTGACGGCTTGCGGTTAACGCTCGATCCAACAGCAGAACAGCCGCTGTCATCTTATACTCAAGCTGACAAGGGTATTCAGTTACTGATTGGTCCCGAAGGCGGTTTTACCGATGACGAAGTCAGCAACGCGGCAAGCCAGGGCTTTAAACCCATGAAGTTAGGCCCAAGAATATTAAGAACAGAAACCGCAGCGCTCTCTGCTTTAACCGCTGTGCAGTATCAGTTTGGCGATTTACGCTAAAGGAGTTTATATGAAAAAGTTAGCAATGGTGATGGACCCTATCGCCGACGTAAAGACCGAGAAAGATACCAGCTTCCGCTTATTACTCGAGGCACAAGCGCGCGGCTATCAATGCTTCTACCTGGAGCTGGGCGACTTAGTTATCGACAACGGAAACCCGATGGCGTTCGCACAGGAGGTCACTGTCCGCGACCAAAAAACTGACTTTTATGACCTTGGTGACAGCGAATACCTGCCTTTGGAAAGCTTCGATGTCATTATGATGCGCAAAGATCCGCCGTTTGACAGCGAATTCCTTTATGCCACGCACATATTAGAGCTTGCCGAACATCGTGGCAGCCTGGTAGTGAATAAGCCGCAAAGCCTTCGTGACTGTAATGAAAAGCTGTTCACCTCGTGGTTTGCGGACGCTATTGCTGACACCGTGGTCAGTGCCCGTGCAGACGTTATAAAAGCATTCCACAAAAAGCACGGCGATGTCATTTTGAAGCCGTTGGACGGCATGGGCGGCGCTTCAATTTTTAAAGTCACCGAAGACGGTAACAACCTGAGCGTTATTATTGAGACCCTCACCGAGAAAGGCCAGCGCTACGCCATGGCTCAGAAATATTTGCCGGAAATTAAAGACGGTGACAAGCGCATTCTGATTATTGATGGTGAGCCGGTGCCTTACTCATTAGCTCGTATTCCCAGCGCCGGTGAAACTCGCGGTAATTTAGCGGCAGGCGGCAGCGGTCGCGCACAGCCGCTTTCCGACAGTGACTGGGCGCTAGCACGTAAAGTTGGACCTGAACTGAAAAAAAGAGGCCTTATTTTGGTTGGTCTGGATGTCATTGGCGACCGTATAACAGAAATAAACGTAACCAGCCCAACCTGCATGCGGGAAATTGAAAACGCTTACGATATCAATATTGCCGAATTGGTGTTTGAAGCTGCCGAGTCGAAATTAAATTGAATTTCCTCTTTGCGCCCCCATATCGAAAGTAGAGATTATCGTTAAGGAGTCGGTGAATCGATGAACAGCTTACAAAACCATTTTTTGATAGCAACACCCATGCTAAACGATCCAGCGTTTAAACGGACCGTTACCTACATTTGTGAGCACAATGAAGAGGGCGCTATGGGGCTGGTCATTAACCAGCCTGCGGAGCTCAGCGTAACATCGTTACTGGATAAATTAGAAATTGTTTACCCGGATAACAACGAGTATCTGCAAGGCCAGGTTTATCAAGGCGGCCCTGTCGGTCGCGAGCGAGGTTTTGTCATTCACCCTCCACAAGACAATTGGCGCGCCAGCTTAAAAATGAGCGACGATATTATGGTCACCACATCGCGTGATATTTTGGAGGCGCTGGGCTCCTCGGCCGCACCGCAGCACTTTTTGCTGACACTGGGTTACGCGGGTTGGGAAGCAGGCCAACTAGAAGAGGAAATGGAAGAGAACTCTTGGTTAGCGATACCTGCCGACCCTGAGCTTTTATTCAATACTCCTGTCAGTGAACGGTGGCAAAAAGCAACCGAGAAGCTCGGTTTCGATGTTTGGAAATTGGCGCCTGACGTAGGACACGCATGAGCACAATAATTGGCTTTGACTTTGGCACCAAAAGTATCGGAGTCGCCGTTGGTCAAAGTGTTACCGGGACAGCGTCACCGCTTAGCGCTTTAAAAGCCAAAGACGGCATTCCTAACTGGGACGCTATAGAGCAGTTATTTAAAGAGTGGCAGCCAGAGCGCCTGGTTGTGGGGCTACCTTTAAATATGGATGGTAGCGAGCAACCACTGACCCAACGTGCCAAAAAGTTCGGTAATCGCTTACATGGACGTTTCGGCTTGCCCGTATCTTTTCAAGACGAACGGTTGACTTCAACGGCTGCACGCGAAGAGCTATTTAACAGCGGCGGCTATAAAAAGCTCGAAAAAGGACTTGTCGATAGTCAAGCCGCACTGCTAATTGTCGAGGATTTCTTGAGCAATTCTTTGCCAACCAGCGATAATTCGTTATAGTGTGCTCAGTAATCAGTTGATGTGACAGGAGCTGACCTTGTTTGGTAACGAAGAACCGTATTCAGTTACGGGCAATACAATTCTCTTAAAAGATGAAAATAAAAAACTTCTCTTAATTACTGGGCCTAAATACGACAACATTCTCGTATCGCGCAGTGGCGTTGAGTTTACTGACCTTCCGCCAGAGCGTAGACCGGGGCTTAGACTGGTGTCTTTATTAGAAGTCTTTAAGAAAGAAAAAACCTACTTTTTTGTCCGTGCGGGCGGTGTCGAGTACCAAATCGACCTTAAATTCGAAGAAAGCCCCATTACGGAAATGAAGTTTTAAGGACGTTAAGGAAGCCAGCGTGACACATCATAACGGTGCGTTTTTCTGGCTTTCTCTCAGTTTTTTACTGTTATTTTCCTCGAGCAGCCTTGCTCAATCTTTTTTTCAGCTTGATGAAAAAGACAACCAACTCCACTTTTCGTATCACTGGGACGACTTCGATGGTAATCAAAACGCCATAGAGTTTTCCGCCCACAAAAAAGACTTCCTGGAACCCTTAAAGCGTTACCGCGGATTTAATCGTGAACGCAGTCAGCGTGAATTAAGCCGCCAGCTCAATCGATACATTCGCCAGCAAAATTGGCGAGGTATTCAAGCAAAACTAACCCCCAGGCAGCAAAGCGTGGAACTAGTGACAAGTCGGGCGAGAAATCAAGAGCAGCAAACTCAGCTCGAACAGTACAAGAGACGCTTGCGCGAGTACTACAATGAGCGTTGGATTGACTATCTGGATTCTAATTTCTACGAAAGTATCTCACTGCCACCTGGAGAGCGAGGTATCATTCCAGACCATGCCGCTATAGCCAGTGAAATGGAGAACGTCATAAAGCCGCTAATTAATGCGATTGGCGAGCAGTTGGGTGACAATACACAGCGAAATTACATTAATTATGTGACCAGTTTCCTACAGCAAATACCTTACAACGAATTGACCAACAAACTCGACAGCCGCGGCGATGGCTTTACTCCACCGAATCAACTGATTTATTACAACCAAGGCGATTGCGACAGCAAAGTGACGCTAATGACGGCTATTATGCGTAACATTATCAATAACGCTAAAATGGCAATTATTTACTTACCCGAGCATGCGGTTTTCGGCATCAATATAAGCAAACGTGACAGTGACACGACCATTGAGCATGAGGGCATTCAATACGTGCTGGTTGATGTTACCGGCCCCGCCGCTATGCCGGCGGGAACCGTAGGTGAAGATACCGAGTTTCATATTCGCACCGGTCAGTACACTGTAAAACCCGTGAATTAATTTCCCCGCTTTATAAATGCTCTTCCGCAAATTGTGCCAAGGAGCTGCGTACCACACCGTTTAAGTTAACAGTCGCACTGCCCGGGTAATCTTTAAAACGTTCCACAATATAAGTCAGGCCCGATGTGACCGCGGTTAAGTAATAACTGTCTATTTGCGCCAGGTTCCCCGATACAATCAATTTCGTGTTCTCCCCACAGCGAGTTATGAGTGTTTTAAGCTGTGAGGCCGTTAAATTCTGCGCTTCATCCAGAATGACAATGGCGTTTTGAATACTGCGTCCACGCATAAAGTTTAAAGACTTAAACTGAATGTTCGCCTTTTTCATAATGTAGCTAAGACTCGACTCCATGCTTTCATCATGCTTGTGTAAAGCTTCCAGTGAGTCGGTAATAGCCGATAGCCAAGGTGCCATTTTTTCTTCTTCCGTACCTGGCAAATAGCCTATCGACTCAGCAATTTCCGGCGTATTGCGGGTCACAATAATTTTTTCATAAATGCCCTGCTCGACTACCATTTGCAAAGCTGCCGAAAGCGCCAAAAAGGTTTTTCCGCTACCGGCAGGCCCCGTTAGAATGACCATATCCATATGGGTGTCTAATAAAGCATGTAGCGCCATTGCCTGATAGATGTTTTTTGGTCGCACTCCCCAGGCGTCATACGACATTAGCCGTTCAACGCCTAAGTCCATAAGGGTTACCGAGTCTTTGTCGTAGGTATCCACCCGGGCCGCAAAGCTGCTGGTTTCATCAATAATATATTCGTTGGCAAAAACCTGCGGCAGCAGCTCACGCCCCATTGTATGGTAGGCATCGCGTCCTTCCTGATGGGTTTCCACGCTACCGACCTGCGACCAGAAATCCCCTTCAAATTTATAAAAGCCTTTGGTCAGTAAGCGAATATCGTCAATAAGCTGATCGGTACGGTAGTCTTCGACATATTTCATGCCCGCGCCTTTGGCTTTCAGACGCATATTAATGTCTTTTGTCACCAGCACGACTTCTGCCGGAGATTTATCTTTTTGAATTTCCAGTGCAGCCTGAATAATACGGTGGTCATTCTCGGATAAAGATAGCACCGACTCGTTTTGTTCCAACTGATAATCCGGGAATATTGCCAAGGTGCCTTGAGCGTTGTGCTCGCCGTGCATACGGCTGAGTTTTACACCATCAATAATTTCATCCGGCCGAGCTTCTTTTAATGCCTCTTCTAAAGAACGAATCGCCACCCTCGCCTCACGGCTGACGTCTTTATTTCGGTCTTTAATTTTGTCGAGTTCTTCGAGAACAACCATTGGTATAATAACGTTGTGCTCGTCGAAGTTGAGGAAGGCAAGAGGGTCATGCAGTAGAATGTTGGTGTCGAGGATGAAGTATTTACCCGCTTTATTTTCAGACATAGGCATTTACCTTTTGTCGTTACTGTTTAATTACAGCTTAGCCTAAAATTAATGACAAAATAGTGACACAGAGAAAATTTTTTCTCGGAATTTTTCGGTGAATTCAGTACCATTGCCGCCCTTAAATAAAGCGATTGGGAGTTCTGCAGTGAGTGAATTTAGAGTCGGCCAACGGTATCTCAGTGAAACTGAAACGGAAATGGGGCTTGGCCTTATCACACAAGCAGAGGGACGCCACATAACCGTTATGTTTCCTGCCAACGGTGAAGTGCGCTTATATGCCGCACAAGAGGCGCCTTTAGCCCGTTACCTATTGCAGGAAGGACAGCAAGGGAAACACGCCGAGGGCTGGACTTTTATTATTGAGGAGCTGTCTGAAGCGGCAGGCATTGTCACTTACCACGGCACACGCGAGGACACCCAGGAAACAGTCACGGTTCCTGAACCACAGTTGTCGTACCAAATTGACAACAACCCAGCGCTGACCCGTTTACTGGCGGGACAAGCCGACCGCTTAGATATGTACCAATTACGCTGCGAAGCGAATCAGCATTTGGCTGCGTATCAAAACAGCGAAGTCGCCGGACTTTTGGGTGTGCGCACGCACTTACTGCCACATCAGTTATATATTGCAAAAACAGTGGCTGACCGCTACCACCCACGCGTTCTTTTAGCCGACGAAGTAGGCTTAGGTAAAACTATTGAAGCTGGCATGATCATAAAGCGCCGACTGATGACCGACCGCTCCAGTCGAGTTCTGATAGTGGTGCCTGAATCGCTCATGCATCAATGGCTCATCGAACTGCGTCGCCGCTTAGCTTTAAGCTTCACTCTGTTTGACGAAGAGCGTTGTGAGCAAGCCTCGGAAGATACAGGAAACCCGTTTCTCACTGAGCAGCATATTATTGTCAGTAGTGACTTTATTAAAGAGCCGAAATGGCAAAGTGCTTTGTCGGACGCTGATTTCGACTTACTCGTCATTGACGAAGCCCACCACTTACAACCCGACGCTGACGAGTTTGCGCAAGTCAAAGCACTGTGTGAATCCATTCCCGGACTATTGCTGTTAACAGCAACGCCTGAGCAGGAAGGTTCGGAAGGACACTTCCTGCGTTTGCAACTGCTGGACCCTGATCGTTTTAATGACTACGAAGCCTTTTTAAAAGAGCAAGAGCATTACAAAGAGCTCGCCGAACAAGCAGAATCAATTACCGATAGCGAGAAACTCGATGCGCTTCTCGATAAATACGGTACCGGCCGAGTCATGTTCCGAAATCGTCGTGCAGACATTGGCGGCTTTCCCGAGCGCCGATTCCATCCCATAGAACTGCCTGAGTTTACGCCAGAAGAGGGTATGCCCTGGTGGATGGATGATCCACGAGTCGACTGGCTCATTAACCACCTTAAAGAGAATCGCAATACTAAAGCGCTCCTCATTTGTAAAACTGCTGAGCAGGTACTCGACTTATCGGAAGCATTGCGCGTTTTAGCCGGGGTTCAGGCGGCCACCTTCCATGAAGGCATGACACTGACTGAACGTGACCGTTCCGCAGCATTCTTTGCAAGTGAAGAAGACGGCAGCCCAGTGTTATTATGCTCTGAAATTGGCAGCGAAGGCCGTAACTTTCAGTTTGTTAGCGAACTGATTTTATTCGATTTGCCAACCAACCCCGATTTACTCGAGCAGCGCATTGGCCGTTTAGACCGAATTGGTCAGCAAAATACGATTGATATCTATCTGCCTTATACTTCAGGTTCAAGCGAATCCATTTTGCTGCCGTGGTATGAACAAGGCATGAATGCCTTCCGCCAGTGTAATGCCATTGGTCGTAAACTTTACGACGCCTTTGGCACCTTCATTGAAGCGGCACTTCAAAAACGTCAACCCTTGTCCGACGACATTATTCAGCAAACTCAAGAGTTGAGTGATGCATGGCGTGAACTTAATAAGCAGGGTCATGACAAACTGCAGGCAATGAACGCCTGCCGCCCCGAGCAGGCCGAGCGCATTATCGGGAATATTGAAACAGACTCAGACGTCGATACCGTCGCGGACTTTATGCTCGCATTTTGGGACCGCTTTGGTGTTAACAACGAAGTTCTGGACGAGAACCGTTGGTTTATTCGCGCCAGCGAACACATGCGTATTCCTGGACTCCCCGGCCTGCCAGAAGATGGCATCACGGTTACTTTCAACCGGGTAACAGCACTTAACTTTGAAGACGTAGACTTTCTTAGCTGGGATCATCCGATGGTTCAGGCCGCGTTAGAACTGCTGTCCACCGACGACTTTGGCAGTACGTGCGTTGCTCAAATGAAAAACACCGCCATTCCGGCAGGCAGTTGGTTTCTCGAACTGGACTTCACCAATACAGTAACGGCTCCTGCTAAAACCGCGGCTCAGGAATTTTGTCCGCAAGGTAACCTGCGTTTGTTACTCGACAGTCAGGGCCGAGAACTGTCGGATAAAGTCTCACGGGAGCTACTTGATCAGCAAGCCAGCTTTCTCGACAAAAAAACCGCTCGTCAAATTTTGAAGCAGTTACGAGGCCCGGCTCAAGATCTGATACACGGAGCCCAGGACCAAGCTCGCAGTTGGCAAGAACGGTTGGTTAAGGCGCAGCAAGAAAAAATCAGTGAGACACTGCAACGCGAGCTCAAGCGTCTGGAAGCATTAAAGGACGTGAACCCATCCGTTCGTGAGTCAGAAATTGAGGCTCTCAAAGAGCGCCAAGCCACTTTGTTGGCGGCAACCGAGCAGCCGCAACTGTCGCTAACGGCTATTCGCATATTGGTGAATAATCACTAATGGCCCTTTTGCATTATCGACCACCGTTAGAGCCTTACCTAAAAGTTATTTACGAGGACTCTGAATTGCTGGTGGTTGATAAGCCAGGGGGCTTGCTCAGTGTGCCTGGTAAGCATATTGAGCATCGCGACTCTGTATATACCAGGGCACAGCGTGTGTTACCCGATATTCGAGTTGTTCACCGACTCGACATGGCAACCTCGGGGGTCATTTTGCTGGCAAAAACTCGCCATGCTCAAAGCCATATTAGCCGTCAATTTCAGCAGCGCGTGACTAAAAAGACGTACATTGCTGACGTGTGGAGCCGCTTACCAGCGCAACAAGGCGTTGTTGAACTCCCGCTGTCGTGTGACTGGCCGAACCGCCCTCGCCAACACATGGACTTCTTCACCGGCAAAGACAGCACCACGGGTTACCGCGTGTTAGCAACTAATGAAAACTATTCACGGGTTGAGCTCTACCCGCATACCGGACGTTCACACCAGCTTCGCGTGCACATGCAGGCGTTAGGTTGCCCCATTTTGGGGGACAAGTTTTACGCACACACTGACGCCTTTAACATGACTGAGCGATTACACTTACACGCTCATTCATTAACGATTGCCCACCCTCTCACCGAGCAAGCCGTTACTTTCACAAGCCCACTGCCTTTTTAGTTTTTTACGCTTTTTTATTATCAAGTTCCGTTCCCTAAAGCCGATATTACGACTATGAAACGTCATTTTCTTATCGCCTTTTTGCTGTTTTTCGTCACTGCTCCTGTGTTGAATGCACAGGACGATTTGCAGCGTTACCTTCCCGAAGACCAGCTTCATTGGTTAACGGACGGTGACGCTGCACGCTTTTTAGTGCTAAAAAAAGAATATTTACAGGCGTTTGAGAGTGGACAAATGACGCTTATTCCCGACTGGCATTATCATCCGCTGCAGTCATTTTATGTCAGTTATTTGTATAACGTCGCACCGGACTTTGGCTGGACCACCTGGGCGTTGACACCACCGGATAACACCATTCGTACAGACAACCTGCAAACGCCCGCTACAAGCACGCATTTTCCACAGCAAGCCGATGACAGTGTATTTGAGCCTTTAGTTGCTGCGCTTGAAAACCGCATAGCGCTATTGCAGGACGAAACCCTAAGCCGGCCTGGATTTGCCGTTTGGGTTGTAGAGGGAATAACCGCCGATATTACGTTGCGGTTACTCGAAAAAACGTCCTCAATGATGCCCGATGCATTGGTGATAGTGAATGCTTACATTCCTCAGTATCATTTCAACAAGGCGCTGTCGGAACGAATCGCTAAGTCGCCGCTGCCTATTCTGGATATTCGAACTGCCGAGAGTAATCACTGGCTCGACGCTCAGTGGACGTTACGAAAAAAACTCGCCACCAAATACCAACACGTTTCTTACCGTCAGCGAAAACTACTCAGTTCCGGTAACTCAGGACAAACAGAGCTGCGCTCTACCGTAAAAGGCTGGCTCGAATTCCACGGTTATTAACCACAACTACCGAATGTTTCGGTGCTCTTTCACCTGTTCATACGCCGCCTGAATGTCACGAGCTTTTTGCTGCGCCTGCTTCATCACCTCTTCCGGAAGCCCTTGTGAAGCCAGCTTGTCCGGATGGTGTCGCGCCATCAACTTCCGGTACGCCTTTTTAATTTCCGCATTGCTGTTTTTTTCAGTGACACCCAATATTTGGTAAGCGTCTTCTAAATCACTTTTCGTCGACGACTGGCGTCCACCGCTGCCGGCGTGACTGCGCTGACGCTGTTGATGAAAGCGAAACGCCGCTTTTTCCATCATTAGCCACTGATCGAGCTGAAAACGCGTAAAACCTAAGGCTTTCGCCACGTCCACCAAGACTTCATGCTCAGCTTTTTCAAGCACGCCATCGTTCAGCGCCAGGCCAATTAATTGCTCCATGAACAGCTGAAGAACATCTCGATTGCCGTAAAACGACGCACTAAAATCTTTCATCACTTGTTGCAATGGAAAAGTGGGTTCTTTGCCTTCACGAAAAGCATCTTGCGCTTCTTTGGTGGCATCTGTTCCCAGTTTTAATTGCTGCATTAAATACTGCGCTTGTGCAATGTCACGCTCAGTCACTCGCCCTTTCGCTTTGGCCACATGCCCCATCACCGCAAATAGGGTATAAATAAAGTTTGCATCCCCCACCGCTTTTTCAGCACCGTATAAGAAGCGTCCCCAGGCACCCCGCTTGGAAAAATCCTGCGCCATACCACGGTCAAACCAATGACCAACCAACGCCCCAAAAATAGCCCCGGGCCACTTCATAAAAGCGAAACCGGCTAACGCACCTATTACCTTTCCCCAAATCATCGATACTTCCTTACTTGTTGATTCAGTTGCTCAAGCCGCTCCGGTGTGCCTACATCTGTCCAAAGGCCTTTCATTACAGAGGCAAGGACGTTTTGTTCTGATATGGCTTTTTCAAAAAACGGTTTTAACGGAAGTTTGCCCTCAGGGTATGGCTGCAGTAACTCTTTTCGATACAAGCCAATACCCGCAAAGGTTTTTGACTCACCTAGCGGCTTTTCAACTAAGCAGCCGTCGACAACACCAAAGTCACCGTCAGGATTATGCGGTGGGTTATCAACCATCAGCAAATGCGCCAGCTTATCATCGGGTAGGCTTTTCGGCAGCTCAGAGTAATCCCAGTCCGTCCAAATATCCCCGTTAATGACCCAGAAAGGATCATCTCCGAGCAGCGGTAGCGCTTGAATAATACCGCCGGCGGTTTCAAGTCCGCCCTCGGGCTCCGGAGAGAATGACACCTGAAGCTGCCAGTCAGAGCCGTCTCCAACAAAGTGTTCAATTTGCTCACCTTTCCAGGCATGGTTAATAACCACTTCAGTCACTCCTGCCTTTGCGAGCTTTTCTAAGTGGAAAGCCAATAAGGGCTTTCCGGCGACAGGCAGCAGGGGTTTTGGCTGGTTATCGGTCAGTGGACGCATACGTTGCCCGCGACCTGCAGCTAAAATCATTGCTTTCATTGCTGCTCCCACGCCGGCAACACACGCTCATTGAGCCAGGCGTTATATTCTTTCAGCTCACTGTATCGCTGGCTTACGCGTTCTAAATAACCCAAGGTTCTGGGCACGTCCTGCAGGTACCCTGGCTTTTTGTCGCGATGTGCCAGTCGTGCAAAAATGCCTGCCGCTTTGGTATGCCGCTGCATGCCCATTAAGTCAAACCACTGTTGCCACTGGGCTAAGCCAGTCTGTGCTGCTAATCGGTTCGTTTCTATTAAATGTTGGCGCAAACGATCACTCAACTCATCAACCAATGCATCTGGCCACTCGATGTAGCAGTCGCGCAACAGCGACGCAGCGTCATAAGTAATAGGGCCCACCACTGCATCCTGAAAGTCGATAATGCCAATACGGTCATCGCTCAGCAGCATTAAGTTTCTGGAATGATAGTCGCGATGCACGCCAACCTGGGGTTGCGACAATGCATTACTGATCATTTTGTCGCAAAAGTCCTTCCAAATACGTTCATCTTCAGGCTGCCAGCTTATGGTTAAATGAGTTCCCAATAACCAGTCTTTGAACAACCCTAACTCACGTTCCAACAGCGCTTTATCAAACTTGGGCAAGTCCCCTTTTCGGGTGTTGGTGACATCCATAATATTAGGTAATGCAGCAAGGGCTTGCTCATAAAATTGACGGGCATTGCGCGCGTGAAGCTTACTCAGTAACAAAATTTGGCCAAAATCTGACTGCAGCATAAAGCCATGTTCAGTGTCAGCCGCAATCACTTCCGGTACAGTAACGCCAGCATCACGGTACGCTTCAGCAACCGCCAAAAAAGGTTCCATAGGCTCTTTATCTGGAGGACAGTCAACCGCAATAAGGCTCTCACGGCCGTTAGTCGCTCTAAAATAACGACGAAAACTGGCATCTCCCGACACCACTTCCAGGGTAGGTTGTGTTACTCCGGTTTGCGACTCACACCAGGCTTGCAGAGCCAGCTCTCGCTTATCTTCCAAAATGTCCTCCAGAAATATGCTTTATGTGCCTAAACTTGCAGTGTATCAAATAGCGAAACAAACAAAATTGCTTTATTATATTGCCCTTTACGCAGATACAATAACGCTAACAACAACCAAAACGGATGACTCATTTGTTACTTAGGCTTACCACAGTAACGTCGCTACTGGCTGTCCTGCTTTTAACGCTTTCAGGTTTGGCATCAGCAGCGCCGCAAAATTCAGTATCCCAACCTATGGTATGCCAGGCAGTGCCTGTTGAGAGCATCGCCGATAAGTCCGTGCGCCTGCAAGCAACAAAGGCTGGCGAGATAGGCGTTGAGTCTAAGTCGACTCGTATTCTATCCAATGACAAAGCTTACTTTGAAGGTAATGTCATTATTCAGCGCAATGGCCAGTGGCTGTCAACTCAAGCGGCAACCCTTGATCAGCAAAAAGGTCAAATTGAAGCCAGCAATGGTATTAATTTCAGCGATGGCTACTTGAGCGTCAGTGGTGAATCGCTGTTTCTGGATTTAAACAGCAACGAAGCCCGACTTTACTCCAGCGACTATCGACTGGAGAACGTCAACGCTCGGGGACACGCCGAGCTGCTGTCCTTGTCACAGCAACAAGTGCTTCTGCAAGACTCCAGCTTCACCACCTGCCCCGGCGACACGCCAGCCTGGCAATTAAGAGCAGAGCGCATTGAAATAGACGAGAACAGCGACTTCGGTGAAGCCTGGCATGCCCGTTTCGAACTCTTTGACGTACCCATTCTTTATTTGCCGTACTTCAACTTCCCAATAAGCGACGCCCGTAAAACCGGCTTTTTGTATCCAACCTTTGACTCGTCATCTAATAACGGCTTTGAAGTTGAAGTTCCTTATTACTTCAATATTGCACCAAACATGGATGCCACAGTAGCGCCGATTTATATGTCTGAGCGCGGCACCATGCTGACCGGGGAGTATCGTTATTTATTTGATGAAAGCGTTGGCCAGCTAAACCTTGAATATTTAAATAATGACAAAGCTATTGCCACCGAAGACAGTCGTTACCTTTGGCATGTTCAACATAAAACCCAGTTTAACGATAAGTTGAGCTTGTACCTGGACGGCACGCAAATAAGTGATGATAACTATTTAAATGATTTTGGCAGCGACTTTGCCGGGCGCGCTGACACCCACTTATACCGAGTAGCTCAACTTGATTACATCAATGAAAACTGGACGGCTCAGGTTCGAACGGAAGATTACGAGATTTTGGGCGACTACTTAAGCCCATTCCGAACGCTGCCGCAAATAAGCCTGAACTATCAGCAAAATAAGTTTACCGGTTTTAGCACCAACCTTTACACTGAACTCACTTATTTCCAGAATCAAGACAGGGCGAGTAATTACGCGACGCGAGCTCATATCGAGCCCAGCTTCAAGTACCGCTATGAAAAACCAGCTTTTGACGCAGAAGCTGAACTGTCTTACTTATTTACTCGCTACCAGCAACAAAGCGACGACATCCGGCTAGACGAAGATGTCACCCGGACATTGCCCAGAGCGCGGCTGCAGGCTCAACTGCATTTAGAGAGAAGCACCAGCGATGGCTATCGTCAAACCTTGTCGCCGCAAATTCAGTACTTATATGTACCTTATGAAAATCAGCAGAACATCGGTATTTATGACACAGCTCTTTTGCAGGATGACTATTACGGTTTATTTCGCAGCCGTCGTTTTTCTGGGCTAGACCGCATTGCCGAAGCCAACCAGATAACTTACGGCCTAACCACAAGCCTCTTTACAGATAATGAGCGCGAAGTATTACGAGCCAGCCTCGGGCAAATATATAACATTGAAGACAGCCGCACAGCACTGTTAATTGAAGAAACGGAAGAGCCTACCTTCACCTCCAGTAACAGTGAATGGGTGGCGGATATCAACTGGGCTATGACTGACGAGTGGTCACTGAAAAGCTCCATTCAATACGATACGGAACTTAACAGCACTCGTAAGAGTCAGACCGCACTGGAGTACCGGAAAAACAGCGGTAATTTGGTGCAGGTGAGTCATCGTAAGGCCACCAACATTCTTAACAACGATATTGAGCAAGTGGGTACTCAGGCCGTATTTGCCGCCAGTAAACAATGGCAAGTCGCCGCCAATGTGTTTTATGACTTAACACACGACCGGGTAAATGATGCTATGGTAGGCATTCAATACAGCAATTGTTGCTGGGCTGTTCGCGTCAGCGCTTACCGACGCATTAATCGTGACCTTGAACCTGCATTTAACAATGCGACAATCAACGCTGATACCGAGTTTGACAATGGTATTAGCATACAATTTATTATTAGCGGTTTAGCCTCTGACAACCGGGGGCTGATAGATATGCTTGAGAAAAGTACGTACGGTTATCGCCGTCCTTTTTATCTCAGTAACTAGTGGTAGGTAGAATGAAAAAATTGGTAGCTTTTTTTGCAACGGCAATGCTTCTGGCGACGCCTTTGCTGGTCAGTAATACAACTCACGCACAACAACTTCTGGACCGGGTTGTTGTGGTTGTTGATGATGGCGTTGTATTACAAAGCCAAATTGATCAACTGGTGCAACAAGTAAAAGCCGGTAACAACTTCAACTCTGCGAACGCACCTTCTGACGAAGTGTTGGAAACTCAGGCTATAGAGCGACTTATTTTGCAGGAAATTCAACTGCAAATGGCTGATAGAATGGGCATTGAGGTTAATGACTCTCAACTGGAGCAAGCCATTAACGGTATTGCGCAAGAGCAGAACCTGAGCATTGATGAGCTCCGCCAAAAAATGGCTGACAATGGTATTAGTTGGGCAAGCTACCGTGAGAACGTTCGTAATGAAATTACCATCCAGCAAGTTCAGCGCGCAGCCGTTCAACAACGTGTTTCTATTACGCCTCAGGAAATTAATAACCTGGTCAAGCTAATAGACAGTAACCAAAGCACTCAAACCGAATACCGCTTAGGGCAAATTCTTATTGCTGCAGACTCTAATTCATCGCAAAGTGAGCTGGAAAAAGCGAAAGATCGTGCTGACACCGTCCTTCGTTTACTGGACGAAGGCAGCGACTTTTCTGACTTAGCAATTCGCTCCTCTTCAGGCTCTGCCGCATTAGATGGCGGTGACATGGGCTGGATGACAATTAACAGCATGCCAACCTTGTTCGCAGAAGCGGTGGATGGAAAACCTGCTGGTGAAGTGGTTGGCCCTATTCGCAGTGGTGTTGGTTTCCATATTCTGAAAGTTCAGGACAAACGCGGCGAGCAAACCGTTGAAGTCGAAGAAGTGAAAGCTCGACACATTCTTATTCAGCCATCAGTAATTTTATCGGACAATAAAGCAAAAGAAATGCTAAACACATTCCGCGAACAAATTGCTGCCGGCGAGAAAACCTTTGACGAATTAGCCAAAGAGCATTCGTCAGACCCGGGTTCTGCATCACGCGGTGGTGACCTAGGCTGGGCTCGTCCTGACAAGTACGCGCCTGAGTTTAAAGAGAAAGTAGAAACCATTGCTGCAAATACCATTAGTGAACCCTTTAAGACTCAGTTCGGTTGGCACATTGTCGAAGTGACAGACAGACGCACAACCGACGCAACGGACGAAAGCAAACAAGAGCGTGCTTACCAAATGTTGTTTAGTCGTAAGTTCCGTGAAGAGTTGGACAACTGGCAGCAGGAAATGCGCGATCAAGCTTACATAAGACGGGTTGCTGAGTGAGTTACCCAACCCTGATATTTACTCCGGGCGAGCCCGCTGGTATTGGCCCGGATTTAATTTTAAAAGTGGCGCAGCAGCCCTTAGAGGCTGCTGTTGTCGTTTGTGCTGACAAAAATATGTTACGGGAAAGGGCAGAGCTTCTGAACTTGCCGGTGACGTTCCATAAGTACGAAAAGGGGCAAAAAGTGCCTAAGCACGAAGCCGGGCACTTATGGGTAGAGCATTTGCCGGTTTGTGAGCCAGTAACAGCGGGTGAACTTACCGTCGCCAATGGCCATTACGTTGTTGATTGCTTAAAGCGCGCCTCAGACGGCAACCTAGCCGGAGAGTTCGACGCTATAGTGACAGGTCCCGTGCATAAAGGCGTCATTAATCAGGCCGGCGTCGCGTTTTCCGGGCACACCGAGTTTTTAGCTCACGAGGCCGACTGTAATGACGTTGTCATGATGTTGGCAACCGAGGGGTTACGCGTTGCATTAGTCACCACTCACATACCTTTGGCGTACGTTTCCAAAGCAATTACCAAAGAACGCTTAACCAATATTTTGACGATTTTGCACAACGACTTGACCAACAAGTTTGGAGAAGTTCAACCTAAAATTTTAGTGTGCGGTTTGAACCCCCATGCGGGTGAATCCGGACATTTAGGTCATGAGGAAATTGATACCATTGCGCCAGTCATCGAAACACTCAATGCTGGCGGCATGAACTTACATGGCCCGTACCCGGCTGATACCATCTTTCAGCCCAAATATTTGGACGACGCCAGTGCTGTTGTCGCCATGTACCATGACCAGGGACTGCCAGTCTTAAAATACAAAGGCTTTGGGCAAGCGGTCAATATTACACTCGGTCTGCCCTACATTAGAACATCGGTTGACCATGGTACGGCACTCGACTTAGCGGGTACCGGCAATATAAACGACGGTAGCTGCCGCTTGGCAATACAAACCGCTATTGATATGGCAAACGCAAGTTATTATGAGTAAACACCACAATCATTCCCAGACCCACCTGGGTCACCGCGCTCGTAAGCGCTTCGGTCAAAACTTTTTGAATGACGATGGCATTATCGAAGAAATTGTTGATGCCATTAACCCTGAACCGGGCGAAAACTTAATTGAAATTGGTCCCGGTTTAGCTGCATTAACCGAGCCAGTGGCCGATCGCAGCGGTCATTTGAAAGTTGTCGAAATTGACCGTGACTTGGTTGAACGCTTGCGTACGCACCCGTTTTTAAACCAAAAGCTCGACGTAATAGAAGCCGATGCACTTAAGACTGACTTTCGCCAATTTGCCGCGGAAAAGCCAGTTCGTGTGTTCGGTAACTTACCTTACAATATATCCACGCCGTTGATTTTTCATTTACTGTCATTCGCAGACAGCATTGAAGATATGCACTTTATGCTGCAAAAAGAAGTCGTCGACCGTTTAGCGGCACAACCTGGCTCAAAAAACTATGGTCGCATTAGCGTTGGTGTACAACAGGCTTGTGAAGTGACGCCGGTTGTTTACGTGCCACCATCAGCATTTACACCGCCACCCAAGGTAGAGTCAGCCGTAGTACGTTTAACGCCGTATAAAGACAGCCCGTACCCGGTTAAAGACCGCAAACAGCTACACAGTTTGTGTTTGACAGCTTTTAATCAACGTCGTAAAACAATAAGAAATAACCTTAAGGGGCTAATACCCGCTGAACAGTTAGAGTCTCTGGGTATTGACCCTTCAGCAAGACCAGAAACGCTATCCGTTGAGGATTATTGCAAGCTTTCAGATTGGTTAACTGAGCAGGCTGAGTAATTTATGGCAGGCATAATCGAGATTGAAGTCAATACACACTACTTATCGGCACAGTCTTCTCCTGAGTCTGAGCAATATGTATTTTCTTATACCATCACCATTACGAATACGACCTCTCAGCAGGTACAACTGCTGGCTCGAGAATGGCGCATTACCGATGCTGAAAATAAGATCACTCGAGTCGCCGGTGACGGGGTTGTTGGTCAGCAGCCTGTTTTACAAGCGGGCGAGTCTTTCAGCTATACCAGTGGCACTGTCTTAGCTACTCCCATTGGTACAATGGAAGGCCATTACGTGATGATCGACGAAAACGGTGAGCAATTTAAAGCGGATATTCCGTCTTTCCGCCTCGCTATTCCGAATATTATTCATTAATTATGGCAACTTACGCAGTCGGTGACATTCAGGGCTGTTACCGTGAGCTTATGGCATTACTGGAAACCGTTGGCTTTAGCCATAAAACGGACCAACTTTGGTGTGTCGGCGACATAGTAGCTCGGGGGCCTGATTCAGCAGACGCCATCCGCTTTTTTTATGAAAATGAACACTCCGTCCACACGGTGCTGGGTAACCACGACCTTAACTTAGTGGCTGTTTTGCTTGGACATAGAAAAGCAAAACGTAACGACAAGCTCAGCGGTATTTTAACGGCATCGGAGAAGCTGGATTGGGTAGATTGGTTACGCAGTCAACCGCTCATGCAACAGTTAAACCCATCGACCGTTATTTCACACGCTGGAATTTACCCGTGGTGGTCTGTCGAAGAAGCTCAAACCTATGCCGACGAAGTCTCCGCTGTTTTGAACAACAATGATTTTGAAGACTTTATTAAAAGTATGTTTAGTAATAAGCCTTCAAAATGGGACTCAAGTCTTAGCGGATTTGACCGATACCGTTTTATAGTGAACGCATTTACACGAATGCGCTATTGTCACCCAAACGCCGAGTTGGATTTAACCCGTAAAGATGATCCGAATCAACATTCGTCGCAGGATGACTTGCAACCATGGTTTAACTTTTGGTCAGGCAGCGACTATCGGTTATTATTCGGACATTGGGCTGCATTAATGGGTAATACCCATCGCCAGGACATTCTCGCGTTAGATACCGGGTGTGTTTGGGGACAATACATGACGCTGTACGACCTGAGTAACGACAAATTTTACTACCAGAATGCGTTTAGTGCTTAGAATACAAAGATAATCATTGCTGTGCTGAGGAAGGTTTCATGAAAATAACGGTTGCTATGCGAGTGATTGGTGGATTTGCCATCATAACCCTGCTTTTACTCGTCATCAGTTTGAGCTCACTGTTCAACATTAACAGCATTGGCTCATCCGTCGACAACGTTAACGACAAAGCCATGCCTGCTCTGAACGAAGTGGCGGCCATTAAGGTTGATACGCTAGAACTTTCGGGTCTTCAACTCGAAACTTATTACGCAGAGTCATTATCGGCAATAGAATCATACCGCGGCGAATTTGACACTTCCGAAGAGTCGCTTATGAGCTCATTAGAAGACCTTCAGCAGTTGGTGAAAGGCGAAGGTCAAAGTAGCCTTATCAACGGCACAGAATCTTCAGTCACCCAATACGTTGACCTTATCGATCAACTGTTTAATTATCAGCGTGAATATCTTGAACTTCGTGGCACCACGGCCGATCAGCTTGACGAAATAGCCTTCAGTATAGATGACGCAGCCATCATGCTACTCGACACCATGGATATGTCGAATAACGAGGTTGTTGCGCGCGAAGCCAGCAATGTTGAGTCATCATTGTCTAGTTTGATAACTCTAATGTACGACTTAAACAAAACCAACGACCTCGACTCAGCAAATGTTATTAAGAGCGAAATTGATATCAATATCGACAGCATTCGTCCTCGTCTCGACGCATTAGACAATGAATCGACAGGCAGTGCTGAGCAAATGGTCGACGATGCAGTAACAACAGTACGCAACGCCATTGATCAACTGCAGGGTGCTGGCTCTTATCCAGATAACGTTATTTTGCGCCAGCAACGTCGTGTCGATGCAGGCCAAACTCTTGATCAGGCGCAGCAACAGTCTGATACGCTGATGACACAAACCGATGAATTGCAAACAGCGGTTCGAAACATTGCCGAAGACAGCCGTAACTCAGCAGCCGATTCAATTTCAACCAGCAGCTGGATAAACAGCATTATTACGGTTATTTCTATTGCATTAGCCGTGCTGATTTCCTGGTTAACTGTACGCAGTATCAGCCGACCTCTGTCGCGTGTTAACCACATGCTGAATATTATGGCAGAAGGTAACCTGACTGAGCGTGTTGATTATGACGCACAAGATGAATTTGGTGAGTTGGCAACAAACACTAATAAGTTAACGGGTAACCTTCGCAAGCTTATTGAAGGCATAGCGAACCGTGCTACACAACTGGCAACGGCAGCCGAGCAATCATCAAATGTATCTGACGAAACTACCAACGCAATAGATGAACAACGCCGTCAAATTGAGCAGGTTGCAACTGCGACCCAGGAAATGAATAACACCGCCAGTGAAATGGCTGAAGGCGCTGACCAGGCTCTACGCGAAATTCAGCATTCTGACGATGAAGCAAAACGTGTCCGTGAAATTTCAGATAAAAACCGCTCTACTATTGAGCAGTTAGCTCACGAAATTCAGGGCGCATCCCAGGTCATCGATCAACTGTCTGAGAACAGCAGTAATATCGGCGGCATCCTGGATGTTATCCGCGGCATTGCTGACCAGACTAACTTACTTGCGCTGAACGCGGCTATTGAGGCTGCCCGAGCCGGCGAGCAAGGCCGAGGCTTCGCCGTAGTAGCTGATGAAGTTCGCACGCTAGCAAGCCGTACTCAAGAGTCGACTGAAGAAATTCAGGATATGATTGAAAACCTGCAGAATGACTCGAAGCGCGCGGTAGAAGTTATGAACCGAGGGCGCGAACAGGCCGAGCTTAGTGTTCAGCAGTCGGACGAAGCAGCCCAGGCGTTGCAGTCAATTACGGAATCGGTGCATCAGGCATCTGATAGCAGTAATCACATTGCTAATGCCGCGCAAGAGCAAAGCCGTACCGCTCACGACATTAGTGAGCGACTGGAGTCGATTGTTTCTATTGCCGAACAAACCGCTTCCGGCTCTAAGCAAACAGCCCAGGCTTCTAATGAAGTTGCCAAGCTGGCTGATGAGCTGCAAGACTCTATTAAGAGCTTCCGGGTTTAACAGCCTGTAAAAAGAGTAGTTATAAAAAAACGCCGGTCACTTTTAAGGTGACCGGCGTTTTTATTGAGGGACTATCTAATTAGATTGTCAGTGTCAGCTTCGCAAAACGACGTTTGCCTACCTGATACACACCAGAGTCTTTATCGGTGCATACGTAGTTTTTATCGGTAAAACGTTCGCCATCTAGCTTCACTGCATTTTGTTTCAGCATTCGTAATGCTTCAGACGTTGACTGAACAAGACCCGCTTCTTTTAAGACATTAGCAATGCCCATACCTTCAGAGCCGACCGCTATGGTCTTTTCTTCAATCTCGTCAGGCAGTGCATTTTTCTGAAAGCGCTGAATAAAATCCTGTTCGGCTTTTTCTGCGGCCTCATCAGAATGGAAGCGTGCAATAATCTCTTTCGCCAACAGCACTTTGACATCACGCGGATTCTTGCCCGCAGCAACATCCGCTTTCAAGCCATCTATTTCTGCAATAGAGCGGAAACTTAGAAGGTCAAAGTAGCGCCACATTAATTCATCAGACACTGACATTATCTTACCGAACATGTCGTTGGGTGACTCAGTGATACCAATGTAGTTATTCAGCGACTTCGACATTTTCTGAACGCCATCCAGACCTTCCAGTAACGGCGTCATAATGACCGTTTGCGGACGCTGGCCTTCTTCTTTTTGCAGTTCACGCCCCATTAGCAGGTTGAAACGCTGGTCTGTACCGCCCAGCTCGATGTCGGCTTTCAGTTCGACAGAGTCCCAGCCTTGAACCAGTGGATACAAAAACTCGTGAATCGCAATAGACTGGTTATTTTGGTAGCGCTTTTTAAAGTCATCACGCTCTAGCATGCGGGCAACTGTTTGACGGGCTGCAAGTTTAATCATGTCCGCAGCGCCCATTTTCGACATCCATTCTGAGTTAAAGCGAATGTCTGTCTTTTCAGGGTCGAGAATTTTAAAGACTTGCTCTTTATAGGTTTCGGCATTAGCCGCCACTTCTTCCGGCGTTAGCGGCTTGCGAGTCACATTTTTCCCCGTTGGGTCGCCAATCATTCCGGTAAAATCACCAATAAGGAACACAATTTTATGACCAAAGTCCTGCAAGACTCGCAATTTATTAATTAGAACCGTGTGACCCAGGTGCAAATCGGGAGCGGTTGGATCGAAGCCAGCCTTAACAATCAGAGGCTTGCCACTTTCCAGCTTTTCCGCCAATTCTTTTTCCAGCAGAACCTCTTCGGCACCACGTGTAATCTCAGCTATCGCCTCTGCCACTTCTGTTTTCATCAAACCTCTCCATCGATTGCCCAGTCAAACCCATTATTTTACGCCATTCTTAACACTGTTTTAAGCGCAGAAACTGGTATTCTGCGTTTTTTCGTATTATCCTCGAAACCATAAGGTTATTCTGAGGTCGTAAACGAGTACACCCTGTGTATCGTTTACATGGGTAATCATAATAAAGAAAGTTTGTTCTAAAGTGCGCTAAATATGACATTGAAAGTAGTTTCTCAAATGCAGCGGATGTTCCTGCAGCTTCCGCATTCTCATAAAATACTAATCAGCGCGATTAGTGTTGCCCTACTCATTTTGTTGGTGATTCCTTCAGAACCGGCTACGGCGTCAAAGAACACAGCCTCCGTTGATCAGCTGGTTCCAGGTAAACGTTACCAATTGGAACTGGCCTTTGAGAACAACGGCAATAGCGAAGATAGTTCAGCACAAGAGTTACATTGGCAAACCTATCAAATCAAGTCTGGCGATAACCTGGCTGACATTTTTAGTAAGTTAGGTTTTAGTGCACAAGAGCTTTACCGCGTCACTGAGTCAGGTGAAGAAGCGAAGCTATTGCGTAAAGTACATCCCGGTGACTTACTGCGCTTTGCAACCGATTCAAGCGACAAACTGGTTCAGTTAGCGCACGATATTAACGGTACCGACACACTCATTATAACGCGTCAAAAAGACAGCTTTGTCGCAGAAGTAGAAACCAAAGACGTTGAGGTGCGTACCGAGTTTGCACACGCCGTTATTGATTCCAGTTTCTGGAACGCGGGTATCGGTGCCGGACTAACCGATAACCAGATTATGCGAATTGCGAATATTTTTGGTTGGGATATCGACTTTGCCCTCGATTTACGCAAAAACGACGAGTTCAGTGTTTTATTCGAAACCCACTATGTCGACGGCGAATTTGTCGGTTACGGAAAAATTCTTGCGGCGGAGTTCGTCAACCGAGACGAGCACTTCCAGGCCATATTGCATGACAATGGCCAATATTACACACCAAATGGGCGAGCAATGCGTAAAACATTCTTACGCTCTCCGGTTAACTTTACGTACATAAGCTCAAGCTTTAACCCTCGCCGCTTGCACCCGGTTACAGGCCGTGTGCGTCCGCACAACGGCATTGACTACGCCGCATCGACCGGCACGCCTGTTATGTCATCTGGCGACGGTAAAGTTGTTCAAGCCGGTTATAGCCACTTAAATGGTAATTATATTTTTGTGCAACACGGCGAGCGTTATACCACTAAATATTTGCACTTAAGCCGAAAACACGTCAGAACTGGCGACCGAGTCAAACAGGGCCAGGTTATTGGTCGTGTAGGTGCGACAGGCCGCGTAACCGGTGCGCACTTGCATTATGAATTCCTGGTTGATGGGGTACACAGAAACCCTCGAACAGTTGAGCTGCCACAAGCCAAATCACTGGCTGAGTCGGAGCTGCCATCATTCCGCCAGCAAGCCGACCAAATTATTGCGATATTAAACGACAATAAACGTGTTTATCTGGCAATGAGATAATGTCCGAACGTTATATTGGCTTAATGTCAGGAACCAGCATGGATGCACTAGACGCCGTGCTGGTTGATATAACGGCTGATGGGCACCTTAGGCTTAATGCGTCACACAGCTATACACTTCCCTCTGAATTACGCACCCGGCTATTAACACTCAGCATTAGTGATCAATGGAACGCGGATGAGCTGGCAGAGCTTGATGTGTTATTCGCTGAGCATTCCGCTGTTGCCGTTAATAAGTTACTGAGTGAAGCCAAAATTCCGGCGAAAAGCGTCACAGCTATAGGCAGTCATGGCCAAACAGTTCGCCACAAGCCAAGTCATAGCGCTCCGTATACACTGCAATTAGGCGACCCTTCTAGGCTGGCTTTCAAAACTCAAGTTAATGTCATACACGACTTTCGCCGCAAAGACGTAGCGGCCGGCGGTCAGGGCGCACCATTAGTGCCCGCTTTTCACCAACATGTTTTCGCTCAGCCGGGGAAAAGCGTTGCCATTGTCAATTTGGGGGGTATTGCAAACATCACCTGGCTAGGGCCAGAGCAGCAACTGCTTGGTTTCGATACCGGCCCGGCAAACACTTTAATGGACCAGTGGATACAACACTGCGATGCGAACAAAAGCTATGATGAGAGCGGTCATTTCGCTCGTCAGGGCAAGGTCATTGACGAACTTTTAGAGGCTTTACTGAAACACCCTTTTTATTCCCGCACCGCGCCCAAGAGTACTGGCCGTGAAGAGTTTAACCTGTCCTATTTAAAGCCGCTTATTAAAGCAAACTACCCGCCTGAAAATGTGCAAAGAACCTTGCTCGTGCTAACCGCGGAAACTCTGAGTAACGAACTTAATAAATTACCGACCAAGCCTGAACAAGTTTATTTTTGCGGCGGCGGCACCAAAAATGAATTACTTTTAACAGAAATTACTCAGCGCCTTGAGACAAAGAAGTACGACACGACACAGGCATTAGGGGTTGATCCTCAATGGGTTGAGGCAATGGCTTTTGCCTGGTTAGGTTGGTGCTATGAGCATAAAAAACCGGGGAACCACCCTGCTGTGACAGGTGCAGCCGCCCCGGTTGTATTAGGCTCTAAAACTTTATTTTATTGAGCCGACGAGTGAGCCTTACTCTGCACCAAGCGCTTTAAAAGCATCACGAGTCAGGTTTTCATTGTTACCGTCTTTACCAACCACGATGCTGTCTTCAATACGAACGCCACCATACGGTCTTAGCTCGTCCACTTTGTCCCAGTTGATATCATCACTGTCTTTGTGCTCTTCAAGCAGCTGGTCAACGACATACAGCCCCGGTTCAATTGTAAAGACCTGACCTTCTTCAATGTCACGCAATAAACGCAAGAATGGGTGACGCTCACTACGCTCATAACTGCTGCCGTCGTCAGACTTCAGGAAGCCACCAACGTCATGAACCTGTAAGCCAATAAAGTGGCCAAGACCGTGCGGCATAAAGGCACTGGTATAACCCTTGTCGTAAATACTTTGTGCATCGCCATTGATAAAGCCAAAGTCACTCAGGATTTTAGCTACTTTCAGGTGCATAGACACATGTAAGTCGTAGTAATTAACGCCCGGCTTAATTTCGCTGAGTAACTCTTTCTGAGCATTATCCATTGCTTCTACTAAGTCAGCGTAAAAACCTTCTTCGTATGCGTATGAACGCGTGATATCGGCACAGTAGCCTCGGTAACGTGCCCCCGCATCAATTAAGAACGAACGAAATTGCTTCGGCGGCTCAGTGTCATAGACATCGTAATGTAAAATCGCAGAGTGACTGTTTAAAGCGACAATGCTGTTATAGGGCACCTGTGACTCACGAAAGTTAATGGCGGCCAAATACGCGTGATGAATTTCCAGCTCACTTTTTTCAGCGTAGAAAGCTTCTTTTGCAGCGACATGCGCTTTCGCCGCCAACTTATTGGCTTCACGCAAGTTCTCCAGTTCCCACTCGGTTTTAATGGCTCGGTGGAAGTGCAGATGATCAATCAGGTTTTGTGGGTTACGCGCTTTTACGTTCCAGCTATGAACCGGCTCTGCAAAATCTTCACCGATAAATGCAGTATTCGCCAGCTCACTGCCGATATCATCAGTCATAATACTGAGGTCATCGATAATTTTTAGATCGACATACTGCTGCCATTCTTCTTCGGGCACATCAACCGGAGCGTGCCAGAAGTCTCTGGCCTGGAATAGATAAACGGTAGGACGCTGACTGCCTTTGCGATAAAAAATCGCACTTTTGGGGCTTTCAGTAACAGGTACCCAGTATTTAAACAGCGGGTTGACGCGATAAGGCGGCGCGTTGTCGTCAAGAAAATCGACTCGTGGCTGACCTGAGTAAACCAGGGTCGATTCAAAACCGGTATCTGCTAGTGCTTTGTCGAAGCGCTCACAAACCGTTTTGATATGTTCAGCGTATGCACTCATAAAAAAACCTCACAACAAATGGTGAGGTCATTTTAGCGCAAATAAGCCCAGTTTTCAGCTGAAGCAGACGCCCTGTAAAGACTAGATAGAAAAGCTTGAACCACAACCACAGGTAGTAGTGGCATTCGGGTTATCGACAAAAAAGCGAGAGCCTTGCAAGCCCTCTTCATAGCTGACAATACCGCCCATTAAATACTGAAGACTCATTGGATCTACTAACAATGTGACCCCGTCTTTTTCCACCTGCATGTCACCCGGGTTAGGGGTTTCGTCAAAGGTGAAGCCATACTGAAAGCCCGAGCACCCGCCGCCCGTTACATAAACGCGCAACTTAAGGTTCGGATTTTCTTCTTCCGCAATGAGTTGGCTCACTTTTTTTGCGGCTTGTTCGGTAAACTCAATAGGTACCGCTGTTTCCGCAGAACTGCTCATAGTGTTTCACCTTTGTTGAACTCTATCGGCATTTTCTCTTACCTGACTATTTTGGTCAAGTATCGCCGTCGGTTCTGACGTTCGGCGCCGGCTTACCTTTACGAATGTCCTTCCAAAAAAACGAACGGTTCAACGTGCCGCGACCACCATCGGTTAAAGTCACCGATACGTCAATACGCTCAGGCACGAAGCCCTCGGGCATGAAGAAATCACCCTCATAAATCGAAAAATAACGCATAGTAAAGGTACGGTCGTCGCCGCTAATGTTGGCAAGCTTCATTAAATCAAAGCGCTTTTTCTGACCGTCTATGCGACCAACCAGGTCGATGGCGACACGCCCTTCAACAAAGCGCCTGCGTTGCTCAATTTGCAGAACCGCCAAGGAGAAGTGGAAATGCTTATCTGCCTGGTTTGGTGTCACTGTTATGGAGTCGATAGTCACGCCACTTTCCTGCAACTCAGGCGCCATTATCTTTTGGTAAAAAGCGAGATCTCGACGCAATGCGTAGTTGTCGTTTTGTAGTGCAGTTAACTCGTCTTGCAGGCTTTGATTCGATGAACGCTCAATATCCAGCTCTACTTGCATAATATGACGCTGGTATTCCATCTGTTCCAGGCGCTCATACATATCATCAAGTTGTGCGGACTGCTCGCTGACCGTTTCTTTTAACGACTTTGCATGCCAAACGCCGGCAAGATATGCCAGATAAGCAAACAGAATCAGTAGACCTGCCACTGCGAAGAAAACAGGCAGCCTTCCGAACCTTTTTTGCCAATATTTGAGATTAAAGTACTGCTTCATAATGCTCGCTCGTTTCCATTAGCCGCTTATGCTGATATGTTATTGATAAATATGCAAGCCTCGAGCCCGGGTTTCGTTTAAGGAACAACACTAAATGGCGCCTTTATTACGACAGCAGTTACGCAAACAATTGGCCATGCCAACGACAACAATTGCTATCTGTCTATTAGGGCTTGCCGGGGGCGTACTTGCTGCTTTAATGATTG
Source organism: Idiomarina sp. OXR-189 (assembly GCF_034373425.1). Lineage (NCBI taxonomy): Bacteria > Pseudomonadati > Pseudomonadota > Gammaproteobacteria > Alteromonadales > Idiomarinaceae > Idiomarina > Idiomarina sp. OXR-189. The sequence continues at coordinate 2,226,026 of NZ_CP139706.1, forward strand.
CCGGTTTCCGTTTTGCTATTGAGTACGGCGCTCATCTCATTGGTAACGACACATACTGGCAGGAGCCCTTGCCGACAACGCTTCGTTTTACCATACCCATTGCGGCGGCGTTATTAATTTACGGTATTTTTCGTTTGTCAGGCTCGCGCTACGTTCGTATGGGCATTCCTTATGTTATTCATCGCATGAAACAACATTACGGCATGCTTCCTTGGCGCAGCACCGTTAACCAGTTTTTTGGTGGAATTATTGCCCTGATTGCCGGGTACAGTGTCGGCCGCGAAGGTCCCGCAGTTCATTTAGGAGCCGCCGCATCGACTTGGCTCGGCTTCCATGTCGATGCCCCTAAAAACGCATTACGCACGCTTGCCGCCTGCGGTATTGCGGCGGCTATTGCGGCCTCTTTTAATACCCCACTTGCCGCTATGGTATTGGTTATGGAAGTGGTACTGCGGGAATACAAAGTCCACGTCTTTATTCCAGTCATGCTGTCGGCCGTCGCCGGGTCTTTAATCACCGAAGAGATTTTCGGCGTTGCATCAGAGCTGGCCATGCTATCGGCACAAGACATTCCGACCACTCAATTGCCTTGGGTGGTTATACTGGGTGTCGTGTTAGGCGTCGTCGGCGTTATCTTCAAAAAACTCATGCTGGATGTCATGGACACCGTGAAAGACATGTCCTTACTGACCCGGCTACTGTTCGCAGGCATTATCACCGCGTCTCTGGCAGTTATCATTCCAAACAGTTTAGGTCCCGGGCTAACCGCTATTGAGCAGGTGATTAATCACCAGGGCGAAATGTCACTATTAACAACCTTATTGCTTGCTAAGCTATTTGCCGCTGCAATTGCTCTTGGCATGGGTATCCCCGGCGGGTTAATTGGTGCGGTGTTCGGTATTGGAGCTATTATCGCCGCGGTCTTTGTCGGCGCTGTTGACGTACTGGGTATTCAGCAAGCTCTGTCTTTTGACAGCTTTATTCTATTGGGTATGGCCGGTATTCTGGCGGCCTGTATCCACGCACCTATGGCAGCATTACTGGCTATTGTTGAGTTGTCGCGCAGTGTGGAAATTATTATTCCGGCGATGCTGGTAATTGTGCCTGCCTACCTGATATCCAGCCAGCTATTTAAGTCAAAGTCGATTTTTATCGCTCAGTTAGAGTTACAGGGTCTGCCTTACCAATTGGCTCCCGTCCATGTGGCGCTGCAAAAAACCGGCGTTGAAAATGCCATGGAAACCGACTTTAAACTATTGCTTGAGCCCACTCAGAATGAGTTGGTCGACTCGCTCGAGTCCGCTCAGGCCAAAACCGTTATTGTCATGTCAGTCGACGAAGACAACCAACCGCTGTACCGTCTTGTCTCCTATGACATTACAGCCGGTGACAGTCCAAGTTTGAGCTATACACCCATTAAGGGCTTGCGTATTACATCAACACTGGCTGAAGTGTACGATGAAATTGGACAACAACGCCGCGGTGCGGTGTATATTTATGAATCAAACGGTGAACACCCATGTGGCATAGTCACCTGGGAAACCGTCCGAAAAGCATTACAAAGAGAGTTAGCATGACGTGGATTTTATGGGTTAAAGCACTGCATATTGCCTTTATGGTCGCCTGGTTCGCAGGTATTTTTTACTTACCCCGGCTGTTTGTGTATCACGCCATGAACGCCAAACCTGCGGTGCATGAACAGTTCTGTGTCATGGAAAGACGCTTACTTTTTTTTGTAACTCCTTTTGCCATTCTGACCTTAGTTTTTGGCCTGGTACTTATTTTTGCCTACGGTTCAGCTTGGTTTGCCGCCAGTGGCTGGCTACACGCCAAGCTAGTTTTGGTGACGCTCTTATACGCTTACCACGGCTACTGTTTCAAACTTCTGAAAGACTTCAAAAACGGAAAAAACACGAAAAGCCACCGTTTCTACCGAGTCTTTAACGAGCTGCCGGTACTGGCACTGTTCGCGATTATTATTTTAGCCGTGGTGAAACCGTATTAGATTCTAAAATTGGGCTGACTTTGCTATAGTGTGCGTCCAGTGACATTCTGCGGCAGAGGCGCACCTATTGATGAATTTCACCGGTTCCAACATTCTCTCAGTCAACCAATTCGACCGAGACAGTATCGACTATATCTTTTCCGTTGCTGATAAAATGCAGCCCTACGCCCGTCGTAAAAAACGCACCCGGGTATTAGATGGCGCCATTCTCGGCAACCTGTTTTTCGAACCTTCGACTCGTACCCGAGTCAGTTTCGGCACTGCGTTTAACCTGCTAGGTGGCGAAGTTCGCGAAACCACAGGCATGGAAAGCTCAGCTATTGCCAAAGGCGAGTCTCTCTACGACACCGCCCGTGTACTCAGCAGCTACAGCGATGTTATTGCTATGCGCCACCCTAAATCCGGCTCGGTGAAAGAATTTGCCAGTGGCAGCCGGGTTCCGGTGATTAATGGCGGTGATGGTGCCAACGAGCACCCGACTCAGGCACTTCTCGACCTGTATACCATTGAGAAAGAGCTGGCTTACCATCAGCAGAGCATCGATAACATGCACATCTGCATGATTGGTGACTTAAAGTACGGGCGTACGGTGCACTCGCTGTCGACACTATTGTCCATGTATAAAAACATTAAGTTTACGCTGATTTCTCCGCGTGAATTGTCGATGCCAGAGTCCGTCTTAGCCACTCTGGAGAACGCGGGTCATCAGGTCACTGTCACAGAAAAGGTAGACGGCATTGTCGATGCCGACATTGTGTATCAAACCCGTATCCAGCAAGAGCGCTTCGCAAGTCCCGAAGACGCTGATCAATATCGCGGTAAATTTCGTTTAAATCAGGAAATTTATACCAAGCACTACAAACCCAATACCGTCATTATGCATCCGTTACCGAGGGATTCCCGAGCAGAAGCGAATGAGCTCGATAATGACCTCAACCAGAACCCAAACCTGGCAATTTTCAGGCAGGCTGATAACGGAGTGCTCATTCGGATGGCGCTATTTGCACTGACACTCGGCGTCGTTGACCAGGTCGACAAGCATGAATGTGACGTCATTTGGTACAGCGAAAAAAGCCAATTATAAAGAGGTAACTGCGGCATGAGTCGTTCAGAAGATTTATTCAAACAAGCACAAATTAGTATTCCCGGCGGCGTTAACTCGCCTGTTCGCGCCTTTAGTGGCGTAGGTGGCACACCCATATTTTTTGAAAGCGCAGAAGGCGCTTATATGTTTGATGCCGACGGCAAACGTTACATTGACTACGTCGGTTCATGGGGACCAATGATTCTTGGTCACAATCACCCCGCCGTCTTAGAGGCAACATTAGCAGCGGCTAAAAGAGGCTTAAGCTTCGGTACGCCAACTGAAATTGAAATCACTATGGCGGAAACCATTCGTAAAATTGTACCGTCCATTGAAAAGGTTCGTATGGTAAATTCCGGTACCGAAGCAACCATGACAGCTATTCGCTTGGCGCGTGGTTATACCGGTCGTGACAAAATTCTGAAGTTTGAGGGTAACTACCATGGCCACGCTGACTCGTTGTTGGTGAAAGCAGGCTCTGGCGCATTAACCTTGGGAGTTCCAAACTCTCCGGGCATTCCGGAAGACTTAGCCAAGCACACGCTGACTGTTAACTACAACGACATCGACTCAGTTAAAGAAGCGTTTAAAGAGTTCGGCGACGATATTGCTTGTATTATCGTTGAGCCAGTGGCCGGCAACATGAACTGTATTCCGCCTGTTCCCGGCTTTTTAGAAGGCCTGCGTGACGTTTGTGACAAGTACGGTTCAGTACTTATTTTTGACGAAGTCATGACCGGCTTCCGCGTTGCGCCCGGCGGTGCTCAGGAGCGCTACGGCATTACTCCCGACTTAACCACCTTAGGAAAAGTAATTGGTGGCGGTATGCCGGTTGGTGCATTTGGCGGTAAGAAAGAAGTCATGGACTACATTGCGCCAGTTGGCCCAGTGTATCAGGCCGGCACCTTGTCAGGTAACCCAGTCGCCATGTCAGCGGGCTTAGCTGCGTTGCAGCAACTGTCGACCCCGGGGCTTTATGACCAACTCTACCAACGCGTAGATGCCTTAGTCGATGGCCTTCAAGAGCGAGCCAACAGAGCGGGCGTGCCAATGACAACCAACCGTGCAGGCTCTATGTTTGGTTTCTTCTTCACTGAAGATCCGGAAGTCACGTCTTATGCGCAGGCAACTCAGTGCAATATGGAGCATTTCAAAGCGTTTTATCACGCTATGTTGAATGAAGGTGTGTACCTTGCGCCATCTGCATTTGAGGGCGGCTTCATGTCAGCTGCACACACTGAAGATGACATTGAGAAGACCTTACAGGCTGCGGAAAAGGCCTTTACTCAACTGAAGTAAACCACTGCTTTAGTAGCTAACTTCTGTAGTAGCTAATAGCCCGGTGGGGCTAGCCTCCAAACAAGCGGTCCCACCAACTTTTTTCCTCAATATTACCGTCACAGGTTATATTGTCCGGCAAGCGTATTTCTTCTGCTGGCAATAGTTCGCCATTATCACAATCATTAGGTATGCGTTGCCCTGTCCGTTCATGAAAACGTTGCATCTTCAACGGCTCAGGAATCTCCAACGCCATGCTTAGCGGTGGTTTACGTTCGTAATAGTCAGCGACAACTCTTAACGCACCGCTACTGCCTGTCAGGCCCGTCGGTTGGTTATCGTCCCTTCCCAACCAGGCTGTCACCACTTGCTCTCCGTCAACGGCAACAAACCAGCTATCCCGATAGTCATTGGTGGTACCAGTTTTGCCGCCAACTTGTTGTCCGGCTAGTACTCGTTGTAAGGCGCTCGCAGTACCTTCCGCTACTACACCATGCAAGCCAAACTTCGTCAGGTACGCGACCTTTGAGTCAAACACCTGAGAGGCATTCTTATCGGGAGCTCGATATAAAACATCGCCCTGATGCGTGGTAATAGACGAAATTGCTGACAACGACTGGAAGCGGCCGTCATTCATCAGGGCGCTGTACATTCTGGTGACTGCAAACGGCGTTAATGACGCAGAACCTAAGGTTAACGATGGATACGCTTCCAGTGGCGTTACCACACCAAGCCGCCTCATGTAATCAATGACCGTATCAACACCAACCTCCACACCGACCCTAACTGCCGGAATATTGCGCGACTGAACAAGCGCGTCGTACAGCAGCAAACTTCCTTTAAATTCGGTATCGTAGTTCTGAGGCTCCCAGGTTTTCCCCTGTTTATCTTCAAGTGTAATTGCTTCATCAACAACGGGAGTATGCAGTCCAATACCGGACTCTTGCATTGCGGTTGCATAAATTACTGGCTTTATTAGTGAGCCTATCGGGCGCAGCGCCATCAATGCCCGGTTATAACCAACGGTTTGGCTGAGTCTTCCGCCAGCCAAAGCGGTTACCGTCCCTTCACGATAGTTCGCGACGACCATAGCGCCTTCCAGAGTACTGTCGTCATCGGTAAGCTTACGCGCCAGCGATTTTTGTACAGCCTCCTGCGCATTAACATCCATGTGGGTGTATATTTTCAAGCCTGTGTCCTGCCAGTCTTCCGGCAGCGCCAGGGTTTTCATTTCGCGTTTAATAATATCCATATAGTGAGGGTACGGATGCTCTACTAACCGTCGACTTTCCCTCACGTCTAACTGTCGCTGTACCGCGGCGACATAGGTCGATTTTGCGATAAGATCCTGATCAAACATGACCTTTAACACGGTATCCCGGCGCTCTTGAGCGCGCTCAGGAAAACGTCTGGGGTCATAATAAGAAGGGCCTTTTATCATGCCAATGAGCAACGCAACCTCATCAACTGACAGCTCCTGAACTTGTTTACCGAAGTAAAACTGGCTGGCAAGCCCTATGCCGTGAATCGCGTTACGTCCGTCCTGACCGAAATACACTTCGTTTAAATAGGTTTCCAGAATAGTGTTTTTATCAAAACGGTAGTCGATAACCAGCGACATCATGGCTTCATGAAATTTCCGCCACAAGGTTTGTTCGCGGGTGAGGTACAAGTTTTTAACCAACTGCTGAGTTAGCGTCGAGCCCCCCTGAACCGTTCTGCCTGCTCTTAAGTTCGCGACTAACGCTCTTAGAATAGCCCAGGGAGAAACCCCCTTATGATGATAGAAGTTGCGATCTTCCACCTGAAGTAGCGTCTCAATAAGTAGGTTTGGTACAACTTCTAAACCAACCAATAACCGGTCTTCTTTGCTTAACGTACTAATTCGACCAATGAGCTCAGGCTCCAAACGAAAGCTCTCCAACTCTCTCCCACTGGGCCACGAGGTAATAGATGCAACTCGGTCATTTACAAAGTGAACCTGAACCCGCTTAGACATTTGTGGACCGTCTGAGAAATCAAACGGCCGACGGTGAACCATGACGCTGTCATTGCCGACCGAATAGTACCCGGACTGCTCAGTGTTATTACTGCGGTTATAGCCAATACGCTCGAGTGTTTTTATAAGCGCCGACTGCTGTAATGGGTAACCTGGATAGACACGTAACTCGCCGGCGTACACAAGTGCCGGCGCCAGATAACGCTCTGTTTTAAAGTGCTTAGACAGGGTGGCATCGAGATATATCGCATACACAGCAATGACGGCAGCAACCGCTAAACCAATCTTAAAGCTTGTCCAGAATAAATAGCTTAACCATTGACGTTTTATCACTGCATTTGCCTTTTGGTTTTATAGGTCGCCTCGGCGTTTATTGGATCTTCCGGCCACGGGTGTTTCGGGTAGCGTCCGCGCATCTCCTTGCGGACGTCCTGATACGCGTTGTCCCAAAAGCTCTTTAAGTCATTGGTTCGCTGTAACAGCCGGCCTGCCGGCGAGAGTAAATCGACCGATACGACTTGCTGCCCATCAATAATCCGCGGTGAATCCTTTATGCCAAACATTTCCTGCAATTTCACCTCAACTCGCGGGGTTCCGTCCAGATAATTTATAAAGATTTTACGTTGTGTGGGTGTTTCCCAGTGTTCCGGGCACGCATTATCCAGCCGTTGCTTTTCATCGTAGTTAAGCCAGTACACCAACGCCTCGTATGGGTCCCAGGCTTGTAACTGCGTCAGCGACTTCACCGAAGTCCAATACGGGTAAGCCCAGGCCTTCAAATTATAAAGCAGGCCCTCAGGTGATAGTGAGTAGTCACTTAATTCGCCGGTCACTGACTGTAACAAACGCATGCGTGCCAACAGTTGGTTTGCCTTTCGCGACCAGTTAAGTATTTCAAGACCTTTTTTATTCAGATAGTCCGCAAATGCCTGGCAACGCTCTTCATTGGTCACATCTCCGTCGAGTTTCTCTTCGGACAGAGACAATACCCCTATGGTCTGCCGCTTAATTCGAGTCAGCGTTTGCTGCGTGCCAACCCAGTCAGCTGAATAAATGTCAGTAGTTGATAACCCAGCGGCCTCTATTGCGCCGCAAATGTCAGGCAGCTCGGCATAACTCCGTAGTTTGCCGTTGCTATCACTCTGTTGAAAGGTTGCGTCAAATATAACTACCCATTGAGGCTGGTTTAATAACTCGACAACGGGTGCGAGTCGCCCGCCGGTGACCAGCTGGTAACTTTTTTTCGTTTTGCTGTACTTTGCCAACCTGTCGGGAAACCCTGCGATAAGGTTTTTTTCTAGGCCTTTGTTGTTAGCTCGCGTACTCTCAGACACCTGTAAACGCTTTAACCAATACTGCCAACGCCTGCGCCAGCGACTCAATGTCTGACGTTGTTGATAATGTTGCTGTGCACTGTCGAGAATATCGAGCGTTTTAATGTGCGCCGATGGCTCTTCCAGGGTCGCCAAAGCCTGGGCGCAAGCAGCCTTCAGTTCATGACTTTCTGAGCGGGCCGCATCGCAAATGAGTGCAAGACGCGCATCGGTGCCCGGGTCGAGAGTCTTCGCTTTCTGCGTCAACTGACCATCAACCAAAAGCCCTGTTAATGACAAAAACTGCTCAGCAACCCGGCAATGCACAGAGTTGGGCGGTGTCAGCCAGGCCAGTTCGTCGACTGAACTGCCCCACTTCATCACTTCCAGTACCAGTGACGTTAAGTCCTGACTTTCTATGTCGGCAGAAGCGTACTCAGGCTGACCGTGCTCGTCCGCTTTAGACCAAACGCGGTAGCATGTTCCGGGCTGCAATCGTCCTGCGCGGCCAGCTCGCTGCGTTGCGGATGCTTTAGACACAAAGTGCGTAGTCAACTGGTTCATACCGTAACCCGGCAAAAAGTTCGCTCGACGTTCACGTCCGCTGTCCACAACCACATCTATGCCTTCTATGGTTAGGCTCGTCTCTGCAATATTAGTCGCGAGAATAATTCGCTTACCATCACTGGCTTTTAACGCGTGCTGCTGCTCTTTAAGTGACAGCCGGCTATGCAGTGTATAAACACCGACATCGGTTGCTACCAGAGAGCCCAGTGCTTGTTGCACACGTTCAATTTCGTAGATACCCGGCAGAAACACCAGCACGCCTTTGTCAGCGTTTCCCAAAGCCTCGACAATGACGCTGGGCAAATGCAGTAACCACTCACTTCGCGTTTTGGGTGCTCGGTATTGAATGTCTATTGGAAAGCTACGCCCTTCGCTTCTAAGCGTTGTTACCCCTTCACAATACCCGGACAACCACTCAGAAATAGCTTCGGCCGGCAGTGTCGCCGACATGACCAACAGGTTTAAATCGTCACGTAATGGCAGCGCGTCCACGACTAACGCCAAGCTTAAATCACTGTGTAAATTGCGTTCATGAAATTCGTCAAATATCAGTGTGGAGATATAACTAAGCTCAGGGTCTTCCTGTAACCAGCGTACTAATACGCCTTCAGTGACGACAAGAAGCTTAGTGCTCTTCGAGCGTTTCGTCTCACCGCGCACAATATAGCCAACCGTTTCGCCAACCTGTTCTCCCAGTTGCCTGGACAGGTAACTGGCCACATTGACAGCAGCAACCCGACGCGGCTGCAGCATAACAGTAATACCATGAGTGCCCAGTTGTTCGCGCAGTAAATAAAGAGGCAGGAAGGTCGATTTACCGGCACCCGGCGGTGCCTCTAAAACCACACGTGCTGCCGGGAAGCATTGCGCTAACGCCGGCAGCACGTTTTCAACAGGTAGGCTCATACCAAGTTAGTCACCTTGAACAGTAGCGGCAATGGTTCTGACGCCTAACGCTGTCGCCCCTGTTGCCCACATAGCTGTCGCAGACTTCTGATACGCCCCGGCTAAATCAAAGTGCAGCCAGCCTTTACCTTGCTCAGGCGCAAAGCGCAGCAGGAAACCGGCCGCATTGCTGGCCCCTCCGGCACCACCACCTTTTTGCGGGCGGCTGTTTGCGGTATCAGCAAAAGCCGATGGGCAGTTTTCCGAATGCCATGGAGCCAGCGGCAAACGCCACAGCAACTCGTGCTCTTTGTCGGCATTTTTCAATGCTCGAGCCGCGGCGCTGTCATCGACACTAAACAACGCATTGTATTCGTTACCCACGGCCATTTGAGCGGCACCGGTCAGCGTGGCTGCATCAATAATGTTCTTCGCACCAAACTCACCAGCAGCCTGCAATCCGTCAGCAAGCACCAAACGACCTTCGGCGTCAGTATTAACCACTTCTACGGTCAAACCGTTCTTATAACGAATAATATCGCCCAGCTTGTACGCACGTCCGTCAATCATGTTTTCAGCGCAGCAAAGAATCAATTTAACGCGCTTGTTCAGACCACGGCGAATAGCCAGCGACAATGCACCAGTCACCGTCGCCGCACCGCCCATGTCGCACTTCATAGACAACATGCCTTCGCTCGGCTTAATACTGTAGCCACCGCTGTCATAGGTAATACCTTTACCGATAAGCGCTGTATCAACAGGCGCGTTGTCGTCGCCGGTTGGGTTGTAGTCAAGTACCAACATGCCAGGCGCATGCTGGCTGGCACGACCCACGGTATAAATTCCCATCCAGCCTGCGTCTTTCAGAGCCTCACCTTTAATAAACTCTGCGCTTATCGCATCGGGCGCTAACCCTTTAAAATGTTCAATAACGCGCTCAGCCAGGCTTTCCGGATAAATATCTTCTGCCGGTAAGTTGGTGAGCTCACGGCTAAAGCGGGTGGCATCACGCATAGCATCAAGATGCTTGGCCGCTTCTGCGTCGCCTGTGTGCCACACCACATCATTTTTCGACAGCGTTGACGTAAAGCCCTGATACAGCGCCCACTGACGTTCCATATCCCAACCGTCACCAGACACTGCGACCTTTACTAAGCCGTTGTTGTCGAGGGTTCGCCCGGCTTTTTGAATACGCCGCAAATTCTCAGACTCGTCGTCTACCAATACTATTTTTGCTGCGTCGCCGTCAAAAACGACGTTCGATTTCGGGTTCCAATGAGCTGCTGGTGCTTCATTCGTTAAGTAAACCGCTAGTGCGCTGGACATTCTCAACCTCTCTCGATAATTTGCTTTCAGTTACTTTAGAGTTATGAGGCCTCTGATGCAATTTAACAAGCCCCTTCGCCGGGGAGTTTTACAAAAACGCTATAAACGCTTTCTTGCCGACATTGATTTTGGTGATGGGCAAATAACAACGGTTCACTGCCCGAACACCGGTGCAATGACAGGCTGTGCTGAACCTGGGTTCGACGCATATTGCAGTCTTTCTGACAACAAAAAACGTAAGTATTCACATACCTGGGAGTTATCACGAACCAAGGAAGGCGAATTTATTGCGGTGAATACCGGCTGTGCCAATACCCTGGCCGGAGAGCTGCTAAATAGCGAACTTATACCGGAGCTTAGCGGTTGGTCCGAACTGAGGTCTGAAAAGAAGTACGGGCAGGAAAATAGCCGCATCGACTGGTGGGGCGTAGACCCTAATGGCAAAGAGTGCTTTGTCGAGGTAAAAAGCGTGACACTTGCCGAGAAAGAAAGCGGCTATTTCCCGGATGCCGTCAGTCAGCGTGCCCATAAGCACTTGAATGAACTTATGCATGTTGTCGATGAAGGACACAGAGCCGTTCAGCTTTATATGGTTATGCACACCGGTATTGAATCTGTCAGCCCGGCGAAACATATCGATCCAAAATACGCGGAACTGTGTATTAAAGCGGCTGAACATGGCGTCGAATTTTACGCAGTGAAATGCACTGTTAATGAAAAAGAAATTCGACTGGAGAGACCAGTTGCAGTGCGCTTGTAGCGCGCGGCATTGAGCTAAATTTTGAACAAAAGAGTTGTTGAAATAGCGTTGCCAACCTGACCCCTTTCTGGTATATGTAGCGTCCTTTTTTAAACGCACGCTTTTAGAGCACTCTAGTTTTAGAGAATTAGGAGATCCAAAATGCCTCAAGGCAAGGAAAAGAAAACCCATGGCATTCTGGCACTAGCCGGCCTGGAGCCTTATCAGGAGAAGCAGGGCGAAGAGTACATGAATGACGCGCAGCGTGCGCATTTTCGTCGTATTCTGGAAGAATGGCGTCGTCAGTTACGCCAGGAAGTTGATCGCACCGTGCATCATATGAAAGATGAAGCAGCGAACTTCCCTGACCCAGTTGACCGCGCGGCACAAGAAGAAGAGTTCAGCATTGAATTGCGCACTCGTGACCGTGAGCGCAAGTTGATTAAGAAAATTGAGAAAACGCTGCAAAAAATTGAAGACGATGACTTCGGCTTTTGCGATTCATGCGGCATAGAAATTGGTATTCGCCGCTTAGAAGCGCGTCCAACAGCGGATCTCTGCGTTGACTGCAAAACCCTGGCAGAAATGAAAGAGAAACAAATGACAGGAGCCTAAGGGCTCATGTACCGCGGCCGATTTGCCCCGACCCCGTCGGGGCCTCTACATTTAGGCTCGTTGGTTGCTGCTGTTGGTAGCTACCTTGATGCTCATGCGCATAACGGCCAGTGGCTTGTTCGTATTGAAGATGTCGACAAACCTCGCGCAATTCCCGGCGCTGCTGATACTATCCTCCGCCAACTCGAAGACCACGGACTCACCTGGCATGGTGAGGTTATCTTTCAAAGTAATCGTGACGAATCGTATCAGGATTACATCAACTCGCTAATTTCCGCCGGTTTCATCTATCAATGCGATTGTTCACGTAAGGCCATTCGTGAGCGCGGTGGTATTTATGATGGCTATTGCCGAACTCGTCAACCACGCCCGACACCTTATGCATTACGCTATATCAACAGCAACCCCGTCAATCAATTCAATGACCGGGCACTCGGCATACAACGGGGTGATACCGGCACCTGTGCAGAAGACTTTGTCGTGAAGCGCCGTGATGGCTTGTACGCATACCAATTAGCGGTGGTAGTTGATGATATTGAGCAAGGTATTACCGATATTGTGCGTGGTAGCGACCTGGTTGTTCCGAGCTTTTGGCAGCTCACTTTGTGGCAGCATATCGCTAAAACCGAGCCTCGAATGATGCACTTACCATTAGTGACATCGAGTGACGGCCGTAAGCTCAGCAAACAAAATCACGCGCCAGCAATAAACAGCCAACACGCGTCAGACAATCTGTTAACAGCCCTCGATTACCTGGGTATTGATGCCCATGAACTCAGTGAAACGCGACAAATCGATGAGATATTGGCCTTTGCGGTGCAAAAATGGCGCAAAAAGTGGCACATTACGCCTGCTTGACGGTACAATATGCGACCAATTGAGAAGAAACAACAATAACAATGGTAAGGGAGAGACCACCATTATTAAGCGAATAAAAGAGTTAGCAAAACGCGCTTTCTCCAGCAAGGATACTACCAGCAACAGTCGTTTACCGGCGTTGAAAGTTATCCCAAGAGATAAACACCCCGTATCCCGGAACGACATTAGCAAAAACGCACTTAAAGTCCTTTACCGCTTACATAACAGCGGCTTCGACGCCTATTTAGTGGGCGGTTGCGTACGTGATATTTTACTCGGTATTCAACCGAAAGACTTCGACGTGACCACCAACGCGACGCCTGAACAGGTGAAATCGCTATTTCGAAACTGCCGCCTTATTGGTCGTCGGTTTCGTCTGGCGCATGTTGTGTTTGGCAAAGAGATTATTGAGGTCGCTACGTTTCGCGGGCATCACGCCGATGACACCGACTCAAAAAACAGTAAGAAAAACCAGCACGCACACAGTGATGAGCACGGTCAGTTAGTACGCGACAATGTCTATGGCACCATAGAGGAAGACGCAGAGCGCCGCGACTTCACCGCTAACGCGCTGTATTACAATATTGCCGACTTTGCCATTTACGACTTTGCGAACGGCGTAGAAGATATCAACAAAGGTGTTTTACGCTTAATTGGTGATGCTGAAACACGCTACCGCGAAGACCCGGTCAGAATGCTGCGTGCGGTACGTTTTGCGACCAAGCTCAACATGCAACTAGATACCGCGGTACGTGACCCTATTCCTGAACTAGCGTCATTGCTTGCAAACATTCCGCCAGCGCGTCTGTTTGACGAATTTCTGAAAATGTTCATGTCGGGTAAAGCCACTGCCAACTTTTCCATGATGATGGAGCTGGGGCTGTTTCAGCAGCTATTCCCAATGCTTAAAGGGCACCTCAGTGACGCCCAGTCACCCGCATACCAAATGCTGTTAAAAGCATTTAAAGATACCGACAAGCGCATTGCTGAAGACAAACGGGTCACCCCGGCCTACCTTGTTGCTGTGTTGTTGTGGTGGCCATTACTGGCCCGCAAAGAGCAACTGGAAAACGAAGGTGGTCTGCCGCCTATGGATGCGATTAACATAGCCGCTGCCGATGTCGTACACAGGCAGTCTCAGCGTGTTTCTATTCCTAAACGCTTTAGTTTACCGGCGCGTGAAATTTGGCAGCTACAACGACGTTTGCAAGTCACTAAAGGTGGTCGGGCAATGAAAGCGCTTGAACATAAACGCTTCCGCGCCGCTTATGACTTTATGTTGCTGCGCTCACACGCCGAGCCCGAAGACAAAAAGCTGGCTGAACTGGCTCAGTTCTGGACAGAAGCTCAGAACAACCCGACTAAGCTAAAAACCGGTAAGTCCGGCGCTCCCACTCGCAAGCCGAGACGCCGTCGTCGCGGACCGCGTAAGAAGAAGCCACAAAGCAACTCAGATAATGGCTCAGCATAATGCCTATGTCGCACTGGGGAGTAATTTAAACGACCCGCTCAATAACTTACTCAGTGCGCTGTCACGATTAAATCGATCCAATAGCTGGCAACTCGTCAGCTATTCGTCGCTTTACGGCAGCAAGCCCATGGGACCGCAAGATCAGCCTGACTATGTTAATGCCGTGTGTCAGTTGAAGACGGAATTGTCTGCTTACGACTTGCTGCAGTCACTGCATGATATTGAAGACGAGTTTGGTCGCAAACGCATTCGTCATTGGGGTGAGCGCACGTTAGATCTCGATTTATTATTATTCGATAACGAGACGCACCAAAAGCCAGACTTGACGGTTCCACACCCGGGTATTTATGAGCGTAGCTTTGTCCTGTATCCGTTGGCTGAAATAACGCCAGCACTTGTCTTACCCAACGGCAAAACAGTGACTGAGCAAGCCAAGACACTTACCGAAAGCGGTCTTGACGTGCTAGTCTACCAGTCATCTATTTCTTTATAACTTTGCTAAAGGTCGCATAATGGCTACAACCAGCATTGCTACACTGCAAAAAATGAAGCGTGAAGGCGTTAAAATTAGCTCGCTTACCGCCTACGACTCCAGCTTCGCAAAATTAATGACCGAACAAGGTGTCGACTTTATGCTTGTCGGCGACTCATTAGGTAATGTGGTTCAGGGTCGCAATTCGACCGTTCCGGTCACACTCGGTGACATGGCCTACCACACAGAATGTGTGCGCCGCGGCGCCCCTGAAGCCTTCGTTATTAGCGATATGTCGTTCATGACCTACTCGACACCTGAGCAAACCTATGACAATGCAGCGGCACTTATGCAAGCCGGTGCCAATATGGTGAAGCTGGAAGGCGGTGAATGGCTGGAAGACACCATTAAAGGGCTGCATACTCGCGGAATTCCGGTTTGTGCACACCTTGGTTTACTGCCGCAGTCAGTCAATGTGCTAGGCGGCTACAAAGTACAAGGTAAAGAAGAGCAACAGGCAGAAAACACCCTGCGTCAGGCAAAAGCACTCGAAGCCGCAGGCGCTCAACTGCTGGTGTTGGAGTGTATTCCATCCAGCTTAGGCAAGCGCATTACCGACGCCTTAACTATTCCGACCATTGGTATCGGTGCCGGTCCTGACACCGACGGGCAGATATTGGTGATGCACGACATGCTGGGCATGAACAGTGACTATTTGCCCAAATTTGCCAAAGACTTTCTGGCGCAGGGGGGCTCTCTCGCTGACGCGTTTCGTTTATACACCGAGCAAGTGCGCTCGGGCGAATTTCCGGCTCCGGAGCACTGCTATAAATGAAGGTACTAAAAAGCTTACAGGCGCTTCGTGAGTGGCGTAGTGCACAGCAGGAAGTCGCACTCGTTCCAACTATGGGCAACTTACATGACGGCCACTTACAGCTGGTAAAAAGTGCGCTGCAACATTGCGACAATGTGGTGGTGAGTATTTTTGTGAACCCAATGCAGTTTGGTCCCAACGAAGATCTCGACAGTTACCCCAGAACCTTAGATGCCGACTGCGCAGCATTAGAGAAATTGGGCGTTAGTGCCGTGTTTACTCCCACAGTCAGTGATGTTTATCCACGCGGACTGGAGCAACAAACGAAGGTCAGCGTGCCCGGCATTAGCAATATTTTATGTGGCTCCAGCCGCCCAGGCCATTTTGACGGTGTGGCGACAATCGTCTGCAAGCTGTTCAATATGGTGCAGCCTCAAGTTGCTGTTTTTGGCGAAAAAGACTATCAGCAACTGCAAGTCATTCGGCTGATGACTCAGGACTTAAGCTTGCCGGTAGAGGTTATTGGCGTGCCAACACAGCGAGAAGCCAGCGGTTTGGCTTTAAGCTCACGCAACGGTTATTTGACAGCAGAAGAGAAAACTCAGGCAACAGCGCTCTACAAAAGCCTTCAAGATGCGAAAGCGGGGCTTGAACGCCGAGAAGACTTTGAGCAGATAGAGTCTCAGGCAGTGCAACAGCTGGGGAAAGCTGGTTTTAAAGTGGACTACTTTAGCATCCGTAACGCAAACGACTTACAGCCAGCCTCTAAAACCGACGAAAAGTGGGTTATATTGGCCGCGGCTTTTCTCGGAAAAACTCGCCTGATAGACAACCTTCAGGCTGATAATCCAGCGGCCACTTAACTCACTTTTCGGCTTAGTTCAGCATACCGAGTTCACGCATCTCGGTATGCAACGCCCCTCTCAGACTGGTTGCTTTGGATGCGATTTCACGCTGCTCTTCCAATACTTCCTCGAGCATGTCGTGCGTTGTTAGCGGGTTTGCCAACACCACTCGAAATACCACAGTAGGCTCATGATGATACTGCGCCGGCGTCAATTTGGTTCGCGACACAAATGATCGTCCGGTTTCACGCTGACGCTTTTGAATGTAACGCGTTAACGCATTTAAGTGTGGGGTTAAGCGTGCCAGCTGCTCAGGCGTAGCGTTTTCAAGCGCCTTTTTAACTCTTGCCGGTACAAAGCGATAGGTCAGTATACAAAGCTCAGGCTCGGTAATGACCTCAAAGTCATCCTGCTCGCTAATAAGTTTCGAGAAATAACGCGCTTTATCAATACTGTTGTTAATTAGCAGCTCATAACCCCGGCGCCCTATCACGTGCATAGCAGAAAAGACCATCATGGCCATGCCCGCCCGGGAGCCTTCCATTGTATGCGAGCCTAAGTCTTTAGAGCCTTGTCGAATAATATACTCGGCATGGTGTTCTATCGACTTCACCAGCGACGGGTTCTTAAACAACACCAGCCCTGCGCCCATAGGCACATACATTTGTTTATGAGCGTCAATGGTAATACTGTCGGCACGCTCAACGCCATGCAATAGCGAACGGTGCTGCTCAGATAACAGCGTTGCGCCTCCCCAAGCGGCATCGATATGAAAGTGTGCGCCAATGTCTTCTGCAACATCGGCCATTTCGTCCAACGGGTCTATGTGTCCTGTTTCTGTGGTACCAGCCACACCAACCAGCGCCAGCACTTTGCCACCTTCCGCCGCTATTGACTCGCAGGTTTCACGCAACTTATCGATACGAATGCGGTTGTTACTGTCCGTTGGCACTGAAACTAAGTTGCGGCGCCCAATACCCAAAACATCGGCGGCTTTACTTAACGAGTAATGCCCTCGCTCAGAGACCACCACCGTCAGGCGTGAATATCCATAGTGCTGCAAACCTGCCGCTATTCCGTCCGCCGCAATGCCACCGAAGTTACCGTCGGCCTGTAGCAACCGGTTTCGGGCGACCCACAAAGCCGTCATATTGGCGATAGTGCCGCCTGAGCAAAAGGCTCCCAATGAATGCTGTGCACTGTGCATCCAACGGTTATAGAATGCTGCTTCTTCTCGGTAAACCAAATGATGCAGCATGCCAATAACGTTACGTTCTAACGGTGTGAACGCCTTCGAGGTTTCTATTTTTACCAGATTTTGATTCAGCCCAACCATCAACTTCGCTAACGGCAATAGGAAGTAAGGCAAAGCCGATGTCATGTGGCCAATAAAACGCGGCGAAGCGGTATGTACTGAGTGCGCCACCAATTTATCGAGCAAAAACTCAGTATGGTCAGAAACGAACTGCGGCTCTTCCGGAATTTGCGAGCGGTCAAAGTCCCGCTCAATTTCCTGCAGGGGTTTCTCGCGCGCAACGATATGATCGCCAAGAAACCCCATGAGGTTCTCAGACAAATGCTTTTCAATTTTACTCAGTGTTGAGTCGGGCGCTTCCGGAATGGTGAAAATGCGATAAAGCGATTCTTCACTAACCTCAGCCACTTCGGGTTTAGAGCTCAATTAGGTCTCCTTCGATAAATCTGCGTCGAGTTGCCACAACGGCTGGCCACTGGCTTTATACTTGCGCTCAAACGGCGTCATAATCTCTTCGTCGTTTTTAACAAGTGACACCTGTGCCTGACAACCACTCACCATAAGCGCTTGCGTTACTTCCAGCAAGTAAAGGCTCCAGTTGGAGCGCATGTGTAAGTGCCCACCAAGTTCAACCACGTCTTTCCATACCGGGCTGCCATGCCAGCGTCGAGACAAGTGTGATGCCTTGGGCCAGGGGTTTGGGTATAAAATACAATGTTTTTCAAGCGTCCAGTTGGCCTGGTTGGCCAGACGCCAAAAGTCGATAAGATCAGCCCGAACGACCCAGTAGCGCTGGCCTTTTTCATTATTCTGGTAATGACTATGACGTGCCAGTCGGTGCGCTGACTTATCAACGCCAATAACCATAGCGTCCGGGTGTTGAGCCGCCAGTTTTGCTGTGCTTTCACCAACTCCACAGCAGGAATCCAAAATAACCGGCCCCTTCCAGTCTTCAACCTGAGCATTAATTTCCTCAAACGCTCTCAGGTTATGCTCCTGAAATGGCTTCTTGAAAACAGTGTTTAGGTGGCGCTCAACCACAGCGACAGTGTCTTCATGTGGCCCATGTTGGTTACTGCTTACTGGCCTTGCTTCATTCATTACGAGCGAATTCCTATGCCTTTCTCAAGGATGTAATACGCCACGCCAAAAAACAGCACATTAAACCCGACAAGTACCGCAATAGCGACACCAATACCAACATCCGACTGGCCTAAAAAGCCGTAGCGGAAACCGTTCACCATATAAAGCACTGGGTTCGCCATTGACACTTTTTGCCAAAACTCCGGCAGTAAGCTCACCGAGTAGAACACCCCACCTAAATAGGTCAACGGCGTCAGTACAAAGGTTGGCACTATGGATATATCGTCAAAAGTTTTACCATAAACAGCGTTAATCAGGCCGCCTAAGCAAAATAAGGTCGAGGTTAATACCACCGTCAAAAC
Organism: Idiomarina sp. OXR-189; assembly: GCF_034373425.1. Taxonomy (NCBI): domain Bacteria; kingdom Pseudomonadati; phylum Pseudomonadota; class Gammaproteobacteria; order Alteromonadales; family Idiomarinaceae; genus Idiomarina; species Idiomarina sp. OXR-189. The sequence continues at coordinate 2,244,997 of NZ_CP139706.1, forward strand.
AACATACCCGATATGAGCAATTTGAATATCGGCGAACAGGAACGACACGCAAGTGACAATAACGGCCACTATCATCGCCCGAGCCATGCCTCCACCGATATAGCCCGCAATAATAACTGAGGTGGGCACCGGCGACACCAGCATCTCTTCAATATTGCGTTGAAATTTCGCACTGAAAAACGAAGAAGCGACGTTTGAATAGGAGTTGGTAATGACCGACATCATAATAAGACCCGGTACAATAAACTCCATGTAGCCAACACCACTCATTTCACCAATGCGTTCACCGACAATGCTACCGAAAATCACAAAGTACAACGTCATTGTAATTGCAGGCGGCACCAGCGTTTGCACCCAAATTCTTAAAAAGCGGGTGCACTCTTTTATCCAAATGGTCTTCAGTGCGATAAAGTTTGATGCTGAATGACTCATTGCGCAGCCTCCTTCTGACGACCCTGCTCAACCATTGAGACAAAAAGCTCTTCAAGTCGGTTTGCTTTGTTTCGCATGGATAATACTTTTACCTGTTGTTCGCTCAGTTGCTCAAACACACGGTTGAGGCCCGCATCCTTATCGACTTCGACTTCAATCGTGTGGTCGTCTGTCCAACGATGATTAAAGCCGTCAATGGTCGCACCATTGTGACCAGGCTCAATATCGAGAATAAAGGTTTCCCGACTGAGCGTCGCCAATAAACGCTTGATTGAGGTGTCTTCGACAATCCGTCCCGCATCAATAATGCCAATATTGCGGCACAGCATTTCCGCTTCTTCGAGATAATGCGTTGTCAAAATAATGGTAATGCCCTGCTCGTTTATTTTGGTCAGGTAGTCCCACATTGAGCGGCGCAGCTCTATATCAACACCGGCAGTAGGCTCATCCAAAATCAATAGCTTCGGCTCGTGCAGTAACGCCCGGGCAATCATTAAGCGGCGCTTCATACCGCCTGACAAAGAACGCGCAGGTTCATTTCGCTTGTCCCATAAACCTAACTGTTTCAGGTACTTTTCTGAGCGCTCTTTGGCAAGTTGTCTGGGCACACCATAGTAGCCTGCCTGGTTCACCACTATTTGCTGAACCGTTTCGAACTGGTTGAAGTTGAACTCCTGTGGCACTAAACCAATTTGGCGTTTTAAATCCGCTAACTGCGTATCCAGGTCATACCCAAACACACTCACGGTGCCCGCGGTCTTATTCACCAACGACGAAATAATACCGATAGTGGTCGACTTACCCGCGCCATTAGGCCCAAGCAATGCATAAAAATCGCCTTCTTCTACCGACAGGTCGATACCCTTTAAGGCTTCAAAACCACCTCGGTATACTTTTCTTAACCCTTTAATTTCTAGCGCTTTCATACTCTGTACTATGACTCCTTTGAGTAGCCCCAACGCGCAACCAGCTTCTGCTCTAACCCTAAATGATCAAGCACTCGGGCGACCATAAAATCAATTAAATCGTCAATGCTCTCAGGCTTATGATAAAAGCCAGGTGCTGCCGGCATTATGGTGACGCCCTGCTGACTTAGCTGTAGCATGTTTTGCAAATGTATGGTCGACAATGGCGATTCGCGAGGAACCAAAATAAGCTGCCCACGCTCTTTCATAACGACATCGGCGGCCCGCTCTATAAGCGTATTGCTACTACCACAAGCTATTGCCGATAAGGTGCTGGTTGAACAGGGACAAACCACCATTTTCCCGGGCGCAGACGAGCCGGACGCCACCGGCGAAAACCATTCTTCTTTACCAAAAACCTGAAGCTTATCGTCGCTGGCTGAAAAGTATTTACGTAATTGTTCAGCCGCTTTGTCAGGGGCGGCCGGCAACTGCATACCATGCTCGGTTGCCAGAACCACTCTGGCTGCGCTGGATATCAACAAAAACACCTGTTGATCCTGATCAAGCAAGCATTGTATCAAACGCAGTGCATAAGGTGCACCCGATGCGCCGGTAATAGCGACCGTGACCCTATTATCCTGTTTCATTATGCCTCCTGGCTGTGTTGCAACGCACTGAGAAAGCGCTGGTGTAAACCATCAAAGCTACCATTACTCATTATAACGACAGAGTCTTCCGGCTGCGCTTCATGTAGTAAACCCTCGAGCAATTGCCCGGTGCTAGTGAAAACGTGTGCATTCGGTAACACCAGCGCCAGCTCCCACTTTAATCCGTCAGGTTGCAGTACAAAGACCTCATCGGCAGCTCTCAACGCTTCTTCCATAGCGTCAGCATGAACACCCATTTTCATGGTGTTTGAGCGTGGTTCCAGTACCGCAACAATGCGCGAACCCGGCAGGTGAGAGCGCAAGCCCCTCAGCGTTGTTTTAATTGCGCTGGGATGATGGGCAAAGTCATCATAGACTCTTATACGGTTATGTTCGCCAATCAGTTCCATGCGTCGTTTAGGGCTTTGAAAGCGGCTTAAGGAGTCAGCACTTTGCTCTGCAGGGACACCAACATGACGAGCTGCAATAATAGCCATCATGGCGTTATTAACGTTGTGCTCACCTAATAACGACCATTCAACGGTTGCGACCGTGTCGCCCTCATACATCACCTCGAAGGACGTGCCATCCTCGTTGTTGCGCTTTGCAGACCAGTCTTTACCCAGCTGGACATTGTCGCTCCAGCAGCCACCGTCAACAACTTCGTTTAACGCTTTGTCTTCAGTTGGATAAATAACCTGACCGGAGTCTGGCACAACACGCAGCAAGTGCGAAAACTGTCGTTTAATGGCGGCAAGATCATCAAAGATATCGGCATGATCAAATTCGAGATTATTAAGCACCAGAGTGTCGGGGGCGTAGTGTACAAACTTCGAGCGCTTATCGAAAAATGCCGTATCATATTCATCGGCTTCAATCACAAAAAAGTCCGACTCGGTCAACCTTGCACTGACAGAGAAGTTTCCCGGCACGCCACCAATCATGAACCCTGGATTATAACCGTTATCCTCCAGAATCCACGCCAGCATACTGGCCGTTGTGGTTTTACCGTGAGTACCCGCAACCGCCAGTACCCAGCGTTGGGTCAATATATTGTCATGCAGCCATTGCGCACCAGACACATAAGGGAGCCGTTCGCGCAGTATTGCTTCCACCTCTGGATTTCCCCGGCTCAATGCGTTGCCGATAATAACCAAGTCGGGCTTAGGTTCTAAATTCGCTTCGGCATAACCTTCCATTAACTCTATGCCCAAACTTTCCAGCTGAGTGCTCATTGGTGGGTACACGCTGGCATCAGAGCCTGTTACTTTATGTCCAAGCTGCTGGGCAATAGCGGCGACACCGCCCATAAAGGTACCGCAAATACCGACGATATGAATATGCATGCGTCAATCCAATTCATCTATTTGTTACTGAAGCGAAAGTGTACCACGTCAAAAACGCCAAGCAGGATTTTTACTAAAAAATAAGGTATCATTTGCGCCCTCGAAAACATGTCGTTTAACGCACCAACATTTTAAGCTGCAGGAACTGTTATGAAACGCTTATTGCCTACACTGAGAGCCGACCAAACCAGCGAGTCGCTCATATCCGTTATTAACACCATTCAAATTGCAGCCAAGGAAATTTCGTTCCGACTTCACCAGGGCGCACTAGCCGGTGTGCTGGGCTCTACGCTGGATGAAAACATTCAGGGCGAAACTCAGAAGAAGCTCGATGTTGTCGCCAACCAACTGTTAAAAACCCTGCTGTTGGAGTCACCTAACGTACACGCAGTGGCGTCAGAAGAAGAAGACTCCGTTGTCGACAGCCCCAATTCTGGTCACTATCTGGTTGCTTTTGACCCGCTCGATGGCAGTTCAAATATCGATATTAACGGTGGCGTAGGCACTATCTTTTCTATTTTACGCAAGCCTGAAGGTGAAGAGACCAGCGAATCTATGTTCCTGCAGCCGGGCAAGGCTCAAGTTGCTGCAGGCTATGTATTATATGGCCCGGCAACCATGATGGTGTTAACCACTGGCAAAGCCGTTCGGGTTTATACGTTAGACCAAACCGTGGGCGAGTTTTTGCTGACGCACGAAAAGGCGGAAATTCCTAAAGATACAAAAGAGTTCGCTATTAACATGTCGAACCGTCGCCACTGGGCAGAGCCAATTAAAGCGTATATCAATGACTTACTGGAAGGTAAAGAAGGGCCTCGAGGCAAGAACTTTAACATGCGCTGGAATGCCGCTATGGTGTCTGATGTACACCGAGTGATTTCTCGTGGAGGATTGTTTACCTACCCGTGGGACGCCCGAAAACCAGAAAAGCCCTTTAAGTTACGCCTAATGTACGAAGCCGCGCCTATGGCTATGCTGGTTGAAAAGGCGGGCGGCAAGGCATCTGACGGTTACCGACGCATTCTGGACATTGTCCCTGACCATATTCACCAAAGAGTTGCCGTTGTACTTGGCTCTGCAAACGAAGTTGACGTTTGCATGGAGTACCATAAGCAGTACCCGAAACCGTATTAGACCTTTAGCGATATTGCACGATAAAGCCGAACCGCTATAATCGCGCAATCGGTATAACTTTTACATTGAGAACAGGAAGTATTATGAGCTTAGGAAACGTACCTGCAGGTAAAAACCTGCCAGAAGAAGTCAACGTTATCATCGAAATTCCGGCAAACGCTGACCCAATTAAGTACGAAGTCGACAAAGACACAGGTGCATTAGTGGTTGACCGTTTCATGGCAACGCCAATGTTCTACCCTGCAAACTACGGTTTCGTTAATGAAACCTTGTCACTCGACGGCGACCCGGTTGACGTTTTAGTACCAACACCATACCCACTGCAAGCAGGCTGTGTGATCAAATGCCGTCCGGTCGGTGTATTAAAAATGACTGACGAGTCTGGTGAAGACGCAAAAGTTATCGCGGTTCCTGTCAGTAAGCTAACCAAAGAGTACGACCACATTAATGACGTGGACGACTTACCGGAGCTATTGAAAGCTCAAATCACGCACTTCTTCGAACGTTATAAAGAGCTTGAAAAAGGTAAGTGGGTTAAAGTTGACGGCTGGGAAAACGCAGCGTCAGCTAAAGAAGAAATTAAAACGTCATTTGAGCGCGCTCAGAAGTCGTAAATTCTTAACGTTAAAAGGCAGTATCTATGACCGCCGTTTCTGTTCGTGATTTAAGCTTCTCCTGGAAGCGCAATGAACCCGCCACATTAGACATACCCGAGTGGCAAGTACAGAACGGCGAAACTCTGCTTTTACGCGGCCCCAGCGGTAGCGGAAAGTCCACTCTGTTATCGCTGCTAGCCGGCATTAATACACCGCAAAAAGGTGAGTTGAGCCTTTTCGACACACGACTTTCTAAGCTTTCCGGACGCCAGAGAGATCGGTTCCGGGCCGATAACATCGGTTATATCTTTCAGCAGTTTAATCTTTTGCCTTATTTGTCTGCATTGGACAATGCTTTATTAGCTTGTCAGTTTTCAAGCATTCGCAAAGAGCGCATTGCAAAGGCTGGCGAGACACCAGAGAGCTCAGCTAACAATATGTTGAAACGTTTAGGTTTAAGCGAGAGCCAGATTCAACAGCCCGCGCACTCCCTCAGCGTCGGTCAGCAACAACGGGTTGCTGCTGCACGCGCTTTGTTAGGCGCACCACCACTTTTAATCGCGGACGAGCCAACATCAGCACTCGACGCTGAGCACCGTGACAGCTTTATTCAATTGCTTCTCGAACTGTCCGCTAAGAACAATACTACGGTGATTTTTGTCACGCATGATGCCGCTTTATCTCGCTACTTTGACTCCCATGTTGAACTCAATGACCTCAACAAAGCAGGAGTAACGGCATGATAAAGCTGGCCATTAAAAGTTTGCTGAATCGCCGTGCGAGTGTTCTGCTGACTGTTATTGCCATTGCAGTCAGTGTCACTTTGCTACTTGCTGTCGAACGCACGCGAGAACAAGTGCAAACAAACTTTGCTAATACGGTCTCGGGAACAGACTTAATTATTGGAGCCAGAACCAGTCAGATACAGCTGCTTCTGTCGTCCGTTTTTCATATTGGTAGCATGACCAACAACATGAGTTGGGAGGCCTTTGATGACATTCGTTCACGCCCCGCAGTGGAGTGGGCGGTGCCAATTTCGCTGGGTGACAGTGTCGGCGGTTTACCCGTTGTTGCCACTACTAAAGACTACTTTAAACACTTTAGATACGGTAGTAAGCAGTCACTAACCTTTGCTGCTGGCGACGCTTTTAAAGGTGAAAAGCAGGTTGTACTGGGTGCTGAAGCTGCGTCTAAATTAAACAAGAAAGTCGGTGATAACATTACCATTGCGCATGGCAGTGGTGGCATTAGCTTTAGTGAGCACGATGATCACCCACTAACTGTCGTAGGTACTTTAAAACGCACAGGGACACCCGTTGACCAGACTATTTTGACCAGCTTAACGAGCCTTGAAGTTATTCATGGTGGCGAAAGCCATGAAAAACATGACCACGGTGACAGCCACGCTCCTCCTGCAGAGAGCATCAGCGCGGCATTGCTGGGGCTCAAAGCCAAGCCGCTGGCGTTAAGGCTTCAACGACAAATTAACACTTATAAACCGGAGCCACTTACAGCATTATTACCCGGTATGACACTGCAAGAGTTGTGGAAGACTCTGCGCGTATTCGAACAAGCGTTAACCGTTATATCCTCGATGGTGGTACTTATTGGGTTACTAGGCATGCTGACCATTATGCTTGCCAGCTTACGGGAACGCCGTCGTGAAATGGCGGTCTTAAGAGCAGTAGGCGCAGGACCAGGAACCGTTTTTGGCTTGTTAGTCAGTGAAGCTTTATTACTGACGGTGGTAGGCGCCGCAAGCGGGTTGGCTCTGCTGTACTTGCTCGAATGGTCGCTGGCCGGCGTTATTCAGTCGCAGACCGGCATTGTTCTTAGCTTTGCATGGCCAACAGTTGCTGAGTGGTGGCGCTTAGGGCTCGTTGTGGCTACCGGTTTTTTGTTAAGTTTAATTCCAGCCTGGCGAGCCTATCGCCAGTCTTTAGCAGACGGACTCACGGTGAAAGTATGAAACAGTTATTAGCATTAATGTTTTTGGTCGTTGCAATGCCGACGTTCGCAGCAGAGAAAATTGGCTGGAAAGACTTAATCCCTGAAGGTTTTACCCCACCGCCGGTTAAGCCTCAATCTTACTATGACGCTAATCCAGAAGAAGACAGGCAAACTAACTTAGATGCACCTGTGGTCGAGTCTTTGGATGGCAAAAAAGTCCGCATACCGGGTTATGTGGTGCAGCTTGAAGGTGACGCTGACAATGTCACTGAATTTTTGTTAGTGCCTTATTTCGGCGCCTGTATTCACGTGCCGCCACCGCCGCCGAATCAGATTATCCATGTTCAATACGCAGAAGGTGTTCCTTACGAAAACACCTACGATGCCGTATGGATTGAGGGTACGATTAAGGTGGAACGCAAAGAAGGCGACTTAGCAGTTGTTGGCTACACTATGGATGCCGACTCTGTTGAGGTGTATCAGTAAGAGTCTGTTTGCTCTTTCAGTAACTGAATAAGCTCATTAGCCGGCATGGGTTTGGCGAAATAAAAGCCTTGCCCTTCCCGGCAGTCCAGACCAATGAAATAATCCCGCTGCTCTGTTTCTTCAATACCTTCCGCCAGAATTTCCAGACCCAGTCGATGGGCCATATCCACAATAGTCTCAATAATGATTTGCCCACTTTTATGGGCGGAGTTATTCACGAAAGTTTTATCAATTTTAATTCGGTTAAGCGGTAGTTTCTGTAAATAACTGAGCGAAGAAAAACCGACACCGAAATCGTCAATAGCAACTTTCACGCCTTGAAGCTTCAGTCGTTTTAAAATATCTGCGACCAGCTCGGGCTCTTCCATCAGAATGCTTTCTGTAATTTCCAGCTCGACACGCTCAGGCGATATACCAGACTGCTCAATTTGTCGCTCAACCAACTCGGGGAAGTCCCGCTTTCTAAACTGCGGAACCGACACATTAATGGCGATACGTAAGCTAGGCAGGCCGCTTTCATCAAAGGCTTGAATTTGTCGGCAAGACTCTTCGATGACCCAGGAGCCAATATCAACAATAAGCCCCGAGTACTCCGCCAAGGGAATAAACTCAGCGGGTGAAATAAAACTGCCATCACTCTGTGGCCAGCGCAATAGTGCTTCAACACCAATGATTTTCTGAGTCTTCAGGTCAACCTGGGGCTGATACCAGACCTGCAGTTTTCTATCCGCAAAGTCAGCTCTTAACTTTCTGACCAGTTCGAGACGACGCTGAGTCTCTTGTTCCATAATGGGTTCATAAAAGTCGAAACGCTCGAATGAATGAGTTTTCGCACTTTTCAGGGCAATATACACCTGCTTCAAAAGACCTTTACCGTTAACTCGCTCGGTATTTTCCGCAGAAGTAAAACCACAGGTGACTTGCAGCGGTATGTAGTGCTCGCCGGCTCTGAACGGTAACATAAACAGTTGGTTAATATTACCCGGCGTGACGATAGCTTTAGGACCTGTTATGCCAAAAACATCCGCTGAAATTCTGGAAACAAAAACTTCATTACCAAGTTGTTCGGTAAGTCGAAGCGCAACGGAACGTAGAAGTAGATTGCCTATATCCTGGCCGAGGCCATCGTTCACATCTGAAAAGTGGTCAATATCCACCACCGCTATGGCGGTTTCCTGGCAAGGCTTTTCAGAGATAACCTGAAGCTTTCGCGTAAATTCAGCGCGGTTAGGAATGCCGGTTAGCGGGTCAAGATAAGCAGCAGTGCGTAGCTCTTCAAATAAATTCGCATTTTCAAACCCGACAGCAATATTGGCTAAAAAGACTTCCAGCAACTCCTGATCGTACTCAGCCACTTTTTGGTCAGTCTCAATATAGGCCGCAGCCTGATGCTCTTGCCCATCGATGAAAAATACCGTTGCGTGCTCTGTCTGAATGTGTCGCTTTTCATTCAGACACTGACGAACAGATCTTTCTATTTCCTCAGAGTTTAGCGTCGATAAACTTTTATATATGCTGTTCGCAAAGTGACCAGCAGCCCCCAGTACTAAAATATCATTATCTTTATGAGGAGCTCGTGCGCCGACAATGCCTTCTGCGTTTAGGCCAAGTAGTGAAGCAATTTGAGTAACGACACCTTCGGAAAAATTCACTATGGAGTGCCGTTCCATCAAATTCGAAGCAGAATGAATAATTTTTCTTAAGCCACGGCGATTTTCATTAATGGTTTTTAACTGTTGGTAAGAACGCACTGCCGAGAAAACAGTGGTTAACAGGCGACTACGAGTGAGTTCAGTTTTTGTTTTATAGTCATTGATGTCATACGCTTTTACGACATTTTCTTCCGGTGCATACCCTGGCTGTCCCGTTCGCAACACAATACGTATTTCATCGTTAGCGAGCTTTTCTCGAATATCCTGCGCGACTCTCAAACCGGCGTCGTCAGTTTCCATAACAACATCCAGTAAAATCATAGCAACGTCATCGTGCTCGCTTAAACGATCGAGCGCTTCGCTACCGCTATACGCATGCAAAAATTGAAGCGGTTTGTCTGAAATAATGACATCGGCGAGAGCCATTTTTGTGACAGCATGAATCTCCTGATCGTCATCGACAATCAGGATTTTCCAAAAGCCCTTGGGCTTGTCTACCTTGATCTCTTCATCGTCATCATGAAGGAACAGCGGCTCATCTGGGGTACTGCTCATTCGCCTTCCGCTTAAACCGTTACAAACATCTAACAATTTAGCTTATAAAGTTGTACAACTGCAAGCGAATAAGCAGTATTCGTTTTCTTTAGAAATGGACTTCTAGGCCTACAAAAGGACCTTTAAAGGTTACATCGGAATAAATATCGTCAACGTCATCTAACTCAATGACAGAGTGGCGGTAACCGGCATGCAAATTAAAGTCGATAGCCAGGTTTTCAACCAAGCGATATTCGATACCAATTTGGGCATCCTGCACTTTTGAGTCTTTCACACTCAGCGCACTCACTTCAGCAAACAACGTAAGATCGGTCATCGGAATACCAACGCGTGTTGCCAAGTAACCGGTAGGAACAGTGACAGAAAAGTCCTGGCGCCCAAATGTTGTGCTCACCGGCGTGCGAACCGTACCATCAAAATCCATTGCATTAATACCAGCGTCAAACGAGATAATGTCGTTATCGAAAAACTCGTAATAAAAAATATAGTCGCGATGGCTAAAGTCATTACGTCCATATCCACCGTCAAACTCAAGTGAGTTTTCACGTATTTTTACATTAGGAATTAATGGGATAGGGTGCTCTAGTGCTGCGTAATAACTGTTTTGTCCTTTGTCCTCGAAGCCAGGGGGAAATACTTCCGAACCAACGCCATACTCACCGCTGGCATCGGTATCCCAGTATTGGCCACCAACATATAAACCTAAAACAGTGTCTGCGTTTGCAAGTTGAGGTGTTAGCGCCAAAGCAGCGGCGAGCATAATGCTTTTTTTATACATGTTCATCCTTAATACAACGTTTTATTTAACACGAATAGTAACTGGCTGGGTTTCACCATTGGTAAAGTGTAATTGCAAATCAAACGATTGCCCACTTTTCAGCGGTGACAAGAGTCCAAATAACATGAAGTGATAGCTTCCAGGTTCAAAGGTTATTTGTTCATTTGGAGGTAATTCAAGCGCCTTTACCTGTTGCATCGACATCATTCCATCGGTCATCACATGAGTATGGACTTCTACCTTGTCTGCAACGGAACCGCTCACGCCCTTTATAATCAGGACTTCTTGAGACGGGTTGGCTAACTTGCCGTAAGCGGCTCCATTCTCCGCTCCGGGTATGCTTTCTCGCGCCCAGCCTTCGGAAAAAGTAACGACATCGGCGTATACCGTCGATGTCATTAATAGTGTAAAAATACCAGCCAGTAATGTACGCATTGTCATTCCAGTAATCAGCTTATAATGCGCTATCTTACACTTAATTAAGGAGCCCTAGAAACCCTCGGTTTGCGAAACACTAAGTAAAGAACGAAAAGACAGAGTAAAAGTGGCCAGAAAAAGCTAATTCCACTTAGCACCAGTGCTATAAACGCTGCGCAGAAGCCAAGTAGCGTGCTCCCGAATATCGACGTCACGATGAAGAAAATACCACCGACGACCAGTAACCAAACAATTAGTGACACCGAAAGCTCAACTGCAGCCCCTAAGATAGAAGCGGTTAAGGCAACAATCTCGTCCCCAAACAATAGAAACGCGATAACGGCAATTACAATGATCCAAACAGTTTTCTTGTCTGACATAATCTTATCCACACCTATTAAATCATTTTAATAGTATTGCTATCATAAACCATGCCAATGAGTAACTCTCTGTTTTTAAAGTTTTTTTTGAAAAAAGATGTTGGCGGAAATAAAAAAACCGCCAAATAATGGCGGTTTTTACTAAGTTTTCGATAATTTAGAACTTGTACTCAACTTCGGAATAGAAGTAAGCGCCGTTGAATCCAATAGGCGAGTTTGTATTAGGATACTTAAATATCGTATCAAACGCGCTCTCTACCGGTTGCTCTTCTGGATACTCACTAAACACGTTCTGGCCACCAACGATTAAGCTGAGGTCATCAGAAAATGCGTATTTCACTGAAATGTCAGTCACCCAATTGGGTCCATAAGTATCATTGGCTTCTTCGGCAGTCTCTCCTGTGTCGTAATCACCAATAATATAAGTTCCAAAGTAATTAAAACGTACGTCTGTTTTCCAGTTTCCTAATGAATGAGTAAAGCCCAACGAGCCACTATGATCTGGTGTTGAATCGGTCATACGGATTTTTTCGTCATAATCGAATAATACCGACTCAAGCCCATCAAAAAGTGGCGGCAAATTAACTGATTCTATTTCCGTGTTATTAAAGCCATAAGCAAGTTGTGCTTTTAGCTCACCAAAGTCATTTAAGCTAAATGTCTTGCTCGCAACAATATCCAAGCCTTCTGTTTTTGTATCAACTGCATTGATAAAAAATCGGGCATTTTCTGCGGACACCGTGCTTAGCGCATCGGCTACAGCCGGCGAGTCACCCGGAAACACTTGGTTTGATAAAATAATGCGGTCATCAATATTGATTCGGAAATAGTCTAATGTAATGGCCAAACCGTCATAACCATTCCAGACAATACCTGCGCTGATACTGTCAGATTCTTCTGGTTCAAGATCAGGGATATTCAAAGCATCTGTAACCGGACTCAGAGAGTTAAAGGTTCCAGAGCGTTGCAGAACTGTCTCACCATCAACATCAACAGCCAGAGTCGAGATGTTGGTGAAATAAAGTTGTTGGGCACTGGGTGCTCTAAAACCGGTATTAACCGCGCCACGTACCGCTATTCTGTCCGTAATGTCGTAGCGTCCCGATACCTTCCAGCTCGTATTGTCACCAAAGTCTGAATAGTCTTCATAGCGTACCGCTGCGCCCCACATAAAGTCTGTAGTTAGCTGGTTTTCGGTTTCGAAGTACACGCCAACATTGTCACGGCTTTGGTTAACTTCTGCGTCAGGTCTAAAGCCTGTGTAGCCCTGACTCCCGGCAGGACGATCCTCGTAACCACCGTTAATATAAGACGCCTCTTCACCAGCTTCAATTTGGTAAGTGTTGTCGCGGTAGCTCACACCAAACGCAATCGATAAATCAGAATTGTTCACAAACGGGACAAAACGCTGAGCATCGAATGTGATATTCGATTCTTCGTTCGTCAGAGTTCCCGCATCGAACGAGGTTGGAGTTACGTCAGGCCCCAGAGATGCATTCAATGAGTTCTTAACATTATATTGGAACTCACTAACACCATAACCACCACTAAAATCTAAAGTCCATTCACCCAAGTACCACTCATAACCGGCGTACATAGAGTAGTCTTTAACATCAGGTGCTAGAATAGGCAGAAACCCGTCAGGGTAGATTTCAGTCAACGTGTTACTTTGAATCGCTCTTCTGTAAAAAGCCCCGGACTCAGATTTACGGTCACTCATGCCGCCAAAAGCATAAATCCTACCGTCGCCCAAAGTCATATCGAAGTTAGCAAATAAAGATGCGTTTTCGTATTCAGCTTGGCCAATATGAAAACTTTGTCTATCAAAGGTCTCTTCTCGGGGATCTGGGTCACCGTTTTCAAGCAATGGATACTGTTGCCGAGTATCTGGACCGGCTCTATTGGTACGGTTTTTATGTTGAAGTTCTCCAGACACCGTTAACGCACCGTCTTCGCCCACCGAAAATCCAGTACTAGCCGATGCGCGCCATTGTTCACCATCACCTTTATGTGTTTGGCCAAGCTGAAAGCTCGCACTACCGCCTTCTGAATTGTCTTTCAATACAACGTTAATCACACCGGCAATAGCATCTGAGCCGTAAAGTGCAGCAGCGCCATCTCTTAAGACCTCAATGCGTTTTATGGCCGACATTGGTATAGCGTTAAGGTCAACGTTTGAGCTACCTCGCCCCGTTGTCCCATTTAAGTGGACTAAAGCAGAACTGTGACGCCGTTTGCCGTTGATAAGGACGAGCGTATGATCAGGTGATAAACCTCTTAGTGAGGCTGGTCTAACAGCGTCACTACCATCCGTAATAGAAGATGATGGGAAGTTAAAACTTGGTACAGCATATTGAAGTGCTTTTGCTGTATCGGTCATTCCTGTGGCAGCTAGATCTTCTCCGCTAATAATGTCGACTGGCGCCGAACCATCAGTCGCTGTTCTCATCGATAAACGAGAACCTACAACCTGAATAACCTCTTCAACCTCTGCACTGTCATTTGTATCAGCATTTTGTGCTAATGCTACTGGAGCGACAAGAAAACTACTAGCCAAAGCTAGTGTTATAGGATTTATACGTTTCATACTGCTGTTCTCCCCATTTATATGTCATTTTAATATAGCAGTTAAAACGTAATTTGGTTCAGTCCTGTTAGCGATGACATATGAACATTTGTTATAAGTAGCCTAAGGTTATTGCATCAGGTGTGATGGCAGTTCCGGGAGGACGGGCATAAAAAAAGCCCCCAGCATCAGCTGAGGGCTTCTTAGATTTGAAGTCTGGCGGTGTCCTACTTTACTCCGGGCTTCCTGCCCTCCGCCCTTCGGGCCGCACTAACGTGCGTTCAAAATCGCTCCCGGCGATTTTGTCACATGCCCATGCTCGAGTAGCACAACACACAAAATAAAAAGCCCCAGCCAAAATCGGCTGGGGCTCTTTTATTTGAAGTCTGGCGGTGACCTACTCTCGCATGGGGAGACCCCACACTACCATCGGCGCTGGTGTGTTTCACTGCTGAGTTCGGGATGGATTCAGGTGGTGCCACACCGCTATGGCCGCCAGACATAAACTGTCACAACATAAAAAACTGATTCTTAGTAATCGCCACTCTTCTTGCCGCTTAGCAGAGTCGCTCGCTTGTGCGTAACGTCTCAAACAACTTCGGTGTTGTATGGTTAAGTCTCACGGGCAATTAGTACGGGTTAGCTCAACGCATTACTACGCTTCCACACCCCGCCTATCAACGTCGTCGTCTTCAACAACCCTTCAGAGCACTTAAAGTGCTAGTGAGAGCTTATCTCGAGGCTCGCTTCCCGCTTAGATGCTTTCAGCGGTTATCGATTCCGAACATAGCTACCGGGCAGTGCCATTGGCATGACAACCCGAACACCAGAGGTTCGTCCACTCCGGTCCTCTCGTACTAGGAGCAGCTCCTCTCAACTCTCAAACGCCCACGGCAGATAGGGACCGAACTGTCTCACGACGTTCTAAACCCAGCTCGCGTACCACTTTAAATGGCGAACAGCCATACCCTTGGGACCGACTTCAGCCCCAGGATGTGATGAGCCGACATCGAGGTGCCAAACACCGCCGTCGATATGAACTCTTGGGCGGTATCAGCCTGTTATCCCCGGAGTACCTTTTATCCGTTGAGCGATGGCCCTTCCATTCAGAACCACCGGATCACTATGACCTACTTTCGTATCTGCTCGACGTGTCTGTCTCGCAGTTAAGCTGGCTTCTGCCATTGCACTAACCGTACGATGTCCGACCGTACTTAGCCAACCTTCGTGCTCCTCCGTTACTCTTTGGGAGGAGACCGCCCCAGTCAAACTACCCACCAGGCACTGTCCACAACCCCGATAAGGGGCCTATGTTAGAACATCAAACATACAAGGGTGGTATTTCAAGGATGGCTCCACATCAACTAGCGCCAATGCTTCAAAGCCTCCCACCTATCCTACACATGTAGGTTCAATGTTCAGTGCCAAGCTGTAGTAAAGGTTCACGGGGTCTTTCCGTCTAGCCGCGGGTACACAGCATCTTCACTGCGATTTCAATTTCACTGAGTCTCGGGTGGAGACAGCGTGGCCATGGTTACACCATTCGTGCAGGTCGGAACTTACCCGACAAGGAATTTCGCTACCTTAGGACCGTTATAGTTACGGCCGCCGTTTACCGGGGCTTCGATCAAGAGCTTCGCATACGCTAACCCCATCAATTAACCTTCCGGCACCGGGCAGGTGTCACACCGTATACGTCCACTTTCGTGTTAGCACAGTGCTGTGTTTTTAATAAACAGTCCCAGCCACCTGGTCACTGCGACCGCCAACAGCTCATGACGAAAAGTCAATCACCATCAGCGGCGTACCTTCTCCCGAAGTTACGGTACTATTTTGCCTAGTTCCTTCACCCGAGTTCTCTCAAGCGCCTTAGTATTCTCTACCTGACCACCTGTGTCGGTTTGGGGTACGGTCAATGTTCATCTGAAGCTTAGAGGCTTTTCCCGGAAGCAGGGCATCAATGACTTCGCATCCGTAGATGCTCGTCTCGTGTCTCGGCCTTAAGGGTCCGGATTTTCCTAAACCCTCAGCCTACGCACTTTCACGCGGACTACCAACGCCGCGCTCACCTAGCCTTCTCCGTCCCCCCATCGCAATGAACATCGGTACAGGAATATTAACCTGTTTTCCATCGACTACGCGTTTCCGCCTCGCCTTAGGGGCCGACTTACCCTACCCTGATTAGCATGGGATAGGAAACCTTGGTCTTCCGGCGTGGGAGTTTTTCACTCCCATTATCGTTACTCATGTCAGCATTCGCACTTCTGATACGTCCAGCAGTCCTCTCGAACCACCTTCATCCGCTTACAGAACGCTCCCCTACCCAGCAACAAGTTGCTGCCGCAGCTTCGGTGTATGGCTTAGCCCCGTTACATCTTCCGCGCAGGCCGACTCGACTAGTGAGCTATTACGCTTTCTTTAAAGGGTGGCTGCTTCTAAGCCAACCTCCTAGCTGTCTGTGCCTTCCCACATCGTTTCCCACTGAGCCATAACTTTGGGACCTTAGCTGGCGGTCTGGGTTGTTTCCCTCTCCACGACGGACGTTAGCACCCGCCGTGTGTCTCCCGGATAGTACTCATTGGTATTCGGAGTTTGCATGGGGTTGGTAAGTCGGGATGACCCCCTAGCCCAAACAGTGCTCTACCCCCAATGGTATTCGTCCGAGGCTCTACCTAAATAGATTTCGGGGAGAACCAGCTATCTCCGGGCTTGATTAGCCTTTCACTCCTAGCCACAAGTCATCCCCTCATTTTTCAACATAAGTGGGTTCGGTCCTCCAATTGATGTTACTCAATCTTCAACCTGCTCATGGTTAGATCGCCCGGTTTCGGGTCTATACCTTGCAACTGAGCGCCCAGTTAAGACTCGGTTTCCCTACGGCTACCCTATTCGGTTAACCTTGCTACAAAATATAAGTCGCTGACCCATTATACAAAAGGTACGCAGTCACGGAACACGTCCGCTCCTACTGCTTGTACGTACACGGTTTCAGGTTCTATTTCACTCCCCTCGCCGGGGTTCTTTTCGCCTTTCCCTCACGGTACTGGTTCACTATCGGTCAGTTGGGAGTATTTAGCCTTGGAGGATGGTCCCCCCATATTCAGTCAAGATAACACGTGTCCCGACCTACTCGTTTTCACGTTTCATGCGCCTTCACATACCGGGCTATCACCGTCTATGGCTCTGCTTCCCAACAGATTCTGTTAGCACATGTAACGCTTAAGGGCTGCTTCCCGTTCGCTCGCCGCTACTAGGGAAATCTCGGTTGATTTCTTTTCCTCCGGGTACTTAGATGTTTCAGTTCTCCGGGTTCGCCTCCTGGCACCTATTTTATTCAGTGCCGGATACTGAGCAAGCTCAGTGGGTTGCCCCATTCGGAAATCCATGACTCAAGTGGCTCTTACTGCCTCGTCATGGCTTATCGCAAGTTAGTACGTCCTTCATCGCCTCCAACTGCCTAGGCATCCACCGTGTACGCTTAGTCACTTAACCATACAACCCGAAGGTGTCTGGACTACATGACCAAGATTGTTTGTTCTCGCTGTACACAAGTTCGATACGCCTCTACCTTACGGTTTGTTCAAGTAGAGTGGCATTTCTTACTTTATTTACAATCAGCTTTCCATGTTGTTAAAGAGCGTGTAACACGAAGTTACCGGTAAATGTTCTTAACCAAGAACACTTAACGCTAACGGTTACCAGAGAAGAAGTGGTGGAGCCAAGCGGGATCGAACCGCTGACCTCCTGCGTGCAAGGCAGGCGCTCTCCCAGCTGAGCTATGGCCCCAATCATGGGCGTTTCGACCACCCCCGATAAGGACATTTCAAGTAAGGCAAAGCCTGAGTCTTGAAATGTTTTTGAGTGGCTGGCAAGGCGGAAAGGCGCGACGCATAGCCTGCTATGCGAGTGACTTTCCAACGCTGTCCAGGCGCTCAAAATGGTGGGTCTGGGCAGACTTGAACTGCCGACCTCACCCTTATCAGGGGTGCGCTCTAACCAGCTGAGCTACAGACCCAGTTTTCTTCTCTTCTAATATCAAGCCTGCAAACTGTGTGAGCACTCACGTCCGTTCGCAATAATGTAAGGAGGTGATCCAGCCGCAGGTTCCCCTACGGCTACCTTGTTACGACTTCACCCCAGTCATGAACCACACCGTGGTGATCGTTCTCCCGAAGGTTAAACTAACCACTTCTGGTGCAGCCCACTCCCATGGTGTGACGGGCGGTGTGTACAAGGCCCGGGAACGTATTCACCGTGGCATTCTGATCCACGATTACTAGCGATTCCGACTTCATGGAGTCGAGTTGCAGACTCCAATCCGGACTACGACGCACTTTATGAGATTCGCTTACCTTCGCAGGTTCGCTGCCCTTTGTATGCGCCATTGTAGCACGTGTGTAGCCCATCCCGTAAGGGCCATGATGACTTGACGTCGTCCCCACCTTCCTCCGGTTTATCACCGGCAGTCTCCCCAGAGTTCCCACCATTATGTGCTGGCAACTAAGGATAAGGGTTGCGCTCGTTGCGGGACTTAACCCAACATCTCACAACACGAGCTGACGACAGCCATGCAGCACCTGTCTCAGTGTTCCCGAAGGCACTAATCCATCTCTGGAAAATTCACTGGATGTCAAGGGATGGTAAGGTTCTTCGCGTTGCATCGAATTAAACCACATGCTCCACCGCTTGTGCGGGCCCCCGTCAATTCATTTGAGTTTTAACCTTGCGGCCGTACTCCCCAGGCGGTCAACTTAGTGCGTTAGCTGCGTTACTCACGTCTTAATGACACGAACAACTAGTTGACATCGTTTACGGCGTGGACTACCAGGGTATCTAATCCTGTTTGCTCCCCACGCTTTCGTACCTCAGCGTCAGTCTCTGACCAGGTGGCCGCCTTCGCCACCGGTATTCCTTCCAATATCTACGCATTTCACCGCTACACTGGAAATTCTACCACCCTCTTCAGGACTCTAGCGTGCCAGTTCTAAATGCTATTCCCAGGTTGAGCCCGGGGCTTTCACATCTAGCTTAACACACCGCCTACGTACGCTTTACGCCCAGTAATTCCGATTAACGCTTGCACCCTCCGTATTACCGCGGCTGCTGGCACGGAGTTAGCCGGTGCTTCTTCTGTGGCTAACGTCAACTGTGATAGCTATTAACTATCACCCTTTCCTCACCACTGAAAGTGCTTTACAACCCGAAGGCCTTCTTCACACACGCGGCATGGCTGCATCAGGGTTTCCCCCATTGTGCAATATTCCCCACTGCTGCCTCCCGTAGGAGTCTGGGCCGTGTCTCAGTCCCAGTGTGGCTGATCATCCTCTCAGAACAGCTAGGGATCGTCGCCTTGGTGAGCCTTTACCCCACCAACTAGCTAATCCCGCTTGGGCTCATCTTTAGGTGTGAGGCCCGAAGGTCCCCCACTTTGGTCCGTAGACATTATGCGGTATTAGCCACCGTTTCCAGTGGTTGTCCCCCGCCTAAAGGCAAATTCCCAAGTCTTACTCACCCGTCCGCCGCTCGTCAGCAGAGAAGCAAGCTTCTCTCTGTTACCGCTCGACTTGCATGTGTTAGGCCTGCCGCCAGCGTTCAATCTGAGCCATGATCAAACTCTTCAATTAAAAGTAGTTCAATCAACTCAATGAATTACGCGTCTTTGCTTAGCTTCATTAATGAAACCTTGCTGAACACTCATTCAAAAGTTGCAATACATATTTCTGTTTTGCGTAACTTCTGCAAGTGCCCACACAGTTTGCTTGGCTTGATATAATTTTTAAAGAGCGTTTCTCAGCAGCCTTGGCTGCGAGAGGTGCGTATTCTACACACCGTGTGTTTTCCGTCAATACTTTTTTGAAAAAAGATGTTTTAGAAAACTTAGGTTTTCGGCGGCTTCGTTGCCTGCCTCGAACGTGGAGCGCATTTTAGAGATTTAACTCGCACCGTCAAGCGCTTTTTATACCTTTTTAACTGTTTTTCTCTCGACCGTTCAGTATTCGTTCAAATGTAATCAAGAGTTAACATTTTATGCGTTAAATCTGAGCAAAACTTGGTAGTTAATAGTTTCGGTGCGTAAAATAGAGGAATAAACGAAACTTAAGCAACAGCGGATACTATGACGTACAAAAAGATTGATACAACAAACTACCCAGAGCAGTTCCGACACAAAGAAGAAAGTTTAATAAAGAAATTGTCGAAATTTGGGGTACAGCAATTAGATACTTTCGAGTCACCCAGGAAACACTACCGTATGCGTGCTGAGTTTCGTGTTTGGCATGAGGGCGATGATCTCTATTACATCATGTTCAACCCGGAAACGCGGGAAAAAATCCGAATGGGCGAATTTTTACCGGGTAGCGAGTTAATTAATCGCCTAATGAAACAACTAATAGAAAAGCTAAAACCTAATCCAATACTCAGGAACAAGCTTTTTCAAGTCGACTTTCTTACAACCACAACGAACCAAGCAGTTATCTCTTTGCTTTATCATCGCCCCCTGGATGACGAATGGGAAAAAGAAGCCACAGCTTTACGTGAAGAATTTAAAGAGTCGGCGGATATTAATATTATTGGTCGTGCTCGTAAGCAAAAACGCGTTTTGTTTGACGACAGTGTCATCGAGCACGTCAATGTCGGAAATAAAACCTACCAATCGATTCAAACCGAAAATAGCTTTACCCAGCCCAATGCAAGAATTAACGAAGCGATGATTGGTTGGGTCAAACAGCATATTGGGCAAAATGACCACGACTTATTAGAGCTGTACTGCGGTAACGGCAACTTCACCCTACCTTTAGCAGAAAACTTCCAGCGAGTCTTAGCCACGGAAATTAGTAAAAGCTCGGTAGCGTCTGCCCGGAGAAGTGCTGAGCTGAATAACATTGAAAACGTCACCATTGTTCGTATGTCTGCTGAAGAGTTTACTGAAGCGCTAAATGGTGAGCGGTCATCTCGTCGCGCTGATGAGGCTGACATTAAAAGCTTTGACTGCAAAACCGTGTTGGTTGATCCGCCTCGCGCCGGGCTTGATGCTGAAACACTGAAAATGGTGTCGGCTTATTCCAGAATTATCTACATTTCCTGCAACCCAGATACATTAGCAGAGAACTTAGATTATTTAACGGAAACTCATGAGATTATTGCCGCCGCTATGTTTGATCAATTTCCATATACTGATCATGTAGAAACGGGGGTCGTACTTAAGGCTAAAGCTGACTAGCTTTACAGCGGTTGCTGAGAAGAGGTAAAAGCCAACTTTTTAATAAGGCGTAAGTTTGATACGTGAGCGTATATTATCAAGCCTGCGCCAAATAGAATAATGACGGGTTCACCCCAATGACCAAGCACGTCTCGCTGTGAATAAATAGCCGCACCTAACAGTAGGAGCGTTAACAGATTCCAGTTACCGTGTTTGCGAGCGCCACTGACTAATGACCAAAGCCCAACAAATACACTCAGGCCAAGAATGGTATTTTCAAGCGCATCTTCACCGATGAATGCTAAACCCGCCATCGCTAATAATGGCAAGATAAGAGGCAGCAATAGGCAGTGGATAGCACATAATGTGGTAATCCAGATTCCTGCTTTGTCTAAGTTTTGGGGCGTATTAGCCTGCATAAAACGTTCTGCCTTACTCTTTATTACTGAATGAATTTATTGAACTCATCATCTAACTGACGTGTTATATTATAACATACGCGTTTATTATCCAAGACAGATCATCTAAATTTTGATTTAAGACAGAGTTATTGCTGGTTTTTAGGCGTTGTTAGTCGTGAAAGGAAGCACTTCGCTAATGTGCTTGGCACCGGATTTTATCATTAGGAGCCTATCGAAACCTAAAGCGACACCGGCACAGTCGGGTAAACCGGATTCCAAAGCTGAAATTAGTCGCTTGTCCGCCGCCATCTGCGGCTGCTTGTTTGCCACTCGGTGTCGATTGTCGTCTTGAAAGCGCCTTGTCTGCTCAACAGCATCGGTCAATTCGTGATAACCATTGGCAAGCTCGACACCT
The DNA here is from genome assembly GCF_034373425.1 of Idiomarina sp. OXR-189. Lineage (NCBI taxonomy): Bacteria > Pseudomonadati > Pseudomonadota > Gammaproteobacteria > Alteromonadales > Idiomarinaceae > Idiomarina > Idiomarina sp. OXR-189. The sequence continues at coordinate 2,266,858 of NZ_CP139706.1, forward strand.
TGATAATAAACCTCAAACCGTTTTGCGACTCGTGGGTCAGACTCATCCACTCGAGCTAGTGCAGCTTGTTCTAAAGGAAAGCGCGTTACACATTGCGGCACGTTTTTAGTAAAAGTTGGTTCAATACATTCCGAGAAAGCTACTTGTAATATAGTGGACGCATCAGTTTCTTTTTGCATCCAGTCAGTCAGCGCAGGAACGCTCTCTAAATGTTGTCTTATGCCCTCAATGCCGTCCGGCGTCAAAGGATCCAACTTTAGCGTCTCCAGAAAACACTGTTGGTAGCTACGCTCAACGATCGGCGGAGCGCCGCAGGTTTCCGACAACAACTGAGAGACTTCATTAATAAGCGCGTTATCGTCAAAGCCAATACGGTACCACTCGAGTAAAGTAAACTCGGGATTATGATACCGACCAACTTCATCGTCCCGAACCACATGACTGAGCTGGTAAATGTCTTGTTGGTAAGCTGCGACAAGCCGCTTCATTGCAAATTCAGGCGAGGTTTGTAAATAGAGGGTGTTTGTACCAGACGGAAGAGGCTGACTAAACTCGGTAGACAGGTTTTTTAGATGGACGTCAGTAACACCATACTGGGAAAGTAAGTGGGTATCGACTTCAGTCACACCACGATTTTCAAAAAACTGGCGCACTGACTTAAATAGGTCAGCCCGCTGTTGCAGCATGCTCCAACTTGCGTCAGGGCGCCAGCTCATTATTCAAACTTACTTCTGAACGCGTGAAACGTATTCGCCAGAGCGCGTATCCACTTTGATCACTTCACCAATTTGCACGAACAACGGCACTCGAACAACGGCACCAGTGCTTAATGTTGCCGGTTTACCACCTGTTCCCGCGGTATCGCCTTTTAAGCCCGGGTCTGTTTCGGTAATTTCCAATTCAACAAAGTTTGGTGGCTGTACACTGATTGGCTTTCCTTCCCATAAAATCAATGTGCACACGTCCTGTTCAACCAACCATTTTTCCGCATCGCCAACAGCCTTAGCGTCAGCAGGCACCTGTTCAAACGTTTCATTGTTCATGAAGTGCCAGAACTCACCGTCGTTGTATAAATAAGATAACTCAAGCTCGATAACGTCAGCACCCTCAACTGACTCGCCCGACTTAAAGGTTTTCTCTACCACTTTTCCGCTAATTAACTTACGGATTTTTACGCGGTTAAATGCTTGACCTTTACCAGGCTTAACCATCTCATTTTCGACGATCGAGCATGGCTCGCCGTCTTGCATGATTTTTAAACCACCTTTGAATTCACTTGTACTGTAATTTGCCATAACGACATTTTCCTTGCTTAAACCATCATTATTTGCGCGCAATAATAAAACAAAATGACTTTATTTTCAGGTAAAATACGAACTTTGTTGAGTATAGGGAGGTCGCATGACCGAAAATTCAGTGTCCGTCAGTCCACGAGCTGATTGGCTCTACGAATTAAAAAAGTCATATACCCGACCTGAAGACTTGCTATCAGCCTTGCAGCTGGACGACAGCGCGTATGCTGACGATATTAAAGCACGGCAACTATTCTCCATGCGAGTGCCACGCCCCTTCGTTCAACAAATGAACATTGGCGACCCTAATGACCCTTTGCTGCGGCAGGTACTTCCTCTTGTAGACGAATTTAGAGTCGAACCGGGGTTCCATAAAGATCCGCTCGACGAGCAAAGCTCTCCGGCTAATGGTCTGCTGCATAAATATCACGGACGGGTTTTATTAATCCTGCAAGGCGGATGTGCCGTTAATTGCCGCTATTGTTTTCGCCGGCACTTTCCCTATGACGAGTTAACCATTAGTCAGCGGCAAATTGATGACACGCTAGACTACATAAAACAGAATCCAGAAGTTAACGAAGTTATTTTAAGTGGCGGTGACCCACTAATGGCGAAAGACGAGAGGCTACATAAACTCGTGCAGGAGTTAGAAGCTTTACCTCAGCTGACTCGTTTACGCATTCACAGCCGGCTGCCCGTGGTTATTCCGTCCAGGCTGACCGACGAGCTATTAACGTCTTTAAGCCAAAGCCGATTACAAGTCGTGTTAGTAATACACGCGAATCACGCGAACGAGATTTCTAATGATTTGTCCGCCGCTTTAAAGAAATGGCATAACGCTGGCATACACGTGCTGAATCAAAGCGTTTTGCTAAAAGGAGTTAACGATAGTTCGGATGCACTTTGCCGCCTGAGTGAAACGCTCTTTCGTGCAAACGTGTTACCCTATTATCTGCACCAGCTGGATAAGGTTGAAGGCGCCAGCCATTTTGAAGTGAGTGACGACAAAGCCCAACAACTATGGCTGGACATGACGCAACAGTTACCCGGCTTTTTAGTTCCTAAGCTTGTTCGGGAGCAAGCTCGCAAACCCAGTAAAACAGCCATAATGCCCGATGGCTTAACAACATAATGAAGGATGATTCATGAGCGACAGCTTTGACAGTGTTGAACAGAAAATTCAGGAGCACCTGCAAGTTCTCTATAGACAGGTCGTCGATGCCGATCAATATCTAGATGATATGCGTCAACAGGGTAAGGCCAAGTTCCAGGGAGTGTTTGCCGAGCAGACAATTTTCAAAAGTAAAGGCAATAAGTTTCAGCCTTACTTAAATGAAATCACTGAAAACTTTGAAGCCTGGAAACAAAACCAAAGTGATGAAGAGCTACTGCAGCTACTAGTTCAGCAACTACAGCTTATGACTGAAACTCTGGCGCGACTTAAAAGTATTCGCCAGGCCGGTTAACTCTTTTCGCCCAAGGTTTCGTTGAACCAGCGGGTTAACATTTCTTTTTCAAAATACAAATCGTCGCGACGTTTTACCGAAGCCAGGCTGTCATAGTTAAAGCCCATGTTCTTTAACTTCTCCTGGCCTTCTTTTATCACTTCGCCGCTACTGTCCGTTAGCTGATAATTAAAGCTGATACGTGGAAAGTCTATTTCACGAACAATACGCACATAATTAGACGTTGACCGCCCAAACGTTGGCTCCAAACGGCCGGTTAAGTCGACATTGGTTACAACCATATGCAGCTTTTGCCCATCAGGTAGCTCACCGGCTAACTGATGAATATGCTCAGTCAACTGCTCTTTCACTTTTTCCTGATAACGCTCTTCGTTGCTGTTAGCCGGTTTAAAGTCAGTATATTTATCAACACCTTCCCATTTCACTTCGGCTTCTCCAGCAAAGGAAAAAGCACTAAAGGAGATAGTCATTAATACCACTAAACTACGAATACGCATGCTTATTCCTCCATCATACGCTTTGCTTATACAGCCTTAGAGTACGCAATGCTAAAAAAATTCCATAAAAAAAGGGAGCCAGTGCAGGCTCCCTTTTTCAGGCGTTTAAGCGCGCATCACATCATGCCGCCCATTCCGCCCATGCCACCCATGTCGCCGCCAGGCATTCCGCCAGCATTGTCATCTTGTGGGATGTCAGCAATCATAGCTTCGGTAGTAATCATTAACGCACCTACTGAAGAAGCAAACTGCAGCGCTGAACGAGTCACTTTGGTTGGATCCAAAATACCCATTTCCAGCATATCGCCGTACGTATCGTTACCCGCGTTGTAACCGTAGTTACCTTCGCCGTCACGTACGTTGTTAGCAACAACAGAAGCTTCTGCACCAGCGTTGGTTGCGATTTGACGCAGTGGCGCCTCCATTGCACGCAATGCTAAACGAATACCGACGTTCTGTTCTTCGTTGTCGCCGCGTAATTCACCCAGTTTGCTTGCTGCACGAACCAGTGCAACACCACCACCTGGGACAACGCCTTCTTCAACCGCAGCGCGAGTCGCGTGCAGAGCGTCTTCAACGCGCGCTTTCTTCTCTTTCATCTCAACTTCGGTCGCAGCACCTACTTTAATGACTGCAACACCACCAGCTAACTTAGCCAGACGTTCTTGCAGTTTTTCGCGGTCATAGTCAGAAGTGGTTTCTTCCATTTGCTGTTTGATTTGCGTTACACGGCCTTCGATAGCGGCGTCGTCGCCATTACCGTCAACAACAGTGGTGTTATCTTTAGTGATAACAATGCGCTTCGCTGTACCTAAGTCTTCCAGCTGAGTTTTCTCCAACTCCATGCCGATTTCTTCAGAAACAACAGTACCACCTGTCAATACTGCGATGTCTTGCAGCATTGCTTTACGACGGTCACCGAAACCAGGCGCTTTAACGGCTGCAACTTTAACAATGCCGCGCATGTTGTTTACAACCAAGGTTGCCAACGCTTCGCCTTCAACGTCTTCAGCGATGATCAGCAATGGTTTACCTGCTTTAGAAACACCTTCTAATACCGGTAGTAATTCACGGATGTTAGAGATTTTCTTGTCAACCAACAGGATGAATGGGTTATCCAGTTCAACTGAACCGCTTTCCTGATTGTTGATGAAGTAAGGAGACAGGTAACCACGGTCGAACTGCATACCTTCAACAACATCCAGCTCGTCAGTCAGTGCCTGACCTTCTTCAACGGTGATAACGCCTTCCTGACCAACTTTGTCCATCGCTTCAGCGATGATTTGACCAATAGTATGGTCAGAGTTCGCAGAAATGGTACCTACCTGCGCAATGGCTTTGCTGTCTGCGCATGGCTGAGAAATTTTCTTCAGCTCTTCAACGGCAGCGATAACCGCTTTGTCGATACCACGTTTTAGATCCATTGGGTTCATGCCCGCAGCTACCGCTTTTAAACCTTCGTTTACAATAGCTTGCGCCAATACGGTCGCAGTAGTTGTACCGTCACCAGCTTCGTCATTTGCTTTAGACGCCACTTCTTTGACCATTTGTGCGCCCATGTTCTCGAACTTGTCTTCCAGCTCGATTTCTTTTGCAACTGACACACCATCTTTAGTGATGTTCGGCGCACCGAATGACTTATCTAAAACAACATTACGACCTTTAGGGCCTAAAGTTACTTTTACTGCGTCAGCCAGTACGTTGACGCCTTTCAGCATTTTTTGACGCGCTGTGTTACCAAACTTAACTTCTTTAGCTGCCATGTTTGCTTTCCTCTTAAATAGGGTTTAACGATTTATGCGTTTGGGTTTGGCTTATTCTTCGATAGCCAAAATGTCGCTTTCGCTCATAATCAGGTACTCTTCACCGTCGATTTTCTCGGTTTTGACACCGTAACCTTCGTTGAACAGAACCTTGTCGCCGGCTTTTACGTCCAGCGCACGCACTTCACCGTTATCCAAAATACGGCCATTACCTACAGCGACGACTTCACCGCGTGTAGATTTTTCTGCCGCAGAACCAGTCAGAACAATGCCGCCTGCCGATTTAGCTTCGACTTCGATGCGTTTAATAATGACTCGATCGTGTAAAGGACGAAGTTTCATTGGTGATAACTCCTCAACCTATGTTGTTAGTGGTAAATACCCCTTTGGGGCGTGTTAAAAACGTTGTGCTCAATAAATGGGGGAAATTTTTGTCTTATCAAGGGGGGCAGATAAAAATTTTTTATGGTAATTTTGCTGCTCAATTGAATAACGCAATGATACAGGTGTTTCCATGGTCAAACTCTTCTATTGCACAACCGATAGTCAGTCGTCCGCTAATGAGTTAGCCGCATCGATTGTGGAACAGCAATTGGCCGCCTGCGTTAATATCATCCCGGGCATTACCTCGGTGTATCATTGGGATAACGAAATTCAGCACGATCAAGAATGGCTGCTACTTATTAAAACCACAGGCGACATGTCTGAGGCTCTCAAAGAAGCAATAATGAAGATACACCCGTACGATTCACCAGAGCTTATCAGTGTCGATGTTACCGACGGCTTACCCGATTATCTACAATGGGTTCAGGATACCGTAAAATGATAAAATCGCTGTTCCAGGCCGCTCTAGCATTGTTGTTGATAGTCGCAGCGACATTACCCGCTACCGCGACACAAAGTCCATTCGCCAGTAATAACCAAGAGTTTTTACCGGTCGACGAAGCCTTTGACTTTAGTAGCGACGTTGATGGCAAAACAGTAACTGTCAGTTGGTTAATTGCGCCAAACTACTATTTGTATCAACACCGCTTTTCGGTGGTTCCAAAGAACGCCTTAGCTAGTGAGTTAAACTTCCCTGAAGCAGAGTCTCATCACGACGAATTTTTCGGCAAGTCTTTTATCTACCGAGAGTATGCAGAGCTTACCTTCGAGCTAAGCGAAGACTACTCCGGCCAAAAAATTACCATTCAGTATCAGGGCTGTGCTGATGCGGGGCTATGTTATCCGCCGACCCAGAAAACCATAACGCTTGACGTTAGCGCCGAAGCTGACGCTAGTCCGGTAAACGGAACAAGCTCCAATGATTCCTTGTTTGGTATTGGCGAGCAGTCACTTGTGGTGACTCTTCTTCTGTTCTTTGCCTTGGGTATAGGTTTAGCATTTACCCCTTGTGTCTTCCCTATGTATCCGATTCTGTCGGGCGTTGTCCTGGGAAACCGTCAGCGCACCTGGCGTAATACGTTATGGATGTCCTTTATTTATGTGCAAGGTATGGCTATCACCTATTCGTTATTAGGCCTGGTCGTTGCGCTCGCAGGCATGCAATACCAAGCCTATTTTCAGCACCCAGCGGTTCTCATTGTTTTAGCAGTATTGTTCACCGCGTTCGCGTTAAGTATGTTTGGTGTGTTTACCTTACAACTTCCCATTAGCTGGCAGTCTCGACTGCAGCAGTTTAGCGGTCAACAAAAAGGAGGTAGCCCCTTAGGTGTATTCATTATCGGCGCCATCTCCGGATTAGTAGCCTCTCCCTGCACAACGGCACCTCTTTCCGGCGCTTTACTCTTTATTGCACAATCAGGCGATATCGTTAACGGAGCGGCAATACTCTATGCATTAAGTTTAGGTATGGGTGTGCCCCTTATTCTGTTCGGTCTCAGCGGCGGTAAGCTGCTACCTAAAGCTGGCGCCTGGATGACCGTCGTAAAACAGGTTTTTGGCTGGTTACTGCTTGCTGTCACACTGTTCTTAATCGAGCGTTTACTACCAACCCATATAAGTATGTGGCTCTGGGTATTCTACTTTGTGATTGCCGCCGGTGCGTTAATTGCCGCCATTAGTCGAATTACCTCAGTGAAATCGACCGTTATTTCATTAATCGTTTTATCGAGCCTGGCTACCATTGGGGTTTACTGGCAAGTGAATAAAGCTCAGTTAGAGCAGCAAAGTCATGGCTTATTTAAGCAAGTGAGTACTCTTGAAGACATTCAGCGTGAGATAACGCAGAGCGATGAATGGGTCATGCTGGATTTATACGCTGACTGGTGTGTTGCCTGCAAAGAGTTTGAGCAGTACACCTTTTCTGACGCCAACGTACAAAAACACTTTGAGGGCATGCATTTGATACAGGCTGACGTGACTGCCAATAACCAGCAGGACATCGCTATACTGAATCACTACAAAGTACTGGGTCTGCCAACCATTTTGTTCTTTTCACCCAGCGGCGAAGAGCAGAAAACATACCGTGTAACGGGCTTTAAAAACGCTGAAGACTTTAAAAAGCACCTTGAAAACATGCTAAATGAGTAATTTTGCGCCTAAATGCTCTGATAAGACCAGTAAAGTGCTGCATTCCTGTCATTTTTGCCTATAATACGGAAAATAAGAACTCACATTAGAAGTTACTGTCTACAATAGTTAGTTTTCAGTGATTTCGAAGCAGATGGCGGCATAATGGCGAAACCTTCTCATATATTAGTGCTAAATGGCCCAAATCTTAACCTGCTAGGTTCGCGGGAGCCCTCGATTTATGGTCATAAAACGCTCTCCGATATTCAGCAGGACTTGAACAGTATCGCCAAAGCAGAAGAGGCAGAGCTGACCTTTAAGCAATCAAACGCCGAACATCAACTGATTGGCTGGATACAGCAAGCAGCAGAATCTGACGTTGATTACATCATCATCAACCCTGCGGCTTACGCTCACACCAGCGTTGCAATAAGAGATGCACTATTAGCCACTGCTATTCCATTTATTGAAGTACACATTTCCAATATTTATCGCCGTGAGTCATTCCGGCATCACTCGTATTTAGCGGACGCCGCAACCGGCGTTATTTGCGGCTTAGGACCTTCAGGTTATGAGTACGCTTTGAAGGCCGCTTTACAGCATTTAAATAACAACGACATTGAAAGGTAAGCGTTAGCATGGACATTCGTAAAATTAAGAAATTGATTGAACTGGTTGAAGAGTCAGGCGTGGCTGAGTTAGAAATCACTGAGGGTGAAGAGTCGGTCCGTATTAACCGATACAGCGCTCAGGCTGCACCAGCGCCCGTTCAGTACGCTCCGCAACCAGCACCTCAGGCGGCGCCTCAAGCTCAGTCAGCACCAGCTGCTGCCGATAGTGCTGAAGCACCCAGTGAAGAAATATCCGGTCATATCGTTCGCTCACCCATGGTGGGAACGTTCTACGAAGCGCCTTCACCTGATGCTAAGCCATTTGTCACTGTGGGCTCACAAGTCAACGCCGGCGAAACACTGTGCATCGTTGAAGCAATGAAAATGATGAATCAAATTGAAGCAGACAAGTCCGGTGTTGTGAAACAAATTCTGGTCGAGAACGAAGAGCCAGTTGAGTTTGATCAGCCACTATTTGTTATCGAATAAAGTAACCGCAGGAATTTGTCATGTTAGATAAAGTGGTCATAGCCAACCGCGGCGAAATTGCACTGAGAATTTTGCGAGCTTGTAAAGAGCTTGGCATTAAGACGGTTGCGGTTCACTCGACGGTCGACAGAAATTTAAAGCACGTACTGCTTGCTGATGAAGCCATTTGTATTGGTAAAGCACCGGCGAATGAAAGCTATTTGAACATACCAAGAATTATTAGCGCTGCAGAAATTACCGACTCAGCCGCCATTCACCCAGGATACGGCTTCCTTGCTGAGAATGCAGACTTCGCTGAGCAAGTTGAACAATCAGGTTTCGTTTTCGTGGGACCAACAGCAGACGTTATTCGCCTGATGGGCGATAAAGTCTCAGCGATAAAAGCCATGAAAAAAGCGGGTGTTCCTTGTGTTCCAGGGTCAGACGGACCTCTGGACGACAATGATGAGCGCAATATTAAACTCGCCAAGCGCATTGGTTACCCAATTATTATTAAAGCGGCCGGCGGCGGCGGTGGTCGCGGTATGCGCGTTGTGCGTCAAGAAAGCGAGTTACTAAGCGCCATTAGTATGACTCAGAATGAAGCAAGAGCGGCTTTCGGGAACCCCGTTGTTTATATGGAGAAGTTCCTGGAAAACCCTCGCCACGTAGAGGTTCAGGTTCTTGCCGACGGCCAGGGCAACGCTATTCATTTAGGCGAGCGAGACTGCTCTATGCAGCGTCGCCACCAGAAAGTGGTCGAAGAAGCGCCAGCCCCAGGTATTACGCCAGAAATGCGTAAGTTCATTGGTGAGCGCTGTGCCAAGGCCTGTATAGAAATTGGCTATCGCGGTGCTGGTACTTTTGAGTTCTTATATGAAAACGGCGAGTTCTACTTCATTGAGATGAACACCCGTATTCAGGTGGAGCACCCAGTCACCGAAATGGTTACCGGTATCGACCTTATTAAAGAGCAGCTGCGCATTGCTGCTGGTCGACAGCTTTCTATCAGCCAGGAAGATGTGGTTATTCGTGGCCATGCTATAGAGTGCCGCATTAACGCAGAGGACCCAGACACCTTTGTGCCGTCGCCAGGACAAATCACCCGATTCCACCCGCCGGGAGGTTTCGGTGTGCGCTGGGACTCTCATGTTTATGCAGACTACAAAGTGCCACCTAATTACGATTCAATGATTGGTAAGCTCATTACTTACGGTGAAAACCGCGATATTGCTATCGCACGTATGCGCAATGCGTTAAATGAGCTCATTATTGAGAACATTAAAACCAACGTACCTCTGCAAAAAAGCATCATGGCGGATGAAAACTTCCAGCATGGTGGTACCAACATTCACTACTTAGAGAAAAAGCTCGGTATGGGCGGTCATTAACAGAATGGCCTGGATACAACTCACCCTCTCCAGTAGTGAAGAGCATGCGCCGCGTGTCGGCGACATGCTCATGGGCAATGGCGCTCAAGCGGTCACCTACCGTGACGGCGCCGATACACCTATTTTTGAACCCAGACCGGGCGAAGTGACATTATGGCAAAACACTCTAGTAACGGGGTTGTTTGACGCTGAGGCTGATATTAAGTCGGTTGTCACTAACTTGGAAAAGTCGTCGATTTTACCGACCCCGCTTCAATACAAAACCGATGCGCTTGAAGACAAAGACTGGGAACGTGAGTGGATGGATAACTTCCACCCTATCCAGTTTGGCGAGCGCCTTTGGATTTGCCCTAGCTGGCGCGATATTCCTGACCCGTCAGCAGTAAATATCTTGCTTGATCCAGGCATGGCGTTTGGTACTGGGACGCATCCAACGACGGCTATGTGCCTGCGATGGCTTGACGCTAACCCACCAAAAGATAAGACCACCTTAGACTTTGGCTGTGGCTCCGGTATTTTGGGTATTGCTGCACTCTTGTTTGATGCGAAGCACGCTATTGGTATCGACATTGACCAACAGGCGCTTATCGCCACTAAAGACAATGCCGAGCGCAATGGTGTCAGCAGCAAATTCGACGTATTCCTGCCAAGCGAGCAACCACAAACACAGGTCGACTTAGTCCTAGCCAACGTGCTCGCCGGACCACTCAGAGAGTTGTCGGACACCATACTGGCATTTGTTAAACCCGGTGGTCAGCTCGTACTTTCTGGAATTTTGGAACGTCAAGTCAGCGATGTAATGCAAGCCTACCAGCCTGACATAAAATTCGACACGCCCGTCATAGACGGCGACTGGGCAATGCTCAGCGGTACTCGAGTTGGTTAACAAGCGTTCGCTTTGTCAATAGTAAAAAGTTAAAAAAAGACTCAAATTGCGTAATAAATAGCCTTTTCTTTATTGCGCAAATTCCATAAAATTCTCTCCCCTTTCGCTGAGTAGTTTTTAACCGATGCGGATTGGTCCATATCAACTCGACAATCAGGTCATTTTAGCTCCCATGGCCGGAGTTACTGATCAGCCCTTTCGTCAGCTGTGTTACAGCAAAGGGGCAGGTTTGACAGTGTCTGAAATGCTGTCCAGTAACCCGAAAGTGTGGAAAACCGGGAAGTCCAGGCAACGCATGGACCACTCGGGTGAATTAGGTATTCGCGCCGTGCAAATTGCAGGCTCCGAGCCTTCTTTAATGGCAGAAGCGGCCAAAGTGAATGTCGATATGGGCGCTCAAATTATTGACATCAATATGGGCTGCCCAGCGAAGAAAGTGAATAAAAAAATGGCAGGCTCTGCGCTGATGCAATACCCGGAGCTTGTTGAAGAGATACTGACAGCCGTGGTTTCAGCTGTCGATGTTCCGGTCACGTTAAAAACCCGTACCGGTTGGAACCGGGACAATAAAAATGGCATTGAAATAGCAAAAATTGCCGAACGTTGTGGTATACAATCGCTCGCAGTGCATGGTCGAACAAGAGCCTGTATGTACAAAGGCGAAGCCGAATACGACACCATACGAGCGGTAAAGGAAGCGGTTTCAATCCCTGTCATTGCTAATGGTGATGTTCGTACACCACAGCAAGCACAACAGGTTTTAGCTTATACCGGTGCTGACGCAATAATGATAGGACGTGGTGCGCAAGGAAACCCTTGGTTATTCAGGGAAATAAGCCATTTCCTGGAAACCGGCGAAGAATTAGCGCCACCGTCAATATCGGAAGTCGCGGAAACAACGATTAATCACGTTGAACAGCTGCATCAATTTTACGGCAGCTTTCAAGGTGTTCGAATAGCCAGAAAACATGTTGGTTGGTACTTGAAAGAACAAGCCAGCAACGATGAATTCCGGCAAGTATTTAATCGCCTGGAAGACGCCAGCGAGCAACTCCAGGCACTTGAAGATTATTTTGTCACTGTAGAGAAGAGATAAGCGTATTATGTTTGATCAAAACCCTAATCGTGAGAATGTATCTCCCCTGACCACTATCGGAAATAACGCTCAGCCTAAGCCGCTGCGTGACTCCGTAAAGCAAGCACTGCACAGCTTCCTGCGCCAGCTTGACGGTCAGGACCCAGAAGAGCTGTATGAACTGGTGCTTTCAGAAGTAGAGGCACCATTACTTGAAGAGGTCATGACTTACACCCGGGGTAATCAAACCCGCGCCGCGACCATGCTAGGCATTAACCGCGGCACATTACGCAAAAAGCTGAAAAAATACGGCATGAACTAATACGATTTTTGGGCGCCTTTTGGCGCCCTTTTTTTATGGCTTAAAAAAGTAACTTAGAACAGAAAGGCAAAACCATGGAAAACCGTCCTATTCAACGCGCGTTAATCAGTGTTTCAGATAAAACAGGCATTGTTGAGTTTGCTCAGGCGTTAGCAGCGAAAAATATTGAAATTCTCTCTACAGGTGGCACTGCTAAACTTTTGCGCGACTCTGGCTTAACCGTTATTGATGTCTCTGAGCATACAGGTCAAACGGAAATTATGGGCGGTCGTGTGAAAACGCTGCACCCGAAAGTTCATGGCGGCATTTTAGGTCGACGAGACATTGATCAGGACGTTATGCAGGAGCAAGACATTGCGCCTATCGACATGGTGGTAGTCAACCTATACCCATTTGCCGAAACGGTAGCGAAAGAAGGCTGTACTTTAGAAGACGCCATAGAGAACATCGATATTGGCGGTCCAACCATGGTTCGCGCAGCAGCTAAAAACCATAAAGATGTCACTATAGTAGTTAATGCGTCTGACTATGACCGTGTTTTAAATGAGATTAATGACAGCGGTAGTGTCAGCTACAACACCCGTTTTGATCTAGCGGTTGCTGCGTTTGAACACACAGCCCAATACGACGGTATGATAGCAAACTACTTAGGCCAGCAGCTCAGCGACAATGACTTTGCGCGCACCTTGAACTTGCAAGTATCTAAGAAGCAAGACTTGCGTTACGGTGAAAACTCGCATCAATCGGCAGCTTTCTACACTGAGCGTAATGCGCCTGAAGGTAACGTGTCTACAGCAAAGCAGCTACAAGGCAAAGCACTGTCTTTTAATAATATTGCCGATACCGACGCAGCGTTGGAGTGTGTGAAAAGTTTCGCAGAGCCTGCATGCGTCATTGTAAAACACGCTAACCCTTGCGGCGTTGCCATTGGCGAGTCTATTACCGACGCTTACGATAGAGCCTTTAAAACCGACCCAACCTCTGCTTTTGGTGGCATCATTGCGTTTAACCGCGAACTGGATGAAACGACAGCAACGGCTATTGTTGAGCGCCAGTTTGTCGAAGTTATTATTGCACCAAGCGTTAGCGATGCCGCGAAAGAAGCCGTCTCCGGTAAGAAGAATGTACGTTTGCTTGAGTGCGGCCAGTGGGCTGACTCTGGCACTCAGCTCGACTATAAGCGAGTCACCGGCGGCTTATTGGTACAAGATACCGACACTCAGGACTTTAACGAAGACGAACTGAAAGTCGTTAGCAAGGTTCAGCCAACCGAAGAACAAATGACGGACTTAATGTTCTGCTGGAAAGTGGCGAAGTTTGTTAAGTCAAATGCCATTGTTTATGCCAAAGACGGTATGACCATTGGAGTTGGCGCTGGGCAAATGAGTCGGGTTTACAGTGCAAAAATTGCCGGCATTAAAGCCGCTGATGAAGGTCTTCAAGTCGAAGGGTCAGTCATGGCGTCTGACGCATTCTTCCCATTCCGGGACGGAATCGATGCTGCCGCTGAAGCGGGCATTAAAGCCATTATTCAACCCGGTGGGTCTATTCGCGACGACGAAATTATAGCGGCCGCAGACGAGCACGGTATTGCCATGGTCTTTACCGGAATGCGCCATTTCCGCCATTAATGCGTAGTGATAAGTGATGTTATTTGCTGCCCCGACGATTCGGGGCTAATCTTTACAAACACTTATAAAAACGAAGAGGCAGTTATATGAAATATTCTGCAATCGCATTATCCATGGTTTCTCTTTTAGCATTGTCTGCCTGTGACAGTGGTCCGAAGTCGTCGGCACCGGCAAGCACAGAGCAAGGCGCACCTATCACTTTAGAAAGCGCAGTTAACCACGAGGATCGCACGCCTGCGTATGTTGAGCGTGATCAGTTCCGCCATCCAAAAGAAACTCTAGAGTTTTTTGAACTTGAACCTTCGATGACCGTTGTCGAAATATGGCCAGGCGGTGGTTACTACAGCGAAATTCTGGCGCCATACCTCGCTGACAAAGGTACATTTTACGCTGCACATTTTCCGGAAGATACACAAAGCGACTATTACCAGCGTTCACTTAATAAATTTAAAGAACGCCTCACCAGCGAAGCCGTGTTCGGCAATGTTGAGCTGACTCAGTTTGCCCCTTTGACACCATTGGAAACTGATATTGCACCACCAAACAGCGCTGATCGCATACTGACCTTCCGTAACTTACACAACTGGTACATGAGCGGCGGCGAAGAGGCAGTACTAAGCGCTTTTCGTCAGTTCCACCAAGCGCTAATTCCTGACGGAATTTTAGGGGTGGTCGACCATCGGTTGCCTGAAAGTGCCGATGACGGCGCAATGGAAAACAGCGGCTATATAAAAGAAAGCTGGGTCATCGATCTTGCTGAACAGGCGGGCTTTGAGCTAGTCGAAAGCAGTGAGATTAATGCAAATCCGAAAGATACAGCGGACCATCCTAACGGTGTTTGGAACTTACCTCCAACACTCAATGTAGAAGATGGTGATGACGCTGAAATTTATAAAGCTATCGGTGAGAGCGACCGATTCACACTGAAGTTTAGAAAACCCGTAGAATAAGGATACTCATGAAAGTTTTGGTTGTTGGCGGCGGAGGCCGTGAACACGCACTGGCGTGGAAAGCATCACAGTCCTCACAAGTAGACTGTGTGTTCGTAGCTCCTGGCAATGCAGGAACTGAACGTGAGCCAAACCTCACAAACGTTGATATTGCGGCCGAAGACATCGACGGCCTGCTTAACTTTGCCAAACAGGAAAACATCGGGCTGACCATTGTTGGGCCTGAAGCACCTCTTGTCGCCGGCATTGTCGACAAATTTACTGAAGCTGGCTTAGCCGCTTTTGGTCCTACAGCTAAAGCCGCTCAGCTGGAAGGGTCTAAAGCGTTCAGTAAGGACTTCCTGCAACGTCACAAGATTCCAACCGCCGACTACCAAAACTTCACAGAAGTAGAACCTGCAAAAGCTTATGTTGCTGAAAAAGGCGTGCCTATTGTCATCAAAGCAGACGGCTTAGCAGCCGGTAAAGGCGTTATTATCGCTGAAACCCTGGAGCAAGCTAACGCAGCGATAGACGATATGCTGGCAGGCAACCGCTTTGGTGACGCAGGTCACCGCGTGGTCATTGAAGAGTTTTTAAAAGGCGAAGAAGCGTCGTTTATTGTGATGGTTGACGGTGAACGCGCAATACCCTTTGCATCAAGTCAGGACCATAAGGCTCGTGACAATGGCGATACCGGCCCGAACACCGGTGGTATGGGCGCCTATTCTCCAGCGCCGGTCGTTTCTCCGGCTATTCATGACTGGGTAATGCGCCATGTTATTAAGCCAACCGTTGACGGAATGGCGGCTGAAGGTGCACCTTATAAAGGCTTCTTATACGCTGGGTTAATGATTGCGGAAGATGGTACATCCAAGGTGCTCGAATACAACTGTCGTTTTGGGGACCCGGAAACACAGCCAATTATGATGCGCCTTAAGTCAGACTTAGTTGAGCTATGTCTGCAAGCAGTCGAGGGCAAATTAAACCAAGCACCTATCGAGTTCGATGAGCGCGCGGCGGTAGGCGTCGTCATGGCTGCAGGTGGTTACCCTGAAAGCTACCATAAAGGCGACGTTATTCACGGTTTACCGGACGCTGAACTGGAGAACCAAAAGGTTTTTCACGCCGGTACCAAAATGAACGACGGAAACGTAGTTACCAGCGGAGGTCGCGTTCTTTGCTGCACCGCACTTGGCAAAACCGTAACCGAAGCTCAAAGCCTCGCATACCAACTGGTTGATAATATTAGCTGGGACAATGTCTACTTCCGCACAGATATTGCCCACAGAGCCATTAAACGCGAAAGCTAAAACCCACCTCCTGTCATAACACCGTCATAAAAAGGACTTATCATCCGTGGTGTTTATGACAGGAGGCTTTATGTCAACGAGCGATAACCGCCGGGCACTCATTTCACTCATTGATAATCAACAATTGTATCCCCTCTTTCAACCTGTTGTTGATACTACCCGCGGTTGTGTGATTGGTCATGAATCCCTTATTAGGGGGCCTAAAGGCCATGTCCTGGAATTTCCCGACAAACTGTTCGCGGTTGCTCACGAAAGCGATTTACTCTCAGAACTTGAGCTTGCCTGTCGTTACGCCGCGATAAAAGAATTTCAGCGTCGAGATATGACCGGCAAACTGTTTTTAAACGTAAACCCCAACGTTTTAAAAGATGACTCTCACCCTCATGGTTCAACATTACGACTGTCACAACAACTGGGGCTCGATCCTCACCAAATTGTTATAGAAATTTCCGAACGCTACCCGATAGAAGATACCGAGAACCTAAAAGAAGCTATTATTCATTATCGTCAGTTAGGCTTTATGATTGCCATTGACGACTTAGGTGCCGGCTATTCTGGCTTAAAGCTTTGGTCTGAACTGCATCCTGATTACGTTAAAATTGACCGCTACTTCATTCAGGATATTCACGAATCATCAGTTAAAAGAGAGTTTGTTCAAAGTATCTTGTCGTTGGCAAAGAACATAAGAACTAAGGTTATTGCTGAGGGTATTGAAACCAGCGATGAACTTGAACAACTTCACGCTTTAGGCATTAAACATTGTCAGGGCTACTTGCTTGGTCGTCCCGAAAAATTACCTGTGGATAAGGTTCAACCGTCACTCTTAAACACCTATAAGCCAGTAAAAGCCGGTTATAATGAGACTATCGCCAGCGTTGTTAATTCACTGGAAATTATTGCTGATGATGAACCGGCACTAGAGGCACTGAACCGCTTTACCAAAAATGCGGCTTTGTCGTTACTTCCTGTCACCCGACACGAGCAAGTAGTCGGCGTAATCAGGCGAGAAAAATTATTGGAGCGTTTTTCCGGATCGTATGGGCATGCACTGAACGCAAATAAGCTTGTTGCTCATATAATGGAAAAAGAGCCTATTGCTGTCGATTGGCAAGCTTCGCTGGAAGACGTCAGCCAGTTAATAACCGAACATGAAGAGGCTGACGTTTATCAACATATTATTGTTACCCGTAATAGCAGATATTATGGCGTAGCCTCTATAAAAAGCTTACTGCGAAAAATAACAGAGCTAAAAATTAATGATGCTCGGCACGCTAACCCGTTGACTCAGCTCCCCGGAAACGTAGCTATCAATCGTGTTATTAACGAAAAGCTGAGAAATCAAAGTCGGTTTAGTGTCGCCTACTTCGATTTAAACCACTTTAAGCCCTACAACGATATTTACGGCTACGAGCAAGGTGACCAAGTGATAAAATGGGTCGCCCAATTACTGCAAAAAAGCCTTACAGGATGCAGTAACTTCGTCGGTCATATTGGTGGCGATGATTTCGTCGTAATATTTGAACACTCAGCTGGAAATAGTGAAATCGTTGAAAAAAGCTGCCAAAAAGTTGTAGAGCTGTTTGACAGAGACGTTATTCAATTTTATCAAGAGGAACACATAGAACTCGGCGGTATTAAAGCGGTTAACCGAGAAGGTCACCCGACGTTCTTCTCTTTATTGAGCATTGCCGTTGGTATTGTCAGCCCAGACGCTAGACTTTGTGACTCACACCACGACGTTGCTTTACTTGCAACTGAGGCAAAAAAAGAAGCGAAGCGCTTTGGCGGCAGCCATTGCTATCAATGCCACCGCCAGGCGCCCAGACGATTAAAACTCGTCAGCTCACGCTCTTAGTCTTCGACTATCAGGTCGTCTTCTGTGTCAGACGATGAGCCTAATGAGTCATCCGCAAACTTACCTTTGCCATACATACTGGCGACTTTAGGACGGTGAATACGCGCCTGATATTTGGCCCAGGCTTTTTCAACCGGGGTAGCAGGCGCTTGCTCGCCTTTTGCAGCAGCCAGTAAGTCGATATCCTCTTGAGAAGTCGGTTTAAACTCTCCATTAAGCATGGCGGTAATTAAACAACCGTAGTGTGTCAATGCATCGCTTTCCCGGATAGAAAAATCGCCCGAACGAGCGAAGCCATAAGGGTAGTTTCTGAAATCGTTAAACGGTTTCTTCAATAATAACTCTCGGGTAATAATGGTCATGATAAGCCCTTCCTACAGACTAAAACCGAACAAAAAGCCTGTCGTTATTTACGACAAAAACGATATAGAGCCATACTGAGAATTTGTCAATGAAAATGTTTGTAAAACGCGTTTTAAATAAGTGCGGTAATGCCTATAAATAACAAGAGTTAACTCATAAGGAGGAATGCCCATGCGTTTATTTGCTTACACTACGTTAGCTTTGGCGACAGTAACGCTAGCCGCTTGTGGAGGTTCAGATGATGACCCGACCACACCGGATACTGCTCAGTTTACTTTAGGAGTGAGTGACGCGCCTGTCGATAACGCGGAGTCCGTGATTGCCTGCTTTAATGCCGTGGAGCTCACTGGAAACGGTAATGGAACGCAGACATTTACTGTTGGCGATGATTTAGAAGCGCCTGAAGAGAATGATCTTTGCCTCGACGATGAAGGTAACCCGATTCCTAATACTATAGGCATCGACTTACTTGAATTTACGGGTAACGAGTCGATGGTGTTTCTCGAAAATGCGGAAATTAAAGCCGGTCAATATGGACAGCTCAGACTGGTAATGGCCGATGGTTCGTACATTATGACTGACACAAATGGCGATGGAGAAGCTGAGCAAGTGCCTGTCCAGGTGCCGTCTAATGAACTTAAACTCGATGGGTTCATCGCTGATGCAGGCGGTAACCTTAACTTCACCGTTGAGTTTGATTTGCGCCACGCCATGACCAACCCTGTTGGTCAAGAACACTATATTCTCAAGCCTCGCGGCGTTCGCTTAGTTGATAACTCAGCTGTTGGTCACTTGAAAGGAACGGTCGCGGAAGGGGCTCTGCTGTTTAACGAAGCCTGCACTGTCGCACCTGAAGATGAGTCGCAGCCCGTTGCTTACGTTTACCTTTATGAGGGCAGCGACTTAGAGGCTTCGACATTAGCAGACAACAGCGGTAGCGAAGAGAATGAGCCGTACGCGAGCACAGCGGTTTATTTTGACGGAGTTGATACCTATGACTTTACGATGGGTTTCATTGCGACCGGCGAGTACACCGCTGCGTTAACTTGTAATGATGCGGATGACCCAGAAGCAGATGATGACATAGAGTTTTTCCTAACTGAAAATGTCACCATTGAAGCATCAAGTGAACCAGTAGAACTCGAGTTTATTGGTGCCGCAAGCGAATAACTCATTTCGCAGTTTTAGGCAGCAGGGACGCTGCCTTTTTCTTATTTTAGAGGGCTAAAAAGCTCCGAACGCTGAACCTAAACTTCTGACACTCAGTACAATTGAAATGATAAACACCATTGCCGCTAACAGGTTTTGCCACCAGGAATTGCGATTCTGACCCAATAAACTTCCCCAGCTCAACCACCATAAAAAGCCCACAATAACAGGCAGCAAAATCCCATTAGCGACCTGCGCAAACCAAATAACGGTGACAGGCTCTATGCCAAGGCTGGAAATAGCTACGCCCAACACCAAAATACTCAACCAGACCGTCCTAAAGGCCCTGCTCTTCAAATTCACTGACCACCCCATAATACCATTTAGCGCATAGGCGCTTGCTAAAGGGGCCGTTGTCGCCGAAGAAATTCCCGCAGCAAACAGACCAATTGCCATTAGATACGTTGCGGCATCACCAAACAGAGGCTCTAAGGAGACGGCTAAATCGGCAGCACTGGAAATTGTAATTTGGTGACCAAAAAACGCCGATGCGGCAGTCGCCACAATTGCCATGGATATTAAGCCGCCTAATGGAATGGAAACAAATAAGTCGCGACGAACTGCTGGCAAATCACTGGTTGACTGCCATTTTTTAGAAATGCTGGAGGCATGAAGAAAGATATTATAAGGCACAACCGTTGTGCCAATGAGCGCAACCACAGTAAGCGTCGCTCCCGAAGGCATGCTGAGCACGAAAATACCGTTAAATACACCAGCCCAGTCAGGATCGGTCAAAAAGAACGTACCTAGAAATGCGATACTCATAAGGAGCACCATGGCAATTAACGACTTCTCGATAACCCGAGCATTACCCGACCAAAGTACCAGAAAGGCCACAACACCAATAACCACTGCCCAGGCATTGCTTAGCCATTTATCAACTAATGGCACAGGACCTAGCAGTTCAAAAGCTCCTAAACTCGCACCAGATAAGTTTCCGCCCTGGTAAACGCTGTTGCCAATGGCTATTGCACTGAAAATAAGCAAAAGAGCTAACCACCGCAACCAGCCCGCGGTCAGGTTATTTCGGATATTCTCGCCCAGCCCAGCTTGAGTCACTAACCCAATGCGAGCCGACATTTCTTGCAAGATAAGACAAGCGAAAACAGAAAAAACTAAAGCCCATAACAAAGCATAGCCATAATTAGCACCGGCTAACGACGCCGTAACAACAGTTCCGGGGCCGATGAAAGCGGCAGCGACCAGCGCGCCGGGGCCAAACTGGGACAGCTTCATGAGGGGTCTTGAGGCTCTTCAGGCCCCTCGATGGTTTCCATAGAGATCCATTTATTACTTAATGCCTCAGATAAGTCGGTTTCCAGTATTGCCTGGGCTTCTTCATACGACACATGCAACTCAGTAACCCCACAAGCACGGTTACGTCCGTGCGCTTTGCCCATATACAACGCCATATCAGCAACCTGAAGTACTTTTTCCCAATCCATTTGTTTCTCTGAAACACCCGAGAAAGGTAGGCGAATAAAACCAATAGTGGTTGTCACTGGAATTTCATAACCTTCAAACCTAACAGGCTTTTTAGCCAGCTCATTCAGTATGCGCTCACTCAGCTCTTTTAAGTTTTCATCATCGACATTGCGAACCAAGAATAGAAACTCTTCCCCGCCCCAGCGTATCAGCTTGTCGCTGTCTCGACAGATCATCTGCAGGCGTCGACTGACCTCAGCTAGCACCGCGTCTCCGGCTGCATGACCATACTTATCATTGATACGTTTGAAAAAGTCGAGATCAAGCAGGATTAAGCCATCGGATTGAGTCGCGGCATCACGGCGCTCTCCGTGCTTTTGGCGTTCATCCATTTCCTTTTGCAGTGCGCGCCTATTCCACAAACCTGTCAGAGGGTCTTTCAGCGATTGATCGGCCAACATGCTGTTCGCTGCCTTTAATCGCAAGTTTGCTTTCTGAGCCTTGCGGTACATTATGAATACGAAAACAGTAGCAAATAACGCCACAACACCAAGTAACAACCAAATCATATTCCGCTGTTGGTTGATCTCCAGCAACTGTTCTTTTAGTTCATTTTGCCGTTCTAATAATTCTATTTGTTGTTCTTTGTCTTTAGTTTCATAAAGTTGTTGCAGGTTCGCAAGGTTTTTTTGCTGATCACTCTGGTAGTGCTCCTTTGACAACGCAACCTGCTCTTTTAGTGTTGCCGCTTGTTTCTGATATAAGCCCGCAAATTCGTAAGCCTGGGCGAGTTCACCTAACATCGCTTCCACTTTTTTTGTTAGGTCTTCATCCCTGTAAAATTGAATGGCATCCATCATTTCTTTCAGGCCTGCCTCAGTATTCCCCTGATGCACCTCAACAAACCCTAAATTAAAATGTATAGTTTGAGCCATCCAAACATCTTCAACCTCTTCGGCAAGCTCTAGCGCTTCTAGTAAATGGCTGCGTGCCTTTTCCCAGTCTTGTTCATACATGTAATGATCGCCGAAATTGTTCAAAATTGTCGGCAGCAAATAAATTCGGTCACCACTTTTCGCGGCATCATAAGCCTTTCTTAATGAGTCCAGCGAGGCCTCCCTGCTGCCCATACTGGCTTCTATGTATGATTTCTGAAGGTAGAAGTCTGGTAAATCATAGGTTAATTCATGTTGTTTAGCATTCTCTATCGCTTTATTAATAGTGGTCAGCGAACCCTCCCAGTTTTTCAGCTCCGACTGAATAACAGCGATAGAATAGTCCAAGTACTGCTGACGAATAGGGTTTCTTTCGTTGTTGGTTTCATTCA
Organism: Idiomarina sp. OXR-189; assembly: GCF_034373425.1. Classification (NCBI taxonomy): domain Bacteria; kingdom Pseudomonadati; phylum Pseudomonadota; class Gammaproteobacteria; order Alteromonadales; family Idiomarinaceae; genus Idiomarina; species Idiomarina sp. OXR-189. The sequence goes on from NZ_CP139706.1 coordinate 2,289,192, forward strand.
CAGCTTCCTGAGCTGAAAGCAGGTGGCGCAAGGCATCATCGTAGCGGTTCCAATCCGCATAAACACGAGAAATACGGTTATGAGCGAAGTAACGCAACCGGGGCATTCGTGCATTGGCAAGGTGAATCTCAATGTCACTAAGTAGTAGGAATGCTTCACCATACTTACCTTCGTACTGCAGTAACTCTAACTGGGTTGCCAGCGCTTCAACTTTGACATCGGTAATTTCAGTACTGTCAGCAAGGGCAAATAATTTATCCAGTGTTTCAAAGGCAAGTTCTTTATTTTCTTCATAATAGTGCCAATAAGCTTCATAACTCAATGCTCTGGCATGAGTCGCGGCAGGAGTTTCGCTAGAAATTTTTTCGATAACGCCAAAAAGCAAAGCTTTGGAGTCGACGCCTTCTTCACCGCTAGTAGTAAGATACTTGTCGAGCTGCTTTTCCATCGCTATATCAACCGGCACTCCGTTGATATTCTCAATGGGCGCCTGGTTTGCTTTAACGACAAAGCTAAGGAGCAGCAATAATGACAAGGCAGCCCCAAACTGAGTCCATTTATTGTTCTTTTTATGCATGGGTGCGACATCGTTTCGGTTATAAATTAATCGCCGAGTTTACCCGAATTTTAACCATTGCACAAAATATACATCTGCGATAAAACGGATGTTATGGCAGAAACAAAAATTAATTGGTCAAACGTTCTAAAATCGGGGCAGCGCATCTTTATCGGCTCTCATGCTGCGGTGCCAACAGCCTTAATTGACGACCTGATAGAGAACTCAAAAGATCTGCACGATATTGAAATTGTGCAGCTTATGACGCTGTCCGATAACAAATGGGCAGAGCCGCAATATCAGCAACTTTTTAAGGTAAATACCTTTTTTATCGGTGGCGGTACAATTCGCAAAGCTGTCAACGAAGGCCGGGCTGATTACACGCCAAGCTTTATTTCAGACATACCCAACCTGTTCAATAATGGGATTTTGCCACTGGATGCGGCGTTGATTATGGTTGCTCCGGGCGATAAGTATGGCTATCACTCAATGGGTGTATCAGTTGATGTGGTAGCGGCTGCAGCTAAATCCGCAAAAACCGTGATAGCTCAGGTTAACCCGCAAATGCCTGTCACTTACGGACAGTCGTTTTTACACGAAAATCAAATTAACTACTTTTGGGAGCATTCCTCACCCTTGCCGGAACTGGCGCCGCCAGAGCACGACAATAGCAAAATCATTGAGCGTATTGGTCAGTATATTTCCTTGCTCGTCGAGGACGGTGCCACGTTGCAGGTTGGTATTGGCAATATTTGTGCAGCCGCTTTGAGATACCTCAGTAATCATAAAGATTTAGGCATTCATAGCGAACTGATTACCGACGATGTCATGCATTTGATGCTGAAAGGTGTCATTAATAACCGCAAGAAAACCTTTCACCCGAATAAAATTGTGACGAGTTTCTGCATGGGGTCAAAAGCCCTATACGACTTTGTCGATCACAACCCCCACGTAGGCTTTTATCCGAGTGAATACGTCAACTCACCCGCTAATGTCGCACGTAACGATAAGTTAGTGGCGATAAACAGTGCTATTGAAGTCGATTTAACCGGACAAATCGTGTCGGACTCTATTGGACATCAATTTTACAGCGGTATAGGCGGGCAAGTGGACTTCAGCCGAGGGGCTTCCTTAAGTAAAGGCGGTAAACCAGTTATCGCTCTTCCCTCAACCACCAACGACGGTAAAGTCTCCCGCATAGTTCCCTTTATAAGAGAAGGGGCTGGCGTAGTTACCACTCGTGGCCACGTTCACTATGTGGTCACAGAGTTTGGGGTCGCTTCATTGCGTGGCAAAAGTATCCGCGAGAGAGCTATGGAGTTAATTCGGGTAGCTCACCCTAAATTCCGTAGTCACTTATTGCAGGAGGTTCGTAAACACTACTGGGTGCCACATTATCAGCAACAAACGCCGGTTGATGTGCCGGAGCTTGGCGACATTGGCTTTAAAAAGCTGAAAATCAACGGCGAAAATTTCGATCTGCGCCCGCTATACCCATCTGATGAACGTCGCCTGCAGGAATTTTTCTACTCGCACACTAAAGAAACGCTGCAATTGCGCTACAACGCCGTGCCCACTAGCATGAGTCGTGAAAAGTCCTGTAACTTAGTCAGTGTTGATCAATCTAAAGACCTAGCACTCTGTATTGTTCACCAAAAAGGTTCAGCCGTTCAAATTCAGGCCGTTGGGCGTTACTACTACATCGAGTCGCAAAATAGTTGCGAAGTTGCTTTCGTGACCCGCGAGAAATACCAGGGCCGCGGCATGGCGGGCAAACTCTTAGATGAAATGATCCGCATAGCCCGGGAGCGCGGCCTGGACAGTATGCAAGCCTACGTATTAGCCGCGAATAAACCCATGCTGAGTGTGTTTGAACGGGGCGGCTTTAAGCGCTTGCCCAGTGAAGAGCCCGGTGAAGTTTTGCTAAAACTCGACCTTAAAGAAGGCAGTGAATAAATTATGTCGATAGTCGTATTCAGTCACGATGACTGCCTTAAACACATACCCAACGAGCAGCACCCCGAGTGCCCTGCCCGTATTGAAGCTATTAATGACCAACTCATTCGCTCCGGGCTCGACTTCGTGCTTATACGAAAAGAAGCAACAGAAGCGCCCTGGGAAGCTATTCAAGCGGCGCATTCGCAAGCACACATCGACTTTATTCGAGCGGAAATTCCTGAGTACGACCATGAATGGATAGATCCGGACACCTTAGTGACACCAGGTAGCTTAACCGCTGCCTTGAAAGCAGCCGGGGCGGCGGTTAATGCGGTTGACGATGTTATGACCACCCTCAACAAACAGGCTTTTTGTGCCGTTCGGCCACCCGGCCACCACGCTACGCGCTCAAAAGCCATGGGCTTTTGCTTATTCAACAACATTGCCGTTGCGGCGTACCACGCTATTGAAAAACACGGGCTTGAGCGCGTTGCTATTGTCGATTTTGACGTACACCACGGCAACGGTACCGAAGACATAGTTCAGGGTGATGACCGTATCTTGTTCTGCTCGTCATTCCAGCAGGCCTTCTACCCATTCACCGGCGAAGACAGCAGCGCCAGCAATGTACATAACGTGCCACTGCCGGCTGGCTGCAAAGGCGAACAATGGCAACAAGCTGTTTCAGAAAAATGGTTTCATGCACTCGACGACTTCCAACCTCAACTGGTGCTTATTTCTGCCGGCTTCGATGGTCACGCAGAAGACGACATGTCTCAGTTTCTCCTGAAAGAAGAAGACTACCACTGGATAAGCGTTAAGCTGAAAGAAATTGCCGACAAACATTGTGACGGCCGTATCGTATCTACGCTCGAAGGCGGGTATAATCTCAGCGCGTTAGGCCGCAGTGTTGTTGCGCATTTAAAAGGCTTACTCTAAGCGCACCTCTATTCTTAAAACATTCATAAAAAAGAGTCGAATATTATGGGATTAGTTCTTAAGCTTGTGGCGGGTATTGTCGCCGGTATTCTTATTGGGTTGTACATGCCAGAATGGGTTAGCCAAACCCTGCTGACTTTCAAAACACTGTTCGGTCAGCTGCTGTTCTTCACTATCCCATTACTTATTTTGTTCTTTATTACCAGCGGTATTGCGAGCTTACCAAGCAACTCCGGGAAAATGCTGGGTAAAACCTTAGGCATTGCTTATGCCTCAACCGTTACAGCTGGTATTGTTGCGTTTTTCGCTGCCAGCATTGTCGTTCCCTGGCTGACAACCGACGCTCAGAGTGTTTCTACAGAAGCCAAAGCCACTATCGAACCTTTTATTGAGCTGTCGGTTCCACCGCTAATGGAAGTGATGTCCGCATTAGTTCTGGCCTTTATCTTTGGTTTAGGCATTGCCAGTACCAAAGCAGAAAACCTGAAGAAACTGTCGGATCAAGGCCGTGATATTATTGAGCTACTTCTGGTTAAAGTCATTATTCCTTTACTGCCGCTGTATATTGCCGGCATTTTTGCGGAAATGGCCGTTGCAGGCACGGTGTTTAACACGCTGAAAACCTTTGGTGTTATTCTGATACTCGCTGTCGCCCTGCATTGGGTTTACATCACCTCTATGTACATTATGGCGGGTATAAAAACAGGTCGTTCACCGCTGTTTTTAATCAAAAATATGCTGCCGGCGTATTTTACCGCACTAGGTACTATGTCCAGCGCCGCCACTATTCCAGTAACCCTGCAAAGCGTGCGCAAGAACAAAGTCGATAACGACGTTGCCAACTTTACCGTGCCACTTTGCGCCACCGTTCACTTAGCCGGTTCCACCATTACCATTGTCAGCTGTGCTGTTGCGGTTATGGTTCTGCATAATTCCCTCGCCATTCCCGGGTTCTTTATCATGCTGCCGTTTATTTTAATGCTGGGTATTGTCATGTTAGCTGCACCGGGCGTTCCAGGCGGCGCAGTTATGTCAGCAGTCGGCCTACTTGGTTCAATGCTGGGCTTCGGCGAAACAGCAGTCGCCTTAATGATAGCCTTGTACATGGCACAGGACAGCTTCGGTACCGCCTGTAACATTACTGGTGATGGTGCTATTGCGATGTTTGTGGACAGCTCGAAAGAGAGTTAGTCAGCTAAACCATCAAGGCGCGCCAGATGACTCAACGTGCGAGCCTTGATGGTTTCACCAACCGACAACGCCTCTGCCGTTGGCGCGTCCTCTAAGGCCTTATTCAGTGCCGGTTCAGTAAGCTCCAACAGTTCGCCCAATACTTGCTTCACCGCGCTGGCTGACAATCGTAAATAACGGCCATGACTCAACCAATGACGCCCTAAAATGTTGTACCAGCGATAGTGTGTGTTTTTGCTGTGTACTTTCATTGCCATTTTAATCTTCTTCGACTGAATATTACCCTGCCCAAAATAAGGGTAGGCACTCATCACATCGTAGATGGGACACAACTTAAAGCCGTTTGCCTGAAGGTGAATACTGAAATTCTTCGCATGACCATCAATTGCCGCCAGTAACCAAAAAGCGACCTGAGTTTTGAAGAACGTCAACCTATCTTCATGTGGCATTATCGAGCGACTCAACGTATCCATAATGTCCTTTGAGCTAGGCCCCCCGTGTTCCTCGTATTTACTGCCACTAACACGACCTAGCGCTTGGCACATGTCCTCCTGAGGGAGTCGTAATATACGCTCCTTCTCGCTTTCTACCTTCCGGTCAAACCGTTTCACCACTAGCGCTTTTTGGCCTTTAAACATTAAAATATCGGCCTCAGCAACATCAAAGCCGAGATGATGAAGGAAACGTAGGCAAAACCACTCGTTTTCAACGCTATTGCTCATATCCAAAGCCATTTGCGGGTGATGCATAATAGGCGGCTTAAAGATATGCGTTGTCGCGGTCATACCGTGAGGCATACACCATTTTTCATTCCAGTAAGTGAGTGCTGTTTTTTCCTGAGCACCGGCTAAAGAAATTCGAAAGTCGTCATCCTCATTTAAACCTAGCGTATTTTCTACTCGGGTCCTTTTAATTTGCTCTGCAACACCACTTTCAGTTAGTGGTGTTAAGGAAAGCTCTTCAGTGCCTGCATTTTCCGGCGGAGCTACTGTCAGCGAGATTGCACCGATACAATCGCCACCAATTGCTGCAAGTAGATCAAAGGGAGACAGGCTATCGGCGCCCAACCTATCAACAATATGTTTGCGAACAATATCGCTGTCGGGTAACAAATTATCGAAATAAGCGTGGACCGAATCTGTTGTTATCTCTGAAGACTGCAACGGAATACTCAAGGAAATTGGGCGCGAACCTTTAAGGCCAAGCCACTCTTTTTCATATTGAAAGCTTAGCCGACCTTTACGCCGAAAAAGGCGTCCGACTAAAAAGCCATTCATTGAGCAATATAATGTATCCGTCAGTGAGCGCCGTCCCATTAGAAGTCCACCTCCTGACATTGAAGAGGTATGTCATACATTGGCCCAATATCAACTTTCAAATCGAGCATAGCGCAAAGCCTTAAAAGCATATCCGCACTGATTTTATCGGGCTGCAATTCGTACTTAGAAATGTCTTTTTGATAAACACCGAGCCTGTCGGCCAGTTCGGTTTGCGTCCACTTCTTGCTTTTTCGTGCATCGCGCAGAGCCGAGGCGATGTCTTGCGGTGTGTTTATTTTCATGGCTATTTCTAAATTTATACTAATAAAAGGATAAATAAGATATAGACCAAATTTAGTATAAAGTCAAATTATACCTGTTTTGGTATAATCAGGAAGAGGAGTTACTATGCCTTAGAAAAAATAGAAGCCATTCATCAAAGTTATTAGGGAGTTTTAATAAGAAACTTGGAGCGGGAAACGAGATTCGAACTCGCGACCCCAACCTTGGCAAGGTTGTGCTCTACCAGCTGAGCTATTCCCGCATATTGGTACTTTTGCAGTATTCTGGAAAGTCTGACGTTGGAGCGGGAAACGAGATTCGAACTCGCGACCCCAACCTTGGCAAGGTTGTGCTCTACCAGCTGAGCTATTCCCGCTTCGTCAGTGCGGCGTGTATTCTACTGATACCACTGATAAGGTCAATAGTTTTTGCGCTGCAATTGGCTTATTTGCTGAAAAAATGTTCTCTGTAATGTTTCAGCTCATCGATAGACTCTCGAATATCTGCCAAGGCCTCGTGCGCGCCGGACTTTTTGAAGCTATCCGCTACTTCTGGCTGCCAGCGCTTTGCCAGTTCTTTTAACGTGCTCACATCTAGGTTTCGGTAATGGAAAAACGCTTCGAGATCCGGCATGTGACGGGCTAAGAAACGACGGTCCTGGCAGATACTGTTACCACACATAGGCGATACGCCGGCATCGATATGCTGCTGCAAAAATTCAATGGTTGCTGCCGCTGCAGTACGCTCGTTATGCTGACTTTTTTGCACGCGTTCGACGAGACCTGAGCCGGTATGGGTTTTCACATTCCAGGCGTCCATGCGATCGAGGTATTTCTTGGGTTGATGAACGGCAATAACCGGGCCTTCGGCAATTGTATTGAGTTCAGCGTCCGTAACAATGGTCGCTACCTCAATAATGTGGTGCTCTTCCGGCACCAAGCCGGTCATTTCCAAGTCTATCCAAATTAAGCGTTGTTTCTTATCGTCTTCAGCCATTACCCTGCTCTCTCAATGCAATTTGTTGTATGATAGCGTCATTTAAAGCTCGACAACAGGTTATCCCGATTGGCAAAACGCAAACGTCTCAATAAAGGTCAGCAACGCCGTGTGTCGGCGAATCAAAAAAAGCGGCTGAAAGGTAATGACGTCGAATGGAACGACGGCCAGCTTAATGCGCCTGAAACAGGGCGTGTCATTAGCCGTTTTGGACAGCACGCTGACATTAGAGATGAGCAAGGCAACACCTATCGTTGTCATATTCGCCGTGTGGTCGACAGCTTAGTTTGTGGAGACATTGTTCAATGGGCGCGGGCGACGACTGAGCAGCAGGGTATGCAGGGCGTTGTCATCGCAGTACACGAGCGCCAAAGCCTGCTTTCACGTCCAGACTATTACGACGGCTTGAAACCTGTGGCATCCAATATTGACCAAATTTTTGTCATATCAAGCGTATTGCCTAGCTTTTCGGCACAAATTATCGATCGCTATTTAGTGGCGTGCGAAGACATAGGTATTGAGCCTATTATTGTACTTAACAAAGCCGACTTGCTCGACAATATCGATGACGAAGAAAAAGCGCATATTGAGCAACGTTTAGCTGACTATCAGAATATTGGCTACACGGTGCTTCAGGTCAGCAGTACAACCGGCGAAGGGCTTCAAACACTTAGGCAGCGGCTTAAAGACCATGTCTCTATTGTTGTCGGACAATCGGGTGTCGGGAAGTCATCGCTGGTCAATCAGCTATTGCCTGAAGTGAACGCCGAAACCAAACAAGTGTCAGATAATTCCGGACTAGGCCAGCACACAACAACGGTAGCAACCTGGTACGACTTAGCCGAGGGCGGTGCGCTTATCGACTCGCCCGGTATTCGGGAGTTCTCATTGTGGCACCTGGAGCCAGAGCGTGTTGCCTGGTGTTATGTCGACTTTCGTGACTATTTAGGCGGCTGCAAATTCCGGGACTGCAAACATGCAGAAGACCCGGGCTGCGCATTACAAGAGGCTGTCAGCAAGAATGAATTGCACGACTGGCGCCTTTCTAATTATCATCGCATTATTGAAACGATGAAAACACAGAAACCCAGTAGGGTCATTAGAGGTAATTAACTGTGGCAAAAACCGATAAAGCCAAAATATTCTTTCAGCACGTTATGCCGAAGCACCTTATTTCCCGCTTGATGGGAAAATTTGCAGCGGCACGTGCCGGATGGTTCACACAGACATTCATCCGTTGGTTTATCCGTCAATACAAAATTGATATGAGTGAGGCTATTGAAGAGTCACCGCAAGCGTATAAAACCTTTAATGACTTTTTCACGCGCCGTCTGAAGCCCGAACTAAGACCATTAAAGGCGGATGATAACGAGTTGGCACATCCGGTAGACGGTGCAGTCAGTCAGCTTGGCGAAATTAAAGACGGGCGTATATTCCAGGCCAAAGGTCACGACTACTCGTTACAAGAGCTGCTAGGCGGCAGCGAAGAAGATGCCAAACCCTTTATGAATGGCGATTTCGCGACCATTTATCTGGCACCGAAAGACTATCACCGTATTCATATGCCATGCGATGGCGTGCTCAAGAAAATGGTTTACGTACCGGGGGACCTTTATTCAGTGAACCCGCTCACAGCGGCCAATGTGCCCAATTTATTTGCTCGTAATGAGCGTGTTGTGGCTATTTTTGACACAGAAGTTGGCCCCATGTCGATGGTTCTGGTTGGCGCCACTATTGTTGCCAGTATTGGTACAGTCTGGTCCGGCACTGTGACACCGCCAACTGGTGGACGCATTCAAAGCTGGTCTTATCCGGCATCTGGCCCTGCGGCTATACACCTTAAGAAAGGTGAAGAAATGGGTCACTTCAAATTAGGCTCGACCGTGGTGCTGACGTTTGCCAAGGATGCTATAGAGTTTGATGATGACCTTGAGCCTCGCTCTACAACTCGCATGGGTGAGGTCATGGCAAAAATAAAAACAGAAACTAAAGAGAGTGACGATTGATTTTATGGGCTCACCGGGGCGCAAGTTACGAAGCCCCGGAAAACACACTAGCGGCCTTTACGCGCGCCATGGATTCCGGCGTCCATGGCATCGAGCTCGATGTTTACGGCTTTGACGGCGAGCGCTTCGTCTTTCACGACCGCTACCTCGAGCGCCTCACCGCAACGCCTGGTCGCTTAAAAGACTTATCTGCCGAGCAAATAAAGCAGCTAAAAATATTTGGACAACAACCCATACCGACGCTGCGCGATGCCCTTAAACACATTAATGGGCACTGTCATGTGAACATTGAGCTAAAAGGCGACATTCCGACTCGCGAATTGCTTAAAGATGTGGATTTCGCACTAACCAATACGAGCTTTTCGCAAGAGCAGCTTTTGTTTTCATCGTTTAACCATCATTGGTTGCAACGCCTCAAAAAGCGTCGCCCCGACGCCCTTATTGGCGCTTTAAGTGCCAGCTGTCCGTTAACTTACTGTCAGTTTGCGGAGGATCTTAACGCCTATTCCGCTCACTTCGCCGTGGACTTTGTGACTAAAGAACTGGTCGAAGACGGACATGAACGGGGACTTCAGGTGTATGTCTACACGGTCGACGAAAGACACGATATTGAAGAGCTGCACGAAATGGGCGTTGATGGCATTTTCACGAACCATCCAAGCTTTGCACAAAATGTCATTGCCGGCTTAACGACTGCCGGCAATGATCCTATCTTGCACTATTAACTGTGGTGGTCCGGATACTCTTCCTGCATTGACTCCAGCTTGCGCGTAATTGCCATAGGTGAACTGGTCTTCTGAGCCAGTGCAATGTAAAGCGCAGGAATGACGAACAAGGTTAAGAACGCCGATACCGCCACACCGGCAAATATTACCGTACCAATAACCTGACGGCTTTCAGCGCCCGGCCCTGAGCCAAGAATAAGCGGCATAGCACTCATGAGAGTCGTGAATGCAGTCATCACAATAGGGCGCAAACGCTGACGCGAAGCCCGCAGCACCGCCTCTTTAAACTCGACACCGGAGTCACGAAGCTGGTTCGCAAATTCAACAATCAAAATACCGTTTTTGGCAGCCAAACCAATAAGCATGACAATACCAATTTGGCTGTAAATGTTGATACTCATGCCCGTTACGTAAAGACCTATGAGAGCACCCACAATCGCCATTGGAACCGCCAGCATGATGACCAACGGATGTATAAAGCTTTCAAACTGAGCGGCTAGTACCAGGAAGGTAATAACCAACGCTAAGCCGAATACAAAGACGATAGAGCTGCCACTTTCTTTATAAAGCTGCGACTCACCTTTGTAGTCAACAGAAACGTCTTCAGGCAACTTCTCCTGAACCACCCCTTCCAGATAGCTCAAGGCTTCACCCAGCGAGTAACCGTCCGCCAGGTTCGCTTCTATGGTCACACTGCGCATGCGGTTATAACGATTCAGTCGCGCTGAAGTTGCCTGCTCAGTAACGCTGACTAAGTTTGAAAGAGGAATAAGCTCGTCACTTTTGCGCGAACGCACATAGATATTATCGATAGCGCTTGGACTGCGGTAGTCTGCTTTCTCACCTTCGAGCATAACGTCATACTCTTCACCTCTATCAAGATACGTGGTGACACGGCGCTGACCCAGCACGGACTGTAGCGTAATACCAATATCCTGAACCGACACACCTAAGTCTGCCGCACTGGCTTCATCCACTTCAATTAGGAGTTGCGGCAACGTTTCTTTATAGTCGCTGTCCAGGTTTTGCAGCCCTGGGTTCGTTGACGCCTCTTCGATAACGATATCGCGAAACTCCGCCAGGCGCTCATACGTGTTACCTTGCAACACAAACTGTACCGGTCGACCTCCGCCGCCGCTAATGCCACTGCGCATGAAGGCAAAAGCCTGCACGCCAACAACCGAATTAAGCTGCTCTCTCATTTCTTCCATTAAGTCGAAGCTTGACCAGTCACGTTCATCAAATGGCACTGCGCCAACAATGGCGATACCGGCACTGCCGCCCCAACCCGGTGCCCGGACAATTAGGCGATCAATTTTGCCTTCATCAATATAAGGCAGAAGTATTTGCTCAATTTCATCCATGTGTCGTGAGCTCGACTCAAAGCTGGCACCTTCGGCACTGTTTACACGGATATAAAAGGTTCCGCGGTCTTCCGGTGGCGCAAACTCTTGCGGAATAAAACTAAACAAGCCATAAGCAACAACACCTGACATTACGACTAAAACTACCGCCATTAGCGGGCGCTTCACGCTTTTTTCAAGAATGTTGCCGTAGCCGTTTTCCAGCCAGTTAAAGGTCGCATCAAAAGCCCGACCAAACTTACTGGTTCGCTCTTTTTTGCTGAGTACTTTGGAGCTCAACATTGGGGTTAGCGTCAGTGCTGCAATACTTGAGAAAGCGACCGCCGCAGCTATGGCTAAAGCAAACTCGGTAAAGAGCTTACCAATGTTCCCTTCCAGAAACGCCAAAGGTACAAAAACGGAAATAAGCACTAATGTGGTTGCTATAACGGCAAAGCCAACTTCTCGCGCGCCCCGGTAAGCGGCCAACAATGGCGGCTCGCCTTCTTCGATACGTCGGTAAATGTTCTCTAACACGACAATGGAGTCATCAACCACAAGGCCTATCGCCAATACCAGCGCCAGCAAAGTCAGAAGGTTGATAGAGAAGCCTAAGGCAAAAAGCACAATGTAAGAGGCAATTATGGCGACAGGTACCGTTAACGCGGGAACTATGGTCGCCCGTACATTCCCCAAAAACAGGTAAATCACGACAATAACCAGCGACATCGCTACGGCTAAGGTGTTGTATACCTCATCCACTGACCCCTGTATGAATATCGATGAGTCGTAGCTTGGCGCCAAATACATGGTTTCCGGAAGTGTTTCCTGTATGTTCTCCATTTCCCGGTGAACATTATTCACCACTTCCAACGTATTGCCCTTGGACTGTTTAATGATGCCAATACCGACCATATTCACGCCATTACCGCGGAAGTCGGTTTTATCGTCCTCGGCGCCGAGTTCTACCCGGGCAACCTCCCCTAAACGAACAAGGTAACCATCATCGCCCTGGCGTATTACAAGGTTTTTAAAGTCTTCCGGCGCCAGGTAAGCCCGGGCCATTCGAACCGAAAACTCCCGGTCTGTTGACTCAACCTCACCGGCAGGTAATTCAACGTTCTCTTCACGCAACCGATTAACAATATCAGTCACCGTCACACGCCGTGCCGCCATTGCATCGCGGTCCAGCCAAACACGCATGGCATAACGGCGGTCACCACCGATTACCACTCGCGCTACCCCGTCAGCCACCGACAGTCTGTCCACAATGTACCGTTCAGCGTAGTCGGTCAGCTCAAGAATGGACATGCTTTCACTGCGCAGGTTGTACCAAACGACCGTACTTTCGTCGCTGGAGGCTTTTGACACTTCAGGCGGGTCGGCTTCTTCAGGCAGGTTATCGAGCACACGCGATACGCGCTCACGAACGTCGTTCGATGCCGCATCAATATCACGGGTTAAATTAAATTCGATACTGATACGCGAGCGGCCATTACTGCTGCTGGAGCTGATATTTTTAATGCCCTCAATGCCACTGATGCGGTCTTCCACAAGCTGAGTGACCTGCGTTTCCACAACTTCAGCAGAGGCGCCAGGGTAGTCGGTATCAATGGAGACAATAGGGCGATCGATATCAGGGTATTCACGCAGCGGCAGCATCGTGAACGCAACAATACCAAACACCAATAAAAGTATGTTTAGAACCGTCGCAAATACCGGACGTTTAACAGAGAGATCAGACAACAACATAAATTACTCTCCCTGAACGGATACTGGAATTCCGTCGCGAAGGCGAACAATACCTTCAATGATGACTTTATCACCAGGCTTCAAACCATCGGTTATTTCAACAATGCCCGGCTTTCTTCGACCAATGGTCACTTCTTTCTGACGGGCTCTGTTGTCAGGAGTTAACACATAAACATACTGGCGGTTTTGAATAGGAACCAACGCTTTTTCCGGTAACAACATGGCTTCGTCGATACTGCGCAATAGGGTAATTTGCAACAGCATCCCCGGGCGCAAGCGCTCATCATCATTGGTTATTTTGGCTCGAACACGTACAGCTCTGGTTACCGGGTCAATGCGTGCATCAATGCTGGTAATGCGTCCGCTAAAAAGTTCTCCCGGGTATGCCCGGCTGCGCGCCATTACTTCCTGACCCACCGCTATGCTGGCAAAGAAACGCTCTGGCACACTGAAATCGATTTTTATCGGTTTAATGTCGTCTAACGTTGTGAAGACGTCGCCTGGACCTACTAAAGACCCAGGACTGACCTGACGGATACCTACGCGTCCTGAGAACGGAGCGTAAATCTTCATTTCTCGCAACGTGGCTTCTGCGACTTCCAGGTCTGCCTGTAAGCCATTAACTTTTACCTGTTGTTCATCGAGCTGTTGCTGTGACGCTGCATTGCCACGACGCAGCTCACCAATACGATCTAACTGACGTTTTGCTTCGTCTAAGCTGAACTTAATTTGTTGAACACGAGCAACTTCTTTGCGTGCGTTAAGCTCGGCTAAAAGCTGACCCTCTTTCACCAGGTCACCACTGTCGAAGTAGATTTTATCAACCACGTCTTGTGTCTGCGCAGTAATTTCGACAGTTTCATTGGCCATAGCAGTACCCAAAGCCTCGATAGTATCCCGAAACTCACTGACCTCTGCCTGCTGTACCTTTACCGGCACGGCCTGCTGCTCTCCCTGCTCTACCGCTTCTTTTGGTGGAAACCCAAATAAGTAAATTGCTGCCGCTAATAAAACGACAACCACAATGGTAATTGGGTTAATCCAGCTACGTTTCGCCATGTTGACCTCTAAAAGCTTGTGTCCAACGGTTTTAAACATAGCTTATTGTACGAAAAACACCGCCATAAAGGCGGTGCACTTAACGAGGATTATCGGTCTTTAATCGCAAATTCAGTATTTTAGATGCGTTTTTGCCCGAATCTACAAGTCAGGGTGTTTACTTATGGTATATCGGGCTGTGTTTATGAATCGCATCGATAAACGCTTTCGCATGCTCTGGGTTTACTTCCGGGTGAATACCATGCCCTAAGTTGAACACATGACCATTCCCGTGACCAAAGCTTTCCAGTATTGTCTGAACCTCTTGTTCAATGCGCTCAGGCGAAGCGTACAAAACGCTCGGATCCATATTTCCCTGCAAAGCAACTTGTCCGCCAACGCGTGCGCGTGCGTCTGATAAATCGGTTGTCCAATCAACTCCCAGAGCATCGGCTCCTGACGCCGCCATTGCTTCTAACCACTGACCACCATTCTTAGTAAATAACGTCACTGGTACTTTGCGACCGTCGGCTTCACGCGTCAGTCCTTTTACAATTTTTTCCATGTAGGCTAGCGAGAACTCTTTGTAGTCTCGTGGTGACAACACGCCGCCCCAGGTGTCGAAAATCATAACCGACTGCGCTCCTGCGGCTATTTGCGCATTCAAATATTGAGTGACAGAGTCAGCCAGTACATTCAGCAGGTGGTGCATGGCTTCGGGCTCTGCAAACATTAGCTGCTTAACTTTGGAGAAGTTTTTAGTGCTGCCGCCTTCGACCATATAAGTCGCCAGCGTCCAGGGGCTGCCGGAAAAGCCTATCAGGGGCACTTCACCTTGCAGTTCACGGCGAATCATTCTAACCGCATCCATGACATAGCCCAGCTCATCTTCCATGTCAGGTACTGACAAGTTTTTTATCGCCGCCATGTCTCTGACTGGATTTTTAAACTTAGGCCCTTCACCCGCTTCAAAATACAGCCCAAGGCCCATAGCATCAGGAATAGTGAGAATGTCGCTGAATAAAATAGCTGCATCCAAATCAAAACGGCGTAGCGGCTGCAGAGTGACTTCGCACGCCAGCTCCGTATTACGACAAAGCGACATAAAGTCGCCAGCTTCGGCCCGAACTTCTTTATACTCAGGTAAATAGCGTCCTGCTTGACGCATCATCCAAACTGGCGTCCGGTCAACAGGTTGCTTCAATAAGGCGCGAAGATAACGATCATTTTTTAATACTGGAGCCGTCATAACTCATCCATTTTTACAAAATTCTGGCGCGCATTTTAGCAGTGCATGCGCGCGCACTCCATGAAAACTTATAGCTAGCCGGTTTCTACCTCTTTATGGCTATATCGATAAGTGTGCGTGCGATAGTTCCCTGCGGGGGGATTTGAGGTAAGTCATTAATTGGGAACCAGTCTCCGGTAACCAGTTCGTGAGGGTCAATATGCAAATTGCCGGACTCCCATTCGGCGGTAAAGCCCATCATAAGAGAATGCGGAAAAGACCAAGGTTGGCTCATATGATACTGAATGTTTTTCACACGAATACCAGCTTCTTCGTACACCTCACGCTCGAGTGCTTGCTCCAGATTTTCTCCCGCTTCCACAAATCCGGCTAGAATAGAGTAAAGCCCCGCTTTATGTCGTTTACCCTGAGCTAGAAGCAGTTGCTCGCCTTTTGTGATTGCAACAATAATGCAAGGGGACACTCGCGGATAACAGCGGTGCTGACACTGGTGGCAGTGCATGGCAAGTTCCCATTCAACACTTTGCATGCGAGTACCACAGCGGCCACAGAATCGGTGTGTATTCAGGAAGTCGCTGAACTGCCGCGCACGCCCGGCCATCTTGAATATTTCCATGTCATCCGGTTTTAACAGCTGTCGCAACGGTGCAAAATCACCGCCTTTAAACTGCTCATCCATGTAATCCGCCATGACCAGATAGCAGGTTCTTTCGCGAATTTCGCCAATTTCAATAACCTGGTATTGCGCCAAGTCCGGAAAAGCAAGCTCATTAAGCGGCCCAAACGGCACTTCGCCATCGTGAGTCAGAAAAATATGATCGGCGCTGACAACAAACCACCATGCGGGTTCGTCATTCGCTGGAGTTGCGTATAAAGTTGCCATATTTCGGTTCTTTCTTCTGTAAGACGATTTTTGCGTAAAACCTATTGAGTTCTAACGACTGAGAATTTACATTGATGACTGATATCAATAACGGAGAGTATCATGTTAAGCCGTAATGAACAGGCAAAAAAGCGCTGGGGTGGCGCTCATAAAACCATTGATCACTGGCTGGAAGAACGCCAGGACTTGCTGATCAATTACTTTAAACTTGCCGCCTTACCGCCTTATGAAAACAGTCATAAAGGCTTGCCAGACGTTGTTGATATAAGAAACTTCTGCGGTCAGTTAGTTGATTATGTATCCAGTGGTCATTTTGAAATTTATGACCAGATTGTCCGAGAAGCGAGCAGTCAGGGACATTCAGTTGATGACTTAGCAGACGACTTATTCCCGTTAATCTCTGATACAACCGATATTGCATTAGACTTTAACGACAAATACGGCGATATCGATTCTACCAATCATTGCGACAAGTTTGACCGAGACTTGTCTGCGTTAGGTGAAGCCATTGAGCTTCGCATGGAGTTTGAGGATCAATTACTCAACCACTTAGAAGAGCATCAGCTTATAACTGCATAAGCCTAAAACGCACGTGGCCTGACGTTAATTACGTCAGGCCACGTCATATTACAAAGTATTACTGCTCTGTATCGCCTGCCGGCTCTTCTTCAGTATTTTTCACGTCCAACAGCTCTACCGTGAAAATTAGTGTTGAGTTTGGTGGAATTTGTCCGCCACCCACTTCGCGCTCGCCGTAAGCTAACTCTGCTGGAATGACAAAGCGGTATTTCGCACCTTCTTTCATTAACTGAAGACCTTCAGTCCAACCTTGAATAACTCGGTTCAGAGGGAATGAGGTTGGCTCACCACGCTCATAAGAGCTGTCGAATACTTCACCATTAATTAAGGTACCTTCATAATGAACCTCGACCATGTCGGTTTCAGCCGGGCTGTCACCTTCACCTTCTTCCAGCACTTCGTACTGTAAGCCGGACTCAGTCACTTTAACGCCTTCTTTCTTCTTGTTTTCTTCCAGGTAAGCCTGACCTTCTTCAGCCGACTTCTGACCTAAAACGTTTTGGCGCTGCTCCATCACTTCCTGACGCATCGCGTTCAAAATTTCTTCTGCTTCTTCGTCACTCAGCTGAGGGTCGCCTTTAATGGCATCCACGAAACCAGCAATGATGACATCACGTTCAAGAATAAAGTCAGCTTCTTCCTGGCGTTCTAAGTTACGGGCAATAAAGCCACCAACCGATGAGCCCAACGCGTACGCTTGTTTGTCTTTTTCTGTCTGCAACTGAGTGTCGTTTGCCGGAAATTTTTCTTGTGAACAAGCGGCTAACGCCAGGGCGACCGCTGATACTGCCAACGGTTTCATCAGATGTTTCATTGTTTTCTCCAATTATCGTCTTGCATCCTTTCGGACTATGTCATAATAGTGTTAGTGAACAGAACCATACTACACAACCACAGGGGAGTTGCCTATGCCTTTTATAAAGCTTAGCGCTATACTGCTATTCACTTTAGCAGTGAGTGCCTGCCAGCCTTCCCCTGATAAAATTCACAAGAAGGTCCATGCTGAAAATGGCACCTACGCGGCTGACATATCAGACGACGGATCTTACAGCTTAGTGTCTACTGACGAAACCGGCTTACTGTTATGGCCACGCTACGCGAATAACGCAAAGTATCAGTGGGAACACGAAGAAGGTGAAGTCTCACAAATTATTGATGTTGATATTGCCGCGGACAATAGTGTTGCCGTTGCTGCGTCGCGCTATGAATTCTCTATGTGGGATATGAAAACCGGTGAAAACTTAGGTTTTTGGAGCATTGGTAATGGGCGCATTCAGAAAATTGTTGTGAGCAAGTCCGGTGGTACCGTTGTGTTAGGTAAACGTGACGGCACTCAGGTCGCTTTTAACCCGCAGTCCGGCCGCCGCATAGAGTTTTACGGTCATACCGAAGCCGTCAATGCGCTGGATATTTCACCCAATGGTTTTTATGTACTCAGTGCATCTAACGACTACACCGCCATTTTATGGGACACTCGCAGTGGCCAAATTGTGCACCGCTGGGAGTATGAAGGTCGTATGACGCAAGTGGCACTTCACCCCAGTGGCAAGTATGCGTTTGCTGCCGACTCTACAGATAATGCAGTTATTCGAGCATTGCCCGGTGGTGAGGAAGTGAGCCGATTGAAGTTTCCTGACCGGCAACGTATTTTTAGCGCAGCCCGTTTCAGTGAGTCAGGAGACTACTTAATCACCGGCGCCCCTTCGCGTCGCATCGCCATTTGGAACACGGCTACGGGTAAACTGTTAAGTGACTGGCGAGTCGACTTACGAGACGGTGGACGTCCAAGTAACGCGTCGGTTTTAGCAGTGGTTTTCGACGAAGCTGAGAATACCGTCGTCAGCGAAAGCTCAGCAGGTCTGGTTGAATGGTGGGAAATTGACTTAACAGGCAGTAAATAATGGATTTAAAGAAAGTCGAACAACAAATGGCAAACCTGGAAATGCAACTCACTTTTCAGGAAGACACCATTGACTCATTGAATAAATTAGTCACGGAACAAACTCAGCAAATGACTGAAATGCAGCGTCAAATTCGCTGGCTCGGTAAGCGTTTAAAACAAATGCAGGAGCAGAACTCCGACAATTCTGATCCCGCAAAAGAACCGCCACCACCACATTACTAATATTGATCTTGCGGGCTAAGCAACGTATAACAACTGTTCTGTTTTAGTGTGCGGGAATGTTATGTCATCAAAGCATCCAATCATTGCGGTCACCGGCTCATCAGGCGCCGGAACCACCACAACAGGCCAGGCTGTTAGACACATCTTTCGTTCGTTAGATGTAAGTGCTGCCTTTGTGGAAGGTGACAGTTTTCACCGCTACTCCCGACCGGAAATGGACCTAGCCATTCGCAAAGCTCAGGAGCAGGGGCGGCACATCAGTTATTTTGGCTCTGAAGCCAATGACTTTGACCGCTTAGAGTCGCTTTTTCGCTCGTATTCACAAACCGGCCAGGGCAAAATTCGACGTTATTTGCACAGTTTTGATGACGCTGTGCCTTACAACCAAATGCCAGGCACCTTTACCCCGTGGGAAGAGCTTCCGGAAAGCACCGACGCACTTTTCTACGAAGGGCTTCATGGCGGTGTTTGTGGCGACAGCTACGACGTTGCACAGTATGTCGACTTACTTATCGGCATGGTACCCATTGTTAACCTAGAGTGGATTCAGAAGCTCATTCGTGACACTTCAGAGCGCGGTCACTCAAGAGAGGCGGTCACCACCAGCATTGTGCGCAGTATGGAAGACTATATTCATCATATTGTGCCGCAGTTTTCACGCACCCATATTAATTTTCAGCGCGTTCCCACGGTAGACACGTCCAACCCATTCAGCGCAAAAGACATCCCTTCGCTGGATGAAAGCTTTGTCGTCATTCGTTTTCGCGGAATTAAAAACGTCGACTTTCCGTTTTACTTACAAATGATAGAAGGTTCATTTATGTCGCGTACCAATACTCTGGTCGTGCCGGGAGGGAAAATGGCGTTAGCAATGGAGCTTATTTTAACGCCGTTGATTGAGCAAATTATGGATAGAAAGAACCAAGTTCGCCGACAAGTCGACTGGATCTCAAGCCAGCAGTAGCCTTTAAGCTTCCTCTATTCGATAGCTATGAGTGATGTTGACTGAGGCTTCCAGCATTTTAGCCACTGAGCAGTATTTGTCGGCTGACAGTTTGACCGCACGCTCAACATGACTTTCGCTGACGTTTTTACCAACCACCACAAACTCAATATGAATGTCTGTAAAGACTTTGGGCGTTGAATCAGCGCGTTTACCAGAAAGCTCGCAGTAGCATTCGCTGAAGTCCTGACGGGCTTTTTGCAAAATACTGACAACATCGACCGAGGCGCAGCTGCCCGCAGACATCAAGACCATTTCCATTGGGCTTGGCGCTTTGCCTCGAGAGTCTCCATCCATAATGACCTGATGACCGCTGCCGGAGGTAGCTACAAACGTCATGTCCTCATGCCAGCTCACTTTTGCGTTCATCGTATTATCAGCCATTATTGTTCCTTGTCGTTTTCAGTAAGGTTATACGCGATACTCTCGCAGATGCTCGTCAAACAGGTTTTTCACCAGCCCGACAAACTCATCTATGAAAGCTTCCTGCTCTGGGGTTGGATGAGTATCCAATACTTTGGAGAGAACTTCTTCTAAGTCATAAACAATAGTATCTGTTTCGCGAACAATATCGAGCCGCTGCTCCTGACTCAGCTCATTTTGCTCAAAAACCGCCATCATGCTCATGGAAAGCTTTTCTTCCATCAAGTCTCGCAAGGTGTAGTCTGCGGTTTTTTCCTGCGCGCTTTGGTCAGAAAATAACGGTAATTGCCCCGTTAAGTACTGAATCAGCTCAATGTATCCGTCGGTTTCTACTATCATCTGACTCTCTTTACGTATGCGGCTGGACAATCATTCAAATTGCCCAACCGCTAAAGTAGCACAGATTGTGACTAGAATTTAAGTCCTGGTGCCAATGACTCAGGTAATGTCATGGTATCAGCTTCAACCGAAGCAACAGGATACGCACAGTAGTCAGCCGCATAGTAAGCGCTTGCTCTGTGGTTACCACTGGCTCCAATACCACCAAATGGCGCAGCGCTGCTCGCACCTGTAATTGGCTTGTTCCAGTTCACAATGCCTGCCCGAATGTGCTTAAAGAAGTAGCGATAGGTCTGCTCGTCATCACAAAGAACACCAGCCGACAAGCCATAACGCGTGTTGTTTGCTTCTTTAATTGCATCATCAAGCTCTTTATAACGATACACCTTTAACAGCGGACCGAAGTGCTCTTCGTCTTCAAGACCTTCAACACCCGTGACATCAACAATACCTGGTGTCACAAAGCCTTTTTTAGGGTCTTCCTGCTTCATACGAACCAGCGACTTGGCACCTTTATGCAAAAGCTCATTCTGTGCATCGACCATTTCGCCGGCAGCTTTAGCAGAAATCATTGCGCCCATGAATGGCTGAGGTTCTGCTTCATAGTCGTCAACCAGAATATTTTCAGTGACTTCGACTAAGCGTTTTAGTACCGCTCGACCTTGTTCTGAGTCTTCAATAAACAGGCGGCGCGCACAAGTACAGCGCTGGCCTGAGGTAATGAACGCAGACTGCACAATGTTGTGAACCGCCGCATCAATGTCCGAAACATTGGTCACTAACAATGGGTTATTACCGCCCATTTCCAGCGCTAAGATTTTATCCGGACGACCACCGAACTGTTTATGCAGTAGGTGTCCGGTATTCGATGAGCCGGTGAAGTACAAGCCGTCAATTTGAGGGTGTGCAGACAGCGCCTTACCCGTTTCAACTTCGCCTTGCACTAAGTTAAGAACACCAGCAGGTATACCCGCTTTTTCCCAAAGCTTAACGGTTTCCTGAGCGACCATAGGCGTTAGCTCACTGGGCTTAAAGACAATGGTATTACCGGCAATAAGTGCTGGTACTATGTGTCCGTTTGGCAAATGGCCTGGGAAATTATAAGGACCATAAACGGCAACAACACCGTGCGGTTTATGGCGGATAAAGGCTTTCGCGCCTGGCATTTCATTTTCAACCGTGCCCGTACGCTCATTATAAGCTCGCTCTGAAATTGCTACTTTTCCCATCATAGCGCCAACTTCTGTACGAGTTTCCCAAACCGGCTTACCGGTCTCTTTTGCCATGGTACGCGCTAAGTGCTCTTTGTTTTCTTCCAGTAACTCTGAAAACTTTTTACAAATAGCCAAACGCTCGTCGACAGACTTTTCAGCCCATTCCGGAAACGCTTGTCGAGCAGCCATAACAGCCTTTTCCACTTGGTTCGCGCTGGCCGATTCACCCGACCAAATGACTTCGTTACGAGCCGGGTCAACAGAATCGAATTTTTGGCCTTCGCCTGCTTCCCATGCTCCGTTAATAAACTGAATACTGTTTGTCATAAATTTAACTCCTGCTTAAAGTGCGACAATTCGTGCGTCGTCGCCGTCACTTAAATGCATCTTATCTGCTTGCTCTTTATCGAGAATCAGCTCATCTGCACCTTCTGCTAACAACAGTTTGGTGGCTCGAAAGTTTTCAAGCTGAGTATTACAGACAATATGTGGCACCGCTGCTTCAACTTCAGGTACTTGTTCTTTAACACTCACAGTTACCACTTTGCTGTTTCTTACACTGTTTAAGTTGCAGACCTCGGCTTCTACCGTTGGGCCAGCATCAAAAATATCGACAAAGCCACGGAAACGGAAACCTTCCGACTCCAGCAATTTAAGCGCTGGTCGCGTGTTGTCATGTACTTTTCCAATAACCGCACGAGCGTCTTCACTCAACAAGTTCGTGTAAATTGGAAAGCGTGGCATTAGCTCAGCAATAAAGGTTTTATCGCCAATACCGCTTAGATAATCCGCTTTTGGAAAGTCCATGGAAAAGAAATTATCTTCCAGCCAAGTCCAAAACGGCGAGTCACCATTGTCATCGGAAACCCCACGCATTTCTGCAATCACCCAGTCGCTGAAACGCTGTTTAAACTGAGCCAAAAACAACATACGGAAACGCGATAACGTACGACCGTTCATGTTGTGACGGTAAGGCTCGCGCAAGAACAAGGTGCACAACTCTGACACACCTGTGTAGTCATTACACAAGGTCAAAGTTTCCAATGCATTATAGATATTAAGTTTTTCTGAATGATGCACGACTTTACCGAGACGGTAATGCCAAAATGCTTCATCCAGACCCACCGCAGCTTCAATACCACTAACACCCGCGATGGTTCCGGTTTCGGTGTCTTCCATCACAAATAGGTAACTTTCATCACCCGGTGTTTCGACGTTCTCTTTTAGAAAAGCCTTTTGGGCACGATCAATACGGCGCTCTAGTAGCGACTGGTCGACGGGCAACGAGGTAAACCCGTGACCTGACTCAATCGCACACTGATACAAGGCTTCGTAATCTGACGGCTTAATGGGTCTGATTAGCAACATAAAAACGCCTCAGTAATTAACCGGCAACCTGAGCAACAGCTTTTTCAAAGCGTTGCAGGCCTTCTTTGATATCGTCTTCAGAAATAATGAGCGCTGGCGTGAAGCGCACAACATTTGCGCCTGCAATTAACACCATAACGCCATGCTCTTGACCGGCTAACAAGAATTCACGCGCTTTACCTTCGTATTGCTCGTTAAGTGCCGCGCCCAACAAGAGCCCCTGGCCACGAATTTCACTGAAGACGTTATACTTTTCATTGATGCGCTGCAGTTCTTCTTTGAAAAGCTGCTCGCGCTTTTTAACGCCATCCAGAGTTTCTTTGGTGTTCACAATATCGAATACCGCTTCAGAAACAGCACAAGCCAACGGGTTACCACCGTAAGTACTGCCATGCGTGCCTGGCTTCAGGTGCTCGGCAATTTCTTTGGTGGTTAGCATAGCGCCAATTGGGAAACCGCCGCCCAACGCTTTAGCAGAAGTCAAAATGTCAGGTGTTACGCCTAATTGTTCATAAGCATACAAAGTACCCGTGCGGCCAAAGCCTGTTTGAACCTCATCAAAAATGAGCAACGCGTTGTTCTGGTCACACAATTCGCGCACAGTTTTTACAAACTCGACGTCTGGCGCTACCACACCACCTTCACCTTGCAACGGCTCCATCATAACGGCACAAGTGTCGTCAGAAATAAGCGCTTTCAACGCTTCAGCGTCGTTATAGTCAACGTGCTCAACAGCGCCTGGTTTCGGACCGAAGCCGTCTGAGTAAGCCGGTTGGCCACCAACAGTTACCGTAAAGAAAGTACGACCGTGGAAGCCTTTAGTAAAAGCAATAATCTTTTGCTTATGTTCACCGTGCTTTTCAATCGCCCAGCGACGTGCCAATTTTAGTGCTGCTTCGTTGGCTTCTGCACCTGAGTTTGCATAATAAACGCGGTCTGCAAAAGTTGCATCGGTCAGCTTTTTAGCAAGGCGAATCGCCGGCTCGTTAGTAAATACGTTACTTAAGTGCCATAGCTTCTGACTTTGCTCTTGCAACGCTGACACCATTGCCGGGTGGCAATGACCTAAACAGTTAACAGCAATACCGCCAGCAAAATCTACATATTCGCGGCCGTCTTGATCCCACACGCGGGCGCCTTCGCCTTTAACCGGGATCATTGACGCTGGGTTGTAGTTTGGAACCATAACGTCGTTAAACATTTCGCGATTTACTGCCATTTTGTCTGTCATTACTCTCGTCCTTATCGCTCATGCGAATTAACAAAGGTGTCAACAAATGAATGTCTTGAAAAGGGCGCTATTATGCCAAAATTTGACCAGCTTGTCTGTGTTAATTCCTTTCAAAAGCCTTTTCATATCAGCATTTGGGGATTTATTGCGTTTTAACTGAATAGTTATGCTTAAGCGTGAATAGTCACTGAATCTTTACTCACACTTTTTCTGTAAATTTCTTTTTGTAAAATTTATTAACAACTCTGTATCATGAATTGCATTGCAATTTTTACCGTCTTCTTTTAGCCTGAGACTATTCGTATACAACTTCGGCAGATGTTATGGAAAAAGAGACATCGACACTACCAGAATCGTCGCAGCCTCATATGAAGCTCAATTACTTGCGCCCTGGCGATATGATAGATGTTGAATTTGCATCCGCCACCAAAGTGCGCACCAAACTGCAGCTCATTGGTTTTGATAGCGGTCGTTACCTTTTATTAAAACAACCTAACCCGAAAACCGATGGAAGCTACGTTGACGTTCTGTATGAAGGCAACCCAGTTGTTGTTCGTCTTGTCATAGAAGGCGAAGCCGGCGAGTGTATCGCTTTCAAAAGTAAGATACGGGCAGTAACTAACTTTCCTTTCCGGCTTGTTTATCTCGACTACCCTAAAGAAGTTGAGCAACGGGCGCTACGGGCGCAAAAACGCGTCAGCACTCACATTCCCGTTGATGTAACTTCCGCTGCTGTTCAAGCAGACGCCCGTAAAAAACTTGCCAGTGGCGTTATTGTGGATATTTCAACGGCAGGTTGCCGCATACTGTTCAAAGCACAGAGTAACGCAGGCAATGTGACGCACATGAACATTAAAATAAACATTGGCTCTGGCTCTCAACGAGA
Organism: Idiomarina sp. OXR-189; assembly: GCF_034373425.1. Lineage (NCBI taxonomy): Bacteria > Pseudomonadati > Pseudomonadota > Gammaproteobacteria > Alteromonadales > Idiomarinaceae > Idiomarina > Idiomarina sp. OXR-189. The sequence goes on from NZ_CP139706.1 coordinate 2,314,517, forward strand.
ACCGTTAACTCTGTCCGGCCAAATTATGAACCAACGTAAAGAGGTTGGACGAATTGGTATCGGCGTTCGTTTCACCGATCCGGAAGAACATATAACAGAAGTGTTTAATCACCTGCTTATCGACACCGACTTCGAGTGTTAGTCAGGAACAATAATTGGTGGGCGTTTTAAACTAACGTTGTTCAACCTGGCCACCGTTTCCGCCGACACCGAATACTTGTTCAGTATGCGTTTGCCTTCTTCCAGGCTTGCTAAATCAACTTCTCTCATCATACGAAATTCGCAATACGCATTAGCCTGTGCCAATACCTCAGCATAGTCTGAGTCGTACTTAGGTGTTGTTCTATTCGCCTGAGTAAAAGCAAGTAAGTGCTTGCTAACTGGCACCCGTTTTAAACCCCAGCCCTCAGCAACCAGATAACTCACTTCTTTGTCTTTCTCTAACATTAAATCACGCAGGAAATGTTCGTCAGGCGTTAACTGCACCAAAGCGTTATGACGCTCCGGCGACTTGTCATTAACTGAGGCCATTGCAAACTCTCGCTGCACTTCATCAAACAACTTCAGATACAACTTAGTTAGCGCAATTTTGCCCAGTTCGTGAAACATACCCATGGTGTAAGCCAATATGGGATCTTTTAGTTTTCGCTCAACCGCAATGTTGTGCGCGGCAATAGCGGTACCTAATGAGTGATCCCACACCTTTCGACGGAACAAAGTGAACGGGTGAGTCGATGGCGGTAGCCAGTTTTGCATAATATAGGCAGGTGCCAACAAACGGAGGTTTTCAGTACCCACAAAGCTCATAGCTACCCGTAAATTATCGACTTTAACCTGTCGGTTACGGTCAATAAACGGAGGTTGGTTCACGGTACGCAGTAAACCAGTATGAAACCAGTCCATCCCCTGAACAAGGGACTCAATACGGCGCATAGACGCTGCTTTTAAGCTAAGCGTATCTAACAATTCGGGAAGTTTTTCGGGTAGAGGTATTAGGCGCTCTCGCACATAGTCGCCGTCTTCTATGGTTTCTAGTGCGCGATGATAAATTTCTTCATGCAGCTCTTCTGAGACCCTATCGGAGAAGCGTTGGCGCGCCTGCGCTTTTCGGTCACGCTCTTCGTAGTTTAAACGCTCTACCTCTAGTAGCTTACGACGTTGCTCTTTTTCTTCATCTTCGACCCCATCGGCTTTAGAACGGGCTTTACGAGCAAACGGAAAACTAATGAGATAGTTAATAAACCGTTTCTCCAGCCTTAGTGCGGGGTCTTTAGAACCACCTTCCGTGGTATTTGAGAAAAAGTGAAACATCGATGTTCGCCTATGAGTTTTAAAACAGCTTAAGTATCGGCGATTTCAGCGCCTGGCAACAGTTACCAATTATCGTATATAACGTAAAAAATTCGCTAATAGATTATGACCTTGCGTGGTCATAACCGATTCAGGGTGAAACTGAACACCAAAAAGCGGCCATTTTTTATGTCGAATAGCCATAATCTCCCGCTGGCCTGTCTCACTTTTGGTTTCGGCATCTACGACAAACTCTTGAGCTAATGTGTCAGGTTCAACAACCAACGAGTGATACCGGGTGACTTCCATCGGGGTTGGCAACCCCTCAAACAATCCCTGACTGTTGTGTGTCAGGTTAGATACTTTTCCATGCATCACCTGTTCAGCACGCACTACTGTTGAACCAAACACCTGTGCCAGAGCTTGGTGACCCAGACAAACACCTAAAATCGGAAGCTTATCTTTAAAGGCGGAAATAGCATCCAGCGACACGCCCGACTCATTGGGGGTGCATGGGCCAGGGGAGATAACCAAAGCCTCTGGGTTTAAGCGCTTGATGTCTGCTACGCTTATTTCGCTGTTGCGGAAAACCTCAACCGACTCACCCAGCTCGCAGAAATAGCGAGCCAGGTTATGAGTAAAAGAGTCAAAGTTATCAATGAGTACAATCATGTACCGGCGTTACGCTTCTGGGTAGGGCACAAATCCAACTGCGTTATAAACATCTTTTAAGGTTTTTGCGGCAGCTTCGCGCGCTTTGTCAGCGCCTTGCTTCATGACGCTTTGCAAAAAAGCCTGATCATTACGCATCTCATGGTAGCGCTGCTGAACGGGCTCAAGCATAGCAACTACTGACTCCGCCACATCGACTTTCAAATGCCCGTACATTTTACCTTCGTATTCAGGGACCAACTCGTCTATCGACTTGCCTGTTGCGGCAGACATAATGCTCAGCAAATTGGATACGCCCGGCTTTTCGGCAGGGTCAAAATAAATACGTGCTTGCTCGTCCGAGTCAGTAACCGCTTTCTTAATTTTCTTAAGAATTTTCTTGGGCTCTTCCAACAGACCGACAAAGTTATTTGGGTTGTCATCTGACTTAGACATTTTCTTGGTCGGGTCTTGCAGCGACATAACCCGTGCACCCACCTTTGGAATCATTGGCTCGGGAATCGTGAAAATGTCACCGTATAAATTGTTGAATCGCTCTGCGACATTGCGCGTCATTTCCAAGTGCTGCTTTTGGTCATCGCCCACAGGTACTTCATTAGCCTGGTATAGCAAAATATCAGCTGCCATTAGTGCAGGGTACGTAAACAAACCCGCATTGATATTATTCGCGTGACGTTGTGACTTGTCTTTGAACTGGGTCATGCGATTCAGTTCGCCCATTTGCGTGTAACAGTTCAACACCCAGGCCAACTGCGCATGCTCAGGTACGTGCGACTGAATAAAGACGGTACTTTTCTCAGGGTCTAAACCGCACGCCAAATAAAGCGCTAAACCGTCCAGCGTCGCCTGCTGCAGTTGTTCAGGTTCCTGGCGAACGGTTATCGCATGCTGGTCAACCAGCATAAACTTACAGTCATGCGTGTCCTGCATATTCACCCACTGACGCAAGGCACCAATATAGTTCCCAATAGACAACTGCCCTGACGGCTGACAACCACTTAATACAATTGGTTTCGACATTCTTTTTCTTTCCTCTACGAACCTGTTACTGCAGCAATTTCATCACGCATGGTCTGTATGACACTGGCATAATCATCCGCATTAAAAATAGCCGAACCGGCCACAAACATATCAGCACCCGCTTCTGCTATTTCACCAATATTTGAGACTTTAACACCGCCATCCACTTCTAAACGGATCTCGCGGCCACTGTCATCAATTCGCTTACGCACCGCCCGGAGTTTATCCAGCGTTGAAGGAATAAACGACTGTCCACCAAAACCCGGATTTACCGACATCAGCAAAATAACATCAACCTTGTCCATAACATGGTCTAAGTAATGCAAAGGTGTCGCTGGGTTCAATACCAGCCCAGCCTGACATCCATGCTCGTGAATGAGCTGCAAAGTACGGTCCACATGATCAGACGCTTCCGGGTGGAAGGTAATAATTGAAGCACCGGCTTTTGCAAAGTCAGGAATAATTCTATCTACCGGCTTAACCATTAAATGCACGTCGATAGGCGCCTTAATGCCGTAGTCTCGTAACGCCTGACAAACCATAGGGCCTATGGTCAGGTTTGGCACGTAGTGGTTGTCCATCACATCAAAGTGGACAACATCGGCGCCAGCGCTTAATACAGACTCAACTTCTTCTCCTAAGCGCGCAAAATCTGCGGACAGGATAGAAGGGGCAATTAATGGCTTCATCGTTATTTATCCCACGGTGTCAAAATAGGCGGCTATTGTAGCAGTTAACCCGAAACAAAAAAATTCGTATTGATAACTGGAATTTTTACAAAATCGCTGATAAATTGTTCAGTCTAATGCTTTTGGGGGACGTTATGCGCTTATCTATAGTTACTCTATCACTGACACTGATGGCTCTTGCCGCAGTTGCGACGGTAACGCCTAGCACATTGTTCGCCCAGCAAAATGCCACTCAGCAATGCCAGCAACTTCTGGCTGGTAGCGAAAACTCTCAGGCGAAAAAAGAATGTGGGCTGGCCACAGAGGAAGTCACCTGGGGTGACTGGCTAAAAGGCCACAGTCGTTCAGTGCAGTTCCACTTCTTCGACTTAATAGAGCTTTTTTCAAGCTCTAGCGACGCTCAAAAAGAACACTACAAAAACAATTACTCTCGTTAAGACGTCTATTAATGTCTGAACAGCAGGAAAACACACAACAAAAACCCGGCTTCATTAGCATGATTGTCAGCGTACTGGCGGCGTTTTTAGGTGTGCAAACCGAGAAAAACCGCCAACGAGACTTTCAACATGGAAACCCCAAAGCCTACATCATTATTGGCGTTATATTGACCATTCTGTTTGTTTTAGGCCTGGTTGGCGTTGTGAATCTAGTCATGGCATCCGCCGCATAACATTAGGGGCGCGAAGGTTGTGAGGGGTCTTCATGAGGACGCCCGCGAGTACTTCCCTGTAGGGCTTGAGTAGCGCCATCCATGGCGCTACACACCTCTTGAAGACCCCTCACAACCTTTAGAGCGCCCCAATAGCTATGCAGCCTTGATGCCACTATGACGTAGTAACGGTTCCACGCTAGGTTCGCGACCACGGAACTCCTGAAATAAGTCAGCAGCTTTACGACTGCCGCCGCGCTCCAGAATAACTTGCAGGAAGTCACGTCCGGTTGCGGCACTGAAAATGCCTTCTTCTTCAAAGCGTGCGAATGCATCTGACGACAATACTTCCGCCCATTTGTAGCTGTAGTAACCCGCCGCATAACCACCGGCAAAGATATGACCAAAGCTGTGCTGGAACCGATTGTACTCTGGCGGAATACGTACTGAGGTCTGCTCGCGAACTTCACTCAAAATTTCGCTGATACGCGCGCCTTTGCTTTCATCAAACTCGTGATGAATACGCATATCAAACAGCGAAAACTCTAGCTGACGCATCATTTGCATAGCCGACTGGTAGTTACGTGCCGCCAGCATTTTATCCAGCAGTTCCTGCGGTAATGGTTCTCCGGTTTCGTAATGGCCAGAAATAAGTGCCAGTGCCTCCGGCTCCCAACACCAGTTTTCTAAAAACTGACTTGGCAGCTCTACGGCATCCCATTCAACGCCATTAATGCCGGAAAGCCCAGCCGTATCGACCTGTGTCAGCATATGGTGCAGACCATGGCCAAACTCATGGAATAACGTCAGTACTTCGTCATGAGTAAAGAGCGCAGGCTTACCACCCACTGGTTTGCTGAAGTTACAGGTTAAAAACGCCACCGGGTTTTGTAGCTCACCGTCGGCATGAACCCGACGCCCAACAAAGTCTGCCATCCAGGCGCCGCCGCGTTTACCCTGGCGGGCATACAAGTCTAAATAAAAGCTGCCACGCAAGTGACCATCGGCGTCATGAATGCGGAAAAAGCGGACATTCTCATGCCAGGTTTTCACGTCTTTCTGCTCGCTAACCGTCATGCCAAACAAGCGCTTAACCACTTCAAACAAGCCATTTAGCACTTGTTGTTCCGGGAAGTACGGGCGCAGTAACTCATCGGAAATGGAATAACGCTGTTGTTTCAGTTGCTCACTGAAATACGGCACGTCCCAGGCCTCCATTTTCTCAACGCCTTGCTCTTTGGCAAAGGCTTCCACCTCAGCGTATTCTTCTTTTGCCTGCGACATCGACTTGTCAGCTAAGTCCTTCACAAAGCCCAGCACTTGCTCGGGTGACTCCGCCATTTTCGTTGCTAACGACATTTCGGCATAGTCATTAAAACCAAGCAACTTGGCCATTTCATGACGCAAAGCCAGGGTCTCATCCATCACTGCCGAGTTATCAAACTTACCACCGTTAGGGCCGGTTTCTGACGCTCGGGTCACAAAGGCCTGGTACATGTCCTTGCGAAGCTCACGGTCTTCGGCATACAGCATCACTGGCAGGTAACTGGGGATATCCAGGGTAAATAGCCAGCCTTCTTTTTCCTGATCCTCGGCTGTTTCTTTCGCCGCTTCTTTAATGCTGTCGGGCAACCCGGCTAAGCGACTTTCGTCCGTAATTAAACACGTCCAGGCGTGAGTCGCATCCAGCAAATTGTTGCTGAACGTCGACGACAAATCAGATAGGCGAGACGAAATTTCAGCGTAGCGTTTCTTTTTGTCCGCAGGTAAATCGACACCCGACAAACGAAAATCACGCAAGGTATCGTTAATGAGCTTCTGCTGAGCTTCGGTCAGCTCGGCAAATTCGTCACTGTTACGCAGCGTTTCGTAGGCATCAAACAAGCCTTTGTGCTGACCAACATAAGTTGCATAGTCAGACAGCAACGGCAGGCAGCTGTCATGGGCTTCACGCAACTCAGGCGTGCTGACAACCGAATTTAAATGCGACACCGGTGCCCACACGTGCTCTAACTTTTCATCAGCGTCGGTTAAAGGCTCAATTAAGCCGTTCCAGCTGAAATCTCCTCTCGCCAGCACGTCATCAATAGTTTGTCGCGCATCATTAATACATTGTTCTACCGCAGGTTTTACATGCTCTGGCTTAATGCTTTCAAAGTCAGGAAGCTGACCCTGTTCAAGTAAGGGGTTCTGGCTCATTATTACCTCAATTTTTTCAAAATGCTTACAGTGGATATTGGGGCTTTAGGCTAGTCTTCAAGCGAGTCCCGTGGTTTCTTATCGTATTTACGGTATTATTCCGTTGTTAATTATTCAGAATAAAGGTAAATGTCATGTCTGACACCTCTTTTCGAACATTACGCCTAGTCGCTGGCGCGGCGGCTTTTATGGCGCTAAGTGCTTGTAGTAGCTTCGACAGCGAACAAGCATCCGACGACACTGCGCAAACAGACGTTGCCGGTAGTCATCAGTTAACACCTGAAAAAATCTTTGCCAGCGACACCTTTAACGTTGAACGCCCCGCACCGACACGCTGGCTGGAAGACGGTTCAGGTTATACAACGCTGGAAGAGTCCGAGTCTGCCAATGGCCGAGATATTGTCCGTTATCATCCGGAAACGAATGAGCGTACTGTGTTAGTCAGCGCTGAGCAATTGACCCCAAACGGCGAAGACAAAGCGTTGCATATTGCGGACTACGTCTGGTCTGACGATGGCAACAAAGTATTAATTTTTACCAATACAAAACGCTCATGGCGCACCCATACGCTGGGCGACTATTGGGTCTTAAACCGCAGTAATAATGAACTGAAGAAACTTGGCGGTAACGCGCCAGAGTCGACGCTGCAGTTTGCCAAGTTTAACCCGCAGGGCACCAAAGTCGCTTATGTGATGCAAAACAACATTTACGTGCAGGACTTAAACAGCTTCCGCATTAGCAAGCTGACCAACGACGGTAGCGACACTATTGTGAACGGTACCTTCGACTGGGTGAATGAGGAAGAATTCTTCCTGCGTGACGGTTTCCGCTGGAGCCCGGACGGGCAACACATTGCCTACTGGCAACTTGATACCGAAGGCACGCCGGTGTTTACCATGATCAATAACACCGACGAACTGTACCCGACACTAAAAGAGTTTCCTTACCCGAAAGTCGGTGAAACCAACGCTGCTATGCGTATTGGTGTCATGCCGGCCAGTGGCGGCAAAACACAGTGGATGGATATTCCCGGCGACCCGCGCCAACACTACTTGGTACGCATGCAATGGGCCGGTAATAGTGAGCAACTGCTCATTCAGCAACTTACTCGAAAGCAGCACATTAACCGTGCTTTCATTACCGACATAGATTCCGGCAACGCACAGGAACTGCTGCGTGAGAGCACAGACTCTTGGGCCGAGTACGTCGATGACATTCACTTTTTGAATGACGGACAAGAATTTACCTGGCTAAGCGAACGCAGTGGTTATCGCCATATTTATCGTGTGTACCGTGACAGTGGTCGAATTAGCGCTATTACCCGCGGTAACTGGGACGTTGTCAATGTTTTGCGTGTCAACGAAGAAGACGGCTGGGTATATTTTATTGCGTCACCTGAAACGCCGTTAGAGCGTTATTTGTTCCGCGCCAGCTTAGACGGCAGTGGTCGCTTAGAACGCCTGACGCCGGACATGGACGGTACCCACAGCTACAGTATTTCGCAAGATGCCAAATACGCAGAGCATACCTTTCACTCTGTGAATCAGGTGCCTGTAACCAAGATGATTTCTCTGCCGGACCATAAGGTTATTCGTACGGTAGTGGACAACACTGACGTCCAAAAAGCGGTCCAAAACGTCGAGAAACAGCCAGTTGAGTTTTTCCGTGTGGAAGCGCGCGACGGCCTTGAACTGGATGGCTACATCATGAAGCCAACCGACTTTGACCCGAGCAAAGAATACCCTATTTTGTTCTACGTTTACGGCGAGCCCTGGGGGCAAACTGTGGCCAATAAATGGGGTGGTTCGTTGTATTTGTGGCACACCATGCTGACACAACAGGGCTATATTGTTGCCTCCATTGATAACCGTGGCACTAAGTCACCACGCGGCTTTGACTGGCGCCGTTCTATCTACAAAAACCTGGGCGTTGTTACCGTACGAGACCAGTATGACGCACTGCAACAGATGCTGGAACGCTGGGACTTTATTGATGAAAGCCGTGTTGGTATTTGGGGGCACAGTGGCGGTGGATCACAAACGCTTAATGCACTCTTCCGCTACCCAGACGCCTACCACATGGGTATGGCGCTGGCACCAGTACCTGACTTAACCTTGTACGACACCATTTATCAGGAGCGTTACTCCGGGTTATTGCCGGAATCAGCAGAGCGCTACAAAGAGACCTCGGCAATTACACACGCCGAGAATCTGGAAGGTGACTTATTGTTAGTGCATGGCACAGGCGACGACAACGTCCACTTCCAGGGCAGTGAGCGCTTAGTTAACGAACTGATTAAACACGGTAAGCAATTTGAGTTTTTCGCTTATCCGAACCGCTCGCACGGTATTTACGAGGGTGAAGGCACCACTTTGCACCTGCGCACCATGATGACCGAGTTCATCAAAGAGCATTTACCAGCAGGTGGTCGTTGAGAGCTATGCTGTAAACTGATCTTTCGATTACCGCTATCGGTATAAAAAACGTGAAACCCCGTGTCTTTATTTGCAAGATACGGGGTTTTTATTCAAGATATGCGCAGTTTTTGAATTAAGCACAGGAGTTAAGCAGTATGAGCAGACATTATGACTATCTGGCGATAGGTGCCGGCAGTGGCGGTATTGCCTCAGCCAACCGTGCCGCCATTCGTGGTGCAAAGGCCGCCGTTATTGAAGCAAAATTTGTTGGTGGTACCTGCGTAAACGTGGGTTGTGTACCTAAGAAAGTCATGTGGTATGGCGCTCATATTGCCGAAGCCGTTAAATACTCACCTTCGTATGGTTTTAATCTGGAGCAGAAAGGCTTCGACTGGGCAACTATGGTGAAAAACCGTGAAGCCTACATTGAGCGCATTCATGGCGGCTACCATCGTGGTTTCCAAAGCAACGGCGTTGAGTTCATTGAAGGCTTTGCCAAATTCGTTGACCACCAAACGGTTGAAGTTAACGGTGAGAAAATTACCGCTGACCATATTACCATTGCTACCGGCGGCCGCCCGATGATCCCTGAAATTCCGGGCGCAGAGCACGGTATCGACTCCGACGGCTTTTTCGCATTAACGGAACAACCTAAAAAAGCCGCCGTTGTGGGTGCTGGCTATATTGCCGTTGAAATTGCCGGTGTATTCCACGCGTTAGGAACGGACACACACTTACTGGTACGTCGTGATAGACCTCTGCGCACCTTTGATAAAGACATTACCGACGGCTTGCTGGAGCGCATGAAGCAGGACGGCCCTGAACTTCATACCGAAACAACAGTACGTGAAGTAGCTAAACAGGATGACGGTACCCTAACGTTGCACTTTGAAAACGGCAAAACAATGGAAGGCGTGGATTGCCTGGTATGGGCCATTGGTCGCGTGCCGTCCACCGACAACATTAACCTGGAATGCACTGGTGTCGAGCTCGACAAAGACGGCTTCATTCAGGTCGATAAATTCCAGAACACCAACGTACAGGGCATTTATGCGGTCGGTGATAACACCGGCGCAGCAGCGCTAACACCGGTTGCGATTAAGGCAGGCCGTCAATTAGCAGAGCGCCTATTTAACAACATGCCAAACGCGCACATGGACTACGAAAATATTCCTACCGTTGTGTTCAGTCATCCAACCATTGGCACTGTTGGTTTGAGCGAAGAAGACGCTAAACTGAAGTTCGGTGAAGAGAATATTACCGTTTATAAGTCTTCGTTCGCGGCTATGTACAACGCTGTCACCCCACACCGCGCCCTCAGCTACTTTAAGCTAGTTTGCCACGGTAAAGAGGAAAAGGTAGTTGGCATTCACGGCATTGGCGAAGGCATGGATGAAATTTTACAAGGCTTCGCAACCGCGCTGAAAATGGGGGCTACGAAAGCTGATTTAGATTCTACTGTAGCTCTGCACCCTACTAGCGCGGAAGAGTTCGTCACGATGCGCTAGCCTTAGGTTTTAAGCCCTCTGAAAGAGTCAGGGGGCTTTCTTCCCCCAAAGACTGCCGCACCATCCAAAAAACCGCTTTAATGTAACTAAATTCAGTTACATTTGAAAAAGTAACTGAAAACGGTTACATTCTTAAATGTAACTATAATCAGTTACTTTTCTGAGTTATTTGGGCAATCATATGAAAAAGCATGTTATAGCAGTTATCACAGGCGATATCGTTGACTCACGAAGTTTGAGTTCAGCGCATTATGATGAGCTACTAAAACAGCTTAAGAACGAGCTGACGACCTTTGAAGCAAGCAACAAAGCTACTTTCGACATCTACAGGGGGGACTCTTTTCAAATCACCTTCTTTTGCCCCTGGGAAGCGTTAAAAGCAGCCATACTGATTCGTCTTAGGCTCAAATCTAATAATTATAAAATCGACGTGCGTCAGAGTATCGCCATCGGTAACGTAAAAGATCTTAGAGAGGATGTGAAAACCTCTACCGGGCAAGCCTTTATCTTATCAGGCAAACACCTAGATGAAATGAAGTCACACCGCCTCGTTTTCAGCTCCGAAAACAAGCTACTGAATCGCCATATTCCTATTGTTGTGAAGTTACTCGACACTCATCTCAGTTCCTTGACACCCATGCAAGCTGAAGCGCTCTATTTATATTTACTAGATGACTCACAGACACACGCCGAGCTTGCAAATAAGTTGGGAAAAAGTCGCGCTAATACCACAAAAATCCTTAATAGCAGTGAATACTTGCTCGTTGCTGACTCAATTCAATATTTTGAAACACTGGTTCATGAGGAGCTCAATCATGATTGATCATTTTGTCATACTGGCCCTGTTAATTTTGGCTCATGTTGTCGGTGACTTTTATTTGCAAACCAGCCGCAGTATAAAAAGTAAGTCTTCTCAAGGGGCTAAAACCTCAATACTGGCAAACCTGCGGCACGCAGCCTCTCACACCCTTCTTGCTCTTATCGTTTTGTTATTTACCTCAAGCTTTGAGTTCACTCTGATATGGGCAAGTTTAGTGATCGGCGGCACTCACTTCGTGATTGACCTCATTAAGTCACACTTGCCTAAATGCAAAGGTTCGCTACTCTGCTTTAACGTCGATCAGTTGCTACATTTCATTGTCATTCTCAGTGTCTGGGCATACCTGTTCGGCTACTTTGCCTTTATCAATGTCGACACACTACGACACGCGATCACGTTGGAGTTTGTCGCAATCACACTTTCTTACCTGCTGATTTTAAAACCAACTTCTATTGTTATTCAGTTCGTACTTAAGCCTTGGCGTTTATCAAATAATACCGACAGCTATAGTCAGGGCAGCGAAGAATCGCTGGACAAAGCAGGTTCCTTAATTGGAATTTTAGAGAGATTTATTATTTTAACGCTTATTTTGATGAACCAATTTACCGCTATTGGGTTCGTTATTGCCGCAAAATCAATTCTGCGATTTAAAGACGAGAGCAAACATGAATACGTCCTTCTAGGAACAGTCACTAGCCTCTCCATTGTTTTACTCATAGGCTTAATCACCCAGTCAATATTGGCATACTAATGATTCCATCCTGCAGCTATAATCGCCATACCGGTTAAAGTAAAAGCAGCACCCACAGCATCGTACATAGACAGCGACGCCCCTTCCACGGCTTTTAACCAAAGCAACGCAGTTACGACATACACCCCACCATAAGCAGCATAAACTCGGCCACTTTCCGCTGGGTGTAAGGTAAGTAACCAGGCAAACAGAGCCAAACTAATTGCCGCAGGTATCAATAACCATGCACTTCCATCTTTTTTCAACCACAGGTAAGGTAAGTAGCAGCCTACAATTTCAGCAATAGCGGTTATAAAAAACAGTCCGAGCGTTTTAGTGACTAACAAAGCAGACATAGTCAGCGCCTTTAGATAGGGAAATTAAATTATGCGTTCTACTATAAAAGAAATAATGACACACAACACTTTTCTCTTCAGTTGCTTCTTAGCTCTTACTCTGCTCTCTCTGAGCGTTGCTAATGCCGCACCAATAGAGTCCGAGTGCAGTTATGACAAAGAAAAAATGCTGGAACTAAGCCCCAGAGCGTTTGATCAAAACTATGACGAAGGTTGGCCTTCATTAGTTAAAAATGGAGAATGCCTGAAGCCAGCGGCTGATCTTATCCACCTCTATTACACAAAGAACAAAGTCTCGGAAGGCGCCATGAGAACATTGGTATGGCACGAAGGGCAACTTCGCGCTGAAACGGGGCAATATCAACGCGCTATTGAGCTAATGGAGAAGGCAACCAAACCTGCTGAAAAAGACGGTTCCGGATGGAATCATTACGTTAACGCAACAATCGCGTTTTTAGAGTCCGATTTAAATAAACTGAAAGCCTACAGGGAAAAGCTGGCTATGGTTCCAAAACCCGCCGGATTTAACCCCAGAGATGCACAAGGAAACCCTGTCGACGTGCCGTGGCCGCCTAATTTAAGTATCGTTGATAGCTTTATTCGCTGCTTTGGCAAAACTTACGCTGAAGTCTATGCTGGGTGCCCTAAAGAATAAATATCAATGTTTGGCAAGTATATCCAACCCACCCAAAGCATAATATCATCCTAGCTAACACATATAGCAAGAGACGGACTAATGGCAAAATCGACTCTCGAACAATGGCGGATGTTTAAAGCTGTAGCTGACCACGGTGGTTTTATGCAGGCGGCTCAGCAGGTGCACAAAAGCCAGTCGAGCATTCATCATGCTGTTAATAAAATGGAAGAGCAGTTAGGTGTTAATTTGTTTGAGGTCGATGGCCGCAAAACGGTGTTAACCCATGCTGGCAAACTCTTGCTACGCCGTATTAATTATCTGCTGTCAGAAGCTGAGCGCTTTGAAAATGTCGCTCAGAATCTGAAAGAGGGAGTGGAGTCGACGCTTAGCATTGCTGTCGATGAAGCTTTCCCGAAAGAAGTGCTGTACGAAGCGTTAGAAAAAGTCTCGGAAGAGTTTCCGCTGGTGCACATAGAGGTTATTGAAACCATATTAACGGGTGCTGATGAGTTGTTACGTAAAGGTCTCGCTACCGTATCACTGTCACCTTTTATGCTTGATAACGAACTGAGCGAGGCGCTTAGCGACGTTACCTTTGTTGCGGTATGCGGTACCAATCACACGCTTGCGTCAAAAGCGTCTGTCACTCTTGAAGACTTAAAGAACAGCCGTCAAATAGTACTGCGAGACTCAGGTATAGAAAAAAGCTCTGACATTGGTTGGCTGGGTTCTGAGCAGCGCTGGACGGTCAGCCACTTAACCACGTCCGTTGAGCTTATTCGCAAGAACCTGGGCTTTGCCTGGTTGCCTGAATCGGCGGTAAATGCGCATATTGAAGAAGGCAGTTTGGTGACTTTAAACCTCGAACGCGGCGCTACCCGCTCTATGCCTATTTATCTGAATTTCGAAGACGCGGACAGTGTCGGTCCTGTTGCCAGAAGCTTTATTGGTCACATTCGCTTTCTGACTTAAACACTCTGTTACAAATTACTAACAAAATAACTTCAAGCCTCCGGAGCGCCCGAGTATCATCTAGACATTAGATGAATAAAAGGGACCTCCAATATGAAAAAGTTATTACTTGCGAGCGCTATTAGCTCTGCTTTATTGCTAGCTGGCTGTGGTCAAACAGTTACAGAAACTCCAAACGTTCAAAGCGCTGTTGCCGGTGAGGTAATAAAAAGTCCGAACGACGAACGTGACTATCGCGTTCTTAAACTCGATAACAACATTGAAATTATGCTGGTGTCAGACCCTGACGTTGATAAATCAGCAGCATCTTTAAGTGTTGGCGTCGGTCTGTTACAAGACCCTAAATCACAACAAGGCATGGCCCATTATCTGGAGCACATGTTGTTTTTGGGTACCGAGAAATACCCGGACACCAACGGCTACAGCGAGTTTATGAGCAATAATGGCGGCAGCCAGAACGCTTCGACCTGGCTCGACGTTACTAATTATATGTTCAAAGTGAACAATGACGCTTACGACGAAGGTCTGGACCGCTTCTCAGACTTTTTCAAAGCACCTAAACTGTATCCAGAATATGTGGATAAAGAGCGTAATGCAGTCAACGCCGAGTGGTCGATGCGCCGTGAAATGGACTTCTTTGGTCAATTTAAACTCGGTCGGTTGTTGCTTGGTTCACACCCTTCCAATCGATTTCTTATCGGCAACCTTGAAAGCCTCAGCGACAAAGAAAACAGTCAGCTGCATCAGGAAACTGTCGACTTCTATAACCGTTTTTATTCGTCAAACATTATGAAAGTGGCGATGATAAGCAACCGTTCGCTTGATGATATGGAAGCGCTAGCACGTAAGCATTTTGCCAGTATTGAAGACGACGGTATCGACGAGCCAGAAGTTTCCGCACAAATCAACTTTGACGATGTTGGTAAAAAACGCATTCATTACGTGCCTAATGAGGACGTTAAACAGCTGAAGCTTGAGTTCATCATAAACAACAACCAAGACCAGTTTAAGGTGAAGCCTAACCGTTACGTTAGCTACTTGTTAGGTTCAGAAATGCCAGGCACACCCGCTCAGCAACTGAAAGAAGCAGGCCTTATTGCCAGTTTAAATGCATCAGCACAGCCTAATTTCTACGGTAACTACGGAGTTATGCGTTTAGACATTGAGCTCACCGATAGCGGCATGCAGCAGCGTGAAGAGATTGTCGCGTTAATTATGCAATACATCGACAAAGTCCGTGCGGAAGGCGTCGACGAAAAGTATTTCAATGAAATAAAAACCAGCTTGAATAACCGCTTCCGGTTTTTAGAGAAAGGCGACGAGTTTGGTTATGTCTCCAACCTTGCGGAAGCCATGCAAAACTATCCGGCTGAATATGCTATTAGTGCGCCTTACGAATACCAAGAGTTTAACCCTGAAGCTATTCGTTCAGTGCTTTCTCAATTAACGCCTGAGCGTTTGCGTGTTTGGTACATCAGTCAGGATGAGCCGCATGACAGCGAACTTGACTACTACGATGGCAAATACAAAGTAGCGAACATAACTGCCGAAGAAATTGCTAGCTGGAAACAAGACCCCAAAATGGCAATTAACCTGCCTAAAGTGAATACGCTTCTGCCGGAGAGCTTCGAGGTTAAGAAAAACGACGCGTTTGAGAAGCCTCAGGTGGTTATTGACGAGCAAGGTCTGCAAGTATGGCAATACCCAAGCCAGCTGTATAGTGACCAGCCACGCGGCATTTTTAACGTTCAAATTAATAACCCTGCGACACTGCATGATATTAAAGCGAACGTTCTAGGCGCTTTGTGGAAAGATTTGTACAACATGAACGTCAGTGCCCTGGATACAGAGGCGAACATAGCTGGCATGAACTTGAGCTTAAACGATACAACGGGCATGACGTTAACCGTGTCAGGCTTTACCGATAAACAGCCACAGTTGCTTGAGCGTGCTATTGAAGGTTTAAGCTTTGAGGTTGACCCACAAGCCTTTAAACAAGCCGTTGACCGCTATGTTCGTGCACTGAAAAACAAAGGTCAGCAGTTCCCTATTTACCAGAGCTTCGATGCGTACGGGCAGCTAATTCGCGAAGGTGGTTTTGAGCAGTCAGATTTAATCAACACGGCTCAATCGCTCAGCAATGAAGAGTTAGAAGCTTATATGGACACTCTGTTAGGTAATAACTCCATTCGTGTGTTTGCGTTTGGTAACTACGACAAGTCCGATTTAACAGAAGCCGCTGAGCGCGTTAAAGCAAGCTTGCCCAATGACCGTAACATCACTGATTTTGAAACGGCAAAATTCTGGAAGCCACAGTCAAATAAAGCGGTTGTATTGCACAAAGATCTCGAGGTTGCCGACGTCGCTTTAGTGGATGCACACATTCATCCAGAGCCAGGTTTCAAAGCCCAGGCAGCGGGAACAGTATTGCAAAGCCACTTCCGCACGGCAGCCTTTGATACTTTGCGTACCGAAGAGCAGCTGGCTTATGCCGTCGGCGCTTTTGCGCCATCGCTTGACCATTACGCAGGCTTTGGTCTATACATTCAAACGCCAGTTAAGAGCGTGGCGGATATGCAGGCGCGTTTTGACAAGTTCAAAGACGAATACTGGACGCAACTTGAGAAGATGACTGAAGACGAGTTCGCTCAGTTAAAACAAAGTGCGCTGGTAACGTTAAAAGAAACGCCGAAGAATATGCGCGAAGAAGTCGCTCCAATATTGTCAGACTTAGCGCTTGAACGTTATGACTTTGACAGTAAAGAGCAACTGATTAATGCCGTCGAGAACACGACGCTGGCAGACGCTAAAGCATTCTATAAAGATACGTTAATGAATCCAGACTCTGCCCGTATTTCCGTGCAGCTCCGCGGCACTAAGTTCGCAGACGAACCTTATGCAGACTTACCGAATCAAACGGTTGTGGAAGATCTCGCAGAGTTTCACCAAGCTATGGAGACTCAATAATTTGGGATCATAATAGGGTGGTCACTGCTGACCACCCTATTCAGTTTCTTTTAAACCACACCTTGTTCAATCATAGCATCGGCTACTTTTCGAAAGCCGGCTACGTTGGCACCCAGTACCAGGTTTGACGGATGGCCAAATTCCTCGGCGGTGCGTTTCGCGTCTTTGAAAATATTACGCATAATGCCTTTGAGCTTTTCATCCACTTCTTCGAAGGTCCAACGCAACATACTGGCGTTTTGCATCATTTCCAGCTGGCTCGTGGCCACACCACCGGCGTTCGCAGCTTTGCCCGGACCGTAAGCGGTATTGCTTTCAATGAATAAGTCGACCGCTGCTTGGGTTGACGGCATATTGGCGCCTTCCACCACATATTTGCATCCGTTTTCCAGTAAGGCTTGAGCATCCTTTTCGGTCAGCTCATTTTGAGTCGCGCACGGAAGTGCGATGTCACCTTTATAACGCCAGACGGTATGACCATCTTCCGGATAATCATCTCTTGGAGTGTACTCGGCGTTACTATGAGTCTCTAAATACTCCTCCAAACGCCCGTTTTGCTCTTCTTTTATGCGTTTTACTAAGTCTAAGTCGATGCCGCTGTCATGGTAAACGGTGCCACTTGAGTCACTGCAAGTCACTGGTTTAGCACCAAGTTCGTAGAGCTTTTCTATCGCATAAATAGCGACATTACCAGAGCCCGATACCAAGCAGCGTTTACCTTCTAATGAGTCGTCTTTATCGTCCAGCATGCACTCGGCAAAATACACTGCACCATAACCCGTCGCTTCTTTACGAACGAAGGAGCCACCCCAGAGCGTGCTTTTCCCCGTAAGAACACCGTCGAATCGATTCGCTAAGCGTTTATATTGGCCAAACAGATAGCCGATTTCCCGTGTTCCGACACCAATATCCCCAGCAGGCACATCTGTATTTGGACCAATGTGGCGATACAGTTCGCTCATAAACGATTGGCAAAAACGCATGATTTCAGCGTCCGACTTACCTTTAGGATCAAAGTTGGAGCCTCCCTTACCGCCGCCAATAGGCAGGCCTGTCAGCGCATTCTTAAATATTTGTTCAAAACCAAGAAACTTTATAATTCCGGCATTAACGCTTGGATGAAAGCGCAAACCGCCTTTGTAAGGGCCTAATGCCGAGTTAAATTCAATACGGTAGCCTTTATTGACCTGTATCTGGCCGTTGTCATCAACCCAGGGCACGCGAAACATCACTTGCCGCTCAGGCTCAACCAAACGTTCAATAATAGCTTGCTCTCGATATTTCGGACGTTCTTCCAACAAAGGCTCTATCGACTCAAGTACATCCTCCACTGCCTGATAAAACTCTGACTGCGCAGGGCTGGTTTGCTTTAAAGTCTCGATAGTGTCTTTTATATAGCTCATGTGCGCCTCTGTAATTTGAAACTTATCTCTTTAACGTACTCCGTTAAATTTAGATCGCCAAGCGCTTCTTAGTGTTTCAGAACAACCCGATTCCGCCCGGCTTTTTTCGCGGCGTAGAGGTTTTCATCCGCCCGCTTGAGAATACTATCGGGGGTATCGGTTGGTAGCTTAGTCGTTGCGCCTAAGCTGATAGTCACTTTAACGGCCTTTTTGTTACTTTGCTTGCCTCGCTTTTCTTTGCCTTTGCTTGTTGTTTCAGGTCTTGATGGGTCTCTCAATGTGAGTGGATAATTAGCCACTTTTGAGCGAACGGTTTCCAACACATCTTTCAGTTTTTCTTCGTTATTGTGTGAAAACACCAGAGTAAACTCCTCTCCCCCGTAGCGGTAGGCTTTGAAACCGCTAACGCTCTTTAATATGCTGCCTAATAACCGAAGTACCTGGTCGCCCACTTCGTGCCCGTAGCGGTCATTAAATTTTTTAAAATGGTCAACGTCCAACATGCACACGGCACTGCGCTTGCGTAAATGCTGCAATTCACTCATGAGTGCTCGGCGTTGCGGTAACCCGGTTAGCTCATCTATGTATGCTAGCTTTAGCATTCGGTCAGCCAGAGCCAACAGCAGGCTGCCGGAAATAGCAAGTGCGGCCCAAGTCGAAGCGTCAGTTTGTTCAATGCCAACAACAAAGATCATGAAAGCCAACCAGGCAACTAACTGACTCCACCGGAATGCTGATGCATTTTTATAAAGCAAAACGGTTGCCCAAATACCCCCCATTGCTATCATCCACAGCGATAAACCTACGCCAGGTAATTCACCAGAAAGGCTTAACATTTCGGTTGGGTTAAGAATAGCCAAAGCAGCAGCCACCGGTGCTGTTAGCAATAACAATGGCGACAAACCAACTGCGGCAAGTAACAAGAAGCCTCTCGGTGAAAGTAACACCGGCAATTTTATAAACACCAACAGCAACGCCGTTAGCGACAGCCAAACAGGCAGCGCTTCATACAAAACAGAAACATGCTGCTGGCTCAGTGGCTGCTGTAAACCCAATTGAATTAACGCGTAAAAGCCTGCGGTCCAGGCACACCAGTAAAGCCATTGCCACTGCCTGAAAAACCCGGCAATGAGGGTTACTAACCCTAAAGACGCTATAACACTTTCAGGCACAGGCAAGATGACGTCAGCCAACACTGTCGGGGCAAAAAAGCCCAGCACAACCCAAACCACCAGCGGCAAAAACACGACTAAGGACAAAAGCAACTCCTACTAATAACTCAACCGTCTAATGTAGAAAAAAAGATTATAAGTTAACCGCCTTGCAAAGCGGTTAATCGGCTACTATTTAAAGGTTATCGACTTTCGTCTCAAAAAGACACTTTAGGAGCAACAACATGACATTACGTATTGGCGATACCGCCCCGGATTTTACTATCGATACTACAGAAGGCCCCATTAAGTTTCACGACTGGGCCAAAGGCTCTTGGGTCTTTTTCTTCAGCCATCCGGCCGACTACACCCCGGTCTGTACAACAGAAATGGGTCGCACCTCACAATTAGCGCCGGAATTTGAAAAGCGCAATGTGAAACCACTGGGCTTATCTACTGACTCAGTTGACGCACATAAAGGCTGGATAAACGATATTAACGAAACTCAGAATACCGTTCTGGAGTTTCCAATTGTTGCCGACAAAGAGCTGGAAGTGGCGCAAAAATACGACATGATTCACCCAAACGAAAGTGCGACAGCAACGGTTCGCTCGGTATTTATTATCGACCCGAATCAGAAAATTCGTCTCATTATGACCTACCCAATGACGGTTGGCCGTAATTTCAACGAAATTCTGCGCGTTATTGATGCATTGCAAACAACTGATCGCGAAGAAGTAGCCTGTCCTGCTGACTGGACACCTGGCGACTCTGTCATTATTCGTCCCAATGTCAGCGATGAAGACGCTAAAGAGAAGTTCCCACAAGGCTGGAAAACCGTGAAGCCTTACCTGCGTCTAACAGACATTAAATAACGTTAGAGTTCGTTTTCTAATGACTGCTGGCGTTCTGCCCATTCGAGCAGTTCGTCCAGCGGTTTTGGCCTGCAGAACAAGTAGCCCTGCATGTAGTCGCAACCGTGTTGAGCAAGAAATGCAAACTCAGCTTCTGTTTCCACACCTTCTGCTACAACCTGTATATGCAGGTCTTTGACCATTTTCAAGATACCGCGTGTAATAGCGGCGTTTTGTGCGTTCTCATTGATATTCTCAGTAAAGCTTCGGTCTATTTTTAACTTATTGACCGGCAACGAGTTCAGATACCTGAGGCTGGCGAAGCCACTGCCAAAGTCATCAATGGCGACATCGAGACCCAGCTCCCTGAGTTGCTCTAGCAGTTCGGTAATTCGTTGAGTGTCGTGCACCAAAACGTTTTCGGTGATTTCTGCTGTCAGCTCACCCGGTTGAATTTCATAACGTTTCAGCGTGCTTTTAACCTTCTCAATAAAGTCATCGCGATAAAACTGAATAGGTGAAAAGTTAACGGACATAGAGCCAATGCCATAGGGCTTTAACCTTTCGAGATCACGACATGCCTGCCGCAACACCCAGTCACTAATAGGAACAATTTGACCTGTGCGCTCGGCTACCGGAATAAAGTCGGCAGGTGAAATATATCCCCGCTCCGGGTGTTGCCAGCGTATCAATGCTTCAACGCCAGCAATACGGCCTGCCGCCGTCATAATAGGCTGGTAGAATAACTCAAACTGTTCATGCTGAAGCGCTTCTTGAATTTGGGTACGTAAGGCGACGTGGAAGCTCAAGCGTTCATCGAGTTTAGACTCATACCAAAGCCATGAGTTACCGCCGCGTTTTTTAGCTTCATACATTGCCACGTCAGCACGTTGAATAAGTTCCATTGGATGATTAAAAGCAGCCAAGTTAGACGACACGCCGATAGCCGCAGACAGCGATACTGACTTACCTTCAATCTGGAACGGCTGTTCGAAAACACTCAATACTTCCTGACAAAACGCAGCAATTTGCTCTTTGTTACTGGCATTCTCAATAACAGCAACAAACTCATCACCGCCAAATCGACACAACAAGTTGGGACCCAATACAACGTTTTTCAGGCGGTCAGCCGTTTCAATCAACACCTGGTCGCCCAGATAATGACCCAAACTGTCGTTTACCGGCTTAAACCCGTCGAGATCAATAAACAACACATAAACCGCACTTTTAACCTGTCTTCGCTCATGCAGGGCTTTTCTTATTTCGTGAACCGTTTTCCTGTCGCTGTCTTTACCCTGCAAAATTCGGCAGCTGCGACCAACCATTTCATCAAAGCTGTATCCGCTCAGTTTCGTAAAAGCAGGATTAATGTAGGTTACTGGAAAGCCTGGCTTATTCGCATCACTAATCACAACGCCGTTAACGCTCGCTTCTATACCACTTTCAAGAACTTTTAGTTGAGCTTCACTCTTGCGTTGTCCTGTTCGGTCGCGTGCTATGCCGTGCACACCGGTCACTTCCCCGTCAATAATAATTGGGGTATTAGTTATATCTAAGTCGTAAATATGGCCCAGTTTATCGGCCACTTTTATTTCGTAAGACTGAGCATTACCGCGTTTGGCTTCTTCGAAATGCTCTTTCGTTCGCTCTCTGTCTTCTTCGACTACCGCTAGTTCATAATGCTGACCAATTAACTCGTGCTCATGAAGCTTCAAAAGCTCACAGCCGGCCCGATTAATCGAAATAAAACGACCGTCAGAGTCCATGGTGAAAACAGGTTGAGGGTTATACGCAAATAGCGACTTGTGATGCTGTTCCACTTTTTCGCGTTGCAGCGCCAGCTCTTGCTGCTCCATTACCAACGCCACCAAGTCGCGAGTACGCACCAAAAACTCTAAGTCGAGCGTTGTTGGAAGTTTGGGGGAGCGAAAATAAACAGCAAAAGTCCCTATTACTCGCTCTTCCCTGGCGTGAAATATCGGATGAGACCAGCACGCAACAAGGTTATGTTCATCAATAAGTTCTAAAAACGCCTCAAACCGCTCGTCAAGCCGCATATCCCTTACAATAACTGATTGCCCAAGTGCGGCCGCGGTACCGCAGGCGCCGACACCGTCAGCTATTTCAAGATCCTGTAATGCACTGACAAATGGTCGGGGTAGAGACGGGCCTGCCGCGGCCCTAAGGCTGTTGGAGTTGTCACGCTTTAACATGACCGAGCATAACGCCCCATCAATTTGCGACTCTATAAGGTGACAAATATCTTCCAGCTTATTAGCAACTGGCTTTTGCTGAACGAGAGAGTTTAACGCATCGTACTGCGCCTTTATCAATTGTCCCGGTTGATACGACTTTTTGTGCGAGTAATGCAGGTACACTCGCCAGAGTATCGTAACGGCCAGGAGCGCTAAAACCACTCCTGTTGCAACCCACGAGTACTCCAGCAAATTATCCTGCATGACTCACATTCCTTTGGCGCTTATTTAACGCGCTGAACTCGCATGCGACGATTAGAACCTTCACGCCCAAAGAAGAATGAGTTAAGTGCACCGCGTTCAATGTAGTAAGCGTCTCCTTCCCAGGAAAAATAGCCACTGTCAGTCTGCTTCCAAACCTGACCATTTTTTAAAGTTATACGCCACTTTCCGTAAGGTCCTTCCTCACGCTCGGCCAGAGTCACGTTAACGCGCTCGTCTTCAGTTTCTTCTCTCTCTTTATGTTCAAACCCGAAGCGGTCACTTGCACGTTCCGTATCTTTTCGACTTTGTTGCGCTTGTTCACGGCGCTCTTGCGCCTTATCTCTCATCTCAGCCGCTTTCTGCTTGCCTTTACGGGCCTGCTCCGGAAGTTCTTTGTCCTGACGTTTTCGCTCCCCAGACTGTTCTTTCTTAGCTAAATTGTCATAACACACCAAACGCTCTAAAGAGTCCTCAATTTCGGCACAAGCCTCTAATCCTGACTGCTGAGCAAAACTGGTAGCACTGAAGGCAGCCGCTGCTACTCCAATAAACAACTTATGCATAATTCATTCTTCCTATAAATGTGATTCGTTTTAATACGTTAACCTAAGCGTATCGTTTTTTTGGGTTAACTCAAATTCTTTTAATGCGCTCATTCCCAGCAATATGATATTCCCATCCATACCGGGTGTAATCGAAGCATCTACATTATTCAGGCGTATATCGCCCAGCTCCAATGTATCAATTTTCGTTCGATAGGTAATAACCCGACCATTTGCAGTTTGTGACATGCCCTGCCGGCCCTTCTGTAAACCTAATTCACGAGCAAGTCCTTCAGGGACTGCCACCAGTGTTGCTCCGGTGTCTAAAAGAAATGTCACCTGTTGGCCATTTATTTTACCTCTGGCCACATAATGTCCCATACGGTTTTGCTCGAGGACAACAGTCACCTCACCACTGCTGCGATAGCTCTGGATGTTTGAATTGGGGTTAAACTGCTCCTGAAGCTGATCTTGAAAAAACCAAACTAATAGAGCAATTGCCAGCCCCCACGCAATGAACATGAAGGGCTTCCCAAAAGAATTACCGCCTGCCACTTTTATTGTCCTTCCTCACTATAAGGCAATGTTTGCTTTTCTACTTTATTCGCTAATTCCTGACGCTGTTCATTCACCTCTTCAACTGACCAGCCCTGCAAGTGAGTGTTTGCTAACTCTGTTAATGCATCGATATGATCAGGCTCTGCATTCAATGCGCTAATGTATTCATAGCGCTCTCCGCCGTTTTCCATAAAGTACTCGCGGTTTTCTTCACCAATTTCTTCAATAGTTTCCAGACAGTCAGCACTGAACCCCGGACAAAAAACCTGTACCGATTTAACGCCTTTTTTCGGTAAGGCTTTCATGGTCATGTCAGTATATGGCTGCAACCACTCTTCGCGACCAAACCGCGACTGGAAAGTGGTTAAATACTCATCTTGGTTCAAACCGAGTCGTTCTGCCAACAGCCGCGAGGTTTTGTAGCATTCGCAGTGATAAGGATCACCATTTTTCAGGTATCGCAGCGGTATGCCATGGTAGGAGAACAGTAATTTGTCAGCACGCCCATGCTCATTCCAGTGACGCTCAATACGCTTAGCGGCCGCCTCAATAAAAGGAGGGTAATCATGATAGTGGGTCACAAAACGTAATTCGGGCAACCAGCGTCGCTGAGTGAAATCTTTTGCCAACGCGTCAAACGTCGAAGCCGTAGTTGATGCACTGTACTGCGGATAAAGAGGCAGAACCAGCAACTTCCGCACACCTTTTTGCATCATGCGCTCCACGGCCTCCGAAATAGCCGGGCTGCCGTAACGCATGGCAAAGTCGACAACAATATCCTCACCCCAGGTTTCTTTCAATTTTGCTTCTATGCCTTTGGCCTGGTCTTCCGTATGAAATAAAAGCGGTGAACCCCGATCTGTCCAGACCGTTTTATAGGCTTCTGCTGAGCGCTTTGGCCGAATTCGCAAAATAACGCCGTTTAAAATTAACGACCAAAGCAACCGCGGTACTTCAACCACCCGAGGGTCAGACAAAAACTCTTTTAAGTAGGGCTTTAGCGCTTTCTTTGTCGGCGCCTCTGGCGTGCCTAAGTTGGTAACAAGCACACCAATTTTGTCAGCTTGGCGGTGAGAAAACGCCGGACTACCACGATATTTCATCAGTTTTACCTTAAAAGTCTGTTCTGCTTAGGGTTTAAAGCCAAATTTACGTAATTTTTAACGGGTTCGATCCCTATTTGCAAAAAAATCGGGTTACACTGCAACG
Organism: Idiomarina sp. OXR-189; assembly: GCF_034373425.1. Classification (NCBI taxonomy): domain Bacteria; kingdom Pseudomonadati; phylum Pseudomonadota; class Gammaproteobacteria; order Alteromonadales; family Idiomarinaceae; genus Idiomarina; species Idiomarina sp. OXR-189. Next base: position 2,339,619 of record NZ_CP139706.1, read on the forward strand.
ATACACTCAATCGAAACTATTTGCTTGACCCATTTATGGCGACCACATCAACCCGTGAAAAATGGTATATAAAGCTGGCTAACTCACCGCATTCGCTAGTGCTTCTGTTTTTTCTGTCAGCATTAGAAGCCACTATTCTGCCTATCCCGTTAGAGCTTATTTTGGTTCCTTACATGCTGCTTGAGCGAGATCGCATTTGGCTTATTGCGTCTGTGGCGTTAGCTGGCTTTATGGCGGGCTCGGTTGGTGGCTACTACATTGGCTATGCTTTATTTGACACCGTAGGACAATGGTTCATTGACTATTTATCGGCTCAGGAACAGTACGCTGAATTTAAGGAAACGCTCGAAAACAATGGCTTCTGGTCAATATTTGTTGTTGGCGTTACCCCAGTTCCGTTTCAAGTTGCGATGCTAGCCGCAGGGGCTGGCCAGTACCCATTAACTCTATTTTTATTATCTGCCGGCATTGCCAGAGCCTTACGATACTATGTCCTGGCAGCATTGGTTGCCTGGTTAGGTCCGCAAGCAGAAGACGTGTGGCAACGTTACTCAGGCCCTGCCGGCTGGTCCATACTTATTGCTGCGGTTTCTGTTATATTGTTGATACAATTCTTGTAACTAAAACCAATTCAACCGGAGCCCAATGACTCTTCTTATACTTTTTGCGTTTTTAGCCATAGGCGTGTCTTTTATTTGCTCAATTTTGGAGGCCGCAATACTATCGGTGACACCTAGCTATATTGCACAACTGAAAGAGTCTCGTCCTAAAACACACAAACAGCTGCGCAAACTAAAAGATGGTATCGATAAGCCTTTAGCCGCTATTTTAACCTTAAATACGGTAGCTCATACCGCTGGTGCTGCCGGTGTCGGTGCGCAGGTCGGTGTTGTGTTTGGCGATGGTTACTTGGGCGTTGCGTCTGCAGTTATGACGTTACTCATCCTCATTTTGTCCGAAATTATTCCGAAAACCATTGGGGCTAAATTCTGGCGTCCATTGGCTCCCTGGCTTCCGCCCACGCTTAACTTCATGATTCTGACATTAAAGCCATTTATTTGGTTGTCTGACCAAATAACAAAACGTATTGGCGGTGGGGAAGAAGAAATTGATGTGCGCTCTGAGATAAAAGCCATGGCAACCATTGGTCATGAGGAAAAAGCTCTGGATGCGGACGAGCGACGTGTTATTTTAAACATTCTTGACCTTCACGACATTCGGGTTAAGGAAGTTATGACACCGCGAACGGTTTGCGAGTCCATACGGCCTGACGAAGACATTATGGCCGTTAGTCAAAAGATTCGTGAGCTCCCCTTTTCCCGTTACCCGGTCATCGACGCCGAAGAAGAGCCTCACGGCATTCTGTTCCGCAGCGATGTTTTTGACGCCGACGAAGGAACACCTATTCTCGACATTGTTCGCCAGGTTGAAGTCGTTACCGAAACCGTGAGTGTCGAAGCCTTAATGAGCCACCTTATATCCACACGGCAACACATGGCGTTAGTCTATGACGAGCATGGCAGCTGGTTAGGACTTATTACCCTGGAAGATATTATCGAAACCATTTTGGGCACGCCAATAATGGATGAAACTGACAACATTGCCAGCCTACGCCGCTACGCCAGACAACGTTGGGATAAGCGCCTCAAGCGCGACCCAAAGCAAACGCAGCGCCAACAAGGTAATAATGATTCGGAATAGTTGATCAAAGCGCTGGTTCGTTATTTTTTTGAGCCAGCGCAAACCTATCCAAGTACCGGCAAAACCAGCCGCTATCATTGCTCCAATTAAAGGCAGCCAGTCTTTAAAAGCAAAGCCAGCCATACCAAACACAATGGCTTTAGGACCATGCTGAAAAGTCATAACCGCAGCAAAGGTAGCCACGGTTTGCATTCTCTCGCTGAAACGGGCTTTTACGAAAGCCGCCACCAAAGGTCCTGAAGCGCCAACAAATAAAGCTAAAAACCCCGTTAACAAGCCCCCACCGACAAGACCCGCACGCCCGGACAAGCTTTGCGGTAATTTAGGACCCCAGGTTAACCATAACAGGAACAGGCCAATGGTAATTTGCAGTATCTCTGTTGGTAACTGAACCAGTAACAGGCTTCCCAGAAAGGTGCCCAATAGCCCAAAAGGCACAAACCAAGCAATAGTCGGCCAGTGAATATGTCGCCATGACAAAGCTGCCCGCCCTACGTTCGAGCCCATTTGTACTAAACCATGAACCGGAATAACGGCGCTGCCGGGCAGCACCAACGCGATAACGCCTATTAATACCGCGCCGCCCCCAGCACCGGCTACCGCACTTAATAACGACGTTGCCGCAGACAGCAACACTAACCCATAAAATAACGACTCACTGACCACTGGCTTCGACTCCCGGTTTGCGCTGATCTGGATCAATACGTATAATTCGCGCTCGATTTTTAAATCGACTATTTCCAAACAAGGCTTCGGATTTACGTTCCGAACCGCTGAAAAAGGTAACACGATATGTACATTTGTGCGGCATTGTATAAGTTTGTCGAGCTCAATGACTATGAGCAAATTCGCGAACCACTCTATCAAACCCTTATCGACAACGACGTAAAAGGCACCCTTCTGCTGGCTCGAGAAGGCATTAACGGTACTATTTGCGGTACCCGCGAAGCCATCGATAACGTCTTAGCTTATCTACGTTCAGATGAACGTTTTGCTGACATTGATCACAAAGAATCACCGAGTGACGAGCAGGCCTTCTACCGCACTAAGGTCAAGCTCAAAAAAGAAATTGTCACTATGGGCGTCGACTGGGTCGATCCTAAGAACACGGTTGGCACCTACGTTGAGCCGGAAAAGTGGAACGACCTGATTTCTGACCCGGAAGTACTGGTTATTGATACCCGTAATGAATACGAGTATGCCGTCGGCACATTTGAAGGCGCAGTAAACCCTAAAACCGATACCTTTCGCGAGTTTCCAGAGTATGTAAAAGAACATCTTGATCCGGAAAAGCACAAGAAAGTCGCCATGTTCTGCACCGGCGGCATTCGCTGTGAAAAGTCGACCGCTTACTTAAAAGAGCAGGGCTTCGACGAGGTTTACCACTTAAAAGGCGGCATTCTGAAGTACCTTGAGCTGGTACCGGAAGACACGAGTCGCTGGAATGGTGAATGTTTCGTATTCGACCAACGTGTCACGGTTAAACACGGACTAGAGCAAGGTGAATATGACCAGTGTTATGCCTGCCGTATGCCTATTACTCAAGAGGAAATGGCTTCTGAGCACTACCAGAAAGGGGTTAGCTGCCCACACTGTTTCGACAAAACTACACCAGAACAAAAAGAACGTTACGCAGAACGCGAGCGTCAAATTCAGCTTGCTAAAGCGCGCGGCGAAAAGCACATTCGCGACGGCAAAGTTGAGTCACTGAGTTGATCTAACTCGCTTCATAAGCGTACTCCCTGATGTAAGCTAAAGCTGACAGTTATCGAATTTAACTGTCAGCTTCATCGGTTTTCATCGCTTTCTTTAACCGCATCAATAGACTATGGTTAAAGCATAACGATGACAAAGGAGGGTTTTATGAAACAGTTAAGCGTTATTGGTTTAGATAAGAAAAAAGCCGAGCAACTTGGTGACAAGCTGAACGAGCTACTGTCGAACTATCAAGTGTTTTACATGAACGTTCGTGGTTTCCATTGGAACATTAAAGGCGAGCGCTTCTTCGAACTGCACGCTAAGTTTGAAGAAACCTACGACGACTTACTGCTGAAAATTGATGAAATAGCAGAGCGTATTCTGACCTTAGGTCAACGTCCTCAACATGCTTACTCAACGTACATTAAGAACAGCGAAATTGAGGAAGTAAAAGACGTTCATGAAGGTCGCGCTTGTGTTGCGAATATTCTGGATAGTTACCAAACTACCATTCGCTTACAGCGAGAGATTTTAGACCTAGCCGGTGAAGCCGGTGATGAAGGTACTAACGCACTGATGAGTGACTACATCAAAGAGCAAGAGAAAACAGCGTGGATGCTGACCTCTTACTTAGGTGACTGAAGGCTCTATTAATTGAGCTCAGCCATAAAAAACGCCCCGTCAAAGCGGGGCGTTTTTGTTTGTATTTATACTATGCAGTACTTAGAAACTACCCTTTAGAACGTATAGTTCAAGCGCGCATAGTAATAACCGCCATTAATACCAAACGGGAAGGTTTCCCAACCGTATTTGAAGCCCGCATCCGAGAATGGAGAGCCTTCGCTGCCCCACTCGTCCGGGTAAGTATCAAACAGGTTGTTTGCGCCAATACGGACATTCAGATTGTCAGTGAAGTCATAACCAACAGATGCGTCCGTTAACCATTTACCACCCCATTCTTTTTTAACGCCGGTAAATGCCTGACCTTCAACAGCACCGAAATAGTTGAACGCCACATTCACATTCCAGGCGTTGCGAGACCAGTCAGCGCTAATAGTTGCTTTTTCACTGGGCTGACCTTCTTCCAAACGAAGTATCTGAGTGTCATTGAAAATATCGTCGCCATCAATGAGTGATGAAACCGAATTCACTCGTTCAACTTCGGTGTTCATAAAACTCATAGCCGCGGTTAGGTTTAACTCACCATCCATTAACTCAGTTGGGTAAGAGGCAATAACATCCAAACCCGTGGTTTTAGTATCAACTGAGTTTGTAAAGAACTGAGCCGCACCTAAGTTATTATCAGCCAGAATATCACCAAACTCCGCACCAACATCGGCCGTAAGAGTTTCAGACAAAACAATGCGGTCATCAATATTGATTTGATACGCATCCATGGTTAAATCAAAGCCATTATCAAAACGTTTAATTAAACCAAAGCTGATGCTTTCCGAGGTTTCTTCTTCCAACTCTTTTATGCCAAACTGGCGTGCTAACTCATCGTCGTTAGCTATTGTGCCTGTTTCCACCAGAGTACCATTAACAACGTTTGTTAGAACCTGACTGTAGTATATTTGCTGAACACCCGGCGCCCGGAAGCCAGTTGCGACAGTGCCTCGCAAAGAAAAGTCGCTATCAATGTCGTAACGGGTAGAGAGTTTGCCCGAGATATTATCACCGGCAATATCATAGTCTTCATAACGAAGTGCGCCAGCCAATAAAAAATCGGGAGTGACATAATATTCCGCGTCGACGTATGCGCCGTAGCTATCTCGGTCAGCATCTACCGCCTGGCTAGGACTAAAGCCCGGAAACCCTTGAATACCAGCTTCTGCAACGGTCCCATAAGGCGTTAATATTTCTACATCCGGATCATTCGCTCGACCATAAGCCCACGACACCGGGTCACCTGGGTTAATCTGGTAACTGTCCTGACGCAGTTCAACACCCAGCGCTAGATAAAGAAGCTCATTAGCAACATCAACCGTACCATTTACATCGAAGTTAAATGTGGTTTGTTCAAACACTAACTCACCGTCAAAGGCTTCCGTTGGCGTCTCACCATAAATACCGCCATCTGGGTGTGGTTCATAGTACCAACTCACGTTGGCAGAATTTGACGAGTTAAACCCAAACTCATTTTTACCGTAAACCACACTCGCATCCCATAGCCAAGCATTGGGAAGGTCCCCTCGAACCCCCACCGCTAAGGACTGATCATCGGCTTCTGTTTCCAGTTTTGGTAAGAAACCGTCAGGATAAATTGCCTCTATCGTTCTTGGGTGCCCGCGTCCACGGAAAAAGCCTGAAGAGCCACCGTCGCGATTCGAAATACCACCAAACGCGTAAAGCTCAGTGGTATTGCCCAAGTTGTAACCAGCGTTAAACCAGGCGTACATATTTTCAGAGTCTGCGTCGCCAACGTGTAAACGAACGACAGGCTCACCGCTTGGAGACAACCAGTCACCAATAAGTGATGCTTCAGCCGGCGAAGCGCGATTGGTCATGCCGCGGTCACGGTATTCTAACGTACCGTTGAAGAAGCCCTTATCAAACTCTTTACCGAAGTTAATACCAACAGTATTTACTTCACCGTCTTTTTCATACGTTTGACCTACTTCGGCAGAAATACTACCGCCCTCAGAGCTTTTCAGCGTAATGTTAATAACACCCGCTATAGCATCAGAGCCATACTGAGCCGCGGCCCCATCACGAAGAATTTCAACACGCTCAACCGCTGTAATCGGAATGGCGTTAATGTCGTAGCCCGCTGAGCCTTTACCAATAGTTTCCTGTACGTTCACCAACGCTTGCTGGTGACGGCGCTTACCGTTCACCAAAACCAATACCTGGTCAGGGTTTAAGCCTCGTAAAGTTGCCGGACGGATAATGTCCGAACCATCTGAAATAGTCGTTGACGAGAAGTTAAATGACGGAGCACTCATTTGCAAAGCTTTACCCAGCTCAGTGGCACCGGTATCAACCAGCTGGTCGGCTGAGATAATATCAATAGGTGACGCAGACTCTGTAGCCGTCCGACCATTCACACGTGACCCAAGAGTAACAATTCGCTCAATTGACTCCCCGGTTTCGGCATTAACGGCATCTTGAGCAATGGCAATTCCCGGCGCCATAAATGCAGCAGCCAGAGACACTGATAAAAAACCTAGCTTGAAAGGCGCTCTAGTCATAGTTCTTCCCCAATCTTGTTATTTTAGTTTTAAACGATGCGCACTTATTAACAATTACACTTACAATCAGGGTTTAGAAATATGTCAGATGATATAAATCAATAAAAAGGTAGAAACTTGCGCTTAATTTATAGTGCGATATATTGAGAAACTGTTAACACAACAAAAGGAAACCGTTATGACACGCATAGTTGGTATTGTATTAATTATCGTTGGCGCTATCTTGCTTTACTTCTCTTATGAAGCGTCACAATCCATCGCGTCGGAAGTATCGGAAATGGCGACCAATGAGCCAACAGACAACACTATCTGGTATTTAATTGGTGGGGTTGCTGCCGTTATCATTGGTCTGTACGCGACTATTCGCGGCAAGTAAAACCTACAACGTTGTAAACACGCTATGCTGACGTGTCTCCGGACACGTCAGGTAGTTTCAATGCGCTTAACGTCGCCAACACACCGACAACGACCAACAGCCATAGTACGGCGTGAGCACCAAAAGCCGCATCAACCCAACCGAGTAACAAACCTGCCAGCAGTACAACACCCATGACAGTATTAGAGACAGCCGTTAACTGCGCTCTATTCTCCTGGTTTGCCATATCAACCAAATACGTTTTACGACCAACGCGCGCACCGTGGTGGGCCACTGCGGACGCAAACAGCAACAAAGCAGCAATCCACTCAAGACCGAGCCAATTTGGTGCCCAATAGAATATAGCCAGTGCCGCCGCCATGACTAGCGTCGACATGATCGATGCTGCCGCCATCACATGATGGCTGGCTGAGTCAGACCAACGTCCCCAAAAACGCCCGGCCAGCAAACCCGCAAGTCCACTAGCCAGCATAAGGCTACCTAAACTGGTTAACTCTGTATCGCCTTGACGCTGAATAAGCACCACAATGTAGGGAATGGCGAAAGCTGCGGCGACAAGTAAGGCTCGGGTCAACACAAAATGTCCAAACTGGCCATTCTTCCAGAGCAATGACATCGACTTAACGGCTTCAGAGACGGCGTTACCGCCACCTTCAGTAGCGCCAGCAACCTCTGGAATACCTGCGTACAAAGCCGCCGCTAAAAGCCATAAAACAACACCCGCTCCCAGCAAGGCTAAAAATAACCAACGCTGACCGTCTACTTCCGGAGAAAAAACAATCACTAAAGCAGTTAGCAAGGTCAGCAACCCAGCGGAAGAGGCTGCTACACCGGATAACCTACCCCGCCGTGTTTTAGACACCGTTTTACCCGTAACATCCTTATTGGCAACCGAGCAGATACCGCGAGACAAGCTAAATAACGCGAGCAGTAACACGACACTCCAGCCCAGAGCACTATTATTTAACGTGGCAACCGCAAACAGCATGAGCAACAGCGATGCGGCCTGCCCGACACTACCTGCAACCCAAAACCACTTCCTAACCGGTTGTTGGCGCAATTGCTGGGCAACAAATAGTTGAGGTAATAGTGCCAATGACTCACGCAAGGGAACTAACGCACTAATGAATATGGCAGGAGCGCCTAACGAACTTAACATCCACGGCAAGACTAAACGTGCGCTGACCAGGCTGTCACCCAGCTTGGTTAACGTCAGAGACAGCAGCATTAGCACAAAAGACTTTGGCTGATGGTTACACGCCGACTCAGGTATATCCTTACACACTCGCGCGTCTTCATCTTCTGCGAGGTAGCCGTAAACCTTCTCGGTTAGCTGTTTGTCAGTCATGCTGCTTTCCGTTTACTTGGAATAGGAAAGTAAATGCTGCCATAAGTTATTCAGCCAATCCACCAAATCAAGCCATTCGGCCATATCAGCAAGCTCGACGTCATAACGCGTTAATCGTGCGTAGTCTGTCAGCAGCCGTTCCGCCATAGCGTCGTCAAGCTTGTTCATGACGATGGTATTCGCAATATCAAACAGTGGGTGCCCGACTCCCGCATACTCCCAGTCAATCACTTTAATGGGAGCCGTCATAAGAATATGATTCATCGACAGGTCATTGTGACAAAGCACCGGGTACTCCAGCCATTGATCAATCGCCTGCTGGTGTTGGCTTTTCTCTTCCCGAAAAGACTTAGCCAAGGAAGGTTGATAGTTAGAAAGCTGCTGCAGGTAATGCTCTACTTTGTCGTTCAATCTCCAGTGAGGAATGCTTGGCTTAAAGGAGTGGATTTTAGCGAGAACCTCAGCCAATACCGTTGCTTTAATAGCGGGCGATAAGGTGACCTGATTTAATGAAGGCGCCTCTAAGTAAGGCTGCAGTAACCAGCCTTCTGCTTCATTCCACTCCAGTACCTCAGGGGCAGCACCACTTTCGGCAAGCGTTTTCTGTACAGCAACCTCCAGACCTCGATCAACCTGAAATAAGCCATCATTTTGCCACCGCTTTAGTACGAGATCAGAGTCATCGGACTTAAGCCGCAGCGTTTGGTTTGACTGCCCACTGGTTAACCGAGTGACTGCTTTAGGTACAGATATCATCCGGCACTCTTTACCGGCTCTGGTTGTGAATTATCCTGATGCCAGCGCCACATGGCATACAACACTAGCGCCAGATAAACCACAAACAATAACGCCGTAGCGACAAAACCCTTACTGGCGTACAAATACACATAAACACTGTCGATAACCAGCCAGTACCACCAGGTTTCATACGCTTTCTTAGTCACCAGCCAAGTCGCCAGCAAACTGAATACAGTGGTATTAGTATCGAGCCACACGGCGTCGGCGTCAGTATACACAGAAAGCATATAAGCGGTCATAGCAGCCAGAGGTATCAGCCAAGCCCACTGTAAAAGATGCCACCTCAACGAGTACTTAGCCCCCCCGGGACTCTCTTGCGCTGCGGATTTTTGGAAACGCCACTGCCACCAGCCGTAACCCGCCATGACCACATAAATAGCCTGCAGTACCGACTCCATATACAACTTACCCTGCCAGAACAACACCGCGTAAATACTGCAGCTTATGGTTGCCGACAACCAGCACCATTGTTTCTGATGCGCCGCAAGCACGAGGTACCCCAGCGCAAATAACAGTGCGGCTAATTCCCACAAAGAGCTCATCATTAACTGTTCTAACAGGGTTTCTATCACGGCTTTTCCTTAGAACGATTTGCTAACAGTGACACCGAAACGGCGCGGCTCACCGTACTGCACGTAGGTTTCGTCATTGGCATACTGAGTTCGGGGATCATTAGCGAAATAGAAACCACGCACTTCATAGTCTTCATCCGTTAAGTTCCGTCCCCACAAGCTCACACGCCAATCATCAACGTAATAGTTCACCGCGAAATGCACCAGTGCCATAGAGTCCGACTTCTGATTATGCGAGTTCGAGAAATAGAATTCGTCCTTGCCATCGGCCTGAAGTACCCATTGAACATTCTCACCATACCAACCTTCGAAGCCAACGTTGAACTGATACTGAGGCGCATGAGCTTGCTCACGCCCTGTCATATCCATGCCGTCCTCAGTCACAAAGCCTTCTATTTCGGTTTCCAGCCAACTCGCAGAAGCAAATAATGTGAGCCAGTCGGTCAATTTATTGCGGATTTCGGCTTCAAGACCGTACCCCGTCCCTTCGGCAGCATTCTCAATGTAACCGACAAACGACTGGTTGCGGTTCACCCAACTTTTAAGCTGAACATCATCACGCCAATGGTAAAAAGTGCTCACTCGTGACGTTAAGTCACCGCTTGGGCTACTGCCTTTAACGCCAAATTCGGCACTCCATAGAATTTCAGGCTCAAAAGTAGCGCGTTCCAGCAGGTAGTCTTTTAGCTCGTCGAGACCCTGGTCGTCCGCTTTACCCAGCGCTTCGCCATTAACGCCACCGGACTTATAGCCTCGTGACACGGTCGCATACCAATAGCTGTTTGGTGCTGCCTGGTAGCGTGCACTAAAACTACCACCCACCATGGTATCTTCCGGTTGTGCGTCTATATTGCGACTGTCGGAGTAGTCGTTATCGTACTGCTCAATACGCAAACCGCTAATAGTGGTGAACTTCTCGCTCCAGTGCTGCGTCAATTCGCCGTATACCGCGGCATGTTGACTGCGATAATCACTTTGGAAAATATCCGGCTGACCTAAGTCCCAATTAAAGTAATCACGCGTTAGTTCGACGTCTTTATCGTAATAATAAACACCCGCTACCCACTCACTGTCTACTCCCAGCAACACTTGCGGGGCATCCGACAACCAGCGAACCTCGGCGGTTTTGTCTTTTCTGTCACGCAAGTAAGCATCAAACGACGAATATTCCCAACCGGGCGCAATACCGACGTAAGTCCAGTCTTCATCAAAGGCGTAAGCAGTATCTGCGTTTAAAATACTCGCTGACAACTCAAGTCGGCTGTTATCCCAACCTAAATAATTCAATGTGGTTTTTACCGCATCACTTTCAAGGCGGTCGTAGCCCGGCTCGTCTGACAGCGTGGTTCGGTTGTTATCAAGACTGAATACGTCGTAGCCGTTATCAACATCGTTGTAGTGCAAAACGGTGTCTAACGTCCAGTTATTGGTAAATTGGGTGTTCAATAAAAAGCGAACGCCAAGTTCGTCTCTATCGTTGGTGTCGTCCCTTTCTAAATAGGCATTCTCAATGTAGCCGTCTTGCTTAAACTGACTGACAGAGAAGCGGGCGTTACCTAATACGCTCAGCTGTCCGCCTAATGCTAAACCACCCATGCGTTCATCATAATTACCGGCTGACAACTCAAACTGACCGCTAAAGTTCTCCGTGGGCTGTACGCTATCAAGCAATACTAAGCCGGCCATTGCGTTCACACCAAAACGACCGCTTTGGGGCCCTCGAAATACCTCAACCTGGTTTATATCGAAAAGGGACGCAGCAGTGCCTAAACCACTGTAATCAATGCCATCTATAATAAGACCGACTGACGGACTAATTGGATCAACAAACTGAGAACGCTCGCCCATGCCGCGAATCTGAATAAAGCGTGCGGTCGATGTACCGCCGGAGAAATTAACATTGGCAAAACTGTTGAGCGTGTCTTCTAAATGCTGCGCATTTCGCTGCTGCATTGCATTTTGGTCAATAATGGACACACTGCTGGTCGTTTCATTAAGCGTGCGCTTATGAAAGTCACCACTAACTTCAATTATTTCAAAGTCGTTGCTATTTTCCTGACCATAGGCCAGAACCGGAGTTTGCAGTAATGCTAAGCCAATACTAGCTGCTAAGTAAGACGTTATTTTTTGCATGGATCATTTCCTCAAAACAAAGTCAGAAACGATCCGGTAAGGCTGTATTAGACGGGTTTTCTACCATCCCTACGCCAGTATTAACCGGATCAGGTTTTAAGGGTTCGCTTTCGCATCTCAGCCGTTGCCGGCACCCCTTGGTAAAGCGGCGTCAGTATAACGCAGCTTGCTGTTTTAACAAATGCTCTTTAAATGAACGACAATGCGTCACCGTAAAGGTTTTCTAACGGCACACCTTGGGCGACAAAATCGTCTCTAATAACACGCACCATTTCGAAGCGACCGGCCATGTAAACTTCGCAGTCTTTCAAATTCTGTTGGCGCGTCATTACCGCCTGATGAACCAGCCCTATGGAATACGGCCAGTCTCCGGCAGCACCTTCAAGCACTGGGTGATAGTCAAAATGCTCATGTTCACTGGCTAAACGCTCAAGTTCATCGTGCAGATACAAATCGGCCTGAGTCTTTGCGCCCCAATATAAGGTTAAAGGGCGCTCCGGCGTTGCTCGTAAATGTTGCTGTAAAATAGAGTAAGCATATGAGAAGCCAGTGCCGCCTGCTATTAAAACGGCCGGCTTATCACTGTCCTGGCGGTAGAACGCGATGCCATCAGGCGCCTCGATCGTTAACTCGCTCTCAGCGCGGATCTTATCCAACACCTCCATAGCGTAGCTATTGTCAGGCGTAGCCCCTACATGAAGTAACCACTCACTATCACTTGACGGGCACGACGCGATGCTAAAAGGTCGCTTATCTCTTTCGCCCATGACAACCATTAAATACTGGCCTGCTTTAAACGCGACTGGCTGCGGCAATTGCAAACGCACTTCCCAAACAGCGTCCGCTAACTGACGCGAAATCTCGACTTTACAGGTCATTTGTTGACTCATTCACGACTCCATAATGTTCAGTTCGTCCCACAGCTGGTCGACACGCTGCTTAACCTCTTCACTCATGACAATAGGCTCGCCCCATTCACGGTCAGTTTCACCGGGCCATTTGTTGGTTGCGTCCATGCCCATTTTCGAACCAAGACCAGAGACTGGTGACGCAAAATCTAAGTAGTCAATTGGTGTGTTCTCAACCAGGGTGGTGTCACGAGCCGGATCCATTCGGGTTGTCATAGCCCAAATCACGTCTTTCCAGTCGCGTGCATTCACATCGTCGTCACACACAATCACAAACTTGGTGTACATAAACTGACGTAAGAAAGACCAGACCCCCATCATCACGCGCTTGGCATGGCCAGAGTACTGCTTCTTCATAGTGACTACGGCTAAACGGTACGAACAGCCTTCCGGTGGCAGATAAAAATCGACAATTTCCGGAAACTGCTTTTGCAATAACGGAATGAAAACTTCGTTCAAAGCCACACCCAATACTGCGGGCTCATCTGGTGGCCGACCGGTATAAGTGCTGTGGTAAATCGGGTCTTTACGATGGGTAACATGAGTCACGGTAAACACCGGAAACTCATCCACTTCATTGTAATAGCCAGTGTGGTCGCCATACGGCCCTTCGGGCGCTGTTTCACCCGGCTCAATGTAACCTTCCAGAATAATTTCTGCATGTGCCGGGACTTGTAAGTCATTGCTTAGGCACTGTGTTACTTCGGTTTTACTGTCGCGCAGCAAACCAGCAAAGGCGTATTCAGAGAGACTATCCGGCACCGGTGTTACTGCACCTAAAATGGTCGCAGGATCAGCACCTAAGGCTACCGAGACAGGGAATTTTTCACCCGGATGTTGCTGACACCACTCCTGAAAGTCCAGCGCGCCGCCACGATGCGACAACCAACGCATAATGAGCTTATTCGGCCCCAAAAGTTGCTGGCGATAAATACCTAAGTTCTGGCGCTCTTTATGTGGCCCCCGGGTCACTGTAAGCCCCCAGGTGACTAGCGGTGCTACATCGCCCGGCCAACAATGCTGAATTGGCAGTTTGGTCAAGTCAACTTCATCGCCACTCATTACTACCTGCTGACATGGCGCCTTTTTAAGCTTTTTCGGCGACATACTAAGCACTTTTTTGTACGTTGGCAGCAAATTCAAAGCATCTCGGAAGCCTTTCGGCGGTTCTGGCTCTTTTAAAAACGCCAGTAATTTGCCGACATCACGCAAAGCTGTCACTGACTCTTGCCCCATACCTAAAGCCACACGCTCTGGCGTACCAAAGAGGTTCGCTAATACCGGCATATCATGGCCTTTCACGTTCTCAAACAATAAAGCCGGGCCCTCTGCTTTCAGTGTACGGTCAGATATTTCGGTAATTTCAAGGTAGGGGTCTATTTCTTGCTGGATGCGTTTAAGTTCACCGCGCTCTTCGAGGAGCGCGATGAAGTCTCGCAGATCTTGATATTTCATACGCCGCTTAGCTGTTGCGTTGACGCTTCATCGATTCGAAGAATTCGTCGTTGGTCTTAGTCATCTGCAAACGGTCAATCAGGAACTCCATGGCTTCAACTTCGCCCATTGGGTTCATAATCTTCCGCAGGATCCACATTTTCTGCAGCTCGTCCTGCGACGTCAGCAATTCTTCACGACGTGTACCTGAACGGTTAAAGTCGATTGCAGGGAAAACACGTTTCTCTGCCAACTTACGGTTCAAATGCAGTTCCATGTTACCGGTACCTTTAAACTCTTCGTAGATAACTTCGTCCATCTTCGAGCCGGTATCGATAAGCGCCGTTGCAATAATGGTTAAGCTGCCGCCTTCTTCGACGTTACGTGCTGCACCAAAGAAACGTTTTGGCTTGTGTAGCGCGTTAGCGTCTACACCACCGGTCAGGACTTTACCTGAGCTTGGAATAACGGTGTTATAAGCGCGCGCCAAACGAGTAATCGAGTCTAATAAGATGACGACATCTTTTTTGTGCTCAACCAAACGCTTCGCTTTTTCGATAACCATTTCAGCAACCTGTACGTGGCGGCTGGCAGGCTCATCGAAGGTTGAAGCAACCACTTCACCCTGCACCAAACGGTGCATTTCCGTTACTTCTTCCGGACGCTCATCGATAAGCAGTACAATAAGCTCTGCTTCAGGATGATTCGCCGCAATAGACGTCGCAACGTTCTGCAGTAATAGCGTCTTACCCGCTTTCGGCGGTGCAACGATAAGACCACGCTGGCCTTTACCAATAGGTGCCGACAAGTCGAGAACACGCGCCGTAATATCTTCAGTACTGCCATTGCCGCGCTCTAAACGAAAACGTTCGTCTGCATGCAGTGGTGTCAGGTTTTCAAAAAGAATTTTATTACGAGAGTTTTCAGGCTTGTCGAAGTTAACTTCGCGAATTTTCAGAAGAGCAAAATAACGTTCGCTGTCTTTCGGCGGTCGAATTTTGCCGCCAATAGTGTCGCCAGTGCGTAAGTTAAAGCGACGAATTTGGCTAGGCGATACATAAATGTCATCGGGACCGGCCAAATATGACGAGTCGGCTGATCGCAAGAAGCCGAAGCCGTCCTGCAAAATTTCCAACACACCGCCGCCGTATATGTCTTCACCGCTTTTTGCGTGCGCCTTTAAAATAGCAAAAATGATGTCCTGCTTGCGCAGACGGGCCATATTCTCAAGGCCCATTGAGTCCGCGAGCTCAACAAGCTCGTTTACGGGTTTATCTTTAAGTTCAGTTAGATTCATAGGAGGGTTTTCGAGTTATCGATTGAACACAAAGCCTTTTTATTGACTCTAGAATATTAAAACAATTGGAACGTTCGGATTTCGCGAGTTGCGAAGTCAGAAACAGAAGTTTCTCTTACTTAACAAGGCGCGCCGGTGGAGTTGGCAAGCCTGCTTGAATAGTTAATAAACAGAAAGGTATCACCAAAATTAGAGTTCGTCCAGTTTTGCTAACAAAAACGGCGCATAATGCGCCGCTTTTTGATACCGATTAAATGTGTTGGTCAAGAAATTCAACCAGTTGCGCTCGAGATAGCGCGCCAACTTTGGTTGCCACCACATCGCCGTCTTTGAATAACAGCAGCGTAGGAATACCGCGGATATTAAATTTCGGCGGGGTTTGTTCGTTATGGTCCACATTCAGCTTACCAATAACCAACTTACCGGCGTACTCTTCGGCAATGTCGTCCAGAATTGGCGCGACCATTTTACAAGGCCCACACCACTCGGCCCAAAAGTCGACCAGTACAGGTTTATCGGATTTGATGACATCTTCGTCAAAACTGTCATCGCTTAGCTGAACAATTGCGTCACTCATGGTACTCTCCGCTAAATTCTTTCGCGTGGAAATATAGAATAGTATTATTTCTGTTTTTGAATACAAGCGCAAACTGATATGCTTATAACTTATGAATAAAACACATCTTTCAGAAACTCGTTTCGCTGATTTGGCGCTTCATCCCAAATTACAGCAAGCGCTATCCAATGCCGGATTCGAATATTGTACTCCAATCCAGGCCTTAAGTCTGCCTGTTGCGTTATCTGAGCGCGACGTTGCTGGTCAGGCTCAAACCGGAACAGGGAAAACCTTGTCATTTCTTCTGGCGACTTTCAACCGCTTAATGCAGAACGCGTCGTCCGAAAAAACCGATTCAGGCCCTCGTGCCCTTATTATGGCCCCAACCCGTGAGCTTGCCATTCAGATTGCCCATGACGCAGAGCCTTTGCTGGAAAGCTGCGGCTTGAAGATGGGTGTCATATACGGTGGCGAAGGTTACGACTCTCAAAAAGAGCAGTTAAGTAATAGTCCGGACATTCTGGTCGGCACCACAGGTCGCCTTATCGACTTTTACAAGCAAGGCTTGTTCTCATTGAACGACATTGAGGTAGTGGTACTGGACGAAGCCGACCGTATGTTTGACTTAGGCTTCATTGACGATATTCGCTATTTGCTGCGCAAAATGCCAGAGCCTGCGAAGCGTCTTAATCTATTGTTCTCGGCAACCCTGTCTTATCGAGTTCAAGAGTTGGCATACGAGCACATGAACGCGCCAACTAAGCTGGAAGTCGAACCGGCACAGAAAACCGCAGTACGTGTCACCGAAGAATTATTTTATCCGTCTAAGCCGGACAAATTCCCGCTATTGCTAACCCTTATTGAAGAAGACTGGCCGGAAAAAGCCATTGTGTTCGCTAATACCAAGCACGGTTGTGAAAAAGTTCACGGCTGGTTGGTCGCAAATGATCACAGAGCCGGACTTTTAACCGGCGACGTACCGCAGAAAAAGCGGCTGAAAATTCTTGATGACTTTGCCGAAGGCCGTATCGACTTTCTGGTCGCGACCGATGTCGCTGCACGTGGACTGCATATTCCGGAAGTGACTCACGTCTACAACTTCGATTTGCCGGACGACTGCGAAGACTACGTACATCGTATTGGTCGTACTGGCCGCGCAGGCGCCAGTGGTGCTGCAATCAGCCTGGCCTGTGAAGAGTATGTTTATAACCTTCCGGCTATTGAGGAATATATTGGTCACAGCATTCCGGTCACCAAATACGATGCAGATGCTATGCTAAGTGACTTAAGACGTCCTCGCCCACCACAACGACGCCGCCGCCATAACTCTGGTGGCAATAAAGGCAAACCACGTGGTCGACGCTCTGGTCCTCCAAGGTCATAAACGCCAATGGCGCTGAAAAAGAAAAAACTGGCTGCCATCGACATGGGCTCAAACAGCTTTCATTTGTTGATGGCAGAAGTTTCAATGACCGGTTTTTTCCCAAAGCCCCGAGTGCTTACACGCCACAAACAGAAAGTCAGGCTGGCCGACGGGCTTAACGCAGCAAATACCATTGATGACGACGCAGCAAAACGGGCATGCCAATGCCTGTTAGGTTTTGCCGCAGAGCTCGAACAATTTCAGCCTGATGCAGTGACTGTTGTCGCCACCGCCGCACTGCGTAAAGCCAGTAATCAGGCCCAGCTGCTAGAGCAATTTGAAAACGCTTTAGGACATCCTATTCAGGTCATTACCGGCGAGCAGGAAGCTGAATTAATTTATTCAGGTGTGTGTAGTGTGTCTCAGTGCACCGACGATGTGCTGGTCATCGATATCGGAGGTGCCAGTACCGAAGTCATTGCAGGGCACGGTTTAAGCCCGAAATACTTGCAAAGCCTGGATATGGGCTGTGTGGTTTTTCAGAATCGCTATTTTAGCGGTGGCATACTCAATGACAGCTCTTTTGAACAAGCAAAAAGTGATGCAGCCTCCCTCATTGAGCCTTTTCTCAACGACTACCATCAGCACAGCTGGAAGCGCGTACTGGGTGCATCCGGTACCTTCAGAGCCGTCAGTGAAATAGCCCACGCCGAAGGTCAAACACAATTAACGCGTGAGTGGCTGACCGAATTGATGAAACGCTGCGCCGAAAAAGGAGCCGTGGAGGCACTCGATTTTCCTGGCTTAAGAGAGGACAGAAAAGCGGTGCTTGCCGGTGGCTTAGCCATTCTTGCGGGCATTACTGAAGCACTTAATATAGAAGAGTTTGAGGTGACTTATGGCGCACTGCGCGAGGGGTTACTCGCACAGCTTGCCAATGAAGTAACGGCGTAACGATTATTCAGACTTCGCCCACTTTTCAGCAATGGATTTAGCAAAGTACGTCAAAATGCCATTAGCACCCGCACGCTTAAATGCCAATAAACTCTCTTCAATAACATCGTCGCCCAGCCAACCGTTAGCGATGGCAGCCTGTAACATGGCATATTCACCGCTCACTTGATACGCAAAGGTCGGCACGCCGAACTCGTCTTTTACCCGACGCACGATATCTAAGTAGGGCATTCCCGGCTTCACCATCACCATGTCAGCCCCTTCCTGAATATCCAACGCAATTTCATGCAGCGCTTCATCGGAATTTGCCGGATCCATTTGGTAGGTCTTTTTATCGCCGCCCTTCAAATTACCCGCAGAGCCAACTGCGTCTCTGAAAGGTCCGTAAAATGCACTGGCGTATTTAGCAGAGTACGCCATTATCTGAGTATTATGGAAACCTTCAGCTTCCATTGCATCACGGATAGCACCAATACGCCCGTCCATCATGTCTGACGGCGCTACAACGTCAGCACCGGCCTTAGCATGAGAGAGCGCCTGTTTAACCAGGACTTCAGTAGTAATGTCGTTTTGGACGTAACCGCTGTCGTCAATAATGCCGTCCTGTCCATGAGTCGTGAACGGATCCAGAGCGACGTCAGTCATCACACCCAGCTCAGGGCACTCTGCTTTTATTGCTTTCACCGCCCGCTGCGCCAAACCATTATCATCATAGGCCGCTTCTGCCATCTCGGACTTTGCCGAAGCCGGGGTTACCGGAAATAGCGCTACCATTGGAATACCAAGCTCGACCAAGCGCTGACATTCAGCGACAAGTAAGTCGATACTCAGACGCTCAACGCCGGGCATAGAATCAACCGTTTCGCGTTCATTCTGCCCTTCCAACACAAACACAGGGTAAATTAAATCGTTCACAGACAGCTGGTTTTCCGCAACCAGTCTGCGGCTGAAATCTGAACGTCTTAAACGTCTTAAACGGCGTTTTGGGAATACCCCTTCATTAGTCATTGCTTACTCCTGCTTTACTACTCAGCCACCTGATCACGACCTTGATTCTTAGCGGTATACAAGGCCTCATCTGCGGCTTTGAAAAGCTCATCCACGTTATCAAAAATACGATTGCTAGTTGAAATAACACCGGCACTGATGGTGATACGCTGTTCTCCGACATCAGTTTCAAAGCGCTGCTCCCTAACCATACTTAGCAGTTGCTCAGCAAAGATCCGCGCATCATCAAGGTCTGTTTCCGGCAGAATAATAGCAAACTCTTCGCCACCATATCGACAAACGACATCAGCGGCTCGCTTAGCGTGCTGATTCATCAAGCCCGCTAACTGTTTTAAAACCTGATCGCCAACCAAGTGCCCATGGGTATCGTTAATGGGTTTAAAGTGATCAACATCTATCATCAGCAATGCCAGCGGAAGCTCTCTGCGCATTGTACGGCGTAGCTCCCGTTCTAAGTGTTGCTGGAAGTAGCGACGGTTATAAAGACCCGTGAGCGGGTCTTCCATGTTTTTCTGTTCAAGCTCACTATTGACGTCCTGCAACTCACGCAACGCAATTTGTAGCTCAAAGGTACGTTCTTCAACGTTTTCTTCAAGCTCTTGGTTGTATTTTTGCTGTGCCGCCAGGCGCTCCTTGCGCTGTTCGTTATAGCGCACTGCCAGTACCCAGGACAGAAGTAAAATCTCAATACCCGAGCCAAGCATGATGGCATGGCGCTGAATGAACATACTGTCGATAACGCCTAAATAACCGAGCGAGTTAGCGACAACCGATAGCAATAGACTGCACCAGGCCAATGTGAATATGCGCGCATAAAGAAAACCTTTACGCCATAAGTAAGCGCCCACTAACAGCAAGAAAAAGCAGCCCGGAGCCGCTAATATCAGCAGTACATGAATACTAATACGGTAACTGGCAAATATCCCCACCACTAAACTGGCGGCGGACAAAAATGCCATAACCATCAACCCACGTCCCAGTGTATTTCGGTATCGCTTCAACTCTAATAACTGATACGCAAATAAGGCGGCGGTTAAAAATGTCAGGCTACCGAATATGGGTATGCCCTTATCCTGGAGGTAAATAGACTCCGGCCAGAGATAATGAAAGCCCAGCCCCTCGAGAGATAGCATCATACCGGCGAAAAACACGGTATATAACGAGTACAGACCAAACTCCGGTTCACGCGACGCGACAAACCCGAACAGGTTAAAAACCGCCATACACAGCAGAACGCCAAAGTAGATACCCTCGGCAATACGCCGATTCATTTGAGTTTCAAAGAAGCCAATGTTGGATCGCACAGCTATTGGCAAGCGCATTGAGCTTTGGCTCGACGCACTCAGATACACAGTGCCGCTGGTTCCTTTGGGAAGGGGAACAGCAAATTCAGACGTGGGAATTGGGCGTTCATGAAACGGCTTAGTATCGCCGAGCTTGTAAGTTTTTATACCTGCGTCGGTTTGTATATAAATATTTAGCTCATCGAGCAGCGGGTAAGCAATGTGCAGCACTCGATCAATATTTGAGTCTTTTAACTGAAACCGGAACCAGTATTCATCAGTGGTATAACCAAAAGAAGCTCTATCTGTTTTTAATTCTGACCAGAGGTCGCCGTCGAGCAGCTTAACCTCGTCCAATGACAGCTTTTGCTCACTGTTTGTGTACTCGATATCTAAAGATGTCTCTGCTTTGGTCAGCAATTGGGCATGCGACGAAAACGCGACAGCCATACCGATGGCTAACAGCATCATCAGCAAAAAGTGTTTTGTCAGTCGTCGTGTTAAGCGCAATGCACGTTACCCTAAGTTAAATAACCGCTCGGCGTTATTCGTTGTTTGGCTCGCCAGAGCTTCTGCGGACATTCCCAATGCTTCGGCTACCGCTGCACCAATAACCGGTACATACTTCGGCTCATTCATTTTCGGACGAGGCTTAATACCTCTGGGCAGCAAAAATGGCGCATCTGTTTCCAGCACTAACCTGTCGAGCGGCATGCTCGGTAAAGCAGCCATTAACTCGCTGTTACGACGTTCATCGCAAACCCAGCCTGTTACACCAAACCAATGGCCTCTTGCCATATACCGCTCTAACTCGGCAGGACCACCTGTAAAACAATGCGTTAAACAAGTTGTCTCATCATCGCAGTAGCGGTTCAACAATTCAATTTGTTTATCAATGGCGTCACGCTCGTGGAGGTACAACGGTAAGTTAAGCTCATTCGCTAACTTTATTTGCGCGACGAACACTTCTTCCTGAATATCTTTAGGCGAATAATTTCGGTTAAAGTCGAGCCCACACTCACCAATGGCAACAACAGCTTTGTGCTCAGCAAGTGCTCTCAACTCATCAGCGAAATTCTCGGGTGCTTCCCCGGCGTCATGGGGGTGAATGCCAGCAGTCATCACTAACTGTTGTGGGTATTGCTCACAAAGTTTTATCGCTTCTCGCGTTTCTTCGAGCGAGGTCGCTATAATCAATTGCCTAGTCACACCGGCTTTTTCCGCAGCCTCCATCACTTCAGGCAACGCCTTCAATAACCGTTTGTTGGTTAAATTCACTCCAGCATCAAACCACATCGTTAAGCCTCATCAGCCTGTTCTTTGTCATTCGACTTTGCGGGTGTGTACCAGCGACTTATTTGCAAACCCAGCTCAAACAGCAGCCACATGGGAATAGCCAGTAAAGTTTGCGAAATAACGTCCGGAGGCGTTAACAACATGCCGACAGTAAACGCCCCGACAATAATGTAAGGCCGTTTGCGCGCCAAAGATTCGCGAGTACTGACACCACTCCATATCAACAACATAATGGCGACAGGTGTTTCAAAAGCAATGCCAAAAGCCATAAATATGGCCAACACAAAATCGAGATAACGGCTTATATCCGTTGCAACCGTAACGCCTTCGGGAGCCGCACCGGTAAAGAACGCCATAGCAATGGGTAAAACAACAAAATACGCAAAGGCTACACCAGCGTAAAATAACAAAGTGCTGCTAATAAGTAGCGGCACTACTAAACGTTTTTCTTTGCGATAAAGCCCCGGCGCAATAAACGCCCAGAGCTGCCAAAGTAAATAGGGAATGGCGAGTGCCAGTGCGACAACAAAGGTAAGCTTAAAAGGCGTGAAAAACGGCGCTGCAACGTCAGTTGCTATCATTTGCGAGTCGCTGGGCAGCGCCACTAACAACGGCTGAGCCAACAAGTTATAAAGGTCGTTCGCAAAATACGCCAGTGCCGCAAAGACAACCAGTACAGCTAACACCGACCGCAACAGCCGGTTGCGCAATTCCAGCAAGTGATTCAGTAACGGTGAGTCACTCATTCAGTATCCTTGCTTTTATCTGACGTGTTCGATGAATTAGAGTCGTCCGATTTTTTAGAATAGGGACGCTGAACGTCGGCGGCGGCATTTCTCAGCTCAACGAGCGAGCGTTGCAACTCGGGGCTAAGGTTTTCGAGATCCTGACTTTCGGCCTGCTTTAAGTGCTCATGCAACTCTTTAATACGAAGCTCGTGGTCAAGTTCACTTTGGACTTTTTGCGTGTATTGGCGCACGCCACTGAGCATACGCTGGAAACCACGAATGGCAGAGGGAAGCCGCTCGGGACCTAGCACCAGCAGCCCGACAATTGCTATCAGCAATAACTCCCAAAAGCCAATATCGAACATTTACGACTTTCCGGATGTGTCCGAGTCGTCATGTTGCTCTTTGTCCTGCAGCGACTCTTTTTTCTTATCTTTGCTGTCCTTGTCATCAGCTTCGTCGTTCATTGACTTTTTGAAGCCTTTTACGGCATTACCCAAGTCTGAGCCCATATTGCGCAAGCGCTTGGTGCCAAACAATAAAACAACAATAACGAGCAGAATCAGTAACTGCCAAGGTGATATACCCATGTGCTTTCCTATAATCGTTTTTAGTTAAATTCGCCGTTCGATGCTTTCGGCCGGCTTCGCCAGGCTATAACAGCTAACAATACCGTAATTATACCAGAGCCGATGGTTGGCGCCGACAATTCTGAGTCGGTCCATAATAGCGTGGTACAAATGAGTCCGCTGGCACTTAACAAGGTCCAGAAGGTTGACGTTGAGGCCTGTCGTTGCGCGCGGAGCTGCGCTTCCCACCGACGGTCATTCTGCTTAGGTTGCGTTTGATACTGGCGCAGGCTGTCGTAAATCATGTTCGGTATTTCTGGCATTTTCTCCGCCCAGTAAGGCGCATTTTCTTTTACCGAACGCACCACCGCACGCCAGCCGAGTTGCTCATTCATCCAGCGCTCAAGAAACGGCTTCGCTGTTTTCCACAAGTCGAGTTCAGGATAAAGCTGACGCCCCAGGCCTTCAATGTAAAGCAACGTCTTTTGCAACAGCACTAACTGCGGCTGCACTTCCATTTCAAACCGGCGGGCGGTATTAAATAAATTAATAAGCACATGCCCGAATGAAATTTCCGCCAATGGCTTTTCAAAGATAGGTTCACAAACCGTGCGAATAGCCGATTCGAACTCTTCGATATTGGTGTGGCGGGGTACCCAGCCGGAGTCAACATGCAGCTCGGCAACCTTGCGATAGTCGCGGTTAAAAAAGGCCAAAAAGTTTTCAGCCAAATAGCGCTTGTCGTCCCGATTCAACGTGCCAACAATACCGAAATCGATGCCAATATAGCGTGGGTGCAGCGGATCGTCTTTGGCCACAAAGATATTGCCCGGATGCATGTCGGCGTGAAAGAAGCTGTCGCGGAACACTTGTGTGAAGAACACTTCAACACCGCGCTCGGCCAGCTTTTTCATATCGACACCACGGGCTCGCAAAGTATCAACATCGCTCACCGGTATGCCGTCAATACGCTCCATCACCATCACGTTATGGCGGCTGTAGTCACTGTAAACTACCGGGATATATAGCATGTCAGAGTTTTCAAAATTGCGCTTAAGCTGAATCGCATTGCCGGCTTCACGCAATAGGTCCAGCTCGTCCAGCAATGTCTTACGGTATTCTTTAACCACTTCTTTGGGCTTTAGACGACGCCCGTCGGGCAGGTGTTTCGCCGCCACAGAAGCCAGTGTTTCCATCAGCTCAAGATCGGCATTAATGGTTTCTCGAATGTCTGGCCTAATAACTTTAATGACGACATCAACAACCTCGTCGGCTTGTTGCAGCTTCGCAGTATGAACTTGCGCAATAGACGCTGAAGCCAATGGCGTCGTATCAAAGTCGATAAAACAGTCATCAATGCTATTAATGTTTAATGACTTCTCTATAATTTTCTGTGCGGCTTCGCCGTCGAATGGCGGTACCTTGTCCTGCAGGCGCGCCAGCTCAATAGCAATATCCGGCGGCAGTAAGTCTCGGCGTGTCGAGAGCATTTGACCAAATTTAACCCAAACAGGCCCCAGCTGCTCCAACGCCAACCTTAAGCGAACGCCAGCCGGCTTGTCTTTGTGCTTATTGGGCATCCAAAATAGCGCATGACGACCCAGGCGTATCGTCCAGGGCAACCAACGAGCCGGAATTAAATCATCCAGCCCGTAAGTCAGTAAGGTTTTGGTGATTTTGTAAAAACGCCGAGTCCGCATTAGCTCTTCCTTTCCCCGAACTGCCTTTGCAGGCGCTCTACTTTTGCACGCAACTGCTGCATATTGTCTTTGAATTCATTAAATTCTTCGCGTGTCGGAAGCAATTGTTTCTCGTCCGTGACAATGCCTTTAAACCAACGCTTACTTTCTTCCAGTCGCTTTTCGACGTGGCTTCGGCTTTTGCCCCACAGAGTCATTAACCAATGCGCTGGAGCATCCCCCAGAGTATTTGCCAACTCGCCTTCCCAGTCAACATCCAGCGACTTAAACAAGCCCACCAGTTGTTGTGCCAACATAGGATCGCCATCAATATCGAGCTGATCAGCCTTAATCAAACGCGTTAAATTGGCGGTATCCTGCAGTTCCGGCAAAACGCCAAGCTCAGTGCTAATACAGCAGTCCACGTCATCGGAATCGGCTGTGCTAATGTAAATGCCTGCGTCATCAACACTGACAGTGGTCGTAAAAGGCAATTCTTTGAGTTTCAGACGAATACGCTTGCCCGCCAAGCGACGCAACCTTTCAGGGCTTTGTGCGTCTTTCTTTAGCAGTGAGTTTGCTAACTTCTCAAACAGAACCGTTGGCAATAGCGGCAATAACGTCATTAGAACTTATATCCTCTATGCAGAGCGACAACGCCGCCTGTCATATTTTGATAGTCGACTTTTTCGTAACCGGCGGTTTCCATCATTGACTTCAATGTTTCCTGATCGGGGTGCATACGAATCGATTCGGCCAGGTACTGATAGCTATCGGCGTCATTAGCAACGACTTGCCCCATTTTGGGCAATATATTAAACGAATAAAAGTCATACGCCTGGTTTAAGGTTGCAGATACGGGTTTCGAAAATTCAAGAATTAACAATCGTCCGCCAGGCTTTAATACACGCAGCATCGAGCGCAGCGCTTTGTCTTTATCAGTCACATTACGCAGACCAAAGGCAATAGTAATAATGTCAAAAGAATTGTCGTCAAACGGTAGTTCTTCAGCGTCAGCCTGCACATAGCGCACATTACCAACAACACCGCGGTCGCGCAGCTTGTCGCGGCCGACTTTTAGCATAGCATCGTTAATATCGGCTAAAACCACTTCGCCTTCCGGGCCGACCCGACGTGAAAATTGCGCAGTTAAGTCGCCCGTACCACCCGCAATATCGAGTACTTTCATGCCTTTACGAACACCACTGCAATCTATCGTGTAGCGTTTCCATAACCGATGAATGCCAAACGACATTAAATCGTTCATGACATCGTATTTAGCCGCAACCGACTGAAACACGTTTGCGACCAGGTTTTTCTTTTCACTTCTGGCCACTTTTTGGTAGCCAAAATCTATCGAATCGTCTTTTCTATCGTTCATTCAAACTGTCCCGAACTCAATTTCCTGTAGTGTACTTGATGTTCACACTTGAGCATAGTGATCACGCCTTGGTAACCATCGTTCAATAAGTGCCTGTGCGCTTTGCGGGTACTCTCTTAATAAAGTTTCTGCAATACGCTGGGCTTCCGGAATAAGCGGTTCGTCACGTTCTAAATCCGCCACTTTTAAGGCTGCCAAACCGGTTTGCCGGTGACCGAGCAGCTCACCCGGCCCACGAATTTCTAAATCGCGCTGGGCAATCACAAAGCCGTCGTTACTTTCACGCAAAACACCAAGCCTTTGCTGAGCCGTTTGCGACAACGGACTGTGATAAAGCAACACACAGTGACTGGCAACCGACCCTCGCCCAACTCGCCCACGCAATTGGTGCAATTGCGCCAACCCCAGACGCTCCGGGTTTTCAATGATCATAAGCGAGGCGTTTGGCACATCAACACCCACTTCAATAACCGTTGTCGCCACCAAAAGATCAACGTCGCCTGCTTTAAACGCCTGCATGACTTGCTCTTTTTGTTCATGCTTGAGGCGACCATGCACTAATCCGATATTTAACCCCGGCAGTTGCTCCTGAAGCTCGTTGGCGGTGTCTTCCGCTGCCTGACACTCCAGCACGTCTGATTCTTCAATGAGTGTACACACCCAATACGCCTGCCGACCTTCGCTCTGACACACGTCTCGCACTCGCTCAACAACGTCCTGCCGGCGCGTGTCTGGCACCGCCACGGTTGTTACTGGGGTTCGCCCCGGCGGCAGTTCGTCAATGATGGACGTGGCCAAATCGGCATAGGCTGTCATGGCCAGGGTTCTTGGTATTGGCGTTGCCGTCATAATTAATTGATGCGGATGCACACCCGCTTGCACGCCTTTCTCCCGTAATTGTAACCGTTGATGCACCCCAAAACGATGCTGCTCGTCAATAATCACCAACGCCAGGTTTTTATATTCCACGTCGTTTTGGAACAGCGCATGCGTGCCCACCAACAAGTGAATATTGCCGACTTTTAATTGCTCAAGTAGCTCGTTGCGGCGTTTACCTTTCGACTTACCACTTAACCATGCAACATTGACACCCAGCGGGCTTAACCACTGCTCGAACGTAATCGCATGCTGCTCTGAAAGCAGCTCCGTCGGTGCCATCAACGCCACTTGGTAGCCGGCTTCAATAGCGGCTAATGCGCTCAGCGCCGCAACCAGTGTTTTACCTGAGCCGACATCGCCTTGCACAAGCCGCATCATGGGGGCTCCCTGTGCCATATCACCAGTAATTTCACCCACGACACGCTGCTGTGCATTAGTCGGAGAAAACGGAAGCTGGCTTAAAAAGGGCTGAGTTAAACGCCCGGTTCCGGTGACTTTAAATCCGGCTTGCTGCTGTTTCGAGTGGCGCAGTTGCAGCATACTTAACTGATGAGCAATAAGCTCTTCCATCGCCAGACGCTGCTGAGCAGGGTGTTCACCTTGTTCAAGCGCTTGCAGAGACACATCTGTCGCGGGCTTGTGGAGCGTTAAAATCGCTTGCTCCAAGGACAAATGATGCGGTTGTAACGTATTGGGAAGTAGTTCGGGTAAGGCGCCCGGTGTTAAGTAACTAAGTGCTTGTTCGATGACCTTTCTTAGCAGTCCTTGAGTGACCCCCTCAGTCATGGGGTATACCGGTGTCAGCGTATCTTCGGTGGGCATAGCCTCGCCCACCCGCATCACCCTGTATTCCGGGTGAATCATTTCCCAGCCGGTCATGCCCCGGCGCACTTCACCAAATGCCAGAATTTTTGTGCCGGCTGCAAATTGCTTTAACTGAGCGGCACTGAATTGAAAGAACCGCAACGTAATACTGCCGGTGTCATCAGACGCCTGGCATATCAACATACGGCGGCGACCATATTTAATATCGGCATGCCTTACAGTGACCAGCACATTCGTCGACAGCCCCTGCCGCAATTGAGCGACTGATTCAATGCGGGTGCGATCTTCGTAACGAAGCGGCAGGTGCAATAAAGCGTCACTGACAGACTCAAGCCCGAGTTTTTTCAGCTTAACCGCTACTTTGTCTCCAACGCCTTTTAGCACCGTTAATGGAATTCGGTGCAGCCCGTTTTCCGGCACAATGCCCCCTTACCGTTTTTCCCGCATAGCTTGCCACCAACTGTCGTTCGCAATAATTTGCCCACCATCGTCAAGTTCGGGGTAGTCAATACCTTTGCGCTTACACGCCTTCGCATAAATAGGGTGCCCGCCTTCAAAAAGCACCCGGTGACGCTCTTGAGCACTAATTTGAGGCGACTGATACATACCGGCTAGTTCACGCTGGCGTTGTGCTTCATAAAACATCACCGCACCCGCTACTGACACATTCAGCGACTGCACCATACCGACCATGGGTATCATCACATGATGGTCAGCTTGCGCCAACGCCTGCTCAGTCACGCCGTACTTCTCCTGCCCCAGCAAAATAGCTGTCGGCTTGGTGTAATCAATGTCCCTGAAGTCAACCGAGTGCTCTGATAAATGCGTAACCACAACTTGCATACCCTGCTCGCGGACTGTGCTAATAGCATCATCCATCGACTTATGATTATGAATTTTCACCCAGTTCTGACTGCCAAGCGCTGTGCCACCTGACAATCGCGCCTTTTTAGTCAGCCATACAGCATGTATTTCATGCACACCGACCGCATCGGCAGAGCGTACTACCGCCGACAAATTATGGTTCTTATGAACGTTCTCCATAATGACCGTTAAGTCAGGCTGGCGTTTATCGAGCATTTGGTTAATTCTTAAATAGCGTTCAGGACTCATTGCATTTTTTCGAAAAAAGAACTAATTATTAGCAGTATACCTGAGTCGATGAATCAGTCCTAACCGAAAACAACAGCCCACAATCAGGACAATAAATGTCTTATTCGTACATTGCCAGACAGCCTATTTTAACGCGAGACCAAAAGGTTTACGGGTATGAGTTATTGTTTCGCGACAGCGAGGCGAACAGCTTTCCGAATATTGACCCTAACGAAGCCACATCAAAATTATTACTCGAGCAACATTTGCTGGGCGACATTCAAACATTGTGTATGGGTAAGCAGGCATTTATTAATTTTCATGCGCAAACCTTGCTGAATGACTTCCCGTCATTTTTAAACGCCCGAACGGTTTGGGTGGAGCTGCTTGAAACTGTCGGTGTCGACGAGCCTTTGTTGAAAGCCTGCAGCTCCGCCAAAGACAAAGGTTACCGAATTGCACTCGATGACCACGACTTCGATAACCAGTGGGAACCCGTCATTCCCATGATCAATATGGTCAAAATTGATATTCAGGAACAGGGACTAGCTCTGGGTGAAAAAATTAAGTATTTCAAAGAACAAGGTGTTCCTTTACTCGCTGAGCGCGTCGAAACGCGAGAAGAATTTGAGCAGTGCCTGGAGTTAGGTTTTGATTACTTTCAAGGCTTCTTTTTTGAACAGCCTCAAGTGCTTCAACGAAAATCTCTGTCACCGAATCGACTGAGTATGCTAACGCTGTTAAAAGAGACTCATAAAGAAGAGATTGATTTAAAAGCGTTACGAAAAATTATCGAGCAGGACTTGTCGCTCACCTACAGCCTGCTAAAACTGGTCAACAGTGCGTTGCACGGCGGCCGCAAGAAAATTGAAACCATTCAGCATGCGCTGGCTTACCTTGGAACCAACGAAATAAAACGCTTTATTACCTTAGTTGTACTGGCCAACGTCGCCGCGGGTGAACCCGAAGAGCTCACCATTAAGTCGATAACCCGGGCCCGATTTATGGAGCTTATTAGCGCAGAGATTCTCAGCGAAAAATATCACTCTGCCGCATTTCTAACAGGCATGCTTTCCCTGTTAGATGTAATTTTGGGAGTGTCTATGGAAGACATTTTAAAGCAGCTCCCCGTATCAAAAGACATTGAAAGGGCTTTGATAAAACGTGAAGGTGCCTGGGGCTTCTTACTGGAAATGACCGAGCTTTATGAACGCGGTAAATGGGACAAACTGGAAAAGCACCCGTTAAAACAAAAAATGAACGGCACCAACGTCGGGCAATTGTATATCGATGCCAGCCAGTGGTGTCGTCTAGCAATCAGTTAAGCGACCCATTTCTCGTCTTTAGTAAAGGCGACCGTCAACCACCAGCGATACCCTAGCTTTATAATTTGACTGTGTATTTTTTCGCGAATGGCATCCTGTCGTAACACCGTGACAGAGAAGTCGTCGTGCCTAACAATAAAGTCAATTTCCAAAAATACAGTGCGGCCTACTTTTTGAATGCGAACCACACTCGAGTCGAAGTTATTTTCTCTCTCGACCTCTTCCACAATACGGTTTAACTGCTTAACTAACTTCCCTTTCGGTTGAAAACCAATGAGTTCCTTAGCACTTTGAATTAACCCTTTTAAGGGGGTTGCAATGAACGCCAGAGAGGCCACCAATACGAGCGTCGGGTCAATATATGGCACCCACTCTTCCATCGACGCACGCATGAGTACTAGCGCACCAACGAAGCCGATAAATATGCCCGTCGACAAAATGGTATCGAGAAACCATTCGTAAGATTCGGAGCGCACTAAGTCTGACTCCAAATTGGCCGACGCTTTTTTGAAGTAGACATAGACGCCCGCGCAAACGACAGAGGATATGAGCGAGTATATCAAGGCAACGTCGATATTTACGTCACTGCCGCCAGCAGCAATATCAAAGGCGGCGGCAAAGGCTGAATAAACACACAAGACAATTAAGGTGAGGTACTTAACACCAACTAAGAATGGTTCAATGGCGCTTTTACCGTAAGGAAAAGACACGCTGTCGTCGGCATTGACATTTTTAGCAGCAATGAGCGACAAATAGGACAGTAATAGGCTAATACCTGAATAGAGACCGTCAAAAAGCACGACGGAAGAGCCGGTTAACAGCCCAACCACAATGCCCGAAACAGTAAACAGTAGCGATGCCAGTACCGATAACGATAGCAGTTGGGACTCTAGCTCCGGGTCGAGCTTTTTACTGAACATTAAATGTCCTTACGATAAAAGTTAGCCGATATATTGTTCATACCAAACAGCTCGCAAAGCCTTCGGCCTTCCTCCGAGTAGGCTTCCGCAAAGATCCCTTCAGCCTGCTGAGTGTCTTTTAAATACTGATTCAGAAGACGATAGCCTTGTCGTATCAGTTTCAGCGCAACCGTACTGTTTCGCAAGGATTTTTTTACCACAACCGCACTGATATAAACATAATGTGGCGTTGTTTTGGCGCCCTGCTCTGAAACGACGGTAAACTCGGTTTCTGCACACTTTCCTTCTAGAAACGCCATTGCTTCATCTGTTTTTACGCGCATGGCCGAGAAATGCCCTAGCATAGCGTCATCTTGCATAGCGCACACAAACAGCGACATATTGTTACGTCGATGTTCTAGCCAATACTGGCTCTCGTTATCTTGCGAGTCATAGCCAGAAATATCATCGGCCGATAACGCCACTGTTTTTTCAACAATGTCATCAACGGTGTAGCCCAATTCCTGTAATTCTGCATAGGTCAAAAACCTGGGGCTTAATTGTTTTTCGTGCATTAACTTCGTACCGCTTTTTTAGTTAATCGGCGCATTCTGACAATGCCGACAATAATAACGAATAGAACAAAACTGACACTGATAGCTGCAATGCCCGAGTATATCACTGACATATCGAGCGGTTGCTTCTGAATAAACGATTGGGCGAGTACGAACAATAGTGGTACCACCTCGAAAAAGAAGACAATGATAGCAATGTAATTAATGGTTCGGGTTTCTTTTTCTGCTTGCGCAGCATTCGATAAATTAACCCGCTGCTCAAGAAAGTTTTGGTTTTTTCGGTAAGTTTCCAACGAGCGATCAATATCAAACTTCTCAAATAAACGGTCGGCTAGCTGCTGCGCTGAGGGGTATAAAAATATATCCAAATCCCAAAACAAAATCGCTGACTTAAAGTCGCCCATTAAGTCATTAATGTCGTCCAGCTCCAGTTTTTCATCGGTTTGAATTGAATGAGTCACCCGCAAGTTCGCACGCTTTATAGACGCCTCTCTGAACATGAGCAGCTCAATAATAAAGGTTAGCATTAAGTCGCGCCGAATAGCCTTTACGGAAGTACCAGACAGCTCAGGATCATCCTTGTCCAGGTTGTCATCGTATCGCAATACCGTTGTCTTACTGGCGTAAATTTCACTGCTGTTGTAAACCGCTATATTGTCCTGCCAACCGCCATTACCAAAGGTTGGTAGCAACCCCGCCGACTCCATTACGTCAGACTCATACATTTCGTTAGCAAATATCGACGGCTTTAAGGTTTCTGGCAGTTTTCGGCCAGTACTAAGACAAACTCGCGCCTTGCCGGATACCTGCAAGCCATGCTTTTTCTTTAAATACGCATAAAAGTTAGCATTACGCTCGTCGCCGTCGGTTATTTCAATACCTTCACGCGACACTCTGTCGAGTAGCTGAGTAATTGGTTCACCAGTAACACCAAACACAATGGTCAAAATACATAGCTGAGTGCGTTGGTTAAGCGTGAAATACACATCGCCCGGTAGCTGTTCGCAGTTGGTATCTTTTTCACTTTCACCATGAAAATTAAATGAAAAGCGGCCTAGCGCCCCACGCTCAAATTGGTTCCAGCTACGATTAGAAATTTCCTCTGAAAACCTGTCGGCGATTTCACTGACATAAGAACCTTGTTCAGTTTCACTGCCTTTTAGCTCTTTACCGTCCAAATAGCAGGGAATAAACACATACGCCCGGCCAAAAAACTGATCCATAAACGCCTCCTTTTGCAAAAATATACCACTGTGGTCACAATCAATGCAGTACTTTCGTGTTGCAGAAAAAGTGTTGCACAAAAACCAGTGGACGGATAAGCTTCTGGACGTCCAAATAAAAATAAAAGGGTAGTTTATGACAGATTCGTCGCCGCAGCCGGCAAGCGCAAAAGCACTCCTGCCTTTGGCGTTATTCCTCGTGCTATTTTTAGGCACCGGCCTGTACTTCCAAAACGAAGGGGTCGAGTACGCCTTTTATCAGCTACCGAGTCCGGTCGCCATTTTGCCCGCTATTGTGCTGGGCATACTACTGAGTAAGCAGGCCTTTGAAGAGAGAATTAACACCTTCGTTGCCGGTGTTGGTGACAATAACATCATTACCATGTGTGTTATTTACCTTCTTGCGGGCGCGTTTAGTACGGTTGCAGAAGCGACCGGAGGCGTGGATGCAATGGTGGCACTCGGGCTCAGCATTATTCCGGCGGCGTTTCTCCTACCCGGGCTGTTTATTATTGCCGGGGTTATTTCAACAGCAATGGGGACGTCAATGGGAACCCTAGCTGCCTTAGCTCCAGTGGTATTAGGTATTGGTGAGGCCACCGACATCAGTTTACCGCTGCTCGCGGGTGTATTAGTCAGTGGCGCGATGTTTGGTGACAACCTGTCAATTATCTCGGACACCACCATTGCCGCAACACGCACGCAAGGCTGTACGATGCGTGACAAGTTCCGTGCGAACCTAAAAATTGCAATACCAGCAGCTATCATTACTATTTTGTGGTTAGTAACTTACGATACCAGCGAAGCGCCTCTGAAAATTCCCGATGCCAACCTCTGGCTCTCACTGCCTTACTTCGCGATCATCGTACTGGCGGTTATGGGGTTGAACGTTTTTGCAGTACTCGGGCTTGGAATTGTCCTGGCGGCAGCTTTTGGTATGTTCACAGTGGACTACGAATGGGTTGCCTTTAGTCAGGACATTTATAAAGGCTTTGAAAGCATGCAGGAAATTTTCTTACTGTCATTGCTTATTGGTGGGTTGTCCGCGCTTATTCGCCAGCAGGGTGGTTTGGCGTTCCTAGCTCAATTTGTTGAAGCTGCTGCGAATAAAGTTAGCAAGCACAAACAACGTGCGTCAGCCATCGGCATCGCTGGCCTGACAGCATTAACTAACCTATGTGTTGCCAACAATACGGTCAGCATTCTTTTGGCAGGTGAAGTCAGTAAGCGGCTGGCAAAAATTGGTAATTTAGCGCCACGTCAAAGCGCCAGCCTACTGGATATTTTTGCTTGTGTTGTGCAAGGTGCCTTGCCCTACGGAGCGCAAGCTTTATTAATGGGGGCAAGCTTCAAGATATCGCCGTTGTCGGTGAGTATTCACACCGGTTACTGCTTTATTCTGGCGGCAGTGGCTATTGCTATTATTATTTGGCGCCGCCCGCTGGAAGACAGAGAGCCGGCGCCAGAGTCAGTGTAAGCCTTAACTTAGTTAGTACTCGGCAGTTCTAAAATGCCGTCTATCTCAATCTGTGCGCCTTTTGGCAATTGCTTCACGCCAATGGCCGCACGGGCTGGGTAAGGTTCTTTAAAGAACTTCGCCATCACTTCATTCACAATAGCGAACTCGCCCAAATCGGTTAAGTAAATTTGCAACTTAACCATGTCCTGCAGTTCGCCACCGGCAGCTTCGCAGACAGCGGTCAGGTTTTTAAAAACTTGCTCCGCTTGTGCAGTGAAGTCTTCACTAATCAGCTCCATGGTCTCCGGTACCAATGGAATTTGCCCTGATAGGTACACAGTTGTTCCAATTTTTACCGCCTGTGAATAAGTGCCAATGGCAGCAGGTGCGTTATCGGTAGAAATAATGACTTTTGACATACTACTTCCTTAAGCGCGTCACGCGCTGAACATCCGGCATTTTACGAATATGACGTATCACATCCGCTAAATGTTTCCGGTTTCTTATCGTTAATGCGACATCGATAAAGTATATATTGGCGTCAATTTCTTCTGTTTTCAGTCCGTCAATATTACAACCGGTGGTCGCTATTGAAGAAGTTAACCGGGCTAAAACGCCCTGGTGGTTAATAATTTCGATTCTAATTTCAGAAATAAATTCCGCTTCTGGTTTGTTATCCCACTCAACAGGGAAGTAACGTCCCGGATCATCCTCATGACCGCGCACGTTTTTACACTCGCGGCGATGAATGACCAAGCCCTTGCCGGGGCTAACATGCGCAATAATATCGTCACCCGGGATAGGTCGACAGCATTTAGCGAAGCTAACCAATAAGCCTTCCGCCCCTTTAATTGAAAGGCTCTTTTCAGAAGCATTCTCGTCTTTTAATGGCTGTAACTCGCCTAACAGACGCTTCGCTATGGCTATGGACATTAAATTGCCCAAACCAATTTGCTTGAGTAGCTCTTCTTTCGACGCCACTTTAGTGTCTTTAAGGACGCGCTCAAATTCAGACTCAGGAATATCATCATAACTGACAGGTCCAAGTGCTGAGCGAAGTAAGCGCTCACCCAACTGTTGGGCTTCGTCCGCTTCCTGGCTTTTCAAATACTGACGTATTTTCGCGCGTGCTTTGCCCGTTACCACAAAGTTTAGCCAGGCGATGTTCGGACGCGAATTCGGTGCCGTTTTTATTTCCACCGTTTGTCCGGTTTCCAGCGGTTTGCTCAGCGAATAAGAGCGGTGATTGACCCGCGCGCCAATGCAGGTATTGCCAATGTCGGTATGCACTGCGTAAGCGAAGTCGACTGCCGTGGCACCTTGCGGAAGCTCGGTAATACGCCCGTCCGGGCTGAACACATAAATTTCTTCCGGGAATAAGTCCGACTTAACGCTTTCAATAAATTCGAATGAATTCCCAGCACTTTGCTGTAGTTCGAGTAAGCTCTGCATCCACTTGCGAGCCCGCACCTGTGCGGTGGTGCCGGAGTCATCGGTTTTCTTATACATCCAATGAGCGGCAACCCCACGGTCAGCCATTAAATCCATTTCTTCAGTACGAATCTGAATTTCTACTGGCACCCCATGCGGACCTTTTAATGAGGTATGCAATGACTGATAACCGTTCGATTTAGGAATGGCAATATAATCTTTAAAGCGTGTCTCTATAGGTTTGTAGAGGTTATGCAGTGCGCCCAGAACTCGGTAACAAGTGTCCACGCTATCAACAATGACGCGGAACGCATAAATATCCATAACCTCTTCGAACTTGAGCTCTTTAGCCTGCATTTTTCGATAAATACTGTGCAGATGCTTTTCGCGGCCGAGCACTCGGGCACTGATTTTATTACCTTCCAGGCGAGAGTTTATCTCGCTTTTTACCCGGTCCGTAAATTCACGACGATTACCCCTGGCTTTTTTAAGCTCAGACTCAAGCAGTCGTGCTCGCCATGGGTAAAGCGCCCAAAAGCCTAAATGCTCAAGCTCATTTTTAATGTCGTGAATGCCCAGCCGGTGAGCCAGTGGCGCGTAAATTTCTAAGGTTTCTCGCGCAATGCGACGACGCTTGTCCGGACGCAGGTGCTCAATGGTACGCATGTTATGCGTTCTGTCCGCGAGTTTTATCAAAACTACGCGAATGTCCTGCACCATTGCCATTATCATTTTGCGATAGTTTTCAGCTTGCGCCTCTTCTTTAGAGTTAAATTGCAGTTTATCGAGCTTAGAAACACCTTCTACGAGGCTAGCAACGGTTGAGCCAAACTGCTCGGCGAGATCTTCCTGACTGGTTTCCGTATCTTCTATAACGTCGTGCAACAACGCCGCCATAATAGTTTCACAGTCTAACCGCATATCGGCCAGTAAGCTGGCTACTGCCACCGGATGGGTAATGTAAGGTTCACCACTACTGCGCTTCTGTGTGCTGTGGGCGTCATTAGCCACCACAAATGCTTCCGCCACTCTGTCCACTTGGTCGGACGGCAGATACTCGCTAACTTGCGCTTTTAAACCTTCAAATAGGTACACCGAGAACTCCCCAGTTAAGACTGGACAATGGATATACTTTCAGAATAAGGGGATTTGCGAGATTTGCCAACGGTATTGATACCGTTGGCGAACTGATATCTTTTATTCAATGCCACGCAAAGCGTCAACAGCACGCAGCTCTTCTGCGTCTTGCTCTTGCTGAGCGGCTTGCTCTTCTACGTCTAAACGTGCGCTGTCAATTAAGCCATGCTCAATTTCACGCAACGCAATAACGGTTGGCTTTTCATTTTTGGTTTCAACGAGAGGCTCTTTTCCATTAGCAATTTGACGCGCACGGCGTGACGCTAACAAGATTAAATCAAAACGGTTACCTACACGGTCTACAGCATCTTCTACGGTTACGCGAGCCATGGTTTACTTACTCCCACTAAAACTTGAGTGACATTTTTCGAAAGGCTAAGAATTATACGGAATTCAGCCGGACGATCCAAGTAATTCCTTCAATACCTGCGAATATCTTACTTGCTGGTGCGGCATTTTGTGACGTTGCGCCATAACAATGTGCTCCAGAGCATGTAACGAGTCATTAAAATCGTCGTTCACCAGCAGGTAATCGAACTCATGATAATGCGACATTTCTGCATGGGCTTTCGCCATACGCTTCGCTATAACCTCTTCAGAGTCTTGTCCTCGTGCTCGCAAACGCTGCTCTAAAATAGCCAAGCTTGGCGGTACAATGAAAATAGAGCGCACATCGGGGTAATGTTCGCGGACTTGCTGCGCTCCCTGCCAGTCAATATCTAAAAAGACGTCTTTGCCCTCAGCCAGAAGCGATTCGACCACTTTACGAGAAGTACCGTAGTAGTTATCAAACACCTTAGCCCATTCATAAAACTCGCCCGCTGCTATGCGCTGTTCAAACTCATCAACCTTTAGAAAGTGATAGTGTACACCGTCAACTTCTCCGGGTCTGGGGGCTCGTGTGGTTGACGATACAGACACTTGCATGGAGTCGTCGGCGTACTTGTCCAACAAGGCTTTTATTAAACTCGATTTGCCTGCACCACTCGGAGCAGCAACAATAAATAAATTCCCTGGCGCCGTAGATGCGGTCATAACGGGTACTCTTTCTAAGAAAAGGATAGCGACTGTTGGCGCCAAAGAATAACACGGTTTCACACAACGATAAAAATTCAGTAAAGTAAGGTTTTAAATAACCAGCGGTATGAGTTTGCAAAAAGAGCCAACATTCACTCCTGCTCCGTCAGGCGTTCGACTTGCACTGAGCTTAGCGGTATTAGTGTTACTAGGGCTGAACTTAAGGCCTTTGCTGACCTCTATCGGACCACTAACCGGCGAGTTACGCGACATAACCGGCTTGTCGTTCAGCGAAGTTTCATTGCTCACCACCATTCCAATTTTGATGATTGGCGCTATGGCGCTGTTTGCCGGGCGTGTCACGACCGCTTTGGGTTACCGCCACGGTATTGGACTGGGGCTGCTTATTTTAACTGCCGGTCTTATCGCACGCCTATTCGAGCCCACCAGCACCAGTATGATGACCAGCGCTATTGTTGGCGGTGTCGGTATCTCACTGCTGCACATTGTTATTCCCGAGCTCACCAAGCAGCAATATTTGAAACGGCTCGGCTTAGTGACCGGTCTTTGGTCGGCAGCCCTGATGGGCGGGGCTGCGTTAGGCGCGGTTGCCACTCCCTGGGCTGCCGGCTTGCTACCTGAGCGATACCAAGCCATGGGGAGCTGGAGCCTGTTAGCGGCTCTGGTATTCGTTATTTGGTATTTACCGGTTAACCGAACCCCGGTTGCCAGCGTACCACCACGACATTTGCTGCTGCGTGCCTATAAAACACCGCGAGCCTGGATTCTGGGGGCTTATTTTGCTTTGGTTAATGCCGGTTACGCGGGTTTCATTGCCTGGATAGCACCTTTTTACGCCGAGTTCGGTTGGTCTGCACAGGCCTCAGGTAATTTACTGGCGCTTTTTTCGTTAGTTCAGGTGATTGGCGCTTTAATTTTACCCGCGTTATCACGTTCACAAGATCGCCGCCCTTGGTTGGCATTGGCCGTACTCACACAAATGGTTGGGTTTATTGGCCTAAGTTGGTTCCCAAATGTATCGCCCTGGCTGTGGTCGGCACTTTGCGGGTTTGGTCTGGGCGGCGCTTTTCCACTATGCATTGTTATGGCGCTAGACCATATCGACAATCCCGTTCAGGCTGGTCGCCTGGTGTCCTTCATGCAGGGTATTGGGTTTATGTTTGCCAGTTTAATGCCGTTAGTTACCGGTTGGTTCCGCGACTTTTCCGGTAACTACACATTCGGTTGGCAACTACATATTCTCGTCGGTGTCATTATTTTAGCAATGACGTGGCAGTTTAATCCTAAAGGCTACAAAGGCTTGTTTAATTCACAGGAATAATACGAGCGACCACATCATCGACCAAAGCTTCAAGATAGGGTTGTGAACTGCTGCGTCGAGCCATGGTTCTTAAGCCAATAACATTGGTTTGTATTAGTCTTGCCAACTTTTCAGGAGAGCTCTGTCTACTCAGTTCGCCACGGCTTTGGGCTTCACTCAGTGCTTCAGTAAACATTGCTTCAATTGAGTCTAAATACGCATGCGCAGGTTCGTTGAAGGCTTTGTCTTCCGGTGTAAATTCCAGTAAGGTTTTTACCAACATACAGGCCTTTGTCGGTGCGCAGCTCTCATCCGCTTTTGCGATATTTTTAAGATACTGGCGAAAGCCCTGCAATACCGATGGTTGCTTGGCAATGGTATTTTTAAAGTCTTCCTCAACCATAGCAAAGTACGAGTCCAACGCTTCTTTAAATAAAGATTCTTTATTACCAAACGCCGCATAAATGCTACCCGGTCGCATATCCATCGCTTCCTCAATATCTTTCATTGAAGTGGCATGGTAGCCCTGCCGCCAGAATAACTGCAGCGCATTATTTAATGCTGTCTCACGGTGAAACTGGGGTGTTCTTGGCATCCTTGTGTCCCCTTGGTGTTGCTCATAAAAAATTAAGTATAGACCGCTATTTTGGTTATTACAGTAAAGAATTTGTTAAGGGATGTGATCTAACCTGAGCCATTCCGATACAATAAGAAGTGAAATTAATTAAAAGAAGCTGCAACTGTACGTCAGAAAAAAACAAGCGAAGGCGAGGGATTAAAAGCTTATGTTGTTATGAAAAGCGGCTGCGACAACCTGACAGAGACCAGCCTGAAACAGTGGTTGAGCGAGCAACTGATCGATATTGAAATCCCCACTCATGTTAGCTTCGGAAGCGCGATTCCAACCAATAGCATGGGCAAGCGCAGGGACTGGACCCTTTAAATTAAACTGGGTTTATTTAGGCAACGCGCGCGTCAAGATGTCATCGAACCGACTGTCGGTACTTCGAGCCTCTTCCAACATACAATGACCTTCAATGCCGGCATTAGAGAGTTGCGCCATAACTCGTCGAAGACTGCTTTTATTTTCGGGTGACGACAGCGTTGACAGCAGCACAGTAATTAAGCCATTACCCAAGTGCCCGGGAGTATCGTAATCTCTGATATTTGCGCGAACAATTTCTGCCGTATGCGCCAGCGTTTTGGCGTCGTTAGTCACTTGCAGAACCAACAAAAAGTATGGGTATTCTGGGTGTGCTTTATAAAAACTAAAGCGCCGCTGCAATGCGCGTAGCATCATACGTCGGTTGTAAAAACCGGTGTGCTCGTCTTCACCACCGGTACTGCGAAGTTTCAGCTCCATTTCTTTGTATTCGGTAATGTCCTGCACCGTACCAAAGATGATCTCATCACCATTTTCATCGAGCTGATAAATACCCGACTCTCGCAACCAGCGAACAGTGTCATCACTGCGAATAATGCGGTGCTCAACGTCACGCACACCAGACTTTTTAGCGGCTTCAATCGCGTCAGTTATTGCTTTACGGTCCTCTGGGTGCGTTTTTTCCATGACTATATCGAGGCCGGGGTCAGTCTTGCTCTTTTCTAAGCCATATAGCTCGTACACCGTATCAGACCAAACCGACTTGCCGGTGTTTAAATTCAGTTTCCAGTGGCCTAAGTTAGCGACGCGTTCGGCAAGTTCAAGATTCCGCTGATGCCTTTTAACCGTCAGCTCTAACTGCTTACGTTCAGTAATATCCAGTAATTGACCTTTCCAGATGGTACTGCCATTAGGCTGCTTTTCAGTCACCGCGTGCCCATAAACCCAGTGGATTTCGCCATTACGAACTACTCTGTATTCTTTGTTCCACGGAATTTGGTACTTCGCCGAATCAAGCAAACTATTAACCACAGAGTCATAATCGTCTGCAACAATAATGTCTTTAAGCACACAGGTGTTTTGCTGAAGGTCGGCCACCGAACAGCCGTAAATACTTTCGATGCCTTCGCTGACAAAATGAAAGTGCCAGTCGCCATTCTCGGTTAACTCTAACTGATAGACAGCACCAGGCAGTGCGTTTGTTAAACTGACTAAATCAACTGATGACTTCTGAGCATTCATATAACCGCTAACTCATAAATATGAATAAGCGCTCATCATACCTTAAAGATTACAAAATAAGCAGTAAAAGAAATGTAAAGTGACCCATTACAAAACAAAATAAGTACGCTATATATATACAAACCATAATAAAAACAGGAGTTTTTATGTCAGCGGAGAAAGCTAAGTGGCACAACGCAATATTGATTCCGGTGTTTTTACCGGCTGTTATTGTGATTGCTTTGCTGGTGATAGGGACGTTAAGCGCGCCTGAAAAAGCCGGTGAACTTTTTAACTGGACGTTAGCAGGTATTACTGACAACTTTGGTTGGTTTTACATGCTCGCCGTCGCTCTTTTCTTAGTATTCATTATTGGTGTGGCAATATCGCGCTGGGGGCGTATTAAATTAGGTCCCGACCATTGCGAACCGGAATACAGCTTTACCTCTTGGTTCGCCATGCTGTTTTCGGCGGGTTACGGTATTGCTTTGCTTTTCTTCGGTGTCTCAGAGCCTGTCTTACATTACGCGGAACCTCCCACAGGCGCGGCTGAAACAATCGGCTCAGCTAAACAGGCTATGCAAATTGCCTACTTCCACTGGGGCTTCCACATTTGGGCAATTTACGGCTTAGTAGGTTTAGTTCTGGCATATTTCTCATTCCGACATGGCCTTCCACTGTCCATGCGTTCTACGCTGTACCCGCTAATTGGCGAGAAAATTAATGGACCAATAGGACACGCCGTTGATACCTTTGCGGTGCTGGGAACCATGTTTGGTATTGCCACAACCCTGGGCTTGTCGGTAATACAAATAAACACCGGCCTCAACTATTTGTGGGAAGACATCCCCGTGGGGACCACCGTACAAGTTATTGCAATAGGTGTTATCACTCTTGCCGCAATAGCATCGGTTGTTGCCGGCATGGATAAAGGGATTAAACGGCTGTCTCTGTTGAACATGACACTGGTGCTTTTCCTACTATTATTCGTGTTCATTGCCGGACCTACAATCCACATTCTGGAAACCTTCCTGCAAAACACTGGCGCTTACTTAAGCGGCATTGTGGAACGTACCTTTAACTTGCAAGCTTATGAACGCAGT
Source organism: Idiomarina sp. OXR-189 (assembly GCF_034373425.1). Classification (NCBI taxonomy): domain Bacteria; kingdom Pseudomonadati; phylum Pseudomonadota; class Gammaproteobacteria; order Alteromonadales; family Idiomarinaceae; genus Idiomarina; species Idiomarina sp. OXR-189. The sequence continues at coordinate 2,382,282 of NZ_CP139706.1, forward strand.
GACTGGATTGGTAACTGGACGCTATTTATCTTCGGCTGGACCATCGCCTGGGCACCGTTCGTTGGGCTGTTCATTGCCAAAATCAGTCGCGGTCGCACTATTCGCCAGTTTGTCTTTGGGGTCATGTTCGTGCCTACCATATTCACGTTCTTCTGGTTCGCCGTATTTGGCGATACCGCTTTGAATATGATCATGAACGAAGGTTACACAGCACTCATCTCTGAAGTGCAGGATAACCAGGCCATAGCCCTGTTTAAACTCTACGAAGAACTGCCTCTGACCAGCATTGTTAGCTTTGTCACTGTGCTCTTAATTATTACCTTCTTCGTGACATCATCGGACTCTGGCTCACTGGTTATCGACTCGTTAGCATCCGGTGGTATGGAAACACCTGTATGGCAGCGTATTTTCTGGGCAAGTAGTGAAGGCGTTGTTGCGGCAGTACTGCTGGTTGCCGGCGGCTTAGGCGCGCTGCAAACCGCAGCAATAACTAGTGCCTTACCGTTCGCTGTCATTATTTTGATATCGGCGGCCGGAATGTGGCGGGCGTTGGTTATTGAAGGGCACCAATACAACAGTCTGAAGAGCCATCGTCATCATCACCGTCGTGGTGTTAACGAAGGTCCTGACTATTGGAAAAAACGTTTAGCCGGCCTGGTCGACTTTCCGAAGAAAGAGCCCGTGCTGGACTTTATCAACGGGCCTGCAACAGAGTCTTTGCAAAAGGTAAAAGAAGAGCTGAAAAGCCAGGACTGGCCAGCTGAGTTCACGACGGATGAGGAGCACAACCGTATTATTTTAAGCGTTGAAAAAGAAAATGACTTGGACTTCGCTTACGAAATACGTCTGCGCGACTACTTGTTACCTGAGTTTGTGCTCAGCAACGACCAAAATCGCGAAACCTACTACCGAGCAGAGGTGTTCCTAAGACAAGGTGGGCAGTCGTATGATCTTTACGGTTATGAGTCGTCGGATATCATCAATGACGTGATTAACCAATTCGAGAACTACCTGCACTTCAGACACCACAGCCCGGGCGTTCTGCCGTGGGATCTCGAAAAACACGATGAAGATCTTAACGACGACATAGAAACCAATAAGTAAGGCGAAGAAAAACTAAGCAAGCCGCTCTTCGGAGCGGCTTTTTAGTGGTCGGACTGTTGAATTTTTGCAACATGTGCGAGAATAACCACTAAGTCAGTAAGGAGTCACTATCACTATGGAACGTGTGGATAACCATCCGCAAAAACTAGCCCCCATGCCAAGTATGCTGTTCAGGTCATTATTTACCTTGCAGCGTAGCGATGAGTCTGAGGCCGATTCAGAAACCCTGGAAAAGCACTACTCCATTCCCGCTCCGGCAGATAAGCAACTTGAAAAGTATCACGATGCTTTTGGTGGCTTTGTGAGTGATGTCCCGCTTGCCATGCTTTATTGCATTGCGCAGCGTGCGCACTTAGCGCAGATGCTCGATGACAGCTTTCCCTGGCCGGCACCGGGTCTGGTGCACGTCAGCAACAAACTAGAGCGCCATGCGGTTATTCAAACTGACCAGTCGTTTCAACTGGTGTCAAAAGTCAAAGTACCTAAGCGCGGACCTGATGTGTCTCCACGCCGGTTAAGGCCCCAGTTCACGGTCGAGTTTTGGCAAAACGGTGAGAAAGTCGCCACATGCACCAGTGTCTATCAGGTCATGAAAGGCGATAATAGCAACGCCAAAGCTAAAAAAGCCCCCCCAAAACCCTTTGAGCCCGATGATGGTTGGGACAACTTAGCGCACTGGCAATTAGGCAGCGGTATGGGTCGTCGATACGCTCGTATATCCGGCGACTTTAACCCTATCCATTTGCATCCGCTCGTGTCGCGCTGGTTCGGCTTTGAAAAACCGATAATTCACGGCATGTATATGATGGCGCGGGCCCAAGCAGAGCTCGAACGTCAACAGTCAAAAGCAGTGACCTACATAGATGTAACTTTTAAACGACCGGTTATTTTGCCGGCGAGAGTGCAGCTATGGGTAAATTGCGAGGAAGATAAGACCAAGTATGAAGTGCGTAGTGGCGACCATACGTCTTTAAAACTAGAAGGGTCAGTACGTTTCGACTGACCCCTCTTGGTTATTTTATTGCTTATACACTTTTCCGTCTTTCATAACGAATCTAACGTTTTGCAACAGCGTAATATCCTCTAAAGGATTACCTTTTACCGCCACAATATCGGCTTTCTTGTTCGCTTCAATACGGCCAATTTTATCGTTCTTGAGGAAGTCTGCAGCGATACTGGTTGCCGCTTGAATTGCTTCAGCTTCCGGCATTCCCGCTTCGACCATGTACTGGAACTCTAAAGCATTGTCACCATGCGCTGACACACCACTGTCCGTGCCAAAGGCAACGTTTACTCCGGCTTTATACGCTTTTGCGAAGGTATCCTGAATTTTCGGACCAATATCACGCGCTTTAGGCCTTACAACTTCCGGAAAATAGCCATCAATTTCGGCTTTTTCGGCAACGAATTTACCCGCCAGTATTGTTGGCACTAAATACGTACCATGCTCTTTCATGGCCGCAATCACTTCGTCGTCCATATAAGTACCATGCTCAACCGACGCAATGCCTGCTTTTACTGCACGAAGCATACCAGCTTTGCCGTGTGCATGAGCCGCTACATGAAAGTTGTAATCATCAGCAATATCGACCAAGGCTTCTAACTCGTCGTCAGTAAACTGAGGGTTGTCACCGCTGCTGGCCATGCTCAATACACCACCTGTTGCGGTAATTTTAATAAAGTCGGCACCGTCTTTGTAATGTTGGCGAACCGCTTCACGAGCATCTTCTTCGCTATTAATAACACCGTCTTTCGGCGTTGGGCGACCCATGAGTTGTTCTTTCCAGCCATTTGTCGGATCCGCATGCCCACCTGTTGTTGCAATAGATTTGCCTGCGGTATAAATGCGTGGTCCATCGGTAATACCCGCGTTAATCGCATCCCGCAAAGCAATGGTCACATTGTCAGAGTCACCCGGGTTACGAACCGTTGTAAATCCCGCTTTCAACGTTTTCATGCCATAATTCTGAGCAACCAGGGCTAAGTCAGCCGGGTTTTGAGTAAACTGTTTAATGTACGAGTTTGGCCCGGACTGACCGTCTAAGTGCACATGGAGGTCAATAAACCCAGGAAGGCAAGTGCTGTCCGATAAATCGATTAAACGACTTGAGTCACCAGGGGCATTAACCTTCACCGACTTAATATCACCGTTTTCAACTTCAATATAGCGCTCACCAACAAGCTGTCCGGATTGACTATCAAATACGTCCCCGCAATGCAGCCAGTCGTTCGCTTGCGCTGATGTTGCAGCCAAACCAACGGCTATACCTACTGCTAACTTTTTAAGCATGAAACTCCCCTTATTATTGTGCTTCGTTTATTGGAATTTCCTGTCCCCAGAGTCGGCGAATACCAGCGTCATTCTGCATTAGCGAGGCTAATGTATAGTCTGATAAAAACCGGTAGAACGTTTCCTTACCTTCGTTGATTAAATTCTTAAGCTCGCAGGCTGGAAATATCGCACATTCAGGTTTGTGACAATCTATCCAGTATTCGTCGCCTTCTAGCCGGCGTATAATCTTGTCTAGTCGAACATCAGCCGGGTCAACAGCCAACAAAAAACCGCCGTTTTTCCCTCGCCGGGTTTCAATGAGCCCTTCCTTTCCTAACTGATGAACCACTTTATTTAAGTGGTTTCTGGGCACATTAAAGATGGCACTGAGTTCATCGATAGTGACTCTGTCGTCGTCTTTTTTGGCCGCTAGATACATTAAAACGCGCAAGCCATAATCGGTGTATTTTTTAAGTTGCATAGGTGTTAACCCTATCAGGATATTGCTATTGTTGCTCGACAAATATCAGTTGTCGATTACCACGAGTGGTCAGCACTAACCGCTCTTTATTATCGATGCTGATTTGATAAACACGCTGCATGGCTTCACTGAAACCTCTTTCCAGTTGGCTGGCAGTTTCCGGACACGCCATTTTCGTGCTACCCATCAGTCGTATCTGCGCCAGCTCACCACCTAAGTTGTATTGACCAAAGTAGCGGTTGCAGCCATTAAAGCCGGTCAACTGACCGTCAGCCAGAAAACTCAGTGTTGGCGCTTTCGTATTCAACGAATGCCCATCAAACTCAACCAATTGCCACTCAACCCCCTGAACCAGCCATTCACTGTCACCACCGCAACCAGAGTACACGTTACCGCCTTCGTGCAAATCGACTTGGTAGGGGTAGAGCCGTCCGCTCATTGAGTCTCGACATAAGGTGTCTATGACCACTAACTGAGTTTTTGTTGCCGACTCAATACGCCATTCATAAGGGTTCTCAGAAACGACTTTGGCCGGCGAGACATCAACAATTGCCTCGGTATTCGGTGTCGTAATGGTCATGTGTTGCGGGTTAACGGCAACCTGCCAGAAGGGTTCGTTGCCACGTCCGGTAAAGTACTTAGGCAAAGTGCCTTTTTCCACACAGATTGGCAATTCCTGTCCCTGCCAGGTAATAGTCGCCTCATTACCTTTCCCCCAATATTGGGTGACGGGATCAGCACCATCGTTATACCGTGCGCCCGATGCACTAACCACCTGCTGCAAGTGTGTCGAGCTGCCTTTGTAATGAAGTGTCGCTGCCGCGTCAATAAAGTTGAGCTCAACTTCTGCCGCCCCGCATTGATACTGAATGGTTTGCTCTGAGTCACTGGTTAATGAACTGCAACCGACTACACTAGCTAATACGGTTAGCACAGTGGTCAGTTTTATTATTTTCGTCATTTAAAGCGCCTTTACGGTTTCCCCTCTTTATAAACACTTTACCTCGCCCAAGCGCGTTTAACCAACCTCTCTGACTAAGACAGCGACAAGTACCACAAAAAAACCGACCAAAAAATTGCTAAAGATCAAAACTGTTGTTGCGAATCATTATTATTTATATTAGCATTCGCGGCGATTTGATAAACCAATAATGAAATAACCTTTCAAAAAACATTAACAGGGTAGATCATGAAAAAGACGTTACTGACTACGGCTATTCTTGCAAGCTTTGCAGCTCCGGCCTTTGCAGAGGTCGCAGTAGACCGACCTGACGATATCGAGCAGATAAAAATAATCGGCACGAAAACTGATTCCAGAGCTACAGCTGGCTCAAGCGCCGTTATCGATGAAGAGCAAATGCGCATTGAAGTCCCTACAGACATTAACCAGTTGATGAAAACCATTCCTGGTGTTTATGTTCGTGAAGAAGACGGCCAAGGCCTCCGCCCAAACATTGGCATCCGTGCCGCAACCGCTGGTCGTGTCAGTAAAGTTACCCTTTTGGAGGACGGCGTTATGGTAGCGCCAGCGCCTTATTCAAACCCGGCCGCGTATTACTTCCCAACGACATTCCGAATGTCTTCTATTGAGGTACTGAAAGGCGCTCCGTTATTGCGTTACGGCCCTCAAACAACCGGTGGTGTGCTTAACTTAGTCACGACCCCTATTCCAGAGCAGTTTGGTGGGCAAGTATTAACTGAGTTTGGTGAAAACAGTAGCCGAGACATTCATGCTCACGTTGGTGGAACAGAGGGCCAGTGGGGCTTCTTGCTAGAAACCGTTCAACGCAGCAGCGATGGTTTTAAAGATATCGACCGCAGCAGCCGTGACGCTGGATTCGACATTGAAGATTATGTGGCCAAACTAAAATGGACAGGAGATCGCCAAAGTTTATTGGCTAAAGTTCAGTACTCCGAAGAGATTTCAAACGAAACCTACCTGGGACTGACAGATTCAGACTTCGAAAAAGATGAAAACCGTCGTTATGGATTGTCAGAAATCGATCAGATGGACAATTCACATAAAGGCTACAGTTTGAATTATGCATTCGAAGCAACAGATAACCTTACGCTTAATATCCTTGGTTACTACAATGACTTCGCTCGTAACTGGTTCAAACTTGATGGCGGTAATGCTTATGTTAATGCCGCTAACAATGGCGACGAAGATGCCTTAGCCATACTGCACGGTTCCATGGATGAGACTGGCCTGAACTACAAAAACAACAACCGCGCGTACGAGTCAAAAGGCATCGAATTGAATGCGCAGTTCAATTTAGCCAATCATAACCTGGAGTTAGGGGCGCGCGACCATAGTGATGAGATGGATCGCTTCCAGCCTGTTTCCATATACGATCAAATAAACGGCAGTTTGGTTTATCAAAACGAAATCATGCCTACCGGCGGTAATAATCGTTTAGAAGGCGCTGACGCGTTGAGCGTATGGTTAACCGACCAATGGCAACTATCAGACGCCCTGATGGTTAATTTTGCGCTTAGATATGAAGATGTGGAGTCTTACCGTTATCAGTTTGCTGACACAGATCGCTCACAGCTGGACAGCTTCCGCTCTAACGACAGCAGCGAATGGTTACCTGGTGCCTCCTTTACTTATGACGTAAACGACAACTGGCAGGTTCTGGCTGGCGTTCATAAGGGCTTCTCTCCTTTAGGTGGCGGTGCAAAAGAAAACCAAGAGCCTGAAACCAGCACGAACTATGAAGCTGGCGTGCGTTACAACCAAGGCGCTTTATTTGTCGAAGCGGTTGGTTTCTACAGCGACTTTAGCGACACCACACAGCAATGCTCTATTGCTAATCCTTGTGACAACGGTGCGGAGTCAGGCAACTATGTATTGGGTGAGTCGGTTGTTCGCGGTTTAGAATTCCAGGCGAGCAACACCTTTGAAGCGGGTAGTTTCCTGATACCTGTAGATGTGACTTACACCTACACCAAAGGTGAAATTAGCAAAGACAACGCCGTGTCAGGTCTAATGGATGGCGATGAGTTAAACGATATTCCGCAAAACACCTTTAGTATGCGCGTTGCTCTAGACAACCAAAACGGTTGGGTTAACTACGTTGTAGCGAAGTACGCGGACGAGATGTGTGTCGATGTCGGCTGTAACCGTACCGACAGTCAATTCGACAGAACGGAGTCTGTATTTGTGACTGATTTTGTCAGCCGTTATGAGATGAACAACAACATGGCGGTTTATTTCAAAGTCGAAAACCTGTTTGATCAGCAAAAAATTGTGGCTCGCTCACCGCATGGTGCACGCCCTAACAAACCTCAAACAGCGTCATTTGGTGTTGAATACACTTTCTAAACGCCAGACTCTCTCCCTGGCTTTTTTGCGGCCCCAAAGGTTGGGGCCGTTTTTTTATTTACAGGTTAACTATTTGGCTAAACCAATAAGGTAATCCGCCAACGCTCCCATTCCGGTTTGCTTCACACCAGCTTCGCGCTCGGCAGTTTGATTGTAGTTCGTATTGGTATTCACGTCATAAACGTACAACTCGCCTTTTTCGTCCTCAATGAACTCAATACCCGCTACATCAATATCATTCGCTTTCAAAAACGCCTCAAGCGCGAAAATAATTTCGTGGCCGTTAAAGCGTTTTGTAATCGAAAACTTATTGGGGGTCTCAGCCGGTGCTTTGCTGGTGGGGCAGAACGCATCATCAACACTGCATACGTCCGCCGGACAAAGCTCAAAACCCTGCTCTGTATTCACATTGACTGCGTATACAAACTTCTGACCAACAAATTCGCTACGAGTAATGTGCGGTTGCTTCGGCTTAATGTACTCCTGCAACAGCCAAACACCGTCTAATGGCTCTTCGTAGTCATCGCTCTCTATATAAGCTTGCAAACCGGCCACATCGTCAAACTTGATAACTCCCAAGCCCTTACCGCCACGGTTTGGTTTCAAAATAAGTGGCCATTGAGCAAAGTTTTCAGCCGCTTCCGCAATAAGCTCTTTGCCAACCACAGCTTGTGTTTTTGGCACATTGAGTCCGGCTTTTTGCAAAGCCGCATACTGCGATAATTTACACACTTCCAGCGCCAGCACACCGCTGCCATTCACAACGGTGCGGTTATTGTTTTCAAGCCAGGTAAGCGCCATACGGGTCAGTTCAGGTGCGAACCGATGTCCACGCGTATGTGACGATGCGCTCATACGGTTGTAGTACACCGCATCATCGGGCAATTCTGTAAAAGGAATAACGCCCGTATCAAGAAACCATTCTTTGGCCGCAACTCCGCGCTTCTCAAATTCTGCTCTCAATGGCACTAGCCACTCTTCATTTTCGTGCAGAATAACAATATCTCGCATGTGAACCTCTTATCTATTATCTTTACTGGGAAAGATACGCTATGGATAGAAAAATCGTTTAATGAAACATTTAGCGCTGGGGCCTTTAACCGCTCTCATTGTACTGCTTGCCACCCAACTCGCCAACATGCCTTTACCGGCGGCTCTCACTCTAAGCACAGTTGTCTGGGTCGCTTGGTGGTGGGTCACCGAATGCATTCCTCTGCCTGTCACTTCATTGTTGCCCTTCGTGTTACTGCCCGTATTCGGAGTTATTGATACCAGCACCGCTGCAGGCGCGCTGGGTGACAATATCATTTTATTGTTCATGGGTGCCTTTATGTTGGCCAAAGCGGTGGAAGCCAGCGGCGTTCACAAACGTATGGCATTAACGCTTATCGCCCGTATCGGAGCTGACAATGGTCGCAAAGTGGTTATCTCGTTTATGGCTGCGACCGCATTTTTATCCATGTGGATATCGAATACCGCTGGTGTTCTGGCACTTTTGCCCGTCGCTCTGGCACTCGCCGATGCCAGCGACGACGAAAGCTTTCAACGCGCACTGTTATTGGGTCTTGCTTACGCCGGCTCGTTAGGCGGTATTGCTACCCTGGTCGGCACACCGCCTAATTTAATTTTCGCCTCCATTTATCAGAATATTACCGGAACCGAGTTCAGCTTTACCCGCTGGCTTGGCATTGGTTTACCGATGGTATTACTCGGGTTGCCTGTTATTGCCTTCTGGCTCACCCGAAACGTCAAGCTCACAAAACCATTAGAGCTTCCCACTACGAGTAAAATGACCACCTATGAAAAGCGCGTATTAATAGTGTTTGGTGCCGTCGTTTTTCTGTGGATAACCCGCACAGCACCATTTGGCGGCTGGACCAGGCTTTTAGGGTTGGGCAGCTTAAATGACGCCACTGTTGCCTTAGCCGGTGTGGTTGCCATGTTTGTCATTCCAAGCGGTAAAGTTAAGCACGAAAAGCTGCTCAACTGGCCGTTGGCAAAGGACATCCCCTGGGGCATCTTGTTGTTGTTCGCCGGCGGTATTTGCCTGGCACGAGGTGTTATGGAAAGTGGCTTAGGCGATATTATTGGCCAGTCACTTACGTCATTAGGCACGCTACCCTTGTGGTTGCTCATTTTTGTGCTCACTTTGACAGTGTCTTTTGTCACTGAAGTCACGTCCAATACAGCGACCGCCACTCTACTTATGCCTATTTTGGCAGCCACCGCTACGGCATTACAGTTACCGATTGAATTACTGATGATTCCGGCCGTTATTGCCTGTAGCTGTGCATTCTGCATGCCTGTCGCAAAACCGCCAAACTCTATTGTGTTTGCCTCTAAACGCATTACGATAAAAGCTATGGCACGAGAGGGAGTTGTTCTTAACGTTCTACTGGCCGTAATAACAACAATTGCGGTGTTGCTGTTCGTTTAATGCGGGCGTGGCGCTAACAGGCTATAATTGCGCCTCTTTTTAATTTAAAAGGATTTCTAATGAGCGACTTCCCCGCCTGCCCTGAATGCCAGTCAACCTTCACTTATCACGACGGTAACTTACTGGTTTGCCCTGAATGCGGCCATGAGTGGTCTGAAGATGAACCAATAGACACTGAAAATACCCCCCAGTACCGTGACTCTAACGGCACACCGCTTGAAGACGGCGATACCGTCACTGTGATTAAAGACTTGAAAATAAAAGGATCTTCTTCCGTCGTTAAGGTCGGCACGAAAGTAAAAAATATTCGCCTGGTAGAGGGTGATCATGACATCGACTGCAAAATAGACGGCATTGGTCCCATGAAATTAAAGTCCGAATTCGTTAAAAAAGCATAATCCCAATTCGCCATACGGTCATCCGCTTCTTCTTGCGAACTAAAGTGTAAAGATCCCTAAATTCATTGGTTTTTTTCATAAAGGTTCGCTAAAAAGAATACATACATTTATGTATGTTAAGGGGAGCGATTATGGAAATACCTGTTTTGCTCGCCATTGTTGCAGGACTTTGGGTAGCACTTGTTCTGGCAGGCGGCTTAGAAGCGCTAAAACACCGTTGGCTGGTGAGCCGCATTCCGGTTCGTGTTCATGTCAATGGTACGCGCGGGAAAACCAGTGTCACTAGACTCATTGCCGCAGGGCTTCGTGCCGGCGGTAAACGTGTTTGTGCGAAAACAACGGGCTCCGCCGCCGCAGTCACCGACCCTGACGGTCGCGAGTTCCCAATTTACCGCATCAGTGGCGCAAACATTATAGAGCAAATGCGAACACTTAAACGCATGGCAAGATTAAAGCCTGAGATTGTCGTGATGGAGTGTATGGCATTACAACCACAGTACCAGTCTTTAAGTGAGCTACGCATGGTGCGCTCTAATGTGGGTGTCATTACCAACGCCCGTCCCGACCACTTAGATGTCATGGGTCCTGGAGAAGAAGACGTCGCCTTAGCGCTGGCGGGAAGCACTCCGGTGAAAGGTAATTTATTTACCGCAGAACGTGACTTATTGCCGACTTTCGAGCATTCCTGCAAAGACAGAAAGTCAGAGTTACACGGTGTCACATTAGAAGAAGTCGAAGCGATTTCTGATGACACCATGAGTCAGTTTCGCTATGCCGAGCATAAAGAAAACGTCGCTTTGGCCTTAAAAATTTGCGAACACCTGGGCGTTGACCGCGATAAAGCCTTAAAAGGCATGACCGAACTCGAACCGGAAGCCGGCGCCATGCAGGTTCTGCACATTAACTACTTCAAACGCGAAATTGTGTTCGTTAACGGCTTTGCCGCTAACGACCCTGAGTCGACCGGTAAAATTTGGGAAAACATGATTGAGAAGTTCGGCGAAGGCCGCAAGAAGATCATGCTCATTAATTGCCGGGCTGACCGACCTCACCGCTCACAGCAAATGGCCGAAGAAGCAGGCAAATGGACTGCCGCAGACAAAGTCATATTAATGGGCTCAGGTTGTTTTGTCTTTGTTCGTAATGCAGTCAAATACGGCCTCGACCCAGAAAAACTACTGGTGCTAGAAGGCGGCGAAACTACCGATATTACCGAAACTATTTTAGAAGAATCTGCAGGCAACGCACTGGTTGTAGGTATGTGTAATATTCACGGCGGCGGCGAAGAAGTCGCTCGCTTCTTCCAAAACCGTGCCGTTAAAGAGGAAGATTTATGATAGCGCTTAACATATTGGCCGTTGCCATTGGCGTTGGCTTATTTTTTACGTTACTACTGACCCATACGTTAGGGCTCGCAGCAGGTGGTTTGGTTGTTCCGGGCTATGTCGCTTTACAGCTGACGGACCCCCTCAGCCTTGCTATAACTTTACTTGCTGCGCTGATTACTTACTTGATTGTTAAAGTCATAGCAAGCTTTGCCATTATTTATGGACGCCGCCAAACCATCATCATGATTTTAACCGGCTATTTAATTGCTGGTCTGTTCGACCTGTTCATTGGCAACTTAGTCAACTGGGCCGACTTACAAATGATTGCCGGCGGTGACAATGCACAAGCACAAGTTGGAGCGCTCGAATCAACCGTGATGATGTCGGTCATGGAAAGTAGCATTATCGGTTACATTATTCCGGGGCTTATTGCTATTTGGTTTGAACGGCAAGGCGTTTTGCAAACACTATGCGGACTGGCAGTTACCGCTGTTTTAGTGCGTTTAGCACTCATTGTCATTATGCCCGAGTCATTGCAAATGTACGAAGCCAGCAAAGCCTTTCAAATGCCCGGTTGGTAACAGGAGAACCCTATAATGAGTAGTTTTACTAAAATTTATTGGCGCTCTTCAGGTGTACCAACCTGGGGACTTATTTTCTTAATTGTCGTCGCAATTATCGTGGTTGTCGCGGCAGAAAAAATGAAACAACGCGATCCAGTCGTTGAAGACAACTACGCGACCATGGTGAACGCTGCTAAAATCATGCGTGAAGGCATGAATGTGCTACAGCCACTAAGAGCTCAATTAGCACCTATTAACCCGGAGTTTGACCCACAAAGGTCTGGCTTGGTCGGTTTAGAAAACAGTATTGTGACAACCAACCACGGTGGCCGCGAATCTAAGCAGACCACAGTCAACCCAAACTGGGCTGCCGTTGCAGTAAAGCTGTTAGCGGAAGCCGGTGTTAAAAAAGGCGACCTGGTTGCAGTGACTGTTTCGGGCTCTTTTCCGGCACTGAACTTAGCGGTATATTCCGCGCTTGAGGCAATGGAAGCTAATGCCGTTATTGTTGCGTCTGCCTCGTCATCGCAGTGGGGAGCAAATGTGCCCAACTTTTTATGGCTGGATATGGAACGCAAGCTTCGTGAAGCTGGCGTTATTTCACTTCATGCCGATTATGCGTCTATTGGCGGCATTGAAGATAGGGGCATTGGCATTCCTGAGGAAGGCATTCAATCCATTCGCCGTTCAATTGACCGTGCTGATGTTAAGTTTATTGACCCGGCAAACTATCAGGAGGCGGTTGCTGATCGCATTGCGATTTTCCGTGAATACTCAGCTGAGCGCAATTACACTGCTTACATTAACGTCGGCGGTGGTGCTACCGTGGTAGGCCCTCCGGGCATTGATGATATGTTCAGCTCGGGCTTGCAAACAGATGCCCCTGCACGCGCCTTTGCCGTAGAGACTGTTATGGGTTACTTCTTACAAGAAGATATTCCGGGCATTCACTTCATTGGCATTAAAACTATGGCTGAGCGTCACGGTTTGCCGTTAATGCCACCAGAAGCAGTGCCGGTTGGAAACGGCGGTGTTTATTCTGCGACCACCTATAACCGGTGGTTAGCGCTGGGCTTAGCCATTGGCTTATTTGGTCTGACTTGGCTTATTGTTCGCTCTGCACGTATTACCAGTTTATGGCAACGTTCGGGCCACAGCGGTAAAGGCACAAAGCCCATGGTTTAATCGTGACCACTTCATCCAAGAGCACTCAAAGCGGCGAACTAGGCAACTGGCTCGCCGCCGTTTTTTAAGTCATAACAATGGCAAATGGCCTGCCAGGCTTCTTCGGCACTATCGACAATTTCAAATAACTCTAGGTCATGCTCGGAGATAGTGCCTTCTTCAACGAGTAAATCAAAGTCAATTAGCCGCTGCCAAAACTCTTTTCCAACGAGCACAATAGGTACAGGTTCGGACTTTTTCGTTTGCACCAATGTTAACGTCTCAAACAGTTCATCCAATGTACCAAATCCACCGGGGAAAGCGACCAGGGCACGGGCTCGTTGCAAAAAATGCATTTTACGAATAGCAAAATAATGAAATTGGAAGCAATATTCGGGGGTTATATAAGGGTTTGGCCGTTGCTCGTGAGGCAACACAATATTCAAGCCAATGCTGTCACCTCCGGCTTCCATCGCTCCGCGGTTTGCCGCTTCCATGACGCCGGGACCTCCACCACTGACAATCATTAGGTTTTCATCGTCGTGGCAGAGGTTGTGTTCTGTCGCAATACGCGCAAAGTCCATTGCCTGCTGATAATAAGCACTGTTTTTCAGAGCCCTTTTTGCCCGCTTAAGGTGTCCTTTAAGGGTATCGTTTTCAGGGTCTTTCTCCAGCGCCTGCTCGGCGACACCAACATCATGCTGTGCCTGCTCGGGCGGCAAAAACCTTGCACTGCCAAACACTACAATAGTGGCATCAACATTGTGCTTTTCCAGAGTCAGCTGTGGCTTTAAATACTCCAGTTGAAGGCGCACGGCTCGTAAGTCATCACTCAGCAAAAACTCATTGTCAGCAAACGCTAATTTGTAAGAGCCTTGCCCTTCAATCTTCGCAATAGACTCTTCAGACTGCTTAGCAGAAATAAGGCGGCGTCGGTGCAATTCTTTTTCTGTCATTGTTATTCGCCTTGCAGAGTTAAAATTAGCGTTCGAGATCCGCCGTGGTCTCGGTGTTCACACAGGTAAATGCCTTGCCAGGTTCCCAGGTTTAAACGCCCATTGGTTACAGGCAGAGTTAAACTACTCCCCAGAATGCTCGATTTTAAGTGAGCTGGCATGTCGTCAGGCCCTTCAAACGTATGCCGGTAGTAAGGAGCGTTTTCCGGCACCATTTCATTAAAGTGGCTTTCAAAGTCCTGACGAACCGTCGAGTCAGCATTTTCATTAACAGTCAGCGACGCCGATGTATGCCGAATAAACACATGTAGTAACCCGGTTGATACCTGCCCAAGCTCAACCAAAGCTCGTTCAATCTCGTCGGTAATAAGGTGAAAGCCCCGTGGATGAGGCGCCAGTTGCAGTTCCGTTTGTTTGATAAGCATTTGTAAACCTGTTTGCCGTGCTTCATTGCTTGCCATATGCTTACAGCATACCGAAAAACAACCGAAAGGAATAACGACAATGCGTTACTTATTATTTACCATCGCCGTTTTGTTCAGTGCGGCGTGCACCGCACAAGAAAGCGTTGAAGAAGCAACAACTAAAGCAGTAGAAGCGTTTTTATACGGCGCTAGCATTGGCGCACCCAAAGCGCATGACCGTTTCTGGGCAGAGGAGCTGACCTATACCAGTTCCAGCGGGGAGCGTTTTGGTAAAGAGCAACTTATGTCGGGTATGAAAGACGCTAAAGCCAAAGACCCAGACAACGTTAAAGTCTGGTATGGCGCTGAAGACATCGAGGTAAAACAGTTTGGTGACACCGTTGTATTCAACTTCACGTTAACCGCTGAAGAAGAAGGTAAAGTCACTAAGTACTTCTATAATACCGGAGTTTTAATTCACCGCGATGGCCGCTGGCAAGCGGTTAACTGGAACGCGACTAAAGTTCCTTAAGAGGTTCCTTAATTTCTGACGAGCCGTTCTCTGGTGCCGCATCGCCATTATCTGGTTTTACATAAATGGCGATGCCTTCTCCGGTTTTATCCGTCAAACCAAAAGCTTTGCCGACACTGACCCCGAAGCCAACATTACCTGAATAGCCACCAGAGCCAGCTCCGACATAAACTGACTCGCCTTGCTTGTCTCCGGTTTTTTGTAACAACACACCATTAGCGCCCACTTTAGCCGCTTCCTGCTTCAGTCGCTTCAGCACGGCTTCCATTTTCGCTTGTTCACCAAAGCTCCAGGAGGCATCACTGCTTGCTTCTATAAGGGCTATTTCCTCGTAGCTGTCAGGCGCCTCTAAGTAGACTTTTACTTGTTCTACCGGAATTTCCGGTCGGGCATCACCAATAAGAATGGAGGAGGTTGGCGAGGCACAGCCAACCAACGCCTGGGCAATTAATAGCAGAGCACCATAGGTTATAACGCGCATAATTTTTCCTTTACCAAGAGCACAGTTAAGCAATAGCACAAAAAACGATATTTCACCCGACTCTTTCAATCTCTTTAAAGAACCGTAGAATGGGAGATGATTGCGTGTACCGAAGCTTGGAGATCTTTTTGTTCGATATTGACCTGATTAGCCGCCACTTTTTAGCCGTGTACTTTTTGTTTATTGCGGTTCATTACGCCAGTACTGCCATTGGGCTTAATAGCCGTACCTCACAAAGCCACATTCAATATGGTGAAAAAGGCAGTGCGACATGGTGGATACGTCAGGTTTTTAACCTCTTCCGCGGTGCAATTTTGCTTATTTGTATTGCCCGTGTCTTTTACCCTATTGATACCTGGCTCGGCATTATAGAACCTCTTTACACACCCTGGGTGCTGTCTATTGGCATGCTCACAATGTTGGTATCACTTGGGTTTGTCAGTTACAGCCACGCCTATATGCGCCAGGACTGGCGTTCAGGTATCGACAGCGACAACTCCCGAGCACTGTTAACGCAAGGCCCGTTTGCGCGCTCGCGTAACCCTATGTTCTTAGCCATTATGCTTGGCCAACTGGGTTTATTCCTGGCGCTACCCAGCCTGTTTACCTTAGTGTGCTTATTGGTCGGCGTGGCCATGGTGCATGCTCAAGCCATTAAAGAAGAGCACGCCCTAAATGAGCTTTATAGCAAAGAGTATCAAAACTACAAAGCTCAGGTTCCGCGTTGGCTTTTTTAGTCTTCCGGACTCAGGTCGCCGTGTAAAAACTTACAAACAAAGACGACTTTTCCGTAACGCTCAAATGACCATTTAATACAGCGCTGCAAGGCTTCCATCACCTTGTCGTAGTCGCCAAATATCTGAGTACTCAATGTATTGGTGATAATTTTTACATCATCGGTTTTATTCAGCTCATCAATAAAGCCTTTGATTGGGCCAATATAGTCATCTGCCAGTGGATACTTGCTAATTTCAACCGTCAGTTTCATGATAGTCACTCCTTTGTCGTTACTATTGCGACGTAAATTACCAGGCTATTCATATTAACACGAGGTTGATGAATGACATCGGATGTCCGCTCGCGCATTGCTTTACCGGTTATCATTTTAGCTCAGCTGCTAGGCACCTCGTTATGGTTCAGCGTTAATGGTGTTTGGTTAAGCCTGTCGTCAGCGCAGGGTCTTTCAGAAGCCGACTTAGGGGCATTAACTCTAGCCGTTCAGTTAGGCTTCATTGTCGGCACCCTGTTTTTAGCGCTTACCGGTTTGGCTGATCGCTACAAAGCCAGCGCTATTTTCTGCCTTTCTAGTTTGTTCGGCGCGTTAATTAATGCGCTCTTCATTACTGCCGTCGACCATTTCTCACTCGCGTGGTTTCTCCGCTTGCTAACCGGCTTGTGTTTGGCCGGCATTTACCCGATGGGCATGAAACTGATTATTTCCTGGGTGCCTAAATACGCCGGCGCGGCTCTTTCCTGGTTACTGGCAATGCTGACCCTGGGCACCGCTCTACCGCACTTAATGAGAGGCTTCACTCTTGGTTTAGATTGGCACATACCTTTGTTTGCTGCCTCTGTGTTAGCCATTTTAGGCGGTATAGCCGTAGGGCTTCTGGGTAGTGGGCCACATTTGCCGGCAACAGCTAAACCAGCGGCGTTAAATCAGGGATTATCGGCGCTTAAACAGCCACGCTTCCGCGCGGTTGCCGGTGGCTACTTTGGCCACTGCTGGGAGCTCTACGCCTTCTGGATGCTGATACCTCTGCTGCTATTAGCACCGGTATCTGAGCTTGGCTGGTCTTTGTCTTCCATTCCCTGGTTATCATTCTCGTTAATTGGGGTAGGCGCTCTTGGTTGTATCTGCGGTGGTTGGCTTAGCAAAAAGCATGGTGGCATGTCGGTTGCCAGATTCGCTCTTATCACTTCCGGCACAATGTGTTTGTTATACCCATTCATTATTGAACTACCGGCTTGGGTTGCTCTTTTTACTCTGACGCTTTGGGGTGTTTCGGTTATCGCCGACTCACCTCAGTTTTCAGCTTTAGCCGCTCAAGAGGCGCCAGCTTACAAAGTTGGCAGTGCCTTAGCGGTAATGAACTCGGTTGGATTCGCCCTGACTATTCCAGCCATCTGGTTAGCTAGCTGGAGCTGGCCAGTATTAAACGAGTGGGTCGCCTGGCTGCTATTACCCGGCCCTGTTTTAGGGCTTTGGGCAATGCGAAAGTTTGGTAAAATCAGCTCGAATTAAACGATAGGAACACAAACCATGGGATTAGAAGTCATCAAGCACCCTCTGGTGCAGCATAAACTCGGCTTAATGCGTAAGTCGGGTATATCAACCAAAAGTTTTCGCGAGCTTTCCAACGAAGTTGGCAGCCTACTGACCTATGAAGCAACCAGTGACTTTGCCTTAGAAATGACCACTATTGACGGTTGGAGCGGTGAAGCCATAGAAGTCGAACAGTTAAAAGGCAAAAAAGTGACTGTCGTGCCTATTTTAAGAGCGGGTATTGGCATGTTGGACGGCGTTCTCGACTTAATACCCAACGCCAAAGTCAGTGTGGTCGGACTATATCGCAACGAAGAAACCTTAGAGCCCGTCAGTTATTTTGATAAGTTTGTTGGCAGTCTCGACCAGCGTATTTCGCTCGTTATTGACCCGATGCTGGCAACCGGTGGCAGTATGATAGCAACATTGGACATGCTGAAAGCCAAAGGCTGTAAAGACATTCGCGTACTCGTGTTAGTCGCAGCACCCGAGGGCGTAGAAGCTGTTTTAGCGAAACACCCTGACGTGCGTATATTCACCGCAGCGTTAGACGAGAAGCTCAACGAAAACGGCTATATTATCCCTGGTTTGGGTGATGCCGGCGACAAAATTTTTGGTACGCGTTAACCAACGCTGTATGACAATATCCGGGAAATATGGCTGCGCGGCAGTCCTGTTTCCTCGTGCCAATGGTTAATAGCTGCTTGTATTTGCTTAAGACCCTTTTGACTTGTCGGTGAGGCATCTAATAAATTGTAGTTCCGTAGCGCAGTGAGCACATCACTTGCGCAAACAAAGCCGTCCCAGCCCAACATGCGTAATAAATACTGACCCGTGTTACCGCCTAAGCGCGCACCATTCTTCTTTAAGAACATCAATAACCCAACTTGATCATCATGCGGCCAGCTCGCCAAAAACTTGCCAAAACTCCCGTGCTCTTCAGAAACCTCTACAATCATTCGGGCGTTAACAGGTACGGTTATTATTTTTTGAAAATTACGCACAATACGCTCGTCTTGCGCCAGCTCTTCTAGTCGCTCCGGTGGCACTTGCTGCCAGTAAAGCGGTACAAAACCACTGAAGGCTTCTTCGAACTGTGGCCACTTGCGGTCAATAATTTGCCAGACGAAACCTGCCCGAAAGATACAATGGGTCATTAACGAGAGGACTCTGTCATCAGTAATTTTTGCTAGTTCTGTATCGCTTACCACCTCGGGTAACATGGCGCGCATTGCTGCTTCTCCGCCCTTGCGTTCGCAGGCACGCTCATAAAATACTGAAAAGTCGATAATGTCAGTCATTCTGGTTTACTACAGCCTCGCTATTCCGCTTACACTTTGAGCCAAATAATGATTCTATTCGGCTCATGATGCAAATTTAGGTAAAATACAGTTAATAAACAGAGGAGTCCGACATGGCACGAGCGCACGCAGTACACATATTAGTGAAAACCAAAGAAGAAGCAGAAGACTTGAAGAAGAAACTGGCTGGCGGTGCCAAGTTCGCAGACTTAGCGCGCAAACATTCACTTTGCCCTTCGGGTAAAAAGGGCGGCGACCTGGGTGAGTTTCGCCGCGGAGAAATGGTTCCGGCTTTCGACAAGGTCGTGTTTGGCAAGCCCACGCTGGAAGTACACGGCCCGGTAAAAACCGCGTTTGGCTGGCATTTAATTAAAACGCTTTCCCGCAGCTAAAGCTGCTTAAACACGCGCCAGAATTTTATCCAGCTCGTTCGCAAAAGCCATACGATCGCGCTGGTGCAAGGGTGGTGGACCGCCGGTATGTTCACCGCTGCTACGCATAGTATCCATAAAATCACGCATATTGAGCCGCGAGCCGATATTACTTTTTGTAAAAAGCTCACCCCGTGGGCTCAGTGCCTGTCCACCCTTTTTAATAACATCCGCTGCCAATGGTATATCAGCTGTAATAACTAAATCACCCGGCTGGCATTGTTCGGCAATGGCATCATCTGCAACGTCAAATCCAGCTGACACTTGCATCGTCCGTATAAATTTAGACGGAGGCACCCGCAGTGGCTGATTCGCTACTAATACCAACGGCAGTTGTTTG
Source organism: Idiomarina sp. OXR-189 (assembly GCF_034373425.1). Lineage (NCBI taxonomy): Bacteria > Pseudomonadati > Pseudomonadota > Gammaproteobacteria > Alteromonadales > Idiomarinaceae > Idiomarina > Idiomarina sp. OXR-189. The sequence continues at coordinate 2,402,068 of NZ_CP139706.1, forward strand.
CGTTCTGCCGCACGATACAAAATATCCTTTATAACCGTAGGACAGGCATCGGCATCCACCCAAATTGTGATTGTGGTCATAGTGACTTCCTAACGAAAAAAGGCACCACCGCATATCGATGGTGCCTGCTTAAAATGAGCTTAACGTTTGCGACTATGCGCTCTTTTTCTCGCTAATATAATCATTAACGAACTGCTCAAGTATGTTAAGTGGTACTGGACCACTGCCAAGCACTACGTCATGGAACTCGCGAATATCAAACTTATCACCAAGTTCTGACTTCGCTTTTTCACGCAGTTCCAGAATTTTGTTCATACCAATTTTGTAAGCCGTTGCCTGACCTGGCATAACAATATGACGCTCGACCATCTTCACTGCATCAGATTTGGCATTTGGGGTATTGGTCACGTAGAAATCGATACCCTCTTCGCGCGTCCACTTCTTGTCGTGAATACCGGTATCCACGACCAAACGCACCGCACGCCATAACTCCATTGCTAGGCGGCCAAAGTCTGAATATGGGTCTTTATATAAGCCAATTTCTTTCGGCAGCTTTTCGGTATACAGTCCCCAACCCTCGCTGTAGGCGGTGTAGCGACCGAAGCGGCGGAACTTAGGAATACCTTCCAGCTCTTGCTGAATAGCAATTTGCATATGGTGACCAGGAATACCTTCGTGGTAAGCCAGCGCTTCCATTTGATACGTTGGCATAGCCTCCATATCGTACAAGTTGGCATAGTAAGTGCCTGGACGTGAGCCGTCCATTGAAGGTTGTTGGTAAAACGCCTTACCCGCAGACTTTTCGCGGAACGGTTCAACCGCCTTCACGATAAGACCCGCTTTTGGCTTATTGATGAACAATTCATCCAGACGCTCACGCATGTTATCGATGTAGGCTGTTGCTTCATCCAGATAACGCTGGCGACCTTCTTCCGTGTTTGGATAGATAAACTTGTCACTGTTGCGCATGTGGACAAAGAACTCTTGCAGCGAGCCTTCAAAACCAACTTCTTCCATAATGGCGCGCATTTCTTCATGAATACGCTCCATTTCGCTTAAGCCTATTTCGTGGATTTCTTCTGCCGTTAAGTCAGTCGTCGTGGTGCGTTGTAACGCGTTATTATAGAACGCTTCACCGTCCGGGAACTTCCAGGCGCCGTCTTTGGTCGTGGCTTGCTCAGCAATGCCCTCGACGGCAGTAATTAAGTCTTGGTAAGCCGGTTTAACTGACTCAAGCATAGCCTTCTCGGCCGCCGCTAACAGCTCTTCACGCTGGCTTTCTTCAAGCTCTAGCTGCTCAACTTTGCTGGTAAAGTCTTCCCACAGTGCACTTGGCTCACTATCGTCAAATGGCGCGCCGGTAATGATGTTTTTGCTGTCGCTGATGACGTAAGGGTAAACAAATTTAGGGGCGATAATGCCTTTTTCGGCACGTAGCTCCAGGTTTTCTGCAAGCTGATCAAATAATCCCGGCAAGCCATTTAACCGCGCAATATAATCTTCGGCATCGTCGACACTCCCAATACCATGTTGGTTGATCAGCAATGAAGCAACTTGCGAGTGCATACCAAACATTTGGTTAACCGGGTAGTTGTGATGGCGCCACTTAAAGTCAGCTATGTCGTTTTCCAGACTCTGCTTCATGAGCATCCAGCTAATTTTGGTTTGCTCATTAAGCTTTGATTCGTCAATGGCTTTAACTTGCTCTAAATGTTTTTTGGTTAACGCCAAGTCTTCTTTGGCTTGCTCGTCAGAAATGTCATCCCACTTATCCTGGTCGTCTTTAATACCCAGATAAGACTGATACATTGGGCTGCGCATGACATTTCCCATGAAAATGTCTTCAAACAGCTGGTTAGCCTTTTCTGACTCGGTTTGCTCTGACTGTTGGTTGGTGTTTTCAGCGCTCGCCGTTTGCGTTTCTGCAGCTTTATTTGTTGTGTTGTCTTTTGCAGCATCTGAGCATGCAGTTGTCATCAGCACCAGCGATACCACCAGCGCAATTTTCTTATATTCAAACATGTGTGTGTTCTCCTGTTGTTGTGCTTAACTTGATAACGGTTGCAGCACAGGATGTCAATTGATGCGCGGTGGTGAGGTCAGTTACTAAGGTCAATAGACCTATTCAGCAGGGAAATAATAAACGCGGTGAATTAAGTTATTGGAAAACTCATAAACGGCCAGGCTTTTCTGCGAACGGAGCTCGCCGTTCCGGCGCCAGCTGGCCTCTTCCACAACGCTGATGCGACTGCCTAGCACAGTAAAGTCTTCTAATCGGCTTTGGCACGATGGACAAGACGTAAAGTAACCGCTCATCGCCTTAACCAAGCTTTCTTTACCACGGGTTTCAACCGTGATCTTGTCACCATTTACCGATAGCCACTGCACATCTTCAGTCACATATTGCGCCATTCGCTCAGCATTGTGGTCATTAAACGCAGCGACAAACTGCTCAACTTGTTCGAATCGGTTCGATTCTGCAAAACTAGGCGCAGATAAAATAAAGCAGAAAAACACAAAGAAGTAACGTAGGTAACACATGATCAGTCCTTAACCCATCATTGCAGGGTATGCTCACGGCGAGCTTCAATTTGTTTAGCTGGCAGCATACCACCAATAACGGGTTCCAGCGCAGCCTGAACGATCGGAATTAATTGGCCAAACTCAGACAGCATAACCGCTTCATCGACTTGCTCATTGAATACCAGAGTTACCTTTAAACTCTGCGGAAAGCGTTGGTAATTCACGTCGTGCGTCAGCCAAATAAAGCCTGGATGGTCAAATTTGGCCTCTTCACACACCCGGGTCAGCTTGCGGATGATTTCTCGTTCGATTTTTTTGTCATTTTTTCGCATAAGGAGTTTTCTCGTCGACCAAACTATGTTGTGCATTGCAAAGAAAAACAAGCGGGACGCACCACTTATATTCTGCCCATTATGTATAAAAAACTGCATTTCCTATACATAAATTCCTTTCCAAATATAAAATTCACTATTATTTATATATCTTAATAACTACAAGAAAAGTCGTTTACAGGCCATGAGAAAAGAATCCAGATATTGTGAGTTCAAAAATGGTTATTCTAATAGTCGACCTTGAAGCCACTTGCTGGGACGGCAATGTTGAAGGTTTAAACCGAAAGCAAACAGTCGACGATATGGAAATTATCGAATTCGGCTGTGCTGTCGCGGAAGACAATGGCACTGTAATAGACTGTCGTTCATTCATGGTGCGTCCGCAATTGCACCCTAACCTCAGTGAGTTTTGTACACAGCTGACAAGTATCACGCAAAGTGATGTTGACGCGGCTGCTGTTTACCAAAGTGTCGTCCCTCAAATAGACCTATGGTTAAAGGACTATAAGTTAGAGGCCTGGGGCTCATGGGGTAATTACGACAAAAACCAGATTAGCGCAGAGCAAAGACGTCATAGCCTAGTCCCAAAGTTTTTCTCGCTGCCGCACATTAACATCAAACAACAGTGGCGACAGGGCAAAGTGAATAGTCGTAGCGCTGGCTTAGCCAATGCTCTTAACTATCATGGTTTGTCTTTTGAAGGCACGCATCACCGAGGTATTGATGATGCGTTAAATATTACCCGATTGATGCGGTTTACTGAGTTATAAGATCGCACCTGCGGTAGAACCGCAGGCTACGCCGGGGTTATTCTATGTTCTGGATCTTAATGTTGAATAACAATAAATATCGGTTATTTATCATAGATTTAAAAAGATGAAATTTTTTGTTTTTTAAGTTAACCCACCAATTAAACCACCTATGCTATCCAATTAACTGTCGATACTTACCTCGATGCAAATGGCCTTAATTACTTATCCGTCTTACCTTGAGTCTCAGAGTTGGTCATAACACCTTCTCCTTTTGCTTGAGGGTTACAGTCGGGCTCAGCCTTATCTGTATCTCGCATCGCTTCCCTCAAATCTTTAGGTATCGTTTGTGATTTTCTAGGTTTAAGCCTTGTCTTTGATGAATCAGCTCGGTCAACAAGTCCCGAGCTACTGACCTCTTCGGGCTCAGCCTTCTTACCTTCGATTCGAAGCTCTCGTATTCTACTTTTAAGGTGCTTCATTTCAGCGTGAGCGCGCCTTGACAGCTTTGATCCAGGCTTTCTAAGCTCGGCATAATCTATACTGTGACGGTCAAACAATTCCTCGTAACTATCTAACCTCGAATACAAGCCTTCTAACTCTACAAGCATCAGGGATTCACAACGCTGTATGACCTTCTTATGACTAGCTAGCTCAGACTTCAAACTTTCATTATCGTCCATTAACTTACTGATTTTTCGTTCTTTCTTGTCAATTTCTTTCTCTACCCTAGTCTTAAAATTACGCTCAACGTCTGCTTCCCATTCTTTGTAATAAAACTTAAGATCCTTATCCAACTTCTGCAAATTTTGGAATGCTTTAACAAATAGCTCCGAACGGTTATTGATGTTTTCTTTTCTACTGATGTACTGGTCCATAGCTTTAACCACGGATTTGGGAATCTTCACTTGAGTTGGTATGTAATTAACAAGCTCCCTATTGAGCGACAATTACGGTGGCCGGTCTAGCGGCAATTATCTTGGCCGGTTGATCTGATAAGGTTCGGCACAGCAGAACGGAGGGAGTTCACTGTGCCGGGAACACGAATCACGGATCAACAGGTCATGATCTATATGAAACACAGAACACGAAATAGCCAAGTTGTCGCTGCTGCTAAGGCAGGCATTTCAGAGCGATCAGCCCGGCGCCTTGATAAAGCCAATCAACAAACGAACGACGGTAAGCGCCAGTGGCGCACCCGCAAAGATCCGCTTGAAGCGGTATGGGATAGCGTTGTTGTTCCCATACTCAAGCAGGATAATGACATTACGCCGGTGGGCGTTTTTGATCACCTTTGCGAATATCACACTGATAAATTCAGTCCCGGCTCGCGTCGTACACTTGAGCGCCGCATCCGTAAATGGCGGTCGTTACACGGGCCTGCTAAAGACGTTGTGTTTATACAAACGCATGAATATGGTGCGCTCGGTATTACCGACTTTACTCATGTGAAATCGCCGGTCACCATTGCCGGTGAGCCATTAAAGCACATGCTGTTTCATTACCGGATGCCGGCCAGCGGCTGGGCGTTCGTGCAGGTCATCTACGGTGGTGAAAGCTTTGCGGCTTTCTCTGATGGATTACAAAATGCGCTACATGCTGCCGGTGGTGTGCCTCGGGAAGTCCGTACCGACAGCCTGAGTGCCGCTTATAAGAATCACTCATCGGCTGATGACTTAACCGAGCGCTTCAACGACCTTGTGAAGCATTACGGTTTTAAAGCAACACGCAATAATCCGGGTGTTGCGCATGAGAACGGTGCTATCGAAAGTCCGCACGGACACACCAAGTCCCAAGTCGAGCAAGCACTAAAAATCCGCGGCAGTTATGACTTCGACAGCCGTGATGCGTATGAAGCCTTTGTCGCCAGTGTGGTAGCACGGCGTAATCGCCGCGTCAGCGACAAATACCAACTCGAGCAGCGGCAATTACAGCCGCTGCCCACGGCAATGAGCGTCAATTACACCGAGCATTATGTCACGGTGTCGCGGACAAGCACGATTTGCCTCAAGCGCGTCACCTACACGGTGCCATCACGGCTTATTGACAGCCGATTGCTGGTACGGCTTTATGATGACCGGTTAGCGCTATTTTACGGCACCGACTTCGTGATGGAGCTTGAGCGAGTCTATGCCGACAAAGGTGGTCGCGCCCGCAGCGTCAATTACCGGCATGTTATTGATGCACTGGCTAAGAAACCGCGTGCGTTCCGCCACTCACAGTTGCGCGATGACCTATTACCGGACGACAATTACAAGACCATCTGGGAGTATGTCGACGACACGCTAACGGCCGATAAAGCCAGCTATTACATGGTAAAACTGCTTCATTTAGCCAAACAAAGCGGCTGTGAGCGTCAATTAGGCCGATTTATTGCTGCGTCAATTACCCAGCGACAATTACCGGCCATCCGGGAATGCGAAGAGCGCTTTTTAGTTATCGAGCCGAAAGCACCATCACTTACCATCAAGCAACACAGTCTAAGCTCGTATGCCAGTATGATACCGGGAGGTCTGCATGGATAACACAACGGCCTCATTATCACTCATGCTCAAGCGGCTTAAGCTGGCCACCATGGTTAAGGAGTGGGATGCGCTGGGCAATAAAGCCGTTAAAGAGCAGTGGAGCCCCCAGCAATACTTATCGGAGCTCTGCCATATCGAGCTGGCAAACCGTGAAGACAAACGCTTACAGCGGCTGCTAAAAGACGCAAAGTTACCGGCTGGAAAAAACCTTGGCAACTTCGACTTTAATCTGGTCGACGGTATCTCGAAACACCAGATCATCGATCTGGTTAACCAACCCGGGTGGTTGAAACTGGGCTCTAACGTCTTACTGTTCGGAGCCAGCGGACTGGGTAAAACCCATATCGCCAGTGGCATCGGTTACGGGCTTATCGAGCAGGGCTATAAGGTTAAGTTCATCGCGGCGTCAGCCATCGTGCAACAGCTACAACAAGCGAAACAGCACCTTCGGTTGCAGGATGAGTTACTGAAACTGGATAAGTACAACCTGCTTATCGTGGACGACGTAGGTTACGTTCGCAAAACCGAGCAGGAAACCAGTGTGCTGTTCGAGCTAATCGCACATCGATACGAAAGACACAGCATGATCATCACATCAAATAAGTCGTTCGAGCAATGGGATGAACTGTTCGATGACTCAACGATGACCATCGCCGCCATCGATCGGCTGGTGCATCATGCGACAATCCTTCATTGTGAAGGTGAAAGTTACCGTCGCAAAATGGCAATGAGCAACGGTAGTTAAAAATCGGTATCAACCGGCCAGGATAATTGCCGGAAAACCGGCCAAGGTAATTGACGCTACATAGCTCCCCGAACATCCTTTGCTTTTTAGGCCTTGAATGTCGAAACTTAACTTTTAACTCATCAAGAAACTTAGCCTCTCCCATCGGAACCGAATTTAAAGCTCGCTTGTATAATTCTAGCGTGGTGAGTTGACTCGCTGCTTCTCGCACTGATTTCGGCAGTTGCTGAATACAATGTGCTCGCACAATTTCATCTTTGTGAGTATTCCCATTATCGCTAGGGCGGTTGAGCCATTTTTCAAAGCTCTCCTTCTTTCGCCCTCGGTTTTCTTTCCTTTGCATAGTCAAATTACGAAATATCAGTGTAAAAAATTTATTTCCACCGACATTACATGAATAAATGGATGCCATCAATCATTGACGTCAAGCTTACAAAATAAATTAACTTTAATGCAGCGTAATTACTGTGCTATTATAGCTGGCTCACTAATTAGGCTTTTTATGCATAGCACATCACTAAATATTGATTCGTCAAAACTAGGTTGTCACTCGTCGATCGTAATTTCCCGCTTCATTAGCGCCATTGGATTTGAAGCCACGTGCCTTTCAGCGAAGGAGCTTGAAAGTCGTTTGTTTTTGCCAAAGTGGCTCATTGAAAAAGGAATCACTAAGTTAATCAGTCAGGGTATTCTGACGAAAGAATTCTTGTCGTCGGGTATCAGAGGCAAAAGGAGTTTACAGATATCAACTAGTACGCACGATAAACTTGTGAGTACAGAAGCTTCAAAGTGGCCTTTTGAAGATCAGTTGTATAATGAGTTATGGGGAGCTGCATTCGACGGTCAATTAAATGTCACCGCAACAACCGACATGCTCAAACGCCATTATAACTCTCGCACTAGTAGAGAGGTTGCGGAGGAAGCTCACGACTTTTTCAGTAGCTTATCGTCAACGGATAAATATAAAATGATTCACCTGTTTTGCAGTATGTTTAGCCACACGGACAATGCGTTCGTTGTTGAAGCTGGCTATAGCAGGTTAGGTAAGATAAGCGGTTTGAGTCGGAGCCAAGTGCGACGATATATTGATCAATTAGTAAAGCATAAACTAGTTATTAGAGTTTATCAGCATCAACATCCCCACTCATCAAGACTTGGTTTTTCGGCATCATCGTATCAAATAAACATTGCTCATCCAGCTCTAATTAGCTGCCCGAGCTTCCCTGTTTTCAGCTACCATTTGTTCGAAGCGAGCTGTGTTAAACCGTATCAACTAAAATTTCAATTAGAGAGAATCTTGCCTTCCGTATCTCTGAAATTTGATTCATTTTTTGATGACAGAATCGTCGAGTCCGCATGCTCACTTAACTTGTCAATCACACATGGATTATCGGAACCAACGCATATTTATCCTCTAGCTAACAAAGAGCTTTATGCGATTACAAAGTCATTGATTAAAAGACTTTCCCTTAGTGAAGGAAAAGAGCCATTTTCAGTGAGTAATGCACTGCGTTTCATTGAGAGTTTGAAGCCTAAAAAGGTCACTGAAAAGCCGTATGCAAATATAGGATATGAGCATTTGAAAGAGCTCAAATTGGATGTGTCAAACCCAGCCCATCAGGATGTCATCAAATTGCGTAGCATAATGAAGGAAGTGCGTTTTGTTTTAAAGCACTCTCAACTTATACCCGAGATGGTCTGGCATAAAGCAGATAATTTTGATAACCCGATATTTGATTGGACCACTTTTTGTTTCAGTATTGCAGCTGCGATGGCTCGTGCAAATCCTATTCAAGACGTTGATATCGTTAGCTCGCTAAACAATCAGCAAAGACGAGCAGCTACATGCCTTCTACCAGCGGATTATTCTTACCACAGAGAGCATACACTGTTTGTGATCCCACTTCCCGAAAACGGCAATTTCAGACTCAAACGACCGATTCTCTAATCAGTATTCTAAATTATCAGAATTTTTACTTATGACAGGCCAAGTGTTTCTCATTGCAATAGTAACCAAATGAACGTGAATCGCTTATTAAGCACCTGTTGGTAATAGTAATATATACACCCTTCACTATTATCAATCAGTGCATCATTCATTGGTACGTCTAGTAACCAATGCTTAGCCAGTGACAGGTAAGCCGCTAAGCTTACCGCCTGACTCATGGTTAAAGATTACAGGATCAGATCTCTTATGAATCAATAACGATCAAGAGGTCTGAAATGAGAAAACGTAACACCAATAACCATAATCACACGCTACATTACGATGCTGAATATGCGGGCTTTGATTTACACACTGCTAATGCACCATACATCCTGCCGTTTCTAGACCGCTTACATACGGTCATGGATAGAGTGCTCCAGAACCATAAGCGAGTACTGGCAGTAAAGTTTGACTTGCATCTACCGGCTCATACGAACCCTTACCTGCAGCGTAATCCGATTACGGAGTTTATAGAGCGAGTTAAGGCAGGCATTGCAAGCTATCAAAAGTCCCTAAACCGCCGTAGCAAACGTGTTTATCTAACGGACGTCGAATACCTTGCTAAGGTTGAACAGACTGAGGAGTGCGAATTAGAGCACTACCACGTCGTACTATTCACCAACAAAGACACGCTGTATCCGGTCGGTAACTTAAGCCATGAAGACCCTACTAAGCTGGGTCAGATTATCCGACAAGCATGGCTCAAGACGCATGGGTTATCAGCTGACTCGCCCGTAGCGCTCCTTCACACATCGACGCCCGTGTTTAGGGTATTGCAAGGACCACTCAGTACTGACGACCCAGTACACAGAGACGCATTCCTGCATTTCAGCTACCTATGCAAAGAAGGCACGACCAAGTACCAGGGTAAGCGTCAGTCGTTTTACAGCAGTAATGCAAAAAATAAAGCGCCAGCATAAGGCACCAAGCAACGTAGAAAAGGCCCAGGGACAACCTCTTCTACGTGCTTAGTGACAGTGCAACTACAATAATCCCCTTTCAGCAAACGAAACCGTGTCTTGGCCTACTACGATGTGGTCAAGCACGGGGACGTCTATGTGATTGAGCGCGTCCTTGATACGCGTCGTCACACGCTTGTCAGCCTCCGATGGTTCTGTCACACCCGATGGATGATTGTGCGCCAGGATGATGGCTGCAGCGTTTTGCTGAAGCACTTCCTTCATCACCTCACGGGGATATACAGGAGCCGCGTTAATCGTCCCAAAGAACAACTCCTTGTATTCAATCAGGCGATGCTGTGAGTCCATCAGCATGACAGCAAACACTTCACGCTTTTGATGCGCCAGCTTATATCTCAGGAAGTCTTTTGCAGCAGATGGGCTGGTAAAGCCGTCCCCCTTCAAAAACTTCGTCTCGAGGATCTCAGACGCTTTGTTCAGCACATCGTTCTCAGTCATCGGCCCATTCGTTACATACTCAGCATTTTGCTCGTGCATTTTGTGTCTCCATGTTTTCGATTCTTGAATGCACGTGCGTAATATAGGCCTGAAATCCAGTGGTTTCGTTTTTCATGGTTATTCGTTACAGCCCCTGTGAATCCTCTGAGACAAACCAATCAGAGGAAATAACAATGAGATTCTTACGCTTAAAAGAAGTTAAAGAGCGCATAGGCTTGGGCACTACATCAATCTACAAAATGATTAACGAAGGCACATTTCCTAAGCCGGTCAAAATCCTTGGCAAAAATGTCGCTTGGATAGACTCAGAAGTCGACGAATGGATTATGCAACGCATTGCCGACCAACGCGGCGACGCCATTCCAGATATGAACTGCTAACCCTGCATTTCTCAATGGCGGCAGCTCGCCGCCACTTATCAATCGGAGACCATTATGATTTTACGTCTAGTCAAACCCATGGACATCGTCAAAATACACAAGGGGATGCACCGCGAAGCGAAACACCAGCCCAACTTTGCTCAGCTTGTCGATATATGCAGCACCATTGACCGTGAGTATTTTGATTACACCGTTAACTTAGACTCGATATTCTCAATTGCTGCTGAGTACGCTATTCGCTTAGCACACACCGAGTGGACAGAGGATACCAACCGTGCCGCAGAAACTGCATTTGCTGTGTGCCTGCTATTTTTGAATCAGTATGGCATCCCCATGAAAGGCAATGACCAGATATTGTTCAACGTCATGCGGGACGAATGGACAACGGTCGATAAGTTTGCACCACGACTCATGTTAGAGCACGCCAAGACCATCATAAGCAATTCGAGCGAGCCCTTAACAGCAGGTGATGCCCTTGAAATGACAAAGCGGAGGATTCACTCACCGATTCGTTTTGGACCGCTTATAACGGGTTTAAGGAGCTTAAGAGAAAGTTTCACTGTATCAGGATGCAAAGGCGTTCAGTGGGACAACTACGTCAACGACTAACCCGTTGAATCTAATAAAGTAAACAAGTAATGTCACCCTTTCATACTGGGGTAATTAACCACCACTAATTATCAACTCGATTACTCCAGTCTACCCAAAACAAGGAGTAACGTTTTGAGATTCGATCCCCAAGAAGGTTATGTCGATACTGGATTTCGCCGAACACACATGCCTCTCGTTTCGGTCTATGACCACGCATCAAAAGAAATGATTCAAGTCCGGTTAAATGAAGCTTACAGAGCAGGCGTTGCGATAGCAGAGCTCAATGTCACACCAATCACGAAAGAACTTTTGGACGCCGTAAAACACTCACTTAATCCGTCAAACTGGGATGGTGATTGCGAACGAATAACGAATAACCAGCTTGAGTCGGTAACATGGTGGCACTTAATCGCAGCTACCCACGCGCCAGACCCGTTTGTTTACATTGCATCATTTACCTATCAAGCGGCCCAGCTGACGCCCAAAGAGCCAGAGTCGGCTGAGCGCTTTTATCAATATCTGGCTCGAGTAGTAACCGTATATCTGAAGTCCCACGGCTATTACATGCCAGACACTATTTATCCATTGTTCATAGAAGCGATTGCAAACACCTCAGCTACGCGAATAGATAAGGTCATCAAAGGATTGCATACCCAGATTGGCATTGGCTCGCTGAAGAAATATCTCAACAGCTATGTCCAACTGAACGAGGGGCAAATAAATATTACGTCTAATAAACGCATTGCGCCAAACGATGCTTCCACCATTGCAGAGCAACTCAACGTCACTGACGTAGACAAAGCACCGAAGAATAATGAAAACGAGGACGACTAAACAACACGACAACTAACACTCCGAAGCTGATTCCACTTTAGAGTCAGCTTTACCCCTGCCTAACCCCTTAAAATTCAAACACAAACCATTTGGAGACAATTATGTGGATCCATACGTTCACCCCTGCACAATTGCAGGAAATTCACCACCGGCTGCACAGACACAAAGCATTCCCGGTAGACATGGATAAGCTTTCAGCAGTATGCGAAGAGGTAAACCAAAGAAGTCGATGCATTAGCCACGGACTATTCGAAGCGGATGCCATTCAGGTGGCGGTCGATTATGCCATCACCCTACGAAAATGTCGCTGGGTAGAGAACTACGAACAGTTAGTCGATACCGCTTTCGTAACGGCATTGACTTACCTTCGTTTAAGCAAGTATCCCATTGACTCGGATGACCCAGCACTATGGAGCCACTTTAAAGATACCTATAATAACGAGAGGCTTGAGTACGTGTTTTTTCTAGCCTTCACTCGGCAAAAAATCCTTTTGAACGCATTTTCTTGTGAGCGCTCTGTTCACGAGAGGCTGCCGAGAACGGAGCTAGGGTTAGACAATCACCGATGGATGGCAATATTAAGGGGTGCTGTTGACGAGAGCTACGAACGCTGTTGCCTTACTGCCCCTGGCTACGTTTGGGATGACTATGAGCGTGAGTTGCAAAAGCAGCGTGAACTTGATTATCAAAAACTAGTTGCGTTAAATCCGATACATTATTTTGATAGGTAGTCCTCAGCTTTTAGCCACAGGTCTGAAGGCAACACCCCCAAGGTATCAGCAATTTTCTTTACTGAAGTCACAGAGGGATTTGCATCGCCTCGCTCGACTTTAGAGATAAACGAGCGCGCCATCCCAGCGCTATTTGCCATATCTTCCTGTGACAGATCTATCTCTACTCTTCTCAACTTCACCGCTTTTCCAAATGCAGCCTTGATGTCCATTGACGTTCACACCGTTTGGGATTTCGTTAATCTTGACACCAAGACGAAGAACTAATAACGCTCTATAAGCTACCTATTGACTCATATAGTAAACATTGAGATGCTTTTTAGGCTCACTAATCTAAAAAGGAGAAATAAAGTGTCACAAGTTAACTGTCCCGAATGTCGAGGTCGCGGTGAGATTCCTTGTCCACTGGATTACGGCGGCGGTCCTCATCCAGAAAACTGCCCCACCTGTGGAGGCGACTCACGTGTACGGATTGAATGCCCTTACTGTGATGGTGATGGCAAAGTTGATGATGAGTAAATAGTACAGCGGAGCACTCACTCCGCTTTTTTATTAGGAATACGGTCATGGGATTTTGGGACGCAATATTTGATTTAGGCAAGAAGGCATTGTCCGAAGGCACAAAGCAGACGAAGGATGTCAGCAACAGACTGAGTAAACTCAAGCGTAAAAGCGACTCGGAGCTTCTCAAAATGGTGACAGACAAGTCTTGGTCGTCGACGGTTGACTCAAAAGACAAAGCCGTCGCTCGTCAAATCCTTAAGTCTCGCGGTTATACCGACGAGCAACTTCGAAAATAGCGAAAGCGAATGGAATAAACGTGAAGGATACATTATGAAGTTAACACAATTAGCACTCGCACTGACGACAGTGCTTGCATTAACAGCTTGCGGCGGTGGAAGTGATTCACCGGATACGACGACACCACCTGACACTGGCAGTGGTGGCGGTGATAATGGCGGTGGTGACAATACGGCCAGCGGCCCTACTATCAGTGGTAAGGTGATTGATGGCTACGTTAAGGGAGCCACAGTATTCGTAGATATCAATGGTAATGGTCAACTGGATGACGGTGAGCCGAATGGCGAATCGACCGATGCCGGTGACTACAAGCTGGAACTCACTGACATTGATGAAAGTGTCGAGGAATGCATTACCTATGCGCCTATCGTTGTTGACGTGCCCGTTGGAGCCATCGATGAAGACTTAGGTGAAGTCGAAGAAGCCTACACCATGACGCTTCCACCGATTAACGAAGATGCGTTCGACAGTGCCAACATCACACCGCTAACCTCCATTCTGTGGGAGACCTTTCAGAATGACTTTGCGTTAGAAGATGGTAACGCTGACCCTGTTTTGGCGTGTGAACAACTCCTTAATAACAACGAGCTGATTTCACAGTTCAAGGACCGCATGGACCAGACACTGGCTAAAATCGTTGAAGACTACAACATCTCGCAAGAGACCATTTATAGTGACTTCGTCGATTCCGGTGATACTGATGCCTATAACTTGGCTCAGAAAATCGTGAAAGGCCTTAAGATGTCTCTGGCTGAGACGAAATCCATTACCGATGAAAGCCCCAACGCGGTACCGCTGATTAGCTACCTGAAAGAGGGTGAGGACTGGGTTCGTGAAGAGTATATCTTTACCCCGGCATCCGATACCGCTGACGGTGAATGGTCGGACAATGCCCGTGTCAGTGCTAAGACACAGATTGTAAGCGATGACTTTGAACAACGCTTTGACGTCATTTATACGTACAATCGACGTTCATCTTTCAAAACCATCGGTGACGCATCCGTTGAAGTCGCGTACTTCAATGAAACCTGCAACACGGCTGATATTTTTGAATACATCGCCAACACCGATGCGACTGAAACCGAAAAAGTGGAAATTACCAATAACGATGACAGCTGCATCGATGTTCGCTCGAAGCGTATCACAGTCAGTCAGCTCACTGACTTAGACCAAAACCTGGGCGAAAGCTACACCTATACCTTACGGTACGACAGCGATGCTGGCGCGTTCACACAGTTTGACTACATGCAGGACTTCCAAGAGCGTAAAACCGAATTGAACATTGACTCAATTCTGGCTGACGCAACGTCCTATGAGTTCAGCATGTCAGAAGACTATGATGCCGCAACGCTTCTGGAAACGTTCGCGTCCGTCGAAACACGCACTCGCGTAATGGATGGTGAGAACCTAGTCGATACTCAGCGTATATACACATCACCAGAAGGGCCAACCTGGCGACGTAAGACAACATTCCCTGATGGGACGTCTGAGGTCGAGTGTAAGGACATTGGTGAGACTGAATGGTCGGAGTGTGAGTAATAGACATTTCATAGCGGCCAAAGGGCCGCTATGTGCCAAAAGCGGACTTTAGATACAAAAACAAAGGCACCTTATGCATGTATCAAAAGGTGCCCTTTAAGTGATTAAAAGTCGTTTTTATTTTTAACCGCTATAACTTGACCGTTTTTTGCAATTTGGAAGTAAAGCTTATCTTCTTTACTAGGGTTAGACGCACTAACAACGTAGAAATTGTCTTCAACGCTAGCAATCGAAAGTTGCGACTTATCAATGTTTTTCCATGACTCATCTAACTTACCAACTCCAAAACCAGCGTCTTTAAAAGTCATCTTTTGAATATGTGTTGCAGCGATGCTAACAGCTTTCTGACCGCTGATGACACCATGATCGCCATGTGCCTGTACATTACCAGTTAGCAAGGCACCACAAAGCGCAACGATTGATATTAGTTTGTTCATTTTAGTCTCCATTTCGTATGAAATTCGTAAAGTTAAATTCGTTATTGTTTAAGGCCAATAACTTCATACTGTCCTTTAACCAGTAGCTGTACTGACACTGGTTTATCTGATTTGTTTTTCCAGTACCAACCATGAGAGCCAGTAAATGGCGTGGTATAGCTGCCTTTCATTTCATTAGTAGTAGCAATGGCGTAGCTTTCAAAATATCCCGTTGTGTCACCTTCAGGTTCGCCATGTAAGTCGAAATATAATGACTCACCATCGGTTAACCATTCATAGGTCATTTTGTCATGTTGTTTCATATAAAATTTATATTCTACGCCTCGCCCCGGTGCGATAGTCACTTCTATAGCTTGAAACTCATCGCTTCCCTTGGTCTTTTCTACTGGAGCCGCTTCCATTTCCGCCGCTTGTGCCAGTGCTGTTAAACCTAACTTGCCACCAAGACCTGTCGGATCTATGTTGTACTCTGCTGGTAAGATAAAGGTAACCAGTGCAATAACCGCGACAACGACTGCTGAGATACTCGCTTTAACGAGTGTTTTGGTACTAACTGTATGTTGCATAAAATTCTCTTTTATTTCTGTTTTCTGTATTTCTATACGTTAAAAATCGATTAAATGGTGAAGTAACCAGTAAGTTGTAAACCCATTAACATTACACCAGCGCTCATTAGTGCGGTATTTGTGACTGTCGAAAAGCGTTGAAATGAAGGCAGTTTTCGCCAAGCATTTATCATGATCAAAATAAGTGCGAGCGCAGCAAATTGACCAAGTTCAACACCTAAGTTAAAGGCAATCAGGTTAGTAATAAGACCTTCATCAGCTAGGCTAAACTCTTGTAATTTTGTCGCTAAACCAAAGCCATGAAATAGGCCAAAAATCAGCACCGCCCATTGGGTATTAGGCTGCCAATTAAAGCAACGCTTAAAGCCACCTAGATTATCGAAGCCCTTATAAATTACGGAAAATCCGATAATGGCATCGATTAAATAAGCATTGACTTGAATATCGCTTAATACGCCAAATAATAACGTTGTGCTATGTCCGATAGTAAACATGGTGACGTACAACAGTACGTCACGGCTGCGATAGAGGAAGAAGATCACACCGACTAGAAATAATAAATGGTCGTAGCCCGTTACCATGTGTTTAGCACCGATATACAGAAAGGGAATAAACTGCCCCCCCGTATTCTGCTCTAAAAATGCTCTGGTGGTATCATCTACCCCATGAGCAAAGGCTTCAACACTGACGAGTGCTAACAGCGCAGTCGTCAAATACATTATTACTCTCATTATGTTACTTGGCATCTTGTGACTCCAATACTTCAACATCAGTCAAAATAGACTCCTTTTCTTTATGTAAAATTCTATACAGGGCAGGAATGACAAACAGCGTCAAAATCGTTGATGAAATAATGCCACCAATGACCACTGTTGCCAGAGGTCGCTGAACCTCCGAGCCTATGCCTGTATTTAACGCCATAGGAATAAAACCTAATGATGCAACAAGTGCCGTTGTTAACACAGGTCGAAGACGCGTCAGTGCACCATCAAATATCGCTTTATCGAGTACTAAACCATCTTTGCGCAACTCTCTAATAAATGACACCATCACCAATCCATTAAGGATGGCGATGCCCGATAAAGCAATAAAGCCGACAGCTGCCGAGATTGAGAATGGAATATCACGTAATAACAGCGCAGCAATACCACCTGTTAATGCAAGCGGAACACCCGTAAAGATGATCATGGCGTCTTTAAACGAGTTAAGCGCGAGGATTAATAAACCGACAATCATGATTAAAGTGACAGGTACAACAATACTTAGGCGCTCTGAAGCGGATTGCAGTTTTTGATAAGTGCCGCCATATTCCACCCAGTAACCAGCAGGTACTTCAACATTTTCATTAATGGCTGCTTGGATGTCTGCAACAAAACTTCCTAAATCTCTTCCGCGAACATTGGCAGTCACAACCACTCTACGTTTACCATTTTCACGATTTATTTGGTTAGCACCCGATATCAGCTCAATATCAACCAGTTCTTTAAGCGGTACTGAATGACCATCAACCAGAGTGATAGGTAAATAAGGAAGAGCATCAATATTATTACGCTTAGACTCTGCAAGACGCACCACAATATCAGAGCGCACATCGCCTTGATAAAACTTACCTGCAACAGTGCCGCCCATAGCCGTTGCCACTTGAGACTGTACTTGGCTGATACTAATGCCAAACTGCATCAGTTTTTCACGATTTGGTACAAGATTAAGCATAGGTAACCCAGTGGTTTGCTCGACTTGTATATCAACGGCACCTTCAACCTGAGAAATTGCGCCCTCTATTTCATCGCCTAACGTGGTCAAGGTATCAAAGTCATCACCAAACACTTTTATTGCAAGTTCCGCTCTGACCCCAGCTAACAATTCGTTGAAACGCATTTGTATTGGCTGTAAGAACTCATAGCGGTTACCCGGAATTGGCTCTACTAGCGCGGCTAGCTCTTCTACGATTTGTACTTTCGTTTTGTCAGGATCAGGCCACAACTCGCGAGGTTTCAGGATAATAAAGTTATCTGCGACACTTGGCGGAACGGCATCAGTTGCCACATCGGCTGTACCTATTTTGGCAAAGACGCGTTCAACTTCTGGCATTTGTTTAATTTTATTTTCTAAAGATTCCTGAAGCGCGATTGCTTGAGACAGTGACGTACCCGGAATTCGCAGTGCGTGCATGGCAATATCACCTTCATCCAAATTAGGCGCAAATTCACTACCTAACTTAGTTGCCTGATATCCTGAGAAACCCACTAATACTGTTGCGGCTACAACCACTAACCAACGGGCTTTTAATACCCAGTTCAAAGCAGGCTTGTAAAGAACCGCAGCACCACGAATTATTGGGCTATGTTTTTCTTTCACGGGCTTTTTAAATAACAAGGCAACCATAGCTGGTACAAAGGTAACCGATAACACCATAGCACTAAGTAACGCGATAACCACGGTGATCGCCATCGGGTGGAACATTTTGCCTTCAACGCCTTCTAAGGCAAAAATGGGTAAGTAAACAGCGGTGATTATAAACACGCCAAATAGAGCTGGGCGTATAACTTCTTTTGTTGCTTCGAACACGAGTTCCATGCGTTCTTTTAGCGGCAGAGGGTTGTTTCCTGCTTGACTTAGCCTGCGAAGACAATTCTCTACAATGATAATGGCACCATCGACTAACAAGCCAAAATCTAACGCGCCTAAACTCATCAGGTTTGCACTCACGCGAGTTTGTACCATACCTGTCACTGTCATTAACATGGCAAAAGGGATCACTAAGGCCGTTAAGAATGCGGCTCGGAAATTCCCTAACAAGACAAAAAGTACAACGATAACCAGAACCGCCCCTTCGGTCAGGTTAAGCTGAACCGTTTGCAGGGTTTTATCAACTAATTTAGTGCGATCATAAACAGCGGTTGCGACAATACCTTCTGGTAAAGTGGCGTTAATTTCTTTGAGCTTTTCTCCCACGGCATGGGCAACGGTGCGGCTGTTTTCACCAATAAGCATGAACACCGTACTCATTACCACTTCACGACCATTTTGTGTAGCAGCACCAGTTCTTAGCCCTTTGCCGTTTTCAATATCGGCTACGTCTTTTATATAAATTGATGAACCATCAAGCGACTTAAGCGGAATATTACCAATAGCTGTCATATCAGTAACCTGACCGGGCAGCCTTAACAACCACTGTGCGCCATTTTGCTCAATAAAGCCTGCACCTTGGTTTTGGTTGTTTTGCGAAATTGCATCAACCACATCGGCTTGTGACAGCCCAAAAGCAAGTAACTTTTCAGGTTTAAAAGCGACTAATATTTCACGCTCAAATCCGCCAATCGGGTTCACTTCTACCACACCCGGCACACGCATTAACTGTGGTCTTATGGTCCAGTCATGTACGGTTCTTAAATCCATTGGTGTAATTGGCGTACCATCAGCATGAGTCGCGTCAGGTTCAGCATCAACGGTGAACATAAATATTTCACCAAGACCTGTCGCAATTGGCCCAAGTTGAGGCTCTAAGCCTTGCGGTAACTCAGCGCGAGCGGCTGATAAACGCTCATTTACAAGCTGACGAGCAAAATAGATATCAGTATCATCACTGAATATTGCTACCACTTGAGATAGACCATAACGAGAAACTGAGCGGGTATAGGTTAACCCCGGTAAACCCGACAGCGCGGTCTCTAACGGAAAAGTTACCCTTTGCTCAACTTCTAATGGCGTAAACCCAGCCGCTTCAGTATTGATCATTACCTGTACATTGGTGATATCGGGCACTGCATCAATCGGTAGTTTGGTAAAATTCCATATCCCCAAACCTGACACAGCTAGCACCATCACCATAACAAGGAATTTGCGCTTTATTGAAAAGCGTAAAATTGACTCCAACATTTATACGCTCCTAGTGATCGTGTGATGCGCCAGACTTTTCAATGTCGGCTTTTAAAATATAGCTATTGTCAGTCACGTATTCGGTTCCCGCTTTTAGGCCACCTAATACTTCAATCCATTCGCCTCCAGCGCGGCCCAACTCAAGCATACGAACTTCATACTGTTCACCCACTTTGGCGTAAACAACAGTAAAGTCTCTAAAACCTTGTAAGCCAACACGCTTTACAGCCAGTGGCACATCAATGGTTGCAACTTCAATGTCAGCTTTTACAAAACTTCCTTCGGCAAGGTTACTATCTTCTAATTCGACCCAAACAATTCTTGCCTGATCATCTCTCACGCTAGGCTCAATAAATGACACCTTACCTGCAAAGCTTTCCTCATGGCCTTCAACGTTTAACGTAACTGGCGTTTCCAGTTTCACCTTGGAATAATCCGAAGGATAAACCGCTAATTTGGCAATATGGCGAGTGAAATTAGTAATGGTCAGTAAAGTTCTACCGCCCGTTTGCTCCCCCGCGTTTGCAAATAGCTGAGTAACGACACCGCTAGCTGGAGCTTTGATAACGTAGGGTTTAAGACTTTCATTACTTTCTACGGTAAACAGAGTTTGACCTTTTTTAACGGTTTCTCCGTAATTGACATGCAGTTTGGTGATTTCACCATCAAAACGGGCTGCAATGTTTCGCTTAGCGTCCACAGGTAAACTTAATTTGCCATAAGCGGGTATGGTTTGATGAATGGTTGCAGGGCCTGCAATTTCAGTGTTGATTTCCATTGCATCGGCAACTGCCTGTTCAATTGTGGTGCGCCCCTCGAAGTTGTCATAGCGCCAATTGTACTTTTTACCCTGATAAGTTGCTTCAATGGCAACAACAAAAGAGTGAGGCTCATAAATCACCATATCACCGCGAAGAAAATCACCTTGGGCTTTGAAGTTAATATCATCAGTGCCATCGCCTAAACGAATTAATTTTACGTTTAAATCGACTTTATTTGGATCGATAGGCTGTCCATCATTAGTCGCCCAAACACGAAACTCTGGTGGCACACCTGTTTCAAAAATAGAGAGTTCAATTGCAAAATCACCATCTCGTAACATGCGGCCACGGTGTGGACCTTTTTCTGGTTCAGCTTGCTCAGCCGCAGGTGTTGATGATGCAACAGCATTAGGTGCAACGACACCTGATAATGATATAAGGATCGCCAAGCTCAATGACGACAGGATATTTTTATTTTTCATAAGTTTGCTCACGGTTCTACTCGCTATCACTAATGGACACGCCAGTTAGACGTTGAATTTCAATATGTTGTAAGTGTAAAGATTGATAAGCATCAAGTAACTGATTTTGGGCGCTAAGTAGCTCTCTACGGATATCACTCCACTGGTTGTAGTTAAGCTTGCCGATATCAAATGCCTGACCTGCTTCAGTCAATGCGGTTTCTAGTTCGGGAATAATTTGTGCTTGAATCGTTTCAATGACATGGTGGGAATGCGCCATTTCTTGCAATAGCACATATAGCTGTGCATCAAGTTTCTGCATTAATGCTTGTTGCTGACTTGCCAGCACATCTTGTTTTGCGCGTAAGGCAGCTATTGTTCCTGCATTGCTATTTTCACTTCCCCAAGGAATAGAGATACCTGCCACTAAACCAAAATCATTGGTCGCTTCGTATCGTCTTAATCCCGCAGTAAATTGCCACTGAGGTTTTGCTTCAATGCGTGTAAGTTCCATTTGAGACTGGGCGATACGTTGTTCATTAACAAACTTTTGTATTTGCGGGATTTGCTTAAGTTTGTTTAGTTGGCTTTCTACCGATGGGATTTCCGGCTTAAGCATTAAATTCCCCGTTAACTTAAGCTCTACCTGAGGTTTACCCCACAAGGATGACAGTTGATAATGGCTGGCTTTTAATTCGTGCTCTAAATCTTCGACTGCGAGATTTCTTCGAACCAACTCAGCTTGAGCCAAGCGCATTTCAACATTAGAACTTTTGCCTGCTTTTACTCTTTTGGCAATCGCGTCAACCACTTCCTGTGCTTGAGATACCGCTAATTGATTGAGTTTCAAGCGCTCTTGCTTTATCAAGATTTCAACAAACTGCTTAGCAACCATCGCAGATAAATCGAGCGCTTTTATTTTTTGTTCTACTATTACTGCACTTGCTTGTTTTTTTGCCGCATTAACTCTGCCATCAATTTGCTCTTGTTGAAGCAACCAAGAGTATGTGAGCGTTGATTGCATACTTTTTAATGCACTATGCTCACCTGTCCCTAACGCATCCTCAATCATTAAACCTATTTGAGGGCGTTCTCCAATGCCAGCTTGCTCTATATTGCCTTGCCACACAGCTTCTTTAGCTACCAAGGCTTTTAGTTCAGGATGACTCTCTAAGGTCATGGTTACAGCCTTGCTCAGATTAATAATCTGATGTGACGACTGTATTTGCTGCTGGTTTTGTGAATTAGCAAATGCGGGAGTTGGCATTGTTAAAGCAAGCCCGGTTGCTACATTTACAGCTATACCAACAGCCAAAAACCGATAGCCTATCGGTTTTTTTACGTTGCTTTTACTGTTATATGGGTTAAATCTCATTCCATATCCTTAATTAATGGATGAAAAAAGTTTCGATAAAGTGATGAAAACTATCGACAGTGGATGCCGCTAGTACTGGCATAGTTGCCAATAATGCTAGAGTAATGATGATAGTAGTAAGTGACGGTTTATTAATTGGATTTAATAAACCCTCAACACGAAGACTTGTGTAATCATGTCCGAAGTAGCTAACAGACGCCTGATCGCAATCCGTAGGAAGTGCTTTTTGAAGTCTAGCGACATCAATCAGTGTCTGTGCGACATTAAGGTTGTCGTATTCTTTAGTGACCTCATTATCGGCTAACTTCTCCGTCATCAAGACATATTGCTCGATTAGGGCTTGTTTTATACCTGACGGATAGAAGCTGGCAAATGCCGTGAATAGCACTTTAAATAACGGATCTCTTGCGGTTACATGGGCAAGTTCATGATTAACGATGATATTAAGTTGTTCTTCGCTAACTTGGGTTTGTAGTCCGGTTGATACATAGATCTTGGGCGATATAAAACCTGTAGTAAAGGCAACGGGTACTTTAACTGGCATTAGGTAATATTGGTTGCCATTCGTCGTCATAGCATCTTGTGCATCAGTAAAGCTTAGTAAACTCGATAATGCGATGGACTGTTTAGTTCTAGCAAAGATAGTCCGAGTTACGCGCCATGCTAAATAGATTAATGCCAAAAGTAAGGTTAACGCGTGCCAACTTGAAAAACTGAATATATCGATATGGTGCCAATGGGCAAAATCTTCGAACCAGCTTATGTTGAAAACTGTATCAAACCCTAAAGAGTAAAGCATAAAGTAACCGATACAAGAAAGTGCTATCCACCAAGGCGCACTTACAAGTGACCACAAAATAAATTTTTGACTATTAAAACTGACTTGATTGAGTCTGAACAACACAAAACAAGATACGACAGCAACAGTTGCAATACCGATCACAAACGCAAGCACTGCAACACTGAGCAAGTTTAGTGCGATTGCCATATCTCCAACTAACATAATTAAGAAAGTTCCTTTCTTAACTGGCGTTGTTTTTCGATCATTTTTTCTAATGTATCGAGTTGTTCGTCATTAAGCTGTGCTGAAGCAGAACTGAACGCTGCAATTAAGCTATTTTCACCATCTTCAACAAAGTCACTAGTCACATTTGAAATAAGCTGAGCAATTAAGCCTTCTCTATCCACTCTAGCTGAATAGCAATAGGCATGGCCTTGTTTAGTGCGCTTGAGCAGCTCTTTTTTAAATAATCTATCAAGCGTGCTTTGGATAGTATTTAACGAATTACCACGAGCTAGCCCCAGTACTTTATGTACTTGCTTTGCGTCCGCCTCTTTGACATTCCAGAAATGTTGAAGCACTAACTTTTCTAGTTCACCTAATTGCATAATACTTTACTCTATTTAATTCGCTGGCTATATTGCCACAACAAAAACCGATAGGCAATCGGTTTTTAAATTTGAGGATTGTGTATGGGTTGGCTAATAACTAAATATTTGATCACCGCAACTGTCATCGTAGCGGCATCAGAGCTCGCAAAACGAAGTGATAAACTAGGCGCAATGATAGTCGCATTACCGACAGTAACCATTCTGACCATGATTTGGTTATATATTGAAAAGCAACCTGCTGAGAAAATAGCCAATCATGCTTGGTACACCTTTTGGTATGTACTTCCAACATTGCCCATGTTTTTACTTTTTCCAGCTCTGATGCAACGCTATAGCTTTTGGCTATCATTACTAATCAGCTCAATAGTAACGATAATTTGCTTTTGGCTGTTTTCCTTATTGCTAAAACAGTTTGGTATAAATTTGCTTCCTTAAGCGTAGCAGCAAGGTCCGTTGTTCGCTCAAAGCTGACAGTCCGGTTAGTGCCTGTTGCCGCTTATACTGTTAATGAATACTTTACGAATCCGTTTTAATTTAGCTTTTTTAAAGCTTCAGTCACACATCTATTTACGTTCAACAAGTCTGATTCCGATTGTATGGAAATATAGTCACAACCTTTGTAAACCAAATGCATGTAGTTAGCAGTCAGTTCAAATGGCTGCGCAAAACACTGAGGCAATTCAATGTCGAAGCCCGTTGACAAGACTGAACATGACTTGCCTTTTAGCTGCCGACCAAGCTCTTTGTTCACAGTTAAAAGATCTGACAAACGATCGAAGAAAGTCTTTAGTAGTGCTGACATTGAATACCAATAAACGGGTGAGGAAAACACTAGATGATCAAATTTAACTAGTTCACGAATAAGTGGTAAAAAGTCGTCGCCTTTATTTTCGTGCGTATAATCGTAAGCTGATATTTTGTAATCCGCTAAGTTAAAGAAGACAGCATTGGTTTGCGCTACAAATTTATCAGTGAGCTGTCGGGTATTTCCGTCCGAACGCGAACTTCCTAGTATGACTGCTATCTTCATTAAAGCCCCTATTGCGTTACACTCTTAATAACTGCCAAAATCAGATTAGGAAAACCTGATACTAGACGACGCATTTGTCTGCTGCAAATCTATTGAAACAGCTTGAATTTTAGTATGCGATGGAAAAGAACTTCCGCTTCTCGCTCAGAACTGACCGTCCGGTAACACGACTATCCTTTAACTCCTCACCTTCGCGCGAGAAAGCTAGATATTTGGTGGCAGAAAATTTGAGCTATGCCCAAGCGTTCTTGTGAAACTTTCTTATTGCTGAACACTTGAGTCATTGAACTCATAGTCATTCAAGAAGACCTTTTGTGACGCGCAGCCGCTAAGCATCATCAGGATAAGAAAAGGTGCGATAGCTTTCATATTCGACGTTCCCTGTTTCAATCGCTAACTGCAATGCTCGCTTATACCCTGCAACACTGGCTTCTCAACGCTGACAGACTACGCCAAAACGCTTACTTGAACTTATTGGCTGGTTGTTATTTCACGCGCAATCCAGTTTTTCATGATTGCAGCTAACTTATCGGGAGTCACCATGTGAATCACGTGCTGACTTCGCTGTATCGCGGCCACATCTGCGTTTTCCATTTGGCTCACGAACCTGGCAATACCCAGGTAGTTCATCTTATTCAGCGCTTCAAAACAAGCCTGCCCGGGCTCTCCCACACCTAACAGTAAATCTTTTGTCTGCTCCGGAATATGATTTATTGAAATGGAGGGAACCGTGATACCTCTATAATCCGGCGTCACGTTGTCGTGCTCAAAAAGCTTGTTCAAAGTGTTGAGGTCTGCAAACGGCAGGTAGTTCCCGTCATCATCAAGCACCCGCTGTGTGTTATAAAAGCTTTCTTTATACTTAAAGATATCAATGCTTGCTTGCGCAACATCAGGACAGTGTTCTCCTATTTCAGGGATATGTTCATACGCTTGCACTGCGTCGATATAGATGAGTCCGTTCACGCGCTCTGGAAAATGCTTACCCAGATAAGTGAGCTCAAAGCCTGCAAATGAATGACCTGCAAAAATAGCTTTCTCAATGTCTAAGCTGTCCAACGAGCTAATAATGTCCGTCGCCAGCCTCTCGATAGAAAAGTCACCGTTTTTGGGGGGCTCAGAATTTCCGTGCCCAATTCTAGTCAAGGCAACGACCCTAAAGTCGTCCGTAAAATGTGCCGCAAATTCATCATAGGTATGAGAGTTCATGGGCATTCCTGCCAGTAAAAACAGTACCGGCTTGTTATCACCACCCCAGTCCAGCACCTCAAGCTTAGTCCTATCTTCCATCTCAATGAAAAATGCCTCGTGGTTGGCCTCATCAACCCATCCTGCGAGAGTCTGCAGTGAAGGCGCAGTAATAACGAAAGCCGTCTGTACCTGGCATTGCTATAGCACGCCGGTAGCCGTACCGGTTATGAATCTCATCGTATCTCCGTTAAAAAATTTTCGTCAAAATCGCGTCGGAGATAATTTAAGCACTTGCGTAACATTTATATATTGCGCGGGCCCACTTAGGAACTCGTTCAGCCGATAATTTCGGTTGTTAAATTACTGATAAATCTAGCATTAGTTCCTTGAAAGGCTCCAGCTTAGCAAAGGCAAATTGAGCATGCTCAGTCACACTCTGCCTAGCGGACAATATCTAATTTTTACTTTTTGCTATGTCATTGATAGTAAACGACTTAGATACACAGCACAATAACAACACGCGCAGTATTTCAGAAATAAGCATGCCGTGCCTGGTTCACGTCATCCTTCGTTATTAATGATAGAAAAGCGATTCACTAGTTGGAATAAGCAAAAAGCCCAATGGTCCGTTCATCGCTCAAACCTGCCTGACACGATCTTCCCTAAAACTATTCATGGCAAGGAGCTGAGCCACAGACAGGAGAAATAGTAAAAGCTGATTTTATTTGTATTCACATTTTAGTGTAACCTAACTTTTTCACTTGGAGTGAGGTTCAAGTCGGTGCTTATATTTCGCGTTTTTCTGCTCTTAAAGCTACTTACATTTTCGGTACACGCTCAAGATTCAGTGCTTGGCGAGGATGTAACTCCTGAAGCGACAGCATATGAAGTTCTGAATTTGATGAAGGAGCATGTTGTTACGCGTGACCAGGTAAACTGCGTTTATTAAAGTCTGATTTGGATAGTATTGAACGTCCATTTACCAGAGATAGTTTACGCGAGGCACTAACTCTCATCTTAAAGCGAGCTGATACCGGCCATACATTTTATAAAAGTGCCGTTGAACCAAAGTTTGTGATGCAAAGAAAGTTTGAATGTGTTGCAACGAATACCTATGACTTACCTATCATTCCTAGACACATTGGCTACCTACGCGTCAATAGCTTCAATGCCTCCTCAGAGAAGACTAAACTTCGCTATATCAAAGGATTGCGTGATGAGATCAATAGACAGAAAGACCGCGATACAAAAGCCTGGATTATCGATCTTCGGTATAACAAGGGTGGGAATATGTGGCCGATGTTAGCTGGAATAGCGCCACTGCTAAGCAACGGAGTACATGGTTATTTTGTGAAACCTGACGGATCCAAAACTGCTTGGGGAACCTATGACGGACAAAGTTTTCTCAATAATCAGTTTATGGTTGGAATTGAAAAATCTTCAGTGGGAGATGCAAACATGCCAATAGCAGTGTTAAGTAGCGAACAAACAGCGAGCTCTGGGGAGTCATTATTAGTCGCTTTTGAAGATAAACCTAATATACGCTCTTTTGGCAAACCATCGTGTGGTATGTCGACAGCTAACCGACAGTTTAATCTAAGTAATGGGGCAACCTTAAATATTACGACAGCAACGATGGCAAGTAAGAATGGTAAACTATTCGGTGGAAGAATAGCTGTCGATGAGTCTTCTACGCGTCCTGTCGAGGATGCGATTCAGTGGATTAATACATTGACCGAACACTGATTCCGGAGTGTCAGCTCTGAGCGACAAGCAGACTAAGGTTCAAGCTATGAAGCTTTTCTAATGGTGATATTATGTTTTGCACTTAGGGGCATTTATTCGTATTGGAAAAGGACTTCAACATGCTAATTCTAAGCCGCAGGGCATCCGAAAAGCTAACAATAGGCAACGACGTAATGATTACCGTCTGTAAGGTAAAAGATGGCGAGGTAAAGCTTGGTATCGACGCGCCAGCAGACGTCGTCATTATGCGAGACGATGCAGTGACACAGACACCGAAGACAAAAAATAAGCCCAGGGTGACTTCACCCTGAGCCTATTCCTTATAAGCCAAGTTCGAGCATTAGCTGGCGCTTATAGTTACCACCTAGCGGCAGTACTGTTTCGTCAGCCAACTCGACTTCCTGGTATCGACCCAGCTATGATAAAAGCTTTCGCAGATGGTCACGCTTTACTATGTGGCTGCGGTGTATGCGAATGAACCTATCATCTAGTATCTCTTCCATGTCCGACAGTGTTGCTCGATGCAGCACATGCTCGTTGCCAAAGTAAATCTTCACGTAGTTGCCGAACGCTTCTACACGTTCAATTGATGCAACAGAAACAAAGCGAACCTCACCAGGACGCGTTTTAACAGCGATAATGTTTCGTCTCATGCTACCCATATCTACTCCCTCTCCATAACGAGATCAGCATCAATGCTGTTACCACCAGCCATTCGTATCGATGTTCGCCCCTTTATCGAGTAGTCGTTGTAAATAGCGAATAGCAACGTCGTGCTGAGACCAATCGCTATAATCGCTGTGATCAGTGAGCCCGTAGATAGCGTTCCGATAATGCCTGAACCCCAGCCAAGAGGATTCCAAAAGTTCGTGGCGAAAACGCCTGCAGAGCCAACGGCTAATGCAAAAGCACCCGATGATGCTGACTTGACTGTTTTTATGTCATTAGCCAGTGAGGCGCTTTTTACAGCAATAGTTTTATCTTGCCTTTCGATTGCTCGCTCAAGTTCTGATTTGGTGTGTACCACCGTTACGTTCGACATAATTAGTCTCCTAAATGACAGTTAATTAACTGCAGCCGTAACTGCCATCAGGTGATATAGGTTTGATTAATTTTTCTTTGCACCTGAACGTAGGCGAACGCATACGGGCACTTAACCCAGGGGTCTCCAAAGGCGAAGGCTTTATGAGGGCCCTTATCACAAGGCTAGACAAAAAATTTAACAGAAAGGACCCGAAGGTCCTTAAAGCTCTAGTTCAGCAAAGTCGCGATCCACATCCTCTTGGGTAATGCCGATGTACCTTAATGTCACGGCCTCAGAGCTATGACGCAGCATCTTCATTACCCTAGCGATATCTTTCGTGTTTTTATAAAGGTGATAACCTCGGGTCTTTCGCATTGAGTGTGTACCTAAGTCAACACCTACTTCTTCACCAATAGCCGCAAAAGCCCTCGACACATATCGACGACTCAATGGTTTAGCCGACACAGTTTTGGACCATTGATTTCGGTAAGACTGAAAAAGATAAACGTGCTCTGGGTGCTCATCTTTTATTCGTGTGATGATTGACCGTGCCTTGTCGTTGAGTTTTATAGTCGCTTGTTTTGACGTTTTGCCTTCAACTAGGGCGAGACGCTCATCGTTAATGTTTTCAAACTTAATAGATAGTAGGTCTGATATCCGCAAAGCAAGATTAAGACCTACATCCCAAACATCAGCAATCTGCTGACCATAGGTTCGTTTAAGGAGGTAGCTAATCAGCTTCACGGTGTCCAGATCTTTAACCGCTTGTACTTCGGCCATGATCGAGTTCCTTTTTTGCTGTAAAACGTGATTTTGAGTACTTAAGAGGGTATAAAGGGGGAAATAGCCCGTTTTTAGTGGGTTTGCTTGTTCCCGTTATTGTATTTTGGGAACTAGCTAAAATAGCCATAGATATTAAGCAATGCTGATGATGTATGCTTTAATTTTTTACAAATGACATTCAGTTTGTTCGTTTCTCAATTAATAGAGCCAACGCCAGGAAATAAACTTAGCAGGGGTACGTTATGGACCAGACGTCAATCCACAATCCCGACAGGTATATGTCAGATTTAAGGCAAATATTGTCACAAGGAAAAAAGAGGATCGGTATACTCCTGGGCGCAGGGGCTACAGTGTCAATAAAAGTTGATAAACAAGGAAACTATGATACATCCGGTAAACCAATAATTCCGGATGTATCTGGGTTAACGGAAACTGTTATCAGTTGTTTGGATGAAGACGATCAAAAAGTAATCGAAACATTACTTCCCGACTTGGGTAAATCACCAAATATAGAAACGATACTTACAAAAATAAGACAACTATCTCAAGCCATTGGGCGGGCTAAAATTCATGGTTTAAACGGAAATGATTACAATGAGTTGGCCACTAAAATCTGTGATCACATTGGCTCGATTGTGGCGGCAGAGTTACCTAAGCAACCAACCCCCTACACAGAGCTAGTTAGCTGGATCGGTGGCACATATCGAGAGCACCCAGTCGAAATCTTTTCTCCTAACTATGACTTACTACTTGAAGAGGCCTTCGAACGGGCACAGCTACCTTATTTTGATGGTTTTACAGGCTCACATAAGCCCTTCTTCGATCCCACTAGTATATCTTCGGATAGCATGCCACCTCGATGGTCTAGGTTATGGAAAATCCACGGCTCTCTAGGTTGGGATATAGCTGGGGATACAGTTATTCGAACCGGCCAGAGAAATGCCACACAACTGATATATCCAGATCATTTAAAATATAATCAAATTACGAAACAACCATATTCCGCTCTATTTGAACGACTCAGAGAGTTCTTAACAACTCCTGATAGTTTACTTATATGCACTGGATTTTCATTTTTTGATGCTCACATTACAGCAGTAATTGACGAGGCGCTCTCAGCAAACACTCATACTGCTGTTCTTGCTTTCCAATATAAATCTATAAGTAATGAGGAAAATGCTGTCGAACTCGCAATGCGGCGTCCAAATATGAGCGTTTATGCGAGCGACGGAGCCGTAATATACGGTGTAAAAGGAAAATGGCAACCGGGACAACTCCCTAGTGACGAATGGAAAAGGATTAGAGAAACCTTCTGGTCGTCATCGTCACATGAAGGCTCTTTTATCTTAGGAGATTTTGTAAAGCTAGCTAGGTTCTTCTCTCTCTCTCAGGCGACTGGGTTCCGAAGTTTAGACGAAACCACCGTAACTGATAGCAAACACGAGAGCTCTTCAAACGAGCACTCTAGTGCAGATGAGAAGCCAGATGCTTAGTCGTGATCCAACATTTTTAGGTGAGGTCGCATCCGTTTCCGGCTCCAGCGTAAGTGTGCAGTTGACAAAGTCAATAGCATCAGGGTTATCAATAATTGAGGGAAGAACATATAGAGTCGGTCAAGTAGGTAGCTTTGTTCGTATTCCACAAGGCTACCAGGACTTATTTGGTGTTGTTTCTGAAGTCGGTGCTAAAGCCATGCCAGACCAAGAAGGCGTACATGTAGATAGCACCGGCCGCTGGATGCAAATTCAATTAGTTGGTGAAGCTGTCGGAGGGGTTTTTGAGAGAGGGATAAGCCAATTCCCTAATATAGGAGACAATGTTCATACAGTAACCGAGAGTAGCTTAGCTAAAATATACGGAGGCAATGATTTTGGACAAATAAAGATTGGAGCATTGTCCAGCGCCGAAAGTATCCCCGCTAAAGTTTCACTCAATGAACTTGTAACGCGTCATTCAGCTATACTTGGCTCTACAGGTTCGGGTAAATCAACCACTACCGCGAGCCTACTTCGCTCCATTTGCTCAAACCCTGATTCTGACCACGACTACCCAAGCTCTAGAATTCTTTTGCTAGACATCCATGGTGAATACTCAGAAGCTCTTGCCGACATATCAAATGTTTTCTCTGTGGATCCACGCCCCGAAGAGGAACAACTGCAAATTCCATACTGGGCTTTGAATTCTCATGAGCTACTTGAGTTTTTGACCGGTGGTGTAGAGGGAGTGAGAGAAACCGCATTTACGGACAAAATATTTGAACTAAAACAAAATACGCAGCAAAAACTTAAATTTGACGGAGTAGATGACAGTTCTATAACAGTTGACACTCCTTTGCCATTTAGCCTCAAAAAGCTTTGGTACGATTTGATAAACTTTGAGCTTACTACATACGAGGGAGTCAATAGAAATGAACCTGCTATTCAGGATGTTGGCGATGCTGATGATTTAGTAGCACCAACTTATAAACCTCATGCGATGGGTCCAAATGGGCCATTTCTCAATACCCAGGCTGTAGGGATCAGACGTCAGCTAAACATTCTAAGGTCTAAGTTAATCGATAGAAGATTCAGCTTTCTTTTAAATCCCGGCGATTGGTGTCCTGATATTGATGGAAACATAAAAGCGGACTTGGACACACTGCTGCATGGCTGGCTTGGCAGCGATAAACCTATAACTATTTTAGACCTCTCCGGTGTGCCAAGCAGTGTTTTGGAGCTACTAGTTGGCTCAATATTAAAGATTATCTATGAATCAATTTTTTGGGGAAGAGAGAAGTCTGAGGGCGGAGTTAGCCGTCCTTTATTGATTGCGATGGAGGAGGCTCACCGGTATTTATCGACCAGTAAGAAAAGTCTTGCGTCGGAAACTGTCCAAAAAATTGCTAAGGAAGGAAGAAAGTATGGTGTTGGTGCTATGGTGATAAGCCAGCGGCCATCTGAAGTAGATGAGACCATTTTGTCTCAATGTGGAACATACTTTGCTCTTCGCCTAACCAACCCATCGGATAGAGCGAGGGTGCAAGGTACTCTTCCAGATGGATTGATGAGCTTACTGGATTCTCTTCCAGTATTGAGGACCGGCGAAGCTATTATTATGGGCGAGGCAGCAAAGCTACCGATGAGGTGTAGGGTAACTTTACCAACTCCTGAACACCGCCCTAAAAGTAGTGACCCTAAAGTTTCTCAACAGTGGTCAATTAAGCGCAGAAACGAAAGTTATGAGAGACTAGTCGCATCGTGGCGCGCACAAAAACCCCGAGCTGTTGTTAATCAAGTAAATATTCAAAGGTCATCTGTTGACGATGACTCAGGTGATTTGGAGTAGTTGCCGTATGAACAGAGATTATGTTTCATCATCGAACGTGGTATCTATTGGTTATGACGACACAACCGAAACTTTAGAGGTAGAGTTTCTAAGTGGGGCTGTCTATCAATATTATAATGTACCTAGAGCTCTCTATGACGAGCTTATGAGACAGGGCTCGAAAGGTCGTTTCTTACACACCTATATAAAGAATGCCTACCCTTACTCTCGAGTTTAAATCATATCGATAGTCAAAAAGAGACTTATAGCTTAGTTGCTTATAAGTCTCTCGAGGACTTTAAACCCGTCAAGCGCTAGTCAGCAATTAGTAACTTCTTTACAATGTCATTTATCGATTCAAGAGTAGCTTGTTCTTCAGCTTCTACTTGCTCGCCCTGACTGCGGCGAATATATAGTTCGTGAGCAGTCTTAGACAACTTGGACAGTTCTAGATGTCTCCCGTCACTCGGATCAAACAAATCCAAATTAATCGGAGGGTTAATTTTGAATGACCTAGAGTCACTGGATCTGAGAATATAGTTCGATACAATTTCACTGTTAAAGTAGGCACATATGTAATGTGCTTCTGCTTCAGAAATATAGCTACCATCAGGTCGTTGGGTTATTGTTACTGCGTGATTCTGGAAAACAGGCCTCTTATTTTCACCCCATGGAGTTCTCAATTTCGATACTACAGTTGCTCCCCATTTCGTATTGTCTCTGAATGCAACAAAATAGTCAGCATATGAGTATTCACCAACTCTAGCTAAAGAATAAAACTCTGTTGCATGCTTACTACCGATTATTCGGGCGTTATATTTAGTCTGGCTTTCAAAATACCCCTTGTTCTTGTTGAAGTAACGCATCAGTTCCGGTGAGTTTGTACTCAGTTCTCTGAGTGAAACTGGCGATCTACTTCCGTCGTTATAAGGAAACGGTACAACTATGTTGGACGGTTTCAAGCCAAAACGTTCGATTTGAACTCCTTTAACGAGAGGGCAAAGGTAATTCTTTTCAATTAAAACCGTTTGTTGAGAGACTTTATGTTTGGAGCGACTGTTCTGAATATTGGTCGCGTAAACTTTTTTATTTCTTTCAGGCTTACTTTCATCAACCTCCAATAGAAACAATTCTTGAGGGTAAATTTCAACTCCCTCTCGCCCTTTGTATTGGTTCGAACCAGCTAAACGCTTAGTAAGTTCAATATCGTTTTCGTTTTCAAAATACGTAAAGCTCGTCGAGTCGTCTCTTAGTTTTACTGCTAAACCTTTCTTAACATTGAATACACTTTTAACATTATCAAAGCGTGTCTCATGAGAATAATCGCCTAAGCTTCCTATTCCATTTCTCGCGTTTGTTCTCTTCTTTTCAAAGAAAGTCACCGGGACGCCTGTAGAATAGTCCACCGCTTTATGAGAAATAACGTAAGTAAGAAACTTCTGTTGAACTGGCCTAAACGGATGGCCTGCCTTAGTCCAGTTATAAACACGATTAAAAAATAGCTCCTTGTCGCCTTCGTTAACTGGTAAACGCCTAAAGCCCTCATACGATTGCTGAAATAAAATAGTTTCAGGCATCAAAAATGCTAAAGCTCCATCTTCAGACAACCAGTTTTGCGCCGTAACACTAGTTATGAGGGCACAAATGTTGAGGTTAATGCCTCCAGTAACCGAATCTCCCGAAAATAAGTTTTTCGAAATACATATACTTTTAATCTCTTCCCTATACCCCTGAGGCAAGTTTTTCCAGTCTATCCACGGCGGGTTCCCGACTATTAAATCGAAGCGACCTAAATTATAAGTTGTTAGAAAATTACAAATTATCCGAGCCCAAATTCCATCCCAGTGCTCTCGTTGAAGGCCTACTAGCTGTTCACTAAGGTGATTAATAGCCTCTCGAACTTGATTAGTTCTCTCGGACTTGGAACATGCAGCTATTAATGTTCCTGAGACACCCTCTATGTCCTCATTTTCGATAAAGATTTCGAGTGCGGACATGATTTTAGAAAAATTTTCTAAGTCAGATAAAATTCCTTTAGGTAGGCGGATATCAATTGGACCTTTCTCGGTATTTATAGAGTAGTGAACACACTCTACATCGCCTATGCTACAAGATCTCGGCAGGTTAGCTGAATTACCTAAGAATACAGGAACATCAAACTGACTACTGTTATCAACCAAGTGTGCGATATTAATAAAATAATTTATGCGAGCTGTCAGCGTCGCAAGAGGATTAAGGTCGAGCCCTTTTACACGTTGCAATACTTGCCTTAACTTCTCTGCTGGTGTCTCGTGTTCCAGCTCCTCAAGAACCATTCGTATACAAGTCGTCAAAAAGGTTCCGCTGCCACAGCATGGATCTAACGCTCTCCAACCATTACCTACGGATGTTTCTCCCAATGCAGCTTTTACCGTATGATCAGCGAGCCATGGAGGAGTGTAGAACTCTCCAAGACTATGACGTACTTTATCGGGGATTACACCTTGATAAAGGTCTTTAAATAAATCTTGCACTTGGTCACTAGAAAATACAGTTTGATTTTCATATTCTAATAAAACTGAAAAAACCTCTCGTATTACCCCAGCAAGTTCTTCAGTCCATTGCTCTTGTGTGCTGTACCACGCAAAGAAATCACCCTCTAATAAATTACCAAATCCTTCGCTTCTAAAAAGTGACCCTGACTCGAGGTTTTCCATATGTGAACGCAGAGCCTCTTTGCCAGCCTCAGCGAGGCTCTCGAAAGAACTGCTACCCGACGTTCCTCTAATCTCTAAAAGAGTCTTATTAGCAATGATTTTGACTATTATCGCATAGGCTGTTTGAATTGAATAAAGTGCCAAGTACTCTGTTACGTTATCACCCTGAGCTATTTTAGTATCGAGAGCCTTGGCTAGAGATTCTCTTCTTTGTTCAATAGTTTTTTGTTTGGACTCGTCATCGTGAGCTAACCGAAATAATGCTTGCCATTCGGTAAATAACATACGCGTGCGACCGGTAGCTGAACTTTTAGAAAGAGAAAATAGTTTTTGGCTTAAACGGCTAGCTAATCCTCCTCTTTGACAAAAAGTATCTACTAAGTTTTTAGCAGTCAGGGCCTTCTTTTCCGTCGACAGAGCGCCTCGTATTATTTTGGTAAGGTGCGTCCCGTTGAGTG
Source organism: Idiomarina sp. OXR-189 (assembly GCF_034373425.1). Classification (NCBI taxonomy): domain Bacteria; kingdom Pseudomonadati; phylum Pseudomonadota; class Gammaproteobacteria; order Alteromonadales; family Idiomarinaceae; genus Idiomarina; species Idiomarina sp. OXR-189. The sequence continues at coordinate 2,438,325 of NZ_CP139706.1, forward strand.
CCTCAAAATTGGTTTCCGACTCAACAATATCATTATTCATAATAATGAATTTTATTTTGAGCCCGTCAGTTAGAACCCCAATGTTTGACTGTGATTCGTTCGGCAGGTGCTCCAGATAGTTTTTTAGCTGTCCAACCGCATCTTGACGGTCCTTGGGGCTCGATAGCGCTGAGTGGTGCTTATACTCCAACACTAGTGTTCCGATTCGAGAGTCAATACGACCTTTTTTGATGTGCCTTTTGGTGCTTATCGACTCCTCTTTTATGGGTTCAAACTGCATGCCGAGCTCAGAAGTCATGAAGCCATAAAGCTTAAGCTCGAAATTCGTAGCCATAGTAGCTTCATTTACAGATTTTTCGGAAGCCCGAACGATATCATCAGCTATTGCTTTTATCTTCTGACAGTATTCAGGGGTTTCGAATATTTTCTCTAACATCAACTTTCGCAAACTCATATTTAATTTCTCAAATTCTATTGATTCTTCTGCTGCATTAAGCTCTTCCAAGCTAGTCTCGCATGATACTGTCAAAAAAAATGCACTTTACACACAGGTGAGGAACGCAGCAACCTTATCAGCTTCAAGCTAAATAATTGCACTTTCAAAGAATGAACTATCTGTTACTGACGTCACCTAAAGCAAACCACTAAGTGCTAGTGATAATTCACTCAATGCTCGCTTCCTGTCTTCAAAATAATCATGCCGATCGTAAACTTGTTCAACTCCCTTAAGCTTATGATTTAGGCACCGTTCAGCAACGTGCCCCGGCACTCCGATACTAGCCAAAAGGGTTCGGCATGTCCTGCGTAAATCATGCACTCTGAAGTACTCCATATCGCCCATCAGATTAGGAGGGTTGGTATTTTTGCCTGGCTCATAACCAAACATCTTTCCAATCGCACGGTTAAGAGTGTCAGGCCCCATATGTGGCCGTTTAGCCTGTCTTCTGCTTGGCAAAACGTATTCAGAGCCTGCCGAGCGTGTCTTAAGCTCTGTAAACATTTCTAAGGCCAGATCTGGTAAGGGAATGGTTAGACCTACCCCCGACTTACTTCTCTCTTTAGGTAGCTCCCAGACCGCCTTATCCAGATCAAATTCATTCCACCTAGCTTCACATAACTCGGACTTACGAACTCCCAACAAGACCAGCAAAGCACATGCCAGGTAATTGTCGCGGGTAAATATATGCTGATTCTCGCGGAAGGTTTTAAAAGCTAGCCTAACTTCCTCTAGTGTCAATGCTCTATCTCGGCTCTTCTCGATCCCACCGGCGTCCGTCACCTGGAATGCACTCGCTGGATTAGCTCCTACTACATCGATTTTGATGCCGTGGTTAAATAGCTGCTTACAATACAAGAGTGCATCGTTGGAGATAGTCGGACGCCCAGAGTCATTGATTGTCTTAATTACTCGGCGGATATCACGGGCAGTAACTTGGTCAACGTTTAGTGCCCCAATATGAGGTGAGATATCCTTCCGATAGACCCTCTCGGGAATTTTCCAATGCTTCAAGCGGCTTTTATTTTCTTCGTGCCAATCCTTGAACAGGTCATTTACCGTTTTAATTTCCTCTTCTTCAGCACGTTTCTTTAGAGCGATCGGGTTTTGGCCTTCTCTAACCTGCCGCTTCTTAAGAGCAGCTTCCAGTCTGGCCTCAGCTGCCGATAAGTCAGGGTAACGACCAAGCGTCATCTCATGACGCTTTTTATTGTAAGTGAACCGAAGCATCCAGTATGGCTTTCCTGGGGCCTCTACTTTGCCACTCCCATCCTCATTCTTTCTCACCGACTTCGGAACAACAAAATATAAGCCATCACCATCGTGGTGACGCCCAATCTTCTTCTTAGCTAACGCCTTTAGCTGCGTATCTTTGAAATTACCCATTGTGCTAATTCCCAAAGGAAATTTTTAGTTACCCACCACTTTAAGTTATTAGGATACTAGCACACCCACCATATTACCCACCAATTAAAACTGCTTTAGGACGAAAAACGACGAACTAAAACGAATAAAGCAATCAGCCAAAACCCTTATACAAAAGGTCTTTTAGAATGTAAATAAAACAAGGCGAATATCATTCGATGTTTTGGATCTGCTCCCGCATTTGCTCTATCAAGACCTTAAGCTCCACTGCGGCGGCGGTGATATCGGCGTTAATCGATTTAGAGGCCAGCGTGTTTGCTTCGCGGTTGAACTCTTGCATCATAAAGTCCAGGCGACGTCCGCAGGGGCCGCCTTTTTTCAGTATTTTTCGGGCTTCTTCTACGTGGGCATCCAGTCGGTCTAGCTCTTCGGCAACGTCGACTTTTTGCGCTAGCATAATCATTTCCTGCTCAATGCGCTGCGGGTCAAGTTCTATTTTAGCTTCTTCAAAGCGGGTTAGTAAGCGCTCACGTTGCCACTGGAGCACTTCTGGCATGCGCTCACGAACAAAGGCGACTTGTTTACTAACGCCATCCAGACGTTCTTGCAGCATTTTATCAATAGCCGAACCTTCGCTTTTACGGTTCTCTATGAACTCAGCAATAGTCGCATCCAGGGCTTTCAGTACTTCTTTTTGCAGAGCGTCGGTGTCTTGCTCGTCCGCGTTCACTACGCCGGGCCACTTCAACACATCAATTGGGTTTAACTGGCCTGCCGCCGAATGCTGACTCACCCACTTAGCGCTGGCAATAACGCTTTTCGCAAGCTCTTCATTGATAGACAACTCGCTTTGACGCGTTTCATCGATATGCACGTATAACTTGCATTCAACCTTGCCGCGCTGCAGATTTTTCCGAAATTTATCGCGCAGTGCGTTTTCCAGCGAACGAAAGTTTTCCGGCAAGCGGAAAAAGGTCTCCAAATAACGCTGGTTTACCGAGCGGACTTCCCATGTTGCGGTGCCCCAGTCAGCTTTATGTTCGTAGCGAGCGTAGCCCGTCATACTTTGAATCATTGTATTTCCTTATTTTTTCGCGTGCTTTTCGCGATTTTTCTGTTTCTGTTCGGCGTTTTTCTTCATCATAATGTACACGGCACCGCGGCCGCCGTGCGGCCGTTGCGCGCTATGAAACGCAAGCACTGGCGGCAATTCACGCAGCCATTTATTCACATAGCTTTTTATCAGCGCCGGGTGTGGTTTTGAATGCTTACCCATACCGTGAATCACCAGAGCCGTTCTTACACCCGCCGCATGGCAGTCCTGCACAAAATTAAATAATGCTGTGCGCGCTTCCGCTAACGAGTGATGGTGCAAGTTCAGGCTTGCTTCCATAGTATAGCGGCCTTGCTTCAGGCGCTTGAATACACCAGCCTGAACACCGTCGCGGTGAAACTCTATGGCTTCATCTGGCTCCACTAAATCGACATATTCAGTCGACAAGAAGTTAGCATTCTCTGCTTCTTCAGCTTCTGCTGCCCGGCGCCGCTCTTTCTGCGCCAATGTTGGCTCAAAAGCCTGCTTAATATCAGCGACTTCTTCACCGGCTAACGGCGTTACATCCGTCATTTCCTGACGAAACAGCTCAAATTCTTCATCATCTGAACGCGACATACCGCCTCCCGTCCATTTATTTTGCTACGTCTAGTGTAATACGTTGTCGACGGAATCGCGATCCATTAATCGTGCAATTCTGCTACAATTGCGTTCAATTTCTTACACAGCGACATTCACTCAAAAAGGAGATGACATGCGTCCAAGTGGCCGTACGGCACAACAAATTCGACCGGTAACCATTACCCGTAACTTCACCAAACACGCTGAAGGCTCAGTATTAATTGAGTTTGGTGAAACCAAAGTTCTTTGCAACGCCTCTGTTGAAAAAGGCGTTCCCCGCTTTTTAAAAGGCAAAGGTCAGGGTTGGGTCACAGCCGAGTACAGCATGTTACCGCGTGCCACACATACCCGCTCTCAGCGTGAAGCATCGCGTGGTAAGCAAGGTGGACGCACCTTGGAAATCCAACGTCTTATTGGTCGTTCATTGCGAACTTGCGTCGACTTAGCGGCGCTGGGCGAGAATACGATTACGGTCGACTGTGACGTTATTCAGGCTGACGGTGGTACACGTACCGCGTCTATTACCGGCGCTTGTGTTGCCTTAGTCGACGCTCTTAACTGGATGCGTAGCCAGGGCATGGTTAAGGTGAACCCGTTAAAAGAGATGGTTGCAGCTATTTCGGTAGGCATTTTAGATGGCGACCCGGTCAGCGACTTAGAGTACGTTGAAGACTCAAAAGCCGACACCGACATGAACATTGTTATGACTGAAGCCGGCAAATTCATCGAAATTCAGGGCACTGCCGAAGGCGAAGCCTTCAGCTTTGATGAAATGAACAGTCTGGTCGATATGGCGCGCCATAGCATCCGCGAGCTTATCGATATTCAGAAAAAAGCTTTAGCCTAGTGTCAGTAATAGTTCAGGAAGTTAACGAATGAAAGCGTATCAAAAAGAGTTTATTGAATTTGCGATTGAGCGTGGTGTTCTTAAGTTTGGCGAGTTTACATTGAAGTCGGGTCGCACCAGCCCATACTTCTTTAACGCCGGACTTTTTAATAAAGGTTCAGACTTGGCTCGCTTAGGTCGCTTTTACGCAGAGGCCCTGGTCGACTCAGGTATCGACTTTGACGTTTTATTTGGCCCGGCTTATAAGGGCATTCCTATTGCCACGGCAACCGCTGTTGCACTTTACGACCAGCACAACCAAGACACACCTTACTGCTTTAACCGAAAGGAGAAAAAAGACCACGGTGAAGGCGGCAACTTAGTGGGCTCTGCGCTGGAAGGTAAAGTAATGCTGGTGGACGACGTGATTACCGCCGGTACAGCTATTCGCGAAGCAATGGATATTGTTCAAGCCAATGGCGCAGAACTTTCGGGAGTATTAATTGCTTTGGATCGTCAGGAAAAAGGCAAAGGCGAGCTTTCAGCTATTCAAGAAGTTGAACGCGACTTTGGTGCAAAAGTGGTTAGCATTGTCAGCCTGAACGATGTCATCACCTTTTTGAAGGATGACAACACGTTCAAAGAATATCTACCAAAAGTTGAAGCTTATCGCAGCGAGTTTGGCGTAGCCTAGAGCTTCTCTTCAGGCTGATAGGCGATGCCGATGCTACCGTTCACTATCTGGCATTCTCCGCCTGCAGCCTGAACACGGCTCGACTCACCTTTTTGCGCAACCAGTCGGTAACTCTTATTTAATAAGCTGACTTGGTTGCGCTCTCCACACAGAATACGCATAGAATCGATTAAGCCGCGATCTCTCAGGAAGTTCGTTGTAGGTGCTGTTTGCACAACGTTATCACTTTCCGCGAACTCAGTCGTTTGCAGACCAAATGGCGAAATCACACCGGAAGCGCCCGCCACCAGGTAATGAAAGGTTCCTGCCACTGCGCTGTCGGTTGACTGAGCATTTTCAACAAAGAACACACCGCGCTCACCATGAATCTCAAACGCACCTGATTCTAAATTCACGGTCATTGAGGTTTCTTCATCAACGCCTAATGACAGTGGCGTTGATGTTTCAGCGGCCAGCCTTAACAAACGGCCGTGACGACCGTTACCCGACATTGCCCAGTCAACGGTCGCAAAATGGAACAGGCTCATACCACCTAATGGATGATACGTCAGTGTATCCGGCCCGGTATTCGGTGGACAGGTCGTGTCTAAGTCACAACCATGCAGTGGTGGATCAGAGGCAAGGGCTCCTGACTTAATAGCTTCGGCAGTTGTTCCGTTAGATATCATAGGTTTGGACGTCATTACTGCTGCGCCAGCGCCGACACCACCAATGACCAGCTCTTTTTGCTGAACTAAAGTGACAATTTGCTTCAGTTCATCCGATATTTGGTTGTTGCTTTTTACAAATGTCGAACGCGTAAAGTTGGCGTTGCCATCATTGATAAATACCGCATCCGCTTCTGCCAACATGTCCTTAGTTGCTGCTGGATTTTTACAAAACTCGACTTGTTTTTCGTAGTCCTCGCGGTAAACACGATCACGCTCGTAAGCGCCCTGACTCTCTTTTTGTATCTCTGCTAATTCTTCACAGCGGCCTTCACGGCGTGCTTTTATAACCGCAGAATCAAGTGGCAGCCATTTCGCTTTGGCGCCGAGTTGCTCGAATACGCTGGTGTAAAAGTCAATTTCTGCATAAGGGTCACGCGACGACGACGTTAAAAAGTAAATAGTGGGCTGCTCATCATCTGAAACAGTTTCAGCCATACCCACAAACTGACGGTAAATAGCACGCGATTCACCAGACAAGTTATCCTCTAAATTCACCATCTCGGCCATATTGTCCGGCACCGGCATTTCCAGTAAATCGATAATGCGATTCCACTCAGCATCCGACAAACTGTTATACAGCTGCTGGGTTGCGCGACGCGTAAACTCTCTTAAGAACACACGCTCCGGGACAATATCTTCCTTAATACGATCATGAATCAGTGCTAATGCATCAATAACTTCTTTTCGGGTTTCTTCGCGGTAAGTTGGCCAAACCGACTCTGCCGTTGCTTTCGAACGAAATTTCTTAGAAATATTCAGGTAACGGTCTGTGCGCATGGTGTCTCTGTCTATCCAGTCGGCGTCATCGCATTTATCCGATGCCATACTCGAACACACAGACATACCACCGCCCGCCAGCATTACATGACGGTAGCTATCTTCGTTAGCATGCGCAGTACTAAAAGCTAACGAAAATACAGTACCTAAAAACAACAACGATTTGACCATAAAAAACTCCGATAGGATAACAACGTCTGAAACGCTAGAGATTCTGACTGTGTGTGTCAACAAACGTTCGTAAATACTCCATTTATTATAGTTAGTATTCGCTGTTATACTAGGTCGCTGTTGTTCGCGTTCAGGTTATTTTTAACTTATGAAACTCATCGTCCGGGCAGCGTTGTTAACGCTACTCACTGCATTATTTTCAGGGGTCTTAATGGCCCAGGAAAAGCTCACCTTTCGTGCGCCGGACGAGAGTGCCTTTACCAATTATGTCACGGCAGTGCTTGAAGAAGCGTACCGTGAACTCGGTATTCAACTTGAGTACATTGAGCTGCCTCGAATCCGTGGCGAGCAACTGGCGGCTGAGGGTACTATTGCCGGAGAGTTGGGCCGAACACCATCACTGGAAGACAAACGCCGTGAATTACGTCGCGTGCCTTTCCCGTTATTTACTTTCGACGTAGTTGCGGTAACTGACCGCCGTCGTTGTGGCTTCTGTCGTCCCGGCAATTATGAAAGCCTGGCTTATGTCAATGGCATGGACGCCATCACCAAAGTCGTTAACGACCTCGCTGAAACGCCATCTGTCGTAACCCCAACAGATTTAGAGCAAGTGGTGAAACTGGTTGAGGCTGGCCGGGTAGATGCAGCCTTTATGGCAGACTTTCAATACCAGGGGTCTTCACTGAGCAGCAACCCCAACTTTATTATTCACCAGCTTTCTATCGAACAAGGTTTTCATTACCTTAACGAAGAGCATGCCCGGCTTATTCCACAGCTGACTTACCAGTTACAAAAGCTAAAAGAAAGTGGTCGTATCGAAGAGCTGCAAAAGGTCTATGGGGTGTATGCAGAAAAACCAGCCCAGCCACTTGATGCATCTAAGCCAATTGTTGTTTTGGGTCCTGTCCAAAAAGGGCTGACTAACGCAGACGGCACAGGTGTACTTTGGGCATTTGCAAAACAGGTTTTTCCGCAAATGGCGGCTCAACTACACCCGGTTGTAACCAGTTGGCAGCGCGCTAAACAGATGATTCAAGAGGCCCGTGCTGATGTGCTTTTAGGGGTGCGCGCCAATCAAAACATTGAGAACATAACGCTGTCGAAATACCACATCGGTTATGACGACAGTCTGTATTTGTTCATGTTAGAAGAAGAAAACGAAGGACCTATTTGTGTATCAGGCCCACGATTCATTGAAGATCTCGTCGATACACAACGTCCGTTCTACCGCGCAGACAGCTCTCTCGATTGCTTTGCGTTGCTGGATATGGAACGAGTAAACGGCGTTGTCGACTACCGGGATAACCTGCCAGACTGGACGGAAAAACCCTACAAACAACAATTAATCGCTGAGCCGAGCCCGTTATTTGTCGCCTTTCCTGACACACAACGGGGTCGTTCGTTAAAGCAAGCGTTCGACAATTACCTGTTTAGTAACGTTAACGAGCCCCCTCAAAATTAAGCTGCCGCCAAGCTTCATAGGCAAAGATAGCGACCGAATTCGACAAGTTTAAGCTTCGGCTTGTATCAGCCATAGGTAACCGCAGCCAGTTTTCTGATGGAAAGGTTTCCAGAACGGACATTGGCAGCCCGCGAGTCTCAGGACCAAATAGCAACACATCGTTAGTTTGATACTGCACATCGGTATAGCGTGTTTTGCCTTTCGTCGTACAGGCAAAAATGCGGTTATGCTCAACATCGGACAGAAACGCCTGCCAATTCTCGTGAATGTTCACATTAGCAAGGTCGTGGTAATCCAGACCGGCACGACGGACTTTTTTCTCATCGAGTTCAAAACCCAGCGGCTTAATTAAGTGAAGTTGCATACCGGTGTTAGCCGCTAAGCGTATGACGTTGCCGGTATTAGGCGGAATTTCAGGCTCAAATAAAACTAAATGCAGCATCGCTCATTTTCATCGCTTTTAGAAAAACGGTAGAATAGCAGAATATTTCTTTTTAATGTGTGCCTAAGCCGTGCCAAAGCAGAAAAATTATCAGCAAAATTACTCTTTTTGGGTTCGTTTAGCCAGTGCTTCATCGGTTGTTGTGGCGGCTACCCTTATTGCTATAAAACTGTTTGCCTGGTTGCAAACTGAGTCTGCCAGTATGCTGGCCTCGTTAACAGACTCCATTCTCGACAGCGGCGCTTCTATTTTCAGTTTTTTTGCCATTCGCTATGCGCTCCAGCCGGCTGACGAAGAGCATCGCTTTGGTCACGGTAAAGCCGAGTCATTAGCGGCTCTCGCACAAAGTGCCTTTATTGCCGGTTCCAGCATGTTGCTAGTTTTTCACAGTGTGCAGCAGCTCATTCAGGGCGGCAGCGTTCCGAAAGCTGGTTACGGCATCATTGTTTCTATTATCGCCATACTTATTACAGCGGTTCTTATCACTATTCAACGCATTGCTATACGACAAACGCAGTCACAGGCAATTCAAGCGGACAACTTGCACTACCAGTCTGATATTCTGCTGAATTTGGCCGTCATTGTCGCTCTTATGCTAACCAGTATGGGATGGTTTTGGGCAGACAGCGTATTCGCCATTGGCATTGCGGTATACCTTATAATTGGTGCTATAAAGATTGGCTGGGACGCGTTCCAGTCATTAATGGACAGAGAGCTGTCTGAGGAACACCAAAAACAAATTGCTGAAGCAACCATGTCGGTTGACGGGGTTAAGGGTTTCCACGGCTTAAGGACTCGTGAGGCGGGTCCGGTTCGCTTTATTCAGCTTCACATTGAGCTCGATAACAGTTTATCGCTGCTGCGCGCCCACGCCATTGCGGATGACGTTGAAGCTGAACTGATGAAAGCCTTCCCGGGAGCCGATATTATTGTGCACATGGACCCTGAGATTGTTGCAATAGTGGAAGGGTCTGCTCAACGATAGCGTTCAAAACGAGCGTTCGATAACAGTCTTTTTCCATCATCAATTCGTGATACGCCCCTTCTATCGTCCTAAAAGTGAAGTGGCCTTCTGTTGCTTTTGCTGCCACTGCTAACTGCCCTGTTTTCGAAACAACTTTGTCGGCGCCGGCCCGAAATAGCGTCACCGGTATGTTTATTTCATTGACGACGTCCTGCGCAGCCTCCGAAGCTTTTATCGCCTCATACAACCAATTAAATGTTGGACCTCCAAGCTGCACACTAGGCTGAGCCTCATATCCGTCACGAAAAGCATCGTATCGTGCCGGGCTTTGCGTCAAGACATTATCCTCAAAAGCAATACGCTGATAATTCTTCATGCCCAGAAAATACCAGGGTCTCGCAAACCAGCGGTTAAGACGCGCTCCGACACTCACGACAAGCTTCGCTAAGCTGTACGGCACACCGCCTGTATCAATTGAGAACATAGGAGCTGATAAAATGAGCGACCGATAACTATGCTTATAGTTAGCGCAATAAAGCGTAGCTATGGTGCCCCCCATCGAGTGAGAGAACAGGGTTTTCGGCACATTGCCAAACTCTTTCTCAATTTCATCGTTAAACCGTGCAAAATCACGGACAAAATCATCAAAACTGTCAACGTGACCCTGATGTGGATTGTCTGTCAAACGGTTCGACAAACCCTGTCCTCGGTGGTCGATAGCAGTGACTGAGAATCCGTACTGTGCCAGCTCCCAGAATAATTCTTGATACTTTAACGCAGACTCAATGCGACCCGGGCTAATAACAACCAGCGGCGCTTCTGGAGTATGTTTATAAGAGGCATAGTGCAACGTTAAGCCGTCGTCACCTTTAAAATACTTCGACTCAACCTTTGTGTCCCAAAAAGGCACAATAGTGTCATCAAAAAAGGCTCGCCAATTCGGCGAGTCATCGGAAGGCTTTTGTTTAAGAGGGTCGTTTAGCGACATGCGTGCTGCTCAAATTACCGTTTTGGCAATTCTAGCACGACTTCCAGTCCACCTTCAGGGTGGTTTTTAGCGGTGAGGCTGCCACCGAGGACAACCGCTGTTCTTTGGCTGAGAGCAAGACCTAAACCAACACCCGCTTTATGGTGACGGGCAGGATCACCACGGTAAAACGGTTCAAATAGCTTAACAAGTGTCGACTCTTCCACACCCGGGCCGTGGTCGCGTATTATCACACACATATTGTCGCGACCTACTTCGCAAGACAGTTCGACCTTATCTTCGGTGTAATGCAGGGCGTTTCTCACAATATTTTCAAGCGCCAGACGGAAAAGCTCTGCATCAGTTTCAATCTCTGGCCAGGCATCTCCAAGCTTCACTAAGCGCTCTTCTACCTCTGGTTTTTGATAGCACATATCGTTAATAAGCTGCTGGACCAATTCGCCACTGTCCAACGCTTCCTTGTTCAACTCGATGAGTCCATTTTCCAGGCGGGAAAGCGACAAAATACGCTCGATGATAACGCTTAAACGTTCGGTGTCCCGGCGCAGTTGCTGCCAGTTAGGATCATCCCCATGCGCATCGGTTTCGGTTAAATCCAACGCCACTTGCATACGCGCCATTGGGGAGCGCAGCTCGTGAGATACATCACTTAATAGTCGCCGCTGGGCATCTCGCGACTTGGCTAAGTCCAACGCGGTTTGCGACAAGGCTCGCGCCAGCTCACCCACTTCATCCCCCCGCTTTGGCAGTCGCTTCAAGTCGGGCTTTGCACTGCCTTTTGCCACTTCTCGCATACCTAATATCATTCGGCGAATAGGGCGAATAAGCCAAATACCTAACAAAATAGCGAGCACACCACTGCCGATAATTACGGTCAGTGCCCGCGCCTGCATCGACTCTTGCTCAAGTTGCTCTTTATCGACGTATTCCTCAGGACCTAACGGCCGCGTGACCAATATTTTATTGCCATTAAGCTCAAAAGGTCCCATTAACAGCCGTTCATCCAAAGGGATTTGCTGCGGCTGCTCCTGCCCAAGCATGCGTAGTAACGTTGAGCCATGTTTAATGCGCAGTAATTCATCCATTAAAAGCTTTTCGCTGCCGGTATTGGATAGTTGAGCAGCCACGCGGTAGTCGCCAGCAATGAGTCTGCCTGGCTGAAGAGAGTGAAAAGTGAGAGCATCACTGAGCAAAGGTTGCAGGGTTTGGTATATTTCAGGTTTAAGCGGAGAGAGCTCCGCCTTAGGTTTGTTCCATATCGCAAGCAGGTAGCCACTGGCGGCAGTAACCGACAGCAGCGCCCAGAAAACCAGCAGCAACCTTAAGGTTAATGACCGATACCACCGCGTGCGTCGTGTTTTCATAGACTCGCAAGTAAGCGATACCCACGACCACGAATGGTTTGAATACGATCCGGTTTGGTCGGTAATTTTTTGCGGATATTACTAATGTGAACATCGAGACTGCGGTCGAAAGGCTCCATCTTACGGCCTAAAGCCGCCACTGACAGCTGATCTTTACTGACCATGTGTCCAGCCTGTTGCATTAAGCAGCGTAAAATATCGAACTCTGTGGGCGTCAGTATCAGTTCTGAGCCGTCACAATGAACCTCGGTGGTTGCAGGATCCAAATTAATACCGCAAACGGACAACTTCTCGCTTTGCATTGTGGTATTTGGCGTGCGGCGCAGCAATGCTTTTACCCGGGCAACCAGTTCACGCGGATTAAAGGGTTTAGGCAAGTAGTCATCGGCACCCAGCTCAAGACCCATAACACGATCTTCGTCGTCGCCGCGAGCGGTCAGCATTAAAACAGCAGTATCACGATGTTGCTGGCGCAGGCGTTGCAACAACTGCATACCGTCAATGCCCGGCAACATAACGTCCAGCAATATGAGTTCGTAGTCACCATTGAGGGCTTCATCGAGCCCTGTGACCCCATCTTCAGCGGTCGTCAGATCAACAGATTCACGTTTAAACAACTCCGTCAGCATGACGGACATTTCGCTGTCATCATCAATGAGTAGTACTGAATGTCTCATAACTTGTTGTTCTCTCCAGAAATAAATTCATGATCCAAAATGACCGCTCAATATACGACCCAATTTACAGAACTTTTACTTTAGCAGGTTTTTCCGTTTTCGGGTGAGTGTATTACGCCCCCAACCCAACCATAGCGCGGCTTTTTGTTTATGCCCATCAAAACGGGCTAACGCATGCTCTAAAGCAATTTGTTCGAGTCGGCGCTGGTACTGAGTCAGTACGTCAGTATTATCATTGGGTATTGTAGCCAGCTCATCGCTTAATAGACTCAGCCAACTGCTCAAAGTTTCACTGTTCGTTTCCGTTGTTGACTCAGACTTAATATCGCCGTTATTCACAATATCGTCCGGCAAGTCATCCACGCCCACGCGTTGACCGGGAGCCATAACAGTTAACCAGCGACACGTATTTTCCAGCTGACGAACGTTGCCCGGCCAGCGGTATCTTTTTAGTGTCGTCACAGCATCTTTAGACAGATTTTTCACCGCCACATTGAGTTCATTTGCAGCACTTTCTAAAAAATGCTCGATCAGTTTAGGGATATCATTTTTCCGTTCACGCAATGGCGGTAGTTTAAGCCGAATGACATTTAATCGATGATACAAATCGTCCCGGAACTGACCTTTAGCAACCAGCGCTTCCAATGATCGGTGTGTTGCTGCAATGACCCTAACATCGACCTCTACGGGTTGATGTGCCCCCACCGGATAAAATTGTCCTTCAGCAAGTACGCGCAGTAAACGAGTTTGCACTGACAGCGGCATATCACCTATTTCATCCAAAAAAAGCGTGCCACCATTGGCTTGTTCAAAACGTCCCATGCGTTTTTTATCAGCGCCGGTAAATGCACCGCGTTCATGCCCAAACAACTCAGATTCAATGAGATCAGCTGGAATGGCCGCCATATTCAGTGCGATAAAAGGCTTATCTGCTCGCGGACTGTGTTTATGTAATGCTCGCGCAACAAGCTCTTTACCCGTCCCTGTTTCTCCCGTTAACAGCACACTCACGCTGGATGACGACAATCGCCCAATGGCACGAAATACGTCCTGCATAGCAGGCGCTTCACCAATAATCTCAGGTACTTTTGCGGTTCTAGCTTGCTGCGAACCTTGTTTATTTTCAGCCGCATGCCGTAGTGCGCGGTCTACCGTTGTCAGCGCTTCATCAATATCAAACGGCTTAGGCAAATACTCAAACGCACCGCCCTGAAAGGCTTTGACTGTCGTATCTAAGTCAGAGTGAGCAGTCATAACCACCACCGGCATATCAGGGTGGCTTTCTTGCAACTTCTCAAGCACTACTAACCCGTCGTCACCGGGCATGCGAATATCCGTCATTACCACAGTGGGCTGAGCCTGCTCAAGTTCGCTAAAAAATGTAGCGCTGTCAGAAAAAGTACGTACATGATAACGACTGTTTGCAAAAGCCTTTTCCAGCACCCAGCGAATGGACTCATCGTCATCAATTATCCATAAACTTGCGTCAGTCATTTCCTGTGCCCTCACTCACATAAGGTAAATAGACAGAAAATTGAGTACGTCCCGGTTCAGAGCTGACCTCAATTTTGCCTTTATGCTGGTGCACAATGGTTTGTGCCAGAGACAGTCCCAGCCCCGTACCCTCTGCTCTGCCGCTAACTAACGGATAAAACAGGGTGTTACTAAGCTCGTCAGAAATGCCAGGACCATTATCGATAAAGTGAACCACAGCGCATTGCCGGTAACGCTCTCCGAAAAGCGTTAACTGATGCTCAACTCGGGTTCTTACAATGAGCTTCCCTTTGCCGTTCATCGCTTGGGCTGCATTTTGTGCAATGTTTAAAAACACCTGCTCACAGCTTTCTTCGACAATCATAATATCCGGCAATGACGGGTCGTAGTCGCGAACAATGTTCAGTGCATCGCCGTATTCATAAGACAACGTCTTCGCCACGCGCTCCGTTATTTCATGCACATTGACCCGTTCTCGCTTGCCGGGCTTCATAGGGCCTAACAGGCGATCGACCAAAAAACGCAAACGGTCAGACTGACTGATAATTAAGTCCGTGTATTCTTTTAAATAATCGTCGTTCAGCTCACGCGCCAGCAGCTGTGCCGCACCGCGTAGTCCGCCTAATGGGTTTTTTATTTCATGCGCCATACCGCGCAATAAATGCTGGGTAGCAAACAATTGGTTCCGCTGCTGGTCTTCCTGATTAATGCGGCGCAGTTGGTCCGCCTTGCGAAGCTCCATCAACAACAGTGTTTGACCGTCATCCTGAATGGTCTGAATGCACACATCGACGGTAATTCGATGCCCTGAATGCAAAGCGAATTCCGCATCCGTATTGAGCACTCTTTGCTCATAATGAAAGCAATTGGCAATGGTTTCACTGGCTAACGAGCACTGAAAAAAAGCCGTCGAGAAAGGCTCTCCAAGCAGACGCTTCGCACTATGATCAAATAGGGACTCCGCTGCCGAATTAACGTAACGAATAGTGAGGCTCTCGTCTAAAGCGAGTATCCCGGTCAGCAGCTGATTAATTAATGAGTTAATGTTCACAAGGGAAGATTAGCTTATGCACCATGTTGGTGCAAATAAAAAGGGCGGTATAAACCGCCCTCTAAAGGTTGTTAAACACTGTAGTACATGTCGAATTCAACAGGGTGTGTTGTCTTCTTCAGTGTTTCAACTTCGTTGTACTTCAGACCAATGTACGCATCGATCATGTCATCGTCCATGACCCCGCCTTGCTTCAGGAAGTCACGGTCTTTATCTAATGCTTCCAGCGCCATTTCCAACGAATGACAAACGGTCGGAATATCTTTTGCCTCTTCCGGTGGCAAGTTATATAAGTCCTTATCCATTGCATCACCCGGGTGAATCTTGTTACGAATACCGTCAAGACCAGCCATAAGTAGCGCAGTGAAACATAGGTAAGGGTTCGCGCTAGGGTCAGGGAAGCGTACCTCAATACGACGGGCTTTAGCGCTAGACACCAACGGAATACGAATGGACGCTGAACGGTTACGCGCGGAGTAAGCCAGCATAACCGGCGCTTCAAAACCAGGAACCAAACGTTTATATGAGTTCGTTGATGCGTTTGCGAAGGCGTTAATCGCGCGAGCATGCTTAACAATACCGCCAATGTAATACAACGCGGTTTCACTCAAACCAGCGTACTGATCACCGGCAAATAGGTTTTCACCGCCTTTGTTCAGTGACATGTGTACGTGCATACCAGAGCCGTTATCACCGACTAATGGCTTAGGCATAAAGGTTGCTGTCATGCCATAAGAGTGCGCGACGTTATGAACAACGTATTTGTACACCTGAAGCTCGTCGGCTTTAGTCGTTAAGGTGTTGAAACGGGTCGCTACCTCGTTCTGACCGGCTGTCGCCACCTCATGGTGGTGCGCCTCAACCACTAAACCCATGTCTTCCATAACCAAACTCATGGTGCCACGAATGTCGTGAGCTGAGTCAACCGGAGGTACCGGGAAGTAACCGCCTTTAACACCAGGGCGGTGCGCCATATTGCCTTCCGAATATTCACGACCCGAGTTCCACTCTGCTTCATCGGCATCAATTTTGTAGAACGAACCGCTCATATCGGTACGGAAACGAACGTCGTTGAACAGGAAGAACTCTGGCTCAGGACCAAAATAAGCTTCATCAGCAATGCCTGAACTGCGCAAGAACTCTTCCGCACGTTTGGCAATAGAGCGAGGGTCACGGCTGTAACCTTGCAGCGTTTCAGGCTCTAAAATGTCGCAACGAATATTCAGGGTCATTTCATCAGTGAACGGGTCTAATACTGCCGACTCGTTGTCCGGCATCAGCACCATGTCTGATTCATTAATACCTTTCCAGCCCGCAATTGACGAGCCGTCAAACATTTTGCCTTCTTCAAAGAAGTCGTCATCGATTTGCGACACCGGGATAGTGACGTGTTGTTCTTTACCCTTAGTATCGGTAAAGCGTAGGTCGACGAATTTTACGTCGTTTTCTTTAATGGTATCGAAAATCTTATCAGCTGACATGTTGTCCTCCAGTAGACAGCGTCTTTTTAAAAGTAACAGGCACAGTATAGCAAAGCTTATGCCAATTTACTTTCCTTTATAAATCAAAAGGTTGCTTAAAATCATTTATTTCGCACCAACAAATTCGCACCACTATAGCCCATTACGCACCATGACGGTGCAAAAGTTCACAGTAAGTCTCGAAACTATTGTCCGATTATTCAGTAAAAATAGCGAACAAAAAACAATCAGGTCTTTTTTAATAGAGTCTAAGAAGGTAGAATACGCCGCTATTTTTCATAAACCCCCGTCGGAAGGGTTGGGTTTACACTCACTACCGACAAACACAGGCTTTCTTAATGACAACTCAGGCATTTGATATCAATAAGCTTCGCAACATTGCGATTATTGCGCACGTAGACCATGGTAAAACCACACTGGTCGACAAACTACTTCAACAATCTGGCACCTTAGAAAGTCGTGGTGAGCTCGAAGAGCGCATCATGGACTCTAACGATCTGGAAAAAGAACGCGGCATTACCATTTTGGCAAAAAATACAGCCGTTAACTGGCAGGATTACCGCATCAACATTCTGGACACTCCTGGACACGCTGACTTTGGCGGTGAAGTAGAACGTGTATTATCAATGGCTGACTCCGTATTGCTGGTGGTCGACGCTGTTGACGGTCCTATGCCGCAAACTCGTTTCGTTACACAGAAAGCGTTCGAGCACGGTTTAAACCCAATTCTTGTCATCAACAAAATCGACCGTCCCGGCGCTCGCCCTGACTGGGTCATGGACCAAGTATTCGACTTGTTCGATAACTTAGGCGCTACTGATGAGCAATTAGACTTCCCAGTGGTTTACGCATCAGCTCTAAACGGTTGGGCGACTCGTGAAGAAGAAACGGTTGGCGACAACATGACACCGTTGTTCGAAACTATCGTTAACGAAGTTAGCCACCCAGACGCAGACCCTGACGCTGACTTACAGATGCAAATTTCGCAGCTGGATTACTCTAGCTACCTTGGCGTTATCGGTATTGGTCGTGTGACTCGCGGTAGCGTGAAAGTCAACCAACCGGTGACCATTGTCGGTGCTGACGGCAAAGAGCGTAGCGGTAAAATTGGTAAAGTATTTAACTACCTCGGCCTTGACCGCATTGACGCTGAATCAGCGCATGCAGGCGACATTTGTGCGATAACCGGTTTGGGCGAACTGAAAATTTCAGATACCGTTTGTGCTGTTGGCGCAGCTGAAGCAATGAAACCGCTAAGCGTTGACGAACCAACGGTTACCATGACGTTCCAGGTCAACACCTCTCCGTTCGCGGGTAAAGAAGGTAAATTCGTTACTTCACGTCAAATTCTTGAGCGTTTACAGCAAGAGCTGGTTCACAACGTAGCGCTTCGCGTTGAAGAAACGGATAACCCGGATAAATTCCGCGTATCAGGCCGTGGTGAATTGCACTTAGGTGTATTAATCGAGAACATGCGTCGCGAAGGTTTCGAGCTGGCTGTATCTCGCCCGGAAGTTATCATCAAAGAAGAAGACGGTAAGAAAATGGAACCGTATGAGTCTTTGACGGTTGATATCGAAGAGCAGCACCAGGGTTCGGTCATGGAAAAACTTGGCCTACGTAAAGCCGAGATGACAAACATGACACCTGACGGTAAAGGCCGTGTTCGTGTCGACTTCGAAGTACCAAGCCGTGGCTTAATTGGCTTCCAGACTGAGTTCATGACACTGACATCTGGTACTGGTTTGATGTATCACACGTTTGATCATTACGGTCCGCACAAAGGCGGCACTATTGGCCAACGCGTGAACGGCGTACTCATTTCGAACGCACAGGGTAAAGCATTGACTTACGCACTGTTTAACCTGCAAGAGCGCGGTAAATTATTCGCAGCGCACGGCGACGAAGTTTATGAAGGCCAGGTTATTGGTATTCATAACCGTTCGAACGACTTAACTGTTAACTGCCTTAAAGGTAAGCAGCTGACCAACGTTCGTGCTTCAGGTACTGACGACGCTCAAACACTGAGCCCGCCAATTAAGTACACACTGGAGCAAGCGCTTGAGTTTATCAACGACGACGAACTGGTTGAGGTTACGCCTGAATCTATCCGTATTCGTAAGCGTGCTTTAACAGAAAACGAGCGTAAACGCCTTGGCCGCGAGTCAAAAGGCTAAATAGAGTTTAGCAAATAAAGAAAGAGCCCCGCTTTGAATGCGGGGCTTTTTGTATCTAACGCTTTGTTTACCTAAGCCTAACTGGCTGCCATCATTTCTGGTTGCGGCAAAACAAAATAGAAAATAGAAAAGAAGTGAAAAATACTGCCCGCTAAGACAAACAAATGCCAAATAGCATGATGGTAGGGCAGTGACTTCCTGACATAAAAAATAACGCCGAAAGTATAAGCCAGCCCTCCTGCTACCAACAGCATTAAGCCACCAAAATCGACATTATCTATCATGGGTTTTATTGCAATAAGCGCCATCCACCCTAAACCTAAATATAAGCTTAGTGACAGCCATTTAATGGGTTTGGTCATAGCCAGTTCAAGCACAACCCCGACTATTGCTATGCCCCAGACTATGCCCAATAACGTCCAACCCCAGGCGCCACGTAAGTTTATCAGTGCAAAGGGTGTATAGGTACCGGCAATAAGAATATAAATAGCCGCATGATCAAGCTGCTGAAAAAGTGCTTTTATCCTTGGCCAGGGAAACGCGTGATAAAGCGTCGAAGCCGTGTAAAGCAAAATAAGACTAGCCCCGTAAATGCTGGCTGCTACCACGTGCCAAGCATCACCATACGCGACGGACCAAAGTATCATGACAACCAAAGCCGCAATGCTTAATACTGCACCGATGCCATGCGTCAATGCATGAGCGACTTCCTCCATTGCTGTATAAGCTTTGTGTTCAGTCATCGTTCGTACCCGGGGGTCTCATAACCGTCAGCAATGTTTTTTACTGCACGAATAAACTTATCGACTTGCGACTCGTTTTCATAGTTCATGTGATACGAGCTATGGAATTGAAGTGTCAGCGTTACACCGTAACCTTCCAAAAAGACCGTATAGCCGTCGTGGTCGGTATAAGCTTCAATGCCATCTAAATAATGACGTCCCTGGCGAGCTTCACCGTGGGTTTGGATTTTCTCATAAGCATCAAGCATTAGTTTTGTGTCTAGCTCATTTTTCATGCCGCACCTCTTCTTATTGAAATGTATACCTTCATTATTGGGGTCTAAAACCATTTCGACAACCAATTTGGAACAAATGTTTGAATTTAGTTGCCTAATCTTTTTACATACACATGTGCATGATTAACCAGAATCCGTTATAATAATGAACGAATGTTAAGTAATTGGAGTTCACAATGGTTAGACGCACAAAAGAAGACGCCATGGAGACTCGCTCTAAATTACTGGACGCTGCAGAAGCCTTGTTCAGTGAAAAGGGCGTAACCCAAACGTCGATGATGCAAGTGGCCGAAAAAGCTGGAGTCACTCGTGGTGCGATATACCATCATTTTGAAAATAAAATGGATCTCATTGAGTCGTTAATGGGGCGCGTTAAGTTGCCTATCGACGAAATGCGCGAGCAAATTTCAGAAACCAGTGAGTTTGAGATTCTTGAAGAAATAAAAGCCCGCTCTAAAGAGTTTTTGGCAAGGGTTCAAAACGAGCCACAGGTACAATCGCTTGCCAGTATACTGCTGCACAAGTGCGAATATATCGACGAGGTTAACCCTATAAAACTTCGCCACGTCAGCGGCCGGAATGAGTGTATTAATGATGTTGAAGGTCTTTTCCAAAAAGCCATAGACGCTGGCGAAATCGCTCAGTCTGTCAATTCAAGAACGGCAGTTATTGGTTTGTTTTCTTTAGTTGATGGGCTCATTTACAACTGGTTACTGGCGCCCGACTTCTTCCCGTTGGTTGAGTACGGCAATACCGCTATAGACACTTATGTCAAAGGATTGCCGCGTTAAACACCACTAAGGTTCATTGCTGTCTCCCTGGCGCAGGAAATTAACCAGAAACTCTTCGTCCATTGAGGCGATAGCACTGTCATTCGCTTTAGGACAGCTTGCACACATAGGTGCCGTCCACGCCCCCACGTTCGCCAGTATGTCACGCAAATGACTGACCGCTCTCAAACCACCTAGGCCACCAGGTGACGCGGCCGCCAGCAGAACGGTTTTATTGCCCCAGGCGCCAATATCAACGCGAGACACCCAGTCAATCGCATTTTTAATTAACGGAGATACCGACGAATTATATTCAGGGCTCACTAACACCACTTTGTCTGCGGCATCAATGGCTTTCGCCAACGCCTGCATCGACTCTGGTACACCTTCTGCTTCTTCCAGGTCCCCATGGTAAATCGGTGCATCCAGCGCGTCGGCGTCGAGCAGCTTATGCTGTATACCATGCTTTTCAGCCACCTCAACTAATCGATGCTTAAGCTTTGCATTCAGTGATTCTTTGCGGCGGCTGCCCCCGATAAATAATACCGTCATACTGTCTCCTAATAATTACTGCTGCATTGACTCAATAAAGCGATTCGATTCCTCGATTGAGGCTTCCATGTCAGCAATTAATGATGAAATGTCATTTTGCAGGCTGTTAAATTCACCACGAATGGCATCTATCGCCTTGGCGTTTAGATTATGCTTCAGGTAAAGCACGTTATCTTGCATTTTATCCAGTACTGGCTGCATTTTGTCGGCAGCCCGTTCCATAACTCGCAGGAGCTCCGCATAACGACGTTCTGTTTCGCGAAGTTGGCGTTCACTTTGGCGGCGCATATTGTCATTACTGTACTCGCCGAGCTCTTCACTCCATTCATCAAATAAGTCCTGAGCTACGTCATCGACCGCATCAATGCGATCTCTTACATCTTCAGCGGCTGCTTTGCTGCTCTCATAATCGTCATTAAGCGCGTTGTAAGTTTTTTCCAGTTCACCGCCTTCAATGTTCAGCATTTCGTCCAAGCGTTCAAAAGCCGACCGGAACTCTTGCTGTGCTTCAGTTTGTGAGTCGCGGGCATCGTCAACGCGGTCAACTAAAATGTCGCGCTTCTCAACGCCAAACTTTTCCATGGTGCCGTAGTAAGCACTTTGACAGGCCGTCAGTGCTACTAAAGCAACTGCCGGAATAATCCACTGTTTCATTAGTCTTTCCCTCTTACCGAGTTAATTAGTCGCTCATCTCGCTTACGTTGTCGATAGTCGTGCACTGCGATAATGGCATGAATAATCGCAATTAAATAAACGATACCTAAGGCACCGACCGAGACAATGAACAAAACCACACCAACCACGGCAATAATGAGGTTAAAAATCGCCTGGAAAATTTTTCCCGTGAACAAAATAGCCAGCGGCGGAAATAAAATCGCTAAAATATAAAGCATAAAAACTCCTTACACTGAAAGGCCTTACTACCAATTAACCGACATTCTCAGCGTAAAAGCAAATAAAGTCTTATCGTCTTCTACCAAACAACTCTCTTATCAGATCAATTATAGCCACATTAATAAGACAGCTCTGTGCCATCCCAATGCCATAGTTTGCCGGTGTCCTCTGGTTGAATTCCTTTGATAACCTTAATGATTCTTTTAGCAGACATTTCCGGTGTGTACAATTTCCCTTCAGGTATCCGGTTTTGAAAGGGTTTGGACAATGCCGTGTCGGTGGTACCAGGGTGAATAGCGGCAACAACCAGGCGCTTATGGGTGCGTTTTAATTCAATGGAAGCGCTCTTTAACAGCATATTTACGGCCGCTTTACTGGCTCTGTATGCATACCAGCCGCCTAAATAATTGTCTTCAATACTGCCAACTTTAGCCGACAACTGAACCCAGAATTTTGTGTGTTTTCTGTCTAAAATTGGGCTGAATGCCTTTAATGCCAAAATTGGCTGAATAGCATTCACATCAAAAAGCTTGCGTAAATTGGCTTCGTTTAAGTCACCCAGTTTCTTTTCCGGGAAAGTCTCTTCGTCGTGCAGCATGCCTATTGTTGAAATAAGCCCCGTCAACTGAAATCCCTGACTTTTAAAGTCACTCACAACGGTATGCAAAGCTGCTTCGCTGTAATCCTTTACCTGTATATGCCGAACGCGCTCGTCTGACAATTTCAGCGCTTTTCTCGATACCGTAACGATAGTTTCTTCGGGGTATTGCTTAGCGAGCTCAGCTGTCAGTGCTTGCCCAAGACCACCGCCGGCGCCCAATATCACCATTGCCATTTCGCGTATCCTAAATCATGATAGTCTTTAATGACTACGCAACGGACAGGTAAGCGGCTCAATCGCATGAAACAAATAGACTGGAAACATTACGTTAGCGAAACCTGGCGATTTTTAACTTATTTCGGACGCCGGTTTAACAGCGACAGTATTAATGTGACTGCCGGGCACTTAACCTATGTGAGTCTGCTGTCCCTGGTACCGCTGCTTGTCGTTATGTTTACCATTTTCTCTGCATTTCCGGTCTTTGAAGAGCTAAAAGGCAACCTGGAACAGGCGTTGTTCGCGAATTTGTTACCCACCTCCGGCGAGCAACTGCAGGAATACATTAATGAGTTTGTTGCTAACGCCTCAAAAATGACAGCCGTTGGTGTCGGCTTTTTGTTTATTGTCGCCATTACGCTTATGTCAGCTATTGATAAGGCGTTAAATAATATCTGGCGAGACGTAAATAAGCGCCACTGGCTGGTCTCATTCGCGGTTTATTGGATGCTATTAACTCTGGGACCATTACTGATTGGCTCCGGCCTCGCAGCAACGTCTTACCTTATTTCATTAAGTCAGTTCGCTGATGAATATATTTCTGGTGCACGCAGTTTCACGTTATGGATGGTGCCGATAGCCACCTCTTTCATATTTTTCACGTTAATGTATCAACTGGTACCAAACCGTCAGGTTAAACTGCGTTACGCTGCATTTGGGGCCGCCATTGCAGCGATTTTATTCGAACTCAGCAAACAGCTTTTTTCGTTGTATATCACCTCATTTCCGACCTATCAGGCTATTTACGGTGCGCTTGCAACGGTACCCATTCTCATTATTTGGGTTTACCTGTCCTGGATGATTGTACTGACCGGTGCAGTGTTAACCGTCAGCCTGGAAGAATATCAACAGCTGCCGGAAGAGCCGACTTCCGATTGACCTTAGGCCCTTTTTAAAAGACCATAACAGGCTCGTTTTAACAGACTCGGGTTAACATGATAGGACTGATTCAGCGCGTATCACGAGCGAAAGTTACAGTCGACGATCAGATAGTCGGCGCCATTGATAAAGGGCTGCTCATATTACTGGGTGTTGAGCACGCAGACGACGAAGCAGCCGCTGACAAGTTGGCTCAACGCATTGCCAATTACCGCGTCTTCACAGACAGCGAAGGCAAGATGAATAATAGCGTTATTGATGAGTCAGGCTCTGTGCTGGTGGTGTCACAGTTCACATTGGCAGCAGATACACGCAAAGGCCGCCGTCCAAGCTTTTCATCCGCGGCAACACCTGACCAGGCGAAAGCACTATACTTAAGGTTCTGCGACGCCATGAAACAACACGGTTTACCTATTGAAACCGGTCAGTTCGCTGCCGATATGCAGGTTGAATTGGTCAATGACGGCCCCGTTACTTTTGAGTTAAGGGTGTAATGCCATGTATCGCGTTATAACACCACAAACCGACACCGAACTTGAACGTTATTATTACTTACGCTGGCGGGTACTGCGGGAGCCTTTTCAGCGCCCATTAGGCTCTGAGCAGGACGAGTACGATCAAGTTGGCCACCATCGCATGGTGGTGAATGAAGCGGACGAAGCCGTCGCTGTCGGTCGGCTGCACTTTAACAGCCCGGAAGAAGCACAAATACGCTTTATGGCGGTTGCGCCTGAATATCGGGGTGAAGGCCATGGCGTTGCCATTATTTACGCGTTAGAAATAGCGGCACGTCAGGAGGGCGCCACCCACGTTGTTATTAACTCGCGCGATAACACCATCGGCTTTTATAAAAAGTGTGGCTACGGCGTTGTTGAAGAAGCGGATACGGTCAATAACCCGATGGCTGAACACCAGTTACGCAAGTCATTTAACGACTACAACCGTATAATTTACCGTCCTGACTGGTGTGCAGAGCTGCAAAAGACCTGGCAGGAAGACATTCCTATCTCGGACGCCATGGGTATTAAAATTCATCAGTATACCGGCCGTGTTTTTGAAACCCGCGCGCAGTTATCACGTAACATCAATGTGCATGGCACCATGTTTGCCGGCAGCATCTATTCACTGGGCACTTTAACCTGTTGGGGCTTATTGCACTTGCAGCTACTCGAGCGAGAATTGGAAGGCTCAGTTGTGTTGGGTGACGGCAATATCCATTATCATAAGCCGGTCACACAGGAGCCACGGGCTGTCGCCCGGTTAAGCGATGTCACGGGAGACTTCTCGGCGCTTAAAGAAGGGAAAAATGCGCGTTTAATGATGAAGGCGCAAATTTTGGATGACGAGCGACCGGTCGCTGAATTTACCGGCCGCTTCGTTGTATTGGCTAAGCGCGACTAACGCTTAGAGCCAAAGCTTACGACAAAATATGCGGTAGTTTCACCACTGCCGCTAACTCACCCTTCTGAATTAAGTCACTGGCTGCCTTAATGTCCGGGGCAAAATAGCGATCCTGGTCGTAGTAAGCCACCTGTTCACGCAAGCAGTTAAAGGCGGTTTCAACCGCTGCCGAAGCTTTCAACGGACGACGGAAGTCGAGACCTTGTGCCGCTTCAAGCCACTCAATAGCAATAATGTCACTGACATTTTTAGCAATATCGGTCAAACGACGCGCTGCAAATGTCGCCATCGAAACGTGATCTTCCTGGTTAGCAGAAGTTGGCATACTGTCGACAGAAGCCGGGTGCGCCAAGGTTTTGTTCTCAGAAGCCAATGCGGCTGCGGTCACCTGCGCCAGCATAAAGCCCGAGTTCACACCACCATCATTGACCAAAAATGCTGGCAGCTTGCTTAGGTTACTATCAATAAGTAGCGCACTGCGACGCTCTGACAAAGCCCCAATTTCACTGGCTGCGATAGCCAGAATATCGGCAGCCATAGCGACAGGTTCCGCATGGAAGTTACCACCGGAAATAATATCCTGCTCTTCACTGAATACCAGCGGGTTGTCGGTGACCCCATTGGCTTCACGCTCTAAAATCGCTGAAGCATGCTCCATTTGATCAAGAACTGCGCCCATAACCTGAGGTTGGCAGCGCAATGAATAAGGGTCCTGCACTTTTTCGCAGTCTTCGTGATCTTTGGCAATTTCCGACGTTTCTGTCAGCACATGGCGGAACATTTCGGCGGCTTTAATTTGGCCGGGCTGACCACGCACAGCATGAACACGCTCATCGAATGGCGCACGAGAACCCATAGCGGCTTCTACCGATGTGGCGCCCACCAAAATGGCCGCATGGTAGTTACGCTCAATTCGGAACAGACCTGCCAAGGCCAATGCTGTCGATGCCTGGGTGCCGTTCAGTAAGGCCAGGCCTTCTTTAGGCGCCAGTTCAAACGGCTCTATACCGGCAATTTTTAAACCCTCTGCGGCACTCAGTATTTCGCCGTTATGACGAACAGAGCCTTCACCGACTAATGGCAGTACCATATGTGCCAGCGGCGCTAAGTCACCCGATGCGCCCACAGACCCTTTTTCCGGTATGCACGGATACACTTCAGCATTTAATAATTTGATTAACGCATCCACCAACACCTGACGTACACCGGAATAGCCACGCGACAACGAATTAATTTTCAGCAGGAGCATTAAACGCACAACAGCGTCTTCCATTAAGTCACCGGTACCGGCGGCGTGCGACAATACAATGCGACGCTGCAAATCAGTCAAACGCTCAGGTGGAATACGAGTATTCGCAAGCAAGCCAAAGCCTGTGTTAATACCATAAACCACGCGTCCCTGCTCCAGAACATCAGCAACAGTTTTTGCGGAAGTAGCAATATTGTCGTTTGCTTCATCAGACAGCTTCAGCGTCTGATGCTCGTAAAACCAGCTGCGCAAATCGCTTAGCTGCAGCTTTCCTGGCTGTAATTCAAAATGACTCATGCAACCTCCTTACTTCGTATCCAGCATCGGTAAATCAAGCCCTTGTTCACGGGCGCAGTTTTTCGCAATATCGTATCCGGCATCAGCATGACGCATAACGCCCGTACCCGGGTCATTCCACAGTACGCGGCTTAAGCGTTTATCCGCTGCTTCTGTACCGTCAGCCACAATCACCACACCAGCGTGCTGAGAGTAACCCATACCAACACCACCACCATGGTGCAGGCTCACCCAGGTCGCGCCACCAGCTGTATTCAACAGCGCATTCAGCAACGGCCAGTCGGAAACAGCGTCTGAACCGTCCTGCATGGCTTCGGTTTCGCGATTAGGGCTGGCTACCGAGCCTGAGTCTAAGTGATCCCGACCAATTACGATTGGCGCTTTTAACTCGCCATTTTTAACCATGTCATTAAACGCGCGAGCAATGCGGGCACGGTCTTTCAGGCCTATCCAGCAAATACGTGACGGCAAGCCCTGGAAGCTAATACGCTCTTTTGCCATATCCAGCCAGTTGTGTAAGTGCTCGTTGTCCGGAATGAGCTCTTTGACTTTCTGGTCAGTTTTGTAAATATCTTCCGGGTCACCCGAAAGCGCGACCCAGCGGAATGGGCCAATGCCTTCGCAGAACAGCGGACGAATGTATGCCGGTACAAACCCCGGGAAATCAAAGGCGTTATCAACGCCAACGTCCTTAGCCATTTGACGAATGTTGTTACCGTAATCCAGTACCGCAGCGCCTTCTTTCTGGAAGTGCAGCATAGCGCGCACCTGCACTGCCATCGATTCTTTCGCGGCCGCTACTGTACCGCTGGGGTCGCTTTCCTGCTTCGCTTTGTAGTCATCCAGTGTCCAACCCTGAGGTAAATAACCATGCAGCGGATCGTGCGCTGACGTTTGGTCGGTCACAACATCTGGCGTTACGCCGCGTTTTTGAAGCTCTGCATAAACGTCCGCAGCATTGCCCAATAAACCCACAGAAATTGCCTCGCCTTTGGCTTTAGCATCGTTAATCAGTTGCATAGCCTCATCGAGGCTGGTGGCTTTGTGGTCGACATAACGGGTACGCAAACGAAAATCGATGCGGGTTTCGTCACACTCAACTGCAAGCATACAAAAGCCCGCCATAGTCGCGGCCAGCGGTTGAGCACCGCCCATACCACCAAGACCGCCAGTAAGTACCCACTTACCTTTAGCGTCGCCGTCGAAGTGCTGACGAGAAACCGCGCCAAAGGTTTCGTAAGTACCCTGAACAATGCCTTGCGAGCCAATGTAAATCCACGAGCCGGCGGTCATTTGGCCATACATCATCAGGCCTTTCTTATCGAGCTCGTTAAAGTGGTCCCAGTTCGCCCATTCGGGCACCAGGTTAGAGTTTGCAATAAGCACACGTGGCGCGTCTTCATGCGTTGGGAATACGCCCACTGGTTTACCTGACTGAATCAATAATGACTCGTTTGGCTTTAGACGCTCTAACGTCTCTACAATTTTGTCATAGCATTCCCAGCTACGCGCCGCGCGACCAATACCACCATAAACAACCAAAGCTTGCGGATGCTCCGCCACTTCGTCATCCAGGTTGTTCATGAGCATGCGCTTGGCCGCTTCTACCTGCCAGTTACAAGTGGTTAGCTCGGTGCCGTGAGGTGCGCTTATTTTGCGACTTTTATCCAAACGGGTGAATGACATACGTTACTCCTTAAACGTTAGGTGGCCGCCTAATTTAAAGCGAGAGCCCGGATGCGTCAGCGTGGCAAAAGTGACCACGCCGCCAGAGCTCCAGGTGCGGCGGAAAATTCGTAAACAAGGCTCATGACGGTCTATGCTTAAGTACTGGCACACCGAATGAACCGGTAAAATAGCTTCAATTTGGTGACTGGCTTCGGTCAGTGGGCTCACCACACAGAGATATTCGTGCGGCGTCACTTTGCTGTAGTCCTGTTTGAGGTAGTCAGGCACCAGCGTCGGATTAACGAAGCGCTCCTCTAACTGCACGGGCTGATCGTTCTCGTAGTGCGTTATCAGCGAGTGATACACAGGAGCACCTTCCTCCAGCTCTAACGCTTCAGCAATTTGTGCTGAGGCCGGCTGCTCTTTCAGCAGGTGTACTTTGGCGCGGTAGTCATGGCCGCGTGAGCGCACTTCGTCGGCAATGTTACGAATGGCCATAAATGACGTTTGCGACTTGATAGGCGCTACATAAGTGCCAGAGCCTTGAGTACGTATCACTAACCCTTCGTCAGCCAGTTCCTGTAATGCTCTGCGCGCCGTCATTCGACTCACAGAGAACTGTGTACAAAGGGCATTCTCCGAGCTAACAGGGTGGTTTTCGGGCCACTCGCCAGACTCAATTTTGTGATAAATGTGCTCTTTAATTTTCGTAAATTTATTCACCGCATTCCTCACCGCTAAACAGGCAGTTGTGGTGGGAAAGTTTAGTGGAGAATAATTGTATATACAAGCTTGTTTTGTTATTCTTTTTTCATCGCAAATAAGAAAGGACTATTATGCAGCGCATCGAAAATATTACTGCCGCTACCATGTCTGATGACGCCGGTTATGGGCTCATACAAGACGCCGTGGTTATTATTAACGACGGTAAAGTTGAGTTTGTTGGGCCTGCTTATGATGCCCCGGCAACGCCAACCGCGGACGTTGTTGATGGTAACGGCGGGTTGCTGACACCCGGACTTATCGATTGCCACACGCATTTAGTCTGGGCTGGGTCTCGCGCTAATGAATTTGCGCAGCGTCTGCATGGCATCAGTTATCAGGAAATTGCCGAGCAGGGCGGCGGTATTAAAAGTACCGTCAAAGCCACTCGTGAAGCCAGCGAAGAAGAGTTACTGGCTCTTGCCTTAGAGCGTGCAGAAACGCTCATGTCACAAGGCGTCACTACGCTGGAAGTGAAGTCTGGTTATGGTCTCGATTTGGAAAACGAGCGAAAACAATTAAAAGTCGCTCGTCAGTTGGCCGAAAAACTGCCCGTACAGGTGAAAACCACCTTACTTGCTGCCCATGCCGTACCGCCCGAATATAAAGATAACGCCGACGGCTACGTTGATGACATTGTCAGCAGCATTCTGCCGACGTTAGCTCAGGAAGGCCTTGTCGATGCGGTTGATGCCTTTTGTGAAAGCATTGGTTTCAGTATAGAGCAGACTCGTCGGGTATTTGAAAAAGCGAAAGCGCTTGGCTTGCCTGTGAAGCTGCACGCCGAGCAAATTACCAATCAACAAGGCGCAAAACTGGCGGCTGAGTATCAAGCGCTGTCGGCTGACCATTTAGAGCAGTTAGACGAGGACAGTGTTAAAGCAATGGCCGAGAACGGTACTGTGGCCGTATTGCTACCGGGCGCTTTTTATTTTCTGCGTGACACTCAAAAGCCGCCCATTGAGTTATTAAGAAAATACAAGGTACCTATGGCGGTAGCAACCGATGCTAACCCAGGCTCATCGCCCATCCATAATTTACCGCTGATGCTACAAATGGCGGCAACCTTCTTTCATTTAACCCCCGAGGAATGCTTGCGGGGCGTTACGGTCAATGCGGCTAAAGCTCTGGGAGAAAACAGTCGAGGCGTTATCGCTGAAGGAAATTACGCTGACTTAGCATTATGGAAATGTCAGGATGCAGCAGAGCTAACCTACCAAACCGGGGTTAACCCACTGCAAACATTGTGGTTTAGCGGCGTCGCTCACGACCGTGTAAGTAAGCCGTGGTCAGCTCGCTAAGCAGCTGGCCACATATTTTCATGCCTTCTTCAAAACCGGCGCTGCACAGCGACGGCGCCGCTTCTGCTAAGTGCAAATAGCGGGTTTCATTGACTTCAGACAAGCGTTTTACATACTGAAAACCCTGCGCCAAACTCAACCCGGCATAGTTAACAGCGCTGGCTGGCACCGCATTTAGTGCATCGACATCCACTTCAATACCTAACGGACGTTGCCAGGAGTCTGCTTTGGCAACCACTTCATCCATCACTTCATAAAATGGGCGTTCGTACAGTCGGTGTAAGGTGTGATAACGCATACCGGCGTGTTGCAGCTGTCGTAAGCTTTCGGCTGAGTTTTTACCCTGATGCAGGCCAACCACATGGTAATACTCTAACGCCCCTTCCATGTAGGCATAGCTAAAGCCATTACCAGAATGACGGCCTTCTCTTGGACGAAAGTCTGCATGGGGGTCTAAGTTGACGGAGCCGCAAGCCTCTTCAGAGACTTCCGACAAGCTTTTCAGCAGCGGGTAGGCATTATTATGGCCACCGCCTATAATAATCACTTCAAAACCTTGTTCAAACAGCGGGGTTACAACAGCCCGTACTCGCGCATCCACTTGCGCGCAAAGCGCTCTTAATTCCGCTAAGTCGTGTTGGTTTTTCGCGTCTAAATCTGCTGCTGTATCCATCAAGTCGGCACAATTTACGGCACCAACTAACAGCAATTCGTGGGTGGATAATAAACCAGTTTTTTGTAGGTTCAGAAAGCTTTTTAAGAACGCCTGCCAACCGTCTTCTGCGCCGGCGCGTCCGAGATTGCCTCGCACACCAACGCTTTCCGGAATACCGACTAAAGCAACGCGCTGACCGTCTTCCCAGGCACTTTTTAAACTCTCTTCGTAGGTACCTTCTTCTGAAAGAACCCGTATTGCCTGACCTATTTTCGTTTCATGCTCTCTGACATTGACCCATTTCGCCGGGTCTGTCAGTTCCAGAAAAGAAATATCACTCATTACTCAATATCAAGTGGTTCTGGTGACAAGATAACGCCTGTAGTGTCAACGTATAGGTGATCGTCAGGCAGGAAAGTAACACCGCCGAAATTCACCGGCACGTTAAATTCGCCAATACCGTCGCTCATTGCAGCAACCGGAATTGAAGCGACTCCAAGAATGCCAATATCCAACTCTTCCAGCGCATCGACATCGCGGACCGAGCCGTAACAAACAATGCCTTCCCAGTCGTTGTCCATAGCTTGTTCAGCAATGGCCGCATCAATCAGTGCACGACGTGAGGAGCCACCGCCATCGACTAAGAGCACTTTGCCACCACCGTCTTCGGCGACTGTTTCTTCAATAATGCCTTTGTCTTCGTGACATTTAACAATCACTAAGCGCCCACCGAAAGACGGTCGTCCGCCGTAGGATTCAAACATGGGTTCTACCACATCCACCATGTCGGGATATAGGTCACAAAGTTCTGAAGTATTGTATTCCATGAGCGTATCCTAAAGTCGCTGTTGGCTAGGGCTAGGAGTATACCTGCTATCCTCTTATTACTAAAGGATTCAATAGCAGTGAACGAACCTCTTGAATTATAGAATAAAAACCCGTTTAATCTAGGTAACTATAAGAATAATAAAAGCAGATTAAATCTTAATGCCTCAGCTCGATCTGATCACCAGTCTGGCCATAGAAACCTTTACGCATTCAATACAAGCGTTGTTTTTACTGGGTTTCGCAGCCCTACTTCTGTATTACTATAGCTTCTACCGCCGAGATTACCTGCGTTACTGGTCGTTTGCCTGTTTCGCTTTTGGTCCCAGTGAACTTATTCGGGCACTATTAGCCGGCAGCGCCATGGTCGATCCGGAATCAACCCTGGGATGGTCCAGTGGCTTACAGGGTATTGCTCTGACCCTACAGTATTTGGCTATAACCTTTATTGGTCTCGGCGCCAGCTGTGCTGTTTTTAATAACAAACCGAAGCAATACTGGCTGTACGTTGCTTATGCCGCGTCATTGTTTGGCGGCATTATCTCTTACTTCTGGCTAGAGCCCTCCATTAGCTACACATCGAGTAGCCCGAATTCCGGCTTTATGCACTTTCTGGTTACAGGCCTGGCGTTATTCGTTATCGGTGTTTTCATGTGGCGACGTTTGGGCTCAGGTGTTGGCCCTAAGTTAGTTTCTGCAGGCTTTCTCAGCATTGGTATAAAGAACTTCATCGTACTTTATGGCCTGTATGCCATTACCGGTAATTCACTGGACTGGCTACTTAGCTTCCAGGCGTTAGTCACCGTTATAATTATTGCCGCTGTTATGGTCGGGATCATTATTTGGTTGTTAGAGTCTGAGCGAAATACCGCCGTTCGCGCAATTCAGCGTGCCGAGTATCTGCATACTCATGACGCACTGACCGGCGTATCTAATCGCGATCAGTTAGTCAGTAAAATTCCGTTGTTTATTGAGTACTGTCGCAGTAATAACCGTCATTTAACGGTCATGTTAGTCGGTATCAGCCGTTTTAAAGTGGTTAATGAAAACATGGGTATTCGCGGTGGCGACCAAGTCCTCAAGGAGGTCGCCAGACGTCTGCAAAACTTCTACAAACAACCGCTGACTGTTGCCCGCATTAGTGGTGATGTATTTGCCGTTGCTTTTGACCACCTGAAAAGCCGTAGTCGTATTAAAGATCTTGCTGTCGAAATCCAGAGCCGCATTGCTGAACCCATTGACGTTAACGATGAAACCGTCAATATCGTAGCCGGAGTGGGTATTTCAAGGTATCCACAACACGGAACCCGCTCAGAAGTGCTTATCAACAAGGCAACTATCGCACTTACGCAGTCCAAAGAGTCCCACCAACCTAAAGTGACTTTTTACGAACGCGGCATGGACGAGATGTATTCACACCTGGTGGATATGGAGCCGGTACTGCGTAAAGCAATGAACGACAACGAATTCCAGCTGTACCTGCAGCCGCAATTCGATTTTGACCATCAACAGCTTTGTGGTTTTGAAGCTCTTATTCGCTGGCAACACCCAGAGCGAGGCCTACTGAGTCCGGTCGAGTTCCTGCCCTACATTGACCAGTTAGGGTTGTCGGCTGAGCTTGATGATTGGGTGCTTAATGAGGCAGCGAACATTCTTATGCACTGGAAACGTCTGTTTGGAGTGTGCTGGCCTATTGCCGTGAATTTATCGGCGCCCCAATTCCAGCATTTCCAGCTTATTGAGAAAATGGAGCGCCTGCAGCAGGAGTTTGGTATTGAACCAGAATGGCTGGAGCTGGAAATTACTGAAAACGTTGCCATGTCAGACTTACATAACGGCATGAGCGTGATTCAACGGTTACGTGAAATGGGTTACGGTATCGCGATAGATGACTTTGGCACGGGCCACTCTTCGCTGGCGTATTTACGTTCGCTGCCCATTAATAAAATTAAAATTGATCGCAGTTTTATTAGCGAGCTACAACACAGCAATAACGATGTCACTATTCTAAAAGCCATGATTCGCCTTGCCCACGGCTTGGGTAAGCGGGTCATTGCTGAAGGCATTGAGACCGAAGAGCAGCAGGACATTCTGCAAAAACTGGGTTGCGATATGATGCAGGGCTATTTCTACTCACCGCCTATGCGTCAGCAGTTCGCTGAACAATTCATCGAGCGCCAAATTCAGGGCAATAAAAAACCGCTACCACGCGATGTGGCAGCGGCTTATTAGTCCTACTTTACGGTTACAAGATGAAGCGGCTTAAGTCTTCGTCTTGTGACAACTGGCCGACATGCTCATCCACATAGGCCGCGTCAACCGTTAGCTTTTCACCACTATGATCGGTCGCGTTGAATGAAATTTCTTCCATTAAGCGCTCCAGCACCGTATGTAAGCGACGCGCGCCAATGTTTTCAGTGGTTTCGTTCACGTGGAAAGCTACTTCCGCAATGCGCTGAATGCCATCTTCGGTGAACGTGACTTCCACACCTTCAGTGTTTAGCAGCGCATGATACTGTGTCGTCAGTGACGCACTTGGCTCTGTCAGAATGCGCACAAAGTCACCACTGGTTAACGCTTCCAGTTCAACACGAATAGGCAAGCGCCCCTGTAATTCAGGGATTAAGTCCGACGGCTTACTCATCTGGAAAGCACCAGAAGCAATGAACAGGATATGGTCGGTTTTAATCATACCGTGCTTAGTGTTCACCGTCGTACCTTCAACCAATGGCAGCAGGTCACGCTGGACACCTTCACGGGAAACATCCGGACCACTGGTGTCGCCACGCTTACAAATTTTGTCAATTTCGTCTAAGAAGACAATGCCGTTCTGTTCAACCGACTCAATAGCCGCTTCTTTAACGTCATCAGGGTTCAGAAGCTTAGCAGCTTCTTCTTCAACTAACTGCTTGTATGCGTCTTTAATACGCATTTTGCGTGCTTTGGTCTTGTCGCTGCCCATGTTCTGGAACATGTTTTGTAGCTGCGACGTCATTTCTTCCATACCCGGTGGCGCCATAATCTCAACACCCATTTGCGGCATGGCTAAATCAATTTCAATTTCTTTGTCGTCCAGCTGACCTTCGCGAAGCTTCTTGCGGAACACCTGACGCGTACCACGTTGCTCTTCGCTCTCTGGCTTCTCTTCCTGCTGCGCCCAACCCGATTGCGAGGTTGTTTTCGCCGGCGGCAACAACACGTCCAAAATGCGTTCTTCTGCCGCTTCTTCTGCACGGTAGCGAACGCGTTGCATCATTTCTTCGCGCGTTTGCTTAACCGCTACGTCAGTTAAGTCTTTAATAATGGACTCAATTTCTTTACCGACATAACCCACTTCGGTGAATTTGGTCGCTTCAACTTTGATAAAAGGCGCTTTTGCCAACTTCGCTAAGCGGCGGGCAATTTCAGTTTTACCCACACCCGTTGGGCCAATCATCAAAATGTTTTTAGGCGTCACTTCCTGACGCAGGTCATCATCGAGCTGCATGCGCCGCCAGCGATTTCTTAACGCCACTGCCACAGCTTTTTTAGCCTTATCCTGGCCAATAATATGGCGGTTCAATTCATCAACGATTTCTCTTGGGGTCATCTCCGACATCTTAACTTTTCCCCTTAGTTATCTTGTCTTCGACAATCGACTCTTGCTCTTCAATGGTTTGATTGCCGTTGGTGTAAACGCAGATATCACCCGCTATGGTCAGTGATTTTTCCACAATATCGCGGGCGTTTAGTTCAGTATTCTCTAATAAAGCGCGAGCGGCAGACTGGGCAAACGGACCACCCGAGCCAATTGCGATAAGGTCATTCTCTGGCTGTACGACGTCGCCGTTCCCGGTAATGATCAATGAGGACTCTTTGTCGGCAACGGCCAATAACGCTTCCAGACGTCTCAGCGCTCTGTCGGTGCGCCAGTCTTTCGCCAACTCGACGGCAGCACGCATAAGGTTGCCCTGGTGCTGTTCGAGCTTAGCTTCAAAACGTTCGAATAAGGTAAAAGCGTCCGCTGTACCGCCGGCAAAACCAGCCAACACCTGGTCATTATAAAGACGGCGAACCTTGCGAGCATTGCCTTTCATTACAGTGTTGCCAAGAGATACTTGGCCGTCACCACCAATGACAACTTTGTCACCGCGGCGTACTGATACGATAGTAGTCAAATCTGGACCCTCTTTTTGTCTTTGCGTCAATTTCTGACAACGATGACCAGTATCTGAGGGTCCTTTGAGGATTTTTCAATGGTGGGCTGGGACTAATCGATGTTCCAGTTCCAGATAGCGCAACCAAATACCTGATTACGCTGCAACTTATGGCGATCACGCTCGGCATCACGCTTGGTTTCATAAGGCCCCAGGATAACGCGATACCACAAGCCGTTACTGCCTTCGGTGGCACGAACCTGCGACTCTAACCCCGCCATAGCAATTTGGGCGCGCAAACGCTCAGCGTCAGACTGCTGTCGGAATGAGCCGCACTGCATAAGTTTTTGTGGTCCCACTTCGCGTTCAGGCACGTCGACTTCGACTTCTTTGCTTTCCAGCTCTTCAATATAGCGCCAGCGCTCAGCTGACTTCTCCGGAAGCAGGTCCGCCGGAGGTGCCTGAACTTCAGGTTGGTTGGCCTGTTCCTCAGACTTGCCGCTAATAGACACCAGAAAATAGACAAAGCCAGCAATAATTGCGACCGCAATAATCACGATAGCCCAGGGGACTGGCTGTCTGTCACTAACCGGTTTTGCACCACGCTGAGTTTTCTTATTGCTGCCTTTTTTCTTCGACGGCTTGCGCTTGTTTTGTTTCGGCTTACGATTCGCGTAATCCATACTCAACTACATTTTCTCCAGCGTTGGAATACCCAGTAAATCTAAGCCCTGTTTCAAGACATTGGCCGTTAACCTTGCCAGCTTCAAACGACTGTTGCGCAGTGCTTCGTCTTCCTGATTCAAAATTGGGCAGGCTTCGTAGAAGCTCGAGAAACGCCCCGCCAAATCAAACAAATAACCGCATAAAAAGTGCGGCATGGCTTTATTCTGCACCTGAACCAACACCTCGTTGAAACGAACCAGTTGGTTTGCCAGCGCAAGTTCACGCTCGTCGTCTAAAATGAAGTCGGCACTTTCATCAAAGCCGGTCTCACCCAAACGGTAAAAAATACTGTTCACACGGGTAAAGGCGTACAACAAATACGGGGCCGTATTGCCTTCGAATGTCAGCATGTGATCCCAGTCGAAAATGTAGTCGCTGGTGCGGTTTTTCGATAAATCGGCGTATTTCACCGAGCTAATGCCAACCACTTCAGCAACGCGTTTTTGCTCGTCTTCGGTTAGGTCCGTTGTTTTTTGTTGCAGCAGCTCCAGTGCGCGGCGCTCCGCTTCGTCCAGCAAGTCGGCCAGCTTAGTCACACCACCGTCTCGACTCTTGTATGGCTTACCGTCTTTGCCCATAACCGTACCGAAACCGTAATGGTCCAGTTTAATATCACCTTCGACAAAACCGGCTTTGCGAGCCAGTGTAAAAATCTGATCAAAGTGCAATGACTGACGCGCATCGACAAAGTACATGAGGTGGTCACCGCCTAAGACTTTTTGGCGATATTCAATAGCTGCTAAGTCAGTGGTTGCATACAAGTAACCGCCGCCTTTTTTCTGAACAATAATTGGCAGAGGCTCGTCTTCTTTGCCTTTAAATTCTTCTAGGAAAACACACTGTGCGCCCTCGTCTTCCGTTAACAGCCCTTTTTCACGCAGATGCTCAATAACGCCCGGCAGCTTATCGTTGTAGGCACTTTCTGCCATCACGTCGTCGCGCGTTAACTTAACACCTAAACGGTCGTAAACGTCCTGACAATGGCTGAGAGATACATCAATAAACTGGTTCCAAAGCTTCAGGCAATACTCGTCGCCAGACTGCAGCTTCACCACCAACTGACGCGCGCGGTCAGCAAACTCTTCGCTTTCGTCGAAACGTTGTTTCGCCGCTTTATAGAAGGTTTCCAGGTTGCTCAGTTCGTACTCTGCTGACTGGTTGTCCAGCGCTTCCATGTACGCCAGCAACATACCAAACTGAGTCCCCCAGTCACCGACATGGTTTTGACGAATGACTTTATGCCCTAAAAACTCGCTGACCCGAGACACTGCGTCGCCGATAATGGCTGAACGTAAATGACCAACGTGCATCTCTTTCGCCAGGTTTGGTGACGAGTAGTCAATAACAATGGTTTCGCTATTGTCAGCAACATCGACGTTCAGGCGGTCGCTACTGAACATCGCGCTCAACTGATCTTTCAACTGGTCTTGTGAAATCGTGAAATTAATAAAACCCGGTCCGGCAATATCGGTTTTTGCCAGCAACGTATTTTCTGGAATCGCCTCAATAATGGCTTCGGCTAACTGACGCGGGTTCGACTTAGCAGGCTTCGCCAACATCAGTGCGAGGTTCGTCGCAAAATCACCGTGCGATTTGTCTCGGGGACGGTCCAACTTAATGTTTACTGGGAGATCATCAGGCAAAGTGCCCTGTGCTTTAAGTTGACCAATCGCTTCGGCCAGTAACTGTTCAAGTTGTTCTTTCATTAATGCGACTACCTGTATGAAAAATCGAAGAGGAAATTCAAGACGCTCAAATTCAAAGCGTATAGTTTAATCGCTACGCCCGATAAAAAAAACCGCTTAAGTGTTAATCAGCTAAAGTCTTGTGGGTCGATATCCAGCGACCAACGTACTTTCTTCAATAACGGCAAGGCGTTAATTTGCGGCAGCAAGTGCTCAATAAGCTGGAATCGCAGCTTCCTTGAAGGACAATGTAACAGCAATTGATACCGGTAACGACCGGCTTTACGTTCCATCAGGGCCGGCATTGGGCCTAATAAAAAAGCCCCTTCTACGTCGGGCATTAACTGCTGAATTTGAGTCATTGCCTGTATGACCGCGTCGCGGTCGGTTGCTTCTGCCCGAAACAGCGCCAAATATGAAAATGGCGGCAGCTCACTTTGCTGACGCTCAGCAAGGGCGGTTAACGCAAAATGCGAATACCCGTTGTTGAGCAAGTCCTGAATGAGCTCATGTTCAGGGTGGTGGGTTTGCAATACCACTTTACCCGCTTTATGTTCTCGCCCGGCACGCCCGGCGACCTGGGTATACAGCTGCCCCAGGCGCTCTGCTGCACGAAAGTCGGCACTGTAAAGCGCGCCGTCGACATCCAGCAAAGCGACCAAAGTAACATTGGGAAAATGGTGCCCTTTCGCCAGCATTTGCGTGCCCACCAGAAGCGGGTACTCGTTATTAGTCGCTTTTTGCAGGTATTCGTCCAGCTGACCTTTGCGACGTGTAGAGTCCCTGTCAATACGCAGCACACCACGCCCCGGGAACATTTCTTTTAACGTGTGTTCCAGCTGCTCGGTGCCGACCCCATGCGAAATAAGCTGCGGCGAACCACACGAACCGCATTGTCGCGGTATTCGTTGCTGGCTACCACAATGGTGACACTGCAGTTGCTGGTGAGTCTTATGCACGGTGTAATAAGCGTCACAGCGGTGACACTGCGCCAGCCAACCGCACTCGTGACACATCAATGCCGGTGCAAACCCGCGACGGTTTAAAAACAGTAACACCTGGTTGCCGCGCTCAATTTCGGTTTGAATTTGCTCCTGCAACGCTTTTGAAATACCCGCTTTTACCGGTTGCTGTTTCAAGTCAATAAGCTCGTGCTTGACCATTTCCGCGCCGCCGGCTCGCTGACCCAACTTAAGCCAGTGGAAGCGTTTACTCACCGCGTTATTTAATGTTTCTAATGAGGCTGTCGCACTGCCCAATACCAGTGGTATGTCTAAAAGCGCCGCACGCTTCGTGGCTAAGTCCCGCGCATGATACCGAAAGCCGTCCTGCTGTTTGTAAGACAAGTCATGCTCTTCATCCACAACAATAAGACCCAGCTTCTGGCAGGGGGTAAACACTGCCGAACGGGTGCCAATAACAATGGCAGCATGGCCGTGCTTTGCATCCAGCCAGGTATTTAAGCGCTCGCGGTCACTCATGGCAGAGTGCAGCATCACCACAGGCACATCGAAGCGTTCTTTAAAGCGTTGCAGGGTCTGCGGTGTCAAGCCGATTTCAGGCACCAATACCAACACTTGCTCACCACGTTCCAGCACTGGCTGCATGGCTTGTAAATACACTTCTGTTTTACCACTGCCGGTAACCCCCTCCAGCAACAACGTACTATGCTTGCGCTGCTGGTTAATGGTCGATACCGCCACAGCCTGCTCGGTATTCAGCGAGTGACCTTCCTCACGCAATACCGTCTGCTGACTGCGCCAGTCTTTCGGCTTCTTCGGTGCCCGTTCCTGAACGGTTATCCAACCTTTGTCCTGCAACGTTCTGAGCACCGCCGAGCTTACGCCAATATCACTTAAGTCACTGCGCCGCAGCGGTTGGTGCTTCAGAGCGGCCAACACCTGCTGTTGTCGTGTTGCCCCTTTCAAGTCGTTAATGGACTGTGCCAGCCCCAAGTCGGTTAACGCGTAGAAGGTTTCGGTTAAATACTCGGGTGCATCGCCTTTTCGCAACAGCACCGGTAAACTGTTTGCCGCAGCGTCTCCCAACGAATGATGGTAGTAATCGGCCGCCCAGTTGACGAGCTGCCACACATCGTCTGGCCACAACCGATTAGAGTCGAGCACGTTTTTTACGTATTTCAGCTCAAATTCAGGCGCAGGATCATTTGCTTCACTGACAACATAGCCAACCAGCTGACGTTGTCCGAAGGGTACGCGCACTCTTACGCCCTGCGGCAATGGCTCAGGGCTGTTGCACAGGTAGTCATAAGTTTGTCTAAGAGGCAGTGGCAACGCAATTTTATAGCGCCGCTCACCACTGGTATTGGCTTGCGTCATGGCTCTATTTTGAAACGCGGACACCGATAATACAAGGCAATAGATTCTGCTTGATCACAAGCCGTTGATCGCTTAAAATGCGCGGCTCTTAAATCATTGATGTTTTTTTGCGCATGGTGTTCGGCTTTGGATCGAATGGCGATGCGGCCCATAACTGAGGTAACCCCATGAAACAAGGTATTCATCCTAAGTACGAAGCAATTAACGTAACTTGCTCTTGCGGCAATAAATTTGAAACTCGTTCTACCCGCACCGAAGACTTGCTGGTTGACGTATGTTCAGAGTGCCACCCATTCTACACTGGTAAGCAACGTGTAATGGACACTGGTGGTCGTGTCGACAAATTTAAGAAGCGTTTTGGCGCTCTGGGCAAGAAATAAGCCTAAGAAAAGCTATAGAAAACGCTACTTTAGAGTAGATTTATTAGAAAAGGCGCTAAACAGCGCCTTTTTTGTTTCCCGCACCGCTGAAAAGCCTATTGTTAAAGAAAAGTTAACCGGTGTACTTTTAACCACCCTAAAAGTTTACTGCCAGCTAACTTACGGGAGGTATGATTTGTTTCTTCACTGAGAAGCGATAGACTGTCATTATTCTCAGTAACGCAAATTGGGCAACGCACCTCATGACTGACTTTCGCCAACAGGCACTGGACTACCACGAATACCCAACCCCCGGAAAAATATCGGTTGAGCTCACCACCCCCGCTGAAACCAGTAAAGACTTAGCATTGGCATACAGCCCAGGTGTTGCCGAGCCCGTGCGAGAAATAGCACAAGACCCGGACAATGCCTATCGTTACACCGCAAAAGGCAATATGGTCGCGGTTATTTCCAACGGCACCGCTATTCTTGGTTTAGGTAACTTAGGTCCGTTAGCCTCTAAGCCGGTTATGGAAGGTAAAGCGCTGTTGTTCAAGCGCTTCGCCGGGCTGGACTCAATAGATATTGAGGTGAGTCACCGCACCACACAGGACTTTATCAATACGGTCGCTAACATTGCCGATACCTTCGGTGGTATTAACTTAGAAGATATTAAAGCGCCCGAGTGCTTCGAAATTGAACAAGCGCTAATTGAACGCTGTAATGTCCCGGTTTTTCACGATGATCAGCACGGTACCGCCATTGTTACCGCTGCCGGTATGCTCAACGCACTGGAAATTCAGGGTAAAAAACTGGCTGACTCACGCATTGTTTGTTTAGGTGCCGGCGCTGCCGCTATTGCTTGTATGGAGTTGCTGATTAAATGCGGCGCTCAGCGCGAGCACATTTATATGCTCGACTCAAAAGGCGTTATTCATACACGCCGCGACGACTTAAATGAGTACAAGCAACTGTTTGCAAACAACACCGACAAGCGCACATTAAAAGACGTAATTGACGGTGCAGATATTTTCGTTGGCGTGTCGGGCCCCGACCTATTAAGCCCGGAAGAGTTAAAACTCATGGCACCCAACCCGGTGATATTTGCCTGCTCTAACCCTGATCCGGAAATTAAACCTGAAGTAGCAATGGCTGCGCGGGATGACCTCATTATGGGGACAGGTCGCTCTGACTATCCAAATCAGGTGAATAACGTACTTTGCTTTCCGTTCATGTTCCGTGGGGCGTTAGACGTACGGGCTACCGCTATTAATGACGAAATGAAAGTGGCAGCGGTAGAAGCTATTCGCCAACTCGCCAAAGAAGAAGTACCGGACTCAGTACTGAAAGGCGCAGGAGAAAAGTCGCTAACCTTCGGCAGAGACTACATTATTCCTAAACCTATTGATCCACGTTTGTGTCAGCGCGTTGCCCGCGCAGTTGCGGAGGCCGCAGTGAAGTCCGGCGTCGCCAAAATCGATATGCCGGACAATTATATGATGGATTAATCGTCCAATTCGTCGTCGGTGGGGATGGGCAAACCACGTTTTTCCAGCTCATCTCGCACCGCTTTTGGTATTTTCTCAGGGTTCGTTTTTTTCAAGTCATCGTCTGTGGGTAACGGCTGCCCCGTAAAAGCGTGTAAAAAAGCCTCACACAGTAGTTCGCTGTTGGTAGCATGGCGCAAATTGTTAACCTGACGGCGAGTTCGCTCATCCGTAAGAACTTTCAGTACGCGGGTCGGAATAGACACCGTCACTTTTTTTACCTGTTGGCTCTTACGACCATGTTCAGCGTATGGGTAGATATATTCACCGTTCCACTTCATTATTTTTGCCCTGCGTTATAACAAAACCACATAAGTTATATTGAATTGTACCCAACTGAGCCGCCCCGTCAATTTTTATCCGTCTAGATGGCTAAAAATTGCTGACATTTGCGTCACAATATTTTAGCCTTAAGGAAATAGCGCTTTCCAAAGCCACAGTAGACGCAGAGTTATTAAGGAAAATGGGATGACAGACGTACCGATCACTGACGCAGAAAAACAAAACGTGGCTGACAGCGTGCAAGTACATAAATTTGGCGGCAGCAGCTTAGCAGACGCATTCTGTTACCGCCGCGTTGCGCGTATTGTAACAGAATACGCCGGCGCCAGTGATCTCGTTGTGGTTTCGGCGGCTGGCGACACCACCAACCGCATACTTGCCATTATTAACGCCAAAGACAATCCAGGCGACACGGCATCTATTTTACTTGACCAACTCGAACAGTTTCAGCAGGGGCTTATTACAGAGTTATTAAGTGGCGACCTCGCTGAACGACTACTAAAGCAATCTTGCACAGACTTTGCCCGTTGGCGACAATGGCTGGCCGGCGAAGAAACGATAACGCACAACGCAGAGCTTTTATCTTACGGTGAACTTTGGTCTGCCCGCTTACTGGCAGCCCTGTTACAAAAGCAAGGTACGCGCGCTGACTACATCGATGCCCGTGACTTCTTATTGGCCGCCGATGCCCCTGAACCCGTTATTCAGGTCGAAAAATCACGCGAGAATTTGCTCAAACGTGTCGCGCCCCACTCAGGCACCCGTTTTATTGTCACTGGCTTTATCGCACGCGGTTTAAATGGCGAAAGCCTGACATTGGGTCGTAACGGCAGTGACTACTCCGCTACCTTGGTCGGCAGTTTGCTCGACGTAAAACAAGTCACGATTTGGAAAGACGTTGCCGGTGTTTACTCAGCCGATCCGCGCAAAGTCGAACGAGTTGTCAGCTTGCCTACGCTCGACTGGACAGAAGCCGAAGAATTGGCTCGTCTGGGCAGCCCGGTTCTGCACCCCAGAACTTTTCAGCCGGTCGACCGTAACCGCATGGTCATTTCCGTTCGTTCCAGTTTGAAAGTGGAAAACCAGAAAACCCGCATTGGTCAGTTCCACGACACAGAGCCTCGCGGCAAAGTATTCACGTCGCTTTCTGAAGTGTTGCTGTTTAAAGTACAGCTGCACGACAAAGCACTTGTTAAAAAGCTCGACGAGCTGGACTTAACGCCACTAGTCAGCTGGGTAGAGCCGGAAAATCACACGCAGTATTTGGTCTTTCATCAAAACCATGCTGACTACCTTAACGAGTGGCTCGACAAGGTCGATGCCAACGATGCCATTACACAAATTCGCGGCTACTCAATGCTGGCCATTGTGGGCAACCGTATTCAGGAAACTGATCAGTTTTCGACCTTCAAGCTGCAGCTGTCTGAGCAAAAAGTTCGTCGCTT
The DNA here is from genome assembly GCF_034373425.1 of Idiomarina sp. OXR-189. Taxonomy (NCBI): domain Bacteria; kingdom Pseudomonadati; phylum Pseudomonadota; class Gammaproteobacteria; order Alteromonadales; family Idiomarinaceae; genus Idiomarina; species Idiomarina sp. OXR-189. Next base: position 2,482,806 of record NZ_CP139706.1, read on the forward strand.
CGTACTCAGTGAAAAAGGTGATTCTGCCGTTGCTATTTTAGAGCAATCACTCGACAGCCGACTGCTTAACCGCCTGCACAGCCAGCTCTTTAACTATCGCCGCAGTTTGGGTGTTTTAGTGATTGGTCGCGGCAATATTGGCAGTGCCTGGCTCGAGTTGTTCCGTCAACAGCGTGACCGCATTAACCAAGTCATGGACGTACGGGTTATTGGCATTGCTAACTCACGCCAGCTTTGGCTGGATTACAACGGGGTCGACTTAGGTGAGTGGGCCAGCGACTTTGACCGTTTGGCACGCCCTTATGTGTTAACCGAACTGCTAAGAGAGCTACCTAACGCGCCTTATGACGAACTTGTCGTTATTGATTTAACCGATGCCAAACAGATAGCGCAACTGTACCCAAGCTTGTTTGCCAACGGCATGCACATTATTAGCGCCAACAAGCGCGCAGGCTCGGCCGACGAGGCTTTGTACCGCGAAATACGCACCATTCAACACGAGTACAAACGCGAGTGGCTATACAACACCACGGTTGGCGCCGGGCTTCCGCTTAACTATGCCATTAACGACCTGCGTAACTCAGGCGATGAAATTCGCAGTATTTCTGGAATATTCTCAGGCACAATGTCCTGGTTGTTCGAAAACTTCACCAAAGGCGTCAACTTTAGTGACTTAGTCAAAGAAGCCAAGACCCGAGGTTACACCGAGCCGGATCCACGCGAGGATCTCTCCTGTCAGGACTTAGTCCGAAAACTGCTTATTCTTGCGCGCGAAATTGGCTTAAAACTCGACTGGCAGGACATACAGGTTCAGTCCTTGGTGCCAGAGCATTTGCGGGACATTTCTGCGGCTGAGTTTATGGATAAAGTAACGGACATGGATGAACCTATGAACCAAATGCTGGAAGAAGCAGCGAAAGACGGAAAAGTCCCTCGCTTACTGGCCAGCTTTTCGGTGAGCCAGGACAATAAAGTCACGGCAAGCATTGGTATTGAATACATACCTGAGGGCGATATGCTGGCGAACCTTATTCCAGGCGAGAATATCTTCGTGATTTACACAGACTGGTATTCGGAAATGCCATTAGTAATTAGCGGCCCCGGAGCCGGCAAGCACGTCACAGCCGGCGGGGTGCAGTCAGACCTTAACCAGCTACTTGGGAAGCTGTCTGTCGGTCATTAATTTTCGGTTCAATAGGCGGGCGTTAAAACAACCCGCCTTCATCTTCGAAAATATCATCGTTGTTACTGTCGCCGCGAACGTACTCCGTAGGCTCTGTACCTCTAATAAAGTACTCGAACCGTGAGGTATAGTCGTTTTTACGCGACAGTTTGCCCGTTTCTAAATCGATACGAACATTCACCACGCCCGGCGGTATGCTGAACTCTCGCGCCGGGTATTCAGGAATCGCTTTTTCCATAAAGAGTATCCAGCCCGGTAAAGCTGTTTTTGCGCCGGCTTCACCGCCTGTTATCGCTTGCTGGCTAGAATCAACTTCAGGGTGCTTACTGGTGCGTCCCAGCTTTCTTGAAACGTCATCAAAACCAACCCAGGTGGTCGTCACTAAGCCTGAAGTGAAACCCGAGAACCAAGTGTCCCGCACGTCATTGGTGGTACCGGTTTTACCGGCAATGTTACGACCCACTTCCTGAGTAATAGGCTTCGAACGCTGAATACGCCAGGACGTACCATTCCAGCCGGTGCCATTTGGCCAGCTGCCACCACCCCAAACGGCAGAGTTCATTGCCTGCTCAACCAAAAACGCGTTCTGTTCGCTAATAACTTGAGGAGCTGGCTTTTCGCAGTCGTAACAAGCCCGCACCGGATCAGCCTTATAAACCGTATTGCCATCCATATCTTCAATCCGGTCGATAAAGTACGGTTCGACTAAAAAGCCGCCATTCGCAAATACCGCATAGGCCCGTGCCACTTCCATTGGGGTCATCGATAACGAGCCCAGTGACAGCGATTCATTTTCAGGAATGGTATCTCTTTTTAAACCAAACTTAGCAATGTGGTCGGCAACTTTCTCAACACCAACCTCGCGAATTAAGCGCACAGATACCACGTTTTTAGACTTCGCCAGGCCTTTTCTCAAGCGAATAGGCCCTTCATAGACCTCGGGCGAGTTCTTTGGACGCCACGCAATGCCTGACCCCGGGTTCCATTGGTTGATGGGTGCGTCATTGACCAACGTTGCTAACGTCAATCCTTCTTCAAACGCCGCTGAATAAATCAATGGCTTTATGTTCGACCCCACCTGACGCTCGGCCTGCAGCGCCCGGTTGTATTGACTCAGAGTGAAACTATACCCACCAACGACGGCAGCCGCGGCGCCATCGTCTGGTCTTAGCGACGCAATTGCTGAACTCGGCTCGGGTATTTGCGCTAAACGCCATTGCTCGTTAACGGTGCGCAACCAAATAACGTGTCCCGGCTGCATAATATCGGATGCGGTTTCTGGTGGCTCGCCCTGACGCTCTTCATTGAGGTATTCGCGCGCCCAGTGCATCGACTCCCAGGGCAAAGTAACAGCACCAGCGCCTTTGACCATCACAGTTGCCGTCTGCTCCTCAACGCCAGTAACAACAGCAGGTGTTACATCGCCAATGCGTTTCAGCTGCTCTAAATACTGCTCTATTTCTTCTTGAGGTAACGCTTCCTGGCCTTCTTCTTCAGACCAGAGAATACTGATAGGTCCGCGATAACCGTGACGTTCGTCGTAGCTATGCAGGTTATCCCACACGGCTTGACGAGCGGCTAACTGAACATCACTTTTTACCGTTGTGTAAACGTTGTAACCGCCAGTATAAGCCTCTTCTTCACCAAAACGGTCGACCATTTCCTGACGCACCATTTCTGCCAGGTAAGGAGCACTCACGGTAACTTCGGCACCATGTCGACGCGCTGTCACCGGTGCATTGGCCGCTTCATCAAATTGCGTGCGAGTAATTTTGTTTTCATCCAGCATACGCAGCAGCACAACTCTGCGGCGTTCTTTTGATGCCTGTGGATTAGAAATTGGGTTTAGGTTAGAGGGCGCTTTCGGCAGACCTGCCAGCGTCGCCATTTGTGCCAGCGTTAACTCATGCAGCTCTTTACCGTAATAAACCTGGGCTGCTGCACCAATACCGTGAGCTCGATGACCGAAGGTGATTTTATTTAAGTAAAGCTCCAGAATTTCGTCTTTACTCAGTTGCTGTTCAATATGCACAGCAATAAAGGACTCTTTAATTTTACGCATGAGCGCGCGTTCAAACGTCAAAAAGAAGTTGCGCGCCAGCTGCATAGTAATGGTACTGGCCCCTTGCTGCACTTCACCGGTTGTTATGAGCACGCTAAACGCCCGCATAACGCCAATAGGGTCAACACCAAAGTGTTCGTAAAAACGACTGTCTTCGGTCGCCAGGAAGGCATCAATAAGTGGCTGAGGTACATCTTCGAGCTTAATAGGAATACGACGCTTCTCACCAAATTGTGAGACTAGGTGCCCGTCGGCGGTAAACACCTGCATTGGGGTCTGCCAACGAACGTCGCGCAGCGTTTCGACACTAGGCAGTTCGGGTTTGACGTATAAATAAAGTCCACCAACTGTTGCACCACCAAGAACCACACAAATTAACATTGTGTAGAGTAGCCTTTTAAACCACTTCAATGACCTGCTCCATAACCACTTAAAATGTAACTGTCGGCAAAATAAGCATTTTCCGACACTACCTACCGTTCAATTCCTACCCGCATATTATGGCGGATTTTTGTTCAGAACACTACGATTGCATCTGGCTTTTACACAATAAGGATATTGTTTCATGTCGCTGCTTGAGCAAACACCCATCGCGGTCTGTATTCAGCAAGAAAATTGTAAAATTTTGCAGCTGAACAGAAGCCACGGACGCTTTACCGTTCAGAACTTTGCCCACGAACTGACCGCCCAATTAACCACCCAGCGGTTCAAACGCTCTGGCTTAATATCAGCGTTAGACTATCAAGCCGTGCATTACCAGCAGCTGTCTAACGAATCTTCTACCGTCAGTGTTGAGGAAAGTATTTTACAGCAGCTGCCCTCAACTATGGACAACGAAGCCGGTTTTTCTTACGACTTTATTCAGCATGATAGCGGTCAAATTGAAGCGGCGATTAGCTCAGACCGGGCGCTGCAACAGTTGATATCGGACTTGGCGCCTCTTAACATTCCGGTCAAAGTCATTGAGCCTATTTACCATTCGATAATTCGCGCCACCAATACACTCATTCCGTATTTATGGCCGGAAGGTGCTCGCTTTTCCTCGAACATGAAATGGATTATTGCTGAGTTGCGCCAAAAGGTGTCGACACTCATTTATTGTGAAAGTGGCCGCTTTCAACGGTTCGAGAAACTGGCCACTGCTGAGTTGCTGCAACGGGTCTCTGATATGGATGACTACTGGCTATTCAGCTTTGGCGATAAGGTCGCGCAATCCGCATTGCGCACAACGTGTGAGAGCCAGTCTTTCAGCAAGCACATTGCTTTATCTACCGCACCGCTGTTTGCTGACGAGCCCGCGCCCACTGTGTCCGCCTTAGACAACGAAATAGCCCTTGTCGGCTTAGCTCTCAGAGGGTTCAGTCAATGGCATCGTTAAACCTGGTTTCCAAAGACAACCGCTATCATGTTTTTAAGCATCCGGCGCTGAGTTTTATTGGTGTTAGCTTGTGTCTGGGCGCTATTGCCTTAACGGCGCAGTTTATTGTCAGTTATCAGCCCATTATAGATAACGCCAATAAAATAGCTCTGCAGCAGTCTCAACAGTTAGAAAGCCGCAAGCACAAACAACACATTTATGAAAAGCAGCGACAAGCACAGGTTAAAAGAGACGCCTTTTTGCGCAGGCAACAAAGTGTCAGTGATGAACTGAATGCATTTGCCGCGCTTCTAGAGAAACTGCCTATCGAGTCCGGCGAAGCCAGCGTTAAGCTGAGCAACAGTCGACTGGAAGTGACCTCATTATACGACCGTATCGCCCAAATCGAGGCGTTAAAAAACTGGTTGAACGCGCACTGGAAAAACCCGGAAGTTGCCAGCTCCCTGCATCAGCAACTTCTGCCTGAAAAGCGCGTGCTGTTTGTACTAGAAAGGTCATCGTCATGAAAAGCTCGGTCACAAAAGCTATCGGCTTCTGGTCAATCTTATTTGTTGCTATTTGCATTCTTTGCGCTGTGTCGGCCTATTTTTTTACCGCACATCAGTCGCACCGGTTACGTGAGCTTATTTCAGATAACGCAGAGCAGTTAGCCAGCCCCATTCCGACGCTTGCCGGAGAGCCTGCTAAGCTGAGTCCGTCAGCGCCAGTGGATGAGCTGTTATCTGATATTGTCCAACGCTACCCCATTAACCTTCACTACCAACGCTCTGGCTCTGCAGACAGCACCTGGCTGGTCACCATTGAAGCCGACCCCCAACAAGCAACGCGGTTCCTCGCTGAAGTTGTTCGTTCTCAATACAAACAATATTCACATTTTCCGGAGACAGAAAGCCTGCGCTGGGAAGCTCTGGGCGCTAACAACAGTGATGTTTACGGCGTACTCCAGTGGCAATTTCGGTGGCAAACCGAGCACAGCATCAGCCAATTAGAGAAGCCCATATACGCTAATCATTTTAAGCCCATTAATGTGCCGACCTTGTCCTGTTATGACAAACCATTTAGCGGCACACAGCCTCATTTTGTTGTGCCTCAAATGTCTGATGCAAGGTTAACCGCCATACAAACCGCTCCCAACCGAAAAGCCATTTTTAAAAGCCAAAACCAGAAGTGGGTAACGGCTTTAGAGGGCGACTGGTTAGGACAACACACCCAACTCGACACAATTCATTCAGACAGCTTAATCCTTTCTCACTGGCAACAGTCCGGAGACTGCTGGCATAAACACTCTGAGCAACTGCGCATCAACAAGGAAAGTGACGCTTCATGAAGCATTTTATAACAACCTGCCTACTGGCCTCTTTATTTCTATTCCACACATCTTCTGTGAGCGCGAGTCGCTTAGACTGGACGTTTCTTTTGTCTGAGCAGCAGCTAAATGAGCCTGTTTCGCTGTCTACGGACGGCCTGCCGCTTCGACAGTTACTGCAACTGCTGGCCGACCAGCATGAGCTGAATATTCTTATTGGTAACGACATAAGCGGAGAGTCGACCTTAAAACTGAACGGTGTCACTTGGAGAAATGCCTTTGAAAGCGTCGTCAGTACACACGGCCTGCATTTAAAGCGGCAGGGCGATTTGTTGTGGGTAACCACCGAGCCTCAGGAGCAAGAAGACAACGACGAGCGTACCTCTACTCTTTTGCGCATCAACTTTGCCAAGGCCGCAGACTTAGCCGCGTTACTGAAGAACGACCAGCAAAGCTTCTTGTCGGAAGGCGGTGCCGTTAGCGTCGACGAGCGCACCAATACGTTGATTATTCGCGACACGCCCGAGCAAGTCGAGTCGGTTCGTCGAGTGATTGAGAAACTAGATATTCCGGTGCAACAGGTACTTATTGAAGCGCGCATGGTTACCGTTAAAGCCAACGTGAGTAAAGCTCTGGGCGTACGCTGGGGTGCTTCTAACTATGGGTTGTCGGTGCCAGAAGAAGGAGCCGGTTTTATTAAAGGTATGCACGTCGACTTACCTGTCACCAACCCGGCAGGCACCTTTTCAGCCAACTTAGCCCGGCTTAGCGACGACATTCTGCTCGACTTAGAGCTCACCGCACTAGAGCAGGAAAATAAAGCCGAAATTATTACCAGCCCGAAAATATTTACCTCGAACCAGCAAGCAGCCTACATTGAACAAGGCACGGAGATTCCCTATGTTGAAACCGCAGCGCACGGTGCCACCGCGGTGCAGTTTAAAAAAGCAGTTATGGGCCTTAGCGTGACGCCATTGATCACACCCAACAATCATGTACTGATGGACTTAACCATTACCCAAAATACGCGAGGCGACACCGTAGCAACGCCCACCGGCCCCGCTGTCGCCATAGATACCCAGGAAATGTCCACTCGGGTGCTGGCTCGCAATGGGGAAACCATCGTACTTGGCGGAATATTTCAGGAACACAGCTTGAATGATGACAGTCGCGTCCCCATCTTAGGGTCTGTTCCAGTGTTAGGTAGTCTGTTCTCACATGAGCAGCAACGCAAAGAGAAACGTGAGTTGATGATATTCGTCACACCAACGATTCTGCAGCAAAACTAACACGGCTACCAATGGCTATTGCTAAAGTGACTCCGAGTTGAGATAATCCCGCTTCTTTTCGTTGGGTTGGGAGATTCTCCAGACACTCCGGATTCGTGAGTTACAGCTAATTTTAACCAATGATGTAAGCAGGAATATGGCTGAGAAACGTAATATTTTTCTTGTTGGGCCCATGGGGGCTGGCAAAAGTACGATTGGCCGTCAAATCGCCAGACAATTACATTTAGACTTTTATGACTCTGATTCAGAGATAGAGCGCCGTACCGGTGCGGATATCAGCTGGGTGTTTGAGCTGGAAGGTGAAGAAGGCTTCCGCGCGCGTGAAGAGAAAGTCATAGAAGAACTCACTGAGAAAATGGGCATAGTGCTTGCGACTGGTGGCGGCTCGGTAATGAGCAAAGAAAGCCGTAACCGTTTATCAGCCCGGGGTATTGTGGTTTATTTAAAAACCCCTATTGAGAAGCAATTAGCACGTACCCAGCGTGATAAACGTCGTCCTCTTATTGCAGAAGCCGACGACCCGCGTGAAGTATTAGAAGAGCTTGCTGACGTACGTAACCCGCTGTACGAAGAAATTGCGGACATTACCGTACAAACTGACGACCAAAGTGCAAAATTTGTCGTCAATGACATTATTGATCAGCTCGATACCATTAACGGGCTGGGATAAAACAAAGGAGCTGCGTTCATGGCCGAGGTTCAAGTCTCATTAGGCGAACGCAGCTACACTATCCATATTGGCAACGAACAACTTGCCAACTTCCGCACAACCAACGCCCATAAACTCAATAAACAGCTGTTTATTATCACCAATCCAACGGTGAGCCAGTACTATCTTAAGCCCTTGCTGAACGTGCTAACCGACCACCATGTCGACTTTTTTGAAATGCGCGACGGCGAGCAGTTTAAGAACCTCGACAGTTACGCTGAAATAATGGACCGGTTAATCAGTAAAGGCTACAACCGCGACTGCGGCATTATTGCCTTAGGCGGAGGTGTGGTTGGCGACTTAGCAGGCTTTGTGGCCGCGACTTTTCAACGTGGCGTCGATTTTTATCAAATACCGACAACCTTGTTGTCGCAAGTGGACTCTTCGGTGGGCGGGAAAACCGCCGTAAACCATCCTCACGGTAAAAACCTTATTGGTGCGTTTTACCAACCTAAGTCGGTCACTATCGATATCGACTGCCTGCAAACCTTAACCGAACGAGACTTTCGCAGTGGCCTGGCGGAAATTGTTAAGTACGGCATTATTTATGACGCCGACTTTTTCCATTGGCTGGAGCACCACGCGGCAGAGTTAAAACAGCAAGATCCTGACGCTTTAACCTATGCCATAAAGCGCAGCTGTGAAATAAAAGCCGATGTCGTGGCTAAAGATGAGCGCGAAAAAGGCTTACGAGCACTTTTGAACCTCGGTCACACCTTTGGACACGCCATTGAAGCCGCCACAACCTACGGCGAATGGACACATGGCGAAGCCGTTTCTGCTGGCATCATAATTGCATCTAAGCTGTCAGAAGTGACTCAGCGGCTATCGGCGTCAGATTTTCGACGAATTAAAGAGCTGCTGACAGCGTTTGAACTGCCAACCCGTTGCCCGGACATGCCGTGGGAGTCGTGGTTGGAGTACATGCAGCGTGACAAAAAGGTCAAAGACGGCCAGCTGCATTTTGTATTGCCTACCGCCATTGGCCAGGCAGACGTTGTCAAAGATATAGAGCACACCACCGTTGCTGCTGTGATCACTGAATGTTGCTAACGCACCTGCGTTATCTCTATTCGGCTAAACAGACAGGAACGAAACGATGCAAGCACTTGCGACCACACAACACATTGTTGCCGCACCGGTAAAAAATAAACCGAGCCAGCAGCAGGCGATTGATCAACTTCATCAACAATGCCAGCAAAGTGTGTCTTTAATTATGCTGCACGGCGCTGAAGGTAGCGGTAAAACAACCGTTGCAGAGCTTTTTCTGGAGCAAGCGTCAGACTATGCAGAAGTCGCTTTCATTTCAGCCAACGAGCGTTCAACCAACGACCGTCTGCGGGCGCAAATCCTGAATCAGCTGTTTGGTACTATCAGCATTAGTGACGAGTCACTCAGCCGCCAAATTCAGCGCCAACGCCCCCTGAACCACGCCATTATTGTGATAGACAACGGCGAATACCTGTCTGAAAGTTTTCTGGCCGAGTGCATATCAACAGTTTCACAACTCAGCGCCATTGGCCAACGCACCAGCATTATCGTTGCCGGTAGTTCGCGTTGGGCACAGCAGCAACGCCCGGCACCACACCTTCGCGTGCAAGGCCCTGCTATGGTTGAAGTGCAGCCGTTTAGCCACGAAGAACAAATCCGTTTTGTACAAGCGCTATTGCCAGAAAAGCAACGTAGCTTCTGGAATTTAGAGCGCATTCAACAGTTTTTAAACTCGATTAACGGCTACCCCGGCGAAATTCAGCAGCGCCTGCAACTGACTTTAACCACTCAGGCGGCGCGCTATCGTGACTCATCGCCGACAGAACAAGAGCAAAGTGCGCCGGCAAGTGCGTCCGAGTCAGACACCGAGAAGACACCTTCAAAAATGAAGCTGTGGCCTCTTATTTTAATTGCGGCACTTATCAGTACCGCTGCCGCTGGCTACCTGAACAAAGACCAGTTACTGCCGTTATGGGAACAGTTCAACAGCTCAGCTCAAGCAGAGCCGTCGCCAGAGACGACTGATGCAGCATCCGTACAAGCAACCGAGGGCGAGAGTGAGCCTGCTCAGGCAGAAGAGCCACAAACAACCGAGTTACCCACCTTTGAGCCTATTAACGAGCGTTCTTTAGAGCTTGTTCCTGAAGAGTTGGCATCGTCTTATCGAGCTTCTTTGGGTACGCTAAACAACAAAGCCGCCGCTGAAATTACAGAAGGTGATATCAGCGTTGGTTTCATTAAAGAGCAACAACCGAAAGAGGCTGAACCGGTAGGCACCGTGGTTGCTGAGTCTGGTGAAAGCAATGAAGCGCCAGCAGAAACAGCAGCCAACCAGCCCGCCCAAGCGGAGCCGGCGGCAACTCAAACGGCACAGACTCAGGAATTACCGTTTAATACCGAATGGGCACTGAGTCAGCCTACCGATAGTTATACCTTACAAATTAGTATTATCAGCGACACTCAGCTGCTGTCAGATTTCCGCCAGGACTACGGCTTAACTGACAATACGCAGGTGTATCAGCGCGCCGATAACCGCTATGTCATTATTTTTGGTAGCCACAATAGCATTGAACAGGCACGCAATGCCGCCAGCGAACTGCCGCAAGCAGTTCAACAAATGGAGCCCTGGGCTAAGTCATTTGCCAGCGTTCATGCCGACATTCAGAGACGTTAATACTCACAGCAATTTTCATCCCCCGGCCTTTGGGTTACAATCCGTTGAGGATCAACCAACGGCCGGCGCATGAAGAAGAATCGGGCATTTTTAAAATGGGCAGGCGGTAAGTACTCACTTATCGAGCCAATATCAGCACGCTTGCCGCAAGGTAAAAAGCTCATTGAGCCCTTTGTTGGTGCCGGCTCCGTGTTTCTGAACACAGACTACGACAGTTACCTGCTGAACGACATTAACCAGGACTTAATAACCCTGTATCAGTTCGTGAAGCGTCGTCCTAAAACCTTTATTCAGGACGCCCGCAAGCTTTTCGTTGACCGTAACAACCAGCCCGACGCTTACTACGCGCTACGCGCAGAGTTTAACGCCAGCAGCGACCCTTACTACCGCTCTTTGCTGTTTTTGTATATGAACCGACATGGCTATAACGGTTTATGCCGCTACAACAGCAAAGGCATTTTTAACGTTCCTTTTGGCGACTACCGAAAGCCCTATTTCCCGGAAAAAGAGCTCGAGCATTTTGCCGAAAAAGCCCGCAAAGCCAAGTTTATTTGTCGACCGTTCGAGCAGGTTTTCCGCCGCGCACGTCAGGGCGACGTTATTTATTGCGACCCACCGTATGCGCCATTAGTACAAGCGTCTAACTTCACCAGCTACGCCACCGGCGGCTTTGGCCTAACCGACCAACACGAGCTCGCACGCCGGGCGGCGCAAGTGGCTAAGAAAAGAGACATACCGGTGCTTATTAGCAATCACGATACTGAACTAACGCGAGCTCTCTACAAGCAAGCCGATATTAGCAGCTTGTCGGTGTCGCGCAGTATTAGTCAAAAGGGTGACGGTCGTAAGCCCGTTACCGAGTTGCTTGCGCTCTATAATACAGATTCACCCGCAAGCAATGTCGTATCTATTAATAAAAAACTGAAGAAAGTAGGCACATGAACTGGCATTTAAAAGCATTTAACGACCTTTCCCTTCACGATCTCTACGACTTACTGAAAGTTCGCCAGGAGGTGTTCGTTGTCGAGCAAACCTGTCCGTACCTCGATGCCGACGGCGCCGATGAACACGCACTGCATTTATACGCACGCAACACCGCCGATGAAATGGTCGCCTACGCGCGTCTTTACCTTGCCACCGCAGACACTGGCTACTCGCGTATTGGCCGCGTGCTAACTCATGAGAAGGTGCGCCGCCAAAAGCTTGGCATTCAGCTTATGCAGCGCAGCATCGACTATCTTGAGAAGTACGCACCTCAGGCGCCTATTCGCGTGGGTGCTCAGGTTTATCTGCTCGACTTTTATAAAAGCTTCGGCTTTGAACCTATCAGCGAAGAATATCTGGAAGACGATATTCCACACATTGATATGGAACGTAAGGCGGCCCAGTGACCGTCACAGCTCGGGTTCCGGTACTAGCAAGCAGCGATGCTGACATCGTTGCCGCAAAAACTATTGCCGAACGTTGGGGGCTGCCGTCGGAAGCCAGAGACGATGACGCTTTTCAACTATGGTTGAATGAGGGTGAGTTAGCCCTGCACTGGCTGCAAAGCCCACAAAAAATGTCACCGCTAGTGGTCGACTTTCATCAGGGTAAAGCGGCCTACCGAGCTCAGAATACGCAATTAAAAAACGAAGCCATAGCCAAAGCAGTGGGTGTCACCGGGCAGTTTAAACCGTCGGTGGTTGACGGCACTGCCGGCCTTGGCCGAGACGCCTTTGTGCTGGCCGGTTTAGGCTGCAACGTGCAGCTTATAGAACGGCACCCCGTGGTCGCTGCGCTGCTCGATAACGGCCTGCACAGAGCTCAGTTAGAAGCCGACGATATTGGCGAAGCCTGTCAGCGTATGCACCTAATAGGCACAGACAACTTATACTCCGGCAAAGGCTTCACCCACGAGCCCGACGTGGTGTATTTAGACCCAATGTACCCCAAAACCGGCAAGCAAAAAGCGCAGGTGAAAAAGGACATGCAAATGTTTCAGCAGTTGGTCGGCAGCGACAACGACGCTGACTTGCTGCTTGAGCCTGCACTTGCCCATGCTAAATTCCGGGTGGTGGTTAAGCGCCCAAACAGCGCACCGTTTCTGGCAGAGCGTGAACCAAACAGCCAAATTAAGAGTAAAAAGCATCGCTTTGATGTTTACATAAAACGAGGTTTCAATGAGTCAGCAAATTAAAGAAGGCGATAAAATTCCATCCGGTTCACTGACCAGCAAAGGTGAGCTTGGCATTCAAAATTACGACCCGGCAGAGATATTTGCTAAGGGCACCCACATATTGTTCTCCGTACCCGGCGCTTTTACTCCGACCTGTTCGGAAAAACACTTGCCCGGTTATGTCGAACACGCGGAAGCACTTGAAGAAGCGGGTGTTTTAAGCATTAACTGCGTGGCCGTAAATGACGCTTTTGTGATGAAGGCCTGGGGCGAAGCATTAGGGATCGGAGAAAAAGTTCGGTTATTGTCAGACGGTAACGGCGCTTACAACCAAATGCTGGGCCTGGCAATGGACACTGGCAACTTTGGCGGTATTCGCTCAAAACGCTATGCCATGATCATTACCGACGGTACCGTAAAAGGCTTATACGTTGAAGACGAAAAAGCCTTTGAAGTCAGCAAAGCGGAATACATTTTGGAGCAATTGCAAAAGTAATGTCGAACTGGGATGTCATTGTTATCGGCGCCGGCGCAGCCGGGCTTCACTGCGCTGCACATGCGGCTAAACGCGGCAGGTCCGTATTAGTGCTTGATCACGCCAAGCAGGCAGGGAAAAAGATACTGATATCTGGCGGCGGCCGCTGTAATTTCACCAATATGTACGCAGGCCCCGATAACTTTTTGTCATCCAACCCGCATTTTTGTAAGTCTGCGCTTAGCCGCTACACCCAATGGGACTTTATTGGGTTAGTGGCTGAATACGGCATTCCCTACCATGAAAAAACCTTAGGCCAGTTGTTTTGCGACGACTCCGCCAAAGACATAGTGCGCATGCTAATGAGCGAGTGCGACCGCTACGGCGCGCGGGTACAGTTGCGTACAGAGATTGTGTCGGTGGACTTTGACGACGGATATTGCGTAGAAACCAGCCGTGGTGAATACCGCAGCGAAAAGCTAGTGGTTGCCTGTGGTGGACTTTCCATGCCTAAATTGGGCGCTACGCCTCTGGGCTACCAAATTGCCGAGCAGTTTGGGCACTCCATTGTGCCGGTACGCGCTGGCTTAGTGCCATTTACCCTGCAAGAAGAAGACAAAAAACGCTTTGCAGAGCTTTCCGGCGTTGCCGTACCAGTGACTGCCGAGGCTAACGACGGCTATTTCCGTGAAGCCATGCTGTTTACGCACCGAGGCGTCAGCGGCCCCGCTATTTTACAGGTGTCGTCCTACTGGCAGCCCGGCGAAGCCGTGAGCATTAACCTACTGCCCGACTTAGACGCTTACGAGTGGCTGAAAACACAACAGCAGCAACAACCTAAAAGCCAACTCAACACCGTTTTACAAGCACACTTCCCCAAACGCGTGGTTACCGCATTAGCCGAGCACCACCAATGGCCACTCAGCAACAAACTGGCCGATACCTCGAACGCACAGTTCCAGACCATAGCCGATAACCTTAACCGCTGGCAGCTCAAGCCCAACGGCACGGAAGGCTACCGCACCGCCGAAGTCACCCTAGGCGGCGTAAACGTCGACGAAGTTAGCTCTAAAACCATGGAAAGCCAGAAACAACCGGGTCTGTACTTCATTGGCGAAGTACTGGACGTAACCGGCTGGCTGGGAGGCTTCAATTTCCAATGGGCTTGGAGTAGTGGTTTTGCTTGTGGGTCGGAGGTTTAGCTAAATCTATATAATGTGCGTACGCACAATATATAGAGGTTATGTCTCATAGACCCTGCTTGCCAACGCTAAATCATCGGCGTACACTTAAAAGTACAACTAAATGTACTTAGGTGATTCCCATGACAAGAGTTCGCGTCGATGAAGATATCCGCCCCCTTTCCGAATTTCGAGCGGGCGTAGCATCATTTGTAAAACAGATACATGAAACCCGCCGCCCTATGGTGTTAACTCAGAGAGGCCGTGGCGTTGTCGTGCTGGTGGACGTCCAAGAATACGAAAAGATGCAAGAACGGCTAGAGTTGTTGGAAGAGGTTTATAAAGCTGAAGAGCAGCTGGCCAATGGGGAAGGTATTTCTCATGAGGAGGCAAAATCACGAGTTCTGAGCAGGCTTGCACAATGAGGGTTAATTGGTCTCCCCTCGCCTTAGAGCGTGTTGAACAGATATCTCAATATATTGCGGAAGATAAACCCAGCGCTGCTGTTGAGTGGGTTGAAGGTTTGTTTGACATTGTGGAGCGGCTATCAGACTTCCCTGAAAGTGGGCGCGTCGTTCCTGAAGTAGGAGGACGTCGCATCAGGGAAGTTATATTTGGAGCCTATCGGATCATTTACAGCGTCAGAGGCCAAATAGATATTCTGACAGTAAGGCATAGTAGTCAGTTATTGCGAATGTCCGAGTTTGGTGATGAGGAAACATAGCCCCCCCAATAAAAAACATTATGGTTAACGCTTTTGATTCCATATTTCCACCGTACTACAAATTACCATTATTTCAGTAATTCATTCCGAATGTTTGCCAGCTAATAAAGCGCTAAACCAACGCTTGGTATCAGCACCAGCAAAGGTTCCCACTTTTGTAATTAGCGCTTCTGTCTCGGTTACGTCACTGGTCATATACCAGTCAATGAGTTCATCAAAAGCAGTTTCTCCCAGCTTTTCCTGTAACTTCATTAAAGCGATAGGGCCGAGACCATAATTAACTTTGTGCGACGCTCTGCGAGCAGTATCTTCGCGCCAAATAAACGCTTCGCCTTTCGCCCGCGCTTGCCATTTTTCCACGATATTTTGAAATTCTTCTTCACCATAAATACGTGCCACCTCTCTGGCCGAAATGTATTCAGCGAACGATTCAATCATCCAGTAGTCATGCGACATGGCGCTTGTGAAGTTTGTCCAGTTATGCGCTATTTCGTGGCATAAGTATTGATGCGTATGGACCTTAGAGCCCAAAGTTTGAGAATTTAATGAAATATAGTTTCCTCTCGCGAAGCTAGGGCCTGGGCGTTCAAGAAGAACTACCTGAGCGGCTTTTAGCTGTTTCTGCCTCCCAAAACGCTCGTTCATTTTTTCAAAACATTGGCGACCTGCATTTAATACGAATTCTGCCCTCTCGGCGTTAACGTCATCGTGGACAACCGTAAAGCCATCGCTATAAATGCTGGTCGGCTTTTTCACTGCATAAAGCGATACGTCGATTGTTGGCTCTGTACTTATCACCTGATAATTGTTTCCACTGCTGGTCACACTTCCCGGACCAAACACTTCCCAGTCGTCATCCAATTCGACGCTAACAGTTCCTATAATTGGCGTTGAAAAGTCACTGAATACCGGATGCCACGCCGAATCAATACTCAGGTGAACTTGATTTGAGGTAATGAAATTTCCGTGCTGAGCGTTATTATCAATAGTGCCTGCATATTTAATGCGTATAGCTTTATTGTTTGCTTGAGCTGACGAACTAAACTCAATTATCACTTCATTCCAAACAGGCACCTTCTTCGATTGCTTTACCTCAAAGCTCTCGATGTGCTGCCCAGTAACAGACTCTACCGAAAAGTCTTTATTCAGAAATAAGGCAACAGTACCGCTACTCCTGTACTTCTTTGGTATTTGCATCTCAGTTACCGCGTTTAACGCTGAGCTTTCGAGTGAAAAAGTCAGCTCTGTACGATATTCAACGGCATCCGATGCCATAGCGGTAAAACTTAAAAGGTACGTCGTAACAGCAATTAGTAGATATTTCATGCTTGATCTCTTAATGTCCCTATTAAACTACTGTTAACCGTACCATTCAGTAAGCCAAAATCCAGTGCGGAAATGTTGCTAAATGTTTTTCGAATTAACTAAGTCGTCCGAAATCATTAAACTTTTCTGTTATTTGAAGTGTTCGCTCTGAGTGAGCCTCGGACGAACCCTAGCGACAATTCAACCCTTTATTTTAACCATTCAGTCAGAAACACAGTGACACTCAGCTTCAGGGCTTTAATAATGTCTACATAACCAAAGCAGCGAATATACCGATGCCAGAAATCACTAAAAAAGAACTGTTTATCGCATTACTCGGGTTAAGTTTTATCAGTGCCACGATTACCTTTCTCGACTGGTGGCAGCGAGGACAGGTTGGAACCAATGACGCTCTGTTAGCTGGAGCTGTTGCGATTATCTTCCTATTTTGGGTACCTATTTATTCGGCTGTATTCGCTATCAAAAGGCTCGGCATCAACAATATTTTCTATGAGCTGCTTCTATGGTTTGGCTGCTTTTATATCGGCTATCGAATCTGGGGCTTTGCTCTAGCAGGCATTTATACAGGTGTTGAATTTGGTTGGCTTGACGTCTTTTTCATGTCAATTCCCTGGGCTATTGGAACGTATATTCTTTATCGTGCCTACAGAGCCTACAAAGCATTACAAACCGAACGTTTGCTGCGCCAGCATGCTGAGTTGAATCAACTCAAGCACTCCTTGCATCCTCATTTCTTGTTTAACAGCCTTAATACGTTAACGGCTTTCATTACGCCGAATCCGAAAAAGGCAGAGCTGCTGACTCACGATTTAGCGTCCGTGTTGCGACATATCCTAGATACGAATAATGTCGATACCATCAGCCTAAAACATGAATTAATGATCCTACAAAAGTGGCTGAATATAGAGCGTGCTAGGCTCGGTGATGATTTGAAAATCGATATAGACATTGATGAAGCAACTCTAGATGTGCAGATTCCCCCGTTTTTGTTGCAACCAATACTGGAAAACTCAATTAAACATGCCACGCGGCTTCCAATTGAATTAACGTTAGCGTGTAGAGCTCGTGGCAGTGCTTTGCAGGTTATTATCCGCGACAACGGTCCCGGTTTTCCTGACACAGTTCTGGCTACTCAACTTGAAAACTTAAAGCATTCGGGACTCGGTTTGAGCACGACAATCCGACGGATTGGTCTTATGCGCCATGCCAATATCCAGCTGTCGAATAACCCAGAGTCTAAGGGAGCGGTTGTCAACATCAGCTTGGATGTCCAATCATGATTAATACCCTTTTTATCGTTGACGATGAATACGCAAGTAGACTGAAGCTGAATCAGCTTATAAGTGCATTACCCGAGTGGCGTATTGAAGCCAAGCTAAGGTCCGGAGAGGAGCTTTTTCAGCGTCTTTCAGAGTCACAACCCGATGTCATTTTACTCGATATTAATATGCCAGGACTGAATGGAATCGATGTGCTGTCGCAATTAAACCGGGAACACTGCAATAGCGAAGTTATCTTCACAACGGCACACAGCCGTTATGCCGTTGAAGCCTTCAACGGTGCCGCCGCTGATTACGTTCTCAAACCGATTAGCCTACAACGACTTCAGCTCGCACTTGAACGAGTCGCTGAGCGGCTGCGACTAAAACGAGCCCAAACGCTGCCACAAACATTGATTAGTCAGGTGGGGCAACGTATGAGAAACGTAAAAGTTGAGGATATCGATGCCATTATTATCGACAACGGGACGCAAGTGGCCCATTGCGGTTCGCAGACTTACCCTCTAGACAAGACATTAACTGAGCTGGAGCAGCAACTGCCAGCACACTTTCTCCGTGTCCATCGTGGCGCAATCATTAATCGGCTTCGATTGAGCGAAGCCGAGCGCTGGCTTAATGGGCGCTTGCTCTTAAGATTTATTCACTCCAAGCTGGAAGTATTAACCAGCCGAAATGGCGCACGCCAACTAAAAAGGCACTTAAAGGTGTAGTGCTTAACCCTAAAAAATAAGGAAAAACAATGAAAAAATTAATAACACCATTTTTACTGGTGGGGGCTCTTGCGTCCTGCGAAAACGCACCAGCACCTGATTTATACACCAATTACATTAGCGACGGAGAAGCACACCCGTTAGTCATTTTGGTAGGAGGAAGTGACGGTGGTAATTACTTTGCCAATCCAAATATGAAGCCGTTGATGGATAGATATCACGATTATGGATTCTCTGTTGCATCAATGGGTTACTTTGATACGTTGGGAACGCCCGATAGCCCTATTGAGCTGTCTTTAAACGAAATTGACGCGCGTATTAAGGCAATAACTGAAGACCCGAGCATTAAAGGTCAGTGTGTTGCACTTCTCGGTTTCTCAAAAGGTGCAGAATTATCTTTGTTGCTTGGCAGTCATTTTAATACGGTTAATCACATTGTTGCTGCATACCCGAGTCATGTTGCTTGGAATGCAGTGAAAACACCAATGAGCTACTCAAGCTGGACCATCGACGGACAGCCACTACCTTACATTGAGGCCCCTTTATTATCTTTTGATATGCTGTCCGGTATTTTTACCGGCGAGTACCGAGATGCCTTTACTGACGCTTTATCGGAAGCCTCTCCAAAAGAGTTAAGCGACGCTGCAATTCCTGTCGAGAAGATCAAGGGCTCGGTCACGCTGGTTTCAGCAAAGCAAGACCAAATTTGGCCTTCATTCGAAATGGCTAATAAAATTGAACAAAGGTTGTCAGATAATAGCTATGAGAACCCCGTGCTGCATATCGATTTGGATGGAGACCATTACAGTTATAATAAAGAAACAATGGATACTGTCTTGACTCACCTAAAACGTGTCATGGGTCCGGAATGTAACTAAGTATAAGCCAGCGCTTGCTGGCTTTACTTTAACTGCTCTAGTCCAGAATAAACTCCCGGATAATAATAGCAGTGTTCGCTTTGACCAATTGAACTCACACCGAAAAGCGGACATTTATTACAAACCATAGTACAGTCACGAATCGCCAAAAATCAAATCGTAAAGGACTATAATTTGAAACTCCTCACATTATTCGCAAGTTTACTTTTTAGCGCTTTAAGTTTTGCAGGCGATAGGGTTTATGATGAATCCAGGGACAGGCATATTCCGATAGAAGTTACGCATCCTCTTGAAAAAGAACAATGCAACGAGACCCAGAAGTGCCCAGTGGCATTACTTAGCGCGGGTTACGGCGTATCACATACTAAATACACTTTTTTGTCCGAACAGCTAAACCAACTTGGTTACATGGTTGTAGCTATTGGGCACGAGTTAGAGAACGATCCTCCGCTTTCGGTATCGGGTAATTTGTATGAAACTCGAAGCGAAAACTGGATGAGAGGCGCAGAAACACTGAACTTTATTAAAAACAGGCTGGCATCTACTTACCAAAACTATAACTTCAACGACTTGCTACTCATTGGTCATTCAAACGGTGGGGATATTTCCTCGTGGCTTGCAAATGCGGGCAAGAATTACATTGATACTGTAATTACACTTGACCATCGTCGCGTTCCGCTTCCCAGAAGAAAGGATATTAATGTCCTCTCGATTCGAGGTAGTGATTACCCTGCTGACGACGGAGTATTGCCTTCACCGAGAGAGGCTCGAGAGTACAGTATGTGCGTTACAGAAATACCAAAATCCCGGCACAACAATATGAGTGATTACGGTCCTCAGTGGCTTAAAGATGAAATTAATAGAGTTATAGATAATTTTATAAACGGCACCGGCTGTCGAGTTGATTCATGATGAATACTAAAACGACAACTACTGCGGTCTATGCGGGTTTAATCTCTGTCATTATTGGAGCAGTAACATTTGCATTGAGTTGGAATTTATACGATGTTCTTGGCGGTCCTATGCCCGGCTCTAAGGTGCTGCTGTTCCCGGGGAGCTTAACGTTGATATATGTTTGGCATCCACTCTTCACCGAAGAAATTAACTTTTGGCCTAAGTTTGCGCTCCAAATGTTCGGACAGTTTTTTGTTGTTACGACCATGACGATGTTGTGCGTTGGTCTTGCTAAGAAACTATTTCGCATCACCCAACACGAAAGGAATTCCAAATGCTAAAACTTGTTATAGCGTTGCTGCTTGTTTTATTAAGCGCCCCCAGTAATGGAAGCGAACGTTCTGATAACGCGAAAACTCCTATCAACTATCTTCCGGCTCTTGCCGGTGACTATTTTAAGCATGACTCCGAAAGCGTAGGGCGTCCTTACCACATATTTGTTCGGTTGCCTCATGGCTACGAGGAAAATCCATCAAAAAGCTACCCCGTTATCTATTTATTAGACGGTGATAGCTTATTTCCGATGTTGGCACCGACCCATTTATTTCTAACGTACGACGAGCAAATACCTGAAGCCATTGTCGTCGGTATTGCCTATGGCGGCTTTGGTGATGTGAACAAACGAGACATTGATTTTCACGAGTTTGCTAGCGAAGAGAGCGATGAGCCACATGGCCCTGATAAGTTCTTGAAGTTTTTAAAGTATGAGCTACTCCCGACAGTTTCAAGTCAGTATAGAACAGATAAAAGTAAACGTGTGTTAGTAGGCCAGTCTTATGGTGGCTTCTTTGTTTTGTGGTCGGCTCTTCAAGAGCCTGATTTATTTTGGGCGAGAATAGCGAGTAATACAAGCTTTGGGGACGAGCGTTCCAGGTTGTTTTCTGAGGCTTCAGAAAGTGCAAACAAAGACGGGCTGGTTGCAATTACCATAGGAACAAAAGACACACAGTCACGCCAAGACTTTGTCAAAGAGTGGTCTGATACCTGGATGGACTCTGATAGTGCGCCCTGGACAGTAAAAAAGTTTATCATGGAAGGTGGGACGCACGCGGCTACAATTGCTGAAACTTACCGCCAGACATTGAAGTGGATCTTTCAAGGCAAAGAGCCTGAATCAGATTCTCAAGGGTAATGTTTGAGCAGTATCGGCTGATTAAAACGTTTAACTGCCTTCAACTAACGGGAACTTATGTATATACCGAAAAATATGGAAATGACTGAAGCCGAAGCAATCAGCAAATTTATTTCTGATTATGGGTTCGGTGTTTTGGTCTCACCTGACTTGTCAGGAACTCACCTGCCTTTAATTTTTGAACCAGAAGAGGGAGAGCTCGGTTGTCTTTATGGACATTTTGGCAGGTCTAACCCGCACTGGGAGACTTTAGAGAACCAGCGTGTAATGGTCATTTTTAACGGGCCGCATTCGTATGTGTCCCCCTCATGGTATAAGTCTAAGCCCGCCGTTCCAACTTGGAACTACGTAGCAGTTCACTGTTACGGGATTGTAACGCTACTGGACGACGAAGAGAACGAGCGGGCAATGAGTCAACTAGTGGCAAAGTATGAGCCTGAGTTACTTGATGATCAGGAACTGATGCCACCTGATTATCAAGCAAGGCTCCGCAAGGGGGTTGTCGGCTTCAAAATTCTTGTTGACGATATTCACGCCAAGGAAAAGCTGGGGCAGCATCGAAAAACCGATGACCAAGAAGGGGTGTTCTCAGCACTTCGAGAAAGCACTCACCCCGATGCGGCTGCTTTGTCGTCATATATGAAAAGACGGAAACTTGGCGTTGGTAGTTAACCAAATTCACTACAACCGCTTTTGATGATATTCCTCTCCGAGATACTCTCGAGCAATTGGTTGTAAAGGAAACATTAGGAAGCGCGGAGCATTTGATTACCTACACTCCAGAAAATAGCCCGGTTCGCAGCTTTGAAGAAATAACAGTCACTGAAGGTAATTACTTTATTTTGGGTGATCACAGGGACAATAGTCCAGATTCGCGCTACATCGGCTTTATTCCCAGAGACCAAATTAAAGGGAGAGTTTTTAGAGGCATGAGAGCACTAGATTCATTTTGATTCCTCGGATTTGAGGATGAAAAGTCCGCTGCTCGCTCTTAGCAGTCTTTTTTGAGTAACAATACAAGGGATAAGTACGGACCAATCACCGTTGACAGAATTCGGTATTCACCCTCACGTCATATTGAATACTTATATGAGCCGGAAGGTTTTTGTTTACTCAACAATTTTGGAGCTTTCTTAAGACGACCACGTACCCCTTCAAGACTTTCCGGCTCAGAAAACTCGGAGTCAAACTGTGCAAGCTCAACAAAATTTTTTAAATTGGACGCAATGTCTTTAAGTACAAAAGATAAATCACCGTCCTGAACTACTAGTTGTTGCCCCGAGGACGACTTGACCCGAGTGCCACTCCCTCCAAATGAAGTGCTGACCGATATACTTAGTCCAAAGTTTCTGGTTATTTCGGTTAGTTCAATTACAACATCGACTTTTTCCTCAAATGGGGTTTCTTGAGCTAATCTGCTTAGCCCCTCTGAGATATCAGAAGATAGCTTCTCTAAAGATTCGCTGTAGCTACTGCCGACTGCTAAATCCCCCGACCTAGCATCAGGAAATATCGCTTTGTGCAAGGTTTTGAAATTCGATATCCTTGATTTAGCTGGATTTATCGAGGAAGTATATTCTTCAAAAGCCTGTTGGTGTTTGAAAAAATTTGAAAAGTTATTGTTTGATTGAGTAACTCGTATCTGTTCTTTTGTTTGCACGGAACGGTGGTTCGCAGCTAATAAAGCTATGACTGGGATTAAAGAGGCCAGAACACCTATCGGCACTTTATAAGCCTTCACAAAGAAATTGAAACCCTCGTAATCAAGTTTTGTTATTAGGTTGGAATGAGATGCAATTATTACGGAAATAACTGCAGCTGTTAAGAAACCCAGGAGAATAGTGGCCTGAACTACTCGCAGCTGGAAAAAGCTTTTATGCGGGTCAAAAGCGAAAAATTGTCGCATTCTTTAACCTTCTAACTGTTTAATAACTTACATGGCTTATTTTTGCACTTTCTTGTCGGTTAAAAAAGTCTATACAACATTTCAGTGGAACTTAGAAACTTCATGTCAACAGTCCGCGAAGAGCGGACCTTCTTATTTTCAGTCAATTCCAACTAGTGACTAGCCGTCCCGTTATTCGTAAGTGTGGGTGTCGCTAGCGGTGCATGGCATATTCACGTCGGCAATATTGCGCGTTTTGTTGTTGTTTTGTGTATTTAAGTCGTTTACTGTCAATGACATAACAAAAAATGAAGGTTAGATATTGTGCGTGCGTTTAAGTGTGACTGAATATGCTCAAATTGCTTTCCCTTATTCAGATGGTTCTAAGTTTGGAACCGTAGTTAACTCAGTAACTTAAGAGTCAACAACTATGAATTGAGTGAGTTACAAAGTGCACACGCACAATATACAAAGGTTAGGCATACATCAGTTAGAGACAAAAGAGGTTCATTTGAAAGAGAAGAATCCCCTATCAAGGTTTTTGGTTTTAAAAGGCGGCTTTGTTGACATTTTACTAATAGCTGTAGCTCTAGGTCTCTCGGTAAGCATCTTAGGCAGTGTTGCTATTGATATTTTTAAACTTAAAAAAGTGTCAATGCTCATTCTTTCTATAGCATCCGTATTAATACTAGTTACCTTTCTTGCCCATAGGATTCTGAGTAGTCTAGAGAGGACTATCAGATATGAAGGGACGCTTACTTTTCAAGAAACTGATGAAGGGCTTACTCCCCTAGAAGTAGAAAATTACAAGATACCCTCTAAGGTTTCTGAGTACCTTGGATCTGCCTTTACGGAAAATCCTGCCCTTAAGAATATATGGGATAAAAAACCAATAGCGTGTATGTTTCCCGAAAGTACGGGAAAAGAATTAAACTCCAATCAGCTAGTAAAGCAAGCTATCGAATATACTTTACTTGATCAAATATCAATGGATATCCAAGCTTACTTTGCTAAAAATAGCATTGATAAGTCTGTATTAAAGGAGTATTCGAGAGAGGATTTGCCTGATTTTTTATTGGGTAATAAATTTTTTGACCTATTTACAAAGCCTATGGATGAAAGGGCATCTTTTGTGGGAAGAGAAGGTGATGATGACCTCCCTGGAAAAGTTGTATGGGCTACCGGAGAAGATGGCGCGATATTTAACCATTTTGAACTCACTCTTCCCGAAGGATCTTCATTAAAAAGGGCAGAAAGTGGAGCTATTATTTTAAGCACGAAAGTCTTTGAATTATCACTGAATCCAAGTTTTGAAGGCTTTGGCAGTGTGTGGCCTCGTGATTTTGAAAAGCTTTACATTGGAATTAATGACTGGTCTTCATTGCACTCATATCAATTCAACTTAGATATTGAAGTTAAGTTTAATCAATTATCTCTGCTTATTGGTAAGGGCTGGGAATATTACTCTTGGCTAGACTCCCTAATTGAACAGCTTGAAGGTTATGTTGATGATGAGAGGTTCTTAAAAGATATTGGGTGGGCTACTGTTTATACTAGTCATATTATATCTAAAAATCAGCCGCTACTGCCTAACAAATCAAGCAAGAAGGATGCGGTAAATCGCGCCTCTTCTTGAGGCGTTAAAGTCTGCTAATGGCACTTAACGGCCATTCGCGGAAAAACCACATTGCCACCTCACAACCCCTCATACCCACCCCAACCTTCAGGGCATTTCCAGTTTTTAAGCCATGGCAGCACGTCTTCTGCGGGCATCGGTTTCGCAATGCCGTACCCTTGGCCCAGCACACAGCCTAGCTCTACAAGTGTTTTGCCTTGTGGTTCGGTTTCGACGCCTTCGGCAATAATGCTGAAGTTAAAGGCGTCGGCCAGGCCAATAATGCCTTTTACAATGGCGAGGTCGCCTTCGTCTGTCAGCATATCGCGCACAAAGCTTTGGTCTATTTTTAAAGTCTGAGCAGGCAGCCGCTTCAGGTAGTCGAGCGCGGCAAAGCCAGTTCCGAAGTCATCCAGAGACACGGCAATGCCCATTTTTTTGCATTTCGCCAACACCTCGGCGGCTACATTAATTTTGCCAATGGCGGCGCTTTCCAACACTTCTATTTCAAGAAACTTGGGTGACACATCGGGGTAATGGAGCAAGTGAGTGTTCACAGAGTCCAGGAACTCGTCGTCCAGCAGTTGCAGCGCGTTAATATTAACGCTCACCGGCAGCTCAATGCCTTGTGAACACCATTCATTGACCTGCTTCAGTGCTGCGTCGAGCACCCAGTTGCCGACATCAATGGAGAACGGATGTTCTTCAATAAGAGGCAGGAAGTCTCCCGGTGGAACCAGGCCTCGTTCAGGGTCGCGCCAACGCAGAAGCGCCTCAACGCCAATAACCTCGCAGGTTTTCATATTGACTTTAGGCTGGTAAAACAACTCGAGTTCATTATTGCTCATAGCCAGTTCCATGCGCTGAATAAGCTGCGTTAACTGGGTCTGCGCTTGCTCTCTTTGAGTATCAAACCAGGTTATGCGGTCGCGGCCATTACGTTTTGCCTGATGCAGCGACTGGCTCGAGTGGCGAATGAGGGTATCGGCATCGTTGTCGTCCTGCGGATACGCCGTAACCCCAATACTGACCGTAATATCCATCGTGTATGAGCCAACCGTAACGGTTTCTGACAAGTCCGACTTTATGCGCTCGAGTACCTCATTAACCTTCAGTTCGGTTTCGCCGCCTTCAATAACCAACAAGAACTCATCGCCGCTGAGGCGGCCAACAGTGTCCCCTTCACGCAAGGTTGCGCTAAGGCGTTTGGCGAGTTTTTCTATCACTTTGTCGCCAACGGTATGGCCAAACTGAGCATTAATATTCTTGAAGTTATCGACATCTATTGACGCCACCACCACTATTTCGTTTTTACGGCTGGCAATGCTTAAGGCGTGCTCTAAGCGGTCGCGCACCAGCAGAATATTGGGTAAGCCAGTCAGGGCATCGTGGTAGGTTCGGTATTCTAACTCCCGCTTATGAGCGAAGCTGCGTTCGGTCACATCGGAGCTAATGCCCACAAAGTTTTGCACCTCGCCTCGCTTATTTTTAATGGCGCTCATGGACGCAAGCTCCGCATAAAACTCGCCATTTTTACGGCGGTTCCAAAGCTCGCCCTGCCAAAAGCCGTCTTTTATCAGCTGCTGGAACATAGCTCGATAAAACGACTTACCCTGACGCCCCGACTTTAAAAAACGAGGGTTCTTGCCAAGCACTTCACGTTTTTTATAACCGGTAATGCGCGTAAACGCGGGGTTCACATCGAGAATGCGGCCATCGGCGTCGGTAATAGTAATGCGGTCCTGCGTATGCTGAAAAACCGAGTCGGCCAGCATAATTTGCCGACGCACGTAGCGTAAAATTAGCCAGCTTAAGAATAGCGCGGCCAGCAACACCAACGGCGATATAATGGCGTAGCGCCATAGCTCATTGAGGGACGACTCGTAGGAGTTCGTCGCACTCTCTTTAATATTCGAGATTAGTCGTTCTTCAACATCTTGAACGGTCGCAATAAGCTGTGTCTGCTGAGCGATCCAAACATCAGCGTCCATGCCCTGAAGTAACTCATTTGGCATTCGTGTTGCTAGTAGCTTTTGTCGAAATTCCGTCGTTAACGCTGACAATTCACCGTCTGGCTCCACCGTGGTCTGACTTTCAAAACCAATAAGTAAGCTACGTTGGCGACCGGCGTTGTAGGCCAGTTGGCGAATGTCATTCTGACTGATTTCGCCGGTGACTAATGCCTTACCGACAATAGCTCGTTCTTGCCCCAGCAGCTCTCTTAATCGGTTTAATATAAAGTAAGCATTTACTTCCCGGGAAAGGCTAACAATAGGTAAGTCGCTCGCTAATTCGCTGAGCTGACTGTTGGTTTGTTGAATAACACTGGTATAAAACTGAATAGCTTCGTCAGCCGTGGCGACTTTGTTGTCGACACGTTCCCGCATGACCGGTAACTGACTAAGCGCGTCGGTTGTTATTTTAAGGCTCTGGTAGAGCGACTGGGTTTCGGGGTTAATATCGACCGAGCTCAACTGCTGTTTTAAGTGCTCTAACTGCTGGTTGGTTCTTTCACGGCTCTGCGCGAGCCTGGCTCGAAACCTGTCTGCGCCAGCATCAGCTATTAAGACACTCAAGCCTCGCTCACGCTGCAATGTGCCCACAAGCTGACCAGCCGCCGTCACCAGCGTGATATTATCATTCAGCGCATCTAGTCTGTTTACCGACTGACGCAGCTCCAGAATGTTAGAGCCTGACATCCAGATAATAGCGATAATCGGCAATAGCAAAGCCGCTGCAAAACGATACGAAAGTGGCAGTTTGTCGAATAATTCGAGCGCGCGATATGAAATACGCTTTCTCCCCCGCAAGTTGAATTCCTTTTTAATCACTTACTTTTTGTAAGTGTATAATAAAACTCACCTGAATGAGTGATCTAAAACTGTTAATTCCGCTATAGTAGACAGAAGCTTACCGTTTGGAGTCGTACCTTTATGAAAACATGGATTCGTCTTAGTGCAACAGCCTCTTGTATGTTTCTTTTTACAATGGCTCACGCACAGCAGCTGTCCGAAATGCAGCAGTGCCTACTCGATAAAATGAATACGGCAGAAGCAACGAAAACGACCATTGCAGATGTTCGCAGCCAGTGTGAAGAGCAATTACGCAGTGCTGAAGACGAGGAAGTGGTTGAAGTCGATGCCGTGGAAGAGCCAGGTGTGCTCACCAACAGAATGAAAAGTGAAAAGGTCACTCAGTTTGACCCTTACGTTCTTACCCCACACCGCCGCAACTATATGCTTCCCGTGCTCACGACGAACAATATCAACCGCATTCAGTACGCTGACATAGAAGGTTATAAGCAAAACCTCGAAGAATACGAGTCAAAGTTTCAGCTAAGCTTTAAAGTACCGCTCAATAAAGAAAGCTTGTTGTTCGAAGATGACCAGTTTTTCTTTGGCTTCACTGTGCAGTCGTGGTGGCAAGTTTATTCGGACAATATTTCTAAGCCGTTCCGCGAAACTAACTACATGCCTGAGTTTTTCTACGCAACGCCGACCGGCTGGCATCCGTTTGGTACCAATACCGCCTTAGTGTTTGGAGCAGAACATTTGTCGAATGGTCGCAGCCAACCACTGTCGCGCAGTTGGAATCGCTTCTACGCTCAGTTTGTCGTTGAAAAAGGCCGTTTTGTGTTTTCGCTTAAGCCGTGGGTTCGCCTACAAGAAGACGCAAAAACCGACCCGCTTCAGTCCAGTGGTGACGACAACCCAAATATTACGGACTATGTTGGCAACTACGAATTCACTACCGCATACAGCGACGGCGATTTCGAGTACATTTTAAAGCTTAACCACGCCATAGACACCGGCAGAGGCTCCGCCGAGCTTAACTGGACGTTTCCACTCGGCGGTAAGTTTATTGGTTATACGTCAATTTTCACCGGATACGGAGAGAGCTTGATTGACTACAACCACAAGCAAACTCGCTTCGGTATCGGTATTGCGTTAAATAACGTACTTTAACGATTAAAAGCTGTAGGCGGCTGACAACCAAAGACGTCGGCCGTCTTCAACATAGCCGTATTCTTCTACGCCAATTTCTTTGTCTAGTAGGTTATATATACCTGCCGCCAACTTAATGTCTCTCGTGACATAGTAATTAACACCCAAGTCCGCCAATGTGTAGGAAGGCGCAACCAATACGTCCTGCGAAGGGCCTGTTGTTGGCTGGCTCTCCTCACCACGATAATGCACACGTAACCAACTGTTCCATCGTTTATTCGGCTTCCAGTTTAACGATGTTTGTATTAGGTGCTTAGGCAATTGATTTAGAGGGTCGCCTGCATATTCACCCGATTTTTGCTCAGAGTCAGTGTAAGTATAATTACCTTTTACGGACCAATGACGACTCAGCCGTGAGTCAACCGTCAGCTCGACCCCGCGGGTCACCGCTTCATCAATATTCACACGTGTCGTTGGCATTGAGCCAAACTGGTTAGGCCCAGCGTCACAAATCGTTGCAGGGCAGGCGACACGAGTAATTTTATCGTCAAACTGGTTATAAAAGACGGTTGCAGAGGTCGATGTATGACGACTCCAGTCGGTATACAAACCCAACTCATAGTTGGTCGACGTTTCTGCTTCTAAATTTGGGTTACCATAAACATCACCACCACGGCTGACCTGGCCCCAATCGGGTGTGGTTTCACGTAAGCCTGGAGCTCGGAACCCCGTTGAAACACCACCTTTTATGGTTGTTGCGCGACTCAAATTATAAACACCGTAAACGCGAGGGCTCCAATGGCCGCCGAAAATATCATCGTCGTCGTAGCGCACACCTGTAGTTAAGTCTAAACCTTTAAACAACGGCCAGGCCGTTTCTGCAAATACCGACCATTGCGAGCCCTCTACTCGGGTACGATCACTGACTTGGTTGCTGGTTAAGTCTTCCAACTCTTCCTTAAAGTAGGAAACGCCGGTATTGACTGAATTGTCATCAAATAGCGGTAAATTCCAGTGGCTTTGGAAGTCGGTATTAGTAATAGTCATTAGACGCGCTTCGTTTTCATATTCGTCGCGTTTTAAGTAGCTGCGGGCGCCCACTAACCCCCATTGCCCGTTGTGAGCAATGGACACGGAACTACTGTCATAGACGGTACTTGAAGACTCAGGACACCCGCGGCGACCACATTCTTCACCCGGCGCCAGCGGCTCAACCGTTTTTCCCAAAGACGCATCTATTGTCTGTTTAGCGGTACCTACCTCAAACAGAATTTCATGGTCCCGGTTTGGCGTATAAGCCAGTTTCATGTCCGCATCTTGCGCCGTTTTATCACGAAAGCCTTCGACAATTTCATCTTCTAGCCGACGCGTGTAGCCTGCTGATAGCTGAAGCCCTAAAGTATCTTTTATGAGTGAGCCTGCCGTAAAAAAATTTGTCTGATAGCTGTTACCCGACTCCGATCGTTCCTGCAACGTACCATCAACTTTAATTTCAGAGCGCCATTCGTCCGGAGTTTTACGCGTAATGATATTAATAACGCCCCCAATTGCATCTGAACCATAGAGTGAAGACATCGGCCCTCGAATAATCTCAATGCGATCGATGGCCGCCAGTGGTGGCGTCCAGGCACCTTCCACACCAGGGCCATCGCTATTCGGGCGGGTTTCACGAGAGCTCTGACGCTGACCGTCCACCAAAATTAAGGTGTAGTCGGCTCCCATCCCGCGCAGACTAATATCCTGACGATCACCACCGCCAGTTACTACAACGCCCGGCGCATCGGTCATGGCATCGGTTAAGTCTTTATAAAAACGCTGTGACAATTCGCTTTTGTCGATGACAGAAATAGAAGCAGGTGCCTTTTTAATATGCTGAGCAACGCCAGAGGCCGTAACCACCATGACCTCCATATCTTTATGTTTGTGACGTCGTTTTTCGCGATCGTCGTCTGCACCGTCCTGTGCATGAGCGGTACCCAAGGCAGAAAAAATAGCCATTGAAAGTACACCCAGTTTCAAGCCATTCTTAATAACGTTCACAAATCGCCCCTTTGTTAAATGAGAATAATTTTCATTGGCGATCATAAATGTTAAGATAAATTCATCAACGTCGAAATTCTGAAATAGGTTTTAAGCAGGACTAAAACATGAACCCAAAAATGATTCGGTCAATGAAGGCTTTTACCCGAACTGTCGAGCTGAACAGTATGAGTGGGGCGGCAAAGGAACTGCACATGACGGTATCTGCGGTTAGCCAACAGTTACAGCGCCTGGAAAAAGACAACGGTATAGCGCTGTTCCACAGAAACACTCGAACGCTAACGCTGACCGAAGCCGGGAAAGTGTTTTATCAGTCGTGCTTAGACATGCTGAACATTGCGGCGCGTAATCAGGAACAGTGGGAGGCGCTGACCAAAACACCGCAAGGGCAAATTAAAATGATAGCGCCTGTTGGTTTTGGTGGTGGGTTGCTTAGTGAGCCGTTAAAGCAGCTGCAACAAGAGTTTAAAAACGTCCATTTTCAGCTGCACATGACCGACGAACCTGTTGATTTAATTACCGCTGGTGCCGATTTAGCCATTCGTATTGGTCCACTGGCTGATTCCGCCCTTTACGCTAAACATTTAGCCGACTGGAACATGGTTCCTTGTATTGCCGCTTCACACCCGGCTGCGCAGAATACTATCAACAGTTTTGAGGATCTCCCCGAAGACTGCTTTATTGGGCATATGTCGAACTCATCAGAGCTTCAGTTCCCACAGCCAAAAATCATGCTGAACAATATGCAAACTGTGGTTCAGCTAACACTGGATGGCGTCGGCTATGCGTTACTGCCAGAACCAGAAGTTAAACACCACATTGAAAGTGGTCACTTACTGCGTTTACTGCCAGATTGGCAAGGCAGTCCGTACAGCGTGCATGCGGTGTTGCCAGTTAAGGACAACATCCCGGCAAAAACTGAACGGACTGTTGAGGTGTTAAGCGAGTTCTTTCATAGCTTGTAAGGACTGCTGAACGTCACTGTCGCCCGACATCAAATCAAAAGCTTGATGTTCTGTTCCTGATTCGTCGAGGCAGCGAAATAATACGTTCGCTACATCTTCACGAGGCACAGAGCCTGGAGCCAGTGACTCGCCTACAACCACTTTGCCGCTGGCAGGGTCATCCGTTAAGGCTCCGGGACGCACTATCGTCCAATTGAGGCTGCTACGCATTAACTCTTTGTCGGCATAATGCTTCGCCGCGTAGTAAGGCAGTAGCTGTTCCGCCCAGTTCTCGCGGTTATTAGCTTGCCATGCGCTGACCATAATAAAGCGTTTCACGCCGATGTTCTCAGCAGCTTCAACGGTTTTCACTGCACCGTCTAAATCCACTAAAAGTGTTTTATCATCACCTGTGCCAGCGCCAGAGCCAGCGGTGAAAACAACAGCTTCAATACCACTAAGCACTGTTTTCAAATTATCCACAGAGCCTTCTAAGTCTGCGAGCCTGGACTCAACACCTTTCTCTTCCCATGCCTGCTTTTGTTTCTGTTTCCGCACCACAGCAACAACGTCGTGTTTATCGTCATTCTGCAGCTGGTCGACAAGGTGCTGACCAATTTTTCCATTCGCACCGATAACGGAAACTTTCATAATTCACCTCCAATTTTAACTGTCTGATCATACGCATTGAAGGCCCGGATTAGATCGCTACGCTACTTTGACCAAACAATGCAGTTTCGGCCTGCGTGCTTGGCTTTGTAAAGAGCCTGGTCGGCGCGGCGGTAAATGCTGGACACATCGTCACCTGTCTCGCTGGTAGTCGCCCCAATGCTCACGGTTGGGTTAATGACATCGCCTGAATCCAGGGTTACAACGGTTTTCTCTACTGCTTCGCGAACACGTTCTAGTACCGCTGAGGCGTTGTCTTTGTCCGTGTAGGGCAGGATAATCATAAACTCTTCGCCACCGACCCGAATGACAGTGTCACTGCCTCTTAAGCTGTCGTTCATAGCGTTGGCACCAGCTATCAGCACTTGGTCACCGACGTCGTGACCGTAGGTGTCATTAATGGACTTAAAGTGGTCAAAGTCGATAACGGCTACGACACAACAGCTGTCTTTATAGTGGGTTGCCAGCCCCTGCTCTAACATTTCCATGCCTGCGGAGCAGGTTTTTTAAGCCAGTAAGGGAGTCGGTGTAAGCAATTAACGCCATATCATCGCGTTGACGCATGAGATCTGATCGCACAGCTTGCTCAGCAATAACGGTTTCAACGGCCGTACCCATCATACGAACCATTTCAATTTCTAACTCACTGAAAGCTTCCCGGCGTGTCGTTTTCTTAGCAAAGCCCAGTACGCCCCAAACAACGTCATTAATAACAATTGGGGTACCGATATACGACTGCAGGCCATAAGTTTGAAAGGACTTGTGGTCTTTAAAGCGTTCGTCTTTGTCGGCTTCGTTGGTATGAACCAACTCGTTCTCTGCTAACACAACCGAGCAATAGGTTGTCTCTAAAGGCAGCTGAGTGCCTGCTTCCAGGTCTAACTTTGCCGTTTGCACCCACTCAATGGTGTATACGCCATCGATGATTGAGCTTGCCATGCCAATATCTACGTCTAAATAGTCGACACCAAACTTCAACAACTCATCAATAGAGACAGGGTCAATTCGACGGCCGCGCTTGTGAATAACATCATGAATGGTGCGCATTAAGTCGACAGAAGCATAGTACTCTGTCACGTCTTCAATAATGGCGTATAAGCCAATAGCTTTCTTTTCCTCATTCAGTTCGGGAAGGTAACGAACATCGAGAAAGCGCTTGCGGCCATCACGAAAACTCACCGTTTCAGAAAAGGACGTCGGCTTTCCTTTATCAAACACTTTGTCATGTTTTACTTTTACTCGGGCGTAGGACTCGTCATCCAGTACGTCAGACACAGAGTAGCCAAGAACCTCTTCCTTCTTTAAGCCCAGGAATTGGCAGTAAGCTTTATTGACATAACGGTAGCGCCGCTTTTCATCAATGAAAGCGACCATAGTGGGTAGCTTTTCCAGAATTTTATTCGATAGCTGACGCTCTGGCATAATCCTCACCTTTACTCTTCAATAAAGAATAGCCTACGCCATTCAATTCGTCAGCCCAAGTTAACCGTTTAAAATCTTTATAAAAAACTCGGCCCCTTTGCGACGGCAAAATTCTATATTGCGCTCGGGTATAGACTCCGGGTTTTCGTACTGCTCAATCACCTTTTCTAAACTCGCTTCGCGTAATAAGTGCAATGTCGGAAATGGAGAGCGGTTGGTGTAATTGGCCGGGTCGTCCTGGGGCTCACCGTCAAAGCAGTAGTCCGGATGAAAATGCGCTAGTTGATAAACGCCTTCATAGCCTTCCTCAATAAGCAGTGCGTCGGCCATGTCGACCAAGTCTAAAAAGCCATGAAAGCCTTCGAAACCCTGGGGAAGAATAAAAAGCGTGGTCTCGGTTTCAGCTGTTTCGTCTAAGTGCTTCGCTTCATCCAGCAACTGTTGTAACACTGACGCTATGTCCGGTTGCTCTGCAACAACGTAGCGAATACTTTTGCGCTCAACTTCGCGGCGCGCAAACGGGCAGATATTGTATTTCACAATAAGCTGTTGCACCCAACGCTGGGTTTGCTCAATAATCGTAGGTATCTCGGCTGTCATTTTAGTATCACCAAAAGGAGGCTTCTGTATATGAAGTCTTTAGAGCTCAAAGTTCCACCCGTCATTGTTGTTGCCATAGTAGCAGGACTTATGTGGTTAACGGCGCATTATACCGCAGAGTTAAACGCTTTCTACGTTGGCCAGCGCGCTGCGGCTATTTTCTTACTGGTGCTGGGTGTATTACTGCCTTTACTCGGTGTTATGAGCTTTCGCCGCGCGAAAACGACGGTCGACCCGCGAGACCCGAACAAAAGCACCGAGCTTGTCACAACAGGCATTTACCAGCGGACCCGAAACCCAATGTATCTCGGCTTTTTCTTTATGTTAATGGCCTGGGGCGTGTTTTTAGGCAGTATTCTGTCGTTATGGGGGCTGGTGCTATACGTTGCATACATGAGTAAGTTTCAAATTCAGCCGGAAGAGCGCATTCTCACAAAAACCTTTGGAGAGGCCTACAAGAGTTACTGTCGGGAAACCGGCCGGTGGTGGTAGTCAGGCATTCAGTAGTACAGCAACTCTTTCTTGCAGTGTCGGAATAATGCTGTCCTCAAACCATGGATTTCGTTTTAACCACAAATTATTGCGTGGGCTTGGGTGCGGCAGCGGCAAAAGCTCTGGCCAATAACTCTCCCAGTTTTTTACTCGCTCGGTGAGCGTTTGTTTTGGTTCGTCAATGTGCCAGCTTTGTGCGTACTGCCCAATGGCCAACGTCAATTCTAAATTTGGCAGCTGCTGTAATAGTTTCTGCCGCCATGCCGGAGCACATTCTGGGCGCGGTGGTAAGTCGCCGGACTTGCCGGTTCCCGGATAGCACAGCCCCATTGGGATAATGGCCAGTTTTTCAGCGTTATAAAAAGTGGCTGTATCAATGCCCATCCACTGGCGCAGCCGGTCGCCACTGGGGTCGTCAAACGGCTTACCTGAGGCATGGACACGCCGGCCGGGGGCTTGGCCTGCCACTAAGATCTTCGCATTAGGGTGTAACTGGACAACCGGCCGAGCTCCCATTGGCAATTCAGGTTCGCATAGCGTGCATTGACGAACCTCTGTCAGCAAATTTTGCCAGGAGCTCATGATTACCTCATTGATTATTTCTCAATAAATGCCTGCTCTATAACGTAATCGCCTTGTTTGCGCGAAGTGGCTTTTGTAAAGCCTCGCTCATTCAGTATAGCCATTAAGTCTTGCAGCATAGCGTCATTACCACACAGCATAAAACGGTCATGCTCGGGGTTCAAATCGGGCATGCCAATGGTGCGCGTCAGTGTGCCTGAAGTCAGTAAATCAGTAATTCGCTGCTGGTGTGCTTCATCTCTGAATGGCTCACGCGTAACGGTTGGGTAATAAATCAGCTTCTCTTTTACCCAGTCACCAAAAAACTCGTTATTCGGTAAGTCTTCACCGATTTCTTTTTGATAGGCCAATTCAGAGACATAACGTACACCGTGCACGAGAATCACCTTGTCGTATTGCTCGTAGATATCCGGATCTTTAATCACACTCATGAAAGGCGCTAGCCCTGTACCGGTACTCAGCAAATACAGGTTTTTACCCGGTAGCAGATGCCCCGGAACAAGGGTGCCGGTAGGGCGCGTCGACAGCACCACTTCATCGCCAACCTGAATATGCTGCAAACGTGACGTTAATGCGCCATCGGGCACTTTTATGCTGAAAAACTCCAGCTCTTCTTCATAGTTGGCGCTGGCAATTGAATAAGCGCGCAGCAACGGCTTGTCTTCAAGTTGCAGTCCCATCATTACGAACTGGCCATTTTCGAAAGTGAAACTTGGCTTACGGGTGGTTCTAAAACTGAATAGGGTGTCATTCCAGTGGCGTACCTGAGTGACGGTTTCGGCAATAGTACTTCTCATGAAAACTCCTGCTTCTAACTCCAGCTATTGGAGGGACTACGGCAAAAGTGACGCTTTGCGTTTAAAAACTGAAAAATCACTTCATTATTTCTAAATTGCGAATAAGAATGATTTTCATATAGACTAACGCCATATTCATTAAACATCAAATAAAAGCATTGGTTTAGCCAATTCTAACAGCAGTAATTTATGGCGCGCAGAAATAGATCAAGAAAACGCGGCTGGTCATTAAAGGACTGGCACTGGATAAGTTCGGCGGTATGTCTTATTGGCATGCTGTTGTTCTCTGTCACCGGTATTACCTTGAACCATGCGGGGTGGATAGAGTCTGCGCCTAGCATAGAAAGCCATGAAGGGTCTCTCCCTCAAAAGGACTTGGAACGGCTGGTGAATGCGTCAGGGAATGACACTCTGCCAGCTTCTTTTCACCGCTGGTACGAAGACAAAACGCAAAACAGCTTGAGTTCAAACGCCCAAATTGAATGGAGTGATTACGAAGTGTACGTCGCTATGCCCCGGCCTGGCGGCGACAGCTGGTTCAGCGTCGATTTAGACAGCGGTGCTTTTTATTCTGAAACTACCGACAGGGGCTGGATAGCTTATTTTAACGACTTGCATAAAGCCCGAAATACCGGGTTCTTGTGGAGCTTATTCATCGATATTTTTGCGATTGCCAGCATTGTTTTCACTATTACGGGGTTATTGCTTTTGAAAAAGTACAGTAAGGGCCGAAAATCGACCTGGCCGCTGGTCCTGGCCGGATTCATCATCCCATTTTTCGCCGTCATTGGTTCTGCTCATGCTGCGGAAAACGAATTAACCGTAGAAATTCCGCGTCTGTCTGTGGCTGAGTATCACGTGCCTTATGTCGCGGTTTGGTTAGCCAACGAGCGACATCAGCGTGTTGTCGACATTGCCGTTTGGTATGACACGAACCTTGAAAACAATGAAGGCGAAAAGTGGCTGAAAGACATGCGCCAATGGTGGCGACGCAGCGGCCGTATGGCCGATATGCCAATTGATGGTGTCTCTGGCGCAACCCGACGCCCAGGCGTTCAGCGGGTCGACCTTACCCCCATGCTGAGTAAATTACCCGAGCTTAGTGACGGCAACTATTACCTATACGTAGAAGCCGCCCGCGAGCTTGGCGGCCGTGAAATGCTGCGCTTGCCGTTGTCTTTACCCCTTAACAACCCAATATCCATAACAGACCGCGGTGAGCACGAGCTTGGCCGTGTGTCCCTAAAACTGGAGCCTTAAGCATGAAATTATCTTCTGTAATAACGACAAGTCTTGCTGTGTTGACGCTGTTTGCCAGCGCCAGCAGTGAAGCACACCGTGTTTGGATTAAACCAAGCGCTACCGTTGTATCCGGCGACTCTGAGTGGGTCACCTTCGATGCCGCAATTGCGAACGGCATTTTTTACCCCGATCATTACCCATTGAGCTTAGACAGAGTCGAAGCTATGGCACCGGACGGGTCTGCAGTGACTTTAGAGAACGGTTACAAAGGCAAACTACGCTCTGTCTTTGACATAGAGCTCGAAAAAGAAGGCACATACACCGTTTACTCGGCCAGTTCAGGATTATCGGCTCGCTGGGTAGACGATAACGGCGAACGCCAATACTGGCCGCCACGTGGCTCGCAAAAAACCAATGACGATTTTTATAAAGAAGTCCCTCAGGACGCCAAAGACTTAGAAGTCAGTGAACGCTCACATCGAGTTGAAGCTTTTGTAACGTCAGGCGCGCCGACCTATGACACTTTAGGCCCAACCGGTAAAGGCTTAGAGTTAGAGCCAGTAACGCACCCTAACGACTTATACACCGGCGAAAACATTACGTTTAAATTTACAATGGACGGCAAAGCCGCTGCTGGCACTGAGCTGGTCTTGGTGAAAGGTGGTGAACGGTATCGCGATCGTTCAGAGCCAACCAAGCTGACAACCAACGAAAAAGGCGAAGTCAGCTTCTCTGTTGAAGAAGCGGGTATGTACTGGCTAGAAGCTGAATACGCCGATAACAACGGCAAAGCCCCGGCGACCAAACGCCAGGGCTCTTATGTTGCCGTGTTAGAAGTGTTGCCGATGTAATTAATCGGCAGTGACAACCGGTGGTTCGCTTAAGCGGACCACGCCCAGTGTATTGGCGTCGGTGCCGAACCAAATGGAGTCGGTGCCTTCGTCATAGAACATGTGACGAACGGTACCGCCGCCACTTTCTAGCTCGATAGGCTCTGAAAATTCGTGAGTTTCTGTGTCAAAACCCACTAGACAATTCGGCTGCACACCCGTTTCCACAAACCAAACATCATTACGCTTGTCGACCGCCATACCGTATGGACGAGAATTACCGGCAGCAGGTGCACGCCAGTCTTTGTTGTCGCCAGTTACATGATCATAGCTACCGACGTACCCCTGGTTATAATCGACATACCAAAGCGTTCCGTCATCGGTCATTCCCAGGCGACGAGGTCGCGACTTTTCTCTATCCAGTTCAAATTCTTTTAGTTTGCCATTCTCGACGGTTGCGAGTTTATTCGTACCAAACAGAGTCGCCCAGGGGCGGTCATTTTCAACGATAAGGCCATAAGGTCGTGCTGACTCTGTCGGCACTTCCCACAGCATCATTTCGCCACCATTGGTTTCTAAAAAGCCAATTTGATTACCGCCCTGAACCGTAAACCAAATGTCGCCAGCTGCAGTGAAGTCCATAGTATGACTGTCTCTGGGGCCGCTACCGGGTAATTCAAATTGCTTAATATCGCCAGTACCTGGGTCAATAAGGCCTATGTGTTCTTTTAAGTTCCCGGCGTACCAAGCGCCTCTGTCATCGACAATAACGGTGTGAGGCCCTGCGCCGTCAGGCAAGTCGTAGCGTTTGAATTCCTCTGTTTCTGGATTAAAAGTTGCTGCGTAGTGGCTTCCCTGACCCACAAACCAGACCGTGCCGTCGTGCACCCAAGGGTCACGAGGCCGGGAGTCCTCCCACGGCACCTGCCACTCCTGAATTTCAGCATTCGCCAATCCAGATTCTTTGTGGTCATCACTGTTCGCCGGCGCACTGCTTATTCCCGCCAGGCCAACGACTACTGCACTTGCTAAACTAAGGTACTTCATCGTTATGCCTCCTGAAATAGGTGTTCATCTAAATATTGCACCCGATCGTAACTTATGCAATGTTCATTGTATAAATAGTAAACGGCGGGCTTTGTATGCTGGATCAATGGCTTATTGGTATTATCTTGCTGGCAATGCTGGCCTTGTTCGTCATTGATAAATGGCGCTATGACTTAGTTGCCATGATGGCGCTTCTGTCAGCAGCCATTCTGGGACTTGTCCCAGCTCCCCAAGTGTTCAGTGGTTTTGGCAACGCCGCCGTTGTCACCGTTGCTGCGGTACTTATCATTAGCCATGCATTATGGCGCTCGGGCGTGGTTGACGCTTTAGCTTCAGTCATGAAACGCGCAGGCGACAAGCGCTGGATTCAAATGATAGCGCTGACATCGGTCACCACCATTTGCTCCGCCTTTATCAGCAACACCGGCACCATGGCCATAATGATCCCCGTTGCACTCCAGCTGGCCCGAACCAGCGGCAATAACCCCTCGAAGCTACTGATGCCAATGGCATTTGGCTCTTTGCTTGGCGGCGCGATAACCATGGTGGGTACACCTCCTAATATTATTATTGCTGACATTCGCCGGGAAGCCATGGGGGAGTCTTTTGGCATTTTCGAGTTTACGCCCGTCGGCTTAAGTATTGCTGTTGCCGGCCTGTTATTTATGTGGCTACTCAGCCACTGGTTGGTTCCTGAAAAAAGTGGCAAGTCCAAGTCAGAGTCTCTGTACGATGTCAGCAGTTACCTTACTGAACTGTATGTCCCGGAAGAGTCCGGGTTTATTGGCGAAACGCTGTATGAGTTGGAAAACCGCACCGAAGATGACTTTGTTATTGTCGCGCTGCAACGGGGCGAAAAACGCTGGTCTGCACCCGCCCGGTATCTGCGTTTAAAAGCCGAAGACGTATTAATTGTCGAAGCCAACGCAGAAACCATTCAGCACGTTATTGACGGTACAGGACTGGAGCTTAACGCCGAAGAAGACATTGATGATCGCTTCTTAAAGTCTGACGATATTACCGTCATTGAAGGTATTGTTGGCCACGATTCACGGCTTATTGGTCGCTCTGCCGCCGACATTAAACTGCGCAGTCGCTATGGCATAAACGTTTTGGGTGTAGCGCGGGAAGGTCAAAAACTGGGGACAGCGCTCGGTAACATCCGTTTCAAACCTGGAGACGTGCTGTTACTTCAGGGCGACGCCGAAATATTGAATGACGTGTTTCAACG
This sequence comes from Idiomarina sp. OXR-189, assembly GCF_034373425.1. NCBI lineage: Bacteria > Pseudomonadati > Pseudomonadota > Gammaproteobacteria > Alteromonadales > Idiomarinaceae > Idiomarina > Idiomarina sp. OXR-189. The sequence continues at coordinate 2,523,556 of NZ_CP139706.1, forward strand.
CTTTGGCTGTTTCCCGCTGGCTCAACGAAGCCTGCGCATTGGCTCTTCTAAGCAACTGATGTTGCCGCTGGGTATTTTTGCCGCAACGATTTTATCGGCCGCCTTTGGATTACTCTCGGTGCCCGTCGCCTTCTCATTGGCTGCCGGACTTATGGTAGTGACTAATATTCTACCCCTGCGAGAGCTATATGACGCTATCGACTGGCCTATTATTGTGCTGCTGGGAGCAACCATACCGCTGGGTTCAGCATTAGAGCGCAGTGGTGCTGCCGATACCATTGCCAACGGGGTGCTTTATATCAGCTCTGGTGCGCCTGAATTTGTTGCCGTTGCCTTGCTGCTGGTTGTTACTATGCTGCTGTCGAATATTGTTAATAACGCTGCTGCCGCTGTACTTATGGCACCTATCGGCATAAGCATGGCGAACAGCTTCGCCGCCAGTATGGATCCCTTTTTAATGGCCGTCGCTATAGGTGCTGCCGTTCCATTCCTGACGCCAATAGGCCACCAGTCGAACATTTTAGTAATGGGACCGGGCGGCTATAACTTTAGTGACTACTGGCGGCTTGGCCTTCCCTTGTCGTTGATTGTCGCCGCCGTGGCTCTGGTCATGATATTGCTGGTGTGGCCGCTGTATTAACCGCGGTCTTTATAAGGCAAGTAAGTTCGCAGTGTTTTTAGGTGCTCGCGTAACGCGGTGCTTTCATCCCGACAATACTGCTCAATGGCGTCGTTAAGAGGAGATGGCGTAAATCGATAAAAACCTTCACGAAGCACAGGCTCAAAGCCTCGATGCAGCTTATGCTCACCCTGCGCACCGGCGTCAAAATAATTAAGATTATGGTTAATGCAGTAGTCAATGCCCCGATAATAACAGGCCTCAAAATGCAGAAATTCAAGCTCTTCCTGACAGCCCCAATAGCGTCCATAAAGTGTGTTTTCACTTTTGAAGCATAATGACGCCGCCACCATTTGGTCATTTCGGTAAGCCGCAAAAACCACAATATGCTCCGCCAATAACTTACCCCAAAGCTCAAATGTCGCCGGGCTTAAATAGCCGCCATGGCCCGAGCGTTTTAAATAGGTGCGCTGGTAAAACACAATGAATTGATGCCAGAAATCTGCAGTTAATTCGTTGCCATGCCAGGTTCTCATTTCGACATTTTGCTCGGACACCTTTTGACGCTCTTTGCGTATGGACTTGCGCTTGCGTGACACCAAAGCCCCCAGAAAGTCGTCAAAGGAGCTATAATTTCGGTTCTGCCAGAGGAACTGAATATCAAAGCGCTGCCACCAACCCTCTTCTGCCAGTGCCTCGCTTACGTTCGGCTCAACGTACAGACATTGTAAGTTGCTGACATCGTGCTCCTGCATCAACGCCGATTCAATAACCGGTAGAACATCAGCAGCATTAACGCTCTCGGCAGTAGCCAGACGAGGTCCCTGACACGGGGTAAAAGGTATGGCGTTGATAAGCTTGGGGTAGTACTGAAAACCATAACGCTCGTAGGCTTCAGCAAAAGCCCAGTCGAACAAATACTCGCCATAGGAATGGGTCTTTTTAAACCACGGCATAATGGCAATCAGTTTGTCACTGTTATCATGTACCGCAACATACTGGGGCAACCAGCCACGCTGCGGCCCAAGACTACCACCCTGCTCAAGCGCCAACAGGAAATCATATTGCGTAAACGGATAGCCACTGTTGAACAACCCGTTCCAGTCCGCCTTGGATATTGGCGTTATTGTAGAATGAACAACGGCACGCATGGGTTAGGTGCTTAAAAGCCCAAGCACACTGATATCTTCGTCCAGACGCGGCCAATGAATGCCCTGGCCGTTGCCTAATAATTGCCAATCATTACGTTCTTCTTCCGTGGCAGCTTCCAAGCGAGGAAACCAAACAATGGGAGCCGAAATTTTACGTCCGTCAGCCAGTTCAACTTCGAGCGCAGCTTCGGTAACAGATACATTCACTGCAACAGGGTGGCGATCAATTTCTAAAGTATTCATCCCGAGCCTCCAGAAGCTCTTCTTTATGTTGAGGTTTATCTTAGCAAACTATTTAAGGCTAAAAACACGTACCCATACATCAGCCGTTATGGCCAAGCTTTGTAGCTTTTCTGCCTTTTCTATGCCTTCTTTACTAGCACGGTAGAGGTGTGGTGTCATGGTGAGTAGGTCATGTACGGCTTCAGTATCAGGCAACTCAACTTTAAAGCTGATTCTCTCTTCTGATGACAAAACCCAACCTTTTTCAGAGACTGGTAAGTGTTCGGATTTTGCTTTTATTTCTGGGTAAATTATTCGTTTGAGTTCGATTAAGTGCTCAGAAGCCGGATCAACCATAATCAATCGACCACCAGGTTTTAATACCCGCTTAAATTCAGCTTCAACAGGGAAGCCAAACACGCACAAAATAGTATCGACACTATTGTTTGCCAACGGAATTGCATTATTCGATGCTACCATCCAACTCAAGCGCTTATCTTGCTTTGCGGCTGCCTGTACCGCCCATTTTGAGATATCCAGCGCTGCAACCTCTAACAATACGTCACGCTGCTCAGCTTTACACACAATGCTTTGAAGGTAATATCCCTCACCACAGCCCGCGTCTAAAATTGACTGATCGCCAACCGATAACACACTATCTGACAGCGCGTCAGCCAATGGCTGATAAAAGCCCTGACTCAAAAAATGACGCCTTGCCTGCACCATCGATTTGCTGTCACCGGGGTCTTTCGAGCGCTTATTCTGCACTGGCAGCAAGTTGACGTATCCTTGCTTTGCCACGTCATAGCTGTGACCATTTTCACAGCGCCAGGTGCGTTCATTCAGTTGCAAAGGCTGCTTATCCAGAGGGCAAATGAGTTGGTCAAATGGCTGTATCACGGCGGAAGCTCTTATTAATTTTAAAACTTAAGTTTACGGGGTTTCGCCACAAAATTCAGGCACAAAAAAAGCAGCCCGTAGGCTGCTTCTTAAATTTGGTTCGCTTAAAGCGACTTCAAGGGCTCTATCCGCAAGGGATTATAGCGCTTGAATGTTCTCAGCTTGAGGGCCTTTCGGGCCTTGGGTCACTGAGAAAGAAACGCGTTGGCCTTCAGCTAAGGTTTTGAAGCCGTCGCTTACAATCGCGCTAAAGTGAGCAAATACGTCTGCGCCACCTTGCTGCTCGATAAAACCAAAACCTTTTGCTTCGTTAAACCACTTAACAACACCGTTTACTGTATTAGACATAATAATATCCTGAAATTTTTAAAACTATAAAAGTACCGGACCGAGACAATCTCGACGCCGATGATCGTGCGGGGTAAAAAATGTGAAACTTAAAACTACAGGACGAGACGATTACTTCTAATAATGTGACGTAGAGGAGTGTTTAACTATCTGTTTCTTATCCAACGCCGCCCACTGTACGCTCATTTATTATAATGTCAAAGAATATTTTCAATTTATTTTATAAAACTGATTTATAGTCAAACTGGGCTAAAAATCTGCGCCAGCATGCACCGAATTGAACCGCCGCCCAGCTCAATGGTTGGCACGTTAATGGGTACGAGTGTCACCCATTGCTCCAGTTTTTGGATCTGTTCAGCACTTAAAGCGTTATAAGCGGTTGCAGAAATAGCCAATAATTTGCGCCCATCTGCCTCTAACTCCAGAGTATTGCCGGCAAAGTGCTCTATTTGAGCTTCAGTCAACTGCACCAGCTCTTTACCACTTGCTGCAACCGTATCCATAAACCGGCGCCGTTCTTTGTCATCACGAATCATCTCAGCGGACGCCATGACAAACTCACTGCCAACAGCCATAAGCACATTGGTGTGATACACCGGCTTGCCGTCTCGGCTGGTTGCATTGAACGCCACGGGTTTGTAATTCAGTTTTAGGCAAAGCTCTTTCAGCGCACTTTCGTGCATACGCTTAGATCGGGCGGCATAAGCAAGCTTATGTTCATGGTCGAACACAATAGATCCCGTGCCTTCAAGGAATACGCCATCGTTTTCCTGCGCGCTTAAATCAATAAGCTGTTGATAGCCATATTCATTACGAAGAAATTCAATAATGTCCGGACGACGCTCTTTGCGGCGGTTTTCACAATACATAGGGTATAGAACCAGCTCGCCAGAGGCATGAGTGCTGAACCAGTTGTTGGGAAATACCGAGTCAGGTGTTTCTGTGGTTTCATCCTCGAATAAGTGCACCTGAACACCGTGCTCACGCAGCTTGTTGACCGCTTCGGTCACTTCGTTGTATGCCGCTTCAGCAACGTTAACGCCGTCTTTCGCCAGCGACTGAAAAGCATTATCGCCCATAGTTTCCGGGTTCGATGCAAAGTGATGCGGGCGCACCATAACAACGATATTCGAAGACTGACTCATATAGTTGGGCTCATAGAAAATTTGCGCGCATTTATAGCAAGCCAAAGAGCTCTTAGCAACGGCCAAAAGAAAAGGGCAGTATTGTTGCACCGCCCTTTCTGTGATTACGCAGTTACCTTACCACGCATATTTAAGACTTAGCTCAAAATTACGCTCTGCGCCGAAGAAGCCTTGATTATAGAAGTCGATACTTGAGTAATACTTCTCATCGAACAGGTTATTGACGTTCAGGCTTAGATCTAAGTTCTTACCTAAGTTGTAATTCGCCATAGCGTTTACAACTGTATAGCTGTCCTGAGTAAAGGTTTCGCCATTAGGGCCAATACCAGGGTTAGATACATCGCTTTGCCAATTTGCATTAACACCAAGCTTTAAGGCATCAGTAGCGGTGTAAAGCACACTCGCCTTGACCATGTCCTCCGGCAAGTAAGGTGCATAATCTGAACCGTCGCGATCCGTCGACTCATTATGCGTATAGCTGAAGAAAATGTTCAAAGCGTCTGTTGGTTTACCATTTAGCTCCAGCTCATAACCTTCACTTTCTGCTCCATCCACACCTATGGAAGGAAAAATGGTCGTGCCCGGCAATGGGTCCGTATTATCAGGGTCATTGATTGCTAAATTATCTTCCTTAACCTTATACAGCGCAAAACTGGCGGTTAGGGCTTCGTTAAAGAAGTCACCTTTAATACCAATTTCTGAATTGGACCCTTCAACTGGACCAATCAGCTCGCCGTCAGCGTTAAATGCATTTTGGGGCTGGAAAATTTCGGTGTAGCTGGCGTAGGTGGAAATAATGTCAGTCACATCGTAAACAAGGCCGAGATAAGGCGTATTGACGCTTGAGTTCTCGTAGTCACTTGTTGCCCAGGGCGACTCAGACAATGAATCGTAGTTGGTTAAACGATTACCAATTATCGCGGTAAATTCGTCCGTTAAACTAAACTGTGCGGCAGCATAAACGCCTTCCTGAGTATGAGACTCTAGCGTGCTATATGCTGGTGTATCGCTAAAGTTAGGTTGAGGTACTCCACTCCCCCAGTCAAATAAGCTAGGAACCACAATAGTATCGGTAATACCATAAGACGTAGCATTAACATCCTGCTCAGCATAGAGAGCACCTGCCGTTAACTGGTGCTCGCGACCCAATAACTCAAAAGGGCCCGAAGCTAAAATACGGAATGACGTTTGCTCCCGGTCGGACACATAGTGATTAGGAGACGCACTCAGACCTTCTCCCGTTTCTTTGTTCGGGAAGCCAGAAAAGTACAAAAGATACCCGTCCATCTCACCTTCACGGCGCTCAACATCCATTTGAAGGTCCCAGCCGTTATCAAACGCATGCTCTAGTTGCGCAAACACATTAGTGCTTTCTCTGTCCCATCTGTTCCATGGCGAAGCGGTTGTCGTACTCACAGGTAGATCATCCGCCTGAGTGCCGTCGTCATAAAACAGCGGCAATGCACCCCACATGCTGCCTTTGGGGTTCCGCTCACTGTAGTCTGTACCTACCGTCAAGCGCGTTTGGGTCGTTAAATCGGCCGTTACTACCGCGTAAATTTGTGCGTTTTCTTTTTCCGACAGGTCGACGTAGCTTTCGCCTTCTTCATAGGCCATGGCCACTCGCGCTTTCACATTACCGTCTTCGGTCAATGTCTGAGAATGGTCAGCCTCGAAGCGATAATTACTCCAGGAGCCAATACCAACACTCGCATAGCCGCCATCTTCTGTTTTTGGGCGCTTACGAATCAGGTTAATTGCTGCAGAAGGTTCCCCAGCACCCGTTAACAAGCCGGTTGCGCCGCGCACAATTTCCACTCGCTCAAATACTACCGAGTCGGCTAAGGCTTCACTAAAGAAACTGTTATAAGCAATGGGTACACCGTCGAACTGGAAGTTAGTTACGTCACGCCCGCGAGAGCGGAAGAAAAAGCGGTCCGTTTCAGCCTGCTGCGCCTGAATACCCGGCGCAAACTGCATAACATCGGCTACCGTGTCTAATGCGAAGCCATCAATAAATTCGCGATCAATCACCGAAATAGACTGAGGCGTCTGACGCAAGGTTAACGGCAACCCTGTCGCTGTTGTCGCACGGTCAAGCGGACTTCCAGTCACCTTAATGTGTTCAAAAATTTTTTCCTTTTGTTGACCCTCTGACTTTTCCGACTCTGCGCCGTCATTTTCCTGCGCAATAGCAGCCGATGTGAGCATGATTGACGCAATTGCTAACGCCAAAGAACTTTTTATAAACTGATTCATTTAACAATCCACTCTAAATCACAAATGAGAACTATTTCTTTTTGTAATTGTATTTGATAATCGTTCCTATTATCAATATCATTTGCGGAAAGTTTTTTAGAGAGTAGAAAAGAATGACTCAACGGCAATGGTTCAAACTGCACGGATGGTGCTCATTACCTATTTGGATCCTGTTTTGTTTTATTTGCATTACGGGAACGATAGCGGTGTTCAGCCACGAATTAACCTGGCTATTTAACGAGAATGCACGCGCCGTCAACCCAGACAGCTTGCCGGCTCAGCCTGTTTCAGAACTTGTTGCTGCAGTTAAAAGCCAGTTCCCGACCGCCAACGTCACTACAGTAATGACTTTTGAGCCTTACCTTATTAATGCGGTTATCTTCTCGGCCGAGAATATTCCGAATGGCATTGCTTACGTAAACCAGTACACCGGCGAAATTCAGGAAGTGAACCAGGGAATTACCTTTATTAACTTTATGCGCTCGTTGCATAGCTGGCTGCTATTCCCCTGGCAAGAAGGCTATAGCGTTGGCTACTATTTAGTTTCGGCCATGTCATTTGTCATGATAGGTGCGTTAGTTACCGGGCTGGTTATTTACAAAAAATTCTGGCGTGCCTATACACAACCTAAAGTTCGCGCTAAGCAGGGCAAGAAAACACTATTAACTGACTTACATAAGCACGGCGGCGTGTGGTCAATCTGGTTTCTTATTGTCATGAGCCTGACTGGTCTTTGGTACTTCACTCAGCAAGTGCTTTGGCATGCCGATATCGATATTGAAGGGCATGCACCGTTAGTGGAAGTATCTGACATTCCCATGGGTGAAAAAGCACAGCCACCGGTTTCCTTTGAACAAGCCCTGACAATTACTGAGCAGCGTTTCCCGGATATAAGGCCCAGCTTTATTATGATGCCGGAGCACAACCGCGACATGTTCAAAATTATGGGTGGCGGCGACTTTATCTTTTACGATCAGTACTCCTATCGGCTTGATATTAACCCGTGGAACGGCGAAATAGCCCGTGCCGTTTCACCGGAAAACATGAATACGCTGCAAACCATCCAGCATATTATTGATCCCCTGCACTACGGCACTATTGGCGGCATCTGGACCAAAGCCATCTGGTTTATTTTCGGACTGATCCTGTCTGCCATGTCCATTACCGGTTTCTTGATTTGGGGATCGCGAACCGTAAAAGCCGCAAAAGAAAAGAAGACACCACTGCGTGAGTCTCTGCAAAGTGAGGGAGCGAACTAATGGCGCGCCGTAAGAATACATTTTGGAACCGTAATAAGTTTAAACTGAGTGGCTTAATTCTTATTCTGCCCATCTACTTTTTGTACGATCAGCTGCAGCCGCCGGTATTCCCTGACGTATGGGAAGAAAAGCAAGTAGGGCCTTTTGAGGTTGCCATACAACCTTTAAATAATGATGCACCGTATGCTCACCACGAGGACTGGGTAAAGGACTTTTCTGCTTATGTTAATGAAGGCAAAGTCGCCGATATTCGTCAGGGATACGTCAATATTGGCGAAGAGCCAATGCCATTAGAGACACTTCAAAGTGGTGACGTTGGCATTATGCATGGCAGTGAATTACTGCAACATGTACACGCTATTGCGCCACAACAATATCAACCTGAACACCGCGTTTGGGTGACATTGCAGACCTGGGACGGCAATGTGCATAAGGCTTCATGGAAGATTCCTGAAAATTGGCTAAAATAAAACTTTAAACACGAATCATTTTCATTTAGGATCCACCTCAACATAAACGCTTGTGATTTTGAGGGGAGTTATGAAAATCCAGAAGTCTCTATTAGCGGTCAGCGTTTTGGCCGCTCTAACCAGCACAGCAGCTTTGGCTGAAGAGCCTCAGCAAACCCGAAAAGAAAAAGAAGAAATGATGGAAACCATCGAGGTAAGCTCTCGTGGTTTGATCTCTTACGTCAGTGCGACCGGCTCAAAGTCTGACACACCCATCATTGAAACACCTCTATCCGTGTCCGTATTAACAGAAGCACGCATTGAAGATCTCGGCGCGGTAACGGTTCAGGACGCCATTGGCTATGTTGCTGGTTTGTATAACGGCCCTTACGGTGTCGATACTCGCGGCGACTGGGCTCAAATACGCGGTGTGTCGCCGGTTCAGTATCTGGATGGCTTAAAGTCCCTGTTTGGCAACTACAATAACGTTCGCGTGAACCCTTATTCACTGGGTCAAATCGAAATTCTTAAAGGACCAAGTTCTGTCTTGTACGGTCAAGGCTCAACAGGCGGTATCATCAACCTAGTCAGTAAACGCCCGAAGGCAGAAACTGAAGGTCAGTTCTGGGCGCAATTAGGTAATTACTCCCGTAAGCAAGTTGCCGGCGATATTACTGGCGCATTGAACGATGATGCTTCGTTAACCGGCCGCTTAGTAGGCTTATACCGCGACAGCGATACACAAACCGATTACGTTCCGGACAACAGCCTGGTGCTCAATCCTTCCTTAAGTTGGCATGCTTCTGAAGACACAAAAATTACCTTAATCGGTAACATTCAGCGCAATGAATCAGGCTCCAGCACTCAGTTTTTCCCATGGAAAGGCACTATTCTTCCAAACGAATTTGGCCAAATTGACAGCTCCACTTTTGTCTCAGAACCCGGCTTTGATAAATACGATACTGAGCAAAACGCACTAACCGCTATTGTTGAGCACGATATTAATCTGGACTGGAGTCTGCGTCTGGCCAGCCGCTATGTTGATAGCCGAGGCGACTACAACACAATGTATTCACTTAATTGGCCGCCGCAATTTGAGGACGATAACAGGCGTTTTGAACGCTACGCTTACATCTACGATAACGACAGCCAAAGTTGGACAAGCGATTTTCAGTTACATGGTTCATTATCCACTGGACCCGTTTCTCACGCTTTAGTCTTCGGGGTTGATTTCCAAGATGCAAAAACAGATTCAGATGTCGTTAGTGGTCACGGTGGCTATATCGACCTCTATGACCCAGAATACGGTCTAGTTACAGACTTACCAACTTCAGCAGAACTACCAAACGATCCATCATTAACCAATCACCAACTGGGTCTTTATGTCCAAGATAATATGCGTGTCTATGACAAATGGCTAATTTCTGCCGCTTTACGTAGAGATCGCGCTACGAACAACCCTGAAGATGGCACCGTAACAGAACAATACGCAACCACCGGACGCTTAGGCTTTATGTATCTAATGGATGGCGGAATTTCTCCCTATATTAGTTACAGCGAATCATTCTCTACACTCATTGGCCGAGATGCTTATGACAATCCATATGTACCATTAGAAGGAAAACAGTGGGAAGCTGGTGTTAAATACCAGCCCGAAGGTACAGAGCATTTGTTAACTGCGTCTGTTTACAAAATAACTGAAGAAAACCGCACAACCAGTGTTAACGCAGAACAAGCGACAGATCCAGACATTGTTGACCCTAATGGGCAGGTGCAAACCGGAGAAGTTGAGATAGAAGGTGTTGAATTAGAAGCTCAACTTGCCTGGGACTCTCTGGACGTTTACGCCAGCTACGCGTACACCGATGCTGTAGTCAGTGAAAGTAATACCGTAGGAGAAGAAGGCGCTACGCTTTCTGCCACACCTGACCAGCAAGCGTCTGTTTGGGCAACATATCGTCCCGAAAACTGGAATGGTTTCAAAATTGGTGCTGGCGTTCGCTACGTAGGTAATACGTCCGATGGCAGTGCTTACGTTGAGCAAAACGGTGTAGTACTTAATGACCCGCTAGAAACTCCAAGCTACACCGTCTTTGATGCCATGATCGGTTACGACTGGGACAACTACAGCGTCAGCCTAGATGTCGACAACCTAACCGACAAAACGGTATTAACGTCATGTCTGGCTCGCGGTGACTGCTTCTACGGTCAGCAGCGAACTATTATGGCGAACTTCCGCTATAACTTCTAAAGCATAAATTAACGCTTTCACGTGCAGCCCCGGACGTCTTTCTTCCCAGCGTCTGGGGCTTTTTTAGTCGGCGGAATAATATTCCACACCAATTTTAATGCGATCTCGCCCGTTCTGCAGGCGCCAGCGGTTGGTATCGCGAAGCGAATAAACACAACCACAATACTCCTGCTGATAAAAACGTTCTCGCTTGGCAATTTCCACCATACGGGCAGAGCCGCCTTTTTTACGCCAGTTAAACGTCCAGTAATGCAATCCGGGATAACGTGCAACCGCACGCTGACCACAGTCATTTATTTGCTGCATATTTTTCCAGCGTGAAATACCCAAGCAACTGGTAATGGTGTCAAAGCCGTTTTCATACGCATATAACGCTGTGCGCTCAAAGCGCATATCAAAACAAACCGTGCAGCGCTCACCTCGTTCCGGTTCCCACTCGAGACCTTTTACTCTTTCAAACCAGTTCTTAGTGTCGTAGTCACAGTCAATAAAGTCCACGCCAAGCTTTTCAGCGAAGCGGATATTCTCTTCTTTACGCAGCAAATACTCTTTTTCGGGATGAATATTCGGGTTATAGAAGAAAATCGTAAACTTGATGCCTGCTTCTGCCATACGTTCCATAACTTCCCCAGAGCACGGCGCACAGCAGGAGTGTAATAAAACGTGGTCCGAGCCTGTTGGCGTTTCGAGTACAATCGACTCTTGTTTTTTCTTGGACATAACTTTTCTGCACTACTGAATTTAAGCAGAGTATAGCGGAAATGAGTAAGCGCAAAAACCACAAACCTAAGTAACACATTTGACAGCTCATATAGCTCAACTAAAATATGTATATTCAAATTGGATATACAAAGTAAGTTATGACCAAAACAACACTTTTCAAAAGCAATAAAACGCAAGCGGTTCGGTTGCCAAAAGACGTCGCTTTTTCTGAAGATGTAAAAGAAGTTGAAGTGTTAGTCGTTGGTGAAAGCCGAATTATTACTCCGGCGAGAACCAGTTGGGCTTCTTGGTTTAGTGGTGAGCCTGCCAGTGACGATTTTATGGTTGATCGCGAGCAGCCTGGAGAGCAAGAGCGCGAGCAACTATGAATTTACGATATATGCTGGATACCAATATCTGTATTTACATTATGAAGAACCGACCGGCTTATTTAGCGCCTATTTTTGATGAGCACTCTCGCGAACTCTGTGTAAGCTCAGTGACTGTCATGGAGCTTCAATACGGTGTCGAAAACTCTCAACAACGCGTTACTAATGCCGACAAACTCGACAGCTTTTTAGCTCGTTTAAACATCCTTAACTACGATGCCGATGCGGCCTATCATACGGCTCTTATCCGACATCATTTAAAAGAGAAAGGCACGCCCATTGGCCCTTATGATCAAATGATAGCTGGACACGCCAAATGCCATGGCCTAACAGTTGTAACTAACAATACAAGCGAGTTTGAACGCGTCCCTGGCTTAATTTCAGAGAACTGGTTGCAGCAACCTCCGCAAAGCTCAGTGAACGAACCAAGCCCCTCCTATCGCTAACTTCTGGTTAACTTTTGTATCTTTTCTGTTAAAAATTTAAACAATCTTTACGTTTTCATCCTTTAAATTGTTCATTTTTTGTTATTGAATGTTGCAAATGATGTCAAACGACGTCATTTTCAGGCAGCCAAACGTCGTATCCCCTGCTGCGTCATTCATGGCTTTTAACAGCCACAGATAAAAAACAAAAAGAGACAAATCTGGTATGAAAAAAATTCAATATCTTACGCTGACTGCTCTGGCAGTATCAGTTTCATCGGCTTTTGCTAAGCCTCCGGACCATTCACAAGCGCAGCCGCTGGTAAAAGAGCAGGCTCAAATTCAAGCGCAAGTGGATAGTTCTGCGCCTCAGCGTTACATCATCAAGTTTAAAAACAACGGTAACGCTGTTAACAAAATGGGCAACAGAGGACGTTCTGAGCTGGCCCTTTCGCGCGCAAACAACATGGTCAGAAAAGCGGGTGGTAAAGTAAAACTCAGCATGCGCCATAACCTGGCGGTAGCGGCCGAACTGACTGAAAAGCAGAAAAAGCGTCTTGAGAAAAACCCAAACATTGAATACGTTGAAGTTGACCGTATTCGTCGTTTTATGGCGCAAGACGTGCCTTACGGTATTAGCCAAGTACAAGCTGACTTAGTTGACGACAGCGTTGCATCAGCATCTGCTGGCGGTAAAAAAGTGTGTGTTATCGACTCTGGTTTAGAGTTACCACACGAAGATATGGGTACCTTAGGCGGTACTATTAACGGCACGAATGATAGCGGCACAGGCAACTGGCATGACAACGGCGGTCCACACGGTACGCACGTTGCCGGTACCATTGCTGCACTCGATAACGGTTTTGGCGTTCGTGGCGTTATTGGTAGCGATCCTAACCTGCATATTGTCAAAGTATTCAACTCAAGTGGTTGGGGCTATTCGTCTTCACTGGTTTCTGCTATTGAAACTTGTGCCGACAACGGCGCTGATGTTGTTAACATGAGCCTGGGCGGCGGCGGTTCAAGCCAAACCGAAGCCAACGCAATGCAAAACCTGTTCAACCAGGGCGTTTTACTGGTTGCGGCAGCCGGTAACGACGGTTCTGCATACAGCTCAACTGACCCAATGTCTTACCCAGCGTCTTACAACGCGGTTATGTCCGTTGCGGCTGTCGATAGCAGCAAAAACCTGGCGTCTTTCTCACAGAAAAACAGCCAAGTTGAAATTGCTGGTCCGGGTGTTGATGTTCTTTCAACCTATCCTGAAGGCACTGGTCAGCAAGGCAACTACGGCACCATGAGCGGTACCTCTATGGCATCACCACACGTTGCTGGTGTTGCTGCTTTGGTTTGGTCACATCACCCAACCTGTAGTGCTCAGGAAATTCGTAGCGTGCTCAACAACACAGCTCAAGACTTAGGCGACTATGGTCGCGACGTTAAGTTTGGTTATGGTTTAGCGCAATCTAAAGACGCTATTGACTACATTGATGCAAACGGCTGTGACGGAACCGGAGGACCGGGTCCTGATCCTGAGCCGCCAACAGGTGGTGAGCTGACGAACGGCCAAACAGTCGGTAACTTATCTGCATCTACTGGTAGTTCGTTATACTACACGTTAGACGTTCCAGCAGGAGCAACTGACTTAAGCTTCAACATTAACGGTGGATCTGGCGACGCTGACCTGTACGTGCGCTTTGGTGCGGACCCAACCCAGTCTAACTATGACTGTCGCCCATACCGCACCGGTAACACTGAAACTTGTACTATTTCTAACGTACAAGCCGGTACTTACCACGTTATGCTTAACGCTTACTCAAGTTTTGACGGCGTTAACCTAACTGGTTCATTCACTGCACCAACAGACGGTGGTCAAGGTGGTTCAGCGAGTGCAGACAACTTGTCTGGCGCGAGCAACGAATGGACACATTACTGGCTGGATATTCCTGCTGGCATGTCATCGTTGAAAGTGAATATATCTGGCGGTAGCGGCGATGCTGACCTTTATGTTCGCCGTGGTAGCGAGCCTACTGAGTCAAACTACGAGTGCCGTCCATACCGTTCAGGTAACAACGAAACTTGTGAAATTGATAACCCAGCAGAAGACCGTTGGTACATCAGCATTAAAGGTTACCGTGCTTACTCAGGCGTAGACCTATTTGCTGAATGGGAATAAGTTTCTCCATTGAATGAAACTACTCGTTAAACTCAAAAGGGCGCCAAATTGGCGCCCTTTTTATTCGCTTTCTGCACCAAACAACTGGCTATATTGCTTACGAGCATAATGGTCGGTCATACCGGAAATATAATCACAAATAACTCGTCTTGGGTTACTTGCCTGCTGATATTTGTGCAATGTCGAAGGCTGCAGGAGCTGCTCAGGCGTATCGCTCAACGCTTCAAACAGCGCCATAATGATGCGCTGACCTTTAAACTCCATGGCTTTTACCTCAGCACTCCGAATGACGTGCTTGAAGACAAAACTTTTGAGTAGTTCTAGCGTGTGCTCTGCCTCTGCCGGTAGTGTTGCCTGTAAATCCAGTTGCGGGTGTTCAAACTGTTGTTGCTGCTCGACCGATATTTGCGGCACTAAATAGCCAATCAGTTTGCTAATGGCGTGTTTACGGTCACGGCTATCAGGTGAGAAGAGTTTGTCGTTATAAAATTCCGCCTCGGTTATCAGCGGGCTGTCCTTATGCGCCTGTTGCAACACATCCTTGCGCCACTGCCTTTCTGTCACCAAGCCCAGCGCCAGCGCATCCTCTAAATCATGCACGCCGTAAGAAATATCGTCGGCTAGTTCCATAATTGAGGTATCGAAGGCTTTGAATTGCGAGCGTCGCTTGCCGTCTTTCTCCGTTTTTGTTCTGAACTTGTCGCTATCGTGCTGCGAAAACTCTTCTAAAACCCATTCCAAGACGTCTTTTTCATCGTCATGAATCGATTTGGGTGGTTTAAACGCTTTTAGCGGAGAATCCTTAGTTAAATCGGTTGGCTGTACTTCGCTGTGCAACACCGGATACTTCAAAACACCCAACAACGTGCGGCGGGTTACGTCCAGACCATGCTGTTCAGAATACTCGCCCAACTTGCTTAAAATGCGTAACGTCTGTCCGTTTCCCTCAAAGCCGCCGTGACCCAGCATGTGATAGTTAAGCGCAACCTCGCCGCCATGACCGAACGGCGGATGTCCCAAATCATGCGCCAAACAAGTGGCTTCAATTTGAAAAAACGACGGTATCTGCTGCGAAATATCGCCATTACCAGCATAAGTTCGCTTTAAATGCTCGCAAATACCCGAACCAATTTGCGCCACTTCCATCGAATGGGTTAGCCGCGTGCGATAGAAGTCATTGTCGCCCACACCCAACACCTGAGTTTTCGACTGCAGCCTGCGGAACGCCGAAGAGTGGATGATTCGAGCACGATCTCGCTGCGCATCACTGTCCGGCGTTGCGGCATTAAACGGCGTGGTCTTTCCTGAACGTCGTTGAAGCATGGTTTTATTCATGTTGGCAGTCAGTTGCTAGTAACTAACCCACAGCAAAACAAATTTTCAGCCATTTGCCCAGTGAAAGTTCAAATGAACTGGCACATCCCTTGCTGGGTTAACTCATAGTAATCCAATACCCGAGAATCTCGGCAAGTCATTGCCGTTTTTTGCCGCTAACGGACTAGGAGGGGACATGAACGTCAGCACATTACTTAACACAGCAACGAGCCAAGCAGGTTCGTCACAACAAACCCGTCAGGCGGAGCAGCCGCCAGCACCCGAGGCGAAACAAGCGACACTAGGCAATGATGAAACCTTTATCGATAAAGCCTACCGCAGCTTGGTGCTTAACCGCATGGGTGTGGATACCGAACAACTTGAAGAAATAGAGCAGAAAATTGAAGAGCTGGAGAGTAAGTCTAGCCTGACAAAAGACGAAAAAGACAAGCTTGAAAGCCTGATGAAAGCCCGTGATCAATTGTTTGAAGAAGCCATGCGCCGTCAGGCTGAGGAAGGTAATTCGAGTCAGCCCTCCGTTACCAGCAAGGGCATTCCCACGGAAATCGCCAATAAATATGACCCTCGGGCAATCTCCCCCGATGACATGAGTTTGTTGGCAAAAGACCTCCACGAAGCAGGCGTAATATCATGGGAACAGCGCAGCCGCATGAGCTTTCAGTTCGTGAAAACACACTTCTACAAAACCCATACCCCCGAGTCACAACAAGTCGATCCCAGCGAGCCAATGGACTTTGTAAAATTTTGGGAAGAACGAGTAAAGGCTAACGAATACTTTAACGTGCCCGCCGATCAAAAAGCCCGAGACCAGGGAATACTGGATGTGCTGCGGCGGGTTTAGTAATCCTTAACCTGCAAGTTGGTCTTAAAAAATCTAAAACTCGCAAATATATCAGTACTGATATAATATGACCGATAGTTAATTAAGAAAGGTTTCGAGCGATGACATTAAAATATAACAACATATTTTCGGTTGGTTTAGAGGACAAGCCGGAGGAGGCTTTAGAGTTGCAAACTCGGTCTGATCTTATGCTTGTTTTAAAAAACATTATCGCAGATAAGCGCTGGCCTCAGAAAACAGCTGGAGAAAAGCTTGGACTAACCCAACCACAAGTCAGCGATTTAGTTAATGGTCGTATAGAAAAGTTTCGGTCGGATCGCTTACTAAAATGTCTTGGGCAGCTTGGATTTGTATTAAGGCCAAAATACGAGAAACAAACACTCCGAGTCGACGTAGTGCAGCAAACTAAGATGCCTTGTTAAAGCCATAGCTTTCGATTTAGTCCATGGTCAGCTCACCATTCTGCGCTTCTATTTCACTGAGGTATTTGGACTGATGCTGGCGAGCCAGCTTTAACGCTTTATTCGATGCCTGAAGCGCACTTTCCGTGTCATCATTCATTGAATACACGGTAGCCAGGCTGTTCCAAAAGCTAACCCTCTGGTCTTCTTTCACTCAACCTTATCGCAAAATATTAAATGACTGATAAAGCCTGGTTGGCAATTTGCTCCCCAGTTTCCAAGTCACATTCATAGGCCGTTCACCATGACTGCTAATAAAAGTCACTGGCCCGCAGGCTTTATAAGCTGATTGCTTGTTTTCTCTAACAAAAAGCTGGAACTGCCAACCATTGGTGTTGCTCTCGATATAGCGACGCCCGGTAGGCGTATTTGGGGAAGCCGTATTCTGTGATTGCCAATGGAACTTCTCTCGACTGATCGCGTAGTCATTGTAGGCAACACCTTCGTGTACTGCGTCAGCTTTATCCAGCGTCACGAACAATAACTCAAGCTTCTTATCTTGAAAACGGAGCACGCCCTCTCGAAATACTCGACGTTCCTGCTCATTCAAAAAACCAACTGCAGTCAAAATTTCACGTATTTGATAAGACGCATGAAGTTTCAAAGGTGTATCTTCGAGCCCAGGCAAAGGCTCAAAAACATAATTTGTTTTAGCATCTAATAAACGCGCAAGTTCATTGAGCTCAGTGAGTGCTTCAGGTTCCTGCTTCAAGGCTTCAATAAACTCAACACCGCTACCCACACGCTCGTTCTGATGGTCAATTTGATACGCCAACATTTGCGCATATTGCTTATCACTCATCGTCCAAGCGTCACTTAAATCGCCACTTGTCGCTTTTTGAATGAGTTGCAGATAATCAGAATCATCAATATGCAGTAGGCTCATAAAGCGCTTGCTTAGGTAGGTTTCCTGTTCCGTCGCATCACCAGCAATCAACTGAGCTGCACGCTTTAAATTGGTCCAGCCGGTGTTATTACCATTTCCACGGTAAACATCCGTCAGTTCAAGCTGCTGTTCACTAATAAACTCTGATAATGAGACGTTATTGTTACCTTTTATTCGAGCGAAATGACTCAACTCATTGCGCAGTTGATCCCAGCGTTGATTGATCGCCTGTTGTAGACTTCCCAGTATCGACTCGCGGGCTTCCTTTTGAAGCTGCAAGTAGCAACCACTCGGTAACTTACCAAAACCATTATTCACACCGTCGTAAACTTCTTTACGGGTTAATCCTGTTATTGCACTGTACAGCACATCAAAACGAAAACCTGCACGATGTTGGCCGATAAAATCGAGTACTAAACAACTTTCCTTTTCTGGGTGTAGGCGCAGACCTCGACCAATTTGTTGCTGAAACAGCGTAACGCTTTGCGTTGGTCTTAATAGCAGCAGTGTGTCGACAAAAGGCAAATCAACACCTTCGTTATATAGGTCGACCGTAACTAGCACATTAATTTCTTTATTCGCTAATTTTCTAGGCAGAGACACCCGTTCCTCACGTGAGCTTTCTCCATAAATCAATGCCGCTGGAATATTCGCTTCGTTAAACTTTTGGGTCATAAAGCGTGCGTGATCAACGTCGACACAGAAAGCCAATGCGCGAGATTCTTTTATATTGTTAACGACTTCATCCCAAGCCCTCACCACGTTACGTGCACGAGCATCATTCGCAGAGAGAATGTCGTGAAGGTCGCTCCGGCCATCGCCATTTTTCCAGTTAACTTTCCGGTAATCCTGGCCGTCGTCACACGCATAGTATTCAAAGGGTGCAAGTAGTTGCTGATCAAGCGCATTCCATAGCCGCATTTGCACCGATGGCGAACCATCGGGACGAGCATCAAAATAGACTAGAATATTTTTATTATCTGCTCGTTCAGGTGTGGCCGTCAGACCCAACAAATATTTAGGCTCTGCACGAGTAACAACCTCATCAAAACTTTGCGCCGCTATGTGGTGACATTCATCAACCACCACAACTTGCCAGTGATTTTCCGGGTAGCGTTCTAACAGCTTTTGTGAACGAACACTTTGCACCGTTGCAAACACATGATCATATTGCTTAGGTTCGTGACGTCCTGTAAGCAAGTCGCCAAAATTTGCGTCTTTTAGAATCTGTCGATATGTATTCAGCGACTGACTTAAAATTTCCTCGCGATGTGCGATAAAAAGTAGTCGCGGCTGTCCTTTTTCCCGCTCACAAATACGTCGGTAGTCAAAGGCTGCCATAACGGTTTTCCCGGTGCCCGTTGCCGCTACCAGTAAATTTTTAAAGCGTCCGTGGGCTCGCTCATTATCTAGCTGTTCAAGAATGTCCGCCTGAAACGGTTTGGGTGTAATATCGAAGAAAGTTGTAGTGACATGCTCAGGTAAAACTCTTCCGCCAGACTCCCGGCTTAACGCATCTCTCAATGCTGCAACATGTTGACTGTCGTTCGGATCATACGGTTGGAATTCACCGTCTTCCCACAACGTTTCAAAATGTGCTTTAGCACGTGCATACAAGTTTTGTTGCCCGTGTTCGGTAAACTTAACCGTCCACTCCAAGCCTCCCATTAAAGCGGCACCCGATAAATTCGCACTACCAACATAAGCACTGCCGAACCCGGTTTTTCGCTCAAACATCCAAGCTTTCGCATGCAGTCGCGTTCGGCGCCCATCTAATGATACGCGCACCTCACAATTCGGGAGTCGGGCTAGCATATCCAACGCATTTTTCTCTGTTGCGCCAATGTAAGTTGTCGTCAGCACTCGAATGGATGTTTTACTATGGCCATCAGCATCGGCTGCGGTAATTTGCTTTAGTATGTCGTAAATTTTCCGAACACCAGAAACCGTGATAAAACTCACTAAAATGTCGACGTGATCACAGCTAGAGAGCTCTGAGATTAATTCGTTGAGTAACGCTGGTGAGTCTTTACCCGCAGTAAATAGCCACGGTTGCGATAAGCCAATTTGAGGCAACTCTGGCTGCTCGCCTTGGCGATAAATCGAGCGTAACACCTTCGGTGGTGCTGCGATTTCGTCGATAAGTGCTTCTGCTGTGTTCTCTTTTAGCTGCTGTCGCGCGTGCTTGAGTAGATTATTCAATAAGTCGACTTGGGCCAAAAGCTTATCGT
Organism: Idiomarina sp. OXR-189; assembly: GCF_034373425.1. Classification (NCBI taxonomy): domain Bacteria; kingdom Pseudomonadati; phylum Pseudomonadota; class Gammaproteobacteria; order Alteromonadales; family Idiomarinaceae; genus Idiomarina; species Idiomarina sp. OXR-189. The sequence continues at coordinate 2,543,605 of NZ_CP139706.1, forward strand.
TATCTGAAAGCTTTTCACCCTCACCAACGGCTGCTAGTAACTGAGATAACTGCTCGGTTAAAGCGTCCACTAATCGTTCATGACTACTTTCAACACTTAGGTTTTCCAGATCGGCGACGAGATTTTCATCCTGCGTTGAAAGCTCTTGTTGAACTGCTGAGGTTTTCAGCAAATCATAGAGGCCTCTGTGCAAGTTAGACACGCTTACCTCCCTTACTGAACTGTCTATTCCCCACCAAACTCAACCGCTCCTTAGCCCTGGTAATACCGGTGTATAGCAGCTCTTTGCTCATCACGGGGCTGTCATGGTCGGGCAGTACCATCACGGTGTGTTTGAACTCCGAGCCTTGGGATTTGTGGACGGTCATGGCGTACACGGTTTCTATGTGAGTGAGACGGCTGGGGAGTATCCAGCGTACGCCGTGCTCCTGGTCCGGAAAGGCGACGCGCAGGTGTCCGTGTTCCGGGTCTTTTAGGGCGATGCCAATGTCGCCGTTGTTGAGCTTTAATCCGTAGTCGTTTTTGGTGACCATAACGGGGCGGCCTTCGTACCAGCTGTTGGCGTTTACGCCGAGTATGTCGCCCACTTTTTGGTTAACGGCTTTCATACCCCAGGGGCCTTCGCGCAGGGCTGTCAGAATTTGAAAGTTGCTTAGGTTTTGCAGCGCTTCCAGGGCGAGTTTGTCGGCGGAACCAGCGTCGATGTTTGTAGTAGCATTGTCGTTGACGGCTGCATTGCTCCTGACGTGTAACGTCAGGCTACCCGATGTTGTCAGGTTACGGCGAATCAAGGCTTCAAAGCTTGAGTCGTCTAAACTGTCGACTTCGTAAACACTGACCGGATGCTCGCTTTCAGCGGCTTTGGCCTTTTCAATTTCCTGCTGTGTGGCGGCATCATCCTGGCGATTAATGGCGTTTGCCAAGTCCGCAATAGGGCCTTTAAAGCGGTAGCTTTTGCGGAATTTAACCACGTGTTGCAGGCGCTGCTCGCCATTGTCATTGATAAGCTCTGACGGAAATGTTGGTGTGTCAGCAATGTCTTGCAGCCACCTGGCGGTGTCGCTGTGGTAATGTCCTTCGTCGGCACCTGCGCATAAGTTACCAAGCACGGCGCCAGCTTCGACCGATGCCAACTGGTCTTTGTCGCCAATGAGTACCAACCGCGCGTGTTTCGGTGTCGCTTTCAACAATGCGGTCATCATTTCAATGTCTATCATTGAGGCTTCATCGACAATCACCACATCCGTTCGCAGCGGGTTTTCTGCATTGTGTTTAAAGGCGCGGGAATTGGGTTTCACACCCAATAGTCGATGCAGCGTTTTCCCTTCGGACTGAATCGAAAGTAATGCGTCCTTCAGACTGGATAGTTTGTCATTCTGAACCAATTGCTCCAGCTCATTTTCAATGGACTCAGTCAGGCGCGCTGCAGCTTTGCCGGTCGGTGCCGCCAGTGAAACCCGCAGCGGCGGCAAACCGAGCGTTAACGCCTGATGCTGCAATGCCGTCAACAAGCGCACTACGGTATAGGTTTTACCGGTACCAGGCCCCCCCGTAATGACACTAAACCGATTCCGCACGGTATTGGCACAAGCGACACGCTGCCAGTTAATATCGCCATTTTCGGTCGGCGCAAACAGCTTAGCCAACGTACTCTTTAGTAGCTCGTCGTTAATAACCGGCCGGTCTTGCATGCGCGCCTGAACACTTTGCTCAATAAAGGTTTCGTACTGCCAATAGCGGCGTAAATACAAGGTGTGTTCGCTGAGCACCAACGGCTCGGTTCCGTGGCCATTCACATCGACGCATTGACTGGCTGCCAGTGCGTCGGTCAGGTCTAATCCGTATTGCTTAAAAAGCTCACTTGGTAAGGCGCAGTCCGCGGCATGACGGTTCTCCGGTGGCAGGTTCAGCAGCGTTTCCGGGGCATCCATCAAAGCCTTTAGATCAACTTGCGTATGCCCACGCCCGGCTTGATGCGACACACAGCAGGCGGCGAGTAACACCGCATCGCTGCGCTCGCCCGCTTGCTGCAGAAACTCGACAAACGCCAAATCAATAGAGCGTATCCAGCCGGCATCCCGCCACTGACTCAGAGCTTCGAACAGGGTGTGGATAGTTACATTGCTCATACTGACTCCTTGTCTTTGACGCTTTCTCCGGCAAACAGGCTGTCCAGCTGCTCTATCAGCTCTCTCGGTGGCCTGTCACAAAATGCGCCGCCAGTTTCGGCTCTGTGCCCGCGTAAAAAGAGATAAACCGCGCCGCCAACGTGGGTGTCGTAATCGTATTCATCGCCCAGCCGAGCTTTTAGCAGGCGGTGCAATGCCAGCGTATAAATCACGTATTGCAGGTCATAACGGCTGTGCAGTATTTTCTCGCGCATGGCCTCCTCGCTGTATGCGTGGTCGTCCTCACCCAGCCAGTTCGACTTGTAGTCCGCAACGTAGTATTTACCGTTATGCTCAAAGACCAAGTCGATAAAGCCCTTTAACATGCCATTCAGCAGGTTAGGCTCTAGTGCAGGGCGCTCATGGCCGGGTAATGTGTGTTGTTGCACCAGATTGTCCAACGTTTGTGCGTTAACACCACTAGCGCCAAACCAAAACTCGGGTTCGGCTTTGTACTGCTGCAACTGGCTCAGGCTAATTTTGTCGCCGTTAGCGTTCAGCGCAAACTCGGTTTCTAGGTACGCATTCAGCCATTGTGCAATGCTCTGCTCATGCTCCTGCCACAAAGGGCTGACACAAAAACGCTGTACGAGCTCAGTGCGCTCGGAAGCATCGTGAGCGATTACCTCAAAGCCCCGATTCGCCGACTCTTCCAGTAAGTTATGCAAAAAGGTACCCGGACCAGCGCCTTTAGGTAAGTGGTGAATGCTGTCCGCACTCGGCTCTGCCGCACTGGCGACTTGCTCGTCCTCGTCTTCTCGCTCATCCAGCAAGTTCATTTCGTCGGGCGACTGCGGTGCCTGTGCACTTTTCGTGACCGCGCCTTCATACTTAAGCGCGCTATAACTAGCCACCCACCAACGTTCAAGTTTTCGGCCTGCCGGCATCGTTTTAGGCGTCAACTTAGGCGTTTGCTGCTCCTGCTCTAGAGCACGAACCAGCGGCTCATCATCTTCCAGGCGCGTAACCTGAGTATGCGCGCTCTGCTGCCAACGCTCATTAACGACCTTGTAAAGCTCGTCAGACAACGCCTCACCGCCGTTCAATAAGTAAAACAACGGATTATTACGATGCTCGCTCATGGCCTCCAGCGCAATGAAGGTGGCGTACTGTGCACGGGTTACTGCGACGTACATTTTGCGTAAATCTTCTGCGAGAATTTCGTCGCTTAAACGCTGTTTATTGTCGTCGTCTTTGGACCAGAGCACTTGCAGCTCGCCCTTTTCATCGTGATAAACCGCTGGTGGCTTTATGCGGTGGGTCTCCGACTGGGTATAAGCCACAAAGGGCATGAACACCAGCGGGTACTGCAAACCTTTAGACTTATGAATGGTGATAATTTTTATCAGTTCATCGTCACTTTCCAGGCGTAGCTGCTGCTCGTCACTTTGTGTGCGGCTGTTGCTACCAAAACCGTGGCGTTCATTCACTTGCTCGGCAAAATGGTTCACTAACGCCGGAATGCCGTCTAAAACCAGACTTTGTTGTTGCAGTAATTCGGCAATATGAAGCACGTCTGATAGCTGTCGTTCGCCATGAATGCGATCTTCCAGTAACGTCGCTGGTACCTGATGGTCGTGCAACACATTGTGCAGCATAGCCAATACGCCCTGGCGCAACCATTGATCGTGATAACTTAAAAACTGCTCGACACGCGCTTCCCACGCTTGCTCGTTACTGTGAATATACTCTAATTCAACAAACGGTAAGGCGAGCAATTGCGTTGCTAAGGCACTGCGAATAAGCGAAGGATCACGAGGTTCCGCACAGGCGCTGACCAGTGCCAGCAAGTCTTTAGCTACACGCTGCGCAAATACCGACTCTCGGTCTGACAAATAAACGCTTTTGAGGCCACGGTCACTCAGTGCTTTCTTTATAGCATTGGCTTCGCTGAAGTTATTCACCAGCACAGCAATGTCGCTGGTTTTAACACGCTGCTCCAGCACGTCGTCTTCATTGTAATAGCCCGCTTGCGGATCATTCAGTAACGACGCTATTAGGTTGGCATGGTGATTCGCCGCTGCCCTGAATACGGTATCTTTATTGCGTTTTTCTTCACTCGATACCGACCACAGAAGCGCCGGAGCGGTTTTTACATTGCTGGATAATAAGCAGTGTTTGAACGTACGCTTCAGTCCATTGGCAGCCACGCGGTTAAAGGGCAGTTGGTTGTCGTCTTCGGTTTTGAACAAAAAAGCGCCGCGCGGTAGCTCCTCTGCACGCTCAAACAGTGCATTTACGCTGTCCACCATTGCCTGCGACGAGCGGAAGTTTTTCGCCAGGTTATAGTGCCGCCCTTCGGTGTCTCGCCGGGCTTTTAAATAGGTATAAATATCGGCATTTCGGAAGCTGTATATGGCCTGCTTCGGGTCGCCAATCAGGAAAATGCCGGTGCCGGTGTGCGGCTCTGCCAGATTATAAATGCGGTTGAATATCTCATACTGCACAGGGTCGGTGTCCTGAAACTCATCCACCATGGCTATGGGGTATTGCTTACGAATAGCGGCCGCCAACGCTTCGCCACTGGGACCTTTTAACGCATCGCGTAAGCGTGTGAGCATGTCGTCATGCCCCATTTCTGCACGCTGATTTTGCAATTCAGCAAAACGTTTGTTCACCCCAAATGCGGCGTGTTGTTTTATCTTAGCCAGTTCTTGCTGTTGCTGGACTTTGCTTTGTTTTAGGCGCTCCTGCAACTGACCTAAGACGTTCCAACTGTCCGGCATGCCGCCCAGCTTACTCTCAGCAAACTTTTGTAACTCATCTGTACGGATGTTTTTCCAGTTTGCTGCCGTGACGTCCGGTTCAACCAACTCAGCATCCGCGCACCAGTCGGCAAATTTCTGAAATTGCTTAAGTTTGGTAGCAGTGCCTTTGGCTTGCGATGTCTTATCAACCACTTCATTAACAATAGGCGCAACTTCTTGCTTTATCGCGGCTATTCGTTGCTTATGCCCATTTTCCGCCTCAGTTAATAGAGTTTGCAGGTCTCCCTCAACCGGTGCCTGCCCGCTTTTACTTAAGCTGTAGGTCAAACCTAATAAGGCTTCAGGCGAGGTAAAGTCTGCCAGCAATTTTTCACTCAACTCGGCATCGGCCGGGTAGATATAGCGGCGGAAATAATCCTCGGCGGCTTGTAAACGCAATTCCTCATTATCGGTTTCTACGTCCTGACTGAATAAGCTGCCGCTGGCGAAAGCGTGCTCTTTTAGCATCGACTGACACCAACCATGGATGGTCTTAACCGCCGCTTCGTCCATCGACTGCGACGCTAAGTCCAGTAACCGCGCTAAGTGTTTTAAGTTCTGTTCTTTCGCTACGCAGTCTTCGCGCAAACTGGCTAAGAACGGGTCACTGTCGACCGAGTCCGGGTCACGAAAATAAGCCGCGGCTTCGGCTAAGCGTGCGCGAATGCGGTCACTCAGCTCTTCTGTCGCGGCTTTGGTAAAGGTCATGACCAGAATATTCTTGGGTACAAGCTCACGCTCAAAGGCGGTGTCCTGCGTGCCGTGACCAATGACTAAACGCACATACAGTGCGGCAATGGTGTAAGTTTTACCTGTACCGGCGCTCGCTTCAATCAGGCGGCTGCTATTCAGCGGAAAGTCGAGCGGGTTCTCCAAAGTATGCGTCGTCGATTGGCTCATGACTTGTCCTCCGGCACCATGGTTAAACGCAGCGGATCGTAGAGTTCATTCAGAAACCGGCGGAAATGAGGCGACGTCATAATGGCCTCGTAAGTGTCGGCAACCCGGCCGCAGTAATCACTTTTTGTCACTATGGCCGGTCTTTTATGCTGATCTTCTTCGTATTTCTGCCGGGCTGCCTCGTGCGCCAACGCTTCGTCGTTGTCTTTTTTATCCAGGGCGTTCAGCCAGGTTAAGGCAATATCCAAATGCATGGGTTGTGGTTGCTGCACCGACAATGCCACCAGTTCAAGCAGTTGTTCGAGCTGTTGCAGCGCCAGCTCTGCTGGTATCGCCGCGACCGGCAACTGACAACCGCCTTTGGAAACAATGAGTAAACGAGTGGGTTGCTGCAAATTCAGCAGCATTAAGCCGATGTAATACGCACTGATATGTTTCCAGCCACCGTCTTCGACACCGCCTTTTTTAGTATTTTTTGCTATTTTACTCGCAGAGGTCACTACCCACAGCCGCTCGCCCTGTTCATTGGTGTGTAAGCCGGTAATGGTTTCGTCGATAATCAGGCCGTTATGCTCGAAGCCTACCTCAATGGGGAACTCGTTAAACTGGCTGTAGCCGGTAATACCCTGCTGATAAGAGCCCAGTATTTTGTCGGCTTGTTCAAGCATTTCCAGACCATTTTGCTCGGCAATAGCGCCTATACCTAGCGCGCCCTCGCGGTTGATTCGATTCAGCTCTTTTAACAAGGCCGCTTCCGTGCCCCCGCCTTGCAACAAGGCGCGCTTACCACATTCAACCAAGCGAGTAATAAGCGTCCAGCTTTGCAGGTTATCCATAACGAAGGCTTCACTGTCATCCAGGTCTTCGCTGTCGCTGCCGAAATAGGTATCGAGATGCCAGTTAAAATAAAGCCGCGCGGGCTCTTCGATAAAACGTTTTATGTCGTTAATGCTGAGGGTGCGTTCGACACTTTCCGGTCTATGCTGAGACGCTGTTGAGTGGTTGTTTTTAGCACCACCATGCGCCAGCGCCCACTCACTGGCGTAAGTGAAATACCCCGGCTGCTCCTGGCTAAAGTAAGCCGTGTTAAAGGGTTGCAGCTTATGTTCTACAGTCAGGTTTTTAACGTCAACACCCCAGCCTTGCTGAAGATGGTCGCGCAGCTGCGCGACTAATACCGACGGTGTGCGCTCACTGTTATCTTTAGCGCTGTACCCCACCCAGCTGACGTAAAAACAGTCCCGCGCCGACAGCATCGCTTCCAAAAACAAATAACGGTCATCGTCGCGGCGGGAGCGATCGCCCGGACGGTAACGGTCTGTCATTAAGTCGAAGTCCACCCGAGGTACCGAGCGCGGATAGTCACTTTCGTTCATTCCCAAAACACAAACGTATTTAAAAGGAATGGCACGCATAGGCATAAGCGTGGCAAAATTCACTGCGCCGGCTAAAAACCGTTGGTTAAGGTTTTGCTGGTCAACGCGTTCGAGCCACGCATCTTTAAATATCGGTAACCGCAACAATGACTCATTGTCGGCTTCAACACCAATATCCCGTAACTGATACAGCTCATCACTAAGCTTAGCTAACAGTAAGTGATCACTATCGTCTTCGGTCTCGAAGAATTGCTGTAACAGCCACTCGCCATGCAGCACCCAGTCCGTCAATGGCTGCGCAGTTTGGGTGCGCTGCCACCATGACTCGAGCGCGCGTACTACATCCGCCAGACAACCGACGAGAGCAGCGCTAAGGCCCGATACTTCCGGATAAGGCTCAACCTCAGCCCAGGGGGATGAATGGTCTGCTTCAAGCTCACCAATGGCATAGCCTGCAATCATGCGTTTAAGCGCAAACCACCAGCTGTTTCTTTCCTCCGCCGGAGGCATATAAAACTGTTCACGCTGCTGACTGTTCAGGCCCCATCGCGCACCGGCCTCTCTGACCCAGCGTTTCAACTGCGGCAGGTCGTCGTCATGAATGTCGAAGCGCTGCTGTACAGCGGGCACCGACAATAAATTGAACAAATCCGTTTGGGTAAAGCGCAGCTGGTCTGCCTGCAACAACAATTCTAGCGCTATCATTAATGGTCGCTGATGGCGCTCCCCCTGGTCTGCGATGGTATAAGGAATGGCGCGCGGATCACGCTCGCCCGGGCGTTGATGGTAGCGTCCAAATACCGCGTCAATGTAAGGCGCGTAGGTGTTCACATCGGGCAGCATGACCATAACGTCCCGGGGCTTTAAATCCGGATCGCGAGCGAACGCGTCCAATAACTGATCATGCAACACTTCCAACTCGCGCTGTGGGCTATGGCAGACATGAAACTGCAACGACTTGTCCGTTTTAGCCGGTGTCGACCAGTGCTCCCGCGTTTCCTGAACTGGTCGCAGATTTAAGATATCGTCTTGTAACTGACCTAACAGGTGATGAGTGTCGTGAGGCTCGAATAATTCCAGCTTTACGGTATTAAAGGCTTCCTGCTTGGCGAACGTTTCGTCGTATAAGTCCAGCAAGCGAATATAGTCTCGTCCCTGCTTGCCCCAGGACGCCAGCAGCGGGTGCGCCAGCTGATGCAGTTCATCATCGTCTGGCTGCTCAGGCAGATCAGGCTTATGTTTCAGTCGAGAAGAAGCTTTTACCGCCTCGCGCAGCGCTTCTTTGCCGTCAACAATGTCGGCCCAATGAAACTGCGACGGGTTGTGCACACATAACAAAATCTGCGTGTAGCCTTTTATGGCATCCAGCACTTGCAACATTTGCTGCGGCAATGATGAGATACCAAAAACAACCACGCGAGGGGGTATACCGGCAGGACGTTGAGACAAATTTTTTGCGGTATCAATAAAACGCTGGTGTAACTCGGCCCGATTGTTCCAGTAGTCGTCTATACCAATATCATTACTGACAGCGCGCCAGAGTTCCGGCTGCCACAATTGCTCCGCTTCAAGCGGCTCATTGTTTTCCAAAACGTCATGGCCTTTAACCCAGCTGTCGAGCCAGTCAGCGCGATACACCGCGTATTGATCAAACAAATCGGCTAAACGTCCACTGAGCTGATAGAGCTTGCGCCCGTCATTATCGTCCGAAGTGTAGTGCTTCAGCGGCGCAAAGTGTGGGTTTTCGGCAATAAGATCGGGTAATAAGCGCATTAAACGCCAGGTCAGCCGGTCTTTATCAAACGGAGAGGTTTTGGGTATGTCATCACCCAGTACGGCACGATAGGCCTGCCACTGAAAGCGCGCAGGCAGGGTCACATCGACCATGGCAGCAATGCCGCTGGCTTGTGCTAAGTTAATTTTAAGCCACTGCGCAATACCATTGCTCTGCACCAGCACCGTTTCCTGCTCCAGCGGCGCCAGCGGATAATTTTGAGTGAATTTGACGGCCACATCCGTTAAGTCTTCCAAACGGTGTCCGTGCGCGACAATAAAGCCGGGGGTTAATTCACTCACTCGCTGCTCTCCTTAAAACCGGTTCCATGAAATTCCATGGTATCGTATATTTTTAAAGACACCAGTATAAGACGTTATGCGTCAATTTATGTCGCACAAGGAATGCTATGGAAATTTTTATCGCGGTATTTTTCTTTGCGTTTTCAACCACGATTACGCCAGGTCCAAACAATATAATGATCATGTCTTCTGGTGTTAATTACGGCGTAAAGTCGAGTTTGCCGCACTTTCTCGGCATTTGCTTTGGCTTCCCGGCTATGGTGCTGGTGGTCGGTATGGGTTTTGGTTCCGTACTGGAACAATTCCCGTTGCTGCACCAAATGATAAAAATTGCCGGTACTCTCTATTTGCTTTGGCTCGCCTGGGTTATTGGTTCGCAAACGCCCAAAGCAATAGAAAAGGGCGACCGTAAACCACTGACGTTTTGGCAGGCGGTGCTTTTTCAGTGGGTAAACGGCAAAGCTTGGGTGATGGCAACGGGTGCCGTGGCCGCTTTTACTACAGTCGCAGGTTCTCTTTGGCTAGAAGTTCTTGAAATTACGGCGGCGTTTTTAGCAGTTGCTTTTCCCTGTGTTGGCGTATGGCTGGTTGCCGGTGCCGGCTTGCGTCAACTACTGACCAACCACACAGCACAGCGCATCTTTAATGTTTCAATGGCGCTTTTATTAGTCTTTTCAGTATTACCCGTCGTATACGATATTTGGACGTTTTACACGAACTGAATAGACCTTCAAATAACACTAAAATAACATTTACCTTGTGTTGCGTCTGTGCTTAACTAGAATTGTAAACAGTCGGATGGAATCATGGACGCCATAAATACTCAAGTTACGTTTAATCAATTAATATCTGAGCTTTCGTCTCGTTTGATCAACAGCGAACCCGCTGAAACCTACGAGTGCATCGAGGAGGTCATCGAAGCTTTTGGCAGCTTTGCCGGTGCTGACCGTTGCTATGTGTTCGAGTTTGACGATGCCGTTGCCAACATGACAAACACACACGAGTGGGTGCGCGATGGATTTGACGCACACATTGACGACCTTCAGTCTGTTGGTATTAACGACCTTCCATGGTTTTTCAATGAAATAAAGACACACCAACTCTTCATTGTTAACGATGTCGAATTACTTCCACCCGAAGCCGAGGCTGAAAAACAAGAATTCAAACGAGAACACATTAAGTCCGTTATCTGTGTGGGTATAGTAGCCAAGCACCAATTGCTTGGTTTTGTCGGCTGTGATCGAGTTCAGGAAAAACACCGTTGGACTCCAGAAGAAATCCGCTGTTTAAAACTGGTCGCCAATATTATTGCGAATACTATGGAACGGCAGCGAACGTACGCCGAACTCATTCACACTCAACGCGAACTGGAAAAGGCTAACCGCTTGCTTCACGCACAGGTTTCTCAGGATGGTTTAACCGGCATTGCTAATCGCCGTGCTTTTGACGAGCGTATCCACAATGAAATCCAACGCTCAATGCGAGAACAGTCGCCACTAAGCTTACTGATTATCGATATCGATCATTTTAAACCTTATAATGACCACTATGGTCACCTGCAAGGTGATCAAGCACTAAAGTCTGTTGCTAATGCTTTATTCGATCTGTTTCAGCGCAACACGGACTTTGTTGCTCGTTATGGTGGAGAAGAGTTTGTCGCTGTTATTTCAGCAACAAATAAAGAAAAAACGGAAGCCAGTATCCATCATCTGCTTGAATCAATTCGAGCACTACAAATTCCCCATGAGAACTCAGAAATAGCCCCCTATTTAACAGTGAGCATTGGCGGCTACCTTCATACACCTAAAACCGATGAAAGCATCGACTCACTCATTGATAAAATGATAGCCAAAGCAGACTCAGCGCTTTATCGCGCCAAGTCCGATGGTCGTAACAGAGGGTATTTAGACGACTAGCGTTATTGTGCTAACTGCTCCTGAAGCTCTTCGTCATTAACGTTTTTAAGTTCTGCCAGCAGTTGTTCTGACGTTTCTGTATCGCCCTTTAACGCTAATAACTGTGCTTTTCTGAACTGTGCCCAGTGAGGCTCCGGCAAGTTCTCCAACGACGCTTTCTCCAAATAATTATTAAGGGCATCAATGCCTGCATCAATATGACTCTCGGCTAAAACGGCGGTCTTTCCTATCTGATACAACGCCATACTGACTGCAGAACCGTCATCTGAGATGCCATTTACCGCTCTGCCAAACAGCTTGAGAGCCGTATCAAATTCTTCTGCGCGCTGTTTCTGTAGACCGGCATAAAGCAAAACATCCGCATTATCAGGGTGTGCTGCTATGGTTTCTTCCAGCAGCGATTCTGCTTCTGTCATCTTTTCATGCTTACGAAAATAACCAACTTTAGCGAGCGCGCCTTGTGCCGGGTCTAACGCCATCATTTTCTCAATTTGAGCCAATGCTTTCTCGTCATCACCGCCGGCAATAGAGGGCGCCATTAAATAAAACTGCATTAAGGCTCTGCGATATTTAATACTGTCAGGCGCCAGCTCAACCGCTTTCTCAAAGGACTCTACCGATTTGCCGGCATAGCTCATCGCACTGAAAAAGGCATTTTGCGCCTGTTGCGCCATAACCACGCCGCGCGTGTGCCAAGCTTCAGCGTTTTTCGGTTCTTTTTTTACCCATTCTTCAACGCTGTCTTCAGCACTATCGAGTGAGCCATCAGCCAACTGCTGCTGAATAACCTGCTTCGTTTCCACCTCGGCATAAACGCCGGGCGCAAAAATTAATGTTGTAAGTAAGAATAAAAGCCACCTCACGAGAGCTCTCCTTGTTCGTATTTTTGTGACCATAAAAATATAAGCACCGTACCTACAACACCCGGCACTACCCAGAATAACAATTGCCACTGCCCCAAGTGAGCCAGCACATGACGCGCGCCAAAGGCAAAAAACGCCGTATAAACCGCTATACCTGAACCACACATGGAACTTAAGTGCTCTATCAGCCAGGCATTCTTCTTAACTGAGGGCGAAAACGCAAAACGCAACATTTGATACACGTTCACTAACCCTAAAATGCCAAAAATAATGTGTAACCAAGGGCTGACAAACTGAATAGCAGGCGTATTCATGCTCTGCCATAGCAGCACCAGAGACATCACCGCTAAACAGGCAATCATCGATAAATAACTGAATGTACGCAAATTATCGCGACTTCGTTTCGACCGCAAAACCACCATTGCGTTCCGAACCGAGGCAAAGGTAAATACAGACAGGAACAACAGTAGAGTCCAAAAGAACCGAATACCTTCGGTAACCGCCTCGGGACGCTGGCTGTTTTGAATGATATTCGCTTTGAAGTATTCGGGAGCAACTAACACCATAACGGACATAACTATGGCCGAAACAGCAACCGTATTCATGATCCAGACATACGCCTTACCAAATCGGCGATGATTTAAACCTCCCTTTTTTGTCACTACCGGTATCCAGAATAATGCCATTGCTATGGCCCCAAACACGATATGTAAATAGAGTAAAAAGCTGTGTAGCGTCAACATAAAAAGCCCTCCTGTTTTTATACAGGTTAGAGCGGTTCAACGGTGTCAGTGAGTGCAAGAAGTCACTTTCTCAAACGTGACTTTTGGCCTATTGTCAAACACCACTCTGCAGGCATACTGAACGCATGAATATAAAATCAGTTACATCCAAATACATCGATCAAGAGCAGTGGGTTGCGGTACTGTCCTGGGCGCTGCTGTCCTCGTTTTGTCTTTACTTACTGGGTCAAAGAGAGCAAACACCGTTTTTTAGCTCGCACTGGATCATTGCCGCCGTATTCTTTGTGGTTTTCATGGTGTGCTTCACAATTGCGACCCGAGAACAGCCCTACAAAAACGAGCCCTGGCTACGTCTCAGCCTTGTCTTTGTTCAATTGGTGGCTATTTTCAGTTTGTATTACTTAATACCCTATAGTGTTGTCGCCATATTGATGACCATTTGCGTGGCGCAGCTGCCTTATTACACCAGTATTCGAAACTCTGTTCTTATCTCTATTCCGCTATCGGTGCCATTATGGTTGATTTACCAGTTTGGCTGGGGCGACAGTTATGCTTGGGTATCCGCCATTCTGTTCTGGGCATTTAATTTATTCGCCATAGTGACCATGGGCACCCGCCTGAGAGAGACAGAAGCATTAGAGCGCGAGCTGGCAATAAACCGGGAGCTTCGCGCAACACAAATGCTGCTGGAAGAAGCCAGTAAACAGAATGAACGGACAAGAATAGCTCGCAATATTCACGATTTAATAGGCCACCACTTAACGGCGTTGTCCATTAACTTACAGGTGGCTTCCCGAAAAGCCGGCGACGATCTAAAGCCGACGTTAGAAAAGAGCCAGAGTATTACCAAGTTATTGCTCTCCGATGTTCGTGAAGCGGTTTCCGACTTACGCGACTCGGCCGTACTGGACATTGAAAACGCATTGCAGTCGCTGGCTTATCGCTCAGCAGATAAACAAGTTGAGGTTAGGTGTCAGAAAAACCTCGGTATTCAAGCCATTGATATTGCCGAGGCGGTTTTGAGGATATCGCAAGAAGCCGTGACAAACTTCCTGAAACACTCCAATGGCAATCGACAAAGTATTTCGTTGTCTCGCCAAGGTAATACGCTTTGTCTTTTTATTGAAGATAACGGGTCTGCTCAGCACTTTAAGGAAGGAAATGGACTGACGGGTATGCAAGAGCGTGCTAATGACCTCGGTGCAGAACTCATCGTAGAAGCAAAAGGCAAAGGCTTTAATCTTCAACTCACGCTTGAGGATAATGTATGAGCATTAATGTTCTGTTAGTTGACGACCAAACATTAGTTCGGGAGGGTCTTAGCTCACTCTTATCGCTATCGGACAATGTGACCGTTGTTGCGCAAGCGAGCTCAGGCAAGGAGGCTCTTGAGAAAAATGCCCAACACTCCATTGACGTTATTTTGATGGATATTCGCATGCCCGACATGGATGGTATAGAGGCGGTAGAAACATTAAGAAGTGGCGGTTGCCAGACTCCCGTGTTAATGCTCACGACGTTTGATGACCACGAGTCCATTATGAGAGCGATTCAAGCGGGTGCAGAAGGGTATCTGCTAAAAGATGTCTCTCTGGAGATGCTGGTTGACGCAATTGCCGCGCTGTCTCAAGGAAAAACATGGCTGCAACCGGCCATTACGGAGCGCATTCTAACCGGTTTAAAAAACAACAAGAGCACAGAGAGCACTGACGATAAAACGCTTGTGGAGCCCCTGACAGATAAAGAAATTGCCGTATTGAGACTGATTGCAGCGGGATTAAGTAATCACGAAATTGCAGAAAGCTTGTTTAAATCAACCGGGACGGTCAAGAATCAAGTCTCGTCGCTGATGGCCAAGCTCGGGGTGCGTGACCGCACCCGAGCTGTGCTTAAAGCCATTGATATTGGCTTACTGTAAAACTAGGCTTGCTTCTGCTTCTCAACCCACTGGTTAACGCGACGCTCCAGAATGTGCAGTGGTAATGCACCACCTCCCAGAATGGTGTCGTGGAAGCCACGGATATCAAACTTATCGCCTAATGCTTCTTTGGCTTCTTCACGCAGTTCCAGAATGCGGATCATGCCAATTTTGTAGGCCGTTGCCTGACCCGGCATAACCAGATAGCGACGAACTTCTGAACGCACCGCGCCTTCAGCAATCGGCGTGTGCTCCTGGAAGTATTTAACCGCTTCCTCTTCAGTCCAGCCTTTGGCGTGCATGCCGGTATCCACAACCAAGCGCACCGCACGCCAAATTTCGGTGGTTAAGCGACCAAAATCAGAATAAGGGTCTTCATAGGCCCCCATTTCCTTGGCTAATTGCTCTGAATACAAGCCCCAGCCTTCGCTGTAAACCGTAAAGCCAGCCTGAGTGCGAAACTCTGGTACCGACTCCAGTTCCTGAGCAATAGAAATTTGCATATGATGACCCGGGTTACCCTCATGATAGGCAATGGCTTCCATCTCATTTTTCGGCATGGAGCTCATGTCCGACAGATGCGCGTAGTAAATGCCCGGACGCTCACCGTCAGGCGAACCAGGGTAATAATGCTGGGCTGCGCCATCTTGTTCACGGAAAGGCTCGACGCGTTTCACTATCAAATCGGCTTTTGGCAAAATGCCAAAATATTCAGGCAGTTTTTCATTAATGTACGCTAGGTATTCACGAGAGTCTTCCAGATACATTTCCGCGCCTTCGTCGTTGTTCGGATAGAAGAAGCGCTCTTCGGTACGGATATAATCAAAGAAGTCCTGCAAATCGCCATCAAATTCAACTTTCTCTTTAATCGCGATCATTTCATTAGTCAGTCGCTCGACTTCGCTAAGGCCTATCTCATGAATTTCATCAGCGGTTAAGTCAGTCGTCGTGTAGTTAGCTAAGCGGGCGTTATAGTAAGCCTCACCGTTTTCCAGACGATGCACGCCGGTGGCGACTTCGTCGGTATTTTCAATGTCACTTTCCAAAAAGCTGATTAAGGCTTCGTAACTTGGGCGAAAACGCTCCAATAGCGCTTTACGCACTTCTTTTTCGTATTTGTCGGCTTGTTCAGCGGAGATCGCATCATTTTCCTGAAGCGCACTGAGCTTGTTTTTAGCATCTTCCAGTAAGCTTGAGTCACCTTCTTCATCAAAAGGGGCACCTGAAGTCAGGCCTTTTGCCTCTTTAATAACCTGCTCATACGCAAATCGGGGAGCACGAACGCCGTTCTCAACCTGCTTCTTCGCGCGCTGCAATAATTGCTCAATAGCCGTTGCGCCACCCTTAATACGAGAAATGTAGGCTTCCATATCTTCCGAGTCATCCACTCGATGGAAGTTGATTAAAAACTGCGGTAGGAAAGTGTGCGCACCACGCATTTGGTCAAACACGTAATCCATGCCACGGAATTCCGCATTACGCTTGGCTTGTTCGTATTGGTAAACCCAAACGTCATACGACGTCTGAGCTTCGAGGTTCAGCTTGTCGTAGTCAAAGTTCGCTTTCAGCTCTTCAACCGTGCCTTCCAGCCATTCGAGCTGCTTTTTCTCAGCAGCGACGGTCATGTCATCAATGTCGCCGTAGCGATCTTTACGGCCCAGGAAGGTCATTTGAATAGGGCTTTGTTGAAGCTGTTCTTCGTACTTTTCTTCAAACCACTGGTTCAGGCGCTCAGTTTCCGACTGCGCCGTTTGCTCAACCGCCGTTTGTGAATTTTGTTCAGAATTGTTTTGCTGCGGTTGTCCGCAGGCCGTTAATAAGCCCAAAACAGCCAGGGCAACAATGGAATAACGCATAGCAGTGTCCTTTATTCTTCTTTTCATACAGGAAGAAAAACTATAGCGTGCTTGTTACACTAATGGAAATGCTTAAATTGTAACCGACTGTTTTATGGCGAAACCCAACAAGAAAGGGCCGGTTCGCACCGTGCAGATTTCTTGTCTGCAGTGCAAAACGCCCATATTTAAATATCGCAAGGGTGGTAAAGGCGCTTTGGTAAAATGCTTTATTGAGCGTATTGTTGAAGACCACACCACTAAGCCGTGCCATTGCCCCGGTTGTGGGCAGGAGTTTGCACGCGAGACCATGATTCGCGGTACTCCTGCCTACAAAATTATTGGCGGCAAAGTTCACTCAAAGTAGGCGAATAATGACAGCTTCTATTACCGAAAAAACTAAACACGCGTATTCTCGAGTGGCCGAGCAAGCAAGCTCGTCTCTGCTGCGTCAGCCACAACGGAGTATGGCGGATGAACTGCACTTATTAGCCTATGAGGTCGAGCAAAACGAAAAACGCGATGTTTACGGTAGTGGCGCGCTTATTAATGATTTTGAAGGTGAGGTGGCTAAACTGCTGGGCAAGCCCGCCGCCTTGTTCTTACCAACCGGGACCTTAGCTCAGCCACTGGCGTTACGTATTCATGCTGACCAACGCCAACGCAATGGCGTTGCTTTACACCCGACCTCGCATTTAATGCTACACGAGCAAATGGGCTTTGAAGCACTGTGGGGACTTAACGGTACAACAACAGGTGAAGCAGGCAATCCAATCACATCAGAAGACTTAAAAAACGTCCAAACTGCCGACCTTGGTAGCGTGCTTCTAGAGCTGCCAATGCGCGAAATTGGCGGTCAACTGCCAAATTGGGACGACTTAGTTTCGCAATCGGAGTGGGCTAGAGCTAATGATATTGCCATGCATTTAGACGGCGCCCGACTTTGGCAAGTGCCGACTGCTTATGACTGCTCATTAGCTGAGGTTTGCGAGCTGTTTGACTCTGTTTACGTCAGTTTTTATAAAGACTTAGGTGCTATTTCTGGCGCTGTACTTGCGGGCTCTGAAGCTTTTATTGAACAAGCTAAAGTCTGGGCTCGTCGAGCCGGCGGCAATGTTATTACTCAGTATCCGCAGATAATCTCTGCACGCCGTGGCTTACGAGAAAACCTGCCGCTTATGGATGATGCCGTGAATTACTCTCGCGCGCTAGGTGATGCGCTAAATGAGCTGGATGGAATTCGGGTCAACCCGGAAAAACCGCAAACAGCCATGTTTCACTTACACTTTGCTATAAACGCAGAAGACTTGAGTCAAAAGGTCATTGATTACGTCAGCAACACCGGTGTGGTTATTTTGCCTCTGCCACGAGCCGAACTAAACGGCGAAGCGATTTGTGAAATACCGATTGGGAGAAATGCAATGTCGCAGCCCCACAGTTTCTGGCTACGACATTTTAAAGCGTTTATAGAAACACTTTAATGGTGATTCTCGTGCTCTTCGTCATGCCCGTTTTCATGGTGCTCAGCATGCTTACCTAACACATGATTCAGTGTTTCAAGGTAGCTTTTACCAAAGCCTTCAACACGTTGTTTGTTCATTGCCTCAGAGCCTAAATGCACTTCTTCCAGCGAATTTGCTGCAACGCCCAGCTCTTTACTCAGACGTGCTAAAGCGACTTCCAGTGTGTATGTCAGCTCATGTACTTTTGCCATATCTTCCGGCGGCATGTCACCTTCAATAATTTTCTGCAACTCTGCATTGTACTTCGTCAGGTTCATAATTGCCTGATGCAAGTTGTCAGATGGCTCTGGCTTAAAGTGTTGATACTGTTGTTCTTCTTCAGCAAAACTCGGCATTGATATGGCTAAAAAAAGAGCCGTAATGATCGTATAAAATAGCTTCATAAAACCTCCTAAAATAACAATAATTCTCATTCTCTTGCATGAGCAAAGGTTAGTCAACAATTCGTTCGTTACCTGATAGTATTCCTTTGATACTCATCAATCTACAATAGGTATACGCAATGACGCTCCGTTTTGGCCTCACTCTACTACTAATCACTTTATCATCGCTGTTTACGCTTAGCGCAAACGCAAAACCTGAAGATACATTAAAAGTAGCAGTCAGGGTTAATGCGCCGTTTATTCTAGAAAAAAACGGAGAGTTTGAAGGATTAGCCATAACCTTATGGCGCGATGTCGCAATGGAGCTAGAACAACCTTACGAGCTGTATCCTATGCCATTAAATGACTTACTCACTGGGGTTGAAAATGGCGAATACGATATTGGCATTGGAGCGCTAACCATAACGTCTCAGCGAGAATCTGTTATCGATTTCAGCCAACCCTTTCATAATGCAGGCCTCGCCGTTGCTGTTCCAAGCAATAATACGTCAACCTGGTGGGCGGTCACAAAACGTTTCGTGTCCTTTGAGTTCTTAAAGGTCATTTTAGTATTAGGTGGCATTCTCTTTGTCGCTGGTGCTTTAGTCTGGTTCTTCGAGCGCAAAAAGAATCCTGACGAGTTTTCAGAGAAGCCCGTTAACGGCTTAGGATCGGGTTTTTGGTGGGCGGCCGTTACCATGACCACTGTTGGTTACGGTGACAAGTCACCCCGAAGCTTAGGAGGACGTGCGGTTAGCCTTATATGGATGTTCACTTGTGTAATTATTATATCCAGTTTTACGGCATCTATTGCTTCGTCACTAACGGTGTCACAGTTTCAATCTAAAGTGACCAGCGCCAATGATCTTCCTAATGCAAGAGTCGCTACTCTTGGTAACTCAGCAACGGCTGCCTGGTTAGAGCAGCAAAACATCGGCTATGAAAGTTTCACAGACTTAAATGCGGCTCTGAGGAAGCTCAATGCCGGTCAACTTGATGCGGTTGTCTATGACGAGCCTATTTTACGCTACTCGCTACGAACCAATGCTCTCAACAATATTCGCTTACTGCCAGAACGAGTGTTACCTCAAGACTATGGTTTTGTTTTACCGCAAGGCAGCTCTTTCCGAGAGCCTTTGAACCGAGAGCTTTTAAACGTTATTCAATCGCCGCAATGGCGCAGTGAATTACAGCGCTACCTAGGTCAGTAGCCTTATACTTATGGAGAGTTAAGCTCAAATGCTTCATCGGATTCCACTTTTGCGAATTTAACGCCCAGTTCCAACAATCGGCGTTTTCCGCGGGCAGTCATATCGGTAACAAACTGAAACTGCTGCCTGGGGTCAATTGGGTAGGCTTTTAAGCGGTACTTGGTACCCCAGGGCTGTTCAGCGGCCGTTACCGCTATAGGTTTACCAAGTTGCAGGTAAGGGCTGGTTAATGCAACTTCTTCCAGCGCGTCGCGAATTTGATAAGCATCTGCCTCTGGCTGGGTATAAAACTCAGTAATACACATTAAACTGGGACCGCCATTATTGGCATTGTGAATTAGGTTATCCCACAGTTTAAGATGCGGCACCCAAATAACGGTGTCATCGTTGGTCACCAGTTCAACCGTACGCATGCCTATGTGTACAACCTCACCATAACTGCCATCGACTTCTATCCAGTCTCCTGGTCTGTAGGGCATTTCGTGAATAGCCACGATACCGGCAATGAGGCTACTGACATAATCCTTTAATGCAAAACCAATGGCTAAGCCTGCGGCACCTAACACCGCTACCATATTTTGTAATGTCGGCTCTATAACTAGCGGAACTATCATGACCAAGGCTAATACCAAAATCACAATTCGCAGCATAGGCACCAGTGCCAGGGTATAAAGCCTTTGCTTGCCGTGCAGGTGCGACGCGACCCAGGGTATCAACTTCTGAGTTAGCCATACTAAGCCCACGGCTACGGCGATAATGATGACAATTTCTAAAATGGCAAATGTGTCTAGCGACTTAAATATGCCAGCAACATTTTTGACTGATTCAGTTTCCATTTTTAAGCACCCTAGAATTTATCAAGCCAAAAGCCACGAGAGGCCAAAAAGTCTCTAACAACCGGATACCCTCGCGCAGTTATGTACCAAAGGCTGTCCTTAGAGGCAGTGTCCTGCTTTGAGATAAGTGACTGCTGTTGCAAAATTTGCAGCTGTATCTGCAGCTGGCTCGCAGAAACGATAGGCAATACTTGAGCAAGCTGACTACTGGTTAGGCCATGATGAACCAATAAGGCGTAGCATACGAACGCAGTGGCATCTTCCGCCTCTTGTGGCAACTGCGGCAGCTCAAAAGCTTTATCGCTATTGCGATGGTAGCGATCAGAGTATGCGGCGGCGATACCCGGATTACCTCGGCTGAGCGCTGCCAATGCCCGTAAACGCCCCTCGCCGCGTGCCAGCCCTATTCGTTCCAATGCCTGGTCGTCGAGCCCTTGCAAGGTCCACAGTTCAGAAACCGGCACTGGCCAAACTTTTTCTAAAAATGCCCATGCCCAGCTGTCACAAACAATGAGGCCTTTACCCGCTTCTCCCGACAAAACTTTTGCGAAAAACTCACGAGTCCAGCGCAACCCATTGGTTTGTCGTAAAAAGGTATGAGCCAATTGCGGCATAAGCCACACTTTGGTTTTGGTGAATTTAGGAGAGGGCGGATCACTCGGTTGGCAAAGCGTGTTTCTGTCCGGCAGTTTCATTGTCGACATGTTGTTCTGCTGCGCCCAGTGCTGAATGGCTTCAGCAACGCCGGAATGAGGCGGCGCAATAACCCAGCGCAAACTGTTATCATCCTTGTCATTCAGCCAGTCTGAAAATACGCTGTCTAATTCCTTTATTGCCTCATCCAGCTTTAATTCGAACGCGTTTTCATGCTCGTCTTGTTCGTCATTTTCTGATTCTGGAGATAACCAATGGGTAAAATTTTGCCACCATTTTTTTACAGTAATAACGGTCGGAACCGCAGGGCGTTCAAACTCGTTAACTGTTACCCATTGCCAGGCTTTTTTAGGCGCTTCAGCCATAGTTGTTTCCCTGTTAAGTTCGCCAGAAAATAACTTCCTATCAGTCGATAATAGAGTGCCTTTGCGCAGAGTCCAATGAAAAAATATCAAAAAGCCTCTTGAAAGCCATTTTGCCAGTACACATATAAAGAGTAAGGCTGGTGTCTCAAAGAGAGCCGCCTTGTAACGACACACGCTGTGTCAATTTATTAACCATTTAACAGTTATTGCTTCTAAGGAGAATGACTATGGCAACTATCGACTTAAGCCCTCTATATCGTAGCAGTGTAGGTTTCGACCGTATGGCATCTTTGCTGGATTCGGCACTACGCTCAGATACTGGTGCAACTGGGTATCCTCCCTACAACATTGAATTGGTAGCAGAGAACCAATACGCCATTACCTTGGCGGTTGCAGGTTTCGAGGATAGCGACTTAGAAATTGAAGTAGAAAACGGCGTTCTTCGTGTGACCGGTAAAAAAGCCGAAGAAAACGAGAAACGTGAATTTCTGCACCGCGGCATAGCAAACCGTGCCTTCGAACGTAAGTTCAGCTTAGCTGAACACATTGAAGTCACTGGCGCTGCTTTGAAAAACGGTCTGTTGACTATTGGCTTAGTGAAGAACATTCCTGAAGCCATGAAGCCAAAACGCATTAGCATTGGCAGTTCCACCAAAGATCTGCTGGAAGATCGTTCTAAAAGCAAAGAAGAAAGTGCTGCGTAAATTTATGCACTGGATGAGGGGCGGTGAATAACCGCCCTTTTTTAACGTTGCCACTCGACTGGGTGCCCACAGACAAAGCCCTGGATATAGTCTACGCCCAGCTGAGTGAGTTTAATTCGAATCTCGTCACTTTCCACTCCAACCGCACAAACCTCGACATTCGAAGCTTTGGCTAAACGAACACAACTTGCGACAAGCTCAGCATCTATAGTGTCGATAAGCATGTTCTGAACCCAGAACCGATTCACTTTTATTTGAGTTAACGGTAACTGCCTTAATAATTGAAACGAGTTATAGCTGCTGCCAAACTGGTCTATTGCCGTACCAATACCCAGCTCTTTTAAGTTTTTAAACAACTGATACGTTTGGTCGAAATGTTTGAAAACATCGGGCTCAGATACTTCAAACACCAACTGATTAGGCTGTATAACCGAGTTCTTAAGCGCCGCTTCAATGAATTGAATAAAACCGTCATCTTCAAGACTCTGAGTCGACAAATTAATGTGACAACGCCAGGTTCGGGTTGCCTCAAATGGGTTCTCATTGAAATGCTCGACGGCCTCTCGCACTAGCCAGCGGTCAGCCTTGCCCATGACGCCTGCCCGAAGAGCAGCACGCAAAAATTGCTGGGGTGCTATAGGCTCATCTGTATTCGAGTCGGGCAAGCGGAGCAGTAACTCGATACAGTGTTTGTCGGCGTTACGCGCCGCACTGACTATGGGCTGGGCATAGAGCGTCCAGTTTTCCTCTCTTAATGCTTGCTTAAGCTTCTGCTCCCACTCTAACTCAGCTTCGCCCAATAAGCGTTTCTGGTCAGCCTCACTGTATGAATGCACTCGGTAGTCACCTTGCTGCATGGCAAGCTTTAACGCCTCTCGTGCTTGCCTTAGTAAGGTGCTGGCGGACACTTCAGACGAGTCCGAATAAGCGATGCCGGCATGGGCAGTGATCTGATAAATACGTCTGTCACTGTTGAAGCGAAACTCTTTACAGTACTGAACTAAGCGATGCGCTTGCGCAAAGACGGACTGTTCATCGTCGGTATTCAGCAGCGCAATCTCATGCTCGCTAACCCTTGCAATGCGCGAGTACTTAGGCGCCTTTTTCTTCAGGTTTATAGCAAGCTGCAAAATGGCTTGATCTTTGGCATCAGCACCGGCCTGATCGGCAATAACTTCCAAACCAGACAGCTTAATAATAGTTACGCAGGCCGCCTTTTGGGCGTCGAGCCGAGACTGCAATAAACGCCTAAGCTCGCGTACATTTAATAAGCCGGTTACTGCATCATGGTGAGCCAGAAAATCGAGGTGAATTTCAGCTTCCATGCGCTTGGTAACATCAGAAATACGGCCGGTGTTATCACCAAAATATTCGACATCGAGCCAAATTTTCCGACCGTCTAACCGGTCGACAGAAGTAAGCTGCCTCTTACCCTCAATAACAAACCCTTTGGGCCAGTGGGCTTTAACCTGGTCGAGCGAGTGCGCCGCCAAAATCGTTAACATTTGCTGGTTTACCTGTTTAAACGAACCATCGTCATTAAGTCGGAACCAGCCCTCACCCGTACGTTGCAGCAACTGCCACAACCTTCTTCTTAGCGTCTTTCTATTCTTTTTAAGCCCGACAATACGGCGCATTAATCGGTTCAGTCGGTGTCTTTCCAGCGCCAGCAGAAACATCATCGTGGTTATTGTCATGGCACTGTAGAGTAGTAAGCCAGACACCCCTTCCCATATAGGGTTATAGCGTGGCGATATAAGAAGCCATGCGACAATAACCGTTACCGCCAGCAAGAATGTTTGCCAACGAAAGCCGGAAATTGGCTGTTTCTGAATGCTTCTAAGCACTACAACTGCCGCCCATATCAGCAAACCGTTAACCTGGGCAATAATCAGCGCACTCTGCCAACGGTCACCCAACCACGGCAAACCAATAGTGAAACCCAGAGCAGCCGCCAAAACCACGTAACCAATACGGTTAAAACGGGACAACCGGAAACGAAAGCGCCCCCATTCCCAAATAAACCAGCAAAGCGTCAGTACTAACAGCTGACTAACGTAAGTTTTCAATGCCGCTGCGATATCTGGGGTATAGGGTGAGAAATAGGTTATCCACACACCGCTGTGCAATAGTAGCGACAGGGTAAATGCGGTACTGACACACCCAAACGTCAGCAATAGCCGGCTTTTGAAAAGCTGTGCGGAGACAAAAGCAGCCAAAGCCAGCAGAATAAGGATACCAGCGTTAACACCCAATGCGGTTTGTTGTTGCTGTTGGCGCAACTCTAGTTCGGTCGACTGCCACAAACTAATAGTCGGCATTTGCTCCGGCCATTGTTGCACTGCGGTAACCAGCCAAACCGTTTTGTTCGAGGGCAGTGTTACCGGCAGCACATGCTCATGCGATAAATGCGGACGCTGCATAAGAGGCGTTGAAAAGTTATTCGACAATTGGCTCAGAACCGTACCGTCGGAGTCGAGCACAAACACGCTCACCGATTGTAAAAACGGGTCACTAAACTTTACGTAGAAAGTTTGTGAGCGGTTACTTCGGTTATATAGCGGAACACTGCTCCAGATATTCGGTTTAGTGCCTGCGTAGTTATGTTCACTGAGTTCGGCTGGGCTAAGCCAGCGCGACGGTTCATTAACGGCAAGCCTGTCTACCGGCACTGATGCATCGACGACGCGGTATTTGAAGTGCTGATTCAGGGTAACTTTCGAGGTTTGAGCGGACACGGAAACGGGCGTGCGAACTTCTGCACCAGCTAACAGCGGAAGCAACAGTAACAGCCATAGTGCGTGTTTAAATATAGTCTGCATGTCGTAAGTTCTTTATAACCTCTTCGCTCATCTCTTCTAGCGCTTGCAGCCATACCGCATCGCAGATTTCCGAATAGAATAATAGCCAGTGCTGATTATTAATAGTCAGGCGCCAACAAAACTGATCAGCCGCAATTTCTTTTTCGCGAATACGAGCATCCAATGTGTCGCATAATGCAGCCACCCAGTTATCGAGCTCTTGCTCTGCCGGTTTACCGTTTAAAGTAATGACTGACTGGTCGTTTGCTTCATCCATTAAATAGCTGCCGCTCACTTGCTCCTGACAAAAACGCTTCAATTGCACTCATAAATTCCTGACCATACCGAGCCAGT
Organism: Idiomarina sp. OXR-189; assembly: GCF_034373425.1. Lineage (NCBI taxonomy): Bacteria > Pseudomonadati > Pseudomonadota > Gammaproteobacteria > Alteromonadales > Idiomarinaceae > Idiomarina > Idiomarina sp. OXR-189. The sequence continues at coordinate 2,568,957 of NZ_CP139706.1, forward strand.
TTCACGTCACCAACACCGTTTATATCGAGCATATCATCGGCCGTGGTCGGGTAATGGACACACATTTCCACCAAAGCGGCATCACTGAATACCACAAACGGTGCCACTTGCTCTTTGTCGGCAATGTCTTTGCGCAGTTTCCGCAATCGCCTGAACAGTATTTTATTGTAGTCACCACGGTCGGTAATTCTGGTTTTTGTTGCGGTCAGCTCTAGCCTTGGCTTGGCTAATTCTAACGGCACTTCACCTTTTAAAACAGGTCGTGCCGCCTCAGTCAGCTGCAGAGCGGCAAACCGGCGGATATCCTGAATAATAAGCCCGCGGTGAATAAGTTGCCGCAATACCGAAAACCAATGCTCTTGGGGTTTTGACCGCCCCAGTCCGTAGGTTGTTAATTGGTCATGGCCTAACTCGATAATCCGTTGAGCCTTTGAGCCGCGCAGTACCTCAACGACATGGTTAATACCAAACTGTTGTCCGACCCGGTAGACACAGCTGAGCGCTTTTTGGGCGTCTTCAAGTGCTTCGTATCGAGTCGGCTGGTCCAAGCACAAGTCGCAGTTTCCGCACTCTTTGTCGGAGTACTCATTAAAATAATTCAGTACTACTAAGCGGCGGCAGGTCTGAGCTTCCGCCATGGCCTGCATGGCTGAGAATTTCTGCGCTTCCACGGCTCGACGCTGTTCATTATCGTGCTCGTCTATCATGCGCCGGATCCACTGAGCATCTCGCGGATCGTAAAGCATCATCGCTTCAGCAGGAAGGCCGTCACGCCCGGCACGCCCGGTTTCCTGATAGTAAGACTCGACGCTGCGCGGAATGTCGAAATGCACGACAAAACGGATATTTGGCTTGTTAATACCCATACCAAACGCAACCGTCGCCACAACAACATCAATATCGTCACGCAGGAACTGCCGTAGCGTCGTTTCTTTGAGTTTTTGTTCTAAGCCGGCATGGTAAGGTGCTGCCCGAACACCGGACTGCTGCAAACTTTCCGCCAATTCCTCAGTCTTCTTTCGGCTACCGCAATAAATAATACCGGCCGCGCCTTTTTGCTTTTTGACGTAGTCTTTAACCTGTTTTAGCGGCTTATACTTTTCCTGAACAACATAGCGAATATTGGGGCGATCAAACGAGCTGCGATGAACCAATGGCGCATTCAAATGCAGTCGTTCAATAATGTCGTGCTGGGTGGCTGAGTCCGCTGTGGCGGTTAACGCCATAAAAGGAGTGTTGGGCAAATAGCTGCGTAACACACCCAGCTGCCCGTACTCAGGCCGGAAGTCATGTCCCCACTGGCTAATGCAATGCGCTTCGTCAACAGCAATAAACGACAGGTTCAGGGTTTGTAAGCGCTCAATAAAACTCGGCTGTAATATGCGTTCGGGGCTGACGTAAAGCAGCTTAATGTCGCCTCGTTGCAACGCCTGCAATGTATTCATCGACTGTTCTGATGACACGCCTGAATGCAAAGTCGCTGCTTTTATATCCAGCGCGTTTAATGCCTCGACCTGATCCTGCATCAGCGACAATAGCGGAGAAATAACCACAGCCACGCCATCGCTGCAAATAGCCGGCAGCTGGTAGCATAATGACTTACCACCGCCCGTTGGCATGAGCACCAGCGAGTCTCGTCCTTCCAGTGCCGCCTGCATAATCGCCTCCTGACCTTCACGAAATTCGTGATAGCCAAAGACAGATTCAAGCTTGGACTGAAGCGGATTTGGCGACAGTTGTTCTGCAGTGCTGACTGCGCTACTACTCATGGTCGGCATCGTTTATTGACTTATTAAGTAACATCCTCTTATTGTAAGCGTCCTGTTCATTAATAACCATGCCCAAAATGGATACACAAACAATACTGACAAAAGTTTCCGACTTTATGGACACGCGGGTGCCGTTTCAACAGTTACTTGGCTTTGAAATTACGGAGTTTAACCCGGCCCGGGGCGAGCTAAAGTTCCAATGGAAAGACGAGTTATTAGGTAATGTTCCACAACGTATTTTGCACGGTGGTGTCACTGCAACAGCGTTAGATACCGCCGGTGGCCTGGTTGCAATAGCAGGCATGGTTGACCGATTAGAAGACCCCAGTGAAAGTTACCTTATGGAGCGCCTTAGTCGTTGTGGTACAATTGATTTGCGTGTTGATTTTCTTCGCCCAGGCCGGGGTAAAACCTTTATCGCCAGTGCCACTATTATTCGTTCAGGAAACAAAGTGGCCGTTGCTCGTATGGAGCTGCATAACGAAGAAGGCACGCACATCGCTTTTGGAACCGGCACCTACCTGGTCGGTTAAGCTCTGATTAAGGAAAGCCAGTATGTCCGATGACGCTGTTCGGGCCCGGCAAGGCGTTTTCTTCGCACTTGCTGCCTACACATTTTGGGGTGTTGCACCTGTTTACTTCAAACTCGTAAAGCAAGTTCCGGCTTTTGAGATACTCGCTCATCGTATCATTTGGGCTTTTTTGATGGTCTTTGTGTTAATTGTTGCTATGAAGCGACTAGACCGCATTCGCCCCATTTTAAAAAGCCGCAAGCTCGTCATTCGGCTCACTCTGGCCACTTGTCTGCTCGGTGGTAACTGGTTCTTGTTTATTTGGGCAGTTAACAGCGACCACATGTTGGACGCCAGCCTTGGTTATTACATAAACCCATTGCTGAATGTGGCCATAGGCATGATTTTCTTCTCAGAGCGTATGCGTCGCCTGCAACTGGTTGCTATTGGTTTAGCCGTGGTTGGTGTGGCTATTCAGGTTATTACCTTCGGTTCGGTGCCTTGGGTTGCTTTGGCATTGGCCTCCAGCTTTGCCACTTACGGCGCTATTCGTAAGCGTTTGCCTGTCGACTCAATTAGTGGATTGTGGCTGGAAACCGCCATATTACTGCCGGTTATGCTGATTTATTTGTTCGGATTTGCCAGCTCGGCGTCCAGTGACTTAACGGCCAACCCATGGACACTAAATTTATTGCTGGTAGCAGCCGGCTTAGTGACAACCATTCCACTGCTTTGCTTTACCGCAGCTGCGCAACGGCTCCGTTATGCGACCTTAGGCTTTTTTCAGTACATTGCGCCAACGCTTATGTTCATACTAGCAGTTGCTATTTACGGCGAGCCTCTTGAGGAAAGTAAGCTGGTCACATTTATTATTATCTGGAGTGCACTGGCACTGTATAGCTTTGACTCTATTATACAGCGCCAGCGAGATAGAAAAGCGAAGAAATTAGCTTCAGCTGAGGCTGGCATTCATTGAGATGTCAGCGTTTAGCACCTTGCTGACCGGACAACCTTCTTTCGCGTTGTTTGCCAACTCCTGAAACTTATCCTCGCTAATATCCGGAATACTGGCTTTTACCGTCAGATGAATTTTATCAATCGCAAAGCCGCCGTCTTGTTCTACCAGAGAGACCTCTGCTTTTGCATCAATATTGTCAGGCTCATAACCCGCTTCTCCCAGCATTAAGGAAAACGCCATGGCGTAACAGCCCGCATGAGCGGCACCTATGAGCTCTTCGGGGTTGGTGCCTTTACCGTCTTCAAAGCGACTTTTAAACGAGTACTGGGTTTTGTCCAATATGCCGCTTTGTGTTGATACAACACCTGATCCTTCTTTAATACTGCCTTTCCACTGTGCATTTGCAGTGCGTTTCATTAAGCACCTCCAAATTTTCATGTATGTACTATAAACATAGTTGAAGAATGCACTTTTTGATCACTACTTTACACTTAGAACACAGGATCCAACCGGGCGTAAGCAACGACTAGCCACTTGCTGCCCACATTGTCGAAGTTAATTTGAACACGTGACTGCGGACCAGTACCTTCATAATTGAGCACGGTGCCTTCCCCAAATTTCGGGTGGCGAACGCGCTGACCCAGTGTGTAACCGGTCTGATCAAAAGCTTCATGGCTGGCCGCGTTATTAAAACGGCTATAGCTCGAGGGCTTTTCAACACTGGTTTGCGCACGAACTTCGTGTAGCGTGTCGGGTGGGATTTCCGCAATAAACCGGCTGATTCTGTGAAACAACTCCTGTCCATAAATACGGCGCTGCTCTGCGTAAGTAAGCACTAACTTTTGCATGGCCCGAGTCATGCCGACGTAACAAAGACGACGCTCTTCTTCGAGCCTGCCGGGCTCATCCATCGACTGCTGCGACGGGAACATACCTTCCTCAACGCCCGTCATGAACACCAAAGGAAATTCCAGACCTTTGGCGCTGTGTAATGTCATGAGCTGGACTGCATCCTGATACTCATCCGCTTGCTCTTCACCCGCTTCTAAGGCTGCATGCGCCAGAAATGCATTAAGTGGCGTCATTTCCTCTTCAGCGTCATCCAGTGTGAAGTTTTCACACGCAGTAACCAGCTCTTTCAAGTTTTCTACCCGTGTTTCTGCTTTTTCGCCTTTTTCTGCCTCGTACATGGCCATTAAGCCGCTTTTCTTTATAACTTCGTCACTTAAGCGGCCTAAGCTGAATTCTTCGGTTTCATCATCAAGCTCTTCAATAAAGTCGAGGAAGCTGCCTACTGCGTTTCGCGCACGTCCGGCTAACTGCTTTTCGTTCACCATGTACTTAGCCGCATTCCACAGTGACTCAGCGCGCTCCCGTGATGCCTGACGAATAATATCCATAGTGCGCCCGCCAATACCACGGGCAGGGGTATTAATGACACGTTCAAGCGCAGCATCATCGTCCCGATTACCTAAAATTCTCAAGTAAGCCAGCGCGTCCTTAATTTCCTGACGCTCGAAGAAGCGCAAACCACCATAAATACGATACGGCAGCCTTGCATGCAGCAAAGCTTCTTCTAAAATACGCGATTGTGCGTTACTTCGATACAAAATAGCGACATCTTGCAGCGAATTGCCATTATCTCGCCAATCTTCAATTTGCGATACTATATAACGAGCTTCATCCATTTCGTTGAAGCCCGCATAAAGGCTAATGGGCTCACCCTCGTTCCCTTCCGTCCATAAGTCTTTGCCCAAGCGGCCCGAGTTATTAGAAATGACTGAGTTTGCTGCTTTCAAAATAGTGCTGGTTGAGCGGTAGTTCTGCTCCAGACGAATGGTTTGTGCGCCGGCAAAGTCTTCTAAGAACTGATGAATATTTTCGACTTTGGCGCCGCGCCAGCCGTAAATAGACTGGTCGTCATCACCAACAATAGTCACGCTGTTCTGCGCGCCTGCTAACAGCCTCACCCAGGCATACTGAATGGAGTTAGTATCCTGAAATTCGTCCACCAAAATATGACGAAAGCGGTTCTGGTAATGCTCTCGCACAATACGGTTATTTCTCAGCAGCTCGTGCGCCCTTAACAGCAGCTCAGCAAAGTCCACCAAGCCAGCGCGGTCACAGCTTTCCTGGTACAGCTGGTAAATTTCTTTCAGTGTCTGCTCGGTTGGGTCGTAAGTTTCGATATGCTCGGCTCGTAACCCTTCGTCTTTCTTGCCGTTGATGTACCACTGCGCTTGTTTTGCCGGCCAACGTTTGTCGTCTAAGTTGAGGCTTTTTATCAGGCGTTTAATCAGTCGCTGCTGGTCATCACTGTCGAGTATTTGAAAGTTCTGTGGCAGCCCGACATCCATATAATGCGCTCGTAACAACCTATGCGCTAAACCATGGAAGGTACCAATCCACATGCCTCGCACGGAGCTGCCCACTAGCTGCTCAACCCGGCCACGCATTTCCGCCGCCGCTTTATTGGTAAAAGTGACCGCTAAGATACTGAACGGAGAATAGTTTTGTTGTTGAATGAGCCAGGCAATACGGTGCACCAGCACCCGAGTTTTACCACTCCCGGCGCCAGCCAGCACCAACATATGTCCGTCGGGTGCCGATACAGCTTGCTGCTGCCTTTCATTCAGTTCTGCCAGAAGAGGGTGTGTACTCATTAACGTTCACCTGATGTATTCAATTCAAAGATCTGTCGCCAGTGTAATAATGAATCACTGTATAAGCAACCAGTAGTGTCGCGTGAGGGCTTTTTACCAAAGCAGCAACGACTTAAGCTGGGCTAAGTGGTCAATTTTGACGGTCGGTAATATCGACAGATGTTGTGGTCGTCCTAAACCAGACGTCAGCCATACTGACTGCCAGCCATGCCGCTGCGCACCAAGCACATCGGAATAGGGGTGGTCACCCACATGGAGAAACTCCTCTGGCTTAACCGCCGGGAACCGTTGTTGTGCTTTAAGGAACATATCCGGCAATGGCTTACCGCGAACACCGTTGCCTGGCTGAACTATTAGGCTGAAGTAATCCGACAAACCTATTTTACCGGTATCAACATTGCCATTACTCAACGCAATAAGTTCATATCTCTCGGCTAATTGCTGTAATAGCTCAAGGCTTTCTTTTGGCGGTTCGAAGTTACTTCTGTGCAGTAGAAAATGATCCATAATGTCGTGTGCATGGGTCGCTGCATTCACCACACCAAACTGCTCTAAGCCATGCTTTAACGTGCGAATGCGCAGCTCTGTCATGTCACTGGCAAGCGCCGGGTCACTCTGGCTGACTTTGTCTCGTAACTGGCGCCAATGGCTGACATCCCACGCAGCGGTTTCCGGAAACTTATCCACAATGTACTGTTGAACCGAATGCTCTGCGGTTTGCATCACCGGTACATTGTCATAAAGCGTGTCATCCAGGTCGAAGCTGATGATTTTAGGCGGCTGCCAACGGCGGAAAAACTGCATAAAGTTAAACTCCCAATACTATTTCTTTCTGGCTCTTGGGTGAGCACTGTCATAAACGCTGGCCAGTCGCTGAAAATCTAAGTGCGTATACACCTGAGTTGTGGATAAGTTCGCATGACCCAACATTTCCTGCACAGCACGTAAGTCACCGCTTGCTTCAAGCATGTGCGATGCAAATGAGTGACGCAGTTTATGAGGGTGTAAGTCCCCGACAATGCCCTGCTGCTTCCCCCAGTAGTTTAGCCGTTGCTGTACCGTTCTGGGGCTTATCCGTTGTAATCGTTTACTGACAAATAGCGCCAACTCGGGTTTATCGGCGAGCCACACCTGGCGAACTTTAAGCCACTGTTTCAGTGCTTTCTCCGCACACCGACCAAAAGGCACAATACGCGTTTTACTGCCTTTACCAGTCACTCTTAACTGCATCATACGGTGGTCGATGTCGTCTCGGTTCAGACTCACCAACTCAGCCAAACGAATACCACTGGCATATAAAAGCTCCATCATAGCCGCATCACGAATGGCTATTTCATCGTCAGCCGGTAAATCCAGTAAATGGGAGATACTGTCAACATCAAGGTTTTTAGGTAGTCTTTTCGGCACTTTCGGTGCAGAAACTGAACTTGCGGGGTTGTCGTCTAAAGCATCCAACTCTACAAGGAACTGGCAGAACGTGCGCCACGCCGACAATTTTAGCGCAATACTGCGCTCGCCCAGACCAGAACGCCGCCAACCGACGAGCAACCGTTCTATGACGGGCACTCTCAGTTGCTTAGCATCAGTTATTTTTTGCTGCTCGAGCTCTTGAAGATCGGCCGCTATAAGGCGTTGATAGTTTTTAAGAGTTAATTCGGCGAGACCGCGCTCGCCGCGCAGTTGCTTTAGCCACTTATCTTGCCACTCAAGCAGCGTCATGGCGTTTAATAAGCTCCGGCAAAACCGCACCCAGCAGCGCTTGCAGCTGTTTAATAAGCAGCTTATCCATTGCCGGCTCAAAGTGGCCCGCGCTGCTACTTCCCACGGCCAACATGCCTAGCTCACCGTTTTCACCCAGTAACAGCAGGGCTACTGACTGAATACTTTCGTCGTTAAACAGCAGCTTATGTTCTTGCTCGGTTAACCGTCCTAAGTAGATGGACTCGTCACTAAAACGCTTGCTCAGTAGTTGTTTATGAGTATCAGACGCAAACGTGTATTGTTCATCGAGCTCTACCGGGCTTTCAAAAAACTTGAGCGTTAACACCGGCATATCGAGTTCATTTTCAAAGGTGTTTTTCAATTGTGAGAGCACGTCGCTCAGGCTGTCGCAGCGCAGTAACTGAACATAGAGGTTGCTATAGGCGTTAAAAATAGCCTCGTTACGGCGAGCATTAATCATCAACTCGGTAATTTCTTCTTCCAGCTGCTGAACTCGCTGTCTGAGTTTTTGCTGCTGTCTTTCAATTAACGACACGGCACCTTTCTCGCTATGACGAAATTGCAGCTGCGCTAACAGGTCCTCATTACGCGTGAAAAAGTCAGGGTTTTCCTGCAAATACTCGCGTATCAGGCTGTCATCAATTTTTTCGTTTAACATCGAGTTCAATTCGTTACTCATAACACCATTTGTCCATCGTAAATCAGCTCTGCCGGGCCCGTCATTTTAACAGGCTGTCCTTGTTGCCAGCGAATCAGTAAGTCACCACCTGGCAGTGATACTTTTACACGCTCATTCAATAAGCCTTGTTGTATACCTGCAACGGCGGCGGCACAAGCACCGCTACCACAGGCCTGGGTTTCGCCAACCCCACGTTCAAATACCCGAAGCTTTATTTCATCGGCTGACAGCTGCTGCATAAAGCCAACATTCACACTCTCCGGGAAACGTTCATGCGCAGTGACAGCTGCGCCTAGGGTGTCCACTGGCGCTGTATCGACGTTACCAACAGCAATAACACAATGTGGATTACCCAATCCAACAACACCACACATTACGGTTTCATCATTCACGCGAAGAACATAGGTCTGTTCCGCTTTTTGCGCTTTAAACGGCACTTGGGCGGGTTCAAATAAAGGCTCACCCATATCGACAGTCACCTGACCGTCTTTTTCCAAGTGCAAAACCATTTTCCCGGCTTTCGTGCTGACTTTTAGGTGATTTTTGTTGCTCAGCCCTTTGGCTTTCACGAATTTCGCAAAGCACCGTGCGCCATTGCCACACTGTGACACCTCGCTACCATCGGCATTAAATATGCGGTAATGAAAGTCTAAATCCGGGTCGTATGGCGGCTCAACCAACAGCAGCTGATCAAACCCCACACCGGTATGGCGACTTGCCCATTGGCGAATTTGATCAGGATTTACGTATAAGTTCTGCGTGACATTGTCGACGACCATAAAGTCATTGCCGAGCCCGTGCATTTTAGAAAAGTGCAATAACATAATTAGATGTAATCCTTATCTAGCAAATGCTCGCCGCGAATAAGGTCATCGAAGCTTTCACGTTCCCTGACCAAACGTGCGTCACTCCCGGAGACCATAACCTCCGCAGGGCGTCCACGCGAATTATAATTGGAGGCCATAGTGAAACCATAAGCGCCGGCGTGTTTTACCGCAAGAATATCGTCTTGGGCAACATTCAGATGTCGCGCATGCCCCAGAAAATCACCGGTTTCACAAACAGGCCCGACAATATCGCTAATTTGCGGTGCTTCGTCAGTTTTCTCTTTGACCGGAACAATGTCATGCCAAGCTTGATACAGCGAAGGCCGCAACATATCGTTCATACCAGCATCAACAAGAACAAAGCGCTTATCTTCCGACGGTTTAATATATTCGACAGAGGTTAAAAGAACCCCCGCATTCGCAGCTATGGCTCTGCCGGGCTCTAACATTAGAGTAACGTTGGGAAAGTCTTTGGCCATTTCGACCAACTCAGTCAGATACTGCGCTTTGTCTAATGGTGTTTCGTTTTTATAAGACACACCAAAACCGCCGCCTAAGTCTAAGTGTGTCAGTTCAATACCGTCTTTCTTAAGGTCGACAAGCAGCTCGAACATACGCTTGGCGGCATCTAAAAATGGCTCGGGCGTCATAATTTGTGAGCCAATGTGGCAGTCCGCACCAATAAGGTGAATATTGGCCAACTGAGCCGCCTTTTTGAAAACTGCCTTTGACTGCGCCATGCCAATACCGAATTTGTTGGCTTTCATACCTGTCGCGATATAAGGGTGCGTTTTCGCATCGACATCTGGGTTAACGCGCAGCGATACCGGCGCCTGCTTATTCATGGCGGCGGCAATATCCTGAATGCGTTCCAGCTCAGCTTCAGACTCTACGTTAAAGCAGCCAATGCCCGTCTCCAACGCCAATATAATTTCATCTTTTGACTTAGCGACACCTGAGAAAACAATGCTTTGCGGCTTACCACCGGCGGCCAGCACACGCTGTAATTCGCCGCCCGACACAATATCAAACCCGGCCCCCTGGTGAGCCAAGACTTGCAGCACCGCAAGGTTACTATTGGCTTTAACCGCGTAACACAGTTTATGGGGGCTCGGCCAATGCCGCTGAAACTGCTGCCAATTATTCACCAGCTGAGATTTCGAGTACACATACAAGGGTGAACCGAAACGCTCTACCAAGCTTTGGCAGCCGATATCTTCAACATGAAGCTGATTATTTTTGTAAGAAATAGACTCACTCATTCGTCTTTATCCGTTGGCACCGTTTCCACGTCATTTTTCTCAGGCATTGGCGCAGGTTCAAGCGGCCCTTTTTGACCACACCCGACCACAATCATAAAAACCGCGGTTAATACCAGCGTCTTGATTACAATTCGACTAAACATCGCTAAACTATGACTATTCTCTTAAGGGTTTTATAGTGTCTATCATCGCACTCAAGCCCGAAAAAGTCATTAAGCGTTGTAAGGAAAACCATGACTCAAACTGTAAGAATCGCAACACGTAAAAGTAAGCTGGCGTTATGGCAGGCAGAGCACATTCAGCAACGGCTGGAAGAGCTGCATCCGGGTCTCACTGTAGAGCTCGTGCCTATGTCCACAAAAGGGGACGTTATTCTCGATACACCGCTGGCTAAAATTGGTGGTAAAGGATTGTTTGTCAAAGAGTTAGAGGTTGCGATGCTTGAAGGCCGAGCTGATATTGCCGTTCACAGCATGAAAGATCTGCCAGTTGAGTTTCCTGACGGCTTGGAGCTGCACACCATTTGCGAGCGCGAAGATCCTCGCGATGCCTTTGTGTCTGGTAAGTACAACAACTTAGATGAAATGCCCGAAGGGGCAGTTGTCGGTACTTGTAGCTTGCGCCGCCGTTGTCAGGTTATGGAGCAGTTTCCGCACCTGATAATTAAGGACTTACGCGGTAACGTACAAACACGGTTACGCAAACTCGACAACGGTGAGTTTGATGCCATTATTTTAGCCGCATCTGGGCTTATTCGTCTGGAACTCGGTGATCGTATTACTTCGTTCATTCCGGTAGAGCAGTCATTACCGGCAAACGGACAAGGCGCTTTAGGTATTGAATGCCGCAGTGATGATGATGCGATGAAACAACTGCTTCAGCCTCTGCAGTGCCAGGAAACTCGTATACGCGTGCTGGCTGAGCGAGCCATGAACCGTCGTTTAGAAGGCGGTTGCCAGGTGCCTATTGGTGCCTATGCGGAACTTAAAGGTGACAGTGTTTATCTGCGAGGCTTAGTTGGAGACCCTGACGGGCAGCAAGTACTGCGTGACGAAATAGAAGGCCCTGCGAATGATGCAGAGGCTCTTGGTACAGAGTTAGCTGAGCGCTTGCTTAAGAAAGGCGCAGGTGACATTTTGTCAGCGGTATATGACAGCAATGCGGAAAAATAATAAGACCGTTTTATTGTTACGTCCCGAAGAGCGTGCGCAGCACATATCTGAGGGGCTAACAAAAGCGGGAATAACTCACTTTATTCACAGTTTTGTACGGGTAAGACCCAGGCAAGTGGATAAAAGTGAGGTGCAGCGCGTTAACGAAACCACTTGGGACGGTATTATCCTGGTGAGTAAGGCCGCTGTTGATTACGCATTGGATAACGGTTTTAAACCGAAAAAGAGTCGCTTTTTTGCCGTTGGTTCAGGTACGGCCAGATACGCCGCCGATACACTAAAAGTGCCGGTGACCAGCCCGGCTTTTGCTCACCGTTCAGAAGGGCTGCTGGCACTGGAAGAATTCAGCAATGTACATGAACAAAAGTGGTTAATAATAAGAGGCGTTGGGGGCCGCGAAGTACTTGCTGAGCACCTCAAAAAAAATAACGCGGATGTCAGTTACTGGGAAGTTTATGAGCGGCAACCTATTCCGCTGACAGACTCTTCCATTGTGGATAACTGGGTTTCCTCTGTCGATACCATTGTTGTCACCAGCGCTGAACAGCTGAATCATTTTTTATCGGAATTACCAGAGTCCGCAAACCCGTGGCTGGAAAACTGCCAGTGGGTAGTACCCAGCGAACGCCTGAAAAGTTTGATTCCTATTAAACAATCAGACAGTATCGAAGTCACAGAAAGCGCATCAGATGCTATTATTCTAGATGCGCTTGTAGCAAACGGAAACGCACACATGAACAGCGAAGAAACGACACAAGATAATAATGTAGAGCCACAGGCTGAGCAGGAAAAAGACGAGGTCGTCACGGCTAACAAAAGCAGCAGACGCTTTTTCAAGCGGTTGCTATGGCTTGTTATACTAATTGCGATTGTCGCCGCGGCCTATTATGGCTATACGCGTTTCCCCGGACTGTTCTCAGCTAACAATGACCAACAAGTAACGTCGTCTGAACAGCAACCGGCAAAGACAGAACCGGAAGAAAAGCAAGATCCACTTGAAACGAGGCTTCAACAGCTGGAGCAGTCGCTTACCAGTTTTGAACAACAGCTGCAGGAAACGCCTAATTCTCAAGACTTAAACAAACTATCTAACTCAGCTCAACAATTGCGCAAGGATTATGTTGCACTTCGTTCTGACTTAGAAAGTCTGCGCGATGAAGTGCGCCAAAGTCCGGCGGATCGCGCTGCCCACTGGCGCTTGCTGGAAGTAAAACAAATGCTCGCAACAGCGGCTCGTATGTTGTGGGTACAGGAAGATTACGATTTAGCCGGCAAACTGCTTCGCTTAGCTGATAATCAGCTTTCAGGTATGGACAGCCGCGAGGCTCTGCGCACGCGCGAGCTGCTTGCAAAAGATATCGAAAAAGTCAGCGCGTTGTCGTCTGTTAATAACACCGATGTGGTTATGACGCTAATAGGTTTGCAGGATCGTATTAGTAAATTACCGGACAACATCAACAACGAATACCGTATTGAAGGTGAAAACTCCGAAAGTTCGGCAACTGGCGACAACTGGCAAGCCAATTTGAAGTCGAACTGGAATGACTTTCTGGATAACTTTATTCGCATTCAACCTGTCGAAGCAGACCCAGAGCCCTTATTAAACAAGTCGCACAGAGCGGCCATTAATGCACGTATCTCGCTGACATTCACGTTAGCGCAAGACGCTGCCCTTAAAGGAAATAATGAGCTGCTTAAACGATACGTCAATCAGTTGCCTCAGTTAATTATGCTGGTAAAAGGCGATAATGCCGCAACCTCTGATGTGGTCGAAAGACTTAAGAGCCTTGAACAGACTCCGAAAACACGCTTAACAGTCGACGCACTTGAGTCGTTAGACTTTATAAGCCGGGCAATTGAGCAAGGGGATGCACTATGAAGTGGTTAATTGCTCTCGTTGTTTTACTAATTGTTGGCGCTATTTTGGGTCCTACGGCGTCTGGTAACGCCGGTTACGTACTCATCCAGTTTGCAGGTTGGTCAATAGAAGCCACTGTTGTAGGGCTTATCGTTGTCCTTGTCGCTATCGCTTTAATTACTACCGTGGTCGTATCTGTCCTGCGTCGTCTATTGAACAAAACTCAAAAAGGCGCAGCTTGGTTTTCGAATCGCTCAGACAGAAAAGCCAAACAGCTTTACGAAGAAGGTATTCGTTTGTTACTGGATGACTCCCCTGAAGACGCCTCGTTAAAGTTTTCAGCTGCATACAAAAAACGTGGTGCTCAGGAAACAGCAGCCATGGCCGCTTTAGCTGCCTGTTTAGCCAAAGATACAGGAAAAGCTCAGTACTGGCATGATGAAGCAGGAGGCTTTGTTAAAGGCTCCGATACATTGCTGAATATTCTTAAGGTGTCTCAGCAAGTCAGCGACGACCCGCATAATGCCGATAAAGCCGTTCAGGAGCTGTTAAACAAACACCCTGACTCCGCCCATGTTGCATTTTTAGCGAAAACAGCGTTTAAAGCCTCTGGAAACTATAAAGCACTAAAGGATCTGCTTCCTAAATTGAAGCAGCACTCTGAGTTAAGCCCAGCTCAATTCGAACGCCTGGAGTACGACGTATATTTCGATTACTTCGTATCTGTTGGCCGTAACGGCAACGACGCGCTAAAGGATGCTTGGCAAAGTTTAAGCAGTAAACAGAGAAGCGATGCGACCATTCGTTTGGCCTATGCGAGTGCTTTGCGACATTTAGGTGAGCAAGAGCTGTCGGCAAAAGTAATATTAAAAGGGCTTAAACGTGAAGATATACACCCAGCGGGTGTTAACGCATTGAAGTTATTCAACGGTAAGCACGGAAAGCTTGTGGAGTTCGTGCAAGAAAAGTTGAAGCAAAACCCGGATGACAAAGACTATTTATACGCTTTTGCGTTGATAGCAATAGATAACCAGGACTATTCTCTGGCTCAGCGAGCGCTGAAAAAACTCATTGATATTCAACCGAACGATAAAGCATACCGCCTACTGGGCGATGCTTATTATGCACTAGGGGATAGTCAATTAGCTGCTAACGCTTATAAACAAGCGTTAGCAGACTGACTGAAAGGGCGTTCCTTATTGACGAACGCCTTCAATAGAGAGCTCCAGCTCGACTTCTTTAGCTGCCGGACCAAGGTTGTAGTCGATATTGTAGTCAGCCAAGGTTAAGTCGACCTCGCCGGAGAAGCCTCGACGGAAACCGCCCCAAGGATCTTCACCAGCACCCACATGCTCAACTTCAATTGCAATTTCCTTGGTTACGCCATTTAAGGTAAAGTCACCGTACAGTGTGCCTTCACCTTCATCATCGTCATCGGGCACATACTTGGTGCTTTTAAAGGTCGCTTGTGGAAACTTAGACACATTTAAGAAGTCTTCACCGCGTAAGTGCTTGTCTCGCTCGGCGTGATTAGTATCAACGCTTGCTGTATCAATGGTTACATTAACTGATGCATTTTCAGGCGCGTCTTCGTCATAGCTAAAGGAGCCTTCGAAGTCGTTAAAACGGCCGTAGAGCCAGCTGTAACCCAAGTGATTAATTTTAAACTCAATAAAGGCGTGTTGCCCTTCAGTATCAATTTTATAATCCGCAGCTAAAGCTGACGTACTAAACATCGCTGTACCTGCAATTGCAGCTGCTAATAATGTCTTTTTCATATCTATTTCCTCTCAGTTTTTCCAAACATACGAACTAAAGTCGTGTCTTGGTTTATAAAGTGGTGCTTTAATGCGGCTAATCCATGCCCTCCGGCTAAAATGACCAACGCCAATGCAGAGTACCAATGTACTTCCCCGGCTATATCCTCCTGACTTGGCAAGTCCGTTAACGTCGCCGGAACAGAAAATACGTCAAATACAGATATAGAGCTTCCATCAGCCGTCGAAATTAAGTAGCCGCTTATCATGACCGTAAATAACAGTAGATAGAGTAGGGCATGACCCAATTTAGCGCCGATGACTTCTATTCTATTGCCTAAAGCCGCTGGTTTTGGGTTTGCCATCACCCACAACACTCGCAGAACAGTCAGAATAAGGAGGCAAGTACCAAAAGACTTGTGCCACCAAGGCCCTAGACGATACCACTGATCGTAATAGGTAAGCGTCAACATCCACCAGCCAAGCGCAAAAAGCCCGAAAACTATAAGTGCAGATAGCCAGTGTATGAGAATAGACACTAGTCCGTAACGTTTTGACGTATTTCGAAACATAGAGACCTTTCCTTATTTACTTACAAATAGTCTAGTTCAATATTTCGTTTTAGAAATTAATTATAAATGGGATGCGATCTTCGATTTATTCGAATGAAGTAGCCTAATGCTATTGCATCAGGTGTGATGGCAGTTCCGGGAGGACGGGCATAAAAAAAGCCCCCAGCGTCAGCTGAGGGCTTCTTAGATTTGAAGTCTGGCGGTGTCCTACTTTACTCCGGGCTTCCTGCCCTCCGCCCTTCGGGCCGCACTAACGTGCGTTCAAAATCGCTCCCGGCGATTTTGTCACATGCCCATGCTCGAGTAGCACAACACACAAAATAAAAAGCCCCAGCCAAAATCGGCTGGGGCTCTTTTATTTGAAGTCTGGCGGTGTCCTACTCTCGCATGGGGAGACCCCACACTACCATCGGCGCTGGTGTGTTTCACTGCTGAGTTCGGGATGGATTCAGGTGGTGCCACACCGCTATGGCCGCCAGACATAAACTGTCACAACATAAAAAACTGATTCTAAGTAATCGCCACTCTTCTTGCCGCTTAGCAGAGTCGCTCGCTTGTGCGTAACGTCTCAAACAACTTCGGTGTTGTATGGTTAAGTCTCACGGGCAATTAGTACGGGTTAGCTCAACGCATTACTACGCTTCCACACCCCGCCTATCAACGTCGTCGTCTTCAACAACCCTTCAGAGCACTTAAAGTGCTAGTGAGAGCTTATCTCGAGGCTCGCTTCCCGCTTAGATGCTTTCAGCGGTTATCGATTCCGAACATAGCTACCGGGCAGTGCCATTGGCATGACAACCCGAACACCAGAGGTTCGTCCACTCCGGTCCTCTCGTACTAGGAGCAGCTCCTCTCAACTCTCAAACGCCCACGGCAGATAGGGACCGAACTGTCTCACGACGTTCTAAACCCAGCTCGCGTACCACTTTAAATGGCGAACAGCCATACCCTTGGGACCGACTTCAGCCCCAGGATGTGATGAGCCGACATCGAGGTGCCAAACACCGCCGTCGATATGAACTCTTGGGCGGTATCAGCCTGTTATCCCCGGAGTACCTTTTATCCGTTGAGCGATGGCCCTTCCATTCAGAACCACCGGATCACTATGACCTACTTTCGTATCTGCTCGACGTGTCTGTCTCGCAGTTAAGCTGGCTTCTGCCATTGCACTAACCGTACGATGTCCGACCGTACTTAGCCAACCTTCGTGCTCCTCCGTTACTCTTTGGGAGGAGACCGCCCCAGTCAAACTACCCACCAGGCACTGTCCACAACCCCGATTAGGGGCCAATGTTAGAACATCAAACATACAAGGGTGGTATTTCAAGGATGGCTCCACATCAACTAGCGCCAATGCTTCAAAGCCTCCCACCTATCCTACACATGTAGGTTCAATGTTCAGTGCCAAGCTGTAGTAAAGGTTCACGGGGTCTTTCCGTCTAGCCGCGGGTACACAGCATCTTCACTGCGATTTCAATTTCACTGAGTCTCGGGTGGAGACAGCGTGGCCATGGTTACACCATTCGTGCAGGTCGGAACTTACCCGACAAGGAATTTCGCTACCTTAGGACCGTTATAGTTACGGCCGCCGTTTACCGGGGCTTCGATCAAGAGCTTCGCCTAAGCTAACCCCATCAATTAACCTTCCGGCACCGGGCAGGTGTCACACCGTATACGTCCACTTTCGTGTTAGCACAGTGCTGTGTTTTTAATAAACAGTCCCAGCCACCTGGTCACTGCGACCGCCAACAGCTCATGACGCGAAGTCAATCACCATCAGCGGCGTACCTTCTCCCGAAGTTACGGTACTATTTTGCCTAGTTCCTTCACCCGAGTTCTCTCAAGCGCCTTAGTATTCTCTACCTGACCACCTGTGTCGGTTTGGGGTACGGTCAATGTTCATCTGAAGCTTAGAGGCTTTTCCCGGAAGCAGGGCATCAATGACTTCGCATCCGTAGATGCTCGTCTCGTGTCTCGGCCTTAAGGGTCCGGATTTTCCTAAACCCTCAGCCTACGCACTTTCACGCGGACTACCAACGCCGCGCTCACCTAGCCTTCTCCGTCCCCCCATCGCAATGAACATCGGTACAGGAATATTAACCTGTTTTCCATCGACTACGCGTTTCCGCCTCGCCTTAGGGGCCGACTTACCCTACCCTGATTAGCATGGGATAGGAAACCTTGGTCTTCCGGCGTGGGAGTTTTTCACTCCCATTATCGTTACTCATGTCAGCATTCGCACTTCTGATACGTCCAGCAGTCCTCTCGAACCACCTTCATCCGCTTACAGAACGCTCCCCTACCCAGCAACAAGTTGCTGCCGCAGCTTCGGTGTATGGCTTAGCCCCGTTACATCTTCCGCGCAGGCCGACTCGACTAGTGAGCTATTACGCTTTCTTTAAAGGGTGGCTGCTTCTAAGCCAACCTCCTAGCTGTCTGTGCCTTCCCACATCGTTTCCCACTGAGCCATAACTTTGGGACCTTAGCTGGCGGTCTGGGTTGTTTCCCTCTCCACGACGGACGTTAGCACCCGCCGTGTGTCTCCCGGATAGTACTCATTGGTATTCGGAGTTTGCATGGGGTTGGTAAGTCGGGATGACCCCCTAGCCCAAACAGTGCTCTACCCCCAATGGTATTCGTCCGAGGCTCTACCTAAATAGATTTCGGGGAGAACCAGCTATCTCCGGGCTTGATTAGCCTTTCACTCCTAGCCACAAGTCATCCCCTCATTTTTCAACATAAGTGGGTTCGGTCCTCCAATTGATGTTACTCAATCTTCAACCTGCTCATGGTTAGATCGCCCGGTTTCGGGTCTATACCTTGCAACTGAGCGCCCAGTTAAGACTCGGTTTCCCTACGGCTACCCTATACGGTTAACCTTGCTACAAAATATAAGTCGCTGACCCATTATACAAAAGGTACGCAGTCACGGAACACGTCCGCTCCTACTGCTTGTACGTACACGGTTTCAGGTTCTATTTCACTCCCCTCGCCGGGGTTCTTTTCGCCTTTCCCTCACGGTACTGGTTCACTATCGGTCAGTTGGGAGTATTTAGCCTTGGAGGATGGTCCCCCCATATTCAGTCAAGATAACACGTGTCCCGACCTACTCGTTTTCACGTTTCATGCGCCTTCACATACCGGGCTATCACCGTCTATGGCTCTGCTTCCCAACAGACTCTGTTAGCACATGTAACGCTTAAGGGCTGCTTCCCGTTCGCTCGCCGCTACTAGGGAAATCTCGGTTGATTTCTTTTCCTCCGGGTACTTAGATGTTTCAGTTCTCCGGGTTCGCCTCCTGGCACCTATTTTATTCAGTGCCGGATACTGAGCAAGCTCAGTGGGTTGCCCCATTCGGAAATCCATGACTCAAGTGGCTCTTACTGCCTCGTCATGGCTTATCGCAAGTTAGTACGTCCTTCATCGCCTCCAACTGCCTAGGCATCCACCGTGTACGCTTAGTCACTTAACCATACAACCCGAAGGTGTCTGGATTACATGACCAAGATTGTTTGTTCTCGCTGTACACAAGTTCGATACGCCTCTACCTTACGGTTTGTTCAAGTAGAGTGGCATTTCTTACTTTATTTACAATCAGCTTTCCATGTTGTTAAAGAGCGTGTAACACGAAGTTACCGGTAAATGTTCTTAACCAAGAACACTTAACGCTAACGGTTACCAGAGAAGAAGTGGTGGAGCCAAGCGGGATCGAACCGCTGACCTCCTGCGTGCAAGGCAGGCGCTCTCCCAGCTGAGCTATGGCCCCACAGACCGAAGGTCTGTCGGCATGTCCGACACACCCCGATAAGGGTATTTCAAGCTGTGACAAGGTCTTAAACTTGAAATGTTTTTGGCATTCTGGCAAGGCAAGAGGGTGCGAAGCATAGCCTGCTATGCGAGTACCCGAATAACGCCGCCCAGAATGACAAAATGGTGGGTCTGGGCAGACTTGAACTGCCGACCTCACCCTTATCAGGGGTGCGCTCTAACCAGCTGAGCTACAGACCCAGTTTTCTTCTCTTCTAATATCAAGCCTGCAAACTGTGTGGACACTTACTCACACGAATGTGAGGTATGCAAAAAATGCAGGACGCAATTTTTTGCCTACTCAAAAGTTAGCGCAATAATGTAAGGAGGTGATCCAGCCGCAGGTTCCCCTACGGCTACCTTGTTACGACTTCACCCCAGTCATGAACCACACCGTGGTGATCGTTCTCCCGAAGGTTAAACTAACCACTTCTGGTGCAGCCCACTCCCATGGTGTGACGGGCGGTGTGTACAAGGCCCGGGAACGTATTCACCGTGGCATTCTGATCCACGATTACTAGCGATTCCGACTTCATGGAGTCGAGTTGCAGACTCCAATCCGGACTACGACGCACTTTATGAGATTCGCTTACCTTCGCAGGTTCGCTGCCCTTTGTATGCGCCATTGTAGCACGTGTGTAGCCCATCCCGTAAGGGCCATGATGACTTGACGTCGTCCCCACCTTCCTCCGGTTTATCACCGGCAGTCTCCCCAGAGTTCCCACCATTACGTGCTGGCAACTAAGGATAAGGGTTGCGCTCGTTGCGGGACTTAACCCAACATCTCACAACACGAGCTGACGACAGCCATGCAGCACCTGTCTCAGTGTTCCCGAAGGCACTAATCCATCTCTGGAAAATTCACTGGATGTCAAGGGATGGTAAGGTTCTTCGCGTTGCATCGAATTAAACCACATGCTCCACCGCTTGTGCGGGCCCCCGTCAATTCATTTGAGTTTTAACCTTGCGGCCGTACTCCCCAGGCGGTCAACTTAGTGCGTTAGCTGCGTTACTCACGTCTTAATGACACGAACAACTAGTTGACATCGTTTACGGCGTGGACTACCAGGGTATCTAATCCTGTTTGCTCCCCACGCTTTCGTACCTCAGCGTCAGTCTCTGACCAGGTGGCCGCCTTCGCCACCGGTATTCCTTCCAATATCTACGCATTTCACCGCTACACTGGAAATTCTACCACCCTCTTCAGGACTCTAGCGTGCCAGTTCTAAATGCTATTCCCAGGTTGAGCCCGGGGCTTTCACATCTAGCTTAACACACCGCCTACGTACGCTTTACGCCCAGTAATTCCGATTAACGCTTGCACCCTCCGTATTACCGCGGCTGCTGGCACGGAGTTAGCCGGTGCTTCTTCTGTGGCTAACGTCAACTGTAACCGCTATTAACGATTACCCTTTCCTCACCACTGAAAGTGCTTTACAACCCGAAGGCCTTCTTCACACACGCGGCATGGCTGCATCAGGGTTTCCCCCATTGTGCAATATTCCCCACTGCTGCCTCCCGTAGGAGTCTGGGCCGTGTCTCAGTCCCAGTGTGGCTGATCATCCTCTCAGAACAGCTAGGGATCGTCGCCTTGGTGAGCCTTTACCCCACCAACTAGCTAATCCCGCTTGGGCTCATCTTTAGGTGTGAGGCCCGAAGGTCCCCCACTTTGGTCCGTAGACATTATGCGGTATTAGCCACCGTTTCCAGTGGTTGTCCCCCGCCTAAAGGCAAATTCCCAAGTCTTACTCACCCGTCCGCCGCTCGTCAGCAGAGAAGCAAGCTTCTCTCTGTTACCGCTCGACTTGCATGTGTTAGGCCTGCCGCCAGCGTTCAATCTGAGCCATGATCAAACTCTTCAATTGAAAGTAGTTCAATCAACTCAATGAATTACGCGTTTTTGCTTAGCTTCATTAATGAAACCTTGCTGAACACTCATTCAAAAGTTGCAATACATATTTCTGTTTTGCGTAACTTCTGCAAGTGCCCACACAGTTTGCTTGGCTTGATATAGTTGTTAAAGAGCGTTTCTCAGCAGCCTTGGCTGCGAGAGGTGCGTATTCTACACACCGTGTGTTTTCCGTCAATACTTTTTTGAAAAAAGATGTTTTAGAAAACTTAGGTTTTCGGCGGCTTCGTTGCCTGCCTCGAACGTGGAGCGCATTTTAGAGATTTAACTCGCACCGTCAAGCGCTTTTTATGCCTTTTTAACTGTTTTTTTACTGACTGCGTAAAGTTTCAGCAACACGCTGTTTTTATGTGCAGAATAAGGCAGTACATGATCTTCACAACATCATCTGCTATAAAAGGATTAACTCTTTATTAACGTTGGAGCCCAATATGGCGGACTTACGTAGTTATCAAGAACATGAGCCTATTATTGGCGAGCGCGTCTATTTAGATCCTAGCGCGGTCATTGTAGGAAATGTCACTCTCGGAGACGACAGTAGTGTTTGGCCTATGGTCGCGGCCCGAGGCGATGTAAACTCAATCAGTATCGGCAAAAGAACCAACATTCAGGACGGAACCGTATTACATGTTACCCGAAAGTCACCATCGAACCCTGACGGGCATCCACTTATCATTGGTGACGATGTGACCGTCGGTCACCACTGTATGCTTCACGGGTGCCAGCTGGGTAACCGCATTTTGGTGGGTATGTCTGCCGTTATTATGGATGATGTTATTGTCGAGGATGATGTGATTATTGGGGCAGGGAGCTTGGTACCTCCGGGCAAACGCCTCGAAAGCGGCTACTTATATGTTGGCAGCCCTATAGAAAAGAAACGGAAACTTAACACAGGAGAGTCTGCGTTTCTCAGCCAGTCAGCACAAAACTACGTAGACTTAAAAGACGACTACCTACTGCAGGTAAGTCCCGTTTCCTGATATTAATGAAAACGACGGTTCTCGACTCTTTCAATAGCCAGTAGGGAGGTTAAGTCTTTTAACCTTCCGGCTATGACATGAACAACACCTGACTTTATTTCGACCACACCTTTTACCCAAAGTAACTTGCTGGTCAAATAAGCTTGCCTGAACTGCCTGCCCGTATGCGCCCAAACAACCACATTTATATTGCCCGTTTCATCTTCCAGGGTAAAAAATGTAACACCACTACTTGTTCCGGGTCTCTGTCTACAGGTTACTAAACCAGCTACGGATAACACCTGTCCTGAGCGACAGTCGGTTAATTCTTTTGCGACAATGCATCGACTCAGCTCTTTTGAGTGAGCTCGTAATAAGGTAACAGGGTGACGTCTTAAACTGAGACCCTGTGTTTCATAGTCTGCTTTTATGTCTTCGACTTCCTGAGGCGCTTGTAACTGGCGAGCAGGGCGGTCTGATACCTGAGCGAACAACGGCATTTGGCTATCTCGTTCACTGAGGCTTTCCCAATGGGCTTGGTATCGGTGTCCTAAAAGGCTTCGTAACGCATCTGCTTTTGCCAACGCCTGTATGTCAAACTTATTCAGTCCTGCGTCTTCTAAATCTTTCAGCCCGTTAAAGCCTGCCCCAGGTCTGTGCTTTAACGACTCTTTTATGCGTATTTCTGACAAGCTCCTAATTTGTCGTAATCCTATTCTTACAACATTGGGCTCCTGGCTTAGCCACTCATAGTCCCAGTTACTCTTATTAATATCGGCAGGTAAAAATTCGACATTGTGCCGCTGTCCGTCCTGAACCAATTGAGAGGCAGAATAGAACCCCATCGGTAAGCTATTCAGTAAACCCACATAAAATGCGGCAGGATAGTGCGTTTTAAACCAAGCTGACGCATAGGCAAGGTTAGCAAAACTGGCAGAATGAGACTCAGGGAAGCCGTACTGCCCGAAACCACAAATTTGCCGAAATAAGCGCTCTGCAAAGTCCCGCGTATAGCCTCGCTCCAGCATTCCTTTTATTAGTTTATGCTCGAAGTGCGTTAACTGACCCTGCTTACCCCAGGATGCCATGGCTCTTCGTAATTGGTCGGCCTCTCCACCGGTAAACCCAGCTGCAACCATTGCCAGTTTTATAACCTGCTCCTGAAATATTGGCACGCCGAGAGTACGCTTCAGTACCGATTGAACCGCTTCGCTGGGATAGTCCACATTTTCCAAGCCATCTCGGCGCCGTAAATAGGGGTGAACCATGTCGCCTTGAATAGGCCCGGGTCTGACAATAGCAATTTGAATAACCAGATCGTAAAACGTTTTTGGTTTTAGCCTTGGCAGCATGGTCATTTGCGCCCGCGACTCAATTTGGAAAATACCCATAGAGTCAGCTTGGTGAAGCTGCTTATAAACGGTTTGGTCTTCCTGAGGGATATTTGCAAGGGTTAATGACTTACCGTTATTTGTGCCTTTCTCGTTCACTAACGCAAGCATTTTACGTAGTGCTGTCAGCATTCCCAGCGCCAGCACATCGACCTTAAGCAGACCTAGTGTTTCTAAATCGGTTTTATCCCATTGAATAACGGTGCGCTCAGGCATCGATGCATTTTCCACCGGAACCAGCCGGGCAACCTCGTCGGACGCAATAACAAAGCCGCCAACATGCTGAGATAAATGTCGCGGCGCTCCTTTTAACTGCTCGACAAGCAAGAGTAGCAGTTGTCCTTTTTTAGACCCAAATACGTTTGGGTGTTGCTGCATCAACTGTTGTTGCCAACTGTCTTCCTTATCTCGGGTATCTAAGTTCTGGCTATAAAACTGTAACTGTTGCTCAGAAAATCCCAGCACCTTTCCGACATCACGAAAGGCGCTTTTAAAGCGATAAGTGATCACCGTTGCTGCCAGTGCCGCTCGTTTTCGAGTGTACTTTTTATAAATGTATTGAATGATCTCTTCGCGACGTTCGTGCTCAAAGTCGACATCGATATCTGGCGGCTCATTACGCTCTTTCGAAATAAATCGCTCAAACAACACTTCTATTTGCGAAGGGTTAACCGCGGTAATACCTAAGCAAAAACACACCACCGAATTCGCCGCTGAGCCTCGCCCCTGATACAAAATGCCCTGACTGTTGGCAAATTGAACCAAGTCATAGATAGTTAGGAAAAACGCTTCATACTGCATTTCCTGTATAAGCTTCAGTTCTTTTTCATACTGAGCTTTAACACTCCCAGGAATGCCTGTTGGATAACGCCACCGCGCGCCGTCTTCGGTTAACTGCCGTAAATACGCCGTAGCGGACAAGCCTTTCGGCGTGAGTTCCGCCGGGTACTCATAACGAAGCTCTGATAAGCAAAAATGACACTGATTGGCTATATTGCTTGACTCATTCAGCCATGCCTCCGGATAGCACTGCCTTAGCTCTTGCAAACTTCGTAAATGACGCTCTGCGTTATCGCTTGCGACACCACTGTTTTCATACAAACTATGGCCTTCGCGTATAGCGCTCATGGTGTCAAACAATGGTTGTTGCTGCTTTGCTGCCATACGTACGCCACCGGCACAAACTACCCTGGCTTTTAATGCTTTGTTAAGCTCGACGATTGCATTGAATGTCTCGCTGTCATCGGCCTGGTAATGCCTTTCGTACAACAGCCAAAATCGCGAATGCCAAACATGGCAAAGTTTTTTGCCAACAGCCACGAGTTGATGTTGCTGAAAATCCGGAAGCCATAACAAAAAGCAGTCCGAAAAACCCGTGAAAAAGTCCTCAATATTCGCCTGGTAACTGCCTTTTTTCGAGCGCCCACGAAATTCAGTAATTTTCTGGCTCAATTCAGCATAGGCGTCTCGCGTTGGAGCTAGGACGACAAAAGTGCCGTAGTCCGCAATATGAAACTCACTGCCTATAATGAGCTTAATATCGCGCTGCTTAGCCTCTTCATAGGCTTTAACAACTCCTCCAACCGAGCATTCGTCGGTAATGGCTATAGCTGAGTAGCCTAGCTGTTTTGCTCTGCATACCAACTCTTCTGGCGCAGCCGCTGAGCGCAGAAAGCTGTAATGACTGAGTGCGTGTAACTCTGCAAATGCCATAATAAGACCTCAGGCTGAGTGGGTGTGAAGCCAGATCAGCTAAACCATCCCTGCAAATACCACTGCCCAGACTCATAAAAAAGCCAACCTTTGCGATGCTTACTGTCAGTCGCTATCCAGTAGTCTCGCTCTATTGGTTGGTTGTCCCACCATCCGCAACGCTTTCGCTCCGGGCCGTCGCTTAAAGACCATTCATCCAAGTTGACCGGTTCAGGGTGATTTAGCCATAAAGGGCGCTTAACAGGCTTGACGGAGAAACCGTCGAAACGGCAGGGCGGTTGTTTGTATTCATTAATACCGGGTCTGGGATCATCGCTCACTGCCGGGGTATAAACCGCACTTTCGCCAAGCTTCACCTGTAATTTTCCAATGAGAGGAAATAGGCCCTGGGTGTCTTTTGCATCATGAAAAAAGTGACTTGTTTTTACCGACAATGAAGAGAAGTCTGATGCCTGAAGAGACACCTCCAAAACAGGTGCGCTTAAAGGAGCTTGCTCCATTTTTAACTGCAGTAATGACCAAAAACTTTGCGCGCGCCAACTGGGGCTTGCTGTTGCAACCCTAATCTCTGAGCAACTTTTATCGCGTTGGTACAGCTGAAACTTTATATGTTGCACAACTTTTTGGCGCTGATACAAAAAGCTTTCTAATTCATTAAGCAGCCGCTTCATAGGAAAGCGTAAGCCCTGCCAATTAGATACCTCGGAAACTAAGTCGACGTGCTGAAAAAAACGCTCGGACGGCTGGTAAAAGTCACTGACTCGCTGCGTTTTCAGCTCACCTTTTAGCTCTTGTATATAAAACAGAGCTTCTTTTCCAAGCTGACGGCCAATGTCACTACCGGGGATGTCCAGTAAGTCACCAATAGAGAAAATGCCTGCGGATAACGAGTTTCGAACAATTTTGTCCGGTAAGCCGCTACTTTTTATGGATAAACCTTTTAACTGATGATCGGCTTTTTCATCCTTCATTGTCAGCGGGGCATCGGCTTCAGCCAGCACTTTCGCTGCTAACGCATTGTTAGCCACCGCCAGCTGCGATCTCACGTTCAGTTGTTTTACCGCCAAATGCAACGTTTTCACCGTATTCGACAACCCACCGTACAACTTTTCGAGGCTATCGAGCTCTACGTATATGCCCTGCGGCGGCTCTAATACCAATTTGGCCGCCCACTGGTAAAAATGGTCAGCTACGCCACAAAGAAGCCTTTCTTCTTTTGTCACACTGTACTCTTTTAGCTTTAAGTCTTCGCAGAGAGCTATAGCCATAACACTGGCAATGCCCTGACTAACTCCCGCCTGCTGAGCGACTTGATTACTTTGCTCAATAAGTGACTGTCCGTTTTGAACCTGATAAAGCGCGACTGCCTGTTTCTCGAACTCGGGCTGTGCTTTTAACAGGGTGTCTAACAGCAACTGCGGAAAGTGACAATATAACCACATTAGCTCAGCTCTATATTCTCAACAGGCCATCCGGACTTGCGCTTTAAAATATCCAAAGCTAATCCATTTTCCGTTAAACGTATTTTTAACCGGTTACTATAAGGTCGAGCCTCCGGGTGATCGCTAAAACCGCTAATAACGATGCCCATTTGCCCGGACTCCGCCGCTTTATACCAGCGCCGGACTTTCGGAGATGTCGTTTCTTTTTGCGGAAGCCAGGCAAACGCCATAGTGTTTTTGGTCTGTAATATCTGCTCAAGAGCCCAGCAGGCATCACTTGCTTTGGCCTCAACCACAACATGCATAGCATCGGCTAAGTCATGATAATGCAGACTGGCGGCAGACAACTGCGCAGGCGGGTTTACCCAAAACACTGCAAGCCCCTGTTCAATAGCTTGTTGCGCAAGCGGCAATAACAACCGCTGCTCTGAAAAAGGCGTCTCTAACTGCCATTCATGCAACCCGGGAGTTTGCCAACCACCACCTAACAGCTCATCAAGCTTGGAAAAGCCTGTTTTTATGTAATGGTCAGCTTGAGGCGCTTTTGTCTGGCCCTGCCAAACAACCCCCTTTTCTATCAGTCGCTGTAGATTTGGCTGCATACTGCCCTCCAATACTGTATATTTGTACAGTATCATTATTTTTTACCCTTTCGCAACAGACATAAAGCACGGCTTAAGTTATTATTTCTGTAACTATTTACTTTTAGGAAGGCACCAGGAAATATGCTGACATCGTTACTTATTCCCTTCAGAGTCATCGCTCACTTACTGTGGGGAGTTATCACAACCGCTATTATCGGCGTTTTGATTATTGGTGTCGGTGTTTTCAAAATCCTTCTGCCTTTTCCTGCAACTCAACGCTTGTGTTCAGCCGCCGCTAACGGACTATTCCGCGTCTGGGCTTATTGCATGTCAATGATGTTCCAGCTGACTCAACGCATGGAATGGCATATAAAAGGTGACTTAGATCTCCACGAAAACGGCTGGTATATGGTCATGGCGAATCATCGCAGCTGGGTGGATGTTCTTGTATTAATGCATTTAACCCGCCGCCATATGCCGACGCCTCGTTTTTTCCTAAAGTCTCAGCTTATGTGGATACCCGTTATCGGGTGGGGATGCTGGGTCTTAGATATGCCTTTTATGAAACGCTATTCAAAGGACTTGATACAGAAAAAGCCTCACCTAAAAGGTAAGGATATCGCCACAACCACACGGTCATGCGCTAAATTCCGACATATCCCAACAACGGTCGTTAATTTCTGTGAGGGCACTCGCTTTACGCCGGAAAAGCATAAGAAAAAGAACAGCCCGTTTAAAAATTTATTGCCTCCAAAAGCAGGTGGAACAGCTTTTTCCATGCAAATAATGGGAGAGCAATTTGAGGCCATTTTAGACGTGACTATTGTTTACCCAGGTAACGATTCGCGCCCTGTTGTTTGGCATTTACTCAGCGGACGACTCAAAAACGTTTACGTGGATATCAAAACACTGCCAGTTACGGCGGACTTAATTGGCGACTACGCTAATGATCCGAAGTTCAAAGAGCACTTTCAAAACTGGCTTAATCAGCGTTGGCACGAGAAAGATCAAACCATTGATGATATCCGTAAGACCATCACGGAAACCCGATAAGGAGCGTTGCCATGGACTTTAAGTTTGTAAGGCAGTGGCTGAAAAGTATGGGCATCGAAAACAATTTGCAGGAGCTCAGCTTAGTCATCGGTGTGACTATTATATTAGTCGCAAGCTATATCACTTACGTCATTGCCCATTGGGTATTCGACCATGCGATTGAACGTGCACTGCGCCGAGCGCCGGAACGGTGGTATCGGGCATTAGTAGACAGTGGTTTTTTCAAACGCTGCGCCAACTTAGCACCGGTTGTTATTATTAATAGCTTTATTCCGGTGTTGTTCACCAACGACTTCGAAAGCTGGCAGTCACCTCTGCAAACCGCCGTCGGTATTTACCTTACCTGGGTTATTACTAGCATCCTGACATCTATTGCAAGCTTTGTGTCCATCGCCTACGACTACACACCCAAAACCCGGGACGTACCGATAACCGGCGTTATTCAGGTTGTAAAATTGGTCTTGGTATTAATGGCCATCATTATCACCGTCGCTATTATCATGAATAAGTCACCCATGTACTTACTCAGCGGCTTCGGTGCCATGACCGCCATACTCATGGTGGTGTTCAAAGACACACTGATGGGCTTTGTCGCTGGCGTTCAGCTTGCCACTAACCGTATGGTCGCAATAGGCGACTGGATAGAGCTGCCTGATCACAATGTTGATGGCACCATACAAGAAGTAGGGCTTATTACGCTTAAAGTCGAAAACTGGGATAAAACCATTGTGTACCTGCCAACCTATGTGCTGATTAATCAGTCCTTCAAGAACTGGCAAGGCATGATAGAAACAGGCGGGCGCCGCATGAAACGTTCCCTGATGATTGATCTGGATAGCTCAAAACTACTGTCTGACGATGAGCTGGAGAAGATAGTTGATACGTATTTTGGGAAGTCGGTGGATGAATGGCTTAAAGAAAACGATTTAGAAAAGCCGGTCAGTAACCTAACCGCATTTCGAATTTTTGCGGATGGTTACCTGAAGAATCACCCTAAAGTACGCGAGGACTTAACCTGCATGGCTCGTCTAATGCAGCCAACCGCAGCGGGCATTCCATTAGAAATTTATGCCTTCTCGAGCGACACAGAATGGACCAAGTACGAAGCGATTCAAAGCTCTATTATTGAGCACTTGTACAGCGTATTACCGGAATTTGGCTTACGGAATTATCAGTACCTAAATAATCAAAACGCCTTCTCCAAAAATGAAGAAGGCGCTTACTATCACTACAAGCCTGAAAACTAACAGCCGGAGGTTACTTCTCTAGTAAGTAACCTGCCAGGTCCGTAAAGTCACCGGCAAAATCGTCGCTGTCGCGGAACCCCTGCGGCAGCATTTTGTATTTACCGTTGACGATAAAGGTTGGCGTTGCATTAACACCCAAATTAGTCGCTCGGCGATCCATTCTCGCGGCTGCGGTTCTTACCGTGAAGCTTTTCATTGCCTTATCAAACTCTTCGCCAGAAACACCGTTGACAATAAATACGTTACGAATGTCTTGTTTGCTGGTCAGCATATTATTCTTGTTAAAGTTGTAATCAAAAATAGCGGCTGACAATTCGTCGCTTTTACCCAGCTTTTCCGCTACCACAAACGCCTGAGTCATTTCCTCGCCGACATTACCGCGCGGGCTGATAAAAGACACGTGGGCTTTTTGAAACGCATTTGGATATTCTGACTTCATCTCTTTAGCAATAGGTTCAAAGCGGTAGCAATGCACACAGTAAAACGAGAAGAATTCTGTAATTTCAGGCTTGCTGGTCGCTTCGTCTGCAATCACTTCGTAGTGCACGCCTTCCTCAAAGTCCTGAGCCTGAGCAACACCAACCACTAACAATAAAGAGCCAATAATACTGACTAACCAATTTTTCATTACGTCTTCCTGTTATCTATTAAAACTATCCGTTAAAATTATCCGTTAAAACCAAGGTTCAGCGGCGCATCATCAAGCCCCGCTAATTGTTCTTTGAGCGCGAGAATTTGCTGCTCCCAATAACGGCTCTCCGCAAACCACGGAAATGCCCGCTGAAATGCACTGTCTTGCCAACGTCGCGACAACCATGCCATATATTGAATGATTCTGAAACTGCGCAAAGGTTCAATTAAAACCACTTGTTCGGTGTCAAAATCGCAAAAATCTTCATAGCCACAGACTAACGCATCGAGTTGCAGCGTCTGCTCTTCCTTAGGTCCGCTCAGCATCATCCAGAGATCCTGCACCGCTGGGCCAGAGCGACAATCATCAAAGTCGACAAAAGTCAGTTTGTCATCGTACTGAAGAATATTGCCGATATGACAGTCACCATGCAAGCGCTGAAACTCAAATTGATTCAGTGGCGTACTTTTTAGGCGCTCTGCTAACGGGTCCAAAATGGCGAAAAAAGCGTTTTTTAACTCTGCGGGCAGCAACTCAGACTGTTTCAACTCAACCACTGACTGCGCAACGAAGCCGTCATAAGTTATTGTTTCACGGCTTTCGAAACGTCCGGCTTTTGCAACTGCATGCATTCGGCCAATTTGACGACCCAGCCGCTCTAACTCATCTAAGTCATTAGGCTCAAAAGCGCGTCCACCAACACTTGGGTAGACGCAAAAGCGATAGCCGTCGAATTCATGCAGGCGCTGGCCTTGTAGCTCCAAAGCTGACACGGCAGGCACTTCCGCTTGCGCCAGCTCTTCAACAAAACTTAACTCTTCTTGTATTTGTTCTGTGGTCCAGCGGCTGGGACGGTAGAATTTCGCGACGTAGCGTTTGCGATCATCGTCGGTGAATTGATACACGCGATTTTCATAGCTGTTAAGCGCCAGCAATCCCGAAGCAGGATACAGTCCGACAGATTCCAGCGCATTA